>CAVZQY010000004.1:0-340255 GCA_963777655.1 uncultured Actinomycetota bacterium | reverse complement strand
ACGGGTGGGCCCCGAGCCGGTCGAAGGTGCTGACGGCCGCGCGCAGCAGGGGTCGTGCGTCTCATCGCCGGCGTTCGCGCCGGAGCACGGCACCGTAGGGTCACCAAGGCGGACCGCGTGCGCAGCTCCGCCACGGTGTGCTCGGCGAGCGACCGTCCGGCCTCGGGCTGCGGAGGTAGAGGGGGCCCAGGACCAGCCAGGCTGGCGGGACCTGGTAACCGCGCCGAGGTCCGCCGCGAGCTGGGCTACCGCGAGGACGAGCGAGTCTGCATCGTGGCGGTGGGTGGCTCAGCGGTTGGCGTGGACCTGCTCCGGCGGGTCGCGCGGGCCTTCCCGGCTGGCCGGCGCAGCATCGACGGGCTGCGGATGATCGTGGTCACCGGGCCCCGGATCGACCCCGCCGACCTCCCCGCCATCGAGGGTGTCGAGTACCGGACCTACGTGCACGAGCTCTACCGTCACCTCGCGGTCGCGGACGTCGCGATCGTGCAGGGCGGGCTGACGACCACGATGGAGCTCACCGCGTGCCGGGTGCCGTTCCTCTACGTCCCGCTCCGCAACCACTTCGAGCAGAACTTCCACGTGCGGGCCCGGCTCGACCAGTACCGCGCCGGGACGTACCTGCCCTACGAGGAGCTCGACGAGGAGAACCTCGTGGCCATGCTGGCCGCCGAGGTCGGCCGGCAGGTCGACTACGTCCCCGTGGAGACCGACGGCGCCGCCCGCGCCGCGGCCCGGCTTGCGCGGCTGCTGTAACCGGCCAACGGCGAGGTGGTGATCCGCCCCGGCATCTCCGGAGATGTGTCGTCCGGCGGCTGTCCTCCATCTGTCCTCCGGAAACGACGCGAGGATCTGCTGGGCCCTCCGAGATCGCGGGGTAGGTCGGTGTCGAGCCGTCGGTTGCGGTCAGGTGCCCGACGCGCAGCGTGCGGGTCAGGACGGCGTCACGGCGCCATACCGTGCCTGGCTGAACAACTGCAACCGGCGGGCGAGCGTGTGCAGGGTCTCTCGCGCGTGGTGGGTGCTGGCCCAGGCCGCGTGCAGCGTGACGACGACCGGACCGTCGCTGCTGGTGATCCCTACCGGGACGAGGTCGAAGCGCCGGTCGTCGGAGACCACGGCCACGCCGCGTCCGGCGGCAGCCACCGCCTGGGCGACCTCGGGGGCGCTGAACTCGACCACCGAGCCGAGACCGAGGCGGTCGCGGGACAGGGCCCGATCCAGCGACACCCGGGCGTGCTGCTGCTGGCCGAGCACGAGCAGTCGGCGCGTGACCAGCTCTGCCAGGTCGACAGCCTCGCGGCCGGCCCAAGCATCGTCGTGACGAACGTAGGCCCACACCGGCAGCACCGCTATGGCCAGGTGTTCCAGCTGAGGTGGGGGTGCCTCCGTGCCGACGGCGAGGTCGGCGCCGCGGTCGATGGAGTCGTAGATCGCGGCCGGCAGGTCCTCCCACACGGCGGGCACGGGGTCCTCCAGGGTCCACGTGGCCAGGAACGGAGCGATCACGTCGGTCAGCGTCGTGCGGGTGGCGCTGAGCACGACCGAGGCGAGCGCGCCCTCGCGCAGGGCTGCGGCGGCCTCCTTGGCGAGGTCCCCACGAACGACCAAGTCGCGTGCCACCGGGAGGAAACGTCGCCCCGCGGCGCTCAGGGCCAGCCGTTTGTGCTGCCGCTCGAACAGCTCGAATCCGAGCTCGTGCTCGAGGCGCCGCAGCTGGCGGGAGAGCGAGGGTTGAGCGACATGCAGCCGCCGGGCGGCCGCCGTGACGGAGCCGCAGTCGACCACCGCGACGAAGGTCCGCAATGCTCGCACTTCCACGGCCGACCTCCCCGTCGGGAGAGGCAGAGTGGGCGGCCGGCTCGAACCTCGGGTGGCCGCCCCATGCCTCCGGGGCATGAATCGTAGCCGAATCAGGTATTGGACAGGCTATGGGGCGTCGCCAATGATGAGCCGATGAGCGTGACCCAGGAGCGCCGCCTCCTCACCGAGCTGCCCGGGCCGAGGTCACGTGAGCTGCAGGACCGCAAGAACGCGGCCGTGTCCGCCGGCGTCGGTGTCGGGCTCCCCGCCTACATCAGCCGCGCGGGGGGCGGCATCCTCGTCGACGTCGACGGCAACCACCTGATCGACTTCGGCTCGGGGATCGCGGTGACCACCGTCGGGAACGCCGCGGAGCGTGTGGTGCGCAACGTGCAGCACCAGGTCGAGCAGTTCACCCACACGTGCTTCATGGTCACCCCCTACGAGGGGTACGTCGACGTGTGCGAGGCACTCGCAGAGCTGACGCCGGGCGACCATGCGAAGCGAAGCGCCCTGTTCAACTCCGGGTCCGAGGCCGTGGAGAACGCCGTCAAGATCGCCCGCGTGGCCACGGGTCGTCAGGCAGTGATCGCCTTCGAGCACGGCTACCACGGACGCACGAACCTCACGATGGCGCTGACCGCGAAGAACATGCCCTACAAGCAGGGCTTCGGCCCCTTCGCCGGTGAGGTCTACCGGGCCCCGATGGCCTACCCGTTGCGCTGGCCCGGCGGGCCGGACGCATGCGCGGACGAGGCCTTCCTCGCCCTCGAGCGGACCGTGCACACCCAGGTCGGTGAGCAGAACGTGGCGGCGGTGATCGTGGAGCCGATCCAGGGGGAGGGCGGTTTCGTCGTGCCTCCCCCCGGATGGTTGAGCCGGGTCGCCGAGTACTGCCGTAGGCACGGGATCGTGCTGATCGCGGACGAGATCCAGACCGGGTTCTGCCGCACCGGCGAGTGGTTCGCCTGTGACCACGAGGGTGTGGTGCCCGACCTGGTCACCACCGCCAAGGGCATCGCCGGCGGGCTTCCCCTGGCCGCTGTCACCGGGCGGGCCGAGATGATGGACGCCGTGCACAGCGGCGGGCTCGGCGGGACCTACGGCGGCAACCCGATCGCCTGCGCGGCCGCGCTCGGCGCGATCGCGACGATGAAGGCCGAGGACCTCCCCGCGAGGGCGAGGGAGATCGAGGCACTGTTCGTGGAGCGCCTGGAGCGGCTGCGCCAGAAGTACGACGTGGTCGCCGAGATCCGTGGTCGGGGCGCCATGCTGGCGATCGAGTTGACCGCCGGTGCCGGCGACCTGACCCCCAACCCGGACCTCACCGCGGCGGTCACGGCTCACTGCCATTCCCGGGGACTGGTCACTCTGACGGCCGGCACGTTCGGCAACGTGCTCCGGTTCCTGCCGCCGCTGTCCTCGCCGGACCACCTGCTCTCCGAGGGGTTGGACATCCTCGACGATGCGTTCGCCCACGTCCTGGGGTGACGGCGCGGCGCGGTGGGCGCCCACGCCGGAGGAGACGAGACGGAGGGCGCCGCTCAGGTCGAGCAAGCAACGAGAAGCGATGGAGGGCCCGTGAAGACGATAGACATCAATGCAGACGCCGGCGAGAGCTTCGGTCGGTGGAAGCTCGGCGTCGACGAGGAGATCGCCCCCCTCATCAGTGCGATCAACGTCGCCTGCGGGTGGCACGCCGGTGATCCCGCGGCCATGACGCGATCGGTCCTGCTCGCCAAGGAGCACGGCCTCGCACTCGGCGCGCACCCCGGTTTCCCCGACCTCGTCGGCTTCGGCCGTCGAGCGATGGCCTTCTCGCCGCCCGAGGCGGCTCAGGCGGTGCTGTACCAGCTGGGCGCGCTCCGGGCGATCGCCGAGTCCCAGGGCGTCGAGCTGGTGCACGTGAAGCCCCACGGATCGTTGTACGGCCTCACGAGCCGCGACACCGATGTCGCGGACGCCGTCGCGGACGCCGTCGGCGCGCTGGATGCGGAGATCCTCCTCGTCCTCGAGGCCGGCCCCCCGGCCCAGCGGCAGCGCGACCGGGGCCACCAGGTCGTCGCCGAGGCCTTCGCCGATCTCGAGTACACCGACGAGGGGCGCATCATCATCGATCCCGAGAACCGCCGTCGTGATCCGGAGTGGTGCGCCCAGCAGACCGCGGACATCCTGGCTGGCCGAGTCCGTTCCGTCGACGGGGTCGAGTCGCCGATCCACGCGGAATCCATCTGTATCCACTCAGATCGCCCTGGGGCCGAGCTGAACGCCCACGCGGTGGTGGAACGAGCGAGGGCCGAGGGCTACGCGATCGAGTCGGTGCGAACGAGCAGGGCGCGGACGTGAAGCGCTACGTGGCGACACACTCATCGAGGAGCTGCTGATGACGACGACCAGGCATGAGCTTCCGCCCGCCCGGTACGAGTACGGAGGCGACGAGTTCATCTTCGTCGAGATCGACGAAGAGATGAGCATCGAGGCGAACTTCAAGGCCATGATGATCACCGGCGCGTTGCGCGACCGGGGGCTCGACGGTGTCGTCGACGTGTGCCCGTCCAATGCCTCCTACATGGTGCGGTTCGACCCCGACGTCCTGGCGCCCCACGACCTCGCGGCGTTGCTGCGGGAGCTGGAGGCCGATGCCGGGCACGTCCCGGACGACTTCGTGCTCGAGACCAGGATCGTCGACGTCCCGATCTACTACAACGACCCGTGGACGCACGAGGCGATGATGCGCTTTCGGGACCGGCACCAGGACCCCGAGTCCACCGACCTCGAGTACGGCGCCCGCGTCAACGGCTTCGACTCGGTCGAGGACTTCATCGCGCACATGGCCGCCAACCCGTGGATCGTGACGATGCTCGGCTTCGTCCCGGGCCTGCCGTTCTGCTACCAGCTCGAGCCCCGCGAGCGCCAGATCCAGGTCCCCAAGTACGTCCGTCCGCGCACGTTCACCCCGGAGCGGGCATTCGGCATCGGTGGTGCGTTCTCGGTGGTCTACCCCGTGCAGGGGGCGGGCGGCTACCAGCTCTACGGGATGTCTGCCACGCCGGTGCTGAACGTCCAGCAGGATCATCCCGACTTCGAGCACTCCATCGTGTTCCCACGCGTCGGCGACATGCTCCGCTTCCGATCGATCGATCGGGACGAGTTCGACTCCACGCGCGGGGAGGTCGAGGCCGGAACCTTCCGCTACCGGCAGCGCGACGTCGAGTTCTCGCCCGCGCGCTTCCTCGACGACCCCCAGAGCGTCAACGACTCCCTGCTGGAGGTGCTCTACCGATGACTGCCACGATCACGGTGACGAACGGGGGGCTCTCCACCACCGTCCAGGACCTCGGCCGACCCGGCCACTACGACATCGGGATGCCGCCGTCCGGCGCCATGGATCAGTACTCCGCCCGCATCGCCAACCTGTTGGTCGGCAACAGTGAGCAGGCGGCCCTCCTGGAGGCGACGTACGTCGGACCCACCATCGAGTTCCACGACGACCGACTCGTCGCGGTCACCGGCGGCGAGGCGTCCCTGGCCCTGAACGGCGAGCCCGCGCCGATCTGGCAGTCCTTCCCCGTGACCGAGGGCGACGTCCTCACGTTCGGGATGATGGCGTCCGGCGCGCGGCCCTACGTGGCGATCTCGGGAGGCATCGATGTCCCGGAGTACCTCGGTTCGCGGTCGACGTACACGTTGATCGGGCTCGGCGGGTTCGAGGGCCGCACGTTGCAGGACGGCGACACGCTCCGCCTCGGCGAGGACCCTGGCCGAGGCAGGGCCGGCGTGCACCTGGCCGAGGACCTCGTGCCGACGTACGGCTCGTCCTACGAGGTGCGCATGGTGGTCGGACTCTGCTCCTACCGGTTGACCGGGGACGCGATCGACTCGTTCCTCTCGACTCCGTGGAAGATCACCAAGGACGCCGACCGGGTCGGGTACCGGCTCCGCGGCGGCACTCTCGACTTCGTCGAGCGGGAGCAGCCGTTCGGCGCGGGGAGCGACCCCGCCAACGTCGTCGACCTGGGCTACCCGATCGGCTCCATCCAGGTACCGGGTGGGGACGAGCCCATCGTCCTGCTCGGTGATGCGGTGACCGGAGGGGGCTACGCCACCGTCGGCACCGTCATCTCGGTCGATCGCGACGTGTTCGGCCAAGCGAGGACCGGTGACACCATCACCATCACGTCGGTCACGCTGGACGACGCGCTCGCGGCACGAGCCGAGCGCATCGAGCAGCTGGACCGTGCCCGAGCACAGATCCCCGGTTGATCGACGTCGACCGGCACCGGTTCCGCCACCTTCACGCACGAGGACAGGAGAGCGTCATGAGCACCGTGCAGACGTCCATGCCCGGCATCTTCTACCGCAAGCCCGCACCGGACGAGGACGAGTTCGTCGCGGTCGGCGACGAGGTCACCGAGGGGCAGACGATCGGTCTGATCGAGGTGATGAAGAGCTTCGCCGAGCTCAAGGCCACCAGCGCCGGCACGCTCAAGGAGTTCCTCGTCGAGGACGGGGCGGAAGTCTCCGTCGGCCAAGACGTCGCGGTCATCGAGTAGGGCGCCATGGCCAACCATCGCGTCCTGGTCGCCAACCGCGGGGAGATCGCGGTCCGGATCATCCGTGCCGCCCACCTGCTCGGCTGGGAGGCGGTCGTCCCGTACTCCGAGGCCGACCAGGACGCACTCTGGGTGGACCTGGCCGACGAGGCGGTCCACATCGGCAAGGCACCCGCCTCCGAGTCCTACCTGGACATCGAGAAGCTGCTCGACGCGGCGAGAGCGACCGACTGCGACCTGGTCCACCCCGGATACGGGTTCCTGTCCGAGCGTCCGGCCTTCGCGCGGGCCGTGGCCGACGCAGGCCTGGCCTTCGTCGGCCCCGATGCCGACCTCATCTCCACGATGGGGGACAAGGCCGCGGCCCGCCGGACCGCGCGGGAAGCAGACGTCCCGGTGGTCCCGGGCTCCGAGGTGATCACGGACAAGGCCGAGGCGCTCGGCCTTGCCGAGGAGATCGGCTTCCCGGTGCTGGTCAAGGCGTCTGCCGGCGGTGGCGGGAAGGGGATCCGCCTCGTCGAGTCGGCCGACGAGCTGCCGGGCGCCGTGTCGACGGCGCAGTCCGAGGCCCGGTCGGCGTTCGGCGACGACTCGGTCTACCTGGAGAAGGTGATCGTGAAGGCACGGCACGTCGAGGTCCAGGTGATCGCGGACACCCACGGGCATGTCGTGCACGCGTTCGAGCGAGACTGCTCGGTCCAGCGCCGGCGACAGAAGCTGCTCGAGGAGGCGCCGGCCCCCGACCTGGGTGACGACCTGCGCGACGCCATGACCGCGGCCAGTCTTCGGTTGGCGAGGGCGGTGGGCTACGTGGGGGCCGGGACCGTGGAGTACCTCGTGGAGGGCGACAGGTTCTACTTCATCGAGATGAACACCCGCATCCAGGTGGAGCACCCGATCTCCGAAGAGATCTGTGGCGTGGACCTGGTGGCGGAGCAGCTGCTCGTCGCGACGGGCCAGGAGCTCTCGGTCACGCAGGGCGACCTGGTCGTGGAGGGGGTGGCACTCGAGTTCCGGATCAACGCCGAGGACCCGGGCAACGACTTCTTCCCCTCACCCGGAACGCTCACTCGATTCGACCTGCCTGCCGGACCGGGAGTCCGGATCGAGACCGGCTACGCGGCCGGTGGGGTGGTCTCTCCGTACTACGACTCGATGCTCGCCAAGGTCATCGTGCGCGGCCGTGACCGGGAGCAGGCCATCGCTCGCTCGATCCAGGCTCTCAGCGAGCTGCGGATCGAGGGCGTCGCCACGACACGAGACGTGCACCTTCGACTGCTCCGCGACTCCGCCGTGGCCGACGGGCCTGTGTCGACGTCGTGGTTGGAGGAGTATCTGACGCAGGCGTGAGAGCGTCGAGGAATCCCTTCAGCTCGACCGACGGTCGGGTCATCAGCGGCGCCCGGAGTCCTGGGCCACTCGCGGGCGCTGATCCGGTCCGCGGCGCGCAGGTACGCTCACCCGGGTGAGCGATTCCCTGGTCGTCGACCTGCTCGAACGGCTCCACGCGGAACTCGTGGGGGATCGCCGCGGCACCTCGCTGCAGGGCGTGCCGTCGCTGGACGGCATCGACGAGGACGCGTTCGGTATCTGCCTCGCGATGGCTGACGGGGTGGTCTACGAGGTCGGCGACACGCGTGTCGAGTTCGCCATCCAGTCGATCTCGAAGGCGTTCACGTACGGCCTCGCGCTCTCCGACCACGGCAAGGAGCGCGTCGACGACGCGATCGACATGGAGCCCTCCGGCGATGCGTTCAACGAGATCAGCCTGCACCCGGTGACCGGTCGGCCGCGCAACCCCATGATCAACGCCGGCGCGATCGCGGCCGCGAGCCTCGTGCTCGGCGACTCACCGGGTGAGCAGTCGCACCGGATCCACGAGCTCTACGAGATCTGCGCGGGCAGGCAGCTGGTGGTCGACGAGGGAGTGCTCGCCGACGAGCTGCGCGTGGGCAACCGCAACCGCGCGATCAGCTACATGCTGCAGGAGACCGGCAAACTGCGCACCGAGGCCGACGACGCGCTCGAGGTCTACCTGCGTCAGTGCTCGGTCAACGTCACGTGCCGCGACCTGGCGATGATGGGGGCGACGCTGGCAAACAACGGTGTCAACCCCCTCACAGGCGCGCGCGCGATCGAGACCGCGCTGGCCGAGCGTGTCCTGAGTGTGATGTCCACCTGCGGCATGTACGACGCGGCGGGGGAGTGGGTCGCCGAGGTCGGCATGCCCGCCAAGAGCGGCGTCGGCGGCGGCATCCTCGCGGTGCTGCCCGGGCAGCTGGCGATCGCGGTGTTCTCGCCCCGGCTGGACGAACGCGGCAACAGCGTCCGCGGCGTCGCTGCCTGCCGGCGCCTGTCGACGGAGCTCGAGCTGCATGCCCTGCACGTGACGCGCGGCGCGCGCAGCGCGATCCGTACCTCCTACGAGCTGCTCGAGGCACCGTCTGCGCTGCAGCGTCCCGAGGCCGATCGTCGGGTGCTCGAGGAGCACGGCCACCTCGCGCGCATCTACGAGCTGCACGGTGACCTGCTGTTCGCGGGCGCCGAGTCCGTGATCCGCCGCATGTGCCGGGACGGCCTCGAGCTCGAGTACGCGGCGATCGACGTGCGCTCGGTCGACGAGGTCGCCGACATCGCCGCCCGCCTGTTGGTCCAGGTCCGGGACCTGCTGCGCGGGTGGGGCTGCGAGCCGGTACTCATCGACTACGAGGACCGCTCGATGCCCGAGCCCCCGGAGGCCTCCGTGCCGCCCGCCCGGGTGTTCCACTCGCGCGGCGCCGCCGTGGAATGGCTGGAGGAGCAGCTGATCGCGCGACACGGCGGCGACCGGACGGCGGAGCAGGAGTTCGAGCTCCGCTCGCACCCGCTGTTCGCCGGCGTCGAGAAGCGCTTCGTGGATGCGCTGGAGGGCCTGCTCGAGCTGCGCGTGTACGCCGACCGGGAAGTGGTCGTCGAGCAGGGTGACTCCCACGCCGGCGTCTTCCTCGTCCTCGCCGGGCGCGTTCGCCAGTCGCTCGCCCGAGCCGGCGCCACCGCGCGCACCATCGCCACGCTCACCCCGGGCACCTGCTTCGGCGACGTCTACGTGGCGACCGGCAACCCGCATCCGATGAGCGTCACAGCGGCCGGGGAGGTGCGGTTGCTCGTGCTCAGCCGGGAGCGCTTCGCCCACCTTCGCGAGACGGACCCGGAGCTCTACGTGACGATGCTCGAGATCTTCCTGCACATGACCCACGGCGAGCACCAGCGGATGCTCGCCGTCATCGCCGGCACGCGCACAGCCGAAGCCGCCGCTGGATAGGTCCCGTCGAGCCCGCTCTCACGCCCCGTCGAGGACGATGTCCCGGACGGCCGCCCTCGCCGAGGCGGGGTCCGGCGCGTCGAGGGCCACCCGGGCGGCCTGGTCGCACTGCTCCCGGGTCACCTGGCCCAGCTGGGCGCCGACGGCGCGCACGGCTGCCGGTGCCATCGACAGCGAGGTGATGCCGAAGCCGAGGAGCACGGCGGCCAGCATCGGGTCGGCAGCCGCCTCGCCGCACACGCCCACCGGCTTGCCGGCCTCCTGGCCGGCGCGCGCGGTCTGGCACACCAGCTGGAGCAGCGCCGGCTGCCACGGGTCGGTGAGGTGCGCCAGCCCGCTGGCCATCCGGTCCGCGGCCATCGTGTACTGGGTGAGGTCGTTGGTGCCGATCGAGAGGAAGTCGACGACCTCGAGCATGCGGTCGGCGAGCAGGGCCGCGGAGGGGACCTCGATCATGATTCCGCCCCGCAGGTCGTGGCGGTGGACCCGCGCGACGAACTCCTCGGCCTCGGCCACCGTGGCGACCATCGGCGCCATCACCCAGGGCCGCACGCCGGCCTGCTGCCCGGCGCGCGCGATCGCCTCGATCTGACGGTCGAGCATGCGGTCGTCGTCGAAGGAGAGCCGCAGCCCGCGGATGCCGAGCGCGGGGTTCTCCTCCTGCGCGGGAGTGGCGTAGGCGATGGGCTTGTCCGAGCCCGCGTCCAGGGTCCGGACGACGATCTGCTGGTCTGCGCCGAAGGCGCGCAGCACCTCGCCGTAGACCTCGGCCTGGGCCTCGACGGTGGGCTCCTCGATGGTGTCGAGGAAGCACAGCTCCGTGCGGAAGAGCCCGACGCCCTCGACCGGGGACTCCGCCGCGATGCGCGCCGAGGCGCCGTCGGCGACGTTCGCGAGCAGCTTGACGGGTTGGCCGTCGCGCGTCGCTCCCGGGCCGGCCCAGTCGGCCAGGGAGGCGCGCCAGGCCTGGTCCGCCTTGACCCTCGCGGCCGCCTCGTCGGGGTCGGGTTCGACCTCGACCGTGCCCTCCGTGCCGTCGACCAGGACCGTGGTGCCGGCGGCCAGGGCGGTGGCGCCGGCGGCGCCGACCACGCAGGGGATGCCGAGCTGACGCGCGATGATGGCGGTGTGGCTGGTCGGCCCGCCCTCCTCGGTCACCAGGGCGAGGACCAGCGCCGGGTCGAGGCCCGCGGTGTCGGCCGGGGCCAGATCGCCGGCCACCAGCACCGACGGCTCGTCCGAGAGCGCCACGCCGGGCTCGGGGGCGCCGACGATGCGGGCCACCAGCCGCCGCTCGATGTCGTGCAGGTCGGCGACCCGCTCGGCCATCAGCCCGCCGACCTTGGTGAACAGGGCGACGAACTCCTCCACCGCGCCGGCGATGGCCTCGAGCAGGCCGCCCCCGGCCTTCAGCCGCTTGCGGACCGAGCCGCGGAGGCCCTTGTCCTTGACCAGCCCCGCCGTGGCGACGAGGACCTCCGACGCCGTGCCGGAGGCGGACGCGGAGCGCGCGAGCAGCATCTCGGCGACGTCCGCCACCGCGGCGTCGTAGGCCTCGAGCAGCTCCTCGGCGGGGGCCGCGGGGCGGCCGCGGTACTCCTCCACCAGGTCCCCGTCCAGCTGGGTCGCCACCGGCAGGACCGGCCCCAGCGCCAGGCCGGGGACCACGGGCGTGCCAGAGACGTGGGTGGACGTGCTGACAGGTGTCGTGTGAGCGGCCATGATTCACCGTAGGACGCCGCCACTTGACAGTCAACACAATCGGGCATAAAACAACACATACACAGAGCCGAGATAGGAAGGGCGGTCCTCGATGATCGTCACCGTCACCGCCCACCCGAGCGTGGACCGCACCGTGGAGCTCACCGCCCCGCTGGACCGGGGAGGCGTCGTCCGCGCGAACGCGACCTTCGAGCAGGCCGCGGGCAAGGGGGTGAACGTCTCCCGGGCGGCGGTGGCCGCGGGCGTCCCCACCCTGGCCGTGGTGCTGGCCGACCCGCACGGGGGCTTCGCCCACGACCTGCGCCGCGACAGCATTCCCGCGCACGTCCTCGGCGGCCTCGACGTGCGCGTGAACCTGACGCTGACCGAGCCCGACGGCACCACGACCAAGATCAACAGCAAGGCCGGCACGGTCGAGACCACCCAGCTGGACCTGCTCCGCGCCGAGCTGGTGCGGCTCGCGCACGCGGCGTCGTGGGTGGTGCTGACGGGGTCACTGCCGCCCGGCGCTCCGACCCGGTGGTACGCCGACGTGGCCGCCCAGCTCGCCGCCGACGACGCGACCGCGGGTGTCGGCGTCGCCATCGACACCTCCGAGCAGCCGCTCCGCGACCTCGTCGCGCGCCTCGGCGACTGCCGGCCCGCCCTGCTGAAGCCGAACGCGGAGGAGCTCGCCGAGGTCACCGGGGAGGATCCCGACGCCCTCGAGGCCTCCCCCGAGCGTGCCGCGGCCGCCGCGCGTCGCCTCGTCGACGCCGGGGCCGGGGCCGTCCTGGCCACGCTCGGCGCCGGCGGCGCCGTGCTGGTCTCCGACGAGGGGGCCTGGCGGGCGACCCCGCCGCCGATCGAGGTGGCGAGCACGGTCGGCGCCGGCGACAGCAGCCTCTTCGGCTACCTGCGCGGGGCGATGGAGGGCCGGCGGCCGCCCGAGTGCCTGGCCCTCGCCGTCGCGTACGGCGCGGCCGCGGCCAGCCTGCCGGGCACCACTCTTCCGACCGCCAGCCAGGTGGACACCGACCTCGTCGAGGTCACCTCGCTGGTCGAGGGCAGTCCGTCCCCTGTCGGCAGCTAGCACCACCGCAGCATCCCACCCACCACAGAAGAGGTATCACCATGCCAAGCCAGGTTGTCACCGTCGGGTCCCGCGTCGGCCTGCACGCACGCCCCGCCTCGATCATCGCCGAGGCCGCCGCAGAGCTCGACGACGAGGTCACGCTGAGCGTCCCCGAAGGAGAGCCGGTGGACGCGGCGTCGGCACTGATGATCATGACCCTGGGCGCCGAGCTCGGCGACAAGGTCGAGGTCAGCAGTGACTCGGCCGAGGCGCTGGCGGCCATCGCCGAGCTGGTCGCCCGCGACCTGGACGCCGACTAGCGTCTCAGGCCACGATCACCTCGGGCCCGGCCTCCGACAGCCGGCGCCGCGCCTCGCGGGACGTCCCGCTGTCGGTGACGATCACGTCCACCTCGCTGAGGCTCGCGAACCGGACGGGCGACTCGTGGCCCACCTTCGAGGCGTCGGCGAGCACGACCACGCGTCGGGCGCACCGGACCATCGCCCGCTTCACCGACGCCTCGTCGCGGTCCGGCGTCGAGAGTCCGTGCTCCACGGTCAGCCCGTTGGTGCCGACGAAGGCCACGTCGGCACGCAGACCCTCCAGCGCCCCGATGGTGTCGAGTCCGACGGCAGCCTGGGTGGTCGAGCGGACCCGGCCCGGCAGCAGGTGCAGCTCGACGTTGGGGTAGGCCGCCAGCCGGGCGGCGAGCGGCACGGCGTGGGTCACGACGACGAGCGGGTGGTCGTGCGGCAGCTTGCTCACCAGCCGGCTGGTGGTCGAGCCGGCGTCGAGGATCACCATGGCTCCCGCGGGGGGCAGCAGGTCCACGGCCACCTTGGCGATCCGCTCCTTCTCCGCGGTGGCCGCCTCGTCCCGCTCCGAGAGCTCGGCCTCGACGATCCGCAGGGAGCTGGCCGGGACGGCGCCGCCGTGCACCCGGCGCACCAGGTGCCCGCGCTCGAGGGCGGAGAGGTCCCGGCGCACCGTCTCGGTGGTGACCTCGAACTCCCTGGCCAGGGCCGCGACCGAGAGACGGCCCTCGGCGGCGATCCGCCGGGCCATCTCCTGCTGACGTTCCTCCGCGTACATGCTCTCCCACCTGTCCGGACGCATCTGCGTTCCTGTGGGACAAGTTTGACATGTGTGGTTTAGGTGCGGGCGGGAACCCGCACCTCGACCGGTCAGGGCTCGACGGTCACCTTGATGGCCTCGCCGTTCTTCACGATCTGGAACGCCTCGAGCACCCGGTCGAGCGGGATGTGCTCGGTGATGAGGTCCTTGACCGGCACCTGGCCGGTGGAGATGTACTCCAGGGCCCGCTTGTTGTGCTCGGGCGAGGACCCGTTGGCGCCGTGGATGTGCAGCTGCCGGTAGTGCACGACGTTGGAGTCGCAGGTGATGGTGGGGTCGGTCTTGGGCAGGCCGCCGAAGAACGAGATCCGGCCGTTGCGGGCCGCCATCGAGATCGCCTGCTCCTGGGTGACGTTGGCCGAGGTGGCGGTGATCACCACGTCGGCGCCGCGGCCGCCGGTGAGCTCCATGACCCTCTCGACGACGTCGACCTCGGCGCCGTTGATGGTCTCCTCGGGGTGCACGGCGTCGGCGGACATCTTCAGGCGCTCGTCGTTCACGTCGACGAGGTAGACCGCGCCGGCCTGGTGGGCGCCGCGGGCCACGCGGATGTGCATGCACCCGATCGGTCCGGCGCCGAAGACCACGACGGTGTCGCCCTCCTCGATGTCGAGCAGCTCCTGGGCGTTGATCGCGCAGGCGAGCGGCTCGGCGGCGGAGGCCTCGTCATAACCGACGTTGTCGGGGATCCGGTTGAGGCCGTCGACCTTGAGCACCTCGCGGGGCACGATCATGTACTCCGCGAACCCGCCGTCGTACTGGTAGCCGACCGACGTCTGGTTCTGGCAGACCTCCATCCACCCCTTGCGGCACTCGTGGCAGTCACCGCACGGGACGGCGGCGATGACCTGGGCCCGGTCGCCGGCAGCCCAGTCCGAGCCGTGGGTCTCGTTGACCTTCGAGCCGACCTCGACGACCTCGCCGGCGATCTCGTGCCCGGTGGTCCGCGGCGGCGTGAGGTTCTGGTGGCCGTTGTAGAGGATCTTCACGTCCGTGCCGCAGGTGCTGCAGTTGCGCACCCGCAGCTTGACCTCGTCCGGGCCGCACTCGGGCTCGGGGACGTCCTCGATGCGCACGTCCTCGGGGGCGTAGAAGCGCAGTGCCTTCATGTCTGTTTCTCCTTGGTCTCTGGGGTGCAGAGCGCTCACAGTACGCCCTGACCGGGCGCATACCAACACAAGCGGGCAAGAATTCTGCCCGGATGTATGGCTTTGTGTCCGTTCGTGGGGTTTACTGGCGTCACCCTGCAGGTGACCGGGATCACCTGTCCATCCATCGGAGGCACGAATGACGACCACCACCACTGAGGCGGCTCGGGGCGGAGCGCGGGTGCGCATCCAGCGCTTCGGCACGTTGCTCTCGAACATGATCATGCCGAGCATCGGCGCCATCATCGCGTGGGGACTCCTCACCGCGTTCTTCATCCCAGACGGATGGTTCCCCAACGAGAAGATCGCGACGGTCGTGGGCCCGACCATCTTCTACGTGCTGCCGACCCTCATCGCCTACACCGGCGGCATGATCGTGTACGGCGTCCGGGGCGGCGTCGTGGGCGCCACCTCGCTGATCGGGGTGATCATGGCCACCAGCGACCCGATGTTCATCGGGGAGCAGGGCGGCTCGCCGATGTTCCTCGGCGCGATGATCATGGGCCCGCTCACGGCCTACCTGATGAAGCGCGCCGACGCGCTGTGGCACCACAAGATCAAGCCCGGCTTCGAGATGCTCGTGAACAACTTCTCGGCAGGCATCCTGGCCGCGATCATGGTGGTCGTCGGGATGTTCGCCGTCGCCCCGGTGCTGCGGACGGTCATGGGCTGGCTGGGCGACGCCGTCAACTTCCTGGTCGACAACGGCATCCTGCCGCTGACCTCGCTGTTCATCGAGCCCGCGAAGGTGCTCTTCCTCAACAACGCCATCAACCACGGCGTGCTGACCCCGCTGGGCATCGACGAGGCAGCCGACGCCGGCAAGTCGGTCCTGTTCCTGCTCGAGGCCAACCCCGGCCCCGGCCTGGGCCTGCTGCTGGCCTACACGTTCTTCGGCCGCGGCGTCGCCAAGGCGACGGCCCCCGGTGCCGCGATCATCCAGTTCTTCGGCGGCATCCACGAGGTCTACTTCCCGTTCGTGCTGATGAAGCCCAAGATGATCCTGGCGACCATCGCCGGTGGCATGACCGGCATCGGCATCTTCACCGCCTTCGACGTGGGCCTGCGCGCCCCGGCCGCCCCCGGCTCGATCTTCGCGGTCTACGCGCAGACCCCGGGCGGCGACTTCGCGGGCATCTCGCTGGGTGTGTTCGGTGCCGCGCTGGTGTCCTTCCTGGTCGCTGCCGTGCTCCTGCGCCTGGACCGCAACGAGGACGAGGGCGACCTCGTCGAGGCTGCCTCGCACATGGAGTCGATGAAGGGCAAGGAGTCCGGGGCGACCTCGGCCGTCCTCTCCGGACAGCGCGGGGCCCGCGGCCCGGTCCGCTCGGTCGTCTTCGCCTGCGACGCCGGCATGGGCAGCTCGGCCATGGGGGCCTCGGTCCTCCGGCGCAAGATCACCGAGGCCGGCTTCGGCGACATCACGGTGGTCAACCAGGCGATCTCGAACCTGAACGACGAGTACGACCTGGTGGTCTCGCACGTGGACCTCTCCGATCGCGCCCAGGCACAGACGCCGTCGGCCACGCACTTCACGGTGGAGAACTTCATGGGCAGCCCCCGGTACGACGAGATCGTCGCGCTGCTCCACGACACCAACAACCCGACCGGCGCGCCGGCGGGTGCGGAGCCCGAGGCGGTCGCGGACGCCGGCCTGCTGCCTGCCAGCTCGGTCGTGCTCGCGGGGCAGGCGCGCAGCCGGGACGACGCCATCACCGAGGCCGGCCGGCTGCTGGTCGAGGCGGGCGCCGTCGACGAGGCGTACGTCGAGGCCATGCACCAGCGTGAGCAGTCGGTGTCCACCGCGATGGGCAGCCTGCTCGCGATCCCGCACGGCACGAACGAGGCGAAGGATTCCGTGCGCCGCACGGGGCTGTCCTTCGTGCGCTACGACGGCGAGATCGACTGGGCCGGCAAGCCGGTGAAGTTCGTCGTCGGGATCGCCGGCGCCGGCAAGGACCACCTGCCCATCCTCGGGCGGATCGCGAAGATCTTCTCCGACGAGGACAAGGTGGCCCAGCTCGAGAGCGCCGCGACGGCGGAGGAGGTGCAGGCCATCCTGGGCGAGGCATCCCAGCCGACCGCCCGGGCCTGAGCGCACGACGCCGCCGCAGCTGCTCGCCCGGGACCTCGGGCGAGCAGCTGGGGCCTCCACCGCACCGGGCGACCCGCGCCGGTGCGACAGCCCGACCGGACTCCTCAGACGAGAGGCGCGACATGACGTCAGCATCGGCATCCGACAGGCCCTACCAGCTGCCGGACCGCAACCTGGGGCTCGACCTGATGCGGGCCACGGAGGCCGCCGCCATGGCGGCGGGTCGCTGGGCGGGGCTCGGCGCCAAGGAGAGCGGGGACGGCGCCGCCGTCGACGCCATGCGCCAGGTGCTCTCCGGGGTGGAGATGCAGGGGATCGTGGTCATCGGCGAGGGAGAGAAGGACGAGGCGCCGATGCTGCACAACGGGGAGCAGCTCGGGGACGGGACGGGGCCGGCGATGGACATCGCCGTCGACCCCGTGGACGGCACGACGCTGCTGGCCAACGGCGCGCCGAACGCCATCGCCGTCATCGCGGCTGCCGACCGGGGGTCCATGTACGACCCCAAGGACGTCTTCTACATGCACAAGCTCGTCGTGGGCCCCGAGGCCGCCGGGAAGGTGGACGTGCTGGCGCCGCCCGAGGACACCGTGCGGGTGGTGGCCGACGCGAAGGGGGGCTCGGTCTCGGACGTGACCGTGGCGGTGCTGGACCGGCCGCGGCACGCCGAGCTCATCGCGCGCCTGCGGGCCGAGGGCGCCCGGATCAAGATCTTCCCGGACGGCGACGTGGCGGTCTCGATCGCCGTGGCACGCCCCGACTCGGGGATCGACGTCCTGATGGGGGTCGGGGGGACTCCCGAGGGGGTCATCACCGCCTGCGCGCTCAAGGCGACCGGCGGCGAGATCCAGGCGCGCCTCTACGCCGAGGACGACGAGCAGCGTCGCAAGGCCCTCGAGGCCGGCCACGACCTCGATCGGGTGCTGCTGCTCGACGACCTGGTGGGCAGCGACAACACGTTCTTCGTCGCGACCGGCATCACCGACGGCGACCTGCTCCCGGGAGTCCGCTACTCCAGTGGCGGCGCCCGCACCCGGTCGCTGGTGATGCGCTCGCGCAGCGGCACCGTCCGCGAGGTCAGCAGCGACCACGCCCTGGACAAGGTGCGCCGCCACGCCACCTGACCGGCGTCCCCTCCGGGGCCGGTCCTCCTGCTTCAACGCCGCACTGCAATCGAAAGGCTGTGACACCGATGGACAAGCTCGTCTACCAGTTCGACGAGGGCGACAGGGACCAGAAGGACCTCTTGGGGGGCAAGGGTGCCAACCTCGCCGAGATGACGCGGCTCGGGTTGCCGGTGCCACCGGGGTTCATCGTCACGACCGAGGCGTGCCGGCACTACCTGAAGCACGGCCGCCTGCCGGACGACCTGCGCGTGCAGGTCACCATGGCGCTGCGCAGCCTCGAGGACGAGGTCGGGCGCCGGCTGGGCGACTCGGTCGACCCGCTGCTGGTGAGCGTGCGGTCCGGGGCCAGGTACTCGATGCCCGGGATGATGGAGACGGTGCTCAACGTCGGTCTCAACGACTTCTCCGCCAAGGGCCTCATCGAGGCATCCGGCGACGAGCGGTTCGTGTGGGACTCCTACCGGCGGCTGATCCAGATGTTCGGCAAGACCGTGCTCGGCATCGACGGGGAGGCGTTCAGCCGGGTGCTCGACGCCACGAAGGAGGCCAGGCAGGCGACGAACGACCTCGAGCTCGACGCGAACGACCTCCGCCAGCTGGTCGAGGACTTCAAGACCGTCGTGGAGGAGCAGGCCGGGCGCAGCTTCCCGCAGGACCCCCGCGAGCAGCTCGACCTCGCCGTCCGGGCGGTCTTCGAGTCCTGGAACACCGACCGCGCCCGCATCTACCGCCGCCGCGAGCGCATCCCCGAGGACGCCGGCACGGCCGTGAACGTCTGCACGATGGTCTTCGGCAACCTCGGCGAGACCTCGGGCACCGGGGTCTGCTTCACCCGGGACCCCTCGACGGGCAAGCAGGGCGTCTACGGCGACTACCTCTCCAACGCGCAGGGTGAGGACGTCGTCTCCGGCATCCGCAACACCCTGTCGCTGGACGACTTCGCGCGGCTCGACCCCAGCTCGTATGCGGAGCTGCGCAAGATCATGCGGCGGCTCGAGACCCACTACCGCGACCTGTGCGACATCGAGTTCACCGTCGAGCGGGGCAAGCTCTGGATGCTGCAGACGCGGGTCGGCAAGCGGTCGGCCGCCGCCGCGCTGCGCATCGCCACGCAGCTCGTCGACGAACAGCTCATCACCATGGACGAGGCGCTGGAGCGGGTGGGCGGGGCGCAGCTGGCCCAGCTCATGTTCCCGCAGTTCGACACCGAGGCGGAGCGCACGTTCTTCACGCGCGGCATGGCGGCCTCGCCGGGGGCGGCCTCGGGCAAGGTCGTCTTCGACTCCGCGACCGCCGCCGACTGGGTGGCCCGGGGCGAGTCCGTCGTCCTGGTGCGCAAGGAGACCAACCCCGAGGACCTCGAGGGGATGATCGCGGCGACCGGCATCCTCACCTGCCGGGGCGGGAAGACGTCCCACGCGGCGGTGGTGGCCCGCGGGATGGGCAAGACGGCCGTGTGCGGCGCCGAGGCGCTCGACGTCGACGAGGAGGCCCGCGTCGCCACCGCCGAGGGCGTGGCGGTGGCGGAGGGCGACGTGCTCTCCGTCGACGGGTCCACCGGGGAGGTCTTCCTCGGGCAGATCCCGGTGGTCGCCTCGCCGGTGGTCCGGTACCTCGAGGAGGGGCTCGAGCCGGCGCTCGAGGGCGTCGACGAGGGCACGGCCGAGCTGATCCAGGCCGTCGACCGCCTGCTCTGCCACGCCGACAAGGTCCGCACCATGGAGGTGCGGGCGAACGCCGACACCGGGGACGACGCCCTGCGGGCGCGCCGGATGGGCGCCGAGGGCATCGGCCTGTGCCGCACCGAGCACATGTTCCTCGGCGAGCGGCGCGTCCTGATCGAGCGGGTGATCCTCGCCGAGTCCGCCGCCGAGCGCGACGAGGCGCTCGCCGCGCTCCTGCCGCCCCAACGGGCGGACTTCCTCGAGCTGCTCACCGCGATGGACGGGCTCCCGACGACGATCCGGCTGCTCGACCCCCCGCTGCACGAGTTCCTGCCGGACCGGCCGGAGCTGATGGTCCGGGTCGCGCGCGCCGAGGAGCAGGGAACGCCCAGCGAGGAGGATGTGAAGCTGCTCGCGGCGGTGAACCGACTGCACGAGTCGAACCCGATGCTGGGCCTGCGCGGCGTACGCCTCGGGCTCGTCGTCCCCGGCCTGTTCGCCGGCCAGATCCGCGCGGTCGCCGAGGCCGCTGCCGAGCTCATCAAGGGCGGCCACGACCCGAAGCCCGAGATCATGGTGCCGCTGGTCGGGTCGCTCATGGAGCTGCACCTCGTGCGCAACGAGGCGACCCGGATCCTCGAGGAGGTCTCCGCGGCCGAGGGGGTCCCGCTCGACATCCCGATCGGGACCATGATCGAGCTGCCGCGCGCGGCGCTCACCGCCTTCCGCATCGCGGAGGAGGCCGACTTCATCTCGTTCGGCACCAACGACCTGACGCAGACGACCTGGGGATTCAGCCGCGACGACGTGGAGGCGGCGTTCTTCGCCGCCTACCTCGACAAGGGCGTGTTCACCGCCTCCCCCTTCGAGAGCCTCGACGTCGACGGGGTGGGCCGGCTGGTGAACATCGCGACCCGCGAGGCTCGCGCCACCCGCCCGGGGCTCAAGGCCGGCGTGTGCGGCGAGCACGGCGGCGACCCGGACTCGATCCGCTTCTTCCACGGCGCCGGGCTCGACTACGTCTCGTGCTCGCCCTTCCGCGTCCCCGCCGCCCGGCTCGAGGCCGGCCGCGCGGTGCTCGCCCACGGCGAGGAGGACTCCTCGGAGGACGACGACATCCTGCGGTCGTGACCGGCGGGCCGGGCGGGGCCCGCGCCGACTGCGCGCAGCACCCCGGAGGGCTCGGGCTCGGGCGGACGGTCGCTCGCGCCCGTCTGGCCGCACGGCTGCCCCTGTGGGCATGGCCAGGCCCCCCGGCCGCGCGAAGCATGGTCGGTGTCGAGGAGGCCCGAGATGACGGTGCTGCGCAAGGGTTCCCGGGGCGACGAGGTCCAACAGCTGCAGACCGACCTCACGGCCGCCGGCTTCCCGGTCGGCGCCGTGGACGGCGTCTTCGGGCCCGCGACGGAGGCCGCGGTCACGGCGTTCCAGGCGGCCCGGGGCCTCGACGCGGACGGCGTGGTCGGGCCGCAGACGTGGGCCGCGCTGGCCGGGACCGCCCCGCCCGCCCCGCCACCCACGCCGCCGCCACCGGCACCGCCCGGAGGCTTCGTGCCGGCGGCGGTGGAGGACCCCGGGGGCGGGCGGATCACCGACAAGTCCGAACCCGAGGCGGGTGAGCGGGTCACCGTGAGCGGTCACGGCGGACGCTCCGTCGTGCTGCACCGGCTCGCGGCCGAGGCCTGGGCGGCCCTCACCGCCGCGGCGCGCGCCGACGGGATCGCCGCGCCCCTGCTCGAGCCGATGTCGGGCCACCGCTCCGTCGCGCAGCAGCAGCGCGCCTTCGACCGCGCGGTCGAGCGGTACGGGTCGGAGCAGGCAGCCCGCCGCTGGGTGGCCCGCCCCGGCGGCAGTCCGCACCACTCGGGTCGCGCCGTCGACTGCTGGATGGGGTCCTCGATCAACAGCAGCAACGTCGACGAGCAGCGCGGCACCGAGGCGTGGCGGTGGCTCGACCGGAACGCCGAGCGCTTCGGGTTCTACCCGTACGACGCGGAGCCGTGGCACTGGGAGTACAACCCGCCGGCCGGCTGAGGCCGGCCGACCCTTCGCGAGGACGACATGGCACTGCTCAGACGCGGCGACCGCGGGGAGGCCGTGCGTGCGCTCCAGTCCGACCTGACCGCCGCCGGCTTCCCCTGCGGCCCCGCCGACGGGATCTTCGGCCCCGGCACCGAGGCCGCCGTGCTCGCGCTCCAGCGCGCGCAGGGGCTCGCGGACGACGGCCTGGTCGGGCCCGCCACGCGCGAGGCGCTCTCCCGTCTGCTCGGCGGAGCGCCGGGGGCCGGGGGTGGCGGCGGAGCGCCGGGGGCCGGTGGCGCCGCCGGAGCCCTGCCGGCGGGGGCGCGCGACTGGCGCGCCGAGGGCCTGGCCGCGCGGCAGGCCCACGTCGTGGGTCGGCTGGTGGACGAGTACGGCTACTCGCCCGAGGCCGCGGCCGGGATCGTCGGCAACCTCGAGTCCGAGTCCGGCGTCGTGCCCTACTCGATCGAGGGTGACCGAGGTCGGACCCTCGAGGCGCCCGGCTTCGACGGCGCCGACCACGTGTTCACCCCGGAGGAGATCCGGGACCGCAGCGCGAGCGCGGGCCGCGGCCCGCGACGCCCGGGTGTCGGCCTGGCGCAGTGGACGTACGCCGGGCGCCGCAGCGGCCTGTTCGAGCACGAGCACGACGGGGTCACCGGGCTCGACGTGCTCTTCGACATGGACGCGCAGATCGACTACCTGGTCACCGAGCTCCGCGGCGGAGGCTTCCGCTCCGTCGAGGACGTCCTCTCCCGCCCCGGCGTGAGCGTCGACGAGGCGGCCGACGAGGTGGTCTACGGGTTCGAGCGGCCCGGCAGCATCCTGACCGAGCCGGAGGAGGGCCAGCAGCGCTCCCGGCGGCCTCGCACCGACCCTCAGGTGCAGGCCGTCTTCCGGGAGCGCCGCGACAACGCCCGGGACGCCCTGGCGGCGTACCGCGCCGCCCCCTGACCGGCGGGCGTCCCCGGTACGGCGGTCAGGAACCGCCGCCCGGGACGCCGGGCGGCGCTCGGCCGCCCTGCACCACCCTCGCGTAGCGGACGAGGATCACGACCAGGAGCAGGAGCGCCAGGAGGAAGCCGACGAGGACGGCCAGCTCCGGGCCCGCGAAGGCGGCGAGGACCACGAGGAGCAGGGCCAGACCCAGCCACCATCGCCGCACCAGCGGCAGCTGGGTCAGCGACCCCGACGCGACGCCCTCCGGCGGCGCGCCGGCCACCGGCGGGGCGCTCGCCGCGGCGGTGTACTGCAGCGGCACCTCCCGGCCGAGCCACCGCACCTTGCGCAGGGTCAGGCCCACCGGCCACCGCACCGACTCGCCCGGGCCCAGCGAGCGCTGCTCGCCGTGCGGCCGCCCGGTCCAGGCCAGCTGGCCCTCGCGATCGCTCGCGCGCAGGTGCACCGCCAGCCCGACGTTGCCACGGTTGACCACGACCACGTGGACCAGCGCCCGGCGCGCCGTCCACAGCGCGTGCGGCTCGGGCGGCAGCACGGCGAGCTCCGCGAACGGGGCGACCTCGGCCGCCTCCTCGGCCGCGGCCACCGTGCCGTCCCCGCACCGAGCGGTGACGCCGACGGTGGTCGCGCCTGCGGGCGGCGTCGAGGCGCGCGGGAGGTCGACCCGGACCTCCACCGTGCCGGTGTCGCCCGGCCACAGCCTCAGCTGCGCGTCCACCGGTCGGGTCCACGCGGCGAGCCCGCCGGCGGGCGCGAGCGTGTACTGCTCCACCTCCGGACCGGTGTTCCGCACGGTGAGGGTCCCGTGAAAGACGGACCCGGGCACCAGCGCGGCGTCCGGAGGGCTCAGCGTCAGCTCGGCGGTGCTCACGGCGGCGGTCCCGGCGCCGGGGACGCCGGCGACGCGACGGCGTCCGCCGCGGGCTCGCGGAAGACGAAGGTCACCTCGTAGCCCACCGGCAGCGAGTCGGCCAGGCGACTGCCTCAGGCGCACCAGGTCCTGGCCGCCGGCGTCGACGCTGCCCGCGGGGACGACGACGGTCAGCACGGGGTCCGGCGTGGTGACCAGCTCGGCGTCCGGGTCGGTGTCCCACGAGGTCTCGCCCTGGTCGGCGACCTCCACCTCCTCGACGGGGAGGTCGAGCTGGAGGGCCACGGCCGCGGCGATCCCGGGCACGGTGCCCGCCGTGCGGTGAAGGTCGAGCGCCTGGGAGACCGCGCGCCGCTGGTGCGGCCGGTCCCAGTCGTCGACGGAGTCGGCGCCGACGACCCAGGCCAGCCACTCGAGGACGCCGCCGGGCGCCGTGGGCACGGACGCGTACGCCGGCAGGTTGTCCAGCGTCTGGTGCACCGGGCCGAGCATTCCCTCCAGGCCCTCGAGGAACCGTTGCAGGAAGGGGGCCGTGAGCGCCGCCATGGTCTGCGGGCCGATGACGCCGTCCACGACCAGGCCGCGCTGGCGCTGCAGGGCCCGGACCGCCTCCGAGGTCCGGGGGCCGAACTCGCCGTCGGCCGGCCCGGGGTCGTGCCGCGCCTCGGCGAGGGCCGCCTGCAGGGCCCGGACCCGCTCGTCGCTGACCCCCTGCTCGACCATGTGCTCCGGGGTGATCCAGCGCCCGGCCTCGGCCATCCCCGACCCGTCGACCTGTCGTGGCCGGAACCGCTCGGGGTCCCGGAACACCGCGGGCAGCTGCTCGAACATGGGGAGCCGCCGCACCGGCTCGCCCGGCCACCCGATGCTCATGCCAGCTCCACGGCGTGCTCGAGGCTGAGGGGCAGGGCGTTGGACGGCACGTCGAGCGTCCCGACCTCGGCGTCGTCCGGCTGGTGCAGGGTCAGGTCGAGCACCCGTTGCACCCCCGGCACGCGGTGGAGCGCGGCGTAGACGTCGCCCACCTGGACGTCGACCCCGAAGGGCCACCCGCGGCCGTCCTCGCCGCCGGTCAGGGGGTGCAGCAGTCCGTGGAGCGAGCCGAGCGCGGCGCGCTGGACCTGGAGGGGGTCCGCGGAGGGTCGGGCCCGCAGGCGCGCCCGCACCCGCACCGGCACGTACGCCGGCGGGCTGACGTAGACGTGGACGCCGACCATCCGCCGCTCGTCGAGGTAGTGCGAGACCCGCTCCAGGGTCTCGGGCACATCCGAGAGGACGGGCTCGGGGATCGGTGCGTCGACGCCGACCCCGGTGGGCAGCTCGGGGACGACCAGGACCCGCACGCCGATCGACGTCCGGGGGTCTCCGGCGGCCAGCGCGTGGCTGCGGGCCACCGAGACGTCGGCCTCGCGGGCCAGGTCGGCGAAGTCCGAGACGGTCACGGCCCTGCTGCGCTGGCGCAGGAAGAGCGGCACCCGGGCGACCGCCTGGTCGACCGTCTCGGGGTCCAGGCCGCCCGCGGCCGGATGGCGGTTCTCCACTCGGCGCACGCCGGGCAACGGTGACCGGGGGACGTGCACCGCCGTCGCCCGCACGTTGCCGCGCACCCCGCCCCCGACGCGGTACTCCGGGATCCGCAGCGGCGCCGCCGCGGGCGGGACCAGGCCGTACCGGCGCGTGGTCCCGTCGGTCTCGCGCACGGCGACGCCGAGCCGGATCTCACCGCCGACCCGGTCGACCAGGTAGTGGCGGTCGTGCTCGCCGCTGGCGCGGAGGTCGGTCACGGGCCGCCAGGGCTCGGGGTCGTCGCCGGCAAGGAGCAGGGGGCCGCCCGAGCCGTCCTCGACGAGGGGCGCGTGGCGGACCGTGAAGGGCGGCTGGCCGTAGGTGCCGTCCGAGACCCCGATCACCTCGTCGCGGACCACGACGTCGGTCTGCGTGGCGGGCACGGTCACCCCGATCGTCTGCGCGCTGACCTCGCCGACCACGGGTGACTCCTCGTAGGCGGGTTGGTCGGGACGCGAGCGCCGTACGCGGCACCGCAGCCAGCTCGAGGACGTGGTCCGGGGCAGCACCACGTCGGCGTGGTCGAGGGGCACGTGCACGAAGACCGCCCCCTCCCGGTTCAGCCCGCCCGTCGTGTCCCGGTCCACCTCGCAGGGCTGCCACCGACCGCGTGCCCACGCCTCCCACGCCAGCGGCGGGTCGTCCGGCTCCACGCCCGTGCCGCGGTTCGGCTCGCAGGCCAGCTCGAGCCGGATCGCGCACCCCGGCAGCGGGCGGGCCAGCTCGAGCAGGAACGAGGACCCGGGTCGCGGCGCGCCCGCGCCGAAGATCGGCACCGCGGCCGCCCCCTCGACCCGGACGGGCGTGGCGGAGGCGTCGCCGTCCGCCGGGCCCAGGTACCTGCCGATCACCTCGGCCCGGGGGAAGCGGAGCTCGGCGGTGGTGCGGAAGCTGACCGGTGCGCCCCCCGCCGCCGGTCGCTCGGTGAGCACCTCGACGCCCGGGCCGGAGACGACGTGCAGGTCCTCCGCCGACTCCCAGAGCTTCGCCGGAGCGGCCAGCCAGAAGGTGAGCCCGGTCCGGGCGGGTCGGCCCGGCTGCAGCCGCATCCCGATGAGGTTCATGAACGTCAGCAGCATGCCGGTCGGGGCTCGGTTCAGCCGGTAGATGACCTCCTCGGTCATCGTCGCGAAGAGCTCGATCAGCGTCACGCCGGGGTCGGAGACGTTGTGGTCGGTCCACTCGGGGCAGTAGTCGGCGACGCGGCGCTTCGCGTCGTCGACCAGGTCCTGGAAGGTCCGGTCGTCGAGGCGGGGGACGGGGATGCTCATGCCTCACCCCCGTGGGGCCGCGGGAGCTCGGGCGGGATCGCGTAGAACGGATGCACGAGGTTGCGGGGGTCGTTCGTGGCGCGGACCACGTAGTCCACCTCCACGAGGAGCTCGCCCTCCGCATCGGTGGGCGCCGCGCTCACCTTCTGCACGGCCACCCGCGGCTCCCAGCGGGTCAGCGCCTCCTCGACCGCCCGACAGACGGCGCCGATGGTCTTCGGGCTCCCGGCCGGCGCCAGCACCAGCTCGTGGGCAGCGCACCCGAACTCCGGTCGCATCGGACGCTCCCCGCGCCGGGTCGCCAGGATCAGCCGCAGGCTCTGCTCGACCTTGTCCACGCCGGAGAGCATCCGCACCGCCCCGCCGGGATCGGTCTCGACCGGGAAGGCGGGCCCGGCGCCGAGGAAGTCCACGTCAGCCACCGGGACCGCCCCCGACCAGCACCGTGAGGACGCTGCCCTGCAGGGTCCCGGCGGGCGTCAGGCAGAGCTGGCAGCGCGCACCGGTCGCGGCGGCCGGTCGCCCCTCGATCAGCACCGTCGTGCACCCGACCGTCACCGTGCCCCGCTGGGCGAGCGGGGCGGCGAAGGCGTCGGCGAGACCGGCGTGCGGACTCATCGAGTTCACGCCGGCCGACCCCACGACGGCCGCGCGGCGACCACCGATGCGTACCGACGTCGCGAGCTGCTCGAGCACGGGCGCGGCGAAGGGCAGCGGCGGAGCGGGCACGGGCCCGGTCGGCGACGGGACCAGGTGGCCGGCGCAGACGCCGACGATGCGGTCGCCCTCGACAGCCGCTGGGGTGCCCATCGCTCCTCCTGGTGGATCCGTGCCGACCGCACTCGACTGGTCGGCTGGCTAGTTGATCTCGACCGTCCCTCCGCGCAGGGAGAGCCGGCCCCCCGCCTCGACGCTGATGGTCGGCGCCTCGAGGGCGACCTCCTGGTCGCCCGTGACCCGGACGGAGCGCCCGCTGACCGTGGCGGTGCCGCCCGCCGTGACCGAGACGTCGCCCTTGGCCTCGATCGTCAGGTGCGTCGTGTCGTCGTCGAGCAGCATCCGCACGTTCTCCTGCCCGGTGACGAGATGGATGCCCGGTGCCGCGGTGTCGTCCTCGAGCACGACCCGGTGCCCCGAGCGGGAGACGAGGCCGCGGCGACGGATCTCGCCGGCGTTCTCGTCGGCGTCCCCGCCCTCGAGCGGCGGCACGTCGACCCCGTTGTGCAGGCCACCCAGCACGTAGGGCCGGCGTACGTCGCCCTGCTCGAAGTCCACCAGGACCTCGTCGTCGACCTCGGGGACGGCGACGAGCCCCCGGTCGGGTCCGGCGCCCGGGAAGACCACCCGGGCCCAGTCGCTGACGTACTCGTCCGAGAGCCAGGGCAGGCCCACCCGCACGCGGGCCCGCGCCTCGGGGTCCGCCACGTCGGTCACGACGCCCGGGACGGGGCCCTGCACGGCGGCCCCCCGAGCCTCGCGACGCGGGGCTGGTCGGGCATGTGGCGGCGAGGCGCCCAGGTCGAGCGTGGTGCGGTAGCCGTCGGCGTCGAAGGTGTGCAGCGCCGCCGTCACCGTCCAGCGTCCGCTGAAGACCGGGCCCACCAGGCCGAGGCTCACGGGGCGCCCGGCGTGCAGCGCGGGGTCGCCCTGGCACGCCACCCGAGCGCGGGCGAACGTGCTGCCGGCCTCCTCGGCGAGGGCGGTCGCCAGCGCGTCCGCCTCCTGCTGGGTGGCGACGGCCCGGTCGGAGACGACGCGCACCGTGGAGCCGTCGGCGAGCCGCGCGGGGTCGGGGCCGATGTCGACGCCGGGCGCGGCGACGGGTGCGGACCCGACGACCGGCTCCTTGGTCTCGGCCGACCAGCCGCGCACCTCGACGGTCCCCGGCAGCTCGGCCGCGGTGACGCGGGCCTCGACGGACTCGACGGTGGCGCCGAGGACGAGCTGGCCGGGACGGTCCGCGGAGAGGTCGCCCGGCTCGGGGGCCGCGGTGGCCTGCTCGCGGGGGACCAGCTCGACCTGCTCGCCGGCGACGCGCAGCACCCGGCCGAGGTCCCGGGCCAGCGCGGTCACGAAGTCCCAGTCGGTGCGTTCGAGCTGGGTGAGGTGCTCGTGGACCACTCCGGGGTCGTCGACCCGGCCCACGTCGAGGCCGGCGTCCTCGGCGACCCGCCGCACGACGTCGGCGGCGGTCACGTCCACCCAGGACCGCGTCCGGGGCTGACGGTGCAGCCGGTGCGACACGTCGTACCCGCGGGCCGTGACCGTGCTCGCGCGCTCGGAGTAGTCCGCCTCGAGGGCCAGCACCTCGGCACACACGAGCCGCTCGGTCGAGGAGGCGCCGAGCGGCCCGGCATGCACCTCCACCCGGCAGCCGATCGAGAGCCCGGCCCGGTCGACGACGTCGCGATCGGTGTCGCGCAGGACGAGGGTGAGCATGTGCGGCAGGCCCTCGCGCTCGTCGACCTCGACGCGCGTGACGGTCGCCGCCAGCACGGGGTCCAGGGCACGCCCGTCCACGACCAGCCGGGGCACCGCCGAGTGGCTCTGGCTCATCGCCTTCCCTCTCCCGTGCTCTGCTCCGGGATCACCAGCACGGTGCCGGGGGCCAGCCGGCTCGGGTCGTCGATCCCGCTGGCCTCGGCGATCGCGCGCCAGTCGTCGGCGCGCCCGTACTCCTGCCAGGCGACGAGCGGCAGGGTCTCCCCGGCGGCGAGCGTGCGCCGACGCAGCGCCACGTCGGAACCGGAGGTGGGGTTCGTGGCCGGCAGGGGGGCGGGGATCTCCTGGAGCTGGAGCGAGACGTGGGCCCGGATGGGGGAGCCGTCGCGACGGAACAGCACGAAGCGTGCCGTCACCGAGGAGAGGTAGGCGTCGAACGTGGCCGCGGCACCCCACTCGAAGACGACCACCGGGGGCGTCGGGTGCTTCTGCTGGATGGACCGATCCGTGGGCTGGGTCCACGACAGCAGGCGGTTGACCGCCTCGGAGACCGGAGGCGACCCGTCCTGCCGCGAGTCGAAGAAGAGGTCCAGTCCCATCGATGCGGGGTCGGCGCCGACGAACTGGGCGCGCGCCGCCGATGCCGAGCCCACGGAGAGCCACCGCCGCCAGGTGGCCGACCGCGTGATCGAGTACTCCGTGGGGTTGAACTGGCAGGGCAGCGGCTGCTCGCCGCTGTCCTTGAGGCTCAGCGTCGCGCGGTCGTAGCGGGCGGCCGTCACCGTCGCCGACACGGCGCCGGTGCTCGAGACGCTCAGCGTCGCGACCATCAGCCCTCCTCCTGGCTGAAGCCGTGGTGGGCGAGCTCCAACGTCTCGGTCGCGACCCCGCTCCCGGCGGCGTTGAAGGACGGCCCGGTCCAGCGCACGGGGCACACCCCCCGCAGCGCCCAGCTGGCCACGCGCTGCCCCGCCGGGTCGTAGGCGGTGACCACCGCGGTCGTGCGCTCCACGGTCTCCTGCTGCTCGGCGAACCACGCGGCCACCGTCCCGGACGACCCGTCGAGCGCCCGGCTGAGCACCAGGTTGGGGTAGCGCATCCGGCCGGGGATGCGGTGGACGTAGCCGTTCTCGCCGCCCTCGGGGTACTCCATCACCTCGTACTCCGCCGTGAGGCCCTGGCAGCCGGTGAAGCTGCCGAGCGGCGTCGAGCCGCCGAGGCCGTCCACGACGACGTCGAAGCGGAGGCTGAGCGCGGGATCCTCCACGACGTCACCACCGCCTCAGGTCGATGTGGCCGCCCGCGCGCTCGAGGGCCACCAGGACCTCGTCGCGGAGCCGGTCCTGGACCAGACGCGCCAACCGCTCGACCTGCTGGTCGCTCGCTGCCGGGGTGTCGTCCGGGGGGCGCGGGGCCTCGGCCGCGCGCGACACCGCCGTGGTGGGGGACGCCGGCGTGGTGGCCGACACCGCGCTCCCGTGCCGCTGCCCGGTGGACTCGGCGCCCGGCGAGCCCACGCCCGCGGGCACCTGGGCGACGAGCTCCGCTGCCGGTGCCGCCGGGGCGAAACCGTTCTGCTCGGGCGCCGGGCCGGCGATAGGCAAGGGTTTGGGCGCCGCGTGCCCGGGCGGCCGCCGCGTCCCGTCGGTGGCACCCGGGTCGTGGCGAAACGCCGGCTCGGGATCCGGGGACCCGGCCGGGTCGGACCGCCGCCGCCCGTCAACCGGGGCACGGAGCACGCGTGGGGCGGTTTCACGGCCGCGTCGGACCCGCTCCTCCACGGACCGGGCCAGCCGCTCCTCGGCGTCGGCGCCCGCCGGCGCGGCCTCGGGGGTGCTCCGGTTCGTCCGGCGCGCCTGCACGTGCACCAGCTCGTGGGCGAGCAACGCGTCGGCCGCTGGCTGACCCACCGGGCCGTGCCGGTCGGGCAGGTGCACCACGTCGGCGGTCGAGGTCGCCCGCGCGGTGTGGCGACCGGTGACCCGGTCCGCCGCCGCGCCGCGTACGACGGGTACCACGGAGGCCGCGGGCCAGGCCGTCGCGGCGGGTGCCGCCGGTGCCACGGGTGCCACGGGCCTCGCGGTCGGGGCGGGTGCTGCGGGGGCCACGGGCCCCGCGGCCGCGGCAGGTTCGGCAGGTTCGGCGTGGGCGGCGTGGGCGGCGTGGGCGGCGTGGGCGTCGGGCGCGGCGGGTGTCGCGGTTGCCTCGGACGCCGCGGTTGCTGCCGGTACGGCGGGCTCGGGCTGCGCGGGCACCCCGGGCACGGCGCTCTTGCCGGCCCGCACCTCGGTCGGCGAATGCTGCTCCACCGGCGCTGCTGCCGGCGCTGGCGGCACTTGCGGCGTCGTCGATGAGGCCGACGTTGCCGGTGCTGTGGGTGCCGCCGGGGCCGCCGGTGCCGCCGGGGTTGCCGAGGTGGTCGGCCCTGCGGCCGGCGCGGCGCGGCGCGCTGCGTCGGCACCCGCCTGCGGCGGTACCAGGGGGTACGAGGGCGGCGGTGAGGCTGGCAGGGGCGGGCGCGCCAAGGGCGGTGTCGGGGAGACCGTCTCGCGCCCGGACCGCGGGGCAGCCACCGTCTCGCGCCCGGACCGCCGGGCAGCCGGCTCCTCGTGCCGGGACCGCGGGGCAGCCCGCTCCTCGCGCACCGGCCCCCGCCGCGTCGTCCGACCGGACCCGTCGGCCGGGGGATGCGCGCCGAGGGAGGAGGGGACGGTGGAGAAGGGGATGGCCGAGGGGGGCCCGGGGAGCGGGGGAGGCCGGCCCGGGCGGGTCCCCGCCTCCGTCACCCGCACCATCGGGCGGAGCCGGACCGGGTCGACGAGCCGCGGTCGGGCCACCGCCCGGGGGAGGGCGACCCGCGGGTCGCTGCCCCGGAGCCCGCCGACGAACCCGCTGGTGGGGAGGGAAGGCGGGCGCCGGGGGGTGGCTGGCCCCGAAGCGGCGGCGCCCTGACCGCCCCGGGGGCGCGACGCCTCGTCAACCATCGGTGCGCTCCAGCTCGGCGATCAGGAGGCGACGTGTCCCGTGGTCGAGATCGAGCAGCTCACCCAGAGGCCAGTGCACCCGGGCACCGAGGTGGACGAGCTCGGAGACCAGCGTGTCGCTGGCCTCCATCACCATTCCCCCGGGACATCAGCGGTGGTGTCCACCGCGAACTCCTCACCGCAGCCGGGGCAGCGCACCTCGAGTGTGGTGTCCCCGCCCCGGTTGAGGCGGGAGTACAGCCGCTGCAGGTGGTCGAGGTCTCCGGCGAAGAGGTTCTCCACCAGGCCCGGGGTCACGTCCTCGACGTCGCCGATCCGCTCGACCACCCGCGAGAGCAGGAGGATCGCGAGGTAGGCGCCGTTGTCCCGCACGCGCGGGTCGCGCAGCGGCAGGATCTCGTCCCGGGCGGTCGCCAGCCTCATCACGCCTCGCCGGTGGACCCCGCCGTCCGGGTCGACGTAGCCGGTGGGCAGCTCGAAGTCGAACCGGGTGGCCAGGTCGCCGACGGGGGAGTGCTCGAGGGTGGTCACGCCAGTGCCATCCCCTCGTGGACGATGACCGCCTCCTCGATCAGGGCCGTGCTCGAGCCGGCGCTCAGCTCGCCGAGCCGCACCTGCGAGATCCAGCAGTTGACCAGGTTGTACCGCGCCACCTCGCCGTGCTCGTAGTCGAACAGCACGATGCTCGCGTTCTTCCGGGCGTCGTTGATCTGCCCGTCCTGCACCTGCTTGAACCACTCCCACAGCGCGTTGCTCAGGGTGCGGCCCTTGCGCAGCGTGATGTCGCCGAAGCTGACCGGACCGGGCAGCTTCTTCACGATGGGCTTGCCACCCTTGCCGTTCGCCCGGTGCTCGATCACGCCGATCGAGCCCGAGACCCCGGAGACCTGGGCGAACTGCGCGATCGAGATCCCCTCGACCTCGAACTCGTAGGCGTAGCTGGCGAGCACGTCGCCTGCGGCCAGGGACATGGTGGCTCCTCACTCGCTCACGGACGAGCTGTCGCTGGACTGGCGGACCCGGATGACCACGAACTCCGCCGGCTTCACCGGCGCGGCGCCGATCTCGAGCGTGACGATGCCCTGGTCGATCCGGTCCGGGGGGTTGGTCTCCTCGTTGCAGAGCACGAAGAACGCCTGCTCGGGGGTGGCCCCGACGAGGGCGCCGTCGCGCCACAGGCCGAGCAGGAAGGCCTCGACGGAGCGTCGCAGCCGCGCCCAGAGGTCCCGGTCGTTGGGCTGGAACACGGCGAACCGCGTGCCCTCGAGCACCGACTCCTCGATGAAGTTGAACAGCCGCCGGACGTTGACGTACTTCCACTCGCTGTCCGGCGAGAGCGTCCGCGCGCCCCAGATCAGGACGCCCTGCCCGCGGAAGGTGCGCAGGCAGTTCACGCCCTGCGGATTGAGCAGCCCCTGCTCGGCGTCGATCACGGAGCGGGAGAGGCCGATGACCCCGCGCACGCGGCCCACCGGCGCGGATCCGACGCCGTTCTCCGAGTCGTTGCGCGCCCAGGCCCCGGCGATGAAGCCGCTCGGCGGCAACGCCTGCGGCCTCCCGGAGAGCGGGTCGAGCGCCTGGACCCACGGGTAGTACACGGTGGCGAACTTCGAGCCCGGCAGGCTGTCGCGCCAGGCGGCGGCGTCCTGGGGCGACAGGGGAGCGCTGGACCCCTCGGCGGCGTACGGCGGGTCGAGGATCACCATCCGGTCGCCCAGCCGGTCGCAGTGGTCGATCATCTTGGCCTGCACCGCGGCGACGTCGACGGGCGTCATGGCGCCGCTGCGCTGCAGCGTGACCAGGTCGGGCGCGGCCACCATCGTGACCTCGTCCTGGGCGATCAGCCCCGCCAGCCCGGTGCCCTGCGCCTCGTCGCCGAGGAAGGCGGCCGCCGTCACGGCCTCGCCCGAGTCGCCCCCGGCGAGCGTGGTCGAGCCGTCCGCCGGGCGCAGCACGCCCCCGGTCGCGGGCGGCGTCACCGTGACCAGCGTCGACGTCCGGAGCTGGGCGAGGGCCGTGTCCGTCGTGAGCCCCTCGAAGGTCTCCCGCTCGTCCGTCGAGGTCGTCAGCACCAGGTCGAACGAGTCGTCGACGTCGCCCGGGCCCGGGGGCGGGACTCCCGTGTCGCCTCCCGTGTCGCCCCCAGTGTCGTCATCGGTGTCGTCACCCGCACCGTCTCCAGCGTCGCCGCCCGTAGCGCCGCCCGCGTCGCCTCCGGTGCCGGCGGCCGGGCTCACCTCCACGGTGACCTGGTTGCCGGCGTCGCCGGGCTGTCTGGCGGTCAGCACGAGGGCCTCGGTGCCTTCCGCCGTCGCGAGGGTGGCGCTGGCGACCTGGGCCGCGCCGGTCTCCCCGCCGCCGACACGCACCACCACGCAGGCTCCGCCGCCGTTCGCGAAGTACGCGTGGACGGACCGGCCCAGCGCCATGCCCTCGCTGATGCCGCCGAACGTGTCGACGAACTGCGACCAGTTCGCGATCAACGTCGCGCGGTTCGGCCCCTTCTCGGCGTGGCCGACGAAGGCCGCCAGCGCGGTGCCGACGCCGCTGATCGGGCGGGTCCCGGAGACCTCCTCGAGGTACACGCCGGGTGCCATGGTGCTGTAGTCGGGCATCGAGTCGCACTCCCCCTTGGCTGGTGCCCTCACGCTTGCGCGACGGGCCGCCCCCCGGAACGGACGGCCGGACGGCCCGAGGGGCAGTCGACGGCGGCGAGACCTGCCCCCGGGGGCAACGGGGGGCGGGCCGCGAGCGCGACGGAGACCCGGCTGGCCTGCTCCTCCTGGTCGGTGGCCGACGTCGCCGGGCTTCCCGGCTCGTGGTGGCCGTCCTGCTGCTGGAGCACGTGGACCAGCTCGTGCAGCAGGAGCGCGCGGCCGCCGAGGGTGCCGGGTCGGTCGTGGTCGCGTCGCACCAGCACGTCCCGCCCCTGGGCCAGCGCGTCCACGCCGGCCGCGTCGAGCCGGGCGTCCTCGTGCGCGCCGGCGCGCACGCGGACGTCGCCGAGGTCGCGGCCGACGACGCTCTGCAGCACCGCGCGCGTGTAGGGATCCGGCTGCCGACCGAGCTCGCCGGCGGACGGTCCCCGGCCGGGTCGAGCGGGAAGCCGCACGGCCCGCACCACGCTGCTGTTGGGGAGCGCGGAGAACGGCGACGCCGGGGGCGACCGGGGAGGCGACGCCGCGTCGGTCGTCGCGCGGGCGCGGGTCTGCCGACGCACCGGTCAGCGCTGCAGCAGTGACATCAGCAGCTCGAGCAGCGCCGGCTGCGCGGCCTGGGCGAGGCCCCCGGCCGCCTCGCCGACCGACTGCTGCCCACCGATCACGCTGCCGATGCCCTGGCCGGCGAGGCCACCGAGCGAGGAGATCGCCTCGCCGGCGCCCCCGCCGGCGAGGCCACCCAGCGCGGTGGCGCCCTGCTGGACGAGGCCGGGCACCACCGCGGCTCCTGTCTCGCGGACCTGGTCGAGCGCGCCGCCGCCGTCGCCGCCCAGGAGCGAGGACGCGGCACCGACGAGGCCCGGGACGGCCTTGCCGAGCAGGTCGTCGAAGAGCCCGCCCTGGGCGTGGGGGGTCTCCGCGCCGGGGGTGCTCACGGTCCAGGGGGCCGGCGTCCGGGCGGGGGGCCGGACGGCGAGCGCGCGCCCCTCGCCGAGGGTCGCCGGGGCGTGCGTCGCCGTCGTGAGCACCTGCATCGCTGCCTCCTCCGCGGGTCCTCCCGAGCCTGCCAGCCCCGGCGCGGCGGTCTAGGTGCGTAGGGGCGACCCGAGGGGCAGGGTGGCGCGGGTCGGCCTCAGGTCGCGCCCGCCCGGAAGGTGAAGGACGAGCGCCCGGCCGTCACCTGGTCGTGGTCCCGCAGGCGGGCCTCGCTGGTCCGGCGTCCGTTCACGAACGTGCCGTTGGTGGAGTCCAGGTCGCGCAGCGTGACGCCCGCCCCCGGCCCGTCGGACTCCAGGCGCAGCTCGAAGTGCCGCCGCGACATGGTCTCGTCGGTGAAGACGAGGTCGACGTCGTCGCGGTGCTCGCGGCCGACGACCGTGGTCCCGGCGGCCAGCGGGTGACGCACCCCGCCGACCTCGAGCCACGCGTTGTCAGCGGGACCGGGCTGCTCCTGCCCCTGTTCCTGATCCTGCCCCTGGTCCTGCTCCTGCGCCTGATCCTGCTCGGCGGCGCGGTCCCGGGGTTCGGTTGCGACCTGGAGCAGGATCCCGGCGTCCGCGGCGGTCACCCCGGGGCTGCCCTCGGCGCGGAGGTCGAGGCTCCACAGGCCGGCGGCGGCGTCCACGGGCGGCAGCACGCGCAGGTGCACCGGCGTCGGTGAGCCGGGCTCCACCGGGACGACGCGGCTCTCCAGCTCGGCCCACGCGGTCGCCTCGCCGCCGAGCGCGACGGTGCAGGCGCCGCCCGCGCCGCCGCGCTGCACCAGGCTGATGGTCACGGCGGTCACCCTGCCCGGCCACACCGGCACGGGTGTCTCGGGCACACCGTGCAGCTCCAGGACGGCCCGCGCGGTCGAGAACCGGCGCAGGCACGTCTCGCACCGGGTCGCGCCGTCGCGGTTCTCGTGGCCCTGGGGGCAGAGCTTCACGGGCTCACCCCTCTCCCAGCAGCTCGGCGTAGCCGCCGTAGTCCGCGGCCACGCGCAGCCGGCCGAGCTTCTCCTGCTCGCGTTCCACGCCCCGGACGAGGTCGCCCATCGTGACGCGGCGTCCGGCCTCGGCGGCCAGGCACGCCGCGGCCACCACGGCGTTGCGGATGCTGCCGCCGCTGAGCTCGAAGGCGCCGGCACAGAACTCCAGGTCCAGCTCCCCGGCCGGCACCCGGGCCAGGTGGTGCCGCCAGATCCGCTCGCGCTCGGCCCGGTCCGGGGGAGAGAACTCCACGACCGCGTCCAACCGGCGCAGGAACGCGTCGTCGATCTGTGAGCGCAGGTTCGTCGCCAGCACCACGACCGCCCCGGCCGCCTCCACCCGCTGGAGGAGGTAGGAGACCCCGAGGTTCGCGTACCGGTCCTGGCCCCCGTTCACCTCGCCGCGACGACCGAAGAGCGCGTCGGCCTCGTCGAAGAAGATCAGCCCGGTGGTGCCTTCCGCGGCGGTCAGCACCCGGTCGAGGTTCTTCTCGGTCTCGCCGACGTACTTGTCGACGACCCGTGCCAGGTCGACGGTGAAGAGGTCCACGCCCAGCTCGTGAGCGACCACCTCCGCGGCGAGGGTCTTCCCGGTGCCCGACGACCCGGCGAAGAGGGCCGTCACCCCGCGCGCCGCACCCACCCGGCCCAGGGCCCAGCGGTCCGCCACGTCGTCGCGGTGGCGGACCATCCCGATCAGCTCGCGCAGCCTCCGGGTGGTCGGGCCGGGCAGGACGAGGTCCGACCAGCCGTGGGCCGGTCGGACCCGGCGCGCCAGCCCGCCCATGCCCGCGTCCTGCCGGCGCATGCCCCGCTCCACCGCCGCCCGGTCCAGGGGAGCGGGACCGGCGTCCCGGAGGACCCGGCGGGCCGCCGCGGCCCCGAGGCGCTGCCGGGCCACCGCGTCGAGGTCCCGCGCCGGGAGCTCCGGGGCCAGGGCGCGCCACATCCGGCGCCGGTGCTCCACGCCGGGGACGTCGAGGACCAGGCGCGGCAGACCCACGTCGGGGGCGGGCCCGCGGCCCCACAGCACCGTCCGCGGCACCGCGTCCGCCAGCTGTCGCAGGCCCAGACCCGCCGCGTTCTCGACGGGCCCGACCACGAGCGGCCGGCGCCGTGAGCAGTGCCTCCCGGACCAGCGGCACGGTGAGGCGGTCGTGCGCCACGTCCGGCGCCAGCCGGACCACCAGCGGTGCGGGGCCGTGGGCGGCGAGCCAGGTCGCGGCCTCGACGGCCGCGTCGGCGCCGGGACGCTGCTCGACCACGAGGCCCCCCGGCTCGACATCCGCCAGCCCGGGGTCCGTGTGCGGCAGCGGGACCACGTCCTCGACGGCCCCGTCGAGCTCGCGGCACGTGCTGTCGTCGCCGAGCAGGAAGCCGACCACACGCTCGGCGACCCGCAGGGCGCGTGCGGGGAGCGGGAGCTCGTCGTCGGTGACCTCGACGAGGCCGCGACCGACCAGCCGGGACCCCGGTTGCAGCAGCAGCCAGTCGCGCGGATCGGCGCTCGCGGTGCCGCGCGCCAGCTCGCTGGCCGACGAGATCGTGGCGAACCTGCGGGTGACGTCGTCGTTGAGGTAGCCGAAGAGCTGGCCGAACCGACGGTCCAGCATGGGCGCCAGCGCGACGACCAGCAGCTCTTCCTCGAGCCGGTCCAGTCCCAGGTTGCGGGTGAGTCGGCGCAGCCGCACGTCCACCCCCCGCTGCTCGGCCAGCCGGCCGTCGGCCTCGAGCTGTTCCCGCATCGCCGCGGCCTCGGCGGCCCCGGCTCCGGACGGGGCCCGGTCGAGCAGCCAGGAGACGTAGTCGTCCGAGAGGTACACGCCTCGCAGCGGGTCGCCCGGGTCCGGGTCGCCGTGACGGCGCCGGGCGATCGCCGCGCGCACCGCGACCTCCACCACGGCCACCCGGCCCAGCAGGTGCGCGAGCGAGGCCTGGTCGTCGCGCTGCGCCGCCTCGACCCCGGCAGCCCCGGGAGCGTCGGCCTCCCACACGGAGGTCATGAGCGGGGATGCGCGGAGGCGACGCGCTCGCGGGCCGGCGGGACCTCCACGGCGACCTCGCGCACCGTGTGCACCGGCGAGGTGACCACGACCTCCAGCGAGGGCTTGAGCTCGCCGCCGAGCGCGGTCCACAGGTCCGCCAACGACCGGTCCTCGGCCATCGGGAGCGCCACCTCGAGGCGGACGACGTGGGGCTGCTCGGCGAGCCACCCCGAGAGGTGCGCGACCGGGACCGCGTCCAGCAGCACCAGCGTGCCGAGGGCGTCGGCGAGCATCCGGTGCTCGTCCTCCGGGACGCTGGTCCACGCGGTCAGCAGGTACGCGAGACGGAAGAACCGGGGCGGGACCCGCCGCGCCACCGTGACGTCGCCCTCGAGCACCGGCTCGCGTGCGACGGCGCGCTGGTCGAGGTCCTCCCGGATGTCGAAGAGGTACACGTCCAGCGTCGGCGACGACCGCTGAGCGGCCCAGTCCCGGGTCGGGGCGTCGAACCGGAGCTCCGCCCCGTTCGCGGTCGCCCGGGGCTCCAGCAGCGAGCGCAGCGCCGCGTCCACGTCGTGGATCATGTCGATCCCTCCTCAGATGAGCCCCTGACGCATGGCGTAGGCCACCGCGTGCGCCCGGTTGCGCAGGTTGAGCCGCATGGTCAGGTCGTGGATGACCCCCTTGATCGTGCGCTCGGAGAAGTGCAGCTGCTCCGCGATCTCTCGCGTCTCCAGGCCCTCCGAGACCAGCCTCAGCACCGCCGCCTCGCGCTTGCTGAGCCGGCCGACGCGCACCTCGGTGCCCGCCACCTGCACCGCGCCGAGCTTGTCCAGCAGCCGCCCCACGACGTCGACGGGCATGGTGCCCTCGCCGCGTGCGGCGCAGCGGACCAGGTCGGCGAGGCGCTCGGGTCGGGCGTCCCGCCGGCGCACCAGCGCCCGGGCGCCGGCCTCCACGGCCGCGAGCGCCGAGGCCTCGTCGAGGACCGTCGCGACGAGCACGACCGGCCGCTGGTCGCGGGCGTGCGCGGCGCGGATCCGGGCGAGGGCCGCGCCGTCCACGACGTCGACCAGCACCAGCACCAGGTCGGCGACCGTGCCGTTGTCGGGAGCGTTCACGACGGTGAGGTCGGCGAAGGGGCGCAACAGCTCGGCCGTGCCGACGGCCGTGAGCAGGTCGCCGGCGTCTATCCTGAGCCGGATCCGGTTCGTGCCGACCTCGTCCACGATGTGCCTCCCCCGCCGTCCACCGGGATCGCTGCACTGTCCACCCGCAGCCGTCATGAACTCGTCTTCGGATCGTCTTTCCACGCCGGGACCGCCTCCCCGGCGGGCCCGAGGCGCACCCTCCGCCCGGGGCGGACACACCTCCGGAGCCCCGAGGAGCGGCGGAAGGGCCCGGAACACCGTTGCGCGGGGGCCGCTGCATTCGCGATAGTGAGGCTGGGCGGGGTGCGGTCGTCTCGGGCCGCTCGGTTCCCCGCAGGGCGGTTGACTGCATGAGCTCGGACTGGAAGCACCTCCGCGTAGGCGTTCTCGGACGTCTGTCGATCCGACCCGACTGCTGCCTGTCCGGGTCCCTCCGGAGGGTGCTGGCCTACCTCGCGGTCCGGGGGCCCGTGGTGCCGCGGCCCCTGATGAGCATGCAGCTGTGGCCGGACACCCTGGAGACGAAGGCGCGCGCCAACCTGCGTCAGGCCATCTGGCAGCTCCCGGACGGGTGGGTGCATGCGAGCACCTCGGAGGTCCGGCTGTGCGCCAGCACCGACCTCACCGAGGCCCGACGGGTCGCCGACCTCGCGCTGGCCGCGACGCCGCTCGACGGAGCGCAGCTCGGCCTGCTCACCGAGGACCTGCTTCCCGGGTGGTACGACGACTGGCTCCTCGATGAGCAGCAGTGGTTCCACCTCCAGCGGCTCCAGGCGCTGGAGGCCGCCTGCCGGTCGGCCTCCGAGCTCGGCCAGCACGCGATCGCCACCCGCGCCGGCCTGGCGGCGGTGTGCGCCGAACCGCTGCGGCACTCGTCGGTCGTCGCGCTCGTGCAGGCGCACCTGAGGGAGGGCAACACCTATGAGGCGGTGCGCAGGTTCGAGCGCTACCGCGAGCTGTTGTGGCGGGAGATCGGCGTGGAGCCCGGCGACGAGCTGACGGGCCTCCTGCAGCCCGTCCTGTAGCGGGCCCGGTAGCGATCCGGTAGCCCGCTCGGACCCGGGCGGATGCGGCCGCACCCGGCGCGGACCGGGCCGACTGCGAGGCGGTCCAGACGCACGGTTGACGCCTGGTCGACGCGAGCCAGACCAGCCGGCAGACGCGCGACGCCCATCGTCTGCTCGAGGAGGCGGGGACATGAGCGAGGCCAGCACGGACGAGAACGGCCCCCCGGGGGAGACGGACATCGGGGACGTGGCCGAGGTGCCGGAGTCGGAGCGACTCCAGGAGGACCCCCCGGACGACAACGGCCTGGGTGACGACGGGGCCGAGGACGTGAGCGACGTCCCGGTCGGCGAGGTGCAGTGGCTGGACGGGAGGGACGGACCGTGACCTTCGCGGCGTGGGAGGGTGCCACCGAGTGCACCGGCGCCGCGATGCCGGGGGCGCGGGCGCTGATGGCGGGCTGCCTGGAGGCCTACGGCGACCAGGGGGCCAGCTCGCTCGGCATCTACAACTGCCGCGACGTGCGGGGCAGCTCGACCCGGAGCTGTCACGCCGAGGGCCGGGCCTGCGACGTCGGCTTCCCCCTGGTCGACGGCGGCGCCCATCCGGCCGGGCAGGCGATGCTCGACTCGCTTCGCGGGGACGCCGAGGGCCTGGGCATCCAGGCGATGATCTACGACCGCACCATCTACTCGCGGCGCAGCCCGGCGGGCCGCCCGTACACCGGCGCCTCGCCCCACCTCGACCACGTGCACATCGAGCTGACCCGGCGCGGCGGCAGGGATCTCACGCTGGCGACGGTGCGGGTGGCACTCGGATCCGCCGCCAGCGAGCCCGACGACCCCTCGGGCGGGGGTGTCACCGGGGACGCGTCGGACCGGCCCCTCCTGCGCCGTGGTTCCCGCGGCTCCGACGTCGCGCTCCTGCAACAGGCCCTCGGCATCGATGCCGACGGGATCTTCGGGCCCGCGACCGAGGCCGCGGTCCGGGAGCTCCAGGCGGAGGCCGGCCTCGCCGTCGACGGTGTGGTGGGCCCGCGTACGTGGAGCCAGCTGCTCGCCGTCCGCCAGGACTGAGGACGGCAGGACCCTGCGCCGCCACGTCGGCGCCGACGCTGCGCACCACGGTGGAGCGCCCATACAGTGGCGAGGGTGGACCTCACCGACCGCGAGCAGCAGGTCGTGGCGCCGCCCGACCGGCCGAGCGCCGTGGTCGTGGGCGGCGCCAACGTCGACGTCAAGGCGCGGAGCGCCGCCCCCGCCGCGCGGGGCACCAGCAACCCGGGGCACGGCTCGATGTCGCCCGGCGGCGTGGGCCGCAACGTGGCGGAGAACCTGGCGCGGCTCGGGACCCGCACCCACCTGGTCGCCGCCGTCGGCCGGGACGCCCTCGGTGACAGCCTGCTCAGCCAGACCGCCGCCGCCGGCGTCCGCACCGAGCTCGTCTCGCGCTCGGCGCGGCCGACGGGCACCTACACCGCGGTCCTGGACGCGGACGGCGAGCTGATCGTGGCCGTGGCCGACATGGCCGCCACCGACGACCTCACGCCCGGCCACGTCGGCCGGGCGCGCGACGTCATCGCCAGCGCCGGGCTGCTCGTGCTCGACGGCAACCTCGCGCCGGCGACGCTCGAGCACGCGCGGGACCTCGCGGGCGCGGCGCGGGTCCGCGCCATCCTCGAACCCGTCAGCGCGCCCAAGGCCGGGCTGCTCGCGGGGGCCCTCACGGCCGACCGGCCCTGGTACGCCGTGACGCCCAACCGCGACGAGCTGGCGGCCCTGACGGGCCTGCCCACGCGCACCGACCGGCAGCTGCGGCTGGCCGCCGACCACCTGCACCGACGCGGCGTCCAGCACGTCTGGGTGCGCCTCGGGGAGCGGGGCTCCCTCCTCAGCGGCGCCGACGCCGAGGCCGTCGTCATCCCCGCGGTCCCGACCACGGTGGAGGACGTGACCGGCGCCGGCGACGCGATGCTGGCGGCCTTCTGCCACGCCCTGCTCGCGGGGGAGGAGCCGGCGGATGCCGCGCGGTACGGCCACGCGGCCGCCGCCGTGACCCTCGCCAGCCCGCACACCGTGCGCCCCGACCTCACGCCGGGGCTGGTCCGCACCGCCCTCGCCACGGCCCGCCAGGAGGCGCCATGAGCACCCCGCACCCCTCCCTCGTGCTCACCGAGGAAGTGGCGCAGGCGCTGGGCGACGGCGCCCCCGTCGTCGCGCTGGAGAGCACGATCATCAGCCACGGGATGCCCTACCCGCAGAACGTCGCGATGGCCATGGAGGTCGAGCGGATCGTCCGCGAGGGCGGCGCGGTGCCGGCCACGATCGCCGTGCTCGACGGCCGTCCGCGGGTCGGCCTGGCCTCCGCCGACCTCGAGCTGCTCGCCAGCCACCCCGACGTCGCGAAGGTCAGCGTCCGCGACCTGCCGCTGGGTCGTCGCGCGCGGCGGTCACGGCGCCACGACGGTGGCCGCCACCATGCGCCTCGCCTCGCTCGCGGGCATCCGCGTCTTCGTCACCGGCGGCCTGGGCGGCGTCCACCGCGGCGCGCCGCAGAGCTTCGACACCAGCGCCGACCTGACCGAGCTGGCCAGCACCAGCGTCGCCGTCGTCTCGGCCGGGGTGAAGAGCATCCTCGACATCGGGCTCACGCTCGAGACGCTGGAGACCCTGTCGGTCCCCGTGGTCGCCTACGGCACCGACGAGTTCCCCGCGTTCTTCTCGCGTTCCAGCGGGCACGCGGCCCCGCTGCGGGCCGACCACCCCCGCGAGATCGCCGACGATGATGGCCGCCCAGTGGCGGCTGGGCATCGACGGCGCGGTCGCCGTGGTCAACCCGATCCCGGCCGACGACGAGATCCCCGCGCACGAGATCGACGCCATCATCGACCGGGCCCTCAACGACATGGGGGCGGCGGGCATCCACGGCAAGGAGGCCACGCCGTACCTGCTCGGCCGCATCGTCGAGCTCACCGGCGGGGCGAGCCTGACCGCGAACATCGCGCTGGTCAACAACAACGCGCGCCTCGGCGCCCGGCTCGCCGCCGAGTACGCCGCGGTGGCCCCGCCCCGCTGAGCGGGCGCCGCCCGCGCCCGCGGGCCCGGTGCGCGGGCAGGTCGGCGCCGACCGACGGGTAGGCGGCGGCCGCGAGCCCGCTCGCCAGGTTCACCGACGGCCGCCCCGCGGCCGGCGGGTCTCCACGTCGAGACGGACCTCGTCGGTGACGGTGCGGCCGATGGTGAGGGCGCCAACAGGGCGCCGCGTGGGTGCACTCGTGCCCCGAGCGGGAACCCTGCTCCACCACGGCGCCTTCTTGGTGGTGGCGGGCGGACGCGGCGTTGGCCATGATGGTGGCGCCCGATGAGTCGACCAGCGTGCGGCCTGCCCGCGCCGCGGGCCAACCCGACGGAGGACCCGTGAACGACACCGCCCCATCCCGCGATGCGGGCCAGCACTCCGGGCACGATTGGCGCGAGCTGGTGGCGGTGATCCTGCTCTCGGTGACGGCGATCCTCACTGCCTGGACGGGCTTCCAGGCAAGCAAGTGGGGTGGCGCCATGTCCATCGCCTTCTCGGAGGCGTCCAGCGCGCGCATCCAGGCCGCCCGGCTCGAAGGGGCCGCCAACCGGCGGGGCATCATCCAGGTGGCGCTGTACACGCAGTGGCTGCAGGCGAACGAGGACGACGACGACGCGCTCGCCGAACGCCCTGGAGTCGCGCTTCCCCGAACCGCTCGACGGCGCGTTCGACGCATGGCAGGCCGCCGGCGGGTTGACCGACCCCGGGGCGCCCCCGACCCCCTTCGAGATGGACGAGTACGCGATCCCCGAGCTGGCCGAGGCCGCCGCCACCGACGCGAGGGCCGACCAGAGGTTCGATGACGCCCTGCGCAACAACCAGCGCGGGGACAACTACACCGTGCTGACGGTGGCGTTCGCGACGGTGCTCTTCTTCACCGCGCTCTCGGGCAAGATGCGTTCGCGCCGCGCCCAGTCGGCGCTGCTCCTGCTGGGTCTCGTCGGCTTCGCCGTCACGGCGGGGGTCTTGTTGTTCTACCCCGTCCTGTTGTGATCGGCGGCGCGCTGGGGCTGCGGCGGGGGCCGACGTTCCCGGCGACGGAGTCGGACGTGTTCGAGCTCCGCGCGTCGACGCGGTAGCGCCAGCAGTAGCTCTCGTGGCACAGGTACGACCCGCCGCGCATCACCTTCGTCGTGCCCGTCGCCGGCCCGGTCGGGACGCGTCCGCGGCGTGACCGGTAGGTCGCCGGGGAGAACCAGTCGGCGCACCACTCCCAGACGTTGCCGGTGACCTCGTGGAGCCCGTAACCGTTGGGCGGGAACGTGCCGACGGGGCAGGTGCCGACCCAGCCGTCGGCGCCCGTGTCGTGCTGCGGGAAGGAACCCTGGAAGACGTTCATGCGGTGCTCGCCGCCGGGCTCCCGCTCCGACCCCCAGGGGTAGTGCGCGCCGTCGACACCGCCGCGGGCGGCACGCTCCCACTCCGCCTCCGTGGGCAACCGTCCCCCGGCCCAGGTGCAGAAGGCGTCGGCGTCCGACCAGGCGACGTGGACAACGGGGTGCTGGCCGCGCCGGTCGACCCCGGAGGCCGGACCCTCCGGGCAACGCCAGCTCGCGCCCTCGACCTGTCGCCACCACGGTGCCGCGGCCACGCCGCGCGTCGGGGGGAAGTCGTCGGGCAGCAGGCCGCCGAAGACGAAGGACCAGCCGAGCTGCTCGGCCGTGGTCACGTGGCCGGTCGCGGCGACGAACGCCGCGAACTGGTCGTTGGTCACGGCGTGCCGGCCGATCCGGAACGCCGGCAGCTCGACGGAGTGGGCCGGAGACTCACCGTCCGCGGGGTCGGCGCGCGGGTCGTCGCTGCCCATCGTGAACCTGCCCTCGGGGACGTCCACGAGGTCGAGCCCGACGACCGGGCCGGCAGCGGAGCGAGTCGGAGGCCCCACGCCGGTCTCGGCCGATGTCCCGCGGGCGCTCTCGCCTACGCTCGGCGCGCAGCACGACCCGCGACGGTCCGCCGGGTCGGGGTTCACGACGTCTCGCCAGTCATCGGCTACTGCCGGGCCATGGCGATCCGCAGTCGCTCCTCGGGATCGGTGTGGGAGCAGGGGCTGGATCGGCGGGTACGAGGTGTCGGGGTCCTTCGCGTCGTACGTCGTCAGACCCGGCCGCGGGCGAGCCGGGATCGGCAGGACGTCGCGAGCCGGGTGGTCAGGGCCGTGGGACATGGGCTCCTCCGTGGGTCGACCGGGGGCTCGCGCGTGGCTGCACCGATCATCCGGGCGGCACCGGAGCGGGAGCCAGCACCGAAAGGGAGGGCGGGGGGAGCAGCCGCCGGCCTCGCGTGCCCGGCAGCGACGTCCCGGTTCTCGCGTATGATGCGCGCCATGGCCACCGCGCGCTCGGCCGAGACGGAGTACGCCCCGGGCGCCGAGGCTCACGCGTTGGCCGGGGTCCGCTCGGCGCTCCTGCACCGGCCGCCGGCCCCCGCGCGAGCCCTGGAGCGGGAGCACCTGCTCGGCGCGCTGGATGCCGGGCTCGGATGCCCGGTGACGCGGTGTCGCGCCGGCCGGCTGCGGCAGAGCGTGCTGGCGAGCCAGTGGAGCGAGCGGCTGCGCCGGGGCGTGGCCTGGGTCTCCCTGGACGGCCGGGTGCACGACCTGCGCGGGTTCCTCCGGTACCTCACCGCCGCCGTGCGCGCCCTCGTCCCCGGTCGCTGCCGGCCTCGTCGCAGGCGGCCGACGCGGGCGTGCTGCCCGGCGAGCACGCCCTGGCGACCCTGCTGTCCAACGAGCTCGGCTGCTCGTCGACCCGGTGCTGGTCGTGCTGGACGACTACCACGAGGTCTCCGACCCGGCCGTCCACCGGCTGCTCTCCGAGCTGCTGAGCCACCCGCCCTCGCCGGGTATCCACGTCGCCGTGCTGGCCCGGCGCGATCCGCCCCTGGCCCTCGCCACGCTCCGGGCCGAGGGGCGGTTGTCCGAGCTGCGCATGGCCGACCTCTCGTTCTCCCCCTCGGAGTGCGAGCACCTGGTGGCGCGCGAGCTGGGGCGGTCGCTCACGCCGGCCGAGACCTCGGCGGTGTTCCGCGCGACGGAGGGCTGGCCGGCCGGCCTGCGCCTGACGATCCAGCGCCATGCGCCGCGGCTCGGCCGCGACCGCCGGTTACCTGGACCGCGGGGCGCAGGAGTACCTGGTGGCCGAGGTCCTGGACCGGATCTCCGCCGACCACCTCCGCGCGCTGGTCGCGGCGTCGGTCTTCGACAGGTTCAGCGCCGAGCTCTGCGACGCGGCGCTGGCCACCATCCCCCGTGGTGGCCCGCTGCTCACCGGGCGCGAGCTGATCACGTGGCTCCAGCGCGAGGGGCTCTTCCTCGTCTCCCTGGACGACGAGGGGCGGTGGTTCCGGTTCCCACCACCTCTTCGCGAGGCTCCTGGACGACTGGCGTCGTCAGCACGCCGGGTCCCTCGGCCTCTCGGAGCGCGACCTCCACCGCGTCGGCGCCCGCCACTTCGAGTCCCAGGGCCTGGTCGAGGAAGCAGCCGGGGAGCTCCAGCTCGCGGGCGACGTCGAGGAGCTCGTCGCGCTGGTGGGCAGGCAGGGCACGAGGCTCGCGGACGCCGGCCGCTGGGGTGACCTCGGTGTCCTGCTCGCCACCGCGGGTCCCGCGCTGGTCGACCGGGAGCCCGCCCTGCTGGTGCTCCATGCCTGGCTCGTGGGGGAGCACGACGGCCGGTACGCGGAGATGCTCGCGATGCTGGCGCGCGCGGAAGCGCTGCTGCCGGGGGCAGACGAGACCGATCCGGCCGTCCGCGCCCTCCTCGGCCAGATCGCCGTGCTCCGCGGCACCTACGGCCAGCTCGACGTCGGCGACGTGGCGGGGACGGTCGCGCTGGCGCGGCGGGGCCAGCGCCTGCTGTGCGACCACCCGGGTCACCAGCTGGCCTCCGCCCACGTCCTGGAGGCGCTGGCCCTGGCCAACGACGGGCGGTACGACGAGGCACGCCGGCTCGAGGCCCCGCTGCTGGGCGATGCGCGGTTCGTCGACGCGGCGACGAACCCGATCGTGTCGACCCGCCCACCTGGCCTGGGTGGAGGGAGACCTGGACCTCCTCGACCGCGCCGCACGCCAGCTCCTCGCGGTCGGTGAGCGCCTCGGGCACGACAGGGCGACGGCGTACGGCCGCTACTTCCTGGGGATCGGCGCCTACGAGCGGGACGACCTCGCTGCGGCGGAGCGGCACCTCGGCGGTGCGGTGGAGCTCGCACGCGCGAACGTCGAGCTGCGGCTGCACGTCGCCACGGCCCTGGCCTTCACGCAGCTCGCGGCCGGTCGCCCGGCGGAGGCGCTGCAGACCGGCGAGACCATGGTGCAGGAGGCCCTCGGGAGCCGGGGCGAGGCTCGATCATCCTCACGGCGGAGGCGGCCATGGCGCTCATCGACGCCCGCGCGGGGCGCTGTCATCCGGCGTTGCGCTGGGCCAGGAACGCGCACGACGAGCTTCCTCGCCACCGTTCCATGTTCTTCGACCGCACTCCGGCGCTGGTCGAGATCCTCACCTCGTCCCGCGGGGACGCGGCGCGCGGCCGCGCGCTCCTGGGAGCCGCGCTCGGCTCGGTGTACGGGACCTTCAACCGGCCCGTGCACGTCCGGCTGACCGGACTGGCCAGCCTCGACGCCGTGCGGCGCGGTGAGGACGCCCTGGCCCTCGAGCTGCTGCGCGCCGCGGTCGAGCGGGCCCACGAGGGCGGGATGGTGCGCAGCCTGGCGGACTTGGGGCGGGCGTCGTCCCGCTGCTGCACCGGCTGGAGGTGACCGGTGCTCTCCTCGACCACGTCGGCCGGGTCCTGCAGGCCGTCGGGCCCGCGGCCGGGGTCGCGGAGCCGCTCCGGTCGCCTGCGGTCGCGGCCACGGTCTCCGGGGCGCCGTCCCTCACGACGCGCGAGCGCGACATCCTGGCGATGCTCGCGCAGCGCTACTCGAACAAGGAGATCGCACACGAGCTCCTCATCGCCCCCGCCACGGTCAAGAAGCACACCGTGGGGATCTACCAGAAGCTGAATGTGCACGGCAGGCAGCAGGCGGTCGCCAAGGCGCGGACCCTTGGCTACCTCCCCGCCGAGCTGCGCGGCTGAACGCCGGGGTGGCCCGGCGGGCGGGGGTCGCCCGACAGCGGGGACGCCGCCCGCACGCGCAGCGAGAAGCACGAGCCGCGCTGGTCCGAGGAGACGAGGACGAGGTCGCCGTCCTGCGCCCGCGCGGCCTCGCGGGAGACGTTCAGCCCGATGCCCGTGCCGCGGCCGTTGGCGCGGCTCGAGGGGCTGAACGGGGAGAACAGGTGGGGCAGCACGTGCTCCGGCACGCCCGGTCCGTCGTCGCGCACCTCGACCTCGTAGGAGTCGACCGGCTCGCCCACACCTTCCGACATCGGGCGCAGCAGTACGGTGACGCGCGACCGGGCGGCCCGCACCGCGTTGCCGATCAGGTTGTCCAGCACCAGCAGCGTGCGCCCCGGGTCGCAGCTGGCGAACACCGGCTCCGACGGGGGCGTGTACTCCACGCCCAGGTAGGCCTCCGCGACCTCCTCGAGCATGGCCGACAGGTCCGTCGTCTCCCGGTAGGCCGTGATCGGGATGCCCACGGCCAGGTGCGACCAGTCGAGGAACTGCCGCACCAGCAGGTCGAGGTTGCGGACGTTCGTCAGCGCCCGGATGCCGAGCTCGTCGCGCATGGCCTGGTCGAGGTCCTGCTCGGTGATGATGTCGAGGACGCCCCGCACGACGGCGAGCGGCGACTGGATGTCGCGACTGACCCCGGCCACCAACGACGAGCGCTCGCGGGCGCCCGCGGCCTCCGTGCGCAGGCGCGCCAGCTCGAGGCTGGTCCGGCAGCGGGCGAGCAGCTCGAGGCGCGTGAAGGGCTTGACCACGTAGTCGTCGGCGCCCGCCTCGAGCCCTCCCGACGCCGCCTCCGCCCCGGCTCGCGCCGAGACCACCACCACCGGGATCGGTGCCAGGGAGGCTTCCCCGCGGATCGCCTGCAGCAGGCCCACGCCGTCCAGGCGCGGCATCATGCGTCGGTGACGACGAGGTCCACCGGCATCCGGCGCAGCACCGCGAGCGCCTCCTCGCCGTCCGCGCAGGCCACCACCGTGCCCAGCTCGCCGAGCACGCGCTCGAGCCGGGCACGCATGGCGTGGTTGTCGTCCGCCACCAGGATGGTGGGGCCGACCGCCTGGTCGTCGAACCCCGACGACCGCCCCGGCTCGGGTGCGGGGCCGACCGGTCGCGCTGCCGTCAGTCCCGTGGGCTGCTCGGCCCCGCCGGCGAGCTCCTCCGCCAGGGCCGTGGCCGCCCAGGCAGCCGCGTCGCGCGTCGGCGCCGCCCCCTCGACGCCGACCAGGGGCAGCCGGACCTCGAAGGTGGCCCCCTCGCCCGGCCGGGAGGTCACGGCCGCTCGCCCGCCGAGGGCGTGCGCGGCCTCGGCCACCAGGGCCAGGCCGAGGCCCGTGCCCTCGACGCTGCGGCCGTCGGTGCCGGGCACGCGGTGGAACCGCTCGAAGACCCGGTCGAGCTCCGACTCCGGGATCCCGACGCCCGTGTCGGCGACCCGGAGGACGACCTCGTCGCCCTCGGCGCGGAGGTCGACGGTGACCCGGCCGTCCTGGGTGTACTTCACCGCGTTCGAGACGAGGTTGAGCAGGATCTTCTCCCACAACCGCGGGTCGGTCTCGATCTCCCCGATGCTCGCGTCGAGGTGCTGCTCGAACCCGAGACCGGCCCGGCCGGCGGCGTCCCGCAGCGGCCGCAACAGGTCCGCGCTGAGCCCGGCGACGTCCGTGGGCTCCGTGTCGACGACCGGACCGCCGGCGTCGAGCCGGGCGACGTCGAGCAGGTCGTTGACCATCCGCAGCAGGCGGTGCGCGCCCTGGTGCATGGCCCGCACCGTCGCGAGGTCCATGGCCTCCGGGTGTCCGTCGAGGACGTCCTCCAGCGGGCCCAGCAGCAGCGTGAGCGGGGTGCGGAACTCGTGGCTGACGCTGGAGAGCAGCTCGCTCTTGGCCGCGTCGATGGCGGCCAGGGCCTCGAGGCGTGCCTGCTCGTCGGCACGAGCCGTGGCCAGGGAGACGACCTGGCTGACCTCGTCGCCGATCAGGTCGAGGAAGCGGCGGTGGTCCTCGTCCAGGGGGCGCAGAGGGTGCGGCGTCACCAGGAGGACCGCGGCCACGCCGCCGCGCGCCCGGATCGGGAGGGCGACCCGGGTGCCGGTCGCGGGATGCTCCTGCGACGGATCTGGGGGTTCCTCGCCGGCGACGACCCGGTTCTCCCGCCAGGCGGCGGCGACCGCCCGGGCCGCGCCGGGCTCGGGGTCATCCGGGTCGACCCGGACGGGCCAGGCCGCCGGCGCCTCGCCGAAGGCGCCGCCGCGGAGCAGGACTCCCGTGTCGTCCGGCGTGTAGGCGACACCGTGCAGGAGGTCGGACGTGGCGGTGCCGAGGAGGTCCAGGCAGGCGGCGAGGGCCCGGTCGGGGTCGGTCGTCTCGGTGGAGCCGGTGGCCAGGGCGTTGAGCAGGGCGAGGCGGCGGGCGCCGACGACCTTGCCCGTGGTGATGGCCAGGACGGCCAGCACCCCGCCGGGTCCGTCGGTGGCGGGCACGTGGGAGTAGGAGAAGGTGAAGAAGGTCTCCTCGGGCCCCCGGCCGCGCTCGATGACCAGGGGGAGGTCCTCGTCGAAGGTGGCGTCGCCGCCGGCGAGCACCGAGCGCTGCATCGGGCCGATCGCGTCCCAGATCTCGGCGAACTCGACCGGGAGCTGGCCGCCGAGGGCGCCCGGGTGCTTGGCACCCAGCGTGGGGATGTAGGCGTCGTTGTAGAGCATCACGAGCTCGTGGCCCCACGACAGGATCATCGGGAACCGGCTGCGCAGCATCATCGCGCAGGTCGTGCGCAGGCTCGCCGGCCACTGCTCCACCGGCCCCAGCGGCGTGCCCGACCAGTCGAACGACGCGAATCGCCCGGCCATCTCCCCGGTGCAGTCGAAGAGCTGATCCGGGCCCGGGCCGGTAACCATTCGTTCAGTGAACCACCGATCTGCCCCCGGGTCGCCGCCAGATCTCCAAAATTCCGGGCATGCCCCCGGGCCGGCTGGGCACCGGACGACGACACGCGCGGGGGCCGCACCGAGCGAGGGGAGAAGGCAGGGGATGACGCAGCGGGACCTGGTCGCGGACCTCCTCGAGCAGCACGGGCGCACGCATGCCGCCCAGGCGGGCATCACGCTGCGCGACAAGCCGTCGCCGCTGTTCTGCCTGCTGGTGCTCTCGATGCTCTCGTCGATCCCGATCTCGGCGGACGTCGCCGCGGCGGCGGGCCGCGAGCTGTTCCGGGCCGGCTGGCGCACCCCGGAGAAGATGCGCGCGGCCACGTGGCAGCAGCGCGTGGACGCGCTGGGCCGCGGGGGATACCGGCGCTACGACGAGAGCACGTCCACCGCGCTCGAAGAGCTCGCGGAGCGGGTCCTCGAGGCGCACCGCGGCGACCTGCGGCGGCTGCGGCCGGTCGACCACGAGGGCGTCGGCGCCATGCGCGAGGAGCTGCAGTCGTTCAAGCGGGTCGGGCCCACCGGGAGCGCGATCTTCGCCCGCGAGGTGCAGGCGGTGTGGCCGGAGGTGGCGCCGTTCTTCGACGACCGCGCCCTGGACGCCGCCCGCCGGCTCGGCCTGCCCGGCGACCCCGTCGAGCTCGCCCGGCTGGCCCCCGATGGCCGGGTCGCGGACCTCTCTGCGGCGCTGGTCCGGACGAGGACGTCCGGACCAGCGGCCGAGGAGCGGGGCCGGGCCGGCGGGGCCTGATCCGCGACGCGGGCCGGGCCCGCGTCAGCCCGTCGGCAGCGGGACTGACGCGGGCTCAGCAGAGCCCGGGGATCAGCGGAAGCGGCCGTAGAAGTGCGACCGGGTCCAGATCCGCTGCCGGCTGACGCGCTTGCCCGTGCTGGGCGAGTGCCAGATGCGGCCGCGGCCGGCGTAGATGCCCACGTGGTAGACGCGGCCACGGTTGTGGAAGAAGACCAGGTCGCCGCGGCGACGGTTGCGGAACTTCACGCGCCGCGACGCGGCGGCCTGCTGCCGGCTGGTGCGCGGGATCCGCTTGCCCGCCTTGCGGAACACCCACGAGGTGTACCCGGAGCAGTCGAACCGGCGCGGGCCGGCGGCGCCGTAGCGGTAGGGGGCGCCGCGCTTGCTGCGCGAGATGCGCATGACGCGCTGCCGGAACGTGGTCCTGCGGCGCAGCTGGATGTCGATCTGGCTGGTGTCGACCGTGGGCGCGCGGAGGCCGGAGGTCTTGACGCTGGCGCCCGGGGCCGCGTGGGCCGACGGAGCCGTCGTCATGGTGGTGGCGAGGGCCAGGGCGAGCGCGACCGCGATGACGGGGCCGAGCAGGCGCACCAGGCGCGGGGCGTGCAGGGGTGGCTGGAGCATGGGAGTCGTCCTCGGCGACGCCTCCGGGCCGCGACCTGTCGGGTTCGGGCTGCCGTTGCCCTGGGCCGTCGCCGCCGCGGTGCGGCGGTGACGGACCTTCACCCCAAGACCGGTCACCCCCAGGGGGTGCCGGTCGCTGGCTGGTCGTTCCCGCGCCCGCCATCACACGATCTCTCTCGTGCGTCCCCGGACCCGTGGCGGGCTTCGGCGCGGACCGGGCAACCCCGACCGGTGCCGGGGCCTCGTTGGTGCTGGTCGTTCACCGCGGAGGGCGAGACGGTCACCGTCCGCCGCCCGCGGCACAGAGATCATGTACGAGACCGGGCCGTCGCGCCACCCCCCGGGCCGGAGGTCCCGTCGACGGGGGCCCTCCGGGGTCGGCGACCCCGGTCCGGTGGTCCCGCCGGCCGGGGCCCGGGCCCTGTGGAGAGCCGCCGCGCACGGTGGGCGGGCCCGCCTAGGTTCTGCGCATGCACACGCACCGCAGCCAGTCCGACGTCCTCCGCCGCGTCCGCGCCCTCCTCGCCCAGGCCGAGGACCCCGCCTGCACACCCGAGGAGGCGGCGGCGTTCTCCGCCAAGGCGGAGGCGTTGATCGCCCGGCACGCTGTCGACGAGGCGCTGCTCGAGGCCCGGGAGCACCGCGGCCGGCCGACGACGCGGCTGGTGGAGTTCCCGGCGCCGTACGCAAAGCCGAAGGGCCAGCTGCTCGCCGGCATCGCCGGTGCGTACGGGTGCCGCGTCCTGTCGCGGGCGGGGGAGGGGTACACGGTGATCGGCCACCGCGCCGACATCGACGCCGTCGAGATGCTCTTCACCAGCCTGCTGGTGCAGGGTGCGCACGGCTGCACCCGCGGTGACCGGTCCTACCGCTCGTCCTTCTGGTACGGCTTCGCGGCGCGGGTGACGGAGCGGGTGCGCGAGCAGCGGGAGCGCTCCGTCGCGGAGGCGGCGGAGGGCGACGCCGAGGGCGGCGGCCCCGGCGCCGCCGTCGTGCTGGCGGACCGCTCCGGCGAGGTCGACCGGTTCACCCGCGAGCAGTTCCCCTCCGCGCGGCCCGGGCGCCCCGGCCGCGTCGGCTCCGCCGCCGGGCTGCTCGCGGGGGACGAGTCCGGACGCCGGGCGGACGTCGGCGGCGCGCAGCTCGGCGACCGGAGCCCGCGGCCCCACCTGGGTCCGGGGGCGGGGGCGTGACCGGCGGCGCGCCCCCGCTCAGTCCCCGGTGTAGCTCGCCGGCCGGCGCTCGACGAAGGACGCCATCGCCTCGCCGAGGTCGTTGCTGGGCAGGAAGGCGCTGTTCCAGGCCGCGACGTGGCGCAGCCCGCGAGCGACCCGCTCCTCGCGCCCCTCCGCGAGCACCTCCTTGACGCCGCGGGTCACCAGCGGCGAGTTCGCGGCGATGCGCTCCGCGATCGCATGGGCGCGCCCGAGCGCCTCCTCGGGGCTCGCGTCGACGTGGTTGACCAGCCCGATCTCGGCGGCGCGCTCGGCCGGCACGTCGTCCCCGGTGAGCGCGAGCTCGCGCAGGTGGCCGTCGCCGACGACGTCGGCGAGGCGCTGCAGGCTGCCGAGGTCGGCGACGATGGCCATCCGCACCTCGCGCACGCTGAAGGTCGCGTCCGCCGACGCGACGCGCACGTCGGCGCAGGCGACCAGGTCGACCCCGCCGCCGATGCACCAGCCGGAGATGGCCGCCACCACCGGCGTCCGGCACTCCGCGACCGCGGTGAGCGCGTCTTGCATCGCGCGCAGGTCCCGCAGGAACCGCTGCCGCTCGCCGGCGCCGGGGCGTTCGGTGAGCGGCTGGAGCAGCGGAGCCATGGTGGCGAGGTCGAGCCCGTACGAGAACCGGCCGTCGGTGCCGGTCAGGACGACGGCGCGAACGCCCTCGTCGTCGTCCAGCTCGCGGAACAGCGCCGGCAGCTCGGCGAAGAAGTCCGGCCCCATCGCGCGGCCGGTGATCGTGACGCGGGCGACCGCGTCGTCACGGTCGACGGTGAAGGCGGTTCGGTCGGCGCGCTCGCTGGCCATGGCCACTCCTGCGGTGGGTGGGGGCTCCGGCTCGCCGACGACCGGGACGGGCGTGGCGGCTCGGGGGCCCGAACCTACCGGGGGGCACTCTCCAGGCGACGCAGGACGTCGGGCAGGCCGCGTTCGGCGACGATCAGGTCGGCGACGTCGCACAGCCTCAGCCCCGACTCGTCGGCGACGTCCCGTAGGAGGGCGAAGGACTCCTCGGAGTCGAGCCCGTGGCGCACCGCCAGGACCCCCTGCGCGACACCGATCCGGTGCCGCACGCGCATCGCCGTGCGCAGCCCGATCGCGATGCCGGTCCGGTCGAGGTCCGCCGCCGCGTGCTCAGCGAAGATCTCGCCGAGGGCGACGGCCTCCTCGTCGAACGCGTCCACGGCCGTGCCGTAGAGCGTCAGCGCCCCGACCTCCCCGTGGTCGGTGTGCAGGCGGACGCTCAGCAGGGAGCGGAACCCTGCCCGCACGGCGTCCGGCGTCCAGAGGGGCCAGCGCGGGTCGGTGCACAGGTCGCCGGCGAGCAGGCTGACGCCCAGCTCCGAGCTCTCCAGCGCGGGCCCCTGGCCCGTGTCGTGCTGGCGTCGGTCCACCGCGGCCGCGGCCAGGTCGCTGGCCACGAGCGTCGCCTCGGCCCGCTCCTCGTCGCGCATCATCAGCCCGCAGGCCTCGCACCCGGGCACGAGCGCGACCGCCCGGGCCACCACCTGCTCGAACGCGGCGGTGACGGCACTCGGCGACGCGTCGGCACCTGCCGGCGCGCCACGTCCAGGCGCGGCGTGCCCAAGGCTGGTCTAGATCCACAGCGGCGACCCAACGTGCGGCGCGAACCCCGCCGCGTATTGCAGCGGGGTGGGAAGGCCTTCCTCTCGTGCCCGCTCACGGTAACCCCGGCGCCGGGGGTCGCCAAGCCCCGACGCGGGGCGGGAGCGGCCCGGTCACTCGCTACCTTGGGCCGCATGGAAGCCGTACCGGACCTGACCGGCCGCACGTATGTCGTGACCGGCGCCAACTCCGGCATCGGGCTCGAGGCGTCGCGCGTGCTCGCGGGGGCGGGCGGGCACGTCGTGCTCGCGGTCCGCGACCCTCGCCAGGGGCGAGGAGGCCGCGGCCGCGATCGGAGGCTCCACGCAGGTGCGCCGCCTCGACCTCGCCGACCTCTCCTCGGTGCGCACGTTCGCCGACGCGTGGGACGCGCCCATCACGGCGCTGGTCAACAACGCCGGCATCATGATGGTGGCCGAGGGCCGCACGGTCGACGGCGTCGAGCGACAGCTCGGCACCAACCACCTTGGCCACTTCGCGCTCACCAACCTGTTGCTTCCCTACGTCGAGGACCGCGTCGTCACCGTGTCCTCCGGCCTGCACCACGGACCGCAGGTCGACCTGGAGAACCTCGACCTCGAGGGCGCCTACCGGCCGAAGCGGGCCTACCAGCAGTCCAAGCTCGCGAACCTTCTCTTCACCGCCGAGCTGCAGCGCCGGCTGACCGCGGCGGGCTCGCCGCTGCGGGCGATGGCCGCGCACCCCGGTTACGCCGCGACCAACCTGCAGAGCCACCACGCGAACCCGCTGATGAATGTGGCGATGTGGTTCTCGAACAGGCTCGTCGCGCGCAGCGCGGCGTTCGGGGCGCAAGCCGACCGTGCACGCGACCCTGGCCGACCTCCCCGGCGACAGCTACATCGGGCCCACCAAGCTGGGCGGGATGGCCGGCCCGCCCGGCCCGAACCCCCGGTCGCGGCAGGCGCGCGACGGTGAGGTGGCCCGTCGGCTCTGGGAGATCTCCGAGCAGCGCACCGGCGTGGCCTGGCCGGGGGCGGCATGAGCGCCGCCGACGGCGGGGGCCCCGGCCCGGTACCGCAGCAGGACGAGCAGCGGGCAGGCGCCGAGCCGGCGGCCGACGTGGAGGAGCTCTCGCGCGCCGAGGCGAAGGCGCGCCGCAAGCGGGAGCGGCAGGAGAACGCGACGGCGTCCTCACGCGTGCAGCGCTACGAGCGCCGCGCCGAGGTGCCGATGCTGCTGCTGGCGGCGGCGTTCCTCGTCTCCTACGCCTGGCCGGTCGTCGACCGCGGCATGGACCCCGACGTGCGCGACTGGCTGCTGCTGGCCTCCACCGCGGTGTGGGCCGCGTTCACCATCGACTACGCGATCCGGCTCTGGCTCGCCGAGCACAAGATCACCTACGCGATCACGCACTGGTACGACACCCTGCTCGTGCTGGTTCCGGCGCTCCGCCCGCTGCGCCTGCTCCGGCTGATCACCGTGTTCCGGCTGCTGCAGCGCTCGACGGTCGGCGGGCTGGCCGGCCGGGTGGGCATCTACACCGCCGCCATCACCAGTGCCGCCGTGCTCCTGGGTGCCCTGGCCGTGCTGGACGCCGAGCGGGGTGCCGCCGGAGCGACGATCATGACCTACCCCGACGCCCTGTGGTGGGCGGTCGTCACGGTGACGACCGTCGGGTACGGCGACCTCTACCCGGTCACCACGCTCGGCCGCGCGATCGCGGTGCCGCTGATGTTCGTCGGCATCGGCCTCGTCGGCCTCGTCACCGCCTCCATGGCGGCCTGGCTGGTCCGCACCCTGCAGGACGAGGACGTCCCCGGGCACGTCCCCGACCCGCCCGATGACCGCAGCAGCGCCGAGGCCGGGGCGCGCCACCCGGGCTGAGGTCTCGAGGCTGGCGGTCACGGCCCCAGCCAGGTCGACTCGCGCCCTCGCCTGCGACCCCGGCTGCGCCGGTGTCGACGATCTTCCGCGCTTCCATCCCGACGAGTGCGAGGATCACCCATGCCGACCCCCGAGGGCGCTCGACCTGACCCGGCCCACCGAGCGCCAGGTGGGGCCGGTCGACCCCGACTACGCGTACGCCGCCTCCAGCGCCGCAGCCCGCCAGGACCGCGATGCGTCGTACGCCCCCACCCTGCGCCGCTACCGGGACTCGCCGGGCTACCAGGAGCACCTGGTCCAGGCCCGCTGAGCTGAGCCGGCAGCCGCGGCAGCCGCGCAGCCGCGGCGGACGCGGGCGGTCGCGGTGTCTGATGGTCGTTCTGACAAAGAGCCCGTTGTCATCGCACGTCCCCATGGGGTAGACCCATCGACAGATCACCGCCGTGATGGCCGCTGGCGCATGCCGAGCGGCGCTGGCAACTCTCGGACCCGCTGATGCCCCGACCGTTGCGCGACAGATTGCCCGCCGACCGGGTCGGAGTGATCGCGGATGTCCATTCGCGGCCGAGACGGAACGCTCACGATCGACTTCCTCAATGTAGGACAGGGCGAGTCGATCTACATCAAGTTTCCCGGTGGTGCGAACATGCTCGTCGATTGCGGCACAGTTTCTTCCCGAAAGGTGGGCCGGCCCTCTCTCGAGCCGCTCTTCCAGAAGCTCGATGTGTTGGACTATCTCGTCTTCACGCACGCAGACAAGGACCACTACAACTTGTTCGAAGGTCTCATGCGGGAATTCAGCGTGAACGTGAAGAACCTGTTGATCGGTGGCGACGAGAGAGACTACAAGCTGAACCGCAAGCGGCGAAAGAACTCGATCAGCACCATTGTGGAGATCCAGAAGGATCTTGGCCCTGTCCCTGCTCCGCGCCCGAAACGTAGGAGGCGTGGCGAGCCGGTGAATCTGATGAAAGTCAGCAATACGGGTGTGACGCGTCTCGAGGATGACAGGTTCGGCGGCGTCGAAGTAAACATCCTGGCGGCCCAGGTGCCGGCCAGCGGGAAGGACCGCAAAGACAACGCCTGGAAAACCAACACCGGCAGCGTCTGTATTCAGCTCACCTACCAGGAACGGCGGGTGATGCTGACGGGCGATGCCACTCGCGATACCGAGGCCCACATGTTGAAGCTGATCGCAGCCGACAGATTGAAGAGCGACGTTCTCAAGGGTCAGCACCACGGAAGCATCGACACCTCCTTTTCGCCGGCCTGGGTAAAGGCAGTGCAGCCCGAGTACGTGATCTTCAGCGCGGGTCAGCACAGACACAAACATCCCCGGGAGGCGGCGATCCAGGTTATCCGGGCCAACACGACCCTGAAGACGGTCGAGACGCATACCTACGCTTCCTACTACAGGGAAAGAGATCTCACTACGTTCAACAAGAATCATCCACCGCCACTGGCACAACTTCGCTGGCAGGAAAAGGTGCGGAACATGTTCGGGAGACCGCAGCTGTATGCCACGGACGAAGCGATCTACACAACGCTTGGAAGCCCCCGACACGACGCGACGCTGGGTGAGCTCCAGAACGATCCGCTGCGCAGTTGGGAACTGACCATCGATGCCAAGGGCGCCATCGCTGTCCAGGGCAGCAGGAAGCCCTGACCCAAGACATGGATCTCTCGGGGGCACACCGACTCCTAGGCCAGGCGGTCACGCCCGAGCGCACGCTGGCGCTGACCAGGGGCCTGTTCGACGAGCTCGACAGGGTGCTCGATCACGCCGGCCTAACCCGGCTGGTCGTGACCAACGCGGTGGTCGGCGACCCCGTCGATGAGTCCTTCCGAGTGACCGGCATCGCCAGCCTGCTCGGTCTCGACGGCGTGCCGATCGAGATCACGGTGGCCGGCGCGACTGACTTGACCGTGACGCTTGGAGCCGATCGCTCCCCGCGCACTGGCACGTGCAGGACAGCGTGCCGAGCGTGCCGCCCTCCTACAAGCCGGACGACGGACTTTCCCGGCTTCCTCTCGCTGCAGGACTCGCTGCTGCTCGACCACGAGATGACCACCCCCCGGCTGATCGTCGAGAGTCACACGGTCGGGGACCGGGTCTCCGGCATCAACCTCCAGGGGTTCACGGCCCTTCCGGCCGCCTATCCCCACCTCCGTGACCTCCTGGGGCTGCCGAACGAGGTCCAGGTCGCCGGCAGCCTCGCACTGAGAGGAGCCTCCGACCCGGAGTTCGACCTCGTGCTCGGCGCGGCGTCTGACGACGAGACGGGGGCGCGCGGCGCGTCGATCGAGGTCGCCGGGGTGGCGATCAGGAACCTGGAGCTGCACCTGCGCAGCGAGCGCCGGCAGCCCGACGCTGAGGACCTGACGGTCCTGTCATGCGTCGGCACGGTGGTGCTCGGCGGCGACCGGCGCCGCGACCGGCGAGCAGGACGCGGCGTCCGGAGCCGACGCGGTCCGGGGATCCGCCGCCGCGAGGGGCAGGGGGTCGAGGGCCCGCTGGTCATCGACGTCGAGGCCACCTACGAGGGCGACGACGGCCTGTTCCGCTTCGAGGGCGAGGCCGAGGGCGACGGCGTGACCGTCGAGCGCGGGCTCCGCGCGATCGCCCAGCTCGTCCATGGCGGCTCCGGCGGAGATCCCGAGGAGTTCCGCCTGGAGCCCCTCCACGACCTGGAGACCGTCGGGCTGCGCGAGCTTCTCAGCCGAGGTGGACACCCGCAACGGGCGGTCCACTGGATACGCCTCACGTTCGGCTCCGACGAGTCGGTGGACGCCGGCACCCCACCTGACGATCGGGGACCTCTACGTCACCTGGCTGATCCTGGCGCCCTTCGACGGGGAGCGCCGACACACGAGCTCCGTCTTCGGCGGCATCCTGGCGTTCGGGGACCCGGAGCACCCGGTCGAGTTCGAGGTGGAGGCGTCCAGCTATCGGGGCTTCAGCATCGACGGTCAGCTGCGCGACGGCGAGGTCGTGGACCTGACCGGGCTGATCGAGCAGGCCCTCGACCTCCGGGTCGACCTTCCCCGGCTCGAGGTCACCGAGCTGGAGATCGAGGCCTCCGCGAGCGGCGACTTCCGCCTGGAGGGTCAGGTCGAGTCCGACTGGGCGATCGAGATCGATCACCGGACGCTGGTGCTGCAGGAGATCGCCTTCGAGCTCGGCCGGGAGGACTCGACGCCGGAGGGCTACCTCCACGGCCGGGTCGAGATCGGCCGGACGCCGCTCTACGTCAGCGCCTCGCTGACCGGAGCCGGGGCCCAGGAGTCCGGCCCCAGGGCGGGGCTGGTCCTCGAGGGTGGCAGCGAGCCGGGAGGCGAGCCGATCAGCCTCACGGCGACGGTGAAGGCGCTGCTGGAGCTCCTCGGCGCCAGCCTGCCGAGCTCGGTCCCCGAGATCACGCTCGGCAACCTCGACGTCCGCTTCGACACGACCACCAAGGACTTCGCGTTCACCGGTTCGACGGACGCGCAGATCCACGTGCCCTTCGTCGCCACCGACAACAAGAGGATGCACGCCGACGTCCACCTTGCCTCCAGCGTCGACGCGACGAGCGGGAAGCGCCTGCTCAGCGGCTTCCTGGAGGGCGACCTGACCATCGGCGGCCAGGTGTTCAGCCTCCAGTACGAGCTGGGTCAGAACACGCACGTCTTCAAGGCCTCCTGGGAGAGCGCCGGCCGCCACCCTCGGGCTCGACACGCTGCTGACCGAGTTCGGCATGCCCGCGGACTTCGAGATCCCCACCGGCCTCGACCTCGGGCTGACCCGGATCTACCTGGAGTACCAGGCCGAGCGCGAGACGATGCGCCTGGTCGGCGAGACCGCCACGGGAGGCAGCGCCTTCCTGCTCGCCAGCACGCTGCCCCTCGGTACGCCCGCCACCGCCGACGAGGCGAAGGAAGCGGCCGACGGAGCCCAGGGCGCGGGCGAGTGGTCGTTCCTCGCCGGGTTGGAGCTCAGCGGGATGGACCGGCTGTCCCAGCTGCCGCTCGTGGGCGCGGATCTGCACCCGGCCGACACCCTGAGGTTCGAACAGCTCGGCCTGCTGATCGCGTCGAGCGACCTCGACGACGTCGCCGTCCCCCATCTCCCGCCGGTCGCCACGGTGCCGAAGGGTGCCCGCCTCGCTGCCGGCGACGCGGGCGCCGCGGACGATTCCGCGCACCTCGCCGCGGGCGCCCAGCTCAGCGTCGCGAAGGGCCTCTCGGTCTACGGCCTCATCGACCTCGACGGTGGTGGCCACGCGGGCGACGTAGCGCTGCTGCGCACGGTCGTGCCGGATGCGCAGCTCGAGGTGACTGCGGCGTTCGCGCCGGGCGGGATGACGCTCGAGGCCTCGCTCCGGGGTCAGGTGACGATCCCGTCCGGCGGGGCATCCGACCTCACGTTGGGCAACACGACGCTCGAGCTCGTCGTCGACGACGGCATTGCCTTCCGCCTCGAGGGCGATCTCACCACCCACCTCGACGCGCAGACCATCGACGTGAGGCCGAGCATCCTGATCAGCCCGGCCACCGCGAAGTTCTCCGTCGACATCGAGTTCGAGAGCGGGTGGGCCGAGCCGATGGGCATCGTCGGCCTCACGCTCGACGAGGTGGGCTTCTCGATGGCGATCGACTTCGAGCCTCCGGGCCTGGAGCTCGGCCTCGAGGGCAAGGCGCACATCGGCGAGGCCGCTCCCAGCACGGACGACTTCGCGTTCGTGCTGGAGCTCGTCGAGGAGGTCCCCGACCCGCTCCTGCTGTCGTTCTACATCGCCGAGCTCGACGTGCGGACGGCGCTGGCGGTCTTCGCCCCCGAGGTGGACGCCTCGGCGCTTCCTGCATTCGTCCACGAGATCGCCGTGGAGAACCTCGGCTTCCTGTGGGCCGACGCGCCGGTGACCCTGCCCGACGGCAGCACGGTGCTCCCGGGGCTCCGCTTCAGCGGCAATCTCGCGATCCTGGGCTTCCGGGCACATGCGGCGCTCGCCATCGACCAGACCACCGGGATCCAGGGCGACCTCGAGGTGGGACCGATCCACGTCGGGCACATCCTCGCCGTCACCGGCCGTGGCAAGGGCGTGCGTGTCGACGCCCAGGCCGGCAACCCGCTGCGCCCGACGCCGGCCCCGGCCGCCACGGCGGCGGCAGGGCAGGAGGTGGTGCCGCCCGGCGGCGCCGTCGTGCAGTTCCGCACCGCCCAGTCACCGTTCCTGCACGTCAGCATGATCGTCTCCCTGCTCGATCTGGCGCACGTGGAGGTCGAGGCCCTCGTCACCGACGACGGGTTCCGCTTCATGCTGGTCTACTCGGTCACCGATGCGGCCACCGCCGAGCTCGACGTGCTGCTCGCCAAGAGCGGTTTCCACCTCGACTCCCACGTGGGGCTCCACCTCGCGGCGGACATCGGCCCCGTCACGATCCTCGGCGCCGACATGGGCCTCCTGCACCTCGATGCCGGGTTCGACCTCGACCTCCACCTGGAGGCGACGGATGAGGAGTTCAAGCTCGCGATCGGGGGAGACTTCGAGTTCGAGGGCGCGCAGCTGACCCTGCCGCAGCTGACCGTCGAGGTTGCCCCGGCCTCGCTGACCGCCCTGCCGGGCCTCGTCCTCGAGCACGTCCAGGAGCACGCCGACGAGATCTTCCGGGATCTCTTCGACGAGGCCGGCACTCTGCTCGAGGACGCCGGCAAGGAGGTCGACGCCTGGGAGAAGAAGGCCGCCGAGGAGGTCGACAAGCTGGAGAAGCAGTCCGCCGACGAGGCCAAGCGGCTGGTCGACGGCGCACGCCAGGCAGTCGCCACGCTCGAGGGGAATGCCGAGCAGCAGCTCGAAGACATCAGGGCCGAGACGAAGAAGATCGAGACCGCCGGGGCCGCGCAGGTCGAGCGGATCCGCCAGGAGACGGCAGCCGCGGTCGCGGAGATCGACGCGTCGATCACGCGGGTGCTCGACGCCACCGCCCACGAGGTCGCTGCCATCGGCGAGGAGATCGCGCAGGAGGCCGAGGCGGTGACCAAGGCCGTCGCCCACGCGGTCGCCGAGGCCGAGCGCGAGGTGGGGCAGATCGTCGACGCGGCCGAGCAGGAGGCCGCCAAGATCCTCGGCGACGCCCGAGCGGCGGCGGACGCGGTGGTGGGCGCTGCCCGGCAGGTCTGCGCCGCGATCGAGCGCGAGGCCGAGGAGCTGTTGGCCGACGCGAAGCGTCTCGCCGCCGCCGCCGAGCGGACTGTCGCCGACGCCGGGCGCGCGCTCACGCGCACGGCCACGAACGCCTGGAACCTCATCACCGGTCAGTAGCCCAGGAAGGCCCGCCATGAGATGCCTGCACCGCACCCACGCCCTCTCCTTCGACGGCGGACACGTCGCGCTCGGAGAGGACGCCGCCTTCGACCTCACGACAGGCCTCACGATCGCCGCGTGGGTCCGTCCCTCGACCGGCAGTGGGCTGCAGGCGACCATCCTCAGCAAGGGCTACACGGCCTATGAGCTGCAGGTGCAGGACGGTCGGCTCGTCTTCGAGCGGGGAGCCGAGTACGCGGGCGCGAGCCTCCTGGCCATGGGCGAGTGGTCCCACCTGGCCGTGACCTTCGATGCGGCCGCGACCGGCGACACGACCCGGCTCTTCGTGAACGGCGTGCTGGACGCCGGCTTCCGCGTCCCCGCGCCCCTGGCCGTGACCGGCGACCCGCTGATGGTCGGTCGCCGCCCGCCGCGCAACGCCGGGCTTGCCCCGGGCCTGGTGCTGGGGAGCCACCCACTCGACCCCAAGCTCTTCCATGGACTCATGGGCGGGCTGGCGATCTGGAGCGCCCCGAGGTCGGCCTGGACCATCAGGCAGGACCTCAACTCGCCGCTCGATCTCGCGGATCCCCAGCTCGTGGCGTACTGGCCCATGGACCAGCCGACCGGGACCACTCTTCGGGACGCGACGGGTCGGCACGATGGCACGTTGGGTGGCGAGGTCAGCTGGGTCGAGGTCGACCGGGCGCCCACGGTCAGGCCACGGCGCACGCGGCTGCGCAACACGTCCGTCCAGGTCCTGGCCCAACACCTGCACGCGCCTCCGCCGGATGCGGGCGAACCGACCGCGAGTGCTCCGGGCCCGGCGGCGGCCCCGTCCGAGGCGGCCGGGTCGAGCGAGGCGACGCCCCCGGCGATGGCGTTGACGGAGACCGCGACGGCGCCGGTGGAGCCCTTGCCACCCTCCGGCCGCAACGGCGAGGCACGCGGCCTGCTCGACCGCGCCCGGCTCGTCGCCCAGACGCGGATCAACCAGAAGCGGCTGGAGGCCAATGCCCGCGTCAAGCAGGCCGAGAGGGTCGCGGCCGAACGGCTGGACGCCGCCCATGCCGAGGCCGTCCGCGCGATGAACAGCGCCCGTTTCGACCGCCTCGTCTTCCTCTCCCGGTCGCGTCTGCACAGCGCCGACTCCCAGCACGTCGTGACCGCGCTGGTGGTCGATGACACACCCGGCGGGCAGCCCTCGGTCGAGCAGAGCGTCGACGCGGCCACCATCTGGCAGAAGACGGGCGTCGTCGTGGCGGAGGACCAGAGCCTGACGGTCAGCTACCTGGGTGGCCGCTGGAGCATCAGCCCCGAGCACACGGACCTGGGCGCGGGCGGGACGGGCCGGTTCAAGGGATCTGCGAGCTACGCGCTGCCCGGGGCCCCGGGGGGTTGCCTGGTCGGCCGGATCGGCGACGTGGTCTTCGAGATAGGGCAAGGCGCCACGGCGCCCGCGCGGCTGGCCGGAGAGCTCGAGCTGACCTGCAACGACGACGTCACGCACCAGGTCGGACGGGGCTTCCCCGACAACACCGGCTCGATCCGCGTGAAGATCGCGCGCGAGAGCCGAACGGTCAGCACCGATGCCGGCGCCCTCGCCGTCGACCAGGTCCCCGGCGACGTGTTCTGGGCCCGGACCGTGCCCCCGTGCTCCCTGCACGTCGCGGGTCTCGACGGCAGCAACCACCGCCGGCTCCTCGAGCACACGGGCGCGGGCGTCGGTACTCCCACCGCGACCGGTCTGGCGGGTTCCGTCCGGGCGGGCTTCGCGCGTCGGTCGCCCGGGCGCCGCATCACCTCGATCGCCCTCGACACCCAGGGCAGACAGGTCTACGCCCTGGTCGGCGGGGAGCGGATCATCGCGGTTCCGTACGACGGCGGCGTGAGCGTCGACGTCCTCGGCGTGGCCGGCTCCGCCGTCCCTGGCGGGGGGCGGCTGGCGATCGACCAGGACCACGAACGGCTCTACTGGACCGACGCCACCGGTATCTGGCGCGCGGACCTCCAGGGCCACGACGCCCTCCGGGTCGTCCCCGCCGGAGAGGCTCCTGATCCGGTGGGCCTGGCGGTCGACGGGAAGCAGGGCAAGCTGTACTGGGTGGACGCGGAGCTCCAGATGGTGCGCCGGGCCGGTCTGGACGGCGAGCACCCGGAGGATCTCTACCCGGTCGCGCACCCGCTGGGCGGTCTGACGCTCGACGAGGTGACCTCCGATCACGGCGGGCTCCTCCAGCAGGAGGTCTACTGGTCCGCCCGGGAGGACCGGATCACCGCCGGGACGCCGGGGCTCGTCGGTCACTGGAAGCTCGACGAGGGCGCAGGCGACGCGCTGGACGGCACGGTGGCGGCGCTCGGCCCCGCCCGGCGGACCCCGATCGTCGTCGAGCACGACGACCTCCCCCCGCCGCTGTGCGACGGCGGACAGGCCCTTCGTTTCGACGACCCCACGGACTTCCTCCGGCTGCCCCAGCACTGGGCCGACCACCTCCACGCGGGGAGCTTCACGCTCCAGGTCTGGGTCAAGCTGCCCTCCCGGCCGGAGGGAGGTGCCGGAGGGGGAGGCGTCGCTGCTGCTCGCCGGCAGCGCAGCGCCGACGGAGTCGATCCGCATCGCCCTGCGGGCCGGGAGGCCCCGCTTCGGGGTCGGCGCCGGTGACCAGGCGGAGGGCGCCCCGATCGCGCCCGGCCGGTGGACCCACCTGGCATGTCGCTACGACGCGGGCTCCCAGGCGCTCGCCATCTTCGTCGACGGCCGCCTGGACGCCGCGACGAACGGTCATGCTGCCGCCCGGGCAGCCGCCGGCACGCCGGTGCTGCTGGGCGGATCCGGCTGGCGGCTTCGTGGGTCTCGTGGCCGGGCTCCAGATCGCCAACAGGGCACTGTCGAGCGCGGAGATCGCGGTCGGGGCGGCGACGGCATCGCCGGACGTGCTTCGCGAGATCCATCCCGGACCGACCTGGGCGGCCGGTGATACGCCACCGCTGGTGCACCGGCCCGAGGCGACCCTGGTCTTCGACGGCCACGACGACTACGTGCGGCTGCCCAGCGCCACAGCGCTCGGACTGACCGGCCAGTCCTTCACCGTCGAGTGCTGGGTTCGAACCCGGGCACACTCGACCGGCGACCTCACGATTCTCGGGACCGACCGGCGCGAGGCGAGCAAGGGACTGCACCTGGTGGTGCGCAACGGGTCGCCCTACCTGGGCTTCTTCAGCGATGACCTGGCCAGCGCGGCGCGCGTGGAGCCCGGAGCGTGGCACCACCTGGCTTTCCGCTTCGACGCGCCGACGCGGCAGCAGGCGATCATCATGGACGGGCAGGAGGTCGGCAGCCGCACCGCCAAGGCGGCCTTCCTCGGGGAGGACCCGGTCCACCTCGGGCGCTGGTCCTCGGGTCGCCTCTTTGCGGGAGCGCTGGCCGACCTGCGGATCTGGCGCGAGGCGCGGCCCACGGCCAGCATCCTCGACACGATGCGCAACCACCGGCAGAACCTGGTGGTCCGCGCGGCCGTCGACGGCAGCGGCCACCTGGAGCGACTGGGCGATGTCCCGGCCGAGGGTGGCCTGTGCCTCACCTCGAAGGCCAAAGCCGAGCACGAGCAGCGGCTGGTCGCATGTCGTGCGCGCCGCGACGCCCAGGCGGCCGTCGCGCGTCAGGTGGCCGACGAGCACGCCGCGAGGGAGGCCCGGCTCAGGGGCGCCGGCGACCGCCTCGCCACGACCCACCGGGAGAAGGCCGCGGAGGTCGTGGCCGAGAAGGCTCGCCACGAGCAGGAGCGCTCCGCCCATCGGGCCTCACTGGCGCACGCGCAGGCCGCGGCACAGGGCCGGGTCGAGGCGGCCAAGGTGGAGAGCACGCGCAAGCGCGACCGGGCACGCACCCAGGCCGAGTCGATCACGGCGGACGCCCGGAAGACCGCCGCGAGCCTGAAGCAGGCTGCTCAGCGCAAGCGGGACGAAGCCAGGGCGGCGCGCGACAGGCAGCGCTAGCCGCCTCGAGCGGGGGCTTCGCACCTGCGACGAAAGGTCCGCCAGGGACACGACGCCGGGGCGCTCGCGCAGCGTGGGAGCGGGAGGGCCCGGCGAGGGCCTACTCCGCCCGCCGCGCGAGGGTCGTCGAGTACTCCACCATCGCCGAGTCGTAGTCCGCGACAAGCCGCTCGGACCGCTCGGCGTACAGGTCGAGACCGGCCTCGCCCGAGGCGTAGGGCCCGGCTCCGGCCAGGAAGAGCCGGCGTTCGCGCGCCAGCCCCCGGCGCAGCAGGTCCTGGGCCGCGGCGGCGGGAGTGGCCCTCCCGAAGATGCGCTCGACTCCGGCGGCGACGACCACCGCGAAGCCGAGCGAAGGACCCAGCCACGAGGGACCGCCGAGCGCCTCGGTGAGCGGCACCCCGGCCCAGCGAGGATCACGACGACCCACAGAGCCTGGATGCCCCCCGTGCGCAGCAGGGCCCCGGCGTTGCCGATCCGGATGCGGGATGCGAGCCCGTCGACGTACGCACGCTGCTCCGCGGTCAAGGTCGATGAGTCGCCGCCGTCCGGGCCCGGAGCCATGGTCCGACGATACGAGGCCCCGGACCCCCGCCATCGTCGCCGCGCCACAGGCGAGGCACGGCGGAAGAAGACGATGGTGCGAGGTAGACCACCCCGCGGGTCGGCCGCGGCGCGGGCGGATAGGACCGTGCTGTCGAACGCGAACCGATCGCAGGCAGGCGCCCGGCGCCGCCGGGCTCAGATCCAGCGCTTGAACCAGATCCGGTCCAGCCACTCGCCGTGGGTGAGCAGGCCGTCCGTCCAGATCGGCCAGAACCACGCGGCGTTCAGCACCACCAGCACCAGGAACGACCCGACCACCACGACGCCGGTGGTGCGCCGCGTCGACGACTGGCGGTCGCTGCCGAGGATCCGCCCGAGCGTCAGCGTCAGCGCGATGATCGTGAACGGCAGGACCGCCACGCCGTAGAAGATGAAGATCGGCCGGTCGTCGTAGCGCAGCCAGGGAAGCCAGGCCGACGCGGCGCCGACCACCGCCAGCCCGTAGCGCCAGTCGCGCGCGCCGACCCAGCGGCCGATGCCGTAGAGCAGCGCCAGCGCACCCGCCCACCAGATCGCCGGGGTGCCGATCAGCAGCACCTGCCGCAGGCAGTCGCTGCCCTCGGGGGCGGCGCACCCCTGGTCGCCGGGCTGGATGTCGAGCTGCGCGTCGACCCCGACCGGCTTGTTCAGCAGCAGCCACCCCCACGGGCTGGAGGCGTAGCTGTGGTCGGAGTCGTCGAGGAACTCGGTGTGGAAGACGAACATGTCGCGGTGGTAGTGGCCCAGCGAGCGCAGCGACTGGGTCACCTCCCCGAGGCCCGAGGCGTCCGGCTCGGTCGCCGTCGGCCACTGCTGCCCGCCGTCGTGCCGCGAGTACTGCGTGTCCGAGAGCGTCCGCTCGTACTCGCCCGCGTGCAGCAGCCAGCCCGTCCAGGTGAGCGTGTAGACGACGAAGCCCACGAGCACGAGGTGCACGAACGCCGGGACGCCGTCCACCACGGCCGAGCGCAGCACCGGCCGCCGCACCCCGAACGACCGCCGCGCGCCGGCGCTCCACGCCCACACCAGCAGGCAGAGCGCGGCCATCGGGAACAGCGCGGTCCACTTCGTGCCGACCGCCAGCCCGAAGCACACCCCGCCGGCGAGCAGCCACGGGCGGAACAGGAGCCCGCGCACCGGGCCCCAACCCGAGCCCACCGGCCCGTCGAGGCGCGCCGCCAGCCGCTGGCGCAGCCAGTCCCGGTCGGCGACGAGGCAGGCGATGGCGCAGACCAGCCAGAACGCCAGGAAGACGTCGAGCAGCGCCAGCCGGGAGAGCACCAGGTGCAGCCCGTCCAGCGCCAGCAGGAGCCCCGCGATGCAGCCGAGCAGCGTCGAGCCGGTGAGCCGGCGCGCCAGGCGACACATCACCAGCACGGTGAGCGCGCCGGCGACGGCCGGGGCGACCCGCCAGCCGAAGGGGTCCATGCCGAAGGCCAGCTCGCCCGCCGCGATCAGCGCCTTGCCCGCCTCGGGGTGCACGATCATCGACGGGTCCTCGCGCCACTGGTCGGTGGTGCTGCCCGCGAGCAGGGCGTCGTTCGCGCCGTCCTTGTACTCGCGCACGTAGCCGAAGTTGAGCAGCGACCAGGCGTCCTTGGCGTAGTACGTCTCGTCGAAGGAGAAGGTCCGCGGGTCGCCGAGCCGCCACAGGCGCAGCACCAGCGCGAGCAGCGCCACGGCGACCGCGGCCAGCCACGCGGTCGCGTTGTCGGAGAGCCGGCCGAGCCCGCCGCCGGCGTCGCCGAGGCGGCCGCGCGCCCGCGACCAGGCGCTGGGCCGGCCGCCCGGGCCGGAGGCCCGCCCCCGCGGCATCGCCCGCCGCGCCGGGCGCCGGGCGGCGGGCGAGCGCGGGACGGGTCACGGGGCCCCAGCGTACGGAGCCGCTCGCCACGGGCGCCTGCGATGATGCGGCCATGCTCGTCCTCGCCGGTACGCCGATCGGTCGCGCCGAGGACGCCTCCCCGCGCCTGGCCGCCGAGCTCGCCACCGCCGACGTGGTGGCCGCCGAGGACACCCGTCGGCTGCGCCGCCTCGCCACCGACCTCGGCGTCGAGGTCGCCGGGCGCGTCGTCTCCTACTTCGAGGGCAACGAGCGCGCGCGCACCCCGACGCTGCTCGAGGCGCTCGGCGAGGGCCAGCGCGTGCTGCTGGTCACCGACGCGGGCATGCCCAGCGTCTCGGACCCGGGCTACCGGCTCGTTGCCGCCGCGGCCGAGGCCGGCGTCGAGGTCACCACGGTCCCCGGCCCCTCGGCGGTGCTCGCCGCGCTCGCGGTCTCGGGGTTGCCGGTCGACCGGTTCTGCTTCGAGGGGTTCCTGCCCCGCAAGGACGGCGAGCGCCGCCGCCGGCTCGCCGAGCTGACCGACGAGCGACGGACGATGGTGTTCTTCGAGGCCCCGCACCGCACGGCCGCGGCGCTGGCGGCGATGGCCGAGGCCCTGGGCGCCGACCGCCCCGCGGCGCTGTGCCGCGAGCTCACGAAGACGCACGAGGAGGTGCGCCGCGGCGGGCTCGCCGAGCTCGCCGAGGGCGCGGCCGAGGGCGTGCGCGGCGAGGTGACCCTCGTCGTCAGCGGCGCCACGCCCCAGCCCCTCGCCCTCGACCCCGAGGCCGTCCGGGAGGCCGTGGCGGCCCGCCGGTCCGAGGGGATGTCCACCCGCGACGCCGTCTCGGCCGTGGCGGCCGAGACCGGCCGGCCCCGGCGCGAGGTCTACAACCTCGCCCACGACGGTTGACCGACCGAGCCCACCCGCCCCCAGCCAGGAGAGCCGATGCCCCGACTCACGTCGTACACCCACGAGGGCCTGCGCTTCGACGTCCGCGACCACGGACCCGAGGACGGCCCGGTGGTCGTGCTGCTGCACGGGTTCCCCGAGCGCGCCTCGTGCTGGGACGAGGTGGTGCCGGCGCTGCACGCGGCCGGCTACCGCACGCTCGCGCCCGACCAGCGCGGCTACTCGCCGGGGGCGCGACCGCGGGGCCGCCGGGCGTACGCCGTCCCCCGCCTGGTCGCCGACGTCGAGGCGCTGCGCGAGGCCGCGGTGGCACACGGCGCGGACGCCGGTCGCGTCCACCTCGTCGGCCACGACTGGGGCGCGGCCGTGGCGTGGGCGTACGCCGGTCGGCACGCCGACCGGCTGCACACGCTCTCGGCGGTCTCGGTCGGGCACACCGCGGCGTTCCTGCGGTCGTGGCTGGGCAAGCAGCTGCTGAGGTCCTGGTACATGTTCCTCTTCCAGCTGCCGGGGCTGCCCGAGCGGCTGGCCCGCCGGCGCGGCGGGGCCTTCGACCGGCTGCTCGCCCGGTCGGGCATGACCGGCGCGGAGCTGGACCGGTTCCGCGCCGAGATCGTCGACGACGGGGCGCTCACGCCCGCGATCGGGTGGTACCGCGGGATGCCGTTCGCCCCGCCGGGCTGGACGCGCGCCGTGGTGGCCGTGCCCACGGTGCTGGTGTGGAGCGACGGCGACGCCGCGGTCGGGCGGGCCAGCGCCGAGGGCACCGCGCGCTGGGTGCGGGGCCCCTACCGCTTCCACGTGCTCGAGGGCGTCTCGCACTGGATCCCACGGCAGGCACCGGAGCGGCTCGCCGGCGCTGCTGCTCGCGGGGTTCGGGGTCGCCCGCGAGGAGGCGGCGTGACGGACGCGCGAGGCGGAGGGCCCACCCGGCGCCGCGCCGCCACGACCGAGCAGGGCCAGGACCGCGACCGCAGCCGCCCACCCGCGCCGGAGCCGCTGCCGCACCCCGTCGTCGACAACCACTGCCACCTCGACATCGCCGACGGCCGGGTGGGCGCCTGGCTGGAGACCACCGAGGCGCTGGCCGCCGCGGCGGCGGTGAACGTCCCGCGGATCGTGCAGATCGGCTGCGACCTGCCCGGGGCGCGCTGGGCCGTCGAGGCCGCCGCCGCGCACGACGCGCTCGTCGCCGGCGTCGCGCTGCACCCGAACGAGGCGCCGCGACAGGCCGAGGCGGGCACGCTCGACGAGGCGATGGCCGAGATCGAGCGCCTCGCCGTCGCGCACGACAAGGTGCGGGCGGTGGGGGAGACGGGCCTCGACCACTACCGCACCGGCGAGGACGGGCGCTCGGCGCAGGTCGAGTCGTTCCGGCGGCACGTCGAGCTCGCCAGGCGGCTGGACAAGACGCTGGTGATCCACGACCGCGACGCGCACGCGGAGGTGCTCGAGGTGGTCGACGGCGAGGGCCCGCCCGAGCGCTGGGTGATGCACTGCTTCTCCGGCGACGCCGCCTTCGCCCGGCAGTGCCTCGACCGGGGCGCGTACCTGTCCTTCGCCGGCACCGTCACCTTCAAGAACGCCCAGCCGCTGCGCGACGCCCTGGCGGTGGTGCCCCGCGACCGGCTGCTCGTCGAGACCGACGCGCCGTTCCTGACGCCCTCGCCCTACCGCGGCCGGCCCAACGCGTCCTACCTCGTGCCGCACACCGTGCGCGCCATGGCCGACGTGCGCGGCGACGACCTCGCCGAGCTCTGCGCCGCCGTGGACGCGAACACCGAGGCCGCGTTCGGCGGCGCCTGGTAGCCGGCCGTCGGTTTCCCCGCTCGAGCGGGGAAACCGGTACTGGTGATGCGTTGCAACGGCGACGAACCATCAGTTTCACCAGCACAGTCGGGCCAGCCCGGTACGCCGACGCGGGCCACCAGGCGACCGGGGCTGAAGGTCCCGACACGCCCGGGATACCCGCGACACGCCGAGCACGGCCGGCGACGCGCGCCACGCACCACGTGATCCCGCTCTCGTCGGCTTGGGTTCGGCTCGGGACGCTCGTTATGGTCTTGTAACTGTTGGCCGGGATCGGGACAGATCTCGCCGGCGCTGGTGGCCCGACCGGGCCCCCGCCTTCCCCGGGCACCCTCGTTCACCGCACGACCGTGCGGAGCGTGCGTGCCGCGCGCCGGTGACCCGTGGCCCGGAGACCACCGAACCATCGGAGAACCGTGAACCTGACTTCCTTCGTCCCGCGCGGCCGCAAGGCCGTCGTGGCCGGCGTGACCGCGCTCGCCCTGGCCGTCAGCGGCAGCGCGTACGGCGTCCACGCAGCCCAGTCGCCCGACGTCACCCTGAACGTCGACGGCGAGACCGAGCAGATCAAGGCCGAGGGCGACACCGTCGGCGAGGTCCTCCAGGCCGAGGGCATCGAGCTGCGCGACCGCGACGAGGTCGAGCCGACGCTCGACACCGAGGTCGAGGACGGCGACGAGATCGACGTCCGCTTCGCTCGCCAGGTCGAGCTGACCGTCAACGGCGAGACCAAGAAGCACTGGGTCACCGAGGACGAGGTCGGCGACGCGCTGGCCGAGATCGGCACGCGCTACGAGGACGCGCAGATCTCCGCGAGCCGTGGCGCGGCCATCGACCGCTCCGGCATCGAGCTGACCGTCATCACCCAGCGCAAGGTCGACGTGAAGGTCGGGGCCAAGAAGCCCAAGACGCACAAGGTCACCGCGATGACCGTCAAGGGCGTGCTGGACGACCTGAACGTCAAGCTCGACAAGAACGACGAGCTCAACCTCAAGCAGAAGAAGCGGGTCAAGCCCGGCAACGACGTCCTGATCAAGGTCATCCGCGTCAACACCAAGCGCGAGACCGCCAAGGGCGTCGCGATCGGCCACGAGACGGTCGAGCGGGAGAACGACAAGATGGCCGAGGGCAAGACCAAGGTCGTGCAGGAGGGCCGCGACGGCGCGAAGAACGTCGTCTACCGGGTCACCACGCGCAACGGCAAGGTCTCCGACCGCGACGTCGTCTCCTCGAACACCGTGCGCGAGCCGCGCAACCAGGTCGTCGAGGTCGGCACCCGCCAGCCCGAGCCCGAGCCGGCTCCCGAGCCCGAGCCCGAGCCGGAGCCCGAGTCGGCCACCAACTTCGCCTCCGGCGGCACCGTGTGGGACTCCCTCGCGCAGTGCGAGTCGGGCGGCAACTGGGCGATCAACACCGGCAACGGCTACTACGGCGGGCTGCAGTTCAACCTGCAGACCTGGCGCGGGTACGGCGGCAGCGGCTACCCGCACCAGAACTCCCGCGAGGAGCAGATCCGGATCGCCACGAAGGTCCGCGACGCCCGCGGCGGGTACGGCGCCTGGCCGGCCTGCTCGCAGTCGCTGGGCCTGCCCCAGTGATCCACTGAGCGCTGGAGGGCGACCCGGGCCCGTCACCCGGGACCCGGTCGCCGCCACTACGCTCGGGCTCATGCCCGACACCTCCGCCGGCCCGCGCCTGCTCGGGCCGGCGGAGGTGCGTCTGCTCGCGGACGAGCTCGGCCTGCGCCCGGCCAAGCAGCGCGGCCAGAACTTCGTCATCGACGCGAACACCGTGCGCCGGATCGTGCGCGCCTCCGGCGTGGGGCCCGAGGACGTCGTCCTCGAGGTCGGTCCGGGCCTGGGCTCGCTGACGCTGGCGCTGCTGGAGGCCGTCCGTCGCGTCGTGGCGGTCGAGGTCGACCCTGCGCTCGCCGGCCGGTTGCCCGCCACGGTCGCCGAGCGCGCCCCCGGGCGCGCCGACGACGTCGAGGTCCTCGCCGCCGACGCGCTGCGCCTGACCGAGGTGCCGGGCCCGCCGCCGACCGCGCTGGTGGCCAACCTGCCCTACAACGTGGCCGTGCCGGTGCTGCTGCACCTGCTCGCGCTGCTGCCCTCGCTCGAGCGCGGCCTGGTGATGGTGCAGTCCGAGGTGGCCGACCGCCTCGTCGCCGCGCCCGGCTCGCGCACCTACGGGGTGCCCTCGGTGAAGGCGGCCTGGTACGCCGACGTCCGCCGCGCCGGCGCCGTCGGCCGCAGCGTCTTCTGGCCCGCGCCGCACGTCGACTCCGGCCTCGTGGCCTGGACCCGGCGCGACCCGCCCGGCCACAGCGTCGACCGCGCCGCGGTCTTCGCGGTCGTGGACGCCGCGTTCGCCCAGCGCCGCAAGGCCCTGCGCGGCGCGCTGCGCGGCCTGGCCGGCTCGGCCGAGGCGTCCACCGCCGCCCTCGAGGCCGCCGGTGTCGACCCGATGGCGCGCGGGGAGCAGCTCGACCTCGCGGCGTACGTCGCCCTGGCCGAGGCCATCGCGGCCGTGCGGTCCGATTCCGGTGCCGATGCCGATGCCGGCAGACGCCGGCGACGCGACGCAGCGGGGGCCGGTCATGAGCGCCGCCATCGAGGAGACCCGCAGCTCGGTCGTCGTCCGGGCCCCGGCCAAGGTGAACCTGCACCTCGGGGTGGGGGCGCGGCGCGAGGACGGCTTCCACCCGCTGGTCACCGTCTACCAGGCTCTCGGGCTCTACGACGACGTCACCGCGACCTCGCTGGCGCCGGAGCCGTCCGGCCCCACCGGGGCGGGTGCCTGGGCGGAGCCCGACGCGGACGACCCGGGCGAGGTGCAGCTGACCCTCGCCGCCGACGGCCACGTCGACGCCGCCGGCGTCCCGCTCGACCGGTCCAACATCGCCGTCGCCGCCGCACGGGCGCTGGCCGCGCACCACCGGATCCCCGGCTCGGCGCTCGACGACCTGGCGCTGCACCTGACGAAGTCGATCCCCGTGGCCGGCGGGCTGGCCGGCGGGTCGGCCGACGCCGCCGCCGCGCTGATCGCGGTCGACCGGCTCTGGGAGCTCGGCACCAGCGACGAGGACATGCTCGCCCTGGCCGCCGGGCTGGGCTCGGACGTGCCCTTCGCCCTGCTCGGCGGCACCGCGCTGGGCACGTCCCGCGGCGAGGCCGTCGAGCCCGTGCACGACGACGGCTCCTGGTGGTGGGTGCTCGTGCCCGCGGCCGCCGGGCTGTCGACGCCCGAGGTCTACCGGCGCTTCGACGCGCTGCGGCCCGACGCGCCGGCGCAGCCCGGCATGGCCGACGGCCTGCTCGAGGCGCTGGCGATCGGGTCGCCAGAGGCGCTCGCCCGGGCGCTGCGCAACGACCTCCAGGAGGCCGCCCTCGACCTGCGCCCCGACCTGGCCGGCGTGCTCGAGGCCGGCGAGCTCGCGGGGGCGCTGCGCGGCATCGTCTCCGGCTCGGGCCCGACGTGCGCGTTCCTCTGCGGGGACGCCGACCACGCGCGCGAGACCGGCGCGGCGCTGCGCGAGGCGGGCCACGAGCCGCTGCTCGCGACCGCGCCCGTCGCCGGCGCGCACCGCGTGGACTACGCGCCGACCGGGGTCCCGGTGCTGCGGCCCGAGGGGCTCCCGCCGGAGCAGTCCGACTGATGGCGGCCGGCAGGAGCGGCGCGAACCTCGTCAACCTCGAGCGCGTGTCCAAGGCGTACGGCGTGCGGCCGCTGCTCGACGACGTCTCGCTGGGCATCGGCGCGGGGGAGCGGGTCGGCATCGTCGGCCGCAACGGCGACGGGAAGACCACGCTGCTGCGCGTGCTGACCGGGCTCGAGGAGCCGGACGCCGGCCGGGTGTCGCGCTCGCGCGGGCTGCTGATCGGCTACCTGCGGCAGGGCGACGAGCTCGAGGACAGCCACACCGTGCGCGAGGCCGTGCTCGGCGGGCGCGCCGACCACGAGTGGGCGGCCGACCCCGCCATGCGCGACGTGGTGCGCGAGATGCTCGCCGGTGTCGACCTCGACCGGGCCGTCGTCGGGCTCTCGGGCGGCGAGCGGCGCCGCTGCTCGCTGGCCGCGCTGCTGCTCGAGGACCACGACCTGGTCGTGCTCGACGAGCCGACGAACCACCTCGACGTCGAGGCCGTCGCCTGGCTGGCCGAGCACCTCGTCGCGCGCTCCAGCGCGCTGGTGGTGGTCACGCACGACCGCTGGTTCCTCGACGCCGTCTGCCAGGCGACGTGGGAGGTGCACGACGGGGCGGTGGACACCTACGAGGGTGGGTACGCCGCGTTCGTGCTGGCCAAGGCCGAGCGGCAGCGGCAGGCCGCCGCGGTGGAGACGAAGCGGCGCAACCTGGTCCGCAAGGAGCTGGCCTGGCTGCGGCGGGGGCCGCCGGCGCGCACCTCGAAGCCCAAGTTCCGCGCGGACGCCGCGAACGCGCTGATCGAGGACGAGCCGCCGCCGCGCGACCGCCTGGAGCTGCAGCGCTTCGCCACGCAGCGGCTGGGCAAGGACGTGGTCGACGTCGAGGACGTCGACCTCGCCCGCGGCGAGCGCCGCCTGCTCGCGCACGCCACCTGGCGTCTGGGGCCGGGGGACCGCGTCGGCATCGTCGGCGTGAACGGCGCGGGCAAGACCTCGGTGCTGGGGCTGGTGGCCGGCGAGATCGCGCCGGCGGCGGGTCGCGTGCGGCACGGCCGCACGGTCGCCCTCGCGCACCTCGGTCAGCACCTGGACGAGCTCGACCCGGCCGCGCGCGTGCTGGACACGATCGAGTCCGACGCGCGGGTGACGCGCACGGCGGACGGCGACATCTCGGCCAGCGCGATGCTGGAGCGGTTCGGGTTCACCGGGGACCGGCTGACGTCCCGGCTGGGCGACCTCTCGGGCGGCGAGCGCCGGCGCTTCCAGCTGCTGCGGCTGCTGCTCGACGAGCCCAACGTGCTGCTGCTCGACGAGCCGACCAACGACCTCGACATCGAGACGCTGAACGTGCTCGAGGACTTCCTCGACGGCTGGCCCGGGACGCTCGTCGTGGTCTCCCACGACCGGTACTTCCTCGAGCGGGTCACGGACTCGACCTGGGCGCTGCTCGGCGACGGCCAGATCTCGATGCTGCCCCGCGGGGTGGAGGAGTACCTCGAGCGCCGCCGCGCCGGCGCCGTCGAGGCGGCCGCCCCCGCCGGCGGCACCGGCGGCGACGGAGGGCGCCGAGTCGGCGCCAGTCCCGCCCGGCTTCCGACGCCGAGTCGGCGCCAGTCCCGCCCGGCGTCCGCGCCGAGTCGGCGCCAGTCCCGCCCTCGGCGCGGTCCGGCAGCGCCGAGGAGCGCGCCGCGCGCAAGACGCTCGCCCGCCTGGACAAGCGGCTGGCCCGCCTCGCCGAGCAGGAGGAGACCCTCAACGCCGAGGTGCTCGAGCACGCCGGCGACCACGAGCGCCTGGCAGCGCTGGGCAAGCGCCTCGACGCGCTGTCCGCCGAGCGCGAGGAGCTCGAGACCGCGTGGCTGGAGGCCGCCGAGACCCTCCCCTGACCGCCCCGCGCCTCGTCTCCACCCCTCCGTGGGGCCGATTGGCGGGGCAATGGTCCAGACGGGCTAGCCCGCGGCCAACTTTCGGTTGGATTTGCCGTCTCACCCCTCCACCACCCAGACAGGTGTCGAGCATGGTGGTCTGCGAGCGCAGGCGGCCGGGGGCAGGACGGAGCGTGAGAGCCATGACCGGAGAGAGCCCACACAGGGGTTCGCCCGGGCGCGCCGAACGAGGAGCACCCACCGGCGGGGACGTGTTCGTGCTCTCCGGAGGCGCCGCACGCGGAGCCGTCCAGGTCGGGATGATGGCGGGCCTGCTGGACGCCGGAGTGCGCCCGGCCGCACTGGTCGGGGTGCAGCGTCGGCGCGCTGAACGCCGCGTTCGTCGGAGCCGACCCGACGGCGGAGCGGGTCGACGACCTGCGCCGCTGCTGGGTCTCGCTGACCCGGCAGGACATCTTCCCCGGGCGGCACCTGACGCGGCTCGGGCACATCGCGCGGCACCGGTCGTCGCTGTACTCCAGCGCGCGGCTGGCTCGGCTCGTCCGGGACTGGTCCGCCGTCGAGCGCATCGAGGACCTCGCGGTCCCGACCCGCGTCACGACGACGCACCTGGCCTCGGGCCGTGCGGTCTACCACGGCACCGGCGAGCTCGAGCGGCTGTTGCTCGCCTCGGCCGCCGTCCCCGCGATCTTCGACCCGGTGCTGCTGCCCGACCACGCCGCCGGCGAGCCCACGCCGCACGTCGACGGCGGCGTCGCCGACAACGTGCCGGTGCGCGGCGTCCGCGAGCTGGCCGCCGACCTGGCGGGCCCCGTACGTCGGGTCTTCATCCTCGACGCCAGCGTCCCGGTGCGCCTCGACCCGCCGCGGTCGCCGATCCACGTGCTGGTCGCGAGCCTCGGCGTCGCCATGCGGGTGCGGCCGCTGCCCGACCTGGGCCCCGAGATCGAGGTGCACCACCTGCGCACCGAGGACCTCGGCGTCCGCATGCACGACTTCAGCCGGTCCGGCGACCACCTCGACCTCGGCCGTCGCGCCGTCGACGAGCTGCTCGAGGGCCAGCCCTCCGTCGTCGCCTGACGCCGGCAAGATCCGCCGAGTGGGCGTGAATCCCGCGGGACTGGCGCCCACTCAGCAGAGGCATCCGCCGAGTGGGCGTGAATCCCGCGGGACTGGCGCCCACTCAGGAGAAGGGCGCCAGCAGGGAGCGCAGGAGGTCGGCGAGCTCGTGCCGCTCGGCCTCGGGCAGCGACGCGAGCAGCGCGTGCTCGGCCTCGATGAGCGCCTCGAAGGCGCCGTCGACGGTGCGCTTGCCCTCGACGGTCAGGCGCACGAGCACCCCCCGGCGGTCCCGCGGGTCCGGCAGCCGCTCGACCAGGCCGCGCGCGGCGAGCCGGTCGACCCGGTTGGTCATCGTCCCGCTGGTCACCAGCGTCTCCCGCAGCAGCCGGCCGGGGGAGAGCTCGTACGGCGGCCCCGCCCGGCGCAGCGCGGCCAGGACGTCGAACTCCCACAGCTCGATGCCGTGCTCGGTGAACGCGCCGCGGCGCGCGCGGTCGAGGTGCCGCGCCAGCCGCGTGATCCGGCTGAAGACCGCGACCGGGGCCAGGTCGAGGTCGGCCCGCTCCCGGCCCCACGCCTCGACCAGATCGTCGACCTCGTCCCGCATGCCCCCGACCCTATCGGACGCATCGAGAATCTTGACCTCAAGATAGAACGGCGACCACCATGGGCCCGTGCACACCTGGGACCCGCGCCGCTACCTCGCGTACGCCGACGAGCGCGCCCGTCCCTTCGCCGACCTGCTCGCCCGCGTCGGCGCCGAGGAGCCGCGGACCGTCGTCGACCTCGGCTGCGGCCCCGGCACCCTGACCCGGCTGCTGGCCGACCGCTGGCCCGCGGCCGAGGTCACGGGCCTCGACAGCAGCCCCGAGATGATCGCGGCCGCCCGCCGCGAGGCGCCCGGCATCGCCTTCGACCTGGCCGACCTGCGCGCGTGGCGCCCGGCCGAGCCCGTCGACGTGCTGGTCTCCAACGCCACCCTGCAGTGGGTCCCCGACCACCTCGACCTGCTGCCCGCGCTCGTCGGCGCGCTCGCGCCCGGCGGCTGGCTCGGCCTGCAGGTGCCGGGCAACGCCGCCGAGCCCAGCCACACGCTGCGCGCCGAGCTGGCCGCCGAGCCGCCGTACGTCGCCCACACCGCGGGCGCCGCGGCGCCGGTCGCGCACGACCCCGGCACCTACCTGGCCGCGCTGAGCGAGCTCGGCTGCCGCGTCGACGCCTGGGAGACCACGTACCTGCACGTGCTGGCCGGCGAGGACCCGGTGTTCACCTGGATCTCCGGCACCGGGGCGCGCCCGACGCTGCAGGCCCTGCCCGAGGACCTGCGCCCGCGCTTCGAGGCCGAGCTGAGGGCCCGGCTGCGCGCGGCCTACCCACCCCGCGACGTCGGCGGCGAGCCCGCGGTGCTGCTGCCGTTCCGCCGCGTCTTCGCCGTCGCGCGCACGCCGGAGGAGGCCCGATGAGGTGGCACCACGTCCAGGTCGCCTGCCCGCCCGGCGGCGAGGACGCGGCCCGCCGCTTCTGGTCCGACGGCCTGGGGATGACCGAGGTCGACAAGCCGGCCGCGCTGGCCGGGCGCGGCGGCGCCTGGTTCCGGCTGGCACGACGAGGCGGGGGCCGTGGCCGCCGAGGTGCACATCGGCGTGGAGGAGCCGTTCGTGCCGGCCCGCACGGCGCACCCGGCGCTGGTGCTGGCCGACCGGGCCGCTCTCGCGGAGGCCGCCGAGCGCCTCGCGCGCCTCGGGCACCAGGTCGACGACTCGCAGCGCTGGTCGTTCCCGGGGCACGAGCGCGTGCACTGCTTCGACGGGCACGGCAACCGCGTGGAGCTGCTCGCCGCGCTCGCGGAGTAGCCCACCGCCCCGGTCCCCGGGACCGCTCGCGCCTACCCCTCCCAGAAGGAGCGGACCTCCTCGGCCACCCCGGCCGCCTGGGCGTAGCCGGCCCGCGCGGACCCCGGCCGGGCGGCGTAGTCGAGCACGTTCGCGCCGATCGCGGCGCGGGCGCCGGCGTCGGGGGCGAGCACGAGGTGGGGCATCCCGATCCGCGTCAGGGTCGCGTTCGCGCTCCGCAGCGGCCCCAGCGTCCGGTCGGTCGGCGCGATGACGAGCGTCCGGTCGCAGCCGGCGGCCAGGTCGGCGTTGGTGAGCGAGTGTGCGCCGCCGTCGATCAGCATCCGGCCGCCGACGGGCACGGGCGGGTAGACGGCCGGGACGGCGCAGCTCGCCGTCACCGCCTCGACGAGCGAGACCCCGGACTCCCGCGTGAGCACGACCCGTTCGCCGGACTCGACGGCCACCGCGGTCACCTGGAGGTCGCGCCCCTCGGCCCACTCCTGGACGGGCAGCCGGTCGGCGATGGCCGCCAGGCGCTCGGGGACACCGGGGGTCCGGCCGCGCTCGGCGGCCCGGATGCTGGCGGCGCCCATCAGGCGGCCGAAGCGCCGCGGGTCGCGCCGGCTGCGCGCGAGCCCGAGGGCGTACCGGGCGACGACGGCGCGGCCCACGGCGCCTTCGGCGCGTCGGGACGCGGTTGCTGCGCCTGGTGCTCGAAGAGGGGGCCCAGCTCGCAGCCGGTGGTCAGCTGCGCGCCCACCACGGAGCCGGCCGAGGTGCCGACCACCCGGTCGGCGTCGGCGAGGTCGATCCCGGCCTCGGCCAGCCCGTGCAGCAGGCCGGTCTCCCAGGCGATGCCCGTGATCCCGCCGCCGCCCAGCACCAGTGCGCGTCCCGTCATGCCACTCCCGTCGTCGGATCCTGCCGCTGCCCCGTGCCCCGTGCCCCGTGCCCCGTGCCCTGTGCCCCGCGAAGGCTAGCGACCGGCCCGGGGCGGGGATGGCGCCAAAGGTTACCGATGGGTAATATTCGCGTCATGAACCCCGTGCTGACCCTGTGGACCAAGCTGTCGCCGCTGCCGCTGGGGGCGCGCGCGTTCTCCTTCGCCTTCGCGCGCAAGGCGCCCTACTTCGCGACGATCCGGCCCCGCTTCACCGTCGTGGAGCCGAACCGCGCCGAGCTCGTGATCCCCAAGCGGCGCGCGGTGCACAACCACATCGGCACGCTGCACGCGATCGCGCTGTGCAACGGCCTCGAGGCCGCGATGGGCGCGCTGGCCGAGTCGACGATCCCGGCCGACCGGCGCTGGATCCCGAAGGGCATGGAGGTCTCCTACACCGCCAAGGCCACCTCCGACGTCATCTGCGTCGCCGAGACGGACGCCGACCGGTGGACCCGCGACCTCCCCGAGGGCGGCGCCGACCTGCCGGTCCGCGTCCGCGGCGTCCGCGACGACGGCACCGTCGTCATCGAGGGTGTCATCAACCTGTGGGTCACGCTCAAGGACAAGCGGGCCGGCACGGCGACGCAGTCCGCCGCCGCGACGGCCGCCCGGGCCTGAGGCGGCTCGGTGCCCGGGCCTGAGGCGGCTCAGGCGCCCGCGCTGGCGGGTTGCGCCTCTTCGGCGATGTCGCCGCCACTCGCCTTGGCCTGGCTGAGCCTTCGCTCGGTCCAGACGGCGAAACGCGAGAGCGCGTAGTTGATGACGATGTAGATCGCCCCGATGAAGAACAGGGTCTGGATCGGGTTGTCGAGGTTGAGGTAGATCTGTTGGCCGCGATCGAGGAGCTCGGGGAAGCCGAGGCCGATCACGGCGGCCAGGGACGTGTCCTTGAGCACCACGACCAGCTGGCTGATCAGCGCGGGCAGCATCGTGCGGAAGGCCTGGGGGAGCAGCACGGTCTTCATGACCTGCCACTCGGTCATGCCGATGGCGCGAGCCGCCTCGCCCTGGCCCCGGGGCAGCGACGCGACGCCCGCGCGCAGGATCTCGGCGATGATCACGCAGTTGTAGAGCGTGAGGCCGATGACCAGGTACCAGAGGAACGGGTCCCCGGGCAGGACGTCGACGGGGACCCCCAGCTCGCGGAAGGCCCGGAAGACGAAGAAGATCGTGACCACGACGGGGAGACCGCGGAACAGCTCGATGAAGCCGACCACCGGGATGCGCCCGTAGCGGCCGCCCATCATGCGCGCCACGCCGAGGCCCACGCCGACGAGCAGCGAGAGCGCGATCGCGAGCGAGGCGGCGAGCAGCGTGTTCAGGAGACCGTCGCGCACGAGGGCCCAGACCTGGGAGAAGCTCTCGTTGCCGGGGTTGATCCAGGGATCCCAGAGCTCGGCCTCGAACTGGCCCCGGTCAGCCAGGCGGAAGAGGGCCCACGCCACCAGGGCGGCGATCGCGAGCGTCGCGACGACGGTGCCGATCAGCGCCCGTCGCCGCGCCCGGGGGCCGGGCACGTCGTACAAGACCGACTGGGCGCTCATCGGACGATCGCCACCTTCCGCTCGATCACGGCCAGCAGGGCGCCGGCGCTCAGCGTGATGATCAGGTAGCCGATCGCCACGCCGGTCAGGACCGGGATGTACTCGAGGCCGCGGGCACTGCCCAGGGTCTTGCCGGTCTGCCACAGGTCGCCACCGATGCCGAAGGCCCCCGCCACGGCGGAGTTCTTCATCATCGCGATCTGGACGCTGCCCAGCGGCGGAACGGACGCGCGGAACGCCTGGGGCAGGATCACCTGGCGCATGGTCTGGCTGAACGTGAGCCCGACGGCCCGCGCGGCCTCGGCCTGCCCGGCGTCCACCGAGTTGATGCCGGAGCGCAGTGCCTCGCAGACGAAGGCGGCCGTGTAGATGGTGAGAGCTGCGATGCCGAAGACGTAGAAGCTGGCGTTGAAGCCGAGCTCCGGCAGCCCGAAGCCCATGAAGAAGAGCACGATCGTGAGCGGGGTGTTGCGGACCAGCGTCACGTAGGCGCCCCCGAAGCCGCGCAGCGACGGGATCGGCGAGACCCGGAACGCGGCGATGACGGTGCCGAGGACGAGGGACCCGACCAGCGTCCAGGCGATGAACCCCAGCGACCGCAGGAACCCGGACCAGTAGAGGTCCAGGTTGTCCAGTACCGGGTCCACGGGCTACTCCTCTCGATGAATCGGCGGGGGCGCTGGCCGCGCCCCCGCCGACTCCGCCGGCTCAGGGTTGGGCGAACAGACGGTCAGGCGCAGTCGTCGGGCTCGGGGAGCGTCGGCTCCTCGGTGCCCTCGACCTCGCCGGCCGTGCTGTTCCACGCCTCGAGGTAGGTGTCCTCGTTCTCCTGCAGCGTCTCGTTGATGAACTCGCAGAAGGCGGTGTCGCCCTTCTCGATGCCGATGCCGTAGGGCTCCTCGGTGAACTGCTCGCCCACCAGCTTGAAGTCGCCGTCGCTCTCGGAGACGAAGCCGAGCAGGATCACGTTGTCCGTGGTCACCACGTCGACCTGGCCGTTGCCCAGGGCGTCCGCGCACTTGTCGTAGACGTCGAAGAGCACGAGCTGGTTGTCGTTGGCGAGGAAGGGCCGGATGCCCTCCGAGGGGGTCGACCCGGTGACGGTGCACACCTTCTGGTCCGGGTTGTCCTTGAGGTCCTCGGGGCTGGTGATCGTGTCGTTGTCCGCGGCGACCATGAGCTGCTGGCCGGCCACGTAGTAGGGCCCGGCGAAGGTCACCCGCTGCGCGCGCTCGTCGTTGATGGTGTACGTCGCGACGACCATGTCGACGTCACCGTCCTCGATGAGCTGCTCGCGCTGCTCCGAGGGCGCTTCCTTCCACTCGATGTCCTCGGGGGCGATGCCCATGGCGCCCGCGATGATCTTCGCGACCTCGACGTCGAAGCCCTCGGGCTCGTCGTCCAGGCCGAGCAGGCCGAAGCCGGGCTGGTCGAACTTGGTGCCGACCACCATGCTGCCTTGGTCGGAGAGCTCCGCCATGGTGGTGCCGGACTCGAACTCGGGGCTGTCCTCCACGGCCACGTCGCTGCCGCCGTCGTCGCCGCCGCAGGCGGCGAGGCTGAGCGCCAGCACGGCACCCGCGACGCCGAGGACGCCGGCCTTGCTCTTCCGAATACGCATCTGGTGCTCCTTCTCCTCGCGGCCGGCAAGTCCCGGCCACTGGTCTGGGGTGGCGGCCCGCGTCGGCGGGACGCCGCGTCGGGTCAGTGCTTGAGGATCTTGCCGAGGAAGTCCTTGGCGCGGTCGGTCTGCGGGTTGGTGAAGAACTCCTCCGGGGTGTTCTCCTCCTCGATCCGGCCCTCCGACATGAAGACCACCCGGTGGGCGGCCGTGCGGGCGAAGCCCATCTCGTGGGTCACGACGACCATGGTCATGCCCTGCTCGGCCAGGTCGACCATGACGTCGAGGACCTCCTTGATCATCTCGGGGTCCAGCGCCGAGGTGGGCTCGTCGAAGAGCATCACCTTCGGGTCCATGGCCAGCGCGCGGGCGATGGCGACGCGCTGCTGCTGGCCGCCGGAGAGCTGTGCCGGGTACTTGTCGGCCTGGTGGGCGATGCCGACCCGCTCCAGCAGCTCCTTGGCCCGCTTGTCCGCCTCGCTCTTGCTCTTGCCGCGCACCTGGGTGGGGCCGAGGGTGACGTTCTCGAGGATGGTCTTGTGCGCGAAGAGGTTGAACGCCTGGAAGACCATGCCGACCTCGGAGCGCAGGCGCGCGAGCTGCTTGCCCTCCGCGGGCAGGGGCTTCTTGTCGAGCGTGATCGTGCCCGAGTTGATCGTCTCGAGCCGGTTGATGGCCCGGCAGAGCGTGGACTTGCCCGAGCCCGAGGGGCCGATGACGACCACGACCTCGCCGCGCTTGATCGAGAGGTTGATGTCCTGCAGCACGTGCAGGTCCCCGAAGTACTTGTCGACCGACTCGAGGACGACGATCGGCTCGCCCTCCTGGACGTCGGGTTCCTCACCCACGCTGACCGTCATGTCGCGCAACCTACCCCCGCGCGACCCCCCGCGCACCAGTCAGTGCTTCCGGCGGGTCGCGACCGATGCCGGATCGTGATCGGTGCCCGGGAGCCGGTGGAAGGGCGCGGGTGGCCCGGGCAGGCAACCGGACCTTGCGGGCACCCCCTCGAGGCGATAGGACACTGGCATGGCGGTCACGACCATGAACCAGGCCATTCACCACGCGGTGCGGCGGGACCTCGACCGCCTCGACCGGGCGCTCGGGTCCTTCCCGGACGGCGACCAGCGTCGAGCCGACCAGCTGCGGCGTGCCTTCGCGTTCCTGCACGCCGAGCTCACCCGCCACCACGAGGGCGAGGACGACCTGATCTGGCCGATGATGGAGGGCAAGGGTGTCGACGCGGAGATGTTGCGGACGATGGAGTCCGAGCACCAGGACATGGCCCGGGCGCTCGCCGAGGCCGACGCCGCGCTCGACGCGCTGTGCGCGGTGCCGTCGGCGGAGCGCGCGGCGCAGGCCCGCGGGGTGGTCGCGGAGACGCGGGGTGTCGTCGTCCACCACCTCGACCACGAGGAGCGCGAGCTCGAGCCGCTGCTGATGCCGCACGTGGACTCGCCCGAGTGGGCCGCCGTCGAGAAGCAGCTGCGCAAGGCGCCGCCGGCCACGGCGGGCCGGTTCTTCGCCTGGCTGATGGACGGGGCGGACCCCGAGACCACCGAGTTCGTCTACGCGACCGTGCCCAAGCCGGTGGTCAAGGTGCTCGGCGGCGCCTTCGGGCGGAAGTACCACCGCGAGGTCGCGCCGGTCTGGCGGTGACGGCGCGAGCGGGGTCGAGGCGGCCTCGGGGTGCGCCGTACCCTGATCGGGTCATGAGCAGCACAGCAGAGCGCCCCCGCACGTACGAGGTCCGCACCCACGGGTGCCAGATGAACGTCCACGACTCCGAGCGGCTCGCGGGCCTGCTGGAGGACGCCGGCTACGCGCGGTTCGAGGGCGAGAGCCGCGGCGACGGGACGGCCGAGCAGGCCGACGTCGTCGTCTTCAACACGTGCGCGGTGCGGGAGAACGCCGACAACAAGCTCTACGGCAACCTCGGTCAGCTCGCGCCGGCGAAGTCGCGCAACCCCGAGATGCAGATCGCCGTGGGCGGCTGCCTGGCGCAGAAGGACCGCGACACGATCACCGACCGCGCGCCCTGGGTCGACGTGGTCTTCGGGACGCACAACATCGGCTCGCTGCCGGTGCTGCTGGAGCGCGCGCGGGTGCAGCAGGAGGCCCAGGTCGAGATCCTGGAGTCGCTGGAGACCTTCCCCTCGACGCTGCCGACGCGGCGCGAGTCGGCGTACGCCGCGTGGGTCAGCATCTCGGTCGGCTGCAACAACACCTGCACGTTCTGCATCGTCCCGAGCCTGCGCGGCAAGGAGAAGGACCGCCGGCCCGGCGACGTGCTCGCCGAGGTCGAGGCGCTCGTCGCCGACGGCGTCACCGAGGTGACGCTGCTGGGGCAGAACGTGAACGCCTACGGCGTGGAGTTCGGCGACCGGCAGGCCTTCTCGAAGCTGCTGCGCGCCTGCGGCGAGATCGAGGGGCTGGAGCGGGTGCGGTTCACCTCGCCGCACCCGGCCGAGTTCACCGACGACGTGATCGCTGCGATGGCCGAGACCCCGAACGTGATGCCCAGCCTGCACATGCCGCTGCAGTCGGGCTCCGACGCGGTGCTGCGCCGGATGCGGCGCTCCTACCGGCAGTCCAGGTTCACCGGGATCATCGACCGGGTGCGCGCGGCGATCCCCGAGGCCGCGATCACGACCGACATCATCGTCGGCTTCCCCGGCGAGACCGAGGAGGACTTCGAGGCCACGCTCGACGTCGTGCGGCGCGCGCGGTTCGCCAGCGCCTTCACCTTCCAGTACTCCCCGCGGCCGGGCACCCCGGCCGCCGAGATGGAGGGCGAGGTGCCGCGAAGCGTGGTCGCCGACCGGTACCGCCGGCTCACCGACGTCGTCACCGAGGTGGCCTGGGAGGAGAACAAGCAGCTCGTCGGGCGCACCGTCACGCTGATGGTCGCCGAGGGGGAGGGGCGCAAGGACGCCGAGACCCGGCGGCTCTCGGGCCGCGGGCCCGACAACCGGCTGGTCCACTTCGCGGCCGACTTCTCCGCGGTCGGGGGCGAGCCGCGGCCCGGCGACATGGTCACCGTCGAGGTCACCTACGCCGCGCCGCACCACCTGGTCGCCGACGGCCCGGTGCTCGCGCTGCGCCGCACCCGCGCCGGCGACGCCTGGGAGCGGCGTACGCAGGAGCCGGACGAGGCGGGTTCCGTCACCCTGGGCATGCCCGGCGTCGGGGTGCCCGAGCCGCTCCCCGAGGCGCCGGCCTGCCGCTGACGCTCAGCCGTGGGTGTGGCCCGGGTTGTTGCGCTCGTGGTGCCCGCGGGTGCCGACGGGGTCGGGGTTGGTCTCCGGCAGGCCGCGGCGCTGCTCGCGCACGACCGTCTCGCCGTCGGGCGTCTCGACCGGGTCGACGGTGTCCATGTCGGTGCCCGCCTCGGCCTGCTCCTCGTCGGCCGTGTTGCGGACGCCCTCGGTGCCGACCTGGCCCGGCCCGGCGACGCCGACCCGCTCGCTGCTGACGCCCATGCCGGGGTGGTCGCCGGTGTCGCGGTTGCCGGGCTGGGTGTCGCGCAGATCGGTCTCCTGCTGGTGCCCGCCCTCGGCGTCGGACGGCACGGTGCTCGACTGCCCGTCGGGCTGGTGCCCCTCGTCGCGCTGCTCGTCGCCCATCAGGCTCCCGGCTCCTCTGCGGTCTCCACGCTCTCGTCACCCTCGTCGTCCCCGGAGGCGTCGTCGGCGTCGGCGTCCTTGTCGCCGGTGCCCGCGTCCATGTCCTGCCGGGCCTCGTCCTCGGGCTCCTGAGTCTTGTCGTCGCCCTCCTGGACGCTCTCGGGCGCCTCGCTGGTGGCCGGGTTGGCCTGGGCGGGCACCTCGCGGGCGAGCGGCCCGGTCGGGATCTCCCCGTACTTCTCCTCGTCGGCGAGCGAGTCGGCGCCGCCGGGGAACCGGTCGGGCTCCTCCACGTCACCGCTCGGCAACGGGCCGAGCACCTGCTCGGTCTGCGTCGTGTCCGGAACCTGCGGCTCGCCCATCTCTTCTCCCTCCATGTTGGTCCCGTACCCACTTGTCGGGGTGCGACACCCGGCCGTTCAGAAACCGTGGAGCAGGAAGTGCCGGCCCGAGCCGAGCCCTTCGAGGACCTCGTGCTCGTAGGGCACCACGGGTCGCCCCAGCGCGTCCAGTGTCTCAAGGCCCACCCAGCGCAGCCCGGCTGTCTTCTCCGGCTCCGCCACGCGCGGCTCACCCGACCACGTGCGCGAGGTGAAGTAGAAGTCGACACGCTGGTCGAGCGGGTCGGCCGAGCCGGTGCGCTGCATCGTCACCTCGTGGCGCAGGTCGAGCCCGCCGATGCCGAGCTCCTCGCGGGCCTCGCGGTGCGCGGCGTCGTAGGCCGTCTCGAGCGGCTCGACGTGCCCGGCCGCGGCGGCGGCCCAGTGGTCGTCCATCCAGCCGGTGTTGCGGCGCAGCTGCAGGAGCACCTCGGTGCCGGGGGCCGGGCGCCCGTCGGGCGTCGGGTCGGGCCCGCGCAGCAGCAGCACGTAGACGGCCGGCACGAGGGTGTACCGCCCGTGCCGCGGGTCGACCCCGGGGCTCGAGGCGCCCGGCACGGTCACTGCGAGGGTTCGCCCGCGTCGCCGGCCTCGGCGTTGGCCCGCTGCCGCTCGGCGTCGGCGCTCGACTGCTCGGGCCGGCTGGCGCCGCCCTGCGGCGCGGAGGCTCCCGTGTCGCCGCGCTTGGTGACCCGCTCGACCTCGGGGCCCGGCTCGGTCGCCGGCGTGCCGGGGGAGCCGGCGCCCGACGGCGCGTCGCCGCGCAGCGGCCCGCCCGGGGGCGTCGGCTCGTCGAGGTCGCCCGGGTCGTCGCCGGCGTGGTCCTTCTGGTTCACCGGCCGGTGCCGTCGGGGCCGAGGTCGGCGTGCTGCGTGCCGTCGGTCTCCTCGCCGCCGTCGAGCTTCTCCAGCGCGTCCTGGGCCTTCTGCGCGCCGCTGGCGATCTTGTCGGCGTGCTTGCCGCCGGTGCGGTCGTCGAGCGCCTCCGCCGCGCGGTCGATGCCCTCGGCGACCTTGTCGCCGTGCTTGTCGACGGCCTCGGTCAGCTTCTCCCTGGCCTGGTCCTTGGCCTGGTCGGCCTTGTCTCGCAGTCCCACGTGTCGCTCCTCGGCTGCCGGTGCCCGGGTCGGTGCCGGGGCGTCCGGCTCGTTGCTCGGATGAGTTGGAACACTACTGCCGTGCCCGTCATGCCCGCCCTGCAACCCCGCCCGGTCGTGTGACCGGGGGACAGCGCGGCGTGCCCGTCGTGGCCGTCGTCGGGCCGACGGCGGCGGGCAAGACGTCGCTCTCCCTCGACCTGGCCGAGCGGCTCGGCGGCGAGGTGGTGAACACCGACGCCATGCAGCGCTACCGCGGCATGGACGTGGGCACGGCGACGCTGCCGATCGAGGAGCGCCGCGGCGTCCCCCACCACCTGCTCGACGAGCTGCCGGTGACCGAGACGGCGACGGTCGCCGAGTTCCAGGCCCGGGCGCGCGCGGTGGTCGCCGAGCTGCGCGGCCGCGGCACCGTGCCGGTGCTGGTGGGCGGGTCGGCGCTCTACACCCGCGCGGTGCTGGACCACTTCGTCTTCCCCGGCACCGACGACGCGGTGCGGGCGCGCCTGGAGGCCGAGCTCGCCGAGGTCGGGCCCGCCGCGCTGCACGCGCGGCTCGCCGAGCGCGACCCCGAGGCGGCCGAGCGGGTGCTCCCGGACAACGGGCGCCGGATCGTGCGGGCGCTCGAGGTCGGCGAGATCACCGGGCGGCCGTTCTCGGCGTCGCTCCCGCGGCTGGAGTACGCGCTGGCGCGCGCCGTGCAGGTCGGCGTCGCGATCGACCGGGAGACCCTCGACGCCCGGATCGCGGCGCGGGTCGACGCGATGTTCGGGGCCGGCCTCGTCGACGAGGTCTCCCGCCTGCTCGGCGAGGGCCTGCGGGAGGGGCGGACCGCCGGGTCGGCGATCGGCTACCGCGAGGTGGCGGCGTACCTCGCCGGCGACCTCACGCTGGACGAGGCCCGCGAGCGGACGGCGGCCGCGACCCGCCGCTTCGCGCGCCGCCAGGAGTCGTGGTGGCGCAAGGACCCCCGCATCCACTGGGTGCGCTGGGACGACCCGGGCCGCGTGGACGCCGCCCTCGCCGCCGCCCGCCGCGCGTCGAGGTAGCGCGGGGTTACCGTCGCTTCAGCAAGCCTGTGCCCGGCGTGTCGCGTCAACAGGCCTGCGACACGAGCACTGACCCACCGGCGACCCCGCGCAAGGACGTGGCCGGGTGCCCGGGCGCGGGTGCAGAGTCGCCCCCATGACACGGACGATCTTCTACACCGCCAGCAGCCTCGACGGGTACCTCGCCGACGAGCAGGGGTCGCTCGCCTGGCTGTTCACGCAGGACCAGGACGAGCACGGAGCCCTCAACTACGAGGCGTTCTTCGCCGGCGTCGGCGCCATCCTCTCCGGCTCGACGACGTACGAGTGGGTGCTGGCGCACGAGAGCGGTGCCTGGCCGTTCGCGCTGCCGACGCGGGTGCTGACGCGGCGCGACCTCGCGCTGCCGGAGCGCACCGAGGCCGACGTCCGCTTCGCCCGCGCCGACGACGCCGACGCGCTGCGGGCGGTGCACGCCGAGGCGGTCGAGGCCGCCGGCGGCGGCGACGTGTGGGTGGTCGGCGGCGGCGACCTCGCGGCCTGGCTCGCCGAGGTCGGGCTGCTCGACGAGCTGATCGTCTACCTCGCCCCGGTCACGCTCGGCGCTGGCGCCCCGCTGCTGCCGCGGCCGATCGACCTGCGCCTCGCCGAGCTCGACCGCAACCGGGACTTCGCGTGCGCCCGCTACGCGGTGGTCGGCCCGCGCCGGGACGCCCCGGGCCCGCCCAGCGGCGTACCGTGACGAGCGTGGACCGCTCCGAGACCTGGCCCGAGATCGCATGAGCGACTACCCGTTCCTCAAGGGGCACGGCACCGAGAACGACTTCGTGCTGCTGCCCGACCACGACGCGTCGGTGCACGGTGCCCTCGACCAGGCGCGGGTGGTCGCGCTGTGCGACCGCCGCGCGGGCATCGGCGGCGACGGCGTGCTGCGGGTGGTGCGCACGCAGGCGCTCGTCGAGGTCCTCGGGCCGGTCGGCACCGACGCGGCCGAGGCCACGTGGTTCATGGACTACCGCAACGCCGACGGCTCGGTCAGCGAGATGTGCGGCAACGGTGTGCGCGTCTTCGCCCGGCACCTGGCCGCCGAGGGACTGGTGGACCCGGCGCGCCCGATCCCGGTCGGCACCCGCGACGGCGTCAAGGTCGTCACCATCGAGGACGACGGGCGCGTCACCGCCGACATGGGCCGGCCGAAGGCGCTGGGGGAGACCCGCGTCGGCGTCGCCGGGTCGACCTGGCCCGCCCGCCACGTCGACATGGGCAACCCGCACGCCGTGGCGTTCGTGGAGTCCCTGGACCCCGCCGGCCCCGTGGGCGCGCTCGACGAGCAGCCGTCGTACGACCCCGAGGTCTACCCCGACGGCGTCAACGTCGAGTTCGTGCTGCCCCGCGGCGAGCGGCACGTGGCGCTGCGGGTGCACGAGCGCGGTTCGGGGGAGACGCGCTCGTGCGGCACCGGCGCGTGCGCCGTGATGGTCGCGGCGGCGCTGGCCGACGGGTACGCCGGCCCGGGCGACGGCGCCGGCGGCGACCTGGCCTACCGGGTGGACGTCCCCGGCGGGGAGCTCACCGTCACCTGGACCGCGGACGACCGATCGCTGCTCACCGGCCCGGCGGAGGTCGTCGCCCGGGGGACGACCGACCTGTGAGTCGTGGGTGTCTCGTCGCGCCATGGCGCGACGAGACACCCACGACCCGCCGGTGGCACCCGAAACCCGGGCCCGGCCGCCGCCGCGCGACCCGATAGTTTCGCGGGCATGGAGATCAGTGGATCCAGTGCCATCGTCACGGGCGCCGCGTCGGGCATCGGCGCGGCCGCGGCCCGCCGGCTCGCCGGCCTCGGCGCCAGCGTCGTGGTCGCCGACCTGCAGGCCGAGAAGGGCGAGGCGCTCGCCGCCGAGATCGGCGGCCGCTTCGTCGAGGTCGACGTCACCGTGCCGGAGCAGGTCGCGAACGCCGTCGAGGCCGCCGTCTCCCTGGCGCCGCTGCGCGCGGTGGTCAACTCCGCCGGGATCAACCAGCCCCAGCGCACCATCGGGCGCGACGGCAAGGTCGAGTCCGCCCACTCGCTGGAGGCCTTCACCAAGGTCATCCAGATCAACCTGATCGGCACCTTCGACATGGTCCGGCAGGCCGCGACGGCGATGAGCCGCAACGAGCCGGACGACGACGGCTGCCGCGGTGCGATCTGCAACCTCGCCAGCGTCGCGGCCTTCGACGGCCAGATCGGCCAGGCGGCGTACTCCTCCTCCAAGGGCGGCCTGGTGGGCATGACGCTGCCCGTCGCGCGCGACCTCTCGGCCGCGGGCATCCGCCTGAACACGGTCGCCCCCGGCCTGGTGGACACCCCGATCTACGGCGAGGGCCCCGAGGCCGAGGACTTCAAGGCCAGGCTCGGGCAGAGCGTGCTCTTCCCGAAGCGCCTCGGCCTGCCCGACGAGCTGGCGCGCATGGTGCTCGAGACGCTGACCAACCCGTACATGAACGGCGAGGTCGTGCGCGTCGACGGCGGCATCCGGATGCCCCCGAAGTAGCCGCTCACGCGCCCGGCGCCACCCACCCCGTGACGTCGACCAGCGCGTCGGCGCGGCCGGCCGACGCCTCGACGCGGGCCGCGTTCGGCGCGTCCACGCGCGCCACCCACGCGGCGGCGGCCTCCGGCGACTTCCCCGAGGCGACGTGCCGCGCGAGCAGCCGCTCGGCGCGCAGGTCCTCGTCCACGACGACGTGCCAGACCGCGTCCAGCCGGGCGCGCACCGCGGGCCACGGGTCGTCGGGCAGCAGCAGGTAGTTGCCCTCGGCGACCACCAGGCCCGCGTCGGGCGGCACCGGGATCGCCCCGGCGACCGGCTGCTCCAGGTCGCGCTCGAACATGGGCGCCAGCACGGTGTGCCGCCGCTCCCGCACCCGCCCGAGCAGGGCGGCGTACCCGTGCGCGTCGAAGGTCTCGGGCGCCCCCTTGCGGTCCAGCAGCCCGCGCCGGGCGAGCTCGACGTCGGCGAGGTGGAACCCGTCCAGCGGGACGACGACCCCGCCGGGCGCCGCGGCGAGCGCGGTCGCCAACGTCGACTTGCCGGCCCCCGGGGCGCCGGTCAGCCCGACCACCGCGGGCCGCGGCAGCGCGGCGACCCGCGCGGCGAGCGGCCCCTGACCCGGCCCCGACGGTCCCACCCGCACGGTCTCCACGCGCCGATCCTCCCAGCACGGCCCGCGAGCCGACCCGTGGCCCGGGCCCGCGCCCGCCGCCGCGCGCGGGCGCGCCCGGTGGGAGAGTGGGGCCCCCAGCCAGACCGAGGAGAGGCACCACCATGGCGTCCGAGGAGCTCACCGCCGCGGCGTTCGCGGCCCGCGTCGACCACACCCTGCTCAAGCCGGAGGCGACCCGGACCCAGGTCGAGTCGCTCGCCCAGGAGGGCGCCGAGCTCAAGGTCGCCTCGGTGTGCGTCAACGGACTGTGGGCCGCCGTCGTCACCGACGCCCTGCGCGGCTCGGGCGTCGACACGTGCGCCGTGGTCGGCTTCCCGCTCGGCGCGATGTCCGAGCGGGTCGTGGCCGCCGAGACGGAGCAGGCCCGCGCCGACGGGGCCGCCGAGATCGACATGGTGATCCCGGTCGGCCCGCTGCGCGGCGGCGACCGCGCGCTCGTCACCTCCTACATCGGCGCCGTGCGCCGCGCGGCCGGCGACGCGACGCTGAAGGTGATCCTCGAGTCCGCGCTGCTCGCCGAGGGCGACGTGGCCGAGGCCTGCCGGCTGTCGGTGGACGCCGGCGCCGACTTCGTGAAGACCTCCACCGGGTTCAACCCGGCCGGCGGCGCGACGGTCGAGGCGGTCCGCCTGATGCGCGAGGCCGTCGGCCCCGACATCGGAGTCAAGGCCTCCGGCGGCATCCGCAGCCTGGCCGACGCCCGCGCCATGCTCGACGCCGGCGCCAGCCGGCTCGGCCTCAGCGGTACGGCGGCCATCCTGCGCGAGCTGGAGTCCGCCGGCTCCTGACCCGGTGCCGGACGTGCGAGGCGCAGCCGAGCCCCGACGGGTGTCCGCGGGGTCTCGTGGCTCGACCGGCGCAAACGCGTTCGCCCCGCGCGCCGCGCCGACCTAGGCTGGGGGGCACATGACGAACGCACGCGACTTCGACCTCTCCGCCGAGCTGGCCGCCACCCGCGGCTGGGACCCGGACGAGGACACCAGCCCCGACGACGACCCCGCCGGCCTGGCCGACGACCCCGACGTCCGCCCCGACGGCCCCGACCCCGAGGAGCTCACGGCCGGTGAGCTCGACCTCGCCGAGCGGCACGAGCTGCGCCGCGTCGCCGGCCTGCGCACCGAGCTCGAGGACATCACCGAGGTCGAGTACCGCCAGCTCCGGCTCGAGCGCGTCGTGCTCGTCGGCGTGTGGACCGACGGCTCCGCCGCGGAGGCCGACCACTCGATGGCCGAGCTGGCGCTGCTCGCCGAGACCGCGGGCTCCGAGGTGCTCGAGGCCGTCTACCAGCGCCGGCAGAGCCCCGACCCCGCGACGTACGTCGGCCGCGGCAAGGTCGAGGCGATCCGCGAGATCGTGCAGGCCACCGGCGCCGACACCGTGATCCTCGACGGCGAGCTGGCGCCGAGCCAGCTGCGCAACCTCGAGGACCGGCTCAAGGTCAAGGCCGTCGACCGCACCGCGCTGATCCTGGACATCTTCGCCCAGCACGCGAAGAGCAAGGAGGGCCAGGCGCAGGTCGAGCTGGCCCAGCTCACCTACTCCAAGCAGCGGCTGCGCGGCTGGGGCGGCAACCTCTCCCGGCAGGCCGGCGGCCAGGCCGCGGGCGGCGAGGGGATCGGCGGCCGCGGCCCCGGCGAGACGAAGATCGAGACCGACCGCCGACGCATCAACGACAAGATCGCCAAGCTGCGCCGCGACCTGCGGGTCATGCAGGGCACCCGGGAGACCAAGCGCGCCGGCCGGCGCCGCAGCGCCGTGCCAGGGGTCGCGATCGCCGGCTACACGAACGCGGGCAAGTCCTCCCTGCTGAACCGGATCACCGACGCCGGCGTGCTGGTCGAGGACTCCCTGTTCGCGACGCTCGACCCGACCACCCGCCGCGCCCGGACCAGCGACGGCCGGGAGTACACCGTCTCCGACACCGTCGGCTTCGTGCGGCACCTGCCGCACCAGCTCGTCGAGGCGTTCCGCTCCACGCTGGAGGAGGTCGCGGACGCCGACCTGCTGCTGCACGTGGTCGACGGCTCGCACCCCGACCCCGAGGGCCAGCTCGCGGCCGTGCGCGCGGTGCTCGGCGACATCGAGGCGGACTCCGTGCCCGAGCTGGTCGTGATCAACAAGGCGGACGCCGCCGACCCGATCGTGCTCTCCCGGCTGCGCCAGCGCGAGCCGCACAGCGTGGTCGTCAGCGCCCGCACCGGCGAGGGCATCGCGGACCTGCTCGCGCTCCTGGAGCGGGAGCTGCCCCGCCCGGCGGTCACGTTCGAGGCGTTGGTGCCCTACGCCCGCGGCGACCTGATCGACCGGCTGCACAAGCAGGGCGAGATCGACGTGCTCGAGCACCGGGCCGAGGGCACGCTCGTGAGCGGCCGGGCCGACGAGGCGCTCGCCGGCGAGCTGGCGCGGTACGCCGTCGGGGTCACCCCGGGCTGACCCGCCCCGCCCGACGCGCGCGGGCCCGCCCCCGGCGCCCCGCGGGTGCCCGGTGGTGCGACCATGTCGCGGTCTGTGTCACCCGTTTGGAGAAGATGCCCCTCATGACTCGCGGTCTGTTCGTCCGGCTGGTGGTCGTCATCGCCCTCATCGCCGGATTCGGGGCCATCGCCCTGAACGTCGCGCCGCGGCTCGGCCTCGACCTCGAGGGCGGCGTCTCCGTGACGCTGGAGCTGCAGGAGACCGAGGGCGTCGAGATCGACCGCGAGACCACCGCGCAGGTGCTCAGCGTGATCCGCAACCGCGTGGACGCGCTCGGCGTGGCGGAGCCGACCGTGGCGCAGCAGGGCGAGAACCGCATCCTCGTGGAGCTGCCCGGCCTGGAGGACCAGGAGGAGGCGCTCGAGACCCTCGGCCAGACGGCGCAGCTGACGATCCACGAGGTCAAGGGCCAGGCGCAGGGGCCCGACGCCGAGCCGAACAACGAGAAGAACGAGGTCGTCCCCACCAGCGAGGGCGAGTTCCTCGAGATCGGCCCCACGGTCATCAAGGGCGACGAGATCACCGGCGCGGCCGCCGAGCTGCCGGAGAACTCGCCGAACAACTACGTCGTGACCATCGACTTCACCGGGCAGGGCGGCGACACCTGGCAGCAGATCACGGCCGCTGCCGCGTGCACGGCGGACGGCGCCCCCCGGCCGCGTACGCAGCCCCAGGCGCGGGTGGCCATCCAGCTGGACGGCGAGATCATCTCCAGCCCGCCGATGGCCGAGACGGTCGGCTGCGCGGGCATCGGCGGCAACGCCACGCAGATCCAGGGCCAGTACACGCAGGAGGAGGCCCAGCAGCTCGCCGACCTGATCGAGGGCGGCGCGCTCCCGGTGCCGGTCGAGATCATCGCCAACAGCCAGATCGGCCCCACGCTGGGTGAGGACGCCATCGACGCCTCGCTGGAGGCGGGCGTGATCGGGCTGATCCTCACGGGCCTGTTCATCCTGCTCATCTACCGGTTCGTCGGCCTGCTCGCGGCGGTCGCGCTGGCGACGTACGCCGTCATCTCCTACGGCATGCTGCTCGCCATCGGCGCGACGCTGACCCTGCCGGGCCTGGCGGGCTTCGTGCTGGCCATCGGCCTGGCCATCGACGCGAACGTGCTCGTCTTCGAGCGCGCGCGGGAGGAGTACGACGACGTCGGCGGCAGCCTGCACCGCTCGCTGGTCAGCGGCTACAACAAGGCCTGGACCGCCATCATCGACTCGCAGATGACGACGCTGCTCGCGGCCGGGTTGCTGTTCGTGCTCGCCACGGGGCCGGTCCGCGGCTTCGGCGTCACGCTCACGATCGGCGTCATCGCCTCGATGATCTCGGCCCTGGTGGTGGCGCGCGTGTTCACCGAGATCGGCGTGCGGATCCCGGCCGTGCGCCGGCGCCCGGCGATCACGGGCATCGCCGGCCGCGGCCGCATCCGGCGCGCGCTGGAGGAGCGGAACCCCGACTGGATGGGGCGGCGGGTGCTCCTGCTGTCGATCTCCGGAGCCGCCGTCGTGCTGGCGCTGGTGGGCATCGGCACCCAGGGACTGAACTTCGGCGTCGAGTTCTCTGGCGGCCGGCAGCTCCAGTTCTCCACCTCGCAGACGGTCGACGCGGAGGAGGCTCGGGCGGCGGTCGTGGACGCGGGCTACCCGGAGGCCACGGTCCAGACCGTGGACGACGGCGAGATCGCCGTGCGCACCGGTGACCTCACCGGCGACGAGGCCGACGAGATCGAGAACGCCGTGGCGCAGGTCGGCGGCGGCGCGGAGCGCATCACCGACGAGACGATCGGCGCCTCGTTCGGCGACGAGCTGCGCAACAAGGCCCTGATCGCCTTCGGCATCGCCCTGCTCGTGCAGATGGCCTACCTGGCCCTCCGCTTCAAGTGGACCTTCGGCGTCTCCGCCGTGGCCGCGATGTTCCACGACGTGATCCTCGTCGTCGGGCTCTTCGCCTGGCTCGGGCGGCCGATCGACAGCGTCTTCCTCGCGGCCGTGCTCTCCATCATCGGCCTCTCCGTCAACGACACCGTGGTCACGTTCGACCGCGTCCGCGAGAGATGGTTCAGCTCGCGGGCCGAGCCGTTCGACGAGATGGCCAACAAGGCCTGCATCGAGACGATGCCGCGGACGATCAACACCGGTCTCGGCGCCATGTTCATCCTGGGCGCCCTGGCGGTCCTCGGCGGCGACTCGCTGCGCGACTTCTCGCTGGCGCTGCTCACGGGTCTGCTCGTCGGCACGTACTCGTCCTTGTTCATGGCGACGCCGCTGCTGACCTACCTGCAGCAGTGGTTCCCGCTCTCCCGCGTCAAGCGCGAGCGGGTGGAACGCGACCCGCAGGACAGCGGCGCGGTCGTCTGAGCCGGCCGCCGGGGCGTCAGCCGATCTGCTCCGACCCGCCAGGGCGCCGGGAGGGGTGTGCGGCGGCGCGTGCGCTCACTATGCTGCGCGGGGGCGCACGGAGGTGGGATGTACCGCGACATCGTCCAGGCGTCGCCCGACGGCATCTGGTTGATGGAGCTCTCCGGACGCACCATCTACGCCAACCCGGCGATGGCGGCGATGCTCGGCCGCACGTCCGAGGAGATGGCGGACGTGCCCCTCCAGGCCGCGCTCGACGAGCGGGGTCGGCGCGACTTCGCCGCGCACGCCGCCGACGTGGCCAGCGGCCGCACGGACGCCCGCGACGTCGAGGTGCTGCTGCACCGCGCCGACGGGACGGCGTTCTGGTCGCTGGCCAGCGAGACGCTGCAGGAGGCCGACGAGCGCCTCGGGCTCCCGCAGCGGCTGCTCGTGCGCTTCACGGACTGGGACGAGCGCCGCGGGCTGATCCAGCGGGAGGCGCGCAGCCGGGCGCTGCTCGCCGAGGCCGAGGGCATCGCGGGGCTCGGCAGCTGGGTGACGGACCTCGACTCGGGGCGGCTGGAGCCCTCCGAGGGCCTGCGCCGGCTCGTCGACCTGCCGGCCGGACCGCTGCGCCGCGACGATCTCGAGGCGCTGGTCCACCCCGAGGACCGCTACGTCGTCGATGCCTACGCCGCCGCCGACCTCGCCGCCGCGCCGTTCTCCTACGAGGCCCGGCTGCGCACGGCCACGGGGTACCGCTGGTTCGTCGGCCGGGTCGTCGAGGCCACGGACCCCGACGGACGCGTGGTGCGCCACGGCACGGTGCTCGACATCCACGAGCGGCGGGTGGCCGAGAGCGCGCTGGAGGACGCGCTGCTCCAGAACGTGCTGCTCCAGGCCGCCGCGGCGGCGGCCAACGAGGCGTCCTCGTTCGAGGAGGGCCTGCGCCTGAGCCGGGAGCTCATCCTCGCCACGGGTGACTGGCAGCGCGCGCGGGTCTACCGCCCGGTGCCCGGGGCCGACCTGCCGGCGCCGTTCCACATCGACCGAGGCCGACCGCGTCGCCGACGCCGCACGATCCCGAGACCGTGCTGGCCGAGCGCCGGCTGGCGTCCCGCTGCGCGGCTGAGGGGAAGATCGTCTGGACCGAGACCGGTTGGCACGGCGGCCCGATGGTCGCCTTCCCGGTCAACCTGCCGGACGAGGTCGCGGCCGTCGGCGTGATCAGCTCGGAGACGCCGATCGAGCGGCCCGCGATGATCCGCTCGGTGCTCACCCAGGCCGGCGGGCAGCTGGCCCGCGTCGCCGAGCGGGACCGCGCGTCGGCCGCGCTCGCCGAGGCCCGCGACGTCGCGCTCGAGGCGAACCGGCTGAAGTCCGACTTCCTGGCCACCATGAGTCACGAGATCCGCACCCCGCTCAACGGCGTCATCGGGCTCAACGACCTGCTCCTGCGCACGGAGCTGGACGCCGACCAGCAGCGGCTCGCGACAGGCATCCAGGTCTCCAGCCGCGCGCTGCTGGGGCTGATCAACGACGTGCTCGACTTCTCCAAGATCGAGGCCGGTCACCTCGAGCTCGAGCAGATGGACTTCGACCTGCGCGGTGTGCTCGACCAGGTGGCGTCGGTGCTCGGCGAGCCCGCGCGGGCCCGCGGCCTGGACCTGCTGGTCGGCTGCGACGCCGACGTGCCGGCGATGCTCGCCGGGGACCCGACGCGGCTGGCGCAGGTGCTGACGAACCTCGGCTCGAACGCCGTGAAGTTCACCGAGGCCGGCCACGTCACGCTGCGGGTCTCGCTGGCGGACGACGAACCGGCGTCCGCCCCGGGCGCGGACGGCGACGACCCGCGGTCGGTCCGGCTGCTCGTCCAGGTCACGGACACCGGGGTGGGCATCCCCGCCGCCCAGCGCGAGGCGATCTTCGACCCCTTCGCCCAGGCCGAGGCCTCCACCACGCGCCGTTTCGGCGGCACCGGGCTCGGCCTCGCCATCTGCCGCGAGATCGTCGCCGCGCTCGGGGGCGAGATCGGGGTGGACGCCACGGACACCGGCGGCTCGCGCTTCTGGTTCACCGCGTGGTTCCGGCCGGCCTCGGGCGAGGGCGTGAGCGCCGAGGACCGCCGGGCCCGCGAGGCGCTCGCCGGACACCGGGTGCTCGTCGTCGACGACAACGAGCAGCACCGGATGATCCTCTCCGAGCAGGTCGGCTGGTGGGGCGTGCACTGCACGTCCGTGACGTCGGTGGCCGAGGCGATGGAGGCGCTGCGGGCGGCCGGCCCCGGCGGCTACGACCTGGTGCTGCTGGACCTGGCCATGCCCGAGCGGGACGGCTTCGACCTCGCGGCCGAGGTGCGGGCCAGCCCCGAGCTGGGCGCGATCGTCCTCGTGATGCTCAGCTCGACGCTGCCGCCGGGCGCCGCCCGGCTGCGGGAGGCGGGGATCGCGGGTGGCCTGACCAAGCCGGTGCTGGCCTCGACGCTGCGGGCGCTGCTCCTGCGCTACCTGGCACCCGAGGAGGTCTCGGCCACGGTGGTCGCGTCGCTGCCCCGGCTGGCGACCGTCGGCGACCCCGCCGAGGACGAGCGGGACGCGGAGCGGCCGCGCGTGCTGGTCGTGGAGGACAACCCGGTGAACCAGATGGTGGCCGCCGGGCTGCTCGACGGCCTGGGCTACGACAGCGACGTGGTCGACGACGGCGACACGGCCCTGCAGGCCCTCGACCCGGACTCGTGGGGCCGCTACCGGGCCGTGCTGATGGACCTGCAGATGCCGCGGATGGACGGGGTGACCGCCACGCGGGCCCTGCGGGAGCGCGAGGCGGCCGCCGCGGGAGGGGGCCGCCTGCCCGTGATCGCGATGACGGCGTCCGTGGTGCGCGGCGAGCGGGAGCGCTGCCTGGAGGCCGGCATGGACGACTTCGTCGCCAAGCCGGTGGACCCGCGCGCGCTCGCGAGCGTGATGGACCGCTGGCTGCTGCCCGGGGAGCGGGCGAGCGCGACGGACGGGCGCGCGCCCGGGGCCGAGGGCGGCCCCACCGCGGGTGCCCCGGTCGAGGGCGGCCCGCTGGACCACGGCCGGTTGGAGATGCTCCGCGAGCTCGACGACGGCGGGGAGTACCTCGTCCGGGTCATCGACCGCCTCGAGACCAACCACCTGACCCAGCTGGCCTCGGTGGCCGACGCGGTCACCTCCGGCGACCCGGTCGCGCTGCGCTCGGCGGCGCACGCACTGAAGGGCACGATGACGAACATCGGGCTGACGCGGGTGGGCGAGATCGCGCTGGAGCTCGAGCAGCTGGGCGCGGCGGGGCTGGTGACCGGCGCCGCGGAACGGCTGCCAGCGCTCCGCGTGGCCGTGGAGGAGGGTGTCGCGGCCCTGCTGGCGTACCGCCAGACGCTCGGCGAGGGTGTGGGCGACCGCGGTTAGGGTGCTCGCGTGCCGCCGCCCGAACCCGCCCCGACCGTCGCCCCGGGGCCCGAGACCGAGCCCGGGCCTGTCGCCGACGACTCGCCCGCCGCCGAGGCTCCCGACCCGGTCGAGCGGGTGCTGGGCCACGCGGTGGCGGCGCTGGGCGGCGAGCGGCGGGCCGGCCAGGTGGCCATGGCGCACGCCGTGGCCGCCGCCCTCGACGGCGGGCGGCACCTGCTGGTGCAGGCGGGCACGGGCACCGGCAAGTCCCTGGCGTACCTGGTGCCCGCGCTCCTGCACTCCAGCCGGGTGGTCGTCGCCACCGCCACGCTCGCGCTGCAGCACCAGCTCGTCGAGCGCGACCTGCCGCGGCTGGCCGAGGCGGTCGCCGGGGTCGAGGACGCGGCGGGGGAGCCGCTCGAGCCGTCGTTCGCCGTCCTGAAGGGCCGCTCGAACTACGCGTGCCTGCACCGGATCCGCGAGGGGGTCCCCGACGACCAGGGCGCGCTGGTCGACCTGCCCGAGGGGTCCACCGGCTCCGACGTGGTCGCGCTGCGCGAGTGGGCCGAGGAGGAGGCCCGCGCCGACGGCACGGGGGAGCGCGACCACGCCCCGCGGCACACCGACCGCGCCTGGCGGCAGGTGAGCGTCAGCGCCCGCGAGTGCTTGGGGGCCTCGCGCTGCGCCTACGGCGCGGAGTGCTTCGCCGAGCTGGCGCGGGACCGGGCCGCGCGTTCCGAGGTGGTGATCACCAACCACTCGCTGCTGGCGATCGACGCGATCGAGGGCGTCCCGATGATCCCGGAGTACGACGCCGTCGTGGTCGACGAGGCCCACGAGCTGGTCGCGCGCGTGACGCAGGCGGCCACCGACGAGCTCGGGGTCGCCGACGTCGAGCGGGTCGCCCGGCGGGCCCGGCCGCACCTCGGGGAGGAGTCGGAGGCGGCCGAGGAGCTCGAGGACGCCGCCGCGACCCTGAAGGACGCGCTCGCCGCGCTCGACCCCGGCCGGATCGACCGCGCGCCGCAGGAGCTGGCCGACGCGCTCGTGCTGGTGCGCGACGCGGCCCGCGCGTGCACCTCGGCCTTCCCGCGGGAGGACGCCGGCGCCGCCGATCCGGGCCGCCAGCAGGCCAAGGGCTGGGTGCAGGAGCTCTTCGAGGTGGCCGACCGGATGGCCGCCGGCTCCGAGTCCGACGTGCTGTGGATGACCGAGCCGCGCGAGCGGATGCCGGCCCGGCTGTGCGTGGCCCCGCTCGACGTGTGGGGCACGATGCGCGAGCGGCTGCTGCGCGAGAAGACCGCCGTGTTCACCTCGGCGACCCTGAAGCTGGGCGGCGACTTCGACGTCGTCGCCGGCGGGCTGGGGCTGAGGCCGCGCGAGCGGGTGGACGACCCCGAGCTGCCGGCGCCGGGCCCGCGGTCCGGGGGCGCCGGCGGCGCCGGGGAGGCGGCCGACGACTCTGCCGACGGGAAGGGGAGCGGCGGGAGCCGGGGTGACGACCACGGGGCCGACGGGAACGGGGCCGACGACGCGCTGCCCTGGCGCGGTCTCGACGTCGGCTCGCCCTTCGACTACCCGCGGCAGGGCATCTTCTACGTCGCGCGGCACCTGCCGCCGCCCGGTCGCGACGGACTCGGGCCCGCGCAGCTCGACGAGATCGTGGAGCTGGTGGACGCCGCCGAGGGTCGGACGCTCGGCCTGTTCTCCTCCCGCCGGGCCGCCGAGACCGCGGCGGAGGCCGTGCGCTCGCGGCTGAAGCACCTGACCACGCTGGCGCAGGGGGAGGCGCAGCTGCCCGAGCTCGCGCGGCAGTTCGTCGAGGACCCGCACACGGTGCTCTTCGGCACGCTCAGCCTCTGGCAGGGCCTCGACGTCCCCGGCGACACCTGCCAGCTGGTGCTGATCGACCGGATCCCGTTCCCGCGCCCCGACGACCCGCTGATGAGCGCCCGCCAGCGCGCGGCCGACCGGGCGGGCGGCAACGGGTTCATGCAGGTGGCGGCGACCCACGCGGCGCTGCTGCTGGCCCAGGGCACGGGGCGGCTGATCCGCACGCACACCGACCGCGGCGTCGTCGCCGTCCTCGACCCCCGGATCGCCACCGCCCGCTACGGCCGGTTCCTCACGGCCGGCCTGCCGCCGATGTGGCGCACCACCGACCCCCGGGTCGCCCGGCAGGCCCTCGCGCGCCTCGCCGCCGCCGCCCACTGACGCCGAGTGGGCGTGAGTCCCGCGCCGAGTGGGCGTGAGTCCCGGGCCGAGTGGGCGTGAGTCCCGGGCCGAGTGGGCGTGAGTCCCGCGGCGTGGCCGGCTGGCTCTGCGTGCGGCCGCGGACGTCATACGGTCCGGTTGTCATGGCGCGCGCTTCGGATGACGCTGCGAGGCGACGTCATACGAGGCGGCGGTAGTGACGACCGACTCGTATGACGTCCCGACGCGCACCCGGGGCCGGTCGCCAGGGCGGACAACCGTCGAGAGGCCGCAGCGGCGGCTGCGGCCGTCCCGCCCGAGGCGCGGGGGGCCGAGGCCGAAGACCCCGCGGATGACGGTGGCGGTGACCACGCGCGCCGTGCCGCAGCCTGCGGCCCGACTCAGAGGCGGCGCAGCACCGCCGTCACCACGCCGAGCACGCTGGCCTCGCGGCCGTCGATGGGCTCGTACGCCGGGTTCTGCGGCAGCAGCCAGACCTCGCCGGCCTTGCGCTGCAGCGTCTTGACCGTCGCCTCGCCGTCGATCAGGGCCGCGACGACGGCGCCGTTGTCGGCGGTCTGCTCCCGCCGGACGACGACGTAGTCGCCGTCGCAGATCGCCGCGTCGACCATCGAGTCACCGCTGACCTCGAGCAGGAACAGCTCCCCGTCGCCGACGAGCTGCTGTGGCAGCGGGAACACGTCGTCGTAGAGCTCCTCGGCCAGGATCGGCCCACCGGCCGCGATCCGGCCGAGCAGCGGCACGTTCGTCGGCCGCGGCGCGGCGTCGCCGACACCGGTCTCGTCGAAGGAGGCGTCGTCGGCGCTGGAGACCGCGCGGCCCGCGGCGGCGGCGTCCGGCACCAGCACCTCGAGCGCGCGGGGGCGCTTCGGGTCGCGGCGCAGGAAGCCCTTCTCCTCGAGCGTCTTGAGCTGGTGCGCCACCGACGACGAGCTGGTCAGCCCGACGGCGTCCCCGATCTCGCGCATGCTCGGCGGGTAGCCCCGCTGCTCGATCGCCTGGCGGATCACGCTGAGCACCCGGGTCTGCCGCGGCGTCAGGCCGGAGGCGTCCGGCGGGCCGTCGGGCAGCGCCGTCACGGCCGCGCCCTCCGAGCTGCCGCTCGACCCCCTGGTCGCGCCGGTGCCGCTGCGTGTCGCCATCGTCCCCGCCTTCCGCTCGTGGTCCGGGGCCCGGCCGGTGCCGGAGCGCCGACCGGGCCCGCGATGAGGATCAGGCTAGTGGCTGGTGGGGCCGGTGTTCAAACACCTGTTCGAAGGCGTGTCGGCGCGGGACGACGCGGGGCGCGGCGTGGGGACCGCGCCGGCGCCGGCGCCCGAGTGGCGACGCACCGGGCGAGCGGACCCCTTGACCCGTTCGAACACCTGCTCTACCTTCGTACACGTGTTCGATCGAACGTGTGATCGAACGGCACGCCAGGTCACCGAGGCGGGGATGGGACCGCGCCGAGGGCCGACTGTCGGTGGCCGTCGGTAGACATCGCTTCGACGCACCACCGACCGGCACACCGCCGCTTCCCCAGGAGGTCACGATGAGCACGACCACCCTGCGACCGATCCGCGTGGGCCCGACCCCGCTGGCCGACGCGACCCCCGGTGCCTGGCGGCGCCACGATCCCGCGTACGCCCCTCGTCCGGCGTCGGGCCGCGCTGCGGACCCGTCGTGGTCGGCTCCGGCAGGGAGCACGGTCGTCCGGCCGGAGGGCGAGCTGCGGCTGACCCGCCGCGGGCGGCTCGCCGTGTTCCTGGCCTGCGTGGCGCTCGTCCTCGCCGCCGCCTTCTTCCTGGGCGCGTCGTCCGTGGCCACCGAGGAGCCGGGGGCGCAGGTGCCGACCGAGGTGGTCACGGTCTCCGGCGGCGAGACGCTGTGGGAGCTGGCGGCCGAGCGCACCGCCCCGGGCGGCGACGTGCGCGACATGATGCTGCGCATCGAGCGGCTGAACGCCCTCGAGAGCGGCGCCCTCGACGCCGGCCAGCGGCTGCTGGTGCCGGCCGGGGGCGCGTCGGGGGAGTGACCCGAGACTCCGCGGGCCGCCTCGACCCCGGCCCGCGGTCAGCAGGGGGAAGGTGGGGGGCGGGGCCGCGCAGCGGCCCCGCCCCCACGAGCACCGTGGGCGGCGCGGGCCACCCGGGACCTCCGCCGACCCGGAGGAACCGCGCAAAACAGGTCCAAGGTCGCTTGACAGCAAGGGCTCAATGTCGTCTCAAGTCTCCGCGTCGGTCTCCTGCGGTACCGCCGGCTTCTCCTAGGCTGGCCCGGTGGACGACGGTGCGAGACCAGTCGTCGCCGAGGTCGCCGACCGGTTGAACAGGGAGCTGGTCGGGGCCGAGGACCTGGACACACTGGCCCGAACCCTGCTCACCGGCCTCATCGGGGCCGGCGCCTTCTGCTGCGTCCACGGCGCGGCGCTCGGGCTGGTGGAGGGGGCCGGCCGCCGCCTCCGACTCCTCTCCAGCGACCGCGACCTCGGGTCGTCGGTGGAGCACCCCGACTGGACGCACATCGACGCCTACGAGGACGTGCCCCTCAACCGTGTCGTGCGCACCGCGGCGCCGTTGTTCGGCACGATGCGCGACCTGGAGCCCAGGTTCCCGGAGTTCTGCCGCGAGCGGCGCGCCGCCGGCACCATCTCCCTGGCGTGCCTGCCGCTCGAGCCCGACCTGCCCAAGCGCGAGGTGGTCGAGGCCGTCGGGCCTCCGGACCGGCCCCTGGGTGCGCTGTGCCTCTTCTTCGACGGGGAGCACGACGTCGACACCCAGCAGCGCCAGGAGCTCACCGTGCTGGCCCGCGTCGTCAGCTACGCGCTGCGCAACCTGTCGGTCGACGGGAGCCCGCACCCGCTGGTCCCCGGTGACCCGCGCGAGGACGGCGCCGCGGAGGCCGCCACGGTGCTGCCCAACGACGAGCGCGCGCCCGCGTCGGCGCGGCGCTTCCTGCGCGACCGCCTGGACGCCTGGGACGTCTCCGAGAGCGTCTCCGCGACCGCGGAGCTCTGCCTCTCCGAGCTGGTCACGAACGCGGTGATCCACGCCGGCAGCTCCTCGCAGCTGCTGGTGGCGCTCATCGAGGGGATGCTCGAGGTGTGCGTGCGCGACCACGGTGGGCCGCCCGAGACCCACGAGCGGGTGGCCCCGCTGACCGGGCACGACGGCTCCCTGCGCGTGTACGGGCGCGGCCTGATGCTGGTCGACTCGCTGTGCAGCGCGTGGGGCGCCGACTCGCTCCCCGACGGCACCTCCGTGTGGTTCACCCTCAGCGTCGACGACGCCGGCTGAGCCCACCCTGCCGGGCCTTCCGGCGGTACCGGGGCACGGCTTGAGGTTTGTCAGGGCCCGCCTGATCGGGGACCAAGGGCCCCGGCGGGTCGCGTCGACGGACCCTGCCATGCGGCCGGGGCCCGCCCTAGGTTCGAGGCGTGGACAACGGCCGACGGCCGGGGGGTTCCGCATTCATCGAGCGACTCGGCGCCGAGCTGGCCCGCGCTCGGGATCGGGACTCGTTGGCGCAGACCCTGCTGACCGGGCTCATCGAGCCCGGCGACGGGTTGCCTGGTGTGCGCGGCGCCGCCCTCGGCCTCGTCGAGGGCGCGGGGCGCCGCATGTGCCTGCTCTTCAGCGACGACGACCTCGGCGAGCCGGGCGAGCCCGGGCGCCCCCCGGCCTGGACCTACGTGGACGCGTTCGACGACGTCCCCCTCAACCACGTGGCCCGCACCGGTGAGCCGGTCCTGGGTTGCGGCGACGACCTGCACCCGAGCTACCGGGAGTTCGTGCGGGCCCGCAAGGAGAAGGGGACGGCCTCGCTGGCGGTCCTGCCGCTGCCCCCGCTCGGCGCTGACCCGCCCGCGCGGCCGCTCGGGTCGTTGCTGCTCTGCTACGACACGTGCCGGGAGTTCGGGCCCGAGGCGCGGCACGAGCTGGACCTGCTCGCGGAGGTCGTCAGCGACGCCCTGCGCCGGGTGGACGGGAGCCGCGCCGTGCGCGCGGCGACCTGGGCGGAGCCCGCCGCGGCCGGGGACGCGGCCACGATGGAGCTGACCAACGACGACCGGGCGCCGGCCGCGGCCCGGCACTTCCTGCGGGAGCGGCTGCGGTCCTGGGGGGTCACCGGCGAGGCCGCGGTCACGGCCGAGCTCTGCGTCTCGGAGCTCGTCACCAACGCGGTGATCCACGGCGGCAGCGCCTCCCAGCTGGCCGTGGCGCTGACGGGGGCGGGGCTCGAGGTGAGCGTCAGCGACCAGGGCGGGGCGTCGGCCCACGAGCGGGTGCGGCCCGTGCACGAGCAGGGCGGCCCGCTGCGCGTCTACGGGCGCGGCCTCATGATCGTCGAGGCGCTGAGCAGCTCGTGGGGCGCCGACGCCCTGCCTGAGGGCACCTCGGTCTGGTTCACCCTGGGCCTCGCCGGCGCCACGTGACGCCCCCGCCCGCACGGCGAGCCCCGACACGCCCGGGCCGGGCGCGACACGCGCGCAACGCAAAGTCATTTCGGGCGACCTTTGCCGCGCTGACCTGCGGGTTTGTCGCGACACCGGGTGCGGGGGCCGACGGGGCTGCGCGATTCGGTTGCGGGGCCCCGGGGCCGGGCGTACGGTTACCACCACATCTAGTAGTTACAGCGATGTAGTTATCCACATCTAGTGCACAGGCTGGACGGGATGACTCACAGGCGCAGCGTGGTTCTCCACAGGTAGATCCACAGATGCCGGGCCCGCCAGCCGGGCTGAGCGGTTGCGCCCGCACGTTTTCCACAGGCCCGCACGCGTACCCGTACCGAGGAGAGGAGGCCCGCGATGCACTGCCCGTTCTGCCGCAGCGACGACACCCGGGTCCTCGACTCGCGGGTCTCCGACGACGGCACCTCGGTGCGCCGCCGGCGCACCTGCGGCGGCTGCGAGAAGCGGTTCAGCACCGTCGAGCAGATGCAGCTCAGCGTCGTGAAGAAGTCCGGCGCCGCCGAGCCGTTCCACCGCGACAAGGCCGTGGCCGGCGTCCGCAAGGCGTGCACCGGCCGCCCCGTCACCGAGGACGACCTCGGCCGGCTCGGCCAGGCCGTCGAGGACGCCCTGCGCGCCGGCGGCAAGCCGGAGGTGCTCGCCCACGAGGTCGGCCTCGCGATCCTGGGGCCGCTGCGCCGCCTCGACGAGGTCGCCTACCTGCGCTTCGCCTCGGTCTACCGGCGGTTCGACTCCGTCGACGACTTCGAGAGCGAGATCCAGATGCTCCGCCTCGAGCGGGCATCCCTGGAGGAGGAGCGGACGCGCGAGGGCGCGACCGCCGGACCTCCCGCGGCCCCACCGGGCTGACCCCAGACCGCCCGGGACACGTTGTGGGGAAGCGACGTGTCCCGGGCGCACCACTTCCCCGGAGCTCCCCAGCAGCACCCCGAGGGCCGACCCGAGTGTCGGCGGCGACCGGTAGACACCCCTTGAAGAACCAGACCCAGCGACGCAACGTGGCGACGGAGGAGAACACATGACCGAGACGGTGAGCGGAGCAGCGGGCGGCTCCGGCAAGACCTCGACGAAGAAGAAGGCGGGCAAGGGCCTGACGCTCGAGCGCCACTTCTCGACCGAGGGCGCGCACCCCTACGACGAGGTCACCTGGGAGCGCCGCGACGTCGTCCAGACGAACTGGAAGTCCGGCGAGACCGTCTTCGAGCAGCGCGGCGTCGAGTTCCCCGACTTCTGGAGCGTCAACGCCTCCACCATCGTCACCAGCAAGTACTTCCGCGGCGCCGTCGGCACCGACGCCCGCGAGTGGAGCCTCAAGCAGCTCATCGACCGCGTCGTGCTGACGTACGTGAAGGCCGGCCGCGAGCACGGCTACTTCGCCACCGACGCCGACGCCGAGGTCTTCGAGCACGAGCTCACCTGGCTGCTGCTGCACCAGTACTTCTCCTTCAACAGCCCCGTCTGGTTCAACGTCGGGACGCCCTCGCCGCAGCAGGTCTCCGCCTGCTTCATCCTCTCCGTCGACGACTCGATGGACTCGATCCTGAACTGGTACAAGGAGGAGGGCTTCATCTTCAAGGGCGGCTCCGGCGCCGGCCTGAACCTCTCCCGCATCCGCTCCTCCAAGGAGCTGCTCTCCTCCGGCGGCACCGCCTCGGGCCCGGTCTCCTTCATGCGCGGCGCCGACGCGTCCGCGGGCACCATCAAGTCCGGCGGCGCCACGCGCCGCGCGGCGAAGATGGTCGTGCTCGACGTCGACCACCCCGACATCGAGGAGTTCGTGCAGACCAAGGCGCGCGAGGAGGACAAGATCCGCGCGCTGCGCGACGCCGGGTTCGACATGGACCTCGGCGGCAACGACATCGCCTCCGTGCAGTACCAGAACGCCAACAACTCGGTGCGCGTCAGCGACGAGTTCATGCGCGCGGTCGAGGAGGGCACGGAGTTCGGCCTGCGCTCGCGCCAGACCGGCGAGATCATCGACACGATCGACGCCCGCGAGCTGTTCCGCACGATCTCGAAGGCCGCCTGGGAGTGCGCCGACCCGGGCCTGCAGTACGACGACACCATCAACGACTGGCACACCAACCCCGAGACCGGGCGGATCACCGCGTCCAACCCGTGCTCGGAGTACATGAGCCTCGACAACTCCTCGTGCAACCTGGCGAGCCTGAACCTGCTGAAGTTCCTCGGCGACGACGACATGTTCGACGCCGAGCGGTTCGCGCAGGCCGTCGAGGTCGTCATCACCGCGATGGACATCTCGATCTGCTTCGCCGACTTCCCGACCGAGGCGATCGGCGACACCACCCGCGACTACCGCCAGCTCGGCATCGGGTACGCCAACCTCGGCGCCCTGCTGATGGCGATGGGCCTGGGCTACGACTCCGACGGCGGCCGCGCGATGGCCGCGTCGATCACCTCGCTGATGACCGGCGTCTCCTACAAGCGCTCGGCCGAGCTGGCCGGCGTCGTGGGCCCGTACACCGGGTACGCCCGCAACGCCGACGCCCACAAGCGCGTGATGCGCAAGCACCAGGCGGCCAACGACACGGTGCGCCCGCTGCACGCCGTCGACCGCGCCGTGCACCAGCAGGCCACGAAGGCGTGGGCCGACGTGCTCACGGTGGGGGAGAAGAACGGCTTCCGCAACGCGCAGGCCTCCGTGCTCGCGCCCACCGGCACGATCGGCTTCATGATGGACTGCGACACCACCGGCATCGAGCCCGACTTCTCGCTGGTGAAGTTCAAGAAGCTCGTCGGCGGCGGGTCGATGCAGATCGTCAACCAGACGGTGCCGCGGGCCCTGACGATGATGGGCTACCAGCCCGAGCAGGTCGAGGCGATCGTGGACTACATCGCCGAGCACGGGCACGTGATCGACGCGCCCGGCCTGCGCCAGGAGCACTACGAGGTCTTCGACTGCGCCATGGGTGCCCGGGCGCTGAAGCCGATGGGCCACGTGCGGATGATGGCGGCCTGCCAGCCGTTCCTCTCCGGCGCGATCTCGAAGACGGTGAACCTGCCCGAGAGCGCGTCGATCGAGGAGATCGAGGACGTCTACCTGCAGTCCTGGAAGCTCGGGCTCAAGGCGACCGCGATCTACCGCGACAACTGCAAGGTCGGCCAGCCGCTCGCCACCGGCAAGGGCAAGAACGACGGCAAGGAAGATTCCGCTGGTCGAGGCGACGACTCCTCGGTGGTCGAGTAGCGAGCGACAGCGAGCGTATCGAGACCCCCAAGGTCGTCGAGAAGGTCGTCTACGCGCCCACGCGCCGCCGGCTGCCGAAGTCGCGCGTCAGCCGCACGACGTCCTTCACCGTCGGCGGGGCCGAGGGCTACCTGATCTCGGGCGCGCAGGAGGACGGCTCGCTCGGCGAGATCTTCCTGAAGCTCGGCAAGCAGGGCTCGACCCTGGCCGGCGTGATGGACGCGTTCTCGATCTCGATCTCGATCGGCCTGCAGTACGGCGTGCCGCTGGAGACCTTCGTCTCGAAGTACACGAACCAGCGCTTCGAGCCGGCCGGCCTGACCGACGACGCGGACATCCGGATGGCCCAGTCGGTGATGGACTACGTCTTCCGCCGCCTGGCGCTGGACTACCTGTCCTTCGAGTCCCGGTCGGCCCTCGGCATCTACTCCGCCGAGGAGCGCCAGCGCCACCTCGAGACCGGCTCCTACGAGCCCCTCGAGGAGACCGGCTCCGCCAGCGAGCTCACCGCCGAGGACGAGAACTCCGCCGGTCGAGCGGGCGACGTCCGGTGGTCGAGACTCCTCCGCTGGTCGAGTAGGGCGCGCTAGCGACCGTATCGAGACCGAGGAGGCAGACGACAGCGAGACCGTCGTCGCGGAGGTCGACTCGGGCGCGCACACGTCCGCCGAGCTGCTGGAGCAGATCACCGGCACCGCGGTCGACTCCCCGCTCTGCTTCACCTGCGGGACCAAGATGCGGCCGGCGGGCTCCTGCTTCGTCTGCGAGGGGTGTGGCAGCACCAGCGGCTGCAGCTGAGCGAGGGCCGTCGAGCACTGGGGCGCCGCCTACGCGGCGGGCCCGAGTCCTCGTCAGAGCCAGTTATGACCGCCGTACGTCCCTGCGCAACACCCGGCAGATCCACGAGTCCTTCGGTCCGCTCGCGCCCTCGCGCATGTACGCGGGCGGCGGCCACGGGCCGGAGGTCCGGTTCGTCGCCTGCGAGCGCCGACGAGGCCGAGGCCGCCGCGGACGACGAGGTCGACCGGCTGCTCGACGCCGGCTGGCACGCCTCCAGCATCGCCCTGCTGACCACGGGCCACCGTCACCCGATCCAGATCGAGCGCACCCAGCACCACGACCAGGACGGCTACTGGAAGACGTACTTCGACGAGGACGACGTCTTCTACGGCCACGTGCTCGGTTGCAAGGGGCTCGAGCGGCGCGCCGTGGTGCTGTGCCTCAACGAGAGCGAGCCGCGCGAGCGGTCGCGCGAGCGCCTGTACGTCGGGATGTCCCGCGCCACCGACCAGCTGGTGGTGGTCGGCGCGCCCGACTACGTCCGCGAGGTCGGTGGGGACGAGGTCGCCAAGCGGCTCGGGGTGAATGTCGGTGGTCACCCCTAGCGTTGGTCCCAGCTCACCACCGGGGGAATCGAGGGGTCGACATGGGGCAGGACGGGCAGAACACGTTCGAACGGCACACCGACGAGGCGTGGCGGGAGCTGCGCCGCCAGCTGGCGGACCACCTGGCGGGGATGGCCGCCCACGAGCCGCTGGTCCTGGAGGTCGCCGTCGAGCCGGGCCGCGAGCAGACGGGGGCCGCGCCGTACGTGCAGCTCCTCGCCCACGGCGACGACGCGATCAGGGCCGAGGCGGTCTCGGACGCCTACCTCGACAGCCGGTGGGCGCTCGGCGACGCCGGCAACGACCGGCTCGCCGCGCTGGGCTGGTGCGCTCCCACGCGGGGTCCCCTGACGCCGCCGGACGACGGCGGCTCCGACAACTGGTTCGTCGACCGGCCCCGGAGCCGCGCCGACGAGCTCGCCGTGCTGACGGTCCGCACGCTGCGCGAGGTCTTCGGCTGCCCGCACCCCGCGTTCCTGATCGTGGAGGGCGGCTTCGAGCCCTCCGGGGCGGCGGCGCCCAGCAACCTCGAAGAGGTGGACCCGTCCCGGGAGCGGCCGGGCACGATCGCCGAGGCGGGGGAGCGGGACCGCGTGACGTACCCCCGCCACTCCGAGCAGCTGACGCAGCTCGTGGCCGAGGCGCTCGCCGAGGCCGGCGACGGGCCGATCGAGGCCGACGAGGACGGGGACTACCCGCTGCGCCTGGGCCAGTCGGTGCTCTTCGTGCGCGTCCTCCACGACGAGCCCACCGTCGAGCTCTTCGCCGAGCTCGTGCACGACGTGCGCGACCGCGAGGCGGCCGCGAGAGAGGTCAACCTGCTCAACCGCGAGCTGGGGCTGGGCAGCGTGCACGTCGACGGCGACACCGTGCGGTTCCGGCACAGCCACTGCGCCGTGCCGTTCTCGCCGCTGCAGCTGCGCCTGGTCGTCGGTCGGGTCGCCTCCGACCTGGACGAGCGGGCCGAGCTGCTGGCGCAGCGCGTCGACGGCCTCCGCTTCTTCGAGCCGGACAGGTCGGAGGACGAGCCGCCCGAGCCCTCGCGCCCGCCCTTCTCGCCGGTGCTGGCCGACCAGGAGGTCCTGTTCCCCGACGAGGAGCCGGCGCACCCGATGGTGCCGGTCATCACGGAGCTGCTGGCGGTGGCGCGACCCCTCGCCGCGCGACGTGGCCGGGCTGTTCGACGGCGACGTCCAGGAGATCACGGAGACCATCGCCGCGGTGCGCGAGGAGCCGCCGGGCGACGTCGACGTGGCCGAGCTGATCGCGCTGCTGCGCCAGGCGCTGGCGTACTCCGCGCGCAAGCGCGCCGACCGGGCGTTCGGCTCGCGGGGGAAGCCGAGCCGGCGCCGATGGTCGGAGCAGGGCGCCCTGCTCAAGCCCGGTGACGTCGGCGACCAGGGCCTGGATCTCGGGCTCGACGGCTGAGTCCATGCCGGCACCCGGTGGTGGATCACGGCCGACGAACCCGGCAGGGTGACGCCCATGTCGGACGCACAGCACGGCCTGGTCTTCCCCGCCGACGACGAGGGACGCCGCAGCACCAGCGCCACCGGGCGCGCGGTGGTCGCGGACGCGCTGCGCGCGGTCGACCCGGTGGGCGCCCGCGCCGCGGAGCGGGAGACCGCGTGGCGCTCGGAGTACCTGCACTACTTCCGGCTCCTCGTCGAGGCGGGGCTCGAGTCGCCGGACGACGCGGTCGCCGGCGCCACGGCGGGCCTCGACTCGCTGCACGACCGGATGCGCGTCCGGGCCCGCGGCGAGGACCTGCCCCTGACCGAGTGGCCCGCCGACACGGGGTTCGACGAGATCGAGATGAAGGGCGAGGGGGAGCGGGTCGACGAGCTCGTCCTGCCCTACCGAGGCAACCGGCTGCGGGGCGACGAGATCCGCCGCCAGGTCGACGCCTGGGTCGAGGCCGGCATCGTTGAGGCGTCGGTCGGCGAGGCGCTCGATCGGGTCGTCGCCAACCCGGGGTGGCTGCGGCTCGAGGACCACACCGTCGCGGTCATCGGCGCCGGTTCCGAGATGGGGCCGATGCGCGCGCTGAGCCGGTGGGGTGCCCGCATCGCGGCGGTCGACCTGCCGCGCCCCGAGATCTGGGAGCGCGTCGCCAAGAACGCCCGCGACGGGGCCGGCACGGTCGTTGCGCCGGCCACCGGCGACGAGCCGGGCGCGGACCTGCTGGCCGACGTACCGCCGCTGGCCGAGTGGCTCGCCGCCCAGCCCGGCACGCTCGTGCTTGGCAACTACGTCTACGCCGACGGCGCCACGAACGTCCGCGTCAGCACCGCCGTCGACGAGCTCAGCCGCCGCCTGCTCGCGCAGCGCGACGACACGGCCCTCGCGTTCCTCGCGACCCCCACCGACGTCTTCGCGGTGCCCGGCGACGCCGTGGACGACGCGACGCGTCGCTACGAGCGGCGCTCGCGCCTGTCGAAGACCGTGGGCCGCCCGATGCGCACGCTCTCCGGGGGACGGCTGCTGCGGCGCAACTACGCCGCCGGCAGCGACCCCGGCCTCAACGACTCGCTGGTGCCGCAGCAGGGCCCCAACTACGCCCTCGCCAAGCGGCTGCAGCGCTGGCGCGCGACGACCGCGCGGCACGACGGCCGCCTGGTCTCCATGAACGTCGCCCCGCCCACCCGCACCCGCTCGGTGGTGAAGAACCGCGCGCTGGCGGCGGCGTACGCCGGCGCGCACCGGTTCGGCGTCGAGGTGTTCGACCCGCCGACCTCCAACGTGCTGATGGCCGCGCTGCTCGTCCACGACCTGCACACCGGCGGGGGGCCCGCCCACGACCACCCCTGGCAGGACGAGGCGTACGCCGCCGCGCACGGCGGGCTGTGGCGCGCGCCGTACGCCCCCCGCAGCGCCCTCGGCCTCGCCGCCCTGCTCGGCGTCGGCGCCGCGAGGAGCTGAGTCCGCATCGGTCAGGAAAGGGTAGAAAGGTAGACGCCGTCGACGGTAGAATGGTGTCGTGGGGTTCAACATCAAGAACGATCGCGTCCATGAGCTCGTGCGCGAGGCCGCCCGCGTAACCGGGAAGTCCCAGACCGGCGCGGTGGAGGAGGCACTCGAGCGGCTGCTGCGCGCGTACGACGCCGATCCCGAAGCGGCTCGGGTCAAGAACAAGATCGATGTGGTGCGAGGCCTCGTCGCCGAGTACGCGGCCGACCCGGGGGCGCGGCCCGAAGACCGCGAGATCCGCACCGTCGAGGACCTCTACGACGACAGCGGGCTGCCGCGGTGATCGTCGACTCGTCGGCGCTGATCGCCATCGTCGAGGACGAGCCCGGCGCCGAGCGGCTCCTGGATGCCGCCGCCCGGGCGACCTGTCGGATGGCCGTGGCGACGCGGCTGGAGGCGTCCATCGTCGCGGACTCGCGCTCCACCGCGCACGGCGAGCGACTCGACCGCATCGTCGACGCGCTCGAGATCGAGGTCGTTCCCGACTCGCTGCGGCTCGGCGTGGTGGCCCGCATGGCGTACCGGCGCTACGGGCGCGGATCCGGCTCGCCCGCGCGGCTGAACTTCGGCGACTGCTTCTCCTACGCGCTGTCGGTGACGACCGGCGAGTCGCTGCTCTTCACCGGTGAGGACTTCACGCACACCGACCTCACGCCGGCCTTGGTCTGAGGACGAGGGCGACGCTTCGTTCCTCGGCGCCGCGCCGCGGCTGAACCTGTCACCGGCTGGAAGCCACCCGGGACACCGTCGCTGCGTCCCGTGAGACACGGGGTGGCCGCACCCGGGTCCGAAAGTCCTTCAAGGCCGCCGCGATCTTCCGGGCCTCGTCGTGGGTGACCGTCTGCGCCGCCGCGTGGTCGGTCAGCCAGGCGCGCAGCGACCGCCCCGGGAGGATGCGGACGCCATCAACGACCCAGTCGTCGCCGATCTGGTCCTGTGCGCCGCCCCAGACCAGGACCAGGGGAGTCACTGCTTGGGGGCACTTCTCGGCGCGGAGGATCAGGCTGGCGCGGTCGGCAGCACGAGCGGCAGCCCTGGCGTCGCGTGCCCACTGACCGGAACCCCGCGGCTGGGGCGCGTGCCACTTGCTGTCGATGGCGACGACTCCGCCGCCGGTGAGAACCAGGTGGTCGACGTCCCCGCTCCAGATCGCGAGGCCGTCGATCCAGTCGACGATGACTCGTCGTCGGCGCAGGCGTCGGAGCTCGTCGCGGGTGTTCTCCTCGCCCCAGGCGCCGGCCAGGTGGCTGGTCGACCCGCAGCTCCCGACGCGGATAGCTCGCTAGACCCCACCAGTGCACCAGACAAGCGTGCTGCACGTGCCCCGCGCCGGGCTGGCGGTTTGCTCAGGTCGTGCGCGCCGGTCTAGGAGTCCGGCACCGACACTCGTCCGGTCGGCATTCGGCGTGGAGCCGAGCAGCCGCAGGAGGACCCCTCAGCCCAACCCCGCCGCCCGCGCAGCGGCGAGCAGCGCGTCACCGTCGGGGCCGCGCAGGGTGGGCACGGTCGACGCCTCCGGCTCGTCGTCCCGCGACCAGGCGGTGCCGTGCGTGGCCATCTGCTCGGTCATCGACAGCTCGCGCAGCAGCACGGCGCGCACGCGGTCGGGCTGCTCGGCCGCGACCTCGGCGTAGATCGACGGGTCGTGCTGGCCGTCGTCCCCGATGAGCAGCCAGCGCACCTGCGGCAGGTCCTGGAGCAGCCGCCGCAGCTCGGTGCGCTTGTGGTCCTGCCCCGAGCGGAACCAGCCGCGCGGCGTCGGCCCCCAGTCGGTCAGCAGCAGCGGCCCGGCCGGGTAGGCGTGCCGCTCGAGGAACGCGGTCAGCGCCGGCGCCACGTTCCAGGCGCCGGTCGAGAGGTAGACGACGAACGTGTCCGGCTCGGCGTCGGTGAGCGCGGCGTACAACCGCGCCATGCCCGGCACCGGGCGCCGCGACTGCTCCCGCATCAGGAACGCGTTGCGGAACGCCACGAGCGGCCGCGGCAGCATCGTGATCATCACCGTGTCGTCGATGTCGCTCACGATCCCCACGGTCGACGCCGGGTCGACCACGCTCAGGGGGGCCTCCACGACCGGCCCGTCTTCGGTCGACAGGCGCGCCGCCTGCGAGCCGGCCGCGAGGGCGGCGGGCACCCGCACGTCGAGATAGCCTTCCCGGTTCGTCAGCACCGTCGTCGTCACGTCGCCGACCTCGAGCGACACCGGGACGTCGGACGCCGACGGCGACACGAACCGCTCCCAGCCACGCGTCGGCGCGCTCGGCCGGATCGGGTGCGGCGGCTCCAGCAGCACCCGGGCGAGCACGCGCACCCACGACCCCGCCAGGCCGTACCCGGTGTAGGCCACCACCCGCGGCGTCCAGCCCGCGCGCCGCAGCCCACGCTCGACGGCGTTCTGGGCGGCCTCTTCGACGCGGCCGGCGACGTGCGCGGGGGAGCGGAGCATGCGTCCATCCTGCCCGCTATCCGCGGGCGAGCGCAGGCTCGGGTTCGATCACCCGCTCGCCGGCGGGCGGCGCGGGCCGCACGGGCCACCACGCCCGCTCGCCGAGCAGCACGAGCGCCGCGGGCAGCATCACCAGCCGCACCAGCGTCGCGTCCAGCAGGATGGCCGCGCAGAGGCCGACGCCCATCATCTTCATCTCCATCATCGACAGCGTCGCGAAGATCGCGAACACCGAGACCATCACGGCCGCCGCGCTGGTCACGACGCCCGCGGTGTCGGCGATGCCCCGCTGCACGGCCAGGCGCGTCGGCAGGCCGCTCGCGACGTGCTCGCGGATCCGGCTGACGACGAAGACGTGGTAGTCCATCGACAGGCCCACCAGCACCACGAGCACGAAGAGCGGGATCCAGTCGATGACGAACCCGGGGGAGGTGAAGTCGAGCAGGTCGGCGCCGACGCCGTGCTGGAAGACCAGCGCCATGAAGCCGAACGCCACCGCCACCGAGGCCGCGTTGAGCAGCAGCGAGAGCGCGGCGATCGGCACGGAGCGGAACGTCCGCCACATCATGAGCATCGTCAGGACCAGGACGAAGCCGAGGATCAACGGCAGCCGGGTCGACTGGCGATCGGCGTAGTCGAGGCTCTCGGCCGCGCCGCCGCCCACGACCGCCTCGGTGCCGGCGAGGTCGCCGAACGCCGCCGGCACCAGGTCGGTGCGCAGCGACCGCAGGGCGTCGTCGACGCGCGCGTCCGACTCGGGGTAGGGCATGGCCAGGGCCAGACGCGTCGTCGACCCGTCGGCCGAGACGATCGGCTCCTCGGCCGACTCGACGAAGTCGCCGGCCGCCAGGGCGTCCCGTGCCAGCTGGTCGAGGGCGCCCCCGACCGCGGCCGGGCCCGCCGAGCTGCGGACGACGACCGTCGCGGTCGCGCCCTCGCTCGGGAACGTCTCCGAGATCGCGCGGAAGGTCTGCACCTCGGGGATGGACGCGGGCAGCGTGTCCAGGTTGGCGGAGTGCATCCGCATCCCCAGCGCGGGCAGCGCGAGGCCGGCGACGACGAGGCCCGAGACGACCAGGGCCGCCACCGGCCTCCGCAGCACGGGCGCGAGGACCCGCCGCGCGATCCCGCCGCGCCCGAGGCCGCCCCGATCGATGCGCCGGGTCGCGCGCCACAGGAACGGCACGCGCGGCCGGTCGACCCAGCGCCCCAGCGTGGCCAGCAGCGCCGGCAGCACGGTGATCGAGCCCAGCACGGCCACGGCGACGACGAGGATCGCGCCGGTCGCCAGCGAGGTGAAGGTGACGTCGGTCATCAGGTAGAGCCCCGTCATGGAGGCCATCACCGCGCCGCCGGAGACCAGGATCGCGTGGCCGGAGGTCTGCGCCGCGATGTCCACCGCCTCGAGCGTCGTGGCGCCCTTCGCCCGCTCCTCGCGCTCGCGCTTGAGGTAGAACAGCGAGTAGTCCACGCCGACGGCCATGCCGATCAGCACGATCATGCTGGCGACCGTCGCCTCGGCGTGCACCAGGTGCGACAGCGGCGCCATCAGGCCGATCGTCGCCGCGACGCTCGTGGCCGCGAGCAGCACGGGGATGCCCGGCCGCGATGAGCGCCCCGAAGGCGAGCAGCATCAGGCCGAGCGTGACCGGGATGCTGACCCCCTCGGCCGAGCGCAGGTCGGACTCCACCCGCTCGTCGATCGCGTCGTCGACGGTGACGTCGCCGGCCTGGCGGATCACCAGGCCGGGGTGGGCGGCCTGGGCCTCCTCGGTGAGCGCCACGAGCGCGGACACGTCGTCCGCATCCTCGTCCCGGTCCCGGGCCAGCTGCGCCGAGATCAGGAAGGCGTCGCCGTCGGCACTCGGCACCGGCCCCTCGACGCCGGTGACGGCGGGCAGGGCGGCCAGGTCGGCCGCGAGGTCGTCGGCGACGCGCGCCGACCCGGCGACCGACCCGCCGCCGGCGCCCTCGATCAGCACGAGCTCACTGTCGGGCTGGTCCAGCCCCGCCTCGGCGATCAGCGCCTCGGCGCGGCCGGACTCGCCGAGCCGGTAGTCCGCCTCGCTCGCCTCGACGGTCGGCACGGCCATCGCCAGGCCGACGGCCACGGCGACGAGCGCGAACCACCCGAGGATGGCGCGCCAGGGGTGCAGCGCGCTCCACCCGGCCGCGCGGACGGCGGCGGCGGAGAGCGGGTTGCGCAAGGGCGGGCGGCCTGGCTGGGGGATGCGGCTCACGACGACTCCTGGGACTCGAGGTTCGGCCCGGGCGAGGCCGTGCCTCGAGCCTCGCGAGCGGCGGCGCCGACGGCAGGAGTGCGGAGACCCCGAAGCAGGGTGGTGCCTGCACCCCGACGCACCCGCAGGCGAACCGCGACGAGGACCCCCGGAGAGGACCGGGGCCGACCGGGGCGCGACACCGTCGCCGCACGTGCCCGACGGGCGCCCGCCGCCTCACGAAGCCGCCCGTCGATGGTGACCCTCGCCAGCACCGTGCTCCAGGACGGATGCATCACCCCTCCTCGGTCGTCGAGCTGGCGCGCGTGCGTACGGCGTTGGTCAGGAACGCGTCGACGCCGTCGACGACGGTCGCGAACCGCCAGGAGCGGAAGAGGTCGAAGCCGTGCTGCGCGCCGGGCAGCTCGACGTAGGCGACCTCGCGGTCGGACCGCGACCGCAGGTGCCGCGCGAAGGCCCGGGCCATCCCGACGGGGACCCAGGAGTCGCGGTCGCCGTGCGCCAGGAGGAACGGCGGCGCCGGGGCGGCGTCCAGGTCGAGCGGCGAGGAGACCGGCGCCTCGTCGGGCCCGCGCCCGTAGTAGCGCCCGTAGTAGCCGTAGAGGCCCACCGCGGCGTCGACCCGGCTCGTTGCCGGGTCGGGCTGGTCGCGCTGGGTCAGGGCGCAGAGGGCGGCCAGGTGCGCCCCGGCCGAGCTGCCGGCCATCACCAGCGTGCTGGCATCGCCGGCGTGCTCGCCGGCGTGGGCGTGGGCCCAGGCCACGACGGCGCGCGCGTCGGCAAGGTGCTCCTCGAAGCCCGCGCCGGGCCGCAGGCGGTAGCCGGCGCTGACGCACACCCAGCCGCGCGACGCGAGGTGGTGCAGCAGTGCCCGCGACTCCCGGTGCCTCCCGCCGGAGTAGTAGCCGCCGCCGTGCAGGTAGACCAGCACGGGGCCCGGCCCCCGAGGGTGGCGGTGGCGGTAGACGTCGAGCCGCTGCCGGCGGTGCTCGCCGTAGGCGATCCCGCGCCGGCGGGTCAGGCGCCACGGCCGCACCGGGAACGGCCACACCAGTGGACGCAGCCCCCGACCCGCCGGGTCCTCGGCGAGCCCGATCCCGGCGTCGGCCAGTGCGTGGCGGACTGCGGCGTCGGCGGTGCGGCTGCGCCGGGCCAGCACCAGGTGTCCCGCCAGCGTCGCGGCCGCCAGCGCCACCAGGACCACCCCCGGGGCGCCCCGGAGGTCCCCCTCGGCCCAGGCCAGCAGCGTGGCCAGGACCAGGAAGGTCGCGACCACGTGCGGGATCTCGTTGACCGCCACGGCCAACAGATAGGCGACCCTGCCCCGGCGCCCGCCCCAGCGGTGGGCCGGGGCCAGCGCCGCGGCGGTGCAGAGCCCGACGAGCCCGACGGTGACGGCGAAGCCGATCGGCACGGTGCCCCTCCTTCGCATCCTCTACAGGTGTTGAGGATGGTACTCTACAGATGTCGAGGATCGCGTCAAGGAGGAAACCGGATGTCGCCAGCCGAGGACCGTCGGACCCGGATCGCCGACGCCGTCATCACCGTCCTCGCCGAGCGGGGCAGCCGCGGGCTCACCCACCGTGCCGTCGACGAGACAGCCGGGCTGCCGGCCGGGTCCACGTCGTACTACCTGCGCTCCCGCGCCGAGCTGCTCGCGGCCGCCGTCCCGCGACTCGCCGAGCTCGACGGCGCGGCACTGGACGGCGCGGCAGCGGACGGCGGCGACCCGCGCCAGCGCCTCGTGCGGATCCTCGGCGAGGCGCTGCACGGCCCGGGCCGGCAGCGCACGCTCGCCCGCTACGAGCTGGTGCTCGAGGCCGCGCGGCGTCCGGAGATCCGCGACGCGCTGGCGGAGGGGACCGACCGGCTGCTCGATCGCCTGACCGCCCTGTTCCCGGCGAGTCCTCCGGAGGAGGCGCGCGTCCGTGCCCGGGACCTGTTGGCCTTCGTCGACGGCCTGCTCCTGGCCCACGTGACGAGCCCGGAGCCGCAACGCCCGTCGCGAGCGCAGCTGGAGCAGACCCTGGCGCGGGTCCTCGGCGCCGGCGCGGCGGTCGGCCGGGGCGGAGGTCGCTCCGGCGCGTGAGGCCGGCGCCACCACCCCGACCGGTGGTGGTGCCTGCACCCCCGCACACCGGGCCGGGAACGCGCGATGATGAGCCCGTGACCAGCGTGGACCCGTCGAGGCCGGGCCGGGTGCGGCTGACGGCGTACGCCGCCGCCCAGGCCGCGCTCGCGGTCCCGGTGGTCGTGCTGCTCGTCCTCAGCGTGGTCGGCACCGCCCTGCTCGTCGTCTGGGTGGGTGCGCTGCTGCTCGCGGTCTCGCTGCCGGCCAGCCGCTGGGTCGCCGACCGGCACCGGGCGATGGCGGCGCGGGTGCTGGACCGGCCGAACCCGCCGGCGTACCGGCCCCTGCCCGAGGGTGGCCCGCTGCGCCGACCGCTGGCGTCGCTGTGGGTCGCCCTGGGCGACCCGATGACGTGGCGCGACCTCGCGTGGATGCTCTGGGCGGTCACGGCCGGGTTCGTGCTGTCGCTGGTCCTGCTGATCGAGCTGATCGCGGTCGTGACCATCCCGCTGTGGTGGTTCCTGCTGAGACCCACGATGCAGCTGCGGTGCGCGGTCGACCGGTGGCTGCTCACCCCGAGCCGCGCGGAGGACCTCGAGCAGCGGGTCCAGGAGCTGACCGAGACCCGGGCCGAGCTGGTCGACCACTCCGCGGCCGAGCTGCGCCGGCTCGAGCGCGACCTGCACGACGGCGCGCAGGCCCGGCTGGTCGCGCTGTCGATGCACCTCGGGATGGCCGACCAGGCCCTCGAGAGCGACCCCGAGGCGGCGCGCCGCCTGGTCGAGGAGGCCCGCGCGACCACCAGCGCGGCGATCTCCGACCTGCGCTCGGTGGTGCGCGGGATCCACCCGCCGGTGCTGGCCGACCGCGGCCTCGCGGGTGCCATGCAGGCCCTCGCGCTCGACATGGCGGTGCCCGTCGACGCGGTGATCGACCTGCCCGGCCGGCCACCGGCACCCGTGGAGTCGGCCGTCTACTTCGCCGTCGCCGAGTGCCTGGCGAACGTCGGCAAGCACAGCGGCGCGGAGCACGCGTGGGTGCGGCTGGGGTACGCCGACGGCCTGCTCGGTGCGGTGGTCGGCGACGACGGGCGCGGCGGCGCGCTGGTGCCCGCCGGCCCCGGCCACGCCTCGGGCACCGGCATGCTGGGGGTGTCGAGGCGCCTGGGGGCGTTCGACGGCACGATGACGGTGTCGAGCCCGACCGGCGGGCCCACCGTCGTCACCCTGGAGGTCCCGTGCGTCTTGTCCTCGCCGAAGACCACGCACTCCTCCGGGCCGGCCTGACGCAGCTGCTGGAGGGCAACGGCTTCGAGATCGCGCACAGCGTCGGCGACGCCGCCGGGCTCGAGGAGGCGTTGCGGGACCCGGCCGGCGACGCCGCCGTGGTCGACGTACGCCTGCCGCCGACGCACACCGACGAGGGGCTGCGGGCCGCGATCGCCGCGCGGGCGGAGCGGCCGGGGTTCCCGGTGGTCGTGCTCTCGCAGTACGTCGAGCACCTCTACGCCCGCGAGCTGTTGGCCGACGGCGTCGGAGGCGTGGGCTACCTGCTCAAGGACCGGGTCTCCGACGTCGCGGAGTTCGTCGACGCCGTGCGCCGCGTGGCCGCCGGCGCGACCGTCCTCGACCCGGAGGTCGTCGCCTCCGTGCTGGCCCGACGCGCGGAGCCCGTGGAGCGGCTGACGGCGCGCGAGCGCGAGGTGCTCGCGCTGATGGCCGAGGGGCGCTCCAACGCCGCGATCGCCCACGCACTCGTCGTGACCGAGAAGGCCGTCGCCAAGCACATCAACGCGATCTTCGCGAAGCTCGACCTGCCGGTCGCCTCCGACGGCCACCGCCGGGTCCAGGCGGTGCTCGCGTGGTTGCGGCTGGTGCAGCCGTGACGACACCTCGGCGCGCCGGCCGGTCTCGGGTCTCAGCCCGCCGGGAGGTCCGCCCGGCCCGTCAGCGCGCCAGCGCCTCCACGGGGGCGAGGCTGCGCGTGCGGACCCGGTCGAGCGCCACGAGCGAGACCCGCGAGGCGCTGTCGGCCACGCGGCTCGCGCCGGTGGCGCAGTCGAGGCGCACCGGCTCGGCGAGCCCCCGGGTGTCGAGCACGGCCGTCCCCGAGACCGCGGTGACGCCGCTGGGGCGCACCGGCTGGGAGACGCCGGCCACGTCGCCGTCCGGGTAGCGGAAGCGGCACGTGCCCGAGCCCTCCAGCGCGAGGTCGAAGGTCGCCAGGTAGCGGCCGCCGGGCACGTCCAGCGCCGCCGTCCAGGGGGTCGCGACCGCCGTCTGGTCGAGGCGGAGCTCCCAGGCGCGGGTCTGGGGAGCAGTGGTGTCCTCCCGCCGCGTGGGTCGCTTCGCCGGCTCCGACTGGGGGGAGGCGGCGACCGAGCGCAGCTCGTCCGCGCGGCGGGCTGCTGCTCCTCCGCCTGCCGGCCGCGCTGGCCGGCGGAGCCCTCCACGTCGTCGGGCCGGGCGTACAAGCCCTGGGCCTCGACGGCGACCGTCGTGCCCACGTCGCCGAAGGCCCGCAGCAGCACCGACTCCCCGTCGTCCGTCCGGCCGGTGAGGTCGACGGCGGCCACGGCGACGACGGCCAGGACGAGGGCGGTCAGCAGGGGCCCGAGGCGTCGGGACTCGGCCCGGTGGGCGGCGCGACCAGGTCGGCGGCGGGGCATGGGGCCTCCTTGGGGCCGTAGGGAAGGGTCCGGGTGGACGCCGCTCACCTCACCACGCCCGGCGGCCGGGCACCGGCGAACGGCGGTCTAGCCCGGGTGGTCCAGACCACCGGCGTCACTGGTCCAGACCACCCGGTGCGCCGGGCAGGGTTCGGCCCGGCGGTCGCACGGGCGCGAGGCTGCGCGAACGCCCCTCGGGCAGGCTGGGCGGATGACGGAGCTGCTCCTCGTGGGCGCCGGGCACGCGCACCTGCACGTCGTCCGGCACGCCGCCGCGCTCACGGGGGCCGGCTACCGGGTGTGCCTGCTCGCGCCGCGGTCGTTCCGCTACAGCGGGGTCGCCTCGGTGACGGCGACGGGCGGGATGGATCCGGACGAGGGACACATCGACGTGGCCGCCCTGGCGGCCGAGGCCGGTGTCCGCCACCTCGACGACCGGCTCGCCGGCCTCGACCGCCGGGGGCGCGTCGCGCGCACCGAGGGCGGCGCGGCGCTGGCGTACGACGTCCTGTCGGTCAACCTGGGCAGCGCCGTCGAGCCGCCGGCGTCGATGGAGGTGACCGACGACGTCCTGCGGGTCAAGCCGCTGGGCCAGCTGGCCCGGCTCGGCGAGCGGGTGGAGGCCGCGGCGCGGGCCAGCGGGGACGGCGCGCGCGTGACGATCGTCGGCGGCGGGAACAGCGGGCTCGAGCTCGCCGGCCACCTGGCGGCGCGTCCGGACGTCGCGGGCGTGCGGCTGGTCGAGGCCGGCCCGGAGCTGGGGACCGGCCTCCCCGCGGGCGCGCGGCGCCGCGCGCGGCGGGTGCTGGAGTGCCGCGGCGTCGAGGTCCGCACCGGCTGCCCGGTCGACCGCCTCGACGGCGCCGCGGTGCGCTGCGCGGACGGCACCGAGCGCGAGCACGACGTGGCGGTGCTCGCCACCGGCCTGACCGCGACGCCGTTGGTCGCCGAGCTCGGCCTGGGGGACCGCGACGGCGTCCCGGTGCGCGCGACGCTGCAGCACGAGCACGACGACGACGTGTACGCCGCCGGCGACTGCGCGCACTTCCTCCCGCGTCCGCTGCCGCTGGTCGGGGTGCACGGGGTGCGGCAGGGGCCGGTGCTGCACCGCAGCCTGCTGGCGCGCATGTCGGGCGACCCGCTGCCCGCCTACCGCCCGCAGCGCCACGCGCTCGCCGTGCTCGACCTCGGCGGCGGGACCGGGCTGGCGGTCCGCGGCCGGCTCTGGTGGGAGGGGCGCTCGGCCCTGGCCCTGAAGCGCCGGATCGACCGTCGCTGGCTCGCGGGCTACCGGGCCGCCTGAGACTCGGGGATGGCCCCGACCTTTCCCCGGTCCTTCGTCGCAGGCATTGGCGGGCGCCCGGTCGCGACGCAGACTGGTCGGGCCACCCCGTCGAAGGAGTCCCATGGAGAAGAGCCTCGTCCGCCCGCAGGATCGCTGGATCGCCGGCGTCTGCTCCGGCCTCGGCCGCCGGTTCGGCGTCAGCGCCAACACGGTGCGGCTCATCTTCGCGGTGAGCGTGCTGCTGCCCGGGCCGCAGTTCGTCGTCTACCTCGTGCTCTGGGTGCTGATGCCCTCGGAGGACCGCGCCAGCAGCTGAGGCCGAGGGGCGGGCCCGTCGTCAGTTCATCGCCGCGCCGGCGGCGCCCACGCTCAGCGAGCGCACCACCGGCGCGAACTGACGACCGGGCCGCCCCTCAGCTCGACCCCGAGGTCAGCGGACGTGCTCGCGCAGGAACGTGGTCGCGCGCTCCCAGGCGAGCGTGGCGTCCTCGGCGTCGTAGGTGCCGATCAGGTTCTCGTCGTTGAAGAACGCGTGCCCGGCGTCGTACTCGTGCAGCTCGGTCGCGCCGGTCGACCGGCCCTCGAGGGTCGCGAACGCCGCGCGGGCGTCGTCGATGCCGAGCATCTCGTCCTCCCGCGCGTAGTGGCCCTGCACGTCGGCGGTGATCCGCTCCAGCTCGACGCCCTGCGGGAAGCCGTAGAACGGCACGGCCGCCGAGACCTTGTCGCCGGCCTCCGCTGCCAGCGAGAGCACGAAGCCGCCGCCCATGCAGAACCCGATCGCGCCGACGGTCGAGGAGGTGGTCTCCTCGAGGCCGGTCAGGTAGTCGACGGCGCCGGAGAGGATCTTCGACGCGGCGTTGGCGTCGAGCTCCTGCATCATCTGCGCCGCCTCGTCGCCGTCGTGGGTGACGCGGTTGCCGTAGAGGTCGGGCGCGAGCGCGACGAAACCCTCGTCGGCGAGCCGCTTCGTGACGTCGGCGATGTGGGTGGTCAACCCCCACCACTCCTGGATGACGATCACGCCCGGGCCGCTGCCGCTCGCCGGCCTCTCGAGGTAGCCGTACGCCGTCGTGCCGTTGGTCTGGAACTCGGTGTTGTGCTCGGACGTGCCGTCGCTCATGGGCTCTCCTTCTTTGCGTGGCCGGGCCTCGGCCCGGTCTGGTGTCTGGGCCGACGAGGCTAGCCAGCAGGGCGTGAGGGGCGAAGAACAGCAGCGCACGGGCCGTGCCTGCCCTACTGTGCGAGTCAACTGCGCCCGGTCTCGCCGGGTCACCGGCCCCACGGAGGAACCATGACCGAGACCAACACCCCGCCCGCCGAGGAGCCCCAGCGGACGCCGGCCGAGACGACCCCGGCGGCACCGCCCGCCAACCCGTACGGCGGCCCGCCAGCCTCGTACACCGGCGAGCTGGGCAAGGTCCGCGGCACCGGCGTGTGCATCCTGCTCTACGTCGTGACCTTCGGCATCTACGGCCTGTACTGGTACTTCGTCACGCACGAGGAGATGAAGAAGCACACCGGCGACGGCCTGGGCGGGCTGGTGGCGATCCTGCTGGCCCTTTTCGTCGGCATCGTGATGCCGTACCTGAGCTCCAACGAGGTGGGCAACCTCTACGCCAGGCGCGGCCAGGAGCGGCCGGTCAGCGCGGTGACGGGCCTGTGGTACTTCCCGGGAGTCTTCATCCTCGTCGGCCCGATCATCTGGTTCGTGAAGACCAACGGGCGGCTGAACGAGTACTGGGTCTCGCAGGGCGCCCCGGCCTGAGCGCAGCGGTGGCCGGGAGCCCGCCGGGCTCCCGGACCCGTTCCGTCCCCACGCCGACCGGCGATCAGCCCTGGGGCTGGTTGATGTTGACCGACCAGGTGATGCCGTACTTGTCGCGGCACATGCCGTACACGTCGCCCCAGGGTTGCGGCTCGAGCGTGACGAACACCTGACCGCCCTCGGCGAGCCGGTCGAACCAGCCGCGCAGCGTCGCGTCGTCGTCGCCGCTGAGGATCAGGGAGATGTTGCCGGGCGTGGTGGGTGCGTCCGGCTGGGCGTCGGAGCCCATCAGGACGAGGCCGTCCGGCGTCTCCAGCGAGCCGTGCATGAGGGCGTCCTCGGGGCCCTCCATCCCGATGTCGGCGAAGCCCATCGCCTCGACCTTGCCGCCGAGGACGTCCTGGTAGAAGCCCAGCGCCTCGCGACCCTTGCCGCTGGGGAAGTTGAGATAGGGGTTCATCGCGCGGGTGCTCATGAGTCCTCCTGGCGGGTGAGCGCCGGCCGGGCTGCCGGCTACGACCTGTAGACCGCTGCTGTCCAGCGAACTCATCGGTCGGGTTAGGGTCAAGGGCGTGGCGGACGCTGACTACTGCGAGATGTGCGACCTGCCCCTGAGCCAGTGCGTGCACGGGCGCCCCGAGCCCGTCGCGCCGGCGGCGCCGGCGCGGTCGGCGCCGCGCGCCCCGCGCCCGCGGTCGGCCAGCGGGGGGCCGTCCCGGCCGGGGAGTACGACGACCCGGCGGTCTGCGCCGCGCCGCTGGACCCAGCCGGTCGAGCTGCGTCCCTTCGTGCTGGCGGTGCTCCAGGACGCCGGCGGCCCGCTCGAGCAGGACGACGTCCTCGCGCGGCTCGAGGAGCGGGTCGGCGAGCAGCTGCGCGCCGGCGACCGCGACCCGAACCCCCGCGGCGAGCTGCGCTGGCACGCCGCCGCGCGCACCGCCCGCAAGGAGCTCATCGACGAAGGACTGCTGGCGCAGGCCGGGCCCGGCGTCTGGGCCCTGACCCGCGAGGGCGAGCTCGCCTCGGTGCCCGACACCCCCTGACCGCCGAGTGGGCGTGAATCCCGCGCCGAGTGGGCGTGAGTCCCGCGCCGAGTGGGCGTGAGTCCCGCGGCCGGCGCGTCATTCACGCCCAGTCGGCGTCACTGGCAGGGGATGTTGCCCAACCGGGCGAGGCCCTCGAGGTCGCCGGAGCCGTAGCGCAGGGTGCTGACGCCCTCGGAGAACATCAGCTCGCGCCGGTCGTCCACGTGCGCGAGGCCGACGAGGTGGCCGAACTCGTGGTCCACGATCGCCTGGGCCACCTCGCGCTCGTCCTCGCCGCCGTCGCCGAGCGCGCGGAAGGTGTCGGCGTCCAGCGCGATCGAGCCGGTGGTGTAGTACCGCCGGCCGTTCGGCTTCTCGACCGCGGTGCTGCCGCCGAGCCCGGCCACGTCGCCGCCGAGCGCCTCGACCTCCTCGTCGGTCGCCCAGCCGATCAGCACGGGCGGGGGCTCAGCGAACGGGCGCTGGCGGCGCTGGAAGAAGTCGCGGTCGTCGGTCTCGCCGACCAGCTCGAGCCGGAGCCCCGTCGCCTCCGCGGTGCGTTCGATGGCCGTGTCGACGTACTCCTCCCACCCGTCGGGCGCGAGGTCGGGGTTCACCTCCACGGGGAGGACCTTGCAGGGGTCGTAGCCCACCGGCCGGTCGCTGCCGGGCTGGGTGAGCGCGAACCGGAACTCGCCCTCGCCCGCCGGCACGTCCGGCGCCGTGCCGAGCCGCTCGGCCCCGATGCCGACGAGGCGTCGCACGGCGGAGTAGGTGTCGCCGGGCGCGATCGCGACCACGAACCCCATCATCAGCCCGGTGATCAGCAGGCCGGGCAGCAGGCCCGAGCTGCGGCGCCGCCGCGGCCGGGGGGCCGGCGCGCGCGGGTCGGGCTGGGTGCCGGGCAGCGCGCCGAGGCCGTACCGGCGGTCGAGGTCGTCGAGCTCGCGCATCTGGCGCTCGAGCTCGCGCGTGCGGCGCTTGCGATCGCGCCGTTCTGACCACCCCACACCCCGAGGGTACGGAGGTCGCCCACGCGGGCCGGGCGCTCGACTCCGAGGGCTAGCCTCGCCGCGTGCAGTGCGACTACTTCGACGCGGACGCCTGCCGCTCGTGCACCTGGATGGGCCGGCCGTACGCCGCCCAGCTGGCCGACACCGAGGCGCACGTCCGCGAGCGGCTCGCCGGCCTGACCGCCGAGCGGCTGCCGGATCAGGCGTGGCTGCCCGTCGTCCCGAGCGCGGAGGAGGGGTTTCGCACCCGCGCCAAGATGGTCGCCGGCGGCACCGTCGAGGCCCCGACACTCGGCATCCTCGACGGCGACCGCCGCGGCGTCGACCTGCGGGGGTGCGGGCTGCACACGCCGGGCATCCGCGCGGCGCTGCCGGTGCTGGCCGCGTTCGTCACCCACGCCCGGCTGCCGCCGTACGACGTCGCGAGCCGCCGCGGGGAGCTCAAGCACGTGCTGGTCACCGAGTCGCCCGACCGCGAGCTGATGGTGCGGTTCGTGCTGCGCACCGCCGAGGCGCTGGACCGGATCCGCAAGCACCTGCCGTGGCTGGCCGAGCGGCTGCCCGGGCTGGCGGTCGCGTCGGTGAACCTGCAGCCCGAGCACAAGGCGGTGCTCGAGGGCCCCGACGAGGTCGTGCTCACCGAGCGGACGGCGCTGCCGATGCGGCTGGCGGCGCCCGATCAGTCGGGCGGCCCCGGCGTGACCCTGCGCCTGCGGCCGCAGTCGTTCTTCCAGACCAACACGGAGGTCGCGGCGGCGCTGTACGCCGAGGCCCGCGCCTGGGTGGCCGAGGCGGCCCCGGCGTCGGTCTGGGACCTCTACTGCGGCGTCGGCGGGTTCGCCCTGCACCTGGCCGGGCCGGGCCGGCGCGTGACGGGCGTCGAGGAGAGCGGGGAGGCCGTCGAGGCCGCCCTGGCGGCGGCCGCCGAGGCCGGGGTCGAGGCGACGTTCGAGGCCGCCGACGTCACCGCGTGGGTGCTCGGCCACGACCCCACGCACGCCCCCGACCTGGTCGTGGTGAACCCGCCGCGCCGCGGCATCGGCCCCGAGCTGGCCGGCTGGCTGGAGAGCTGCGCGGCCGGGCACGTGCTCTACTCCAGCTGCGACGCCGGGTCGCTGGCGCGCGACCTCAAGGCGATGCCCTCGTGGCGGGTGGCGCGGGCGCGGGTCTTCGACATGTTCCCGCAGACGCCGCACCACGAGGTGCTCACCCTGCTCGCCCGCTGAGGCCCGCCAGGCACGCACGCTTCAGCGCGCGCTGGCGGCGAAACCGCGCGACGACGCCCGGCACCGGCGGGAGCCCGACCTCGGCGGGCCGCTCGGCGACGTCGAGCGCCGCTCCGTCCCACCGTCCGCGCCACGACCAGCGTCCCCACCGCTCGAGGTCCGGGAACGAGGCGTCCTGCCCGTGCAGCACGGCCTGCCCGGGGGCGGGCTGCCCGCCGACCTCGAGCGACGGCGGGTCGGCGCCGGGCGCCGGGGGCGAGGCCAGCCGCGCGGGTGCGGCGGCGAGCCGCGCCGCCGGGTGCGGGGCGGCGTCGCCGCGATCCACGACGAGCAGGTGGTCGCGCTCGTCCTCCCGCGGCACCGGGGCCTCCTCGCCCACGACCTCGAGCTCGACGAGCAGCCGCGGCAGCCACCACCAGTGCTCGCGCCGCAGGATGGGGGAGTCCGCGAGCAGGCGTGACGGCGGGTAGCGGCGCAGCTCCTGGTCGAGCAGCTCGTCGACGAACCGGTCGCCGTCGGGGTCCTCGACCAGCCGGGTGCGGCAGCGCAGGGTCAGCGGCCGGTACGCCGACGACGTCGACCGCGCGTCCCGGGTCACCAGCAGCGCCCCGCCGGCGGCGCCGAGCGAGCGGGCGGCGTGCGCGGCGGCGTACGGCAGGGCGAGCACGGGGCCGCCGTCCCCGACGAGGGGGAGGACCCCGCGCACCTGCGGCCCGGCGCCGCCAGCACCGTGCGCCTCCGACCAGCCGGGCGCGTCCACCCAGGCGACCTCGCCGATGGAGGCCGCGCGGAGGGCGGTCAGCAGCGGCTCGGGCACCGGATCACCGTAGGACGGGACCGCTCGTCGTGCGTCATCCCCCGCCCGTCGAGCGACCCCCCGGGCGGTGGTTGCGGGCCCGGGGTGCCGGGACAACCGTGGTGCGGTGGCGTGCCGGGCTCGGCTGGCAATCCCGCGAGGCGAGGACTGGGTGCGTCGGGAGGAGTGTCCGCGTGCCCGCCATCGTCGTCGCCGCCGCAGTCGGGGTCTGCTTCTTCCTCGCCTGGCGGTACTACTCGCTCCACCTCCAGCGCCGCGTCTACGGCAGCGACCCGGCGTTCGTCACGCCCGCGCACCAGTACGCCGACGGCATCGACTTCGTGCCCACCAACAAGCACGTCGTCTTCGGCCACCACTTCACCTCGGTCGCCGGCGCCGCCCCGATCGTGGGGCCGGCCATCGCCGCGTTCTGGGGCTGGGGGCCCGCGCTGGCCTGGATCGTCATCGGCACGATCTTCGCCGCCGGTGTCCACGACATGGGCTCGCTCGCCGTCTCGGTGCGCCACCGGGCGCGCAGCATCGGATCGATCGCCAGCGACGTGGTCAGCGCCCGCGCGCGCACCCTCTTCCTGCTGATCATCTTCTTCCTGCTGACGCTGGTGAACGCCGTCTTCGCCGTCGTCATCGGCAACCTGTTCGTCGCCTACCCGGGTGCGGTGCTGCCGATCCTGCTGCAGATCCCGCTCGCCATCGGCGTCGGCCAGGTCATCTACCGCAGCGGCTCCGCCGCGCTCGTGCCCTCGCTGCTCGGCGTCGCCGTGCTCTACGTCTTCATCTGGTTGGGCCAGGCCCTCCCCATCGACATCGCCCCGCTGGCCGAGGCGATCGGGATGAGCCCGCGCAACGTCTGGGTCGTGCTGCTCTTCGCCTACACCTTCGTGGCCTCGCGCCTGCCGGTGTGGTTGCTGCTCCAGCCGCGGGACTACATCAACTCCCACCAGCTGTTCATCGCGCTGGGCGTGATCACGCTGGGCATCGCGGTCGGCGCCGACGCGATCCAGGCGCCCCTGGTCAACGACGTGCCCGAGGGGTCGCCGTCGATCTTCCCGTTCCTGTTCATCACCATCGCCTGCGGCGCGATCTCGGGCTTCCACTCCCTGGTCGCCTCCGGCACGACGGCGAAGCAGATCGAGAAGGAGGACGACGTCCGGCACGTCGGCTACCTCGGCGCCGTCGGCGAGGGGTCGCTGGCCACCGGGGCGCTGCTCGCCGTGACCGCCGGCGCGGCCGCCACGCAGGCCGACTGGAACGCGCTCTACCCCGACTTCGCGACCGCCAGCGACGGCGCGGTCGGCAACTTCGTCAACGGCGTCGGCGCCTTCGCCAACAACCTCGGTGTGCCGCTCGACGTCGCCGTGATCTTCGCGGCCGTCGTCGTGATCTCCTTCGCCGCGACCACGATGGACACCGGCGTGCGCCTGCAGCGCTACGTCGTCCAGGAGATCGCCGAGCTCGCCGGCTGGAGCACGCTGGCCCGCAACCTGTCGCTCGCCGGTGTCGTCGCGGTCGTCGTCCCGCTGGCGATGGCGCTGCTCCCCGGGGGTGGCGAGGACGGCTACACGTTCGGCGTGCTCTGGCAGCTCTTCGGCACCACCAACCAGCTCACGGCGGGGCTCGCGCTCGCAGTGGTCGCGGTGTGGGTGACCAAGCAGGGCCGCAACGCCCTGGTCACGCTCGTGCCGCTGGGCTTCCTGCTGGTGATGACGTCGTGGGCGCTGATCGTGAACCTGAAGAACTTCGTGGCGGACGGTCAGTGGGTGCTCGCGCCGCTCGACGCGATCATCTTCGTGCTCGCGATGTGGCTGATCGTCGAGTCCGCGCTGGCGCTGCGCAAGGCGTGGGGCACGCGCGGCGAGGCCCCCTCGGCCGCGCCCGACGACGCCCCCACGCCGTCGAGGCGGTGACCCGGCCGTGGCGTCCGTGAGCGAGCAGGTCGACGCGGTGGAGCCGCGCCGCGTCGTCCTCGTCCGGCCGTGGACCGACGGTCGCGGCGGGGGCGGCTGCTGCGGCGGCGAGGTCGCGCGACGGCGTGACCCTGGACGGCGAGCGGGCCGCCCAGCGAGCGCCCGGCCACGAGCACGCGGCGGACGCCCCGGTCGCGCACGACCCGGCCGCGCACGACCCGGCCGCGCACGACCCGGTCGCCGCGGCCTGGCGGCGGCTGCGCGAGCAGCGACCGCGGGTGGACGTGCAGGTCGTCGACGCCGGCAACACCGCCTGGCTGCTGCCGTGGTCGTTCCGGGAGGTACGCCGCCGGTTCGGCACGGCGGCCGGGCTGCGGGCGGCGCTGCGGTCGACGACGGCGGGGGCCGTGCTGGTCGACGGCGTCCGCGTCGGGCGGCTCGAGGAGCTGGGCCCGGACGGCGTGCTGGCCGCGGTGGACGCCGTCCACAGCCGCGCGAACTAGGGGCTTCTCCACAGCCGCGGGCGGCCGGGCCGCGCAACGGGCGGGCGAGCGTGAGGCTGGGGCCCGTGGACAGCACGGAGCCCGGGCCGGGGGAGGTCCTGCACATCCCGCTCGGCCTGCTGCGCTCGGCGGCGCGGGATGTCGGGGCCGTGGCCGACGAGGTGGGCGCGGCCCGGGCCCGCCCGGCCGTGGTCTACGACGCGGGCCCCGGCCAGGCGAGGGTCGGCGGCCTCGTCGCCGGGGTCGACGCCGCGCTCGCCGGGCTCGCGGACAACCTGGGCGACGTGTCGGCGGCGCTGGCCGCGACGGCCGAGGACCTCACCGACACCGATCGGCAGGAGCGGGTGCGGCTCTTCGAGTCGACGATGGGCTATCTGCACGGCCGCGACCCGGCTGGGTGGCCCTCGTGAGCGACGCCGTCGCCGACCCGCTGGGGCCCGAGCCGGGGCCCGAGATGGTCGGCGGCTCCGCCTTCCGCACCGATCTGCCCGGCGAGCCGCTGACGGTCGAGGTGCTCGCGGAGTCCCTGGCCCGGCGCGTGCTGCCGGCGCTCGACGAGGCGGCCCGGGTCACCGAGTCGACGCGCGCGGGCATCGCGGCCGAGTGGCGCGGGCTCTTCGCGCGACGGTCGCAGGCGGCCGCCGACGAGCTGGCCGCCGGGGCCCGCGAGGCCGCCGGGCGGGTGGTCGCGGTGGTCGAGCGGCTGCGCGCGTACGCCGCCCGGCTGCGCGCGGCCCAGGAAGGCCTCGCGGTCGTGCGCGCCGACGCGGCGGCCGCGGGACTGGTGGTCGCCGGCAGCGTCGTGAGCGCGCCGCCGGGGCGCGAGTGCGACCTGCTGCCCTTCCTGGGACGCGCGCGGGCGCTCTACCGGATGGCCGAGCCCGAGCACCTGGACCGCGACCCGGAGCCGCCCGACGCGCTCGCGGTGCTCATGCTGGCGCCCGGCGCGTCGGCCGCGGTGGGGCAGGGCGTCTACGACCACCGCGCCGCCGGCCTGCGGGCGCTGGCGGGCTCGCGGGGCGGCGCGCCCGCCCGGGGCCTGACCTCCGCCGCCGACGACCTGGAGCAGCGGGGCCGCTGGCTCTCCCGCGGCACCACCGCCGTCACCACCCCGCTCGGGGTGGTGCTGGACCACGAGGCGGGGGAGTCGTGGACCCAGGCCGGGGCATCGCAGGGGGCCGGCGTGCTGGCGGGGGGCGCCGCGGCGGCCGGCACCTCGGCGGCCCTGACCGCGTGGACGGGCCCCGGCGCGATCGCGGTGGGCGCGCTCGCCTTCGGGGCGGGGGTGGTCGCCGGCGCCGCCGCCAACTCCGCGGTGGACGCGCGCTTCGAGGCGTCGCGGCGCGGGCCCGCAGCCGCGCTGGCCTACCGGTGCGGCCCCGGCCAGCGGCGCCGACCGCCGCGCCCGTCGAAGTACGGCGTGCGGTGAGGTTGCGGTGGTCTCGATACACCCGCCTCGTCCCTCGGCGGGCACTCGACCAGCGACGGGGCGCGGGCACTCGACCAGCGACGGCGTGCGGGCACTCGACCAGCGACGGGGCGCGGGCACTCGACCAGCGACGGGGCGCGGGCACTCGACCACCGAGGTCTCGCTGGTCGAGTAGCCGCGCGAGCGGAGCGAGCCGGCGTATCGAGACCGCTACGCCGCGCGGGCGAGGGCCTCCCGCACCCGGCCGGGCGCCGGGTTGGTGACCGGGGTCCGGTCGATGACGACGGTGGGCACGGTCTCGTCGCCGTTGTTCACGCCGCGCACGAAGGCGGCGCCGGCGGGGTCGCGGTGGATGTTCACCCACCGCGCCCGGTCGGCGTACCGCCGGGTGGCGAGTCGCAGCATCATGCAGAACTGGCAGCCCGGCCGCCAGTAGACCGCGACCCCACCCTCGCGGGCGTGCGCCTGCGCCTCCGCGTGGGAGACGGAGGCGGGCGTGTTGAGCAGCAGGTTCGCGATCGCCATGCGTCCGGCTCCCTGAGGCTCAGGCCCCGATCGGGTCGAGGTCCGCGTGGTCGTCCAGCGTCTTCGAGAGCCGCCCCACCTGGAAGTCGCCGTCGCCGAGCAGGTGGTCGAGCGCGGTGAGCCGGCTGGTGTAGGAGCCGATCGCGTACTCGGCCGTCATCCCGATGCCGCCGTGCAGCTGGATCGCCTCCTGGCCGATGTGCCGACCCGCCCGCGAGACCTGCAGGGCGGCGCGCGCGGCCGCGTCGGCGGCCCGCTCGGCGTCCCCGGTGGCCAGCACCATCGTGGCCCACGCGGTGGTCGACCGGGCGAGCTCGAGGGAGACGTACATGTCGGCGGCCCGGAAGGTCAGCGCCTGGAAGGTGCTGAGCGGGACGCCGAACTGCTTGCGGCTCTTGAGGTACTCCGACGTGGCCTCGATGGCGTACGCCATCACGCCCACGGCCTCGGCGCAGGCCAGCACCCGGCCGACGTCGAGCACCGTGGCGATCGAGCCGGTCAGGTCGCGGCCCGCCTCGCCGAGCGGCGTGGCCGGCGTGCCGTCGAAGACGACCTTCGCGGCGCGCGAGCCGTCGTAGGAGTGGTAGCCCGACCGCGTCAGCCCGGTGGCTTCCGGCTGGACCAGGAACGCGCCGGTGCCGCCCTCGGGGAGCGCGGCCGTCACCACCAGGACGTCGGCGGTGTCACCCTGGTGCACGGGCTCCTTGGTGCCCGACAGCGTCCAGCCGTCGCCGGCCTGCTGCGCGGTGACCTGCGAGGCGGTGGGCTGCCAGCGGTAGCCCGGCTCGGCGTGCGCGAACGCGGGCACGAGCGAGCCCTCGGTGAGCGGTGCCAGCACCTCCTGGCGCTGCTCGGCGGTGCCGGCCGCGGCGACCAGGCCGCCGGCGAGCACGACCGCGGTGAGGAACGGCTCGGGCGCGATCACGCGGCCCAGCTCCTCGGCGACGATGGCGGCCTCGACCGGTCCGGCGCCGGAGCCGCCGTCGTCCTCGGAGAAGGGCAGGCCCAGCACGCCCATCTCGGCCAGCCGCGACCAGGTCTCGGCGGAGTAGCCCAGGTCGGTCCTGGTGGCCTGCCGGCGCTCCTCGAAGTCGCCGTACGCCTTGCCGGCCAGCCCGCGGACGGCGTCGCGCAGGGCCTCCTGCTCGTCGTCGTAGCTGAAGTCCATCTCGGCTTCTTCCTCCTCGTCCCGGGCCCTCAGAGGCCCAGGATCGTGCGGCTGATGATCTGGCGCTGGACCTCGTTGGAGCCGCCGTAGATGGAGGCCTTGCGGAGGTTGAGGTAGGTCGGCGTGGCGATCCGCCCCCACTGCGGCAGCGTCGGAGTCGTCGTCCGCGCCCGAGGCCAGGCCGCCGGGGCCGGCGATGTCCATCGCCAGCTCGCTCACGGCCTGCTGCACCTCGGTGCCCTTGAGCTTGAGGACCGACGACGCCGGGTGCGGCTTGCCGTCGGCGGAGTGCGCGACCACACGCAGCGCGGTGAGCTCGAGGGCGAGCAGCTCGTTCTCGAGCTCGACGAAGCCGCGCGGCGATCGAGCGGGTCGTCGAGCATCGTGCCGCCTCGGGCGCCGGGCTGCTCCTTCGCGACCTCCTTGGCGCGCAGCAGCGCGCGCTTGATGCTGCCGACCGGGGCGACGCCCACGCGTTCGTTGCCGAGGAGGAACTTGGCGATGTCCCAGCCGATGTTCTCCTCGCCGACCAGGTTCTCGGCGGGGACGCGAACGTCCTCGAACCAGACCTCGTTGACCTCGTGGCCGCCGTCGATCAGCTCGATCGGGCGGACGGTCACGCCGGGGGTGGTCATGTCGATCAGCAGCATCGAGATGCCGCGCTGCTTCTTGGCCTCGGGGTCGGTGCGCACGAGGTTGAAGATCCAGTCGCCGTGCTGGCCGAGCGTGGTCCAGGTCTTCTGGCCGTTCACGACGTACTCGTCGCCGTCCTTGACGGCGGCGCAGCGCAGCGAGGCGAGGTCGGAGCCGGCGTCGGGCTCGGAGAAGCCCTGTGCCCACCAGATGTCGAGGTTCGCGGTGGCGGGAAGGAAGCGCTCCTTCTGCTCCTGCGAGCCGAACTGCGCGAGCACGGGGCCGATCATGTTGGCGTTGAACTGCAGCGGCACGGGCACGCACGCGCGTTGCAGCTCCGAGCGCCAGATGTGCAGCTGCAGATCGGACCAGTCCTGACCGCCCCACTCCACCGGCCACTGCGGGACTGCGAGCCCGTGCTCGTTGAGGAGCCGCTGCGCCCGGACGGTCTCGTCCTTGGTCAGCTCGCGGCCCTCGCGGACGGGCTGCTTGAGGTCGTCGGGGACCTGGGTCGTGAAGAACTCCCGCATCTCCTCGCGGAACTTCGTGTCCTCGGCGGACAGCTCGAGCTGCATCGCGGGTCTCCTTCTCTCGGCCGGGGCTCTCGGCCGGGGACGTCTACCGGCCAGTACGGCGTGACCTCATCCTCTCGCGCCCGCCAAGCCGTGGCGACCGTTGGGGTGCGTGGACGACCTCACACCCGCCCGCTCGGCGGGGGCACGGGGCGAGTGGGCGTGAGTCCCGCGGGACTCGACGCCCACTCGGCTAGGCGGGCTGGCAGGACGGGCACCAGAAGACGTTGCGGTTGGCGAGCGTGTCGCCGGCGACGGGGGTGCCGCAGCGCCGGCAGGGCAGGCCCGTGCGGCGGTAGACGTAGTGCGCGTCCACGCCCCGGGCCCGGCCGCCGGGGCGGGCGCGGTCCTCGGGCCGCGTGGTCACGATCCGGCCCGACCGCACTCCCGCGCGCATCAGCGTGACGAGGTCGTCCCAGATCGCCCTCGCGACGCCCGCCTCGACCTCGCGGCCCGGCGTGAAGGGGTTCAGCCCCTGCCGGAAGAGCACCTCCGCGCGGTAGACGTTGCCCACGCCCGCCAGCACGGTCTGGTCCATCAGCAGCGTGCCGATCGGGGCGCGGCTGCGCGCGATCCGCGCCAGCCCCCGGTCGGGGCGGACCCGCGGCCGCAACGGGTCCGGGCCGAGGCGGTCGATGATCGCCTGCTGCTCCGGCGGCTCGAGCAGCTCGCACGCGATCGCGCCGCGCAGGTCGAGCCAGTGCTCGTCGCCGACCAGGCGCAGCCGCAGGGCACCGCGCGGCTCCGGCGCGGGCGCGGTGCCGTCCTGGAACTTGCCGTACAGACCCAGGTGCACGTGCAGCAGCCGCCGCTCGCCGCCCCCGGCGGCGTCCGCGGCGTAGTGGTGGAACAGGTGCTTGCCCGCCGCCTCGGTGCTCGCCAGCACCAGGCCGTCGAGCAGCGCGGCGCCCTCGGCGAAGCGCCCCTGCGGGCTGGACGCCGCCACCCGGTGCCCGCCCAGCAGCGCGCGGTGCCGCCGGGCCAGCCGGTGGATCGTGTGTCCCTCCGGCACGGCTCAGGCGCCGCCCTTCGGGTGGCCGGGCTGCGCCGCCGGCACCCCCGCCGCCCGCGCGGGCTCGGCGTACGCGGCCGCCAGGGTCTCGACGGTCTCGTGCGCGTTCAGCCCGCTGGGGTTCGGCACCACCCACAGCCGGCTCGAGCCCCAGCCCTCCGGCTGCTCGCCGGCCTCGGCGCGCGGCACCCCGAAGGCCTGCCGGTACGCCGTCACCCCCGCGACCGCGACCACGGTCGGCCGGCGCTCGGCCACCAGGCGCCGCAGGTCCTCGCCGCCGGCGCGCAGCTCGGTCGCGGTGAGCTCCGAGGCCCGGGCCGTGGCGCGGCGGACCAGGTTGGTGATCCCGACCCCTCGCCCGCGCAGGTGGGCGCGGTCCTCGTCGTCCATCCCGTCCGGGCGGACCTGCCGGCCGATGATCCCGGCCCGCAGCAGCGCCGGGTAGAACCGGTTGCCGGGGTGGGCGAAGTGGGTCTGCGTCGCCGCGGTCCACAACCCGGGGTTGATGCCGACGACGAGCAGTCGCAGCGGCGGGTCACCCGGACCCGGCAGCAGGTCGGGCACCTCGGCGTCGCGGAAGGACTCCAGCTCGGCGCGGGTGAAGCGGGGCACGTCGGTGAACCCTAGCCACGGTGGCTTGCGGGGGAGGGGCAGGACGCCACCCGCCCGGCTCGCCCCGGCCTGCGACGATGGGCTGGCCCAGGTGGTCGGACGTCGTCGGGAGGAGCCCCGTGGCCCAGCAGCCGCGCCGTCGTCGGCACCTGCTCGACCCGGCCGACCCGACGCCTCGGGACACGACGGGCGGCATGTCGCTCACCTCGGTGCAGCGCTGGGTGCTCTCCACGCTCGCGGTCAGCACGGTCGTCCACCTCGCCATCGGCCTGGTCTTCGCGGCGGCGCATGCCGACGGCGAGCGCGCCGGCGCCGAGGTCGGCCTGCTCATCATCGCCGGGGTGGTCGGCATGCTCGGCGTCGCGGCCGGGTTCCTCATCCACGAGCGGTCCCCGCTGACCCCGTGGCTGCTCACGGGGCTCGCCCCGGCGCTCGTGGGCGCGCTCCTCGTCCTCTGATCGCCCCGGCGTACGTCGCTGCCGGGGCCGTCGAGTGTGACCGAAATCTCAAGAGTGGACCAGTCCATCGATTTTACCTTGAGGTTTTTTTGAGGAAACCTTCAGTCAAGTCGCCACGCCGGCCGAGGGGGAAGACGCCAGACCTGTCCCCTCAGCAACGGATGAGACCCCCCATGCGAATCCAGCGAAGCAGCCGCCTTCCAGCGGTGATCGCCAGCGTCGGCGCCATCGCCGTCGTCCTGACCCTGGTCGGTGTGCCGACCACCTTTGCCAGCTCGGCCGGTTCGGCCGCCAGCGCGCAGACCAACGCGAAGCCGTCATGGGGCGTCTCTCGCGTGCGCAACGGCTCCTTCGAAGCGCGGGCCGGTGGCTGGCGCTCGAACGGGCGCCTCCGCGTTGCGCCCGGCGGGCCCGAGGGTCGCCTGCGCGCCGCCCTCAGCACCCGCGGCGACCGCGCCGTCAGCCTCTGGGACGGCGGCGTGACCGCCCGCAATGCCGAGGCCGGCTCGCGCTGGCTGGCCACCGCCTGGGTGCGGACGACCCGCCCCTCGGTGAACGGCCAGCTCCAGGTCGTCCAGAAGACCGGCGCGACCGTCGTGACCCACGCGCGCAAGTTCCGGCTCACCGACGCCAAGTGGCAGAAGGTGGAGCTGCAGCTCACCGTCACCGAGGCGAACGCAGGCCTCGACCTCGGCCTGCGCTCAGGCCGCTTGCGCGGCCGCCGCCTCCTGCTCGTCGACGGCATCCAGCTGCGTCCGCAGGTCGACGAGCCGGTGAACGACGAGCCGGTGAACGTGCGAGCCGGAGCCGGAGCCGGAGCCGGAGCCGGAGCCGGAGCCCGAGCCGGAGCCCGAGCCGCAGCCCGAGCCGCAGCCCGAGCCCGACGGCCCGGTGGTCGGCGCGCAGTGGCACGCGACCTGGGGTGTGGAGACTGACTCCAGCCGCTCCAAGGAGCTCTCGATGTTCGAGAACAAGGAGCTGGGTTACGTCCGGATCGACGTCGGGTGGGAGATGCTGCAGCCCAAGCAGGGCCAGTTCGACACCAACTGGGCCGTGCCGTTCGTCGAGCGCCAGATCGACGCGGCCAAGGCAAAGGGCCTGAAGGTGATGGTCACGTTCTGGCGCAGCCCCCGGTGGGCCAACGGCGGCCGGTCCCCGGTCACGCCGCCCAACAACCCCGAGGACTACGCCAAGGCATTCGCCTGGGTCGTGGAGCGCTGGGGCCACAAGGTCGACGCGTGGGAGATCTGGAACGAGCCCAACGCGGACGACTTCTTCGTCGGGGCCGACCCGGTGAAGTACACCCAGCTGCTCAAGGCGGCCTACCGCGCGGCCAAGGCAGTCGACCCCGAGACCGTCATCATCCTGGGCGGGACCATGTACGTCGACACCGACTGGATCCGCAAGACCTACGACGCCGGCGCAGGCAACTACTTCGACGTCATGGCCGTCCACCCCTACATGGGCAAGGCCGACGCCCCGCCCGAGCCCCCCGACACCGGAGACCGGTGGAACATGATGCACGTCGACTCGCTGATCTCGCTGATGAAGAACCGCGGCGACGGCGACAAGCCGATCTGGTTCACCGAGTTCGGCTGGTCGGTCCACTCCAACACCTCGAACACCCCCGTCTGGGAGCGTGGAGTCACCGAGAGCCAGCAGGCCGACTACCTGCGCCGCAGCGTCGCCCTGACCAAGAAGCGCTGGCCCCAGGTCGAGGTCATGATCTGGTACAACTCCCGCGACAAGGCCACCGGGAACGCCCACCAGGACGGCTTCGGCCTGATGAAGCGCGACTTCACCCCCCGCAAGGTGATGAACCAGATCGCCTCCCTGCAGCCCTCCTCCACACCCGAGTCCACTCCGGACGACGAGGGCGTTGGCGGCACGTCCGTCACCGTCCCCGTCGCGGCCGACTCGTGGGTGGACGGTGCATCCGCTGGCAGCAACTGGGGCGGTGCCTGGGCCATGTCGACGCAGGGCAACCCCGACCAGCGGAGCTATCTTCGCTTCGACCTTCCGGAAGCGCCGGCGGGCAAGACGCTCAAGAGCGTCCGGCTGCGAGTGAGCACGACCGACAACTCGTGGTCGGGCTCGGTGGACGAACAGAAGGTCCAGGTCACGGACGGAACGGCGTGGAGCGAGATGGGTCTGACCTACCAGAACCGGCCCGGTGTCGGCGCGCTGGCGGGGACCCTCACGGGGGCCAGCGGCTCCGGGAGCCGCTACAGCGTCGGGCTCGACGTGGGCACCGTCCAGCCGAGGCTCGGCAAGTCGGTGTCGTTCGTGATGCGGGGCTCGAGCTCCGACTCGATGCAGCTGGTCGCGCACGAGAGCCCGGTCAGTGACAGGCACCCGGAGCTGGTGCTCACCTACGGTACGAACTAGTCCGCACTGACCGCCTGTCCCGGGTGGGGACGCTGCTCACAGCGTCCCCACCCGGTCTCGTGCTCGGCGCGGGGCCGGGTCAGGACGACGCCGCGTGGCCGGGCGATCTCCGGGCGGCGTAGAACTGCAGTGCGATCAGGACGAGGCTGCTGATCAAGGTGCCGACGAGCAGCACCCAGAGGAGCAGCGTCCGGGGCGTGAGCGAGTACTCGGGTGCGTCCGCCTTGACGACCGTCTCGGCCGTCAGCGTCGGGTCACGCATCGACCACTCGGTGATACCGAGGGTCAAGGCGTTGGCGGCGTCGATCGACGTCGACCGATCCGTCGTGGTGACCTGGACATAGACGGTGGTGGTCCCCGCGGGCATCGTCGCCTCGGCGTTGGTGCGGAGCATGTCGGGCTCGACACCCACCTCGTCGGCGACCCGCGTCAGCGTGGCATCGGACGAGGCGTAGGCCACGTACTTGGTCGACAGCAGCCGGATCATGTCTGCAGACGGAACGGCGCTCTTCTCTCTCGGAGAGATGCTGATGATCGCCTGCGACGCGTACACGGGTGGTCGGACAGTCAGCAGCGTGATCGCCACGACGCATCCGACAGCCGTGCCGATCGAGGCCAGCGCGATGACCCGGCGGTTGACCGGCATGGCCGACCAGCGCCGGTAGAACCGTCCTGTGCCGTCCCCCACGAGGTCACCTCTCGACGCGGTCTCACCTGCTGGCGAGGGGAAGTCTAGGGGGCAGGGCCGCCGCGGGGGCCGGACGTCACTCCCGAGGCGACGCCCTCGAGTCCAGACCGGGTCGGTGAGCGATGGTGGACTCGGGTGTGGAGGAGGGCTGCAGGGAGGCGATCTGGTTCATCACCTTGCGGGGGGTGAAGTCGCGCTTCATCAGGCCGAAGCCGTCCTGGTGGGCGTTCCCGGTGGCCTTGTCGCGGGAGTTGTACCAGATCATGACCTCGACCTGGGGCCAGCGCTTCTTGGTCAGGGCGACGCTGCGGCGCAGGTAGTCGGCCTGCTGGCTCTCGGTGACTCCACGCTCCCAGACGGGGGTGTTCGAGGTGTTGGAGTGGACCGACCAGCCGAACTCGGTGAACCAGATCGGCTTGTCGCCGTCGCCGCGGTTCTTCATCAGCGAGATCAGCGAGTCGACGTGCATCATGTTCCACCGGTCTCCGGTGTCGGGGAGCTCGGGCGGGGCGTCGGCCTTGCCCATGTAGGGGTGGACGGCCATGACGTCGAAGTAGTTGCCTGCGCCGGCGTCGTAGGTCTTGCGGATCCAGTCGGTGTCGACGTACATGGTCCCGCCCAGGATGATGACGGTCTCGGGGTCGACTGCCTTGGCCGCGCGGTAGGCCGCCTTGAGCAGCTGGGTGTACTTCACCGGGTCGGCCCCGACGAAGAAGTCGTCCGCGTTGGGCTCGTTCCAGATCTCCCACGCGTCGACCTTGTGGCCCCAGCGCTCCACGACCCAGGCGAATGCCTTGGCGTAGTCCTCGGGGTTGTTGGGCGGCGTGACCGGGGACCGGCCGCCGTTGGCCCACCGGGGGCTGCGCCAGAACGTGACCATCACCTTCAGGCCCTTTGCCTTGGCCGCGTCGATCTGGCGCTCGACGAACGGCACGGCCCAGTTGGTGTCGAACTGGCCCTGCTTGGGCTGCAGCATCTCCCACCCGACGTCGATCCGGACGTAACCCACGTCCCTCGACTCCAGGATGCACAGCTCCCGCGACCGACTCGACTCGGTCTCCGCAGCCCAGGTCGCATGCCACTGCGCGCCGACCACCGGACCGACGCCGTCGTCGCCGGGGGCCGAGCACGCGGGCGAGGCGACGACCAGGACGACTCCCGTGAGGCAGGCGCTCAGGACGCCGGCCAGCTATCGCGAGCGTCCACCGACGTGTGGACGGCATGCCGGGCCACCCCCGGTGAAAGCGTCCTGCCCTGTCCACCACGGGGTAGCCTTCCGGTCCACATCAGTCAACGGACGAGGTTGAGTCTAGGGGGCACGGGTGCATCGAGCCGTCGAGCGCAAGGAGGTCGAGCTCGACGACGAGGCGCTCGCCGGGCTCCGATCGTTCCTGTCCGGGGCTGGCGCCACGGTCCTGGCGCGCCGACCGGCCTCGACGCCCCGTGCCGCCAGCGCTGCGTTCGACGCCGAGAGCGCCGACGGCCCCCTCAGGGTCGACGTCGCATGCTCCGACGAGGGGCGTTCGCGGATCCTGGCCGAGGTGCACGGGCGGCGCTGGGCGGCGGCTGGAGGGGTCAACACCCCGCAGGTCCTCGAGCACGAGGAGTCGGGCTTGTGGCTGGTCTGCCGCCGCGTCGGGATCCCCGCGCGCGACCAGGGTTACGTGGACGCCGCGATGAAGACCGCCGACGCCGTCGCGGCCATCACTCGCCCCCTGCCCGCGTTGGCGGGGGCCAGCAGCTGGCGAGCGGGTCGACATGGCCGCGTCGCCAGAGTCGTCGAGGTGCGTGGCGGAAGGGATCCCGGTCCCGCTCTTCAGAAGGGCGCGGGCGGCGTACGCGGCCCTGCCCCACGACACGGTGTCCCACGGCGACTTCTTCTACCGCAACGTGCTCGAGGACCAGCGAGGGGTCTGCGTCATCGACTGGGAGTTCGCCGGCCTGCAGCCGCGGCACACCGACCAGATGCGGTTCTGGGCGACGCTGCCCGAGCAACACCTCCGCGACCGGGTGCTTGCCCGGACGCTCGACTCGGCTGACCCGGGGGAGCACCCCGCCATCGGGACTGTCGCCCTCTGGATGGCGATCCGGCTCCTCGCGGAGAACGTCGGAGTTCCACGAAAACAGCGCAACCCGACTACGCTGGAGGTCGCTCGTTCCGGCATGGCGGAGGCGAGGGATCTCGCCGCGCGGTTAGGCGGAACTCGTTCTCGCTCCCGGAGGTCGGTGTGACTCGCACGGTCCTGCACGTCGCCCAGTCCTCCGAGACCGGTGTGGCCTTCGTGGTGGAGCAGCACCTGGTTCCCCAGCGGGCGGCCGGCTGGCGCGTGGCCCTGGCCGCTCCCGAGGGCACCACGATGTCAACGCTCGCGCGCTCCTCGGGGTGCGAGTTCCATGCCTGGGATGCGGGCCGGAGCCCGAACCCGCTGCGCCTGCCCGCGGAGGTTCGGTCGCTGGCTCGGATCGTCAAGCGAGTCCAGCCCGACGTCGTGCACCTCCACAGCGCGAAAGCGGGTCTGGCCGGCCGGCTGCTGCTGCGCGGGCGGCTGCCCTCCGTCTTCATGCCGCACGCCTGGTCGTGGCACGCCACGAGCGGCGTCCAGCGCCGCCTCGCCCTGCGCTGGGAGCGCATGGCGGCTCGCTGGACCGACGTCCTGTGCTGCGTCAGTGCAGCGGAGGTGACCGAGGGACGACAGGTGGGCATCGCCGGGGACGTGTCGGTGCTGCCGCACGTGTTCTCGCCGAGCGCGCTCCGCGACAGCACCTTCGCCACGCGTGCCGAGGCCCGCGCCGCCCTCGGCGTCGACGAGAGCGCCCTGCTTGTCGTGTGCTGCGCCCGCCTGGCTCCGCAGAAGGGGCAGCAGCTGTTGCTGGGTGCCTGGTCGCAGGTCCTCGACATGGTCCCGGAGGCACGGCTGTGCCTCGTGGGCGGTGGACCCGACGAGGAGGAGGTGCGACGAAGGAGCGCTGCCTTTGGTGAGTCGGTCGCGCTGGCAGGCGCGCAGCCACGGGCCACGGCCCTCGCCTGGATGCTCGCCTCGGACATCGTGGTGTGCCCCTCGCTCTACGAGGGCAGATCGCTCGTGCCTCTCGAGGCGGCTGCTCTGGGGCGGGTCGTGGTCACGACCGACGTGCAGGGCGCACGCGAGGGTGCCGGACCGGACGCGTGCGTGGTCGTGCCGCTGGAGGACGCGGACCGGCTCGCCGGAGAGATGTCCCGCCTGCTGGCGGACCCGGACCGCAGGCACGCGGGAGAGGTCGAGGCCCGTCAGTGGTCGGATGCCAACGACACCGGGGACGGGCCGACGAAGACGTTGATCGAGCTGTACGAACGGCTGATCGACTCCCGAGGGAGGCCTGATTGAACCGCCCCTTGCGGGTCACGGTCGTCTCGCCGTTCGGCGAGGTGGGCGGGGCCGAGCTGTGGCTGCTCCGCCTGCTCGATGCGACCGCTCGCCTCGATGCCAGGGTGATCCTGCTGCGGGACGGGCCGTTCCGGCAGGAGCTCGAGCGACGCGGGATCGCCTGCTCGGTCGTCGACACGGGCCGCACGGGCCTCGCCGTGGGCATGGCCAACCTCCGGCTGGTCCGCCGCGTGCTGGAGACCTCGCCGGACGTGCTGCTCACGAACGGGGTGAAGGCGCAGGCGGCCGTCGGACCGGGAGCCTGGTTCGCGGGGGTTCCCACGGTCTGGGTCAAGCACGACCACAGCTACGACGGGGCCCTCACGCGCCTTCTTGCGCGCCTCGCCACGCGGGTAGTCGTCACCGCCGACGAGCTGGCCGCGCTCACCGGACGCACCCGGCCCGACATCCTGCACCCGCCGCCCCCGGACGACATCGCTACGGACGCCACGGCCGCCCGAGAGCAGCTGCAGGCCCTCGTGCCGCAGACGGGGCCGACCCGCACGCTGATGATGTTGAGCCGATTGACGCCCTACAAGGGCGTGGACCGGGCCGTGGAGGCGCTCGGTCAGCCCGGCGCCGAAGGCTGGCGGCTCGTCGTCCTGGGCGCACCGGACCCCGCGGAGCCCGACGAGCGCGCTCGGTTGACTAGGCTCGCCGCAGACAGGGGAGTCCTGGACCGGGTCCACCTGGCCGGTCACGTGCCGGGGGCGCACCGACTGCTGCCCGCCGCCGACGCCCTCGCGGTGCTGACCCGCGACGCGGGTCCTCGGACGCCCGGCCGGGAGGGGTACGGCATGGCGGCCGTCGAGGCGATGCTGGCCGGCCTGCCCGTCGTCGCCCCGGACGACGACGGCCCGGTGGGCCGCCGCGTGAGGGAGGCCGGAGCCGGCGTGCTCGTCGACGCGGACTCCCCGGCCTCGATCGCCCGCGCGCTCGCGTCGCTCGACGACGACCAGGTTCTGCACCGCATGCGCGAGCGTGCGCTGTCGCACGTGTCCGACTACGTGGTCGGCGCGGAGGAGTCCGCGCGTCGGTTCAGCCAGATCCTGTCGTCAGCCGCCCGCCGCCCGGGCTCCGGGCTGACGTCGGAGCAACCGGTGAGCATCGTGGTGCCCGTGCTTGACGAGCGGCCGGTGATCGACGCCGTCCTCGGTCCGGTCCTCGCGCAGATGTCGCGGGACGACGAGCTGCTCGTCGTGGACTCGGGGTCGAGGGACGGCACGCGGGCCCGAGTCGCGGCCCTGGCGGAGGCGGATGCCCGCGTGCGGCTCGTCGAAGTGGCGCGGTGCACCATCGCGGACAGCCGCAACCACGGCGTCCGGCGGGCCCGGCACGATCACGTCCTGTGCACCGACGCCGGCTGCGAGGTCGGCGCCGGGTGGCTCGACAGCTTCCGGGCAGCGCTGGCCGAAGCGCCGGCGCCCCCGCTGCTCGTCGGAGTGTTCCGCGTCGAGCCCGGCCGGCGGGCGTTCCACCAGGCCATGGCTGCCGTGGCGTGGGCGGACCCGGCCCAGCTGCGACGCGCCTCGCTGGGCTGGCGGGCGTGGACCGCCACCATCGGGCCCCGCTTCTCGGAGCTCCGTGTCGACGGCAGGTCCGTGGCATTCAGCAGGGAGACGTTCGAGCTGGCGGGCGGCTTCCGCAGCGACCTCGTGACCGCCGAGGACGAGGCCTTCGGCCGCGACGCCGTGTCGGCAGGTGCGCGCCCGGCGGTGGTGCTCGGCGCCCAGGTCACCTGGTTCCAGCGGAAGCGGATCAGCGAGGCGTTCCAGCAGTTTCGCGGCTACGGCCGCGGTGCCGCCGCCGGTGGTTCCGCCCAGCAGCTCGCCGTCGACGGTGCTCGCGCGGCGGGTCACCTGCTGCTGCTGGGTCTCGTCGTCCGCAACTCGCCCGGGGACCGACGGCTGGCCGGGCTGCTGGCCGCAGGTGTGCTGCTCTACCCGGCTCGCCGGCTGGCACAACGCGGCCACGGTGCGCGTGCCTATGCGTTGCTTCCGCTGGCCCAGGCCGTCAAGGACTGGGGCAAGCTGCTCGGTGACGTCGAGGGGCGGCTGGGCCGGCGTACCCAGCTGCGACGTCCCGGATGACCGCGCACGTGGAGTCGACCACGGGGGGTCGTGCCAACCCGCGGACGGATGGCGGTCCGGCTGCCCGGCCGCCCACGCGGCGCGCCACCTGGTGGCTCGTCGTGCCCGTCCCGGCCCTCCTGGTGCTCGGCGGGAACGAGGTGTCCGGCTTCCTCATCGGTCTGCAGCTGGTCCAGGTCCTCTGCCTCCTCACCGTCGGCGCCTGCGCGTTCGCCGCGTTGCTGGAATGGGCTGGACGTGACCGCGCGCGCGCAGCCCCGGGGATCCTCGTCCCGCTCGGCCTGCTCTTCATCGGCGTGACCATCGCCACGGCCGTCCTCGGCGTCTCGCCGCGAACCTTTGCCAGCGTCAGCATCACCACCGTGCTGGCCGTCGCCTTTGCCTTGTGCGTCCAGTTCGCGGTGCGCTCTCGGCGACAGGCCGAGGACCTTGTACTGGTCTTCATCATCGGAGCCAGTCTCGTCCTGATCCCGGCCTTGCAGCAGACCGGCGAGGTGGGCAGCCGCCTGGGCGGCGCCGTCGTCACCAACCGACCCGTCGGTCGGCTGGCAGACCCGAACGAGCTGGGAGCGCTCTCGGCGATCGTGATCGTGCTCTCGCTGGCGGTCCTGTCCGGCGGTCGGACGCGGGTCCATCGCACGATCGCCCTGGCCGCGGTCGTGCTCGCCCTGGGCACCCTGCTGGTGTCGTTCTCGCGCACCTCCTGGATCGCCGCCGGACTGGGTGTGGCCGTGCTGCTGCTTCGACGCGAGGTGCGCCGCCGGTGGTGGCGCACGCTCCTGCCAGTCCTCCTCGCGGTCTTCGTCGCCCTGCGCCTCCTCGGCGTCGAGCTCCCTCTCTCCGTCGGCGCGGATCGGCTCGCGAACCTGGGTGCGCTCCAGGCGAACCCGGCCGACGTGCGGCCCCTGATCTGGCGAAGCGCGATCGACTTCACGTGGGAGAGGCCGCTCATCGGTTGGGGGCCCGGCACCTTCTCGCAGGTCGTTGCGTCTCCCCCCTCGTCGCTATGGGCGTACCCCGTCCGGCACGCCCACAGCGGTCCGCTCACGATCCTCGTCGAGAGCGGCGTCGTCGGGCTCGCGGTCATCACGCTCTTCGTCGGCGTGCTGCTCTCCTCGCTGGTGCGTCTGCACGTGCAGACTCGCCGCCGCACGACGGACGCCGGCCCCTGGCTCCCGCTGGCCCTGCTGGCCTGCCTGACCACGATCGGTGCGGGACTCTTCGCCGACTACACGTTGCGGAGCCCCCTCATCCACGTGTGTGTCTGGTTCGTCGCCGGCCTGGGCATGGCCGTGATCCGAGTGGGACGGACACCCACGACCGGGCCCGCGGGCGAGCGCTGAGGATGACCGCCTCGTCGCGCTCCCTGCTCACCGGAGCCGGCCTGACCGGGTTCGGCACCGTGGTCTCGGCCGGCGCCGGCTTCGTCACGCTCGCCCTCATCGCCGGCTTTCTGGGCGCCCGCGGGACGGGGATCTTTGCTGTCTGCACAGCGATCTCTCTGCTGCTCACCCAGCTCGGCAAGCTCGGCTACGACACGACCCTGGTGCATCTCGTGCCCAGGCTTCACTCGTACGGCGGCGACGGCCAGATGCGCGGCCTGGTCCGGCGCTGCGTCGGCGAGGTGCTGGCCGCGAGCGTGGTCGTCACAGCCCTGGGGTGGCTGCTTGCGCCGCAGCTCGCCGCAGTGCTGCTCTCCGACGTGAATGCCGAGCTGGGGGCGAACGCGTTCCGCACGACGTTCCTGGGACAGCCGGTCGCGAGCGCGACCGTGGTGTACCTGGCCGCGGCCCGAGGGATGACGCGCCTGTTTCCGCTGGTCACGATCGACCAGATCGCCAAGCCCCTGCTGCGCCTCGGCCTCGTCGGCATGGCCCTGGCCATGGACGGCGGCGTACTGGCCGTCCTCGCGGCCTGGGCGTTGCCGCAGTGGGGCTTGTTCGCGGCGTCCGCTGTGGTACATCACCGGCTCGTCCGGGGGTTCCGTGCCGATCGGCCCGACCTCGCGTTGCGCAAGGATGCCCGCCGGTACAACCGGTACCGGATGATCTCCGCGACCGCAGAGGTCGGCTCCCTGCACGTCGGCGTGCTGGCGGTGGGCGTGACCGCAGCGACGGCGGACGCGGGGGCCTTCTCGGTGGCGGCACGCCTCGTCGCCGCGGGCCTTCTGCCCCTGCAGGCCGTTCGCCTTGTCATCGCACCGCACCTTTCGCGGGCGTTGGACACCAGCGCGCGCGACACGGCCGGGCGGATGCACGTCGCGTCCACGAGCTGGGCGGTGCTGGCGTCGTGGCCGCTCTTCCTGCTGTTCGTCGTCTTCGCGCCCACCGTCATGGGGGTCTTCGGTGAGTCGTTCGCGGAACGATGGGTGCTGCTGGCGGTCCTGTCGATCGCCGGCATGGTGGGCGTGGGTGCGGGCAACGTGCAGACGCTGGTCCTGATGAGCGGGCTCGCCGCGACCTACTGCGCGATCGCGGTGGCCAACCTGCTGCTGAACGTGGTCGGCAGCTTCACGCTGGGGTCGCTGGCCGGGGCCGAGGGGGTGGCAGCCATGGCGGTCGTCTCTGCCGTCCTGGAGAACGTCGTGATGATCCTGGTGGCCGCACGCCTGCTTCGCGTGCACACGTTGGGTCGCCCGCTGGCGGTGTCCACCGGGTTGTGCGTGGCGTGCTTCGGGGTTCTCGGTGCCGTGGTTCGCTACGCTGGCTTCTCGACCCTGGCGGGGTTGACAGCAACGGGCGTGATCGGGGCGGCTCTTCTCGTCGCCGGCTGCTGGAGATTCCGGCGAATGTTCACCATCGAAGGGGACGCTGGTGCGAGGGCCTGACCATGGACGACGCGGGGTGACTGGCGAGGAGCCGGTCACGCCGGTGCGGCACGAGGAGGTCCGCAGCTTGCTGCGGACACTCAAGCGGCACACCCCGGCGACGTTGAAGAAGGTGCTGAGGTCGGCCGTCCGCGAGCATGCCGTCCGCACCGCGAACCAACGGGTGCTGCCGAACTTCCTCATCGTCGGCACCAAGCGCGGAGGGACGACCAGTCTGTGGAACTGGCTCTCGCGGCACCCGGCCGTGATGCCCATGCATCCAGCGGTGCAGCAGATCAAGAGCCCGCACTACTTCGACATCAACTTTGACCGCGGCCCCGACTGGTACCGCTCACACTTCCCCGCGCAGTGGACCGTGGACCGGCTCGCGCAGCGGCTCGGGTGTCCGCCCGGGATCGGCGAGGCCTCGCCGTACTACATGTTCCACCCGCAGGCCCCCGCACGGATCTCCGAGCTCGTCCCGGACGTGAAGCTCGTCATCCTGCTTCGTGACCCCGTCAAGCGGGCGTACTCGAACTACTGGGAGCGCCTGGGCAGCGGCGCCGAGACGCTCCCGACGTTCCGGGAGGCCATCGACGCCGAACCCGAGCGGCTTCGGGGCGAGGTCGAGCGCCTGGAGGCCGACTCCTCGTACTACTCGGCTCACCACGACAATCACTCCTACCTCGCCCGCGGCAGGTATCTGGAGCAGCTGGAGCGCATCTACCGGTACTTCCCCGAGGACCAGGTGCTGGTGCTCCGCTCCGAGGACCTCTACGCGGACCCGCGCGCCGCGAGCACGCAGGTCCAGCAGTTCCTCGGCCTTCCGGTTCACGACATCGACAGGCTCGAGCACCACAACAAGCTCCGCGTGCCACCGTTGGACATGGACCTGGAGGAGCAGCTGCGCGCACACTTCGATCCCCTCAACCAAGCCCTGTACGCCCGGCTCGGAGTCGATCTGGCATGGCCAGAGCGTCGAACCTGACCCGGGCCGGGCTGACGGCGCTCGCGCTGCTCGTCACGCTGGTCGCCGGCGGTGCGCCAGCGAGCGCGGCGACGCAGCTCGTCACCGAGTACGGCGAGCCGGAACGCATCTGCCGCACCACCGACAACCGGTTGGACCAGGTGAGCGGTGCGATCGCCCAGAGCGACGGGTATGTCGTCCACTCCGACCGGAACCTGTCCTTCATCTCGCTCGACGCCGACTGCGCGGTCACGTCGGTCAGAAGGGTCAAGACCTCGTCGGGCGTCGACGCCGAGGACATGGCCCGCGGGCCCGACGGGACGCTGTGGATCGCCGACACCGGTGGCAACCGGCTCGAGCGACCCACCATCAGGATGGTGGGTCTGCAGACCGACGGGACCACGGTGGAGGTGCCGTTTGCCACGCCTGCCCGTGGGGTGGACCTGGAGTCGGCGATCGTCACCCAGGACTACGAGCTGGTGCTCATCTCCAAGCGGGAGGACGGGCGCAGCCGGGTGTACACCGCCCCGCTGGTGCCGACGACCTCCGAGACGCCGGGGGTCCTCCGTCCGGTGGGAATCATGGACGCCAGCCGTTACCGCACCGACGACGGTCGAACGCCGTCGCAGTTCGTGACGGGCGCGGCGTTCAGCCCCGACGGGATGCACGTGGCCATCCGGACGGCGAGCGACGTCTTCGAGTACGACGTCGAGAGCGACGACATCGCGCGCGAGCTGGTCACCGAGACCCCACGCTGGGTCGGCCGGGTGACCCAGCCCCAGGGCGAGGCGATCACGTACACGCCCGACGGGACGGCGCTCGTGATGTTCTCGGAGCAGCGCGGCAGCCCGGTCTTCAGGGTCGCCATCGACCGGACCTACCCGGGCGCCGACCTGCTGCCCGTTCTCGCGAAGACCTTGTGGATCCCGGTTGTCGCGGTGCTCGCGCTGGCCCTGCTCACGGCGCTCGCCCTCGGTGTCCGGCTGCGAAGCCGGCGTCGGACGCGATCGGGCTCCGGCGGGAGCAAGAGGCGCGAGCTGCTGACCAGGCTGGGCCGACCGTGGCTCCTCGCAGCGACGCTGACAGCGGTCGTGGTGTGGTCCGGCACGCTCGCGGCGGCGCCGCGGTTGCAGGCGGGGTGGACCAGCACCACGGTCGTTGCGCTGACGCCGCGGTCGCCGACGACGATCGGCGCAGACACCGTCGTTCTCCTCGGCCCCCGCTACGTGGCGCTGCTCGAGAGCGCACCGGTCGTCGAGGCGGCCGGCAGGAACGTGGGCGTCTCCGCGGAGACCATGCGAGAAGGCGCGGCGGGGCTGATCCAGCCGGAGACACTCAACCTGGAGGTCGCCTTCACGGGCGCCGACCCGACGCAGACGGCGCGCTCGGCCAACGCGCTTGCCGCCGCCATCATCTCCGCTGCCTCGCAGGACCCATTGATCTACGGCGTCCAGGTGGCGGTCGCCGTTCCCACGCCGTCCGAGCCAGCGCGTCCCAGGCTGTCGGACGTGGTGTTGCTGGGAGGGGTCGCGGGACTCGTCTCGGCGATCGTGGTCGCGGTGCTGTTCCGGCGCCGATGGCCCGACCGGATGCCCAGCCCACGGCTCTCCTGAGACTCTCCCAGGGGTAGGGCAAAGTCCCAGGTCCTCCGGTTGACACGCCTGTGGGACGCGTCGATAGTGATTCTGATCACGTTCGAACGGAATGGTCGATGGGCGATCGCGGTGGGGATGCCGACGCCCGACCCGGGGGGTGGGTCGTGCGCGGACCTAGCGCTGCCTGCCTGCGCCACGGCCTCGCGGCGGCGGCGGTGCTGGCTGTCGCGATGGTGCTGGGGCTGGCCGGGCTGAGCCCGCCGGCGCACGCCGAGGACCCAGCGGTCTCAGAGGTCCCGCTCAGCGGCTGGCGGCCGGACAACGGGACCGTGTTCGCCCTGGAACGCGTGGGCAGCATGGTCGTGGTCGGCGGCTCGTTCACTCGCTGGCGGTCACCGCACTGGCGCCCTGGTGACCCGGAACGGTGCCGCCGCCGTCGACGTCAACACCGGTGAGCTGACCTCCTGGAACCCGAACGCAAACGGCGCCGTGCGCTCGCTGGAGACCGATGGCCAGACCGTGTGGCTCGGCGGGGACTTCACCCGGATGGGGAACACGCCGCGGGCCCGACTCGCGGCTGTCGACGCCGGCACGGCGAACCTCAGGACGGGGTTCCGCGCGGACTCCTCGGCGACGGTCCGCGAGGTCATGCTGCACAACGGGCTCCTGTACATCGTGGGCGGCTTCCGCTACGTGAACGGCATCCCCCGGAACCGCATCGGCGCCGTCGACCCCACGAGCGGCGCCGTCGACCCGGGGTTCAGCCCGAGCACCGACGACATCGCCTACGCCGGGGCCATCGACCCCACGCGCAACCGGCTCGTCGTGGCCGGCCGGTTCCACCACGTCAACGGCAACGACCAGCAGTACCTGGGGGCCGTCCGGCTGGACAACGGCGCGTTCGTGAACTGGCGTCCCGTCCCGCACTGCCAGGACACCGGCAACCCGTGCGTGCCTGTTCGACCTAGCGGTCGACGGCGACCTGTACTACGGCGCGGTGGGTGGCCCGGGCGGACGGGTCACGGCGTGGCGTGCCGTGTCTGCGGCCCGTGCGTGGAGCCAGTACGGCGACGGGGACCTCCAGACCGTGGCGGTGGTGGGGGACTCGGTCTACGGGGGCGGCCACTACAACCCGCGATTCGGCCCGACGGGCACGACGCGGGCCGGCCTCAACAGCATGGACAAGGTCACGGGGGCGTTGAACGACTTCAACCCGCTGGTCGCTGGGCTCGACGCCGTGTGGGCGATCCTCGGCACCGGTGGCTCTCTGTGGGTCGGCGGATCGTTCACGCACGTCGGCGGGAGCAGCCATCCGAGATTCGTCCGCCTCGCCTACGAGGGGGTGGACACCCAGAGCCCCAGCCAACCCACCGACCTGAGGGAGACGACCGTCACCGACGAAGCGGTCGGCCTGGAGTGGAGCCCGTCGACCGACGACTTCGGTGTCGCGCACTACCAGGTGCAGCGGGAGGGGCAGCAGGTCGGCACTCCGGCTGCGACCGCCTTTGACGACTCCGGCCTCACGCCCGACACCGACTACAGCTACCGCGTCCGCGCCGTGGACAACGCGGGCAACACGAGCCCCTGGGCCACGATTGAGCGTGCGCACGCTCGCCGAGCCCCCGGACACCACCGCCCCCGGCCCCCCTGGGGGAGTCTCGACAGCCGTGCAGGGCCAGGACGTCACCGTGAGCTGGAACGCCGCCAGCGACCCGTCCGGCATCGCCTCCTACGACGTCCACCGCTCCGGCAGCGACGGCTTCCCCATCTCGGAGTCGACGCGCATCGGCACGGTCTGCGGGCACGTCGTTCGTCGACGGTGACGTGGCGCCGGGAACGTGGTTCTATCGCGTCGCCGCAACCGACGGGGCTGGGAACACCTCCGGCCCGTCGGCGACCTCGGAGGTGTATGTGCTCCCGCCCGCCGGATCGGTCGTCGAGACGGTGCAGCCGGTCGCCGACTCGTGGGTCGACGAGAACAACGCCACGGCCAACTACGGCGGCTCGTGGGTCATGCAGGTGCGGGGAGGACCGGCCGAGCGGGTCAGCCACCTGAGGTTCGACGTGCCGGACGCGCCGCCGGGCACGGAGCTCAGTGGCGCGAAGGCTCGTGATGCGCACCAGCGAGAACCCCTGGGCCGGGAGCCCGGACCCGGCCCAGGTTCGCTCCGTGGCCGACACCTCCTGGGCGGAGTCGGGCGTCACGTACCAGAACGCGCCGTCGACGGGCCCGGTGATCGGGGCCCTGCCCGGGGGCTCGGTCCCGTCCACGTCCTACCCGATCTCCCTGGACGCCTCGGCGCTGTCCGGCAGTGTCGGCGGGCTCGCCTCGCTGGCCCTCACCTCGGACAGCACGAACAGCCACGTCTTCGCCTCGCGCGACGACGCGACGTCCACCCGGAGGCCGCGGCTCGAGCTGACGTTCAGCCCGCCGGACGGCCCCGACACGTCGCCGCCGTCCGTGCCGTCGAACGTCTCGACCTCGGTGACGGGACAGGACGTGAGCCTGTCGTGGTCCGCGTCCAGCGACCCGTCAGGAGTCGCCTCGTACGCGGTCCACCGCTCGACGGATCCGGGATTCAGCCCGAGCCGCCGGAAACAAGCGGGGCGACGTGACCGGGACGTCCTTCTCGGACGACGGGGCTGCGCCCGGCACCTGGTACTACCGCGTTACTGCCACCGACAGCGTGGGCAACACCTCGGCCGGGTCGGACGCGGTCGAGGCAGTCGTCGACCTCCCGGGGTCCACCACGACCACGACCGTGCCGGCCGCGGCCGACACCTGGGTCACCGACGCCTCACCCGACGCCAACTACGGAACCTCATGGGTGATGCAGGTGCGCTCGGGTCCCACACGTGTGAGCTACCTGCGCTTCGAGCTACCCGACGCCCCTCCCGGGACATCGCTCAGCTCGGCGGTGCTCACGGTCCGGACGACTGACAACTCATGGTCCGGTTCCGTCCGCCGACGTGCTGGTGCACCCGGTCGCGGACGACACGTGGGACGAGGTGGGCATCACCTTCAACAATGCCCCCTGGTCGGGGGTGGGGTCATCGGGACCCTGCCCGGCGGCACGGCGAGCTCCACGGCCTACGCGATCGACCTGGACGTGGCGCCCTCGCCGCGGAGCTCGGCGGTCCCGCGTCCCTCGCGCTGACGATGTCCGGGTCGGACTCCATGGTGCTTGTCACCCGCGACACGAGCGTCACGGGCCGACGTCCGACACTGGAGCTCACCTTCAGTTCCTGATTCCCGCGGGCGTCGACTGGACGCCAGCGGGGCGCGGCCCCAGCGTGCTGCCGAGTAGGGACGGCGCGGCTGAGGGCGCCTCCGCCGGCTTCCTGCCCCTCGGACCGGAGGCTGCGGTCATACCCAATCCCGGCGAAGAGGCCGGCGCCGGCCCGGACCTAGTCTCCCTCCTGGGGGAGTAGTTCCCGACGGGAGCTCGACAAGGATGGAGAAGGGTCCGATGAAGCATGTTCTGCGCGTTCGCGCACGCAGGGGTCGTCGCGCACTGGTGGGGGGGCTGCTGATCGCGCCTCTGTTGGCGTTCACGGGGTCCGGCACGGCGGCACACGCCGAGGAGCCGGAGCCGCAGAGCACCTTTACTGCCGAGCCGCTGCCGACGTGGCAGACGAACGGCGTCGTGTACGCCGTCGAGACCGTCGGCAACGTGGTCTACGCGGGCGGCAACTTCACCGCGGTGCGCCCGCCGGGCGCACCGGAGGGCACGGACGAGGTGCCGCGCAAGAACCTGGCCGCCTTCGACGCCACCACCGGCGAGCTGCTGCCCTTCTCGCACTCCTTCACCTCGTTCGACACGCCGGTCCCCTCGAACGGCAACTTCGACAGGACGTGCAGCGCGTCTAGCCGGCCCGGCTACTTCACCTGCGACACCGTCTACGAGATCCGGGCCTCGCGTGACGAGTCGAGGATCTACGTCGGCGGTGACTTCACGGCGGTCGACAACCAGTTCCGCGAGCGAGTCGCCGCCTTCAGCACGGGCAACAACGGGCTCCTGCCGTGGCGGTCCGACACGATCAACGGGAGGGTCCGCTCCCTCGCGGTCTCCGGCTCCACGGTCTATGTCGGTGGTTCGTTCTCCGCCGTCAACGGAGAGTCCCGCACGCGTCTGGCTGCCTTGAACGCCGACACCGGCGCGCTCCTGCCGTGGGCGCCGCGAGCGGATGCGCTGGTGCTCGCCTTGGAGATGGCACCGGACGACAGTCGGGTGATCCTGGGCGGTCAGTTCGACACGGTCAACGACGTCGCCATCCGCGGTCTGGCGGCAGCTGACGCCACGTCCGGGGAGCTCACGCGGTGGGACAGCAGGCCGATTCCGCGCTACACCCAGACCAGGTACAGCTACGTGACCGACCTGTCGGTCGACGAGGACACCGTCTACGTGTCGGCGAACGGCGAGGGTGGCGGCGTGTTCGACGGCCGCTTGGCCGCGGACCCGTACACGGGTGAGCTGCGCTGGGTGGACACGTGCCTCGGTGCCACCTGGGCCATCGAGGTGGTCGACCAGCTGGTCTACTCGGGATCGCACGCCCACGACTGCTCGAGCACGGAGGGTGGCTTCCCGGAGTCGTGGAACGTGCAGCCGCCGGCCGTGCCGCGCTACTACCGGCTGCTCGCCCAGAAGGCCAAGGGCCCCGACGGTTCGGCGATTCAGCATTGGTTCCCGACCACGAACGGCGGGATCGTCGGCAGGCTCGGCCCCCGCGACATCACCCACACTGGGTCCCAGCTCTGGATCGCGGGCGAGTTCACGACGGTCAACGGCGACCCCCAGATGGGTCTGACTCGTTTCGGGATGGCTCCCTCGGCCCCCAGCGCTCGACCGGTCCGCCCGGACCAGCCGACCGCGGTGAGCGTGCGCTCCGGTGAGGTGCGACTGTCCTTCCGCGCCACCGAGGACCTCGACGACGAGCGGCTGACATACACGATCCTCCGCGGGCGAAACGCGTCCAGCGCGGTGCCGATCGGGTCCGTCGAGGCCGACTCCAAGCCGTGGCTGAAGCCGACCCTGAGCTTCGTCGACAGCGGTTTGGAGCCGGGCGAGTCCTGGACCTACCAGGTCCAGGCCATGGACCCCTCTGGGCAGACGAGCCCCAGGTCCTGGACCACGACGATCGAGGTGAGCGACACGACCGCCGTCTACGCGGACGGGGTCCTCCGTGACGACCCGTCGCTGTACTGGCGGCTGGACGATGCGCCGGGCTCGACCAACGCCGCGTCGCTTGCAGGCCCGCAGGGCGTCTACGGCTCGGGCGCCGCGGCCGGCGGTCCGGGCGCGCTCGGCGACGTCGAGTCCCCCAGCGTGGGCGCCAGCACCAACGGCACCTCGAACGGGGTCATCGGCGCGGACGAGAGCGTCGCGGGTCCTGACGAGTTCACCGCGGAGGTCTGGTTCAGGACCTCGTCCGGGAGCGGCGGCAAGATCCTCGGGTTCGGCAACCGCAACCTCGCGGTCTCGAGCAGCTACGACCGGCACGTGTACATGCGTCAGAACGGGCGGCTCGCGTTCGGCGTCTACCCCGGCGGGACTCGGACGACCGACAGCTCCGAGTCCTACAACGACGGCGACTGGCACCACCTCGCCGCCAGCCTGGGCCCGGACGGCATGCGACTCCAGGTCGACGGCGAGGTCGTGGCGTCGCGTAACGACGTCACCTCGGCGCAAAACTACAGCGGCTTCTGGCGCCTCGGAGGGGACAACCTCAACGGGTGGCCGAACGCTGGTTCGCGCTGGTTCGACGGCGACCTCGACGAGTTCGCGGTCTACAACCGACAGCTGACCAGCGCGGAGGTCGCGCAGCACCACCAGCTCGGGCAGCCCGACACGGAGCCGCCCACGGCGCCGGCTGGTCTCGGCACGACCGTGACGGACGACGACGTCGAGCTGGCATGGTCGGCCTCGACGGACAACGCGGGCGTCGACCGCTATGACGTCCACCGTCTGGCCGACCCCTCGGACGGCCTGACGGCCGCCAACAGGGTGGGCTCGACGGCGACGCTCAGCCTGACCGACAGCGGCGTCCCCGAGGGGGAGTGGCACTACCGGGTCGTTGCGGTCGACGCGGCGGGCAACGAGAGTGCCCCCTCGGACCCGGCCAGTGCCGTGATCGAGAACAGTGAGCCGGTCGAGGTCACCGTGGACGTCACCGACGACGCGTGGGTGGACGCGAACGACCCGACTCGCAACCGGGGCAACGCCTGGGCGCTGTCGTCCGACGGCAGCCCGGAGCAGGCCGCGTTCCTGCGGTTCGACATCCCCGACGCCCCGCCCGGACGGACGCTGGTGTCGGCGAGTCTGGGGATGTCCACGACGGAAGCGTCGTGGTCGGGTTCGGCGGACGATCACTTCGTCAGCCTCACCGACGGGTCAGGGTGGTCCGAGTCGGGCCTGGTGTTCGGGAACAAGCCGGGCCGGGGTGCGCTGCTCGGCACGCTCGCCGGCAGCTTCGGGGCGGACACGCGGCACCCGGTCGCGCTGTCGCTGGACCCGTTCCAGGCCCAGGGAGTCCGTCTCGATGACGGTGTGGACGGACAGCGCCGACGGTGCCCAGTTCATCGCCAGCGAGAACCCGGCCGTTGCCGGGCGTCCGCAGCTGACGCTGACCTACGGATCGGGGGCCGACTCGGAGCCGCCCAGCGTCCCGGCTGGGCTGACCGCGAACGTGTCCGGAGTGGACACGGTGGAGCTGGACTGGGCGGACTCGAGCGACAACGTCGCGGTGGTCGGTTACGACGTCCACCGGGGTGCCGCTGCCGGGTTCACGCCGGCGGCGGGCAACCGGGTTGGCGAGGTCGGCGCCAGTGAGCTCAGCGAAGCCGGCGTGCCCGAGGGGACGTGGTTCTACAAGGTCGTGGCGAAGGACCCTTCGGGCAACCGGAGCGGCGCCTCGGCGGCACTCGAGGTGGAGATCGAGCCAGCACCGGACACGCAGGCGCCGTCGGCGCCGTCCGGCCTGGGCGCGACCGTGTCGGGTGACGACGAGGTGCAGCTGACCTGGTCGGGCTCAACGGACGACACGGGTGTGGACCGCTACGACGTCTACCGCCTGGCCGCCCCCGGCGACGCACTGACAGCTGCGGCCAGGGTGGGCTCGACGGCCACGCTGAGCCTGTCCGACAGCGGCGTCCCCGCGGGGGAGTGGCACTACCGGGTTGTCGCGGTCGACGCGGCGGGCAACGAGAGCCCGCCCTCTGACAGCGCGAGCGCCGTGGTTCTGGGCAGTGGCCCGGTCGAGGTCACCGTGGACGTCACCGACGACGCGTGGGTGGACGCGAACGACCCGACTCGCAACCGGGGCAACGCCTGGGCGCTGTCGTCCGACGGCAGCCCGGAGCAGGCCGCGTTCCTGCGGTTCGACGTCCCGGCGGCCCCGCCCGGCAGGACGTTGGATGCGGCAAGCCTGTCGATGTCCACGACGGAAGCGTCGTGGTCGGGTTCGGCGGACGATCACTTCGTCAGCCTCACCGACGGGTCAGGGTGGTCCGAGTCGGGCCTGGTGTTCGGGAACAAGCCGGGCCGGGGTGCGCTGCTCGGCACGCTCGCCGGCAGCTTCGGGGCGGACACGCGGCACCCGGTCGCGCTGTCGCTGGACCCGTTCCAGGCCCAGGGATCCGTCTCGATGACGGTGTGGACGGACAGCGCCAACGGTGCCCAGTTCATCGCCAGCGAGAACCCGGCCGTGGCCGAGCGCCCGCAGCTGACGCTGACCTACCGCTGATTGGCGTGACATCCGGTCCCGTCACCGCTTGAGACGCCCGCCCCCGGGTTCCGGGGGCGGGCGTCTCGGTCTGCTGGGCATCACCACAGGAACACGCCGAGGCCGTTGGGCCCGGGGCGCTGACCGCAGTCGCAGGGCCGTTCAGCAGGCACCGCCCGCCTTCGGCGGCGCATGAGCATGATCTGTGTCACACCGTCGCGCTCGGTTCTCCACAGGCGAGCGTTCGCGGGTTCAGCCGTCCGGGCCGTCGTGGTTAGCGTGAGCACGTCTTGCCCCCGGTTCGCTCGGAGGATCGATGCCCCTCGCCGGTCGAGTCCCGGCAGCGCGTCGGCGGCGCCGCCTCGCCGCGCTGGCTTGCGCCTGCGCGCTTGCGATGAGCGCCTGCTCGGGCGAGGACCCGGAGCCGATCGTGTCCGACTCGCCCTCGGGCTCCGCATCGCCGTCCGAGTCGCCGTCCGAGGCCACCAAGCAGCCCTGGCAGAAGCGGAGCAAGGCCGGCGCCGTCGCGTTCGTGAAGCACTGGGTCGATGTGTTCAACGAGGCCGGAGCGAACCGGGGACACCAGCGAACTGCGAGATCTCGCGGCTGAGGACTGTCAAGTCCTGTCAGCAGTTCACCAAGAGATCGAGGATCTCTACGGCACCGGGGGGAGTCGATCTCGAGTCGGACGGTTGGCAAGTCGACGAGGTCGGGATCCAACGAGTCCTGCGACTCAGGAAGCGAGGATTCAGGTCGCCGTTCGGGTCGCTGTAGGCGCGCAGTCGTGCAGCCAGGGGGACGGATCGACCCAGTCGAGTGCGGCGACGGAGAGCCACGTATTCTACGACGCTCGTCTTGGACGGGCGATGCGTTGGACGCCTGCAAGGTTGGTAGCGAGCGTGACTCATGAGCGGCGTGCTTCGCTGTCTGGCGTTGCCGGCTCTCACAGCTGTGTTCGCTGCGAACTCAGCCGCTGAGACGGCGACGTGGATGGCGGCACGAGCAGCTTCAGCGCTTTCGGCGCATCGGAGAACTTTTCGACAGTGTCAATGCGCGGCACCTGGTCCGCAGGTCGGACGGAGATGCGACTGGGGCTGCGAAGGGCGAGCGAGGTTACGTACAGTTACGAGCCTGTTTGCGAGCGAGGCGAGGGCATCGCCGGGCGACGCGTTCTATGGCTGCGGTGGTCAGGTCATCGTGTGCGGACAGAACGGGGACGGCATACACGGTCTATGTCCGTGTCGAGAACGCCGCTGATCGAAGTCCATCTGAGGCGAATCGCTGTGCATCGAGCCGAGCAGTCGCGCATGCCGCCCGGGCGCCAATCGCCCAGGTCACCGCACCGCTGGTGGCGCGGGCGTTCCGCCGCATCCCGCTGCCGGAGTCGACGCTCTCGATCCAGCCGCCGGGCGGGGAGACGCTGGTCAACCTGCCCACGGTGTTCTCCACCGAGGCGGACGCCTTCCGGCGCACGGTCACGCTGCTGGGCCAGCAGGTCGAGCTCGACATCTCGCCGCGGACCTTCACCTGGCACCACGGTGATGGCACGACCCAGACGTCGAGCGAGCCGGGCCGGCCGTACGAGCGCGGCCTGCCGATGTCGGCGTACGTGACGCACGAGTACTCGTCACTGACCGACGAGCTCGCGCCCCGGGTGGACACGGTGTGGACGGCCCGGTTCCGCGTCAACGGCGGTCCCTGGCGCGACGTGGGGGAGACGGTGACGATCGAGGGGCCGCCGGCCTCGCTGGCGGTCCGCGAGGCCGAGCCGAACCTCGTCGGTTCCTGAGCGCTCTGGTTCGCCGCGGATCGCGGTCACCAGGTGACCGCGATCCGCGGCAAAGATGCTCACCGGACACAACGAACGCCGGCTGTGGAGAGCCGGTGCCGCTGTCGGCGCACGCTGGCAGGGTGAGGCCATGAGCGAGCTGGTGATCGGGGACGACGGGCGGGCGCGGCCGCGCGTGGGCCGCGCAGGACCCGCTGCTGCGGGAGTACTACGACACCGAGTGGGGGATGCCGGTCCGCGACGAGCGCGGCATGTTCGAGCGGCTGAGCCTCGAGGCGTTCCAGTCGGGGCTGTCCTGGGCGACCATCCTCCGCAAGCGCGAGAACTTCCGGAAGGCCTTCGACCAGTTCGAGCCCGACACCGTCGCGGCCTACGGCGAGGGGGACCGCGAGCGGCTGCTCGCCGACGCGGGGATCGTCCGCAACACGCGGAAGGTCGACGCGACCATCGCCAACGCGCGCGCCACCGTCGCTCTGCGCGACGAGGGCGGGCTGGCCGAGCTGATCTGGTCGTTCCAGCCGGGGGAGACGCCCCGGCCGGAGTCGCTGGCCGAGGTGCCGACGGCGTCGTCGGAGTCCCAGGCGCTCGCCAAGGCCCTGAAGGCACGCGGTTTCCGCTTCGTCGGGCCGACGACGATGTTCGCGCTGATGGAGGCGGTCGGGATCATCGACACCCACCTCGTGGGGAGCCACCGCCGCGGCAGCTCGGGGGTGTGGCCGTCGTGACCGGGCTCAGACCAGGTCGCCGGGGTCCGCCGGCACGTCCACGGCGTGGGCGCGCAGCACCTCGAGCGGGACGACGTCCAGGGCTCGGTCGCTCGTCGCCGCGAGCACCACCGGGGCCGCCACGCCAGCCTCGGCCGACGCCAGCCAGCGCAGGGCGACCACGCACCAGCGGTCGCCGGGCGCGAGCCCCGGGAAGCCGTACTCGGGGCGGGGTGTGGCGAGGTCGTTGCCGGTGGCGGCCTGGTGGTCGAGGAACTCGGAGGTCATCACGGCGCAGACCGCGTGCTTGCCGACGTCCGCCGGGCCGACGGTGCACGTGCCGTCGCGGTAGAAGCCGGTGACCGGGTCGATGCCGCAGACCTCGAGCTCCCCGCCCAGCACGTTGCGTTCGGGCACGATCAGACCTCCGCCTCGGCGGGCCCCGACTCCGCGCCGGCGAGCAGCAGCGCCGCCTCGTCGGGGTCCAGCTCGTCGAGCGCGTCGCCGTCCCGGCCCCCGCGGCCGATGAGCCGGACGAGGGGGGCGCCGCGCAGCGCCTGCACGGAGCCGAGCGTCGTGCCGATCGTCGAGTTCACGAGCCCGAGCCCCGTACCGGTCGCGTCGAGCAGCGGCATCGCCTGCCCGACCTGGTCGCTGACGCGCTCCATCTGGTCACCGACGCGGGACATCTGGCCGCAGACCTCGCCCATGGTCGTGACGGCCTCGTCGACGCGGCTCATCGCGGCGCGGAGGTCGTCGAGCAGGCCGTCCTCGACGGCCTGGACGAGCGCGGGGACCAGCGGCGCGGCCGCGTCGAGCAGGTCGATGACCTGGTCGAGGATCCGCTCGAGCTTGGCGGCGACCCGGCCGGAGTAGTCGAGCCCCGCGCCCACGCGCGAGCGGGCATCGGTGGCCGCCGCGGACAGCGCCGACACAGCGAGGTTGAGCACGCCGCCATTCGATCACGAATACGCTGCCGCAGGTGGGCATCACGCGCTGGAACTCGTTCGCGGCCGGCGACAACCTCGACGTGCTGCCGACGCTGACCGAGCCGGTCGACCTGATCTACCTCGACCCGCCCTACAACACCGGCCACTTCTTCGCCTACCGCGACGACTTCCGCGACGCGACCGGCGGACGGGCGGCGCGGCACCAGGCGTGGGTCGCCTACCTCCGGCCCCGGCTCGAGCTGGGCCGCGCGGTGCTCGCCGACACGGGCGCCATCTTCGTGAGCATCGACGACAACGAGGCCGCCCGCCTCCGGCTGCTGATGGACGAGGTCTTCGGCGAGGAGAACTTCCTGGCCCAGGTCGTGGTGAACCTCAACCCGAAGGGACGCCAGCTCGGAGGCGGGTTCGCCACCAGCCACGAGTACCTGCTCGTCTACGCCCGCGACGCGAGCCGCTGCGTGCTCGACCCGACGAGCGCCGACCACGTCGACGAGCGCGACTTCCCCCTCACGGGGCCCGACGGCCGGCGCTACCGCCACCTCCCCCTGCGCAACACCAACAAGAAGTTCAACCCGACGCACCGCGCGCACCCTGCACTTCCCGGTCCACGGCGACCCCGACGCCGGGCGCGTCGCGACGACCCCGTTCCCCGGGTCGGTCGAGATCGAGCCGGTCTTCGGCGACGGCACGCCCGCGGTCTGGCGCTGGTCCCGCCCGCGCATCGACGCGCGGCCCGACGACCTCGTCTGCCGGCTCGTCCGCGGCCGGACGGGCGAGCGCGCGGATGTCTTCCAACGGGACTGGCTGCACGCCGGCCGACGCAAGAAGCTCTCGACCATCTGGCTCTCGGAGGAGGTGGGTTCGACCGACACCGCGGTGGCGGAGCTCAAGCAGCTGATCGGTCCGGTCTTCGAGTCGCCGAAGCCGACCGGCCTGCTCCGCCGCATCCTCGCGACCATGCCGGACGACGCCCGGGTGCTGGACTACTTCGCCGGCAGCGGCACCACGGGCCACGCGGTCGCCCTGGCCAACGCCGAGGACGGCGGCACCCGGCACTGCCTCAGCATCGACGCGCCCGTGCCGACCCGCGAGGGGTCGCGGGCCCGCGAGGCCGGGTTCGCCACGGTCGCCGAGATCACCCGCGCGAGGCTCGCGGCCGTCGCGGAGCGCCTCGGCGGCGGCCTCGAGGAGCTCCCGTCGCCCACGCCCGCCGACGCCCGCGCCGAGACGGCGTGAATCCCGACCTCGGACTGCCGCGCCGGGCTGCGCTGGCGTGATACTCACGCCCACTCGGCAGGAGACTATCGCCGAGTGGGCGGGAACTAGCCACGCCCAGTCGGCGGGGGCGGGACTCACGCCCAGTCGGCTCAGAGGCCCGCGGCCTTCTCGAGCGCCGCGAGCTCGTCGTCCAGGTGGGCCAGCAGCCGCTGCAGGCGCGGCACGGTGCGCCGGCAGCCTGTCAGGCCGAAGCACATCTTGCCGTCGTAGGAGCTGCACGTGATGTTCAGCGCCATGCCGTGGATCGGGATCGACAGCGGGTAGTTGCCGACCAGCTTCATCCCGTTCCAGTACTGCGTGACCTTCGGGCCGGGCACGTTGCTGATGATCAGGTTGAACGGCGGTCGCACGATGCCCTGCATCTTCAGCATGGGCGTGAGGATCGACGGCGCCATCCCGATGCCGCTCATCGCGAGGATCTGCGTCGGCGTCATCGTCGACAACGCCTCCTTGCCCGACCGCATCGACCGGTGGATCGCCTGCAGCCGTTCGGCGGGGTCGGCGAGGTGCGTCCCGAGCTGCACCATCACGGCACCCACGGCGTTGCCGCCCTCGGCGGACGCCTCCTGGGACTGCTTCGCGTTCAGCCCCACCGGCACCATCGAGACCATCGAGGTCTCCGGGAGGGCGTCGAGCTCGGTCAGGTAGGCGCGCATCGCGCCGCTGCACATGGCCAGCACCACGTCGTTGATCGTCGTGCCTGCGGCCTTGCCGACGGCGCGCAACCGCTCGATCTCCCAGTTCTCGGCGGCGAAGCGACGGGCACCGGTGATGTCCTGGTTGAAGATCGTGCGGGGGGCGTACAGGGAGAGGGCGGACGTCTCGTTCTTCAGGCCACGGGTGATCGTCTTGACCAGGGCGCCGGGCATGCCGGCGGCGTCCGCCGTGATCCCGAGCGCGGAGCGCAGGGCGGAGACCGGCACCTGGGCCAAGGACTTCTCGGCCTGCGAGCGGGCCTGCTTGGCCTTCGGTGAGGTCTGCTTCGCCCACGGGGCCGGCAGGTCGCGCCGGTCCGGGTCCGTGGTCATCCAGCTCTGCATCAGGCGGTTCGCGGCGACGCCGTCCACCAGGGCGTGGTGGAGCTTCGTGTACATGGCGACGCGGTCGTCCTGCATCCCCTCGATGAGGTGCGCTTCCCACAGCGGACGCTCCCAGGCCAGCCGCTGGGAGTGCAGGCGGCCGCAGAGCTCGAGCAGCTCGCGGACCCGCCCGGGCTGGGGGAGCGCGCTGTGGCGGAAGTGGTAGTCCATGTCGAACTGGTCGTCCCGCTCCCAGACGAGCTGGCCCGCGGAGCGCAGGCTGCGCCTGGGGTGGCGCAGGAACAGCGAGGAGATCTCCTGGGTCTCCCGCATCTGCTCGTACACCTCGCGCACGTAGTCCGGCGCGGCACCCGAGGGCCTCTCGTAGAGCTGGAGACCGCCCACGTGCATCGGCATCTGCCGGGTCTCCGTCATCAGGAACGCGACGGACGTGGGGTCGATCGGGGTGGCCACGGAGGGGCACCTGCTTTCTGTGTTCGCGGAGGTCCTTGCAAGGCTCGCGCACCGCGTCGGTCGTCACAAGAGCGGGACGGGGTGCGAAACCCCGTGGCCGGTTCTCCGGGTCACGGCTGGCCGACTGCGAGGATCGGCCCATGGCGACGACGGCCGGGCCCCATGCGTGGGTGCTGCACGTCGACCTGGACCAGTTCATCGCCGCGGTCGAGGTGCTGCGCCACCCGGAGCTGGCCGGCCGGCAGGTGATCGTCGGCGGTCGGGGCGACCCGACGGAGCGCGGCGTGGTGGCCACGGCCTCCTACGAGGCGCGCGAGCGCGGGGTGGGGTCGGGGACACCGCTGCGCGTCGCGGCCCGGCGCTGCCCGGAGGCGGTCTTCCTGCCGGTGGACCGGCCGGCGTACGAGGAGGCGTCGGCGGCGGTCATGGCGACGCTGCGGGGGCTGGCCTGGGGCGGCGCCCCGGTGCTGGTCCAGGTGCTCGGCTGGGACGAGGCGTTCCTCGCGCCGGGTCCGGAGCACGGGCCGCTCGGGGAGCCGGAGGCGTTCGCCGAGCGGATCCGGGCCTCGGTGCGGGCCGCGACCGGGCTGACGGCCTCGGTTGGCATCGGCGACAACAAGCTGCGCGCCAAGCTGGCCACGGGCTTCGGCAAGCCGGACGGGGTCGGCCGGTTGACCGCCGAGGACTGGGACGCCGTGCTCGGCCCGCGCCCGACCGGGGCGCTGTGGGGCGTGGGGTCGAAGACCGAGCGGCGGCTGGCCGCGCTGGGCATCCACACCGTCGCGGAGCTCGGCGCGGCCGACCCGCACGTCCTGGCCGACGAGCTCGGGCCGAGCACGGGCCCGTGGCTGCGCCGGCTCGGTCGCGGCGCGGACTCGTCCCCGGTCGACCCGACGCCGTACGTGCCCCGGGCCCACGGCCGCGAGGAGACCTTCCAGGCCGACCTCGAGTCGCCCGCGGAGGTGCAGGCGGCGGTGCGCCGGTTGGCGCGGCACGCCCTCGACGACATCCGGTCCGAGGGGCGGCCGGCGGTGCGGGTGGGCATCAAGGTGCGCTACCGGCCGTTCGAGACGGTCACCCGCAGCCTGACCCTGCCGGCCCCGACGACCGACCCGGCGGTCCTGGCGGACGCGGCGGTGTCGCTGCTCGAGCGGACCGACCGGGAGCGCGCCGTCCGGCTGCTCGGCGTCCGCCTCGAGATGGCCGACCCGGCGTGAGTCCCGCATGACCTCGGGCCTCAGCCGGCTCGGCGCGGGATTCACGCCCAGTCGGGCTCAGTCGAGATGGTCGAGCGAGGCGTTCAGCTCGCGGACGACGGAGTCGACGACCGCGACGAGGTCGCCCTCGGTGCGTTCCGCGACGGCGCGCTGCCGCTGGTACGCCGCACCCCGCTGGGGGATGTCGGCGACGGCGCGCAGCTCCTCGGCGCAACCGAGCCGCTCGGCGAGGGGCGCCAGCCGCTCGAGCAGGTCGGCGAGGTCCTCGGTGACCAGCCGCTCGTTGGACTTCTCGTCGAGGATCACGATGGCGTCGAGGCCGTAGCGCGCCGCGCGCCACTTGTTCTCCTGCACGTGCCACGGCGGCATCGTGGTGGGCTGCTCGCCGTTGGCGACCCGCTCGTCGAGGTCGACGACCAGGCAGTGGATCAGCGCGGTCAGCGCGCCGAGCTCGGTGACCGTCGAGACGCCGTCGCACACCCGGGTCTCCAGCGTGCCCAGGTGCGGGGCGGGGCGCACGTCCCAGCGGATCTCGTCGAGGTGGTCGACGACCCCGGTGGTGATCTGGTCGTGGCAGTAGCCCTCGAACTGGTCCCAGGTCTCGAACTGGAACGGCAGCCCGGCGGTCGGCAGCTGCTGGAACATCAGCGCGCGCGTCGAGGCGTACCCGGTGTCCAGCCCGCCCCACAGCGGCGAGGACGCCGAGAGCGCCTGGAGGTGCGGGTAGTAGGTCAGCAGCGCCGACATCACGGCCATCACGCGGTCGCGGTCGGGCATCCCGACGTGCACGTGCACGCCCCAGATCAGCATCTGCCGGCCCCACCACTGCGTGCGGTTGATCAGCTCGGCGTACCGGTGGCCCTCGGTCAGCTGCTGCTGCGACCACGAGGCGAACGGGTGCGTGCCGCCGCCGAAGAGGTCGATGCCGAGCTCCCGCGCCGCGTCGCGCACCACCGCGACGTCGCGCCGCAGGTCGCCCATCGCCTCGGCCACCGTGCCGCAGACGCCGCTGACCACCTCGATCGTGTTGGTCAGCAGCTCGCGGTGCAGCCGGTCGGGCTCGACCAGCCGGGGGCGCGCGTGCTCGACGAGCTCGGGGGCGGCGTTGACGAGGTCGCGGCTCTGCTCGTCGACGAGCGCCAGCTCCCACTCGACCCCCAGGGTCGGGCGGGCCGACCGGTGGAAGTCGATGCGCACCCGGTGATCGTTCCACAGCGCGCCCAACCCGCCGCCGACGTCCCACACCCCGCGGTTTCACCCGCCGTCCACCCCGCGGTTCACCCGCTGTCCACCCGGCGTCCACCCGCCGCCCCGCATGGCGTGTCACGTGCGACACAGCGGGCCGGGAACGGGCCCCGCCGATTGTTCCGGGGCACCCCGGGCTGGGATGATTTGGGGGTGGTCGGGTCCCGGGATGTCAACGTCGCGATGGACCTCTGCCTGCGCGTCGGCGAGCTGCTGCTGGCCAACGGCGCCGGTGCCGCCGACGTCTCCGCGACGATGCAGTCGATGGCGGTCCACCTGGGCCTGCGCAACGCCGACGTCGACGTCACCTTCACCTCGCTCTCGATCGGCTACCAGGCCACGCCCGAGGACCCGCCGCTGGTGCTGATGCGCCAGGTGTCCTCGCGCGAGATCGACTACGAGGACCTGAGCCGGGTCAACCAGCTCGTCCTCGACCTGATCAGCGGCGAGGTCGATGTCAGCGGCGCGCGGCGCACGGTGGCCCGCATCCGTGCCTCGGGCCACAACACCCCGCGCTGGGTCGTCACGCTCGCCTGGGGCCTGATGTGCGCGGGCTCCACGCTGATGCTGGGTGGCGAGCCGCTGGTGATGGCGGTGGCGTTCGTCGCGGCCGTGTTCATCGACCGGGTGCGCCTGCGGATCGCCCAGCGCCAGATGCCGGCCTTCTACCAGCAGGTCGCCGGCGGGCTGATCGCCGGCGGGCTCGCCGTCTCCGCGGCGGCGGTCTTCCCCGAGCTCGAACGGGACAACGAGCTCTCCCTGGTGATCAGCGCCAACATCATCATGCTGCTCTCGGGCATCGGCTTCCTCGGCGCCCTGCAGGACGCGCTCTCCGGCTTCTTCGTCACGGCCGGCGCCCGCATCATCGAGGCGCTGCTGTCCACCGCCGGCATCATCGCCGGCGTCAGCGGCGGCCTGGCGCTGGCGACGGTGCTCGAGGTCGACGTCGGCCAGGTCTACCCGGGCTACTCCCTGAGCCCCAGCGAGTTCGCGACCGTGGCGGGCGGCGCGGCCCTGGCCGCGGCGTCGTTCGCCGTGGCCACGTACGCCCCGAAGCGCGCGGTCCTGCCGATCGCGGCGATGGCCGGGCTCTCCATGGTCGCCGCCAACACGGTCTCGGCCACCAACCTCGGCCGCCCCTGGGCGGTCGGTGTGGCCGCGCTGCTGGTCGGCCTGATCAGCTACTGGGTGTCCTCGCGCGTCGGTGTGCCGCCCCTGGTGCTGGTGGTGCCGGCCATCGTGCCGATGCTGCCGGGCCTCGCGGTCTACCGCGGCCTCGCGCTGCTCTCCAGCGGCGGCGACATCGCGACCTCGCGCGGCCTGCTCTCCCTCGTCACGGCGGTCTCCATCGCCATCGCGCTGGCCTCGGGCGTGATCCTGGGCGAGTACGTCGCCCAGCCGCTGCGCCGCGAGGCGCGCCGTCTGGAGGCGCGCCTCAGCGGGCCGCGCCTGGTCGGCCCGCTGCTGGCGGTGGTCGGCCCGCGCACCCCCGAGCCGGTGCACACCGAGAGCCTGCCCCGGGTCGGACAGTCCGGTCCCAGGGGTACCCAGGCGGTGCCGATCCGGCAGGTGCAGCGGGAGCACGCGCGCAAGCAGCAACGCCGGACGGACCCCGAGCCAGACCCCCGGCCAGACCCCGGGCCAGACGCCCGGCCCACGCCGGAGGGCGGGCCGGCCGCCCCGGACGCCGGTGCCGCGCGGCCGACGCGGCCGTCGCGCCCGACCGGGCCGGGGGCCGGGGACGCGGGAGCGAGCCCGGACCCCGGTGCGGACACCCCCGCCCCGCCGCGCCGCTACGACCCCCTGGACGGCTTCCACTCCGGCGGCGGGGCGAGCGATCGCGGCCGCTGGGCGGACCCGTCCGGCCCCATCGACCGGCCCGACCTGCCCCCCGCTCTCTTCTGGAACCGCTGAGCCGCGGCGACGCCGGTCAGGCGGCCGGCGGCCCCAGCCCGGGGACCGCGGCGAGCCACCGCCGGAAGGTGTCGTCGTACGGCGGCACGCGCCCGCGCACCGCGGTCAGCACCGCGTCGCAGGAGGCCTGCGCCGCCGCGACCAGGTCGTCCGGGTAGCCGAGCGTGCGCTGGTGCTCCGCGAACTCGTCCTCGTCGTCGACCAGCACGGTGCCGTCGGCGCCGCGGACGACGTCCAGGTCGAGGTCGACTGCCCGGACGACCGCCCCGTCACCGTCCGGCAGCCACAGCGGGGCGGTCGTGACGTCGACGTACACCTCCACCTCGGACGCGAGGCCCGCCCAGGGGATGCCGCCGGGGCCGTGGAACGCCGCCAGCCAGCCCCGCTCGGACGCGTCGCGGTGCGGGACCAGCGTGACGTGGTCGTGGGGCAGCCGGATGTCGCGTCCGGGCCGGACGAACCGTGAGCCGGCGGGGAGCGCGACCCACGCGCCGTGCTCGTCGTCGCCCAGCCAGCGGCCGGCGAACGACCAGTGCTCCGCGCCGTCCCACTTGCTGAGCCGGAACGAGACGCGGTCGCCGGGCTGCATGGGCGGATTCTGGCAGCCGGCGCCTCAGGCCGGCGGCACCGCGTCGCCGGGCGGCAGCACGCGGCGGCTCGCCCGCGCGACGAGGTCCTGGTAGCGCGAGCCGAGGCACGGGCGACGTGGTGCGTCACGTGCGCGTCGAGCCCGACGAGGACCCGCGCCTTGTCCTTGAGGATGCCGCGGACGATCACCTCGGCGGCCTTCTCCGGGGACATCCGGGCCAGCTTCGTCTCGAACAGCTCGTCCAGCGCGGCCGCGTCCTGGCCGGCGCTCTTGCGGCCGTTGCGGCTGATCCCGGTCCTGATGCCGCCGGGGTGCACGCAGGAGACGCGCGACGGGGTGGCCCTCGATCAGCATCTCCTCGCGCAGCGCCTCGGTGAACCCGCGCACGGCGTACTTCGTCGCGTTGTAGGCCGACTGCCCGGGCATCGAGACGAGCCCGAAGAGCGAGGAGATGTTCACGACGTGGCCCTCGCCCGAGGCGATCAGGTGCGGCAGCAGCTCCTTGGTGCCGTGCACGACGCCCCAGTAGTTCACGCCCGTGATCCACTCGATCTCGTCGTAGGTCTGCTGGAGCACGTGGCCGGTCATCGTCACGCCGGCGTTGTTGACCACGACGTTGACGCGGCCGAAGTGGGCGGCCACCGCCTCGGCGTACGCCGCGAAGGCGGCCCGGTCGGCGACGTCGAGCCGGTCGCTGTGCACCTCGGCGCCGAGGCCCTTGAGCCGGTCGACGGTCTCGGCCAGGCCGGTCTCGTCGACGTCGGAGACCGCCACCAGGGCGCCCCGGCGGGCTACCGCCAGCGCCACCGCGCGGCCGATGCCGGAGCCGGCGCCGGTGACGACGACGACCTTGTCGGTCAGCGTCCTCACGCGGGCACCTGCTGCGCCTCGTGCGGGCGGGTGCCGGGTCGGCCGGAGCCGGCCGCGTCGCGGGCCGTCACCTCGTAGGCCGCGGGGTCGAAGCGCGAGAGCAGCCGGCGGAACGTGAACGTCGTCCGCGGCCACAGCGTGGTGTTGCGTCCGTGGGAGTCGAGGTACCAGCTCGCGCAGCCGCCGGTGCTCCACACGGTGCGCTCCATGCGCCGCTGGAGGTCGTCGTTCCAGGCGTCCTGCGCCGAGAGCTTCGGCTCGACGGTCGCGAAGGCGTGCGCGTCCATCGTCTCCAGCGCGTCGAGCACGTAGGCGATCTGCGACTCGATCATGTAGACCATCGAGGAGTGCCCCAGCCCGACGTTCGGGCCGACGATCTGGAACAGGTTCGGGAACCCGTGGATCGTCGTGCCCTTGTACGCCGCCATCCCGCGCCGCTCCCAGACGTCCGCGAGCGTCGTGCCCTCCCGGCCGTGGATGTGGTGCGCGATCGGGTGGTCGGTGGCGAAGAACCCGGTGGCCACCACGAGCACGTCGATCTCGCGCTCGGTGCCGTCGGCGGTGACGATGCCGCGCTCGGTGATCCGCTGGATCGGGTCGGTGACCAGGTCGCAGTTGTCGGCGTCGAGCGCGGGGTAGTAGTCGTCGGAGAGCAGGATCCGCTTGCAGCCCATCGCGAAGGTCGGGGTCACCTTCTCGCGCAGCTCGGGGTCGGAGATGCCCCTGCGGATGTTGGCGAGCGCCAGCTTCTGGGCCGGCTTGATGATGGCCGGCTTCCACGTGAAGCCCGGCACGAACGTCTCGCGCGCCCAGTAGATCGAGTTCCGCACCAGCGTCTGCAGGCCCGGCACGTGCCGGAAGGCCAGCTGCTCGAGGCGGGTGTAGTCGCGATCGTTGCGCGGCATCACCCACGGCGCCGTGCGCTGGTAGACGTCGAGGTGGCCGGCGACCGGCTGCACCTCCGGGATGATCTGGATCGCCGACGCGCCCGTGCCGATCACGGCGACCCGCTTGCCGGCGAGGTCGGCGTCGTGGTCCCAGCGGGCGGTGTGGAAGACCTCGCCGGCGAAGTCGTCGATGCCGTCGATGTCGGGCAGCTTCGGCTCGGAGAGGGCGCCGGTCCCGGTGACCAGGTAGGTCGCGGTCAGGTCGCCGCGGTCGGTCTCGGCGCGCCACACCTGCGCGTCCTCGTCCCAGTGGGCGTCGTGCAGCGTGGTGCCGAACGCGAAGCGGTCCAGCGTGCCGGACTCCCGGGCCACCCGCTGCAGGTACGCCTGGATCTCCGGCTGGGGGAGAAGCTGCGCGACCAGTCGGGGTTGGGCGCGAAGGAGAAGGAGTAGAGCTGGCTCGGCACGTCGCACGCGGCGCCCGGGTAGGTGTTGTCGCGCCAGGTGCCGCCGACGTCCGAGCCCTGCTCGATGACGAGGAAGTCGTCGCGACCGCTCTCGGCGAGCTTGATCGCCGTGCCCAGGCCGGAGAAGCCGGCGCCGATGATCAGGTGGGTGACGTGGTCCGGCAGGTCACGCGGCGCGGCGTGCGCCGGGGCCGGGTCGGTGTGCGTGCTCATGCTCTCGACGCTAGGTCGGTACTGAACACGGGTCAATAGTTCGTTGACGGCTATTCAGTAGCATGCGGGCATGACCTCGACCACACGCGTGCGCCTGGCGCCCGACACCCGGCGCGAGCAGCTGCTCGACCTGGGCGTGCGGCTGCTCTCGACGCGGTCGCTGGACGAGCTGTCGATCGACCTGCTCGCCGAGGAGGCCGGCATCTCGCGCGGCCTGCTCTACCACTACTTCGGCAACAAGCAGGACTTCCACGTCGCCGTCGCCCGCCGCGCGGTCGCGGACCTCTTCGCCCAGACCGCGCCGCCGACCGAGGGCACGCCGCTGGAGCGGCTGCGCGTCGCCCAGGCGGCGTACGTCGACTACGTGGTCGAGAACTACGAGGGCTACGTGTCGCTCGTGCGCGGGGCCGGCGGCGGCAACCAGGCGCTGCGCGAGGTCTACGAGGAGGCGCGCGCGGCGCTCACCGGCCGGCTCTTCCAGGAGCAGGGGGACGCCGGCCTGCTGCCGGACACCCCGGGCACCCGGCTGATGGTGCGCGCCTGGTCGGCGATGTCCGAGGAGCTCGTGCTCGCCTGGGTGCGCGACCCCGCCGGCGTGAGCCGCGACCAGCTGCTGGACGCGCTCACCGACTCGCTGCCCGCGCTGGCGGGGCTGGTGCGCTGACCGCTTCCCGCGACCGCGCCGGGCAGACCTTTACCGGCCGGGTGTGGACGCCCGGGCGCGCCCGGCGGCACGATGGGTGCGCCGCGGGGGACGCCTCGGAGGGCGGGGCGTCTCGGGGCTGGGAGACCCGCGGCTGGGGTGGGACGTGGACCGTTGGTGCGTGGCGCTCGACGAGCGCACCTGCGCCGAGCTGCTCTCGGCGGACACCATCGCGCGGGTGGCCTTCGCGGCCGACGGCGCGCCCCGGATCGAGACCGTCGCCTACCGGCACGCCGGCGACCGGGTGTCGTTCTGCGTGGCCGAGGACTCCGCCCTGGCGCGGTGGGCGCCCGGCCACCAGGTGGCCCTCGAGGTCGACCTGGTCGACCGCGTGCTGGACCACGGCTGGTCCGTCACCGCGGCCGGCGTCTGCCGGATCCTCGAGGCCCCGCGGCGGCCGCCCCGCCCGGCGTGGACCGGCGACGCCGGCCGCACCATCACGCTCGGCCTGCTCGACCCGGCGCTCACCGGGCGCTGGGTCGGGACCGCCGTCCGGTCGCCCGGACCGACGGGGCCCCGGGTAGTCCGCCTCATCTGGGCCGTGCGACGCGGCCATGGGGGGCGCAGACGATGCGGGCTACCCGGGGAGCTCCGGTGGCGGGAGGCTGATCGCGACCCGGGTGTCGCCCGGCGTGCTGGTCAGCCGCACGTCGCCGCCGTGGGCGTGCACGATCGCGGCGACCAGCGAGAGGCCGAGCCCCGTGCCCTCGGGGATGTCGGGGGCCTCGGGGGCCTCGGGGGCCGGGGCGTCGGGCGCGGTGTCGCCCTGGCGGGCGCGGGCGGCGTCCCCGCGGACGAAGCGCTCGAAGGCGCGCGGCAGCACCTCGGGCGGGAAGCCGGGCCCGTCGTCGCGCACCTCCACCCGCCCGGGCGCGGCCGAGACCGTGACGGTCGTGCCGGGCGGGGTGTAGCGCCGCGCGTTGGTCAGCAGGTTCGTGAGCGCCTGGTGCAGCCGCGCCTCGTCGCCGACGACCTCGACCGGCTCCTCGGGCAGGTCGAGCCGCCAGTGGTGGCCCGGCGCGAGCACCCGCGCGTCCGAGACGGCCTCCAGCAGCAGCCGGGTGAGGTCGACCCGGTCCCGAGCCAGCGGGCGCCCGGCGTCCAGCCGGGCGAGGAGCAGGAGGTCCTCGACGAGCGCGGTCATCCGCGCCGACTCGCGCTCGACCTTGTCCAGCGCGACCAGCACCTGCGCGGCCTCGTCGGGGCGGCGGCGGGCGAGCTCGGCGTACCCCTTGATGGTCGCCAGCGGCGTGCGCAGCTCGTGGGAGGCGTCGGCGACGAACTGCCGCACCTGCTGCTCGCTGCGGTGCCGGGCGGCGAGCGACTGCTCGACGTGGGAGAGCAGCCCGTTCAGCGCGTGGCCGACGGCGCCCACCTCGGTGCGCTCGTCGGTCAGCTCGGCCGGGACGCGCTCCTGGAGGCGGATCTCGCCCTCGGCGAGCGGGAGTGTCGCGACGTGCCGCGCCGTGCCGGCCACCTGGTGCAACGGGCGCAGCTGGCGGCGGACGACGACGACGGCCACGCCGGCGGCCGTCGCCACCGCGAGCAGCCCCACCAGCGCCTCGAGGCGGACGAGCCGGTCGACGGTGTCGCCGACGTCGCGCGCGGGGAGGCCGGCGACGAGGTTGCCGGCCGGCGTGGCCTCGACGCGTACGCGGTAGTCGCCGAGGCCGGGCAGGTCCACGGAGTGCCCGCCCGCCTCGGGCAGGCCGGCGAGCGCGTCGAGCGCGTCGGCGGAGACCCCGCGCTGCGCGGCGAGGTCCTCGCCGAGGACGACGCCGTCGGCGGACGTCGCGTCGCCCTCGGGCCGGACCAGCGCCAGCAGGGTGCCGGGGCGTTGGTTACGGAGGTCGAAGCGGCCACCCTGCGGAGCCCGCAGCCCGTCCTGGAGCCGGTCGAGCGCGGCGGCCACCTCGTCGTCGAGCCGGTCGTCGAGGTAGGAGCGCATGGCCAGCGTGGTGGCGGTGCCGATCAGCGCGGCCACCACCGCGACGAGCAGCACGGTGGCGACGACCAGCCGCGCGGTCAGGGTGCGCGGGCCGAGCCTCGTCCGGGCGCCTGCCTCGGGCGCACTCACCCCGGGTCGTCCTCGGTGGCGGGCTTGAGCACGTAGCCCGCCCCGCGCATCGTGTGGATCATCGGTGCGCGGCCGGCGTCGATCTTCTTGCGCAGGTAGGAGATGTAGAGCTCGACGACGTTCGCCTGCCCGCCGAAGTCGTAGCTCCAGACGCGGTCGAGGATCTGCGCCTTGCTCAGGACGCGGCGCGGGTTGCGCATCAGGTAGCGCAGCAGCTCGAACTCGGTCGCCGTCAGCGCGACCTCCTCGCCGCCGCGGAACACCTCGCGGCTGTCCTCCTCGAGCGTGAGGTCGCCGACGCGCAGCACCGTGTCGGCCTCGGCGGCGCGGGCGCCCGCGCGGCGCAGCAGCGCGCGCAGGCGGGCGACGAGCTCCTCCAGCGAGAACGGCTTGGTCACGTAGTCGTCGCCGCCGGCGGTGAGGCCCGCGACGCGGTCCTCGACGGAGTCCTTGGCGGTCAGGAACAGCACGGGCAGGCGGCTGTCCGCCCCGCGCAGCCGCCGCATCACCTCGGTGCCGTCGAAGTCGGGCAGCATCAGGTCGAGGACCGCGGCGTCCGGACGGAACTCGCGCCCCACCGCGACGGCGCGGCTGCCGCTGTGCGCCATCCGGGTCTCGAGACCCTCGTAGCGCAGCGCCATCGACACGAGCTCCGCGATGTTCGGCTCGTCGTCGACGACCAGCACACGCAGGGGAGAGCCGTCCGGCCTCGTGAGCTCCATGGTGCCCAGTGTGCCGGCTGGACCTGTGTGGTTCCTGTGAGCGCGCCGGCGGCCCGGTGGCGCTCCCGTCGTCCGGCCGCGGACGTCATACGGAACGGTCGCGATGACGACCGGCGCGGATGACGTGGCGCCGCGACGTCATCCAAAGCGCGCGCGACGACGACCGAACCGTATGACGCACGGGCCGGCACACCGCGCCGGCGAGCCCCGCGGGGCGGGCTCACCGGCGGGCCGGGAGAATGGCGCCGCTGTGGACCCGATCGCGATCACCTACCCGCCCGAGCTGCCGGTCTCCGGGCGGCGGGACGACATCGCCGCGGCGATCCGGGACCACCAGGTCGTGGTGGTGGCGGGGGAGACGGGCTCGGGCAAGACCACCCAGCTGCCGAAGATCTGCCTCGAGCTGGGCCGCGGCACCCGCGACGAGCAGGGCCGCCCCCGGATGATCGGCCACACCCAGCCCCGGCGGATCGCCGCCCGCAGCGTCGCCGAGCGCATCGCCGACGAGCTGGGCACGGCGATCGGCGCCGACGAGTCGCCGGTCGGCTACCAGGTGCGGTTCACCGACCGCACCTCGCGCGGCACCCGCGTGAAGCTGATGACCGACGGCATCCTGCTCGCCGAGCTGCAGCGCGACCGGATGCTGCGCCGCTACGACACGATCATCGTCGACGAGGCCCACGAGCGCTCGCTGAACATCGACTTCCTGCTCGGCTACCTGCGCCGGCTGCTGCCCCGCCGCCCGGACCTCAAGCTGATCATCACCTCCGCCACGATCGACCCCGAGCGGTTCGCCGCCCACTTCGCCGACGCCGACGGCACCCCCGCGCCGATCGTCGAGGTCTCGGGGCGGACGTACCCCGTCGAGGTCCGCTACCGCCCCCTGCTCGAGCTGCCGGAGGACGACGAGGAGGGCGAGCCGATCGTCCGGGACCAGACCGAGGCGGTCGTGGACGCCGTCCGCGAGCTCTCCGCCGAGGGGCGCGGCGACGTGCTCGTCTTCCTGCCCGGCGAGCGCGAGATCCGCGACACGGCCGAGGCGCTGGAGGAGTACGCCGGGTCGAGCGGCGGGTCGAACGGCGGGCCGGCCCCGCCCGGCCGCGGCCTCGACGTGCTCCCGCTCTACTCCCGGCTCTCCTCGGCGGAGCAGCACCGCGTCTTCTCGCCCTCCTCGGGCGGCAACCGCCGCGTGGTGCTCGCGACCAACGTCGCCGAGACCTCGCTGACGGTCCCCGGCATCCGGTACGTCGTCGACACCGGGGTCGCGCGCATCTCGCGCTACTCCCCGCGCACCAAGGTGCAGCGGCTGCCGGTCGAGCCGATCAGCCAGGCCTCCGCGAACCAGCGGGCGGGCCGCTGCGGACGCGTCGCGGCGGGCATCGCGATCCGGCTCTACTCCGAGGAGGACTTCCTGGCCCGGCCCGAGTTCACCGACCCCGAGATCCTGCGCACCAACCTCGCCAGCGTGATCCTCCAGATGGCCTCGCTCGGCCTCGGCGACCTCGCCGACTTCCCGTTCGTCGAGCCGCCCGACCGGCGCAACGTCGCCGCGGGCCGCCAGCTGCTCGAGGAGCTCGGCGCGATCGCGATGCCCGAGAAGGGCCCGCGGCTGACGAAGCTGGGCCGCCGGATCGCCCGGCTGCCCATCGACCCGCGGCTGGCGCGGATGGTCCTGGAGGCCGAGCGCCGCGGCTGCGTGCGCGAGGTGCTCGTCATCGCGGCGGCCCTCTCGCTGCAGGACCCCCGCGAGCGGCCCGCCGAGCAGCGCGCCCAGGCCGACCAGGCGCACGCTCGGTTCAAGCACGAGTCCAGCGACTTCCTGGCCTGGCTGGAGCTGTGGGGCTACCTGCGCGCCCAGCAGCGCGAGCTCTCCTCCAGCGCCTTCCGCAGGATGTGCAAGCGGGAGTACCTCAACTACCTCCGCGTGCGCGAGTGGCAGGACTTCGAGTCCCAGCTGCGCCGCGTCGCCAAGGAGATGGAGGTGCGCGTCGGGCGCCCGGCCGACCGGCCCGATGCCGACGGCATCCACCAGGCGCTGCTCTCCGGCCTGCTCTCGCACGTCGGCGCGCTGCAGGAGCGCCCCGACAAGGGGGCGAGGAAGGGCCGGCCCGGGCCGCGGGAGTACCTCGGCGCGCGCGGCACGACGTTCGCGATCTTCCCCGGCAGCGACCTGCACAAGAAGAACCCGCCGTTCCTGATGGCCGGCGAGCTCGTCGAGACCAGCCGCCTCTGGGCCCGGCAGAACGCCGCGATCGACCCGGCCTGGGCGGAGGGGATCGGCTCCCACCTCGTCAAGCGGCAGTACTCCGAGCCGCACTGGTCGCGCACGCGGGCCGCCGCGATGGCGCACGAGAAGGTCACGCTGTACGGCGTCCCGCTGGTCGCCGACCGGCTCGTCGCCTACGGCCGGATCGACCCGGAGCTGAGCCGTGAGCTGTTCATCCGGCACGCGCTGGTCGAGGGTGACTGGCGCGCGCTGGAGTCGGGGCGGCACCGGTTCCACACCCGCAACCAGGAGCTCCTGGACGAGGCCGCCGACCTCGAGCACCGCGCCCGGCGCCGCGACATCGTCGTCGACGAGGAGACGCTCTTCGACTTCTACGACGCGCGGATCCCCACCGAGGTCGTCAGCGGCACCCACTTCGAGCAGTGGTGGAAGCACGAGCGCCGCCGGCGCCCCGAGCTGCTGACCTTCGACCCCGCGATGCTGACCCGCGAGGCCGCCGGCGAGGTCAGCGAGGCGGACTTCCCGACGCACTGGCAGTCGCAGTCCGACGCGCCCGCGGGATCCGCGCCGGAGGGTGACCCGGGGCTCACGTTCCCGATCCGCTACCACTTCGAGCCCGGCCACGCCGAGGACGGCCTGACCATCGACATCCCCGTCGGCACGCTGAACCGCGTCGACGCCGCCGACTTCTCCTGGAGCGTGCCCGGCCTGCGCGAGGAGCTGGTCACGGCGCTGATCCGCGGCCTGCCGAAGCACCTGCGGGTCGGACTGGTGCCCGCCCCCGACCGCGCGCGCACGTTCCTGCGCGAGGTGCCGCCGGGGGAGGAGCCGCTGCTCGACGCCCTCGAGCGGTGGGCGCGCGCGAGCGCCGGCGTCGTCGTGCCGCGGGAGGCGTGGGACCTGGACACCCTGGCGCCGCACCTGCGCCCCACGTTCCGCGTGCTCGACGAGGAGGGCGCCGAGGCGGGCCGCGGCAAGGACCTCGAGACGCTCAAGGAGCCGCTGCGGGAGCGGCTCGACGCGGCGGTCGCCGGCCTCGCCACCGACCTGGCGGCCGAGGGCGGCGGAGACGCGACCGGGCAGACGGGCTGGACCTTCGGCACGCTCGACCCGTCGTTCTCCCGCGCCCGCGCCGGCCACGAGGTGCGCGGCTTCCCCGCGCTCGTCGACGAGGGCGAGAGCGTCGGGCTCGCCGTCGCCGCCACCGAGGCCGAGCAGGAGGCCCGGCACCGGCTCGGCGTCCGCCGGCTCGCGCTGCTCGGGCTCGACCGGCGCGGCGTCGACCCCGCCCGCGCGATCCTCGACGGGCTCTCGAACGCCGACAAGCTCGCGCTCTCCGCGGCGCCGTACCGCTCGGTCGCCGCGCTGCTGCACGACTGCCGCGAGGCCGTCGTGGCCGACCTGGTGGACGCGCGCCCGCCCGTCCGCGACGAGGCGGCGTACGACGCGCTCGTGGACGAGGCCGCGCGCGACCTCGAGGCCGCCGTGCGCGGGGTGCTGGCCGACGTGCTCCGCGTGCTCGCCGAGTGGCGCGAGGTCGACCGGGCGCTGAGCGGGCGCGCGCAGATGGCGACGCTGCCCGCGCTGACCGACATGAGGGCCCAGCTCGAGCGGCTGGTGGGGCCGGGGTTCGTGGCCGGGGCGGGGGCGCGGCAGCTGCGCCGGCTGCCCGTCTACCTGAAGGCGCTGCGGCACCGCCGCGAGCGGCTCGACGAGCAGGTCGCCCGCGACCGCCAGCAGATGGACCAGGTCGCCGGGGTGCAGGAGGCCTGGCGGCACCGGATGGCCGCGCTGCCCGAGGGCCGCCCGCCGCACGAGCCGCTGCGCCGCGCGCGCTGGATGCTCGAGGAGTACCGCGTCTCCCTCTTCGCCCAGCACCTCGGCACCGACGGGCCCGTCAGCGACGCCCGGATCCGCTCCGTCCTCGCGGCCGCCGGCTGACGCGTACGCTGATCGGCTGTGACCGGCGAGCGCTCCCACCACCGACCGATGACGCCGGGCGCTGCGTTCTTCGAGGCCGTCGGCGGCGGGGAGGACCCGGCCCTGCTGCACGAGGCCGCCGAGCGCGCCGCCCGGGTGCTGGTGCGCGGCGCCCACGACAGCGCCGACGCCGGCGTCGCCGACCGGCTGGTGCGGCTCGCCGACGTCGAGGGCCTCGAGACCCTCGCGGACCTCTGGGCCGGCGCGCCCGCCGACACGCTGGCCGGCTGCCTGTTCCGGCTGTACCTGCTGCGCACCTGGGTGCACGCGGACCCCTCCGGGGTGGCGCGCGAGTTCGAGGCCGGCCGGGCCAGCGCGCCGGTCGCGCGCGTGGTGGCCGGGGTCGCCGAGCCGCCGGGCCCCGACGAGCTGCGCGCGATGGTCGACCACACGCTGCGCGGCATCGCCGAGCGCGACTTCGCCGACGTGCTGCTGCGCGCCTCGGCCTTCGCCCGCGTCGTCGCGATCGGCCGGGCGCACGGCGAGCTGGACGCCGACCACCCGCCCGCCGCGCGGGTGCTCACGCTCTCGGAGCAGCTCGAGCGGGCGGCCCACCTCGAGCTCGCCGACGGCCTGGCCTGACGGCCGGCGGCACCGCGCGGGCGACCTGTGGGGAGTCGCCGCGCCGGTGCCCGCGGCAGCGTTAGGGTGGGCGCGGTGCGCCGGGCCGCGGCAGCCCCGGGTCCCACAAAGAGCCGCTGCGAGCGGCCACGCGCCGTGAGGCGCTCCCGGTCCGGCGCACCACACACTCCGTCGACGGGAGCCGGCGGGCCCGCGGCCCGCTCGGCCGGTCTCCGCGGGATCCGGCCTGCGGTGGATAGGGTGAGCGCACCGGCAGCCCCCCGCGCTCGCCGAGCAGGATGACCAGGCCGAGAGGAGCCACGTGAGGTCGGTGCGCGCACGAGGCGCGGTCGTCGCCGGTCTGGTGGCGCTCAGCCTGGTCGCGGGGGCGTGCTCGGGTTCCGAGGAGCCCGACGACGACCCGTCGCCCTCGCCCAGCACGTCCGCGACGGACTCCACCGAGCCGATGTCGTTCGGCGTCCTGGGGCCGGCCGAGGAGCGACCGGCCTGGGAGCAGGCCGTCGAGGGCTGGAACGAGGACTCGCCCCGCCGCGAGGTGCAGCTCGTCGAGGACTTCGACCACGACCGCCTGCTCGAGCAGATCACCGCGGGCCAGGTGCCGGACGTCTTCGTCGCCCGCCGCTCCGACCTGGAGGTGCTCGCGGGGGCCGACCTGGTCGAGCCCGTGGGCGAGCTGCTCGACGCGCGCGGCGTCGACTTCGGCGACGGCTACGCCCGCGACGCGCTGCAGCTGTTCAGCGCCGAGGACGACCTGCAGTGCATGCCGCTGAGCGCCTCGCCGCTGGTGATGTACGTGAACACCGACCTCTTCGACGTCGAGACGATGGCCTCGCGCGACATCGACGTGCCCGCGAGCGAGACCACGTGGACCTTCGACCAGATGGCCGCCGTCGCGCAGTTCGCGACGCGCCCGCGCCGCGGCATCCGGGGCATCTACGTCGACCCGACGGTGCGCGGCCTGGCGCCGTACGTGCTCTCCGCCGGGGGGTCGGTCTTCGACAGCGAGGAGGAGCCGACGGGTCTCGACTTCTCCGGCGACGAGTCCGCCAGCGGGATCGAGCAGCTGCTGCAGCTCGTGCGCTCGCCGGAGGTCAGCCCCACCCCGGAGGAGATCGACGCCGCCGGCGGCGCGCGCGCGCTGTTCAAGAGCGGCCGGCTGGCGATGCTGGCCGGCTACCGCTCGCTGACGCCGGAGCTCCGCGAGCAGGCCGACCTCGCCTTCGACGTGCGCGAGATGCCCTTCCTCGGCACGGACGCGACCCTCGGGCAGTCCACGGGACTCTGCCTGGCCGAGGCCACGAACGACGTGGACGTCGCCGCGGACTTCCTGGTGCACCTGCTGCAGCCCGAGAACCTCGCCCGGCTGACCCGCGCGGGCTACTCGGTGCCGGCCAGCCTCGAGGTCGCCCGCTCCGGGGCCTTCCTGCAGCGCACCAGGCGGCCCCAGCACGCCGAGGTCTTCCTCGACGCGGTGCGGGACATCACGCCGCTGCCCACCGTGGACTACCAGGCCCTGGACGCGGCCGTCGGCCCGCTGGTGCGCCGGCTCTTCGAGTCGCCGGTGATCAACCTGTCCGGCCTGCTCGAGCGCATCGATCTGCGCTCCCGCGAGCTGCTGGACCCCGAGTTCGACCCGGACGAGGGGGAGGACGCCGAGGACCTGTCCTCGAGCGAGAGCCCCGAGGAGCCGTCCGGCGAGTGAGCCCGGCCGGGCGCGGCCGTCAGCCCGCGTCGCCCGCGTCGCCGGTGTCGCCGGTGTCGCCGGTGTCGCCGGCGTCGCCCGCGTCCTTCTCGCTGACCGCCTGGTCGAGGCCGGGGATCTCGCCCGCCGCGGCCTCGCGGTCGGCCTCCAGGATGGCCGTGACCAGCAGCGGGCCGACGTGGCCGACCTGCCACGGACGCGCGCCGCGCTCGGCCAGCGCGGAGGCGACGGCGGTCGTCAGCGGGCCGGGCTGCCGCTCCCCGGGCGGGCGCCACAGCGTGCGGCGGACGACGTCCGGGGTCATCAGGTTCTCGACGGGCAGGCCGAGCTCCTCCGACAGCGCCGCGAGCGCCTCCCGCGCCAGGGCGAGGCGCCGCGCGGCCACCGGGTCGCGGTCGGCCCAGACCCGGGGGACCGGCGGCCCGTCGGTGCGGGGGGACCGGGCCGGCAGCTCCTCGTCCGGCAGCTCCCGGGCGCGGTTGACCGCGCCGATCCACCGGTCGAGGTAGCGCCGCGCGCCGCGGCCGTGGAACCCCTTCGCGTCGAGCAGCGCCTGGGACTCCTCGGGCATCTCGCGGGCGGCCGTGACGATGGCCTGGTCGGGGATGATCCGGCCCGGGGTGACATCGCGCTGCTGCGCGATCTCGTCGCGGGTGTGCCACAGCTCGCGCACCGCGGCCAGGCCGCGGCGGCCTCGGACGCGGTGCATGCCCGACGTGCGCCGCCAGGGGTCCTGGCGGACCGGCGCCCGGTGGTCGAGCAGGTGCGTGAACTCCTCGCGGGCCCAGGCCGACTTGCCGGCGGCCTCGAGCTCGGCGGCCAGCGCGTGCCGCAGCTCGACGAGCAGCTCCACGTCGAGGGCGGCGTACTCGAGCCAGGGCTGGGGGAGGGGTCGCGTCGACCAGTCCGAGGCGGAGTGCTCCTTGCGCATCCGGTAGCCGAGCACCTCCTCGACCAGGGTGCCGAGGCCCACGCGCGGGTAGCCGAGCAGGCGGCCCGCGAGCTCGGTGTCGAACAGCGTGGTCGGGAGCAGGCCGATCTCCCGCAGGCACGGGAGGTCCTGAGTCGCCGCGTGCAGGATCCACTCGGCGTCGCCGAGGGCCTCGTCGAGCGGGGTCAAGGAGTCGAACGCGATCGGGTCGATCAGCCAGGTGCCGGAGCCCTCGCGGCGCACCTGCACGAGGTACGCGCGGGAGGAGTAGCGGTAACCCGAGGCGCGCTCCGCGTCGATCGCCACGGGGCCGGACGCCGCCGCGATGGCGGCGCAGGCCGCGGCGAGCCCGGCCTCGGTGTCCACCACGCCGGGCAGGCCGTCGCGCAGCGTCAGCAGCGGGGCCTGGGGCTCCTCGGAGGCCTCCGGGTCGGCGTCTGCCCCGGGGTCGGGCGCCGCGGACCCGCCGGCGGAGCCCGACGCCGCGGCATCGGTCATCGGGTCGTCCACGGGGCCAGTGTCCCCGGGGATGCTCGGGGCGCCCGGCGCGGGTGCGCCCGCCCCGTCCGGCGCGGCGGCAGCGCGCCGACGGCGGCGCGACGGGGTGCGGGACCGCCGGCGGTGGCTGGGTCGGCCGGGGTCGGGAGTGTCGACCGGCCCGTCGGCCGGGTCGTCGGCCGGGCTGGGGGTGGGGTCGTGGGCGGGGGGCGGCATCCTCAGGACGAACCCCGCTGACCACGCCGGCTCGGCATGGCCGTGACGCCCTCCGGCACCGGCGGCAGGCCGGCCGCGGTGCACAGCAGCTCGCCCCAGGCCTCCACGTGCGGGCGCAGGTCGGGCACGGCGGGCTCCGCGGAGGCGGCGTCGCCGGGCGGGGCCGCGGCCTCGGCGACGGGAGTCCACGAGGCGCGGATCTCGACCTGCGCCGTCACGCCGTCGTCGCCCATCCCACCGAAGGCCTCGGTCGCGACCCTGGTGACGGTGCCCGACGGCGCCGCGTGCTGCGCGCCGTGGGCCTCCAGGGCCTCCGTGAGCCAGGTCCAGCCGACCTCGCCGAGCAGCGGGTCGGTCACCAGGTCGAGGTCGACCTCGGCGCGCACGTAGGCCACGCACCGGAAGGTTCCGGCCCAGGCGTCGTTGCCGTCGGGGTCGTGCAGCACGATGATCCGCCCGGTGCCGAGGTCCTCGCCCTCGACGGTCACGTCGGCCGAGAGCGCCGCGGCGTACGGCGCGATCCGCTGCGGTGCCGGCATCTCCTCGCAGAAGACCTCCGGGCGCAGCCGCGCCGCGTGCAGGCCTGCGACGGCCTCGCGGAAGGCGGGAGGATCCGCCGACGCCCCGCCGCGCGGCGGCGCCTCGTGGGTGACCACCATACGGCCCACAGTAGGCCCGGCCCGCGCCGGCGATGTGCCAACACGCCAACTGACCTGCGATGATCCGGCGCGTGAGCCAGCCCCCGAACGCCGCCGCCGCGCCGACCGCGCACCCCGGCCTGGCGCAGAGCGCGTACCTGCGCGCGGCCCGTGGCGAGCGCCTCGAGCGGCCGCCCGTGTGGTTCATGCGGCAGGCGGGTCGGTCGCTGCCGGAGTACCGCGCCGTGCGCGAGGGCACCGACATGCTCGAGTCCTGCATGACTCCCGACCTGACGGTCGAGATCACGCTCCAGCCGGTCCGCCGCTACGGCGTGGACGCGGCGATCTTCTTCTCCGACATCGTGCTGCCGCTGCGGGCGGTCGGCGTCGACGTGGAGATCAAGCCGGGCGTCGGGCCGGTCGTCGCGCAGCCCGTGGAGACGCTCGCGGACGTCGAGCGCATCAGTGAGCTGACGCCGGAGCACGTGCCGTTCATCACCGAGTCGGTGCGCCGCCTGGTCGGCGAGCTGGGCGCGACGCCGTTGATCGGCTTCGCCGGCGCGCCCTTCACGGTCGCCTCCTACCTGGTCGAGGGCGGCCCGTCCAAGGACCACGCCCGCACCAAGGCGATGATGTTCGGCGCCCCCGACGTGTGGGACGCGCTGATGCGCAAGATCGCCCGCATCTCGGCGGCATACCTCGAGGTGCAGGTCGCCGCGGGCGCCTCCGCCGTGCAGCTCTTCGACTCCTGGGCCGGCACGCTGTCGCCGCGGGACTACCGCGAGCTGGTGATGCCGTACTCCGCCGACGTGCTCGCGCGCGCCGGCGAGCTCGGCGTGCCGCGCACCCACTTCGGCGTCGGCACCGCCGAGCTCCTGGCGCTGATGGCCGAGGCCGGCGCCGACGTGGTCGGCGTCGACTGGCGGACGCCGCTCGAGGAGGGTGCGCGCCGCGTGCCCGGCCACGCGGTGCAGGGCAACCTCGACCCGACCCTGGTCTTCGCCCCGCCCGCGGTGATGACCGCCCGCGCCGCCGAGGTGATCGAGGCGGGCCGCGCCGCCCCCGGTCATATCTTCAACCTCGGCCACGGCGTCATCCCGTCGACGGACCCGGGGCAGCTGGAGCGGCTGACGGAGTTCGTGCAGACCTACGAGCCGCGGAGCGGTCGGCCAGGCGCCTGAGCAGCAGCCGCCCGGGCAGGGCGAGCAGCGCGAGCAGCAGGGCGAAGGGCAGCACCGCGCCCAACGTGGTGAGCACCGCGACGGTCGAGCGCTGGAGCGCGTCCCACCCGTCGCCCAGGCCGATCAGGAACCCGGCGCGGTCGACGTCGTCGGCGGGCTGCGTCGCGCGCTCGACGAGCACGGTCACGGTGGCCAGCGAGGTCTGGTCGGCCAGCCACGCCTGCTGCTGCTCGAGCGAGTCCAGCTCGGCCTGGCGGCGGGTCAGCTGCGTCTCGATCGCCACGATGTCCTCGAGGTCCTCCGCCCTGGCCAGCAGCGCCTCGACGCGCTCGAGGCTCGTGCGCTGGGCGCGCACCCGGGACTCGTTGTCGATGACCTGCGTGGTCACGTCGTCGGTGGTGCGGGTGGCGCGCGACAGCTCCGCGACCTCCGCGACCTCGGCCATCACCTGGTCGAAGGCGTCGACCGGGACGCGGAGCACCAGCCGGCTGCGGCGCACCTCGCCCTCGTCGTCGGTGCCTGTCTCCTCGTCCGCGATCTCGCCGCCCTGCTCGTCGACCACGCGCTGGACGTCGAAGCGCGCCTGGGCGACGTCGTCCGACCGCAGCGAGACGGTGCCCGTCGCGATCACCGCGCGGGCCCTCTCGGCGACCTGCTTCGCGGTCGACCCGCCCGCGGCCTCGGGGGCCTCGGCCTGGTCGGTGGCCCGGTCGGCGACGGCGCCGTCGCCCCCGCCCGGGTCACCGACGGCGCTGAGCTCGGAGCTGCCGGAGCTGCCGGAGCCGCCGGCCGGTGCGTCGTCGCTGGCGGCGCAGGCGACGACGGCGGTCGCGGTGAGCAGCGTCGCGACGGCGGCCCCGCCGAGGCGGCGGGATGCGGGCCCCAGGATGCGGCCCGGGGTGAGGCGGCGGGGGCGGTCGGTGAGGTCCATGCGCCTGTGACGGGGCGGCCGCCCGACCGGTTCCCCGGACTTTGCGAGGATCGGTCCGTGGCCCCCACCGACCCGTCCTCCGCGCGGCGCACCGTGGTCGTCGGCGGCGGCGTCGGCGGGCTCGTCGCGGCGCGCGAGCTGGCCGCGGCGGGCGACGAGGTGCTGCTGCTGGAGGGCTCGCCCGAGGTGGGCGGCAAGCTGCGGCTCGCCTCGGTGGCGGGCGTGACGGTGGACGTCGGCGCGGAGGCGATGCTGAACCGCCGCCCCGAGGGCGTCGACCTCGCGCGCGCGCTCGGGCTCCCGGTGGCGCACCCGGCGGTGCTGGGATCGCGGATCCTGTCGCGCGGCGAGCTGCGCCCGCTGCCCCGCTCGCTGATGGGGGTGCCGCTGGACCTCGACGACCTCGTCGCCAGCGGCGTGCTGAGCGAGCAGGGCCTGGCGCGGGCGCGCGCCGAGGCGGGGCTGCCAGCCGAGGCGATGGCCGAGGGCGAGGACCCCACGATCGGCGACCTCGTCGACCGTCGGTTCGGGCCCGAGGTGACCGACCGCCTCGTCGAGCCGCTGCTCGGCGGCGTGTACGCCGGCGAGGCGCGCGCGATCTCCGCCCGCGCGGCGCTGCCGCAGCTGGTGGCGATGGCGCAGCGCGGCTCGGTGCTGTCGCAGGTCGGCGACGTCGTGCCCTCCTACGACGCCCCGGTCTTCGCCGGCATCGACGGCGGGATGGGGCTGCTGCCGGCCGCGCTGGTGGCGGGCGGCGGCTTCGACGTCCGCGTCGGGGCGACCGTGCGCGGCCTGGCCCGGACGCCGACGGGGTGGCGGCTCACGGTCGGGCCGACCACCGCCGAGGAGGCGGTCGACGCTGACCGGGTCGTGCTCGCGGTGCCGCCCGCCGCCGCGAGCCGGCTGCTCGGCGACGCCGTGCCGGCGGCGGCGCGCGAGATGTCGCAGGTCGAGACGGCGTCCCAGGCGGTGGTGACGCTGGCGGTGCGGGCCGCGGACGCCGACGTGGTCGAGGGCCGCGGCTCGGGGTTCCTGGTGCCGCCCGTGGAGGGGCGGGCGATCAAGGCGGCGACGTTCTCCTTCGCCAAGTGGGGCTGGGTGCGGGCCGCCGGCCGCCGCGCCGGTCCGGCGGGGGAGGACCTGCTCCTGCTGCGCGCGTCGCTGGGCCGGGCGGGTGCCTCGACGATGCTCCGCGCCTCGGACGAGGAGCTCGTGGCGTGGTCGCGCCGGGACCTGGCGGAGATCACCGGGTTGCGCGCCGAGCCGGTCGACGCGCACGTTCAGCGCTGGGGCGGGGGACTGCCGCAGTACTTGCCCGGCCACGTCGAGCGGGTCGAGCGGGTGCGGGCCGCGGTGGCGGCGCAGCCGGGGCTCGCGGTCTGCGGGGCGGCGTACGACGGCGTCGGCGTGCCCGCCGTGATCGGCTCGGCGAGGCGGGCGGTGGCCGACCTGCTCGCCGGCGACCCGGCGGGCGACCGGCGCTGAGGCCCGGTTGGCAGAATGGCGCCATGAGCAGCACCGACGGGCCGACCTCCCACGCCTCGCGCCTACGCGCGCTGAACGAGACGATCCGCTACACGATGTGGTCGGTGTTCCGGCTCGAGACCGCGCTCGGCGACGAGGCCGACCGGGCCGCGGAGGCCGGGGAGGTAGAGAAGCTGCTCGAGGAGGCCGCCGGGGAGGACGTCGTGGTGCGCGGCGTCTACGACGTCTCGGGCCTGCGCGCCGACGCCGACGTGATGGTCTGGGCGCACGCGGGCGACTCGGAGCAGCTGCAGTCGCTCTACCACCGGCTGCGCTCGACGTCGTTCGGCCGCCGCCTGGCGCCGGTCTGGTCGCAGATGGCGCTGCACCGGCCGGCGGAGTTCAACAAGTCGCACGTGCCGGCGTTCCTGGCCGACGAGGAGCCGCGGCGGCACGTGTGCGTCTACCCGTTCGTGCGCTCCTACGAGTGGTACCTGCTCGAGGACGACGAGCGCCGCGCGATGCTCGCCGAGCACGGGCAGATGGCGCGCGACTACAAGGACGTGCGCGCGAACACCGTGCCGGCCTTCGCGCTGGGCGACTACGAGTGGATGCTCGCCTTCGAGGCCGACGACCTGCACCGCATCGTCGACCTGATGCGGCACCTGCGCGGCTCCACCGCGAGGCGGCACGTGCGCGAGGAGGTGCCGTTCTACACCGGCGCCCGCGTCGAGGTCGGCGACCTGGTCGCGCGCCTGCCCTGAGCGCTGCGTCCCGGGAACCGGCGCGCACCAGCTCGGCTTCCCCGCTCGAGCGGGGAAGCCGACCCGACGCTGGGCCTCAGCCGCGCACGGGGCCGGAGCCGTCGGCGGGCTCCAGGGTGAGGCTGACGGAGTTGATGCAGTAGCGGTCGCCGGTGGGCGTGCCGTAGCCGTCGGGGAACACGTGCCCGAGGTGCGAGCCGCAGTTCGCGCAGCGCACCTCGGTGCGCTTCATGCCGTGCGAGGTGTCCTCGAGGTACTCGATCGTGTCGGTGACGGGCTGGTAGAAGCTCGGCCAGCCGCAGCCGGAGTGGAACTTGGTGTCCGACTCGAAGAGCACCGCGTCGCAGGCCTTGCAGCGGTAGACGCCCTTGGTGTCCTCGTCGTTCAGCCTGCCCGAGCCGGCGCGCTCGGTGCCGGCCTGGCGGAGCACGCCGTACTCCTCGCGCGAGAGCTCCGTGCGCCAGTCCTCGTCGCTCTTCTGCACCTCGTAGTTCATGCCCCTCACGGTACGAGCATGACCAAGGCCACCCGCACAGGTGTTGACCCCCGCCGGCCGAGTTGAGTAAACACGTGTGCACCCAATCAATGCGACGGGAGGCACATGTCGACCAGCACCCTCTGGGGCCGGCTGCGGAGCTCGGCGTTCGGCCTGACGACGCCCCTGCACCCGGACGACTACCTCCGCCTGGTGCACCCGTTGTGGACGGCGCGGGAGCTGCGCGGGCGCGTGGAGCGCGTGATCGGCGAGACCGACGACGCGGCCACGCTGCTGATCCGCCCGGGCTGGGGCTGGCGGTGGCAGCACCGGCCGGGTCAGTACGTCGGCATCGGCGTCCAGGTGGACGGCCGCTTCCAGTGGCGCTCCTACTCCATCTCCTCGCCCCCGCAGCGCTCGGGCCAGCGCATCGCGATCACGGTCCGGGCGATGCCGGAGGGCCTGCTCTCCTCCCACCTGGTCAACGGCGTCGAGCCCGGCACGATCGTGCGGCTGGCCCTGCCGGAGGGCGACTTCGTGCTCCCCGAGCCGCCGCCACCGAAGATGTTGTTCCTCGTCGCGGGCTCGGGCGTCACGCCCGTGATGGCGATGCTGCGCACCCTCGACCGCCGCGGCACCGTGCCCGACGTCGTCATGCACTACTCGTCGCCGACGCCCGACCGGATGATCTTCCGCGAGGAGCTCGACCGGCTCGCCGAGCGACATGAGGGCCTCACGCTCGTGCGCCGGAGCACCGACGCCGAGGGCGTGTTCGACGTGGCCGACCCCGATGGCGGGCTGGATGCCCTGTGCCCCGACTGGCGCGAGCGCGAGACCTGGGCGTGCGGTCCCGGTCCGATGCTGGACGCCGCGAGCGCGCACTTCGAGGAGGCCGGGCTGGCTGACCGCCTGCACCTGGAGCGCTTCACGCTCGACCTCGGCGGCGACGCCGACGCGGGCGGCACGATCCGGTTCCGGACCTCCGGCAAGGAGGTCGAGGCCGACGGCGCCACCACGGTGCTCGAGGCCGGCGAGGAGGTGGGGGTGGGGATGCCCTTCGGCTGCCGGATGGGCATCTGCCACACCTGCACCCTGACGCTCGTGCAGGGCAAGGTGCGCGACCTGCGCAACGGCAACGAGTACGACCAGCCCAACGAGCAGGTGCAGACCTGCGTGACCGCGGCGGTCGGGGACTGCGTGCTCGACATCTGACCGGTCTACGACACAGCGAGCGCTGGCCGCAGCACCCGACGAGGAACACCGCCAGCGACCCGGCACCGACCCGGAGAGGACACATGGCGATCAGCGACGTGCAGGAGTACTGCCACCTCACCGACGAGGAGGTGGAGCAGATCGGCCGCGAGCTCGACGCGTTGCGCACCGAGATCGAGGAGTCGCGCAACGACCGGGACGCGGCCTACATCAACCGGCTCATCAAGGTTCAGCGCGGCCTCGCCGCCGCGGGCCGGGCGACGCTGGGCCTCTCGGCGTACAGCCGGAGGGCCCGCATCCCGGGCGCCATCGCGGGCGCCTCGATGCTCGGGCTGGCCAAGATCCTCGAGAACATGGAGATCGGCCACAACGTCATGCACGGCCAGTGGGACTGGATGAACGACCCCGAGATCCACTCCTCCAACTGGGAGTGGGACACCGCCCAGCCCGCCGAGCAGTGGAAGCACTCGCACAACTACGTGCACCACCAGTTCACCAACGTGCTGGGCTACGACAACGACATCGGGTACGGCGTCCTGCGGATGGCGCGGGAGCAGAAGTGGCACCCGGTCAACCTCGGCCAGCCCGTCTACAACGCGATGCTCGCGACCCTCTTCGAGTGGGGCGTCGCGCTGCACGACCTCGACCTCGAGCGCATCCGCAAGGGACAGAAGGACCCGCAGGAGATGAAGCGCCAGGTCGGTCAGATCTGGCGCAAGGGCCGCAACCAGGTGCTGAAGGACTACGTCGTCTACCCGGCGTTGTCGGGCCCGAGCTGGCAGGTCACGCTGGTCGCGAACGCGTCGGCGAACGTGGTCCGGAACTTCTGGACCTACGGGATCATCTTCTGCGGGCACTTCCCCGACGGGGCCGAGCACTTCACCGAGGAGGAGATCGAGGACGAGACCCGTGCGGAGTGGTACCTGCGCCAGATGCTCGGCTCGGCCAACTTCGACGGGGGCCGCGCGCTGCACATCCTCTCCGGCAGCCTCGGCTACCAGATCGAGCACCACCTCTTCCCGGACCTCCCGAGCAACCGCTACCCGCAGATCGCCGAGCGCGTGAAGGCGCTGTGCGACAAGTACGACCTGCCGTACACGACCGGCCCGCTGCCGCGGCAGTACGGCCAGGCGCTGCGCACGATCATCAAGCTGTCGGTGCCGAACTCCTGGACCACGGACCACCGCGCCGGGCGCCCGCGGCCCGGGGCGACGGACCCGGACGCCCTCGCGCAGGAGCGCGGGCGCAAGTCGGACGCCGAGCGACCGACGCGGCGCGCCGAGCTGGGCGCCTGGTCGCGCGGCGCGAACGAGCTGCGCGGGGCCGGCGCCTGATGCGGCCCGCGACGATGCGCCGCCGCGAGCGGGCCGTGGCGTCGGTGCGCACCGGTGTGGCCGCCGACCAGTGGCCGTTCGCCTGGCGCGGGGACGACGGCTCGGGGGGCCTCGCGCCCGGCGTCGAGGCCCTGCGCCGCCGCCGCGTCACGCAGTGCGCGCTGAGCCGCGTGTGCGGCGCCTGCGCCGAACAGCTGGGGCGGCCCGTCGTGTTCCTCGGCGACCCGGACGAGGTCGCGCGCAACGCCTTCCACGCGCCTCCCCTGCACGAGGAGTGCGCGCAGGCGCTCGTCGGGGCGCCGGGGGCCGACCCGCGCTGGGGCGTCGTCCGGACCGCGGGCTTCGAGTTCGTCCGCCCCGGCCGCGACGAGGTGGAGGACCGGCCGACGTTCCAGCCGAACTCGCTGCTCTGAGGAGTGGGCCGGGCGCTCAGAAGCCGGTCGTGCAGAACGGCGCGGGGCCGCCGTCGGCCATCGCGGCGAGAGCGGCGACCTGGGCGGCGTCCCCGTCGATCCGCCCGGCGGCTGCGAGCGTGCCGACGTCGAACCCGCCGAGGTAGAGCGAGCCCAGCACCGACGACGACATCCGCACGCCGGGCTCCTCCGAGCACTCCTCCACCGAGGGCGCCCCGTCGCGCACGGTCAGCCGCCACGAGCCGGCGCTGATGCCGAGCGGGTCGTCGACGCCGAGCACCACCGACCCGTCGGCGCCCCACGGCCGCGCCTCCAACGCCGTCGGCACGTCGAGCACGGCGACCCAGAGCATGTCGCCGACCTTCGTCGTCTGCACGCGCCGCGGGTCGACCAGGGCGTGGTCGAGCGGGTGGTCCAGCGGCAGCTGCCGCACCTGGAGCCGGTCCACCAGGTCCATCTCGGCGAGGAACCGCCACAGCCGCAGCTCGACCGCCGGGTCGAGCGCGACCAGGTACGCGACGCGCAGGGTCAGTGGTTCCTTCTCACCGAGGTGCTTGAACAGCGCGTACGCGTCCGGCTCGCCGTCGGCGTCCAGGTGCAGCACGCAGCGCAGCGCCCGGTCGGGCTCCTGCTCCTCGAAGTCGAAGGCGCCGGTGAGCAGCGGCTCGTAGAACGCCGGCCGGTCGACCTCGCCGCGCTGGCCGGCCAGGTGCCGCGCGAAGACCGACTGCATCGCCGGCCACGCGTCGGCCGGCTCGGCCATCTCGAGCCGGCCGCCGGGCACCTCGTCCCCGGCCGGAGGGTGCAGCGCGAACCCCGCGCTGACGTCGACGTCCACCCGCCGCGTGCGGTGCGCGGGGCCGAACCCGAACCGCCCGTAGATGCTGCCCTCGGAGACCGTCAGGGCGGCGAGCGGGACGCCGCGCCCGGCCGCCTCGGTGAGGTCCTGCGCCATCAACCCGCGCAGCAGGCCCCTGCGCCGGTGGGTGGGCGCCACGGTGACGTCCGTGATCATCCGCAGCGGCAGGGTGCCGCCGTCGCCGACGTTGATCGAGCCGTCCCAGGCGGCGAAGGTCGCGACCGGGATCGTGCCGTCGCCCACGGCCACCGTCGTCGGCCCAGGCGCCGCGCACGACGGACTGCTTCTCCGAGCGCATCGCCTCGAGCCAGCGGCGCACCATCTCGTCGGAGGAGCGGCGCTCGTGGAACCCCCGCGCCACCGCCTGCACCCAGCCGCGCAGCAGCGCGCCGTCGCGTCCGTCGTCCTCGCGCGGGTCGAGGTGGCGCAGCGTCAGGTCCGGGTTCGCAGAGTCGCTCACCCCGCCACGCTAGTGAGCCGCCCCCGGTCGCCGCCAGCGAGTATCGCCGCGTTCGCCGCCGGCGGAGCCGAGGTACTAGCCTCGCGAGCATGGCGAAGGCGGGCGCGGCCGAGGTGCAGGCAGGCGAGCGGTCGGTGCGCGTCTCCAGCCCGGACCGGGTGATCTACGAGGCCACCGAACGGACGCCGGAGATCACCAAGCTGATGGTCGCCGAGTACGTCGCCTCGGTCGAGGACGGCCTGATGCGCGCGCTGCGGCACCGGCCGACCGCGCTGGAGCGGTGGCCGTCGGGCGTGCGCGAGGGCATGAAGCTGGCCACCGGGCCCCAGGACCGCGAACGCCGACGCGTTCTACCAGAAGCGGGTGCCGAAGGGCGCGCCCGACTACCTCGAGACCGCGACGGTCACGTTCCCCTCGGGACGCACCGCCGACGAGATCTGCCCCACCGAGATCGCGGTGCCGGTGTGGTGCGCCCACATGGGCACGCTGACCTTCCACCCGTGGCCGGTGCGCCGCGAGCGGCCCGACCACCCCGACGAGCTGCGCCTCGACCTCGACCCGCAGCCGGGCACGACGTTCGCGGACGCCGTCCGCGTCGCCGGCGTGGCCCGCGAGCTGCTGGCCGAGCACGGGCTCGTCGGGTGGGCGAAGACCTCGGGCAACCGCGGCGTGCACGTCTACGTGCGGATCGAGCCCCGCTGGGAGTTCGTCGACGTGCGGCACGCCGCGATCGGCTTCGGGCGGGCGCTCGAGCGGCGCGACGACGGCGTCACGACGGCCTGGTGGAAGGAGGAGCGGGGCAGCCGGATCTTCGTGGACTACAACCAGAACTGCCGCGACCGCACCATCGCCTCGGCGTACTCGCTGCGGCCGTTGCCCGGCGCCCCGGTCTCGACGCCGCTGGCCTGGGAGGACCTGGCCGCGCTGGACGACCCGCGCGAGCTCAACCTGACGACGGTGCCGCAGCGCCTCGCCGAGCGCGGCGATCCCTGGGCCGGCATCGACGACGCCGTGGGCGACCTGCAGCCGCTGCTCGACCTCTACGAGGAGCTGCCCGGCGGCGAGATGCCCTACCCGCCCGACCACCCGAAGATGCCCGGCGAGCCGCCGCGGGTGCAGCCGAGCAAGAAGGTCGCCTCCCACTGGGACGCCGACGGCCGACCCACGGGGCGGGGAGATGTCGGACGCCCCCGGACCAGCGGCGCTAGGGTTGGCCGCGGGTCCTGAGACGGGCGCGGCGCGACAGCGACTAGCATCGCCCGGCGTGAGCAGTGCCGACGCGAAAGAGCCATCGACGCCCGACGAGGCCACAAAGCTGGTCCTCGTCACGGGTGCGGGTCGGAGCGGCACGAGCACCATCGCGGGGGTCCTGTCCCGGCTGGGGCTGCACGTGCCGCAGCCGGAGGTCCCGGCCGACGAGAAGAACCCGCGCCGGCTACTACGAGACCCAGTGGGTCGTGGACTTCCACAAGAAGCTGATGAACGCCGTGCCGCTGCAGACGATCGACACGCGGCCGGACGCAGCGGAGATCGGCCGTCGCCTGGCCCGCGACCCCGAGAACCTCGAGGCCATCCGGGTCTTCCTGCGCCAGCACGTCGGTGGCGAGCACCGGCACCTGCTGATCAAGGACCCGCGGGCGTTCTGGATGCACGAGGCGTGGCAGGCCGTCTGCGACGAGCTCGGGGTCGAGCTGACGTCCCTGACGATGCTCCGCCACCCGCTCGAGGTGGCGAAGTCCCGGGAGACCGCCTATCTGGAGGGCAAGGAGGAAGAGCTGCGTCGCATCCGCGCCATCGCGAACATCGCGGGATGGTGCAACGCGGCCTTCGAGACCGAGGGGGTCACGCGCGCGGGCCGGCGCAGCTTCGTTCTCTACAGCGACCTCGTCAGCGACTGGCGCTCGGCTGTCCGGCCCGTCCCCGACCACCTCGGGGTCACGTTCGACAGCGATCCGGAGCAGCGGCCCCACCCCGTCGACGACTTCGTGGACTCCCAGCTCTATCGCTCCAAGGTCTCCTGGGAGGACACCGACGTCTCGCCCGCGCTGCGCGACGTCGCCGAGGCGACGTGGCAGGCGATGAACCGGCTCGTCGTCGCTCCCCATGACCAGGCCGCAGCCGCCGAGCTCGCGCAACTGCGGCCACGCTACCTCGCGCTGCACGACGAGGCGGTCGCGATCGCGCACGACCACACGCGGGGGCGGATGGCGGACGTCCGCAACCAGGTCCGCCGCAACCGAAAGCGCGAGGCCGACACCCAGCGAACGCGCGCTGACCGCGCCGAGGCCCGCGTCCGCACGCTCGAGGCATCGGCCGACGGGCGAGGTGTCCGGAGCATGGCGCGCCTGGGCGCCCGGCGGGCGCGTCGGGCGCTTCGACGCCGACGGTGAGCGAGCAGGCACGGCGGCCCCCGGGGGGTTCAGGCTCCGGGCACCTCCCAGGGGGCGGGCGTCGGGAAGTAGGCCTGGAGGAACTCGGCGAGTTGGCGTTCGGCCCATCCGGGATGCCACCCGTAGACATGGCTGTCGGCGATGCACAGCGCCTCGGCGTCGCGCTGGCGCGCGAGCTGGCGCAGTCGGCGACCCATCGTCGGTGAGGTCAGGTCGACGTAGGCGAGATCGAGCAGACCGGGATGGGCCGTGCCACGCCGTATCCCTACTGCTGCGCCAGCGAGGAGAGCAACGAGACGTCGCGTGAGTCCCGGAACGGATGGTGGGCCGTGCTGTCGAGCAGCCCGCCCACCGGTCCGATATCTCTGCCAGCACAGAGACGCGGTGCGGGTGTGGGGTGTGTGCCATCTCCCGAGTGGCCACGGTGCCGAACTCGTCCAACAGCATCGTGCAGACGTCTCCGCCACGTCCCGGAAGGGCGCCTGACCGGGGCTGGGGAGCCCCAGCGGGCTGGGCCCGTCGAACACGGCGCAGGACCCGCCCGGCGAGAAGAGGCGCTCGGGTGCCCAGCGGCCGGCCCAGGAGCACGTCGTCGTTGAAGTACACGAAATGCTCGGCGAGGCCCTCGATCCGGTGCAGCCCGGTCTCGATGGCGTGCGAGTTGAACGTGGGCAGCGCGGTCCCCGGCAGGATGTCTGCGTGGTCGACGAGCCGGACGAAGGGGTGGTCCGCCAGCCACGCGGGGCGCTGCCCCGCCGTCACGACGAACACCTGACGGACCCAGGGCGCGAAGAGGTGCAGCGAGCGCAGTGAGTAGCGCAGCTCGTCGCGGTTGTCGAACCGAGCGCGTCCGGACGCCCGCTCGTCGTCGGGACGCGCCCCGCCCAGCTCGGCCTGTCGCCGGGCCCGCGCCGCCTCCCACCGCGGGTCGTCGCCGTCGACCCAGGTGTAGACGACGTCGATCGGGAAGGTGACGTCGAAGGTCGAGGGCCGGTCGAAGGGCTCGGGGACGGGCACCTCCACACCGGCGACCGGGGTGCGGACGAGGGCGGGCGCCGCCGGGACCCAGGGCAGGATCGTCTGCGGGCGCACGGCGCGGCGGGCGCCTTGCGCGTCCTCGAGCCAGAAGTCGATCTCGACCGTGGCGCCCTCGGCCAGGTGACTGCGGTCTCGCCCGTCGATCGAGGGCCAGGGAGCGAGCACGAGCCGTGCGCTCACGCCCCGCCGGGCCTGCGCGACGGCCTCCGTGACCGTCGTGCGCCGCGGCTCGCGGGCCCCAGAGGCCGGGGTCTCGGCCGAGAGCCACTCCGGCGCGGAGACGGCCACGAGCTCCTCGAGGAACGCCGTCCCGGTGCTCGGCGGGGACGGCGACCTGCACCGGGGCCGGCCACGACTGCGGGACCACGAACCAACCGGGGGCTGCCCGCCGCGCGACGTCCGCGACGAGCCCCAGCACGGTGGTACGTGCCTGCGCGGGCGTCAGGGGGTCCGGCCGGGTCCGGCCGGGTCCGATGTCGGTTGGGGCGGGGGCCGGGGGAGCCTGGGCCAGTCCGGTCGTGTCCCGGCCGACCGTGCTGGGGCCGACCGTGTCCGGGCCGCGCTCGATGCCGTGCGCAACGGCCGCCTCGACGGCGTCCATCCAGGGGCCCAGCCCGGCGTGCATCCGCTCCGTGGCCGCGCGATGGGCGGACGCGCCGAACCGCGCCCGCAGGGCGTCGTCCTCGGCGAGCCGGAGCAGCGCCGCGGCCAGGGACGGGATGGAGTCGGGCACGGTCAGCAGCCCGGTCTGCTCGTGCGCCACGACGGCGCGTGTGCCGTTGCCGCCGTCCACGGCCACGAACGGGACGCCCGCGACCATCGCGTCGAGGGCGGGCACGTGCCACCCGCCGAGCCGGGCCGCGGACACCCCGATGTCGGCCCGGGCCCAGTCCGCCCGGGCCTCCCGCACCGGTGGCAGCACCTCCACGCGGTCGAAGAGCCGGCGCTTGCCGATGCGCGTCATCAGCTCCTGCCGACGACGGCCGGTCCCCAGGATGCGCAGGCGCCACCCGGGGAGCCGGTCCTCGATCGAGGCGAAGGCCTCGACGACGTGGGGGAGCTGCTCGTCGGGCAGCAGCGGTCCGCGCGCCACGATCAGGCCCGGCTCGCCGGCCCGGGCGGGGACGGCGCGGGGCGCCAGCCCGGGCCCAGCAGGTGCGGCACGACGACCACCTTCGGCGCGACGGGCGCGAGAAGGTCGCGGACCCACTGGGCGACGTCATCGTCGAGCACGGTGACGACGTCGGCGCGCGCCCCGAAGGTGGAGAGCAGGAGCCGGGTCTGGGCGTCGCGCGGGTCCAGCCGCGCCACGTGGTGGAGCACCGACGACGCCTCGGGCGCCAGGTGGCTCGCCATGGCGAGCAGTCGCGGCGTGGTGGTCACCACGACGTCGGCCCTGGCCCGCTCGAGGACCGAGCGCAGGCGAGCCTCGTCCGCGACGGTGAAGGGGTGCGTGATGTCGGGCGGCACGAGTCCGGTCGGGCGGGTCGACTCGGGGACGTCGACCGCCTCGCCGGCCCACGTCAGGCGCACCCGGGGCCCGGGTGACTCGGCAGGCCTGCCGCGGCCACGGCAGTGGAGGAACGAGCTCGACGTCGTGGCCCGCCCGCGGGTCGGTCGACGGGTCGCCGGCCAGCGCCGCGGCCAGGACGCACGCCGGGCCCGAGACGTAGTCGACGACGGACGCGTCCTCGACCAGCACCAGCACGGACGTCACGGCACGACACCCGCCGTCGGGTCGTCATCCTCGTCGTCCCGCTCCTCGGCCAGGCGGTCGCGGCAGAGGATGAGGTGGCCCACCCGGTTCCAGCCGAAGCGGACCTGCGAGGCGCCGTCGGCCGAGACGACGCCGGGCATGCGGGTCGCCGGCTCCGCGTTGGCGACGTCGTCGTCGGTGCGCACGACGGGCAACGGGCCGTCAGCCGTGTCGACGACGACCGCGCAGGCGGCCTCGGCCGGCAGCGGCACCTCGTCAGGCACGTGCACCACGGCTCCGCCGTCGGTCGAGGTGACAGCCAGGTCGGCGACCGTCCCGCCGGTCCCGCCCGCCTCCACCGCCCGCGCGCCGACGACGGGAGCGGGGAGCTCGATCCGGACCTCGATGCCCGCGGCCCCCTGGGCGAATCCGGTCGCCAGCGCCGAGCTCCCCGAGCTGCAACAGCAGCTCGAGCGTGCCGTCGTTCGCCCGGGACAGCCGGGGCCGGAGGCCGGGCGGCAGGCTCTCGGGGCGGCGTTCCCGGCTCGTGAGGCTGCCCCGCTGCGTCCAGACCGGGCGCGGCTCGCCGCGGGTGACGAGCACGGGCACCACTGTCAGCCCTCCCTCGGTGACGTGGCTGCCCCACCCGGCGGTCGCGACCAGGTCCACGAGGTCGACCCGGGTGGCCAGCACGGGCGGGGTCGAGGGTGCGGCCGGCTCGTGCTCCGCGTCGAGCCGCTCGACGACGCCGTCGGGCAGGAGCAGCCCGAGGGCGTCCTCCGAACCGGCGTCGGCGACCGCGAGCCAGAGGTGGCGGCCGTCGAGGATGCCGGCGAACTCGGCGACCGGGCGCTCGTCGCGCGCGTCGGGCCCGGCCTCGCCCGTCGGCCGGCGGAGGTGCCGGCCTGCCTTCTCGCCGACCTTGTCGCGCAGTCCGGTCGGCGAGGCCCGGCCCGGTCACCGCCGCGCACCGCCCTGGTCGGTCTACGTTCCGCTCGCGGCCTCCGGCGAGGATGCGGGTCAGGTCGTAGCCGACCGGCTCCTCGAGCTGGGAGTAGTCGCACGAGGCCGGGTCGCGGTCGTCGCGCCACCGCTTGAGCTGGGCCGTGTGCCGGAGGCGCCGGCCCTCCATGTGGTCGTAGCCCACCTCGGCCACCCGCTCGGGGCGCAGCGGCGTGAAGGAGAGGTCCTTGCCCTGCGACCAGCGCGACTGGGTGCCGGGCACCCGGCCCGGGTTGGCGATCAGGAACTCGCTCCACGCGCCCCAGGGGTGCTCCTCGATGTCACAGACCAGCGGCTGCAGCTCGGCGTACAGCTCGGCGCGGCGCTTCTCGGTGAACGAGGCCGAGACCCCGACGTGCTGGAGGGTGTCGCCGTCGTAGAGCCCGAGCAGCAGCGAGCCGAGCAGCGGCCGGTCGGGCGTGGAGGTCTTGTGCTCGCGGTAGCCCGCGACGACGACGTCGGCCGTGCGGGAGTGCTTGATCTTGAGCATGGTGCGGCCGTTCTCGGTGTACGCCGCCCCCAGCGGCTTCGCAACCAGGCCGTCGAGCCCGGCGCCCTCGAAGGACCGGAACCACTGCTCGGCCTCGGCGGGGTCGTCGGTCGTCGGCGTGAGGTGCACCCCGGTCGCCGGCTCGGTCGGGTCGGCGAGGCCGCCGAGGCCGGCGAGGGCGCCCGCCAGCGCGGCGCGCCGCTCGGCGAACGGCCGGTCGACGTACGCCTCGTCGCCGAGCGCGAGCAGGTCGAAGGCGACGAAACCCGCGGGGGTGGTCTCGCTCAGCATCGAGACGCGGGACTCCGCCGGGTGGATCCGTTCCTGCAGCGTCTCGAACTCCAGTCGCGGCGGCACGACGTCGCGGCTGGAGCAGAACAGCTCGCCGTCGACGACGCACCGCTCCGGCAGCTGCTCGAGCACGGCGGCCACGACCTCGGGGAAGTACCGGGTCAGCGGCTTGGTGTTCCGGCTGGTCAGCTCGACCTCGTCGCCGTCGCGGAAGACCAGGCAGCGGAAGCCGTCCCACTTCGGCTCGAACGACAGGCCGGGGACGTCGCCCACCTGGTGCCTGGCGGCGTCGGGGAAGGGGGCGACCGACTTCGCGAGCATCGGGCGCACCGGCGGCATCACGGGCAGGTCCATCGGGCCGAGGGTAGACCCCCGGGGCGGCGTCCGGGACGTCATACGAGTCGGTGGCGATGACGACTGTTGCGTATGACGTCCGGGGCGGTGGGCCTAGGATTTGAGGACGATCCCCGGTTGGTCTGTCGGGCCGTGCGTGCCGCCCCGCCCGGCGGGCCTAGGGTTGGAATCAGCATTCCCCGGTTGGTCTGCCGGCAGGGCCCGCCTGACTTTGAATCAGGACTAGCGACGTAGGTTCGACTCCTACCCGGGGAGCCAGGTCGCTGCCCGGACGCCCGACCGGCCCGCTGCCAGCAAACGTCCGTTGTCGTTCACGCTTCGTTCAGCAAGCACGGCTCTCCCGGCCACCCACCGCTCCTAACTTCTGGATCGTCAGCATCCAACGTCCCAGGAGATTCTCAGTGGAGACCACCACTATCCGCCGGGCTGTCGTGCCCGGCCTCGCCGCACTCTCGCTGCTGCTCACTGCGTGCGGCGGGGGCCAGTCCGCCGAGGGCTCCGGCGGTGACGGCGCCAGCGGATCGGTAGCCGTCGACGGCTCCTCGACCGTCTTCCCGATGAGCAACGCCGCCGCTGAGCTGCTCAGCGAGGAGAACGCGAACGTGCAGGTCAGCGTGGGGGAGTCCGGCACCGGCGGCGGCTTCGAGAAGTTCTGCGCCGGCCAGACCGACATCTCCGACGCCTCGCGCCCCATCGAGGACGAGGAAGCGGAGGCGTGCGAGCAGGAGGGCGTCGAGTTCACCGAGCTGCAGGTGGCGACCGACGCGCTCACCGTCGTCGTGCACCCCGACCTCGGGGTCGACTGCCTCACCACCGAGCAGGTCACCAAGCTGTGGGAGCCCGGCTCCGAGGTCGACAACTGGAGCGACCTCGACCCCGGCTTCCCCGACCAGGAGATCGCGCTCTTCGGTCCCGGCACCGACTCCGGCACCTACGACTACATGGCCAACGACGTGATCGGCGCCGACGAGGAGTCCACGCGCCGCGACTACGAGGCCTCGGAGAACGACAACGTCCTCGTCCAGGGCGTGGGCGGCACGCCGGGTGCCACCGGGTACTTCGGCTACTCCTACTACGAGGAGAACCAGGACTCGCTGAAGGCGGTCGCTGTCGACGACGGCAACGGCTGCGTCGAGCCGTCGGCCGAGACGGCCCGCGCCGGCGAGTACACGCCGCTCTCCCGTCCCCTGTTCATCTACGTGAAGAGCTCGGCGTACGCCGACAACCCGGCCGTGGCCGAGTACGTCGACTTCTACATCGACAACCTCCCGACGATCGCCGAGTCCGCGCAGTTCATCCCGCTCGACGACGAGACCTACCAGGAGACCCAGTCGGCCGTCGAAGACCTCGGCTGACGGGCTCGAGCGACGACCTCGCCCATGAGCAACCTCTCGAACACCGGCGCAGGCTCGCCCCCCGGGGCGGGCCTGCCCGGCCTCGTCGACCTCCAGGGCCGCCGCCGGCCCGGGGAGCAGGTCATCCTCGTCCTCCTCGTCGGGTGCGCCCTGCTGTCCGTGGCCATCACCATCGGGATCCTCATCGCGCTCGTCGAGCCGGTGCTGGGCTTCTTCGGACAGGTCTCGATCGGTGACTTCTTCAGCACCAGCGGCCAGTACGCCGTCATCCCGCTCGTGACGGCGACGCTGACCGTGACGGCCATCGCCCTGCTGGTGGCCGTGCCCATCGGCCTCGGCGCGGCCATGTACCTCTCGGAGTACGCCTCGCCGCGGGCCCGCAAGATCCTCAAGCCGACGGTGGAGCTCCTGGCCGGCGTCCCGTCGGTCGTCTACGGGTTCTTCGCGCTGTTCTTCGTCACCCCGACGCTGCTGCAGGACCTGTTGAACATCCAGGTCAACTTCACCAACCTGCTCGCGGCGGGGCTCATCCTGGGCGTGATGGTGGTCCCCACCATCGCGTCCCTGGCGGAGGACGCGCTGTCCGCGGTGCCCCAGTCGCTGCGACAGGGCTCGCTGGCCATGGGGGCCAACCGGATGCAGACCACGCTGAAGGTGGTGCTCCCCGCTGCCCTGTCGGGGGTGATGGCCGCGGTGGTGCTCGGCATGTCCCGCGCCATCGGGGAGACCATGATCGTCGCGCTCGCCGCGGGCGCCCGCAAGAACCTCACCGTGGACGTGCGTGAGGGAGCCCAGACGATGACCGGCTTCATCGCTCAGACCGCCGGCGGGGAGAACCCGGTCGGCTCCGTCGACTACAACATGCTGTTCGCGGTCGGCCTGCTGCTGTTCCTGATGACCCTGGTGGTCAACATGGTCAGCATCGCGATCGTGCGGCGCTACAGGCAGGTGTACTGATGAGTGTCGCCGCAGCGACCGCCCGCACCACGGTGCGGCTGACCGCGGGGAGGAGCCGGGACCGCAGCGCGACCTCGCTGGTGTTCGTCGGCCTCCTGTGGTTCTCCCTGTTCTTCGGTGTCGTCGTGCTGCTCGTGCTCATCGTCGACACCGCCCTCAAGGGCGCGGGCCGCTTCGACTCCGAGCTGCTGTTCGGCTACGAGTCGACCATCAACCCCGAGAGCACCGGCTTCCGGGCCGGCATCATCGGGACCGCGTGGCTGATGCTCGGCACGGCCGCCTTCGCGGTGCCCCTCGGGGTGGGCGCCGGCGTCTACCTCGAGGAGTTCTCCGACCAGCGCCGCTGGTACAACCGGCTGATCGAGGTGAACCTGCAGAACCTGGCAGCCGTCCCCTCGGTCGTCTACGGCCTGCTGGCCGTGGCCGTGATGGCGCTGCTCGGCTTCCAGCTGAAGAACATCGTTCTCGGCGGCGCGATCGCCCTGGCCCTGCTGATCCTGCCGGTGGTGATCATCACCACCCGCGAGGCGGTCCGCGCCGTCCCGGACGAGATCCGGCAGGCCTCCCTGGCCCTGGGGGCCACCCAGTGGCAGACCACGTGGCGGCAGACGCTGCCGTCGGCGATCCCGGGGATCGCGACGGGCACGATCCTGGGGCTCTCCCGCGCGATCGGCGAGGCGGCCCCGCTGCTGCTGCTCGGCATCGGGGCCATCCGGTTCGACCCGAACGGGTTCTTCAGCCAGGTGACGGCCCTGCCGATCCAGATCTACCGCATGAGCTCGCAGTCGCAGGCCGAGCTCCAGCAGGCCGCCTCCGCGGGGATCATCGTCCTGCTCGTCATGGTCCTCGGGCTGAACGCCGTGGCGATCTTCATCCGCAACAAGTTCCAGAGGAGCTGGTGACCATGGGTTCGACCCCGGCGACGTACTCGACCCGGGACGGTGAGGTGCTCCTGCCCGACGGCGAGGACCCGCCGGGGTCCCGCGGCACCGTGACGGCCGACTCGGTCAACAACCGCGAGGTCCCCGCGTCCCCGCCGGAGCCCGTCATGGAGACCGTCGGCCTGAACGTGTACTACGGCGACTTCCACGCCGTCCACGACGTCGACCTGGCGTTCGGCAAGAACGAGATCACCGCTCTGATCGGCCCCTCGGGCTGCGGCAAGTCCACCGTGCTGCGCTGCCTGAACCGGATGAACGACCTCATCCCGAGCGCCCGGGTGCTCGGGGAGGTGACCTACCACGGCGAGAACATCTACGCGAAGAAGGTCGACCCCATCGCCGTGCGCACCCACATCGGCATGGTGTTCCAGAAGCCGAACCCGTTCCCGAAGTCGATCTACGACAACATCGCCTACGGCCCCCGGGTGATCGGCATGAAGGTCGACGACATGGACGCCGTGGTGGAGCAGGCGCTGCGCGACGCGGCGCTCTGGGACGAGGTCAAGGACAAGCTCAAGCAGTCGGCGTACGGCCTCTCCGGCGGTCAGCAGCAGCGGCTCTGCATCGCCCGCACCATCGCCACCCGGCCCGACGTGATCCTGATGGACGAGCCGTGCTCGGCGCTGGACCCGATCGCCACCGCTCGCATCGAGGACCTGATGGCGGAGCTGCGTCAGGACTTCACGATCATCATCGTGACGCACAACATGCAGCAGGCGGCCCGCGTGTCCGACCGGACGGCCTTCTTCACGGCCCGACCGGACGAGGTCACCGGCAACCGCACCGGGTTGCTGGTGGAGTTCGACCAGACGCGCCACATCTTCTCCAGCCCCCGGGACAGCCGCACCGAGGACTACATCTCCGGCCGCTTCGGATGAGATGAACCGCCGTGACCGCAGATCTCGGACCCCTCCCGGACGAACGACGTCGCGAGCCTGCCTCGCGCCTCGCCTCGGCCCGGGTGGCGACGAACCGCTGGGTGGCGGCGACGGGGGCGCACGTGCTCGTGGTCGACCCGCGGGCCGGCAGCGAGCTGGCGCGTGACCTGGCCGCCGACGGGATCCACGCCACCATCGTGGACTCCACGGTCGACGCCCTCGTCGAGTACGGACGCAACCGTTCCGGCGTGGTGGTGGTGGCACCCGACGCGGTCGGTGTGCCGACGACGGCCTTCGTGGAGAAGGTCTGCGAGTACGGGTCCCCCTACGTCATCGCGGCGGTCGACCCGGCGGACCGGTCCGGCGCCGGCCCGATCCTGTGTGCCGGAGCCCGAGCCGTCGTGCTCCGGCCCTACGGTGCGCCGGCGCTCCGCGAGCTGTGGCACGACAGCCCCTTCGAGGTGGACGGACTGGCCCGGGTCGCCTTCGGTTCGATCCACCTGGACGCCCGCGCGTACACCGTCGTCGTCGACGGCGTACGCCTCCCCGACCTGCCGCTGAAGGAGTTCGAGCTGCTCCGCGCCCTGCTGGGCAGGGCGCCCGAGGTCCTGGAGGACGACGAGCTGCGTGCGGCCCTGTGGGGGAGCGATGGCTCGCGACCGTCGGACAACACGATCGCCGTCCGCGTCGGCCGGCTCCGCCACCGGCTGGACGACGCGGCCGTCATCCGGCGAGTCCGGGGACGCGGCTACGCCCTGGACCTGGGCTGAGCATCGCGGCTGCCCGGGTACCCGGGTACGGCTAGGGCGTCCCGCCTCCGTCGCCGTCCATGGCGGTGACCATGGCGGTGGCCCAGCAGAACGCCATCGCGCCGAGCAGCTCGAGCTCGCCGAACGCGGCCGGGGTGCCGGTCGCCTTGGTCTCGACGGCGCGCTGGTAGTCGACGATCCGCCGGACGAGGACGCCGAGACCGGTCTTGCCGTGGAACGCCGCCGCGGCGAGCGAGGGGTCGATGTCGAGCCGGCGCTCGATCTCCGCCAGCTCCACGCCGAGCAGCAGGTCGAGGGTCGAGAGCAGCCCGACGGTGAAGGCGGTCCCGCGGTCGAGGTTCTCGCGCTGCGCCATCATCTCGCACATGCGCGCGCGCACGAGCGCGGTCGTCAGCGCGTCGGCGGTCGCGGTGCGCTGCCGGCCGAGCACGGTGACGGCCGCCCACTGGCGGATGCGGACGGCGCCGAGGAGGACCAGTGCCTCCCGGAGGCTGCGCACCTCGCGCCGGAGGCCGGAGCCTGCGCCCTGGGACGCCATCCGGAGCAGCTGCACGACCAGGCCCGGCTCGGGGCGCAGGATGGTCTCGAGCCCGGCGAAGTCCAGGTCGGGCCGCAACAGCTCCGTGGCCAGCTTGGCCTGCGTCAGGGCCGAAGGGGTGAGGTCGTTCCCGCTGACGGCCTCCGACCGGGGGAGGGCCCGCCCCTGGAAGAGGTGGAACCTCCGGGTCTCCAGGGCCCAGTCGAGGTCGCCGGTCGTGAGGCACTCCGCCACCAGCGTCACGTCGCGTGACCGGCACGTCTCCACGAGCTGGAGCACCCGCGACCGCGCCGAGCCCCGCAGGTCGACCTTCACCACGTCGGCGACCTCCAGCATGGCCTGCCCGTGGCTCCCGAGCGGCCCGAGCACCCGGTCGGGCACGGCGATGCGGTAGCCCTCGCGCTCGGCGCCGGGCGCAGCCGGCGAGGTCCTCGTCGTCGAGGGGGACCGAGGGATGGACCTCGAGGACGGTGCGGTGGGCCGGCAGTGCCAGCGGGGTCTCGCCGTTGAGGACGGCGCGGTCGACGGCGCAGTACACGTCGCGGTCGCCCACGATCTGGTTCAGCTCGGCACCCTGCGCGCCGAGCATGGCGTGCCAGGTCAGGGAGGCCTCGCGGGACGCGTCGTCGGGGCCGCCGCGGCTGCCGTCCCGTAGAGCAGCTGGAAGGCGACCACGTCACCGTCCGAGTCGACGATGGGCTGCCGCCCCACCACCCGCTGCGTCTCGGAGGACCACGGGGCTGGCGCGTCGTCGCGGGCTCGGGTCCAGGGCGAAGTCCGTGTCCATGTCTCCTCGTCCGGACCAGTGCGCGTGAGGCGCCGGCGGTCGGTCCCCGCTGCGGCGGTCCGAGGAGCCCGGCAACCGGTCCAGAGGTCGTATCGGTCGGTGGCGGTCGATCTGTAGGAGTCCCGGGTGAATCTCTCGCATCCGCGCCGAACCGCCCGGTCGAGGCGGGACTAGGGTGAGCGCCCATGGGGACTCTCACCGTGATCGTCCTGGCCGCTGGCGGCGGCACCCGGATGAAGTCCAGGACCAACAAGATGCTGCACCGCCTGGGCGGCCGCAGCATGGTCGGCCACGTGCTGCACGCCGTCCGGCAGTGCGACCCGGCGCGGGTCGTCACGGTCGTCGGCACGCAGCGCGAGCAGGTCGAGCCGCACGTGACGGAGCTGCTGCCGGAGGCGCAGGTGGCGGTGCAGGCGGAGCAGCTCGGCACCGGGCACGCCGTCCGCTGCGCGGTCGAGGCGTCGGGCGTCGCCAGCGGCACGGTCGTGGTGGTCTACGGGGACACGCCGCTGCTCGAGGGCCGCACGCTGTGCGACTTCGCCGCCGAGCACGAGGCATCCGAGTGCGCGGTCAGCATCCTCTCCGGGGTGGTCGAGGACCCGCACGGCTACGGGCGCGTCAAGCGCACCGCCGAGGGTGACGTCGTCGGGATCGTCGAGGAGAAGGACGCGACACCCGACGAGCGGGAGATCACCGAGATCAGCTCGGGGATCCTGGCCTTCGAGGGGGCCTTCCTGGCCGATGCCCTGCCGCGGCTCGGCAACGACAACGCCCAGGGCGAGTACTACCTGCCCGACCTCGTGGGGATCGCCCGCGGCGAGGGGCTCTCCGTCGGCGCCTGGCCGGTCGGCGACGTCGAGCAGGCCCGCGGCGCCAACGACCGGGCCCAGCTCGCCGACCTGGGCCGGTTGCTCAACGACCGGATCCTGCAGGGCTGGATGGCCGAGGGCGTGACCGTGGTCGACCCGGCGACGACCTGGGTCGACGCCGACGTGCTGCTCAGCTCCGACGTGACGCTCCTGCCGGGCACCCAGCTGCTCGGCAGCACGCAGGTGGCCGAGGACGCCGTGATCGGCCCCGACACCACGCTCGCCGACTGCCGCGTGGGCGCGGGGGCGCGGGTGGTCCGTTGCCACGGCGTCGAGGCCGCGATCGGCGACGACGCCGACGTGGGGCCGTTCAGCTACCTGCGGCCCGGCACGGTGCTCGGCGCGGGCGGCAAGATCGGCGGCTTCGTCGAGACCAAGAACGCGGTGATCGGCGACGGCGCCAAGGTGCCGCACCTGTCCTACGTGGGCGACGCCGAGATCGGCGAGGGCGCCAACATCGGCGCGGGCACGATCGTGGCCAACTACGACGGCGCCGAGAAGCACCGCACGGTCGTCGGGCGGCACGCGCGCACGGGCTCCAACAACACCTTCGTCGCCCCCGTGGCGATCGGGGACGGCGCCGGCACCGGCGGCGGCACCGTCGTCCGCGAGGACGTGCCGCCCGGGGCGCTCGCCGTCTCGGCCGGCCAGCAGCGCACGATCGACGGCTGGGCGCTGCGCCGCCGCGCCGGCTCCGCCCAGGCCGAGGCGGCGCGCGCCGCGGGGGCGGAGGAGCCGACGGACGAGTCGGCGCCCACCGACGGCGCCTGACCGGCTCGGTGAGGGTCCCGACCACCCCGCGGGTCGGCGTCCGGTGGGCCGGTGGGGCGCCGGCGGCGGCGTCGTGGAGAATCGGGGAACCACCACCCCGCGGCGATCGAAGGGCGGCTCCCAGTGGGCGGATTGAAGAAGACCACGCAGAAGAACCTCATGGTCTTCAGCGGCCGGGCACACCCCGAGCTGGCCGAGGCGGTGGTGGACCTGCTCGGCATCGATCTCGTGCCCCAGTCGGCCTACGAGTTCGCGAACTCCGAGATCTACGTGCGCTACGAGGAGTCCGTGCGCGGCTGCGACGCGTTCGTGATCCAGAGCCACACGGCGCCCATCAACGAGTGGGTGATGGAGCACCTGATCATGGTCGACGCGCTGAAGCGCGCCTCGGCCAAACGGATCACCGTGGTGCTGCCCTTCTACGGCTACGCGCGGCAGGACAAGAAGCACCGCGGCCGCGAGCCGATCTCGGCGCGGCTGATGGCCGACCTCTTCAAGACCGCCGGGGCCGACCGGCTGATCACCGTCGACCTGCACGCCGACCAGATCCAGGGCTACTTCGACGGGCCCGTGGACCACCTGATGGCGCTGCCGATCCTGACCAACTACGTGCTCGAGCAGTACGGCGACCAGCAGCTGTGCGTGGTCTCGCCCGACGCCGGCCGGATCAAGGTGGCCGAGCGCTGGTCGGCCAAGCTGGGCGGCGTCCCGCTGGCGTTCATCCACAAGACGCGCCGGGTCGACAAGCCCAACGAGGCCGTCGCCAACCGCGTCGTCGGCGAGGTCGAGGGCCGGATCTGCATCCTGACCGACGACATGATCGACACCGGCGGCACGATCGTGAAGGCCGCGGAGGCGCTCGTCGCCGACGGCGCCGCCGGCGTCGTCATCGCCGCGACCCACGCGATCCTCTCCGACCCCGCGGTCGACCGGCTGAAGAACAGCCCGGCCACCGAGGTGATCGTCACCGACACGCTGCCGATCCCCGACGAGCGGGTCTTCGACAAGCTGACCGTGCTCTCGATCGCCCCGCTCGTCGCCCGCGCGATCCGCGAGGTCTTCGAGGACGGCTCCGTCACCTCGATGTTCGACGGCCAGGCCTGACCACAGCGATTTCGCCCGCACCCCACAGCGCGGCTAGGATGGGCGCCGCCTCGGCGAGGGAGCACCGCAGCGGTGGTGGCTCCGTGATCGACAGGGCTGGCTGAACCACTGCGCCGCGCTGCCCGATCGACCGGGAGCGCGGCGTTCGTCGTCCGGCTCCTCGCGCGCGGCACAGACCACCGGAACAGACCCCACGCAAGCACGAGGAGAAGACCATGGCTGAGAGCGACGGCCGCGAGGGCTACATCATCGCGGAGACCCGCAACGAGTTCGGCAAGGGCGCCGCCCGCCGGATCCGCCGCGAGGGCAAGGTCCCCGCCGTGGTGTACGCCAAGGACCACGAGCCCTGGCACGTCACCCTGCCGGGCCACTCCACCTGGCTCGCGATGAAGCACCTGGGCTCGAACGCCCTGCTGCACCTCACGATCGACGGCAAGGAGCAGCTGGCGCTGACCAAGCAGGTCCAGGCCGACCCGATCCACCGGACCCTGACCCACGTCGACTTCGTGTCGGTCAAGAAGGGCCAGAAGGTCACCGTCGACGTGCCCGTGCACGTCGAGGGCGAGGCCGCCCCCGAGACCCTCGTGACGCTGGACCAGGCCGAGGTCTCCATCGAGGCCGAGGCGACCCACATCCCCGAGTACATCGAGGTCTCGGTCGAGGGCCTGGAGTCCGGCACGCAGATCCTGGCCGCGCAGCTCAGCCTGCCCGCCGGCTCGACGATGCTGACCGACCCGGAGATGCTGGTCGTCAACGTCACCGACGCGCCCACCGAGGCCGAGGTCGAGGCCGAGCTGGAGGAGGCCGAGGCCGAGGCCGGTGTCGAGCGCGACGAGTCCGACGAGGACGAGGGCCAGGAGGCCGCCGAGGGTGCCGAGGACGCTGCCGAGGGCGCGGGCGACTCCGAGGAGTGAGCACCCCCGACGCCGGTGTCTGGCTCGTGGTGGGGCTGGGCAACCCCGGCCCCGCCTACGCCGGGCACCGGCACAACGTCGGCCACCTCGTGGTCGACGTCCTCGCCCAGCGCCTGGGTGAGAAGTTCCGCGCGCACAAGACCGGGCGCGCCGAGGTGGTCGAGGGCCGCCTCGGCGCCCCGGGCGCGGACGCGCCGCGCGTGGTGCTCGCCAAGCCGCGCTGCTACATGAACGAGTCCGGCGGGCCGGTCAAGGCGCTCGCCACGTTCTACAAGGTCGCCCCCGAGCGCGTCGTCGCCGTCCACGACGAGCTGGACCTGCCGTTCGGCGGGTTGCGCGTGAAGCTCGGCGGCGGCGACAACGGCCACAACGGCCTGCGCTCGATGCGCGGGTCGCTCGCGACCGGCGACTTCCACCGCGTCCGCGTCGGCATCGGCCGGCCCACCGGCCGCCGCGACGTGACCGACCACGTGCTCTCGGACTACTCGCGCGCCGAGCGCAAGGAGCTGCCTCTCCAGGTCGACGACGCCGCGGACGCCGTCGAGACCCTGGTCACCGACGGCCTCGAGCGCGCCCAGCAGCAGCACAACCGCTGAGCCTCGGCCCGTCCGGGGCCGCGCCCGTGAGAGGGTCGCGGGCGTGAGCGACTCCCCGAACCACGCGCCCGCCGCCCCGTCCGACGAGGTCGTGGCCGACGACCACCGGCTCGCCGTCTGGCTCGCCGAGGCCGCCGGCGCCCGCCTGCTCGAGGTCCGCACCGAGGGGCACGAGGGCAAGGCCCTCAAGGACGCCGGCGACGCCGCTGCCCATGCGCTGCTGATGGAGCTGCTCGCCGAGCACCGCCCGGACGACGCCGTGCTCTCCGAGGAGGGCAAGGACGACAAGGCCCGCCTCGAAGCCACCCGCGTCTGGATCGTCGACCCGCTCGACGGCACCCGCGAGTTCTCCGAGCCGCCGCGCGACGACTGGGCCGTGCACGTCGCGCTCTGGGTCGACGGCGAGCTCGCCGCCGGCGCCGTCGCGCAGCCGGCGCTGGGGGAGACCTTCTCCACCGCCGAGCCCCGCACCGTCCCGCCGCGCAGCTCGGAGCGGCCCCGCATCGCGGTCTCGCGCTCCCGGCCGCCGGCCTTCGTGGAGGCGCTGGCCGAGGAGCTGGGTGCCGACGTGGTGCCGATGGGCTCGGCCGGCGTGAAGGTGATGTCGGTGGTCCGCGACGTCGCCGACGCCTACGTGCACGCGGGCGGGCAGTACGAGTGGGACAACGCCGCGCCCGTCGCCGTGGCCCGCGCCGCCGGGCTGTTCTGCTCGCGCGTGGACGGCTCGGAGCTGCGCTACAACGGCGACGACGTCTCGCTCCCGGACCTGATCGTCTGCCGCCCCGAGCTCAGCCGGCCGATCCTCGACTTCGTCGCCCGGCACGGCACCGGCTGACGCTGATCAGGGGCGAGCCGGTCGTCAGTTCACCGGTTCGCGGCCCTCGCTCAGGCGTGGCCGACCCGGGCCGAGCGACGAACTGACGACCGGACGGCCCTCGCCGTCACCGGCGCGGGTTCTCCTCGAGGTATCGGCGCACGGGGACGGGCTCCTGCGCCTCGTAGCCGACCGGGAGCCGCACGTCGCCGCGGCTGGTGCGGTAGTAGATCTCCCAGTGGTAGTAGCCCAGGTAGGTCCGGGGCCGCTGCTTCATCTGCTCGGCGAGCAGGCGGACGCCGCGCACGTAGCGGTCGCTGTTGTTGTAGGAGTACAGCGCCCCGGCCCTGCCGCCGCTTGTCGTTGAACCCGCGGGCGTCGAGGTAGCGCGCGGCCGCCATGATCGCGTCGCGGGGGTCGTTGATGTCGCCGCGGCCGTAGGTGTCCCAGGTGCTCGGGATGAACTGCATCGGCCCCTGCGCCCCCGCGACGGAGGTGCCCCGGATCCGGCCCATGCCGGTCTCGATCAGGTTGATCGCGGCCAGGTACTCCCACTCCACGCCGAACCGCCGCTCGGCGGCGCGGTAGATCGACCTCAGGCGCTCGGCCGGCAGCGGCTCGATGATCCGCCACGCCGGCAGCGTGTCGCTGAGCCGGCCGCCGTGCAGCTCGCGGAACTCGCGGCGCGAGCGCACGTTGGCGGCGAACCGGCCGCGCAGCCGCGCGGGCAGCAGCTCGCGCACGCGCTCGTCCCAGCCCGGCCGGCGGCCCAGCACCCGGTAGGTCACCTGCTGGAGGTGGCCGGCGGCGCGCAGCACCGGCGGCCGGGTCGCGTCGTCGTGGATCGCCGCCTCGGCGGCGACCAGCCGCGCGACCGCCGCTTCCGGGTTCCCGGGGCGGGTCACCTCGCCCACGACCGCCGCCGCGAGCGGGGCCGGCAGGTCGAGCAGCTCCGGGTCCCCGGCGATCTCCTCCCGCTGCTCCGGGGAGAGCGCCGCGGCCACGCCGGACGGCCAGCCTTCCGGCAGCCCGGTCCCCAGGCCGCCGGACCCGCCGTGGCACGCGACGAGCGGGGCGCCGAGGCCCACGACCGCCAGCGCCGTGGCGACACGGCGGCGCAGGGCGGTGTGCGAGGTCATGCCCCATCGACCGTACGGCGCCGCCCGAGCGCCCGGCAGACCCCAACGGGCGGACTGGTCCGACGCCGCCGCGCGGCGGCTTCGTAGACTGGCGGCGCACCCCCTGCCGCCCGCGGCCGGGGGCCTTCGTGCTGTGCGCCCCGCCGCGTCGGCGCCCGAGTCCCAGGAGAACGCGTGACCACCACCTCCCCGGCCGTCACCGGCACCGACCCGGCCGACCAGCCCGCCGCCGGGAACGCCCACGGCCCGGAGACCGGCCACCTGGTCGGGCTCGCCGAGACGGTGCTGGCCGGCCCCCCGCTCGCGGGCGCGATGGCGGAGGCGCGGGCGGGCACCACCCGCACCCTGGACCTCACCGGCCCCGCGGCGCTGCGCCCGTTCGTGGTCCGCGGCCTCGTGGACGCCGGCCGCACCGTGCTCGCCGTCACCGCGACCAGCCGCGAGGCCGAGGACCTCGTCGCCTGGCTCGGCGACCTGCTCGACCCGGCCGAGGTGGCCCTCTACCCGAGCTGGGAGACGCTCCCGCACGAGCGGCTGAGCCCGCGCAGCGACACCGTCGGCCGGCGGCTGGCGGTGCTGCGCCGCCTGGTGCACCCCGGCGACGACGCCTCGAACGGCCCGCTGCGGGTGGTGGTCGCCCCGGTGCGCTCGCTGCTGCAGCCGCAGGTGCCGGGGCTGGCCGACCTCACGCCCGTCGAGCTGCAGCCGGGGATGGAGGCCGGCCTCGAGGAGACGGTGCGCGCCCTGGCCGAGGCGGCGTACACCCGCGTGGACCTCGTCGAGAAGCGCGGCGAGTTCGCCGTGCGCGGCGGCATCGTGGACGTCTTCCCGCCGACCGAGGAGCACCCGCTGCGCGTGGAGTTCTGGGGCGACGAGGTCGACGAGATCCGCGCCTTCGCGGTGGCCGACCAGCGCACCCTCGGCGCCGTGTCCCGGCTCTGGGCGCCGCCGTGCCGCGAGCTGCTGCTCACCGACCAGGTCCGCGAGCGCGCCGCGGCGCTGGGCCGCGACCACCCGCAGCTGGCGGAGATGACCGACAAGATGGCGAACGGCATCGCCGTCGAGGGCATGGAGTCCCTCGCGCCGGCGCTCGTCGACGAGATGGAGCTGCTCGTCGACCTGATGCCCGACGACACCCACGTGCTGGTGCTCGACCCCGAGCGCGCCCGGCGCCGCGCCCACGACCTGGTGGCCACCAGCGAGGAGTTCCTCGGGGCCTCCTGGGCGGCCGCGGCCAGCGGCGGGCAGGCGCCGGTCGACCTCGGGGCGGCCGCCTACCGCAGCATCGCCGACGTGCGCGAGGCCGGCCTCGCCCGCGGGCTGCCCTGGTGGTCGATGAGCCCCTTCGGCATCGGCGGCGAGGAGGACGACGCCGCGCCGGCGGCGGAGCCCCCGACTCCGGCGGCGTGGAGACCCGCGCCCTGGCCGCCGACCCGGTCGACGCCTACCGCGGGGACGCCGACCGCGCGCTCGGCGACGCCGCGCGCTGGCTCGACGAGGGCTACCGGGTGGTCGTCGTCCACCCCGGCCACGGCCCCGCGCAGCGCACCGTGGAGGCCCTGGCCGACCGGGACGTCGCCGCCCGGCAGCTCGAGCGCCTCGACCCCGAGGACGGTGAGGGCCCGCTGGCGGCCGGCGTCGTCACCGTGACCTGCGGCGCGCTGGCCCAGGGGTTCGTCGACCGCGGCTCGCGCGTCGCGCTGATCACCGGCGAGGACATCTCCGGCCAGAAGGCCTCGACGCGCGACATGCGCAAGATGCCCGCGCGCCGCAAGAAGCAGATCGACCCCCTCGAGCTGGCGGCCGGCGACTACGTCGTGCACGAGCAGCACGGCGTGGGCCGGTTCGTGGAGATGAAGCAGCGTGAGGTCGGCGGCGCCGTCCGCGAGTACCTCGTGCTCGAGTACGGCGCCTCCAAGCGCGGTTCCCCGCCCGACCGCCTCTACGTGCCGGCCGACGCCCTCGACCAGGTCACCCGCTACGTCGGCGGCGAGAGCCCCTCGCTCGACCGGCTCGGCGGCGGCGACTGGACCAAGCGCAAGAACAAGGCCCGCCGCGCCGTCCGCGAGATCGCCTCCGAGCTGATCAAGCTGTACGCCGCCCGCCAGGCGACCAGGGGCCACGCCTTCGGCGCCGACACCCCCTGGCAGCGCGAGCTCGAGGACGCCTTCCCGTTCACCGAGACCCCCGACCAGCTGAGCACGGTCGACGAGGTGAAGGAGGACATGCAGCGGGTCGTGCCGATGGACCGGCTGATCTGCGGCGACGTCGGCTACGGCAAGACCGAGATCGCGGTGCGGGCCGCCTTCAAGGCGGTCCAGGAGGGCAAGCAGGTCGCGGTGCTCGTGCCGACGACGCTGCTGGTCAGCCAGCACCACTCGACCTTCGCGGAGCGGTTCGCGGGCTTCCCGGTCGAGCTGCGCGCGCTGAGCCGGTTCCAGACCGACGCCGAGGCGGCCTCCGTGATGGGCGGCATCGCCGACGGCACGATCGACGTGGTGGTCGGCACGCACCGGCTGCTCAACCGCGACGTGCGGTTCAAGGACCTCGGCCTGATCGTCGTCGACGAGGAGCAGCGCTTCGGTGTGGAGCACAAGGAGCAGATGAAGCAGCTGCGCACCTCGGTCGACGTGCTCTCGATGAGCGCCACGCCGATCCCGCGCACGCTGGAGATGGCGGTCACCGGCATCCGCGAGATGTCCACGATCACCACGCCGCCGGAGGAGCGGCACCCGGTGCTCACCTACGTCGGCGCCTACGAGGACCGGCAGGTCGTCGCCGCCGTGCGCCGCGAGCTGCTGCGCGACGGCCAGGTCTTCTACATCCACAACCGGGTCTCGTCGATCGAGAAGGCCGCCGCGAAGATCCGCGAGCTGGTGCCCGAGGCCCGGGTCGGCGTCGCGCACGGCCAGATGAACGAGCGCCAGCTCGAGCAGGTGATGCTCGACTTCTGGGAGAAGCGGTTCGACGTGCTCGTGTGCACGACGCTGGTCGAGTCGGGGCTCGACGTCTCCAACGCGAACACGATGATCATCGAGCGCGCCGATCAGATGGGGCTCTCCCAGCTGCACCAGCTGCGCGGCCGCGTGGGGCGCTCGCGGGAGCGGGCGTACGGCTACTTCCTCTACCCGGCCGAGAAGCCGCTCACCGAGACCGCGCACGAGCGGCTGGCCACGCTGGCGCAGCACTCCGACCTCGGCGGCGGCATGGCGATCGCGATGAAGGACCTCGAGATCCGCGGCGCCGGCAACCTGCTGGGCGGCGAGCAGTCCGGGCACATCGCGGACGTCGGCTTCGACCTCTACGTGCGCCTGGTCGGCGAGGCGGTCGCCGACTACCGCGGCGACGCGGAGGAGGAGCCGGCCGAGGTGCGCATCGAGCTGCCCGTCGACGCGCACCTCCCGCACGACTACATCGGCTCCGAGCGCCTGCGGCTCGAGGTCTACAAGCGGCTGGCCGAGGTGCGCGCCGACGAGGACGTCGACGCGGTGCGCGACGAGCTCGTCGACCGCTACGGCGAGCCGCCCGAGGAGGTGGCCTCGCTGCTGCTGGTGGCCCGGTTCCGCGCCCGCGCGCGGCAGGCCGGCGTCACCGAGGTCACCATCGCCGGCAAGCACGTGCGGTTCGCGCCCGTGGAGCTGCCGGAGTCGCGGACGCTGCGCCTGCAGCGGATGTACCCGAAGTCGGTGGTCAAGCCGCAGCTCGGCACGGTCCTCGTGCCGCGGCCGCGCACCGCCGTGGTGGGCGGACAGCCGTTGGCCGGCGTCGCCCTGCTTGAATGGGTCCGCGGCGTCGTGGACGCCGTCGATCGACCCGCGCGACAGCGCCGCCTGAGACTGTGCCCGAACAACCGCCCGGCACCGCCCGAAGGAGCCTCGAAGTGAACCGTCGCCCGCGCCTCATCGCCGGCCTCGTGACCGCGAGCGTGCTCGTGCTCACCGGCTGCGGCGGCTCCGGCCCCCAGCCGGGCGTCGCGGTCTCGGTCGGCGACGAGATCGTCACCGAGCAGGACGTCGACACCGCAGCCCGCGGGCTGTGCTCCTTCTTCGCCGACGACGTCGCCCAGCAGGGCGCCGTCGCCTACCGCGAGGTGCGGCGCACCGTCGCGGTGCTGCAGACGCTGCGCACCGCCGTCGACGAGCTCGCCGCGCAGACGGGGGCCGACCCCGGCTCGGACTACCGCCGCAGCGAGGCCAGCCTCGAGAGCGAGACCGCCGACATCCAGCCGGCCGCCGAGCGCGAGGCGCTCGTGCGCACGCTCGGCTCGGAGCCGTACGTGCTGGCGATGGTCCCGGCGATCGGTGAGGCCCTGCTCCGCGAGGACGGCGAGGTCGACCCCGACCCGCGAGGCGGCCAGCCGCCGCGGGCTGGAGGCCCTGACGACCTACCTCGAGGACGCCGACGTGGAGTTCTCCCCGGCGCTGGGCCTGGCCTACCAGGACCTCGAGCTGCCGCCGGCGGACTCCGAGGTGACCCCGGAGCAGGTCATCGGGGCGCTGTTCGACACCCGTGACTTCTCGACCTCGGTGGGCGTCTCCGAGACCGCCGAGCAGGGCCGGGAGCCGGGGCCGGAGTACGCCGCCTCGCTGCCCGAGAACCAGCGCTGCGGCTGAGCCGCGGGCCGGGCTGCGATGGGCTGCGGACGGGACGTGACCGGGTGACCGGCGCCGACGCTGAGCCGTTGCTCGAGCTGCGGGCCGTGATGGCCCGCCTGCGCTCGGAGTGCTCCTGGAAGGCGGCGCAGACGCACCGCTCGCTGGTGCGGCACCTGATCGAGGAGGCGCACGAGGTCGCGGACGCCGTCGACGCGCTCGACGAGACAGGGGACGACGCCGGGCTCCGCGAGGAGCTCGGCGACCTGCTGCTGCAGGTCTACTTCCACGCCGCGATCGCGGAGCAGGAAGGCCGCTTCACCGTCGACGACGTCGCCGCGGGGATCGTGGCGAAGCTGCGCCGCCGCAACCCGCACGTCTTCGGCGACCCCGGCGGCGGCCCGACCCCCGACGCCGGCGACCCGGCGGCAGTGAACGAGCTCTGGGAGCGGGTGAAGGCCGCCGAGAAGCCCCGGGCCGGCGTCACCGACGGCCTGCCGGCCACGCTGCCGGCGCTGCTGTACGCCGACAAGGTGCTCGGCCGCCTGGCCCGCGCCGAGGGCGCCGAGCCGCGCGCCGGCCGCGGCCGACCCCGACGCCGCGGCGCGCGAGGTGGGGGAGCGGCTGCTGGCCGTGCTGGGCGACGCCCGGGGCTCCGGCGTCGACCCCGAGCAGGCGCTGCGCGACGCCGTCCGCGCGCCGGATCGGCGCCGCCGGTCGAGGCCGAGGCTGCCCGTGTCACGCGCGACCGGCTGCCCCGGCCCCGGCGACGGCCCGGCCGCATCGCACACCGACCAGCACCCGCACCTCAGGAGCAGCCCGTGGCCGCCATCCTCGCCATCACCGCCCGCGAGATCCTCGACTCCCGCGGCAACCCCACCGTCGAGGTCGAGGTCGCGCTCGACGACGGGGCCCTGGCCCGGGCCGCCGTGCCCAGCGGCGCCTCCACCGGACAGTTCGAGGCGGTGGAGCTGCGCGACGGCGGGGACCGCTACGGCGGCAAGGGCGTCGGCCGCGCGGTCACCGCGGTGGTCGAGCAGCTCGCGCCCGAGCTCGTCGGCCTCGAGGCGGACGAGCAGCGCGTGGTCGACCAGGCGATGCTCCAGCTCGACGCCACCCACAACAAGGGGACGCTCGGCGCGAACGCGATCCTCGGCGTCTCGCTGGCCGTCGCCGGCGCCGCCGCGGACTCCGCCGGCCTGCCGCTGTTCCGCTACGTCGGCGGCTCCAACGCGCACCTGCTGCCGGTGCCGATGATGAACATCCTCAACGGTGGCGCCCACGCCGACACCAACGTCGACGTGCAGGAGTTCATGATCGCGCCGATCGGGGCGCCGACGTTCCGCGAGGCGCTGCGCCAGGGGGCCGAGGTCTACCAGGCGCTCAAGGGCGTGCTGAAGAAGAAGGGCCTCGCCACGGGCGTCGGCGACGAGGGCGGGTTCGCTCCCGAGCTGCCGAGCAACCGCGCCGCGCTCGACCTGATCACCGACGCGGTCGGCCAGGCCGGCCTCCGGATGGGCCAGGACGTCGTCCTCGCCCTCGACGTCGCGGCCACCGAGTTCTTCGAGAACGGCAAGTACGCCTTCGAGGGCAAGAAGCGCAAGCCCGACCAGATGGTCGACTACTACGCCGACCTGGTGGACGCCTACCCGATCGTCTCCATCGAGGACCCGCTCGACGAGGACGACTGGGACGGCTGGGCAGGCATCACGCGGCGGCTCGGCGAGCGCACCCAGCTGGTGGGCGACGACCTGTTCGTGACGAACTCCGAGCGGCTCCAGCGGGGCATCGACCTCGGGGCGGCCAACGCGCTGCTCGTCAAGGTCAACCAGATCGGCTCGCTGACCGAGACCCTCGACGCCGTCGACCTGGCGCACCGCAACGGCTACCGCTGCATGATGAGCCACCGCTCCGGCGAGACCGAGGACACCACGATCGCCGACCTCGCCGTGGCCACCAACTGCGGCCAGATCAAGACCGGGGCGCCGGCGCGCAGCGAGCGTGTGGCGAAGTACAACCAGCTGCTGCGCATCGAGGAGGAGCTCGGCGACGCCGCCCGCTACGCCGGTGCGGCCGCGTTCCCGCGTTTCGCCGGCTAGACCCGGCAGGATGGGGCCCGCAGGACGGATCGACAGCGAGGCGCACCCGAGGGCAGGAGCCGACTGATGGCCGAGCGGCGCACGCCGCGTGGCGGCGGACGCATCGGCCCGCGTGGGGCACGCGGGGCCGCGGTGCGTCCCGGGCGCGGTCCCGGCTCGTCGCGCCGGCCCGAGGGGCGCGGCGACCGGCCGACCGGGGTGCGCCCGGCCGCGCGCGTGGGCGCCGTCGGCCGCGAGGTGCGCTCACGGTTCACCGGCCGTGCCGCGGTGCTGGTGCTCGTGCTCGCCGTGCTGGCGGTCTCCTACGCCTCGTCGATGCGGGCCCACCTCGACCAGCGCGCGCACATCGGCGACCTGAAGGACCAGATCGCCGCCCGCGCGGAGGCGATCGACCGGCTGGAGCGGGAGAAGCGGCGCTGGGACGACGACAGCTACGTGCGGGCCCAGGCCCGTGAGCGGTTCGGCTACCTGATGCCGGGGGAGACGGGCTTCCAGGTGATCGGCCCCGACGGCGAGCCGCTGGACGCCAGCACCGAGCTCACCGACCCGGAGACGGTCGTGCCGGACCCCGTGCCGCCGGCGTGGTGGGAGCGGGGCTGGTCCTCGGTCGAGCTGGCCGGCGACCCGCCCGACACCTCGGACAGCCCGGCGCGGCGCCTGCAGGCGCCGCCGCAGCCGAAGGACGGCGGCTGAGCGTGGGCGTCGACCCGCGCGACACCGCGGCGGTCGCCGCGCAGCTGGGCCGCGAGCCCCGCGGCGTCCACGCGGTGGGGCACCGGTGCGGCTGCGGCCTGCCCGACGTCGTGACCACCGAGCCGCGGCTGCCCAACGGCACGCCGTTCCCGACCACCTACTACCTGACCTGCCCGCGCGCCGCCTCGCGCATCGGCACCCTCGAGGGCTCCGGTCGGATGCGCGAGATGGAGGAGCGCCTGGGCGAGGACGCGGCGCTGGCGGCGGCCTACGCGCGGGCGCACGAGCGCTACCTGGCCGCGCGCGCGGAGCTGGGGGAGGTGCCCGAGATCGAGGGCGTCTCCGCGGGCGGGATGCCCGACCGCGTGAAGTGCCTGCACGTGCTGGCCGGCCAGGCGCTGGCGCAGGGCCGGGGCGCGAACCCCCTCGGCGACGAGGTGCTCGACGAGCTCGGCGCCTGGTGGGAGGGCGGCCCGTGCGTCGAGCCTCCCCCGGAGGACGCGGCGGGAGGGGGCGCGTGACCACGGTCGCCGCGATCGACTGCGGCACGAACACGCTGAAGCTGCTGGTCGGGGACCTCCCGTCGGTGGCGGTGCGCGAGACCCGGATGGTGCGGCTCGGCCAGGGTGTCGACCGCACCGGCCGGTTGGGCGACGAGGCGCTGGAGCGGGCGTTCGCGACGCTGGACGAGTACGGGCGGCTGATCACCGAGCACGGCGCCGAGCGGGTGCGCTTCTGCGCCACCTCGGCGACCCGCGACGCGGCGAACGCGACGGTGTTCGCCGCCGGCGTGCGCGAGCGGATCGGCGTCGAGCCCGAGGTGCTCTCCGGGGCCGACGAGGCGGCGCTGGCCTTCGCCGGGGCGGTGCGGAACCTGCGCGGCACCCCGCCGGGCCCGGTGCTGGTCGTCGACATCGGCGGCGGCTCGACCGAGCTGGTGCTGGGCGACCCCGCGACGGGGCCGGCTGCCGCGCACAGCATGGACGTCGGGTCGGTGCGGCTGCACGAGCGGCGGCTGCACTCCGACCCGGCGACCGCGGAGGAGATCGCGGCGTGCGTCGCCGACATCGACGCCGCGCTGGACGAGGCCGAGCGGGTGGTCGACGTGTCCTCGGCGCGGACCGTGCTCGGCATCGCCGGCACCGTGACGACCGTCGCGGCGGGGGTGCTGGACCTGCCGGCGTACGACGCGGAGGCGATCGACCAGGCGGACCTGGCGGTGGCGGACGCCGTCGCCTTCGCCGAACGTCTGGTCGCGATGACCGCCGGCGAGCGGCGGGCGCTGGGCTACATGCACCCCGGCCGCGCCGACGTGATCGACGCGGGGGCGCTCGTGCTGGCGCGGGTGCTGCGTCGGGCGCGGGTGGACCGGTTGCGCGTCTCGGAGGCGGACATCCTCGAGGGCATCGCCTGGTCGCTGGTCGACGACCTGCCGGCCGCGCCGCGGACGTGAGCGAGCCCCGTCCGCACCCGGTGACGGGGGAGGCGTTCGAGTCGCCGGTCCCGCCGGGGGCGGGCTGGCCGGGCGACGACGCCGACGCGACCACGCCGGTGGCGGGCACGGCGGCGCGGGTCCGGAGGACGGCCGCGGCGGTCGGCGGGCTCGACGGCCCGGACGGGCTGGACGCCGCCGTCTCGGTGTGCCGCGCCTGCCGTCGCCTGGTGCGCTGGCGCGAGGAGGTGGCGGCCTCGCCGCGGGCGTCGTTCGCGGGCGAGCCCTACTGGGGCAGGCCCGTGCCCGGGTGGGGCGACCCGCAGGCGCGGCTGGTGGTGGTCGGGCTCGCCCCCGCGGCGCACGGGGCGAACCGGACCGGACGGAACTTCACGGGCGACTCGTCGGGGGACTGGCTGTACGCCTCCCTGCACCGCGTCGGACTCGCGGCGCTGCCGACCAGCACGCACGCCGGCGACGGACAGCGGCTGCGCGGCACGCGGATGATCGCCGCCGTGCGCTGTGCGCCGCCGCAGAACAAGCCGACCCCGGACGAACGCGACGCCTGCGCGCCGTGGCTGGTGCGCGAGCTGGAGCTGCTCGCGCCGACGATGCGCGTCGTGGTGGCGCTCGGGGCGTTCGGCTGGGCCGCGGCGCTCCGCGGCCTGGGTGGTCCCAGCGGGAAGCAGGCTCCCAGCGGGAAGGGTGGGCCCAGCGGGAAGGGTGGGCTGGGGCTCGCGGTGCCGTCGCCGCGGCCGAGGTTCGGCCACGGCGCCGAGGTGCAGCTCCCTCCCGCCGAGGCGGCGCGAATCCCGGGCGAGGGTGTCGTGCTGCTCGGCAGCTACCACCCCAGCCAGCACAACACGTTCACCGGGCGCCTGACCCCGGCGATGCTGGACGACGTCCTCGGGCGGGCCGCCACGCTCGCCGGGCTCAGCGACTCGCAGCCCTGACGAGGCCGCCCCGGCGGCGCGGCTAGCCTCGGCCCGGCCCCCGTATCCCAACTGGCAGAGGAAGCCGCCTTAAAAGCGGCGCGTTCTGGGTTCGAGTCCCAGCGGGGGCACGCCGAGTGGGCGCGAGTCCCGCGCTGCCGGTCGCCGGGCGGACGTCATACGGATCGGCGGCGATGGCGACCGCCCCGAATGACGTCTTCGCACAGCGTCATGCGTTGCGGTCGTGATCGCGACCGTCTCGTATGACGTCCGCGCGCCGCGCCGCGCCGCGCCGCGCCGCGACGCGCCGCACCGGGCCGCGGCTCCGCGCCGGGGCGGCTGCCGGGCGCGACGGTCAGAGGTCCTCGGCGAGGTAGCGCTGCAGCGTGGGCGCCAGGGCGCGCGCCAGCTCGTCGGCGGGGGCGTCGGCGAGCGCGTCGAGCCCGATGACGTGGCGCGCGAAGACCATCCCGGCGACCTGCGACATCACGAGACCGGCGCGGAGGCGGGCCTCGCGCCGGACCTCGTCGTCGTCCGCCGCGGTGTCGCCGCGCTGCGCGCGCACCTGCTCCTGCACCCGTGCGGCGACGGGCTCGAGCACGTCCCGCGTGACCCGGTCGCGCAGCGCCGCCGCCACCTCGTCGGACTGGGACGCCGAGCGGATGATCGCCACGAACCGCGTGCGCGGCCCCTCCTGACCGAGGATCCCCGTCAGCAGCCGGGCCATGCGGGCGCCGACCTCGGCGTGGTCGCCGCCGAGCACCTGCGCCAGCACCGCGTCGGGTTCCACCGGCAGCGCGACGACCTCGGCGAAGAGCCGCTGCTTGGACCCGAAGAAGTACGTGATCAGCGCCGGGTCGACGCCCGCCTCGCGGGCGATCGCGCGCAGGCTCGCACCGTCGTAGCCCAGTGCCGCGAACTGCGCCTGCGCGGCCGAGGCGATGGCGGCGCGCGTGGTGCTGGTCCCGACGCGGCGTCCGGGGCCGGCGCTGCTCGCGGCGTCTGCCATGCGTCCAGCCTAATTCAACGCTTGCGGAACCGGGCGCGGCCGAGAGGTCAGGCCTCCGACGTCTCGAACTCCGCCCAGAGCGGGTAGTGGTCGCTGATCCGCCACGAGACGTCCCGGCGGTCGAGGTGCTCGAAGGCGTGCGGCAGGAAGTCGAAGGACCCGGCGCGTCCGGTCGGCACCAGCCCGCGCAGCAGCGGCTCCGGCGAGGTCTCCGGGTCGTCCACGAACCAGGCCACCTGATCGTAGTGGTGGTGCTCCTTGTCGTTGTCGAAGACGGTGCGGGGCACGCCGTTCAGCTCCTCGGGCGGGCGCAGGCCGGTGCTGGCGAACGCCTCGAAGAGCGGGTCGTCGAGCCGGTCGAGGTTGAAGTCGCCGAGCACGAGCAGGTTGTCGTTCCAGTCCTGCGGGCGGTCGGCCCACTCCCGCATCCACTCCGCGAAGTGCCGCAGCTCCGCCACCCGGTCGCGGGGATCCTTGCCCCAGATCACGTGCACCGTCGTCAGCGTCACCTCGACACCGTTGCGCCGGAACCCGGCCGCGTACGGCGTCCGGGCGAACTGCCGGCGCAGCGTGCCGTCGACGTCCGGCAGCACCAGCTCGCCCACCAGGCCGGATGGCTGCACCCGGCGGGAGTCGTAGACGTAGACCAGCCGTTCCTGGTTGCCCGGCTTGCCCTCGGTCACGTCGGAGAGCAGCGTCCGGTAGTGCGGCCCGAGCAGGGTCAGCAGCCCCATCAGCGCGGTCGTGTTGCGCCGGGTCTCCTGGACGGCGGTCACGTCGAACCGGTCCACGACGCTCGCGATGCAGGCCAGCGCGTGCCAGTCGCGGCGGGGGCTGTCGTCCTCCTCGACCTGCCACTTGTCGGTGAGCCGGGCGAAGGCGCGGATGTTCCAGGTCCCGACGAGCAGGTTGTCCGCGCGCTTGTCGGGCAGCTCGGCGCCGACGGCGGTGGTCATGGCGGCGACGTCGGCGGCGACGGCGGCCGGCGGCTCCCCGGCGGGCGGCTGCGGCTGGGCGATGCGGCGTCGTGTGGTCATCGCGGCCCCCTGGTCTGGTCAAGGCCAGCATGGCGCGTGCGGCCGCCCCGGTCCATCGATGGCCACGAGCCTCCGACGGCGAGCGGCGCGGCGCTCAGCGAAAGTTCAGGTCCCGTGGGAACAGGCGCGAGTGCCGGTACGCTGTACCTGTCGTGGGACTGCGAGACTGGTCCCGACGGTGAGCGTCGAACGACGACTCACATCCGGCCTCTTGAGGAGAGACCATGCAGAGCAACAACCCCGTGTTCCGCAACTCGAGTGAGTTCAACGGGAAGGGTGCGAGCGGCTACGGCAGCCCCTCCAGCTGGGGGATCGCCCAGGGCGGCGGCACCGCCACCCAGGGCGGCGGCACCACCACCCAGGACTACCAGCAGCAGCCGCCGACGCACGTCCCCGGCTCCGGGCGCGAAGGCGCCCCCATGACGATCGACAGCGTCGTGCAGAAGAGTGCCGTGACCATCGGCATCGCCGTGGTGGTCGCTGTCATCACCTGGGTCATGACCCCCGAGCTCTCCGAGGGCGCCGCCGGCCCCCTGTTCGCGGCCGCGACGATCGGCAGCCTCGGCGCCTTCGCCCTCTCGATGGTGAACTCGTTCAAGAAGGTCATCTCCCCGGCGCTGGTGATGGCGTTCGCCGTGCTGGAGGGCCTGTTCCTGGGCTCGTTCTCGAAGATCCTCGACGCGTACGCGGGCGGCGGCATCGTCGCCCCGGCCGTCTTCGGCACGTTCGCGGCCTTCGCCGGCACCCTGGCGGCGTACAAGTTCTTCAACATCTCGGTCAGCGACAAGTTCCGCCGCGGGGTGATCGCGGCGATGTTCGGCATGGTCGCCCTGTCGTTCATGGAGATCATCCTCGGCATGTTCGGTGCCTCCATCGGGATCTTCGGCTTCGGCGGGATGGGCGTGCTCTTCTCCGTCGCCGGCCTGGCGCTCGGCATCTTCATGCTGCTCCTGGACTTCGACTTCGTGGAGAAGGGCGTGGCCTACGGGCTGCCGGAGCGGGAGTCCTGGCGAGCCGCGTTCGCGCTGACCGTCAGCCTGGTCTGGATCTACACCAACCTGCTCCGCCTGCTGGCCATCCTGCAGTCGGAGTGACCCCTCGCTGACGCCGGTACGCCGGCGCAGCTCGGCGGGGCCTCGGCCTCGCCCAGCCCCGCAGGGAACGAGGGCCCCGGACCTGCTGGTCCGGGGCCCTCGTCGTGCGCGCGCCGATGCTCGGGGGTCGGGCGCCCTACCCGACCAGCGAACGGCTCCCGGTGATCGGGTGCCTCCAGGTCACGCCGGCTCGCCCGCGGGGGAGGCCTGGTCGGACTCCTCGGACTCCTGGGGCGACTCGGTCTCCGAGTCGACGCGGCGGCGGCGGTGCCGCAGCTCGACCCACAGACCCCGGACGCCGCGCCGGGCGCCGGCGACCTCGGTGCCGTCCAGCTCGGTGCCGGGCACCTCGACGGCCGCGAGGGCCGCGGCGGTGATCGGCAGGACGCCCTCGCCGCGGTACGCCTCCGGCTTGAGCTCCTCCTCCGGCGCCAGGCCGAGGGCGGCCAGGGTCGAGGGGAGCATCACCGCGGCCATCTGCCGGTAGCCCTCGGCCGAGGGGTGGAAGCGGTCCGGGCCGAAGAGGATCGCCGGCGCGGCCGCGAACTCGGGGCCGAGCACCGAGCCCAGCGAGACGGTGCGGCCGCCGGCCTCGAGCACCCCGATCGTCTGCGCCGCCGCGAGGCGCCGCGACCACGTGCGGGCGATCTGCTTCAGCGGCGGGGCGATCGGCTTGATCGTGCCGAGGTCCGGGCAGGTGCCCACGAGGACCTCGACGCCGGCCTCCCGCAGCCGGATCACGCCCTCGCACAGGTCCGCGACGGACTGCCGCGGCAGCACCCGGTGGGTGACGTCGTTCGCGCCGATCAGGATCACGGCCACGTCGGGCTCGATCGGCAGCGCGCGGTCGATCTGCGCAGCCAGGTCGGAGGAACGCGCCCCCACGACCGCGAACTCGCGCAGGTAGACCCGCCGGTCGGCGTGGTGGGAGACACCCGAGGCGAGCTGCGCGCCGGGGGTCTCCTCGACGCGCTCGACGCCGTACCCCGCGGCGCTGGAGTCGCCGAGCAGCGCGACCTTGACGGCGGGGCCGGGGCGGGAGCGCCCGTACCAGCCGGTGGCGTCGGGGGGCACGTCGTCGTCCGCGGGCTCGCCGATGGTCTTGCGGGCGAGGGCGGCCTCGACGCGGAGCACGCCGTACAGCCCGCCGCCCAGCGCGGAGAGCCCGCCGCCGCCGAAGACGGCGGCCGAGGCGAGCTTGCGCGCGGCACCGGCTTTCCCCACGGCGACACTGTAGGCACCGGGGTCCTAGCCTGTGCGGGTGGACTACGCGAACTCCGTCATCGAGCTCATCGGCAACACCCCGCTGGTGCGCCTCGACACCTCTCTCGACCTCCCGCCCACCGGCGGGTCCGGCCCCCTCGTGCTCGCCAAGGTCGAGTACCTGAACCCCGGCGGCTCCGTGAAGGACCGCATCGCGACCCGCATGGTCGAGGCCGCCGAGGCCTCGGGCGCGCTGCAGCCCGGCGGCACGATCGTCGAGCCGACCTCCGGCAACACGGGCGTCGGCCTGGCGATGGTCGCCCAGCAGAAGGGCTACCACTGCGTCTTCGTCTGCCCCGACAAGGTCAGCGAGGACAAGCGCAACGTGCTGCGCGCCTACGGCGCCGAGGTGGTGGTCTGCCCGACGGCCGTGCCGCCGGACCACCCGGACTCCTACTACTCGGTCTCCGACCGCCTGGCCGGTGAGCCGGGCGCCTGGAAGCCCGACCAGTACTCCAACCCGCACAACCCGCGCTCCCACTACGAGACCACCGGCCCCGAGATCTGGGAGCAGACGGACGGCCGGGTCACCCACTTCGTCGCCGGCGTGGGCACCGGCGGCACGATCTCCGGCGTCGGTCGCTACCTCAAGGAGCGCTCCGCGACGGTCCAGGTGGTGGGCGCCGACCCGGCCGGCTCGGTTTACTCGGGCGGCGGCGGCCGCCCCTACCTCGTCGAGGGCGTCGGCGAGGACTTCTGGCCGGAGACCTACGACCGCGACGTCGCCGATCGCATCATCGAGGTCTCCGACGGCGACTCGTTCGCCTTCACCCGCCGCCTCGCCCGCGAGGAGGCGCTGCTCGTCGGCGGCTCCTGCGGCATGGCCGCCTTCGCCGCGCGCCAGCTGGCCCACGAGCTCGCCGGCACCCCGGAGGGCGAGGACGCCGTCATCGTCGTGCTGCTGCCGGACTCCGGTCGCGGCTACCTGACCAAGGTCTTCAACGACGACTGGCTGGCCCGCTACGGCTTTGCCACCACCGGGGACGACGAGCGCGGGACGCAGTCCGTCGGCGAGGTGCTGCGCGGCAAGGACGGTCGGATGCCCGACCTCGTGCACACCCACCCCACGGAGACGATCGCCGAGGCCGTGCAGATCCTGCAGGAGTACGGCGTCTCGCAGATGCCCGTCGTGGCCGCCGAGCCGCCCGTGGTCGCCGCCGAGGTCGCGGGATCGGTCTCCGAGCGTCACCTGATGGAGGCCCTGTACGCCGGCACCGCCAAGCTGGCCGACCGCGTCGAGCAGCACATGTCGGCGCCGCTGCCAGGCCTCGGCTCGGGCGAGCCCGTCACCGCCGCGCTGGCCATGCTCGAGGAGGCGGACGCGGTCCTCGTGCACGAGGACGGCAAGCCGGTCGGCGTCCTCACGCGGCAGGACCTCCTGATCCACCTGGCCCGCGCCTGAGCCCCGCCGGACGCCCGCCGACCTCCGTGGCACCGCCCGTGGCGCCGCCCGTCGCCCGCAGGGCGCCTCACCGCCGACGCGGGCCGACTGGTCCGGCGCCGGGCGTGGGGCTACCTTGGGCGCTGCGCACCCGCTCCGTGAGGAGCCACGACCGCGGGGCGTTCGACGACGGGAGGGCGGCGTGTCGGCGCTGCGGCTTGCCATCCTGAACGACTACGAGGTCGTGGTGCAGGGGCTCCACGGCATGCTCGCGCCCTTCTCCGACCGCGTGCAGGTGCTGGAGATGGACGCCCGCAAACCGGTCATCCGGGACGTCGACGTGGTGCTCTGGGACACCTTCGCCCAGCCGCGTTCGCGATCCGAGCGGGCCGACCTGGTTGCCGGCATCCGCGGGAGCGGCGCCCGGGTCGTGGTCTACAGCTGGGCCTCCGACCGGGCGGTCGTCGAGGACGTGCTGCGCCGCGGCGCGCACGGCTACGTCTGCAAGTCCGCCAGCGCGCTGGAGCTCGTCGGCGCGCTCGAGCGGGTCTGCCGCGGGGACGTCGTCCGGGTGCCCGACAACGGCTCCACCGACGCCGCGGGGCGCGACTGGCCCGGGCGCGCGGCGGGCCTGACCGAGCGCGAGGCGGAGATCGTGGGCCTCATCGCCTCGGGCCTGAGCAACCAGGAGATCGCCGACCGCGCCTACCTGAGCATCAACTCCGTGAAGACCTACATCCGCACGGCCTACCGCAAGATCGGGGTCTCCCGGCGCAGTCAGGCGGTGCGCTGGGCCATCTCGCAGGGCTTCCTGCCGGACCGCACCCGCTCGCTGCCCGACGACGTCCGCTCGTAGGTGGCCGACCCGACCACGGACGTCCTCCTGCTGCTGGTGCTCGCCGCGCTGGCCGCAGGGTTCGTCGACGCCGTCGTCGGCGGGGGCGGGCTGATCCAGCTGCCCGCGCTGGTGGTCGGCCTGCCGGGCGCGTCGCCCGTGCAGCTGCTCGCGACCAACAAGATCGCCTCGGTCTGCGGCACGACGGCCAGCTCGGCCACCTACTACCGCCGCGTGAAACCCGACCCGCGCACCTTCCTGCCGTTGATGGCCAGCGCCTTCCTGGGCTCGGTCGGCGGCGCCCTGCTCGCCTCGCAGGTGCCCCGGTCGGCCTTCGACCCGGTCGTGCTCGTCGCGATGGTCGTCGTCGGCGGCGTCGTGCTCCGCCGCCCGCAGCTGGGCGGGGAGACGGCGCTCAGGTTCCACCCGCGGCACCACCTGCTCGCGGCCGTGGGCACCGGCCTGGCCGTCGGGTTCTACGACGGCATCCTCGGGCCCGGCACGGGCTCCTTCTTCGTGATCGCGCTGGTCGGCGTGCTCGGCTACTCCTTCCTCGAGGCCTCGGCCAAGGCGCGGCTGGCCAACTGGGCGACCAACATCGCCGCGCTGGCGGTCTTCGTGCCCCAGGGTGCGGTGCTGTGGAAGGTGGGCCTGCTGATGGGCGCCGGCAACGTGCTCGGGGCGTGGGTGGGCGCCCGCACGGCGGTGCGCCGGGGCACGGGATTCGTGCGGGTCTTCTTCGTCGTCGTCGTGGGTGCCTTCATCGTGCGGATCGGCGGAGACGTGCTCGGGCTCTGGGGCTGAGCCCCCCGGGGCCGCGAGCCTCGTACGGTAGGCACATGGCGGGCCACGAGAAGCTGGACGGCTTCCAGCGCCGGCACCCCGTGGTCGGGGTGCCGCTCGCCGTCATCTACAAGTTCTTCGACGACCAGGGCACCTACCTCTCGGCGATCATCACCTTCTACGCCTTCATCGCGATCTTCCCGCTGCTGCTGCTCGCGAGCTCGATCGCCGGCTTCGTGCTGCAGGGCAACCCGGAGCTCGAGCGGTCGGCGCTGAACTCGGCACTGGCCCAGTTCCCGATCATCGGCGACGAGCTGGGCCGTCCCGAGGGGCTGCAGGGGAGCACGCTCGGCGTGGTCGTCGGGTCGCTTACGGCGCTCTACGGGTCGATGGGGCTGGGGCAGGGCCTGCAGAACGCCATGAACGTGACCTGGGCCGTGCCGCGCAACAGCCGCCCGAACCCGTTCCTGCTGCGGTTCAAGAGCCTGCTCCTGCTGATCGCCTCCGGCGTCGCGGTGCTCGCGCTGACCATCGCCTCCGCGGTCGGCTCCAACAGCGACCTGATCTCCGCCGAGCTCGGACCCGTGACGCGCTGGACCATCCACGGCCTCACCGTGGCGGCCGTGGCGGCGATGCTCACGGTGCTGTTCCGCCTCGCCGCCGCTCGCCAGCACGGGATCGGGGCGGCGCTGCCGGGCGCCGTCGTCGTGGCGCTGCTCTGGCAGGGCCTGCAGATCCTCGGCGCCCTCTACGTCACCCGGGTTCTCGCCGAGACCAGCGGCATGAACCCGACCTTCGGCCTGGTGCTCGGCCTGGTCGGCCTGCTCTACCTCGCGTCGCTGATGGCCGTGGTGGGCATGGAGGTCAACGTGGTGCTCGCCCGCCGGTTGTGGCCTCGGGCGCTGCTGACCCCCTTCACCGACGCGGTGGACCTGACGGACGCTGATCGGCGGGCGTATGCCTCGTACGCCCGCGCCCAGCGGCACAAGGGGTTCCAGACGGTGCGCGTGGTCTTCGACGACCGCGCGGCGACCATGGCGATCGAGACCCCGGTCGACACCCCGGTCGACACCCGGGCCGAGCCGCCGATCGACGTGCCGATCGACGTGCCGCTCGACGGGCGCGTCGACGGGGCAGCCCGCGAGCGCCCGCCGCCGGACGCGTCCGGGCTGCGTGGGCGCGACCCGGCGGGCGACGACACGCGCCCGCTGGCCCCCCGGCACCGCCCGGCCACGGCGGGCGACGACGCGGGCTGAGGCACGCCCACGCGCCCACCGGGGCCCCGTTCCCGGCCCGGCGGCGGGCCCGGCAGGCCGCGGCGCCGCCGGGGCGACTGCGCGGTTGTTGCGGTGGCCCGCATGGCGATCGTGGCAGGATGCGCGCCATGGAGAATGGAGTGGACCGCCGGGCCCTGGTCGTCGAGGACGATGCGGACATCCGGGAGCTCATCCAGCTGACGCTCTCCTCACAGGGCTTCGTCGTGGCCACCGCCTCCGACGGCCGCGCGGCGGTGGAGACCGCGCGGGGCTCGGACCCCGACCTCGTCACCCTCGACCTCGGGCTGCCCGGTTTCGACGGCATCGAGGCCTGCCGCCGGATCCGCGAGTTCAGCGACGCCTACATCGTGATGGTCACCGCGCGCAACGAGGAGGTCGACCGGCTCATCGGCCTGGAGACAGGCGCCGACGACTTCCTCGGCAAGCCCTTCTCGCCCCGCGAGCTCAAGGCGCGCGTGAACGCGATGTTCCGCCGGCCGCGGCGGGGGATCAGCACCGAGGACGCGGAGGAGGAGACCTCCGAGGTGCTCCAGCACGGCGAGCTCACGGTCGACGTCGAGGGCCGCCGCGCCATGCGCGCGGGCGAGGAGCTGGCGCTGACCCGCACCGAGTTCGACCTGCTCGCCGAGCTGATGCGCACGCCGACCCGCGTGTGGAGCCGCGAGGCGCTGCTGCGCTCGGTGTGGGGCAACGAGTGGGTCAACGACACGCATCTCGTCGAGGTGCACATCGGCAACCTGCGCCGCAAGCTCGGCGACGGCAAGGGGGCGACCCGGCTCATCCGCACGGTGCGCGGGGTCGGCTATCGCATGGAAGCCGTCTGAGCCCTGCTCCGCCGCGGGTCCCCGGCGCGCGATCCCCTCGCCGCCGCCGGGCGGGCCCGGGGCGGGCCCGGTCGGTCTGACCGCGACTACTCGGACCGCGGCCGCTGCCGCGGCGCCTGGCTGCGCTGGTGCCCGAGCTCACCGCCGACGCGACCGCCGTACGGCCGGCCGTGGTCGGCGTACTCCTCACGCCGGAAGACGAGCCGGTGGTCGCCGACCATCACCCGCGAACCCGTGCGCAGGATCTGGCTCTCGACGAGGTTGCCGTGGACGCGGGTCGCCCCGTCGAGCGGCGCGATGACGAACTCGTCGTCCTCGTCGTGCCGCACCACGGCGTGCCGCGGCGCAAGGCGGGGCAGGACGATGTCGCAGCCGGGGTCGGACCCGATCACGACCTCGGCGCCGAGCCAGAACACCGGCAGGCGCTCGCCGCCCCGGACGTCCTGCTTGACCAGCACCAGCCGGGGGCTGCCGCCGCGGGACGGGTCGTGCGTCGTCGTCACCCGGCGCGCCCGGCGCCCGAACGTCGGGAACACGGGCGAGAGGGTCGTGGGCGGCATCATGTCCTGGTCCGGGAGCACCGGCTGCACGCCCCTGGTGCGGGCGCGGGCCGACGTCCAGGCGCCCCGCAGGCTGCCGATCCTGACCCGCGGCGACCGCGTGAGGCGGCGCTGCCACCAGGGGGCTGTCACGTGGCCGAGCGAGATCAGGTGCTTGCCGTCGGCGTGGACGCGGATCCGGATGCGGCGGGCCGCGAGCTCCTCCGCCAGCTCACGGATCGCGGGGGCGTCACCGGCGCCCGCGAAGAGCGTCGGGTCGTCGATGTCGAGGCGCAGGTCGCTGCCGCCGCCGTGCAGGTGGCCCATGGCCGTGCGGCCCCCGGGCACGTCGACCTGGAAGCACAGGTCCGCGGCCACCGTCGTCGGCATGGTCAGCCTCGCGTGGCGTTGTCGGTGGTCGTCACGGTCAGCGTGCCGTCGAGCTTCCACGTCGCGCGGGGCGCCTGGCTGCCGGTGTCGCGCGGCACCTCGACGGACATGTCCTCGAACGAATAGTGGATCGCCGCGTTGCGGCCGGTGAGGAACTCCCACATCTTGCGACCGAGGTCCGTCCAGTCGACGACCTCCTCGCTGCTGCCGGGTGATTGTGTGCTCATGGACATGGTGCTGCTCCTCTCGTGCCGAGGGTGCCGGTGTCGGATCTGGCTCTGCCGGTGCGGTGTTGCTGTGCTGAATGTATAGGTCTAGGATGTAAATGTGAACACGTTGTCGAAGAAATCCGCCGAGTCCCCGTCGAAGCCCGACGCCCTGGCCATCGGCGACATCGCCGAGCGCACCGGCGTGAGCGCCGCGACGCTGCGTGCCTGGGAGAGCCGGCACGGCTTCCCGACGCCCGAGCGGCGCGACAGCGGGCACCGCCGCTACGACGAGAAGACCGTTGACGCCGTCCGCGACGTCGTCCGGCGCCGGGAGGACGGGGTCCGCCTCGACGTCGCCATCGCCGGCGCGCTCGCGGACCTCCGCCGGTCGGTGCAGCCGCCGCCGCGCTCGGTGTTCGCGGAGCTCCGCCGCACCCACCCCGAGCTGCCCGTGCAGCGGATGGGCAAGCGCACGCTGCTCGCACTGAGCTGGGCGATCGAGGACGAGTTCTGCGCCCGCGCCGAGCGTCCGCGGATCATGGGCGCCTTCCAGACGGAGCGCTACTGGAGCGCCGCCGAGCCCCGGTGGCGGGAGCTGGCCCGCGTGGCCGCCGCGACGCTGGCCTTCGCCGACTTCGACGACGACGTCACGGAGGTCCCGCGCCCCGGCCACGTCGCCCGGGTGCCCCTCGCCGAGGACTCGCCCATGCGTCGCGAGTGGACGGTGATCTGCGACAGCCGCGACCTGCCGGTCGCGCTGACCGCCTGGGAGGTGCCGGGCCAGGAGGACCGCCCCGACGCCGAGCGCGAGTTCGACGCCCTGTGGACGGTGGAGCCGTCGGCCGTCCGCGACGCCGCCCGCGCGGCCGCCCGGGTCGCCGCGGAGGTGACGCCCGCCGGCCAGGAGATGCTCTACGCGCTCGCGGACGAGCCCGAGCCGGCCCTGGCCGACCTGGTCTCGGTCTCGCAGCTGTTCACGCGGCTGCTGGCCTACGTGGACCGCTTCGCCGTCCGGTGACAGTTGCCGGGCGGGCGTAGTTTGACGGAGTGCCCCCCATGAGCCGCCCCGCACCCACGACCCTCGGCGAGCTGCGCGCCGCCGGCCACGCGCCCCGCGGGGTGCGTGAGGAGCTGCGCGGCAACCTGCTGGCCGCGCTCGCCGAGGGCCGCGACCCGTGGCCCGGGCTGCACGGCCTGGCGACCACGGTCATCCCGCAGCTCGAGCGCGCGCTGCTCGCCGGCCACGACATCGTGCTGCTCGGGGAGCGGGGGCAGGGCAAGACCCGGCTGCTGCGCACGCTCGTGGGGCTGCTCGACGAGTGGGTGCCGGCCATCGAGGGCTCGGAGCTGGCCGAGCACCCCTGCGAGCCGGTGACGCCGTCGTCCCGGCGCCGCGCCGCCGAGCTGGGCGACGAGCTGCCGGTGACGTGGGTGCACCGCGACGAGCGGTACGCCGAGAAGCTGGCGACCCCGGACACCTCGGTCGCCGACCTGATCGGCGACGTCGACCCCATGAAGGTCGCGGAGGGGCGCTCGCTCGGCGACCCCGAGACGATCCACTTCGGGCTGATCCCGCGCAGCCACCGCGGCATCGTCGCCATCAACGAGCTGCCGGACCTCGCCGAGCGCATCCAGGTCGCGATGCTGAACGTGATGGAGGAGCGCGACATCCAGGTCCGCGGCTACGTGCTGCGGCTGCCCCTCGACGTCCTCGTCGTCGCCAGCGCCAACCCCGAGGACTACACCAACCGCGGCCGGATCATCACGCCGCTGCGCGACCGGTTCGGCGCCGAGATCCGCACCCACTACCCGCTCGAGCTCGCCGACGAGGTCGCCGTCGTGCGCCAGGAGGCCGCGCTCGTGGCGGACGTGCCCGACGCGCTGCTCGAGATCCTGGCCCGCTTCACCCGGCACCTGCGGGAGTCCTCGAGCGTCGACCAGCGCTCCGGCGTCTCGGCGCGGTTCGCGATCGCCGGGGCCGAGACGATCGCCGCCTCCGCCCTGCACCGCGCCACCCGCCGCGGCGAGGAGCGCGCCGTCGCCCGCGTGGTCGACCTCGAGACCGCCGTGGACGTCCTCGGCGGCAAGATCGAGTTCGAGGCCGGCGAGGAGGGCCGCGAGCGCCAGGTGCTGGATCACCTCCTGCGCACGGCCACGGCGGAGACGGTGCGGCACCGCTTCCGCGGCCTCGATCTGGGCGCGCTGGTCACCGCGCTCGACGCGGGCGCCACGGTCGTCACGGGCGAGCAGGTCTCGGCGCGCGAGCTGCTCGAGGGCCTGCCCCCGCTGCCGCCGAGCGAGGCCGGCGAGAGCGACGTCTACGACCAGATCTGCGACCGGCTCGGGGCCCGGGACGACGGCACCCGCGCCGGTGCGGTCGAGCTCGCCCTCGAGGGGCTGTTCCTCGCCCGCAAGGTGGCCAAGGAGTCCGGCGACGGCGAGGTCGTCTATGGCTGACCCCCCGGGCCCGCGGCGCTCGCGGCGCCGCGCGGAGTACGGCCGCTACACCGGAGGCCCCGACCCGCTCGCGCCGCCCGTCGACCTCGCCGAGGCGCTGGACGCGATCGGCGAGGACGTGATGGCGGGCTACTCGCCGGAGCGCGCCATGCAGGAGTTCCTGCGGCGCGACGGGTCCGACCGCCGGGGGCTGGACGACCTGGCCGGCCGGGTGGCCGAGCGGCGCCGGGAGATCCTGCGTCGGCACGACCTCGACGGGACGCTGCGCGAGGTGCGCGAGCTGCTGGACCGCGCGGTGCTCGAGGAGCGCAAGCAGCTGGCGCGCGACGCGGAGATGGACGACGGCGACCGCGCGCTGCGCGAGATGCAGCTCGAGGACCTGCCGGCGAGCCCCGCGGCGGCGGTCAGCGAGCTGGCCGGCTACGACTGGCAGTCGCCCGAGGCGCGGGCGGCGTACGAGCAGATCAAGGACCTGCTCGGCCGCGAGCTGCTCGACCAGCGCTTCGCGGGGATGAAGCAGGCGCTCGAGAACGCCACCCCCGAGGACCGCGAGGCCGTCGACGCCATGCTCGACGACCTGAACGAGCTGCTCGAGAAGCGGGCCCGCGGGGAGGACACCCAGGCGGACTTCGAGGAGTTCATGAGCCGGCACGGGGAGTCCTTCCCCGAGCAGCCGCGGGACCTCGACGAGCTGCTCGACGCGCTCGCGCAGCGCGCCGCCGCCGCCCAGCGGATGCTCGCGTCGATGACGCCCGAGCAGCGGCAGGAGCTGATGGAGCTGTCCGCGCAGGCCTTCGGGTCGCCCCGGCTGATGGCGTCCCTGGACCGGCTCGACGCGAACCTCCAGGCCCTGCGACCGGGCGAGGACTGGTCGGGCTCCGAGCAGTTCGACGGCCAGGAGGGCCTCGGCCTCGGTGACGGCACGGGCGCGCTCCAGGACCTCGCCGAGCTCGACCGGCTCGCCGAGCAGCTCTCCCAGTCCTACCGCGGCGCGCGGATGGACGACGTCGACCTCGAGGCGCTCGCGCGCCAGCTCGGCGAGCAGGCCGCCGTCGACGCGCGGACGCTCGCCGAGCTCGAGCGCGCGCTCCGCGACTCCGGCTACCTGCAGCGCGGCAGCGACGGCAGCACCCGGCTCTCCCCGCGCGCGATGCGGCTGCTCGGCAAGGCGCTGCTGCGCGACGTCTCGCGGCGGCTCTCCGGGCGGGCCGGGGCGAGGGACGTGCGGCAGGCGGGCGCCGCCGGCGAACGCACCGGCGCGACGCGGGAGTGGCAGTTCGGCGACACCGAGCCCTGGGACGTCACCCGCACGCTGACCAACGCCGTCGCCCGCACGGCCGCCGGGGGTGGGGCCGGGCACGGAGCCGGCGTCCCGCGCGACCCGGCCACCGGGCGGCCCGCCGTGCGGTTGGACATCGCCGACGTCGAGGTCAGCGAGACCGAGGCGCGCACACAGGCCTGCGTCGCGCTGCTCGTGGACACCTCGTTCTCGATGGCGATGGACGGCCGCTGGGTGCCGATGAAGCGCACGGCCCTGGCGCTGCACACCCTGGTGCGCACCCGGTTCCGGGGCGACGCGCTCCAGCTGGTCGGCTTCGGCCGGCACGCCCGGAGCATGGAGATCGAGGAGCTGACCGCCCTCGACGCGCGCTGGGACAAGGGCACGAACCTGCACCACGCGCTGCTGCTGGCGGCCCGGCACTTCCGGAAGCACCCGCTGGCCCAGCCGGTCCTGCTCGTGGTCACCGACGGGGAGCCGACCGCGCACCTCGAGCCCGACGGCGAGGTCGCCTTCGCCTACCCGCCGCACCCGCGGACGCTGGCCGCCACGGTGCGCGAGCTCGACGCCGTCGGCCGGCTCGGGGCGCAGACGACCTTCTTCCGGCTCGGCGAGGACGGGGGCCTGGCGCGGTTCGTCGACCAGATGGCGCGCCGGGTCGACGGGCGCGTCGTGGCTCCGGAGCTGGACGACCTCGGGGCGGCCGTCGTCGGCAGCTACCTCGGCGCGCGCGGGTCCGGCGGTGCGGGCGGCGCCGCCGACGACCTCTTCTCGCGGTGGGGTCGCGGGTCCTGGGTCGACTGAGCCTGCCGCCGGGTCAGCCGGCCGGGTCAGCCAGCCGGGTCAGCCAGCCGGGTCAGCCAGCCGGGTGCTCGGGGCCCTCGGCCTCCGGGTGCAGGTAGGCCGCCAGCTCCTCGATGCCGTCCACGAGCCCGGGCCCGGGGCGCACCCAGTGGGCGTCGGCGTCCACCGCGTGCACGCGCGCCGTCGGCGGCAGCACGTCCTGGGCCTGGAGCCCGGCGGCCAGCTCGCGGGCCAGGTCGAGCCGGTAGCCGCAGGGCGCGACCACGATCACGTCGGGCTCCGCGGCCGCGACGTCGGCGAAGTCGATCCGGCGCGACCGGTCGCCCGGCCAGCCGATCACCGGGTCGCCCCCGGCGAGCCGCACCATCTCGGGGATCCAGTGCCCGGGGCCGTACGGCGGGTCGGTCCACTCGAGCACCGCGACCCGGGGCCGCGACCGGTCGGCGACGCGCCGCGCGACGCGGTCGAGCCGGGCGCGCAGCAGCACGAGCAGCGCCGCGGCCTCGACCTCGCGACCGGTGACGGCGCCGAGGTGGGAGATGGTGTCGAGGACGTCGTCCAGCGTGCGCGGGTCGAGCGTGACGACCCGGGCATCCGTGCCGAGGTGGGCCAGCGCCTGCCCGACGTCGCTCACGTCCACGGCACAGACCTCGCAGAGGTCCTGCGTCACCACGAGGTCGGCGCCGAGGTCGCGCAGGGAGCCCCGGTCGAGTCGGTAGAGGTCCTCACCCGCGGCCAGGGCCGCGGCCACGCGCTCGTCGATCTCGGCGGGCGTGAGGCCGCGGGGCAGCTCCGTCGTGGAGACGACGGCCGGCCCCCACTCGGGGGCCACGTCGCACTCGAACGTCACGCCGACGAGCTGCGGGCCCGCTCCGAGGGCCTGCAGGATCTCGGTCGCCGAGGGGAGCAGCGACACGATGCGTGCGGACGTGGGGACGGTACTGATCAGGCGCCTCCGGGCGGGTCGGCGAAACCGGGCAGGGACTCCTCGAGGATGGCGCGGAAGGGCGCCATCGTGCCGAGCTGGCAGAGCACGCCGATGCCGCCCACCCAGGTGCGGTGGATCAGCAGGTACTCCGGCGGCAGGTTGAGCTTGATGGCGACCGTGAACTCCTCGGAGCGTGGGTCGTTGAGGCGCGCGAACTGCTCGCGGACCCACTCGCGGGAGAACTGGAAGCGCTCGACCTTCGTCGGCTCGACGAGCGGGGAGAGGTAGGCGGTCACGTCGCGGGGGTCGAGGGTGATGCCCTCGCGCACGAAGCCCTCGGCGCGCAGGCCGGCCATCAGCGCGTCGTCGTCCTCGAGGGAGGCGAGGCGCACCAGCCGACCCATCGCCTCGGGCAGGCGCCGCTCGGGCAGCCGGGCGACGGCGCCGAAGTCGAGCACGCCCATGCGCCCGGGACCGCCCTCGGGGTCGGGGACGACCCGGAAGTTGCCGGGGTGCGGGTCGGCGTGCAGCATCCCGGTGCGGCGCGGGCCCTCGAAGAGGAAGCGCACGTAGTGCTCCCCGTAGTGGTCGCGCTCCGCCTGGGTGCCCTCGCGGATCACCGTCGCGAACGAGTAGTCGCTCTCCAGCCACTCGGTGACCAGGACCCTCTCGCCGGCGTCGACGACGTCGGGCACGACCACGTGCGGGTCGCCGCGGAACGCCTCGGCGAAGGCGTGCTGGGCCTCGGCCTCGATGCGGTAGTCCAGCTCCTCCTCGGTGCGCTCCTGCAGCTCGGCGATCAGCGGCTTGATGTCGATGCCGGGGAACGCCGGGCCGAGGGTGCGCGCGAGGCGGGAGAGCTGGCGCAGGTCCGAGCGCAGCGCGTCGCCGGCGCCGGGGTACTGCACCTTGACCGCCACCTCGCGGCCGTCGTGCCAGCGGGCGCGGTGCACCTGGCCGATCGACGCCGCGGCCGTGGGGCCGCCGTCCAGCCAGACGAGGCGGTCCTTCCAGTCGGCGCCGAGCTCCTGGGCGAGGAGGCTGCGCACGGTCGACGTCGGCATCGGCGGCGCGGCGTCCTGCAGCCGGGTGAGCTCTTCGCGGTAGGGGCCGGCCATCTCCTCGGGCAGGACCGACTCGAAGATGGACAGGGCCTGGCCGACCTTCATGGCGCCGCCCTTGAGCTCGCCGAGGGTCCGGAAGAGCTGCTCGGCGGTGCGCTGCTGGATGTCGCTCATCACCGCCTCGCCCGGGCGGCCCGCGAGGCGCTTGCCGAGGCCCACGGCGTTGCGGCCGGCGTACCCGATGGGCAGGGAAGCCAGCCGCGCCGTGCGGCGTACGGCTCTGCGGGGTAGCTCGGTCACGTCCTACAGTCTCGCCGATCGAACAACCCCGGCACACCCGCGCAGGCGTGGGGGTGCGTCACCCGGGTGCAGGAGGGGTGCGGGCCTCCGTCCGTACGGGTGGTGTTCAGGGTGTCGGTGGTGGCGGGGCGCGTCGTTTGGCAGGGTGGCGGCCATGGGCCTCACCGTGCGGCGCGCCGGCGCCGAGGACGCCGACTCCATTCGCCGGGTCGGTCACGCGACGTGGCCCGCGACGTACGCGTTCGCGGGCGAGGACTACGTGTGCGACGGCCTCGAGCGCTGGTGGTCGCGCGAGGCCATGGAGGAGTCGCTGGGCGCCACCACGTGGGTCGTCGCCGAGGTCTGCGACGAGGACGGCTGCCTGGTCGTCGGCATCGGCAACCTCGACCTGCGGCCCGACCCGCCGCTGGTCACGGGCATCTACGTGCGCCCGGACTGGCAGAACGACGGCATCGGTGAGCGCGTCCTCGCGGAGCTCGTCGGGCTGGTCGGGGCCGACCGCGGCGGCGTGCGGCTCGAGTTCGTCGAGGGCAACGACCGTGCCCTCGGCTGGTACGCCCGCCAGGGCTTCGCCGAGGTGCACCGCGAGGCCGGCCTCAAGCCCGGCTGGCCCGACTCCGTCTGGATGGAGCGCCCGGTCGGCTAGACCAGCGCGGCTCTCGGGGTCGTCATGGTCTCGACGCGCTGGGGCGCGTCCTCGCGGTGCCAACCGGCAGGGGCGGCTCAGGCGGTCTCGGGGAACCGGACGCCGGTGTTGGCGTGGCAGCGGTAGCCGAAGGGGTTCTTGGCCAGGTACTGCTGGTGCACGTCCTCGGCGTAGTAGTACGGCCCGGCGGGGACGATCTCGGTGGTGACCTCGCCGAGGCGGCGGCGGCGCAGCTCCGCGGCGTACGCCTCGGTGAGCTCGCGCGCGGTCTGCTCCTGCTCGGGCGTCGTGTAGTAGATGCCCGAGCGGTACTGCGTGCCGACGTCGTTGCCCTGGCGCATGCCCTGCGTGGGGTCGTGCACCTCGAAGAACGTCCTCACCAGGTCGGCGTAGGAGACCTGCGGCGGGGTCGTAGACGATGCGGATCGCCTCGGTGTGCCCGGTGCGCCCGGAGCACACCTCCTCGTACGAGGGGTTCGGCGTGTGGCCCCCGGCGTAGCCGACGGACGTCGACCAGACGCCCGGCTTCTGCCAGTAGATCTCCTCGGCGCCCCAGAAGCAGCCGAGGCCGAAGATCGCCACCTCGAGCCCCTCGGGCACGTCGTCGGTGTCGACCGGCGCGTCGAGCACGGCGTGCTTGGCGGCCAGGTGGAACGGGCGGTGGTCGCGCCCGGCCAGGGCCTCGTCGGCGGTCGGCAGGGTGGACTTGTGGCGGCTGGTGAACACGCGATCAGCTCCTCGAAACGTTGCGTCCATGGTCCCCAACACCGCAAGGGCCCGCGACGTTCCCGGCGCGCGGCACCGGTCGTCCGGGGTCTACGCTCGCGGGCATGGCACAGCAGGAGCAGGGGACCAGCGAGGCCGCCAAGGGCGGGTTCGAGACGCGGGCGATCCACGCGGGCTACGCCCCCGACCCGACGACGGGCGCGGTGATCCCGCCGATCTTCGCCACCTCGACCTACAAGCAGGACGGCGTGGGCGGGCTGCGCGGCGGCTACGAGTACAGCCGCTCCGCGAACCCGACCCGCACGGCGCTGGAGGAGACCGTCGCGGCGCTCGAGGAGGGGGAGCGGGGCTTCGCGTTCGCCTCCGGCCTGGCGGCCGAGGACACCCTGGTCCGCGCGACCTGCCGGCCCGGCGACCACGTGGTCATCCCCTCCGACGCGTACGGCGGCACCTACCGCCTCTTCGACAAGGTCGAGCAGCCGTGGGGCCTGGGCTACACGGCCGCGCCGGTGCACGACGTCGACGCCGTGCGGGCGGCGATCCGCCCCGGCGAGACGAAGCTGGTCTGGCTCGAGACGCCGACCAACCCGCTGCTGGGCATCGCCGACATCGAGGCCACGGCGGCCGTCGCCCACGAGGCGGGCGCGCTGCTGGTCGTGGACAACACCTTCGCCTCGCCCTACCTGCAGCAGCCGCTGACGCTCGGCGCCGACGTGGTGCTGCACTCGACCACGAAGTACTGCGGCGGCCACTCCGACGTCGTCGGCGGCGCGATCGCCGTGCGCGACCCGGCCCTGGCCGACGCGCTGACCTTCCACCAGAACGCGATCGGCGCGGTCGCCGGGCCGTTCGACGCGTGGCTGGTGCTCCGCGGCCTGAAGACCCTCGGCGTGCGGATGGACCGGCACTGCGACAACGCCGAGCGTCTCGTCGAGTTCCTCGGCGCCGACGAGCGCGTCAGCGAGGTGTTCTACCCGGGCCTCGCCGACCACCCCGGCCACGAGGTCGCGGCGCGGCAGATGCGCCGCTTCGGCGGCATGGTCTCCTTCCGCGTCGCCGACGGCGAGCAGCGCGCGCTGGCCACCTGCGAGCGCACCGGCGTGTTCACGCTCGGGGAGTCGCTCGGCGGCGTCGAGTCGCTGATCGAGCACCCCGGGCGGATGACGCACGCCAGCGTCGCCGGCACCGAGCTCGAGGTGCCCGCCGACCTGGTGCGCCTGAGCGTGGGCATCGAGAGCGGCGACGACCTGGTCGCCGACCTCGACCAGGCGCTGGGCTGAACGCGCGCCCCCGCGCCCGTGCCGGCGCCGGGACGTCATACGAAGCGGTCGCCATGACGACCGGACCGTATGACGTCCCGCAGTGACGAGCGGGTCTAGCCTGTCCGGCGTGAGCAGCCCCGGGGAGTCGACCACCGAGCGGGGCCCCGCCGGCCGCGCGCCGGGTGGCCCTGCCGTGCCCCGGGGCGTCGAGGTCGCGGCCGCGTGGTCGTGGCGCCTGCTCCTGGTGGCCGCCGCCGGCCTGGTCGTGCTGTGGCTGATGGCCTACTTCGCGCTGCTCACCGTGCCGCTCGCCGTGGCGCTGCTGGTGACCGCGCTGGCCAGTCCGCTGTCCCGGCTGCTCTCTCGGGCCGGCCTGCCGCCCGCGGCCGCGGCCGGGATCGTCGTCCTCGTGGGTCTCGGGGCCCTCGCGGTCCTGCTCACCTTCGCGGGCCGCCAGGTCGCCGAGGGCTTCCAGGACCTCGCCGACCAGGTGGCGGAGGGCCTCGGCCAGATCCGCCAGTGGCTGCAGGACGGCCCGCTCAACGCGAGCGACACGCAGGTCGAGGGGTGGATCGGCGACGCCCAGCAGTCCCTGCTCGCGAGCACCCGCGACAACGCGGCGCTCGGCCAGGTCACCGAGGTCGGCGTGGCGCTCGGCAACGTGCTCGCCGGCTTCTTCATCGTGCTCTTCGCCACCTTCTTCTTCCTTGCCGACGGCGAGCGGATCTGGGGCTGGTGCGTGCGCCTGGCGCCCCGCGCGGCGCGCGAGCGCCTGGACGACTCGGGGCGGGTCGCCTGGATCTCGCTGACCCAGTTCGTGCGCGCCACCGTGCTCGTCGCGCTCGTGGACGCGATCGGGGTGATGATCGTCGCCGCCGTGCTCGGGGTGCCGCTGGTGTTCGCGATCGGCGTCCTGGTGTTCCTCGGCGCCTTCGTGCCGCTGCTCGGCGCGACCGTCGCCGGGGGCGTGGCGGTGCTCGTGGCGCTCGTGGACGCCGGGCCGGTCACGGCGCTGCTGATGCTCGCCGGCGTGGTGCTGGTGCAGCAGGTGGAGAGCCACGTGCTGCAACCCTTCCTGATGGGCCGGTTCGTCTCGGTGCACCCGCTGGGCGTCGTGCTGGCGCTCGGCGCCGGCATCGTCACCGCCGGCATCGCGGGCGCGCTGATCGCGGTGCCGCTCGTGGCGGCCGGCAACGCGGTCGTGCTGCACCTCACGGGTCGCAGCCCCGTGGGGGCCGAGCCCGCCGGGGTGGTCGCCGGCGACGTCGACGTGGCCCCCGACGATGCGGGACCCTCCGGGAAGGCGGAGGATGGCGAGCGGAGCGAGGAGGAGCGATGACGTCCACCCAGCCGGCCGGTGCGCCGGGCGAGGAGGCACAGCCCACGGTGCCGAAGGTGTCCGCCGAGCAGATCCGGGAGGCGCGCGGGGCGCTCGAGGGCGTCGCGATCGAGACCCCGATGGAGGAGTCGCGCTGGCTCTCGGCGCTCGCCGAGGGCCCGGTGCACCTGAAGGCCGAGAACCTGCAGCGCACCGGCTCGTTCAAGATCCGCGGCGCCTATCTGCGCATCTCGCGCCTGCCCGAGGAGCAGCAGCGGGCGGGCGTGGTCGCCGCCTCCGCGGGCAACCACGCCCAGGGCGTCGCCCTCGCCGCGCGGATGCTCGGCATCACGGCCACGGTGTTCATGCCCGAGGGGGCGGCGATCCCCAAGGAGCGGGCCACCCGCGGCTACGGCGCCGAGGTCGTCACCGGCGGCGCCACCATCGACGAGGCGCTCGAGCGGGCCCAGGCGTTCGCCTCCGAGACGGGCGCGGTGCTCATCCACCCGTTCGACCACGCCGACATCGTGGCCGGCCAGGGCACGCTCGGGCTCGAGGTGCTCGAGCAGGCCCCCGACGTACGCACCCTGCTCGTGCCCGCGGGCGGCACCGGGCTGGTGGCCGGCGTCGCCATCGCGGTGAAGGCCCAGCGCCCGGACGTGCGCGTCGTCGCGGTGCAGGCCGCGGGCGCGGCGTCCCTCCCGGACTCGCTCACCGCCGGCAGCCCCCAGGCGCTGGCGCGGATGTACACGATGGCCGACGGCATCGCCGTCGGCCGGCCGGGGCAGGTGCCGTTCCAGGCCGTGCGCGAGCTGGTCGACGACGTGGTGCTCGTCTCGGAGGAGTCCCTGTCGTGGGCGCTGCTCTCGCTCGTGGAACGGGCAAAGATGGTCGTCGAGCCCGCCGGCGCCGCCGGGGTCGCGGCCCTGCTCGACGACCCCACGGCGTTCGAGACGCCCGCGGTCGCGGTCCTCTCCGGCGGCAACGTCGACCCGCTCCTGCTCGGCAAGGTGATCCGCCACGGCATGGCCGTGGACGGACGCTTCCTCGTCCTGCGCGTGCGCATCCCCGACATGCCGGGCGGCCTCGCCGGTGTGGTGACCACGCTCGGGCAGGCCGGAGCCAACGTGCTCGAGGTCGCCCACGAGCGGCTCTCGCCGACGCTGAGCGTCGACGAGGTCGAGGTGAGCGTGCACCTCGAGACTCGCGGGGCCCCGCACGCGGAGGAGGTCGTCGCCGCCCTCCGCGAGCGGGGCTACACGGTCCTCGACTGAGGCCCCGGCGCTACAGCCGGGGCTGCCGGGACGGCGTCGAAGTCAGCCCGAGTACGGCACCGCGTCGACGATGACGACCTCGAGGGTCGCGCCGTTCGGCGCCTCGTAGGAGACGGTGTCGCCCTTGCGCGCGCCGTTGATGGCGGCGCCCATCGGCGACTGAGGCGAGTAGACCTTCATGCTCTCGTCCTCGATGCCTCGCGCGCCGAGCAGGAAGGTCTCGGCCTCGTCGTCGTCGTCACCCACGAACTTGTAGGTGACCACCATGCCGGGCTCGACGACGCCGTCGTTCGGTGGCGTCTCGCCGACCTCGGCGCGGCGGAGCATGTCCTCCAGCTGCCGGATGCGGCCCTCGACGCGGCCCTGCTCCTCGCGGGCGGCGTGGTAGGCGCCGTTCTCCTTGAGGTCGCCCTCGTCGCGGGCGGAGCTGATGCGCTCCACGATCTCCGAGCGCACGGGACCCTTCAGGTTGTCCAGCTCGCTCTGGAGCTTGTCGAAGGCGTCGCGCGTGAGCCAGATGGTGCCCTGGTCGCCTGCCTGCTGCGTCATCGCTTACTCCTGATCAGCGCGCCGTTCCCGGCCGGGTGGCCGAGGGGCGTGCCGCGTCGATCGAATGCGTGGGATGTCGTCCCGACCGGTCCGGGCGCGTGCCGACCGGCGTGGGCACCGGGTGCACGCGCTGCGTCGGCGGCACGTCCGGGCCCCCGGGGACTTGCGAATCCCCGAGTTTAGCAAGCGAATGCCCGTGCGGCCCAAGTCGACCGTGACGCCGCTCACGGCCAGCGGTGCAGAGTCACCCGTCGGAGTGGGGGATTCACGCCCACTCGGCAGGGCGCGCGGCGGGATTCACGCCCACTCGGCAGGGCGCGCGGCGGGACTCACGCCCACTCGGCAGGGCGCGCGGCGGGACTCACGCCCACTCGGCAGTGCGGGACCCGGTCAGCGGGGGCGGGGCTGGTCGGGCGTGGTGCAGCCGATCAGGTCGACGCTCGTCGCCTCCCGCTCGGTGCGCACGGCGTAGTCGCTGCGGCCCGGCAGCGGGGTGAAGCGCAGCTCGCCGACCGTCGTGTGGTCGTAGGCCGTGGCGCGGAGCACGCAGGTGACCTCCTCCGGGTCGACCCCGTCGGCGAGGCGGACGTCCACGGTGCCGGTGGCCGCGTTCTCGCCCGCGATGTCGTAGCCCACGAGCTCCGAGCTGGCGTCCGGGGTGGCGTGGAAGAGCGCCACCCAGGCCAGCCAGCCCCCGAAGACCAGCGCCGCCCCGGACGCCACGGCCAGGACCAGCCGCCGGCGGTCGCGGGCGGCGCCGTAGCGCTCCGCCAGCAGGTGCCCGTCCCCGTCCGGGGACCGGTCGTGGGTCTGGTCAGGGGGCACCCGGCCATCGTCCCACCCGCCCCTAGACTCAGCCGCATGGCCTCGAGCGAGAACACGCGCGTCGGATACCGGCTGATGCACGTGCACGCGCACCCCGACGACGAGTCCAGCAAGGGCGCCGCGTCGACGGCGCGCTACGTGCACGAAGGGCGTCGACGTGCACGTGGTGACCTGCACGGGTGGCGAGCGGGGCTCGATCCTGAACCCGAAGATGGACCGCCCCGACGTGCTGGAGAACATCTCCGAGGTGCGCCGCCAGGAGATGGAGCGGGCGCGCGACATCCTGGGCGTCACCCAGGACTGGCTCGGCTTCGTCGACTCCGGTTGGCCCGACGGCGACCCCAAGCCGCCGCTGCCGGAGGGCTGCTTCGCGCTGGTGCCGCTCGAGGAGGCCACCGAGCGGCTGGTGCGCCTGATCCGCGACCTCAAGCCGCACGTGCTCACGACGTACGACGAGCGGGGCGGCTACCCGCACCCCGACCACGTGCGCTGCCACGAGGTCAGCGTCGCGGCGTTCGCGGCGGCGGGGGACCCCGAGCAGTTCCCTGACGCGGGGGAGCCCTGGCAGCCGCTCAAGCTCTACTTCCACCACAGCTTCAACCGGCCGCGCATGCAGGCGCTGCACGAGGAGCTGGTCGGGCACGGCCTGGAGTCGCCCTGGGCCGAGCGACTGGAGAAGTGGAAGCCCGAGCCCGACTGGGACGCGCGCATCACCACCAAGGTGCCGTGCGCCGAGTTCTTCGGGGTCCGCGACCAGGCGCTGCTGGCGCACGCCACGCAGATCGACCCGGACGGGCACTGGTTCGCCGTGCCGCGCGAGCTGCAGGCCAAGGTGTGGCCCACCGAGGACTACGAGCTGGTGGTCAGCCACGTCGACAGCGAGCTCCCCGAGGACGACCTGTTCGCCGGGATCCCGCAGCCCTGACGTTCGGGCCCTGCTGACAGACTCGGGGCATGGTCACCGCCTGGCTCTCCGCGCAGCTGCTGCTCCTCCGGGCGTCCGTGCCCGGGGTGGACGTGCTGGCCGACGAGGTCATCGACGGCCCCGAGCCCGAGGAGGTCAAGGCCGGGTGGACGGCGTTCGCGATCTTCCTGCTGCTCGCGCTCGCGGTCGTGGTGCTCGGCCGCTCGCTGGTGGTCCAGCTGCGCAAGGCGCAGCGCGCGGCCGACGAGGGGGTCTACGGGGAGCCGCCGGCCCGGCCGGGGGCGGGCGAGACCGGCGGCGCCGCCGGGGCGTCGGGGCGGCGGAGCCGCAGCGCGAGGCGGGGGCCGACCACGGCCCCGACACGCCGCGGGACGACCCGCCGCGCGGGTGAATCTAAACGTTTGCTAAGACAGTTGCCTCTTCGTTGACCTAGCGTGGAGTTTTCCGACCCCGATCGACCACCTGCTCGACGCCCCTGCTCGATCAGGCCACGTACCGGCCACATCCACGAGTGCCGTCGAGCCCGGCCCCCGGAGGCGACCCAGTCGTGAATCCCCTGCACCAGCCTGCCCAAGATCAGGCCCTGATCCCGCCCACCACCGATCACCCGGCGTCCTCGCCGGCCCGGCGCCGGCCGCGAACCGCGCTCGGCACCGTCCTCGTCACGGCCCTGCTCGGTCTCGCGCTGGTCGGCTCGATGGCCGCCCCGGCCTCGGCCGGCCTGGTGCGCACCGGCCACGCGGCAGGCCCGAGCGCCAGCGCCCAGCCCGGCGCGATGTCCGGCGCGATGTCCGGCGCGATGTCCGCCGCGGCCCGCAAGCGCGGCGCCCAGTTCCAGCTGGCGACGTTCAACATCCTCGGCAGCAACCACACGCGCAACAGCCGGCGCTACGCGGGCGGCAAGTCCCGCGCCCGCACGACGGCGAGCTACATCAAGGACCGCAACACCGACGTGATCAACCTGCAGGAGGTCCAGAAGGACCAGCTGCGGGTCCTCAAGCGCCGGCTGCGCGGCTTCGCCGTCTGGCCCCGCCAGAAGCTGGGGAACCAGGGCGTGCGCCTGCAGATCGCGTGGCGCAAGGGCCGCTTCAAGCACCTGCGGCACGGCCACATCAACACCTACTTCCACCGGCAGACGCGCCCGATCCCGTGGGTGAAGCTGAAGGACCGCCGCACCGGCGCGAAGTTCTACGTCATCAACATCCACAACTCGCCCGGGCGGATGGAGCGCGCCCGCGACAAGGCGACGCGCAAGGAGATCGGCCTCGTGAAGCGCCTGCGCCGCTCCGGCAAGCCGGTGTTCATCGGCGGTGACGCCAACGAGCACTACGAGTTCTTCTGCAAGGTCGGTCGCAACACGGCGCTGCGCGCCCCCCAGGGCGGGAACCCGGACGCCCGGCCCTGCAAGAAGCCGCAGCGGCACCGGTTGATCATCGACTGGATCATGGGCGGGGGCGGCCACGTCAACTTCCGCTGGTACTCCCAGCGGCGCGACCGCCGGGTGCGCCGCTCCAGCGACCACCACTACGTGCAGACCACCGTGCGCGTCTCGCGCGGCTGACCCTGCCGGTCCTGACCCTGCCGGTCCTGACCCGGCGAGGCCGCGCCCGGCGTGCCCCTCAGTGGGTGCGTCGGGCGCGGACCAGGCAGTCCCAGGCGGTGCGCCGCTCGGTGCCCCCGTGCGGGTCGTCGACCGCGACCTCGCGGGCCACCCGCTCGGCGCGCTCGATGTCGACGGGCAGGCCGGTCAGGTCGCCGGTGACGTCCTCGGCGGTCATCAGCACGGCGTCGTCCTGCGGCCCGCCGGTGCCCTCGGTCAGGTTGCTGCGGTCGTGGGCGACCACGAGCAGCGTCCCGCCGGGGGCGAGGGCCGCGAAGGCCCGGGTCAGCGACTCGCGCCGCTCCTCGGCCGGCAGCTGCAGGTAGCAGAGCAGCGCGAGGTCGTAGGGCTCGACGCCGGGGCCCGGCTCCCAGGCCGTGGCGTCGGCGACGAGCCACTCGACGCCGTCACCGCCGGGGCGGCGACGGCCCTTGTCGACGGCGACCTCGGAGAAGTCGAGCGCCGTGACGTGCCAGCCCTGGGAGGCCAGCCAGAGGGCGTTGCGGCCCTCGCCGCAGGCGAGGTCGACCGCCCGGCCCGGCCGGAGGTCGGCGCACTCCGCCTCCACGAACTGGTTCGGCGAGAGCGACCAGACCGTCTCGGCGGCGGCGTACCTCTCGTCCCAGGCGGCGGCATCCATGGCCGGTGGCGTCGGCCTCAGGCCGACGCGGCGCCGCCCTGGGCGTCGTCGCCCTCGGAGGCCTGCTGCTCGGCGAGCTGGCGACGGACGTCGTCCATGTCGAGGTCCTTCACCGCGGTGATGACCTGCTCGAGGCCCTCGGCCGGCAGGGCGCCGGGCTGCGCGAAGACGAGGATCTGGTCGCGGAAGGCCATCAGGGTCGGGATCGACTGGATGCCCGCGGCGGAGGCCAGCTCCTGCTGCTCCTCGGTGTTGATGGAACCGAAGGCGACGTCGGTGTGCTGCTCGGACGCGGCCTCGTAGGTGGGCGCGAACTGCTTGCACGGCCCGCACCACGACGCCCAGAAGTCGACGAGCAGGATGTCGTTCTCGTTCAGCGTCGTCTCGAAGTTGTCGGCGTTCAGCTCGATGGTGGACATCCCTCCACCGTACGCGGCGCCGCGTGGGTCGGCACAGCCTCGCGGCGGCCGGGTGACTGGTCACACACACGCCTGCCCGGGTGCGTCGCCTCGTGCCGGTCGCCGCGCCGGGCCGGTGCGGACCCGGCTGACGCGGCTACCCCGCGGGCTCGCCAGCCGGCTCGTCGGCCGGCTCGTCCCCGGTGGGTCCGGCGTCGGCCTCGGCCTGCGTCGTCGGCTCGGGCGCCGGGTCGCCGGCGCTCTGCGCCGCGCACTCGAGCAGGTACCGCGCCACCACCGCCGCGATCGCGACGAAGGGGACGCCGAGGAAGGCGCCCGCGACGCCGAACAGCGAGGACCCGAGCACGACCGCGAGCAGCACGACGCCGGCGTGCAGCCCCAGGCTGCGGCCCTGCAGCCAGGGGAGCAGCACGTTGCCCTCGAGCTGCTGGACGCCGAGCACGATCAGGCCGACGACGAGCGCGGCCACCCAACCCTGGGAGACGAGCGCGACGAGGACCGCCAGCGCCCCGATCACGACGGCCCCCACCACCGGGACGAAGGCCGCCACGAACGTCAGCAGCGCCAGCGGGATCACGAGCGGGACGCCGACGATCACCAGGCCGATGCCGATCAGGACGGCGTCGATGAGGCCGACGAACGCCTGGGTGCGGATGAAGCCGCCGAGGGTGTACCAGGCCCGCTCGGCGACCTCGGTGAGGTGCCGACCCACGCTGCTGCCGGTCACGCGGCGCAGCCAGGGGAGGAAGCGCCGCCCGTCCTTGAGGAAGAAGAACGTGAGCACGAGGGTGAGCACGCCCGTGATCAGGGCCGAGCCCACCGCGCTCGCCCCGACGAGCACCCCGGAGGCGATGGCGCTGCCGCTGGAGCGCAGCCGGTCCTGGGCGGAGGCCACCGCGTCGTCGAACTGGGCCTGGCTGAGCAGCCCGCTCTGGGCCAGCCAGTCCCGCACCTGCGCCAGGCCGTCCGCCGCGCTGTTGCCGAGGTCGACGGACTGGTCGGCCACCACCGGCGCCGCGGCGAGGACGGCCCCCACCACGACGGTGAGCGCGAAGATCACCGCGATGAACGCGGCCAGCCCTGCCGGCAGGTTGAGCCGCCGCTCGGCGAAGCGGGCGGGCGTGACGAGCACCGTCGTCAGCACCAGCGCGAGCACGACCGGCAGCACGATGCTCCACAGCTGGCCGACGAGCCAGCCGAGCGCGATCGCGCCGACCCCGATCAGCAGCCAGCGGAAGGTCCAGCGGGCGAGCCAGGTGACGCCGCTGCCGATGACGTGCTCCTGGGAACGCGCGGTGCTCATGCGCGAACCCTAGGCGCAGCCCAGGACCACCCCGCGCTCGCCGTGCCGCAGCTCGCGGCGCTCGAGGCCGGCGCGGGCGATCCCGGGCGCCAGCCGGTCCGCCTGGCCGGCGTCGCCGAGCTGCAGCAGCAGGCTGGCCCCGGCCGCCAGGCACGCCCCGGCGGCGGCGAGGCACTCCCGCGCGACGTCGAGGCCGTCGTCCCCGCCGTCGATGGCCGACACCGGGTCGTGCGGGTGGTCGCCCACCCGGGCGCGAGGGACCCACGGCGGGTCGGCGATGACGAGCGCGAACCGCTCGCCGGCGTCTGCCGCCTCACGGATCGGGCGCTGGCGGACCTCCACCCGGTCGCCGAGCCCGTTGCGGTCCGCGTTCGCGCGCGCGAATCCGCAGGCGGTCGGGTCGAGGTCGACGCAGACCAGCCGGCGGTCGAGGTCGCGCACCGCGCGGAGGCCGATGTGCCCGGCGCCGGCGCACAGCTCCAGCACGGGCCCGGGCGGCGCTTCGCCCAACAGCTCCTCGGCCCAACGGGACTGGAGCGCGGTCCACGGGCGGGGTTCGAGCACGGCGGCGTCGTAGGCGATCACCAGTCCGTCGAAGTCGGCGACCTGGGCACCTGATGGCTGGGGCACGGGCCGAGCATGCGGCACGCCGGGTGGCCGGCTCGCTCCTTGGAGTGAACCCGCTCGGGCGGGGCCCCGAGGGTTGCGGTGGCAGTGTCGCCGCATGAGCAGACGCACGGGGACGCCGAGCGCGCCCCGGACCACGGAGGCCGCCCGATGAGGCTGCCGCCGCCGCGCGGTCCGGTGACCGAGCAGCTCGACCGCACGCTGCGCGGTCCGACGGAGCTGGACCCGCGGCTCGCGGTGCTCCCCCTCGACGGCTGCCCGGGGGACGAGGCCCTGGCCCTGTGGATGCTCCACGAGCTGCACTACCGCGGGTTCGAGGACGCCGACCCGGACGCCGACCGCCGCCCGGACCTGCTCCGCCTTCGCGTGGCGCTCGAGGACGCGCTCGAGGCTCGCTGGCGGGAGCGGGTCCACGCCGCGGCCATCCTGCCCGCGGAGGTCGGTGCCCCGGGGATCGGCGCCGTCGAGCCCCCCGCGACCAGCCGCCCCGGCGACGAGCAGGACCGACCGCCGTCCTCGTGGCTCGACCACGTCGCCGACCCGCTTCTTCGCCCTGTGCGAGACGGACGCGGGCCCTTCGGTGGCCGCCTTCGTGCAGCGCGAGGCGGGCGTGCCGCAGGTCGCGCAGGTGCTGCGGCAGCGCTCGATCTACCACGTCAAGGAGCAGGACGCCGCGACGTGGGCCGTCCCGCGGGTGCCCGACGAGACGAAGGCGCACCTGGTCGCGATCGCCGCGGACGAGTACGGCAACGGGCGACCCGAGTCGCTGCACGCGCGGATGTGGGCCGACGGCATGAGGGCCGTCGGTCTCGACGCCGGCTACGGCGCCTACGTCGACGAGGCACTGCCGGAGGTCCTCGAGCAGAACAACCTGATGTCGATGCTGGGGCTCGGACGCCGCTTCCTGCCGGCCGCGCTCGGGCACCTCGCGGCCTTCGAGGTCACCAGCGCCGTGCCGTCGCGCCGCTTCGCGCGCGGCCTCGAGCGGCTGGGCATGCCGGACCCGATGGTCGCGTACTTCCGCGAGCACATGGTGGCGGACGCGGTGCACGAGCAGGTGGCCGTCCGCCAGATGCTCGGCTCGTACCTGGCCCGGCACCCCGGGCAGGTGCACGACGTGTTCTGGGGGGCGGCGGCCTGCCTGCTGGCCGAGGGGGCCAGCGGCGAGGCCATCCTCCGGCTCGTCGGCGCGGCACCCGCGGGGCTCAGCCAGGCGGCTCCGGCATGAGCTCTGCGCGCGAGGTGCTGCGCTGCCCGGACGGCCCGCTGATCGTCGAGGGGCCCGTGACCGTGCGCGACGGCGAGGGACGCGAGCACCACTCCGAGCGCCCCCGCGTCGCGCTGTGCCGCTGCGGGGTCTCCTCGGCGCCGCCGTGGTGCGACGGGTCCCACAAGGTGCTCCCGCGCCGGCGCCCCTGAGGGCCGCCGTCGGCGCACGTCGCGCGGGAGGCCGGGGTGACCGGGGCTCAGAGCCGGGCCACCACGTCGGCCGCGGTGTCCCGAGCCGAGGGCCCGACCCCGGCGAGCGTGGCGGAGGCCGCGCCGACCCAGTCGCCGTAGCCGACCAGGTAGACCCGGTCGTCGCGCAGCGCCCGGGTCCCGGGCGGGCCCCCGACGGGCACGCGGCCGCCCGGGTCTCGCAGGTCCAGCTGCGAGAGGTGCTGCAGCGCCGGCCGGAAGCCGGTGCACCAGATCACCGTGTCCGCCTGCCGGCTGCTGCCGTCGGGCCAGGCCACGCCGTCGCGGGTGAGCCGCTCGAAGGCGGGGTGCGGCGTCAGCACGCCGCGGTCGCGGGCCTCGCGCACCGCCGGGACCATGACGATGTCGCCCAGCCCGCCGACCCCGGGGTGCTCGCGCCCCTCCTGCTGCGCCTGGATGCGGGCGCGCGCCGCCGCGAAGAGCACGCGGCCGTCCACGTCGTCGGGGAGGAACCGCGGCGGCCTCGCGGTGACCCACGTGGTCTCGGCGACCCGCGAGACCTCGGCGAGGATCTGCGCAGCCGAGTTGCCGCCGCCCACGACGACCACCCGCTCACCCGCGAGGTCGTCGGGGCGCCGGTAGTCGGCGGCGTGCAGCTGGCGCCCGGCGAACGTGCCCATCCCGGGGTAGGAGGGCCAGAACGGCCGGTCCCAGGTGCCCGTCGCCGAGACCACGAGCCGGGTGGCGAGCCGCAGGTCGCCGGCGTCCACGTGCAGGCGGCCTCGGTGTGCGCCCGGTCGGGGGTCGGTGACGGTCTCGACCCGGTGCGGGCGGGTCACGCGCAGGTCGTAGCGCTCCTCGTAGCGGGTGAGGTAGTCGACGACGTGGGTGCGCGGCGGGTAGCCGAGCTCGGCGTCGTCCCAGGCCGGCATCATCCAGCCGGGCAGCGAGGAGATGCTGGCGGGCGAGAACAGCCGCAGGTCCTCCCACATCTCCCGCCACGCGCCGCCGGGCGCGGCGGAGGCGTCGACCACGACGAGGTCCTCGCCGGGAGTGAGCCCCGCCCGCCGCAGGTAGAAGGCGGTGGCGAGGCCCGACTGACCCGCGCCGACGACGACCACGTCGGTCTGCCTGGGGCCGCCGCTCATCGGCTCAACGTAGCGACCGGCCGTCAGGCGCCGGCGGCCAGGAGCACGGGGCCGGCCAGCAGGCCCAGCGCCACGACGAGGACGGCGCTCAGCGCCGCCACCGCGGTGGCGGCCGACCGGGCGGGCGCCGCGGTCGCGGTGCCCGCGGTGGGCCCGTCGCCCCCCGCGTCGGTGCCGGCGTCGGTGCCCGCGCCGGCGCTGGTGTCGGGGCTGGTGTCGGGGCTGGTGTCGGGGCTGGCGAGGCACGCGGCGACCCAGCGCAGGTAGTAGGCCAGGCTCAGCACGGTGTTGGCGGCGACGAGCACGGCGAGCCACTCCAGCCCGGCCTGCCAGGTGACGGCGATGGTGAGCAGCTTCGCCACGAACACCGCGGTCGGCGGCGTGCCCACGAGCCCGAGCAGGGCGACGCCCAGCGCCGCGACGAGCCCCGGCCGGCGGCGGGCGAGCCCGCGCCAGTCCTCCGTGCGCGGGCGGCCCGGCTCGGCGGCGAGGACGGCGAAGGCGGCCAGGTTGGTCAGCGCGTAGCCGGCGACGAAGAGCAGCAGCGTCGGCCACGCGAGGTCGGAGGCGGAGACGGCGGCCGCGGCGGCCAGCAGGTAGCCCACCTGGCTCACCGTCGACCACGCCAGCAGCCGCCGCACGTCGCGCTGGGTGAGCGCGGCCAGGTTGCCCCAGGTCATGCCGACCGCCGCGAGGACGCCGACCAGCACGGGCCAGCCGGGCGCGTCCGCCAGGTGCTCCAGCAGGCGCGCGACGGCGACGACCGCGCCCAGCTTCGGGACCGTGGTGAGGAAGGCGCCGGTGGTCGTCCACGAGCCGGCCACGGCGTCGGGCACCCAGAAGTGCGCCGGCACCGACCCGGCCTTGAAGAGGAGGCCCACGAGCACCAGCACGACCCCCGCGCCCAGCGCGACGACCGGCGGGTCGGCGCCGACGGCGGGGTCGGCGGCCGCGGCGAGGTCGGCGTACGACGTGCTCCCGGCCAGGCCGAACAGCAGGGCGGCGCCGAGCATCAGCAGGATGCCGCAGAGGGCGCCCACGAGGTAGGTCTTCATCGCGGCCTCGGCCGCGGCGCCGGGCTCGGAGAGACCCACGAGCCCGTAGAGCGGGATGCTGGCCAGCAGGAACGCGGCCACCAGCACGCTCAGGTCCGTCGCGCCGCCGAGCAGCAGCACGCCGACCCCGCCGAGCAGCAGCAGCACGTAGACCTCGCTCTCGCGCGGGTGCCCCGCCACCTCGTCACCGGCGAGGAGCACCAGCCCGAGCAGGCACGCGGCCACCGTGAGCCGCAGCGCGGTCGTCGCGGCGTCCACCGCGAACGTGCCGCTGAAGGCCGTCGAGGGGCCGCCCGGCGTCAGCGCGGCGCCAGCCGCCGCCCCGAACGACCCGATCGCGGCCGCGGCCGCAAGCCAGCGGACGCGGCGCTGGCGGTCGCGCGGGGTGAACGACCCGAGGAGCAGACACGCCACCGCCCCGAGGAGCAGGATCAGCTCGGGGAGCAGGGCGAGCGTGTCGCGGCCCATGGTCATCTCCATGCCGTCACCGGGCCACCAGGTCGGCCACCACCGCGGCGGCGGGCTCGATCACGTCCAGCAGCGGCCGGGGCAGCAGCCCGATCAGCACCGAGAGGGTCAGCAGCCCCGCCAGCGGCACCACCTCGCGCGCCCGCAGGTCGGCGAAGCCCGTGCTCAGCTCGCCGGCGGGCCCGGTGAGCATGCGCTGCGCCGCGCGCAGCAGCACGGCCGTCATCAGCAGGATGCCGAGCAGGCCGACGGCCGCGACCGGGGCGGTGGCGATGCTGCCGGCGAAGATCTGCAGCTCGGCGACGAACCCGGAGAGCCCCGGGAGCCCCAGCGACCCGAGGGCCGCGAGCACCAGCAGGGCGGCGAACCGGGGGGCCGGCGCGGCGAGGCCGCCGTACCGGCCGAGGTCGTAGGAGCGGCGACGCTCCCAGACCGAGCCGGCCAGGAGGAACAGCGCGGCGGTGAGCAGCCCGTGGCTGACCATCTGGGTGACGGCCCCGCTGACGGCGGTGGCGCGCGCCTCCGCGGACGCCGCGGCGCCGTCGCCGAGCAGGCCGGCGGCGCCGACGGCCAGCACGACGTAGCCCATGTGGTTGACCGAGGTGTAGGCGATCATCCGCTTGAGGTCGGTCTGGGCCAGCGCGACGAGCGCGCCCCACAGCACGGAGACCAGGCCGACGGCCACCAGGACCCACGCCCAGGCGCGCCACGCGTCGGGGAGCATCGGCATCCCGATGCGCACGAAGCCGTAGGTGCCCATCTTCAGCAGCACGGCCGCGAGCACGGCCGACCCGATCGCCGGGGCGTCGGTGTGCGCCGGCGGCAGCCAGGTGTGGAACGGGACCGTGGGCGTCTTCACGGCCAGGCCCAGCAGCACGGCGCCGAGGACCAGCGAGCCGAGCGCCCCGCTGCCCTCCAGCGGCGGGTTCGCCGCGAGCTCGACCATGTCGAACGTGCCCGGGTCGGAGGCGACGTACAGGCCGACGAAGCCGAGCAGCAGCGCGAGCGAGCCGAGGAAGGTGTAGAGGAAGAACTGGAGCGCCGACCGCGCCCGGTCGCCGTGACCCCACGCGTGGATCGAGAGCCACATGCCCACGATGGAGAGGTCGAAGAAGACGAAGAAGAGGATCAGGTCGGCGGCGGCGAACAGCCCCAGGCAGGTCGTCAGCAGGAACAGGAAGAGCGCCGCCTGGAGCCGCGGTCGCAGGTCCTCGGCGAGCGCGTGGATCGCGCAGGCCAGGAACACCACGCAGGTCATCGCGACCAGCGGGAGGGAGAGTCCGTCGAGGCCGACGTGGTAGCTCGACCCGATCCCCGGGATCCACGCCACCTGCTGCTCGAAGGCCAGCTCCCCGGCGCCGGGGTCGTCGTAGTCCAGCCACAGCCACGCCACCAGCGCCGTCTCGACCGCGGTCACGGCCACGAAGGCGCCGCGGGCCAGCCGGTCGGGCACGACCGGCAGCAGCAGCAGCGCGCCGGCGGCGGCGGGGAGGAGGACCAGGACGGAGAGCACGCGTCACCTCGCGGCGATCAGGACGGCGGTCAGGGGCAGCAGCACGACGAGCACGGCGACGACGCCGCCGACGAGCTGCAGGTAGTAGTGGTGCAGCTGGCCGGTGCCGGAGGTGCGGCGGACGGCGGTGCCCGCGCGGCCGGCCGCGTCGGCGAGGCCGCGCACCAGGCGGTCGACGACGTCGTCGCCGCGGCGGCTGGCGCGGGCGGTCGCACGCGCGGCCCCGGCCACCGCGGTCACCGCGCCGTGCACCCGGCGGTCGTCGAACCGCGCGGCGGCGCCGGCCAGCCGGAGGGTGGGGCGCACCAGCAGCGCGTGGGTGGCGCGCTCCAGCCCCAGCCAGTCGCGCAGCAGCGCGACGCCGGGGAAGGCCGCCGTCGCCCGCCGCCGCGCCACGACGACCGTGGCGGCCACCGCCGCGAGCACCAGCAGCGCGGAGCCGACCAGCTCGGCCGGCGTCGCCTCGGAGGGCACCTGCCCCGGCAGCCGCTCGAGGACCGGCGGGAGCGCGAGGACGCCCAGCCCCACGGCCCCGAGGGCGAGCGGCACCAGGGCCAGGGGCACGCCCGCGGGCACGCGGGCGGTCGCGGCGTCCTCGTCATCGGACCGGCGCTCGACGAGCGGTTCGCCGGCTCGCTCCCCGGGCTCGCGCAGCAGCACCACCAGCGCCCGGGTCGCGTACGCCGCCGCGAGCGCGGTCGCGGCGAGGCCGGCGACGTACAACGCGGGGGACTCATGCAGTGCCGCGGCCAGCACGGCGTCCTTCGTGACCCACAGCGACAGCGGGGGCAGCCCGGCCAGGGCGAGCAGGGCGGCGACAGCCAGCGCGCCGAGGGCGGGCCAGCGCCGGGCGGCGCCGCGCAGGCCGGCGAGCCGGCGGCTGCCCAGCGCCTCGAGCCACGCCCCGGCGGCCAGGAACAGCAGCGCCTTCACCGAGGCGTGGGCGACCAGGTGCGCCGTGCCGGCCGCGGTGGCGCCGACCCCGGCCGCGAGCACGACGAAGCCCAGCTGGGCGGCCGTCGACGCCGCGAGCAGCTGCTTCAGGTCGGTCTGCGCGACGGCCACCGCGCCGAGGACCACGGCGGTGGCCGCGCCGGTCCAGGCGGCGGCGTGGTCGGCCCAGCCGGTGGCGGCCAGCAGCGGGGAGAGCCGCACCAGCAGCCAGCCACCCAGCGCCACCATCGCCGCGGAGTGCAGCAGCGCGGAGACCGGGCTGGGGCCGTCCATGGCGCGCGAGAGCCAGAACGAGAACGGCAGCTGGGCGGCCTTGCCGAGCGCGGCCACGAGCACGCCGGCGGCGGCCACGTGCCGCCAGCCCTCGGGCAGCCCGGCCAGGGCGTCGAGCGACAGGTCGGAGCCGCCGGCCAGCGCCGCGCCCGCGGCGAGGTAGAGCCCCAGGTCGGCGGCGCGGGTGGTGAGGAAGGCGGTGAGGCCGGAGCCCACGTGCCGCGCGTCGGCCAGGCGCAGGCCGATGAGGCCGCCGGAGGCCGCACCCATCACCTCCCAGCCCAGCAGCAGCGCGGGCAGGCTGGTCGCGGTCACGGTGAGGGCGGCGGCCGCGGTGAACAGCAGCATCAGGCCGGCGTACCGGGCGCCACCGGCCTGCCGGCCCGCGGCGGAGACGACGAGCGCGAGCGCCGCGACCGCTCAGCACCGTGGGCAGCAGCACCACGGCCGGACCCTCGACGCGGACCCCGACGCACCGGCGCCCGCCGCGAAGTCGGCCTCGGCGCCGCCCCCGGCGCGCGCCAGCGGCACCGAGGCGAGCGCGGCCACGCCCAGCAGCACCGCGGCCGCCCACACCGGCCGCGCGCCGGCCCGCTCGCCGACGGGCGCGCTCACTCGTGCAGCTCCGCGGCCATGTCGGTCATGTCGCGCCCCGGCCCGGCGGTGCAGCAGGGTGGCGACCGCGAACCCGGTCGCCATCTCCACCGTCATGGCCGCGAGCACCACCAGCAGCAGCACCTGGCCCGACGGGTCGGGGGAGAGGAACCACCACAGGCCGCCCAGGGCCAGCAGCACGCCGGCGACCATGAGCTCGAGGCCCATCATCACCATCACCACGACCTGCTGCGAGATCGCGCCGTACAGGCCCACCGCCAGCAGGGCGGAGGCCACGAGGAGCACGGTCTCCAGCGTCATGGCCGGCTCACCCCGGCGGGCTCGTCGGCCGTCCGGGCACCCCGGGCGCCGCGGAGGTCGTCGCCGAGCCGGTCGTAGCGGCTGCGCCCGACCGACAGCAGGACGCCGACCACGATCGTCGCCAGCATCACCGCGCCGACGACCATCATCACCAGCATCTGCTCCTCCATGATCGCCCGGCCCAGGGCGGCGGTCACGTCGGGCGACGGCGAGCCACGCCGCTCCGGCCAGGGGACGAGCAGCGCCCCGCCGCCGAGCAGCACGAAGGTGCCGACGGCCGTGCCGATCGCCGCGCGGTGGGAGTGGACCATCACCATCGGCATCAGCGCCGGGTTCATCCCCATGAACATCACCATGTAGACGGCCATCACGGCCATCTCCATCACCATCATCAGCACGACGATCACGCCGAGGTAGCCCTGCTGCATCAGCAGCAGGCACGCCCCCGTGGCGACGAACGACAGCGCGAGCGAGTACGTCGCACGGGCCATCGAGTCGACCACGAAGACGACGACGCCCGCGGCGACGGCGACCAGGCCGCAGGCCCAGAAGGCCACGTCCACGAGCAGGTCCGAGCTCATCAGCGTCACCTCGTTCATCGGCCCGCCACCGCGACGGCGGCCACGACCAGGTCCTGGAGCACGACCAGCGGGAGCAGCACGACCCACGCCGGCTCGAGCAGCCGGTGCACCCGCGCGGCCGGCACCCGGCCCGCGACCCAGGCGAGCGCGGCGGTGAGCAGCACCGCCTTGAGCACCACCCAGGCCGGCCCGGGCAGCCACGGCCCGGCGTCCCCGCCCAGGAAGAGCGGCACTGCGACCGCCGCGCCGGCGGCGAGCAGCGCGTGCCGACCGGCGCGCACGACGAGCAGGTCCGGGCCCGACAGCTCGGCGAGCACGCCGCCGTGCGCCTCGCGCCCGGCCGGCGCGGCCAGCGGGCCGAGGACCGCGAAGCCCAGCACCCCGATCAGGTAGGCAAGCAGCGCCACGGGCATCCAGACCCCGTACCAGAGCCCGGACTGCGCGTCGGCGATCACCGCCAGGTCGAGGCTGCGAGCAGCGATCGCCGGCGCGACGAGCGCGAACATGAGCGGCAGCTCGTAGCCCAGCGCGAGCGCCAGGAACCGGTAGCCGCCCACCAGGCCGGCGACCGAGTTCGCGCCCCAGCCGAGCAGCCAGATCAGCGCCCAGACCAGCACGTCGAGGGTGTTCGCCCACACCACGCCCAGGCCGGAGGGGAGCAGCGCCCGGTCGCCCCACGGCACCAGCGCGGCGAGCAGCAGGGCGACCGGGAGCAGTCCCCAGCCGGCCGTGCGCCAGAGCAGGGTGTCGGCCTGCAGCGTGGTGCGGCGGCGCTGCCGGAGCAGCCGCGCGGCCTCGCCGGCGGGGGTTGCGACGGCGGTCCCGGCGGGGGCCCCGGCGCCGACCGCGCTGGCGGTCCCCGCGGTCCACGTGAGCAGGAGCAGGGCGCCGGCGACGCCGAGGGCGCCCAGCGCGGCGGAGAGGACGTCAGCCACGGCGCGCCCCCTCGGTCGCGGCGGCCGCGCGCAGCCGGGGCGCGAGGGCCGCGACGAGGAGCCGCGCATCGGCGAGGTCGCGGCCGCGCAGCAGGTCGGCCAGGGCGTCGTCGTCGAGCGACTCGAGGCCTCTCGCGCCGCGGTCGGCCGCGTCCTCGAGCAGCCGGGTCAGCGCGTCCGCGCAGTCGGTCGGCAGGACCGCCCAGCGCCGCCAGCGGGCCACCCGCCGCGTCAGGGGGTTGCCGCCCGGCGCCTCGGTGCCGGGCCCGGCGTCGCGCAGGCGGCGGGCCAGCCGTGCCCCGGGGGCGTCGCCGGCGAGGGCCAGGGTCGTGGCGACGGCGTCGTACGCCCACCAGGCCGGGGTGGGCGGGTCGCCCGCCGCGGCGCGCGCCGGGTGCCACCAGCTGGACGTCGAGGGCCCCGACGACGTCGCCGTGCAGCACCACGCGCAGCTCGAGACCGCCCGGCCAGCGGTCGAGCAGCGGGCCGAGCGGGTGCGCGAGCACGTCCATCTCGAGTCCGTCGCGGTCGTCGTCACCCTCGGCCAGCGGGATGCCGCCCGGGGCCATCGCGCCGTGGTCGTGCCCGCCGTGGTCGTGCCCGCCGTGGTCGTCGTCGGCTTCCTCGTCCGGGGGTCTCGATACGCCCGCCTCCTCCGTCGGCGGGCACTCGACCAGCGGGGAGTCGTGGTGGGGGTCCTCGACCGGCGAGGAGTCGGCTTCCTCGTCCACCGAGGAGTCGTCGTCGGGGAGCCAGGGTGAGACCTGGTCGAGCGGACGCTCGGCGGCGTCGGCGCGCTGCCGCCCCGCGTCGCGGAGGTCGGAGCGCAGGGCGTCGAGGGCGTCCGCGGCGTCGGCGGGACGCAGGACGGTCGCCCGGGCGCGGGGCCCGGGCAGCTGCGACCAGAGCAGGTCGGCGGCGGGCCCCAGCGCCCCGGGCAGCGCGCCGGCGACCACCAGCGCGTCGGCCGAGGCCGCGGACTCCGCGCCAACCCAGCCGCGCCGGTCGAGCTCGGCCTCCACGGCGGCGCGCACGGGCGCCCCGCCGGGCGCCTCGACGACGTACGGCCGCACCCGGCGCGTGGCGAGGTCGGCGACCAGGCGAGTCAGGACCATCGGAATGCCCCCTCCCGCCGCGCCCAGGCGACCGCCGCGAGCAGCAGGGCGAGGAACGCGAACATCTCGACGACCGCACCGACGCCGAGGTCGGCGACCACGACGGCCCACGGGTACATGAAGAGCATCTCGACGTCGAAGGCGAGGAAGACGACGCTCGCGGCGTACCACCGCGCGTGGTAGCGGGAGAGCGCGTGCTGCTCGGGCACGCGGCCCGAGGCCTGCGGCAGCACGAGCAGCGGCGGGGCGCCGCCGGCGACCGCGCGGTGCAGCGCGAGCACCGTGAGGAGGCCCAGCGCGGCCAGCACCACGAGGGTGAGCAGGGCCAGCACGCGATCCTCCCAGCGCTCGACTCGTCCGTCTCATCCGTACGATCGCACGGATGATGGTACGAAGGACACATGGCTGACCACCCCCACCCCGTGCACGCGGACGGGGTCGCGCGGGCGCGCTCCCGGCTACCCGGCGGCGCGGAGACCGAGTCGGTCACCAGCGTGCTGACCCTGATCGCCGACCCGACCCGGATGCGGCTCCTCTTCGCGCTCGACGCGGCCGAGGAGCTGTGCGTCGGCGACCTCGCGCTCGCGCTGGAGATCTCCGAGGACGCGGCGAGCTACGGCCTGCGGATGCTGCGCACCGCCGGCCTGGTCACCCGGCGGCGCGAGGGCCGGATGGCGTTCTACCGGCTCGCCGAGGGCTTCCCCGAGCCGCTGCGCCAGCACTGCCTGCTCCGGCTCGGCGAGCTCGGCCGCGGCAGCGAGCCCTCCGGCGACCCGGACTAGCGGTGTCGCGGCCACCTCGGCCGGCCTCACCCGGAGGACGGGCGGCCGGGACCCGGTGATCGGGCAGGCTGGCAGGCATGAGTGTGAACCGCCGCCTCGTCCGCACCACTCCCGACCGCGTGTGGTCGGTGCTCGCCGACGGCTGGCTCTACCCGGCCTGGGTCGTGGGCGCCACGCGGATGCGTCAGGTGGACGGCCACTGGCCGCAGGTCGGCGCCCAGCTGCACCACTCCGTGGGCGTGTGGCCCTGCGTGCTCGACGACACCACCGAGGTGACGGCGAGCGAGCCCGGGTCGCTGCTCGAGGTGCGGGCCCGGGCCTGGCCCTCCGGCGAGGCGGGCGTCGCCATCCGCCTCGAGCCGGTCGCCGTGGGCACGCGGGTCACGATCGAGGAGGACGCGGCCACGGGCCCCGGTCGGCTGGTGCCGCGTCCGGTGCGCTCGCTGCCCCTGTGGTGGCGCAACACCGAGACGCTGCGGCGGCTCGCCCTGATCGCCGAGCGGCGCGCGTGACCGGTCGATGAGCGGGTCGATGAGCGGGCCGATGAGCGGGCCGGTGAGCGGGCGGGCAGGCGGCGGCAGCAGCCGTCCGTGGGACGCGGTCGTGGTCGGCGCCGGCCCCAACGGCCTCGTCGCCGCGAACCTGCTCGCGGACGCGGGCTGGTCGGTGCTCGTCGTCGAGGCCGCCGCCGAGCCCGGCGGTGCCGTGCGGCACGACACCGAGGTGCATCCGGGCTTCGTGCACGACACGTTCAGCGCGTTCTACCCCTTCGCGGCCGCCTCCCCGGTGCTCCGCGGCCTCGACCTCGAGGAGCACGGCCTGGCGTGGACGCATCCGCCGGCGCCCCTCGGCCACCCGTGGCCGGACGGGCGGTGGGCCCTCGTCCAGCCGCGGCGCGAGGACACCGCGGCGCTGCTGGACGCGGCCCATCCGGGCGACGGCGAGGCGTGGCTCGACCTCTGCGCCGACTGGGACCGCGTCGGGCCGGCGTTGCTGGACGCGTTGCTGAGCCCGTTCCCGCCCCTGTGGCGTGGGGCGCGGCTGGCGGGCCGCCTCGGGGGGCGGGGACCGCTCACCGCCCTGGACCTGACCCGCGAGCTGCTCACGCCCGCGACGCGCTTCGGGGCCTCGCGCTTCGGCGGCGCCGACGCCCGCATCCTGATGGCCGGCAGCGCTGGGCACGCCGACATCCCGCTGGACGCGCCGGGGTCCGGGGCCTTCGGCTGGCTGATGACGATGATGGCCCAGACCGTCGGCTTCCCCGTGCCCGTCGGCGGCGCCGGCGCGCTCTCGGCCGCGCTCGCCCGCCGGCTGGAGTCGCGGGGCGGCGAGCTGGCCCTCGGTGAGCCGGCCCGTCGGCTCGAGGTCGAGCGCGGTCGGGTCGTCGCCGTCCGCACGGCCGGGCGCCGGCTGCCCGCGGACCGGGCCGTGGTCGGCGCGGTCTCGGCGCCGGTCCTCTTCGGGCAGCTGCTGGAGCCGGCCGACCTGCCCGCCCGCGTGGGGCGGGGGATGCGCGACTTCGAGCTGGACCCGGCGACCGTCAAGGTGGACTGGGCCCTCTCGGGGCCGGTGCCCTGGGCCGCCGAGCCGCCCGCGGCGCCGGGCAGCGTGCACGTCGCCGACTCCCTCGGGCAGATGCAGGACGCCACGGCGCAGGTGGCCCGGGGCCTGGTGCCGGAGGCGCCGTACCTGCTGGCCGGCATGATGACCACCGCCGACGAGAGCCGCTCACCGGCGGGGACGGAGTCGGTGTGGGCCTACACCCACGTGCCGCAGCGGGTGCTGGACGACGCCGGCGACGACGGCATCCGGGGTCGCTGGGACCACGACGAGCTCGAGCGGTTCGGCGATCGCGTGCAGGCCCGTCTGGAGCGGCTGGCGCCGGGCTTCGGCTCGCGCGTCCGGGCGCGGCGGGTGCTCGGGCCGCACGAGCTGCAGGCGCGCAACCCGAGCCTGATCGGCGGGGCGGTCAACGGCGGCACCTCGCAGCTGCACCAGATGGCGGTCTTCCGGCCCGTCCCCGGCCTGCTGGGGCGCCCGGAGACGGGGCTCAGGAACCTCTACCTGGGCTCCAGCAGCGCGCACCCCGGGGGCGGCGTGCACGGGGCGCCGGGCGCGAACGCGGCGCGCGCCGCCCTCGCCCACGCCCGCCTCGCCGGCGTCGGCCGGGCACCCGCTCGCCTGGTCGGGCGACGGGCCGGGCGACCGACGGGGCGCTAGCGTCGGGGCGATGTCGAACCAGCTGGCCCACGCCACGTCGCCCTACCTCCTCCAGCACGCCGAGAACCCCGTCGCCTGGCGGGAGTGGGGCCCCGACGCCTTCGCCGAGGCGCGCCGCCGCGACGTGCCGCTGCTGCTGAGCGTCGGCTACGCCGCCTGCCACTGGTGCCACGTGATGGCCCACGAGTCCTTCGAGGACGCCGACCTCGCGGCGTACCTGAACGAGCACTTCGTGGCGGTCAAGGTCGACCGCGAGGAGCGCCCCGACGTCGACGCCGTCTACATGCAGGCGACGCAGGCCATGACCGGCCAGGGCGGCTGGCCGATGACCTGCGCGCTCGACCACGACGGCAACCCGTTCTTCGCCGGCACCTACTTCCCCGAGAGCCCGCGGCACGGGATGCCGTCCTTCCGGCAGGTGCTGGAGGCGCTCGCCGAGGCGTGGACGGGCAAGCGCGAGGAGGTCGACGCGACCGGCGGCCGGGTCCGCGACCACCTGCGCTCCCTGGGCGGCGGGGCGGGCGAGGCGGCCGCGACGCCCGTCGGCGAGGACGACCTGGCCGGTGCCGTCGAGAAGCTCGCCGGCGACGTCGACGAGCAGGCCGGCGGGTTCGGGACGGCGCCGAAGTTCCCGCCGTCGATGGTGCTGGAGTTCCTGCGCCGCCGCGCCGCCCGCACCGGCGACGGGCGCGCCCGGCGGATCCACGACGCCACCTGCGAGGCGATGGCCCGCGGCGGCCTCTACGACCAGCTCGGCGGCGGCTTCGCGCGCTACTCGGTCGACCGCAGCTGGGTCGTGCCCCACTTCGAGAAGATGCTCTACGACAACGCGCAGCTGCTCGGCGTCTACGCGGCGTGGCCGACGCCGCTGGGGGAGCGGGTCACCCGCGAGACGGCGGGCTTCCTGCTGCGCGAGCTGCGCACGGCCGAGGGCGGCTTCGCCTCCGCGCTGGACGCCGACAGCGAGGGCGTCGAGGGCAAGTTCTACGCCTGGACGCCGGCGCAGCTGGCCGAGGTGCTCGGCCCCGACGACGCCGCGTGGGCGGCGCAGGTCTTCGCCGTGACGGAGCAGGGCACCTTCGAGCACGGCTCGTCGGTGCTGCAGCGACGCGAGGACCCGGAGGGCCCGGGCGCCGCGCGGCTCGACGACGTCCGCGCCCGCCTGCTCGCCGCGCGCGAGCAGCGCGTGCGCCCGGAGCGCGACGACAAGGTGGTCGCGGCCTGGAACGGCCTGACGATCGCCGCGCTCTGCCGCGCCGGCGCCCGGCACGGCGAGCCCGCGTGGATCGACGCCGCCCGCGACGCCGCCACCCTGCTGTGGGACGTGCACGTGGAGCACCGCGACGGGCAGGCGCGGCTGCTCCGCGCCTCGCGCGACGGCGTCGCCGGCGCCCACGCCGGGGTGCTCGAGGACTACGGCTGCGTGGCCGCAGGGTTCCTCGAGCTCGCCCAGGCGACCGCCGACGGCGCGTGGCTCGAGCGGGCCGGCACGCTGCTCGACGTCGCGCTCGCGCGGTTCGCCGCCGACGACGGCGGCTTCCACGACACCGCGGACGACGCGGAGGCGCTGATCACCCGCCCGCGCGACCCCTCCGACAACGCCTCGCCCTCGGGCACCTCGGCGCTCGTGCACGCGCTGCTCGACCACGCGGGGATGACCGGCTCGGGGCGGCACCGCGAGGCGGCCGAGCGCGCGTTGGCCGGGCTGGTGCCGCTGCTGCGCCAGGCGCCGCGGTTCGCCGGCTGGTCGCTGGCCGCGGCCGAGGCGCTGCTGGACGGCCCGCGCGAGGTCGTCGTCGTCGCACCCCCGGGCGACCCGGACGGCGCCGCGATGGCCCGGCGCGCCCGCGACCTGCCGGGCGCCGTGGTGCTGTCGGTGACCCCGGAGCAGGCCGAGGCCTCGTCGATCCCGCTGCTGACCGGGCGCGGCCTGGTCGACGGCCGCGCGGCGGCGTACCCCTGCCGTGGCACGGTCTGCGAGCGGCCCGTCTCGGATCCGGCCGGCCTCGAGGACGCCCTGGCGCGCTAGGTGCCAGCGGCGGGCTGGGTCAGCCCCCCGACCCGCGGCCGGGAATGCGCACCCACTGCGCCGGGCCGGGCCGGGAGGTCATGCTGCCGCGCCTCGCGACCATCCGGACGACGTACCGCCCGCGCGGCAGCTCGATCCGGATGGCGCCGTTGGGGCGCGGCGCGAAGCGTCGGACCCTGCTGCCGACGCGCACCCACGCGACGTAGGTGTCGGCGTAGATGCGGCGGGCGTCCTTGCCCCACCACAGCGTCACGGCGCCGGGGCTGCGCTGCGCCGCGTTGAACCGCGGCTGCGGCTCCCACGCCTCGCGCCGGAAGACCCGCGGCTTCGCGGGCAGCACGCCGATCTCGTGCAGGGCGTCGGCGAAGTGCTGGGCGAGCACCGTCTCGCCGACGCTGTTGGGGTGCGAGCCGTCGTAGGTGTAACGGGCGGGGCGCCACGGCCGGCGCCGGTCGGTGCGCAGGTCGGTGCGCGTGACCCGCGGCGATGCCAGCCGGGCCAGCTTGGCGTCGGTGCGGCGGTCGGCCTCGGCGGTCAGCGCGTTCTTCCGGCGCGCGAAGCCGGGCCACCCCTTCATCCGCCGGCTGGTGCTCGGGATCTGGCTGAGCACGAGGTGCACGTCGGGGTCGGCGGCGAGCACCGTCCTCGTGTAGCGCAGCGCGAGTCGCGCGGTGTGGCGCGCCGAGGCCGGCCGGCGAGCGCTCAGGTCGTTGAAGCCGAGCTCGGTGAGCACGACGTCGGGGTCGTAGGAGTGCACCAGGTCGGTGATCCGGTCGATGTGCCGGGCGTAGCCGCTGCCGGCGACCGCGGCGTGCCGCCACTGCCGCTCGAAGCCGTGGTCGAGGTGCTCGTAGGTGCGGCCGCGGTTGGGCCACGGGTCGGGGCCGACCAGGCGGATGTCGCGCCCCTGGCGCAGCGACTCGCGCCACAGCCAGTAGCGCCAGGTGGCCGAGCCGGTCTGTCCGTGGCTGATGGAGTCGCCGACCACCATGATGCGCAGCGGCCGCTCGTGCTCCGGCAGGTCGGGCGCGGTCGGCCGGTCCGCCGCGGTCCCGGTCTGCGCCCCGGGCTCCGGGTCGGCCGACGCCATGGCGGGGGCGTCCGGTGCCAGCGCGGGCATCAGCACGCCGAGCGCCGCCAGGGTGACCGCCGCGGAGAGCAGGCGGGCAGGACGACAGCGCACGAGAACAACCCCGATTCGCCCGGTGGCAGGGACACGACGCCGACCCGGGACCACAGGGTCGGCTCACGCAAGACCATAGGAAACCGGCGCCCGCGCGCGGAGGCGTTCGCGTGCCTCCGCCGTGCCTGTCTAGACGGCTCCCGCCGGCCCCTCAGGTGATGCCGACCCAGCGCACGGGGCCGGGCCGGGAGGTCATGGTGCCGCGCCGGGCGACCATCCGGACGCGGTACCGGCCCGGCGGCAGGTCGACCACGATCGCCCCGCTGCGCCGCGGCGTGAAGCGCCGCGTGCGTCCGCGCACGAGGACGCGGGCCACGTAGGTGTCGGCGTGGATGCGCCGGGCGTCCTTGCCCCACCACAGCGCCACGGCGCCGCGGCGGTCCTGCTTGGCGTTGAACCGCGGGCGCGGCTGCCAGGGCTCGCGGTGGAACACCTGCGGCGCCCGCGGCAGGTGACCCAGGTCGTGCAGGGCGTCCGCGAAGTGCTCGGCCAGCAGCGTCTCGCCCGTGCTGTTCGGGTGCGAGCCGTCGTAGGTGTGCTGCCGCGGCCGCCACGGCTTCCTCGGGTCGCTGCGCAGGTCGGCGCGGGAGACCCGGGGCGACCCCAGCCGGGCCAGCTTGCGGTCGATCCGGGCGTCGGCGTCGGCGGCCATCGCGTTCTTCGTGGCGGCGAAGCCCCGGAACCACCCGACCCGGCGACTCGTGGAGGGGATCTCGCCGAGGACCACGCGCAGGTCCGGGTCGGCGGCCAGCGCCGCCCTGGTGTACGCGTGGGCCTGGATCGCCGTGCGGCGGGCCGAGGAGCGGTCCCGCACCCGGAGGTCGTTGAAGCCCAGCTCGGTCAGCACGACGTCGGGGTCGTAGGCGTCGATGGTGCCCGCGATCGAGTCGATGTGGCGCTGGTAGCGGCTGCCGGCGACGGCCGCGTGCCAGGTCTGCTCGCCGAAGCCGTCGTCGAGGTGCTCGTAGGTGCGTCCGTGCTTCGGCCACCGCCGCGGCCCCACCAGCTCGACGCGCGCCCCCTGGCGCACGGTCTCGCGCCACAGCCAGTAGCGCCACGTCGCCGACCCCGTCTGGCCCTGGCTGATCGAGTCACCGACCACGAGCACCCGCAGCGGCGGCGGCTCGGCGGCGGCCCGGGAGCCGGGGACCCCGCCCGAGGCGACCGGGAGGGCCAGGCTGAGCGACGCCAGAGCGACGACGCCGACGAGCGCGCGGACAGGACGACGACGCACGATCCTCATGGCACTCCCCGTGGTGCGGCTGCTGCCGGCCCTCCCCCGGGGCGGCGGCGTCAGCGTAGCCGCCGACCGCGGCACCGCCCGCCCCGCGGGTCAGCGCAGCGAGTAGGTCGCCAGCGAGACGCCGACGTAGTGGGCGGCGAAGGCGAGCACGGTGAAGCTGTGGAACACCTCGTGGAACCCGAACCAGCGCGGCCACGGGTCGGGCCGCTTCAGGCCGTAGACCACCCCGCCCAGCGTGTAGAGCACCCCGCCGGCGGCGACCAGCACGAGGCTGGCGATGCCGATGCCGAGGCCGACGTACTGCACGCCCGAGGCGAACTGCGGCAGGAACAGCACCGCGGCCCACCCGAGGGCGATGTAGATCGGCGTGTAGAGCCAGCGCGGGGCGTCCGGCCAGGCCACGCGGAAGACGACGCCGAGCGCCGCGCCCGACCACACCGTGACGAGCAGGACGAGCTCGGGCAGGCCGTCCAGGAAGATCAGCGTGAACGGGGTGTAGGAGCCGGCGATGAGGATGAAGATGTTCGCGTGGTCGAACCGGCGCAGGAACGCCCACGTGCGCGGCGACCAGGTGCCGCGGTGGTAGATCGCCGAGACCGTGAAGAGGATCAGCGCGGAGGCGATGAAGACGGTCGACCCGAGCCTGGTCACGGGGGTGGGGGAGAGGGCGATCAGCACGATGCCCGCGACGAGGGTCAGGGGGACGATCCCGAGGTGCAGCCAGCCGCGCAGGTGCGGCTTGACGTCGTCGGCGACCTCGTGGACGAGGTGGCTGACCCGTTCGCCGGCGTCGTGGACGCGGTGCGCCGCGCGGTGCCGGGCATCGGCGACGCGCTCGCCGGCGTCGCGGGTGCGTCCCGTCATGGGTGGTGCCCTCCGTCTCGACCGCGCTCGAGCCGTCGATCCTGTGCCGCGATCCGTTGCCTGGCCCCCGTGGCCTCGTCGTCAGGGTACCGGCCGCGCGGTTCACCCCGGGGGAGGGCGGATCCCCGGCGCCGGGCCGCGCGCAGGCCCCGGCATCGCTAGCATCGGGTGGGTGGTCGACTGGAAGCACGGGCTGCGGAGGGTTCTCTACCCGGCCTACGAGGCGCGGATGCTGCGCCGGATGCCCCGCGAGCGGCTGCCCAAGCACGTCGGCGTGATGCTCGACGGCAACCGGCGCTGGGCCCGGGCGGTCGGCAAGGACACCGCGCACGGCCACCGCGCCGGGGCCGCCAACATCGAGCCGCTGCTCGGGTGGTGCGAGGACGCCGGCATCGAGGTCGTCACCCTGTGGCTGCTGTCGACGGACAACCTGCACCGCCGGGCGGGCGAGCTCACGCCGTTGCTCGGGATCATCGAGGAGGCCGTCGACTCCCTGGCCGACATGCGGCGCTGGCGGCTCAACCCCGTCGGCGCCCTCGACCTGCTGCCGACCGCGACCACCGAGCGGCTCAAGGCGGCCCAGGAGGCGACGCGCGACGTCGACGGGATGCTCGTCAACGTGGCCGTCGGGTACGGCGGCCGTCAGGAGATCGCGGACGCCGTGCGCTCCCTGCTCACCTCGCACGCCGAGCGGGGCACGAGCCTCGCCGAGCTGGCGCAGTCGCTGGAGGTGGAGCACATCTCCGAGCACCTCTACACCCGCGGGCAGCCCGACCCGGACCTGGTGATCCGCACCTCGGGGGAGCAGCGGCTCGGCGGGTTCCTGCTCTGGCAGAGCGCGCGCAGCGAGTACTACTTCTGCGAGGCGCTCTGGCCCGACTTCCGGCGCGTGGACTTCCTGCGCGCCCTGCGCGCCTACGCCCAGCGCGACCGCCGCTTCGGCGGCTGATTTGGCGCTCGCTTCGCACCGTGGGGGTCCGGCGCGCCGAGCGGGCCCGGCTGCGCCGGTCCCGGCGGTTACCCGTCTTCACCTCGCGGTCGGGCGTGTCGCGGCGACGCAGGCCCGGCCGGGCGTAGCGTCGCTGGCATCGACGGGTGGGGAAGCCCGTCGTACCAGGAGGCTCCTTCGTGGACGTTCACGACCGCACCGCGGCCCGGCGGGGGAGCCCTCCCGCCCGGCCGCACGGGCGCCGCGCTGCCGGCCGCCCCGGGTCGCCTCCCGGTCCGAGAGCACGACCGACTGACCGGGGCGAAGGTGCGCGTGCCGGTCGCAGTGAGGGGATGACCGTGACCGAGCAGGCCACCAGGCACGACGCACCCACCGGGGCCGCCACCTCGCCCGGCGCGCAGCGGACGTACGTCCTCGACACCAGCGTGCTGCTCGCCGACCCGGGCGCGCTCAGCCGCTTCGCCGAGCACGAGGTCGTGCTCCCCGTCGTCGTCATCACCGAGCTCGAGGGCAAGCGCCACCACCCCGAGCTCGGCTACTTCGCGCGCAGCGCCCTGCGCACGCTCGACGAGCTGCGCATCGTGCACGGCCGGCTCGACCGCGCCGTGCCGGTCAACGAGGCCGGCGGCACGCTGCGCGTCGAGCTCAACCACACCGACGCCCAGGTGCTGCCGTCGGGCTTCCGCCTCGGCGACAACGACACGCGGATCCTCGCCGTCGCCCGCAACCTCGCCGAGGAGGGCCACCGGGTCACCCTGGTCTCCAAGGACCTGCCGCTGCGCATCAAGGCGTCCTCGGTCGGGCTCGAGGCCGAGGAGTACCGCGCCGAGGGGGTGCAGGAGTCCGACAGCGTCTACACGGGCATGGCCGAGCTCGACGTGCCCAGCGGCCAGGTCGGCGAGCTGTACGCCGAGGGCACCGTCGACCTCGACGAGGCCCGCGACCTGCCCTGCCACACCGGCCTGGTGCTGGTCTCCGAGCGCGGCACGGCGCTGGGGCGGGTCGGCCCCGACAAGCGGGTGCACCTCGTGCGCGGCGACCGGGAGGCCTTCGGCATCCACGGGCGCTCCGCGGAGCAGCGGGTGGCGCTGGAGATGCTGCTCGACCCCGAGGTCGGCATCGTCTCCCTCGGCGGCCGGGCCGGCACCGGCAAGTCGGCGATGGCCCTGTGCGCCGGCCTGGAGGCGGTGCTCGAGCGCCGCGCCCACCAGCGGGTGGTCGTCTTCCGGCCGCTGTACGCGGTCGGCGGCCAGGAGCTCGGCTACCTGCCCGGCTCGGAGTCGGAGAAGATGTCGCCCTGGGCGCAGGCCGTCTTCGACACGCTCGGCGCGATCACCAGCCGGGACGTGATCGAGGAGGTCCTCGAGCGCGGCATGCTCGAGGTGCTGCCGCTGACCCACATCCGCGGGCGGTCGCTGCACGACGCCTTCGTGATCGTCGACGAGGCGCAGTCGCTGGAGCGCAACGTGCTGCTGACCGTGCTGAGCCGCATCGGCGCGAACTCCAAGGTGGTGCTCACCCACGACGTCGCGCAGCGCGACAACCTGCGCGTCGGGCGACACGACGGGGTGGTCGCGGTGGTCGACAAGCTGAAGGGCCACCCGCTCTTCGCGCACGTCACGCTGACGCGCTCGGAACGCTCGCCGATCGCGGCGCTGGTCACCGAGATGCTGGAGCACGCGACGCCCTGAGCAGGCGCGGCGCCGCGGGGGCACGCCGCCCCCGCGGCGTCGCCCGCGGCGCACACGGTGGCGCGCTTGTGCGCCTGTGACCGCGCGGTGCCGGCGCGAGGTGAACGCGGGGTGTGACCCAGTCGACGGGCGACGCGCGCCACAGTCGATTGCGCATTGATTCACAAGGTCGCCATGGTGGAGACGTACCTCCGTAGTCGACCCCGTCTGAGAGCCCGTGCTGAACCGCATCTTCCGCAGCCCGAAGCACCGCACCGAGACCCAGGCCGACAGCACCGCACCGCGCTCCGCGGCGCGCCGCGTGCTGCGCGACGGCCTGGTGGCCACCGCCGTCGTCGCGGTCGCCGGCGCCACCGTGGGCTTCGCGCTCGCCGGCGACGACGAGGCCGCCGCCGACGCCGCGCAGGCGAGCGCGCCCGCGCTGAGCACGGTGACCTCCGACGAGGAGCTCGAGGAGCGGCTGACCGACCGCGCCGACTCCGCGTCCCGCTCCGACCGCCGCGACGCCAAGGACCCCGCGAAGGCCGCCGCGCTGGCCCCGCGGGACGCGCAGGCGGTCACCCGCTCGGAGGACGTCGCCTCGAAGGACCCGAAGACGATCGCCCGCTCGATGATGGGCGAGTTCGGCTTCGGGGCGGGCGAGTTCTCCTGCCTCGAGCAGCTCTGGGAGAAGGAGTCGGGCTGGAGCGTCACCGCCGACAACCCGACCTCCTCGGCGTACGGCATCCCGCAGGCGCTGCCGGGCTCGAAGATGGCCTCGGCCGGGTCGGACTGGGCGAGCAACCCCGTCACCCAGATCCGCTGGGGGCTGGGCTACATCAAGGACACGTACGGCAGCCCCTGCGCCGCCTGGTCGAAGAGCCAGTCCAGCAACTGGTACTGATCCGCCCCGCCGAGTGGGCGTGAATCGCCTGGCTCGGCCGTGGGATTCACGCCGCCCTCGGCGTCAGACGGTGACCGGGGGGCCCGTCATCGAGGCGACGTCGAGCGCCTGGTCGAGCTGCTCCTCGGTGAGGTCGCCGCGCTCGACGTACCCCATCGCCAGCACCTGCTCGCGGATGGTGCGGCCGTCGGCGAGCGCGCCCTTCGCGACCTTGGCCGCCTCCTCGTAGCCGATGTAGGCGTTCAGCGGCGTCACGACGGACGGCGAGGACTCGGCGAAGGTGCGCATCCGCTCCTCGTGCGCGGTGATCCCGTCGACGCAGCGCTCGGCCAGCACGCGCGAGGAGTTGGCCAGCAGGCGCACCGACTCCAGCACGTTGCGCGCGATCACCGGCATGGCGACGTTCAGCTCGAAGCTGCCGCTGGCGCCGGCGAAGGTCACGCTGCTGTCGTTGCCGACGACCTGGGCGCACACCATCAGCGTCGCCTCCGGCAGCACCGGGTTCACCTTGCCCGGCATGATGCTCGAGCCCGGCTGCAGGTCGGGCAGCTGGATCTCGGCGAGGCCCGTCGTGGGGCCCGAGGCCATCCAGCGCAGGTCGTTGCAGATCTTGGTGAGCCCGACCGCGTACGTCTTCAGCGCGCCCGAGAGCTCGACGAGCGAGTCGCGGGTGCCCTGGGCCTCGAAGTGGTTGCGCGCCTCGGTGAACGGCTGGCCGGTGCGCTCGCCCAGCGCCGCGATGACGCGGGGGGCGAAGCCGTCGGGGGTGTTGATCCCGGTGCCGACGGCGGTGCCGCCCAGCGGCAGCTCGCGCACGCGGGGGAGCACCGCCTCGAGGCGCTCGGCGGCGTAGCGCACGGTCGCCGCGTAGCCGGAGAACTCCTGGCCGAGCATCACGGGCGTGGCGTCCATCAGGTGGGTGCGGCCCGGACTTCACCAGCGTCGCGAACTCGCGGGCCTTGGCCTCCAGCGACGTCGCGAGGACGTCGAGCGCGGGCAGCAGGTCGTCGACCACCGCCAGCGTCGACGCGACGTGGATCGCGGTCGGGAAGGTGTCGTTGCTCGACTGGCTCGCGTTGACGTGGTCGTTGGGGTGCACCTCGACGCCGGCCCGGCCGGCGAGGGAGGCGATGACCTCGTTGGCGTTCATGTTCGAGCTGGTGCCCGAGCCGGTCTGGAAGACGTCGATCGGGAAGGCGTCGTCGTGGGCGCCCTCGGAGACCGCCCCGGCGGCGTCCTGGATGGCCGACGCCTTCGCCTCGTCGAGGATGCCGAGCTCGCCGTTGGCGCGCGCGGCCGCGGCCTTCACGTGCCCGATCGCGTGCACCAGCGCCGGCTCGATCGGCGTCCCGCTGATGGGGAAGTTCTGGATGGCCCGCTGGGTCTGCGCCCGCCAGAGGGCGTCGGCCGGCACCTCGACCTCGCCCATGCTGTCGTGCTCGATCCTGACCTCGCCCCCGGCCTGACCGCCGGGCTCGTTGCTCGCACTCATGCCGCCGACCGTATCGGCATCCGTCCCCGGCGGGGCGGCCGGCTGGCCGTTGGCCCGCGACCTACCAGCCGAGGGTGCCGGGCTCGCCCTTGAACGGGCCGGCGACCCAGGGCACCACCCAGCCGCCGTAGAAGCCGCCGGGCTGCGGCAGCACCTCGACGCCGTCCACGAGGCACCGGTCGGTCGCCTCGGGGTAGAGGGCGACGTGGCCGGCGATCTCCGTGAAGGCCGGCGTCGGCTCGGGGTAGGTCCAGGCGGCCTGTCGAACCACGACCGATCCCACCGGGTCGCCACCCAGCAGGTCGAAGTACCGGGCGCGCCCCTTCCACTCGCACATCGAGCCGCCGCCGGCGGGCCTCAGGCAGCCGTCGAGGAAGTCGGCCGCGGGCAGGTAGTACGTCGGCGGGTGGCTGGTCTCCAGCGCGACGTACGGCGCGCTCGTGCGCGCGATGCGCACCCCGCCGAGCCACACCTCCACGATCTCGTGGGTGCGCTCCAGCGCCGGTGGGCGCGGGAAGTCCCAGACGGAGCGCTGGCCGGGACCGACCGGGTCGCGCGGCGGGGGATACACCCCGGCGACGGTAGCGCGCGCCCATACCTCGGGGTGGTCGCTCGGCGGTGCGCCGGGCAGGCTGGGAGCCAGACCGCAACCGAGGAGGAGCAGACGTGGGCGAGCACGACGAGCAGCGCCGCAACGACCAGGACGCCGAGGGCGGCCAGGTCTCCGAGGTGGCCTCGCTCGGCGACCCCGACCAGCCGATCGAGGACTCCCAGGGCGTGGCCGGCAACGTCGACGAGAAGGGCGCGCCCGACGTCGAGGCCGGCCCCGACGCCGCGCCCGAGGGCAACGAGGAGCGCCAGCAGGACTGAGCGCGCCGCGCGCCGGTCGCGAGGACCGCCGCCGGCCTAGGGTGGCTCCATGACTGAACCGGCTGACGGCGGCCCGGAGGGCCAGTCGGGGCGCGACCCCGCGCTCGTGCGCGTCTCCGATGCCGAGCGGCAGCAGGTCGCGGACCTGCTGCGGGACGCTGCCGCCGAGGGACGGCTGCGAGCTCGACGAGCTCGAGGAGCGGCTCGAGGCCGCGTACGGCGCCCGCGTGGCCGCGGACCTCGTGCCCCTGGTCGCTGACCTGCCGGCCGGGCTGCCGCGGAGGCCCCCGGCGCCGGACCGGCCCGCCCCGACCGGCGACCTGCCCGGGCACACCACGAGCGTCGCGTGCCTCGGCGGACGCGAGCGCCGCGGGGCGTGGGAGCTGGGCGAGGCGCACACCGCCGTCGCGCTGATGGGCGGCGTCGACATCGACCTGCGCGAGGCACGGCTGACCGCCCCCGAGACCGTCATCACCGCCGTCGCCGTGATGGGCGGCATCGACGTGGTCGTGGGGCCCGGAGTGCGCCTCTCCGTCGAGGGCGTCGGCATCATGGGCGGCTTCGGCGAGGCCACCCCGAAGGTGGACGCCGACCTGCGCCCGGACTCGCCCCTCGTCCGCGTCCGCGGCCTCGCGCTGATGGGCGCCGTCGAGGTGCACCGCAAGGCGCCGCCGCCGCCACGCGCGGCCCGCGAGCTGACCTGACCGCCCCTCGGGCGAGTGGGCGTGAATCCCGCGGGACTGGCGCCCCCTCGGGCCGAGTGGGCGTGAATCCCGCGGGACTGGCGCCCCCTCGGCACCGGGCCTCAGCCGTTGTCGGCGGCGTGCACCTCGTCCTGCTCGTCCGCGGCGCGCTCGGCCTGGGCGAACTCCTGGGGGCGCTCCAGGGCCGGCACGTGCCCGGCCTTCGACGGGTCGATGGTGAGGTTCTCGCCGGTCTCCGGGTCGAAGAGGTGCAGCCGCCGGGTGTCCACCCAGATCTCCGCCTCGTCGCCCTCGTCGATGGTGCTCGCGCCGTCCAGGGAGACCACCATCTGCGTGCGCAGGCCCTCGCCCTCCAGGTCGATCTCCAGCTGCGTGAGCTGGGAGGCGACCTCGTCGTCGGCCTCGAAGGGGATGTAGGCGTAGGCCTCGTTGCCGAGCCACTCCACGAAGTCGACCCTGGCGCGGAAGGTGGCGCCGAGCTCCCTCTTGGACTCGTCGATGACGGCCGCGTCCTCGAAGTGCTCCGGCCGGATCCCGGCGATCAGCAGCTTGCCCTCGGGCACCCGGTCGGCCCGCTCGTGCGGGATGTTGATGCTCCCGAACGGCAGCTCGAGCGAGTTGCCCTTGCGCTTGGCGGGCAGGAAGTTCATCGGCGGCGAGCCGATGAATCCGGCGACGAACAGGTTGCCGGGGTTCGTGTAGAGCTCGCGGGGGGAGGCGAGCTGCTGGAGCACCCCGCGCTTGAGCACGGCCACGCGGTCGCCCAGCGTCATCGCCTCGGTCTGGTCGTGCGTGACGTAGACGGTGGTGATGCCGAGCCGCTTCTGCAGCCGGGCGATCTCGGTGCGCATCTGCCCACGCAGCTTGGCATCGAGGTTCGACAGCGGCTCGTCGAACAGGAAGGCGTCGGCGTCGCGGACGATGGCGCGCCCCATCGCCACCCGCTGGCGCTGACCGCCGGAGAGGTTGCCGGGCTTGCGCTGCAGGTGCTCGTCGAGCTCGAGCGTCTTGGACGCCTTGCGCACCTTCTCCTCGACCTCCGAGTCGGGTGCACCCGCCAGGCGCAGGGGGAAGGCGATGTTCTCGTAGACGCTCAGGTGCGGGTAGAGCGCGTAGTTCTGGAAGACCATCGCGAGGTTTCGGTCGCGCGGCGCGAGGTCGTTGACCCGGCGGTCGCCGATGACCATGTCGCCGTCCGAGATGTCCTCGAGCCCGACGATCATCCGGAGCAGCGTCGACTTCCCGCAGCCGGACGGGCCGACGAGGATCATGAACTCCCCGTCAGCGACGTCGATCGAGACATCGTTCACGGCCGGGAAGCCGTCGCCGTACTTCTTGACGATGTTCTGCATGGTGATCGCGGCCATGGCGGAATCAACCCTTCACTGCGCCGGAGGTGAGCCCGGAGACGATCTTGCGCTGGAACAGCAGGACGATGACGATGATCGGGATGGTGACGACGACGGAGGCGGTCGCCAGCTGCCCGTAGGGCGGGTTGAACGGGTCGGGCCCGACGAAGAACGACAGCTGTGCCGGCACCGTCCGGGCCCGCGTGGTGGAGGTCAGCGAGATCGCGAGGACGAACTCGTTCCACGCGAAGAAGAACGTCAGGATCGCGGCGGTGAAGACGCCCGGCGCGGCGAGCGGCACGATCACCTTGCGGAACGCCTGCCACGACGTGGCGCCGTCCACCTGGGCGGCCTGCTCCATCTCCCACGGGATCTCCCGGAAGAAGGCGGAGAGGGTCCAGATCGCCAGCGGCAGGGTGAACGTCATGTAGGGGATGATCAGGCCCGGCCACGTGTTGAAGAGGCCGAAGGTGCGCCACATGTCGAAGAGCGGGCCCACCAGCGAGACCACCGGGAACATCGCGATGGCCAGCGCCATGGACAGCACGATCCGCTTGCCGCGGAACTCCAGCCGCGCGATCGCGTACGCCGCGAGCGTGGCGAAGACGACGGCGAGCAGCGTCGCGATCAGCGCGATGCCGAACGAGTTGCGCAGCGCCGCGAGGAAGTCGCCGTTGGTGAGGATCTCCCGGTAGTTCTCCAGCGTCGGGTCGGAGGGCAGGAACTGCGGGCTGCCGGAGGCCGTCTCGTCGACGGACTTGAAGGACAGCGAGATGATCCAGACGACGGGCAGCAGGCACCACACCAGGATCAGCACGAAGCCGACCCAGGTGCCGACCATGGACTTCTTGTCGTTCATCAGCCCTCACCCCTCGCCTGCGCCAGGTCGACCCGGAACAGCTTGACGATCAACCACGCCAGGAGCAGCACGCTGGCGAAGAGCAGCACCGACAGTGCCGACCCCAGGCCCAGCTGCACCTGCTCGATGACCTGGCGGTAGGTCAGGAACGAGGCCGACTCGGTCTCCTGCGCCCCCTTGGTCATCACGAAGATGTTGTCGAAGATGCGGTAGGCGTCCAGCGCCCGGAACAGCACCGCCACCATGATCGCGGCGCGCATGTTCGGGATGATCACCTTGAACAGCCGCTGGAACCAGGTGGCGCCGTCGACCTTGGCCGCCTCGAGCATGTCCTCCGAGACCTGGGACAGGCCGGCCAGCAGCAGCAACGCCATGAACGGCGTCGTCTTCCAGATCTCCGAGACCATGATCGCGAACATGGCGGGCCAGTGGTCGCCGAACCAGTTGAAGTCCTGGTCGACGAACGGGAGCCACGAGTTCACGAAGCCGTTGTTGAGGCTGAAGGCGAACTGCCACGCGAAGGCGGAGACGACCGTGATGATGCCGTAGGGGATCAGGATCGAGGTGCGGATCGCCCCGCGGGCGAAGATCACCCGGTGCATCACCATCGCGAAGGCGAAACCGATCACGAGCTCCACCGAGACGGTCACCACCATGATGACGACGGTGTTCCACGTGTCCTGCCAGAAGAGCGAGTCGGTGAGCACCGTGCCGTAGTTGCTGAGCCCCACGAACTCGCGGTCGTCCGGCGCGGTGAGCCTGTAGCGGAAGAGCGAGAGGTACAGCGCCTGGAGCATCGGGTAGGCGGTCACGAGGAGCATGAAGATGACCGCCGGCGCGACCAGCCGCATCCCGAGGCGGTTCTCGGAGCGGGTGCGGTCGCTGTCCCGCGAGGTGCCGCCTCCGCCGGCGGCCTGCTTGGGCTTGCTGGCGACGGTGGTGCTCACAGCAGTCTCCTTCCCTGGAGCACGTCCTCGATGAAGTCGGCCGACTCCTGCGGGGTCTGCTGGTCCACCGAGGCCGGCGGGTGCCAGGTGCTCTGGATGGCACCCGAGATGTCGCTCCAGTAGGGCGACAGCGTGCGCGGCGCCGCGTCCTCCAGCGACTCCTGGAAGAGCTCGAGCAGGGGCGCCGGGAACAGCTCCTGGACGGCCGGCTGGTCGTAGCCGGCCGGGCTGGAGGGCATGTTGCCGGTCAGCTCCGCGTTGATCGCCTGGCTCTCCGGGCTGGTCAGGCACGCCAGGGCGTCGATCGCGAGGTCCTCGTTGTCGGAGAAGGCGCTGACGCCGATCCCGATGCCGCCGTAGGGCGGGGCGGACTCCTCGCCCTCGACCGTGCGCGGGTAGCGGGCGAACCCGATGTCGCCGCCGAGCTGGTCGTCGCCGTAGTTGCCCCAGATGAACGTCCAGTTGACCATGAAGGAGCCGCTGTCGCCCTCGAACGTGGCGGCGGCGGTGCCCTCGTTGGAGACCGAGAGGTCGCTCGGCGCCGCCGGGGACCCGGCGAGGTTCTGGATCACCTCCGCCGCCTCCGCGCCGGGCTCCGAGGCGATGTCGATCTCGGCCTCGGCTCCCTGCGTCCGTGTCGCTGGCGATGTCGCCGCCCGCGCCCGCGATCAGCGCGTTGACCCACACCGAGTAGCCCTCGTACTTGTTGGCCTGGACGCCGATCTGGCCGCCGTTGTTCGCCGCGGCCTCGATGATCTGGTTCCAGGTCACCGGCTCGTCCATGTCGAGGTCGGTCTGGTCGACGAAGGACTCGCGGTACCAGAGCACCTGGGTGTTGGACCAGAACGGCGCCACGACCAGCTCGTCCTCCCAGGTCGCGGCCGCGACCGCGCTCTCGAAGGCCTGGTCGCTGAACTGCTGCTGCATGTCTTCGGGGATGTCGGCGAGGTAGCCGGCGTTGGCGAACTCGGCCGTGAACGGCGGGTCGAGGCTCATCAGGTCGATCGCCGGGTCCTCCGCCGCCAGCCGCCGGGCCAGCTGGATGCGCTGCTGGCTGGCGTCCTGCGGCAGGACCTGGGTCGAGATCGTGTACTCGTCGTTGCTGCAGGCCTCCGCCACCGCGTCCTGCCCGCCCGCGTCGGGGTTGATGTACCAGATCAGCTCCGGTCGGTCGCCCTCGCTCGAGCAGGCGGCGAGCAGCCCGCACGAGACGGCAGCGGCGGCGAGACCGGCAGCCAGCCGGCGCCGAGCATGCGCCCTGACTGGCATGCGCCTCCCCTTTCCCAGCCCCTCCGCCGGCTTCCCCGGCGGTGTGGTGCAGGTCACTGCTTACTCCGGGCAGAGGCGCGTTGTCCAGCGTCTCGGAGGCGTGGCGCGCCGAGGGGCCGGGCCTGCAGACTCAACGGCCCGGACCGGATCAGGTCCTGGCCGCTGGTGGACGCGGCGGGCGGGGACGTCCCGCCCACGGGGCGGGCGGGGTCGAGCGCCGCTCAGCCGTGCTGGTTCGCGCGGTCCGCGGTGCGACGGACGACGTCGATGAGCGTGCCGTGCAGCTGGTGCGGCACGTCGTGGCCCATGCCCTCGATCAGCAGCAGCTCGGAGCCCAGCACCGACTGCGCGGTGGCGCGGCCTCCCGAGACGTGCACCATCTTGTCGGCCAGGCCGTGCACGACGGTGACGGGCATGCGGACGCTGCGCAGCGACGGCTCCCGGTTCGGCTGCCCCATGATGGCGAGCATCTGCCGCATGACCCCCCCGGCGGAGAAGCCGCGGTCCCAGGTCTGCTCGGCCTGGGCGCGCACGTCCTCGTCCGCCTTCGGGAAGCCCGGCGAGCCGATCAGCCTCCACATCGCTGCCGAGCCCTCGACGTAGCCCTCCCGGCCGCCCGTGCGGCCGAGCATCCCGGGCAGCAGCTGCGGGTGCTGCCACCCGACGCTGCGCCGCCCGGTCGTCGACATGACCGACACGAGCGAGCGCACCCGCTCCGGGTGCTCCACGGCCAGGGTCTGCCCGATCATGCCGCCCATCGACACGCCCATCACGTGGGCGCTGTCCATGCCGAGGTGGTCGAGCAGCCCGACGGCGTCGCCCGCCATGTCGGAGAGGTCGTAGGGACGCCGGACGCGGCGGCCCAGGAACCCGCGCACCAGCTGGCTGCGCCGGACGCGGTGCCGGATCCGCGACGAGCGCCCCGTGTCCCGGTTGTCGTAGCGCACCACGAAGAACCCGCTGGCCGCGAGCAGGCGGCACAGCTCGGGGTCCCACCACGTCATCGGGCCGCCGAGGCCCATCACGAGCAGCAGCGGCTCGTCGTGGGGGTCGCCGAACGTCTGGTAGCAGAGCTCGACGTGCCGGCTCACGGGCGCGAACAGCTCCTCGGAGACGGCCACCTGCTCGGCCGCCCGCCGCAGCTCCTCCGAGACCGGCAGGGTGCCGTCGGGGGTCAGCGGGTCGGGCTCGGCGGTCGCCGGCGCGCCCGGCTCGGAGCGCGTGCCGCCGGCGGCGGGCGACCCGCCCCGGACGGCGCCGGCGGGACCGCCCGTGCGGCGCACGGGCAGGCGCTCCCGGAGGCCCTCGGGCAGGCGCTCCGCGAGGCGCTCGGCGCGCCGGAAGGCGGTGCGGGGCTGGCTGTCGGTGCGTCTGGAGTCGGTGGACACGGCCCCAAGTGAACACGCCGCCCAAGGATTTACCGGGTAGCTGCGAACAAAATCACTCGGGTTGGTTACCGTCGGGTTGTGACCCCCGACACGAACACGACCCTGGCGTCGTTCCTGCTGCCCGAGGGCTACCGCCGGCCCGCGGTCGCTGCGGCGCTGCGGGAGGGCTCGGTCGTGGCCGAGGGGGCGCGGGCCGCCGTCCGTCTTGCGGACCGGCGGATCCGGCGGGGGACGGCCTGGGCCACGGACACCCTCCCCCGCGACGCAGATCCCGTCCTGCTCGTCCCCGGCTTCATGGCGGGCGACCCGACCCTGGCCCTGATGGCGCGCGAGCTGCGCCACCACGGGATGCGGACCTACCGCTCGCACATCAGCTGCAACGCGGGCTGCGTGCTGGAGCAGGCCGGGCGGCTCGAGCGTCGGCTCGAGCGGATCGCGCTGCGGCGTGGCAGCCGCGTGCAGATCGTCGGGCACAGCCTGGGCGGGATGCTCGCCCGCGGCCTGGCCGTGCGCCGGCCCGACCTCGTCTCCAACATCGTCACGCTCGGCAGCCCGATGCTGGCGCCCGGCGCCCACCACCTCTGCCTGACCATCAGCGTCGAGGTGATCAACCGGCTCAGCCGCACCGGCCTGCCCGGCATGATGAGCTCCGAGTGCGTGCGCGGCGCGTGCGCCCGCTCGTCGTTCGAGGAGTCCCGCGGGCCGCTGCCCGACGGGGTCGGCTTCACGTCGGTGTGGTCGCGCCGCGACGGCATCGTCGACTGGCGCTCCTGCCTCGACCCGCTGGCGCGGTCGGTCGAGGTGACCGCGTCGCACGTGGGGATGGCCTTCGACCCGCGGGTGCTGGACGTCGTCCGCGCCGCGGTGCGCCCGACGCCCGGGCTCGCCTCAGTGGTCGAAGTCGATAGCGGAGTAGGCGCGTAGCTTCGAGAGCCGGTGCTCGGAGGTGATCGACCGGATCGTCCCCGAGCGCGAGCGCATCACCAGCGAGTGCGTGGTGGCGCCGCCCGCGTAGTAGCGGACGCCGCGCATCAGCTCGCCGTCGGTGATGCCGGTGGCGACGAAGAAGCAGTCGTCGCCGGTGACCAGGTCGTCGGTGGTCAGCACGTTGCCGGGGTCGAGGTCGAGCCCCGCGTCGAGCGCCTTCTGGCGCTCCTCGTCGTCGCCGGGCCGCAGCTGGCCCTGGATCACGCCACCCACGCACTTCATCGCGCAGGCGGTGATGATGCCCTCGGGGGTGCCGCCGATGCCCAGCAGCAGGTCGATGCCGGTGTCGGGTCGGGCGGCGGTGATCGCGCCGGCGACGTCGCCGTCGGTGATGAACTTGATCCGCGCGCCGGCGTCGCGGATCTCGGTGGCGAGCGCCTCGTGCCGGGGGCGGTCGAGCAGCACGACGGTGACGTCCTCGGGCGCCGCGCCCTTCGCCTTGGCGACCAGCCGGATGTTCTCCGCGACAGGGAGCCGGATGTCGACCACGTCGGCGGCCTCGGGGCCGGTGACCAGCTTGTCCATGTAGAACACGGCCGACGGGTCGTACATCGACCCCCGCGGCGCCACCGCGAGCACGGCGATGGCGTTGCTCATCCCCTTCGCGGTCAGCGTGGTGCCGTCGATGGGGTCGACCGCCACGTCGCACTCGGGGCCGGTGCCGTCGCCCACGCGCTCGCCGTTGTAGAGCATCGGGGCGTTGTCCTTCTCGCCCTCGCCGATCACCACGGTGCCGTCCATGCCGATGCTCGAGATCATCACGCGCATCGCGTTCACCGCGACGTCGTCGGCACCGTTCTTGTCGCCCTTGCCGACCCAGCGGCCGGCGGCCATCGCCGCGGCCTCGGTCACCCGCACGAGCTCGAGGGCCAGGTTGCGGTCCGGGGTGGCGGACCCGGCGCGCCGCGCCTCGGGCCGCTCGGTCTGGTTGGCTGCCGCGTCGTCCATGGGGCGGATGCTAACCGTTGCCGTCTCGTGATCAGTAGCGCCGGACCGCCGTGGCCTTGACGCTGAGCCAGACCTCCGCCCCGGGCTCCAGGCCGAGCTCCACGGCCGCCGCCGGCGTCACGTCCGCGAGCAGCGCCGGGGCGCCGCCCCCGTCCTCGCCGGCGCCCGGTCGGCAGTGCGTGAGCAGCCGGACGGCGTCGCCGTGCGGGGCGGCGTGCACGATGCGTCCCGACCAGCGCAGCCGCGCGGAGCCGGTGGGCTCGTCGCGGCCGACCGTGACCTCGCGCGGGCTGAACGCGGTGAAGCCGCCGCCACCGGGCTCGCGCAGCACGTTGAGGCCGACGAGCCGCGCGACGTGCTCGGTGCGCGGGCGGGCGGCGACCTCGTCGGGCGGTCCCTGCTGGGCCACGCGGCCGTCGTCCAGCACGACCACGTGGTCGGCGAGCGTCAGCGCGTCGAGGGCGTCGTGGGTGACCAGCAGCGTCACGCCGTCGTACGCGGCGAGGTGGCGGGCCAGCTCGACCCGCAGCGCGGTCGCGACGCCGACGTCGAGCCCCGCGAAGGGCTCGTCCAGCAGCAGCACCCGCGGCTCGGCGGCGAGGGCGCGGGCGATGGCGACGCGCTGGGCCTGGCCGCCGGAGAGCTCGCGCGGGCGCCGGTCCGCCAGCTCGGCGACCCCGAGCCGGCCGAGCCAGGCGTCGGCCGCCGCGTCGGCCTCGCGGCGCGGGCGGCCCCGGGAGCGGGGGCCGAAGGCGACGTTGGCGCGGGCGGTCAGGTGCGGGAAGAGGGAGCGGTCCTGCAGCACGAACCCGATGCCCCGCTCGCGGACCAGCCGCGGCGGGTCGGTCCACGAGGCCCCGTCGAGGCGCACCTCGCCCTCCGCGGGCACCGTGCCGGCCACGGCGCGCAGCAGGGTCGTCTTGCCCGCGCCGTTGGGGCCCACCACCGCGACGACACGGCCCGGCTCGGCGCTGAACGTCGCGTCGAGGCGGTCGCCGACCCGCACGTCGACGGCGAGGCCGGCCGTCACGGCGCCCGCCCGCCGCGGTCGGGCGCGGCGCCGGGACCCGACCCGGGCGCGGTCAGCCAGCGCCCGCGCAGCGCGGCCAGGATCGCGACCGAGACCACCAGCAGCACCAGGCTGAGCACGCGCGCGACGTCGGGGTCCCGCTGCAGCTGCGCGTAGATCAGCGACGGCATCGTCTGGGTGGTGCCCGGGAAGTTGCCGGCGAAGGTGATGGTGGCACCGAACTCGCCGAGGCTGCGGGCCCAGGCCAGCACGCACCCCGCGACGATCCCGGGCATCGCGAGCGGCAGGGTGACGCGTCGGAAGGTCGTCCACCGGTCGGCGCCGAGCGTGGCGGCGACGGCGTCGTGGCCGTCGCCCGCGGCGCGCAGCGCCCCCTCCACGCTGATCACGTAGAACGGCATCGCCACGAACGTGTGCGCCAGCACGACGGCCGCGGTCGTGAAGGGGATCGTGACGCCGAGGGCCTCGCGCAGCGGCGCGCCGACGACGCCGGTGCGGCCGAGCGCCGCCACCAGCGCGACGCCGGCGACGACCGGCGGGAGCACCAGCGGGACGGCCACGGCGGCGCGCAGCACCGACCGTCCGCGGAACTCGACGCGGGCGAGCAGCCAGGCCAGCGGCGTGCCGAGCAGCACGCACGCCGCGACCGTGGCCAGCGAGGTCAGCAGCGAGAGCGCCAGCGCGTCCAGCACCGCGCGGTCGGTCAGCAGGGCCCCCAGCCGGCCCCACGGGGTGGTCGCCACCAGCGAGACCAGCGGCACCACCAGCAGGGCGGCCGCGAGCGCGGCGGGCACGAGCAGCGCCGCCGGGGGCCGGCCGAGCAGGTGCGACGCCGGCGGGTGCGCGCCCGCCTCCGGGCGGGGGTCGGTCGTGGTCACGGCGCGCCGAACCCGGCGTCGCGCAGGATCCGCCGGCCCGCCCGGGAGAGCGCGAGGTCGACGAACTCCCGCGCCCGGGCGGGGTCGCCGGCCTGGGCGAGCGGGGCGACCTGGAGCGTCGTGCGCTCGGCCGCGGACCCGGGCACGGGGAACGACCCGACGTCGTCGCCCGCGGCCGCGGCGTCGGTGGCGTACACGAGCCCGGCGTCGGCCTCGTCGTCGACGACCCGCGCGAGCACGGCCTTGACGTCGACCTCCCGGCTCGCGGGCTGCCGGGTCAGGTCGGCGGCCAGGGCCGCCGCCGCGGCGCCGCAGGGGGCCGTCTCCACGCAGGCGACCCAGGTGACGCCGGGACGGTCGAGGTCGGCCAGGGACCCCACCTCGGCGGGGTTGCCGGCCGGGGTGATGCCGACGATCCGGTTGGTGGCGAAGGCCGCCGGCTCCGCGGCGAGCGCGTCGGCGGCGTCGGCCATCGTGCGGGCGTCGGCCGTGGCGAGGACGTCGGCCGGGGCGCCCTCCACCGCCTGCTGCGCCAGCGTGGCGGAGGAGTCGAAGGCGAGCCGCACCTCGACGCCCGGGTGCTCGGCCTCGTACGCGGCCGCGAGGTCGGTGAACGTCTCCGTGAGCGACGCGGCGGCCAGCACGGTCAGGGTGTCGTCGTCGCCGGCGCAGGCGGCGAGGGGGAGCGCGGTGGCCAGCGCGAGGGCCAGCGCGAGGGCCGGCGCGAGGGCCGGCGCGGCCAGCCCGTTCGTGGCGTGCCTGTTGCGCCGGGCCGGGGTCACGGCCTCTCCACGACGACGTTCGTCGACTTCACCGAGGCGACGGCGCGCACGCCGGGCTCCAGGCCCAGGTCGCGGACGGCGTCCGCGCTGAGCAGCGAGACCACGCGGTAGGGCCCGCAGACCATCTCGACCTGCGCCATCACGGCGTCGGCACGCACGTCGGTGACGATGCCGACGAGCCGGTTGCGGGCGCTGACCGACGAGGCCCGCGGCGCCGTGCGCTCGGCCTCCGTGGCGATCTCGGCGGCCAGGCGCGCCAGGTCCGGACCGGCGACGACCACGCGGCCCTCGTCCCGGGTGGCGGGCAGGCGGCCCTGGTCGGTCCACCGGCGCACGGTGTCCGTGCTGACGCCCAGCAGCTCGGCTGCCTCGGAGATGCGGTACTTCACGCGGCCATTGTGCCGCATCTGCGGCTAGACTGGGCATCGCATGCCGCATCCGCGCCTTCGGGGACGGCCGCGGTCGGTTTCCCCGCTCGAGCGGGGAAACCGACACTGGTGCTGCGTTGCAACGATGCCGAACCAGCAGAAACCCGTGCGAACCCCGGCGCCCCGGTGCCGGTCACCCCCACCGGGCGCGCTCACCCTCCCGGGGCGCGTCACGGGCCACCGGGGACAATGGAGGCGTGAGCAACGCAGGCGCCAGCGGCGCACCCGGGCGCTACCAGCGCTCCTTCGGCGGCCTGATCGGCGCGATGGTCGTGCTGGTCGTCGTGGTGCTGGTGATCGTCGGCTACCGCGAGCTGTTCCGCACCGACGCGGCGGTCGACCCGGAGCCCGTCGACTACCTCGACGTCGCCGGCACGGTCGCCACGACCGGGTTGCCCGTGGTCGCGCCGACGCCGCTGCCCGCGGGCTGGGTCGCGACCAGCGCCGACCTCGACCGCGCGGAGCGCGACCGGCCGGTCTGGCGCGTCGGCATGCTCACCGGCGAGCAGCAGTTCGTCGGCCTGCGGCAGGGCGACCGGACGCCCGAGGAGCTGCTCGAGGACGCCTACCCCGGCGAGGACGCCGAGGCCGGGCCGACGACCGGGGTGGACAGCCCGGTCGCGGCCACCTGGGACACCTGGACGATCGGCGACGAGCGCGCCTACACGGCGACGGTGCGCGACACCGTCGTGCTGGTGCACGGCAGCGCCGAGCCGGGCGAGCTCGAGGACACCCTCACGCGGCTGACCCGGGTCCCCGCGGGCTGAGCGCCGCGGCTGTCACTCCTCGTCGGCGTCCTGCTCGTCGTCCTCCTCGCCGAGGACCTCGTCGAGCCGGCGTCGCGCGCCGTCGAGCCACTCCTGGCAGGCGCGGGCGAGACGCTCGCCGCGCTCCCAGAGCGCCAGCGACTCCTCGAGCGTCGTGCCGCCGGCCTCGAGCTGACGCACCACGTCGACGAGCTCGCCGCGAGCCTCCTCGTAGCTGCGGCCGGCGTCGTCCGTGACCGGCGTCACGTCCTGGTCGCTGTCCGTCATCCGGATTCCCCTTCGTCTGCTGTCGTCGCCCGTCCCGCTGGGTCCGCCGCCTCCGCGTCCCGGGGCTCGCTGTCGGTCACGGTCGCGCCCACCCGGCCGTCGGCCACCCGCACGCTGACCCGGTCACCCGGCTCCACCCCCGCGACCGAGGAGACCACGTGGCCGTCGGCGTCCTGGAGCACGGCGTAGCCGCGCTGCAGCGTGGCGAGCGGCGAGAGCGCCCGGGCCCGCGCGCGCTGGTGGTCGAGGTCGTCCGCCGCCCGGTCCAGCCGGTGGCCCACGGAGCGCCGCGCGCGGTCCCGCAGGGCGCGCGCCTCCTCGGCCCGGGCCTCGAGCAGCGAGCGCGGGTCTGCCATCGACGGGCGCGAGCGCAGCGCGTCCAGGGCGCCCTGCTCGCGCTCCAGCCAGCCGAGCAGCACGTCGCGCATCCGGTCGCGGGCCTGCTCCAGCCGCAGGCGCTCCTCGGCCATGTCGGGCACGACCAGGCGGGCGGCGTCCGTGGGCGTCGAGGCGCGGAGGTCGGCCACCAGGTCGAGGAGCGGGGTGTCCTGCTCGTGCCCGATGGCGGAGACCACGGGCGTGCGCATCGCGTGCACGGCGCGCACGACCGCCTCGTCGGAGAAGGCGAGCAGGTCCTCCACGCCACCGCCGCCGCGGGCGACGACCACCACGTCGACCCGGGGGTCGCGCTCGAGCCGGTCCAGCGCCTCGAGCACCTCGGGGGCGCAGCGCGGGCCCTGCATGGCGCTGTGCGCGACCTCGAACTGCACGGCCTGCCAGCGGCGGCGCGCGTTCTCGAGCACGTCGCGCTCGGCGGCCGAGCCCGGCGCGGTGACCAGGCCGACGCGGCCGGGCAGGAAGGGGAGCCGCCGCTTCAGCTCGGCCGCGAACAGCCCCTCCGCGGCGAGCAGCTGCCGGCGGCGCTCGAGGCGGGCGAGCAGCTCGCCGAGACCGACCATGCGGATGTCGCGGGCCTGGAGCGAGAGCGTCCCGCGGGTGGGGTAGAACGACGGCTTGGCGTGCACGACGATGCTGGCGCCCTCGACCAGCGGCGGGTTCAGGCTGTCGAAGAGGGTGCGCGGGCAGGTCACCGTCACCGACAGGTCGGCGACCGAGTCACGCAGGGTCAGAAAGACCGTCGCCATGCCCGTGCGCCGCGAGAACTGCGCCACCTGGCCCTCGACCCAGACGGCGCCGAGCCGGTCGATCCAGCCGGCGATCGCGTTCGCGATCTGCCGGACCGGCGCCGGCGACTCGGGGGAGGTGTCGAGGGCCACGGCGGCGAGCCTAGGGGAGCGCACCGACGGGGCTCGGCGGCGTCCCCGTGGCACTCCTAGACTGGGCGCATGAGCACCGACCTGGGTACCCCACCCGTCCTGAACCCGGACGAGGCGCGCGAGGTGCTGCTCGCCGCGCCCCGCGGCTACTGCGCCGGCGTCGACCGCGCCGTGATCACCGTGGAGAAGGCGCTGGACCTCTACGGCGCGCCCGTCTACGTGCGCAAGCAGATCGTGCACAACAAGCACGTCGTCTCGACGCTGGAGGAGCGCGGCGCGGTCTTCGTCGAGGAGCTCGACGAGGTTCCCGCGGGCGCCACCGTGGTCTTCTCGGCCCACGGAGTCTCGCCCGAGGTGCACCAGCAGGCGGCCGACCGCGAGCTCAAGACCATCGACGCCACCTGCCCGCTGGTGACCAAGGTGCACCACGAGGCGAAGCGGTTCGCCAAGGACGAGTACGACATCCTGCTCATCGGCCACGCCGGGCACGAGGAGGTCGAGGGGACCTCGGGCGAGGCGCCCGAGAACATCCAGCTCGTCCAGAGCCCCGCGGACGTCGCCAACATCGAGGTGCGCGACCCCGAGCGGGTTGCCTGGCTCTCGCAGACCACGCTGTCGGTCGACGAGACCATGGAGACCGTGGACGCGATCCGGGAGCGCTTCCCCGCGCTCATCGACCCGCCCAGCGACGACATCTGCTACGCCACGCAGAACCGGCAGCTGGCTGTGAAGGAGATCGCCCGCGACGCCGACCTCGTCATCGTCGTCGGGTCGGCGAACTCCTCGAACTCCGTGCGCCTGGCCGAGGTCGCGCTGGAGGCCGGCGCCAAGGCGGCGCACCGCGTCGACAACGCCAGCGAGATCGACGAGGCGTGGCTCGAGGGTGTCGACAAGGTCTCGGTCACCTCCGGCGCCTCGGTGCCCGAGGAGCTGGTCGAGGGCGTGCTGGACGCCCTGGCGGCGCGGGGCTACCCGGGCGCCCAGGCCGTGCAGAGCGCCGAGGAGTCGCTGATCTTCGCCCTGCCGCCCGAGCTGCGCCGCGACATGCGGGCCGCCGAGCAGTCCGCGCGCGCCTGAGGTCCACGGTGGCGCGCTACCTCGACATCCACCCGGAGAACCCGCAGGCGCGGCTGGTCGACCAGGTCGTGGACCAGCTGCGGGCGGGGGCGCTGGTCGCCTACCCGACGGACTCCGGCTACGCGCTCGGCTGCTGCCTGGACAACCGCGACGGGCGCGACCGGATCCTGCGGATCCGCGACCTCGACGACAAGCACCACTTCACGCTGATGTGCCGCGACTTCTCGCAGCTCGGGCAGTTCGTGGTCGTCGACAACGCCGCATTCCGGGCGGTCCGCGGCGTCACGCCGGGGCCGTACACCTTCATCCTCTCGGCGACGCGGGAGGTCCCGCGCCGGCTCATGCACCCCAAGAAGCGCACGGTCGGCGTGCGGATCACCGACCACCCGGTGGTGCGAGAGATCCTCGAGCGCCTCGGCGAGCCGCTGCTGACCAGCACCCTGATCCTGCCCGGCGAGGACGAGCCGCGCACGCTGGGCTGGCAGGTCAAGGAGGACCTCGACCACGCCGTCGACGTCGTCATCGAGTCCGGCGAGACGTCGGTCGAGCCGACCACCGTCATCGACCTCTCCGAGGGCGTGCCCGAGGTGCTGCGTCAGGGCGCGGGGGACGCCAGCCGGTTCGAGCCGGCCTGACCGACCGTCTCGTCGGGCCCGGCGTCGTCGGGCCTGGCGTCAGACACGGCGACGAACCCGGTCGGGTCGGCCGACTCGGCGCTCGTGAGCGGCTCCTCGTACGCCCCACCCACGGGCGGAGCCCCGCGCTCGGCGGCGTCCTCCTCGACGACGAGGCGCGCCTCGAGCGGCAGGCCGAGCCGCCGGCGGCGCAGCGCGAGCGTGCCGAGGCACAGCACGTAGCCGGCGACCAGGGCGGCGCTGTGGTGGGCGAGCCCGGAGATCGTGGCCTGGAGGACGCCGTCGCCGGCCGCGCCGATGCTGGCGGGGCGGATGCCGCCGAGCAGCGCGAACGTGCCCGCCATCAGCAAGGGCGGCAGCACCCCGACCGTGAAGAAGTCGTGCGGCTTCACCGCCAGCGCGAGCGCCAGGCACAGCGTGATGAACGCCAGGTCGAAGAACATCGTGAGCTCGCCGGCCAGCGAGAGGTCGAACGCGACCGCCGACAGGGCCAGCGCGGCCCCGAGGACGACGACGTGCCGCCCTGGTTCGCGCCCCGACCCCAGCGCCGTGCGTGGCTGGCTCACGCCGGTCACGCTAGGCCAGCGTCGCGCAGCCGCGGGGGCGACGCGCCGGGGCCCGCCGGGTCGCCCGGCGTGCCGAGGGGCCTCTCGAGGGGCGTGTCGTCACGCCGGTCGCCGGCGTCCGGGTGGCCCGGGACATCGGGGTCGGCGGCCGCGCGCACGGCCCGCGGGACCCGGTCGACGGGACGCGGCGCCTCACCGTCGCCGTCGGGCGCGAGCTCGGAGAACCGGCGGGCCGCGACGAGCACGCGGCTCTCATAGGAGCCCACCGCGGCGTTGTAGTGGCCCACCGCCGACCCGAGGGAGCGGCCGACGGCGTCGAGGTGCCCGCTGAGCACGCCGAGCCGCTCGTGCACGTCGCGGCCGAGGCGGTGGATCTCGTCGGCCCGCTCGGCCAGCGAGGCCTGCGTCCACCCGAGCGCGACCGTGCGCAGCAGCGCGATCAGCGTCGTGGGGGTGGCCAGCACGACCCGCTGGGCGGCGGCGTCCTCGAGCAGGCGGGCGTCCGAGTCGAGAGCGGCGGCGAGGAAGGACTCGCCGGGCACGAAGAGCACGACGAACTCCGGCGAGCCGGGCAGCGCGCGCCAGTACCGCTTGCTCGCCAGCATCTCGACGTGGCTGCGCAGCTGGGTCGCGTGCCGGCGGAGGTGGTGCTCGCGCTCCTCGCGGTCCTCCTCGTCGGTGCCCTCGCCGGGGCCGGCCGGGCCGGCGCCCACCTCGGTGGCGTCGAGGTAGGCGTCCAGCGGCACCTTGGCGTCGACCACGACCTGGCGGCCGCCGGCCAGGCGCACGACCAGGTCGGGGCGCAGCGCGCCGTCGGCCAGGCGCACCTGCTCGGCGAAGTCGCAGCGGTCGACGAGCCCGGCCAGCTCGACCGCGCGGCGCAGGTGCATCTCGCCCCAGCGGCCGCGCACCTGCGGCTTGCGCAGCGCGGTGGAGAGCGAGCGCGTCTCGCGGGCCAGCAGGTCGGTGGTGTGCCGGACGTCGTGCACGTGCTGCGCGAGCCGCGCCTCCCACCCCTGCTGCCCCTCCTGGAGCCCGGCGAGGCCGCGCTCGAGGCGGTCGAGGCCGTCGCCGATCACGGCCGCGTCGGCGTGCGCGGCGAGCCCGTCGGGCGTCGTGCGGCGCGCCCACAGCGCGGCCAGCGCCGCGCCGAGGGCGAGCCCCACGACGAGGGCGACGAGCAGGGCCAGAGCGGTGCCGGTCTCCATTGCGATCTGCATGGCCGCAGCATCCCTGCCACCACCGACAGTGCGTCGGACGTCGCCCCGGGTGGTGGCGTTGCGGCCTTCGGTTTCCCCGCTCAGCGGGGAAACCGCCACTTGTGCGACGTTGCAACGCCGCACCAGTAACGGGTTCCCCGCTCGAGCGGGGAAACCGACGCGGCCCCGAGCGGGGGTTCCGGGAGGCTCGTCGGCTACGCGAGGTCGACGAGGACGGGTGCGTGGTCGGAGGCGCCCTTGCCGGCGCGCTCGTCGGTGTCGATCCAGGCGCCGGTGACGCGGGCGGCCAGCGAGGGGGAGCCGAGCACGAAGTCGATGCGCATCCCGCGGTTCCGCTCGAAGCGCTGCCGGTAGTAGTCCCAGTAGGTGTAGACCCCCGGCCCGGGCGCGTGCGGACGCACGACGTCGGCGTACCCGTCGGAGACGAAGCCCGCGAACGCCTCCCGCTCCGGTGGCGTCACGTGCGTCGAGCGCGCGTACGCCGCGATGTCGTAGACGTCCTCGTCGGCCGGCGCGACGTTCCAGTCGCCGACGAGCGCGGTGTCGCCGTCCAGCCAGTCGCCCGCGGCCGAGCGCAGCCGGGCCAGCCAGGCCAGCTTGTAGTGGTAGTGCGGGTCGTCGGGCTTGCGGCCGTTGGGCACGTAGAGCGACCACACGCGGACGCCGCCGCAGACGGCGCCGAGCGCCCGCGCCTCGGTGACCGGCGGGTCGCCCCACGGCGGGGCGTCGGCGAACCCGGCCTCCACCGACTCCAGCCCCACCCGGCTGAGGATCGCGACGCCGTTCCACTGGTCGTGCCCGAGGGCGGCCACCTCGTAGCCGCGCGCCTGCAGCCCCATCAGCGGCAGCTGCTCCTCGCGCGCCTTGGTCTCCTGCAGCGCGAGCACGTCGACGTCGTGCCGGTCCAGGAACGCCTCCACGCGGTCGATCCGCGAGCGCAGCGAGTTCACGTTCCAGGTGGCCAGTCGCACGCGGGCGAGGCTAGTCGGCCGCCCCGCCCGCCGGGCGCTCGGCCGGGCGGGTCAGCACGAGACGCAGGTCCGCGCCGTCGGCCGCGCCTCCAGCCGTGCGGGCGCGATGGTCGCGCCGCAGCGCTCGCAGCGACCCCAGGTCCCGGCGTCGACCCGCTCCAGCGCGGCGTCGACCTCGCGCAGGTGCCGCTCGGCCTGGCGCACCAGCGTCGCGACCTGCGAGCGCTCGAACGCGATCGTGTGCCCCTCGGGGTCGTGCTCGTCGTCGGCGTTCGTGTCGCGGCTGGCCGCCACGACCTCGTCGTGGTCGGCCTGCAGCTGCCGCAACCGCTCCACGACCAGGCGGCGCTCCTCGGCCAGCAGGGCGCGGGCGTCGCTCACGCCGGGCTCAGACGAACGCGCTCTCGCCCGTGATCGCCCGGCCCACGATCAGGGTGTTGATCTCGCGGGTGCCCTCGTAGGAGTAGAGCGCCTCGGCGTCCGCGACGAAGCGGCCGACGTGGTGCTCCAGCAGGATGCCGTTGCCGCCGAGCACCTCGCGGGCCCAGCCCACCGTGTCGCGCATGCGGGTCGTCGAGAAGGCCTTGCACAGCGAGGCGTGCTCGTCGCGCAGCAGTCCGGCGTCCTGCAGCTGCGAGGCGCGCACGTTCATCGCCGTGCTCGCGGTGACGTTGCTCAGCATCTGCACCAGCAGGTCCTGCACCATCTGGAAGGACGCGATCGACCGGCCGAACTGCTCGCGGTGCTTGGTGTAGCGCAGCGCGTGCTCGTAGGCGCCGCGCGCGCAGCCGACGGCCATCCACGCGACGTTCATCCGGGTCATCCGCAGCACCTCGGACGTCGTCTTGAAGCTGTCGGCGCGCTGCAGGCGGTTCTCCTCCGGGACCCGGGCGTCGCGCAGGAGGATCTCCGAGTTCTGCACGGCCCGCAGCGCGATCTTGTCCCGCTGCACCGTGCACTCCATGCCCTCGGTGCCCTTCTCGACCACGAAGCCCTTGACCTGGCCGTCGTCCTCGTCGCGGGCCCAGATCACGACCAGGTCGGCGAAGTCCGCGTTGCCGATCCACTTCTTCTGGCCGTTCAGGACCCACGCGTCGCCGTCGCGGCGCGCGGTGGTCGTCATGCCCTGCGAGATGGCGGACCCGACCTCGGGCTCGGTCAGCCCGAAGGCGCCGATCTGCTCCATCCGCCCCATCGGCGGCAGCCAGCGCTCCTGCTGCTCGGGCGACCCGCCGACGAAGATCGAGCCCATCGCCAGCCCGCCGTGCACGCCCATGAACGTCGCCATCGACGGGTCGACGCGCGCGAGCTCCATCGCGACCATCCCGTCGACCAGCGCGCCGCGGTTGGCGCAGCCGGGGCCGTCGTACGCCAGCCCGGCGATGCCGAGCTCCGCCATGCCGGGCACCAGCTCGTGCGGGAAGGTCGCGCGGGTCCAGTAGTCGTTGATCACCGGCTCCACCTCGCGCGTGCCCCAGGCGCGGACCCGCCGCAGCAGGTCGCGGTCGTCGGCGTCGAGGAGCATCTCGAACCCGAGGAAGTCGGAGGCGGGCGCCTCGTCCGGGTCGGTGGCCGGGTCGTCGGCGGCAACGTGGTCGGTCATGACGGGGCCTCCTCGTCGAGGAACTGCTCGATCACGGGTGCGAGCTCGTCGGCCTCGGTGAGGATGCCGAGGTGCCCACCGGGGTAGAGGTGCAGCCGGGCGCGGGGGATCAGCGCCGCCTGCATCCGGGGGTTCGCGGTCGGGATGATCGGGTCGTCCTCGCCCCCGAGCACCAGCGTCGGCTGCCGGATCAGCGGCAGGAACGGCAGGCTGGTCCAGCCCGTCATCGCGGCGAGCTGGTAGTAGTAGCCCCGCTTCGGGCCGGCGCGCGTCGCGTCGTGCAGCAGGTGCTCGCCGCGCCGCGGGTCGGTGCGCATCGAGCCGCCGTAGATCGTCGACGCCACGCTCAAGGCGTACGCCGGGTCGCGGTGGCGCCGCGGCGTCGACATGATCTTCAGGACCTTCGGCGAGGCCGGCACCATCATCCAGCCGGTGCCGGTGGCGGCCAGCACCACGCGGCGCACCCGGCGCCGGGACTGCACCGCGAGCTGCTGGGCGAGCCCGCCGCCCCAGGACAGGCCGAGCACGTCGAACTCGCGGTGACCGAGCTTGGTCATCAGGGCGCCGACCCAGGAGGCGAGACCCGCGACGGTGTAGGGGACCGGCGGCACCGGGCTGCCACCGATGCCGGGCACGTCGAAGCGCACGACGCCGCGATCGGGGTCCAGCGCGTCGGCCAGACCGTGCAGCGCCTCGAGGCTGACGCCGATGCCGTTGCACAGCAGCAGCGGGGGCCGGTCCGCGTAGGCCCCCCGGGCCGCCCGCGTCGAGACGCGCACGCTGATGCCGCGCACGGACATCGTCCGGACGTAGTCCAGCTCGCGCACGGCGGTCGGGCCGTCGCCGGGCCCGCGGCCCTCAGCGGTCATGGACGTAGGTCCCCGGAGCCTCGCAGAGCGGCTCGTACTTCGCGTTGCCGACGCGGCGGGGCTTGTTGCGCTCCTCGCCGGTGCGCTCGCCGAGCCACGCGACGTAGTCGTCCCACCAGGAGCCCTTGACCGTGGACGCGCCCTCGAGCCACTGCTCGGGCTCGGGCGGGTTCTTCTCGGCGGTCTGGAACTTCGCCTTGGGGTTGCCCGGCGGGTTCACCATCGCGGCGATGTGCCCGCTGGTGGAGAGCACGAACTTCGTCTCGCCGCCCAGCAGCTGCGTGGTCTGGTAGCAGGACTCCCAGGCGCACAGGTGGTCGGCGATCCCGGCGACGGCGTAGCTGTCGACGTCGATGGTGCCCAGGTCCACCGGGGTGCCGAGCATCGTCATCCCGCCGGGCTCGACCAGCGCGTTGCGGATCGCGAGGTCCATGAAGTCGCGGTGCATCGCGGCGGGCATCCGGACCGGGTCGGCGTTCCAGTAGAGGATGTCGAACGCCTTCGGCGCGTGGCCCATCAGGTAGTTGTTCACCCAGTAGTTCCAGACCAGGTCGTTGGGCCGCAGCCAGGCGAACACCTCCGCCAGGATGCGCCCGTCCAGGTAGCCCTTCTCCGCCGACGCCCGGGTGGACGCCGCGGCCGCCTTGTGCGAGAGCAGGGCGCTGGGCAGGCCGGCGCGCTCCTGGTCGAGCACCGTGACCGCGAGGCTGAACGCGGCCACCCGGCCGAGCTCGCCCTGCGCGGCCAGGTGGGCCAGCACCATCGAGGCGATCATGCCGCCCGAGCAGATCGCCAGCATGGCGACCTGCTCCTGCCGGGCGATGTCCTGCGTGGCGTCCATCGCCTCGAGGATCGCCTCGCCGTACTTGTCGAGGCCCCAGTCGGCGTGCCGCGCGTCGGGGTTGCGCCAGGAGATGCAGAAGACCTGCTGGCCCTGCTGCACGAGGTACTCCACCAGGCTGCGCTGCTCGGCGAGGTCGATCACGTAGTACTTGTTGATCGTCGGCGGCACGATCAGCAGCGGCACCGACTTCACCTGCGGGGTCTGCGGCGTGTACTGGATCAGCTCGAAGGTCTCGGTGCGCAGCACCACGTGGCCGGGCGTGACGGCGATGTCCTCGCCGACGGTGAAGGCGTCGGGCTCGACCATCGACGGCACCCGCGGCGCGGTGGCGAAGTCCCGCACGAAGCGCCGGCCGCCCTCGAGGAAGTTGCCGCCGCCGGTGTCCACGCCGCGCTTGAGCACCTTCGGGTTGAGCGCCGGGTTGTTGGTGGGGGAGAGCGCCTCGACCAGGTTGTCGACGATGAAGCGCATGCGCTGCTCGTCGCCCCAGCCCAGCCCGGCGTCGTCCACGAGCCCGCGGGCCGTCTCGCCGGCGGCCAGGTAGCCCTGCAGCATCCGCCGGAAGAGCGGGTTCTTCTCCCACGCCTCGTCGGTGAACCGGCGGTCCTTCGGGTCGGGCTCGACCTCGCTGCGGCCGGCGCCGACGCGCGCCAGCTCGGCCGTCAGGCCCGCGGCCCGGCCGGCCACGCGCCCGGGGCGGCGAGCGAGCCCGGCGGCCATCCGGACCCCGGACCAACCGGGGATGAAGCGGCGCAGCGGGCTGGTGGCCGCGTCCGCCAGCAGGAGGTCCAGCGGGGCGGCCAGCGCGGCGTCACCGGTCCTCTCCGCAGACGGCTCCACCGACTGATCGGCCTCGGTGTCCGGCGTGGTCGTCGTACTCATGCGGGCTCCCTCCCGTTCGAGTGCAGACCTTGATCCTGCCCGTCGTGTGGTGGTCGACACACCCCGCCCCTGTGGGGGGTCTCACGCCCCGGCTCCCGCGAGGCCGAGGAGGTCCTCGCGCATGCCCGGGGTCGTCCGGTCCGCCAGCCGCAGGGCCGTCTCGCGGGGGACGTCCACCACGCTCACCCGCTCGGGCCCGGCCGCGGTCGTCGCGACCAGCGTGACGAGGCCGACGCGGCGCTGGAAGAAGGACTCGCTGACGTTCCAGCCGATGATCCCGTCGCGCTCCAGCGCCGTGCGCGTGCGCGTCGCCGCCGGGCTGCCGACGACCAGGTGGTCCTCGGTCAGCGCGTGCCCCAGGTGGCGCCAGGACAGCTCGGCCGCGGCGCCCGCCCAGGCGAGCAGCGCGGCGAGGCCCGGCACGAGCCACCAGCTGGACAGGTCGAAGAAGTTCACGGCGGTCACGAGGACGGCGGCCGGCAGCACAGCCGCCCGCACCGCCCGGAACGCGCAGCGCCGGCGCGCGGCCGGGCCGTGCCCCACCAGCGCGACGGTGAGTGCGTCGTCGTCCGCCGTGGGTCCCGCGTGCCGGGGCGCCGGGCCCGGCCGTGCCCAGCACCCGGGCGCCCACGGCGCGGTCGACGGCGACCGGGCTCGGGGGGAGCAGCTTGGTGACGCCGCCGGAGCCGACGCCGGTCGCGAGCGCGTGCAGCTCGGCGCCGCCGGCCGGGCGCATCAGCACCGGCTCGGTGATCCGGACCCCGCGGACCCGCGCCTCCTCGACCGTCGTCGAGCGGGTGGTGAACAGGCCGGCCGTCAGGCGCAGGCGGTCGTCGGCGCGCACCAGCCGCAGGTCCCACCACTGCAGCACGTAGCCGATCACCGAGATCGCGAGCCAGCCGAGCGTGGCCACGACCAGGCCGGCGGCGACGAGCACGACGACGCCGAGGTCGAGGAGCCGCTCACCCGCCGACCGCACGTCGTCGCCGTCGAGGACCGGCACGTCGCTCACCACCTGCGTGGCCAGCCCGACGAAGCCCGCCACCACGACGAGCCGGCCCAGCGAGAGCGGCGCGAAGCGCAGCCACGACCAGTCGATACGGGCCAGCAGCTCGGGTTCGTCCGGCGCGGCGGTGGCCTCCGGCGGCGCCGGGGTGACCGCCGGGCTGCCCGCGGGTGGCGGGCCGGTGTCCGTGCCGGGCGCCGGGGGCTCCGGGTCGGTCGCCGACCGGCGCTCGAGGAGCCAGCGCTGGAGGTCGGTGGCCTGCTGGACGCGCAGCGCGTCCAGCTCGATCCGCGTGTCGTCGACCCCGGTGCCGATCTTCACCACCGTCATCCCGAGCAACCGGTGCAGCAGGGTCGCCTCGAGGTCGACGCTGCGCACCCGGTCGAGCGGCGCGGTGACCATCGTCCGGCTGACGAAACCCCGGCGCACCTGGACGTGACTGTCCGTCACGCGCCACCGGGTCGTCAGCCAGGGCACCAGCCCCAGGGCCAGGGCCCCGATCAGCAGCGCGGGCAGGATGCGCAGCGACATGCCGGCGTTGCTGGAGCCGATGCCCACCATGGCGATGAGGATCGGGATGGCGAAGCCGCGCAGCGTGCGCAGCGGCCCCGCCACGGTCATCGCGGGCGCGAGCTTGTACCAGGGCGGCTCGGGCGCCGGGGCGGCCGGCGGGCCGGCGTACGCCGGGTCCGCGTACGGCGGCCCGGGCGGGGGCGGCCCCGCGTACCAACCGGCACCGGGGGCCGGCGGCGGGTAGCCGCTGCCGGCGGGCGGCGCCGGCCAGGGCGGCGGTGGCCCGGCGGGGGGAGGCCCGACTGGGGGCGGCCCGGCCGGCGGTCCGGCGGGCGGCGGATCAGGTTGCGTCACCGGTCGCCTCCCCGGCCACGACGGTCAGGTCGGCGGCGACGCGGTCGGCCACCGGCTCGTCGAGGCACTGGATGAGCAGCGGACCGGCCGCCGAGGCCGTGGTCACGGTGATCGAGCGCAGCTTGAACAGGCGCATCAGCCCGCTCTGGCTCGAGTCGACGGTCTGCACGCGGGAGAGCGGGGCGACCCGCTGCTCGCGGCTGATCCAGCCGGCGCGGGTCACGACGGCGGTGGGGGTGACCTCCCAGCGGTGCACGCGGTAGCGCAGCGGCGGCATCACCACCGCCGGCACGAGGACGGCGACGGCGACCAGCACCAGCAGCGCGGTGGCCCAGGCGGGGCGCTCGGGCAGGCCGAGGTAGACGCCGCCGAGGACGGCCCAGCCGACGGCTGTCCCGCCGGCGGCGGTCAGGCGCCAGTAGCCGACCGCGCGCGGGGAGACCTGGTGCGCTGGTTCTCGGAGATCCACACCCCCAAGCCTGCCAGCCGCCGCTCAGTCGGCCACGGCGGCGAGGCTGCCCGCGAGTCCGACGACCGCCCCGGCGAGGCGCACGCGGTCGGCGCGGAGCAGGCGGCGCAGCAGCTCGGGCCGCGGCCCCTCGCGCCCGAGCCGGCCGTGCAGCGGCGCCGCGACCGCCGCGGTCGTGCCCACGGCGAGCGCCAGGCCCGCGACGGCGACCCCGGTCGCCGGGCTCGGCCCGGTCGCGAGCGACCAGGCCGACGCGGCCACGATCAGCCCGTAGAGGGGCGCCACGAGCACCGAGATCCGCCGGGAGTGCGCGTCGTGGTTCGGTTCCCACGCCTCCTCGGGCACAGCGGCCAGCGCCGGGTAGACCGTCACGGTCACGGTGGCCTGGAAGCCCACGTGCAGGCAGGCCGCGACCAGCAGGATCGTGGCGGCGTCCCAGGGCACGGGGACGACGCTAGCCGCCCGGCGGGAGCACCGGGGCCCGGACGTAGAGTGGCCGCCCGTGGCACTCACGATCGGCATCGTCGGACTCCCCAACGCGGGCAAGTCGACCCTCTTCAACGCCCTGACCAAGAACGACGTGCTCGCGGCGAACTACCCGTTCGCGACGATCGAGCCGAACGTCGGCGTGGTCGGGGTCCCCGACGACCGCCTGCCGCGGCTGGCCGAGCTGTTCGCCAGCGCGAAGGTGCTGCCCGCGACCGTGGAGTTCGTCGACATCGCCGGGATCGTCTCCGGCGCCTCGCAGGGGGAGGGGCTGGGCAACAAGTTCCTCTCCCACATCCGCGAGTCGGCGGCGATCTGCCAGGTCACGCGGGTCTTCCGCGACGAGGACGTCACCCACGTCGACGGCACCGTCGACCCGGCCAGCGACATCGGCACGATCCAGACCGAGCTGGTGCTCGCCGACCTCCAGACCGTGGAGAAGGCGGTGCCGCGGCTGGAGAAGGAGGCCAGGCAGAAGAAGGAGCTCGCCGCCGTGGTCGCCGCCGCCAAGGAGGCCCAGGCCCACCTCGAGGCCGGCACCCCGATCATCGACACCGACGTCGACACCGAGCTGCTGCGCGAGCTGTCGCTGCTGACCGCCAAGCCCTTCATCTACGTCTTCAACTGCGACGCCGACGAGCTCGCCGACGAGGAGCTGAAGCAGAAGATGAGCGACCTCGTCGCCCCGAGCGAGGCCGTGTTCCTCGACGCGAAGTTCGAGGCCGACCTGGTCGAGCTGGACGACGACGAGGAGGCCCGCGCGATGCTCGCCGAGATGGGCGTCGACGAGCCCGGCCTCGACGTGCTCGCCCGCGTCGGCTTCGACACCCTCGGCCTGCAGACCTACCTGACCGCGGGGCCGAAGGAGTCGCGCGCCTGGACCGTCCGCAAGGGCGCCACCGCCCCCGAGGCCGCCGGCGTGATCCACACCGACTTCCAGAAGGGCTTCATCAAGGCCGAGATCATCAGCTTCGACGACCTGATGGCCGCCGGGACCATGCAGAAGGCCAAGGAGCTCGGCAAGGTCCGCATCGAGGGCAAGGACTACGTCATGGCAGGATGGCGACGTCGTGGAGTTCCGGCATGGCGCGACAGGTGCGAACCGCACGAAGTAGCCGTGCGCGAGCCGGGAACGCGGCCCGACCGGCGGTGCTGCCACCCTACCCGGGGTGGAGCGGCGTGGCTTCCGGGTCCCTGCCGAGTGCGATGACCTGGTCCTGCCGCACGATGCGGGCCTGGAAGTCGCGGGCGTGGAAGTCACCCGCGTCGGGCTTCCGCGCGTACAGCAGGTAGTAGTAGTCGTTCGCTGAGACCTCCTCGCGATGAGCGACTTCGACGACGTCCCAGTGCGCGAACGCCCACTCCTCGGCCTCACGAAGGTTGTCGGCTACTCGCAGCAGATTCGCGTGCCGGTCGTATACGTACCAGGGCAGCACCGCGCTCGGGGGGACGCTCGCCTCGTCTGGTGGTTCGGTCATCGCGCCGGGCCTCCCTGCGTGGAAGGAGTCTGGGCAGGCTCCGGCTCCATGCTTGCATGTCCGCGCCGTTCGGCCAGACCCTCGACGGGCCAATCGCGCGTGCCGGTGACCGAGGGGCACGCGTAGCGGGCCCCGTCATGTCTCAGCCGTCATCAGGGCCGTCGCCAGGCGGCTCGTTCATGCTGGCGTAGACGGCGGTCCCGGCAGCCGCACCGATGGCGGTGCCGATCGCTGGTGTGAGCAGGTCGACCCCCTCGAAGACCTGGCCGAGGACCACCCCAAGGATGGAACCGACCAGTGCCAGTATGCCGATCCAGTACTCAGGTCGCATCGCGTCCTCCTCGAGCGCGGTGGCACTCGCGCCGGCTTCCGGGACCACCACACTCCATGCGCAGGCCGGCGACCGCAACGACAACCCACGGGCGTTGGCGTGCCGGCCGGGAAGGTCCGCCCATGCTCGAGGTTGTCCACGAGGGGAACCACTCCCAGCAGCACGTCCCCCGGGGTGTTCACCGAGTTGCGAACACTGGTCCGCTACGTGTCGGCCCGATGGAGTACCGACGTGGCCGCTCGGACGTGGCCTGGTTGAGATCCGCTTCAACGTGTGAATCAGCGCAAATCCGCAGGTCGGAGGAGGTATCGCCCCTCCCGGTGGCGCGCAGTCCGCAAGAACTTCGGCAGCATCGCTCGATGGAGCGGGTTCGGGCCCAGATCTCCGGGCCTTGTGCAGCCAGTGGCACCCCTGTGACGTGCCCCCTTGGCGGCGGAGTGACCCCCGATGGTCCGGGGAGGCCCCGATCAGCTGCGTCGATCTTCCCGACGCTCCTTGCGGCGCCGGTGACGCCGCATCACGCTCAGCCCGAGCCAGACCAAGGCCCCGAACAGCGCCACCACAATGGTGTAGAGCCACAAGGGCCAAGTGAAGCTCAGGAACAAGAACTGAAACCGTACGTCCTGGGTGTTCTGGATGACGAAGACGATCAACACCCCGAGCCCGGAGAGTGAGGCCACCGCCCCACCGCCGAGTCGACGACCCTCCGGGATCTCTTCCCCCTGCTGACTCATCACGGCCTCCTTCGTGCCCGATCCTGGCCCGCCATCTGTGGATGAGGCGGCAAGGGCGTGAATCGATACTCGCACGTGAGGCCCTCGGCCCGCGGGCGTCGGTCTCGACGACCTGAGGATCCCCTCCTCACGAGTCGGCATGCTCTGCCACACTCGTTCAATTCGTCGACGACAGGCGCAACGATGAGCGATTCGTACGGCTCGACCGGTGCCCCCTCGCAAGCCTCGGGAACGGCAGAAGGTGCCGCAGGACCTGCCATGGATCCGATTGCGGTTATCCGCTCGAAGGCCTATCTGTCGGCGCTCGTCCTGGCTGCGCTGCTGGGAGCCCCGATCTCGGCGGTGGCGTATGGCTTCCTCGCGCTGGTCAGCCGGCTGCAGGAATGGATCTTTGACGACCTCCCGGGTCAGTTGATGAGCGGCCCGGTGCCGGCGTGGTGGCCGGTCCCGTGGCTGGTGCTCTGCGGTCTGGTCACGGGGCTGGTGATCCGCTTCCTGCCGGGCAACGGGGGCCATTCGCCGGCCTTCGGTTTCCAGACCGGTGGCGCGCCGGCCTCTGGGCGGGACCTGATCGGCGTCCTGCTGGCCGCGCTGACCACGCTCAGTCTGGGCGCCGTCCTCGGCCCGGAGGCACCGCTGATCGCGATCGGTGGTGGGCTCGGTGCGCTCACGGTGCATCTGGTCAAGAAGGACGCGCCACCGATGGCCCTGACGATCATGGCGTCGGCCGGCAGCTTCGCGGCGATCAGCACCCTCCTGGGCTCGCCGCTGCTCGGCGCATTCCTGATCATGGAGGTGGCTGGCATCGGCGGGCTAACTCTGAGCCTCGTGGCCCTGCCCGGCCTGCTCGCGTCGGGCATCGGTGCGCTGGTCTTCCTCGGCTTGGACAACTGGACCGGGCTCGGCGACTTCTCCCTGGCGCTCACGAACGTTCCGCCGCTGGTCGACCCGACCTTGGCCACCCTGAGCTGGGCTCTCGCGATGGGCTTCTTCTGCGCACTGCTGGGCTGGGTGATCCGCTTCGTCGCGCTCTGGCTGCGACCGGTCGTGCACCTCAACCGCGTGCTCGTCACCGCCGGGCTCGGTCTTGCCATCGGGCTGGTGGCGATGGCCTACGACCTGATCTCCGGCAACAACTTCACCGAGGTGCTGTTTTCCGGGCAGGACTCCCTGCCTGCGCTGGTCGCGAATGCCGGGAAGTACTCGGTCGGCGTACTGATCCTGCTGGTCGTCTGCAAGATGCTCGTCTACAGCCTGTCACTGAGCGCGTTCCGCGGTGGCCCGGTGTTCCCCTCGATGTTCATCGGTGCGGCCCTGGGGATCGCGGTGAGCGGGCTACCGGGGATGAGTCTTGCGCCGGCGATCGGCATGGGGATCGGTGCGATGTGTACGGCGATGTTGCGCCTGCCGCTGACCTCGGCGCTGCTCGCCGTCCTTCTGCTCGGTGCCGACGGCGCATCCGTCACCCCCGAGGTGGTGGTGGCCGTGGCCGTGGCGTTCGTGCTCACTCTCGTGCTGCCGGAGCCCGGCTCGAAGGTCGACGAGTCGTGGCCACGGCCTCAGCGCGGGCCGGCGACGACGTGAGCCCCGGGGCACCGGGACCTCCAGGCCGGCCGAGCAGCACCGGTGACGACGGTCGCGCGCGCCCGTGGTGCCCCCTACGAGCCGCTGGCGTCAGGCACCTCGACGCGTCCTGCCACCATGGCTTGACACAGGGCAACGCAGCCTCTGATCGAGCCGTCCGGGGTCGTGCATCAGTCCGGCCGGAATGCGCGGGTTCACCGGTCAGCGGTGCACCGTCAACGGTGGGCGGGTGAGGTGAGCCAAGGGCCGGTCCGCGGAGCGGGTCGGCGCCCGCCGGTTCGGTAGAGTGGCCCCTGGAGTGCCGGGAAGCCTGGTCGGCGTCGCAGAGATGCGTCCCGCGCACCGACCTGAGGGCTCTCGTGACTGACCCTGCTTCTGCACACCCTGCCCACGCTTCGAACTCCGACCCGGAACCACACCGCGGACCTGGATCGCCGCTGCGGTCGGCGTTGTCGAAGGAGTCCACGGGCGGCCTGCTGCTCGTCGCCGCAGCCCTGGCGGCCCTGGTGTGGGCCAACTCGCCCTGGGGTCAGGCCTACATCGACCTGACGGAGCTCGTCCTCGGCCCCGAGGCGCTGAACCTCGACCTCACGTTGTCCGAGTGGGCCGCCGACGGCGCGTTGGCGATCTTCTTCTTCCTCGTCGGCCTCGAGCTCAAGCACGAGCTCACCGTCGGAGCCCTGCGGGACCCCCGCGAGGCAGGGGTCCCGATCATCGCCGCCCTCGGCGGGATGGTCGTGCCCGCGCTCGTGTTCGTCGCCGTCGTGGTGGCGGCCGACCAGCCCGAGCTGCTCGCGGGTTGGGCCATCCCCACCGCCACCGATATCGCCTTCGCCCTGGCGGTGCTGGCACTGTTCGGGCGGGGCCTGCCCTCGGCGCTGCGGCTGTTCCTGCTGACGCTTGCGGTGATCGACGACCTCCTCGCCGTGTCGATCATCGCGATCTTCTACACCGACGACCTCCTCCTGTGGTGGTTCGCGCTCGCGCTGGTGACCGTCGCCGTGTTCGGTCTCGCGGTCCGCGTCGCGCAGCCCAGGCTGTGGGTGCTGCTGCCCGTCGCGGCCGCGGCGTGGGTGCTGATGCACGAGTCCGGCATCCACGCCACGATCACTGGGGTCCTGCTCGGTCTGGTGGTCCCAGCGACCGCGATCCGCGAGGAGGTCGACTCGCGGGTGCACTGGCTGGAGGACATGACCCGACCACTCAGTGCGGCTCTCGCCCTGCCCGCGTTCGCCTTCCTCGCCGCCGGCGTGCGGGTGGTCGGCGAGGGCGGTGGCCTCGACCTGCTCGCCGAGCCACTGACGGTCGGCATCGCGGCGGGCCTGATCGTCGGCAAGCTGGTCGGGATCACCGCTGGAGCGGCGGTGGCGTGCCGGCTTCCCGGTCTGCGGCTACCCGATGAGCTGACGCTGCGCGACCTGGTGCCCGTGGCACTCCTGGCTGCCATCGGGTTCACCGTCTCGCTGCTGATCAGCGAGCTCTCCTACTCGGACCCGGCCGTTGCCGAGACCGCCAAGGCTGCGGTGCTGTTGGCCTCGGTCACCGCCGCGGCGCTCGCCGTCGCGACGCTGCGGTACGCCGCGCGGTCTCGGTGAGGCGACGGGCACGGCGCGCCACCCTCCATGCAGCCCGCGGACCGCCGCGGCCGTGTGCCTCTGCCACCTACGGTCCCGAAAGGACCGCTCCCGGGATTGCGGGTGGGGTGACGAGCTGGCACGCGGGGCTGGCCGGTCCGCCGCCCTGGGGGCGACGGACCGGCCGTGGCGGGGGCCCTGTCGGTCGGGCGCTCAGCGCCGGCGCAGCGCGAGCCCCAGCCAGGTGAACCAGACGATGAGCCCGAGCCCGAAGACGTCGGTCGCGGCCTCGCTGGCGATGGGGATCACGGTGGCCAGGCCGACGACGCCGAGACCGAGCGCGAGCCCGCCCAGCGCGGGCGAGAGGGCCCTGCTCCGCAGGACGGCGAGCCCGACCACGACTGCCCAGAGGGCGCCGGCGACCTCGATGCCGCCGCCGAGGGCGTCCTGGATCACGCTGGTCGAGACCCAGGTGTTCAGGGCGAGGTCCGGGTCCTGCGCGTAGAGCTCGACGGCGGCGTGCTGCGCCACGAGGGCGACGCTCCCGCTGGCGACGAGCATGCCGGACCAGATCAGTCCGAGCGCCGCGGAGAACCGGGCGAGCGCCGGCGCGGGTGCGAGTCGCTCGCCGACCCCGAGGGCGACCAGCGCCATCGCGGCCCCGCCGAGGAGGTAGAGCACCAGGTACCAGCCGGCCAGCTCGGCCTGGTGGTCCCGGAGGAAGCCGAGCGATCCCGAGGGGTCCGTCAGGGTCGACGTGTAGCCGCGGGGGAGGAGGTAGGCGACCATGGCGAGGAAGCCCACGACGTAGGTGCCGGCCACGACGAGGGCGGCGGTGCCGCCGGCGCGGACGAGAACGGGTGGCGTCGGGCCCGACGACGTGGGGCCGGGGACCGGGGGCTGCCCGGCCGTGGGGGAGGCGGTGGGTGCGGCGGTGGCGGTGTGTCGTGTCATGCTCCGATCCTGCTGGCGCCGACGCGCCGCCGCATCGGAGCCGAGGCCGGACTCGAATCGTCCCGGAGGCCGACCCGACTCGGCCGAAAGTTCCATCCGCTCGCCGGTGTCCGCCGCCTAGGCTGTGGCGATGGTCGGAGGTGCGCTGCGCGCGCTGTGGGAGGAACCGCGGGCGTCCGCGCCCCCGGGGACCACGTGGTGGGACCGGGCCCTGGTAGCCGGGCTGGTCCCGGTCACCGTACTCGAGGCCGCGCTCCGCGCCGACATGGTCTGGCCCGTCTGGCACGCGGCGTGGGCGCTGGTCTGCGTCGTCACGCTGCTGTGGCGCCCCCATCACCCCCTGGCGATGCTCGTCGTGGCCTACGCCGCACAGACCGTTGCGGGGGTCGTCCCCGCGCTCGCGGGGGAGCCGAACCGCGTCCTGGACGTCACCGCCGTGGTGCTGCTGCTCGCCTACTCCCTGGGTCGCTGGGCCAGCGGGCGCGGTGTTGTCGCGGGCAGCTGCTTCCTGCTGGTGGTCCACCTGGCCCGCGAGCCCCTCTACGACGCCAGCGGCTCCTCGATGGTGGTCGGCGTGGGGGCCCTGATGCTGCCGGTGGCCCTCGGCGCGCTGATGCGGTTGTGGGCGAGATCCCAGGTGCGCACACGCGAGGAGATCCGGGCCCGCGAGCGCGAACAGCTGGCCCGAGACCTCCACGACACCGTCGCCCACCACGTCTCCGGCATCCTGATGCACGCGCGCGCCGCCAAGGTCCGCGCCCGCACCGATCCCGGCGCCGCCGTCGAGGCGATGGACGACGTGGAGGACGCCGCAGCGCGCACCCTGGACGACATGCGAGCCATGGTGGCTCTGCTGCGTCACGAGCAACGGGACGCGGACGGCCGAACCCCGACCTGCGGCATCGCCGACATCCCGCAGCTCGCCCGCGACCACGGGGCCGGGCCGAGGGTGGTCGTGCAGACCTCCGGCGACCTCGCGCGGCTGCCGGCGCCGGTGGAGTCGGCCCTGTTCCGAGCTGCGCAGGAGGCGGTGACGAACGCCCGGCGGCACGCCGTGCAGCCCACGGTGGTCTCCGTCGACCTCTGCGGTGAGTCGCACGCGGCGCGCCTGCGGGTCCACGACGACGGGCGGCCCGCCACCACGGGCCGCGCGCGACGCGCGACCCCGTCCTACGGCCTGGCCGGCATGCGGGAACGCTTCGGGCTGCTGGGTGGTGACGTCCGCGCCGGGCCCGACCCCGACGGCGGCTGGACGGTCGAGGCAACGGTCCCGCTCGGCGCGGACGCCGAGGAGGTCGGCTCGTGACCGCGCCGGTGCGGGTGCTGATCGCGGACGACCAGGACATGGTCCGCGTCGGGCTCGCCACGATCCTCGACGCCGAACCGTCGATCGACGTGGTCGGTCAGGCCCGCGACGGGCTGGAGGCCGTCGACCTCGTCCGGGCGTTGCACCCCGACGTGTGCCTCTTCGACATCCGGATGCCCCACCTTGACGGCATCGAGGCCACCCGCCAGGTCGCGGGCCCCGACGTCGCGGAGCCGGTTCCCGTCATCGTCATCACCACCTTCGACCAGGACGAGTACGTCTACGACGCACTGCGGGCCGGGGCGCGCGGCTTCCTCCTGAAGGACGCCGACCCCGAGCTGCTGGCCCGCGCCGTCCGGTCCGCCGCGGCGGGCGACGCCCTGATCTCCCCTGCTGTCACCGCGCGGCTGCTCGCGACCTTCGCCTCGGCACGGCCGGGGCACGCCCCCGATCCGGCCGACCCGCTGACCCCCCGGGAGGAGGCCGTCCTCGACCTCGTTGCGGTCGGCCGCACCAACGCCGAGATCGCCGAGGAGCTCTACCTCTCGCTGAGCACCGTCAAGACCTACATCGGTGCCCTCATGACCAAGCTGGCGGCACGCAATCGGGTCGAGATCGTGATCTGGGCCTACGAGAGCGGCCGCGTCGACACCCGGAACCGCTGACCCGGCCTGAGCAGGGGCGGTGCGGTCGTCAGTTCGAATGCAGGGTGCGGCTGGTGAGCCTGCACGGCACCGCCCCTGTGTCGAACTGACGACCGAGCAGCCCCCGAATGGCGCTGCCCTTGCGCGGCGCCGACGCCGAGCGACACCCGGGCGCGTTGACTCTGCGACAGCGGGGCCGTGCACTGGTGCAATGGGTCCAGGTGACCGCCCGGGTTCCGGCGATCTCGAGCTGGGCGACGCGTTGCCGGAGCCACGGTTCGCCGAGCGGCACCTACGGATCATCGACCTGCCCGTCGAGATCGTGTGGCCGGCCTGCCGCGAGGTGACCCCCAGCGAGGTCCGGACACTGTCCCCGCTGATGGCCGCCCGGGGGACCCCCGGTCGCGGGCGTCGACGCCAGGCGGTCGGCCTCGGCCCGTCCGGCCCGCTGGTCGACGCGTTCCTCGCCGCGGGCTTCGTCGCGCTGCGCTGCGACGAGCAGCCCCGCGGCGGCAAGGCGCTGATCCTGCTGGGAGCCGCCGGCAGGTTCTGGTCACCGGCGCACAACCGTCCCCGGGCGTTCGAGAACGCCGCGGCCTTCCTGGGCTTCGACGCCCCGGGCCACGCCAAGACGGTGGTCTCGCTGGAGGCCACCGACCTGGGGCGTGGACGCACGCTCGTGCAGACACAGACCTGGGTGCGCGGAACCGATGCACGCGCCGATCGCCGGTTCGCTCCCTACTGGGGTCTGATCCGGCCATTCAGCGGTCTCATCCGCCGCAGCTGGCTGGCCGCCATCGAGCGGCGAGCCAGGGGCAGCTGAGGAACCGACGCACCTAGCGAGCGGCAACCGTGCCGATGTCGTCGGCGCCGGAAACGTTGCCGTCCACCATCAGCCAGCCGGTGGCCGTCCCGGTCACGGCGCCACCCACGGAGATCGTGTAGTCCGCTCCGGACTCGAGGGCATCGGAGGAGTAGATGTAGGAGTCCGAGGCCTTCGGGGTGGTGAACGACGCGACCCGGGCTCCCTCGCCGTCGGTGATGGTGATGGTCGTGCCCGCCGGCACGGTGCCGCCGAAGGTGAGCGCGAGGGACGCCTGGGTGGAGTCCTCGCCCGGCGCGACCGCCATGGTGGACATGCCGCTCGCCGCGAGCGTCCCGCCGGACACGGTGAACGCGTCGTCCACGTCGACGGCGCCCTGGCGGACGTCCTCCGTGCCGGAGACGACCAGGGTGCCGCCCGTCATGGTCATGGACCCATTGACATCCACGCCGTCGCTGGTCGTGTCGAGGACGTACGTGCCGCCGCTGAGCTCCAGGAACCTGTCGCCGTTGTCACCTTCGGCGGGACCGCCGAAACCGGTTCCCTGCATCGCGGACACGGTCAGCGAGGCGAGGTCGTCGACCGGTGTCGTGTCGGCCTGCCCGCCGTCGGCGGGCGCGCCGCCCTCGGGCCGGCCGCCCGCGGCCGGGCCGGGGTCTGCGGCCGCGCCCTCGGTCGTCTCACCGTTCTCCTCCGCGAGCGCTTCCACGCCGCCCGAGACGTTGATGCCGTCGTCGGTGGCCACCACGGAGACGTCGCCACCCGAGAGGTACATGTAGGCGCCCTCGATGCCCTCGACGCTCTCGGTGATGTCGACCGTTCCGCCCGCGACGCGCAGCACGTGGTCGGAGTGGATGCCGTCGTCGCCCGCCGCGATCGTCAGGTCGCCGCTCAGCACCGTGACTTGGCGGGCGGCATCCATCGCGTCGGAGCCGGCGTCCAGGTCCAGCGTCCCGCCGTCGACCCAGATCACTCCCACCGGCGCGTCCGGCTCATCGGCGACGGACTCGTTGTCGGACCGCAGCGCGTCACCCTGCGTGTCCGCCGTGACGGTCCCACCGGTGATCACGAGCTGGTCCTTGCCGCGCAAGCCGTCGTCGGCCGCCTCGACGGCGACGTCGCCCCCCGTCATCACCAGGGTGTCCTTCGAGGTGATCGCGTCGGCGGCGTGCGCGGTGACGGACAGCGCGCCGTCGCCGGCGATCCACAGGTCGGCGGTCGAGAACAGGGTCGCGTTGGGCGCGTCCTCGACCGTGTCGTCCACGGTTGCGCCCGCGGTGTCCGCGAGGACGTTGTCGCTACCCTCCGCGAGCCAGACCACCGCCTGGTCGGCCTCGACCACGTCGATCGCCGCCACGTCCGCGGCGGTGATGTCCACGCCGTCGAGCACGAGGTTGACCGCGCCGTCGGGCGCGTCGACGACGAGCGATCCCGACGTCAGGGTGCCGCTGATGCGGTAGGTGCCGGCCGCCGTGATGGTGACGGTGTCCCCGTCGACGCTCACGCCGCTGTCGCCCTCGGACGCCTCGTCAGCGAGGGTCACGTCGACCGCGTCGGCGGGGTCTACGGACAGGTCCGCCTCGTCGATCCCGAGATCGGCGTAGCCCAGCTCGGAGGTGGCCCCCTCGAGGGAGGAGCTTGCGACGGACGCGTCGTCGGCGGCGTTCGCGCTGCACCCGCCGACCACGAGGGTTGCGGCCAGGGCGAGACCGGCGAGGACGGTGGAGGGACGCTTCGTCATGGTGGGCCTGTGCATGGGGGGCCTTTCTAGGCAGCCGCGGGACTTGCCGCGGCGGTGGGCAGGTAGCGGCGGATGGACCGCGACCACCTGTTCGAGGGGAGGTCAGCACGCATCGCCGCAAGCGACGTGCCGTACTTGCTGATGCGGGCCGGGCGGATCCCGTGCGTCCACAGCGCGCGGTCGACGGCACCGGCGCCGCCCGCCGACTTGGTCTCGACGATCACCAGGTCGCCGTAGTCCAGCCGCCGCCCGTGGGTGTCGACTGCGGTGACGCGCCGGTCCACAGTGACCCGCGCGTCGTTCGTCACGAGAGTCACGCGTTGGTAGGACGTGGTCAGCACCTCGGTGAGCCGGTGCGCCGTGTCGCCGATCCGCTCGAACCCGGCGACGAAGGCAGTTGCGTCGGCGGGCAGGGCACCACCGGGCTGCGTCGACGTCGCGGTGAGCCAGCGACGGCTCTTGGCCGTGCCGCCGGACGACGACCGCATCTTGACCTCGACGGCGCTCGAGCCCGTGTCCAGGTAGTGCCGGGTCCGCACCTTGTAGCGGTGGGGACGGCCGCGGGCGGCGTCGCGGTAGCTGTCCAGCTCGGCGGTGTCGTAGTAGGTGGAGGAGTACCGGAAGCTGCGGCGGCCGTCGATCTCGAGCACGCTCGGCGCGGTCGCGAGCGAGGACAGCACGTGCCTCCAGGTGTCCGGCCGCACGAGGTACTTGCGGTCGACCCTGGTCTGCAGGGCGGCCTGCTCGTCGACCTCGTCGAGAGTGAGGGTCGGCAGGTCGCCCAGGGCGTCCACCCAGCCCGTCATCGCGTGCCCGCCGCGCCGGCGTACGCCGGGTTCGGGGGCGTGGCCGACCCGATGCGGGAGTCCGGGGAGTCCGCGGGCCGCCGGGCGTCGGCGGGCAGGGTGAACCTGACGTCGCAGATCGTGCTCTCGGAGACCAGGTCCACCTTGCGCAGCGTCACGCGGTCGATGCGCGCCCCGAGGAGGGGGCCGAGCATGTCGCGGGCCGTCGCCTCGTCGGTGACGGCGCGGTCGAGCACCATGGTCTGCTGGCGGGTGCGGGGGAACAGCGCGGCGCTGTCGCCCACGGCGATGACGCCGAGCAGCACGGCCATGAGCGTGAAGCTCACGTACGGCGAGATCGAGGGGAAGCCTCCCAGCAGGCCGAGCGCGATCGCGGTGAAGTAGTAGGCGATCTCGGCGTGGTCCATCTCGGTGGAGCGCAGGCGGATGATCGACAGCACGGCGAAGATGCCGAGCCCGAAGCCGAGCGACAGGTCTGCGCTGGACATGGCGTAGGTGACGCCCAGTACTCCCACGTTGATGGACAGGAACGCGACGATCAGGTCGCGGCGGCGGTGCCGCGGGAAGTACAGCGCGAAGACCATGAGGCCGATGGCCACGAGGTCGGCGGCGATGAACGTGAACACAGACATGCGAGTCCTTGGTGGGTCGGAGTGTGGGCAACGCCTTGATGTCTCCATGGGACACGGCCGGGATGGGCATGGCCTGTGGAGTTCCTGTGGAGCGCGCCTGAGGCCGCGGGGTCGGGGTGAGTTGGGTCACCATGAGAGGTTCGGCTGATGAGGGAGCACCGCGTGAACCCGGTCGACGCCATCTGGTTGAACATGGACCGGCCGCAGAACCTGATGGTCATCGAGTGCCTGATGTTCCTCGACGGGCCCCTGGACCGGGAGCGTTTCGAGCGGGTCCTGCGCGCCCGTCTGCTCGACCTGTTCCCCGTCTTCTCGCGCCGACCCGTCCCCGGGCGGCGTCGCCGCGGACGGGCCCGCTGGCGCGACGTGGGCGAGGTCTCGCTCAACGATCACCTGCGCGAGGTGCGCCTGCCGGCTCCCGGCGACGACGCGGCCCTCCAGGAGTACGTCGGCCAGTTCCTCGGCACCCCGTTGCCGCGCGACCGCCCGCTGTGGCAGATCCACCTCGTCGACGGCCTGGCCGAGGGGTCCGCCCTGTTCTTCCGGCTGCACCACTCCCTGGCCGACGGGATCGCGCTGACGCAGGTGCTGTTCTCGCTGACCGACCTGGAGCCCGAGGGTGACCGCGACGGCTCGTTCCACCCCGAGTCGCGGCACCACTCGCTCTCCGAGGTCGTCCGGGCGGCCCGCCGCAGCGCCCCCGAGGTGCCCCGGCTGCTGCGTCCCGCCCGGGTCCGGGCGGCGGTGCTGCGCAGCATCCGGCTGGGGCTCAGCGGGCTGGGCGTGCTGAAGAAGCTGCTCGTGACGAGCAACCCGACCAGCGTCGTCGCCGGGTCCCCGGGCATCGAGAAGCGGGCCGTCTGGTCGGAACCGCTGGACCTCCAGCGCGTCAAGGCGATCGCGAAGGGGTCCGGGGCCACCGTCAACGACGTGCTCCTCTCGGCGCTGGCCGGCGCGCTCGACCGCTACCAGGCCGAGCACGGCGGCCGCGCGGTCGACCTGCCGACGATGGTCCCGGTCAACCTGCGCCCGCTGCACCTGCCGCTGCCGCGCGAGCTCGGCAACCGCTTCGCGCTGGTGATCCTGCACCTGCCCTCGGGGTCGGCGGACCCGCAGTCGCGGCTCGTCGAGACCAAGCGCCGGATGGACACCATCAAGGCCTCGCCCGAGCCGGCGATCACGTTTGCCCTGATCCAGGCGATCGGGCTGCTCGGCGCCCGGCTGAACCGCGCGCTCGTCACGTTCTTCGCCGGCAAGGTCACCGGCGTCACCACCAACGTGCCCGGGCCGCGGGAGTCGCGCTACTTCGCGGGCACCCGGATCTCCGGCCTGCTCGGGTGGGTCCCGGGGTCGGGGGAGCAGACGCTCGGCACGTGCATCTTCACCTACGCCGGCACGGTGCGCCTGGGCTTCAAGACCGACGCCGCCGTGATCCCCGACCCCGAGCGGATCCTGGCCGCGTTCCACGACGAGCTCGCGGCCCTGGAGGCGGTCCGGGGCCCCGCCGCGCAGCCCGGCTGACACCGCGACGCCGGGACGCTGCACGCGCCCGGCCCGCGACCTGACCAGATTGCCGGACCCGCTGCGGAGCCGCCCGACGTACGGCATCGTGTCGCCCGGGAGAGGGGATGCCGGTGGTAGACGAGCAGGGCGCGGCCCGAGGCCGCCGGTCGCTGGCGGCCTGGGTGACGGGCTGGACGCTCGCCTACGTCCTCGCGGTGATGCTGAGCCGGCTCACCTTCACCTCGAGCGCGCCGATCGCCCTGCTGTGGCCCGCGGGCGGGGTCGCCCTCGCCTGGGCGGTCTCGGGCGGCATGCGTCGCCTGCCCTGGGTCGCGGCCGGCGTGGCCACCCCGATGGCGCTGCACGGGCTCACCCTCGCCGGTGAACCCCGGGCCGTGAGCATCTTCGCGGCGGCGCACGCCGCCCAGGCGGTCCTGGTCGGTGGCTCGTACCTGTGGGTGCGGCACCGGGCGGCCCGGCGGGTCTGGCCCGAGGACACGCACGGGCTGGTCGCCGTCGCGGGGTGCGCCCTCCTCGGCGCGGTCGCCACCATTCCGCTGGCGTGGTGGGGCACCGGGGTCATCTACGGCGGGGTGACGCACGAGGCGGTGATCGCCTGGGTGGTGCGCAACACGGTGAGCACCATCGTCGTGGGCCTGCTTCTGCTCGAGGTGCTGCGCACGCGTCGGCCCGGGGAACGGCCGGGCGCCCGCCCCACCGCCCGCGAGCTGGGGTTCCTGGCGCTCGCGGCCGGCGCGACGGCGGTGCTGCTGGTCGACCCCACGCTGGCCGTCGCGATGCCCTTCGCGGCCATGGCGCTGCTCGTGTGGGTCGGGTCGCGGTTGTCGCCGCTCTGGGCGGCCCTGGCGGTGTGCGTGCTGGTCGGCCTGGCCGTGCTGGCCGTGGCCCAGGGAGCGCCCCCCTTCGGGGCCATCGAGGACCCGATGCGGCGCGCCTTCGCGTTCCAGGTGTTCATCGGCCTGGCAACCCTCATGACGCTCGCCCTGAGCCAGGCGCGGCACGAACGCAGCCGGCTCGACGGAGCGCTGACCCGGGCGCACCGCCACCTGGTCCGGCGGGCCCGGCTGCTGCAGGCGGTCGCCGCGCAGATGTCGGAGCAGGTCCTGGTCTACGACGAGCACTTCCGCCTGGTGTGGGCCAACGACGACGTCGAGCCGGGGGCCGCGTTCCTGACGCTGGAGGGGAGGTCGCTCGAGCCGACCGAGCTGCCGTGGGCTCGCGCGCTCGCCGGCGAGGCCCTGCCCGGCCGCCGGTACCGGCGCGAGCTGCCGGACGGCCGGGTGTCGGTGGTGGAGGTCGAGGCGTCGCTGCTGCCGGACCGCGACGGCGCGGCGGACGAGCGGCTCGTGCTGCTCGTGGTCCGCGACGTCACCGACCAGCACGCGCGGGTCGAGGAGCTGCAGGCGTTCGCGGGGTCGGTGGCCCACGACCTACGGACGCCGCTCACCGGCGCGCTGGGCTTCCTCCAGATGGCCCAGGACGAGCTGGACGGGCTCGCGCTGGAGGGCGTGGACGTCGCCCCCGTCCTGCGGCTCCTCGACCGCAGCGAGGCCGCGGGGCACCGCATGGACCGGTTGATCAGCGACCTGCTGAACCTGTCGGCGAGCGACCGGACCCCGCTCGCCCCCACCACGGTCGATGTCGCCGCGGTGGCCGCGCAGGTGGCCGACGAGATGGGGGAGACGTGCCCGGAGGCGCGGGTCGAGCTGCCCCGGGTCGGCACCAGGGTCGAGGCCGAGCCCCGCCTGTTGCGGCAGCTGCTGCACAACCTGCTGGGCAACGCGGTCAAGTACGCGGTGCCGGGGGAGCGTCCGCACATCACCGTCACGGCCGTGGCGGCGGGGGACCGGGTGGAGGTGACGGTCGCAGACCGCGGCGTCGGGATCCCGGCGGGCGAGGAGGCCCTGGTGTTCGAGCCGTTCCGGCGGGCCTCGAACCACGGGGACGTCGTGGGGTCCGGGCTCGGCCTCGCGAGCTGCAAGCGGACCGTCGAGCGCCACGGCGGTCGGATCGACGCCGGCCCGGGCCCGGACGGCCGCGGCACCGCGGTGACCTTCGACCTCCCCGCGGCTCCCGCGTCCGACCCGGGGGGCCGGGGCCGCGCTCACGCGGGGCTGGGGTCGCTCCGATAGCCCAGCGGGTGGCTCGGGCCGGCGGCGATCAGCTCATCGGCTCGACGAGGTCCGCGCGCCACGAGGGCGCCTCGAACCCCTCCGCGTAGTAGCGGGTCTCCCGCTCGATCAGCCCGTCGGCGGAGAGCTCGACGACCACCACGACGTGCCGCGGTGTGTCGTCGCCGTAGTCGGAGACGGCCTGGACGACCCAGACGCCCGCGGCACCGACGACGCCGCGCAGGGCGATCGAGGGGCCGCCCGGCACGGGGAACCGCTCCTGCATCCGGCGGAGGGCGTCGCGACCGCGGATCCGCTCGCCGGACTGGGGCATCTCCATCACGAAGTCCGGGGAGCGCAGCGCGTGCTCGCGCTCGGGGGAGAGGCCCTCGCCGGCCAGGCCCATCAGCCGCTCGAAGCCGGCGCGCAGGGCGGCGGCGTCGTTCTCCGCGACGGCCTTGCGGAACAGCGCCTGCACGTCGTCGTCGCTCATCGGCCATCCCCTCGTCAGCCGTCAGTCTCCCGCTGGGCACGCCGGCCCGGCAAGGTCGCGGGCCGACGACCCCGCGCCCGCCGCGGGGCCGAATGCTGCGCCGCGTCCCGTTCCGTGGCACTATGGAGGTGACCGCGAAGCGGCCAAACGGGGCCCCGTCCCCGCTCCGCGGCACACGCCGGGCCCTCGACGCCCGGCCCAGAACGCAACGCACGAGCCCAGCACTCGCGGGTCCTGCGTGGTGCGTCCTGCAAGCTCGACAGCCAAGGCGAGCAGCGCGGGGGGCGCCCGCGGCGACCTGATCATCACGGGTGCGGGCCCACGCGGGGGGTGGCGTTCGCCGCCCTGCGCTGGTGGTGCAGGAGGTCCCGGCCGGGGAGCCGGGCAGGAAAGGGGAGCCCGTGGCCAGACGAGGCCAACGCTCGTCGGGGAACCAACGCTCGTCGAGCAACCGGGGCGGTCAGCGCAACCGGCGCGCCCGCCACCTCGACAACGAGGGGATCATCCCGGTCCTCGCCAAGGCCGTGCGCGAGGTCGAGGACGAGGTCAAGCGGCGCCGCATCTCGTCGATGACCCGCACGACCTTCCAGGTCGTCGCGTTGCTGGTGCGTGACGAGCGCGCCCGCATCAAGGCCGACACCGAGGGCAGCGAGTCGCACCGCGCCGAACAGCTCAAGCGGCTCGACGGCATCGCCACGATCCTCGCCCAGACCGCGGCGCGCGAGCCCACGCTGTTCACGCTGCTTGCCGAGGACGCCGAGATCTCGGACGCCGCCCGCGAGCTTCGCCGGGAGTTCCAGGCCCGTGCCGGGCACGAGCCCGAGCCCGTGGACGAGGACGACGACGAGGAGCCCGGGGGCCTGCCCGAGCGCAAGGTGGTGCCGCCGTCCGTCGTGCGCCGCCAGCTCTCCAACCCGTTCCTGCGTCCCGACTTCTCGGCGGTCGAGGAGAACCAGCCGGGCGGCTACCGGCTCGCCGGCTGGGAGCTGATCGGCCCGCTGCTCACCTCCTTCGAACGCGCCTCCTCCGGCGCCCGGGCGTGCATGGCGATGCCCGAGGCGGACGAGCTCGACATGCGCCTGTGCGACGAGCTGATGCCGCACCAGTCCCGGGTCGTCCTCGCCGCGCAGCGCGGCCACCGCACCTTCCTGCTGGCCGACGAGCCGGGCCTGGGCAAGACCGCCCAGGCGCTGCTCGCCGCCGAGGCGTGCGACGCCTTCCCCCTGCTGGTGGTCGTGCCGAACGTCGTCAAGACCAACTGGGCGCGCGAGGTCGAGCTGTGGCTCCCGCACCGCACCAGCACGGTCGTGCACGGCGACGGCGAGGACGTCGACGGCTTCGCCGACGTCGTCGTGGTGAACTACGACATCCTCGACCGGCACGTGGGCTGGCTCGGCGCGCACGGCTTCGGCGGGATGGTCGTCGACGAGGCCCACTTCATCAAGAACAAGTCGTCGCAGCGCTCGCAGTTCGTGCTCCAGCTCGCCGACCGCATCCGCGGCCGCGTGGCGAGGCCGCTGATGATGGCGCTGACGGGTACGCCGCTGATCAACGACATCGAGGACTTCCGGGCCATCTGGGAGTTCCTGGGCTGGATCGACGAGAAGCGGCCGACGCCGGCGCTGATGCGCCGGCTCGACGAGACCGGCCTGACGCCGGTGGACCCGCAGTTCTACCCGCGCGCCCGCAACGCCGTGGTCGACATGGGGATCGTCCGGCGCCGCAAGGTCGACGTCGCCTCCGACATCCCGGCCCGCCGCATCGCCGACCTGCCCGTCGAGCTCGACGACGCCGCCGGCCGCTCGATCATGGCGGCCGAGCGCGACATGGTGCGCCGGCTGATCGAGCGGTACCACCGCGCGCTCGCCGCGCGGGCCGAGGCCCGCACCCCCGGCAGCGACGGCGTCCCCGACGGCATCGACCGCGAGCTCGTGCGCCGGGTCGCGGCGGGCGAGCTCGCCGACTCGACGGAGAAGACCGGCGAGAACGTCTTCGGGATGGTCCGCAGGATCGGCCAGGCCAAGGCCGGTCTCGCGGCGGACTACACCGCCCAGCTGGCGCGCAACGTCGGCAAGGTCGTCTTCTTCGCCAAGCACGTCGACGTCATGGACGCGGCCCAGGCGTTCTTCACCGAGCGCGGCATCCGGTACGCCTCGATCCGCGGCGACCAGACCTCGCAGGTGCGCCAGGCCAATGTCGACTCCTTCGTCGAGGACCCGGAGGTCTCGATCGCGGTCTGCTCGCTGATGGCCGCGGGCGTCGGCATCAACCTGCAGGTCGCCTCGAACGTCGTGCTGGCCGAGCTCTCCTGGACCGACGCCGAGCAGACCCAGGCGATCGACCGCGTGCACCGCATCGGGCAGGACCAGCCGGTCACGGCCTGGCGGATCATCGCCGCGCAGACGCTGGACGCGCGGATCGCAGCGCTGATCGACAGCAAGGCCGGCCTGGCCGCACGGGCGCTGGACGGCTCTGACGAGGAGGTCGCCGACTCCGGCGACATCCAGCTCGAGGCGCTGGTGACCATGCTGACCGAGGCGCTGGAGGCGGAGCGCGCGGGCGCCTGAGGGCCGTCTGCGACCATGACCGCGTGAGCGGAACGGCGTTCTGGCTGCTGCTCGGCGTGGCCGCCGCGCAGGCGGTCGTCCTCGCCTGGCTGGCCGTGGGCTGGGGCCGGTCGCGCCGCGAGGTGGTCGACCTGGTGCGCCAGCGGGACGCCCTCGTCCGGCGACCCGCGCCGGGGCGCACGCTGCGCGAGCGCGGCATCATCCCCAGCGGCCGGGACGCCGTCCGCGCCGTCTGGGACACCGCCGCCCTCGTGCGCGAGCGGGGCGTCTCCGGGGCCATCCGGTCCTCCATCGACGACCTCGCTGCCTGGGCCCGGGTCGAGCAGCCCGACCTGGTGCGCCTGGCCTCCGGCGACGGCACCCTGACGATCCTCTTCTCCGACATCGAGGGCTCCACGTCGCTGAACGAGGAGCTGGGCGACCGCGAGTGGGTCCGCGTGCTGGAGTGGCACGATCGGCTGGTGCGGGCCCGGGTCGCCGAGCACGACGGGCACGTCGTCAAGACGCAGGGCGACGGCTTCATGGTCGCCTTCGCCGACCCCACCGCCGCGGTCCGCTGCGCGATCACGGTGCAGCGCGACCTGGGCCGGTCGGCGCGCAAGCAGGGCCGGACGCCGGTGCACGTGCGGGTCGGCATCCATCGCGGCGAGGCCGTGCACCGCAGCGGCGACCTCTTCGGGCGCAACGTCGCGGCGGCGGCCCGCGTCGGCGCGCTGGCCGACGGGGGCGACGTGCTGGTCACCGACGCGGTGCTCGAACGCCTCGCCCCCGAGCGCGTCGTCGTCCTCGACACCGACAAGGTCGAGCTCAAGGGGCTCGGCGGCACCCACCAGGTGCACGCGCTGGGCTGGCAGAAGCAGCGCCGGCTCGTCGACACCGGGCGGGACGAGGCGCAACCCGGCTGAGGCGCCTGCCCGGCGGGCTCTGCCGGGGCGAGCCCGGGTCAGGTCACGTCAGCCGGCGTCGAGGGCGTACACCCAGCGCCGGCGCGGGTGCTCGGTGGCCGACCACAGCAGGTCCTCGCCCTGGCCGCCGGGGGCGGGCGCCGGCCAGTGGGTGAGGTCCTCGCAGCCCATCGGCACGGCCCAGCGCTGCTCGGTCAGGTCGCCACCGCCGGCCGGCCCGCGCCACAACGACCCGGGCCGCCACGGCCCGCGGGAGGTCTGCAGCACCCAGCGTGCGCCGCCGTCGGCCGGCAGCCGGACGGCGCCCTGCATGCCGGGCGGCCCGGGGTCCGGCGCGCCCACCGGGCGCGCGACGCCGTCCTCGTCCGGCCGCGGCAGCCCGGCGTCGTCCAGCGGGTAGCGGACCAGCCGCCGCGGACCCGACGCGCGCTGGTACTCGCCGGCCACGAGGTACGCCGACGCGTCGCCGCGTGGGTGCTCGACCGAGAGGAACGAGTAGCGCATCGGGGCGGTGCCGGGGGTGGTCTGCGCCGCGTGCCCGCGACGCACGGGCAGGACGAGGTCGCCGCCCGGGCCGAGCAGCGCGTCGTCCCAGTGGCAGCTCCAGAAGCCGCGGGCCGTCGCGGCGACGTGAAGCCAGCCGCCCCGCCACGCCAGCCCGCCTGCGTGCACCCGCAGCGGCACCAGCCGGGCGGCGCCGTCGTCCCCGGTCACCGCCCGCACGAGCCGGACGTGCCCGTAGCGCCGCGCCGCGAGGTCGACCACGCTGACCCGCGACCCGACCGTGCGCCCGCGCGGGCCCTTCTCGTACCAGGCCACCACGAGCAGGCGCCGCGACCCGGTGCGCTCGGGGTCACCGGCGTCGCCGGAGGAGGTGACCCCCTGGGGCCACCAGCGCCCGGTGCCCCGGTCCTCGGCGTCCCACGACAGCGCGCGCCGGGCGCGCAGCCCGGGCGCGACGGCTCGGCCGGTCCGCCGGTCGAGCCGGTCCAGCACCCCGGCCAGGCCCACCCGTCCGCCGTACGCCGCGGCGGCGCGGTCGATGTCGCCGGAGCGGTCGCGTCCCGCGCGCACGCCGAAGCCCGCCGGGCCGGTCACGGGTCCCGACCCGGGTCGGCGGCCGGGGCCGCCCCCACCTCCGCGGCGGCCGAGGCGGGCAGGCGGGTGCGGGTGGCGCGGGTGGCGACGGCGACCCCGGCCACGGTGAGCGCCAGCCCCACCGCCTCGCGGGGCCCGAGCACGTCGCCGAAGCACACCCAGGCGAGCACGGCGGTCGTGGGCGGCATCAGGAAGAACAGGGACGCCGACGCCCCGGCGCCCCGGGCGCGCACCAGGACCCCGAGCAGCAGCAGCCCGACCAGGGAGTTCACCCCGCCGAGCCAGAGCAGCGCCAGCAGGCCCTGCGGCACCGGGTCGCGGATCTCGCCCACGCCCTCGAGGCTGAGGGCCAGCAGCAGCACCGGGGGCACCGACGCCGCGAACTGCAGCGTCGCGGACCACCACGGGTCCGGCGCCCCACCGGGACCATCGCCCAGCCAGCGCTGACCGAGCGTGCCGAGGCTCAGGCCGAGCACGCTGAGCGCGCCGAACGCGATGCCGTACAGCCCGCCGCCCGCGTCGATGTCCGGGCCCAGCACCACGACCACCCCGGCGACCCCCAGCACGAACCCGAGCACCTGCACGCGGGTCAGCCGCTCCCGCAGCAGCAGCCCGGCGAGCAGGGCGGTGAGCACCGGGCTCAGCGAGTGCAGCAGCGCCGCGAGGGTCGGGCCCATCCCGGCCTCGAAGGCGAGGTAGATCGCGGCGAAGCAGAAGCCGTTCATCATCAGCCCGGTGCCGCAGACGCGCAGCAGCGTGCCGCGGGAGACGCGCAGCGGCCCGCGCAGCACGCGGGCGACCACTCCCGGTGAGCAGCGCCGCCAGCGCGAAGCGCCAGGCGACCAGCGTCAGCGGGTCGATCACCTCGACGCCGATCGGGCCGGCGATGTAGCCCGACGACCAGATCAGCACGAAGGCGACCGCGGGCACGAGCGGCAGCCGTGCCGTCGTCGCCTGCGCGTTCATCCCGGCACGCTAGTCCGCGGGCGGCGACGACCCGAGCCCGGCACGGGCCGCCGGCCGTCGCTAGCCTCGCGAGCATGGGTGTCGTCGTCGGTGCCGCCGTCGTCCGCGACGGGCTCGCTGCTCGCGGCCCGCCGCACCTGGCCCGAGGAGCACGCGGGCCGCTGGGAGCTGCCGGGCGGCCGCGTCGAGGACGGGGAGGACCCCGAGGACGCGCTGGTCCGCGAGATCGCCGAGGAGCTCGGCTGCACGGTCGCGCTGCGCCGCTGGCTGCCTGGGGTGCAGCCGGTCGCGGGCGGTCGGCACGTGCTGCGCGTCGCGCTCGTCGACCTGGTGGCCGGGGAGCCCGAGCTGCGCGAGCACGACGAGGTGCGCTGGCTCGACGCTGCCTCTCTCGACGACGTCGACTGGCTCGAGCCGGACCGCCCCTTCCTCGAGGCGCTGCGACCGCTGCTGGCCGCCGCCGGGGACGGGCCGGTGCTGCGCGGCGTCGTGGACGACGAGACCGACGCGCGCGCCGTGGCCGACCGGTTGCGGGGCGACGGCTGGCAGGCGCACGTGGAGCGCGAGCGCTTCGCCGGCGAGGACGACGACGAGGACCACGCGTGGGCCGTGGTCACCGACGCGCCCCAGGTCGCCCTCGAGCTGCTCGTCGACGAGCGCGGCGGCTGGGTCGACCCGGGCGACGAGGGCCCCCGACCGGGCCTCGCGCCGCCCGAGCTGCCGAGCGCCCCGCGCCGCGTCAAGCGCGCCGGCGGCCACTAGCCTGTCCGGCATGACCGAGCGCCCCGAGCAGCGGATGCTGCTGGTCCACGCCCACCCCGACGACGAGACGATCGGGCAGGGCGCCACGATGGCGAAGTACGTCGCCATGAGCCGCGGGGTCACGCTCGTGACCTGCACCGGCGGCGAGATGGGCGAGATCCTCGTGCCCGAGCTGCAGCACCTCGCGGCCGAGCAGGAGGACGGCCTGGCCGAGCACCGCCGCGGCGAGCTGGCCGAGGCGATGCGGGCCCTCGGCGTCACCGACCACCGCTACCTCGGCGGCTTCGGCCGGTACCGCGACTCGGGCATGCAGTGGCACCCGGACGGCCACGCCGCGCCCGCCGACGACATCCACGACAACGCCTTCTGGCACGCCGACCTCACCGAGGCCGCGACGCTGCTGGTCGAGGTGGTCCGCGAGGTTCAGCCGCAGGTGCTCGTCACCTACGACGAGTTCGGCGGCTACGGCCACCCCGACCACGTCCAGGCGCACCGCGTCGCGATGTACGCCGCCCAGCTCGCCGCCGTGCCCTCCTACCGTCGCGACCTCGGGGAGCCCTGGCGGGTCGCCAAGATCTACTGGGGCGCGATGTCGGAGAGCCGGATGCGCGAGGGGCTGCGCCGGCTGCGCGAGGCCGGCGACACGACCTCCTTCGAGGGCATGGACCCCGAGGGGCCGCTGCCCCCGTTCGTCGTCCCCGACGACGACCTGACGGCCACGGTCGACGCCACCGCCCACGTGGAGCAGAAGATGGAGGCGCTGCGCGCGCACGCCACGCAGGTCTCCACCGACGGCCCGTTCTTCGCGCTGTCGAACAACGTGGGCGACACGGCCTGGGGCATCGAGTCCTACCGACTGGCGGCCGGCACCCCGGGGCCGACCGGGCCGGACGGGCTCGAGGAGGACCTGTTCGCCGGGCTGTGAGCGCCGGGCGGTGGTTCCGCGCCGCGGGCCTCGCGGCCGCGCTCGCGGTGGCGGGGGCGGCCACCGGGCTGGCCTCCGTGGCGGTGCACGACCGGCTCTGGGGCCTCCCGCTGGCGGTGCTGGCCTCGCTGGCCGGGCTGCTCGCGCTGCCGCCGCGGTGGTCGACCCGGCCGCCGTTCGCGGCGGGCTGGGGCGTGCTCGTGCTCGCCGCCGCTCAGCCCCGGCCCGAGGGCGACCGCCTGGTCGACGCGGACGGCCCGGGCTGGCTGCTGGTGGCGCTCGCGGCGCTGCTGCCGCTGCTCGCGGTGGGCACCGCCTGGTCGGCCGGGGGCGGGCGCGCCTCCGGACGGCCCTCGCGCGGCCCGCGCCCCGGCCCCCGGGCCACGCCCCGGACGCCCTAGGGGTGACGCCTAGCATGGCCGCGTGGCGAAGAGGCGCGGGAAGTCCGACGGCGAAGGGCACGAGAGCGCGGGGGGTCGCATCGTCCTCGTCGTGGTGACGGTCCTGGCCGTGCTGGCCGGTGGCGCCTACGTGGCGGCCTACGCCGGCGCGGGCAACGACGTCCCGCGCGGGGTCACCGTGCTGGGCGTGGACATCGGGGGGATGACGCCGGAGCGCGCCGAGCAGGTGCTGCGCGAGCGCCTGGGGCCGGAGCTGCAGGAGCCCGTGCCCGTCACCGCCGAGGACCAGGGCAGCGCGGAGGTCGACCCCGTCGAGGCCGGCCTGGCCGTCGACTGGACGGCCACCGTGGAGGCCGCGGGCGGCGGCCGCAGCTGGGCGCCGGCCGACCTGTGGGACCACTACACCGGCGGCGAGAAGCTGGACCCGGTGCCGCTCGTGGACCCCGACGCCCTCGATTCCACCTTCGAGCGCCTCGACGAGCGGCTCGGCACCGAGGCCAAGGACGGCGCCGTGTGGTTCTCGCCCTCGGCGGAGGTGCGGACGCGCGACCCGAAGCCGGGCCGCGAGGTCGACCGCGACGCCGGGGAGGACGCCCTGGTCGACGCCTGGCTCGACGGGGAGGACGCCCCCGCCCAGCTCCCGCTGGCCGAGACCACCCCCGACATCGACGCCGACGACGTGCAGGACGCCCTCGACGAGGTCGCCAACCCGGCGGTCTCGGCGCCGGTGACGCTGGTCTTCGACGGCTCGCCCGTGAAGCTCGAGCCGCGACAGTTCGTGGGCGCGCTCGCGTTCAAGCCCCAGCAGGGCGAGCTCGCGCCGATCGTCAAGCGCAAGGAGCTCTCCCGGCAGCTCGGCGACGTGGTCGCCACGGAGGACGAGCCGGTCGACGCGTCGTTCGAGATCGTCGACGGCCAGCCGAAGGTCGTGCCCGGCAAGCCCGGAGCCGACTACGACCCCGAGGTGATCGCCCGCAACTTCCTGCGCCTGGTGAAGGCCGAGCCCGGCGATCGCCGCCTCGAGGTCGAGGCGGAGGTGGTGAGGCCCGACCTCACCACCAAGGAGGCGCGCCAGCTCGGCATCAAGGAGCAGGTCAGCTCGTTCACCACGAGCTACCCGCACGCCGACTACCGCAACACCAACATCGGGCGTGCCGCGGAGCTGGCGGACGGAACGATCCTCGAGCCCGGCGAGGTCTTCTCGATGAACGACATCGTGGGGGAGCGCACCGCCGAGCGCGGCTTCACCGAGGGCTTCATCATCAGCGACGGGATCCTGACGCAGGACCTCGGCGGCGGCGTCTCGCAGCTGGCGACGACGCTGTTCAACGCGATGTTCTTCGCGGGGCTCGAGGACGTCGAGCACAAGCCGCACTCGTTCTACATCTCGCGCTACCCGGTGGGCCGCGAGGCCACCGTCGTGTTCGGTGCCGTCGACCTCCGGTTCCGCAACGACACCGACTACGGCGTCCTCGTGAAGTCGGGCATCGACCCGAGCACGCCCGGCACGGAGGGGTCCGTGACCGTGACCATGTACTCCACGGAGGTCTGGGACATCGAGTCGATCACCTCCGAGCGCTACAACTTCACCTCGCCGGAGACCCGCCGGATCGACGACCCGAGCTGCGAGCCGAACTCGGGGTACGGCGGCTTCGACATCGACGTGACCCGGGTCTTCCGCCGCCCGGGCAGCAGCGAGGTCGTCGAGCGCGAGACCTTCAACACGACCTACACGCCCTCGGACACGGTCATCTGCGAGTGACCCCGGGAGCCGGGCGGTCGTCGACCGGTCAGGGCCCCTCGGGCGCGACCAGGTAGCGGCAGACGTGGTGCGGGCGCATGCCGAGCCCGGCGTACATCGCGCGCGCCGCCTCGTTGTCGGTCTCGACGTGCAGCCAGGCCGTGCGGGCACCCCGCTCGGCGCCCCACTCGAGCAGCTCGCTCAGCACCAGCGAGCCGAGCCCGCGGCGGCGCCGCGTGGCCGCGACGGTCAGCCCGTGCAGGCCCAACCAGTCGCCGTCCAGGGCCGCGTGCCCGACGGCGACCGGGCTGCCGGGGCTGCCCAGACCGGCCCGGGCGAGGGTCTCGCTCTCCTCCAGCCAGGGATCCCCGGGCGCGTCCGCCGGCGCGACCAGCCGGCGCCGCGCCTGGGCCACGCCGCCGAGCCACAGCTCGGCCTCGCCGCCGGCGAGCTCCCGCCAGCCGAGCCCGCGCAGCGTCTCCTCGGCGTCCGAGTCCGCCTCGACCTGGGCCATCGGCTCGCGACCGCGGTCGGCGTAGAACGCGGTCACGTGCGCCGCGGCCTCCGTCAGCGGCAGGCCGGGGTCCCCCATGGCGAGGCAGGAGTTCGCGCGCTTGAGCAGCCGCCCCACGGGCTGCGGGTCGCTGCGCAGCAGCCACTCTCCGAGCGGCTCGGTCTCCAGCCAGGGCCACAGCGAGGCCGTGTGCTGCTCGGTCTGGCGCGCGGAGGCGCGCAGGCGGGGCGACGGCCGCGGCGGCACCGGCTTGCCGGAGACGATGAGGGCCAACGGGATGCGGGTGCGCGAGCCGTCCTCCCCGAGGACGACGGCCTGGCGCTCACTCTCCGGGGTGCCGGGTGGCGGCCACCACACCAGGTCGCCGAGCAGGTCGGTCATCGCCGGGCCGCCGGTCGGGCCGGTCTCGCCGGGCAGCAGCCGGCGGACCACCACGCGCTGTCCGACCGCGTGCGGGCCGAGCGTGTGCGCGCCGACACGATCCGACGGGTGGGCGTCCTCGCGGTCCGGCACGGCGGGGATACTAGGCTGTACGGGACCGGCCGCCGGGCCCGCCCCGGGCGCGGCCCATCGGCCCTCGCAGACAGCTCAGGAGGAATGGATGACCTACGTCATCGCGCAGCCGTGCGTCGACCTGAAGGATCTCGCGTGCGTCGACGAGTGCCCCGTCGACTGCATCTACGAGGGCAAGCGGATGCTCTACATCCACCCCGACGAGTGCGTGGACTGCGGGGCCTGCGAGCCCGTCTGCCCCGTGGAGGCCATCTTCTACGAGGACGACACCCCGGAGCAGTGGAAGGAGTACTACGACGCGAACGTGCACTTCTTCGACGACCTGGGCTCCCCCGGGGGTGCCGCCAAGATGGGCGAGATCGACAAGGACCACCCGCTGATCGAGGCCCTGCCGCCCCAGAACCAGGAGTGACCTCCTCGTCGGGCCTCCTCCGCGGCCCCGTCCCCGGGCGCGGTGCCGTCTCCGGCCGCCTGCCCGAGTTCCCCTGGGACCAGCTCGACGCGCTGCGCGACCGCGCCCGCGCGCACCCCGGCGGCATCGTGGACCTGTCGATCGGCACCCCGGTCGACCCCACGCCCGAGGTCGTGCAGGAGGCGCTGCGCGCCGCCGCGGACAGCCCGGGCTACCCGCAGGTCGCGGGGCTGCCCGAGACGCGGCGCGCCTGCCTGGACTGGCTGCAGCGGCGGGCCGGCGTCACCGGGCTCGGTGAGGCGTCCGTGCTGCCCGTCATCGGCTCCAAGGAGCTGATCGCCTCGCTGCCCACCCAGCTCGGCGTGGGGGAGGGCGACCTCGTCGCCTACCCCGAGCTGGCCTACCCGACCTACCAGGTGGGCGCCGCCGTCGCCGGAGCCCGCTCGGTCGCCACCGACTCGCTCACCGCGCTCGGCCCCGAGGTGCCACGCGTGCTGTGGGTGAACTCGCCGTCGAATCCCACCGGCCGGGTGCTTCCCCTCGAGCACCTGCGCAAGCTGGTCGCGTGGTGCCGGGAGCGCGGCACGCTGCTGGTCTCCGACGAGTGCTACCTCGAGTGCGCCTGGGAGGCGACGCCCCTCTCCGTCCTGCACCCCGAGGTCAGCGGCGGCTCGGCCGAGGGGCTGCTGGCGGTGCACTCGCTCTCGAAGCGGTCCAACCTGGCCGGGTACCGCTGCGGCTTCGTCGCGGGCGACCCGGCGGTGGTCGGGGAGCTGCTGGCCGTGCGCAAGCACCTCGGGCTGATGATGCCCGGCCCGCAGCAGCGCGCGATGGTGGCGGCGCTCGACGACGACGCGCACGTGCAGCACCAGCACGCCCGCTACGCGGCTCGCCGCGCCGTCCTGCGCGAGGCGCTGGAGCGGGCCGGCTTCCGGGTCGACCACTCCGAGGCCTCCCTCTACCTGTGGGCGCGACGGGTGGTCGACGGCGGGGACGAGGACTGCTGGGAGACCCTCTCGTGGCTCGCGGACCGCGGCGTGCTCGTGGCCCCGGGGGCCTTCTACGGCCCGGCCGGCGCGCGGCACGTCCGGGTGGCGTTCACCGCCACCGACGAGCGCGTCGCGGCCGCGGCGGCCCGCCTGGCCGCGCAGGCATGAGGCGCCCGGCCGCCGGGTGATCGCCCTCCGCCGCGTCAGGGCCAGGTCAGCAGGGGCCAGGTCAGCAGCGCCACCCCGACGACGGTCAGCGCCGCCGCCGCGACCCCCAGCCAGGGGTTCAGGCGGCTGGAGAAGGTCACGCGCGAGCGCAACGCCTCGGGGACGTCGTGCGCCAGGTGCACGCTGGCCACCTGCGCCGCGACCGCCAGCCCCAGCAGGAGGCCGGCCTGGAGCAGCGCCAGTCCGATCGTCGAGTCCACCGCGGGTCTCCTTTCCCCACTGGGCAACCTAGGCACGCCCGAAGCGGTCGGGAGTCTCACCCTGAGACGGTCGAACACCCGTCGGCGGCCGGCAGGTGGCGCTCAGGGGGTCGCGGAGACGATCCCGAAGTCGTGGATCTTGCGGTAGATCGTCGCCCGCGACATGCCGAGCGCCTGGGCCGCGCGCGCCTTGTTGCCCCCGGAGTCCAGGAGGGCCCGCACGATCGCGTCCCGCTCGAGGGCCTCCAGGGAGCTGAGCAGGCGCCGGCTGGTGCTGTGCGCCTCCGGCGGCAGGTCTGTCACGTTCACGGTGCCGGAGCGCCGGTGCTGCACGACGTGGCGAAGCATCTGCCGCAGCTGGGCGACGTTCCCCGGCCACGAGAGCCGCATCAGCAGCCGCATCGCCTCGCGCGAGCAGACCAGTCGGCCGCCGTGACCGATCCGGGCGAGGAGGAACGGGACGAGCGGCTCGAGGTCCTCGAGCCTCAGGCGCAGCGGAGGGACGTCGACGGTCGCCGGGAAGAGCCGCAGGAGCGGGGCGAGCGCATCGGTGTCCGCGTCCGCGGACAGCGTGATCGCCGCCCAGCCGGGGCGCCCTCCGGGGGGCCGCCGCATCGCGTCGAGCGTGCTGACGACGCCGCGCAGGGTCCCGGCCGGCAGCGTGTCGGCGTGCGTGATGACCACCGCGGAGGTGCCGTCCCGGACCTTCTCGTGCAGCCGGCCCAGCCAGCCGGGGTCGGCAGCCTCGGCCCCGTCGAACACCGCCAGCCGTCCGACGGGCTGGCGACGCAGCTGGACCGCCTTGAGCAGCGCCAGCTTGCCCGTCCCGGGCTCGCCCTGCAGCGCGAGCCACTCGCCGTCGACGAAGGCGTCCTCGACCGACGCGCAGGTGTGTCGCCAGGCCGGGCTCGTGCCCGCGACGCCGGCCAGCGGTACGCGCGGTGAGGGGGGCCGCGAGGCGACCGGCCCGGCGGATGAGGCGTTCGTGAGGTGCACGTCGGCCACGACGCCGGCCCTGGTCTCCTCGGTGACGCGGTGCAGATGCATCCGAGCGAACCGGCCCGAGGGCAGCGTGAGCTCCGCGACCCGGGTCTCGCGTCCCAGGAGCGCATCCTCCGCGAGCGCGAAGAGGGCCGCCTGGTCACCCGAGTCGAGGTGGGTGCGGGCGCGCTCGTTGAGGAGCGCGGTCGGCCCCGACAGGGCGATCACGGGGCGGGAGCTGTGCTGGGAGACCCGCTGGAACTCCCGCAGCAGCGCCATGTCGAAGGTGCCGGCCGCGACACCCAGCGCCGTGCCGATCTGCTCGGCCGTCGACTTGGCCAGGGTCAGCAGGAGCGAGCCCGCGTCCCGGCGCCAGCACGTCAGGTCGATGGCGCCGACCAGCCGTCCGGACAGCGGGTGCCGGATCGGTACCGCGGCGCAGGCGAGCTCCTCGAGGTGCTCCGCATAGTGCTCGTGCCCGAACACGTGCGCGGGCCCGCCCACCTCGAGGGCCGTGCCGATCCCGTTGGTGCCGACGTCGGCCTCCGAGTAGTTGAACCCGGGGGCGAGGGAGACGCGGTCGAGGTGCCGCTCGAGGTCCTTGTGCGCCGTGAGCCGGTCCAGGACCAGGCCCTGCTGGTCCGTCAGCACCACGCTCACCGGCTGTCCGTCCAGCTGCTCGGCGAGCCTGCGAATGACGGGTGCGGCCCCCCGCGCCAGCGGGCTCTCCAGCGTCGGACCGACGTCGTACGTCGGCTCCACCCGGTCCGCCGGCACCTCGTGGGCGCGCGAGCGCCGCCACGAGGCCAGCACCGGGTCGCGGACTCCCTCGGCCCTGGTCCGGTCCCCGGTGAGGAACCGGAGCCGGGCACTGGCAACTCTGGTCTGGTCAGGTGCGGTATCGGTCGCCGGGTCGTACACGGTCGCCACGCTGTCCCCACATTTCTCAAGAGACTGCCCGAGACCGGACCACCTCTGGAGTGTCCGGAGTCACACCGTAGGCCGCGAGCCGAGCCTGGTCGACCCCGTCGGACCCGGGTAGTTCGCTCCTCGTCGGGCCTGTCTCGTATTGAGACGCCCCGGTGGGCCGGGCGCTCCTAGGTTCGGCACACACCGGGCGCGCAGGCCCGGGACGGCGCCGTCGCCTGGAGGCCACCATGAACGCAGACCCGGACCCCGGCGAGAGCTTCAACCCGTGGAGCGTCGTGAACCTGGTGTTCACCCACCTCTGCGACCAGGGGTTGCACCCGACCCTCGGGGACGGCGGCGACCCGGCGTCCCCGGCTCGGGCGCTGCTGGAGTCGCTCGGCATCGAGCCGGCACCGGAGGGCAACCGCGAGATCGATCGCGGAGTCAAGGCCGAGCTCGCGGACATCCGCACCGCCGTGTTCGGCGAGGAGTGAGGGTCCGGTGCCGGGAGTCGAGCCCCGTCTCGCCCCTCCGTGCGTTCCGTCTCAAGGTGAGACCTCGGTCACAGCGCCGATGGGTTTCTCTGAGGAGGAAGCGCATCCAGTGACGCGTTCCACGGACCCAGGGAGTGTCGAATGACCCGTCAGAGCGTGGCGAAGGCCCACGAGAAGATCCAGGAGTTGGCCTGGGAGCCGCTGTACCACCAGCCGGTATCCCAGTACGGGACGGACTACACGTTCCAGAAGGCGAAGAAGAAGGACCCGCTCAAGCAGGTGCTGCGGTCCTACTTCCCGATGCAGGAGGAGAAGGACCACCGCGTCTACGGCGCCCAGGACGGCGCCATCCGCGGCAACATGTTCCGCCAGGTGCAGGAGCGCTGGCTGGAGTGGCAGAAGCTCTTCCTGTCCATCATCCCGCTGCCGGAGATCTCGGCAGCCCGCGCGATGCCGCTGCTGAGCAAGACCGCAACCGGCGCCGGC
>CAVZQY010000003.1:0-750176 GCA_963777655.1 uncultured Actinomycetota bacterium | reverse complement strand
CCGGGGAGCTTCACACACGCTGGGTGATTCGCGTGCCCCGATCACCTGCCACGTTCGGCGGTGGGGCCCGATCGGGTCCCTTCGGGAAGAACCAAGGAGCGAACGATGCCGGAGAACGACAACCCCACAGCCCCGGACGGCGACGTGGTCGCAGGTGTGACGGATGGTGCGTACACACTCCTCGTCGCTGACTTCGCGGACACGGAGTCGGCGTGGCAGGCGCACGAGGCACTGAAGTCCGTCGAGGACGGCGGCGCCGTCGACATCGAGGGTGTCGTGGTGGTGAGAAGGGGCCAAGACGGCAAGGTCGAGGTACAGGAGGCCACCGACCACAGCACGCGATCCGGGCTCCGATGGGGCATCGTCGGCGGCATCGCGCTCGGTGTGATCTTCCCGCCTTCGATCCTGGGTAGTGCCGCAGCCGTCGGGGCCGGCGGTGCTGCCGCCGGCAAGCTGCGAGAACGGCACCACCGCAAGGAGCTCGCCACCGAGCTGGAGGACTCCATCGCCGTCGGACATTCGGGCATCGTGGCCCTGGTCTCCGATCCCGACGCGGTGAAGATCCAGGAGGCCCTCGCCGAGGCGGACGCCATCGTCGCGAGCGCAATCGACGAGGTGGCCGCGGACGACATCAAGGCCGCCGCCAAGGATGCTCCCGACGACGAGAAGTGACTGCGCCCGGGACCTGGGCCAACCGCTTGCACTCAGCCTCACCTGGCCGGGCCTGACCCGCAGTCATCTCTCGGGGGCCTGCCAGGCCGGGCCACGAGCTGCCCACTCTTCGTCATCGACTCCAGGGCGGCGGTGATCGCCAGCACGAGTCCGACGTCCTCGCCCTGCTCGACCTCGACGCCATAGGTATGTCGGACCCGGAACCAGCGCTTCGAGATCTGGGCGACCCGAGCTCCGTCACGCTCGATCTGATACTCGTGGTCGACGACGTTGCCCTGCACCTTCAAGTCGGCCCCCGGGTCGAGGTCGATCGCGAACCGGTCCCGGTTCTCCCTCATCTGGAACCGCCGCACGTTGGCGTCGGCGTCGTCCTCGTCGTCGTTCCCCCGGTTGCGCGAGATACCCCTGATCGTCCCCTCCGTGACTGGGCGTCCCGCTAGCGTCGGCCGCCGACCGCGTCGGTCTTCACGCATGTTGGGTGAGGACGCGTAGTCGGGCGGGCACCAGACTCCCGGGCATGGGCCCGTGGATCGCAGCCGCCGTGTACCTGATCGACCTTGCGTTGAAGTTCGTCGCGTTGGGTGTGGTGCCCAAGAACAGGCGGCCGTCCAGTGGCATGGCGTGGCTGTTGCTGATCCTGGTGCTCCCGGGGTTCGGGTGGGTGATCTTCCTCGTCCTGGGGCGGACCAAGCTCGGGCGCCGCCGCAACGAGCAGCAGGCCGAGGTCAACGCGCGGGTCGAGGAGCGGACCGCGCACGTGCCCACACTCGAGGACGACTTCCCCGGACCGGCATACGTGCGGTCGGTGGCAACCCTGAACCGCAACTTGGGCGCGCAGCCGGTGATGCCCGGCAACCGGATCGACCTGTTCCCGGTGTACGCCGAGTCCATCGCGGCGATGACCGCCGAGATCGACAAGGCCGCCGCCTGGGTGCACGTCGAGTTCTACATCACCGCGTGGGACGACGTGACCGGCCCGTTCTACGAGGCGCTGGAGCGGGCTGTCGACCGCGGAGTGACGGTCCGCCTGCTCTTCGACCACCTCGGGTCCAAGAGCATCCCCGGCTACAAGGAGTTCACCACCCGGCTGGACGCGTCCGGCATCGAGTGGCACCCGATGCTGCCGATCGCGCCGTTCAAGCGCCGGCCCGACCTCCGCAACCACCGCAAGATCCTGGTGATCGACGGGATGGTTGCGTTCGTCGGATCGCAGAACCTGATCGAGCCCGGCTACAACAAGCCCGCGAACCACAAGCTCGGTCGCGAGTGGGTGGACCTGGTGGCCCGCGTCGAGGGTCCGACGGTGAGCGCCCTCAACTTGCTCTTCTGCACCGACTGGTACAGCGAGACGGAGGTCAAGCTAGTCGACGAGCTCGGCACCGTGCCGGCCCCGGCCGGCGAGATCGAGGGGCAGGTGATCCCGAGCGGGCCCGGCTTCTCGACCGAGAACAACCTCCGCGCGTTCACGCTGTTGCTCTACTCGGCACAGCACCGGCTGTCGATCACGAGTCCCTACTTCGTCCCGGACGAGTCCCTGCTGTACGCCATCACCACGGCAGCGCGGCGCGGCGTCAAGGTCGAACTGTTCGTGAGCGAGGCCGGAGACCAGTTCATGGTCTACCACGCGCAGTGCTCCTACTACGAGGCCCTGCTACGCGCGGGCGTGCGGATCTACATGTACCCGGCACCAGCGATCCTGCACTCGAAGTTCTTCAGTGTCGACGACGACGTCGCGGTGCTGGGATCGAGCAACATGGACATGCGCTCCTTCGGGCTGAACTACGAGGTCTCGCTGATGCTCCTCGGACCCGAGGTCGTCGCCGAGATGCGCAAGGTCGAGGACCACTACCGGTCGATCTCCAGGGAGCTGCTCCTCGAGGACTGGCTGACACGTTCTCGCGGTGCGTCGTACTGGGACAACGTGATGAGGCTGACCGCTGCGCTGCAGTAGCGCTCGCCGCTCTGGGTGCGATTCTCTCAGGCATGACGCCACCCCCTGCACGAGTGCGCCTGGATCCTTGTGCGGTGCGGTTGGGGCGGTGCTCGACCCCGGCCGTCCAGGGACTCCTGTTCATCCGATTTGCGAGATGCTTCTGAACCGCCCCGGCGAGTCCGGAGACTGATCGGTTTGAGAGCTCCGGCTGTTGCTGGGCTCGGTGGTGAGCGTAGTGAGCGGTCTCGGCCTCGACGGGTGTGAGGTCGTCGCAGTACTCGAACGGACGGCGGTGGTTGAACCAGTCGACCCATTCGGCGGTGGCGATCTCGAGGTCGTCGAGCCCCTTCCACGGCCGCCGGGGCTTGATCAGCTCGGTCTTGTAGAGCCCGATCACCGTCTCGGCCAGCGCGTTGTCGTGCGAGGAACCCACAGCCCCGGTCGAACGCTTGATGTCGGCAGTGGCCAGGTGCTCGGAGTAGGCCACAGACAGGTACTGGACTCCGTGATCGTGATGCGCAATCAGTCCCGCAGAAGCATGTGGGGCGAGAGTCTCCGGTGCCGATCATCCAGCACCGACGTGCACCGTGGTTGGTGGCGGACGCGGTGGCTCTCGCTCCTGTCGTGTTCTGGGCACACCTATGGGTTCAGTGGTGAGCGATCCTGGGCCAGGAGGCGTGTGAGTTCCTCGGTCCGTGCGGTCATTCCAAGGTCCTGGGTGGTCGGCCATTCATCGATTTCTGCTCGCGCGAACTCGATCCACCGCTCGATGGTCTTGAACATGTCGATCTGGAAGGTGGCGAAGAGCACGGACAGGTGTGTTCGCTGTGGGAACGGGTGGCCGCCGTCGAGGTAGGAGCCCATGAGTTCAACGATGGCCTGGTGGTGAGCGCCGATGTCGTCCTCGAACTCGTCCAGGGCTCTGAGCAGGTCTTCGCATGAGCCGTGGTCGGCGAAGAGGAGCCTCAACAAGGCCTCCACCTCGAACCGGGGCGGCTCGGTCCGGGTGCTTGTCCACTCGTTGAGGGCTTGGCGGCCTTTTCCGGTGATCGTGTACACGTTGCGGGTTCGGTTGCCGCTGTCCTCCTGGTGGACCGTGGCGTAGCCCAGTTCGACGAGCTTCTTGGGTTCGGAATAGAGGAGTCGCTCCGACTTTGGCCAGGCGTAGCGAAGGCTTCGTTGGGCTTGGCGGGTGAGTTCGTAGCCGGTCCAGGGCTTGAGGTTCAAGAGGGCGAGGACTGCATGGGAGGAGGGGGTCAGTCTCGGCGGCATGCTCTTGACTCTACTGCAGTATGCAGTGTACAACGTACTGCAAGTTGCAGCGGTGATGGCCCGCCATCGGCAAGGGAGAACATCATGGAAGTCGCTCGACACATCGCCGCTCTCGAGCGGGAAGCCCAGCTGTTCGCCGGCGCCGCTCGGCGCCGCGATCTCGACGCGCCCATTCCCTCCTGTCCCGGGTGGGATATGCGTGACCTCGTCCGTCACCTCGCCGAGATCCACCTCTGGGCTGCTGCGCAGGTCTCCCATCGCGCCGCCAAGATGTTTGTCGATGACCTCTCCGAGTTGTCGGCCTACTGGCCCGACCTCGCTGTCTTCTGGCCCAGCGACGACGGGTTGATCGACTGGTACCTCGAGACGAACGCCAACTTGGTTCGTGAGCTCACGTCAGCACCAACCGACCTTGAGTGCCGGACGTTCCTGCCCGCACCTTCCCCACTCGCGATGTGGGCTCGACGCCAAGCCCACGAGACCGCGGTCCACCGCTTCGACGCCGAACACACCGGCCATACCCAGACGAGCTTCGATCCCGCATTCGCCGCCGACGGAATCGACGAGATCCTCGGCGCTTTCGCTACCCGAGGTAGCAGGTTTCCCATTGACAGTCCCAGAACGATGGCGGTCCACGCGAACGACACAGACGATCGGTGGCTTGTCGCGATGACCCCGCACGGAATCACCACCACCCGAGGAGAGCGCGCCGCCGACGTGAAGCTCACCGGCCCAGCGTCCGACCTGTACCTGGCCCTGTGGAACCGCGGCGACGATTCCACGATCGAGGTCGCAGGCAGCCGAGACCTCCTCGGCACTTGGCACAACGGTCACCGAATCCGCTGGTCCAGGTCACTACCTCAGCAGCGAGGGGACTGATCAACAGGCCAGATCCACCACGACCACAACCTGCGCAGTGAGACCCAAGGACACCACGACGGCTACGGAAGCCACGAGGGGACGGCAACAATGCAAAGCAAAGTCGAAGACCTCCCGATCGCCCACGAGGCCATCGGAGAGATGATCCGAGGCACGGACTGGGGCGGGATGACCAGTGCGTACATGCAGTACCCGACCGGCCTGGACTTCTGCCCTCTGCTCGAGGGTCTCGAGCGGAATCATTGCCAATGCCCGCACTGGGGGTTCGTGATCGAGGGAAGCATCCGCGTGAACTACGAGGACGGCACTCAAGAGACCGTGGGCCCGGGTGAGATCTACTACTGGCCCTCGGGTCACACCATCGTTGTCGAGGAAGCGGTCCACATGGTCGAGTTCAGCCCTCACGACCAGATGTCGCAGGTGCTCGCACACGTCGTTGGCAAGCTGTAGGAGGGCACCCGTGGAGATCCGCGGAACAGATCTCGGCCATCACACGCGAGAGGCCCGGCCCGGGGGCGTCTGACGTGAGTCAGGACGTGTGACGGTTTGGTCGTCTGGCGTGACTCGAACTCGAGCCCGGCCGGCCACTTGCGCCATGAGGTCCACCCCGGCGGCCAGACATACGTCGGCCGCAAAGGACGTCCCCGCAAGCCGATCCCGTACCGGGTCGCTCCCCGAGCCCATGGGCTACCGGACGCCTATAAGAACGTTGGTGCGAGGGCGCCGACGCACCGGAAGCGGGAGCGGTCGTGGTCCTCGGTGGGGAGGCGCGCCTGCCGGAAGTCGTCCTCCGCGGGGCGGGTCCGGACGGGCGAGGAGACGAAGGACGGGGGCGCCCACGGCGATTGGTTGCACCGTGCCCAGAACCCGGGTCTACTCGGGACCGACATCCATCCGACCACCGTCAGCGTCGACCACCGGGCTGAGCGACTTGCCAGACCCGCGCGTGATCAACTGGTGGCCGACGGTCAGCACGACGATCGCAGCGACGGCACCGACTACCGTGAAAAGGGCTCGATCGAGAGCACCTCTCACGATGGCCTCTGTCCCTCCGGCCGTCTGCAGGACGACGGCTGGGGTGAGGAACAGCACGAACATCCAATACGGTCGCGTCATGTTCGCCCACGGAGCGGCGACCGTGAGCACCAGGGCAACGATGGTGATGACCACCGGTTCGTCCTCGAGTGCCTCGGCGACGACGACGGCCAGCGCCGCCCCCGCCAGGGTCCCCACGACCCGCGCCACGACTCGATGACTGGCCGCGGCGTAGTAGGGCTGGACGACGACGAACAACGTGAGAACGATCCACCACGCATTCGGCGAGTTCAGCCACTGCATCGCAACGTACGTGGTGATCCCGATCAGCAGGGCGAGTGCGCTGGCGAAGTAGCGAACTGCGTGTAGGGGAACGCCAGGCGGCGGCCTCAGGTGGATGACTGCGGTGATGTGGCGCCCGATCAAGGTCGTCCACAGTCCTCCCGCGGCGACGAAACCCATCAGCGCGAGCCCAGCGCCAAGCGTCGAACCCGCAGGTACGGTGCTGGACGAGATGGCGACGTTCGGGGAACCGATCAGCGCGTACGCGGCAAGGGGGCCAGCGAACGATGTCATGACGTGCCACCCGCGAAGGGCGGAGAGCCCGACTGCGGCGCCGATAGCCGTCATGTACACGGCCCCAGCCACGGGCAGATGCTGAAGCAGCAGGGCCAAGCCCATCCAGGTCGGGGTCAGGAAGGCCGCGCCCAGCGCGAGACTCGGGCCGCGGAACAGACCCATCACGGCCGGCAACATTCCCAGGTACCACAACGAACCGTCGGCGCTCCACGGGGTCGCACTGAGCACCACGATGGGCGCGAGCACGAGGGAGGCCAGGACCGAGAGCCGAGCAACGGGGAGGGCGGGCCTCGACGGCGCGGACTCGTTCGTCATGGTGAATCGCCCCGGGTTTCGAGGATGCTCGGTCACTTGGAACCAGCCCCGGTCGGGACGGGTATCTCAGGGTAGTGCTGGACCTTCGTGACGGCCCAGTGGTTGTCTTCGAACTCGGCGGGCGGGAGGAGCCCGATCTCGCCGCCGTGCAGGCGCCGGTGGTTGAACCAGTCGACGTACTCGGCAACGGCGATCTCGACGTCGCCGACCGACTTCCAGCTGCCCTTGGGCCGCATGACCGGGTTGCGGATGCACTCGGCCTTGAACAGTGAGTTGAGGGCCTCGGCCATCGCGTTGTCATACGAATCGCCCTTCGATCCGACCGATGCCACGGCCTGAGCCCGGCGAGGCGTTCCGCGTAGCGAATTGCTCGATATTGAACCCCCCTGTCGCTGTGATGTACCAGGCCGGTGACGTCCTGCGAGGTCGGCGCGTAGCGAGGTCGAGACCTGCCAGCCGACGATCATCCTGCTGAACACGTCCAGGACGAACTGCCAGGTCTGGTTCGGGATCGATGCTTCGAACCGGACTTCGGTCGCTCCTTCGGTTCGGGGGTGACCAGTCCGGCTGCGGTGAGGTGGCGGCTGAGGGTCGATCTGGACACATGGTGGCCGTGGTGGTGCGCGGTGGATGTCAGACTGCAGGCGGTCGTGGCTGTGCCAGTGGACCCGCTCTCAGACCCCTTGAACCGCATCGATCTGCGAAGTCCGGATGGCTTCGGTGAACGCGGCGAAGTCACGCTGGTTCTGTTCGGCGTATCGGTGTGCGAAGTGGGTGATCGAGCGGTCGAAGGTGTCGTCGGTCCCCAGGTACGCGGCGATGGCGACGGGATCGCCGGACCGGGCGTGTGCCCGGGCGAGGGTCCGTCCGCAGAGGCGCCCGTAGAGGGTGAGGGTCTCGGGAGACATCAGCTCGACGAGGGCCGACCCTTTCATGTCCCGCAGCTGCCGCCAGTAGAAGTGACGTTCGGCCTGGGCGCCCCGGCTCCAGCCGAGGAAAATGTCACTGGACGCCTGCATCAGTCGTTGACCCTGCACCACGCGCTCCCCGGCTTGTCGGTACCTGCTCTTCGGCAGGGGGCCCTCGAGAACCGACGAGGTCGCCTCCTTGATCTGGAGGAACAGCGGGTCGCCGTCGTCCCGGCCTTCGAACATCGCGACGAACGCACGCGTGCCCACGCTGCCGACGCCGACCACCTTCCGTCCCCAGTCCACGATCTCGAACTTCTCGAGGAGCCGTCGGCGGTCCGGCTGAAGGCTATGCCGGTACTCCGAGAACGCCTGGAGGATCGCACCCTCCAGCTGCTCGCGGTCGAACCCGTAGGTCGCCTCGAGCTCGCGGGCGGGCACGACCACCGGCGGAGCGCTGGCAATCCGGTACCTGCCGTCGACGACTTCTGCCAGCTTCGACAGCGCCTGAAGGCTGTTGCGGTCGTGTGCCTTCCTCAGATTCCCCTGAAAGCGTTTCTCCGTCTGCTTGATCTCCTTGGCGGCCCGCTTGCCCTTGCGCCCACCCTTCCCCTTCCCCTTCCCCTTCCCCTTTCCCCTTCCCCTGGTCAGCTCCACCGCCCATTGCTGGGCCGCCTTCTCCAGGTCGTCCTCGGAGATGTGGGCATACCAGACGTCCAAGGTTCGCATCGTCGAGAACCGGGACATCGCCTCCCGGTAGGACCTGACCATCGCCCTGGTCACGGACTTCGCCTCGGACTTGGAGAAGCCGTTGTTGTACGCAGCGATGGTCATGCTGGCCGCGAGCCGCTTGACGTCGTACTCGAAGGGCCCGGGCAGGGTCTCGTCGAAGTCGTTGATGTCGAAGACCAGCCGCCGCTCGGGAGAGCCGAACGCTCCGAAGTTCGACAGGTGCGCGTCACCGCACAGCTGAACCTCCAGACCGGCCGTGGGCGACCCGTCGAGGTCTGCCGCCATGATCTTCGCGCCGCCGCGGTAGAACGTGAACGGTGATGCCATCATCCGACCGTGCCGCACCGGCACCAGGTCGGCGTCGCGGCTGGCGTCCTGCTCCTCGATCGCCTCCACGGGGTCTGGTCGGCCAGGCCTCGGTGACCAGTCAGCGTGGCTCGACGGAGGAGTGCGGTCGCGAGCGTCCTCGCCCCGCGCGACGCGTTCCTCCGGGCTCAGATGCTCGACCTTCATCAACATCGCCCCGCTCCGTTTCCTGGCCCATCTCTGGCACTTCTCGCCTGCGCGTCATGATCAGATGGTCGCCACAGGCGCACTGAGCTCAGGCTCCGTGAGGCGGCAGGCGGAGCGCATCACCCTCCATGGAGGAGTCGCTCGACCCGAGCGGCGTGCTCGCGTCGCCGTACCCGCAACGCCGCGGCCCCGCGCCGCCGCACAGCGACCCACAGGCGTCGACGACGGCCTCTCACTCGACGAGGCGTTCGAGCTCGCTGGGCTCAGCCGTCACCTGGCACGGAAGTACGTCGACCGGGCCCTCGCGCAGGGCTCGCCTCCGGCGGGGTCGGATGGACGTCCTGGTCGGGCACCGGTTCGGGTTCGGGGTCCTCGACCTGGGCGTCGATCAGTGGTGCGGCCCAGGCGGCACGGGGGTCGGAGTCGAGGAAGACCGCGCGGACGAGCAGGGTCATCGGGACGGCGAGCAGTGCGCCCAGCGCACCTATCAGGTAGGTCCAGACGACCAGGGACATGAAGGTCATCTCGGCGCTGAGGCCCACGCTGTTGCCGACGAAGCGCGGCTGGATGAACGTCTGGATCGTGACGTTGAGGATGCTGTAGACGGCGATGACCAGCACCATCTCCTCCCACCCCGAGTCGAGGAGTGCGAGGAGGGCCGGCGGGATGATGCCGATGACGAAGCCGATGTTGGGAATGAAGTTCGTGATGAACGAGAAGAAGCCCCACGCGAGCGGAAGCGGCACCCCGATCAGCCACAGGGCTCCGGCGTCGAGCGCTCCCACGATGGCGCCGAACAGGGCGGTCATGACCAGGTAGTGCTGGGTGCCGTTGACGAACGTGGCGAGCGATCCGGCGAGCTCCGGCTTGGAGCGGCTCAGCCAGGCGATGCGAGGACGGAACCCCGGGACGGCAACGACGAAGAAGAAGATCAGGGTCACCACGAAGAACAGTCCGCCCAGGGCACCCAGGGTCCCCGAGAGGATTCCCCCCAGCAGGTCGGTGACCTTGCCGAGTCGATCTTGCTGAGTGCGTCGCTCGTGGTCTCCGTCCCGAGGCCCAGCTTGGACAGGCCGTCCTGGACCTGAGAGGTGAGCGCATTGGCGTCCGGTGCGTACTGAGGGAGGAGGTCCACGAGCTTGATCAGGCACACGATGGTCCCGACCAGAAGCACGGCCAGGACGGCGTACGTCGTCACGAGCGCGAGCAGGACCGCCAGCCATCCCGGCCAGCCGTGGCGGCGCGCCCAGGCCTCGACGGGGAGCACCCCGATCGTCAGCACCAGCGCGAGCATCGTGGGCGCCACGATCCCGGCGGCGCCGCGGACAGCGATCCCGAAGGCCACGACTCCGATGAGGCCCAGCATCACCGGGACGATCCGCGGAAGGGCCGTGGTCCCCACGGCCGAGCCTCGTGCGGACGCGGCCGGCTGCGCGGGATGCGACGACATGCTGATCAATGTAGGAGACTGGCCCGGTCAGCGCGCCACCCGCATCAGGCGAAGCATCCCGCCCCCGGTGGCGGCACGGTGGTCACGACGCCCGGTCGGACAGGAAGGATGGGGAGCGCCTTGGGCCTGATCCTGCCGATCGTCTTCCTCGGCCTGATGGCCAGCCTGTCGCCGGCCACGATCGTCGTCTTCGTGCTGGTCCTGGGCACGGCGAGGGCCCGGGTCAACGCGGTCGGATTCCTGCTCGGGTGGGGGTTCTCGCTGACCGTCGTCTTTGCCGCGAGCTATGCGGTGGCGGTGTCAGGTGCCGCGGCCCGAGGTGGTGGGCGCACGTCCGTGGCCGTCGTCGAGATCCTGCTCGGCGCTGCCCTCATCGTGTTCGCGGTGCGGATGTGGCGTCGCAGTCCGACCGCCCCGACGAGCTCCCCGGGGTGGGGCAGACAACGGCTCGTGGGACGCATGGACGGCCTCACGCCGCTCGGTGCCGCCGTCGTGGGCGTCCTCAAGCAACCCTGGGCGATCACCACCGCGGCCGCCCTGGTGGTGGTGCACAAGAACGACTCCCTCGTCGTGGTTCTCATTGCCTTCGCGTTGTTCACCATCGCCTCCACCGCGACCGTCGGAATGATGTTCCTGTACTACGCCCGCTATCCCGGTCGGGCGCAGGCGCGGCTGACCGCCCTGCGGGACCAGGTAGTGGCCGCGTGGCCCGCCGTGGGTGCCGCGATCAGCGTGCTGGTGGGAGGCTTCCTGGTCGTCGACGCGCTGGTGAGACTCAGGTGACGAGCAGCTCAGAGCCAGGTGGTCCGTGACACTCGGCTGGCCGTAGCGGGCCAAGGCCCGCCCGCCGCTCATCCGCGCGGGGTGATCCACCGGGCCAGCACCGTCACTACCTTCTGGTACGTGGCGCAGACCGACGAGGATGTCGAGGTACTCCAGGCGAGACTGCGAGAGCTCGAGCGGCAGCTGGCGCGCGCGGAGGCGGCGCCTCAGCGTTCCCGGCGCGAGCGCCAGTGGTGGAGATCGATCGTCTTCGTGGTCCTGGCGACCGTGGGGGCCGTCCTGGCGCCGTTGACCGTGGTGGCGACGTGGGCGAACGACGAGGTCGGCGACACCGACACGTTCATGGAGACCGTGGAGCCCCTCGCGTCGGACCCGGCCGTGCAGCGCGCGCTGGCGGCGGGGATCACGGCGGAGATCAACGAGTACATCGACGCGGAGGACATCACCGAGAAGGCGCTGACGGCCCTGTCGGGGCAGGACTTCGTCCCGCCTCGTGCGGCCGCCGCGCTGCCGTCCCTCGCGGTGCCGCTGAGCAGCGCGATCGAGAACTTCATTCGCGCGAGGGTGGACCAGCTCGTCCAGTCCGACGCATTCGTGCAGGTGTGGGTGGAGGCGATGCGGCTGGCGCACGGGCAGATGGTCGCGGTGCTCACCGGTGACACCCCCGAGGGGGTCGAGATCGCCGACGGGGCCGTCAAGATCAACATCGGGACCTTCGTGGCCTCGGTGAAGCAAGATCCTCGATCGACGACGGCTTCTCGTTCGCGACGCGCATCCCCGAGGTGAACACGTCCTTCACCGTCTTCCAGGCCGACAACATCGGCGCTGGCCAGAAGTTCTTCGGGTGGCTGGACACGTTGGCCCGCGTCCTCCCGTTCCTGACGATGCTCCTGCTCTTCGCCGCCGTGATGGTGGCGCGCGACCGGCGAAGGGCCCTGCTCACGGTCGGTCTGGCGGTCGCCGGGTCGATGGTGCTCCTGGGACTCGTCCTCAACCTGGTGCGCCCGATCTACCTTGACGCGATCCCACCTGATGTCCTGGCCGGGGACGCTGCCGCCGCGATCTACGACCAGGTCGTCTCGTTCATCCGCACCGCACTGAGGGCGGTCGGCGTCGTCTTCCTGGCCCTGGCTCTGGCCGCCTTCTGGTTCGCTCCCACCGGGGCCGGCGCGGCACTCCGCACCGCTGCAGGCTCCGGGCTGAGCCGCCTTCGCGGCTGGACCGGCATCAACACCGGCCCCGTCGGCCGATTCCTCGGCACCTATCGCACGTTCGCCCGGGTCCTCGTCGCGGGTGCCGGCGCGCTCGTCTACCTCGGGTTGGACCGCCCGACCGGCCGTGACGCGGGGGTGATCGTCATCGTCGTCGTGCTGGCTCTCGTGGTGCTCGAGTTCCTCTCCAGTCGCGCCGTGCACGAGGAGGACGTCGAAGCGCCCGCTGAGGAACCGGCCCCGGTCTGAGCGGCCACGGCTCGGCGACCGCCGCCGGCACCACCCCTTGCGGGTGACGCGCGCACCGGGGCCACGAGGCAGCGTGGGGACCCCAACCCGGCGCCGGACGAATCGAGCTGACATGTCGAGAGTCGCCTACCAGATCCGTGTGGCCGGGGAGGTTCCCGACCGTTTCTTCGAGGACTTCACACGCGTCACCGTCGCGGTCGATCCGGTGGGCACCACGTTGCGGGTCGATCTCACCGACCAGGCCGAGCTGACCGGTGTGCTCGATGCCTTGCGACGCGCCGGACTCGTGCTGCTCGAGATGCGTCGCCAACAGTTCTTCGACCCCTCGGGCGAGCCGCCGAGGTCCGACGCACCGGAGCGCCACCGGTCGGCCAGCTGGCGGTCGGACGGCTAGCGGTCGAGCGCACGGAACGCGGTCTCCGGCCAGGAGCGGACCACCAGCAGGCACAAGCCCCCGACCGTCGTCACGTACAGAGCCGGTGCTGCCTCGGACCCGGTCGCGAGGAACAGCGCCTGGCTGACCAAGGGCCCGGTCCCGCCCACCAGGGCCGTCGCCAGTCCGGCCGTCAGCCCGAGGCCGGTGGCGCGCAGGCGCGCCGGGAACATCTCCGCAAGCATCGACACCGACAGCACGCCTCCGACGGCACCGCCCGCGACGATCTCCGCCAGGGTGAGGGCGAGCAGCGATCCGCTGTGCGCCGCCATGCTGAGAGGCGCCGCGCTGACGACGAGGACCAGGGTCGAGCCGAGGACGACCGGCCGGCGCCCCACTCGGTCCGACAGCCGGCCGAGCGCCACGGCGGCGGCCGCGGTCGACACCAGGCCGGTCACGGCCGCGAGCAGCGCGGTTGACAGGGCGAGCGACGTGGTCCGGGCGAGGTGGTTGGGCATGAAGACGAAGAACACGTTGAAGGCGAGCGATCCGGACGCGATGATCGCGAAGCCCGTGAGCAACGCGGCTCGATGCTCCGCCCACAGCATCCGGACGGTGGCGCCGGCCAGCGCCTCGGTCTGCTCCAGGCGTACGAACCCGGGGGTCTCCGTCACCCGGCGGCGCAGGTAGACGCCCACCAGCCCCAAGGGCATCGCCAGCAGGAACGCGACGCGCCACCCCTCGCCGGCCAGCACCTCGTCGGGCAGTCTCACCACCTGCCCGGCGACGAGCAGCCCCGCCGCGAGGCCGAGCGCGAGGGACGCGGTATGGCAGGCACCGAAGGCTCCCCGTCGGCCCGGTAAGGCGTGCTCGACGAGGAAGACCGCGGCCACCCCCAGCTCACCTCCCGCGGCGAGGCCCTGCGCGCTGCGAAGCAGCAGCAGGATCACCGGCGCTGCGACACCGATCGCGGCGTAGCCCGGCAGCAGACCCACGAGCGCGGTCGCCCCCGTCATCAGCGCCACGACGGTCGCGAGCACCCATTGGCGACCGCGAAGGTCCGCGCGGCGGCCGAAGAACGCCGCCCCTACGGGACGCACCAGGAAGGCCGTGCCGTAGAGCGCGAACGCCGAGAGCAGGAGGTGGTCGTCGGTCGGGAAGAAGACCGGCACCATCACGGTCCCCAGCGCCCCGTAGATGGCGAAGTCGTACCACTCCACGGCGTTGCCGACGGACCCTGCGGCGAGTGCGCGTCGCGACGACCCGACCGCTGCCGAGGTGGCGCCGGGCGAGGTCACCGGGACAGGCTACGGTCTCCTGCGCACGCGACGTCCCGCGTCCTTCGTGAGCTGATCTCACCCGGGTGAGATGCCGAGGGAGGTGAGGCCCGCTCACCCCTGTCCGGCGCCCAATAGCCCCACCGGCTTCCTGGCGAGGGGTTCACATGACACAGACCGTCGACGCGATCCGCGTGCCTCCCCTGGGGCAGCTGCCGCTCCTCCCGCACTGGGCGGTCCGCCGCGAACGACTGGCGCGTCGACTGGACCGCGGTGTCTCCGGCTCGGTGACCCTGGTGACCGGCCCGCCCGGGTGGGGCAAGACCCTCGGTGTCGCGTCCTGGGCCGCGAGCACCGACGTCCCCGGTGACGTGATCTGGCTCAGCGCCGCCGGTACGGGGACGGATCCGGAGCTGTTTCTGGAGCTGTTGCTCGAAGGCCTCGTCGGGGAGGGTGCGCGACTCCTGGCCCCGGCCCCGCCGATGGCGTCGCACGAGGCGCGCCGAACGCATACGCTCGCGAGGCTCGGCAGGTCGCTGAGCCGCGGCCCCAGACGGGTGCTGGTCCTCGACGACTACCCGACGGGCCAGGTCGGAGCGCTCGGAAGAGACCTCGGCGTGGTGCTGGAGCACGCGCGCTGCAGGCTGTCCCTGGTCCTGATCAGCCGGGGACAACCGGCGTTCTCGGTGCAACAGCACCGCGTGATGGGCGACCTGACCAGCATCACGATGCCCGACCTCGCGATGGACTGCCTCGAGGTCGCCGGGATGCTGGCGCGCCACGAGGTCGTGGCGGAGGAACCCACCGCCCGCGCGGTCCAGCGCCACACCGACGGCTGGCCGGTCGGCGTGCGACTCGCGGCCCTGGCCCTGCGCGACGTGTGCTCCGTCGAGGCCGCCTTGGAGGAGGCCGACCGGGCGACGGTCGATCTCCTGGTCGCCGAGGTGCTGCGGGAGGCCCCCGCTCGTCTCCGGAGGCTGCTCGTCCGGACGAGCATGGTCGACGAGGTCGACCGCGACCTCGCGAGGGCGGTGGGTGGGCCGGCGGCGGAGACCGTGATGACGCCGGCGGCCGCGAGCGAGACCTTCGTGGAGCTGCGCGACGATCTCTCGTTCCGCTGCCCACCGTTGCTCCGCGCCGCCGCTGCCGCCGAGCTGGCCCGCGAGCCGCTGGAGGTCCGCCGCGAAGCGACCCGCCGGGCGGCCCAGTGGCACGTCGACCACGACCGGATGGCCACCGGTCTCGAGCTCGCCGTGGCGGCAGGGGACTGGCCGTGGGTCGGCCGGACGCTGGTCGAGTCGTACGTCGTCCCGCAGATCCTGAGCGGCGGCGTGACCGAGGCGGCCGTGTGGGCGACGCCGTGGGTCCGTGCCGCGGAGCCGCTCGTCGAGGCGGCCCTGTGCCTGAGGAACGGCGGTCCGGCCGCCGCCGACGCGGCCCTGAAGCTCCTCGACGAGGCGGAGCCGGCCAGCGGTGACGACCTCGCCGGCGAGCTCAGTGCGATGTGCGTGCGGCTGGCGGTGGCCCGCGCGCGAGGCGACGTGGACCACGGCATGCTGGTCGCCGCTCGGGTTCGCGAGCTGTTGCCGCGGCTGCGGATCGAACGGCAAGGCGAGCTCGTCGCCTTCGTCGAGGCACACGTGGGCGCTCTCGCGGCATGCGACGGCCAGCTCGCCCTGGCCAGGGCCGCGCTCCGTCGCGGTGCCGGCGAGTCCCTGGACGACCGCGGACGCGCGGCCGTGCTGGACTGCCAGGGGCAGCTTGCGCTGCTCGACGCCTTCCAGGGCGACTTGCGGGCGGCCGAGCTCCAGGCCGCTGCGGTTCTCCGAAAGGCGGACCCCGCAGCGCTCCCGAGCACAGCGCACGCTCACCTCGCGGCGGCGTGGGTGCATGTCGAACGCACCCAGCACGTGCAGGCACGCCAACATCTCGACCGCGCAGCCGAGGCAGCGGGTGACGGGGCCGAGCCGTGGTGGCGAATCGTCCGGCTCCTGGCCGAGGCCCGGGTGCTGGTCGCCTCCGACCAACCTGAGGCGGCACTCAGGCTGTTGCCACGCACGCAGGGATCGGCTGCCGAGGGGCCGACCGGGTGGGGAGTCGCCCTCCTGACGCTCGCCACGGCGGACGCCTTGGTGGCGAGCGGCGAGCCCACGGGTGCGCTGGCCCTGGTGGTTCCGGGTCACGACTCGACGCCGGTTGCGAACCGTGTGCTGGCCGCACGCGCGCTCGTCGACCTGGGCGACCTGCCGGGTGCCCGGACGGCGCTGGCAGCAGAGTTGCCAGGTGTGGGCGGAGCGCCTCTGGACGTCCAGGTCGAGGGCTGGCTGCTGGAGGCGCGGCTCGCCGAGGAGGCCGGCTCGTCCGACCGGGCCCGGCTCCTGGCGGGACGTGCCCTCCGCGTGTCGGGACGCGAGCAGCTCCGGCGTCCGTGCGTTCGCGAGTCCACGTGGCTCGCCGGGTTGGTCGAGCGGGACGCCACCCTGCGCCGGGAACACGGCGGCTTTCTCGCTCGACTCACCACCGCGTCTGCCGGTCGGTCGGTTCGAGTGGCAGTGCAGGCCGGGCCCGCACCGGCGTTCGTCGAGACCCTGACCGCCCGCGAGGCGCAGGTGCTCGGCATGCTGGCAGACATGTGCTCGACCGACGAGATCGCGCGAGAGCTGTTCCTGTCCGTGAACACCGTCAAGACCTACGTCCGCGGGATCCTGCGCAAGCTCGCCGTGAACCGCCGCGTCGAGGCGGTCCGGAGAGGCCACGAGCTCGGTCTCTGCTGACGGGTCCGTCGAGCGAGCGCTCGCCAGAGCGCTCAGCCCGGGTCGACGCGGACGACGGGGCGGCCAAGGCCGAGGTCCCCGCCTGAGCGGACTCGTCCGCGAACGGGCCGGAACGTCCGTCTCACCCGCGCAGCATGATTCGGCCCTCCGTCGCCGAGCACCACAGTGATGGGGACGATGCGCCCCAACTGAGGAGTGATCACATGTCCGACACGCTTCGACCGGGCGACCCCGGCACCGGAGATCCCCGACGCCAGGGCGTACAGCCCACCGGCATGACCGGCTGGGTGGGCTGGGTTGCCTTCGCCGGCGTCATGATGGTGCTCCTGGGCACCTTCCACGTCATCCAGGGCCTCATCGCGCTCTTCAACGACGAGTACTTCCTGGTGACCCGGTCCGGACTAGCCGTCTCCATGGACTTCACCGCGTGGGGCTGGGTCCACGTCATCGGCGGACTCCTGGTGCTCGGGGCCGGCTTCGGTGTCTTCTCCGGGAGGATCTGGGCTCGAACCGTCGGCGTGGCGGTCGCCCTGGGCAGCGCCGTCGTCAACGTTGCGTTTCTGTCCGCCTACCCCATCTGGTCCTCGATCATGATTCTGATCGACATCCTGGTCATCTGGGCCCTGATGGTCCACGGCGGGGAGCTGCGCGAGGACGACTGAGCAAGGGCGGGTCCACCGCGCGGGCCCCGATCTCGCCGAAGAAGGCCACCATGCACGACCGGTCGGAGAGAACAGCCGTTGAGTGACGTCGGAACCCTGATCGGTGCCGGCGCCCTCGTCGTCGCGATCGATCTCACCATCAGGCTGGTGGCCCTGGTCATCATCCCCCGCGACCGACTCCCCACCGCGGCGACGGCCTGGTTGCTGGCGGTCTTCTTCATCCCCGTCATCGGTGTCCTGCTCTTCCTCCTGATCGGCAACCCGAAGCCACCGGAGAAGCGACAGGCCAAGCAACGCGAGATGGACGCCGTGACCGTCCGCGAGTCGGCCGACCTGCCGGCCCCGAGTCCCGAGGAGGAGTGGCCGGTGTGGCTGGACCCCGTGGTGAAGCTCACCCACAGCCTGACCGGGATGCCCCTGGTGGGCGGCAACAGCGCTCAGCTGATCGACGGGTACGCGGAGTCCGTGGCGGCGATGGCCGCCGAGATCGACGCGGCCACGGCATACGTCCACGTCGAGTTCTACATCTTCTCCCTCGACGAGACGACGGCGCCGTTCTTCGACGCCCTCGAGTCAGCCGCCGGCCGTGGAGTCACGGTGCGCGTCCTGCTCGACCGCTGGGCCTCCTCGCACTGCGCCGGCTACCAGGAGACAGTCACCCGCCTGGACAAGATGGGGGTCGAGTGGCAGCCGATGTTGCCGGTGCAGCCGCTCAAGGGCAAGTACCAGCGACTCGACCTGCGCAACCACCGAAAGCTGCTGGTCGTCGACGGGCGGCTGGCCTTCGTCGGGTCGCAGAACCTGATCGACCGCAGCTACAACAAGAAGAAGAACCTGAAGCTCGGCCTGAAGTGGCAGGAGCTGATGTGCCGCCTGGAGGGCCCCGTCGTGCGCTCGGTGGACCTGGTCTTCGCCACGGACTGGCTCACCGGGTCGGGGGAGGACTTCGACTCGGCACCGAGCGACCTCCGGTGCGACACGTCGGCGCCAGCCAGCGGCGACGTCGACTGCCAGGTGGTCCCGAGCGGCCCGGGCTTTCCCGTGGAGAACAACCTGCAGCTCTTCCTCGCCCTCCTCTACAGCGCCCGCGAGCGGGTGATCATCACCAGTCCGTACTTCGTGCCGGACGACTCGATGCTGCGTGGCGTGATGGCCGCCACGGCGCGAGGAGTCCAGGTCGAGCTCTTCGTCTCCGAGATCGGGGACCAGGCCATGGCCTGGCACGCCCAGCGCTCCTACTACGGAGCACTGCTGCGTGCCGGCGTGCGCATCTTCTGCTACGCGGCTCCCTTCATCCTGCACGCGAAGCACTTCAGTGTCGACGACGAGGTCGCGCTGATCGGCTCGAGCAACATGGACATGCGGTCCTTCGGGCTCAACAGCGAGATTTCGCTGATGGTCCACTCCCGCTCGTTCGTCGCGCAGATGCGCGCCGTCGAGTCCGACTACCGGGCGCTGAGCACCGAGCTGACGCTGGCCGAGTGGGAGCGGGAGCCCTTGCGCCGGACGACGCTGGACGGCCTGGCAAGGCTCACGTCCTCGCTGCAGTAGCCGCAGCGTGCACGGCGGCGTCGACGGGCCCGCGTCGATCGGTGCAGTCGGCCGATGCAGCCGATCGGCTGCATCGATCAGTGCAGGAGCGTCTTGGCCGCGACGATCAGCAGGCCGAAGGACGCGGCGCCAGCCACCTCCAACAGCAGGGCTCCACGCGTCGCGCCGGCCCGGTGCGCGCCGAGGTAGCCGACGCCGGCGAGGAGCCCGACGGTGAAGTACACCGCTGTGGCAGCGGCCGTGCCGACCTCCGCACCGCCCAGGCTCATCGCGACGTAGACGAGGATGGCGGGAACGCCACCCTTGAGGACGCTGGACTCGTGAACGCCGGCCGCACGGAGCCGGCGCAGGAAGTGCCGCTCGTCCCCGTTGAACTGGAGGGACAGGGTCTCGGAGTAGACGTGCGCGAGCCAGTAGATGACCAGGACGACCGTCGTGGCCGCCCCGACGAACGTCGAGCCTTCGGCATGGGCACTCACGGTCGCGAGCACGGCGGCACTCACGATGCTCCGTACAACAGTCCTGCCGGGTCAGCGCCGGACAGCCACCGGGCGGCCCTGCCTCGGCGGGTGCGCGCTGACTCAGCTCGTGTGCGGTGGGGCCTTCCTCGTCGGGCATCGATCGGCCCGTCAGGAGCCCAGGATCCGCGCCTTCTGGGTGGCGAACTCCTCGTCGGTGAGCACGCCCGCATCCTTGAGCTCGCCCAGCTGCTTCAGCTCGGCGATCATGTTGCCGGTCTCCGAGGCCGGCGGGGCGGCCGGAGGCGCCTGGTGCTGGGGGGCGGGCTCTGCGTACCGCTGTTGGTCCTGCTCCGCCCACCGCCCGGCCTGGCGCCGCGACACGCGGTTGGAGACGGCTGTCGCCGTGCCGGCGACCGCGGCGGTGCGCGCGACGCCTCGAAGTAGTCCTGGCATGTGTCTGTCCTTTCGTTCGATCGATGTCGGCCCGGGCCGGTCAGACGGTTTCCGGGTCCTGGGCGTCGGCCTCGACGGCCGAGAGCAGCGCGTCGACAGGGATCCGTCCGCTGGCGACGAGCTGGCCACCGCCGCGCCGCAGGGCTGCGGCGAACGGGGCCGCCCACACGTTCTCGTAGACCAGGATGCCTGCGGAGCTGCCCGGCTCCAGCACGGCACCTGCGTCGGCGAGATCGTCCTCGCCGAGCAGCCCTGACGACGCTCCCTCGAAGACGGCGAGGTCGAGCTGCCCGTCCCCGTCGAGGTCGGCGATCTCCACCGCCGTCACGTCGCCGTTCGTCTCCTTTCTGACGAACACCAGGTCCAGGATCCTGATCACCCCTCGGTCGACGAGGTCCACGAGGATCGGGAAGCCCTCGCCCGTCATGCGGCTGCCGGGGAACTCGACCACCAGGTAGTCGACAGGTCCCATCTCCGCCACGTCATCGGTCATCGGTGACTACCTCCAGCGTCGTGCTCGAGGGCTTTCGACTCGTCCCTCGCGGATCCTTCGACGCTAGGGCGGCGCAGTGGCCGCGCGACTCATCCCCGGGAGGTGATCTCCGGCGTCGTCGTCCTCGTGTTGGCTGTCCCGACGCGCGGGAGCATGGAGGAGGACACCATGGTGTGGGCACTGCTGGCCAAGTTCCTCACCAGCAAGCCGCCGCTCGCGCAGGCAGTGGTCGTGGGCCTGTGCTGCGGACTCTTCGTGGCCGCGGGCGTGCAGGCCAACGAGCGCGACATGCAGATCAGCTCCACCGCCGGTCTCGTGCTCGTGTGGGGAACCGCGCTCGGCGCGCTGTTCCTGGCCGGGCTGACCTACCAGCGCCGTGCCGGCTGGACCACCGACGGTCCCACACCCGGCTGGCTCTCGGCGACGTATGCGCTCGTGTGGTTGGCGGGGCTCGGGGCGGCCGTGCTGGCGCTCTTCGGGGACGGCGGACCCAAGGTCGCCGCACTCACCATCGTGCCGCTCGTCCTGCTCGCTCCCACGGCGATGTTCGGCATCCGTGCCGCCGTTCACGGCGCCCAGTCGTAGTTCACCGCGACGTACAAGGCGCGCAGGCGTGCCAGGGGAGCGGGATGCGACCTCCGTCGCGACCGCGACCAGGTCCCCGCAGACCTCACCCGCCGCGGGGGAGCCCGCCTCGCGCCCCGTTCCGCCTGTCGTCTGGCGAGGACGACCGGCCCGGGTCACCCGGCCGGGATGAGGCACGCGGGCGTCAACCGGGCCATCGTGGCTGTCGACCAGACCTCGAGCCATCCAGGGAGACCCTTCGTGACGCAACCACCCGACCGGCACGCACGCAGCGTCCTGCCGATGCCCGACCTCCCGCCGTCCGGCGGCCTGACGACGTACGACGCCAAGGATCCCGCGACCTCGTTCCCGCCCATCGAGCCGCTGCTGCCGCCCGCGGGCGCCCCGAACGTGGTCGTCATCCTGCTCGACGACGTGGGTTTCGGCGCGTCCAGCACGTTCGGAGGACCGTGCGAGACCCCCACCGCGGATCGGCTCGCCGGCGGCGGGCTGCGGTTCAACCGGTTCCACACGACGGCGTTGTGCGCCCCGACCCGCCAGGCGCTGCTGACGGGTCGCAACCACCACTCCGTCGGGATGGGGAGCATCACCGAGACGGCGACCTCGGCCCCCGGCAACAACTCGCTCCGCCCGAACACCAAGGCGCCGCTGGCCACGACGCTGAAGCTGAACGGGTACTCGACCGCGCAGTTCGGCAAGTGCCACGAGGTCCCGGTCTGGCAGTCGTCCCCGATGGGTCCCTTCGACGCCTGGCCCACCGGAGGCGGCGGGTTCGAGACGTTCTACGGCTTCATCGGCGGCGAGAACAACCAGTGGGAGCCGGCGCTCTACAGCGGGACCACGCCGGTCGAGCCGCCCGCCACCGCGGAGGAGGGGTACCACCTGACGGAGGACCTGACCGACCATGCCGTCAGCTGGATGCGCCAGCAGAAGGCCCTGATGCCCGACAAGCCCTTCTTCGTCTACTACGCACCCGGCGCCACGCATGCGCCCCACCACGTCCCGAAGGAGTGGATCGAGCGGAACCAGGGGCGGTTCGACGATGGGTGGGACGCCTTGCGCGAGCGCACCTTCGCGCGACAGAAGGCGCTCGGAGTCATCCCCCAGGATGCCGAGCTCACGGAGCGCCACGCAGAGATCCCGGCCTGGGACGACATGCCCGATGAGCTCAAGCCGGTGCTGGCCCGACAGATGGAGGTGTACGCGGGGTTCCTCGAGCACACCGACCACCACGTGGGCCGGCTCATCGACGCCATCGACGATCTCGGGGTGCTGGACGACACGATCGTGTACTACATCATCGGCGACAACGGCGCGTCGGCGGAGGGCACGGTGAACGGGGCGTTCAACGAGATGGCCAACTTCAACGGGATGGCCGCGCTGGAGACGCCCGAGTTCATGCTGAGCAAGATGGACGAGTTCGGCTCGCCGGAGTCCTACAACCACTACTCGGTCGGCTGGGCCTGGGCGATGAACACGCCCCTGCAGTGGACCAAGCAGGTGGCGTCGCACTGGGGCGGCACCCGCAACGGGACGATCGTGCACTGGCCTCGCGGGATCGATGAGCCGGGCGGCCTGCGCTCGCAGTTCACGCACGTGATCGACATCGCCCCGACGGTCCTCGAGGCAGCCGGCCTGCCGGAGCCGACGATCGTCAACGGCGTGCTGCAGAGCCCCATGGAGGGGACGAGCATGCTGTACAGCTTCCGTGAGGAGTCCGCTGCCGAACGGCACGACCTCCAGTACTTCGAGATGTTCGCCAACCGCGGGATCTACCACCAGGGTTGGAGCGCGGTCACCAAGCACCGCACGCCGTGGGTCATGGTGGGCGGCGAACTGCCGGCTTTCGACGACGACGTCTGGGAGCTCTACGACGGCACCACTGACTTCAGCCAGTCCCGCGATCTGGCAGCCGAGCATCCGGAGAAGCTGGCGGAGCTGCAGCGCCTCTGGCTCATCGAAGCCACGAAGTACAACGTGCTGCCCATGGACGACCGCACCAGCGAGCGGCTCGAACCGGAGATGGCCGGCCGACCGACGCTCATCCGGGGCGACTCCCAGCTCTTCTTCCCGGGGATGGGCCGCCTGTCGGAGAACAGCGTGGTCAGCATCAAGAACAGGTCGTTCTCGGTCACCGCCGACGTCGACATCCCCGCAGGCGGCGCGGAGGGCGTGCTCATCGCCCAGGGCGGCCGCTTCGGCGGCTGGTCCGTCTACACCAAGGGGGGCAGGCTCAAGTTCGTGTACAACGTCCTGGGCATCCAGGAGTTCACCTCCGAGAGCGACGCGGCGATCCCGTCCGGGCACCACCAGGTGCGCGTCGAGTTCGCCTACGACGGCGGCGGGCTGGGCAAGGGCGGCGACGTCACGCTGTACTGCGACGGAGAGGCCTGCGGGGCCGGGCGCGTCGAGGCCACCCAGGCGATGGTCTTCTCCGCCGACGAGACCACCGACATCGGCTACGAGTCCGGCACCACGGTGTCGCCGGACTACTCGGTGACCTCCAGCCGCTTCACCGGCAGGATCCACTGGGTTCAGCTCGACCTCGGCGCCGACGACCACGACCACTTCATCGACCCGGAGGAGCGGCTCCGGATCGCGATGAGTCGGCAGTAGCCGGGGTCGACGGCCGTGACCGCAAGCCGAGCCCGCCTGAACCCCGTCGCCGCCGTCTCGTTCGTCCTCGGTGGCGGGCTCTTCGCTCTCGGTGCCGCGTTCGCGCAGCTCGGGGTGGGCGGTCTGACGACGGTCAGCGTCACCTACCTCATCGGCGGCGTCTTCTTCAGCCTCGGCGGCTACGTGTCGATCCAGCTCGCCGGCCCCAGCGAACGGCGGTCCGGGTCCCAGGCGAGAGGGGCCCCTTGGTGGAGCGCGCAGCGCGAGCGGCCTGGCCCGGCGCAGCGCCGTGGTCCTGTTCGTCGGCACCCTGTTGTTCGGGGTCAGCCTGGTGGCTGCCTTCGCCGAGGGCCTCACCCCACGCCAGTCCAACGGATGGATCTGGTTTCCCGACATCACCGGATGCGTGTGCTTCCTCGCTCTCGGGGCACCTCGCCATGCTCGACGTGTGCGGGGGGCGCCCCCGCATCAAGGCCCGGGAGCTCGGTTGGTGGGTCGTCGCGATCAACCAGCTCGGCTCCGTCCTGTTCTTCCTCGCAGGGTTGGCGGCCTTTACACGCCCGGCGACCGAGCAGGCAGTCAACATCGGACTCGTCAACTGGGGGACGTTCGCGGGAGCGCTCTGCTTCGCGATCGGCGGCGTCGTCCAGGCAGCCCGCACACCCACTCCGACACGAACGGTGGTACCCGATCGCCATGACACAGCTCACTGACCAGGAGGCGGCTGCCCTCTTCGGCAACAGGTTCCTCACCGAGGCGTCGCCGTCGACGCACTTCCCTGCGAGCGGGATGACCCCTACCGAGGCCATGCGCCTGGTGGCCGAGGACCTCATGCTCGAAGGAGATCCGCAGCGCAACCTGGCGACCTTCGTCACGACCTGGATGGAGCCCGAGGCGCAACGCATCATCGCCGAGAACCTGCACCGCAACTTCATCGACCACGCGGAGTACCCGATCTCGGCGGAGATCGAGCAACGCTGCGTGCGCATGCTGGCCGACCTGTTCAACGCCCCCGGCAAGACGACCGGCTGCCGAACCCAGGGCTCGTCCGAGGCCATCATGCTCGGGGCCCTCTCGCTGAAGTGGAAGTGGAAGGAACGCCGGGCAGTCCGCCGGGCTACCCGCGGACCAGCCCGAACCTCGTGTTCGGGGGTGACGTCCACGTGGTCTGGGAGAAGTTCTGTCGCTACTTCGACGTCGAGCCCCGGATCGTCCCGTTGGCCGAGGGCAAGTACACGATCGGTCCGGCCGACGTGGAGCCCCACCTCGACGAGAACACGATCGGCGTGGTGGGCGTCCTGGGCACGACGTTCACCGGCCACATGGACGACATCGCCGGGATCAACCGGCTCCTGCTCGACACCAAGGCGACCCGGGGCCTGGACATCCCGCTGCACGTCGATGGCGCCAGCGGGGCCTTCGTGTGGCCGTTCCTCTACCCCGACTCCGCCTGGGACTTCAGGCTGGAGCAGGTGCGCTCGATCAACGTGTCGGGTCACAAGTACGGCCTCGTGTACCCGGGTATCGGCTGGCTGGTGTTCCGGGAGGAGTCCGACCTCGCCCAGGACCTCGTCTTCTACGAGAACTACCTCGGCAAGACCGACGCCACGTTCACGCTGAACTTCTCCACGGGCGCCTCGATGGTGCTGGCGCAGTACTACAACTTCGTCCGGCTCGGCCGCGACGGCTACTCGTACGTGATGAGGCAGATGCAGCAGAACGCACAGGCACTGGCGGAGAACCTTCGCGCGAGTGGGCGGTTCGAGGTGATCGGCGACGGTCAGGAGCAGCTACCCCTCGTGGCGTTCCGGCTGCTGGGCGAGCACGCGTCCTACGACGAGTCGGACGTCGCCTGGCAGCTGTCGGCCGAGCGCGGCTGGATGGTCCCGGCGTACACCCTGCCTCCCGACGCACAGCAGGTGAAGATCATGCGAGCGCTGGTCAAGGAGACCATGAGCCGGGAGCAGGTCGAACGGCTCACGCGCGACCTCATGGACGCGTGCGCGACTCTCGACGCGAAGGGAGGTGCGCACGAGAGCGAGCGCGAGCAGACCAAGAACGGCACGGGCTACTGATCGGGAGGGACGGCCTCCGAGGATCAGCTGAGGTGGTGCCGGGCTTCGCGAACCGCCTCGGTGCGTGAGCGCGCACCCAGCTTGCGGTACAGCGAGCGCGTGTGGGTCTTGACGGTGTTGTGCGAGACGTAGAGCTCGGCTGCGATCTGGTGCAGGTTGAGCGGGCTGTGGAGCAGCCTGAGGACATCGACCTCGCGCTCGGTGAGCGGCTCGACGGCGACCAGCGCCGGGCGACGGCTTGCCGAGGCCGCCGATCGCGTGGAGTCGGGCGCGCATCTGCTCCATGCCGCCCGAGAACCGAGCCATGAGCTGTTCCGCCTCGTCGAACAGCTCGGAGGCGAGCTCCGGCTTCCCGACGTCGCACGCGACGCGGGTCGCCACGAGCAGGTGGTGCATCGTCGGCCACGGGGAGAGCGTGGGGTGTTGCCGGCGGATGGTCAGGCAACGCTGGACGGTCTCCCACGCGAGGTCCGAGCTGCCCGTCCAGCGCCTGGGCCCGAGCGAGCGCCGTGGAGGCCATGCTCGCCTGGGGCAGCGCCGCCAGACCATGGGCGTCCGCGGCGCGCATCGCGGCCACGGCCAGCTCCCGGGCTCGGTCCCGGTGGCCCCGCTCCGCCTCGACCAGCGAGTAGATGGCGGCGCTGAGCATCTTGAGGAGCGGGGGGGCTGCCGCGTTGTACGTCGCCTTCGCGAGCAGGTCGGCCCCGCGCACCAGGTCCCCCTGCACGTAGGCGGCATGGCCCAGAGCCGTGGTGGCGATCGAGTAGTTGGGAGAGCCGCCGTCGGTCTCGAGCTCGACGGCTCGTTGCGCCGCCACCGTCATGTCGAGCACACCGCCGAAGCCGAACAGACCACGGATCATGACGATCGCTGACTCCACCGACACCGTGCCGTCCGGCAGCGGCCCGTAGTCCCGGACCTCCTCCAGTGCTTCCAGCTGTGTGGCGAGTCCGGCCTCGTCGCCGGTGACGGCCGCCATCCAGGCAGCGGTCGCACCTGCCGCGGGGTCGGTGGCGACCGACGGCGGGCTCAGGTCCCGCACCCACTGCGACACGGTCGCTGCGCGTCCCGCGTTGACGTACGTCATCCAGTGGGCCTGCACCAGATGTGCGGCCCGTCGGGTGTGCCCTGCCTCCAGCAGGTGCCGGATGGCCTCGTCGATGTAGCCATGCTCGCTGAACCACGTCGCGGCCCGTTCGTGCAGCGCCGAGACGCGGGCCGGCTCGTTCGCCTCGAGCTCGCCGCGCGCGACCGACGCGAAGAGGTGGTGGAACCGGTACCACCCACTGTGCCCGTCGAGCGGCACCAGGAACAGGTTCGCCCGGTCCAGCTCCCGGAGCATCGCCGCCGACCCCGGTGTCTCCGCGACGTAGTCGCACAGGGGTGCGCACATCTGATCGAGGATCGACATCGACGTGATGAACGCGCGCGTCTCGTCCGTCTGGCGCGCCAGCACCTCCTCGGTCAGGTAGTCGACCACGAACTGGCTGCCCCTGCTGAAGCGGTGCACGAAACCGGCCGGGTCCTCGTGGCCCGACAGCGACAGGGTCGCCAGGTAGAGGCCGGCCGGCCAGCCCTCGGTACGTTCCACCAGCTGGGCGAGGGTCGGCCCGGCAAGCCGCACCTGCTGCCGCTCGAGCAGCGCGGTCGCCTCGGCGGTGCTGAACGCGAGGTCTCGTGCCCGGATCTCGCTCAGCCCGCCGCTCGCGCGCAGCCTGCCGATCCTGAGGCCCGGGTCGGATCGGGTGGCGATGAGCAGGTGTACGTGTGGAGGGAGGTGCTGGACCAGCAGCTCCACCTGATCGTGGCAGTCTGCCGTGCGCACGAAGTGGAAGTCGTCGAGCAGGATGACGACCTCGTCCTTGTTCGCCGCCAGGTCGGCCACCAGCTGCGGGAGGACCGTGCCCGCGATGTCGGTCGAGCTGGCGGCCACGGAGGTCGCTGCCCCCGGCCGCTGCAGGCACCCGGCGCGCTCGAGCGCGATCACCATGTGGCTCCACAGTCGTGCCGGGTCGTTGTCCCCCGCGTCGAGCGACACCCAGCACGCCTTGCCCGAGCCGCGCCGGTCGAGCCACTGCGCCAGGATGGTCGTCTTCCCGAAGCCGGCCGGCGCGGCCAACAGCGTCAACGGCCTCGTGACCGCTTCGTCGAGCTGGTCGAGCAGCCGATCCCGCTCGACCCAGTCCCCACGGACCTGCGGCCGCGAGAGCTTGGCGTCCAGGAACGCGTCGACGGGGGCGGCCCCACCGGACCTGCCGCGGGAGCGCGGCGACCTCGTACTCGCCATTCGCTGGCTGCCCCTCTGTTCGGGGACCCGCGCCGCGAGCCGTCGAGCAGCCGGCTGCGTCAGGAGGCCCGGAGCCCGCTCGGTGTCCGCCTGGTGCAGGTCGTGTTCTTGGATCACATCACCCGGCACTGCCGTCTGGCTAGTGCAGGACGATGATAGCCGGGTCTGGCCGGTGTCGTTGCGACTGAATCCGCACCCGGTCGCTCACCCGCGACGGGTGAAGATCCGGACCCTGGCCGGTATCAGCCTGAGACCATGTCCCAGGCGTCCGTTCCCGAGGGCTCCGACCCCGGGCGCGCTGGTGCGCTCGGCGAAGGCGACGGCCAGCGGGCCGGCTCCACGGTGGTCAGCCCACCACGATCATGGATCGCCGTCGCTCCCGACGACATCCAACGCATGGTCGAGCGGCTGTTCCTCAACGTGCGCGACCGGAGCCGCAGCCTCTCCGGGTTCTGGGTGCTGCTCCTGCTGTCCGCCGTGATCGCCACGGCGGGCGTGGTGGCCGACTCCACGGCCACCGTCATCGGCGCCATGATCGTGGCGCCCCTGATGACGCCGATCCTCGGCACGGCGCTGGCGATCGTTCTGGCGGACCGTCGTCAGATGCGCCGCAGCGTGGGACTCGTGCTGCTCGGTGCCCTGGCCGTGATCGCGGTGGCCTTCCTGCTCGGGCTGACCGTGCAGACCGAGGTCGTCGCGAGCACCAACTCCCAGGTGGCGTCGCGGGTCAGCCCCCGCCTCGTCGACCTCGTCGGCGCCCTGGCCACGGGGCTGGTCGGAGGCTTTCGCCCTGCTGCGCTCCGACGTCTCGGACACCTTGCCTGGCGTCGCGATCGCCATCTCGCTCGTGCCGCCGCTGGCGGTCGTGGGCCTGACCCTCGAGTCCGGGGCCCCGGACCAGGCCCTGGGCGCGCTGCTCCTGTTCGGCACGAACGTGGCGGCGATCATCGCCACGGGGACTGCGCTGCTGCTGCTCGCCGACGTCCGCGCCGTGGCTCGCGCCGGTGGGTTCTCCGTGGGTGAGCTCGGCGCCCGGACCGTGGTCTTCGTGGGCCTCGCCGTGGTCGTCGTCGCCGTGCCCCTGGGCATCGGGAGCTGGCACGTCATCCAGGAGCAGGTTCTCATCGCGCAGGCCAAACCCGTGGCTGAGCGGTGGGCCGAGGACCAGGGGTGGCGGGTCACGAAGATCTCCGTGCGGCGAGGAGAGCTCCAGGTGGCGGCGTTGGGGCGACCGCCGGAGGCGAGCGACAAGGCGCTGCGCGCGGCGCTCGACGATGCCGGGCTGGAGGACGTCGACGTCACGGTGAGCCTGGTCCTCGGTGGGACCAGACAGCTGCCGGGTTCATGACGGCGAGCCACGCTGGAGCAGAGGATGTGCTCGTTCTGCGATCGGGCCGGGTCCGCGGACAACCGCCTCGCCGGCGGTCTGGGCGCGATGATCTGCATGGACCGCCTCGAGCGCTACTGCGCAGAGAGGCGCGACCCGGGCGCGGTGGCGCGGAGGACCGAGCCCGTGTGGGAGGAGGTGTCGGTCGCCGAGCTCGTGGCCACCCTCCCGCTGATCCTCCCCTCGGCCGCGCAGAACGCGGCGTTCGCGGACGAGTGGGTCGGTCTGCTCCGGGAGCGAGGAGTCTCGTGGACGGAGATCGACAAGGCCCTGGGCGTCTCCCGACAGGCTGCGTGAGAGCGGTTCGTCCAGAGGACGGGGCGCTCCCGCGGTGCGCTGGGGTGAGCGCGGTGCCAGCCGCGTGAGGAACCAAGCCTGACAGGTCGGCCGCGGTCGAGCCGTTCCAGCAGGTCGAGCTGCGGGCCGGTGCGGAGGCGTGCGCGGCGGGCGACCTGGTAGTCGTCATCGCGTCGGGTCCCTGGAAGCGGGGGTCGGTGGCCGGCACGCACCCCGGGGCGCCCGCACGGACGGCCCTCGGGGACAGTGCGCGGGGGCATCGCCGATGCTTTCGCGTACGACCTTGCGGACGTGGCGACGGGCGCGGCACCGGACCATGATCGAGAGCGCAGCGGCCGTGCCGAGGCGGTCGGCGGAACCCGAGGAGCTCACCGTGGCCGACGACCTGACCACCCACGAACCGGAAGTCCTCCTCGACGTACTCCGCCAGCGCGCCGGCGAGAAGCGCTCGGCCGCCGCTGCCTCCGCGCCCGCGGACGTGGAGGCCGCCTCCGACGAGGAGATCGCCGAGGCGATGACGACGGTCATGAAGGTCGTCTACGGAAGCGACGACCGGCTCGACGGCTTCGAGGTGACCGACCCCGTGCTCCTCGCCGAGGGCGCCGCGACGCTGGCCCTGGTGCGTCCCGCCCAGGCCACCGACAACGGCGACGGGACGACGACGATCAGCGGACCGACGCTGGGGTCCCAGCTCAACCTGTGCCCCACGGAGCGGTTCCGCGACCAGCCGGCGATCGCCTTCTGCACGGGGTTCCTCGTGGCTCCCGACGTCGTCGCGACCGCCGGCCACTGCCTCGACGCGAGCACCCTCGAGGACGTGCTCCTCGTCTTCGGCTTCGAGATGACGAGCTCGACCACCGCCCGGACCACGGTCCCGACGTCCGACGTGTACCGCCCGACGGCGGTGCTCGGGCACAACCTCAGTGACAGCGACTGGGCGGTGGTCCGGATCGACCGCCCCGTGACCGACCGGCTGCCCGTCCAGGTCCGCCGGTCGGGAAAGGTCCCCGACAACGAGACGTTGCACGTGATCGGGCACCCTTCCGGACTCCCGCGCAAGACGGCGGGCAACGCCGCGGTGCGGGACAACTCGCCCAGCCACCACTTCGTCGCCAACCTCGACACCTTCGGCGGCAACTCCGGGTCGCCGGTCTTCAGCTCGGAGACCCACGTCGTCGAGGGCATCCTCGTCCGCGGCGAGACCGACTACGTCCAGGTCGGCGGCTGCACCCGTGCGCTCGTGTGCCCCGACAGCGGCTGCCGGGGCGAGGACGTCACCCGGGCCACGGACTTCGCCTCGGTCGTCCCGACGGCCGGCGGGGGCGGCGGCGGGGGAGCGGCCCCCGCCTACCCCGGCCGCCTCCTCAAGTACCCCCCGATCACCGAGGGGCCCGACGTGGCCACCTGGCAGACGAAGATGACCGAGCTCGGTTTCGGTCTCGTCGTCGACGGGAAGTACGGACCGAAGTCCAAGGCGGCGTGCGTCGAGCTGCAGCAGTCGCGCGGCCTCGCGGTCGACGGCATCGTCGGCCCCGACACGTGGCGCGAGACCTTCGCGTGACCCACGGCCCGGATCCGGGGCCGGGCCCTGATCACCCGCGCTCCGAGCCCGGCCCGGGCCAGGGGCCCGGGCCTGGGGACCCCGTCGATGCGGCCGTCCGCGACGCGCTGCGGCCGCGCCCCGTCGCGGCCGAGGTCGCCGGCCTCGCCGAGGGACGCGAGGCGATCGCCTCGGCTGAGCTCCGGCCGGGACTGGTCAAGACCTTCCCGCCCCAGGTCGAGCTCGTGGTCACCCCGGCCGACGGAGGCCCGGACCGGGTCTTCGACCTCGTGGAGGAGCTCGACGGGCGGCTCTCCCTGGGGCGGGCCCACCCCCCGGCCGAAGCAGCGTCGGAGCGGGGGCCTGCGGCACCGGACGATGCCGGTTGAGAATGCAGAGACGGTGCCCATGAGAACGGTGCCCATGAGAACGGTGCCCGTGAGGGCGCGCCCGTGAGAATCGCCGTGGCCGGTGGCACCGGTGTCGTCGGCCGCCACGTGGTCGACGTGGCCGCCGAGCGCGGCCACACAGCCGTGGTGCTGAGCCGCTCGCGGGGCGTCGACCTGGTCACCGGGGGCGGCCTGGCCGAGAAGATGCACGACGTCGACGCCGTGATCGACACCAGCAACCAGGCCTCGCAGCGGCGAGCGAAGGCCGAGGCGTTCTTCGGCGGCGCCACGCGCCGACTGCTCGAGGCCGGCGCCGAGGCCGGCGTCGGCCACCACGTCGCCCTCTCCATCGTCGGGATCGACGTCGTCGACACCGGCTACTACGCGGGCAAGCGGCTGCAGGAAGGGCTCGTGCTGGAGGGCGCCGTGCCGGGCTCGGTCCTGCGCGCCACCCAGTTCTACGAGTTCGCCGAGCAGGTGCTCGGGTTCGCGCGGGTCGGCGGGTACTCGCTGGTGCCGCGGATGACCAGCCAGCCGGTCGCGGCGCGCGAGGTGGCGGAGCACCTCGTCGACCTCGCGGAGGCCGGGCCCTCCGGCCGCGCGCCCGAGCTCGCGGGCCCCGAGGTGCACGACATGGTGAGCCTCGCCCGCCGCGTGGCGGACGGGCGGCGGCGCGTCGTCCCGGTCCGGCTGCCCGGGGCCGCGGGCCGGGCGATGCGCGCCGGCGGCCTGCTCCCGACCTGCCCCGGCCCGCGGGGTCGGCTCGGCTTCGACGAGTGGCTGGCCGCCCGCTGACGCCTCGGCGAGGCCAGCGGACGGCCGGCCGGCGTCAGGTCGTCAGCTCGACGCCGATGTCCTCGTTCCACAGGGCCGGCTCGGCGGCCAGGAACTCCTCCATCAGCGCTCGGCACTCGGGCAGGTCGAGCACCTCGACCTCGACGCCGCGGCTGCGCAGGAGCTCCTCGCTCGCCTCGAACGTCCGGTTCTCCCCGATGACCACGCGCGGGATGCCGTAGAGCAGCACCGCGCCCGCGCAGAGCGGGCAGGGCGAGAGGGTGGTGTAGAGCGTGGCCCGGCGGTACTCGCTGGCGGGCAGGCGCCCGATGTTCTCGAGGCAGTCGGTCTCGCCGTGCCGGATCGCGCTGCCGAGCTGGACGCGCTGGTTGCGCCCGACACCGCGGACCTCGCCGCCGATGACCAGCGCCGCGCCGATCGGCACGCCGCCCTCCGCCCGGCCGGCGCGGGCCTCGTCGATGGCGGCCTGCATGAACGTGCGGTCGTCAGACACGGGTGCCTCCGGGGTGGTGTGCGGGCTGTTGCCGCGCGGGCAGCAGGACGGGCAGGACGTACGCCGCGATCAGCGCCACGAGGATCCCGTTGACCGGGGGGATGCCGAAGCCGACCTCGCCCGACGCCCAGGCGGCCAGGGCCCCTGCGGCGTAGGCGGCGACGTTGACCCAGCGCAGCCGGACGAAGGTGTGCTCCGCCCGCGCGGGCAGCCCCCGTCGCCAGTGGCGCAGCCAGTCGCCGATCAGCATGCCGCCGAGCGGCGGGATGAGGATGCCGAGCCAGACCAGGTAGGTGACCAGGTTGTCGTAGATCCCGGTGACCGCCAGCAGCATGCCCACGAGGACGCCGCCGACGACGAAGGGCCGCTTCGTGCGCGAGTTGGCGATCTCCGCCCCGGCGACGCTGAAGGCGTAGGCGGCGTTGTCGTTCGTCGTCCAGATGTTGCCGACCAGCAGCACGACGCCCCAGACGATCAGGCCGACCTGGTAGAGCACCAGCACGAAGTCGGCCTGCCCGAAGGCGATCGCGCCGACAGCGCCGAAGAACAGCATCAGCCCGTTGCCCACCAGGAAGGCGATGAGCGAGGCGCTGAACGCCTGTCGGCCGGTGAGGGCGAATCGGGTCCAGTTCGGCACGTTGGTGCCGCCGCTCACAAAGGTGCCGACGATCAGCGACACCGCGACGGTGGTGGCCATCTCGTCGGTGGGCGAGACCGAGGCGAGGCCGGACCAGCCGCCCACCTCGCGCAGCGAGAGCACGAGCACCCAGCCGGCGAGGATGAACATGAGCGGGACGCTGAGCACCGACAGCGCGAAGAGGCCCTTGTAGCCGAAGTACGCGGTCAGCCCCATCAGCAGGGCGCTGACGACCATGAGGGCCTTGGCGCCGCCGCTGCCCCAACCCAGGGCCTGCGCGGCGAGGTTGCCGAGCGCCGCGACCCCGACGCCGTACCAGCCGATCTGCGTCAGGCCCAGCAGCAGCGAGGCGAACTTCGACCCGGTGGTGCCCAGCGCGTAGCGACACATCATCACGGTCGTCAGCCGGGTGCGGGACCCGATGAAGCCGAGCACCGCCACGTAGAGGCCGAGCACGGCGCTGCCGAGCAGCATCACGCCCAGGAACTCGGTGAGCGTGAAGGCCGCGCCCACCTGGGCGCCGACGATCATGGTCGGCGTGAAGAAGGTGAAGCCCAGCAGCACGACGGAGAGGGAGAACAACCCCTTCCGGGCGTGCTGCGGGACGGGGTCGATCGGGTAGTCGGGGTCCACGGCCGGGGTGGCCGGGGGAGCGGCCCCGGCGGGCTCGTACGCGGTCTTGGTCATGGGCACCGTCCAAGGTCGGGGGAGGGCATGGGGTGAGTCTGCGACCTGCGTCACACCGCGACCAAGGGGCAGGACGTCAGCGTTCTGGAAGCAGTAGATTGACACTCTGTCCACCCCGACCCCACCATGAGGCATGCAGGTGCCCCTCGCCGACGTGCTGTCCCTGCCCGCCGTCGCGGCCGCGAGCCCGCGGGTGGTCACGGGGGACCCGCAGGCGTGCCTCGTGCGGTGGGTGCACTCCTCCGAGGTCTTCGAGATGGGCCCGCTCCTCCTGGGCGGGGAGCTCCTGCTCACCACGGGTCTCGGACTGCGCGGGCACGCCCCGGCCGACCTGGAGCGCTACGTGGACGGCCTGGCCGACGCGGGCCTCGCCGCGCTGGGGCTGGAGGTCGGCCGCACCTTCGCCGAGGTGCCGGCCGCGGTCGTGCAGGCGGCGGAGCGGCGGCGCGTCACCGTGGTCGAGCTGCGGGAGGTGGTGCCGTTCGAGGCGTACGTGCAGGCCTTCCACGAGCTGGTCAAGGACCGCGAGATGGGTGCGCTGTGGCGCGGGGAGCGCATCTGGGACGACCTGCTCGCGGTGGTGACCGACGGGTGGGGGATGCACGCGCTCATCCAGCGCGTCGCCGACCTCGCCGACTGCCCGGCGCTCCTCCGGTCGGCGGACGGGAGGCTCGTCGCCTCGTCGGCCGACGCCCCGGAACCGACCGGGGCCGACCCGCAGGAGTCCCGCGGCGTCGAGGTGGGCGGGACCGGCCGGGGCACGCTCACGCTTCTCGGCGGGCAAAGCGAGATGGCCAAGGCCGTGCTCGACCGGGCGCCGCGGGCCGTGGGCCTCGAGCTGCTGCGCACCGGCGCCTCGCACGACCGCCTGGCCAGCGGGCTGCTCCGCGACATCGCCCACCACCGGCTGCCGTCCGCTGAGGAGGTCCGCTCCCGGTGCGAGCTCGCCGGGTTCCCCGCGACGTCGGACAGGCGGGTCGTCGCCGTCGCCGTGGCGGCGGACCGGCGGATGCCCCGCAGCGCCCTCGCGAGCCTGGCGGCCGGGGCGTGCCGCGAGGCCTTCGGAGCCTGCCTCGCCGGCGAGGTCGACGACGAGGTGGTGCTGGCGCTGCGCGTGCCGACCGGCGGTGAGGAAGGCCTGCGCCCACGGCTCGAGCAGATGACCGCGCAGCTTGGTCGCACCGTCGAGCCGGCGACCGGGCACACCGTCGCCGCCGTCGGCGCGGGCTCCGCCGTGGACGGCGTCGAGGAACTGGCGCAGTCCATCCGGCAGGCACTGGAGGTGATCGCGATCGCCCGGCGGCTGGGCACCTCCCGGGCGACGCTGCTCGCGCGGGACCTCGGCATCTACCGGCTCCTCGCCCACTTCCAGAGCGAACCGGAGCTGTCGGTCTTCCAGCGCGAGCAGCTCGGGCCCCTGCTGGACCACGACGCCGCGCACGGCACCGAGCTCGTGCACACGCTCGACACGTACCTGCGCCGCGGGCTGGTCAAGAGCGCGACCGCGGCCGCGCTCGCAATCCGGCGGCAGACGCTCTACAACCGTCTCGCCCGGATCGACGAGGTGCTGGGCGGACGCAGCATCTCCGACCACGACCGGCGCACCGCGCTGAGCCTCGCCCTGCATGCCTGGCGGCTGCGCACCGGGCTCGAGCCGGGGCAGCACTGAGGGGACCCGGCCAGCCGACCCCGGACCTTGGAGTCGGTTGACAGCATCGCCGGGATCTCGCTGGCCGCGCGCCTGCTGCGCGACGGGGTCTCGGACGTGGCGCTGGCCGACGGCCGTCCGGTGCACCGCTACCGGCCAGCACGGCCGGGGGTGACCGGGACTTCGGGGCGTCGCCTGGGCCCACGTCGTGCCGCCCTACCGGCCGCCCGCCTGGATCGCGGCCGCCGGCCACGCGCTGCTGCTCGTCGAGGTCGACCGCGAGGGTCGCTCGGCCCGCAGCGTGCCCGTGCCCGACCCCGTCGTGCCGCGGCTGGCGACCTGGGCCTTCGACCGGTACGGGCTCCCGCTCATCTACTTCCACCAGATCCTGCGGGGCAGGGTCTAGGCCGTCAGTCGCTGATCGGGACCCGGATCCGCCAGCCCGCCTCGATGTGGTCCGGGTCGGTGATCCGCACGTTGGCGGCGGCGATCTGCGCCACGGTGGTGCGCCCGAAGCCGCGGAACTCACGGGCGATCGCGGTCAGGGTGTCACCCGGCTCGACGCGGTAGAGCAACCAGCCGCGCAGCTTGGGGAACATGATCACCTCGACCTCGCGCAGGTCGAAGCCCGGTGAGGGTCCCTCGGCCGGCGCGCCCGGGTTGTCCCCGAACACCTGGACGGTGAGCCGGGTCCCGGCCCGCGGCGGGTTGCGCACGGTGACCTCGGTGCTGAACTCGCCGTGCAGCGTGCCGCCGCCCGAGGACTGGGCCGACGTGCGGGCGAGCACCCGGCCGCGGTTGTTGAGGACCCGGATCCCGATCGTGCCCTCGAACCCGGTGCCGATCCCGGTCACGGTGAACCGCTTGCCCACCAGGTCGTTCTTCGCCGGCTGGCGGACCTTGACGTCGGTGCGAAGTGGCATGGCTCCCCCTGCGGTCGGTGTGGTCCCAACCAAGCGTGCGGCGCCCCTGCCTGGCAAGGGGTGGTCGTGCCTCCCCATCGGCAGCGCCGGCGCCCAACCGGCAGATACCGCTGTCACCAGCTGGTCAGGCGGCGCCGGTCTGCCGCAGGAGCTCCTCGAACGGGACGGGGTCGGCGAAGTCGTCCTCGACCGCGCGACGCGCCGCGGGGGACCGGTTGCTCGCACCCAGCAGGGCCGCGAGCTCCCCGGTGGCCCGGGCGAGGCGGCCGTCAAGCCCGCTGTGGCCGAAGTCCTCGGTCGCGGCGAAGACGCCGGTAGGGACGACGACGGCGCGCAGGTAGGTGAACAGCGGACGCAGGGCGTGCTCGAGCACCAGCGAGTGCCGGGCGGTCCCGGCCGTGGCTGAGACGAGCACCGGCTTGCCGTCGAGCGTGCCCTCCTCGAGGACGTCGAAGAAGCTCTTGAACAACCCGGAGTAGGACGCCGAGAAGACCGGCGTGACGGCGATGACCGCGTCCGCCGACCGGACCGTGTCGAACGCCGCGGCGAGCCCGGGTCCGGGGAACCCGGTGAGCAGGTGGTCGGTGATCTCGTGGGCGAGGTCGCGCAGCTCGACGTTGACGATCTCGACGTCGCCCAGCGCACGTTCGGCCGAGGACGCGAGGCGGTCGGCGAGCAGCCGGGTGGAGGACGGCACGCCGAGGCCGGCAGAGACGACGGCGATCGAGGTCATGCCCGCACTCCCTCGGTCTGCTCCTCGTCGCCCACCTGCGTCTGGTCGCGGCGGGCGGCGAGGAGGGAGTCGTGCGTCGGCGCGTCGGGGACGTGCTCGGGACGCCCCTCGGCGAAGCCCTGGCGCATGTCGGGCAGGATCTCGCCGAGCAGGTCGAGCTGCTCGAGCACGGTCTGCAGCGGTAGGCCGGCGTGGTCGAGCAGGAACAGCTGACGCTGGTAGTCGCCCACGTAGTCGCGGAAGCCGAGCGTGCGCTCCAGCACCTGCTGCGGCGAGCCGACGGTCAAAGGCGTCATCTCGGTGAAGTCCTCCAGCGACGGCCCGTGCCCGTAGACGGGCGCGTTGTCGAAGTACGGACGGAACTCGTCGATGGCCGCCTGGCTGTTCTTGCGCATGAAGAACTGGCCGCCCAGACCGACGATGGCGGTGTCGGCCGGGCCGTGGCCGTAGTGCTCGAACCGCCGGCGGTACAGCGAGACCATCCGCTGGCTGTGGGAGGCGGGCCAGAAGATGTGGTTGTGGAAGAAGCCGTCCCCGTAGTAGGCCGCCTGCTCGGCGATCTCCGGCGAGCGGATGGAGCCGTGCCAGACGAACGGCGGGACGTCGTCGAGTGTCCGCGGGGTGGAGGTGTAGCCCTGCAGCGGCGTGCGGTACCTGCCCTCCCAGTCGACGACCTCCTCGCGCCACAGCCGCCGCAGCAGCGCGTAGTTCTCGATCGCCAGCGGGATGCCGTCGCGGATGTCCTTGCCGAACCAGGGGTAGACGGGGCCCGTGTTCCCCCGGCCCAGCATCAGGTCGACGCGGCCGTCGAGAAGGTGCTGGATCTTCGCGTAGTCCTCCGCGATGAGCACCGGGTCGGTGGTGGTGATCAGCGTCGTGGCGGTCGAGAGGGTGATCCGCTCGGTCTGCGCGCCGATGTAGGCCATCGTCGCGGTGGGGTTCGAGGCCACGAACGGCGGGTTGTGGTGCTCGCCGGTGGCGAACACGTCCAGGCCGACCTCCTCGGCCTTCCTCGCGATGGCGACGGTGGCCTTGATGCGCTCGTGCTCGGTGGGCGTCCGACCGGTGGTGGGGTCGGGGGTGACGTCTCCGACGGAGAAGAGTCCGATCTGCATGGTGACCTCGCCGAGTGCGGGTTGACCGGCCCGCCGCCGCGGGTGGGCGGCACGCCGTTGACTTCGGTCCAACGGTAGGTGAAGGGTCAACTATTCCGCACGGTCGCGCGATGAGACGACCCGGGCACGTCGTCCGGCATCGGGGTGAGGGACGACCTGCCGAGGATCGAGACGGCGCTGGCCGCCGGCGCGGCCCCTGGCGCTGCCTCAGGTCGGTCCCGAGTTGTGGGGAGTCGCGGCTCCGGCCACGACCGGATAGTCCAGCAAGCCTGGGCCCCCGGGACCGCCCGGAGGGGCGCTCCCGCTGTGGACTACCTCGAGTCAGAAGGTGTCGCGCTGACCGGCGAACCAGCGCCTGGTGTCGGGGATGTCGAAGTACAGCGAGATCGCGTTGATCACCAGCAACGCGACCAGGTAGGCGGTGTACCCGCCGGAGAGGTCCTCGCCGCCGAGCAGGAGGTAGCCGATCACGCCGAGCAGGGGGACCCAGAGCGCCACGTGCGGCAGCGCCATCGCGAGGCTGAAGCCGCGGTCGATCACCATGACGACGCCGTTGGCGGCCAGCGCGCCGACGGCCAGCACGGCGACGAGCGGGCCCAGCGGCTGGCCCAGCGCGAACAGTGCCGCGATGTTGACCGGCATCAGCAGGCCGAAGAGCCACAGCTGCATCGGGAAGGGCAGGCGCAGGGCGCTGCCCCAGATGTCGCGGACGAGCTGCATGGGGACGGGCTCCTCGGATGGCGCAGGGTGCGTGCGCCGGTCAGCCCGAGCCCGCGGGGCGCACCGTCAGGGTCTGCGCCATCGTGCCAAACGGCCCGCGCTCGTCGTGCAGGGTGCTGCTCGTCACGCCCTGCCCCGTCGGCCCGAACGTCACCGAGGTGTCGAACCCGACCCACCCCGGATCCGGCTGCCGGTGCAGGTGGGCAGTCAGGTCGACGTTCGGGAAGGCCACGTCCGCCGGCTCGGCGCGCGCGGTCAGGCCGTTGGCGATGTCCAGCAGCCCCGCGGCCGACGCGGTCGGGCTCACCGGCTCGTCGAGGAGGGGGACGTCGGTGCGCACCCACGACCGGGCACGACCGGCGGCGTCCTGGTCACGGCGCACCTCGGCCGAGGCGATGAAGCCGCCGGGCCACACGGCGGTCATGTCCCACCGGGGCACGTCGCCGGGGGCGGGGAGGGGCTCGGAGTGGTCGCCCGCCACCTCCGTCGTGTCGCCGGGGGCCAGCAGCCAGGCGCGCAGACGGACCGCCGCGCGGCCGGCGTGGCTCAGCACCGCCTCGACCAGCTCGACGGTGCGCCCCGGCCGGGACACCGACACCGCGACCTCGACCGGCTCCATCGGCACCGTGCCGAGAATGTCGTACGACAGCCGCGCAAGCAGCAGCCCGTCGTCGCGGCGAGCGTCCCGGTCGGCCTCGACCGAATGCGCCAGCAGCCCCAGCGCCGGGCCGATGTGCTGCTCGCTGGTGTCCCACGCGCCGCCCACGTGCTCGGTCGGGCGGAAGGCGGACGCGCTGACGCGCTCGAAGTAGGGCACCGTCCCTCAGAACGCCGCGTCGGGGACGTCGACGTGCGTGCGGTCCAGCCGTTCGAGCAGGTCCAGCTGGGGCCCGGTGCGGGGCAGCTCGGTGCGCAGGAACCAGCGGGCCGCCGCCCGCTTCCCCTCGAAGAAGTCGCCGGCGCGGTCGCCGGCGGCCAGGGCCTGCTGGAGCCAGATCCACGCGACGACGACGTGGCCGGCCGCCTCGAGGTAGGCCGACGAGTGGGCCAGCGTCGTCTCGACGTCGCCCGCGGCCCACAGCTTCTCCGTCACGCCGACGAGCCGGTCCAGCGTCGCCGCCAGGGCGTCGGCGTCCTCGGCCAGCGCGCCGCCGGCGGCCCGGGCCGCGTCCACCGTCCCGGCGATCCGCTCGGCCAGCTGGCGGAACGCCGCGCCGCCGTCGACGGTGACCTGGCGGCCGAGCAGGTCGAGGCCCTGGATGCCGTGGGTTCCCTCGTGGATCGGGTTGAGCCGGTTGTCGCGGTAGTGCTGCTCGACGTCGTACTCGCGCGTGTAGCCGTAGCCGCCGTGCACCTGGATCGCGAGGTCGTTCGCGGCCAGGCACCACTGGGAGGGCCACGACTTCGCGATGGGCGTCAGGACGCCGAGCAGCTGGTGGGCGCGGGCGGCCTCCGCGGGATCGGAGTGCGTCTGCTCGTCGTCGACGAGCCGGGCGGCGTACAGGACCAGGCCGAGCCCTCCCTCCACGTAGGCCTTCGCCGACAGCAGCATCCGGCGGACGTCGGCGTGCTCGATGATCGGGACCGGCGGCGTGGTCGGGTCCTTGGCCGCGACCGGTCGGCCCTGGGGCCGGGCGCGGGCGTAGTCCAGCGCCTTGAGGTATCCGGTGTACCCGACCGCGGCCGCGCCGAGCCCGACCCCGACGCGGGCCTCGTTCATCATGTGGAACATCACCGCCAGGCCCCGGTGCTGCTCGCCCACGAGGTAGCCCACCGCCCCGGCCTCGCCACCCGGCGCGTGCGTGCCGTCGCCGAAGCTGAGCAGGGTGTTGGTGGTGCCCCGGAAGCCCATCTTGTGGTTCAGCCCGGCCAGGACGACGTCGTTGCGCTCTCCGAGTGCGCCGTCGTCGCCCACGAGGACCTTGGGCACGAGGAAGAGCGAGATGCCGCGGGTTCCCGCCGGAGCACCCTCGGTGCGGGCGAGGACGAGGTGCACGATGTTCTCGCTCAGCTCGTGGTCGCCACCGGAGATCCACATCTTCTCGCCGCGGAGCCGGAACGTCCCGTCGTCCTGCGGCACCGCGGTGGTGGTCACGTCGGCGAGCGACGAGCCGGCCTGCGGCTCCGAGAGGCACATCGTGCCGAAGAACCGACCCTGCAGCATCGGCCGCACGAAGCGGTCGACCTGCTCGGCGGTGCCGTGGTGGACCAGCAGGTTCGCGGCCGCCTGGGTGAGGAACGGGTACCCCGCGGTGCCGCAGTTCGCGGCCTGGAACCACGCCGCCGCGGCCGCGGCGACCACGTGGGGCAGCTGCATGCCGCCGATCTCCTCGTCGAACGTCGCCCCCATGAAGCCGCTGGAGCAGTAGACGCCCAGCGCCTCGCCCACCTCCGGGTGCAGGTACCGCGCGACCCTCGGAGAAGCGGGGCTCCTCCGCGTCGTTGCGCTTGTTGTGGGTCGCGAAGTGGCGCGTCGCCACGGTCTCGGCGAGCTCCAGCACCGCGTCGAACGTCTCGCGCCCGTGCTCGGCGTATCGCTCGCGGCTCGTCAGGTCCTCGGTGCCCAGCCAGTCGTGGAGCAGGAAGTCGAGGTCGCGGCGGGAGAGCACGAGGGACACGAGGGCTCCTCTGGTGAGGGTGGTCGGCCACCGATCGTACGACGACCGGGGACGGCCGCCGCGGCCGCGAGGCCTAAGCCCTCGCCTTGCGGGTTGACTTGCGACGGCAGGGCCCTAGGCTAGTAGTTCAACGACTGTTGAATTATCCGAGGTGGTGGCGATGAGCGACGCGGCGATCCGCATCGAGGGTCTGGTCAAGAGGTTCGGCTCGTTCACCGCGCTCGACGACCTCGACCTCACCGTCGAGCGCGGGGAGGTGCACGGCTTTCTCGGGCCGAACGGGTCGGGCAAGTCCACGACGATCCGCGTGCTGCTCGGCCTGCTGCGCGCGAACGCGGGCGCCGTCGAGCTGCTCGGCGGCGACCCGTGGCGCGACGTCGTCGCGCTGCACCGCCGGCTGGCGTACGTGCCCGGGGACGTCGTGCTCTGGCCCGGCCTCTCCGGCGGGGAGGCCATCGACCTGCTCGGCAACCTGCGCGGCGGGCTCGACCGCGCCCGGCGCGACGAGCTGATCGACCGCTTCGAGCTCGACCCCTCCAAGCGCGGCCGGCAGTACTCCAAGGGCAACCGGCAGAAGGTGGCGATCGTCGCCGCGCTGGCCGCCGACGTCGAGCTGCTGATCCTCGACGAGCCGACCTCCGGCCTCGACCCGCTGCTCGAGGCGGTCTTCCAGGACGAGATCGCGAAGGAGAAGGCGCAGGGCCGCACCATCCTGCTCTCCAGCCACATCATGAGCGAGGTGGAGGCGCTCGCCGACCGCGTCAGCATCATCCGCGAGGGCCGCATCGTGCAGACGGGCACGCTGGCGGACCTGCGGGGGCAGACGCGGGTGACGATCCAGGCGCGGCTGGGGCGCCCGCCCGCGGACGCGGGCGTCCTCGAGCAGCTGCACGACGTCCACCTCGACGACGCCGGCAGACTGACGGCCACGGTCGAGCCCGACCGGGTCAACGACGCGATGGCCGCGCTCGTCCCGCACGAGATGACGTCGCTGACGGTCTCGCCCCCGTCGCTGGAGGACCTCTTCCTGCGCCACTACGCCGACGCGCCCGACGAGTCGTTGGCCGGGGAGGGTGGCGCGGCGCCCGAGACCGCCGGCGCGGCCCGGCCATGATCGGCGCGGGCACCCAGACGCGCGGCCGGGCGACCCACCGCCGCCCCCGTGCCGGGCGCCTGGTCGGCACCCGCACGCTGCTGAAGGTCACGCTGCGCCAGGACGCCCGCAACATCGCGCCCTGGGTCGTGCTCATCTCGGTGCTCTCGGCCACCTCGATCGTCGCCTACGCGATCGTCTTCCCCGACCCCCAGGACCGCACCGACCTGGCCCGCACCCTCGGCGCGAACCCGGCCCTGTCCCTGATCTTCGGCCCGGCGCGGGACCTCTCCACGGCCGACGGGTTCAACGCCTGGCGGGCCGGCGCCCTCGGCGCGTTCTTCTCGGGCCTGATGACGATCCTCGTCGTCGTGCGCAACAGTCGCGCCGACGAGGACTCCGGCCAGGCGGAGCTCGTCGCCTCCGGGGTGATCGCCCGCGAGTCGCGGCTGGCCGTCGCCGTCGCGATGGCGGCCATCGCGTCGGTCGCGCTCGGCGTCGTCTGCTTCCTGCTCACCCTCGCCGTGGGCGGGGGAGCGGTGCCGACGCTCGTGCTGGCCAGCACCTTCACGGCGTCGGGCCTGATGTTTGCCGGGCTCGCCGCCGTGGCCGTGCAGGTCGGCTCCGACGCGCGGACGGCCAGCAGCCTCGCCGTCGCCACCCTCGGCGTGCTCTTCGTGCTCCGCGGCTACATCGACGCCAGCGACGTCCCCGAGTGGACGCGCTGGCTCACGCCGCTCGGCTGGCTGGAGGAGACCCGGCCGGCCAGCGAGAACAACCCGTGGCCGCTGCTGGCGGCGCTCGCCCTGGCGGTCGCGCTGGTCGCCGTGGCGTTCGCCCTCCAGAGCCGCCGCGACTTCGGGCAGGGGCTGGTCAGCCCGCGCCCCGGCCCGGAGACCGCCGGGCTGGCCGGCGGGGTGTGGGGCCTGGCGCTGCGGCTGCACCGCGGGTCGCTGGTCGCCTGGCTGCTCGCGTTCGCCGGGATCGGCGCGCTGCTGGGCAACCTCGTCACCTCGCTCGGCGAGGTGCTCGCGGGCAACGCCGCGATGGCGGAGGTGCTCGCCTCCGGGGCGCTGGACCCGGCGGACCTGAGCTTCGCCTTCCTGGCCACGATCCTGCAGATCATCGCCGTGGTCGCCTCGGTGCTCGGCGTGCAGATCGTGCTGCGGATCCACGCCGAGGAGGTCGACTTCCGGGTGGAGCCGCTGCTGGCGGCCTCGCTGCGCCGGTCCGACGTACCTCGCGAGCAACGTGGTCGTCGCGCTCGCGGCCACGGGGCTGGCGATGCTGCTGGCCGGGACGACGCTCGGCCTCGTCGCGAGCAACGCCGACGACGCGATCGCGATGACGGACGTGATCCGGCAGGCGGCGGCGACGATCCCGGCCGTGTGGGTGCTGGTCGGCCTGGCGGCGGCGGCCGTCGGGGTGGCGCCCGCCGCGCGCGCGATCGCCTGGCTCGGCGTCGTGGCCACGTTCGCCCTCACGATCCTCGGGCCCACCCTCGACCTGCCCGACCGCGTGCTGGGCATCAGCCCCCTCGAGCACGTGCCCTCCGTCGTCGCCGCCTCGCCCGACTGGGGCGGGCTCGCCTGGGTCGCGGCGGTGGCGGTCGCCTTCCTCGCCGCCGGCTTCGTGGGTTTCCGGCGGCGCGACGTCATCTGACAGGCTCCGGTCACCATGGCCACCCGCCGCCGACCCCGCCGCTCCTCGCGCCGCCGCCCCCGCCGCGCACCGGGCTGCCGATCCCGGCCGGTCGCCCTCGCGGCGCTGCTGTCGTTGCTGCTCTCCTCCTGCGGCGGGGCCGAGCCGCGGCCCGTGGAACCGTCCGCGGCCACCTCCGACGACGCGACCGCCGAGTCCACCCGCTCCGCCGGCGAGCAGCCCTCGGCGCCGCAGCGCCGGCGCCCGGCGGCCACGCTGCGGCCGCTGAGCCAGGCGGAGCAGGCCGCGCTGGACGAGCGGCTGCGACGGGCCGCCTGGGCCAACCAGGTGCAGCGCGCCGAGACGCTGATCGCCCGCGGCGCCGACGTGAACGCGAAGGACGAGACCCAGCAGTCGGCGTACCTGATCGCGACCAGCGAGGGCTACCTCGAGCTGCTGTGGCTCACGCTCGCGCACGGTGCGGACGTCGACGCGAAGGACAGCTTCAACGGCACCGGCCTGATCCGCGCGGCGGAGCGGGGCCACCACCGGGTCGTCCGAGCGCTGCTGAGGGCGGGCATCGACCGCGACCACGTGAACCGGCTCGGCTACCAGGCCATCCACGAGGCGGTCTGGCTCGGGGAGGACACCCCCACCTACGTGCAGACGGTGCGGACCCTGGCCCGGGGCGGCGTCCGCCTGGACCGGCCCTCGGACCGGGAGGGCCTGACCCCGCTCGAGATGGCGGAGCAGCGCGGCCACGACGGGCAGGCGGCCGTGCTGCGGCGCGCGCTCGACGGCGGGGGCGCCGGTCCGGACGGCGGCTGAGGGCAGCCCGGGCCGGGCTCAGCCCGGGTCGTCCTCGCTGTCCTCGCGGCCGGCGAGGAAGTCCAGCCAGGCGGGCTCGCCGCCCTCGAGACGTTCGACCTCCTCGCCGCCGGCGCAGGTCAGCAGGGCCACGGTCGCGTGCCCGGCCCGGCGCTGCGCGACGCGCCAGACGCCCCCGGCGTCCTGCCAGCGCAGCAGCGTCTCGACGAGCTCGTCGCCGGACCGCTCGTCCCCACCCGCCCAGCTCATCGCCGCGGCCCCGAGAGGCGTCGGCGGGTGGGCAGCTCGGGCACGTCCGCCATCTCGGCCCGGTCGGCCTCGGCGTCCTCCAGCCGCGCCGCCAGCCGCCCGGTCCAGGCGTTGGCGGTGAGGCCGTGCAGGAACACGCTGGCGAGCACCGTCCACATCGCCACGTCGAGGATCGTGGTGACGCCGTCGGTCTCGAGGTCCTCGAAGACCACCAGCGCGAAGAGGATCGAGGCGAGCCCGCGGGGGCCGAACCAGCCGGCGAAGAGCCGCGTCTCGAGGAGCGTGCCCGACCCGGTCATCGCGACCAGCACCGGCAGCATCCGCACGGCCGTCAGGCTCAGCAGCACGTAGAGCGCCACCGGCCAGCTGAGCGCGTCCAGGCGGGGGCCGACGAGCACCGCCCCGAAGACGAGGAACGTGATGGCGGTCAGCAGCTCGCCCTCGTCCTCGGTGAAGTCCTGGATCCCGTGGCAGTGCTCGCGGGCCACCTGGCCGAAGCAGAGCCCGCCGACGAAGGCGGCGATGAAGCCGTTGCCCTCGACCAGCTCGGAGGCGGCGAACGCCGCCACGGCGACGGCGATCGTGGCCAGCTGCCGGTAGGCGCCCTCGACGCGGCCCGCGAGCGCCCGCCGGTTCAGGAGCCAGCCCCCGCCGGTGCCGATGGCGGCGCCGAGGAGGAGGCCGAAGCCGACCTGGCGAGCCACGAGCTCGCCCCACACATCGAAGTCCGTCTGCGTGGTCTCGGCGGCGGCGACCACGATCAGCACGGTGACGACGGGCACGACGATGCCGTCGTTGAGGCCGCTCTCGACGTTCAGGCCCTGCCGGATCCGCGCGGGCAGCCGCCGGTCGCTGACCACCGCCTGACCGAGCGCCGCGTCGGTCGGCGCCAGCACGGCGGCCAGCAGCGCCGCCTCGGCGAGCAGCAGCCCGGGGAAGAGCAGCCAGCCCGCGAGCGTCCCGGCCGCGATCGTGAGCGGGAGGCCGATCGCCAGCAGGCGCAGCGGGAAGCCCGGGCTGTGCCGCAGCACGCGCAGGTCGATGCGCACCGCGTCGGCGAAGAGCACGAGCAGCAGCGTCGCCTCGACGAGCACCGAGACCGCCTCGCTGTCGAGCGACAGGTCGACGACGCCGACGCCGGCGGTGCCCACGAGCAGGCCGACCGAGGTGAACACCATCGGCGCGGTCACCGGCGACGTCGCCGAGCGCGCCGAGAACATCGCGAAGACGAACAGCGCCACGGCGACGACCAGCAGCTCGGCCACCCGGGCATCGTGGCACACCCGCGTCGCCGGGTCGGGGCACGCGACAGGGCCGACCGACAGCGCTACCGTGTCGAGGATGTCGGGCCGGTGAGCAGGTCCGCAGACGGGGACGGGGAGACCACGTGGTTCACCAGCACCGGCGTACCGACGACGCGCTGTCCCCGGCGTACGCCGACCGCCTCGTCGACGCGCCGATCCCGAAGGACCGCCTGCCCGACGGCGAGGCCAGCCCCGAGGCCGCCTACGCGGCGTTCCACGTCTCGGACGAGCTGCGCCGCGGCGGCTGGCAGGTGCCGGCGTACACGATGCCGGCTGGCGCCACCGACGTCGCCGTCCCGCGCGTCGTCGTCCGCGAGGGCTTCAGCCTGGACCTGGCCGACACCCAGCTCGGCGCGCTCGGGCAGGCCGTCGCGCGGCTCGAGGCGCACCCGCCGATGGCGCCGAGACCGGCCGGCGGCTTCAGTCACACCTAGGCGGCACAGCACCAGCACCAGCACCACGAACGCGCGATCTCGGGGAAGGAAGTCGGCGATGGCCGTCACCACAGGCATGGTCGGGCAGGGGTTCCATGACCGGAGCCCCGCCCCGCAGCTGGCCGCGATCGAGCACGTGCTGCCGTGGCTCGACGAGGCGCTCGGCGGCCTCGACCTCGGCGACGAGCGGGCCGCCCTCCGGCTCTCGGACTACGGCTGCTCGGACGGCCGCAACTCGATCGCCGTCATGGACCGCGCCGTCGGCGCGCTGCGGCGGCGCACCGCGCAGCCGGTGCAGACCATCCACTGCGACCCGCGCACCCACGACGTCTCCGAGCTGTTCCTGGGGCTGCGTTCCGGGGGCCGCTCGGTCTTCGGCGACGACGTCTACTCCTCGTGCGTGGGCGGCAGCATGTTCGACCAGCTGCTGCCGCCCGGATCGCTGCAGCTGGCGACCACCTTCAACGCCATCGGGTTCCTCAGCGCGCGCCCGGTCGAGCGGCTCCCGGGCTACATCCTGCCCAACGGCCCACGGGCGGGGAGCCGCGTCGGCTCGGTCTCCGAGCAGGAGCGAGACACGTTCGCCCGCCGGGCGCGCGACGATGTCGCCACCTTCGCGTCGGCGCGCGCGGCCGAGCTCGCGCCGGGCGGCAAGCTGCTCGTGCAGGTCTTCGGGGCGGGGGAGGAGCGGCGTACCTGCGACGGCATCTACGACGTGCTCAACGCCGCGCTGCTCGAGGCGTTGCGTGCCGGTCTGCTCGAGCGCGAGGAGTACGAGACCTACTACCAGCCGGTGTACTTCCGCACCCTCGACGAGCTCGTCGCCCCGCTGACCGGCGAGGACGGCGGCCTCCCCGCGCTCTTCGAGGTCGACCGCGCGGAGACCTACGAGGTGCCGGTGCCGTTCGTGACCGAGCTCGAGGAGGCCGGCGAGGTGCCCGCCTACGCCGCCGACTACACCAACTTCTTCCGGGCATTCACCGAGCCGGTGCTGCGGCGTCACTTCGCCGCGCACCCGTTCGTCGACGCCCTCGTCTCCGAGGTCTACGCCCGCGCCGAGCGGATGATCCGCGAGCGGCCCGAGGACTTCGAGCTCCACTACGTCGCCCTCGCGGTGCTGCTGACCCGCCGCTAGCCAGCCGGGACGACGTGCAGGCCGCGCGGGGTGTCACAGCACGCCCGCGCCGTCCCGGATCTCGAAGACCAGCTGGGTCTCCGTCGCGCGCACGACGCGGTGCACGGTCACGTGGTCGAGCACCAGGTCGCGCAGGGCCTCGGCGTCCTCGACCGCGACGTGCAGGTGGAAGTCGTCGGCGCCCGCCACGTGCACGGCCTGGATGACGCCCGGGGTCGCCGCCAGGTCGTCGTAGAGCCGGTTCACGTGCTCCTGGCTGTGGCTGCCCAGGCGCACCTTGATGATCGCCTGGAGCGGGTAGCCCAGCGCCGCGGTGTCGAGCCGCAGCCGGGTGTCGCGGATGATGCCGGCCTCGCGCAGCGCGCGCACCCGGTAGGCGCACGTCGACTCCGCCAGCCCGAGCCGCGAGGCCAGCGCCTTGTTGGTCAGCGAGGCGTCGACGCTCAGCGCGCCGAGGATCCGGTGGTCCACGGAGTCGAGCCGGGGCTGCGACTTGCCCAACGACGGGCCTCCTGCGACATGGTGGTTGGCACGAAACACAACCAGTATGCCATGGGGTCCCGCTTTCAGCACCGATCGTGGCGCACGCTTGCGGATTCCGGGAGTATTCGGCGCATGCGCACCGATCTGCACTCCGACTCGCTGGCCGTCCACGCCGGCCGCGACGACCTCGCCGGGCTGGGCGTCCACGCCCTCCCGATCGACCTCTCCTCGACGAACCCGCTGCCCGACATCACCCGGGGCGGCGACTCGTACGAGTCGATGGCGACGGGCGGCCAGCCGCTGCCGGAGGGCGGCGCCGTCTACCAGCGCCTCTGGAACCCGACCGTGGCCCGCTTCGAGGACGCGCTGGCCAGGATGGAGCGCACCGAGGCGGCCGTGGCCTTCGCCTCCGGCATGGCGGCCATGACCGCGGCGGTGCTGGCGAGCACGCGGCTGGCGGGCCGCGGCCACGTCGTCGCGCTGCGACCGCTGTACGGCGGCACCGACCACCTGCTCTCCACCGGGCTGCTGGGGGCCGAGGTGACCTTCTGCGAGGAGTCGGAGGTCGCCGCCGCGATCCGCCCCGACACCGGGCTCGTCGTGCTCGAGTCGCCCGCGAACCCCACGCTGGAGCTCGTCGACATCGCCGCCGTGGTCGAGCAGGCCGGCGACGTGCCGGTGCTCGTCGACAACACCTTCGCCACCCCGGTGCTGCAGAACCCGATCACGCTCGGCGCGCGGATGGCGCTGCACAGCGCCACGAAGTACCTCGGCGGCCACGGCGACGTCGTGGGCGGTGTCGTCGCCTGCGACGAGGCCACCGCCGTGCAGCTGCGGCAGGTGCGCGCCGTCACCGGCGGCCTGATGCACCCGCTCAGCGCCTACCTGCTGCACCGGGGCCTGCAGACGCTGCCGGCGCGCGTGCGCGCCCAGCAGGAGTCCGCCACGCAGGTGGCCACCTGGCTGGCCGGCCACCCGGAGGTCGAGCGGGTCTACTACCCCGGTGCGGACGGCGACCCGCGCGGCCTGCTCGAGCGGCAGATGCGTGGTCCGGGCGCCATGGTCGCCGTCGCGCTGCGCGGGGGCTTCGAGGCCGCCAGCCGCGTGACGTCGTCCGTCGAGCTGTTCACGCACGCGGTCTCGCTCGGCGGGGTGGACTCGCTGATCCAGCACCCGGCCGCGCTCACGCACCGCCCGGTCAGCCCCGAGGCGCGGCCGTCGGCCAACGTCGTCCGGCTCTCGATCGGGCTCGAGGACGCCGGCGACCTGATCGCCGACCTCGACCGCGCGCTGGGCGGCGGCGGCAGCACGCCGCCGGCCGACTGGTTCGCCGGTAATGCGGAGGGACCGGTCGCGGTCCGCTAGGGTTGGGGCGGCAGCTCGTCCAGATCCCACCGCGGGTTGTTCGCACGTCGTAGCGCTTGATCGTTCTGCTCCGTGCCCGGTCGACCGAGACCTTCGGTCCGCACCGTTCGGTGGGACCTCCACAGTTAGCGACGTTCCAACGTGCCTTCCTTCCCCTCCCTCGGCGTGCCCGAGGGCCTCGTCAGCGTGCTCAGCGGCCTCGGCATCGAGACCCCCACGCCGATCCAGGCCAAGACCCTGCCCGACTCCCTGGCCGGCCGCGACGTGCTCGGCTGCGGCCGCACCGGCTCCGGCAAGACGTACGCCTTCCTGCTGCCGGTCGTGGCCCGCCTCGCCGACGGCGGCAAGGCCCGCCCCGGCGCCCCGCGGGCCCTGGTGCTCGCCCCGACGCGCGAGCTGGCGACGCAGATCCACGAGTCGCTCGAGCCCCTGGCCCGCGCGGCCGGGCTCAGCAGCCGCACCGTCTTCGGTGGCGTCGGCCAGAACCCCCAGGTCACCGCGCTGCGCCGCGGCGTCGACATCCTCGTCGCCTGCCCCGGGCGGCTCGAGGACCTGATCGGCCAGGGCCACTGCGACCTCGGCCGCGTCGAGGTCACCGTGCTCGACGAGGCCGACCACATGGCCGACCTCGGCTTCCTGCCCGCCGTGCGCCGGCTGCTGCGCCAGACGCCGAAGGGCGGCCAGCGCCAGCTCTTCTCGGCCACCCTGGACCGCGCGACCGACGGCCTGGTCAAGGAGTTCCTCAGCAACCCGGTCGCGCACCGCGCCGACCCGCCGCGCTCGCCGGTGAGCGCGATGTCGCACCACGTGCTGCACGTCGAGCGCGAGCAGCGGCTGCCGGTGCTCGTCGACCTCGCGAGCGCGCCCGGGCGCACCCTGGTCTTCACGCGCACCAAGCACGGTGCCAAGGGCCTCGCCCGCCAGCTGAACAAGAGCGGCGTCGCCGCCGTCGAGCTGCACGGCAACCTCGGCCAGAACGCCCGCACCCGCAACATGGACGCCTTCCACGCCGGCAAGGCCGACGTCCTCGTCGCCACCGACATCGCCGCCCGCGGCATTCACGTCGACGACGTGGCGCTCGTGGTGCACGCGGACCCGCCGGCCGAGCACAAGGCGTACCTGCACCGCTCGGGCCGCACCGCCCGCGCCGGCAGCAGCGGCACCGTCGTCACGATGATGAGCAGCGAGCAGGTGCGCGACGTCCGCTCGCTCACCAAGGCCGCGGGCATCAACCCGAGCACGACCAAGGTCCGCGATGCCAGCCACCCGGTGCTCACCGAGCTGGCGCCCGGCGAGCGCACGCTCTCCGGGCCGATCGAGCTCGGCGGCGGCCAGCAGCAGGTGCAGCAGCCTCAGCAGGGACGGTCGCCGAAGGGCGGCGGTGGCGGCTCCCGCTCGCGCCGCGGCGGCGGTCGACGCCGTTCCGGCGGCCAGGGTTCCGGCCAGGGCTCCGGCGGCCAAGGCTCCGGCGGCCGGGGCTCCGGTCAGGCGTCCGGCGGCCAGCGTTCGGGTGGCCAGCGTTCCGGCTGGCCAGCGTTCCGGTTCGTCCGGCCGCGGCGGCTCCGGTGGCGGCGGCGGTCACAGCGCCGCCTCCTTCAGCTCCGGGCGCCGCTGACCTCGCGGACCTAGGGGGCACCCTCGACCTCGAGGTCGAGGGTCCCCGCGCCGGTGGCCGAGAGGTCGGCCACGCCCTCGGTTGCAGGCGTCCTGGCCCGGGCAGTCGAGGCTGTCCGCCCGCACGCCCCGCACGCCCAGCACGCCCAGCACGCCCAGCACGCCCAGCTCGGCGGCGTCGGCCGGCACGGTCTCACCGTCCCACTGCAGGGGCAGCGACAGCTGCCCTCGGGTGTGATCCCGGGGCCGCCGAGGCAGGCCCCGAGGCCCTCGCAGGCGACCCCCGCGGCCACGAAGCCCGGGGGCACGTCGAAGGCGTCGACCCGCCCGTGGGCGCCCAACGGTTTCCCCGCCTGAGCGGGGAAACCGTCGCTTGTGCGGCGTTGCAACGCATCACAAGTACCAGACTCCCCGCTCGAGCGGGGAAACCGACGGTGGAGCCACCCCGCGGCCCGGAGCGGTCGTGACCGCAGTCGGCCAGTCCGGCGCGCAGATTTCTCGGCGCGCCCTTTCGTTTTGCGCGCACACCTGCGTACCGTGTTCTCGACGGTGCGTATCGTGAAACAAGGTGCGTCATGCGCAACAAGCAGAGCGACAGTCTGTCCCGCGAGAGCGGGTCCTCCGGAGGCCACGCCCCGGTGGAGCGCCCGGCCGAGCGCGCCGCGCTGACGGACCTGCTGGAGCGCGCCCGGTTCGAGGTCCTGCCGACCCCGAGCATCGAGGAGCTGGTGCGCACCCACCTCCCCGTCGAGCGGATGCTCACCGTCACGGCGTCCACCGCCCGCGGGCTCGAGGCGACGCTCGGCACGGCGGAGTCGCTGGCCGCACGCGGCCACCCGGTGGTGCCGCACATCGCGGCCCGGATGGTCGTCGACCGCGCCCACCTCGCCGAGATCGTCGACCGGCTGCGCGGGGCCGGCATCGATCGCGTCTTCGTGCCCGGAGGGGACGGCGAGCCCGTCGGCGCGTACCCGGACGCCCCGTCGCTGCTCGCCGACCTGGCGGCCCTCGGTGCCGGAGCCGGCCTCGGCGCGACGGGCTCGCCCTTCGCGCACGTCGGCATCACCGCGTACCCGGAGTCGCACCCCTCGATCTCGGACGACCAGATGATCCAGGCGATGTGGGACAAGCGGCACCACGCCACCGAGATGGTCTCCAACATCACCTTCGACCCCGACACGCTCGCCACCTGGCTGACCCGCGTGCGAGGGCGCGGCGTCACGCTGCCGCTGTGGGTCGGCGTGCCCGGGCCGGCCGACCCGACCAAGCTGCTCACCGTCGCCACCCGGATCGGGGTCGGCGAGTCCACGCGGTACCTGCTCAAGAACCGCCGCACGGTGGCGCGCCTGATGCGCCCGGGCGGGTCCCGCAGCGACGACTTCCTGCGCCGGCTCGAGCCGGTCCTGGCCCGCCCCGAGTCCCGGGTGGCGGGCCTGCACGTCTTCACCTTCAACCAGGTCGCCGAGTCCGAGGCGTGGCGCGCCCGCCTTCTCGCGGACCTGCACAAGCGCAGCCGCAACCCCGTCCACCGCACGGTGGCCCGCATCCGCTGACCCCGACAGCCCCGGCAGCCCGGGCGCACCGGGTCAGCACCACCCAGGCCTTCCCCGTACCCAGAGCACCACCCCAGTGACCAGGAGCACCGCCATGAACGAGAACGTCCCCTCGGTCGACCAGTCGGACCGGATCGTCCCCATCAACCTGCGCCAGTCGGGCCCCACCCCCGTCGAGATGCTGGTCGACACCCGGGTGCGCAAGTCGCCGTACTGGCACCTCTCCGCGCAGGCCGGCTGCTGGCGGGCCTCGGTCTACAACCGCATGTACCACCCGCGCGGCTACGTCCGGCCCGAGGAAGGCGGCGCCATGGTCGAGTACGACGCCCTGGTCAACCACGTGACGCTGTGGAACGTGGCCGTCGAGCGCCAGATCCAGGTCAAGGGACCGGACGCCGCCGACTTCGTCAACTACGTCATCACCCGCGACGCCACCAAGATCCCGCCGATGCGGGCCCGCTACGTGATCCTCTGCAACGAGCAGGGCGGCATCCTCAACGACCCGGTCCTGCTGCGCGTCGCCGAGAACGAGTACTGGTTCAGCCTGTCCGACTCCGACCTGAGCTTCTGGCTGCAGGGCATCAACGTGGGCCGCCGCTTCGACGTCGACATCAACGAGATCGACGTGGCCCCGGTGCAGATCCAGGGCCCCAAGTCGGTCGACCTGATGGTCGACCTCTTCGGCCCCGACGTCCACGACATCCCCTCCTACGGCCTGTACGCGGGTGAGATCGAGGGCTGCGAGGTGATCGTCTCCCAGACCGGGTTCTCCGGCGAGAAGGGCTACGAGATCTACCTCAAGGACGCGACCCTGCACGCCGAGGCGATGTGGTACGCGATCCTCGCGGCTGGCCTCAAGCACCAGCTGCAGGTGATCGCGCCCGCGCACCACCGCCGGGTGGCGGCGGGCATCCTCTCGTGGGGCCAGGACATGGACAACGAGACCCTGCCGTTCCAGGTGAACCTCGGCTACCAGGTGCCGCGCAACAAGGAGGCCGACTACATCGGCAAGGAGGCCCTGGAGACGGCGCGCGCCGCGCTCGAGGCCGGGAACCCGCCGTACACGCACACGCTCGTGGGTCTGCGCCTGGGCGGCCGCCCGATCGACGACTACGCCTCCGACTTCTGGCTGGTCGGCGCCGAGCCCGACGGTGACCCGATCGGCTACCTCACGTCGCCGTGGTACTCCCCGGAGCTCGAGGGCAACATCGCGATGGGTCACGTGCCGGTGGGCATGACCGCGGTCGGCACCCAGCTGTGGGTGCACCTGCCGGACCAGTACGCGCCCGAGCCCGGCACCCCGGTCGCCGCGGAGGTCGTGGAGATGCCGTTCCGGGTCTCGGTGAACCCCAACCAGCGCGAGCTGCTCAAGCAGCGCGGGCTGGACGCGGCGGTCTGAGCCGGCCGCGGACCGGAGGGAGGGACCATGCGCGGAGACGCGGAGATCTCGCACGACGCCGAGCTGTGGCCCATCGGGCGGGTCGCCGAGGAGAAGCTCGGCGTGCCCGAGGATGCGCTCGTGCCCTTCGGGCGGCACATGGCCAAGCTCGACCGGGGCTGGCTGGACGCGCTGGAGGGGCGGCCCGAGGGCCGGCTCGTCCTGGTGACCGCGATCAGCCCGACGCCGGCGGGGGAGGGCAAGACCACCACCTGCGTCGGGCTGGCCGACGGGCTGCGGTACCTCGGGGTGCGCTCGGCGTGCGCGCTGCGCGAGCCGAGCATGGGCCCGGTCTTCGGGATGAAGGGCGGCGCCGCCGGCGGCGGCTACGCGCAGGTGGTACCGATGACCGACATCAACCTGCACTTCACCGGCGACTTCGCGGCGATCGCGGCGGCCAACAACCTGCTCTCGGCGCTGCTCGACAACCACGTGCACCACGGCAACGCGCTCGACATCGACGTGCGCACCGTGACGTGGAAGCGCGTGATCGACATGAACGACCGGGCCCTGCGCGAGGTCGTCGTCGGGCTCGGGGGCACGGCGAACGGCGTGCCCCGCGAGGACGGCTGGGACATCGTCGTGGCCAGCGAGCTGATGGCGATCTTCTGCCTGGCGACGTCGCTGGCCGACCTGCGCGAGCGGGTCGGGCGGATCGTGCTCGCGCGGAGCAGGGCCGGGGCCCCCGTCACGGCGGCGGACCTGCAGGCGCAGGACGCGGTCACGATCCTGCTCGCGCGGGCCCTCCAGCCGAACCTCGTGCAGACGCTGGAGCACACGCCCGCCTTCGTGCACGGAGGCCCGTTCGCGAACATCGCGCACGGGTGCAACTCCGTGCTGGCGACCCGCACCGCCCTGCGGCTGGCGGACGTCGTCGTGACCGAGGCGGGGTTCGGGGCCGACCTGGGCGCCGAGAAGTTCTTCGACCTCAAGTGCCGGCTCTCCGGGCTCTCGCCGCACGCGGCGGTCGTGGTCACCACCGTGAAGGCGCTGAAGTTCCACGGCGGCGTCCCAGCCGGGCGCCTGGACGAGGAGGACCTGGACGCGATTCGCGTCGGCGCCGACAACCTGCGCCGCCACCTGCACAACCTCCAGGTCGTCTTCGGCGTCCCGGCGGTCGTGGCGATCAACCGCTTCCCGCAGGACACGGACGCCGAGCTGGCGCTGGTGCGCGAGATCGCCGCGCACGCCGGGGTGCTCGCGCACGTCGCGACCCACGTGGTCGACGGCGGCGCGGGGGCGGCGGATCTCGCCCAGGGCGTGCTCGACGTGCTCGAGAAGGACGAGGTCGACTTCCGGCTCTGCTACCCCGACGAGCTGGGCCTGGAGGACAAGGCAGCGGCCGTCGCGCGGCGCGTCTACGGCGCCGACGGCGTCACCTTCTCGACGCGGGCGCGCAAGCAGCTCGACCGGATCACCGCGGACGGCTACGCCGACCTCCCCGTCTGCATGGCCAAGACGCAGTACTCCTTCTCCACCGACCCCACCGCCGTGGGCGCCCCGACGGGGCACACCATCGACGTGCGGGAAGTGCGGTTGAACGCGGGCGCCGGCTTCGTCGTCCTCGTCACCGGCGAGGTGATGACCATGCCGGGGCTGCCGAAGGTGCCCGCCAGCGAGGGCATGTCCATCGACGCGCAGGGCCGCATCACCGGGTTGGCGTGATGCCCGCCGCGCCGCCGCCGCGACTGGGGCCGGGCGGCGGCGCGACCGCGGTGCCGGTGGCGGGGCCCCTGAACGGCCGGTCCGGCGGCTCGGTCCGCGGCGCGCTGCGTCCGGGCGTCCGGCCGCTGGGTACTGTGCCGCGCATGACCGGGAACGGGAAGGCCCGCGAGTCCGGGACGGTGCAGTCGCTGGACCGGGCGATCACGATCCTCGAGGTGCTCGCCCGGTCCGGGCTGGCCACGTCGGCCGAGATCGCGGGCGAGCTCGGCGTGCACCGGAGCACCGCCTTCCGCCTGATCACCACCATGGAGGCCCGCGGGCTCGTGGAGCAGGCGGACGACCGCAGCGGCTACCGGATCGGCGTCGGGCTGGTCCGGCTCGCCGGCTCCACCACGGCCCGGCTGGACGTCGTGCGCGAGGCCCGGCCGTTCTCCAAGGCGCTCGCCTCCGACACCGGGCAGACCGTCAACATCGCCATCCTCGTCGAGGACTCCGCGCTCTACCTCGACCAGGTCACCGGCGACGCGGCCCTGCAGCCGCACAACTGGACGGGCCGCCGCATCCCGCTGCACGCCACCAGCAACGGCAAGGTGCTGCTCTCGGCACTCGAGCGGGGCCAGGTGAACGCGATCCTGCCGGACCTCGAGCGCTTCACGCCGCGCACCATCACCCGGCGCACGACCCTGCACCGCGTGCTCGCCGAGGTCCGCGAGCGCGGCTACGCGGTCGCGGTCGACGAGCTCGAGGAAGGGATGAGCGCGGTCGGCGCCCCGCTGTGCGACGCCCACGGTGAGGTCGTGGCCGCGTTGAGCGTGAGCGGCTCGACGTACCGGCTGTCGGGCGACGTGCTGGACGAGGCGATCGTGCTGGTGCGTCGCGCCGCGCGCGAGATCTCGCTGCGGCTCGGCTGGGACGGCAGCGACCTCGAGTAGCCCCGAGCACGGCCGTGGCGGGTTCCGGCCAGTGCAGCATCCGGGCCCCGGCGAGCACCAACTCGCCGGGGCCCAGTCATTGACACGGACGCGTGCGGGCGCGGACAGTAGTCATGTCTCGTATTACGCTACGTGTCGCGCAAGACGCAACACGGTGCCCGGCGCCGCACAGGCGGTTCGGAGGTCGTCATGGCACTGCCAACATCGGCACAGATCGTCGTGGTGGGGGCCGGCATCGTCGGCAACAGCCTCGTGCACCATCTGGCGCGCCTCGGCTGGCGCGACATCCTGCAGATCGACAAGGGGCCCCTGCCCAACCCGGGCGGCTCGACCGGTCACGCCTCGAACTTCATCTTCCCGGTGGACCACTCCCGCGAGATCACCGATCTCACGCTCGACTCGGTGCGGCAGTACCGCGAGCTGGGGGTGTTCACGCAGTGCGGCGGCTTCGAGGTCGCGCGCACCGAGGAGCGGATGGAGGAGCTGCGGCGCCGGATGTCCAGCGCCCGGGCCTGGGGCATCGAGGCCGAGCTGGTCACGCCCGAGCAGGTCGCCGAGAAGGTGCCCTTCATCGAGACCGAGGGGCTGCTGGGGGCGTTCTGGACGCCGTCGGTCGGCGTCGTCGACTCGCTGCGCGCGGGCACCCTGATGCGCGAGCGGGCCCAGGAGGCCGGCGCCCTGACCGTGGTGCCGAACGTCGAGGTCACCGGGGTCGACGTCGAGGACGGCGCGATCACGGGCATCCGCACCGACAAGGGCGACGTCACGTGCGAGATGCTCGTCGTCGCCTGCGGGGTCTGGAGCCCGCGGATCGCCGCGATGGCCGGCGCCGCCATCCCGCTGACGCCGGCCGTGCACCAGATGATCAGCGTCGGCCCGATCCCGCAGCTCGCCGGGACCGAGGGCGAGATCTCGTTCCCGATCGTGCGCGACATGGACTCGCTGTGCTACGAGCGCCAGCACGGCGCCGACATGGAGGTCGGCTCCTACGCGCACCGGGCGATCCTGCACGACCCCGAGGAGATCCCGTCGATCGAGCGCTCGAAGCTGAGCCCGACCGAGCTGCCGTTCACCGCCGACGACTTCGACCCCCAGCTCGAGACCGCGCTCGAGCTGATGCCCGAGGCGCTCGGCGCCGACGGCGCCGAGATCCGGTACGCGATCAACGGGCTGCTCTCGCTGACCCCCGACGGAGCGCCCGTGCTCGGCGCCTGCCCCGAGGTCGACGGCCTCTGGTCGGCCGCGGCGGTCTGGATCAAGGAGGGCCCCGGCGTCGGCCGCGCGGTCGCCGAGTGGATCACCCACGGCGCCTCCGAGATCGACGTGCACCACAGCGACGTCTCCCGCTTCCACCCCCACCAGCGCACCCGCGAGCACGTCCGGGCGCGCACGGGGGAGGGCTTCATCAAGACCTACGGGATCGTGCACCCCGGCGAGCAGTGGACCTCCGACCGCGACAAGCGGCTCGCGCCGATGCACGCCGACCAGCGGCGCCGGGGCGCGGAGTTCTTCGAGGCCGCCGGCTGGGAGCGGCCGCAGTGGTACGCGCAGAACGAGTCGCTGCTCGCCGAGTACGGCGACGCCGTGATGCCGCGCGAGCACGAGTGGGACGCCCGCTGGTGGAGCCCGATCATCAACGCCGAGCACCTCGCCATGCGCGAGCGCGCCGGCATCGTCGACCTCTCGGCCTTCGTGATCTTCGACGTGGTCGGCCCGGAGGCCCTGCACGCCGTGCAGCGCGTCGTCGTCGCCCAGGCCGACGTCGCGCCCGGCAAGGTGATCTACACCCCGGTGCTCGACGGGCGCGGCGGTTTCCGCTCCGACCTGACGGTGATGCGGCTGGGGCGCGACCGGTTCCGCGTGGTCACCGGCGGCGCCCACGGCATGGCCGACCTCGCCTGGTTCGCCGCCATCGTCTCGCGGCACGCCGCCGCGGTCGTCGACCTGACCTCGGCGTACACGACGATCGGGCTGTGGGGCCCGCACGCGCGCGACGTGCTGGGCGAGCTGACCACCGCCGACATCAGCCACGAGGGCTTCGGCTTCCTGACCTGCCGGCCGCTCCAGGTCGGCAGCCTCGAGGTGCTCGCGTCGCGCATCTCCTACGTGGGCGAGCTCGGCTGGGAGCTCTACGTGCCGATGGAGCAGGGCGCCGCGCTGTGGCACCTGCTGCATGAGGCGGGGGCGCGCTACGGCGCCGTGCCCGTGGGCATCGGCGTCTACACCGGCTCCGGCAGGCTGGAGAAGGGCTACCGTGCCTTCGGGGCCGAGCTCGACGCCGAGCGCAGCATCGTCGAGGCCGGCATGCAGCGGCCCAAGGTGAAGTCGGCCGACTTCGTCGGGCGCGAGGCCTACCTCAAGCAGCGCGCGCAGGACCCCGCCGCCGTGCTGTGCACGCTCGCCGTCGAGGACCACGTCTCCTCCAGCGGCGTCCGGCGCTACATGCTCGGCGGGGAGCCGGTCCTGGCCCCGGACGGCAGCCCGCTGACCGACGGCCACGGGCACCACCCGTACGTCACGTCGGCGGGCTCGGCCCCGAGCCTCGGCCAGCACCTGCTGATGGCCTACCTGCCGCCCGACGAGGCCCAGGTCGGCCGGTCGCTCGCGGTCTCCTACATGGAGGAGCTCTACCCCGTCAGCGTGCTGCGCACCGACGCCACGCCCGCCTTCGACCCCGACAACGAGCGGATGCGGGCATGACCCGCGTGCTGGTGGCCGTCAAGCGGGTGGCCGACGCGTCGGGTGAGGTGGTGCTCACCGCCGACGCGCAGGGCATCGACGGCCGGTTCGCGGGCTGGACGATCTCCGAGCACGACGGGTGCGCCGTCGAGCTCGCGGTCCAGGTGGCCGAGGCGACGGGCGGGTCGGCCACGGTCGTGACCGTCGGGGCCCGCGAGTCCGAGGAGCAGCTGCGCGGGGCGCTGGCGCTGGGCGTGCACGAGGCCGTGCTCGTCGAGACGGACCCGCTGACGCTGGGGCCCTCCGACGTGGCGCGCGAGCTCGCGGCCGTCGTGGCGGACGCCGAGGAGCCCTACGACCTCGTGCTGCTCGGCAACGACGCCGCGGACACCGGCGACTTCCAGGTGCCGATCCGGCTGGCGTACGCGCTGGACCGCCCGGTCGTCACCGGCGCCCGCGTCGCCGAGGTCGCCGACGGGCGCGTCGCGGCGTGGGTGCAGGGCCCGCGGGGCCAGGAGACCTACGACGTGCCGCTGCCCGCGGTCGTCTCCGTCTTCGCCGGGGGCGTGGAGCCCCGCTACCCCTCGCTGCGGGGGCGGATGGCCGCGAAGAAGGTCGAGATCGACGTGCGCAAGCCGGGTGACGAGCCGGCCGGCGCCGGCCGGGTGCGCTGGCGCCTGCCCGCGGTCGCGGCCACCGAGACCGCGGTGCTGGGGGAGGGCGCCGGCACGGCGCCCGCCGTCGTCGACGTGCTGGAGAAGCTGGGGGTGCTGCGGTGATCCTGGTGGTGGCCGAGGCGGACCCGGTGACGGGCGCCGTCGACGAGGTCTCGCTGGAGGCGCTGTCCTTCGCCCGGTCCCTGTCGGAGGCCGGCGGCGGCATCGCCGTGCGCGCCGTCGTCGTGGGCGAGGTCGGCGACGCGCCGGCGGTCGCGGCCGAGCTGGGCCGGCACGGCGTCCAGGAGGTGCACCACGCGGGCGGCGCGGACCTCGCGCCCTTCGGCGGCGCGGCGTACGCCGGGGCGGTCGAGGGCGTGCGCTCGGCCACCGGCTCGGTCGCCGTGCTCGCCGGTGGCACCCCGCGGGGCAACGAGGTGCTGGCCCACCTCGCCGCGCGGCTGGACGTGCCGATGGCGGCCAACGTGGTCTCGTTCTCCGGGCTCTCGCCGCTCACGGTCGAGCGGCAGGTCGTGGGCGGGTCCGCGCTCGAGGAGATGGAGCTGCCGGCGCGGCCCGCGCTGCTGACGGTCGCGGGTCACGCCTGGCAGGCCGAGGCGGCCGGCGGGGAGCCCGCGGCCTGGGTCGCGAGCGAGCCGGGCGTCGCCGAGGCCGACCGGGCGGCCCGCGTGGCGGGCGTCGCCGAGCCCGAGCCCGACGAGTCGGGCTCGCTGAAGTCGGCCCGGGTCGTGGTCGGCGCCGGCCGCGGCGCGGGCGGGCCCGACGGGTTCGGCCCGGTCGGCGAGCTCGCCGAGCTGCTGGGCGGCGCGGTCGGGGTCAGCCGGGTGGTGACCAGCCTCGGCTGGCGTCCACACCACGAGCAGGTCGGCCAGACCGGCAGCCGGATCGCCCCCGAGGTGTACATCCCCTGCGGCATCAGCGGCGCCATCCAGCACTGGGCGGGCTGCGCCTCGTCCAAGACCATCGTCGCGGTGAACACCGACCCGGAGGCGCCGATGATGACGCGCGCCGACTACGCCGTCGTGGGCGACATGCACGAGGTCGTGCCCGCCGTCGTCGAGGAGATCCGCCGCCGGCGGAGCTGACCCCACCCGGCCGGGTCGCCTCGCCTGCTGTGAGGCTGGCGGCATGGCGACGGAGGGAGGGGTGCGCGGCCACGAGACGTGGACCCCCGACCGCCGGCTGGCGGTGCTGCTGCTCGCGGTGGCCACGGGCACGAACGTGCCGACGCCGCTGCTGCTGGTCTACCGCGCCGAGCTGGGGCTCACCGACGCGTCGGTCACGGCGATCTTCGGCGTCTACGCGCTCGGCCTGATGCTGGCGCTGGCGCTCGCCGGGCGGGTCTCCGACCGGTGGGGTCGCCGCCCCGTCGTGCTGCCGGCAGCGGCCTGCGCGGCGGCGACCTCGGTGCTGTTCCTCGCCGCCGCGGACAGCGAGCCGCTGCTCTACGTCGTCCGGTTCCTCCAGGGCGCCGCCTCGGGTGCGGTGTTCAGCGTCGGCAGCGCCTGGCTGGTGGAGACCGCCACCCGCCGCGGCGTCGCGGCGGGCCCGCGCACGGCGGCCGTCGCCATGACCGGCGGCTTCGCGATCGGCCCCACGTACGCCGGCCTGATCGGCGAGTGGGGCCCCTGGCCGCTGGCCGCCCCCTACCTGCTGCACGCGGTGGCGCTGATCGCCGCGCTCGCCGCGGCGTGGTCCGTCGCCGAGTCGCTGGCCCCGCACCACGCCACCCACGGGCGCGCGCGCTCGCCCGCGTTCGTTCCCGGCGGGGCGCGCACCGCCGCGCTCGTGGTGGCGCCGCTGGCCGTGTGCGTGTACGCCTTCCCCGCGACGGCCGTGGCCGGCGTGCCGGTGCTGATCGGGTTCCCGGGCGCGCCGATCGCCCTGACCGGCCTGCTGGCCGGCCTCACCCTGGGCGCCGGCGCGCTGGCCGCGCCGCTGCAGGGTCGGCTGGGGGTGCGCACCGCCCCCGTGGCCGCGGCGTGCGGACTCGTCGGGTTCGGCGGCACCGCGCTCGCCGCCGCCGTCCCCGCCCTGCTGATGCTCGCGGTGCCCGCGTCCGCCGTCCTCGGGGCCGGGGAGGGCTGGCGCTGGTCAGCGGGATCGCCCGGCTGCCCGCGATCACCACCCCCGGGCGGCTGGGCACGGTCTCGGCCGCGTTCTACGCCACGGCCTACCTCGGCTTCGGGTTCCCGCTCGGGCTGGCCTCGCTCTCGGCGCTCGTGCCCGTCGCCGCGGTGCTGGCCGCGATCGCCCTCGCCTGCGGGGTGCTGGCGGTGCAGCAGGCGCGGGCGCGGCTGTGACCAGGGCCCGCCGGCGGGCCGCTGATCAGGCGCGGGTGGCCCGCACCAGCAGGTACTCCCACTCCATCGCGCCGTCGTCGTCGGTGTGCCCGGCGGCGAGGGCGTCCAGCTCGGCGTCCAGCGCCGTCGCCCGCTCGGGCTGGTCGGCCAGCGACCGGTAGATTGCGATCGTCGGGCCGTACCGGGTCTGGAAGAACTCCCGGAAGTCGCTCGGCCCCGGGAACGCGTCGACGCGGACCGTGCGTCGCTCGGTGTCGATGCGGCTGGTCCCGGCGCCGAGCAGCTCGCGCACGTGGTCCTCGGAGCCCCACAGCGGCGGCGGCTGCGCACCCGGCGGCGGGGCGGGCGCGTACGGCTTCATCGTGGCGAAGAGCTGGCCGATGAAGCCCTCGGGCGTCCAGCTGATCAGCCCGATGGTGCCCCCGGGCCGGCAGATGCGCAGCAGCTCGGCGGCCGCCAGCTCGTGGTGCGGCGCGAACATCACGCCGACGCAGGAGAGGACGACGTCCCACTCCGCGTCCCGGCAGGGCATGTCCTCGGCGTCGCCCACCTTCCAGCGCAGGCCGGGCACCTCGCCGGCCGCGGCGCGCCCGGCCTCGAGGAGCTCCGGCGTGAGGTCGGTGGCGGTGACCTCGGCCCCGGCCTCGGCGGCCGGGACGGCGGCGTTCCCCGAGCCAGCGGCCACGTCGACGACGCGCTGGCCCGGGCCGACCCCGCAGGCCTCGACCAGCGTGCGGCCGAGCGTGGGGATCACGGTGGTGGCGACGCTCGGGTAGTCGCCGAGCGCCCACATGGCGGCGTGCCGGGCCTTGAGCTCGTGGTCCTCGGCGGTGGCGGTCAGGTTCATCTCGACTCCCCCAGGGTGGTGTGTGGTCGAGGCCGACAATCCTCCGCGACAGCGCCTCCCACCAGTGCTATATCTGTACCGGCGCCGATGTGCTGGCGCCGATGTGCTGGTGCGGGGTGCCCCGGGGAGGCGCGATGACGGGCTACGGCCAGTTCTGTCCGGTGTCCAAGGCGATGGAGGTCCTGGACCAGCGCTGGACCCTGCTCGTCGTCCGCGAGCTGCTGGCCGGCAGCACCCGCTTCAACGAGCTGCGGCGCGGGAACCCGCGCATGTCGCCGGCCCTGCTGTCGACGCGGCTGCGCTCGCTGGAGCGCGCGGGGATCGTCCGGCGCGACGTCGTCGACGGCCACGCGCGCTACACCCTGACGTCCTGCGGCGAGGAGCTGCGGCCGGTCGTCGAGGCGCTGGGGCAGTGGGGCACCCGGTGGATCTCCGGCCTCGGCCAGGCGGACCTGGACCCGCACCTGCTGCTCTACGACATCAAGCGCAGCGTGCCCCGCGACCCCTGGCCTCCCGGACGGACGGTGGTCGCGATCGAGCTGGAGGACGTGCCGGCGCGCACGGCGCGCTGGTGGCTCGTCGTGACCGACCAGGTGGACGCCTGCGACCACGACCCGGGTTTCGAGGTGGACGCCACCGTGCGGACCCGCCTGCTGACGCTCACCGCGATCTGGCTCGGCGAGCAGTCCTGGGGGCGGGCGCTCGCGGCGGGCGACGTCGTCCTGGAGGGAGCGGAAGCCGTGCGCCGGGGCGTGCCCGCGTGGATCGGGCAGAGCAAGTTCGCGGCGGTGCCGCGCCGCGGCTGAGCCCGCCGCAGCGGGACCGGGTGCGGCTCAGCGGTACTCGGGGTTGGGGTGCTCGGGGTTCGAGAGGTCCCAGTCGGTGGAGCGGTTGCCGTGCGCCGGCAGCCCGCCGACGTCGGTGAGCCGCCGCGCGGTGTGCAGCATGTTCCAGGTCGCGAAGACCGTGTTGCGGGTGGTCCAGCTGTTGCGCGGCCCTCGGAGGTCGTCGAGGTAGGAGGGCCCGGGGCCGGCCTCGCCGTCCCAGTAGGCGTCCGCCTGTGGCGGGATCGTGAACCCGATGTGCTGGAGCGCGTAGAGCATCTGCGCGGCGCAGTGCTTGCCGCCGTCCTCGTTCCCGGTGACGATCGCGCCGCCGACCTTGCCGTAGTAGGACCACTGGCCGGCCTCGTTGAGCTCGCCCGACCAGCCGTAGAGCCGCTCGATCGTCAGGCGGGTGACCGACGACTGGTCGCCCAGCCAGATCGGCGTGGCCAGTACGACGATGTGCGCGGGCTCGATCAGCTCACGGTAGAGATCGGGGAACTCGTCGACCTCCCAGCCCTCCTCGCGCATGTCGGGCTGCACGCCGGGCGGGATGGCGTGGTCGACCATCCGCACGGTGTCGACCCGCGCCCCGACGCCGCGCAGGATGCCCTCCGAGATCGAGACCAGCCCCTCGGTGTGGCTCTGCTCGGGCGAGCGCTTGAGCGTGCCGTTGAGGAACACGGCGCGCAGGTCGTCGTACGAGGTCTCGGTTGCCGCCACCTGGGCGTCGAGGAACCGCTGGACCGACTCGGGCAGCATCCGGACCTCCCGGGGTTGGGGCCTCCCTGGCGAGCCTACGGCCGCGCGGCCTCACTCGTCGCGCAGCTCGGTCTCCGGCCGGAAGGCGACCCAGGAGAACCAGAACGTGTCGAGGTGCCGCACGGCCTCCAGGCTCGCGCCCTCCAGCTCGCCCGCCACGGCCTCGCCGAACGCGTCCCAGGTGGAGCCGGTCTGCTCGTCGACGACCGTGCCGTCCTCGGCGCGGAAGGAGAGCTCGCGTCCGTCCAGGCGCGGGTCGAAGGTCGCCACGGTGCCGATCTCGGCGGCCTGCGCGATCTCCTCGGCGCCGAGCGCGGAGCGCTGCCCGGGCAGCCCCCACATCGTCACGGGCCGGTCCCCGACGGTGACCTCGACGACGCCCTCCTCGACGACGAGGGAGCGGCGGACGGCGAGTGCGGCGTCGCCGGCCTCGAGGCCGATGACGCGGATCTTCGGCTCGAGCCGCTCGTCCTCGACGCCGTCGGGCAGGGGGAAGAGGGGACCCGAGTCGGGGTCGTCGTAGCCGACGTACGGGTTGGTCCCGTAGGGCCGGTCGTGACCGGTGCGTCTGCTGAGCACCGTCGCGCCGGGGTGGGCCTGCTTGAACTGCGCCCAGCCGACGACGCCCATCGGCACCGCCGTCAGCTGGGTGCCCGTGCGCACCCCGACGGAGGCGAGGCCGGTGAGCTGGGGCCACAGCGACTCGGTCGCGCGGTCGTACATGACGAGATTGTCGGCGTAGAGCTTCCCCGAGACGCCGAACGTCGTCGGCTCGCCCTCCACGGTGCGCTCGAACGCGACGCCGGAGTTGCACAGCGGGCAGTAGGTGACCGCCATCGGGACGCCGTCGACGGTGTCGTTGACGATCTCGTGCCAGGTCGGCACGGCCAGCGGGTAGGCGCGGGTCTCCTCGCCGACGGTGAGGCTGAGCACCGGGTCCTCGTCGCCGAGCCAGCTGTCGGCGGCCCGGATGCTGTCGAGCTCCGGGTCGTCGATCGACGGGATGCCGTCGGGGGGCGGCCCGCCGGAGAGCAGCTGGTCGGGGTCGATCAGGGGGTCCGGGAAGGCGGGGTCGTCCGGGTCCTCGAGGGCGGAGGGCACGCCGGGGTCGCGCTCGTCCTCGTCGGCGGGGGAGGACGCCTCGTCGCCGGCGCCGCACGCGGTCAGCACCACCAGCAGGGCGGCGGTCGCGAGGGCCGCGCGCGATCTCGTCATGGTCGTGCTCCCGTCGTCCCGCTGCGGTCCGGCGCCGCGCTGGTCGCGCCGTCCCCGGGCTCGCGCCGGCGGGGCCGCAGCCGGCCCGCCAGCAGCCCGGCCGCAGCCAGGGCGACCACGACCAGGGCCCAGCCACCGGGGCCGACGGCCGCGGCGGCGTCCGCGGCGGCCCGCTGCACCTGGCCCGCCGCGTCGACGACGGGGTCGCTCGCGTCGCCGCCGCCGAGCACCCGCAGCTCCCAGGCGCCGTACCAGGCGACGTACGCGCCGGCGACCGCCAGCAGGGCCCCGCCGACGCGCGGCACCACGGCACCCGCGCGGCGCATCCGGCTCGTCAGCGACTGCGAGGCCAGGGCCGTCGCGAGCGCCAGGGCGCCGACGATGGCGCCCATGCCGGCGGCGTAGGCGACGAACAGCACCGCCCCCTCGGCCACCGAACCGGAGCGGAAGCCCGCGACGACGACGGCGAGGAAGGGGGCGATGGTGCAGGAGAGCGAGGCGACGGCGTAGCCGGCCCCGAACCCCGCCATCGAGCCGAAGGACCGGCGCAGCGGCTTCGCCGCGCCGGTGCTGCCGCGACGGCGCAGCCTCGGCAGCGTCAGGGTGCGGCCGCTGAGCAGCCACAGCCCGAGCACGGTCAGCAGCAGCCCGAGGGCGACGGTGACCCAGGGGAGGTGTCGCTGCACCTGCGAGGCCACCGGGGCGACGGCGAGACCGAAGACCAGGAAGACGCCGGCGAAGCCGGTGGTCATGGCCCCCGTCAGCCCGAGCGCGCGGCCGACGGCCGCGGCGCGGGTCGGTGCCTCGTCGCGCGCCAGCAGCAGCGAGACGTAGGCCGGCAGCAGCGCGAAGCCACAGGGGTTGAGGGCCGCCAGCATGCCGGCTCCGAGGGCGACGGCGACCAGGCCCTCGGACATGACGTCAGTCGGCGAGCCGGGCGACGAGGTCCGCGAGCTCGGCGTCGTCGAGGAACCCGGAGGCCACGGTCTGGCCGTCGGCGTCGAGCACGACGTAGCTGCTCTGCTCGGTCACCCCGAACCGGCGCCACACGTCGCCCTCCTCGTCGGCGAGCGAGCGGCACGTCGTCGTCCACCGCGGTCGCGAAGTCGTCCATCGCCGCGGCCTGGTCGAGGCCGCCGACGCCGACGATGCCGACGCGGTCGCCGTACTGCTCCTGCAGGGCGCTGACGCCCGGTCCCTGGGCGCGGCAGGTCGGGCACCACGGCGCCCAGAACCACAGCACGGCCGGGCGACCCGCGAGGTCTCGTCCGTCGTAGGTCTCGCCGTCCAGCGTCTCGGCCCGGAACTTCAGCACGTCCGGCACCGGACCGGCACTGCTGGCGCCGCCGGGTCGCCGGGGTCGCCGGGGTCGCCGGGGTCGCCGGGGTCGCCGGGGGAGGCGTCGTCCGTCCCGCTGCCGGCGGCCGCCGACGACGCGGAGCCGCCGGCGTCGGCCGCCGCCGTCGAGGGGCCCTGGGAGGCGGTCCCGCACGCCGTGAGGGCGAGCAGGGAGGCGGTGGCCAGGGTGGCGAGGGGTCGCACGCATCGAGCCTAGCCCGCAGGTCGTCGAGGGCTCGACGATCCTCGGGAGGTCTCAGCGGCCTCTCAGGGCACTCTCAGACCCGAGGCGCAGGCGTCCCCTTGCTGCGGCCGCCGCGGCGTCCGGGCAGCAGCCCGGGAGGCGGGGTGACCGGCCACGTCGCGCGGGATCCGTTCCCGCACGCGGCTGCGGACAAGGCTTGTGCCCGCGGGGGCAATCGTGGCCCGTGGTCTTGTTCACGACGAACAAGGTGTGAGCAAGTCGTCATCACGAACCGGGCCGAGGAGTTGGGGAGGCCCGGCGCGGCACGGGACAGTGTGGGGGTGACCCAGACCAGCACCGACGCCGCCCCCGGGCCCGAGCGCACCGACGGCCCCGCCGTCGTCCCGCACTCCCGCCTCGAGGACGTCTTCGGCGTGCTCGCGGGCACCTACCTCGTGTCGTTCGGCGTGTTCCTGCTCGGCCAGGTCAGCGCCGCGACCGGCGGCGTCGCGGGGCTCGCGCTCGTGCTCTCCTACGCCGGCCCCTGGGGCTTCGGGATCGTCTTCCTGCTGGTGAACCTGCCCTTCTTCGTGCTCGCGTGGGTGCGCAAGGGGCGGCAGTTCACGATCAGGAGCGTGGTCTCGGTGGCGCTGGTCGCCGCCTTCTCGGCCGCGCACCCGCAGCTCTTCGACGTGAGCGGCGTGGATCCGGTCTACGCGGTGCTCACCGGGGACCTGGTCATCGGCATCGGCCTGCTCATCGTGTTCCGGCACGGCTCGAGCCTCGGCGGCTTCAACATCGTCGCCCTGCTGGCGCAGGAGCGGCTGGGCTGGCGCGCCGGCTACGTGCAGATGGCGCTCGACGTCGCCGTCGTGGTCTCCGCCCTCGCCGTGGTGGCCCCCTCCCTGGTGCTCGATCTCCGCCGCCGGCGCCGTGGTCCTCAACCTCGTGCTCGCCCTGAACCACCGTCCGGGGCGATACCTCGGCGCCTGAGCCGACCCACCGACCTGTCCGCGGCCGGCCGCCGCCCGGCCGCGCCGCCACGCCCGACCCAGGAGTTCCCTGTGCCCCTCGACGGCCCGCCCGTGTCCCCGCCCGTCTCCGAGCCCGTGACCGAGCCCGTGCGCAAGCACGATGAGCACTCGGTCGCGGCTGCCCTGCGGAGCCCGTCGGTGCTCCGTCGGGAGGTCGTGGCCGGGCTCGTGGTGGCCCTCGCGCTGATCCCCGAGGCCATCTCGTTCTCGATCATCGCGGGCGTCGACCCGCGCCTGGGCCTGTTCGCGTCGTTCACGATGGCGGTCAGCATCGCGTTCCTCGGCGGCCGCCCGGCGATGATCTCGGCGGCCACGGGCGCCGTCGCGCTGGTGATCGCCCCGGTGGCGCGCGAGTACGGCGTCGACTACTTCATCGCCACGGTCATCCTGGCCGGCGTCTTCCAGGTGCTGCTCGCCGTCTCCGGCGTCGCCCGGATGATGCGCTTCGTGCCACGCTCGGTGATGGTCGGCTTCGTCAACGCGCTGGCCATCCTCATCCTGCTGGCGCAGCTGCCGCACCTGGTCGACGTGCCCGTGCTCGTCTACCCGATGGTCGCCGTCGGGATCGCGCTGATGGTGCTGCTGCCCAAGGTCACCAACGCCGTGCCCGCGCCGCTGGTGGCCATCGTCCTGCTGACCGCGGTGACGCTGACGGTCGGCCTGGCCCTGCCGGACGTGGGCGACGAGGGCGAGCTGCCGCAGACGCTGCCGTCGCTGCTGTGGCCCGACGTGCCGCTGACGGGGGAGACCTTCCGGATCATCGCGCCGTACGCCCTGGCGATGGCGCTGGTCGGCCTGCTCGAGTCGCTGCTGACGGCAAAGCTGGTCGACGACCTCACCGACACCGGCTCCGACAAGAAGCGCGAGGCGTGGGGCCAGGGCGCCGCCAACGTCATCAGCGGCTTCTTCGGCGGCATGGGCGGCTGCGCCATGATCGGCCAGACGATGATCAACGTGCGCGCCTCGGCCGCCCGCACCCGGATCTCGACCTTCTGCGCCGGGCTGTTCCTGCTCGTGCTCGTGGTCGGCTTCGGCGACATCGTGGCCCGGATCCCGATGGCCGCGCTGGTGGCCGTGATGGTGATGGTCGCCGTCGGCACCTTCGACTGGCACAGCATCCAGCTCGGCACCCTGCGCCGGATGCCGAAGAGCGAGACCACGGTGATGGTCTCGACCGTCGTCGTGACCGTGTGGACCCACAACCTCGCGGTCGGCGTGGTCGTCGGCGTGCTCGTCGCGATGGCGCTGTTCGCGCGCCGCGTGGCGCACCTCGTGTCGGTGGAGCGCGACCTCGTCGAGCACGAGGACGGCAGCACGCACGCCTGCTACACGGTGACCGGCGAGCTCTTCTTCGCCTCCAGCAACGTGCTCGACGAGCAGTTCGCCTACGCCGACGACCCCGACCGGGTCGTCATCGACCTCGCCCGGTCGCACGTGTGGGACGCCTCCACGGTGGCCGTGCTGGACGGCATCACCACCAGGTACGAGCGGCGCGGCAAGAGCGTGGAGATCCGCGGCCTCAACGAGCCGAGCGACCGGATGCACACCCGCCTCACGGGGCAGCTCGCCACCTGAGCGCGAGTGGGCGTGAGTCCCGCGCTGCCGAGTGGGCGTGGGTCCCGCGCTGCGGAGTGGGCGTGGGTCCCGCGCTGCGGAGTGGGCGTGAGTCCCGCGCTGCGGAGTGGGCGTGGGTCCCGCGCTGCCGAGTGGGCGTGAGTCCCGCGCTGCCGAGTGGGCGTGAGTCCCGATCTTCACAGCGCGCTGCCAGCCGGGCCCCGCGGCGGTCACAGCGGCGGAGCGCACCGTCGTCCTCATCAACGTCAACCGATGGAGGACACCGTGAAGCGCACCACCACCTTGGCCGGGGGCATCGTCGTCGGCGTCACCGCCCTGGCACTCGCCGTCCCCCAGCTCGCCGGCGCCGAGGAGTCGCCCACACCGCAGACCGAGGGCAGCACGTCGACGCAGACGCCGGGCCCGGAGGACGAGCGGCCCGACCGCGAGGGGCTGCGGGAGGAGCGGAGCGCCGAGCTGGCGAGCCGTCTCGCCGACGAGCTGGGCCTCGAGCAGGACGAGGTGTCGACCGCCCTCGACACCGTGCTCGAGCAGCTGCGCAGCGAGCACCAGGCCGAGCGGCAGGCCCAGCTCTCCGAGCGGCTCGACCAGGCGGTCGAGAGCGGACGCCTCACCCGCGAGCAGGCGGACGCCATCCTCGAGGCCGCCGAGCAGGGCGGCCTCCCCGGGTCCCGCGGCCCCCACGGGGGCGGCGGTTACTTCGGCGGTTCCCGGACCTGACCGGGTCGGGTGGGCGTGGATCCCCGGCCACGACGGGGGATTCACGCCCACTCGGCTTCACGCCCCGGGGGCTGGGTGGGGATTCACGCCCAGTCGGCGGTTGTGGGGGCGTCGGGGCTGTGAGGGGATGTGCGCATGGACGACGCGCACGCCTGGGCCCCGATGACGCCCACGGCCTTCCTGGAGCGGGCGGCCGACGCGCACGGCGGCCGCGTGGCCGTCGTCGACGGCGACCACCGCTGGACCTACACCGAGCTGCGCGAGCGCTGCCGCCGGCTCGCGGGCGCGCTCGCGCCGATCGCGGAGGGCGCGCCGGTCGCCGTGCTGGCCCCCAACACGCACGTGCTGCTGGAGGCGCACTACGGCGTCCCCTGGGCCGGCGTGCCGCTCGTCGCGCTGAACACGCGTCTGGGGCGTCGGGAGCTGCGCTACATCCTCGAGCACTGCGGCGCCCGCGTGCTGGTCCGCGACGACGCCTTCGCCGACCTCGTCGACGAGGTCTGCGGCGCGCTCGCCGACCCGCCGCGCGTCGTGGACTGCGGGCCGGACGAGTCCACGTACGAGCGCCTGCTCGCCGACGCGCCCGCGCGCCGGCCCGGGCCGGGGGAGCCGGCCGACGAGCGGGGCCTGCTCTCGATCAACTACACCTCGGGCACGACCGGGGACCCCAAGGGCGTGATGTACCACCACCGCGGCGCGTACCTGCAGTCCCTCGCGATGGTGGGCGCGATGGGCCTCTCGCCCTCGACCGTGCACCTGTGGACGCTGCCGATGTTCCACTGCAACGGCTGGTGCTTCACCTGGGCGGTCACGGCGGCCGGCGGCACGCACGTGTGCCTGCCGTCGGTCGACCCCCAGGCCATCTGGCGCCTGCTGCGCCGGGAGGGCGTCACCCACCTGGAGGGGGCGCCCGCCGTCCTCTCGACGATCGCGCACGCCGAGCAGGCCGGGCCGCTGGAGCAGCGGCGTGCGGCTGGCGACCGGGGGCGCGCCGCCCTCGCCGGCGATCCTGCGGCGCATGGACGAGCTCGGGTTCGACGTGACGCACCTCTACGGGCTCACCGAGACGTTCGGGCCGGCGCTGGTCTGCGACTGGCGCCCGGAGTGGGACGCCGAGGACGGCCAGGAGGTGGCCCGGCTGAAGTCCCGCCAGGGCGTCGGCAACATGGTCTCCACCACTCCGCGCGTCCTCGACGCCGAGGGGCGCGACGTGCCCGCCGACGGCGCCAGCATCGGCGAGATCGCGCTGCGGGGGAACAACGTGATGCTCGGCTACCTGCACGACGCCGAGGCGACGCGGGCCTCGATCCCGGACGGCTGGTTCCGCACCGGCGACCTCGGGGTACGGCACCCGGACGGGTACGTCGAGCTGCGGGACCGCAGCAAGGACATCATCGTCTCCGGGGGCGAGAACGTCTCGAGCGTCGAGGTCGAGCACGTGCTGGCCGACCATCCCGGGGTGCTGGAGGCCGCCGTGGTCGGCATGCCCGACGAGCGGTGGGGCGAGGTGCCGGTCGCGTTCGTCGTCCTGGAGGAGGGCGCCGCGGTCACCGAGGACGAGCTCGTCGCGCACGTGCGCGCCGAGCTGGCGCGCTTCAAGGCCCCGAAGCGGGTGGTCTTCGGCGAGCTGCCGAAGACCTCGACGGGCAAGACCCAGAAGTTCGTGCTGCGCGAGCGCGTGCGCGACGCGGGCGAGGAGCCCGCGGAGGGCGCACACTAGCGGCATGAGCGCCGGCGGTCCCTCCCGCGCCCGTCCGGACGACGACCTGCTGACGCTCGACTCGGCGCGCGGGCGCTGGCTGCTGCTGGCCACGATCCTCGGCTCCGGGCTCGCCGGCATCGACGCCACCGTGGTGAACGTGGCGCTCCCGGCGATCGGGGAGGGGCTCGACGCGGACTTCTCCACCCTGCAGTGGACGGTCTCCGCCTACGCCCTGACGCTGGCGTCCTTCATCCTCCTCGGCGGGGTGCTGGGGGACCGGTTCGGGCGCCGGCGGGTGTTCGTCACCGGCGTGGTCTGGTTCGCCGTCGCCTCCCTGGCGTGCGGCCTGGCGCCGAACGCGGCGCTGCTGGTCGCCGCCCGGGCCCTCCAGGGCGTCGGCGCGGCACTGCTGACGCCGGGGAGCCTCGCGATGATCCAGGCCTCGTTCGGCCCCCGCGACCGCGCCCGCGCGATCGGCGCCTGGTCGGGCCTGGGCGGGGTCGCGACCGCCGCCGGGCCGTTCATCGGCGGCTGGCTGGTCGACGTCGCCTCCTGGCGCTGGGTCTTTCTCATCAACGCCCCCCTCGCGGTCCTGGTGGTCTGGCTGGCGCTGCGGCACGTGCCCGAGACCCGGGACCCGGGTGCCGACGGACCGGTCGACCTGGCGGGGGCGGCCCTGGGGGCGCTCGCCCTCGGCGGACTCACCTGGGCGCTGATCAACCTCGGCGAGGGCGGTGTCGACTCGGCCGTGCTCGCCGCGGCCGGGCTCGGCGTGGTCGCGGCGACGGCCTTCGTGCTCGTCGAGCAGCGCGCCGAGGACCCGATGCTGCCGCTGGCCGTGTTCCGCACGGGGCAGTTCAGCGCCGCCAACGCGGTCACGTTCGTGGTGTACGGCGGCTTCGGGGCGATCTTCCTGCTGCTGGTCGTGCAGCTGCAGGTCGTCTCGGGCTTCTCGCCGCTGGTGGCGGGCACGGCGCTGCTGCCCGTGACCGTGGTGATGCTGCTGCTGTCCCCGCGGTCGGGCGCGCTGGCCGCGCGGATCGGCCCCCGCGTGCAGATGTCGGTCGGCCCCGTGGTCTGTGCCGCGGGGCTGGCGCTGATGCACCGGGTGGGGCCGCAGGCCTCCTACGCCGCCGACGTGCTGCCGGCGGTCCTCGTCTTCGGGCTCGGCCTGGCGATCTTCGTCTCGCCGCTGACCGCGACGGCGCTGGCCGCGGCGCCCCCGGAGCACGCCGGCCTGGCCTCAGGCGTGAACAACGCCGTGGCCCGCACGGCGGGCCTGGTGGCGGTGGCCGCGGTGCCCGCGCTCGCCGGGCTCGACGGGCGGGTGTACGACGACCCGCCGGCGTTCGACGCCGGTTTCGGCGTCGCCGTCTGGATCTGCGTGGGCGTGATGCTGGCCGGCGGTGCGCTCGCCGCCGCGGTGGTGCGCAACGACGTGCTCGAGGAGCCGGGCGAGCCGCCGGTGACTCCCGGGCACTACGACGAGCCGGGGGAGCACACCCTGCGCCATTGCGGCGGGCTCGGGGGCCCGCCGCAGCTGACGCGGGTCGACGCGACGGGTCACGCCGACTGCGACGAGAGGCTCAGGAGCTGAGCCAGGCGACGGCGTCGTCCCGCTGCCCGGTCTCGTAGGCCTTCAGCTCGAAGGGTGCGACCTTGTCGACGAGGCCGGTCAGCTTCTCGGCCCAGCCGGCGTCGGTGACCAGGGCGGCGCGGTCGACGTCGTCGAGCTTGCCGGTGGTCTTCAGCGTCTTCCAGAAGGCCTCGGGCTCGACCCGGCCCGGGTCCACGTCGCCCAGCTCGAGGAGCAGGCGGGCCTGCCCGTGGGCGGCCGTGACGGAGTCCAGGGACGCGCGCAGCGCGTCGGACTCGTCGGCGTCCTGGGCGCCGTCCCACGTGGCGGTGACGATGTTGGTGCCCTCGATGACGTCGGTCTTCAGCACGATTCGGTCCTTCCGTGTCGGAATCGCTGGTGCCTCCTCCTCCTTCCCGGGGTCGGCGGCCGTGAATCTGGGTCGGAAGGGTGAGATGGCCGCTGCGGCAGCCGGCGCTCCCCGCCTCGGGACACCCCGACGTGAGCCGTCCCACGCTCCCGGGCGCGGTGCCCGCCGCGGCGGGTGGGCTCGCCGAAAACACGTGGTGGCGGGGAATGTCCCCGTGCTGCGATGAGTTGTTCCCGCGGTGCCGGTCCGCCAGTCCGTCGCCCCTGCACCGCAGAGCACGCACCACCGCCCGGACCAGCACGACGAGAGAGGCCCGCATGCCCGAGCCCGCCAGCCCGCCCTCGCCCTACGCCGTGCTGCGGTGGCTGGTGCTGGCGACCTTCGTGGTCATCCTCAACGAGACGATCATGATCAACGCCATCCCGCAGCTGATGATCGAGCTGGAGGTCGGCGCCCGCAGCGCGCAGTGGCTCTCCACCGCGTTCATGCTCACGATGGCGGTGGTCATCCCCGTCACCGGCTGGTTCCTGCAGCGCGTGACCACGCGCGCCGCCTTCACCGACCGCGATGGTGGTGTTCCTCGCCGGCACGCTGCTCTCGGCGCTCGCCCCGACCTTCTGGGTCCTGGTGCTGGGCCGCGTCGTGCAGGCTGCGGGCACCGCGGTGATGCTGCCGCTGCTGATGACCACGCTGATGACGATCGTGCCGCAGCACGACCGCGGCCGGGTGATGGGGAACGTCACCCTCGCCATCTCCGTCGCGCCGGCGCTCGGGCCCTCGATCTCGGGAGTGGTGCTCCAGGTCGCCTCGTGGCGCTGGATCTTCCTGCTCGTGCTGCTCGTGGCCGGGGCGATCACCTGGCTCTCGCTGCGGCACCTGACCAACGTGGGCGAGACCCGCGAGGGCGGCATCGACTGGGCGAGCGTCGGGCTGGCCGCGCTCGGCTTCGGCACGCTGGTCTACGGCCTCAGCCGGCTCGGCGCCGAGGGGGGCGCGCTCTTCCCGGCCCCGGTCGTCTCGGTCGCGGGTCTCGTCGTGGTCGCGTTCTTCGTGTGGCGTCAGCTGATGCTGCAGCGCCGCGACGCGCCGCTGCTCGACCTGCGGGTGCTGGCCGTGCGCACCTACGCCGTCGGCGTCACGGTGCAGTCGCTGAGCTTCCTGGCGATGCTCGGCGCGATGATCCTGCTGCCGCTCTACCTGCAGGACCTGCGTGGCCTGACGCCGCTGCAGACCGGGCTGCTGGTGGCGCCGGGCGGGCTCGCGATGGGGCTGCTCGGCCCGCGCGTGGGCCGCGCCTTCGACCGGTTCGGCTCGCGCCCGCTGGTGACCCCGGGCGCCGTGCTGCTGGTCACCGGCCTCGCGCTGCTCAGCCGGGTCGGCGAGACCACGCCGTACGCCTACATCCTCGGCGCTCACGTGCTGATGATGCTGGGGCTGGCCGGGCTGTTCACGCCGGTCTTCACGCTCACCCTCGGGTCCCTGCCGGCGCACCTGTACTCCCACGGCTCCTCGCTGCTGGGCACCAGTCAGCAGGTCGCCGCCGCGGTCGGCACCGCGGTCTCGGTGACCGTGCTCGCCTCGCGGTCGAGCGTGCTGGAGGCGGGTGGCGCGACGGCGGACGCCGCGTTCGCCGGCGGCGTCCAGTGGGCGTTCGGCGCCGCGGCGCTGATCGCGCTGGTGCCGCTGGCGCTCACCTTCCTGCTGCCCTCGCGCGTGCCCGGGGCCGGCCCCGAGCGCGAGCCCCAGGTCGCCGCGAGCCCCCCGGGCGAGCGGGCCGAGCACCCGGCCGCCTGAGGCCCCGGCCGCCGCCTAGGGTGTGCGCGTGCGAAGCGTCTGCGTGTTCAGCGGGTCCAACGACGGTGCGCGGCCGGCGTACGCCGCGGCGGCCGCCGACCTCGGCCGGGAGATCGCCGCGCGCGGGCTGGGCCTGGTCTACGGCGGGGCGCGCGTCGGCCTGATGGGGGCGGCCGCCGACGCGGCCCTCGCGGCCGGCGGCACGGTCGTCGGCGTGATCCCGCGCTCGCTGATGCGCCGTGAGGTCGCCCACGACCGCCTCACCGAGCTGCACGTGGTGGAGACGATGCACGAGCGCAAGGCGCTGATGGCCGAGCGCTCGGACGCGGTCGTCGCGCTGCCCGGCGGGCTCGGGACGCTGGACGAGCTGTTCGAGCAGCTGACCTGGACGCAGCTCGGCCTCGCGCACACGCCCTGCGGACTGCTCGACACCGAGCGCTACTGGGGCCCGTTGCTGGCCATGCTCGACCACGCCGTCGCCGAGGGCTTCGTGGGCGCGCAGCACCGCGACCTGGTCACGGCCTCGTCGGAGCCGGCCGCCCTGCTCGACGCGCTGGCCGAGCGGGCGGCCTGACCGGCCCGGATCAGGCGTTGATCGCCTCGCGGTCGTCGCTGGCGGACGACTGCGTGACCGTCCGGGGCTTGGGCGCGTCGTCGGCCACCGACACCTCGATCCGGCGCGGCTTGGCCTTCTCGGCCACCGGCACGACCAGGCGCAGGACGCCGGCCTCGTAGCCCGCCTCGATGCGCTCGGCGTCCAGGTTGTCGCCGAGCACGAGCTGGCGGCTGAAGGAGCCGTGGGTCCGCTCCGCGGCGAGCAGCTGCCCGTCCCCGTTGCCGGGGCGTCGCTCGGCGCGGACGGTGAGCACGTTGCGCTCCACGTCGACGTCGATCGACTCGGGGCTCACGCCCGGCAGGTCCAGCTCCATGACGAGCCGGTCGCCCTCTCGCCACGCGTCCACGGGCATCGTGGTCGTGCGGCTGGTCGCGCCCAGCAGCTGCTGGGTCAACCGGTCGAAGTCGCGGAAGGGGTCGTTGCGCAGCATCACTGGTCCTCCTCTGCTCCTGGTCGGGGCCGCGGCGCGGCCCCGAGATTCCTGTATCAAACGATACAGGTTTCTTATAGTCCGGACTTCAGTCAGAATCAAGACCGTGCCGGAACGTCGCGCGGGGCTCTTCGCCATCTCGGTGGCGGCCGAGATGGTCGAGATGCAGGTGCAGAACCTGCGGGTCTACGAACGCCGCGGGCTGCTGGAGCCCGCCCGCACCCCCGGGGGCACGCGGCTCTACAGCCACGCCGACATCGAGCGCCTGCACCGCATCCGGCACCTCCTCGCGGCGGGGCTCAACCTGGTCGGGATCGGCGAGGTGCTGCGGCTCGAGGAGGAGAACGCGCGTCTGCGCGAGCAGGTGCGCCGCCTGCGCGGTCGCGGCGGCCGGACCGGCCCGCCGGGACGACGGGCTAGGCCGCGGACCCCGGCCCGGGTCACGCGGACGGGTGGCTTTCGGGTCCTCGTGCCCCGCGAAGCCGGCCGGGTGGGCCCGTTGCCGCGGCGCGGGCGTTACCGTGCGGGGATGGGCGAGCCCGAGCACGTCGTGCCCGTCTACTTCCTCTCCGACAGCACGGGCATCAGCGCCGAGACGATGGGCAACGCGCTGCTCATCCAGTTCCCGGAGCTCGTCTTCGAGCGCACGACCGTTCCGTTCATCTCGACACCCGCGCAGGCGCGCACGATCGTCGCGCGGCTGGACGCCGCCATGGACGGCCCGGTCACCCCGCTGGTCTTCTGCACGGCTGCGGAGGACGAGGTGCGCCGCGAGCTGCACCGCACCCGCGCGCCGGTGATCGACTTCTTCGACATGCACATGAACCGCGTCGAGGGCATCCTCGGCCGGCGCGGCGAGCGCCAGCCCTCCCGCCTGCACGGCGTCGGCGACATCAAGCGCTACAACAGCCGGATGGCCGCGGTGGAGTTCACCATCGAGCACGACGACGGCCAGAGCCTGCGGGCGCTGGAGAAGGCGGACGCGATCCTGCTGGCGCCCTCGCGGTGCGGCAAGACGCCCACCAGCATGTATCTCGCGCTCCAGCACGGGCTGTACGTGGCGAACTACCCGCTGGTCGAGGAGGACCTCGAGGCGAGCACCCTGCCCGCACCCGTCGCGGACCTGCTCGACCGCTGCTACGGCATCACCACGTCGGTCGACCGGCTGACCCGGGTCCGCAACGAGCGGCGTCCCGGGTCGCGGTACAGCTCGGCCGAGCAGTGCCGCTGGGAGCTGCGCCGCTCGACGCAGCTCTTCGAGGCGCACGGGCTGCCCGTCATCGACTCCTCGAGCCGCTCGGTGGAGGAGATGGCCACGTTGATCGTCCAGACCATGCGCAGCGGCCGCCCCGACCCTCGCGGCCGCGTCCGTCCCCGAACCGCTGGAGGAGCCCGATGACAGCGACCCACGTGCGGTGGTTCACCGACCTCGGCATGGACGACCTCGACCAGGTGGGCGGCAAGAACGCCTCGCTCGGCGAGATGGTCTCCCACCTGGCCGACCTCGGGGTCTCCGTGCCCCCGGGCTTCGCCACCACCGCCGACGCCTTCCACCACTTCCTCGGCGACACCGGGCTGCGCGAGCGGATCGCCGGCCTGCTCGAGGGGCTCGACACCGAGGACACCCGGCGGCTCGCGGAGGTCGGCGCCGAGATCCGGCAGGCGGTGGTCGACCAGCCGCTGCCCGAGGACCTCGAGGCCTCCATCCGCGAGGCCTACGAGCGCCTGGTCTCCGACGTCGCGGAGGACCTGGAGGGGCAGGGGGGCGTCGACGCCGGCGAGGTGTCCTTCGCCGTCCGCTCCTCGGCCACGGCGGAGGACCTCCCGGACGCGTCCTTCGCCGGCCAGCAGGAGACGTTCCTCAACGTTCGGGGCGTCGAGGCGATCCTGCAGGCGATCCACGAGGTCTACGCCTCGCTCTACAACGACCGCGCCATCGCCTACCGCGTGCACCACGGCTTCGCGCACGACGACGTCGCCCTCTCGGCCGGCGTGCAGCGCATGGTCCGCTCGGACATCGGCTCCTCCGGCGTCCTGTTCACCATGGACACCGAGTCGGGCTTCGACGACGCGGTGTTCGTCACCTCGGCGTTCGGCCTCGGCGAGGGGGTGGTGCAGGGCGCCGTCAACCCCGACGAGTTCTACGTCTACAAGCCGGCGCTGCGCGCCGGTCGGCCGGCGATCCTCAAGCGCGGCATCGGCGCCAAGGCCACCAAGATGGTCTACACCGAGGACGCCGCGGTGGGCCGCACCACCGAGTTCGTCGACGTCGACCCGGCGCAGTCGCGCCGGTTCAGCCTGGCCGACGACGAGGTCACCGAGCTGGCGCGGCACGCGCTGACCATCGAGGACCACTACGGCCGCCCGATGGACATCGAGTGGGCGCGCGACGGCCTCGACGGCCGGCTGTACGTGCTCCAGGCGCGGCCCGAGACCGTGCAGTCGCGCGCGACCGGCACGCTCGAGCGCTACCGGATGCCGAAGGAGGCGACGGCGGCCGCGGACGTCGTCGTCGAGGGGCGGGCGATCGGCCAGCGGATCGGCGCCGGCACGGTGCGCGTGCTCACCTCGCCGGAGCAGATGCACGACTTCACGCCGGGCGAGGTGCTGGTCGCCGACATGACCGACCCCGACTGGGAGCCGATCATGAAGCGCGCCTCCGCGATCGTCACCAACCGCGGCGGCCGCACCTGCCACGCGGCGATCATCGCGCGCGAGCTGGGCATCCCCGCCGTCGTCGGCACCACCTCCGGCACGCAGGACCTCGCCGACGGTCGGGAGGTGACGGTCTCCTGCGCCGAGGGCGACACCGGCCTGGTCTACGACGGCGTCCTCGACTTCGACGTCGAGACCACCGAGCTCGACGAGATGCCGGACATCCCCGTCAAGATCATGATGAACGTCGGCACGCCGGAGCAGGCCTTCACCTTCTCCCGGCTGCCGCACCACGGCGTGGGCCTGGCGCGGCTGGAGTTCATCATCAACCGCCAGATCGGGATCCACCCGCAGGCGCTCCTCGACCTGGAGCGCGACCCCGAGCTGCTGCCCCCCGCCCTGCGCGCCGAGGTGCAGGAGATGACGGCCGCCTACCCGGGCCCGCGCGAGTTCTTCGTGCGACGCGTCGCGGAGGGCGTGGCCACCATCGCCGCGGCGTTCGCGCCCGAGCCGGTCATCGTGCGGCTGAGCGACTTCAAGTCCAACGAGTACGCCAACCTGGTCGGCGGCGAGCGCTACGAGCCCGACGAGGAGAACCCGATGATCGGGTTCCGCGGCGCCTCGCGCTACCTCTCCGCGGAGTTCGCGGAGTGCTTCGCCATGGAGTGCGCGGCCATGAAGCACGTCCGCGACGAGATGGGCCTGACCAACGTGACGCTGATGGTGCCCTTCGTGCGCACGCCCGCCGAGGGCGAGGCGGTCGTCGACCTGCTCGCCAGCCACGGGCTGCGGCGCGGTGAGAACGACCTCCGGGTCGTGATGATGTGCGAGGTGCCCTCCAACGCCGTGGTGGCCGAGAAGTTCCTCGAGCACTTCGACGGCTTCTCGATCGGCTCCAACGACATGACCCAGCTGACGCTCGGCCTCGACCGTGACTCCGGGCTCGTCGCCGAGTCCTTCGACGAGCGCGACCCGGCGGTGCTGCACATGCTGGCGGCGGCGATCACGGCCTGTCGCGAGCAGGGCAAGTACGTCGGCATCTGCGGCCAGGGCCCCTCCGACCACCCCGACCTGGCCCAGTGGCTGCTCGATCAGGGCATCGAGTCGATGTCACTGAACCCCGACACCGTCGTCGACACCTGGCTGATGCTCGCCGGGAAGCGGGAGTCCTGAGATGACCGACGTCCGGTTCTGGTTCGACCCGGTCTGCCCCTTCGCCTGGATGACCAGCTCGTGGCTGCGGATGGTGGTCGAGGAGCGCGACTACAGCGTCGAGTGGCGCCTGGTCTCGCTGCGGCTGCTCAACCGCACGGTCGACTACGACGCCCAGTTCCCGCCCGAGTACGAGGCCGGGCACAACTCCGGGCTGTGGCTGCTGCGCGTCGCCCACCGGGTGCGGGAGGAGCACGGCGCCACGGCGCTCGACCCGTTCTACGCCGCCCTGGGCGCGCGTATCCACGACGAGGGCGCCGACTTCCGCCCGTCGCGGCGGCGCACCCCCGACGCCGACCTGCTGCGTGCCCTGCTGCTGCCCGCCCTCGAGACGGCCGGCCTGCCGGCAGGGTTGGCGGACGCGCTGGAGGACGAGGCGCGCGACGACGCCGTGCTCGAGGAGACCGAGGCGGCCCTGGCGCTCACCGGCCGCGACGTGGGCACGCCGATCATCCAGTTCCGGCCGCCGGAGGGCGTCGCCTTCTTCGGCCCGGTGATCAGCCGGCTGCCCGCCCGCGAGGACGCCGCGGAGCTGTGGGACCACGTCGTCGCGCTGGCCGGCTACCCCGGCTTCTCCGAGCTCAAGCGCTCGCTGCGCGAGCGGCCGCAGCTGCGCTCGATGGGGGTGGAGACGGGGGACTCGGGCGTCGAGGAGGACTGGCACGGCGGCAGCCGCCGCCAGCACCGCTGAGGCTCGGGCCGGGCTGCTCCCGCGCACCGCCCGGCTAGCCTCGCCGCCATGGCCGACTCCCTTGCCACGGTGACCGACGACGGCGTCCTGCTCGCCTCCAACCACCACGGCCACCCCAACGAGCCCCACCTGCTGCGCTGGCGGCCCGCCGCCGACGGCGCCCACGCCGTGCTGCTCTCCCGGCCGTGGTGGGGCGAGGGTGCCGACGCCGGGGCGAACGAGCACGGCGTCGCGATCACGGCCCAGCCGGTGGCCACCCGGCGTGCCGGCGCCCGCCCCGAGGGCGCGCTGCCGGGCGGCGAGCTGGCACGGCGGGCGCTGGAGCGGTCGCTGGACCGGCGGGAGGCCGTCGAGGTCCTGACCCGGCTGCTCGAGGAGCACGGGCAGGATGCGCCCCCGGAGGACCGGGCAGGGCGGGCCGCGCGCGACACCTCGTTCCTCGTCGCCGACCCCCGCGGGGTGACCCTGCTGGAGACGGCGGGCCGGCAGTGGGCCACCGAGGAGGTCGTGGGGTCGCGGTCGGTCTCGGCCGGGCTCACCATCGAGGACTTCGCCGCGCGGTTCGCCGCCCGCGGGCGGGGGCGCACCTGGCGGGTGGCCGAGCGCCGCGCCCGTACCGGGGCCGCTGCGGCCGCCGCCGCCGGACCGGCCGACCTGTTCGCGGCGCTGCGCGGCCACGGCTCGGCCCGGCCGCCCGACCTGCCGCGCTTCCGCCGCCGCACCGGTGCGCTGCGCGGGGCCTGCGCCCACGCCGGCGGCCTGGTCACGACGGCGCAGACCACGGCGTCGTGGGTCAGCGACCTGCGGCCCGGCCGGCCGCGGCAGCAGGGCGCCACCGCCGAGTCGGGCACCCACTGGGTCACCGGGACCGCCGCGCCCTGCACCAGCATCTTCTGGCCGGCCGCAGTCGGCGTGCCGGCACCCGTGGACCGGTCCGCGTCGGTCGGTCCGCGGGAGGACCCGGCGAGCCTGTGGTGGCGGCACGAGCGCGTGCACCGGGCGGCGCTCTGCGACGCCGACCGCACGCTGGACCCGCTCGCCACGGGTCGCGACGTGCTCGAGACGCTCTGGCTGGCCGGGCCGCCGCGCTCCGCCGACGCGCTGGAGGCCGCCGAGGACTGGCGCGGCGCCGCGCTGGACGGCCTGCGGGCGCTGGAGCCGGCCGACACGCGACCGGTGCGGGTCGCGGTCCAGTGGCGGCGGTGGAACGCCCGGGCCGGGCTGCCGGCCTGGGCCGGACTCGCCAGCGAGGGGTCGTGATCGGCGTGCGGCGTCGACATGCTCGCGCGATCGCCCGGGCCCGGCCGGCGACCGCGCGCCGTTCCTGCCCGAGGCGCTCCGTCGACCCCGTCAGCGCCGCAGGGCGTACGCCCGCACCGTGAACCGGCGGTTGTCGTCGAGCGAGACCCCCTCGCAGGACCAGCTGCGGCCCTGCCAGCAGCGGTAGCGGGTCGAGGCGTTGGCGATCGTCAGCGTCACCTTCTCGACGCCGCCGTGGAACGGCAGCCGTCGCGTGGTGTTGCCCCAGCGGTTCAGGGGCAGCAGCCGGCGGATCTTGCGCCCGCCTCGCAGGTGGATGATCGCGTGCGCACCGGGCCCGCTGGCGCGCGGAGGCCCGTCGACCTTGACCAGCAGGCGCCAGCGGCCGGAGAACGCCTGCTTGGAGCGCCGCACGTCGATGTTGCGGGAGGTGAGGTGGTTCAGGCGCCGGGTGATCCTGCCGGTGCCCCGCGAGCCGCGGTCGAGGTCGACCTTGGCCGTGATCGGTGCCTTGGGCCAGGACTTGCCCTCCGGGTAGCTGGCGGCCGGGATCGTGTTCGCGGCGGCGAACCGGGCGTACACCCCGGGGAGCCAGTGCTTGCGCGCTCGCATGCGCCGTGCCCACGGCCTGCACCGAGTGCTGGTCCCGCGCTCCGCGGTAGTCGCCGGCGCGCTCCCAGATCTGCCGGACGATGCGCGACCCGAAGCGGCTGGAGAGGAACTCGAAGAACGCCCAGTTGCCGTACGGCGCCCGGCTGCCGAAGCTGAACAGGTCCAGCGGGCGGGCGGGGTTGGCGAGCTGACCGGCCCGCAGGAACTGCCGGTTGTCGTTGATGTCGTCGGCGAAGCGCTCCTCGATCCAGGTCGCGGTCGCCTCCATCAGCCAGCGGTCCTCACGGACGTCGTAGTTGTACTGGATGGCGTGGAAGAACTCGTGCGCCGCCGTGACCTTCAGGCTCTGCAGCGGCGGGACGCCGAAGAACTCCGCGCGCGAGAAGTCGTTGTCGAGCACGCAGAAGCCGCTCTCGAGGCGGCGGCCCGGGTTGGGCCGGCGCTCGGGCGCGCAGTACCCGTAGTACCCCTGGAAGCCGATGTTCTTCAGGTAGACGTCGAACTTGGCGTTGCCACCCTTCTGGCCGTCCGGGACGGGGCGGCGGTAGCCGAGCCGGCCGACGTGGTGGCGCCAGACGCGCTCCAGCACGGCCAGGTTGCGGCCGACCCACGTGCCGTTCGGACGGGCGTCGCGGCCCTGCTTCGTGAAGTGCAGGCAGAAGTGCTTCGAGCAGCGCTTGTACGACTTCCGGGTGTAGCCGTCGCCGAAGGGGTCCCGGAAGCCGTCCGTGGGCCGGGCCGCCCGCTTCGGGGCGGCGGCCGGGTCGTCGGGGCGCGCGAGCAGCGCGCGCGCCTGCCGCATGTCGGCGCCGCGCAAGGAGTCGGCCGACTGCGCCAGCTCCGTGAGCGCGAGGGTGGGGGAGGGGTCGCCGGGGGCGCCCTCGCCGGCGAGGACGTCGGCGGCCGTGTCCAACGCCTCCTGCGCCTCGGCGGGGGTGGCCTCCTCGTCCTCGCTGGTCGCGGCGGCCTGGGGGGCCACGAGCGGACGCGCAGCCGGCCCGGAGCCATGGTCGCGTCCTCCCTGGTCGGAGGCGGCGCCCGGGGGAGCCAGGGCCAGGACGAGCCCGCCCGCCAGCAGCAGGCTAGTGAAGCGACGAGGCACGCAGTTCCCCCGGGATTTGTTGGCGATGGGCGAGGTCACCAGTGTCAGGGGCGTGGCTCGGGACGTCCACCTCAGCCCGCGGAGATCTTCTCGATGAGCGCGGTGGTCGAGATGGCGGGCGTGCGGGGCAGGTAGACCACCTCGCAGATGTCCTCGAACTCGTCGAACTTGCCGCTCCAGTCGTCGCCCATCACCAGCACGTCGGCGCCGAACTCCTGGATGTAGGCGCGCTTCTGCTCCAGGCTCTCCTCGGCGAAGACCTCGTCGACCGGCTTGAGCGCGGCGACGATGGCCATCCGCTCGTCCTCGCTGAAGACCGGCGCCCGGCCCTTCTTGCGGACGTTCAGCGCGTCCGCCGAGACGCCGACGACCAGCCTGTCGCCGAGCGCGGCCGCCCGTTCGATCACGCGCAGGTGCCCCACGTGGAAGACGTCGAAGGTGCCGAAGGTGATCACGGTGCGCGGCATGGGGCTCAGTGTCCCATGGGGCTCCCACGAGGCTCCCGCCGCAGTGGCCGTGGACGGCGGTGCCCGCGCGGCCCGAACCCCGTAGGTTAGGCTGTCCTCACTTTCACGGCGAGGCCGACGACCCCGACCGTCGCTCCGGTCCCGCTCGGCCGCGCCCGGCCCCGCCGTGAGTGAGACCGCCCGCCGCCCCGACTCGCTGGAGAAGCCCATGCGTCCGCGACGCCCCCAGGCCCTGCTGGCCGCCGTCCTCGGCGTGGCCGGCCTCGCGGCGACCGCCGGCTGCGGGGTGTTCGGCGCGGACGACGCCGACCTGCAGGTGTACTCGGCCCGCAAGTACGGCTCCGAGGAGGTCTTCGCGAAGTTCACCGAGGACACCGGCATCACCGTGGACTTCATCTTCGACGACAACGCGACGCTGCTCGAGCGGATCAAGGCCGAGGGCGAGTCCAGTCCGGCCGACCTCTACATGACGGTCGACGCGGGCAACCTCTGGAACGCGGACCGCGAGGGCATCCTGCAGCCGCTCGAGAGCCCGGCGCTCGAGCAGGCCGTGCCGGCGCGGGACCGGGCCGCGGACGGCAGCTGGTACGGCCTGGCCAAGCGCGCCCGCACCGTGATCTACGACCCCGACCAGGTGGACCCCTCCGAGTTCGACGCCGAGGAGACCTACGCCGGGCTGACGGACGAGAAGTGGCGCGGCCGGGTGTGCATGCGCGACCTCGACGAGACCTACATGACCTCGCTCGTGGCCTCGCTGATCGACCTCTACGGCGAGGACCGGACGCGCGAGATCGTCCAGGGCTGGCAGGCCAACGACGTCGAGGTGATGGGCAACGACGTCCTGATCATCGAGGCCGTGGAGGCCGGCACCTGCGAGGTGGGCGTGGTCAACCACTACTACCTGGCGCGGGAGCTGGAGGCCGCCCGCCAGGACGGGGAGGAGCTCGACGTCGAGCTCTACTGGGCCTCCCAGGAGGGTGCCGGCACGCACGTGAACCTCTCGGGCGCCGGGGTGGTGGAGACCTCGGACAACCCGGAGCAGGCCCAGCAGCTGCTGGAGTGGATGCTCACCGCCGAGGGCCAGGAGGCGCTGATCGCGGGCAACCACGAGTTCCCGGTGAACCCCGACGTCGCGCCCGACGAGATCGCCGCGTCCTTCGGTGAATTCACGGAGATGCCGCTCGACGCCGAGGCCTACGGCTCCAAGAACGCGCTCGCGGCCGAGATCCTCGGCGAGGCCGGCTGGGAGTGACCCCCGTGCAGCCGGCCCCGGGGAACGCGACGTCATGACGCAGACGCTGCTGCCGCCCCTGCCCGCCCGGCCCGCCGGGACCGGGCGCCGACGGCTGCCGGGAGGCGGCCGGCCGGCGTGGTCGCTCGCCGTGCTCGCGATCGCGGGTCTCGTGGCGATGCCCGTCCTGGCCGTCCTGGCCGACGCCGCCGGCTCGGGTGCGCCCGACCTGCCGCCGGGCATCGGCCGGATGGTGTGGACGACGCTGCTGCTGCTCCTCGGCGTGGGGGTCGGGACGCTCGTGCTGGGGACCGGCCTCGCGTGGCTGACCACGGTGTACCGCTTCCCGGGCCGCGACATCCTCGTGTGGCTGCTCGTCCTCCCGCTGGCGATGCCCGCCTACATCCTGGGCTTCGTGTTCCTCTCCACCTTCGACGTGGCCGGCGACGTGCAGGTGTGGCTGCGCGAGGTGACCGGCACGGGGATCGAGGTCCCCGTGCGCGGGCTCGGCGGGGCTGTCGTCGTGCTGTCGGCGACGCTCTACCCCTACGTCTACCTGATGGCCCGGGCCGCGTTCACCGAGCAGGCGCCCGCGACGTGGGAGGCGGCGCGCACGCTCGGGGCGAGCCGCGCCCGGGCGCTGCGCTCGGTCCTGCTGCCCCTGGCGCGGCCCTCGCTGGCCGCGGGCCTCGCGCTCGTGATGATGGAGGTGCTCACCGACTTCGCGACCCTGCAGTACTTCGGTGTCCGCACGGTCTCGGTGGGCGTCTACACGACCTGGCGCGGCAGCTACGACTTCGCCTCGGCCGCCCAGCTCGCCTCGCTCGTGCTGCTCTTCGCGGTGGGCGTCCTCGTCGGTGAGCGGCTGCTGCGCGGCCGGTCCCGCTACACGCAGCGCCGGAGCGCCGGCTCGGGGCCGCGGCCGGTCGCGCTCCACGGGTGGCGCGGCCCCGCGGCGACCGCGCTCTGCGTGCTCGTGCTCGCGGGAGGCTTCGCGGTGCCGGTGCTGCAGCTGGGCGTCTGGTCGGCGCGGCAGGTCGCCGGTGGCGGCCAGCCGGTGGACCCGCGCTTCGGCGAGTACCTGGTCAACTCCGTCGTGGTCGCCGGGCTCGCCGCGCTCGCCTGCGTCCTGCTCGCGCTGGTGATCGGGCACGCGCTGCGCCTCGGCGGCGGGCGCGTCGTGCGCGGGGCCTCGCAGCTGACGACCTTCGGCTACGCGGTGCCCGGCGCCGTGATCGGCATCGGCGTGCTGCTGGCGCTGGCCGCGCTCGACGACGGCCTGCGCGCGCTCGGGTTCCCGGGCGGCACCGGGCTGCTGGTGACCGGGTCCGTCGCCGCGGTGCTCTTCGGGTACGTGGTGCGCTTCCTGGGGCCGGCGTTCCAGGCCGTGGACGCCTCCTACGCCAAGGTGAGCCCGTCGCTGACGCAGTCGGCGCTCGTGCCTCGGCGCCAGTCCGCGCCGGGTGCTGGCCCGCGTGCACCTCCCGCTGGTGCGCCCGGGTGTCGCGGTGGCCCTGGTGCTCGTCGCCATCGATGCCATCAAGGAGCTGCCGGTGGTGCTGCTGCTGCGACCCTTCGGCTTCACCACCGTCTCGGTGTGGGTCTACCAGCTGGCCTCGGAGAACCTCTGGAGCCTCGCGGCCCTGCCCGCGCTGGTGATCGTGGCGCTCGCCTGCGTGCCGGTGGTGCTGCTCTTCCGGCAGGTGCGCAGGGCCGACCGGCTCCCCGACGCGCTGCTGGGCCCGCGTCCCGGCGGGGGTGCCTGACATGGAGGACCGCGAGCAGCCGCCCGCCCTGGTGCTGGAGGGCGTCTCGAAGTCCTTCGGCGCTGTCTCGGCGGTGCGGGCCCTCGACCTGGTCGTGACGCCCGGCGAGATCGTGGCGCTGATCGGCCCGTCCGGGTGCGGCAAGTCGACGGCGCTGCGGCTGGTCGCCGGGCTCGAGCGGCCGGACGACGGCTGCGTGGCGATCGCCGGCGACGTGGTCGCCGACTCCCGGCGCAACCTCGCGCCCGAGAAGCGCCGGGTCGGGATGGTCTTCCAGGACCACGCGCTGTTCCCGCACCTGAGCGTCGCCCGCAACGTCGCGTTCGGGCTGCACGGCCAACCCGCCGCGCAGCGGAACGCGCGGGTGCGCGAGGTGCTCGACCTCGTCCGGCTCGGTGAGATGGCCCAGCGCTTCCCCCACGAGCTCTCGGGCGGCGAGCAGCAGCGGGTGGCGCTGGCGCGGGCGCTGGCACCCCGGCCCGAGGTGGTGCTGCTCGACGAGCCCTTCTCCTCGCTCGACGAGAGCCTGCGAGCCCAGGTGCGCGCCGAGCTCGTCGGCGTGCTGCGGGCGACCGGGACGACCGCGGTGCTGGTCACCCACGACCAGACGGAGGCGCTCAGCACCGGCGACCGCGTGGTGGTGATGAACCGCGGCGTGGCCGAGCAGGTGGACACACCCGACTGCGTCTTCGAGCAGCCGGCGACTCGCTTCGTCGCCTCCTTCATGGGCGACGCCGACTTCCTGCCCGCGCACGTGCACCACGCGCTGCTGACCTGCGAGATCGGCGTGGTCTCGACGGTCCCGGGGTGGGGGACCAGCGACGTCGAGGTCGACGTCGTGCTCCGGCCGCACGAGGTGGCGCTGGAGCCGCTGGGCCCCGGCGCGCCAGCGGGCGAGGCGCCAACGGTCGCGGCCGTCGAGTACCACGGGGCCTTCGTGCTGCACCACGTCCGGCTGGCCTCGGGTCGCGGTGTGCGCTCCTGGCAGCCGCACGGCGTCCGCATCCCGGTGGGGACGCCGGTGCGGGTCTCCGTCGTCGCGGGACTGACCCCGACGCTGCTGGTCGGTGACCACGCGGTCACGGAGCCGCCCCGATGAGCGGCACGCCTGCCCCGGGGCCGTCGGTCGCGGGGGCCGGCCCGGAGGCCGACGAGGAGCGCCGGCGCGGGTTGCGCAGGATGCGGGTCGTCGCGGGGTCGCTGCTCGTCCTCGCCGCCGTGGTGTTCCTGCTCGCGCGCGACCGCGGCGGCTTCTGGGGCTTCGTCGAGGCCGGCGCCGAGGCGGCCATGATCGGCGCGATCGCGGACTGGTTCGCGGTCACCGCCCTCTTCCGGCACCCGCTGCGCATCCCCGTGCCGCACACGGCGCTGGTGCCCAAGCGGAAGGACGAGCTCGGCAAGGGCCTGCAGGAGTTCGTCGCCGAGAACTTCCTGCACGAGCGCATCGTGCGCGAGCGCGTGCTCGCCGCGGAGCCCGCGGCCCGCATCGGCGCCTGGCTGCGCGACCCGGAGCACGCCCGCCGCGTGGCGGACGAGGGCGCGACGCTGGCCGCAGCGGCGCTGGGGCGGGTGCGCGACGAGCACGTCGCGGCGCTCGTCTCCGACGCGTTGCTGCCCCGGTTCCGGGAGGAGCCGGTCGCCCCGCTGGCCGGCCAGATGCTGGCCGAGGTGCTCCGCGACGACCTGCACCACGGGCTGGTCGACCTGGTGCTCGACGAGCTGCACGCCTGGCTGCTCGAGAACGAGGAGATCGTGACCGAGGTGCTGGGGGAGCGGGCGCCGTGGTGGGCCCCGGAGCGGCTCAACGAGGCCGTGACCTCGCGGGTGCACCTCGAGGCCACGCGCTGGGTGCGGGACATCCGCGACGACCCGCAGCACCGGGCCCGGGCCGCGCTCGACTCCTGGCTGCGGCGGCTCGCGCACGACCTCCAGCTCGACGACGCCACCCGAGCCCGCACGGAGGCGTTCAAGGAGCGCGTGCTCGACAGCCCCACGACCGTGGCCACCGCCGTGTCCCTGTGGAACGCGCTGCGCCGGGCGCTCCTGGGGTCGCTGCGCGACCAGGACGGCGAGGTGCGCCGACGCGCGCTCGCCGAGATCACCCGGGCGGCCCAGCGGCTCGAGCACGACGCCGGCCTGCGCGCGGTCGTCGACGGCCTCGCCGCCGACGCCGCGGCCTTCGTCGCCGAGCGCTACGGCACCGAGCTGACCACCGTCATCACGCACACGATCGAGCGCTGGGACGGCGAGGAGGCCGCCCGCCGCATCGAGCTGCACGTGGGCCGCGACCTGCAGTTCATCCGGATCAACGGCACCGTCGTGGGCGGCCTGGTCGGCGTGGTCATCCACGCCCTCGTGGTGCTGCTCGGCTGAGCGCTGCTCGGCCGGGGAGTGCCGAGTGGGCGTGAATCCCCGTGCAGGTCTGGGTCTGGGCTGGGGACTGGCGCCCACTCGGCGGTGGGGAGTGCCGAGTGGGCGTGAGTCCCGGCCCTACTCGCCGTCGAGGGGGGTGACGTAGGCGGCGTTCGTGCCGCCGTCCACGAGGAACTCGCTGGCGGTGATGAACGACGAGTCGTCGCTGGCCAGGAAGGCCGCCGCCGCCGCGAGCTCCTCCACCTCGGCGAACCGGCCCATGGGCAGGTGCACCATCCGCCGCGCCGCCGCCTCGGGGTCCGCGGCGAACAGCTCCTGCAGCAGCGGGGTGTTCACCGGCCCGGGGCACAGCGCGTTCACCCGCACGCCCTTGCGCGCGAACTGCACGCCCAGCTCGCGCGACATCGACAGCACCGCGCCCTTCGAGGCGCTGTAGGAGATCTGCGACGTCGCCGCGCCCATCACGGCCACGAACGAGGCCGTGTTGATGATCGAGCCGCGGCCCTGGTCGAGCATGTACGGCAGCACGTGCCGGCAGCAGTAGTAGACGCTGGTGAGGTTCACCTCCTGGACCCGCCGCCAGACGTCGGTCTCGGTGGTGAGGATCGAGTCGTCCTCGGGCGGCGCGATGCCTGCGTTGTTGAAGGCGATGTCGACGGACCCGTAGGCCTCCTGGGTGCGGGCGAAGAGGGCCTTGACCTGCTCCTCGTCCGTCACGTCGGTGCGCACGAACAGGCCGCCGACCTCGCCGGCCACGCTCTCACCGAGCTGCGGGTCGCAGATGTCGGCGACCACCACGCGCGCGCCCTCGGCCGCGAACCGCCGGACCGTGGCCAGGCCGATCCCGCTCGCGCCGCCGGTGACCACCGCCACCCGGTCGCGGAGTCGCTGGGTCAGGTCGATCTGCTGGATCATCGGAGTCTCCTGGCTGTGCGGCGGGGTCAGTCGTCGGCGAGGAAGACAGTCTTCAGCTCGGAGAACGACTCCAGCGCGGCGGGGCCCAGCTCGCGGCCCAGGCCCGACTGCTTGAAGCCGCCGAACGGGGTGTTGTGGCGGACGGCGCCGTGCGAGTTGACCGAGATGTTGCCCGCCTCCATCCCGCGGGAGACACGCAGCGCCCGGCCCACGTCGCGGGTCCAGATCGAGCCCGCGAGGCCGTACTCGGTGTCGTTGGCGATCCGCACCGCCTCGTCCTCGTCGTCGAACGGCAGCACGCTGATCACCGGGCCGAAGATCTCGTCGACGAAGGCCGGGTCGTCCACACCGCCGGCCTCGAGGACCGTGGGCGGGAACCAGAAGCCGTCGCCGCTGGGGCAGCTTCCCTGGGCGAGCACGTCCCGGCCCTCGACGTAGCCGGCCACGTGATCGCGCTGCGCGGCCGAGATCATCGGCCCCATCAGGGTGGACTCGTCGGCGGGGTCGGCGCAGCGGAAGTCGCGCACCGCCGGCTCGAGCTCGGCGAGGAAGTCGTCGAGCGCCGAGCGCTGGACGAGCAGCCGGGAGCGCGCGCAGCAGTCCTGCCCGGCGTTGTCGAACGCCCCGGCCGGGGCGGAGCGGGCCGCGGCGCTCAGGTCAGCGTCCGCGAAGACGATGTTGGCGTTCTTGCCGCCGAGCTCGAGCGTGACGCGCTTGACCTGGTCTGCGCAGCCGCGCATCACGCCCTTGCCGACCTCCGTCGACCCGGTGAAGACGACCTTGCGCACCGACGGGTGGGTCACGAAGCGCTCGCCGACGACCGACCCGCGGCCGGGGAGCACCTGCAGCACGTCCTCGGGGATCCCGGCCTCGCGCGCCAGCTCCGCCAGCCGCAGCGCCGTCAGCGGCGTCAGCTCGGCCGGCTTCAGCACGACCGTGTTGCCGGCGGCCAGCGCCGGGCCGATCGCCCAGCCGGCGATCGGCATCGGAAAGTTCCAGGGCACGATGACGCCGACCACGCCGATCGGCTCGTGGAAGGTCACGGTGGTGCCGCCGGCGACCGGGATCTGCTGGCCGAGGTGCCGCTCCGGTGCGCCGGCGTAGTAGTTCAGGACGTCGCGGACGTTGCCCGCCTCGCCGCGCGCGTTCCCGACCGTGTGCCCGGAGTTCGTGACCTCGAGCCGGGCCAGCTCCTCGACGTGGTCGTCGACCTGCTGGGCGAACCGCCGCAGCAGCAGGGCGCGGTCGGCCGGCGTCGTCCGCCGCCACGTGACGAGGGCACGCTCCGAGCGGGCGATCGCCGCGTCGGTGGCCTCCCGGTCGAGGCTCTCCACCTCGTCGATCTGTGCGCCGGTGGACGGGTTGAGCACGGTCGTGGTCATCGGTGCTCCTCTCGGGCAGGGGTGGGGTCGTCGCGGGCCGCGGCGACGAGGGCGGCGAAGAGCCGGTCGTCGGTGGGGTCCTCCTCGGGGTGCCACTGCACCGCCAGCGCCCAGTGTGGCCCCTCCGGCTCGAGCGCCTGCACCAGCCCGTCGTCCGAGCTGGCCGTCACCCGCAGGCCCTCGGCGACGCGGTCGATGGCCTGGTGGTGGTAGCAGGGGGCGGTGGTGCGCTCACCCAGGATCGCGGCGACCCGCGAGCCCGGCTCGGTGCGCACCTCGACGGTGCCGTACTGCCCCGGGGCGGGGCGGTACATCGAGCTGCCCTCGGGGTCGAGCATCACCTCGGGGACGACGTCCGGCACGTGCTGGTGCAGGGTGCCGCCGAGGGCCACGTTGAGCACCTGGATGCCCCGGCAGATCGCCAGCAGCGGGGTGCCGCCCCCCAGCGCGGCGTGGACCAGCGCCAGGTCGTGGTCGTCCCGGTAGGGCTCGGGCGCGGTCGCGGGGTGCGGGTCCTGGCCGTACCGCTCGGGCTCCAGGTCGCTGCCGCCGATGACGACGAGTGCGTCCAGGACCTCGAGGACGGAGGTGTCGGTGCCGACCGGCGGCAGCAGCAGCGGGGTGCCGCCGGAGCGCACCACCGCCTCGACGTACGTCGACGGGGTGAGTGCCGCGGTGCGCCGCCAGTCGCCCCAGGCGGCCTCCTTGTAATAGGTGGTGAGGCCGATCCGCGGGGCCCGCGGGCCCTGCGGGCTCACAGTCGCTCGAAGCCGCGCCGGAGCTCCCAGTCGGTCACCGCGGCGTCGAACGCGGCGACCTCCACGTCGGCGTAGTGCACGTAGTGCTCGACCACGGCGTCGCCGAACACCTGCCGGGCGATCTTGGAGTCCCGGAAGAGGTCGCGTGCCTCGTGCAGCGTGCGCGGCACGTGTGGCGCGTCGGAGTCGTAGGCGCTCCCCTCCATCATCGGCTCCAGCTCGAGCTCGTTCTCGATGCCGTAGAGACCGCCGGCCATCATCGCCGCCAGGGCGAGGTAGGGGTTCGCGTCCCCGCCGGGCAGGCGGTTCTCCAGGCGGGCGCCGGGCCCCTCGCCGACCAGCCGCACCGAGCAGCTGCGGTTGTCCATGCCCCAGGCGACCGCCGTCGGCGCGAAGGAGCCGGGGGCGAAGCGCTTGTAGGAGTTGATGTTCGGCGCGTAGAAGAGCGTGAACTCGCTCATCGTGGCCAGCACACCCGCGATGAAGCTGTCGTAGAGAGGCGTGCGGGTGTTCTGCTCCTCGTCCCAGAAGACGGCGCTGTCGTCGAGCCCGCGCAGCGAGAGGTGGATGTGGCAGGAGCTGCCCTCGCGGTCGTTCGGCTTGGCCATGAAGGTCAGGGAGCAGCCCATGTCGGAGGCGATCATCTTCGCGCCGGTCTTGTAGACGCTGTGGTTGTCGGCGGTCGTGATCACGTCGTCGTAGAGGAAGCCGATCTCGTGCTGGCCGAAGTTGCACTCGCCCTTCGCGGACTCCACGACCATGCCCGCCTGGTACATGTCCCGCCGGATCCGCCGCAGCAGCGGCTCGACGCGCGCCGAGCCCATCACCGAGTAGTCGACGTTGTACTGGTTGGCCGGCACGAGGTCGCGGTAGTCCTTGTCGAGCGCCTCCTCGAAGCTGTCCTTGTAGACGACGAACTCCAGCTCGGTGCCGGCGACGGCCTTCCAGCCGTGCGCGGCGGCCTTGTCGACCTGGGCGCGCAGCATGGCGCGCGGCGACATCGGCACGGGGACCCCGTCGGTGGTGGCGAGGTCGCACTGCACCATCACGGTGCCCTCGAGCCAGGGCACCCAGCGCAGGGTGTCCAGGTCGAGCTCGAACTCCATGTCGCCGTAGCCCGACTCCCACGAGGAGATCTCGTAGCCCTCGATGGTGTTCATCTCGGTGTCGACGGCCAACAGGTAGTTGCAGCCCTCGATCCCGTCGCCGAGCGCGTGCTCGAGGAAGTACGCGGCGTGCAGGTACTTGCCCTGGAGCCGGCCCTGCATGTCCGTGAAGGCGACGACGACCGTCTCCACGTCCCCGGCGATGATGGCTGCGCGGACCTCGTCGACCGTGAGCATCCGGGGGTTGCGCGGGTGGTCGGATCCGGGGTTCTCGGTCATGGGCATGCTCCAGTGAGGGTCGTGGGGCGAGCGGTCGGGGTGCTTCGGTGCCCGGAGGGCGTCAGCGCAGCTCGGACTCCGAGGCCTCGATCTGCGAGAACTCCTCCTCGGGCGCCGAGGCCACCAGGTGGTGGCGGCTGTAGAACCAGAAGTACGCGAGGAACGCGAGGAACACCGCGGCGGTGATGCCGGCGGCCCGCACGTCCACCACGAAGGTGGCGATCACGGCCACCATGCTGAGCACCAGCGCCACGCCGGTCGTCCCGACCCCGCCCGGGGTGAGGTAGCCGCGCTCCAGGTCGGGCTCGCGGCGGCGCAGCATGATGTGCGAGAGGTTGAGCAGCACGTAGGAGACCGTGGCGCCGAAGACGGCGATGTTGATCAGGATGTCGCCGTCGCGCACGATCGCGGCCAGCAGGAAGCCGACGGTGCCCGGCACGATCAGCGCGACCCAGGGGGTCTTGCGGCTCCCCGTCAGGGACAGCCAGGTCGGCAGGTAGCCCGCGCGGGAGAGCGCGAAGAGCTGGCGGGAGTAGCCGTAGATGATCGAGAAGAAGCTGGCGATCAGGCCGGCGAGGCCCGCGTAGTTCACGAAGTCGGCCAGCAACGTGTTGCCGTTGTAGGCCGTGCGGATCGCCTCGGGCAGCGGGTTGCTGGACTCGCCCATCACGTCGGCGCCCGCGGCGCCCGGCACCACGGTCAGGATGAACGCGGCGAAGACGAGCAGGATCAGCATCGCGGTGATGATCCCGCGCGGCATGTCCTTCTTCGGGTCGTTGCTCTCCTCCGCGGCGAGCGGCACGCCCTCGACGGCGAGGAAGAACCAGATGCCGTAGACGAAGGCCGCCAGCGCACCCGAGATCCCGAGCGGCAGGAAGCTGCTCGACATGAACGACCCGTCGGCGGCGATGTTGGTGAGGTTGCTCGCGTCGAACTTGGGGATCAGGCCGACCACGGTCGCGATGAGCGCGACCGCGGCCACCGCGGTGATGCCGAGCATCAGCTTGAGGGCCTCGCCGACGCCCCAGAGGTGCACGCCGACGAAGAAGACGTAGAAGACGAGGTAGATCCACCAGCCGTCGGTGATCCCGAAGAGCCCGAGCGCCTCGATGTAGCCGCCGATGAACACCGAGATCGCGGCCGGCGCCACGGCGTACTCGATCAGCACGGCGATGCCCGTCGCGAAGCCGCCCGTGGGGCCGAGGGCCCGGCGCGCGAAGCCGTAGCCGGCGCCTGCGGTCGGCAGGGTCGACGACATCTCGGCGAGACCGAAGACCATGCAGGTGTACATGATCCCCATCAGGACCGTCGCGATGAGCAGCCCACCCCAGCCGCCCTCGGCGATGCCGAAGTTCCAGCCGGCGAAGTCGCCGGAGATGACGTAGCTGACGCCGAGCCCGGCGAGCAGGATCCACCCGGCGGCACCCGCCTTCAGCTGGCGATGCTCCGCGTAACCCTCCCGGGCCTTCGCGTACTCCACATGGCTCTTGCCCACGGCGCTCGCCCCAGCTCGTCTGCATCAGTGGTGGACCTTCCACAAGCCCTCGAAGTCTTGACGCTGGTGCGGGCGAGGTCAAGCGTCGTGGGGGTGAGCCGCGGGTGGCGCGGCCGCGCCCGGTTCCGCAGCGGACGTCATACGATCAGGCTGCGACAGCGACCGCTCCGTATGACGTGGCGGCGCAGCGTCATCCGGTCCGGTGGTCATCGCGACCGCCTCGTATGACGTCCGCCGGGGGGTGGCGCCGGGGGTGGCGCCGTCGGGGTGCGCGAGACTGGGGCGGTGTCCGAGCCCCACGACGTCCCGATCCGCGACGAGTCGATCCGGCTCGGCCAGTTCCTCAAGCTCGCCAACCTGGTCGAGAGCGGCGCCGAGGCCAGACCGCTGGTGACCGAGGGCCTGGTGCGCGTGAACGGCGAGACCGAGACGCGCCGCGGCCGCCAGCTCGTGCCGGGGGACGTCGTGGCCCTGGTCGACCCGGACGCCGCCGACGGGCCGGGCGGGGGCGGCCCGGCTGCGCGGGTGGTCACCGAGGACGAGGCGCCCGACCCCGACGACCTGCCCTGGTAGGGCGCCCGCCTGGCGGCGGGCCTCAGGAGACCTCGAGCAGGTCCACCACGAAGATCAGGGTCTCGCCGGGGGCGATGACGCCGCCGGCGCCCCGGTCGCCGTACCCGAGGTGGGGCGGGATGACGATGTGCCGGCGGCCGCCGACACGCATGCCCTGCACGCCCTGGTCCCAGCCCGCGATGACCTGGCCGATGCCGAGGCGGAACCGCAGCGGCTCGCCCCGGTTCCAGGACGCGTCGAACTCTTCGCCCGTGGAGTGCGAGACCCCCACGTAGTGCACCGCCACGTTCTGGCCGGCGGCCGCCTGTGCGCCGTCGCCCTCGGCCAGCTCGGTGACCACGAGGTCGGCGGGCGGGTCGAAGTCGGGAAAGTCGATCTCGGGCTTCTCCATGCCCGGCAGTCTGTCAGCCGAGGTAGGTGGTGCTCGACATGCCGTTCGCCTGGCTGGCGGCCCGCCCCTCGTTGGCCGCGCGGTTCCTGCGGCGCCGCCCCGCGACCCCTGCGGGGGCACCGCCCGCGGCGAGCCGGCGGCGCTCCCGCCGCGAGAGCAGCAGGTCGACCGCGAGGATCGCGCCGATGAGTGCGCCGACCATCGCCAGGCCGGTGATCGCCTCGAGCATGTCGGTACCACGTTCTCGCGTCCGGAGGAGCAGCACACCCCCGGGCGGGTGTTCAGCCGCCCTGGCTCACGTAGTGGTCCAGCTGGTCGCGCTCGAACTCGAGCTGGTCGATGCGGTGCTTGACGACGTCGCCGATGCTGATGATCCCGCGCAGGGTGCCGTCCACGACGACGGGCACGTGCCGGATGCGCCGGCGGGTCATCGTCCGCATCAGCTCCTCGACGTCGTCGTCGGGGGTGCAGGTCTCCACCTCGGTGGTCATGATCGCGCCGACGGTGTTGTTCACGACGGTGCCCTCGTGGTGCAGGAAGCGCACCACGTCGCGCTCGGAGACGATCCCGTCCAGCGTCTCGCCGTCGCTGCTCACGATCAGCGCTCCGACGTTGTGCTCCGCGAGCTGGGCCACGAGGTCCCGCACGCCCGCCTCGGGGCTGACCGTCACCACCTCGTGGCTGGCCTTCGCCCGCAGCACGTCCTTGATCTTCACCGCAGCCTCCTCGCGTCCGGAGACTCAACGGTAGGGCTCGGGGTGCCCCGGCGGAAGTACCGACGCTCCCGGTGAGACGCGCGGGCGCGGCCCGGGCCGCGCGGCGAGCCGTCAGAGGGGCGGCAGGTCCTGCCCGGGACGCCGTCCCCGCAGCCGGCTGACCGACCCCTGCTCCCGCGCCGGCTCGTCGGGGTCCGAGTCGTCGCGGGAGGCGCCGAGGAAGCCCAGGGCCGCGTCGTGCAGGTGGCCGTTGCTCGCCAGGGCGTTGCCGCCCCACGGGCCGGGGGTGCCGTCGAGGGAGGAGAAGGTGCCGCCGGCCTCGCGCACGATCACGTCCAGCGCCGCCATGTCGTACGTCTCGAGGTCGGGCTCGGCGGCCAGGTCGACGGCGCCCTCGGCGAGGAGCACGTAGGACCAGAAGTCACCGTAGGCGCGGGTGCGCCACACCCGGCGGGCCAGCGAGAGCACGTCGTCGAGCTGGCCGCGCTCCTCCCAGCCGGTCAGCGAGGAGTAGGAGAAGGAGGCGTCCTCGACCTGCCGCACGTCGGAGACGTGGCACTGCGTCGCCTTGAGCAGCGACTTGCCCGTCCAGGCCCCGTTGCCGCGCGAGGCCCACCAGCGGCGCTGCAGCTGCGGCGCCGAGACCAGGCCCATCACCACCTCGCCGTCGATGGCGAGGGCGATCAGCGTCGCCCAGACGGGCACGCCGCGGACGAAGTTCTTGGTGCCGTCGATCGGGTCGACGATCCACTGCCGCTGGCTGTGCCCGGTGGAGCCCTGCTCCTCGCCGAGCACGGCGTCCCGGGAGCGGGTCTGCTTCAGCGTGCGGCGGATGCCCTCCTCGACGGCCTGGTCGGCGTCGGTCACCGGGGTCAGGTCCGGCTTGCTCATCACGTGCAGGTCGAGCGCCTTGAACCGTGCCGTGGTGAGCGAGTCGGCGTCGTCGGCGAGCACGTGCGCGAGGCGCAGGTCGTCCGTGTGGTCGGCACCGGGTGGCATGCGGCACAGGGTAGGCCCCGGCGGCGCTCAGTCGTCGCCGGCCTCGCGGGCGGCCAGCAGGCGCCGGAAGGAGTCCAGGCGGTCGGGGTCGACGCCCCCCGACGCCGCGGCGGCGTCCAGCCCGCACTCGGGCTCGGTGCCCCCGTGGGTGCACCCGCGCGGGCAGGCGGCGGTCGCCTCGGCGAGGTCGGGGAACGCCTCGATCAGGTCGCCGGGACGCACGTGGGCCAGGCCGAACGACCGGATCCCCGGCGTGTCGATGATCCAGCCGGCCTCCCCGGGCGTCCCGCCGGGATGCGGCATCGGCAACGGCAGCATCAGCGCCGAGACCGACGTGTGCCGGCCGCGGCCCGTGACGGCGTTCACGTGCCCGGTCTCCCGGTGGGCCTCGGGCACGAGTGCGTTGACCAGCGTGGACTTCCCGACGCCCGAGTGCCCGACGAGCACGCTGACCCGGCCCGCGAGGCGGTCCCGCAGCTCGTCGAGGTCGGTGACTCCGCCGGGGCCGCCCCGGGTGACCAGCCACGGCACCCCCAGCGGGCGGTAGGTCGCCAGCAGCGGCTCCGGGTCGGCGAGGTCGGCCTTGGTCAGGCACAGCAGCGGCTCCATGCCGGCGTCGTACGCCGCCACGAGCGCGCGGTCGAGCAGGCGCGGGCGGGGCTCGGGGTCGGCGAGCGCCGTGACCACGACGAGCTGGTCGGCGTTGGCGACGACGACCCGCTCGTGGGGGTCGGTGTCGTCGGCGGTGCGCCGCAGCACGGTGCGCCGCTCCTCCACCTCGGCGATGCGGGCCAGGCTGCCAGGGGCGCCGCTGGTGTCGCCGACGACGCGCACCCGGTCGCCGGTGACGACCCCCTTGCGGCCCAGCGCTCGCGCCTTCATCGCCGTGACGACCCGGTCGCCGACCAGCACGGTCCAGCGGCCGCGGTCGACCGTGGTCACCACGCCGACCGGCGCGTCGTCGTAGGAAGGACGCTCCTTGGTGCGGGGCTGCGTGCGGCGGCGCGGCCGCTCGTAGTGCTCGTGGTCGTGCTCGTCCCAGCGGCTCACGGCTGCTCGCCCGGGAACAGCCCGGCCCACACCCGGGCGAAGCCCGGGAACGTCTTGGCCGTCGTCGCGACGTCCGCGACGGCGACGCCGGGGACGGCGGCCCCGACGACGACGCCCGCGTGGGCCATCCGGTGGTCGGCGTACGTCGCGAACACGCCGCCGTGCAGCGGCGCCGGCCGCAGCTCGATCCCGTCCGGGTGCTCGGTGACGTCGGCGCCGAGCGCCCCGAGCTCGCGCGCGAGGGCCGCGAGCCGGTCGGTCTCGTGGCCGCGGATGTGCGCGATGCCGCGGAGCCGGGAGGGCGAGCCCGCCAGGGCGCAGGTGGCAGCCACCACCGGCGCCAGCTCGCCCACGTCGTGCAGGTCGAGGTCGACGCCGGTCAGCGTCTCCGGGCCGCTCACGCGCAGCCCGCCGCGCCCGGCACCGGGGGAGCCCGGGGCGACCCGCTCGACCCCGCAGCCCATCGCCGCGAGGATGTCGCGCAGCGCGTCGCCGGCCTGGGTGGTCTCGGTGGGCCAGTCCTCGACCGTGACGGCGCCCCCGGTGACGGCCGCGAGCGCGAGGAAGGGGGCGGCGTTGCTCAGGTCGGGCTCGACGTCGTGGTCGACGGCGCGCACCGGCCCCGGGGCGACGGCCCAGCGGTTCGCGTCGGCGTCGTCGACCTCGACGCCGTGCCGACGCAGCATCGCGACCGTCATCTCGACGTGCGGCGCGGACGGCATCGGCCTGCCGTCGTGGCGGACGTCGACCCCGCGCTCGTAGCGCGCGCCGGCGAGCAGCAGCGCGGAGACGAACTGGCTGGACGCCGACGCGTCGATGACGACGGTGCCGCCCGGGACGGTGCCGCGGCCGCGCACGGTGAAGGGCAGGGCGCCGCGGGCGCCGTCGTCCACCTCGACGCCGAGGCCGCGGAGCGCGGTGAGCACCTCGCCCACGGGCCGCGTCCGCATGTGCGGGTCACCGTCGAAGGCGACGTCCGCCGACGACAGGCCGGCGACCGGGGGGACGAAGCGGGCGACGGTGCCGGCGAGGCCGCAGTCGACCGCGGCGGCGCGGTCGAACGCGCCGGGCTCGACCGTCCAGTCGTCGCCGCCGGTGTCGACCCGCGAGCCGAGGGCGGTCAGCGCGCCCGCCATCAGCTCGGTGTCGCGCGAGCGCAGGGCGCGGCGGACGACGGACGGCCCCTCGGCCAGCGCGGCGAGCACGAGGGCGCGGTTCGTCAGCGACTTGCTGCCGGGCAGCGCGACCGACGCCCGCACCGGGCCGCCGGCCAGGGGCGCCGGCCACGGGTCGGGGAGGCGCTCGCTCACGTCCGCAGGGTAGCGAGCGCGCCCCCGACGGCCGCAGGGATGCTCCGGCGACGCGTCCGGAGACTGCTCAGGAGACTGCTCAGGAGACTGCTCAGGAGACCTGGGCCGCCGCGAGCTTGGCCTCGCGGCGCGCGGACCCGGCGAGATGGCCGGCCTCGCGGCGCGCGTCCTTCGCGGCACGCCTGGCGCGCCACGCGACGCCCGGCTTGCCCTCGGTGTCGCCGGCGGCGATGAGCAGCCCGCCCAGCATCGAGACGTTCTTGAAGAAGTGGATCTGCTGGTCGGCGCGGGCGTCCTTGTCGGACTCCTGCCAGAAGGCGTGGCCGGCGAGCGTGGTGGGCACCAGCGTGCCGGCGAGTGCCAGGGCGGAGAGGCGCGGGGCCCTGCCCGTGGCCAGCGCGAGGCCCGCCACCACCTGCACGGCGCCGTTGAGCCGCACCTGGTTGACGGGGTCCTCGGGCAGCGGCACCTGCGGCGCCCGCTTCTTCACCTCGGGCACGACCTTGTCGGCGACGGGCTCGGCGGCCGGGGCCAGCGCGGAGGCGTTGCGCAGGGCGTTGATGCCTCCCGTGATGAACATGGTCGCGAGCATCGGGCGGGCGATGAGCCTGGAGACGGTCATGGCCCTTGTCTACACGATCCGCACACCGCCATTCACCCGGCAAGGCGACCGGTCGTCGTGGCCGCGGCGCACTCGCTGCCGCGCCGCGTCGGACGCGTGGCGGCTGCCCTGGCCGTTGGCCCTGCACGCGGGTGCCGCGACCCCCTAGCCTGTGCAGCATGTGCGGTCGCTACGCCTCCAGCCGGCGCCCCGAGGACCTGGTCGAGGAGTTCGAGGTCGAGGAGAGCCGGATCCCGGGGCCGCTCGAGCCCGACTGGAACGTGGCGCCGACCAAGGAGGTCTACGCCGTCGTCGAGCGCCCGCCGCGCCGCGAGTCCGACGAGGACGTCGCCGAGCAGCCGCAGCGCCAGCTGCGGGTGGTGCGCTGGGGGCTGGTCCCCTCGTGGGCCAAGGACCCCTCGATCGGCAACCGGATGATCAACGCCCGCGTCGAGACGGTGGCCGAGAAGCCGGCGTACCGCAAGGCCTTCGCGTCGCGGCGCTGCCTGCTGCCCGCGGACGGCTACTTCGAGTGGTACCCGACCAGCGAACGCACCCGGGCCGGCAAGCCGCGCAAGCAGCCCTTCTTCATCCGCCCCCGCGACGGCGGGGTGCTGGCGATGGCGGGGCTCTACGAGATCTGGCGCGACCCGACCCGTGCCGAGGACGACCCCGACCGCTTCCGCTGGACCTGCACGGTGCTGACCACGCAGGCCGAGGACGACCTGGGCCACATCCACGACCGGATGCCGCTCATGGTCGCGCCCGGGCGCCGCGGCGCCTGGCTCGACCCGCGCGCCGCCGACAAGGACGAGCTGCTGGCGCTGCTGGCCCCGGCGGCGCCGGGCGGGCTGGAGGCGTACCCGGTCTCGGCGCGCGTCTCGAACGTGCGCAACAACGGCGCCGACCTGGTCGAGCCGCTGCCGCTCGAGGACGTGCCCGACGCCGTGCAGGACGAGGTGCCCGAGACCCTCCTCGACCTGCCGGCGGACGCGGCGGGCCGGCTGCGAGGCTGAGCGGCGTGGAGGAGCGCATCGTCAGCACCCCGCACGGGCCGGCGCGGCTGCACACCCGGCGCGCGCGCCGGCCCACGGCGCGGCTGCTGCTCCAGCACGGCGCCGGCGGCGGCATCGAGGCGCCCGACCTGCAGGCCCTGGCCGCCGGGCTGCCGCGCAACGGCGTCACCGTGACCCTGATGGAGCAGCCGTGGCGGGTCGCGGGCAAGCGGCTGGCCGGCCCGCCCCGCACGCTCGACGAGGCGCTCACCGCCGTCGTCGGCTCGATGCGCGGCGCCACGCCGCTGGTGCTCGGCGGGCGATCGGCCGGGGCGCGGTCGGCCGCGCGCTGCTCGGCGGCCCTCGGCGCCGCGGGCTGCCTCGCGCTCGCCTTCCCGCTGCACCCGCCCGGGCGGCCCGAGAAGTCCCGGGCGGGCGAGCTGGAGCGGGCCGGCGTCCCGGTGCTCGTGGTGCAGGGCGAGCGCGACCCCTTCGGCCGGCCGGAGGAGTTCCCCGAGGCCCTCGAGCACGTGGACATGTGCGTGGTGCCGGCGGCCGACCACGGCTTCGCCGTCGGCAAGCGATCGGGCGTCACGCCCGACGAGGTCGAGGACGTGCTCGTCGAGTCCGCGCTGGAGTGGATCACCCGCGAGGTCACCGGCTAGCGGGACGGGTCTCGATACGCGCGCTGCGCGCGCTACTCGACCAGCGAACCCGGGCACTCGACCACCGGGGCCGCTCGCTGGTTCAGTAGCCGCGCGAGCGAAGCGAGCCGGCGTATCGAGGCCCGGTGGCCCGGGCTCGGGAACATCCTGCCGGGGGCGCGCGTTCCCACCCCATGCTCGTGATGACGCAGGACGGCGCCCGCGGCACCGAGGTGGCCCCGGGGCCACGCGGGCCGCGGCTAGGCTGGGCGGCGATGAGTGAAGCCCCAGCCGACCGACCCCAGGTGGCGAACCCGCCCGACCAGGGCGAGGTCGACGTCGCGACCGAGACCCCCGAGGAGCGCTCGGAGCGCTTCCAGCGGGACGCCCTGCCGTTCCTCGACCAGCTCTACAGCGCCGGGATGCGGATGACCCGCAACCCCGCGGACGCCGAGGACCTGGTGCAGGAGACGTTCGCGAAGGCGTACTCCTCCTTCCACCAGTACCGCCCCGGCACGAACCTGAAGGCGTGGCTGTACCGGATCCTCACGAACACCTTCATCAACAGCTATCGCAAGAAGCAGCGTCAGCCCCAGCAGTCGATGTCCGAGGACGTCGAGGACTGGCAGCTGCACCGCGCCGAGTCGCACAGCTCCAGCGGCCTGAAGTCCGCGGAGACCGAGGCGCTCGAGCACCTGCCGGACTCCGAGGTGAAGGACGCGCTGCAGCGGCTTCCCGAGGAGTTCCGGCTTGCCGTCTACCTCGCCGACGTCGAGGGATTCCCGTACAAGGAGATCGCCGAGATCATGGACACGCCGATCGGGACCGTGATGTCCCGGCTGCACCGCGGCCGTCGCCAGCTGCGCGACATGCTCTCCGACCACGTCCGCGCCCACGACCTGCTGCCGAGCGGGTCCGTGCCCGGGGACGACGCATGAGCACGCCGACGCCCCCCGACCCGGCCCGCGCGCACGCCGTGGCCCACGGTCACGACCACGAGGACGATGTCGTGGCCGAGGAGTGCGTCGACTACATCGAGCGGATCGTCTACTTCCTCGACAACGAGCTCGACGCGGCCGACTGCACCGAGGTCCAGCGGCACCTCGACGAGTGTGGGCCCTGCCTGGAGCGCTACGACCTGCAGCGCACCGTCAAGACGATCGTGGCCCGCTCCTGCGCCGAGCAGGCGCCCGAGGCGCTGCGCGACCGCGTGCTGACGCAGCTGCGCGAGGTGCAGGTCCGCATCAGCGACTCCTGAGCGGGGCTCGATTCGGCCCGTTCCCGGCGGCGTGGGAGGATTCCCCTCGGCCCTCGTCACGGGGGCCACGTCCAGGAGAGACGCCGCACTAGGAGGCAGCCATGAGCAAGAGGGGTCGCAAGCGCCGCTCCCGGCGCAAGAAGAACGCGAACCACGGCAAGCGCCCCAACTGCTGAGCCGCCGCCCGGCCGCCCTCAGGCGAGCCGGGCGAGGAAGCGCTCGGCGTCGACCACGACGCGGGTGATCTCGCCGGTGGCCACCACCGTGCCGTCCGCGTGCCGGGCCGCCACCGTGCAGCGGTGCAGCCGCCCGTCGGCGTGGCTGACGGACGCCGTCACCTCGATCTCCGCGCCGACGGGGCTGGGGCGGCTGTGCTCGACCTCGACGCGGGTCCCGACGCTGGTCTGACCGGGCGCGGCACCCGCCTCGACGGCCCGGCAGGTGGCCGCCTCGAGCCACGCCAGCAGCACCGGGGTGCCCAGCACGGGCAGCGACCCGGAGCCCACGGCCTCCGCCGTGTGCTCCGGGCCCACGGTCTCGGTCAGGGTCGCGGTGCGGTCGTCCATCGGTCCTCCGGTTCACGGGCGGGCGCGGTCAGGTCCAGCATGAACGCGAGGAGCGCGACGCCGGCGACGGGGCTCCAGTCGCGCGCCGGGTCCCGGACGAACCCGAGCCGCTCGTAGAGCCGGTGCGCCGGCGTCATCTCCGCCATGCTGCACAGCACCATCCCGCGGGCGCCGTCCTCCCGCGCCCGGTCCAGCACGCGCCGCACCAACGCGGTGCCGACGCCGCGTCCGGCCCATGCCGGGTCGACCGCGAGCATCCGGAACTCGCCCTCGTCCCTCGCCGCGAGCTCCCGCCAGGGCGAGCCCGGCGGACAGCCGGTCACCGTGCCGCGGACCCGCCCGTCGTCCCCGACGGCGACGTAGAGCTCGGCCCCGGCCGCGCGCGCCCGGGCGTCGCGCAGCTGGGCGGCGTACTCCGAGCCGGCCGGCACGAACGGCGCGTACGCGGCGAGCGTGACCGCGCCGACGTCGTCCAGCTCGTCGTCGCGGGCCAGCCGGACCCGGACTGCCCGGTCAGACACCGAAGGTGTTGCGCGGGTACGCGGCGTCCACGTCGGTGATCACGTTGACGAGGTAGGGCACCCCGGAGTCGAAGGCGCGGTCGAGCGCCGGGCCGATCTGCCGCGGGTCGGTGACGGTCTCGCCGGCGCCGCCGAGGGCCTTGACCACCCCGTCGTAGGCCGTGCGCGGGCTCAGGTCGGCGGCGACGTCGTAGCCGTAGAGCATCTGCATCGGGCCCTTCTCCAACCCCCAGGCGGAGTTGTTGCCCATCACCATCACGACGGGCAGTCCGTGCCGCACCAGGGTGTCGACGTCCATCAGCGAGAAGCCGGCGGCGCCGTCGCCGAGCAGCAGCACGACCTGGGACGAGGGGCGCGCGATCCGGGCCGCGATGGCGGCGCCCAGCCCGGCGCCGAGGCAGCCGTACGGGCCGGGGTCCAGCCAGCAGCCGGGGCGCCGCGGCTCGACGTACTTGCCGGCGAACGAGACGAAGTCGCCCCCGTCGCCGATCACCACGGCGTCGTCGGCCAGGCGCGGCACCAGCTCGCCGTAGATGCGCGCGGGGTGCACCGGGTCCGCCTCGGCGGTCAGCAGCGCGCGGTCGCGCTCGGACGCGGCGGCCACGGCGTCCTGGAGGTCGGAGACCCACGCCGCCCAGTCCGGCTTGGCGCCGGAGCCCGACTGGAGGGCCGCGAGCAGCCCGTCCAGCGTGCGCGACAGGTCGCCGCTGATCGAGCCGGCCAGCGTGGCGTGGCCGCTGACCTGGTCGGCCGCGTCGGCGACGTGCACCACGCGGGCGGGGTCGGCGCCGTCCTTGCCGCCGAAGACGCCGTAGCCGAGCCGGAAGTCCAGGGGCGTGCCCACCACGACCACGAGGTCGGCGCCGCCGAGGGCCTTGCCGCGCGCCTTGGTGACCAGCAGCGGGTGCCCGCCGGGGACGACGCCGCGGCCCATCCCGTTGGTGATCGCCGGCAGGCCGGCCTCCTCGACCAGCCGCAGCGCGGCGACCTCGGCGCCGTCGGCCCACACGTCCGTGCCCAGCACGACGACGGGCCGCTCGGCCGCGGCGAGCAGCCTCGCGACGCCGGCGACGGCCTCGCCGTCCGGCTCGCCGCCGTGCTCGTCGCCCGGCGCGGCGGCCGTGCCCGCGGCCGGCGCGAAGAGCTCGTCCATCGGGACGTCGACGAAGACGGGGCCGCGGTGGGAGGAGCGGGCCGCGGTGAACGCCTCGTGCATCCCCGGCAGCACGTCGGCCGCCGTCGGCAGCGTGCGCGCCTGCTTGGTGATCGACTCGACGATCGGCGGCTGGTCCAGCTCCTGGAGGCTGCCGGAGCCCCAGCGGTTCTGCGGCGCCCGCCCGCCCACGACGACCATCGGCGAGCCGTTGAAGCGGGCCTGCGCGATCGCGCTGATGCCGTTGGTGACACCGGGGCCGGCGGTGAGCACGGCGAGGCCGGGCACCCGGGTGAGCTTGCCCGTCGCCTCCGCGGCGAAGGCCGCGGTCTGCTCGTGCCGCACGTCCATCAGCCGCATCGGCGGGTCGGCCTGCACGGCGCCGTCGTACATGGGGAAGACGTGCGCCCCGGAGAGCGTGAACATGGTCTCCACGCCGTGCGCCCGCGCGACGTCGACCGCGCGCGTGCCGGCGTGGCCGCCGCCCTCGTCCTGCTCCGGGCCCCGCCCCTGGGTCTGGGTCTGCCCCTGGGCCTGGCCCTGGGGCCGGTCGGTCTCGCTGGACGAGGTCTCCGCGCTCATGCGCGCAGGCTACCGACCGCCCGCGCGGGTGGCCCTAGGCTGACGGCGTGCCGACCCTCCACGAGCTGGCGCGCGCCCACACCGCGCTGGACGACGGCGACGTCGCCTGGCTGCACCGGCTGGTGGCCGACTGGCAGATCATCGCCGACCTCAGCTTCGCCGACCTCGTGCTCTGGTTGCCGGACACCGACGGGCAGGGGTTCTGGGCGGGCGCGCAGATGCGGCCGACGACCGGCCCGACGGCGTACGTCGACGACGTGGTCGGCGACCTTCGTCCCCGCGGGCCGTCGGCCGCTGCTCGACCGCGCCTGGTCGGCGGGGCGCGTCGCGCGGGAGGGGGACCCGGAGTGGCGCGACGACGTGCCCGTGCGGGTCGAGATGATCCCGGTGCGCCGCGGCGACGCGGTGATCGCGGTCGTCGGCCGCAACACCAACCTGCACGGGGTGCGCACGCCGAGCCGGCTCGAGCTGAGCTACCTGCAGACCGCCGGGGAGCTGACCCAGATGATCGCGGCCGGGACGTTCCCGGCGGCGGGGGAGCGGGGCGACCACGCCGACTCGCCCCGGGTTGGGCGACGGCTTCGTGCGCGTCGACGCCGCCGGCCGGGTGGCCTACGCGAGCCCGAACGCGCTCTCGGTCTACCGGCGCCTGGGCCTGCACGGCGACCTCGCCGGGCTGGTGCTCGCGGACCTGACCCGCGACCTCGTGCCGCCGCGGCGCCGGCCCGACGAGGAGGCGCTGAGCAGCGTGCTGGGCGGGCGGGCGCACCGGGACACCGAGATCGACGCCGGCCAGGTCGCGCTCGTGCTGCGGTCGATCCCGCTGCGGCCGACCGGCGAGCGCACCGGGGCCCTGGTGCTGCTGCGCGACGTCACCGAGCTGCGCCGCCGCGACCGCGAGCTGGTCACGAAGGACGCGACCATCCGCGAGATCCACCACCGCGTCAAGAACAACCTGCAGACGGTGGCCGCGCTGCTGCGCCTGCAGGCCCGTCGGACCGACCCGGGGTCGGCGCGGTCGTCGCTGGAGGAGGCCGTGCGCCGGGTGGGCTCGATCGCGATCGTCCACGAGACGCTGAGCCACGCGGTCGAGGAGCACGTGGACTTCGACGACGTCGCCGACCGGCTGGGGCGGCTCGTCACCGACGTGGGCGCCCACGCGCGAGCGGGTCCGCGTGCACCGCGAGGGCGCGTTCGGCGTCCTCGCCTCGGAGACCGCCACGCCGCTGGCGATGGTGCTCACGGAGCTGCTGCAGAACGCCGTGGAGCACGGCTACGCCGGCGGCGAGCCCCCCGACCCCGGCGCCGCCCCGGACGCGGGCGAGGAGCGCATCGAGCTCGTGGCCCGCCGGGTCGGGGCCCGGCTCGAGGTCGAGGTGGTCGACGGCGGCCGCGGGCTGCCGGAGGGGTTCGATCTCGACGCCTCGACGCACCTCGGGCTGTCCATCGTCCGCACGCTCGTCGAGTCCGAGCTCGGCGGCCGGCTCGCCGTGGGCGCGGGCGCGCACGGCCGCGGCACCCGCGCGGCGATCGACGTCCCGCTGGAGTAGCGCGACCCTCGCGTGCCGGGCTCGGTCCGGGTCGCGGCCAGATCAGGCGCTGCGCAGGCGGGAGCGCGCGGTGCGCCGCTTCATCGCCCGGCGCTCGTCCTCGCTCAGGCCGCCCCAGACCCCGTGGTCCTGACCGGCCTCGAGAGCCCAGGCCAGGCACTGCTCGCGCACCTCGCACCGACGGCACACCTGCTTGGCCTCCTCGATCTGGAGGATGGCCGGACCGGTGTTGCCGATCGGGAAGAACAGCTCCGGGTCCTCGTCGAGGCACGCGGAACGGTTGCGCCAGTCCATGGTTGGAAGGCTCACTTTCGTCGATCAACAGAGGGGCGAGTTACACAGGGGTACAGCGGCCGATCCGAGCTGACAGCTCGGCGGGCGGAGGCAGGCACAAGCCATGCGCTTGCAAATCGGGCGCAGATAAGACCTTTTCAAGAGATGGCGGCGCGCACAAGTACCCAACAGGGTTCCCTAGGTCACAGACGCGCCTCGACATCCCCCGGCCCCCTAGGGTCTGGGTCGTGCCACGCGCCCGAGAGACCCCCGCACCCCTGCTCGTCGCCGCCTCCCTGGCCGCCGTCGAGGGCGCCCTGCTGCTGCTCTACGGGGTGCTCGAGCTGCTGGCCGTGACCGGCGGACGCGTCGTGATGGGCCTGACGACCGGGGTCTTCTTCCTCCTCTTCGGCGGCGGGCTGCTCCTGTGTGCGTGGGCGCTGTCGCGGTTGCAGGCGTGGGGCCGCGGGCCGGTGCTCTTCGCCCAGCTCGTGCAGCTCGGCCTGGCCTGGAACCTGCGGGGCGGCGACACGGTCGCGATCGCCGTCGCCCTGGCGGTCTCCGCCGGCGTCGTCCTGGCGGGCCTGCTCCACCCCGGCAGCGTCGCGGCGCTGGACCACGACTGACGCGGCGGGCGAGGGCGGCCGGCTACCCGCAGCCGGTCACTCCGGCTGGTCGAGCGAGGTGCGCAGATGCTCGAGCGTCCGGTTCAGCAGGCGCGAGACGTGCATCTGGGAGACGCCGATCTCGGCGGCGATCTGGGACTGCGTCATGCCGCGGAAGAAGCGCAGCAGCAGGATGTGCTTCTCGCGCGGGGGCAGGCGGTCCAGGAGCGGCTTGACCGACTCGCGCACCTCGACGTTCGCGATGGCGTCGTCCTCGGTGCCGAGCGCGTCGAGGATGGGTGCGGCCCCGTCCTCGGACTCCTCGCCCGCGTCGAGGCTCAGCGTCGCGTAGGCGTTGCTGGACTCCAGCCCCTCCACCACGTCGTCGACCGAGCAGCCGATCGAGTCGGCGAGCTCGCGGGCCGTGGGCGAGCGTCCCAGCGTCTGGCTGAGCTCGGCGGTCGCCGTGGAGATCCGCATCCGCAGCTCCTGCAACCGGCGCGGCACCCGGATGGCCCAGCCCTTGTCGCGGAAGTGCCGCTTGATCTCGCCGAGGATCGTCGGGGTCGCGTACGTCGAGAACTCCACGCCCCGCTCGGCGTCGAACCGGTCCACCGCCTTGATCAGGCCGATGGTGCCCACCTGCACCAGGTCCTCCAGCGGCTCGCCGCGGTTGCGGAAGCGGCGGGCCGAGTGCTCCACGAGGGGCAGGTGCAGCTGCACGAGGTCGTCGCGCAGCGCCTGCTTGGTCGCCTCACTCCCGGCGTGCTCGAGCTCCGCGAACAGCTGGGCGCTGCGCCGCCGGATCTCCTCGAGCCGGACGCCATCGTCCTGGTTGCCCTCGAGCCGGACGGCGGCCCGGGTTACCCCGCCGTCAGTCATGTCAACCGTGCGCCCCGCTGTAGACCTCGGAGCGCATCGTCAGGTTCACCGACAGCGTGCTGTCGGAGCTGTTCGTCGACGCCTCGGAGGCCAGCGTGGTCAGCACCTGCCAGGCGAAGCTGTCGTGGTCGATCTCCGGCGTGCCGTCGACGTCGACCGCCACCGAGACCATCAGCTCGCCCTGACCGAGGCCGAAGCGGCACCAGAGGTCGGCGTTCGGTCGCGCCTCGGGCAGCACCATCGCGCACGCCTCGCCGACGGCGATCCGGAGGTCCTCGATGTCGTCGATGGTGAAGTCGAGCCGCGCGGCGAGCCCGGCCGTCGTGGTGCGCAGGACCGAGACGTAGGCCGTGTCGGCGGGCACCTTCAGCTCCACCGCGGAGCGCTCGTGGCCCGGACCGGTCGTCGACATGCGCTCCCCGTTCTCTCGAGAGGCGCCCCGGGCAGACCCGAGACGTGGGCGTCCTGCCCGATGGCACCTTACAAGCAGACGGCGCCCCGGCCCGTCATGTCGCGGGCCGGGGCGCCGTCCGTGGGTGCCCGTGGGCGTCAGCCCTTCTTCGTCTCCCAGAAGATCTCGGCGATCTCGTCGATCTTGCCGAGCAGCTGGTCGGCGACGTCGGCGTCGAGCGCACCCTTGGCGCCGGTGGCGCCGGCGAGCTTCGTCGCCTCGTTCACCAGCTGGTGCAGCTGGGGGTACTTCTCGAAGTGCGGCGGCTTGAAGTAGTCGGTCCACAGCACCCACAGGTGGTGCTTGACCAGCTCCGCGCGCTCCTCCTTGATGATCAGGGCGCGGGTGCGGAAGTCGGGGTCGTCGTTCTCGGCGACCTTGTTGACGATCCCCTTGATCGACTCGGCCTCGATGCGGGCCTGGGCGGGGTCGTAGACGCCGCAGGGGAGGTCGCAGTGGGCGGAGACGTCGATGGTCGGGGCGAACAGTCCTGCCAGCATCCTGGGGTGTTCCTCTCTGGTCGCGGTCACGTGTCGTGTCGCTCGCGGTCGGCCGGGTCGGCTCGACCGCCCCTGCGACACTACTCATCGTGCGCCGCCGAGGACAGGGACCCCTCACCCGGTCGAAGGCGCCCAGATGGGGGTTCGCCCGGGTGCGCGGCGCGTCGATGAGGCCGGGCCTGGCCGACGGCGACCGGCTGCTTGTCTCCTACCGGGCGCGCCCGCGTGCCGGGTCGGTCGTGGTGGCGCGGCTGCCCGACGGGACGGTCGCGGTCAAGCGCGCCGCCGAGCCCCGCGCGACGGCCGGTGGCGGCCCCGGCTGGTGGCTGCTCAGCGACGACCCCGCCGCCGGTGTGGACTCCCGGCACCGCGGTCCCGTGCCGGTCGAGGCCGTGCTGGCCGTCGTCCTCGCGCGGGTCTGGCCGCGGCCCGGGCGGGCCCCGGGGCCACCCCACCCCGCGTGACACACTCCGCCTCATGGTCCCCGCCCACGACGAGCACGACGACACACCCGTCGACCAGCACGGCGAGGGCCGGGGCGACGGAGGCCTCGAGGGGGGCGTCGAGCCCCCGCAGGACGCGGTGGCCGACCCGCGGGACCACCCCTTCCTCGGCGACCCCGTCTTCGACCTGCACGTCGGCGGCAAGCTCGCCACGGAGTCCACGCCGCTGCGCGGCCCCGAGGACCTCTCCCTGGCCTACACCCCGGGTGTGGCGCGGGTCTGCGAGGCGATCGCGGAGGACCCTGCGCTGAGCGACCACTACACGTGGGTGCCGAACACCGTCGCGATCGTCACCGACGGGACGGCGGTGCTCGGCCTCGGCGACATCGGCCCGCGGGCGGCCATGCCGGTGATGGAGGGCAAGGCCGTGCTCTTCAAGCAGTTCGGCGGGGTGGACGGCGTCCCGATCTGCCTGAGCACCACCGACACCGACGAGATCATCGAGACGGTCGTCCGCCTCGCGCCGAGCTTCGGCGGCATCAACCTCGAGGACATCTCCGCGCCCCGCTGCTTCGAGATCGAGGAGCGGCTCAAGGAGCGCCTCGACATCCCCGTCTTCCACGACGACCAGCACGGTACGGCGGTCGTCGCGCTCGCCGCGCTGCAGAACGCGTTGCGGCTCACCGACCGGGACGCCGCCTCGGCGCGCGTGGTGATCTCGGGCGCCGGCGCGGCCGGCGTCGCCGTCGCCACGATCCTCCTCGAGGCCGGCGTCTCCGACCTGGTGGTCACCGACCGCAAGGGCGTGCTGCACTCCGGTCGCTCCGACCTCACGCCGGTGAAGCGGTCGCTGGCCGCGAAGACGGCGGACATCACCGGGCGCAGCGGGACCCTCTCGGAGGCGCTGGACGGGGCCGACGTCTACATCGGCGTCTCGGGCGGCACGGTGCCGGAGGAGGACGTCGCGCGCATGGCCCGCGACGCCATCGTCTTCGGGCTGGCCAACCCGATGCCCGAGGTGCACCCGGACGTGGCGAACCGGCACGCCCGCGTGGTGGCGACGGGCCGCTCGGACTTCCCCAACCAGATCAACAACGTGCTCGCGCTTCCCCGGCATCTTCCGGGGCGCATTCGACGCCCGGGCCACCGCGATCACCGAGGGCATGAAGCTCGCCGCCGCCCACGCGCTCGCCGACCTGGTGGTCGACGACCTCACGGAGACCCTGATCATCCCCTCGCCCTTCGACCCGCGCGTGCCCACCGCTGTGGCGAGCGCCGTCGCGGCGGCCGCGCGCCGCGAGGGCGTCGCCCGTCGCTGACCGCACCGCCGGTCGCAGGGAGCGGCTCGCTCGTCGTGCCGGTCTCCGCGCACCGCTCGGGTGGGTGGGGGAGCAGGGGTTAGCCTCGGGCTCATGTTCGCCGTCTATGCCGAGTCCTTCAACGCCGACGACCCGCTCAGCGGCCTGGTGGTCGGGGAGCGCCCCGACCCGGTGGCCCCCGAGGGGTGGACCACCGTCACGGTCAAGGCCGCCTCGCTGAACCACCACGACCTGTTCTCGCTGCGCGGCGTCGGGCTCAAGGAGGAGCAGCTGCCGATGATCCTCGGCACCGACGCGGCCGGCCTCGACGAGGACGGCAACGAGGTCGTCATCCACTCCGTCATCAGCGACCCCGCGTGGATGGGTGACGAGACGCTGGACCCGAAGCGCTCCCTGCTCAGCGAGAAGCACCAGGGCACGCTCGCCGACCGGGTGGTCGTGCCGCGCCGCAACGTGGTGCCGAAGCCGGACTCCCTCTCCTTCGAGGAGGCGGCCTGCCTGCCCACCGCCTGGCTCACGGCCTACCGGATGCTCTTCAGCCAGGGCGAGCTCAAGGCCGGCAACACCGTGCTGGTGCAGGGCGCCGGGGGCGGCGTCGCCACCGCGTGCATCACCCTGGCCCGCGCGGCGGGGCTGCGGGTCGTGGCCACGAGCCGCGACTCGGCCAAGCGCCAGCGGGCGCTCGAGATCGGTGCCCACGAGGTGCACGAGACCGGCGAGCGCCTGCCCGGCAAGGTCGACGCCGTCATGGAGACCGTCGGCAAGGCGACCTGGTCGCACTCGATCCGCTCGCTGCGCCCGGGCGGGCGCATCGTCATCTCGGGCACCACCTCGGGGCCGAAGCTCGACGACGCCGAGCTGACGCGCATCTTCTTCCTGCAGCTCTCCGTGGTCGGCTCGACCATGGGCACCCGCAGCGAGCTCGCCTCGCTGGTCCAGTTGCTCGACGCGACCGGCACGAAGCCGCTCATCGACCGGACGCTGCCGATGAGCGAGGCCCCCGACGGCTTCGCGGCCATGGCGGGTGGCGACCTCTTCGGCAAGGTCGTCTTCACCCGGTGAGCACGCCCTCGAACCTCCGCCGGGACGGCTCGCCCATGCGCCGGCACCTGATCACGGGCGCCGGCTCCGGCATCGGCCGCGCCCTGGCGCACCGGCTGCTCGAGCGCGGCGACGAGGTGCTCGTCGTCGGACGCACCGCCGAGCGCGCCGAGGAGCTGGGCGCGGACCTGCCGGGTGCCCAGCCGCTCGTCGCGGACCTCGCCGACCGCGCCAGCATCGAGGCGCTCGCCGACGCGCTGCCCGCCGAGCTCGACTCCGTCGTGCACTCGGCGGGTGTGCTCGAGCTCGGACGGGTGGCTGAGATGCCCAGCGAGGCCTGGGAGCGTCAGGTCGCCGTGAACCTCGTCGCCCCGGCCGTGCTCACCCGCCTGACCCTGCCGGCGCTGCGTGCGAAGCGCGGCACGGTCGTGCTGGTGGGTTCGGGGCAGTCGTGGCGCACCGGCCCCGACTGGTCCGCGTACGGCGCCTCGAAGTTCGGCCTGCGCGGCTTCGCCGACGCCTTGCGCGCGGAGGAGGCCGAGCACGGCGTCCGGGTCACCTCCGTCTACCCCGGCCGCACCGCGACGCGGATGCAGGAGGAGCTGCACGCCGCCGAGGACAAGGCCTACGACCCGTCGCGGTGGATCCAGCCCGAGACCGTCGTGGACGCCGTCGTGCACTGCCTCGACCTGCCCGGTGACGCCACCATCAGCGACCTGCGGCTCCAGCCCAGCGGCTGACCCCGGGCCACAGAGGCCTCGTTCGCGGCGGCGCCGGAGCGCGAACCTCCTGCCGACCCGATCCCCTGCCGACCCGATCCCCTGCCGGCGCCACTGACCGGAGGCCCGATGACCGCCGCACTGCTGCTGGCCGGTCTCGTGCTGCTGGTCGCCGGCGGTGAGCTCCTGGTGCGCGGCGCCAGCACGGTCGCCGGGGCGCTCGGGCTCTCCCCGCTGGTGGTGGGCCTGACGGTGGTCTCGTTCGCGACGTCGGCGCCCGAGCTGGCGGTCACCCTGGAGGCCAGCCTCTCCGGCAGCCCTGGCCTCGCCGTCGGCAACGTGATCGGGTCCAACATCGCGAACATCCTGCTGGTGGTGGGGGTGACCGGCACGATCACGGCGCTCGCGGTGCAGAGCCCGGTGGTCCGCCGGGACGTCCCGGTGCTGATCGCGCTGTCGCTGCTCTTCTGGGTCATGACCGTCGACGGAGCCCTCTCCGGGGTGGACGGCGTTCTCCTCGTCGGGCTGCTGCTCGGCTACACCGCGGTGACCGTGGCCCGCAGCCGCGCGGGCAAGGACCCGGCGCCGGGGGCGGAGGCGCCGCCCGCGGCCGGCGGCGTGCCGGTGGCGCTGCTGCTCGTGGTCGGGTGGTGGGGCGTTGCTGGTGTGGGGCGCAAGCTGGCTGGTCCGCGGTGCGGTGGCGATCGCGACCGCCGCGGGGCTGAGCGAGACGGTTGTGGGGCTGACCATCGTGGCGATCGGCACCTCCCTGCCCGAGCTGACGGCCTCGGTGACGGCCGCCCTCCGCGGCAGCGTGGAGATGGCGGTCGGCAACGCGGTCGGCAGCTGCCTCTTCAACCTGGGGGCGGTGATGGGGCTGACCGCCCTGGTCAGCCCGGACGGCGTGCCCGTCACCGACGGCGCGTCGAGCCTCGACATCCCGGTGATGATCGTGGTGTCGACGGCGCTGCTGCCGGTCGCGTTCACCGGGCGACGCGTCGCCAGGCGGGAGGCGTGGCTCTTCCTCGGCTACTACGTCGCCTACACGGCATACCTGCTGCTGGACTCGGCCGGCCACGACGCGCTCGAGCAGTTCAGCTGGGTGATGCTGGCGTTCGTCCTCCCGGCCACCGGCCTGACCCTGGCTCTGCTGGTCGCCCAGGAGCTGCGCGTACGTCGGTCGGGGACCGCCGAGCCCTGACGCGGGGCTCCCGGGAGGAGCGGCCCGGCCCGGGTCAGCCGCTGCCGCGACCCGACTCCCAGCTCAGGCCCCCCACGAGCACCATCCGCAGCTGCGTGCGCGCGGTCGCGACCACGCGCTCCTCGGTGGCCGGCCGGCCGTTGCCGGCGATCACCTGCTCGGCGGTGAAGACCATCAGCGTCACGATCAGGTTGCTCAGCGTGCGCAGGTCGTCGGTGTCCCAGGACTCGGTGACGGGCATGCGGGCGAGGTCCGTGGCGAGCTCTCGCTCGCACAGCTCGATGCCGTGCCGGATCGCCTCCCGAACGGCCGGCGGCCCCGCCACCCGCTCGCGCGCGATGAAGCCGAAGTGCGCCTGCTGGCGGTGGACGTGCTCGACGAGCACCTGCACCGAGCCGTCGATGATCTCCCGGACGTCGGGGTCGCGGCGGCGCACGTCGCGCAGCAGCGCGCGCAGCGAGTCGAGCGAGTCGTCGACGAGCTGGAGCCCGACGTCCTCGAGCGAGGAGAAGTGCCGGTAGAAGGCGGTGGGGACGATGCCGACCTCGCGCGCGACCTGCCGCAGCGAGACGGCCGCCAGCGAGCTCTCGTCGGCCAGGTCGAGGGCGGCGTCGAGGATCGCCTGGCGGGTGCGCTCCTTGCGCTCGCCGCGGGTCTGGCCGGCGGCTCCGCGGCTCGCGGTCTGCTCCATGGAGACCCATCGTAGCGTGACGAGCGCCACGACTCAGTGAACGCACGTGCACCTCGGGGCGGCCTCGTGGGCCGCATCACGGTGCGCCGCGGTTGACCGGAGCGTTGCGCCTCGTCAGTCTTTGAGTGTACGCACGTTCACTCAACAGAGGAGCCGCCATGGGCCTCGCCGGATCGCTGCTGCGCTCCCGTGCCGCCGCCGCGCTCGCCTCGCCGCACGGGGTCGACCGCTACCTCGAGGCGCTCGACCCGATGTGGGCCGCGCACGAGGTGCGCGCCCGCGTCGTCGACGTGCGCCCCGAGACGGGCGGCGACCACCCCGTCGCCACGCTCACGCTGCAGCCGACGAGCACCTGGGCCGGACACCGCGCCGGCCAGTACGTCCAGGTCGGCGCCGAGATCGACGGCGCCCGCCGCACCACCCGCTGCTTCACGATCTCCTCGGCGGCCTCCGGGCCGGGGGAGCGGCTCACCCTCACCGTCCGCGCTCAGGACGACCAGCCGGGTCGGCCCAGCATGTCGCGCTGGCTGGTCACCCGGGCCGAGACCGGCACGATCCTGCACCTGTCGCAGGCCGAGGGGGACTTCACGCTCCCCGGCAGCCCCGCGACGCCGCACGGCGCCGAGCACCTCCTGATGGTCAGCGGCGGGTCGGGCATCACGCCCGTGATGTCGCAGCTGCGCACGCTGCTCCGCGACGGGTACGACGGCCACGCCGGCCGCCGGGTGACCTTCGTGCACTACGCCCGCTCGGCCGCGGACCAGATCTTCGCCGACGAGCTGCGCTTCATCGACCGGGCCGACAACGGGGTCGACGTGCACGTGATCCACGACCGGGGCCCGGGTGGAGGGCGGGGCGAGCCGTTCTCGGCCGAGGCGCTGGCGCGGCTGGTGCCCGACTTCGCGCGCACCGACACCTGGGCCTGCGGCCCCGCGGGCCTGATCGAGAAGGTCACCGACGCCTACGCCGGGTCCGACCGGCTGCGGGTGGAGTACTTCAAGCCCGCCACGGTCGGCATCCCCAGCGGGGCCGTGGAGGGGGACGTGTCCTTCGCCCGCGCGGGCGCCTCGCAGCCCAACAGCGGCGCGACCCTGCTCGACCAGGCCGAGGAGCTCGGCCTGAGCCCGGAGAGCGGTTGCCGCATGGGCATCTGCTTCTCCTGCACCTCGCGCAAGACCGAGGGCACCGTCCGCAACGTCCGCACCGGTGCCGAGTCCTCGATGCCCGACGAGGACATCCAGATCTGCGTCTCCCAGCCCGTCGGCGACTGCGTCGTCGACCTGTGACCCGACTCCGAAGGGAGCACCACTGATGACTGCCACGACCACCGAGACCCCCGCCACCGAGGCGGCCACGGCCGCGACCGGCACGCCCGCCACGGACCACCTGACCGCCGAGCAGCTCGAGGACCTGGGCAACCGCTTCGACGCCATCCGCCGGCGCGTCGTCGCCGACCTCGGCGACGAGGACGCGACCTACATCCGCGACGTCGTCAAGGCCCAGCGCGCCCTCGAGGTCGCCGGCCGGGCGATGTTCTACCTGCCGCCGGCCTGGCCGCTCGCCGTCGCGTCGCTGAGCATCGCCAAGATCCTCGACAACATGGAGATCGGCCACAACGTCATGCACGGCCAGTACGACTGGATGGGCGACCCCGGCCTGAGCTCGCGGATGTTCGAGTGGGACAACGTCTGCCCCTCCGACCAGTGGAAGTACTCGCACAACTACATCCACCACACGTTCACGAACATCCTCGGCAAGGACCGCGACATCGGCTACGGCATCCTGCGGATGGACGAGGACCAGGCCTGGCACCCCTACTACCTGGGCAACCCGGTCTACGCGCTCCTGCTGATGATGTTCTTCGAGTGGGGCGTGGCGATGCACGACCTCGAGGTCGAGAACATCGTCGCGGGCAAGCGGAAGATCGCGGACAACGCAGCCCTGCACCGCGGGATCATGCGCAAGGTGCGCCGCCAGGCGCTCAAGGACTACGTGCTGTTCCCGGCACTGACCGGGCCGTTCTTCCCGCTGACCTTCGTCGGGAACGCGACCGCGAACCTCGTGCGCAACATCTGGGCCTTCAACATCATCTTCTGCGGCCACTTCCCGGCCGGCGTCGCCACCTTCGACGCCGCCGAGTGCGAGGGCGAGACCCGCGGGCACTGGTACTACCGGCAGCTGCTCGGCTCCGCCAACATCACCGGAGGGCCGCTGTTCCACCTGATGTCGGGCAACCTGTCGCACCAGATCGAGCACCACCTGTTCCCCGACCTGCCCGCGCGGCGCTACCCGCAGATCGCCCCGGAGGTGCGGGAGATCTGCGAGGAGTTCGGGCTGGCCTACAACACCGGCCCGCTGCACCGTCAGCTCGGCAGCGTCTTCGCGAAGATCTGCCGGCTCGCGCTGCCGCCCCGGGGGCCGGCGCGGACCGCCACGAGCCTGCTCCGGCGCGGCGTGGCCGCGGGGCGGACCCGCGGTGGCGCCGCGGGGGCCGCGGCCTGATCATGGACTCCATGAAGGACCACCTGAGCAAGGCGGAGATCCGCAAGGACGCCGTGCAGAGCACGGTCGAGGCGGCCGCCGGCACCGTCGGCCAGGTCGCCACGATCGTGACCTCGGCCGTCAAGGACGTGGCCGGCGCCGTCGGCGGCTTCGCCACCGAGGTCTTCGAGATCCGCGACTCCGTGCGCCGGGCCTCCGCCGAGCACGACCCGACCGGCGGGGCAGGGGCCGCCGCCCCCGGGGGACACGCCGCGGCCCCGGGCCCGCGCTCGACGGCCGACGCGGTCGACGGCGACTGACCCTCGCCGAGGCGGCGTGAGTCCCGCGGGACTCACGCCGCCTCGGCGCGCTCCCGGGCGTACCGTGGGCCGCATGCGCAAGCGGGATGCGCCGATCTCGGTGACCTCGGCGCGGCGTGGGCTGCGCGAGAGCCAGGCGATCCGTCGGCGTCGGTACTTCTGGATCATGGGCGCCTGCCTGACGCTCATCGTGCTGGCCTGGACGGTGGTCCGGTTCGTCTCGACCGAGGCGGCGGTCGCGATGTCCCTGGTCGCGATGGTTCTGCCGCCGGTCGCGGCCATCGTTGCCAACCGGGGCGCCGAGTAGGTCGACAGCCGGAGGGCGGCCCGGCTGGGGCGACCCGTCAGTCGTCGGGGTCGTCGAGACGGGCGAGCCAGGTGGCCAGGCGCTCCACGGCGGCCTCGTGCTCCGGGTGGGCGTCGGTGAACTCCTGCAGCCGGTCGGCGAGCCACGCCAGGGTGACCTCCTCGTCACCCCGGCGCCGCTCGAGCTCCTCGAGGCCGCGGTCGGTGAAGTACATCGCTCGCTCCCGGCGGGTCAGTACTGCAGCGACCGCTCGTCCCGCGCGGGGGCGAAGGCGGCGTCGACGAGGCGCTTCTGCTCCTCGACGTGCCGCTTCATCGTGCCCACCGACGGCGACGCGCTCGCCGGCCGCCCGATGAACTCGACCTCGTGGTCGAGCTCCGGCCACACGTTGAGCTGGTAGTGCGGCCAGGGGCCCATGTTCACCGGCTCGTCCTGCACCCAGCGCACCGCGGCGAGGTTGGGGTAGGACTCGATCTCGGCCTTGATCTCGTCGAACGGCCGCGGGTACAGCTGCTCGACCCGGGCGATGGCGACGCGCTCGCCGGCCTCCTCGCGCTTGTCCCGCTCGACCATCAGGTCCCAGGTGACGCGGCCCGAGCACAGCAGCAGGGTGTCCACCTTGTCCTTGTCGGCCGCGTCGTCGGTGATCAGCGGGCGGAACGTGCCCTCGGTGAAGTCGCCCGGCTGGGAGCCGGCCTCCTTGCGCCGCAGCATCGACTTCGGCGTGAAGACCACCATCGGGCGGTGCTTCTCGCTCAGGGAGTGGCGCCGCAGCAGGTGGAAGTACGACGCGGGCGACGACGGCTGCGCGATGGTCATGGACTCCTCGGCACCCATTGTCAGGAACCGCTCGATGCGGGCAGACGAGTGGTCGGGGCCCTGGCCCTCGTAGCCGTGCGGCAGCAGCAGCACGACGCCGGACTGCTGGCGCCACTTGGTCTCGCCGGCCGAGATGAACTCGTCGATCACCGTCTGCGCGCCGTTGACGAAGTCGCCGAACTGCGCCTCCCACAGCGTCAGCGTGTCGGGGCGGGCCACGGAGTAGCCGTACTCGAAGCCGAGCGCCGCGTACTCACTGAGCAGCGAGTCGTAGATGTAGAACTTCGCCTGGTCCTCGGTCAGGTTGGACAGCGGCGTCCACTCGTCGGCGTTGCGCCGGTCGACGATCGTGGCGAAGCGCTGCACGAACGTGCCACGGCGCGAGTCCTGGCCCGAGAGCCGCACCGCGCGGCCCTCCATCAGCAGCGAGCCGAAGGCGAGGATCTCGCCGGCGCCCCAGTCGATGGGGCCCGCCGTCATCGCGCTCGCCCGCCGCTGGAGCTGCGGCATCACCTTCGGGTGCACCGTGAAGCCCTGGGGCGGCGTGATGTAGGCGTCCGAGATGCGCTTGAGCACCTCGGGCGTGATCGCCGTGACCGCCTCCCCGGCCGGCTTGTCCGGGTAGTCCGGCACCGTCGTCCACTCGCTGGGCTGGCCGGTGGCCTCGCGCACCTCGGTGAAGACCCGCTCCAGCTGCTGCTGGTAGTCCTTGAGGACCTGCTCGGCCTCCTCGATCGTGATGTCGCCACGACCGATCAGGGACTCGGTGTAGAGCTTGCGCACCGAGCGCTTCTGCTCGATCAGGTCGTACATCAGCGGCTGCGTGTACGACGGGTCGTCGCCCTCGTTGTGACCCCGGCGGCGGTAGCACACCAGGTCGATGACGACGTCCTTGTTGAAGGTCTGGCGGTACTCGAAGGCCAGCCGCGCGACGCGGATGCAGGCCTCGGGGTCGTCGCCGTTCACGTGGAAGATCGGCGCCTGCACCATGCGCGCGACGTCGGTGCAGTAGAGCGACGACCGCGACGCGCCGGGCGAGGTGGTGAAGCCGACCTGGTTGTTCACGATGACGTGCACCGTGCCGCCCGTGCGGTAGCCCCGCAGCTGCGAGAGGTTCAGCGTCTCGGCCACGACGCCCTGGCCGGCGAACGCGGCGTCGCCGTGCACGAGCAGCGGCAGCACCGGGTACTCGGCACCCCGGTCGAGCACGTCCTGCTTGGCGCGCGCGATGCCCTCGAGCACCGGGTTCACGGCCTCGAGGTGCGAGGGGTTCGCGGCGACGGACACCTTGATCCGGTCGCCGGTGCCCGCCTCGAACTCGCCCTCGGCGCCGAGGTGGTACTTCACGTCGCCGGAGCCCTGCACCGTGCGCGGGTCGATGTTGCCCTCGAACTCGCGGAAGATCTGCGAGTACGACTTGCCCACGACGTTGGCGAGCATGTTCAGCCGACCGCGGTGGGCCATCCCGACCGTGACCTCGTCGAGGCCGCTCTCGGCGGCGGCCTCGCAGACCTCGTCGATGACGGCGACGGCGGTCTCGCCGCCCTCGAGGCTGAACCGCTTCTGCCCGACGAACTTGGTCTGCAGGAAGGTCTCGAAGGCCTCGGCCTGGTTGAGCTTCAGCAGGATCCGCAGCTGCTCCTCGCGGGGTGGCTTCGTGTGCGGCTGCTCGACGCGCTGCTGCACCCAGCGGCGCTGCTCCGGGTCCTGGATGTGCATGTACTCGATGCCGGTGGTGCGCACGTAGGAGTCCCGCAGGATCCCCAGGATGTGCCGCAGCTTCATGAACCGCCGGCCCTCGCCGCCGAAGGAGCCGGTGGCGAACTCCCGGTCGAGGTCCCACAGCGTCAGGCCGTGCGACTCGATCTCGAGGTCGGGGTGGCTGCGCTGCCGGTACTCCAGCGGGTCGGTGTCGGCCATCATGTGGCCGCGCACGCGGAAGGCGTGGATCAGCTCGAGGATGCGCGCCTGCTTGCCGATCTCGTCGTCGTGGCTGGTCGCGATGTCCTGCGACCAGCGGATCGGCTCGTAGGGGATGCGCAGCGAGCGGAAGATCTCGTCGTAGAACTCGCCCTCGCCGAGCAGCAGCCGGTGCACGCGCTTGAGGAACTCGCCCGACTGCGCGCCCTGGATCACGCGGTGGTCGTAGGTCGAGGTCATCGTCATGATCTTGCTGATCGCGTTGCGCGTCAGCGCGTCCTCGGAGGCGCCCTGCCAGCCCGGCGGGTACTCCATCGCGCCGACCCCGATGATGGCGCTCTGCCCGGGCATCAGCCGCGGCACCGAGTGGTTCGTGCCCAGCCCGCCGACGTTGGTCAGGCTGATGGTGGTGCCGCTGTAGTCGTCCATCGTCAGCTTGTTGTCGCGGGCCTTGCGCACCACGTCCTCGTACGCCGTCCAGAAGGCCGCGAAGTCGAGGTCCTCGCAGGCCTTGATGGAGGGCACGACCAGCTGCCGGGTGCCGTCCTTCTTCTGCTGGTCGATGGCCAGCCCGAGGTTGATGTGCGCGGGGCTGACCATGTGCGGCTTGCCGTCGCGCTCCTCGTAGGAGTTGTTCATCTCCGGCATGGTCCGCAGCGCCCGGACCAGCGCGTAGCCGATCAGGTGGGTGAACGAGACCTTGCCGCCGCGCGCGCGGGCGAGGTGGTTGTTGATGACGGTGCGGTTGTCCCAGAGCAGCTTCACCGGGATGCTGCGCACCGAGGTGGCCGTCGGCACGCTCAGCGACTGGTCCATGTTCTTCGCCGTCGCCGCGGGGATGCCGCGCAGCGTGGTCACGGTGGGCTCGTCCGAGGCCTCCGGCTTGCCCGAGGGGGCGGGGTCCTTCGAGGTGCCGTCGCCGCGGGCCGTCTCGGCGGCCGCCACGTCGGGCCGCTTGGTCGCCTTGGGCGCGGGACCCTCCTGGGACTCCTTCGCCGAGGACTCCTTCTTCGTGGACGACCCCTTCGCCGGCGCCTGCTTCTTGGCGGAGGCCTCCTTCGTGTCGGCGGCCTCCTCCTTCTTCGCGGGCGCCTGCTTCTGGCCGGACGACGAGCTGGCCTGTGCGCCGCCGGACTTCTGCCCGGACTTCTGCCCGGACTTCTGGCCGGACTTCTGGCGCCGCCGGACTCCTGCCCGCCGGACTCCTGCCCGCCGGACTCCTGCTGTGTCCGCACGGAGCCGCGGGCGGGCGCCTTGGCCGGCTCCTGCGACGTCTTCGGCGCCGAGCCGTTGCTCGCCTCGGTACGCCGGGCGGCGCCTCCCCGCGTGCCGTTGCCGCTGCTGCTCGCGCCGCGGCCACTCTCGAAGAACTCGCGCCAGGACGCGTCGACGCTGCTGGGATCGCGCTCCCAGCGCTCCCGCATGTCGTCCACGAGCCACTCGTTGGCGCCGAATCCGGCGCTGGCCGGGGCGGTCTCGTCGCGGGACTGGTTGCCGGGGGACTGCGGCACGGCTTGATCAGCCTCTTCCGGGGGTGCGCGTGACAATGCTGACGATCTGAGGCTAGTCCCGCCCGGCAACAAATGCAGGTCCAGGGTGCCCTCGCGCCCGGGTGCGTCGGCCGAGACACCTCCCCGGAGAGGAGGCCGAGACACGCGGCCGGGACACGCGGCCGGGACGTGGGCCGAGACAGGGGCCGAGACAGGGGGCCGAGACAGGGGGAGCGGGCGACCCCCATGCGGATGCCGCCCGCTCCTGCCCGGCACAACGCAGGATCCCCCGTGGGAGTCACGGGTGGGCCGTGCCACAGACGGTCCGCGGGGCCGTCGAGGTGCGAGCCCGCGCTGGTCGAGGCGCGAGCGGAAGGAGCGACGAGACGCTCGCTGGTAGGCCGGCCCGGGGTGGCGCCCCCGCTAGGATTCGAACCTAGGCTCCCGCCTCCGGAGGGCGGTGCTCTATCCCCTGAGCTACGGGGGCTCGGCGTGCGGGGAGACCCTACCCCGGCCCCGACCAGCCGCTGCAATCCGGCCCGGTCGCATCCGGTCGAGCCGTCGCCGGGGCCGCCGATAGGCTTGCCCGGTGACTCCCGAGCAGCTCTCCGCCGCGATCGTCGACGTGCTGACGACGCTGACCGAGGAGGGCGCGCTCGCCCTCGACGGCGGTGTCCCGGACTCGGTGACGGTGGAGCGCCCGCGACAGAAGGGCCACGGCGACTACGCCAGCAACGTCGCGATGCAGCTGGGCAAGCGGGCCGGGATGGCGCCGCGCCAGCTCGCGGAGCTGCTCGCCGGCCGGCTCGAGGCACGTCGACGGCGTCGCCGAGGTCGAGATCGCGGGCCCGGGCTTCCTCAACCTCACCGTCGCGGCGGGGGCGCAGGGCGAGGTGGCCCGTCACGTGGTCGCGGCGGGACGCGGCGTACGGCCGCACCGACACCCTCGCGGGCGCGCGCATCAACCTGGAGTTCATCTCCGCGAACCCGACCGGGCCCGTCCACCTCGGGCGCACCCGCTGGGCCGCGTGGTCGGCGACGCGATCGCCCGGGTCCTCGAGGCGACCGGCGCCGACGTCACCCGCGAGTTCTACATCAACGACCGCGGCGGGCAGATCGACCGGTTCGCCGCCTCGCTGCTCGCCGCGGCGCTCGGCCGGCCGGCCCCCGACGACGGCTACCGGCGGGCAGTACATCGCCGACATCGCCGCGCAGCGTGCTCGCCGACGTCCCGACGCGTCTCGGACCGGCCCGAGCAGGAGCCGCAGGAGGCCTTCCGCGAGCTCGGCGTACGACCTGCATGCTCGCCGAGCAGCAGGCAGAGCCTGGCACGAGTTCCGGACCCGATTCGACGTCTGGTTCTCCGAGGGTCGCTGCACGAGTCCGGCGCCGTGGAGCGGGCCGTCGAGCGGCTGCGCGCAGCAGGGCACACGTCTACGAGGCCGACGGCGCGCTCGTGGCTGCGCACCACGGACTTCGACGACGACAAGGACCGCGTGCTGCGTCAAGTCCGACGGCGGAGCTACCTACTTCGCCGGCGACACTCGCCTACTACCTCGACAAGCGCGAGCGCGGCTTCGACCGCTGCCTGTATCTGCTCGGCGCCGACCACCACGGCTACGTGGGCCGGCTGCGGCGATGGCGGCCTGCGCTTCGGTGACGACCCCGAGCAGCAACCTCGAGGTGCTCATCGGCCAGATGGTCAACATGCTCGCGCGACGGCGAGCAGATGCGGCATGTCCAAGCGCGCGGGCACCCTCGTCACGCTCGACGAGCTCGTCGACGCTGATCGGCGTCGACGCGCGCGCTACGCGCTGGCCCGCTACTCCAGCCGACTCCCCGTCGACCTCGACGTCGACCTGTGATCACGAGCAGCCAGCGACAACCCGGTCTACTACGTGCAGTACGCGCACGCCCGCGTCTCGCCTCGATCCTGCGCAACGCCGCCGACCTGGGCCTGGCGGTCCGGACGGCCGCCGCGCTGGCGGACTTCGACCCGGCCCTGCTCGCGCACGAGAAGGAGGGCGAGCTCCTGCGGGCGCTGGCCGAGTTCCCGCGGGTCGTGGCCAGCGCCGCGACGCTGCGCGAGCCGCACCGGGTCGCCCGCTACCTCGAGGACACGGCCGGCGCCTACCACCGCTTCTACGACGCCTGCCGGGTGCTGCCGACGCGGCGACGAGGAGCCCGGCGACCTGCACCGCGCCGCGCCTCGCGCTGGTCGCGGCCACGCGGACCGTGCTTGTCAACGGCCTCGACCTGCTCGGCGTCTCGGCGCCCGAGCGGATGTGAGGCGGCGGTGCCCTCCCACGAGGCCGGCTGGGCCCACGCCGACGGCGCCCTGAAGGGGCCCGCCTGGCTGAGCCAGCCCGCCGACGCCGACGCGCTGGTCCCGCACCTGTGGTCCGCGACCGCCCGCAAGGTCGACGGCGTGCTCGAGGTCGGCGGCGTCCGGATGACCGACCTCGCCGCCGAGCACGGCACGCCCGCGTACGTGCTGGACGAGGAGGACTTCCGGGGCCGCGCCCGCGCGTTCGCCGAGGCGTTCGAGGAGTTCGAGGTCTTCTACGCGGGCAAGGCGTTCCTCTGCACGGCCACGGCTCGCTGGGTGGCCGAGGAGGGGCTCTCGCTCGACGTCTGCACCGGCGGCGAGCTCGCCGTCGCCGAGCGCGCCGGGTTCCCGATGGAGCGCGTCGGCTTCCACGGCAACAACAAGAGCCCCGCCGAGCTGGAGCGCGCGCTGCGTCTCGGCGTGGGGCGGGTCATCCTCGACTCCTTCCAGGAGATCGAGCGGCTCTCGCGGGTCGCCCGCGAGGTCGGCGCGACGGCACGGGTGCTGGTGCGCGTGACGGCCGGCGTCGAGGCGCACACGCACGAGTACATCGCCACGGCGCACGAGGACCAGAAGTTCGGCTTCTCGATCACCTCCGGCGACGCGCTCGAGGCGGTGTGCCGCGTGCTCGACGCGCCCGGCCTCGAGCTGCTCGGGCTGCACTCCCACATCGGCAGCCAGATCTTCGACGCCGCCGGCTTCGAGGTCGCGGCCCGCCGCGTGCTCGGCCTGCACGCCCGCGTCGCGGCCGAGCGCGGCGTCCCCATGCCGGAGCTGGACCTCGGCGGCGGCTTCGGCATCGCCTACACCACGCAGGACGACCCGGCCGAGCCGAAGCAGCTGGCCACCGACCTGCGCGGCATCGTCGCCCACGAGTGCCGCGCGCTCGGCATCGCCGAGCCGCGCCTCTCGATCGAGCCGGGCCGGGCCATCGCCGGGCCGGCCGTGTGCACGCTCTACGAGGTCGGCACCGTGAAGCCGGTGCGCCTCGACGGCGGCGCGGTGCGCACCTACGTCTCGGTCGACGGTGGGATGAGCGACAACATCCGCACCGCGCTCTACGACGCCGACTACTCCTGCACGCTCGCCTCACGGCCCGGCGAGGCCCCGCCCGCGCTCGCGCGGGTGGTGGGCAAGCACTGCGAGGCCGGCGACATCGTCGTGCAGGACGAGTTCCTGCCCGGCGACCTGGCCCCGGGGGACCTGCTGGCCGTGCCCGGGACCGGCGCCTACTGTCGGTCGATGGCCTCGAACTACAACCACGTGCCGCGACCCCCGGTCGTCGCGGTCGCGGGCGGCGAGGCGCGCGTGGTCGTGCGCCGGGAGACCGAGGACGACCTGTTGGCAACCGACGTGGGGGATGACGCATGAACCCGACCCGACCGCTGCGCGTGGCCGTGCTCGGCTGCGGGTCCGTCGGCTCCCAGGTCGTGCGGCCTGCTCGAGCGAGCAGGCCGCCGACCTCGCCGCGCGCGTGGGCGCGCCGGTCGAGCTCGCGGGCGTCGCCGTGCGCCGGCTCGACGCACCGCGCGAGGTCGAGGTGCCCGAGCACCTGCTGACGACCGACGCCGCGCGGCCTCGCCACCGCCGAGGACGTCGACGTGGTGGTCGAGGTGATCGGCGGCATCGAGCCGGCCCGTGGGCTGATCATCTCGCGCGCTGGAGGCCGGCGCGAGTGTCGTGACCGCCAACAAGGCGCTGCTCGCCGAGGACGGACCCACCCTCTTCGAGGCCGCCGAGAAGGCCGGCCGCGACCTCTACTACGAGGCGGCGGTCGCCGGCGCGATCCCGATCGTCCGGCCGCTGCGCGAGTCGCTGGCCGGCGACCGTGTCACCCGCGTGCTCGGCATCGTCAACGGCACCACCAACTTCATCCTCGACCGCATGGACACCTCGGGCGCCGGCTTCAGCGAGGCGCTGGAGGAGGCCCAGGAGCTGGGCTACGCCGAGGCCGACCCGACCGCCGACGTCGAGGGCTGGGACGCCGCGGCGAAGGCCGCGATCATCGCGTCGCTGGCCTTCCACTCGCGCGTCACGGCCCCGGACGTGCACCGCGAGGGCATCTCCGAGGTCACGGCCGCCGACATGGCCTCGGCCGCCGAGATGGGCGCCGTGGTCAAGCTGCTCGCCATCTGCGAGCTCCGCGAGGGGCCGGACGGCGAGGCCGTCTCCGCCCGCGTGCACCCCGCGATGATCCCGCGCAGCCACCCGCTGGCCTCGGTGCGCGAGGCGTACAACGCGGTCTTCGTGGAGTCCGAGGCCGCCGGGCGCCTGATGTTCTACGGGCCGGGGGCGGGAGGCGCGCCGACGGCCTCGGCCGTGCTCGGCGACCTCGTCACGGTCGCCCGCAACCGCCTCGTCGGGACCCGCGGCGCGGGCGAGTCGGCGTACGCCGAGCGCCCGGTGCTGCCGATGGGCGAGACGGTCACGCGCTACCACGTCTCGATCGACGTGGAGGACCGTGCCGGCGTGCTGGCGGCCGTCGCCACCGCCTTCGCCGAGCACGAGCGTCTCCATCCGCACCGTGCACCAGGAGGGCCGCGGCGACGACGCGCAGCTCACGGTCGTCTCGCACAGCGCGAGCGACGCCCGGCTGCGCGCGACCGTCGACCACCTCGCCACGCGCGACTTCGTCCGCGAGGTCACCTCGGTGATGCGCGTCGAGGGAGGCGACGAGTGACCGCGCCCGGCGCGCACCCCTGGCGCGGGGTGATCGAGGAGTACCGCCCCCACCTGGACCTGCACCCGGACGTGCCGGCGGTGACCCTCGGCGAGGGTGGCACGCCGCTGGTCCGCTCGGACTGGCTCTCGGGCGCCAGCGGCGCCGATGTGTGGCTCAAGGTCGAGGGCGACAACCCGACGGGCTCCTTCAAGGACCGCGGCATGACCACCGCCATCTCGGCGGCCGTGCACGAGGGGCAGCAGGCCTGCGTCTGCGCCTCGACGGGCAACACCTCGGCCTCGATGGCCGCGTACGCCGCGAAGGCCCGGATCAAGCCGCTCGTGCTCGTGCCCGAGGGCAAGATCGCCGCCGGCAAGATGGCGCAGGCGATCCTGCACGGCGCCCAGGTGATCATGGTGCGCGGCAACTTCGACGACTGCCTCGACCTCTCCCGCCAGCTGGCCGACCGCTACCCGGTCGCGCTGGTGAACTCGGTGAACCCCGCTCGACTCGAGGGCCAGAAGACCGCCGCGTTCGAGGTCGTCGACCGCCTCGGCGACGCCCCGGACTACCACCTGCTCCCGGTCGGCAACGCCGGCAACATCTCCGCCTACTGGCTCGGCTACCGCCAGTACGCCGAGCGCGGCCACGCCTCGCGCCGCCCGGTGATGCGCGCGTTCCAGGCCGAGGGCGCCGCCCCGCTCGTCACCGGTGAGCGCGTGCCCCACCCGGAGACCAAGGCGACCGCGATCCGCATCGGCAATCCGGCGTCCTGGCGGCTCGCTGTCGAGGCCGCCGAGCAGTCGGGCGGCCGCTTCGCCGCCCTCAGCGACGACGCGATCCTGGCCGCGCAGCGCGACCTCGCCTGTCGCGACGGCGTCTTCGTCGAGCCCGCGTCGGCCGCCGGCGTGGCCGGGATGCTGGCCGAGCTCGCCGCGGGGGAGTCCTACGCGGGCGCCACGGTGGTGGTGACGGTCACGGGCCACGGCCTGAAGGACACCGCGACCGCGCTCGAGGGGTTCGGCTCGATCGTCGACACGGTCGTGGACGCCGACGTGGACGCCGCGGCCGGTGCCGCGGGCCTCGGCTGAGGCGGCCGCGTGAGCGAACCCTCCCGCCCCGGGCCCTTTCGCGAGGGGCCGGTGCGCGTCTCCGTGCCGGCGACGTCGGCCAACCTGGGGCCAGGCTACGACGCCCTCGGCCTCGCCCTCGACCTGCGCGACGAGCTCGAGGCCCACGTGGCCGGGGAGCCGGTGCCCGTCGAGGTCACCGGCGAGGGCGCCGGCAGCGTGCCGCGCGGGGAGGACCACCTCGTGCTGCGGGCGCTGCGTGCCGCCGTCGAGCGGATGGGTCTGACGCCGCCCCGGGTCGCCCTGTCCTGCCGCAACGCGGTGCCGCACAGCCGCGGCCTCGGCTCGTCCTCGGCCGCGATCGTCGGAGGCATCGCGCTGGCCCGCGGGCTGGTCGTGGGCGGCGAGGAGCGGCTGGACGACGACGCGGCGCTGCAGCTGGCCGCCTCGCTGGAGGGACACCCCGACAACGTGGCGCCCGCCCTGCTCGGCGGGCTCGTGGCGTGCGCCGGGCCCGACGGCGAGGCCGGGGGCACCGGCGGCTGGGTCGCCGCCCGCGCCGACGTCGACCCCCGGATCGGCGCGACCGCGTTCGTGCCACCCGACGCGGTGTCGACCGAGCTCGCGCGCGGGCTGTTGCCCGAAGCGGTGCCGCACGCGGACGCGGCGGCCAACGCGGGCCGCGCCGCGTTGCTCGTGCTCGCGCTCACCGGCCGTCCCGACCTGTTGTGGACGGCGACCCGCGACCTCCTGCACCAGCAGTACCGCCGCCCCGCCATGCCGGGTTCGCTCGCGCTCGTCGAGGAGCTGCGTGCCGACGGTGTGCCGGCCTTCATCTCCGGGGCGGGCCCCACGGTGCTCGCGCTGACCGCGGCAGAGGAGGACGCCGCCGCCCTGCTCGGGCGGTGTCCCGCCGGCTGGGGCGTGCGCGGGCTCGCGGTCGACCCGGCCGGGGTGCGCCCGGACTGACCCGGCGGACTGACCCGGCGGGGGTTCGCCCGCACTGACCCGGCGGACTGACCCGGCGGCCTGACCTGCTCCGGCGGCCGCGCGGTGGTACGCTCGCGCCGCACCGATCAGGTGCCGCTCCGCGCCCGCCGGGCACGCTCCCGGGCCGGCCGGAGCACCCTTCCGCACCGACGCCCATCGCCCGTGTCCGAGGCGGGTGCCGGTTGCCGGGAGGGGAGGACCACCGGACGCCGTCCCCGATCTCTGACCTCCGGGGCGGCCCAAGGACGTGGGAAGGACTCACGTGACCGAATCGACCGACGCCGGCTCGACCGAGGGCGGCCAGCAGCCGCCCCGCAAGCGCGGCGGACTCAGCACCATGCTGCTCGCGGACCTCAAGGCCATGGCCACGAGCATGGGCATCGACGGCGCCGGCGCCATGCGCAAGGCGCAGCTCGTCGACGCGATCCGCGCTGCCCAGACCGGGGCCGCGGGGAGCGGCCCGCCGCAGGCCAAGGAGCAGCCCGAGGCGCGCGAGGCCCCGGAGCGGGCCCAGAAGCAGGCCGGCGAGCAGGCGGGGGACCGGGTCGGCAGGCCCAGGACCAGCCGGGCCAGCCCCAGGCCCAGCAGGCCGGCAAGCAGCGGGGCGGCGACCCGGCGCAGCAGGGCAAGCAGGGCCAGGGCAAGCAGGGCCAGGGCAAGCAGGGCCAGGGCAAGCAGGACCAGGGCAAGCAGGACCAGGGCAAGCAGGACAAAGCAGGACCAGAGAACAAGCAGGACCAGGGCAAGCAGGACCAGAACAAGGGCCAGGCCAAGCAGGGCGGCAAGCAGGACGGCGGCCAGCAGGGCGGCCAGAGCAAGCAGGACCAGAGCAAGCAGGACCAGAACAAGCAGGACCAGAACAAGCAGGACCAGAACAAGCAGGACCAGAACAAGCAGGACCAGGGCGACGACGACGAGGGCGGCAGCCGCCGCAACCGCCGGCGCCGCGGCCGGGAGCGCCCCGACAACCGCGGGCGGGCGCGCAACGAGCCCGACACCACGATCCTCGAGGACGACGTGCTCGTGCCGGCCGCGGGCATCGTCGACGTGCTGGAGAACTACGCCTTCGTGCGCACCAGCGGCTACCTCGCCGGGCCCGACGACGTCTACCTCTCGCTCTCGTTGGTGCGCAAGCACGGCCTGCGCCGCGGCGACGCCGTCGTGGGCCAGGTGCGCCAGCCCCGCGAGGGGGAGCGCCGGGAGAAGTTCAACCCGATGGTCCGGGTCGACAGCGTCAACGGCACCGAGTCGGAGAACGTGCGGTCCCGGCCCGAGTTCGCCGAGCTCACGCCCGTGTCGCCGACGGAGCGGCTCCGCCTGGAGACCACGCCCGACGAGCTCGTGGGGCGGGCGGTCGACCTCGTGGCGCCGATGGGCAAGGGGCAGCGCGGGCTCGTGCTGTCGCCGCCGCGCGCCGGCAAGTCGACGGTGCTGCAGTCGCTCGCCCGGGCGATCTCGGAGAACAACCCCGAGTGCCACCTGATGGTGCTGCTCGTCGACGAGCGCCCCGAGGAGGTCACCGAGTTCGAGCGCCTCGTCAAGGGCGAGGTCATCTCGTCGACCTTCGACCGGCCGCCGTCGGACCACACCGCCGTCGCCGAGCTGGCGATCGAGCGGGCCAAGCGCCTCGTCGAGCTCGGCCACGACGTCGTGGTGCTCGCGGACGGCCTGACCCGGCTCGGGCGCGCCTACAACCTCGCCTCGAACGGCGGCGGGCGCCTGCTCGCCGGCGGCGTGGACGCCTCCGCCCTGCACCCCCCGAAGCGGTTCTTCGGAGCCGCGCGGAACATCGAGAACGGCGGCTCGCTGACCGTGGTGGCCACCGCCGCCGTCGAGACGGGGTCCGCCACCGACGAGGTGATCCTCGAGGAGCTCCAGGGCACGGCGAACGCGGAGCTGCGGCTGCGCAGCGAGCCGGCAGAGCGGCGCCTGTTCCCCGCGGTGGACCCGGTGCGCTCGGCGACGCGCCACGAGGAGCTGCTCACCGACCGCAACCAGCTCGCCCTGCTGGGCCAGCTGCGCCGCGTGCTGACGGGCCTGGACGAGCGGGCGGCGCACGAGCAGCTGCTCGAGCGGCTGCGTGCCTCGCGCACCAACGCCGAGCTGCTGGAGCGCGCCCGGCAGGATCCGGGTGCCGGCTCCCGCGGCTGACGGCGGGCTAGCCGGGTCGGGCCGCGGGACGCCCGTTGTCCGGGAATCTCGTCGGCGCGTCCCTCCGATCGCTATGGTGGCTCCACATTCGCCACCGTCGAGGAGGGAGGTGCTGGCGTGGCCCGGATCCTGGTTGCCGACGACGACGTCGACATCCGAGAGCTCGTGGAGTTCAAGCTGTCGACCCTCGGGCACGACATCGTCACGGTCGGCGACGGCGGCGCCGCGCTCGAGGTGTGCCGCACCGCGCGCCCCGACCTCGCCATCCTCGACATCATGATGCCGGGCATGTCGGGCCTCGAGGCGTGCCGGGCGATCCGCGACGACCTGTCGCTGACCGACCTCCCCGTGATCCTGCTGACGGCGCGGGCCCAGGAGGCGGACGTCGAGACGGGCTTCTCCACCGGCGCGGACGACTACATCACCAAGCCGTTCAGCCCCCGCGAGCTCGCGACGCGCGTCCAGGCCCTGCTCACCCGCGTCGCCTGAGACTTCTCGACCGCCCCGGTCCCCGGGCGCGCCCCGGGTGCCCCCGGGGAACAAGCGGATTCGCCGCGCCGTTGCGAGGGGTGGCAGACTGGCCCGCTGGCTCCGGTTCACGTCGCGCGCAGGTAGCGCGCGGCGACCCGGCGGCCCGTCTCTGAGAGGACTTGAGGACACCATGAAGAACGAGATCCACCCGACGTACGTCGAGACCCAGGTGACCTGCACCTGCGGGGCGACGTTCACCACGCGCAGCACGCAGAGCGACGGCGTCATCCGTGCGGACGTCTGCTCCCAGTGCCACCCCTTCTACACGGGCAAGCAGAAGATCCTGGACACCGGCGGCCGCGTCGCGCGCTTCGAGAAGCGCTACGCCAAGGCGGCCCAGGCCCAGGGCAAGGGCCGCGACCAGGTCCAGTAAGCACTCCGTGTTCGAGGCCGTCGCCGCGCTGGAGGAAGAGCATCGCGAGCTCGAGCAGCGGATGGCCGACCCCGCGGTGCACGCGGACCCGGTCCAGGCCCGCCGGCTGGGTCAGCGGCACGCCGCGCTCACGGTCGTCGTGCGCACCTGGCGCGAGTGGCAGCGCCTCGGCGACGACCTCGAGGCCGCCCGCGAGCTGGCCGGCGAGGAGGGCGCCGAGGACTTCGCCGCCGAGGTGGAGGACCTCCGTGGCCGCCGCGAGGAGGCCGAGGCGCGGCTGCGGCAGCTGCTCGTCCCGCGCGACCCCGCGGACGAGAAGGACGCCCTGCTGGAGGTGAAGTCCGGTGAGGGCGGCGAGGAGTCGGCACTGTTCGCGGCGGACCTGCTGCGGATGTACGCCCGGTTCGCCGAGCAGCGCGGCTGGCGCGTCGAGGTGCTCGACTCCGCCGAGTCGGACCTCGGCGGCTACCGCTCGGTCACCGTGGCGGTGAAGGCCAGGGGCACGCCCGAGCCGGGGGAGACGCCGTACGCCCTGCTCAAGTTCGAGGGCGGCGTGCACCGCGTGCAGCGCGTCCCGGTGACCGAGTCGCAGGGCCGGGTGCACACCAGCGCGGCCGGGGTGCTCGTGCTGCCCGAGGCCGAGCCGGTCGACGTCGAGGTCGACGACAACGACCTCCGGGTCGACGTCTTCCGCTCCTCGGGCCCCGGCGGCCAGAGCGTGAACACCACGGACTCCGCCGTGCGGATCACCCACCTGCCCACCGGCATCGTCGTCAGCTGCCAGAACGAGAAGTCGCAGCTGCAGAACCGCGAGCAGGCCCTGCGGATCCTGCGCTCGCGCCTGCTCGCGATCGCGCAGGAGGAGGCGGACGCCGCCGCCAGCGATGCCCGGCGCAGCCAGGTGCGCACCGTCGACCGCTCCGAGCGCATCCGCACCTACCACTTCCCAGAGAACCGGATCTCCGACCACCGCACCGGCTACAAGGCGCACAACCTCGACCAGGTGCTCGACGGCGACCTCGGACCCGTGCTCGAGTCGTGCGTCCGCGCGGACCTCGAGGAGCGCCTCGCCGCGCTGGAGGAGTGACATGAGCCAGCCGGGCCCCGTGCGGGAGGCGCTCGGCCACGCCGCGGCCCGGCTGCGGGCGGCCGGCGTCGCCAGTCCGGAGCACGACGCCTCGGCGCTGCTCGCGCACGTGCTCGGCACCAGCCCGGGCGGGCTGGCGCTGCTCGACGAGGTGCCCGCGGACCTGGTCGGCCCCTTCGAGGCCCTGGTCAGCCGGCGGGCCGGCCGCGAGCCGCTGCAGCACCTGACCGGCGCGGCCGGCTTCCGGCACCTCGAGCTGGCCGTGGGGCCCGGGGTCTTCGTGCCGCGCCCCGAGACCGAGCTGCTGGCCGGCTGGGCGGTCGCGGAGGCCGCCGCGCGGGAGGCGCCGGTGGTCGTCGACCTGTGCACCGGCTCGGGCGCGATCGCCGCGGCCGTGGCCCAGGAGGTGCCGGCGGCCACCGTGCACGCCGTCGAGGTGGACCCGCGCGCCGCGGCCTGGGCGGCCCGGAACCTCGCGGGCTCGGGCGTCGACCTGCGCACCGGCGACCTGGCCGCGGCGTTCCCCGAGCTCGACGGCCGCGTGGACGTGATCACCTGCAACCCGCCGTACATCCCGCTCGAGGCCTGGGAGTCGGTGCCGCCGGAGGTGCGCGACCACGACCCGCACGTCTCGCTGTTCTCGGGGCAGGACGGCCTGGACGCGCTGCGGGCGGTGGAACGTCGCGCGGCCGCGCTGCTGCGGCCCGGCGGCGTCGTGGGCGTGGAGCACGCGGACAGCCAGGGGGAGCTCGTGCCGGCGCTGTTCGCGGCCGCGGGCCGCTGGGCCGAGGCCGTCGACCACCCGGACCTGGCCGGGCGTCCCCGATACACGACGGCCCGGCTGGCACGATGACCCCGACGTGGTGAGGCGGCACGAAGGCGGGTGACAGGTGAGCGAGCGGCACGCGACGGGGACCCCCGAGGAGCGGGAGGCCGGCATCGACGCCGCGACCCTCGCCGTCCGCCGCGGTGAGCTGGTCGTGCTGCCGACCGACACCGTCTACGGCGTCGGCTGCGACGCCTTCGACGCCGAGGCCGTCGGTCGCCTGCTCGAGGCGAAGGGCCGCGGCCGCGAGATGCCGCCGCCGGTGCTGGTCAGCGCCGCCACGACGATCGACGCCCTGACCGTCGCGCTGCCCGGCTACGCGCGCTCGCTGATCGACGCCTTCTGGCCGGGCCCGCTGACCCTTGTCTGCCGGCAGCAGCCGTCGCTGCGCTGGGACCTGGGGGAGACGCGCGGCACCGTGGCGGTGCGGATGCCCGACCACCCCCTCGCCCTCGAGGTGCTCGAGCGCACCGGCCCGCTGGCGGTGAGCAGCGCCAACCTCTCCGGCGAGCCGGCCGCGCTCACCGCGGACGAGGCGGAGGAGATGCTCGGCGACGAGGTCGAGGTGCTGCTGGACGACGGTCCGTCGCCCGGGGAGACCGCCTCGACGATCGTCGACGTCACGGGCGCCCAGGGTCGCGTGCTGCGCCGGGGGGCGCTGTCGACCGAGGACCTGAACGCGGTGCTGGAGCCGCTCGGCGCCACGCTCGTGGACGGCGAGGCGTAGCGGCGCGTGCGCGAGTACCTCGTCGTCTTCCTGGTCGCCGCCTCGGTGACCTACCTGCTGACGGTCGTGGCGCGCGAGATCGCGATCCGCACCCACGCCGTCGCCGCCGTCCGCGACCGCGACGTGCACGCCGAGCCGATCCCGTACCTCGGCGGGCTGGCGATGCTCGGCGGCCTCGTGGCCGCGTACGCCGTGGCCAGCCAGCTGCCCTTCCTGTCCTCCGGCGGTGAGGACGTGCTCCGCCCCGCCGCGGGTCGTGCTGATCGCCGGCGGGCTGATCTGCCTCGTCGGGGTGCTCGACGACATCTTCGACATCGATGCCCTCACCAAGCTGGGCGGGCAGGTGCTGGCCGCCGGCGTGCTCGCGGCGCTGGGCGTGCAGTACGTGTTCTTCCCCCAGCCGGGCGGTGGGGTCTTCGCCCTCGACGCGACGCAGGGCGGCCTGCTGACGGTGCTCGTGGTCGTGGCGACCTGCAACGCGGTGAACTTCGTCGATGGGCTCGACGGGCTCGCGGCCGGGGTGGTCGGGATCGGCGCCGTCGCCTTCTGGGCCTTCTGCTACCAGCTGGCCAACGTCAACGGGCAGACGCTGGCCGTGACGGGCGCGATCCTCTGCGCAGCGCTGGCCGGGGCGTGCGCGGGCTTCATCCCGCACAACTTCCACCCGGCCCGGCTCTTCATGGGCGACTCGGGCTCGATGCTGATCGGCCTGGTGCTCTCGGCGTCCGCGGTGACGCTGACGGGGCAGTTCCCCGCCACGGAGATCAGCCAGGGCGGCGGCGGGAGCGACGCCAACCTGCTGCCGACGCTGCTGCCGGTGCTGCTGCCGGTCTCGATCCTGATCGTGCCGCTGGTGGACCTCGTGCTGGCGGTGGTGCGCCGCACCCGGGCGGGGCGCTCGCCGTTCGCCCCGGACAAGCTGCACCTGCACCACCGGCTTCTGGAGATCGGGCACTCCCACCGCCGCGCGGTGCTGATCATGTGGGGCTGGGCGGCGCTGATCGGCTTCGGCACGGTGCTGGTCAGTCTGGCCAGCGGGCCACTGATCTGGTCGCTGCTCGCCGGCATGGTCACGCTCACGCTCGTGGGCACCTTCCTGCTGCCGAGCCTCCCCGGCGTGCGCGTGCTGGAGAAGGGGGACACCCCGGCCCCGACGACGGGCGAGGTCCCCGTCGTCCCCTCCGTGGACTGAGCGCGTGGACTGAGCACCGACCGGCGGGACCGGTGGTTACCGGCCGGTTGACGCACGCTGGAGCGCTTGTGCTAACTTTCACAAGCGTCGCCGGGGGAGGCGACGCAGCACCACCCAGCAGCACCCCGCAGCACCCCGCAGCACCGTGCACATGCCCCCCACCAGGACGGCCGCCGATCATGACGACCGAGACCACGCCGGCACGCCGGGCCCGCTCGCGGCCCCGTGGCACGGGGATCCTGGTGGCTGCGGCGCTTGCCGCGTCTGGCTCCGGCGTCGTGCTCGCCGTGGTCGGGGGAGCGGTCTCCGGTTCCGCGGCTGCGCTGGGCGCCGTGGTGGGCACCGGGCTGGCCGTGGCGGTCTTCGCCCTCGGCTCGTTCTCGGTCGACGTGGTGGCCGGGCAGCTGCCCGCGGCCTCGCTGCTGGTGGCGGTCCTGACCTACACGCTCCAGGTGGCCCTGATGTGGCTGGCGCTCGTCGCGCTGTCGCGCTCGGGCCTCCTCGGCGGCGCCCTGGCTGACACCTGGCTGGTCGCCGGCGTGATCGCGGCGACCGCGGTCTGGCTGGGCGCGCAGCTGCTGCTCGCCACCCGCGCGCGGATCCCCGCCTACGACCTGCCCGACCCCGACGAGACCCCCCGGGGCGTCGTCGGGGACTCCCCCGAGGCAGGTGCCAGGTGACCGGGACCGGCTGCTACAGTCCCGAGCGCGATGGCTCAGCGGAGACCCCCCACTGCGGGACACGCGCGAGACACCGGCGACGAACCCATGCGGGGCGACCCCTGGCACGCGTTCGGCTATCTGGTCTCGGGTGTGTTCCTCTACGGGTTGATCGGCTGGGCGCTCGACCAGTGGTTGGGGACGTCCTTCCTGGTGGTGATCGGCATCCTCGCCGGCGCGGGCCTGGGCATCTACCTGACCTGGTCGCGGTTCAACCGACCGCCGCCGCCGGACGAGACGACGTAGACGTGCAGATGAACCAGGAGACACCGTGAGCCTCATCGCCGCCGCCGCGGTCCGGACCGAGGAGTTCGTGCCGCCGGGACCCGGGGACTTCAAGCTGCCGCCAGTGCCGGGATTCGACGGCGGCAAGTTCGACTTCCTCGGCCAGGAGATGCAGCTGGCCGTCACCAAGCCGATGCTCCAGCTGGTGCTCGGCGCGGTGCTCGTCTTCGTGGTCTTCCGCTACGCGATCAAGCCGCAGGCGATGGTGCCCGGCCGGGCCCAGTTCATGGGCGAGGAGGCCTACGGCTTCGTCCGCAACACCATGGGCCGGGACATCATCGGCAGCCAGGACTTCGCGCGCTTCGTGCCGTACCTGTTCGCGCTGTTCTTCTTCATCCTGGTGAACAACGTGTTCGCCACGATCCCGCTGTTCCAGTTCCCCACGTTCTCGAGGTCGGGCTTCGTCTACAGCCTCGCGCTGCTGAGCTGGGTCATCTACAACTACGTCGGCATCAAGAAGCACGGCTTCGTCGGCTACTTCAAGCTGCAGTCGGTCCCGGCCGGCGTCGGCGGACCGATCCTCCTGCTGCTGGTGCCGCTGGAGTTCCTCTCCAACATCGTGGTCCGGCCGTTCACGCTGGCGCTGCGACTCTTCGCCAACATGTTCGCCGGCCACCTGCTCCTCATCCTGTTCGCGCTGGGTGGCGAGCACATCATCCTGGAGATGTCGGCGGCCTTCGCGCCGGTCGGCATCCTGGCCTGGGTGATGTTCATCCTGGTCGCGTTCCTGGAGATCCTGATCCAGTTCCTGCAGGCCTACGTCTTCGTCCTCCTCAACGCCATGTACATCCAGGGCGCGCTGGCGGACGAGCACTGAGGCGCACCACCGGCCGGTCACCCGGTCGGGCGTTACGAGAACCGCACCCGATTCAGCACCAAGTGACGGACCGCGTCACACCACACAGCACCGAAAGGGAAAACTGATGCTCCTCCCCATGGCCATCGAGGGCTCCGCCAACATGGTCGGCTACGGCCTGGCCGCGGTCGGCCCCGGCATCGGCATCGGCCTCATCTTCGCCGCGTACATCAACGGCGTCGCCCGCCAGCCCGAGGCCCAGAGCCGCCTGCAGTCCATCGCCATCCTGGGCTTCGCGCTCGCCGAGGCTCTCGCCATCATCGGTATCGCCCTCGCGTTCGTGCTCTGACGCCGTTCGCGGCGCAGCGACCGACCCGGACCAGAAGGACCCGTCCATGCAGACACAGAACGTGCTGGCAGCGGAAGACCTGAACCCGCTCCTTCCGCACCCCATCGAGATCGTGCTGTCGCTCGTGGTGTTCGGCATCCTGTTCTTCGCGGTGAAGAAGTACGTGGCGCCGCGCTTCGAGCAGGTCTACGCCGAGCGCACCAAGGCCATCGAGGGCGGCCTCGAGGCCGCCGAGAGCAAGCAGGCCGAGGCGGACCGCCGGCTCGCCGAGCTCGAGGAGCAGCTCTCCAGCGCGCGGCACGAGGCGGCCCGGATCCGGGAAGAGGCGCGTGAGCAGGGCGCGCAGATCATCGCCGAGATGCGGGAGCAGGCCCAGGCCGAGTCCACGCGCATCGTCGAGAACGGCAAGTCGCAGATCGAGGCGGAGCGCCAGCAGGCGGTCACCTCGCTGCGGACCGAGGTCGGATCGCTCGCCACCGAGCTCGCCGGCCGGGTCGTGGGCGAGAGCCTGCAGGACGACGGCCGCGCCAACCGCGTGGTCGAGCGCTTCCTGGCCGACCTCGAGGCCCAGCAGGGCGACCAGAGCGGGGTTCGCTGATGATCTTCCGCGGTGCATCGGCGGACGCCGTCGCCGAGCTGCTCGACGACCTGCGCGACCGCGTGGGCCAGGGCGCGGACGCGGGCCGCATCGGCGAGGAGCTCTTCGCCGTCGCGGACGTGCTGCGCTCGGAGCCGAGCCTGCGCCGCGTGGCCACCGATGTCTCGGTGGCGTCGGAGGCGAAGTCGGGGCTCGTGAGCGACCTCTTCTCCGCGCAGGTCGCCGAGCACGCCCTCGCGCTGATCACGGCGGCGGTTCGCCGACGGTGGACCTCCAGCCGGGACCTCGGTGCTGCCCTCGAGCACGCCGGTGTGGTCGCCGTGGTCCGCTCGGCCGAGGACCCGGAGCGGCTCGTGGACGAGCTGTTCACCGTCGAGCAGACGGTGAAGCACACCCCCGACCTGCGCGACGCGTTCTCGGACACCTCCCGCAGCCTCGCGGACAAGCGGACCCTGGTCCGCGAGCTCCTCGGGGAGAAGGCGCTGCCCGCCACCGTTCGGCTGGTGGAGCAGGCGCTGGCCGGCACCCACCGCACGGTCGGTGTGGCGCTACATACCTACCAGCAGGTCGCCGCCGAGGTGCTCGGCGAGCACGTCGCCACCGTCCGCGTGGCCGAGGAGCTCTCCGAGGACGACCGGCGGCGTCTGGCCGACGCCCTCACCCGGCAGTACGGCCGCGACGTGCACCTCAACGTCGTGGTCGACCGCCAGGTGCTGGGCGGGATGCGCGTGGAGATCGGCGACGAGGTCATCGACGGGACGGTCTCCAGCCGCCTCGAGGAGGCCCACCGCAAGATCGCCGGCTGACCGGCCCCGAACGAGACCAGTCCACCAGGACCCAGTTCACCGAGACCCAGAACCACCACCCGCCCCACCGGGCACCCAAGTGAGAAGGAAGAGTGATGACGGAGCTCTCCATTCGTCCGGACGAGATCCGCGACGCGCTCCAGCGCTTCGTGTCGGAGTACCAGCCCGAGACGGCCAGCCGCGAAGAGGTCGGCACGGTCGCCGAGGCCGGTGACGGCATCGCGCGCGTCAGCGGCCTGCCCTCGGTGATGGCCAACGAGCTGCTCGAGTTCGAGGACGGGACCCAGGGCCTCGCCCTGAACCTCGACACCCGCGAGATCGGGGTCGTGGTCCTCGGCGACTTCGAGGGCATCGAGGAGGGGCAGCCGGTCCGCAGGACGGGCTCGGTCCTCTCGGTCCCGGTCGGCGACGACTTCCTGGGCCGCGTGGTCGACCCGCTGGGCAATCCGATCGACGGCCTCGGCGAGGTCGAGAGCGAGGAGCGCCGCGCGCTCGAGCTCCAGGCCCCCTCGGTGGTGCAGCGCAAGTCGGTGCACGAGCCGCTCGCCACGGGCATCAAGGCCATCGACTCGATGACGCCGATCGGCCGCGGCCAGCGCCAGCTGATCATCGGCGACCGCGCCACGGGCAAGACGACCATCGCGGTCGACACGATCATCAACCAGAAGCAGTACTGGGACACCGGCGACCCGGAGCAGCAGGTGCGCTGCATCTACGTCGCCATCGGCCAGAAGGGCTCGACCATCGCCTCGGTGCGCGGCGCCCTGGAGGAGGCCGGAGCGCTCGAGTACACGACCATCGTCGCGTCCCCCGCCTCCGACTCCGCCGGCTACAAGTACCTCGCGCCCTACACCGGCTCGGCCCTCGGCCAGCACTGGATGTACAACGGCAAGCACGTGCTGATCGTCTTCGACGACCTCACCAAGCAGGCCGAGGCCTACCGCGCCGTGTCCCTGCTGCTGCGCCGCCCGCCGGGCCGCGAGGCCTACCCGGGCGACGTCTTCTACCTGCACTCCCGCCTGCTGGAGCGCTGCGCGAAGCTCTCCGACGAGATGGGCAAGGGGTCGATGACGGGTCTGCCGATCATCGAGACCCAGGCCAACGACGTCTCGGCGTTCATCCCGACCAACGTCATCTCGATCACCGACGGCCAGATCTTCCTGCAGTCGGACCTCTTCGCCTCCAACCAGCGGCCGGCCATCGACGTCGGTGTCTCGGTCTCCCGCGTCGGCGGTGCGGCGATGACGAAGGCGCTCAAGCAGGTCACGGGCTCGCTGAAGGTCGACCTGGCGCAGTTCCGCGCCATGGAGGCGTTCGCGATGTTCGCTTCCGACCTCGACGCCGCCTCGCGTCAGCAGCTCGAGCGCGGCCAGCGGCTGATGCAGCTGCTCCGCCAGCCGCAGTACTCGCCCTACCCGGTCGAGGAGATGACGGTCTCGCTCTGGACCGGCACCACGGGCCGGCTGGACGACGTCCCCACGGACGACGTGCTCCGCTTCGAGTCGGAGTTCCTCGACTACATCAGGCGCTCGCACGAGGGGATCCTCAACAGCATCCGCGAGACGCGGAAGTTCGAGGACGACACCGCGTCGTCGCTGGAGCAGGCCTACGACTCCTTCCTCGACCAGTTCGAGACCTCGGACGGCGGGAGCATCAAGCCCGGCCGCGAGGAGCACGAGGCCTCCGACGAGGAGGACGAGGACCAGGAGCAGATCGTCAAGCAGAAGCGGGGCTGACCCATGGCCGTATCGCTGCGTGAGTACCGCGCGAAGATCAAGTCGACGGAGTCGATGAAGAAGATCACGCGCGCCATGGAGCTCATCGCTGCGTCCCGCATCGTCAAGGCGCAGCAGCGGGCGCAGGCCGCCGCGCCGTACGCCCGCGAGCTCACCCGCGCGGTCTCGGCGGTCGCGACCTTCTCCAACGTCGAGCACGCCCTGACGACGGAGCCGGAGGACCCCAAGCGGGCCGCGGTGCTGGTCGTGACCAGCGACCGGGGGCTGGCGGGCGCCTACTCCGCCAACGTCATCAAGGAGTCCGAGCGGCTTGCGGAGCGGCTGCGCGAGGAGGGCAAGGAGGTCCTCACCTACGTCAGCGGCCGCAAGGGTGAGGCCTACTTCAAGTTCCGCGGGCGCCCGGTCGTGCGGTCGTGGTCCGGACACTCGGACCAGCCGACCTACGACATCGCGGCGAGCATCGGCGAGGAGCTCATCGCCGCCTTCCTCTCGGAGGCGGACGAGCCCACCGGCGACGAGCCCGCGGGCGTCGACGAGGTGCACGTGGTCTTCACGCGCTTCAAGTCGATGCTCACCCAGGAGCCGACGCAGGTGCGCCTGCTGCCGCTCGAGGTGGTCGAGGGCGAGGAGCGACCCGAGGACCACGAGGTGCTGCCGCTGTTCGACTTCGAGCCGTCTCCGGCGGAGGTCCTCGACGCGCTGCTCCCGCGCTACGTCCAGAGCCGCATCTTCTTCGCCCTGCTGCAGGCGGCCGCCTCCGAGCTGGCCGCCCGCCAGAAGGCGATGAAGGCGGCGACGGACAACGCCGACGAGCTCATCAAGAAGTACAAGCGGGTCGCCAACCAGGCCCGCCAGGCCGGGATCACCCAGGAAATCAGCGAGATCGTCGGTGGCGTCAACGCCCTTGCCGACGCCAATGCCGGGAAAGAGTGAGAGACCATGACTGCCACTGTTGACGAGTCCACCGAGACCACCCCCGGGGCCGTCGGCCGGATCGCCCGGGTGATCGGCCCCGTGATCGACGTCGAGTTCCCGAGCGACCAGATGCCGGAGATCTACAACGCGCTGACGGTCGACGTCGAGCTCGGCGGCACGACCACCCGCGTCGTCCTCGAGGTCGAGCAGCACATCGGCGACGGCATGGTCCGCGCCATCTCGATGAAGCCCGCCGACGGCATGGTGCGGGGTGCGCCCGTGCAGGACACCGGCGGCCCGATCAGCGTGCCCGTCGGCGACGTGACGCTGGGCAAGGTCTTCAACACCACGGGCGACTGCCTGAACCTCGCCGAGGGCGAGACGCTGGACGTCCAGGAGCGGTGGAGCATCCACCGCAAGGCGCCGGCCTTCGACCAGCTCGAGGCCAAGACCACGATGTTCGAGACCGGCATCAAGGTGATCGACCTGCTCACCCCGTACGTGCAGGGCGGCAAGATCGGCCTGTTCGGGGGTGCCGGCGTCGGCAAGACCGTGCTGATCCAGGAGATGATCGCCCGCGTCGCCACCGACCACGGTGGTGTGTCGGTGTTCGCCGGTGTCGGCGAGCGCACCCGTGAGGGCAACGACCTGATGGTCGAGATGGAGGAGGCCGGGGTCATCGGCCAGACCGCCCTCGTCTTCGGCCAGATGGACGAGCCGCCGGGCACCCGCCTGCGCGTGGCGCTCTCGGCGCTGACGATGGCGGAGTACTTCCGCGACGTGAAGAGCCAGGACGTGCTGCTCTTCATCGACAACATCTTCCGGTTCACGCAGGCCGGCCAGGAGGTCTCCACGCTGCTGGGCCGCATGCCCTCGGCGGTGGGCTACCAGCCGACCCTGGCCGACGAGATGGGCCAGCTGCAGGAGCGGATCACCTCGACGCGCGGTCACTCGATCACCTCGATGCAGGCGATCTACGTGCCCGCCGACGACTACACCGACCCGGCGCCGGCGACCACGTTCGCGCACCTCGACGCCACCACGGAGCTCTCGCGCGAGATCGCGTCGCTTGGCATCTACCCGGCGGTGGACCCGCTGACGTCGACGTCGCGGATCCTCGACCCGCAGTACATCGGCAAGGAGCACTACGACTGCGCGATCCGGATCAAGGAGATCCTGCAGCGCAACAAGGAGCTGCAGGACATCATCGCGATCCTCGGTGTCGACGAGCTGTCCGAGGAGGACAAGGTCATCGTGCACCGGGCGCGCCGCATCCAGCGCTTCCTGTCGCAGAACACCTACGTGGCCAAGCAGTTCACGGGCATGGAGGGTTCGACGGTTCCGGTGTCCGAGACGATCGAGGCGTTCAACAAGATCGCCGACGGCGAGTACGACCACGTGGCCGAGCAGGCGTTCTTCATGTGCGGTGGCCTCGACGACGTCGAGGCCAAGTGGGCGGACATCCAGAAGAGCCTGTGACGCCCCCTGACGTCCGGACTCGATGCGTGAAGGAATGAGGAGACCGTGAGCGAGCCGCTGCAGGTCGAGCTGGTCTCGGCCGACCGCCTGGTGTGGTCGGGCGAGGCCACGCAGGTGATCGCCCGCACGACCGAGGGCGACGTGGGCATCCTGCCCGGGCACGCGCCGCTGCTGTCGCTGCTGGTCCACGGGGTCGTGGACGTGCAGACCTCGGACGGCGAGACCTGGGTCGCGGCGGTGAGCGACGGGTTCCTCTCGGTGGCCGCCAACCGCGTGTCCGTGCTCGCCGAGTACGCCGAGATGTCGCACGACATCGACCTCGAGCGGGCGCGTCACGACCTCGAGCGGGCCCAGGCGGCCGGCGAGGCCGACGACGCGGCCGTCGAGGCCGTCCGCCTCGCGGAGGCGCGGATCCGGGCCGCCGAGCGGGTCTGAGCGCCCCTCGGCAGCGCCCGGGCTGCGCCGCCCGGCGGCGTCGCCCGCCGCCCCCGCTAGGGTGAAACCTCGTGCGGCCCGACCGCCCGGTCCGGGCCGAGTCGGGGACCCGCGGCGTCGAGGAGGTGGCAGCGCGGATGGCGTGGTGGCAGTGGCTGCTGGACGTCGCCGGCGCGCTGCTCGTCCTGCTGCTGCTCTACGGGCTGGCGCTCGTCGTCCGGCGCCGGACCCTCTCCCGCCACGGCGGCACCTTCGAGCTCAGCTGCCGCGTCCGGACCGACCGGGCCGGTCGCGGCTGGGTGCTCGGGCTCGGTCGCTACGCCGGCGAGGACCTGCAGTGGTTCCGCGTCTTCTCGCTGCGCCCGCGCCCGAGCCGCGTGTGGCCCCGCAACGCGCTGCAGCTCTCGGGGCGTCGCGACGCGCAGGGCAGCATCGAGCAGATGGCGCTGTACGCCGACCACGTCATCGTGCGCTGCACGGTCGACGCGCGGCCGCTGGAGCTGGCGATGAGCCCCTCGTCGCTGACCGGCTTCCAGTCCTGGCTCGAGTCCGGCCCGCCGGGGGCGAGCTGGGACGACGGACCCGTCACCCGCTGAGCCGGGTCAGTCCCGGTCGCCGCCGGGCACCCAGAGCACGTCGCCGCGCTCCCGGTTGGCGTGGCGGGCGAGGATGAACAGCAGGTCCGAGAGCCGGTTGAGGTAGGTGATCGCGCGCTGGTTCATCACCTCGGCGTGCACCTCCCACGCGGCCCAGGCCGACCGCTCCGCCCGTCGCGCGACCGTGCGCGCGACGTGCAGCAGCGACGCGGCGGGCGTCCCGCCGTTGAGGATGAACGAGCGCAGGTCCTCCAGCGACTCGTTGTACTGGTCGCACCAGCCCTCGAGGCGGTCGATGTAGTCCTGCTCCACGCGCAGCGGAGGGAACTCCGGCTCCGCGACCACCGGCGTCGCGAAGTCCGCCCCGACGTCGAAGAGGTCGTTCTGGATGCGCGTGAGCAGGGCGACGACGTCGTCCTCGAGCCCGCCGCCGGCCACGGCCACGCCGATGTGGGCGTTCAGCTCGTCGACGTCGGCGTACGCGGCGAGGCGCAGGTCGGTCTTCGCGGTCTCGCTCATGTCGCCGAGGCGCGTGCGCCCCGCGTCGCCGGTGCGGGTGTAGATGCGCGTCAGGTTGACCATGCAGCCAGCCTAGGCGGGGCCCGGCGCCGCCCCGGAGGCGGTCGAGCCCTCAGCGGTCGATGCGCTGGATCTCGCCGTCGGCGGTGCCGGTGACCCAGATCGTCCGGGCGCCCGGCGCGGTCGCGACGGTGTTCGGCTGGCGCACGGTGTCGTAGCGCTCGATCTCGCGCGGCTCCGGCCCGCTCACGTCGTAGCCGACCAGCTCGTTGGTCGCGGTGAGCGTCACCCACAGCGTGCGGCTCCGCCGGTCCGCCGCCAGCCCGTACGGCGTGCCGGGCAGCTCGGTCGCGGAGACCATCTGCAGGGGGTCGAGGGTGTAGACGAGGATCTGGTCGCCGCGCGTGTCGGCGACGGCCAGGCGGCCGTCGCCGATCAGCCGCCCGTGCGTGGGCCCCTCGCCAGCGGGGAGCTGCGAGATCTTCTCGATCCTGCCCAGGTCGTAGGTCGTCACCGAGTACTCCCGGACGTCGACCGAGACTCCCAGGTCGCCCTCGGCGAGCACGCCGCCGGGCTGGCGGACGTCGTCCAGCGTCTCGACGATCTCGCCGTCGCGCACCACCGAGATCGTGCCCGCGAACTCGTTGCCGACCCAGACGTCGCCGTCGGCCGTGTCGGTGGCGTCGTGCGGGTAGCGCTCGACCAGCGTCTCGCGCACGTCGCCGTTCGCGATCTCGACCTCGAAGAGGGTGTTGGCGGTCTCCAGCGGGACCAGCGCGGTGCGTCCGTCCTCGGTCACCTGCAGGTGTCGCAGCTTGCCCGGGAGCTGGATCTCCTCGCGCACGGCGAGGTCGTCGGGGTCCAGGATCATCAGCCGCTCGGGGTCGCGGACGCCGACCACCAGCGCGTCCTCGCTCGCGCTGTGGACGATGCCCTCGGGTCGGGGGGCCACCCCGGTGACCTCGCCCTCCGGCTCCGCGGCCGGTTCCGGCGCGTCGGCGGGCTCCGCCGCGTCCTTGCCGTCGCCCGCGCTCTCGCCGCTGCTGCCGCCTCCGCCCGGCTCGTCGTCGGAGCCGCAGGCGCCGAGCGCGAGCAGCAGGGCGCACGTGAGGGCGATCAGGGGGCGGGTCGCGCGTCGCATGCGCCGAGTGTGCCCGGCACCACCCAGCGCGCAGCGGTGTGGCCCACGTCGCAGGCGGACATCGATGACCGGTGAGTAACCTGGCCCGTACCCTGCGGGTATGAGCGAGCGATCCCGCCCGGAGAAGGACCGCCCCTGGGTGATGCGCACCTACGCCGGGCACTCGACCGCCACGGCGTCGAACGCGCTGTACCGCGGCAACCTGGCCAAGGGCCAGACGGGCCTCTCGGTGGCCTTCGACCTGCCCACGCAGACGGGCTACGACCCGGACTCGCCGCTCTCGCGCGGCGAGGTGGGCAAGGTCGGCGTCCCGGTCATGCACCTCGGCGAGATGCGCCGGCTGTTCGAGGGCATCCCGCTCGCGGAGATGAACACCTCGATGACGATCAACGCCACCGCGATGTGGTTGCTGGCGCTCTACCAGGTGGTCGCCGAGGAGCAGGCCGGCGTGCCCGAGGGCCGGGCGACGCCGGAGGAGGTGGCCGGCACTCTCGCCGGCACCATCCAGAACGACATCGTCAAGGAGTATCTCTCGCGCGGCACGTACGTGTTCCCGCCCGAGCACTCCCTGCGGCTGATCAGCGACACGATCAGCTACACGGTGAACACGATCCCGAAGTGGAACCCGATCAACATCTGCAGCTACCACCTGCAGGAGGCCGGGGCCACGCCGACGCAGGAGCTCGCCTACGCGCTGTGCACCGCCATCGCGGTGCTCGACGAGGTCAGGGCGGCCGGGCAGGTCAGCGAGGACGACTTCGAGAGGGTGGTCGGCCGCATCTCGTTCTTCGTCAACGCGGGGGTGCGCTTCGTCGAGGAGACCTGCAAGATGCGCGCCTTCGTGCAGCTGTGGGACGAGATCACGCGCGAGCGGTACGGGGTGCAGGACGAGAAGATGCGCCGGTTCCGCTACGGCGTGCAGGTGAACTCGCTCGGCCTGACCGAGGCGCAGCCGGAGAACAACGTGCAGCGCATCGTGCTCGAGATGCTCGGCGTGACGCTGTCGAAGAACGCCCGCGCCCGGGCCGTGCAGCTGCCCGCCTGGAACGAGGCGCTCGGGCTGCCCCGCCCGTGGGACCAGCAGTGGTCGCTGCGCCTGCAGCAGGTGCTCGCCTACGAGTCCGACCTGCTCGAGCACGAGGACATCTTCGAGGGGTCCCACGTCATCGAGGCCAAGGTCGCCGAGCTCGTGGCCGGCGCCCGCGAGGAGATCGACCGCGTGCAGGCGATGGGCGGTGCCATCGCCGCCGTCGAGTCCGGCTACATGAAGCAGGCCCTGGTCAGCTCGCACGCCGCCCGCCGCGCGGCGATCGAGTCCGGCGAGGAGGTCATCGTCGGGGTGAACACGTTCGAGACCACCGAGCCCTCGCCGCTGACCGCCGACCTCGAGACGGCCATCCAGCCGGCCGACCCCGAGGCCGAGCGGGCCGCCCGCCGCAGCCTCGACGAGTGGAAGGCCCAGCGGGACCAAGCGGGGGTCGAGCGCGCCCTGGCCCGGCTCGCCGAGGACGCGAAGACCGACGCGAACCTGATGCACGCCACCCTGGAGGCCGCCCGCGCCGGCGTCACCACGGGCGAGTGGGCCGGGACCCTGCGCGACGTCTTCGGCGAGTTCCGGGCTCCGACGGGCGTCGGCGGCGCCGTCGGCGTGGCGGAGGCCGGCGCCGGGCTCGCCGAGGTGCGCGAGCGCGTCAGGGCCACCGGCGAGGCGCTGGGCACGCGGCTGCGGCTGCTGGTCGGCAAGCCGGGTCTCGACGGGCACTCGAACGGCGCCGAGCAGGTCGCCGTCCGTGCCAGGGACGCGGGCTTCGAGGTGATCTACCAGGGCATCCGGCTGACGCCGGAGCAGATCGTCGCCGGCGCCGTGGCCGAGGACGTGCACTGCGTCGGGATCTCGATCCTCTCCGGCTCGCACATGGAGCTCGTGCCCGACGTGCTCACCGGCCTGCGCGAGGCCGGCATGGACGACGTGCCGGTCATCGTCGGCGGGATCATCCCGACCTCCGACGCCCGCCGGCTCGAGGAGCAGGGCGTCGCCGCCGTCTACACGCCCAAGGACTTCGGCCTCACCGAGATCATGGGCGGCATCGTGGACGCGATCCGAGCGGCGAACGCCCTGGACTGAGCGGGGGTCTCGATACGGCCCTCGTTCCTCGGGCCTACTCGACCACCGACCCCCGCGCGTGGGTTCGACCGCCGACGCCGCGCGTGGGTTCGACCGCCGACCCGCGCGTGGGTTCGACCACCGACCCGCGCGTGGGTTCGACCGCCGACGCCGCGCGTGGGTTCGACCGCCGACGCCGCGCGTGGGTTCGACCGCCGACGCCGCGCGTGGGTTCGACCGCCGACGCCGCGCGTGGGTTCGACCGCCGACGCCGCGCGTGGGTTCGACCGCCGACGCCGCGTGTGGGTTCGACCGCCGACGCCGCGCGTGGGTTCGACCGCCGACGCCGCGCGTGGGTTCGACCGCCGGCGCCCCGCGCGTGGGTTCGACCGCCGGCGCCCCGCGCGGGTTCGCTGGTCGAGTAGCCGCGCGAGCGTCAGCGAGCCGGCGTATCGAGACCCGCCGCCCACGGGGCACACTCGCCCCATGGCACGCGTGACGGTCGTGGGCGCAGGGGTCGTGGGCCTCTCCTGCGCGGTTCGCCTGCTCGAGGCCGGGCACCGCGTCGACGTGGTGGCCCGCGACCTCCCGCTGGAGACCACGTCGGCCGTGGCCGCGGCGATCTGGTACCCCTACCGTGCGCTGCCGCAGGACCGGGTCACCGCCTGGGCGCGCTCGACGTACGCCGCCCTCGAGGCGGTTGCCGCCGAGCCGGACGCGGGCGTGCGGATGGTCGACGGCACGGAGCTGCACCGCCGGGCGGCGCCCGACCCCTGGTGGGCCGAGGCGGTGCCGGCGCTGGCGCACGAGACGTCCTTGCCGCCCGGCTACCGCGACGGGTGGTCGTTCCGCGCGCCGGTCGCCGACATGGCGGTGTACCTGCCCTGGCTCGCCCAGCGCGTCGAGGCGCTGGGCGGCACGCTCACCCGGCTCACGCTGTCCGGCCTGCCCGCGCCGTGCTCCGAGGAGCCGGGCGGCCCCGACGCGGTGGTGAACTGCGCCGGCCTCGGCGCCCGGCTGCTGGGCGGCGACCGCTCGGTGGCGCCGGTGCGCGGCCAGGTGGTGCACGTGACGCACCCGGACGGCGGGCGGCGGCGCCTGGACCGATGGACGATCGACCCCGAGGGGCCGACGTACGTCGTGCCGCGGGAGGACGTCGTCGTGCTCGGCGGCACCGCCGACGAGGGGGACTGGAGCCGGACGCCGGTGCCCGCCACAGCCGAGGAGGTGCTGCGCCGCGGCCGCGCGCTGGTGCCCGAGCTGGCCGGCTGCCGCGTCGTCCGCCACCGCGTCGGGCTGCGGCCCGTGCGCCCGGCCGTGCGCGTGGAGCGCGTCGGGGACGTCGTGCACTGCTACGGCCACGGGGGAGCGGGGCTCACGCTCTCGTGGGGCACCGCCGACGATGTGGTCGCCGCCCTCAGCGCCGGCTAGTCAGAAGAGCCGCGCCTCGGCGTCGTCCATCCCGCGCAGGGCGTCGTAGTCGACCACGGCGCAGGCGATGCCACGGTCACCGGCGAGCACGCGCGCCTGCGGCTTGATCTCCTGGGCGGCGAAGATCCCGCGCACCGGCGCGAGCCGGGGGTCGCGGTTGAGCAGCTCGAGGTAGCGAGTCAGCTGCTCGACCCCGTCGATCTCGCCGCGGCGCTTGATCTCCACCGCGACCGACGCGCCGCCCGCGTCGCGGCACATCAGGTCGACGGGCCCGATGGCCGTGGGGAACTCGCGCCGCACCAGGGTCAGGCCGTCGTCCAGGGTGCCGGGGTGCTCGGCGAGCAGCTCCTGCAGGTGCTTCTCGACGCCGTCCTTGACCAGGCCGGGGTCGATGCCGAGGTCGTGGCTGGAGTCGTGCAGGACGTCCTCGATGAGGATCCGCAGGCTGTCGTCGGCCTTGCCGGTCACCAGCCACTCCAGTCGTCCGTCGTCCAGCGCGGCCTCCCGCACCGAGCACGGCGGCGACATCCAGTTCAGCGGCTTGTAGGACCCGCCGTCGGAGTGCACGAGCACGCTGCCGTCGGCCTTGATCATCAGCACCCGCGCCGCCATCGGGAGGTGGGCCGTGAGGCGGCCGGCGTAGTCGACCTGGCAGCGCGCGACGACGAGTCTCATCGCGCGGCACTGTATCCCGACGCGCGAGACCGCACCGAGCGCGGGTTCGTGCCGCACCTACCCCACGGTAGGTTCTTACCTGCGTTTGAGCCCATTTGACGCTGTTGTCACGTGTTTGCTTCCGATTCCTGTCGATACTCGTCTTGGTCACGGTCAGGTGACGTTTCGCAGGCCGAACCAGCGCGGTGCTTGTCAGCGCGGCCCGGGAGGGAGTTCGCTGTGGCGCTATGTCTGCTCTCGCATCCGCTGTACGGGCATCCACAGAACAGGGCCCCGGTTCAGAGTTCCTCACCGACATCGAGACCGCCATCAGCGACACCTTCGAGCCGATCGCCACCGCCGTCGCGGATGTCATCTTCTTCACGGTGACGATCGGGGACGTCACCTTCCCGCTGATCGTCCTGTGGCTGGTCGCCGCGGCCGCGATCTTCACCGTCTACTTCAAGGGCATCCAGTTCACGAGCATGGGCACCTCGCTCGACCTGGTGCGCGGCAAGTACTCCCGGATGAGCGACCCCGGCGAGGTCACGCACTTCCAGGCCCTGTCCTCGGCGGTCTCCGGCACCGTCGGCCTCGGCAACATCGCCGGCGTCGGCGTCGCCATGACCATCGGCGGACCGGGGGCCATGTTCTGGATGGTCATCGCCGGCCTCCTGGGCATGTGCACGAAGTTCGTGGAGTGCACCCTCGGGGTGAGGTACCGCGAGGTGCACGAGGACGGCACCGTGACGGGCGGCCCGTTCCGCTACATGCCGGCGGCCTTCGACCGCTTCGGCAAGCCCGTGACCAAGGTGTTCGTGGCGGGCTTCGCGATCGCCCTGATCTTCTTCGGCGCCCTGGGCGGCAACGCCTTCCAGGCCAACCAGACCTACGCCCAGGCCGTGGAGGTCACCGGCGGCGCCGAGGACAGCTTCCTCGCCAGCCCGCCGGCCGCGCTGTTGTTCGGCATCGTGCTGGCCGGCCTGGTCGGCCTCGTGATCATCGGCGGCGTCAAGTCCATCGGGCGCGTGACCGGCAAGCTGGTCCCCTTCATGGCGGTCGCCTACGTGATCGCCTGCCTGCTCGTCATCCTCGGCAACTTCGACCAGATCCCCGACGCCGTCGTCCGGATCTTCAGCCTGGCCTTCAGCCCGGAGGCCGGCTTCGGCGGGGTCATCGGCGTGATGATCGTCGGCTTCCAGCGCGCGGCGTTCTCCAACGAGGCGGGCGTCGGCTCGGCGCCGATCGTGCACTCGGCCGTCAAGACGAAGCACCCGGTCAGCGAGGGCTACGTGGCGATGCTCGAGCCCTTCATCGACACCATCGTGGTCTGCTCGATGACGGCGCTGACGATCATCATCGCCGACACGCCGTTCTACAACGACGCCCAGCAGTCCTACATCAACGAAGGCGTGACGGAGGACGGCGTCGTCGTGACCTCGCGGGCCTTCGACACCTTCCTGCCGGGCTTCAGCAACGTGCTCGCGATCGCGGTGGCGCTCTTCGCGTTCTCGACGCTGATCACGTGGAGCTACTACACGATGAAGGCGTGGACCACGCTGGTGGGCCGCAGCAAGGCCAAGGAGAACGCGTTCAAGTTCATGTTCTGCGTCTTCACCGTCGTCGGTGCGGTCGTCGAGCTGGGCTCGGTGCTCACCTTCGCCGACTCGATGCTCTTCGTCTGCGCGATCTTCAACCTGCTGGCCTGCTACATCCTCCTGCCGAAGGTCAAGGAAGAGGTCAAGAAGTTCCGTGACGGCCTCGCCGACGGGTCGATCACGCAGGTGCCGCACGAGGAGCGCGCCAACACCTGATCCACCGCACCGCCGGCCGACGGCCCGCTCCGCGAACCGCGGGGCGGGCCGTCGGCCGTTGCGTGCAATGATCCGCGCATGACTGAGAACGGGACCGCAGGGGCGGCAGAGGACCGCGACTTCAGCACCGTCGGCGTCGTCGGCCTCGGCACCATGGGGGCGGGCATCGTCGAGGTGTTCGCCCGGCACGGGCACACGGTGGTCGGCGTCGAGCTGGACGACGCCGGCGTCGAGCGGGGCCGCGCGCACCTGGAGTACTCCACGGGCCGCGCCGTCAAGCGCGGCAAGCTGAGCGAGGAGGAGCAGGCCGAGCTGCTCTCCCGTGTCACCTACACCACCGAGCTCAAGGACGTCGCCGACGCCGGCCTCGTCGTCGAGGCCGTGGTGGAGAACCTGGAGACCAAGAAGGCGATCTTCCGCGAGCTCGAGGCGATCGTCTCCGAGCACGCCGTGCTCGCGACGAACACCTCCTCCCTGTCGGTCACGGAGATCTCGACGGCCAACGCACACCCCGGACGCGTCATCGGCGTCCACTTCTTCAACCCCGCGCCGGTGCAGGGCCTCGTCGAGGTCGTCCGCACCGTCGTCACGCGCCCCGACGTGCTCGACGACGTGCGCGCGCTCGTGGGCGCGCTCGGCAAGAACCCGGTGGTCTGCGGCGACAAGGCCGGGTTCATCGCCAACACCCTGCTCTTCGGCTACCTCAATCACGCCGTGTCGTTCTACGAGGCGCACTACGCCTCGCGCGAGGACATCGACGCGGCCATGCGCTTCGGCTGCGGCTACCCGATGGGACCGCTGGCCCTGCTCGACCTGATCGGCCTCGACACGGCGTACGAGATCCTGGACACGATGTACCGCCAGGGCCGGGACCGCCTGCACGCGCCGGCGCCGCTGCTCAAGCAGATGGTCACCGCGGGCCAGCTCGGTCGCAAGAGCGGCCGCGGCTTCTACACCTACGAGGCGGAGAACAGCCCGGCCGTCGTGCCCGACGAGAAGACGCCGTCGGAGGCCGACCAGCCGGCGCTGCGCCACGACATCCGCACGGTCGGCGTCGTCGGCACCGGCACGATGGCCTCCGGCATCGTGGAGGTCTTCGCGAAGGCCGGCTACGACGTCGTCTTCGTCGGCCGCGCGCAGGGCAAGGTCGACGGCGTGGTCGCTGCGGTCACCAAGTCGCTGGACAAGGCGGTGCAGCGCGGCAAGATGGAGGAGGCAGCCCGCGACCAGGTGCTGGCTCGGCTCACCGGGACCACGGCGCTGGAGGACCTCTCCTGCGTCGACCTCGTGGTCGAGGCGATCGCCGAGGACGTCGAGGTCAAGACCACCCTCTTCGAGAACCTCGACGAGATCTGCAAGCCGGGGGCGATCCTGGCCACGACGACCTCGTCGCTGCCCATCATCGCGCTGGCGCGGGTCACCTCGCGCCCGCAGGACGTCGTCGGCATGCACTTCTTCAACCCGGCGCCGATCATGAAGCTGGTCGAGGTGGTCAGCACCGTGTCGACCGATGCGGCCGTCACCGAGACCACCCAGGCGCTGTGCGGCACCCTCGGCAAGGTGGCCGTCTCGTGCGGCGACCGGGCGGGCTTCATCGTCAACGCGCTGCTGTTCCCCTACCTGAACGACGCGGTGAAGATGCTGGAGGCGCACTACGCCACGGCCGACGACATCGACACCGCCATGAAGGAGGGCTGCGCGCTGCCGATGGGGCCGTTCGAGCTGCTCGACGTCGTCGGCAACGACGTGTCGCTGGCGATCGAGCGGGAGCTCTACCTCGAGTTCCGCGAGCCCGGCTTCGCGCCCGCGCCGCTGCTCGAGCAGCTGGTCACGGCCGGCTACCTCGGCCGCAAGGCGGGCCGGGGCTTCCGGGACTACAGCAGGCGCTGAGGTCAGCCGCTCGCGCGTCGCTGCCGCTCGCGGTAGGCGGCGACCGCGGCGCGGTTGGTGCACGAGGCGGAGCAGTAGCGCCGCGAGCGGTTGCGGGAGAGGTCGACGACGACCCCGTCGCAGGCCTCCTGCTCGCAGACCGAGAGCCGCGACATCTCGTCGGCGCGGATCACGTCGACCATCGCCATCGCGGTCTCGACGGCGATCCGGTCGGCGAGCGGCCGGTCGCTGGCGATCGCGTGCAGGTGCCAGTCGAACTGGTCGTGCGCGCACGAGCTGGGGCAGCGCGCCGGCGTCGGCCAGCATCCGGTTGACCTCGGCGACGGCCTCGTCGCGCTCGCCGACGAGCAGGCGGCGCAGCTGGCCGCGCGAGGGCGCGCACCTGCTCGAGCTCGGCGCGCGTGCGGTCGCGCCGGCCGCTGTACTCCTGACGCACGAAGAACTCGTCCAGCGCCGCGACGCTCCCCAGCCCGTCCGGGTCGTCCTCGGTGTTCACGAGCTCCGCGGCGGCGCCCAGGGCCATCTCGGTGTCATGCGCGAAAAGCACTTTGACACCTTACCAGTCGCTGCCGTAGCGTCATCTCCCATGACGGCAGTGACTCATGACAGCAGGGTGCGGGGTGAACTGGCGCACGTCTCCGGTCGACGCGGCGGGGCCGCCGGTGCCTCCGGCCCGGGGCTGGCCCCGGGCCTGCTGATCGCCGTCATCTCCGCGGCGGCGTTCGGCACGGCCGGCACGGTGGGTCGCGGCCTCCTGGACGCCGGCTGGAGCCCCGGCGCGGCCACGCTCGCCCGCGTGGGGATCGGCGCGCTCATCGTGCTGCCGCTGGGCCTGCGCTCGCTGCGCGGCCGGTGGTGGCTGCTGCGCCGGCACGCCCGCGTCGTGGGCCTCTACGGGCTGCTGGCCGTGGTGCTCGCGCAGTTCTGCTACTTCTCGGCGGTGCAGCACATGCAGGTCGGCCCGGCCCTGATGGTCGAGTACACGGCCCCCGTGGCCGTGGTCGGCTGGATGTGGCTGCGGCACGGGGAGCGCCCCGCCGGCCAGACGGCCGCCGGCGCGGTGGTCGCTGGCGCGGGGCTGCTGCTCGTGCTGGAGATCTTCTCCGGCGCGACGGTCAGCCCGGTCGGCGTCGCCTGGGCGCTCGCCGCCATGGTCGGGCTGGCGTCCTACTTCGTGATCTCGGCCGACGACCAGGTCGACGAGGACGAGGACGCGGGCGACGCCCTGCCCGGCATCGTGCTGGCATCCGGGGGGCTGCTCGTGGGCGCCCTGCTGATCGCGCGCGCTCGGTCTCGTCGGCCTGATGCCGATGGAGGCGACCACGGCCGACGCGGAGTACGCGGTGGCCACCGTGCCGTTCTGGGTGGCCCTGCTGGTGCTGGGCTCCGTGAGCGCGGCCACCGCCTACGTCACCGGCATCGCCGCGAGCCGGCGCCTGGGCTCTCGGCTCGCATCGTTCGTGGCGCTGCTCGAGGTGCTCTTCGCCGTGCTCTTCGCGTGGGCGCTGCTGCACGAGCTGCCGGGTGCCGGACAGGCGCTCGGCGGCGCCCTGGTGCTGATCGGCGTGGTGGTCGTGCGCACCGGGGAGAGCCGCGTGGTGCGTCGGGCCGAGGAGCGGCCCACCGCCTCGCCCGCCGCCTGAGGAGCTGGCGCACGTCCTGTCGCCGGACGAACACCTGCCGCACGGCGGCCACCACGGCCAGGCGCAGCACGCCCCCGGCGCCGCGCCGGACCCGCGTCGGGGCCGTCGCTCAGGACTCGTCCTCACCGAACCCGGAGACCACGTCGCGCAGAGCGCCGAGCTGGGCGGCGATGGCGTCGCGGCGCTTGGTCGCCCGATCGATCTCGAGCCGCAGCGCCTCCAGCTCGCGGCGGGCGTCGGCGCTGCCCGTGTCGGAGATCGACTCGGCCTGGGTGCGGGCCGACGCCACGATCTGCTCGGCCTCCCGGCGGGCCCGGGTGAGGGTGGCCTCGGCCTCCGACTGCGCCTGCTGGCGCAGCTGGGTCGCCTGGGCCGCTGCGTCGCCCGCGCGCTGCTCGGCCGCCTCGGCGCGGGCCTCGGTCTCCTCGACGAGCCGCTTGGTCTCGGCCGTCGCGTTGCTGTGGTGCTCGGCTGCCTCGCTCGCGAGGCGCTCCTTCTCGACGGCCAGCGCGCGGTGCGCCTCCTGCGCCTCGCGCTCGGCCGTGGCCCGCGTCTGCTCGGCCTCGCGCCGGGCGCTCGTGCGCAGGTCGTTCGCCTCCTGCTGCGAGGCCAGCCGCAGCTGGTCGGCCGCGCGCTGCGCCGACGCGCGGATCTCCTCGGCCTCGGTGCGGGCCAGGGCGCGCTCCTGCTCGGCCTCGGAGAGGAGCCGCTCGCGGGTCTCCTCGAGGTCGCGCAGCTGGACGGTGCGGATGTCCTCGGCCTCGCGGGCGGCGTCGGCCTTGATGCCGGAGGCGTCGCGCGTGCGCCTGGGCCCGGAAGGCGTCGGCGTCGCGGCGGGCGGCGTCGCGCAGCTCGTTGGACTCCTCCTCGGCGAGGCGCAGCATCTCGCTGGCCCGCCCGCCGAGGCTGGCGAAGGTCGGGTTCGCGTTGTCGTCGGCCTCCTTCCTCAGCGAGGCGACCTGGTCCTCGAGGCCGGAGATGCGGCGCTCGGCCGCCTGCAGCGCAGCCGTCTTCTCGGAGACGACGCCCTGCGCCCAGCGGTCGACGGCGTCCTTGTCGTAGCCGCGGCGCGCGCTCGGGAACTTCGGCGCCGCAGCACCGGCCGGCGAGCCGCCGGAGGCAGCCGGGGCCGGCTGCTTCGGGGCGGCGGGGCCGGCGCCTTCGACGAGGCGGCCGGGGGCTTCGACGAGGCGGCCGGGGCCGTCGCGGCCGCCGGTCGCGGCGCGCTCGGCTGGGCCTGCTGGGCCGGCCGGGCGGGCTGGGCGGGCTGGGCGGCTGGGCCTGCTTGCCCTGCGCGCTCTCGCCCGTGCGGGGGCCGGGGACGGGCGCGACGGGCATCGTCTGCGTGCGCTCGCCGTCCGGCTCCCGGGCCTCGTCCGTCGACCCGAGGCCCTCGTCCTCCGTGTCGAAGATCGAGAGGCCGTCGTTCACGTCCTGGTCGCTCCTGCTCATCGCCAACCTCATTCTCGCGTGCTGCCGCGTTCCCGACGGGGTGGACGTGGTCACCCGGCTGTCCCGGTCCGCGCCCCTGAAGTGGTCACAGTATGCAGCGCGGGCAGCCCAAAACACCGCAGCCCGCGTGGCGGACTGCGGTGTCGTGGCCGGGCCGCCCGCACGGGCCCGGGAGAGCGGCTCGCCGCGTCGTGCTCAGACCCCGCGGAAGCGGTTCAGCGCCGTCTCGTGCTGCGCGCGCATCTCCGGGTCGCGCACCCCGAGACCCTCCTCGGGGGCCAGGCACAGCACGCCGACCTTGCCCTGGTGCTTGTTGTGGTGCACGTCGAGTGCGGCCTGGCCGACCTCGCCGAGGGCGTACGTCCGCGAGAGCGTCGGGTGGATGGCGCCCTTGCTGATCAGGCGGTTCGCCTCCCAGGACTCGCGGTAGTTGGCGAAGTGGCTGGAGATGATGCGCTTCAGGTTCATCCACAGGTAGCGGTTGTCGTACTCGTGCATGTAGCCCGAGGTCGACGCGCAGGTGGTGATCGTGCCGCCCTTGCGGGTCACGTAGACCGAGGCGCCGAAGGTCTCGCGACCCGGGTGCTCGAAGACGATGTCGATGTCCTCGCCGCCGGTCAGCTCGCGGATCTTCTTGCCGAACCGCTTCCACTCCCGCGGGTCCTGCTCGGTGTTCTCCGCGTTCCAGAAGCGGTAGTCCTCCGCCGAGCGGTTGATGATGAGCTCGGCGCCCATGCTGCGGCAGATCTCCGCCTTCTCCTCGCTGGAGACCACGCAGACGGGGTTGGCGCCGCCGTTGAGGGCGTACTGGGTGGCGAAGCCGCCGAGCCCGCCCGAGGCGCCCCAGATCAGCACGTTGTCGCCCTGCTTCATGTCGCCGCCGTTGCGGCTGACCAGCTGGCGGTACGCCGTGCAGTTGACGAGGCCGGGGGAGGCGGCCTCCTCCCACGTGAGGTGCTTCGGCTTCGGCATCAGCTGGTTGGCCTTCACCAGCGCCACGTGCGCCAGGCCGCCGAAGTTGGTCTCGAAGCCCCAGATGCGCTGCTCCGCGTCGAGCATCGTGTCGTTGTGACCCTCGGGGCCCTCGAGCTCGACCGAGAGGCAGTGCGCGACGACCTCCTGGCCCGGCTGCCAGGTGTGCACGCCGGGGCCGGTGCGCAGCACGACGCCCGCGAGGTCGGAGCCGACCACGTGGTAGGGCAGGTCGTGCCGCTTCGCCAGCGGGGAGAGCCGCCCGTAGCGCTCCAGGAAGCCGAAGGTCGAGACGGGCTCGAAGATCGAGGTCCACACGGTGTTGTAGTTGATGGCCGACGCCATCACGGCCACGAGCGCCTCGCCCGGCCCGAGCTCGGGCATCGCCACCTCGTCGACGTGCAGCGACTTGCGCGGGTCCTTCTCCTTGCTGGGGATGCCCTCGAACATGTCGACCTCGTCCTTGCGGACCACGGCGCCGCGGTAGGACTCGGGCAGGTCGATGCGCCGCGAAGTCCTCGCTGCTGGCGTTCTCGGACATGATCGCGTCGAGGATGTGCTGCACGGGGCGCTCCTTGGGGCGGTGTGGACGGTGCCGGCCGCGGTCCGGGGACCGCGGGTCCGCGCGAAGATACCCGGAGGTAACCCCGCCGGGGGCCGCAGGACCAGCGTGCGGACGCGATGTGGCGTACCTGACACGTGTCACGGCCCGGTCGTGACAGGGGGCGCATCCGCTCACGACCCGGCTCGGCGAGCCTGAGGGCATGCAGACGAATCCGCTCGCGGTCGAGCTCGCCGGGCTCGGCAAGGACTTCCGCACGCCGTCCGGCACGGTCACCGCCGTCGAGCGCGTCGACCTGACGGTCCACCGCGGCGAGGTGGTCGCCCTCCTGGGGCCGAACGGGGCCGGCAAGACGACCACGCTCGACCTGGTGCTCGGGCTCGTGGACCCGACCCGCGGCACCGCCCGCGTGCTGGGGGTGCCGCCGCGCCACGCCGTCGCGGCGGGCCGGCTCTCCGCGGTCCTGCAGACCGGCGGTCTGCTCGACGACCTGACCGTCCGCGAGACCGTGCGCTACATCGCCGCCACGTACGGCGGCCGGGCGCTGCCGGTGGACGAGGCGGTCGGGCGGGCCGGGCTGACCGCGATCGCCGACCGCCGTGTCGTGCGGTGCTCCGGGGGCGAGCAGCAGCGGCTCCGCTTCGCGCTCGCGCTGCTGCCGGAGCCGGACCTGCTCGTGCTCGACGAGCCGACGGCGGGCATGGACGTGACCGCCCGGCGGGACTTCTGGGCCGCCATGCACGCGGAGGCGGGCCGCGGGCGCACCGTGGTCTTCGCGACGCACTACCTGGAGGAGGCCGAGGACTTCGCCGCTCGGATCGTCCTGATGGCCGGCGGGCGGGTGGTCGCCGACGGACCGACGGCGCAGATCCGGGCGACCGTCGGCGGCCGCGTGGTCAGCGCCGCCGTGCCCGAGCCGACGCCCGCCGCCCGCGCGCTCGAGGGCCTGGGGGAGGTGCGCGTCGCCGCCGGTCGCGTCGAGGTGCGCACCGCACACGCGGACGACGCGGCGCGGCTGCTGCTCGGCCCGATCGGCGGCCGCGACCTCGAGGTCGAGGCCGCCTCGCTCGAGGAGGCGTTCGTGCACCTGACCGGCGGCGACCACGAGCCGGCGACGGCTGCCGACGCGGGGGGCCCGCGATGAGCACGATCGCCGCCCGGCCCCGCCCGCTGCCCCGACCGCGCCTGGTCAACCCCACCGTCCTCGGCCTGGAGCTGCGCCGGGTGCTGGTGCGCGACCCGGTCACGCTGTTCTTCATCGTGGTGCTGCCCGCCTTCCTCTTCCTGATCTTCGGCTCCTCGGAGTCCTGGGCCGGGGAGGACGTCGGCAACGGCAACGTGGCGATGTCGATCATGATCGCGATGGCGGCGTACGGCGCCGTCACGGCGACGGTCGGGATCGGCGGCCGCGCCGCGGTCGAGCGGTCGCTGGGATGGGGCCGGCAGCTGGGGCTCACCCCGATGCCGGACCGTTCCTACGTCGCGGCCAAGACGGTGCTCGCGGTCATCGTCGCGGCCATGCCCGTCGCGCTGATCTATGCCGTCGGCTCGCAGACGGGGGCCGAGGGGAACCCGACGGGCCTGGGCGCTCAGCGCCCTGGTGCTGCTGGTGGGGGCGATGCCGTTCGCGCTGTACGGGTTGTGCTTCGGGCTGTTCTTCCGTTCCGAGACGGCCGTCTCGGGGGCCGGCGGCTCGGTCGTGGTGCTCGGCTTCCTGGGCAACGTCTTCTTCCCGCTCAGTGGGGCGCTGCTCGACGTGGCGCGCTGGACGCCGCTCTACGGCTACGTCAGCCTCGCCCGCTATCCCCTGACCGAGGGGTGGATCGTCAGCGGCGACGGCCCGCCGGTGCACGAGGCGCTGTGGATCCCGATGGCTAACGTGCTCGCATGGACGGTCGTGATGGCGGTGCTGGCGACGTGGTTGGTGCGCCGGGGTCGCGGGCGGGCGTGAGCGCGACGGGCCGGGCGGCCGGGCAGTCGGCCGGGCAGTCGGACCGCGACCCGTGGGCCCGCTACGGCTGGGTGGTCTGGGCCGCCTGGCTGGTCTTCCTGATCTTCCCGGTGCTGGAGTCCCTCGCCGCCGACACCGTGGTGCGGCGGGTCGTGGGGCTGGTGGGGACCGCCGTCTTCGGGCTCGTCTACATCGGCGGGCTCCTGCGCGCCGGGTTCGGACAGGATCGTCACGCGGGCGTGCTGCGGGCGGGTGCCCTCGCGGTCCTCACGCTCATCGCGGCCGTCGTGGGGGTGGCGATCGGGCTCGGCGCCATCTCGTTCCTCCCGTTCCTGATGGCCTTCGGGATGTTCGCCCTGCCCCGGCCGGCCGAACTGGTGGTTCGCGGCCGGGGTCGCCGCGACCACGGCCGTGCCCTGGGTGCTCGACCCGGGCGAGGGCTGGATCTTCGTCACCTTCGTCGTGGTGGCGGTCGGCGCTCGGCACCGGCGCGGGGCGCCTGATGGCCGACCACGGCGAGGACTGGGCCCGCCTGCAGGAGCAGCTCGCCGTCACCGCCGAGCGCGACCGGGTGGCGCGCGACGTGCACGACGTCCTCGGGCACAGCCTCACCGTCGTCACGGTGAAGGCGCAGCTGGCCGAGCGGCTGGTCGAGGCGGACCCCGAGCGGGCGCGGGCCGAGCTGGTGGAGGTGCAGCAGCTGGCCCGCCAGGCGCTCGCGGAGATCCGGGCCACCGTGCGCGGGCTGCGCAGCACCGCGCTCGAGGACGAGCTGCTCGTGGCCGCGGACGCGCTCGCCTCGGCCGGCATCGCCGCCGACCTGCCGGACGACCCGGAGGTGCTGGACCCGCGGCACCGCACGACGGCGGCCTGGGCGCTGCGCGAGGCGGTGACCAACGTGGTGCGCCACAGCGGCGCCGGCCACTGCGAGGTGGTCCTGGCGCCCGGCGCGATCGAGGTGCGCGACGACGGTGCGGGTGTGGCGTCGGCGCCCGAGGGCGGCGGGCTGCGGGGCCTGCGCGAACGGGCGGCCGCGGGCGGGGGCTCGCTGGAGGTGGGGCCCGGCCCTGCCGGCGGCACGATCCTGGCGGTGCGCTGGTGAGCGCCGCGATCCGGCTGCTGCTCGCCGACGACCAGGCACTGGTGCGCGGCGCGCTCGCCGCACTGCTCGACCTGGAGCCCGACCTCGAGGTGGTGGCCCAGGTCGCCCGCGGTGACGAGGTGGCCGACGCCGTGCGCGGCTCGGCGCCGGACGTCTGCCTCCTGGACATCGAGATGCCCGGCAAGGACGGCATCGAGGCCTGCCGCGACGCCCTGGCCGCCGGACGCACGCGCGTCCTCGTGGTGACGACATTCGGGCGCAGCGGCTACCTGCGGCGCGCGCTGGACGCCGGCGCCAGCGGCTTCGTCGTGAAGGACACGCCGGCCGACGACCTGGCCGAGGCGGTGCGCCGGGTGCACGCCGGGCTGCGGGTGGTCGACCCCGCGCTGGCGACCGAGTCGCTGCTCGAGGGCGACAGCCCGCTGACCCGTCGCGAGGTGGAGGTGCTGCGGCTCGCGCTCGGTGGCGCCACGGCGGCGAGCATCGCGGCGACCCTGCACCTCTCGGGAGGCACGGTGCGCAACCACCTGTCCGCCGCGATCGGCAAGACCGGCACCACCACGCGCGTCGAGGCTGCGCGCGTCGCGCACGAGCGGGGCTGGCTCTAGCCCCCCTGGCTGGTCGAGTGACCGCGCGTGGGCTGGCGAGCGGAGGTGTCGAGACCGGCCAGCAGCTCGCGCTCGGCGTCGGCGAGGTAGTCCTCGAGCCGCGTGGCGGCCTCCGCGCGGCGGTCGGCGGCGATGAGGTCCGCGATCTCGGCATTCCGGTCGAGGTAGGGCACGTGGAAGTCCTCGGGGGCGCCCATCCGCTGGAAGACCAGGCGCATCTCGGCGAGCAGCAGCTCCATCTGCTGGTCCAGCCGCGCGCTGCCGGCGAGCGCGACGACCGCCGCGTGGAAGTGCTGGTTCGCGGTCGCCACCCCGGCGCCGTCGCCCCGGTCCCGCGCCTCGCGGCCCTCGACCACCGCGTCCGCCACCCGGCGCAGGCGCTCGGGGTCGCGGGCCCGGCCGTCGCGGACGGCGCCCGGCTCCACCACCCGCCGCACGGCGTAGATGTCCGCCACGTCCTCGGGGCCCGGCGTCGCGACGACGACCCCGCGGTGCGGCTCGCGCACGAGGATCCGCTCGGCGACCAGCTGGGAGAGCGCCTCGCGCAGCGTGTTGCGGGAGACGCCGATGGCGGCGGCCAGGCGGGACTCGGGCAGCCGGGTCCCGGCGCCGAGCACCCCCTCGACCACCTGTTCGCGCACCACGCGCGCGGCGCGGTCGCCGGACGTGCTCATCACCGTGCGGGCGCGCCGCCGTTCGGCCTCCAGCTGGTCGAGCACGCTGTCCAGGGCCGCCTCGGAGGCTGGTGTGCTGGCCATGGGAGCAGCCTAGCGCGCGAATTGTTCAACATCGGGTATTGCAGGATTGTTGAACAACTGCTTACGGTGACGCGCATGACATCTCCGGGCACCACCAGCCAGAGCTCGTCGACGGCCAAGCGCTCAACGGTCGCCGGCGCCGTGTTCCTGATGGGCACGAGCGCCGTCGGGCCGGGCTTCCTGACCCAGACGGCGAACTACACCGCCGCGCTGGGCGCCGCGTTCGCCTTCGGCATCGTGCTGTCGATCATCGTCGACATCGCGATCCAGATGAACGTCTGGCGCGTGATCGGCGTCTCGGGTCGGCGCGCGCAGGAGCTCGCCAGCGAGGTGCTGCCCGGGCTCGGGTGGGTGCTGGCCGGGCTGGTCGTGCTCGGCGGCTTCGTCTTCAACATCGGCAACGTGGCGGGCAGCGGGCTGGGCACCGACGCGATGCTAGGCATCAACCCCCGCCTCGGCGGGGCGCTGTCGGCGCTGGTGGCCATCGCGGTCTTCTCGAGCCGCGCGGCCGGCGTCGCGCTCGACCGGGTCGTCGTGGGCCTGGGCGTGCTGATGATCGCCGTGACGATCGTGCTGGTCTTCACGACCCAGCCGCCCGCGGGCGACGCCCTGAAGAACGTGGTGCTGCCGGAGCAGTTCGACGCCATCGCGGTGGTCACCATCATCGGCGGCACCGTGGGTGGCTACATCACCTACGCCGGCGCGCACCGGCTGCTCGACTCGGGGCGCACCGGCCCCGAGCACGTCCGCGACATCACGCGCAGCTCGGTGACCGCCATCCTCGTCACCGGCGTCATGCGCATCCTGCTGTTCCTGGCCATCCTCGGTGTGGTCGCCGGCGGTGCCGAGCTCGCCGACAGCGACCCGGCCGGCTCGGCGTTCGAGGCCGCGGCGGGCGCCGCGGGCCTGCGCATCTACGGGGTCGTCCTGTGGTGCGCCGCCCTCACCTCGGTGATCGGCGCGGCCTACACCTCGGTCTCGTTCCTCACCACGAGCCGCACCAGCGAGAAGACGCGCAACTGGCTGACGGTCGGGTTCATCGCCGTCACGGCCCTTCTCTACGTGGTCATCGAGTCGCCGCCGACCCAGCTGCTGATCTTCGCGGGCACCTTCAACGGCCTGATCCTGCCGCTGGGCGTCGGGATCCTGCTCTACGTCGCGTGGCGCCGCAGCGACCTGCTGCAGGGCTACCGGTACCCGCGCTGGCTGCTCGGCGTCGGCGCCGCCACGTGGCTGCTCACGCTGTACCTGGGCTACCGGGCGATCGAGGGGCTGGCGGCGCTGTGAGCCGCCCCGAATCGACGATCGACCTGAACAGCGACGTGGGGGAGTCCTTCGGCCGCTGGGTCTTCGGCGACGACGAGGGTGTGCTGGAGGTCGTCTCCAGCGCCAACGTCGCCTGCGGCTTCCACGCCGGCGACGCGACGACCCTGGCGAGGACCTGCGCCTCCGCCGTGCAGCACGGCGTGGTCGTCGGCGCCCAGGTGGGCTACCGCGACCTCGCGGGCTTCGGCCGGCGGTTCATCGAGATGGACCCGCGCGAGCTCGCCGACGACGTCGTCTACCAGATCGGCGCGCTGGAGGCGCTGGCCCGCGTGGCCGGCACCGAGGTGAGCTACGTCAAGCCGCACGGCGCGCTCTACAACGCGATCGTGCGCCACGAGGCGCAGGCGCGGGCGGTCGTCGACGCGGTGGCCGCGTACGACGCGGACCTGCCGGTGCTCGGCCTCCCGGGCTCCGCCTTCCTCGCGGAGGCCGAGGCCCGGGGCCTGCGCACGGTGCGCGAGGCGTTCGCCGACCGCGCCTACACCCCCGAGGCCACCCTGGTGCCGCGCAGCGAGCCGGGGGCGGTGCTCGACGACCCGGCGGCCGTCGCGCGCCGGGTGCTGCGGATGGTCACCGAGGGCACGATCGAGGCGATCGACGGCTCCGAGGTCGCCGTCGAGGCCCACTCGGTCTGCCTGCACGGCGACTCCCCGGGCGCCGTCGAGATGGCCCGGGCGGTCGCGGCCGAGCTCGCCGACGCCGGCGTCGACGTCACCCCCTTCGCGGGCCCCGGGTCGGCCGCATGAGCGAGCCGCGCTTCCTGCCGTACGGCGACCGGGCGCTGCTCCTCGAGGTCGAGGACACCGCGCGCGTCGTCGCCTGGGCGGACGCCCTGGAGGCCGCCGCCCTGCCCGTCGTCGGCGAGGTCGTCGCCGGCGGCAGCACGCTGCTGGTGGTCGCCTCGGAGGGCACGCGCGTCGCCGACCTGCGCTCGGCGCTGGCCGAGGTGCCGGAGCCCGCCGCCGACGCGGGCCTGCCCGAGGACGGGCCCGAGGTCGAGATCCCCGTGCGCTACGACGGCCCGGACCTCGCCGACGTCGCGCGGCACACCGGGCTCTCGGAGGACGAGGTGGTCGAGGCGCACACCGGCCAGACCTGGCGCGTCGCCTTCGGGGGGTTCGCGCCCGGCTTCGGCTACCTGCTGGGGGAGGACGACCGCCTGCGCGTCCCGCGTCGCGAGCAGAGCCGCACCGAGGTGCCGGCCGGGGCCGTCGGCCTCGCCGACGCCTACGCCGGTGTCTACCCCCGCCGCTCGCCGGGCGGGTGGCAGCTGATCGGCAGCACCGACGCGGTGATGTGGGACCTCGACCGCGACCCGCCCGCGCTGCTGACGCCCGGCGCGCGCGTGCGCTTCGTCCGTGCGGACGGGAGCGCCTCGTGAGGGGCCTCGAGGTCCTCGACAGCGGCCCGCAGGCGCTGGTCCAGGACCTCGGCCGGCCCGGCCACACGTCCATCGGCGTGGGCCTCTCGGGCGCGGCCGACCGCGGTTCGCTGCGGCTGGCCAACCGCGCGCTCGGCAACCCCGAGGGCGCGGCCGCGATCGAGGTGCTTCTCGGCGGGCTGCGCGTGCGCGTCGCCGACGAGCCCGTGTGGCTGTGCGTCACCGGCGCGCCCTGCCCGGTGACCGTCGGGGGTCGAGAGGTCGGGTCGCAGACCGTGGTGCGCGCCCAGCCCGGCGAGGAGGTGCGGCTCGGCTCGCCGCCCGTGGGCCTGCGCTGCTACCTCGCCGTGCGCGGCGGCGTCGAGGCCGAGCCCGTGCTGGGTTCCCGCAGCCGCGACGTGATGGCCGAGCTGGGGCCGGAGCCGCTGGCGGCGGGGCAGACGGTGGCCGTGGGCAGCCCGTCCGGCGACCTGCCCGGCGTCGACGTGCTTCCGGGGCCGCGGCTGCCCACGAACGGCGACCCCGTGGTGCTGCGCGCGGTGCGCGGCCCGCGTGACGACCGGCTCGTCGACCCCGAGGCACTCGCGAGCGGCACCTGGGTCGCGGCCGGGGCCAGCAACCGGATCGGCATCCGCCTCGAGGGGGAGCCGCTGACGGTGCGCGACGACGCCCCGCCGCTGCCGAGCGAGGGCGCCTGGCGCGGGGCGGTGCAGGTGCCGCCGGCGGGCGAGCCCGTGCTCTTCCTGGCCGACCACCCGGTCACGGGCGGCTACCCGGTGGTCGCCGTGCTGCTCGACGCCGACGTCGACCGGGCCGCCCAGGTGCGCCCGGGCCAGCAGATCCGCTTCGCCTGGGCGGAGCCGTCGTGACGGGCCTCCCGGCCGCGCCGCCGGACCCGGGGGCGCTCGCCCCGGCGGAGGCGCGGGCCCTGTTCCGTCAGGGCCTCGTGACGCCGACCTCCGGGTGGGCCCGCGGCTACACCCAGGCCAACCTGGTCAGCGTGCCCCGGGCGACGGCGTACGACGTGCTGCTCTTCGCCCAGCGCAACCCCAAGCCCTGCCCCGTGCTCGACGTGCTCGACGCCGGCGAGGTGCGGCGGACCGCTGCTCGACGGCGACGTGCGCACCGACCTGCCCGCGTACCGCGTGTACGTCGACGGCGAGCTGGTCGAGGAGACCCCCGACGCGACCGGGTGGTGGCGCGACGACCTCGTCTCGTTCCTGGTCGGCTGCAGCTTCACCTTCGAGGAGGCGCTGGGCGCGGCCGGGGTGCCGGTGCGGCACGCCGAGCAGGGCGTGAACGTGCCGATGTACCGCACCGCCCGCCGCTGCCGTGGCGCCGGTGCCCTGGGCGGCCCGCTCGTCGTGTCGATGCGTCCGGTGCCGGCGGACCTGGTCGCGGACGCCGTGCGTGTCACCGCGCGCTACCCCTCCGTGCACGGCGCGCCCGTGCACGTCGGCGACCCCGGGGCACTCGGCATCGCCGACCTCGATCGGCCCGACTACGGTGACCCGGTCGAGGTGCGGCCCGGGGAGGTGCCGGTCTTCTGGGCGTGCGGCGTCACCCCGCAGGCAGCGGTCGTGGAGAGCCGCCCGCCGCTGGCGATCGCCCACGCGCCGGGCCACATGCTCATCACCGACGCCCGCGACAGCGACTACCTCGTGCCGTGAGTGGTCGGCCCGGGGAGATCCAGCGGGCACCGGCGCCGATCGGGAATGCGAGCCGGTGGGCTGTGGTTGCGGCCCGGTCCCCGGACGGCTGGGGACCCGCCACGTGTCTGGACAATTCGCTCGGGAGGTCCCTGTGACTGTGACCCACGCCCTGCAGCCGCGCCCGGAGGCGCGCTCGGCCGACCAGCGCCCGGAGCCACCCGCACCCCCGCAGCCGCTGGTCGTCGTCGGCGGCTCCCTCGCGGCGCTGGCGCTCGGCGGGACCGTGTGGTCGGTGTCCGGCGGGCTCACGGCGGTGCTGTACGCCGTGGGGCTCGCGCTCGGGATGGTGCTGTTCCACGCGCGCTTCGGCTTCACCTCGGCGTGGCGCCAGCTCGTCGCCGTCCGTCAGGGCGCCGGGCTGCGCGCGCACATGGTGATGCTCGGGGCGGCGTGCACCCTCTTCGCGCCCATCCTGGCGACGGGCGCGTCGCTGGGTGGCCCGGCACCCTCGGCCTCGCTCGCTCCGCTGGGGGCCGGCGTGGTCGTCGGCGCGCTGCTGTTCGGCGCAGGCATGCAGATCGGGGGCGCCTGCGCCTCGGGCACGCTGTTCGCGGTCGGCAGTGGGCAGTCCGCGATCGTGCTGACGCTCGGCGGCTTCGTCGTCGGGTCGGTGCTCGGCGCCCGCACGTTCGGGTTCTGGGAGGACGGCCTGCCGTCCGCGGCCCCGGTCTCGCTCGCCGACACGCCCGCCGGCTACGCGGGCGCGTGGGTGATCTCGCTGCTGGCCATCGGTGCCGTCATCGCGACCACGGTGGTCGTGCAGCGTCGCGGGAGCGTGCCTCCCCTGGCGCGCCCGGCGCACGCGCGGGGGCTGGCTCGCATCCTGCGCGGCTCCTGGCCGCTGTGGGTCGGCGCGCTGTTGCTGGCGGGGCTGAACGCGCTCACGCTGTTGCTCAAGGGCGCGCCGTGGGGCATCACCTCGGCGTTCGCGCTCTGGGGCTCGAAGGTCCTCGACGCGGTGGGCGTGGACGTCACGGGGTGGTCCTACTGGCAGGACAACGCGGCGTCCTACCGGGCAGGGGTGCTGGGCGACGCCACCTCGGTGATGGACCTCGGCATCATCCTCGGGGCGCTGGTCGCGGCCGGGCTGGCCGGCAGCTGGACCCTGCACCGGCGGATCCCCGCCCGGCTCGCGCTGGGTGCGGTGATCGGCGGCGTGCTGATGGGCTACGGGGCCCGGATCGCCTACGGGTGCAACATCGGCGCCTACTTCGGCGGGATCGCCTCGTTCAGCCTGCACGGCTGGATCTGGGGTGCCGTGGCGCTGCTCGGGACCGTCCTCGGCCTGAAGCTGCGGCCGCTGTTCGGGCTCGGCAACCCGCGCGCCACCGACTCGGCCTGCTGAGCCCCGGCCTGCTGAGCCCCGGCCCCGCCGGCGGTCAGTGGCCGCCGGCGGGGGCCGGCTCGACCAGCTCCACCAGGACGCCGCCGGCGTCCTTGGGGTGCACGAAGTTGACCCGCGAGCCGGCGGTGCCGCCCTTCGGCTCGTCGTAGAGCAGCCGCACGCCGCGCTCGCGCAGCACCGCGGCCACCTGCTCGACGTCGGTGACCCGGTAGGCGAGCTGCTGCAGCCCGGGGCCGCTTCGGTCGAGGAACTTCGCGATCGTCGACTCGGGGCTCAGCGGCGCGAGCAGCTGGATGGCCGAGCCGGAGTCACCGACCGCGACCATCGCCTCGCGCACGCCCTGCTCCTCGTTGACCTCCTCGTGCACGACCCGCATGCCGAAGGTCTCCGTGTAGAGCGCCGTCGCCTCGTCGAGATCGGGGACGGCGACGCCGACGTGGTCGATGGCGGTGAACAGGTGCCCGGGCACCTCCAGGGGAGCAGTCATGCCCCCATCGTCGTACGCCGCCCGCGACGGGTCGGCGCAGGGGCCGCCCAGCGGACGCCCTCGTCCCCGCGGAACGAGCGGTGGGTAAGGTCGAACCAGTCGACAGGCGCCGCCGCGCGGCGGCCGCCCGTCCCCACGTCTCAGTCGTGCCACCGGGAGGAAACCCATGACCGGAACCGTGATCGTCGCCGGGGCGCGCACCCCGATCGGCCGCCTGATGGGCGGCCTGAAGTCCCTCTCCGCCGCCGACCTCGGGGGCGTGGCCATCAAGGGCGCCCTGGAGAAGGCCGGCGTCACCGGCGAGCAGGTCGACTACCTCGTGATGGGCCAGGTCATCCAGGCCGGCGCGGGGCAGAACCCCGCTCGGACCGCAGGCATCGCCGGTGGCCTGCCGCTGAACATGCCGTCGATCACGATCAACAAGGTGTGTCTGTCCGGCCTCAACGCCATCGCCACCGCCGACCAGCTGATCCGCGCCGGCGAGTGCGAGGTCGTCGTGGCCGGCGGCATGGAGTCGATGACCCAGGCCCCGCACCTGCTGCCGGGCTCGCGCGAGGGCACCAAGTACGGCGACACCACGCTCGTCGACTCGATGGCCTACGACGCGCTCTACGACCAGCTCACCGCGCAGGCGATGGGCGGGCTCACCGAGCAGTGCAACGCGCAGGGCACGCAGCTCTCCCGAGAGGAGCAGGACGAGTTCGCCGCCCGCTCGCACCAGCGCGCCGCCGAGGCCTGGAAGAACGGCGTCTTCGACGACGAGGTCGTGCCGGTCTCGATCCCGCAGCGCAAGGGCGATCCCGTGGTCGTCGACACCGACGAGGGCGTCCGCGGCGACACCACCGCCGAGTCGCTGGGCAAGCTGCGTCCGGCCTTCGACAAGGAGGGGACGATCACGGCGGGCTCGGCGTCGCAGATCTCGGACGGCGCCTGCGCCGTCGTCGTGATGAGCAAGGCCAAGGCCGAGGAGCTCGGCCTCGAGTGGCTCGCCGAGATCGGTGCGCACGGCATGGTGGCCGGCCCCGACTCCACGCTGCAGATGCAGCCGGCGCGGGCGACCCAGGCCGCGTGCGACAAGGAGGGCATCACGCCCGCCGACCTCGACCTGGTCGAGTTCAACGAGGCGTTCGCGGCCGTGGGCATCGAGTCCGCGCGGGAGCTCGAGCTCGACGACGACAAGGTCAACGTCAACGGCGGCGCGATCGCCGTCGGCCACCCGGTCGGCATGTCGGGGGCCCGGCTCGTGCTGCACACGGCGCTCGAGCTGAAGCGGCGCGGCGGTGGCACGGGCGTGGCGGCCCTGTGCGGTGGCGGCGGCCAGGGCGACGCCCTGATCGTGCGTGTGCCCCGCGGCTGACCCCGGGGGCGCCGAGCCGGGCAGGCGGGAACCGGCGGTCGACGAGCTCGTCGAGCGGGCCCGCGCGGGGGAGCCCCGCGCGGTCGCCCGCCTGGTGAGCCTGGTCGAGGACGCCTCGCCCCGGCTGCGCGAGGTGATGGCCGCCCTGGTGCCGCACGCCGGCAACGCCCACGTGATCGGCCTGACCGGCCCGCCCGGCGTGGGCAAGTCGACCACGACCAGCGCGCTCGTCACGGCCCTGCGCGCCACCGGCAAGCGGGTCGGCGTCCTCGCGGTCGACCCGTCCTCGCCGTTCTCCGGCGGGGCGCTGCTCGGCGACCGCATCCGGATGGCCGACCACGCGCTCGACGACGGCGTCTACATCCGCTCGATGGCCGCCCGCGGCCACCTCGGTGGGTTGTCCTGGGCCACCCCCCAGGCCGTGCGGGTGCTCGACGCGGCCGGCTGCGACGTCGTCCTGGTCGAGACGGTCGGTGTCGGCCAGAGCGAGGTGCAGGTGGCCGGGCTGGCCGACACCACCGTCGTGCTGCTCGCGCCCGGGATGGGCGACGGGATCCAGGCGGCGAAGGCCGGGATCCTCGAGGTGGGCGACGTGTACGTGGTGAACAAGGCCGACCGGGACGGCGCCGACCAGGTGCGCCGCGACCTGCGCGGGATGCTGAAGATGGCGGACCGGCCCGAGGGCGCCTGGGAGCCGCCGATCGTCAGCGCGGTCGCCCGCGACGGGACCGGGCTCGACGAGCTCGTCGAGCGGCTCGGGGAGCACCTCGCCTGGCTCGCCGAGGGCGGGCGGCGGGACCGCGCGCGGCGCCGCCGCGCCCGCGACGAGGTGCAGGCCATCGCGCTCACCAGGCTGCGGGAGCGCTGGGGCGAGCTCGGCGACGACCGGGACCTCGACGGGCTCGCGGCCCGCGTCGTCGCGGGGGAGCTCGACCCGTACGCCGCCGCGGACGCCCTGCTCGCCCGCGAGTGAGCGGCGCGCCGCTCGCGTGGCCGGTGGGGCGGGTGGTACGAAAGAGTTGGTCCTGCCCATCCTTCCCCCAGGACGCAGCGAGGTGATGAAGATGCAGAAGCTGATCGCGGTCCTGCTGGTCGTGTTCGTGCTCTTCTGGCTCTTCCAGGACCCCCAGGGCTTGGCGGACATGGCCAGCGGCGCGTTCTGGTGGATCGTCGACGCGGGTGAGCAGACCTTCCAGGCGATGCTCGAGTTCATCGACGGGCTCTGATCCCCGTGGCTCGCGGCGCCGGGCGACGGCTGCTCGACGGGCCCGACGTCGGGCAGCACCTCCTGCGTGAGCTCGACGAGGTGCTCATCGAGGAGGTCCACAAGCACTGGGCCTCGCTCTGGAAGGCCGCGCTCGAGGCCGCGCTCGCCCTGCTGCTGCTCGTGCCGCTGGTCGCCTGGTCGATCGAGGCCGCCACGCTGCCGCTGCTGATCGCGCTCGCGCTGCTGGCCCACGTGCTCTGGCAGGTCCTCGAGCACCGGCACGATCGCCTGGTGTTGACGAACATGCGTCTGATGCGCTTCCACGGCGTGCTCGGCACCAAGCGGGCCGCCGTGCGGCTCTCGCGGATCCTGGACACCACCGTCGACAAGCCGTTGCACGGGCGGATGCTCGGCTTCGGCCACCTGACGTTCGAGTCGGCCGCCCAGAAGCAGGGCCTGCGCCGGGTGAGGTACATCGGGAGTCCCGACCGGCGGGAACGGACGATCCAGCGGGCCGTGCAGCTGAGCAGCTCGGGCAAGCACGACGAGCGCGCCTCGGCGGTGCAGGACCGCTGACGCGGGTGCGGCGCCGGCGCCCGACCCGGGGCGCGGCCGCGAAGCCCGATCGGGGAGAATGGGCCCCATGTCGCAGCAGTCGTTCAGCCGTCCCGGTGCCGTCGACCTGTCCGCGCTCAAGCAGCCGGCGCCCGGCCAGTCCGCCGGGCCCGCCGGCGCGGGCGGGGCCGCCGGGGGCACCGCCTACTCCGTGACCGTCGACCAGCAGAACTTCCAGTCCGTCATCGAGCAGTCGCAGACGGCGCCGGTGCTGCTGGTGTTCTTCTCGCGCACGCAGTCGCCCGACTCCGGCCGCCTCGCCGACGACCTCGTCACGGTCGTCGACGAGCACGAGGGCCGCTACCTGCTCGGCCGCGTCGACGTCGACGCCAACCCCGAGATCGGGCAGGCGATGCAGATCCCGCAGGTGCCGCTCGTGGTCGCCGTCGTGGACGGCCGCCCGATGCCACTCCTGCAGGAGGCCGTGGGCATCGACGAGCTGCGCACCGCGCTCACCCAGGTCGCCCAGCAGCTGACCCAGCAGGGCGTCACCGGCCGGCACCAGCCGCGCGGCGGCGCCGTGGCCGAGGAGGGCGAGGCCGAGGACGACGAGCCGACGACCGACCCTCGCTTCGCGGCCGCCGAGCAGGCGCTCGCCGACAACGACCTCGACGGCGCCGTGGCCGAGTACAAGAAGCTGCTCGACGCCAACCCCGCCGACACCGAGGCCTCGGTCGGCCTGGCGCGGGCGCGGCTCTACCAGCGCACCCAGGAGGCCGACCTCGCCGCGGCCCGCGAGGCGGCGGCGCAGCGCCCGGACGACGTGGCGGCGCAGACCCTGTGCGCCGACATGGACCTGCTCGGCGGGCACGTCGAGGACGCGTTCAACCGCCTGATCGAGCTCGTCCGGCGCAGCGCGGGCGACGAGCGCACCGCGGCCCGGGAGCACCTGCTCGACCTCTTCGCCGTCGTCGGCAACGAGGACGAGCGCGTCGCCCGCGGGCGTCAGGCGCTGGCCTCGGCCCTGTTCTGAGCGCGCGGCCGGTGCGGGCGCGGGGCCTCGGCGACGTGGCCGCATCGTGACCAGCGGTCCGCTGGCGGGCGCCGCGCACCTGGCCCGTGGGCTGGCCACCTGGCGGACCCGGCCCCGGCTGATGCTGCTGGGGATGCTCCCGGCGCTCGGCGTGCTCCTCGTCTTCGCGGCGGCGCTGGTGGCCCTGCTCGTGTGGCTCGACGACGTGGCCGCCGGGCTCACGCCGTTCGCGGACGACTGGGACTCGACGCTCCGGACGCCGATCCGGGTCGGCGTGGCGCTCGCCCTGCTGCTGGCGGCGGGCTTCGTCGCGACCGTGACCTTCACCGCCGTCGTCCTGCTGGTCGGCGACCCGGTCTACGAGCGCATCTGGCGCCAGGCGGAGCGCACCCTCGGGGGCCCCGTGCCCGACGGGGGCCTGGGCTGGTGGCGCTCCCTGCGCGACTCCGCGGTGCTCGTGCTGGTCGGCCTGGGGGCGGGTCTCGTGGTGCTCGTGCTCGGCCTGCTCCCGGTGGCCGGGGCGGTGCTCGGCGCGGTGGGCGGCGTCCTCGTCTCGGGCCGCCTGCTCGCGGGCGAGCTGCTCGCGAGGCCTCTCGAGGCGCGCGGCCTCGACCGGCTCGCCCGCCGGCGCCTTCTCGCCGGCCACCGGGCGCAGGTGCTCGGCTTCGGCGTCGCCACCCAGCTCTGCTTCCTCGTGCCGCTGGGCGCCGTGCTCGTGATGCCCGCCGCGGTCGTCGGCGCCACCGGCCTCGCGCGCGACCTGCTCGCCGAGGGTGCGCCGGCCCTCGAGTAGCCGCGCGAGAATTCGGTGATCGAGTAGCCGCGCGAGCGCAGCGAGCCGGCGTATCGAGATCGGTCCGGTCTAGGTCCGCCGGTGGAAGCTGACGGACCCGTCGGGTGGCGAGCGGCCGGCCGGTTCCGTCCGTTGGTCGAGTAGGGCGCGCAGCGCCCGTATCGAGACCGCCCGCAGCGGTCAGGACTGGTCTCGATACGCCGGTTCGCTGACGCTCACGCGGCTACTCGACCAACGATCAAGCGGGAGTCGGAGTGGCCGCCATGCCGACACTCGCTTGCCGCCCACCGACAGTCGGCCGTGGCTCAGAACCCTGGTGGATACAGGGCTCCCGTGGTTCCCTGGACACCCACGGGGGTCTCGATACGGGCGCTGCGCGCCCTGGTCGACCAGCGAAGGACGGGCGCTGGGCGCCGTGCTCGTGATGCCCGCCGCGGTCGTCGGCGCCACCGGCCTCGCGCGCGACCTGCTCGCCGAGGGTGCGCCGGCCCTCGAGTAGCCGCGCGAGAATTCGGTGATCGAGTAGCCGCGCGAGCGCAGCGAGCCGGCGTATCGAGATCGGTCCGGTCTAGGTCCGCCGGTGGAAGCTGACGGACCCGTCGGGTGGCGAGCGGCCGGCCGGTTCCGTCCGTTGGTCGAGTAGGGCGCGCAGCGCCCGTATCGAGACCGCCCGCAGCGGTCAGGACTGGTCTCGATACGCCGGTTCGCTGACGCTCACGCGGCTACTCGACCAACGATCAAGCGGGAGTCGGAGTGGCCGCCATGCCGACACTCGCTTGCCGCCCACCGACAGTCGGCCGTGGCTCAGAACCCTGGTGGATACAGGGCTCCCGTGGTTCCCTGGACACCCACGGGGGTCTCGATACGGGCGCTGCGCGCCCTACTCGACCAGCGAGGACGGGCGCTGCGCGGGCTACTCGACCAACGAAAGGCGCGCCCTACTCGACCAGCGAGGTGCCGGTGCCGCCGCGCTCGGAGAAGCCGCCGGCGGTGCCGAGATTGCCCAGGGCGCGGGCGATCCGGCCGGCGGTGAAGTCCGTGCAGCGCTCGGCGACCTCCTCGGGCGTGCAGAACGCGGCCGAGCGGATCTCCCGGGTCTGGCGCTCGATGTCGCCCACGATGGCGGCGTCGTGCTCGCCGCCGTCGAAGACGAGGCACAGGGCGTCGTCCCAGCCGCTCCAGGCCGGCAGCCAGTCGGTGAGCAGCAGCTCGCCGGCCGGGACGTCGAGCGACAGCTCCTCGCGCACCTCCCGCGCCACCGCCCGCTGCGGCGACTCGCCGACCTCGACGACGCCACCGGGCAGGTCCCAGTCGCGCTTGTAGGTCAGCTGGCACAGCAGCACCCGACCCTTGCCGTCGCGCAGCAGCATCTGGCTGATCGCCCGCTTGCGGGGGAGGAACGAGTTGAGCAGCGCCCGGAAGGCCTCGGGCTCCGTGAGCGGCGGATCGGTCGCGAGCCGGGCGAGCACCGCGTACTCCGTGGCGTCGGCGCGGTCGCCCATGCCCGGCACGATGCGCTGCACCCCCTCGCGCCGGAGGCCCGCACGGGTCGCGACGCGGTGGGAGGCGTCGTGCCGCACGTCGAACCGCGCCTCCACGCGCTGCAAGCCCAGCCCGCCGAGCGACGCCTCGGTCAGCGCCCAGTCGACGAGCACGCGCACGGCCCGGGTGGCATACCCGTGCCCCCGCTGCCCCTCGAGCAGCACCCAGGTCAGCGTGCCGCCCCCGGCCTCGGTGGCGGTCACCTCCACGTGACCCGCCATCGCGCCGTCCACCTCGACGACGAACGCGGCGACCGACCGGTCCCGGCGCCACGCCTCGCGCCACCCGCGCACCTGCTGGCGCTGCTCCTCGACGGTGGGCGCGTCGGCCCCGGCCCACTCTGCGATGAGGTCGTCGTGCCCCGAGACCGCCACGGGAACGTCCTCGTCGCGCCAGGGACGCAGGGTCACCGTGCCGTCGGTGAGCGTCGGTGGCTCGGCTCCCGCGCCGCGGGCATCAGCCACGGCGCCGGAACCACACGGTGGCCAGCGGTGGCAGCACCACGTCGGCGTGGGCGGGCTGGCCCGTCCACTCGCCCGCCACGGCGGTGACGGACCCGAGGTTGCCGACCCCGGAGCCGGCGTACGCCTCCGCGTCGGTGTTGAGCACCTCGTCCCAGGTCCCCGTGGCCGGGAACCCGAGCCGGTAGCCCTCGTGCGGCACCGCGGCGAAGTTGCTGACGCACACGACGTCGTCGGCGCCGGGGGAGCGACGCACGAAGCTGAACGCGTTGCGCCCGGCGTCGTTGCCGTCGACCCAGGCGAAGCCCGCCGGGTCGGCGTCGCTGCCCCAGATCGCCGGGGAGTCGCCGTAGGCGGCGTTGAGGTCACGCACGAGCGACTGGACGCCCCGGTGCTCGGGGTGGTCGAGCAGCCACCAGTCCAGCTCGCGCGACTCGGCCCACTCCGACTCCTGGCCCAGCTCGATGCCCATCATCAGCAGCTGCTTGCCGGGGTGGGCCCACATGAAGCCGAGGTAGGCGCGCACGTTCGCCAGCTGCTGCCAGCGGTCGCCGGGCATCTTGCGCAGCAGCGAGCCCTTGCCGTGCACGACCTCGTCGTGGCTGATCGGCAGGACGAAGTTCTCGCTCCACGCGTAGACCAGCGAGAAGGTCATCTCGCCGTGGTGGTAGGAGCGGTGCACCGGGTCGTGCTGCGCGTAGGTCAGCGAGTCGTGCATCCAGCCCATGTTCCACTTGAAGCCGAAGCCGAGGCCGCCCTCCGACGTCGGCTTCGTGACGCCCGGCCACGAGGTGGACTCCTCGGCGACGGTGACGATGCCGGGCACGCGCCGGTAGACGGTGGCGTTCATCTCCTGGAGGAACTGCACGGCCTCCAGGTTCTCGTTGCCGCCGTACTGGTTGGGCGTCCACTCGCCCTCCTCGCGGGAGTAGTCGAGGTAGAGCATCGAGGCCACGCCGTCGACGCGCAGGCCGTCGGCGTGGAACTCCTCCAGCCAGTAGACGGCGTTCGCGTAGAGGAAGTTGCGCACCTCGTGGCGGCCGAAGTTGAAGATGTGGGAGCCCCACTCCTCGTGCCAGCCGCGCTGCGGGTTCGGGTCCTCGTAGAGCGGCGTCCCGTCGAAGCGCGCCAGCGCCCAGGGGTCGGTCGCGAAGTGCCCGGGCACCCAGTCGAGGATCACGCCGATGCCGGCCTGGTGCAGCCGGTCGACGAGCAGCCGGAAGCCGTCGGGGTCGCCGAACCGGCTGTCCGGCGCGAAGTACGAGGTCACGTGGTAGCCCCACGAGCCGCCGAACGGGTGCTGCATCACCGGCATCAGCTCGACGTGCGTGAAGCCGAGGTCGCCGACGTACGCCGGCAGCTCGTCAGCGAGCTGCTGCCAGGTCAGGCCGCGCCGCCACGAGGCCAGGTGCAGCTCGTAGACCGACATCGCCTCGCGCACCGGCTGCTTGTCCGGGCGCGCGGCCATCCAGGCGTCGTCGCCCCAGGTGTAGGTGGACTCGTGCACCCGCGAGGCGGTCTCGGGTGGCTCCTGCGCCCAGGCCGCCATGGGGTCGGCCTTCTCCTGCCACACGCCGTCGGCGCCGAGCACCACGTACCGGTACGCCGTCCCGGAGCCGACGTCCGGCACGAACAGCTCCCACACCCCGCTCGTGCCCAGCTGGCGCATCGGGTGCCGCCGCCCGTCCCACGACCCGGCCTCGCTGGCCAGCCGGACCCCCCGCGCGTGGGGCGCCCACACCGCGAACGAGGTGCCGCGCACCTCCTCGCCGCCGCCCAGCGCGGGGTAGCGGCGCACGCGGGCCCCCAGCACCTGCCAGAGGAGCTCGTGTCGGCCCTCGTTGATCAGGTGCAGGTCCATCTCGCCGAGCGTGGGCAGGAACCGGTAGGGGTCGTCCTCGACGTGCGGGTCGTCGGTCCACCAGGTGACCACCCGGTAGTCGGGCGCCTCCGACACGGGCAGCACGCCCACCCACACGCCCTCGTGGGCGTGCTCCAGCGGCGTCTCGACCGGCTCGCCCGGGGTGCCGTCGGGCCCCTGCCAGCGCACGCTGACCGCCCGCGCCAGCGGCCGGAGCACCCGCACCGTGGTCGCGGTGCCGTCCGGGTGCGGGTGCGGGCCCAGCAGGGCGTGCGGCTCGCCGTGCTCGCCGGCGACGAGCTGGTCCACCTGGGCGTGGTCGAGGGGGAGGGGCTGGGGAAGAGGGCTCGTGGTGCTCACGGCTGGCCTCCGATCCTGGCGACGGCGGAGAGCGGGATGCCCACCCACGCGGGCCGGTTGCGGGTCTCATAGACGGTTTCGTAGACGGCCTTGTCGGCCTCGTAGGCCGCGAGGAGCACGCGCTCCTCCTCGCTGACCGAGTCGTGCGCGTAGGCGGCGAGGAAGTGGTTGCGGTTGCGGTGCGACCACTCGTCGGCCCGGCCGTGCAGCGCCTCCGCGTACTCGGCGTCGCCCTCGGCCATCGTCCGTTCCACCACGTGCGGCGCGTAGTCGAACGAGCGCAGCATCCCGGCGACGTCGCGCCAGGGCGAGTCCGGCAGCAACCGGTCCGCGAGGGGGCGGGCGGGCTCGCCCTCGAAGTCGACGAGCTTCCACCCCTGCGCCGTACGCAGCGTCTGGCCGAGGTGCAGGTCGCCGTGCAGGCGCTGGACCCGCACGCTCGCGAGGTCGGCCACCCGGTCGTAGAGCGCACGCAGGGCCCCGCCGTACGGCGAGAGCTCGGGCACCGCCGCGAGGGCGGCCTGCAAACGGTCGTGCATGGCGCGCGACAACCGCTCGACCTCGACGCCGTGCAGCTCGGTGGTCCCGAACGCCTCGGCGAGGGCGGCGTGCACCTCGCGCACGCTCTCACCCAGCCGTCCCGCCTCGCCGGAGAAGTCGCCACCGACCTCGCGGGCGTGCAGCTCCTCGGAGTGGAAGAGGTTCCGCACGCTGGAGAGGGCCAGCTCCCAGCCGTCGGTGGCCGTGCGCAGGAACTCCTGCAGCATCGCGAGGTGCACGGGCTGCCCACCCGACTCGGGGGCGAGCTCCAGCCAGCCGTAGAGCCGGGCCACCTGGGTGGCCTCGGCGCGCGTGAGCACGTCGTGCACCTGCACGTCGGGGTTCACGCCCGCCGTGACCTTGCGAAACACCTTGAGCAGGGCGTCGTCGCCAAAGGTCATCGAGGAGTTCGACTGCTCCCCGCTGAAGAGCGTCGAGTGCGCGTCGACGTCCAGGTCGTGCCCCGGCAGGCGGTGGAAGCGGAAGCGGCCGGCCCGGCCGTCGCCCCCGTTCGCGGCGGCGAAGGCCCGCAGCCAGCAGGCCGCCGCCTCGCGGTCGTGCACGGCGTCGTAGGCCTGCACCGGGCCGAGCTCCGGGTCGTCGAGCCGCGCGACCAGGGCGTGCTCGAGGCGCGGCTGCGGCTCGTCGTAGCAGGCCAGGGGGACCTGGTAGAGCTCGGCGCCCTCCTCGGCGCCCGCGTCCTCGTACGCGACGTGGACCAGGTGCAGCACCACCGCCGGGCCGTCGGGGGCCCGGCCCGGCAGCACGCCGACCCGGTCGGTGCCGGCCACGTGGAAGGGGCGGCCCTTGCCGCCGAACCAGCGGGTCCGCGTCAGGAACGCCGCGATGGCCTCGTTCGTGTCGGTCACAGCCGTCCCCCGTCGTCGGTTTGCTCGGGCTCGGTGAGCCGCAGCCAGTAGAACCCGTGCCCGGTCAGGGTGAGGAGGTAGGGCAGCTCCCCGATCGTGGGGAACGGGACCCCGCCCAGCAGCTCGACCGGCTGCCACCCCTCGTAGCGGCGCAGGTCGAGCTCCACCGGCTGCGGGTAGTTCGAGAGGTTGTTGACGCAGAGCACCACGTCCCGGTCGCCCGACTCCGTGGCGTGCTCGCGCACGTAGGTGAGCACCGACGGGTTCGAACCGCCGAGGTCCACGAAGGTGCCCAGGCCGAACGCGTGGTGGCGGCGACGGGCCATCAGCATGCGTCGGGTCCAGTGCAGCAGCGACGAGGGGTTCTCGACCTCCGCCTCCACGTTGACCGCCTGGAAGCCGTAGACCGGGTCCTGGATCACGGGCAGGAACAGCTTGCCCGGCGTCGCCCCGGAGAACCCGGCGTTGCGGTCCGGGGTCCACTGCATCGGGGTGCGGACGCCGTCCCGGTCGCCGAGCCAGATGTTGTCGCCCATGCCGATCTCGTCGCCGTAGTAGAGGACCGGCGAGCCCGGCAGCGAGAGCAGCATCGCGGTGAAGAGCTCGATCTGGTTGGTGTCGTTCTCGAGCAGGGGCGCCAGCCGCCGCCGGATGCCGATGTTGGCCTTCATCCGCGGGTCCTTGGCGTACTCCTGCCACATGTAGTCCCGGTCGTCCTCGGTGACCATCTCGAGCGTCAGCTCGTCGTGGTTGCGCAGGAAGATGCCCCACTGGCAGCCGTCGGGGATCGCCGGCGTCTCCTCGAGGATCTCGGAGATCGGGTAGCGGCTCTCGCGCCGCACGGCCATGAACAGGCGCGGCATGACCGGGAAGTGGAAGCACATGTGGCACTCGTCGCCGCCGGTCTCGGCGTCGCCGAAGTAGTCGACGACGTCGGCCGGCCACTGGTTCGCCTCGGCCAGCAGCACCCGGCCGGGGTACTTCTCGTCCACGTGCCGGCGCAGCCGCCGCAGCAGCGCGTGGGTCTCGGGCAGGTTCTCGCCGTCGGTGCCCTCGCGCTCGTAGAGGTAGGGCACCGCGTCCAGCCGGAACCCGTCGAGGCCCATGTCGAGCCAGAAGTCGAGCGCCTCGAAGATCGCCTGCTCGACGGCCGGGTTGTCGAAGTTCAGGTCGGGCTGGTGGCTGAAGAACCGGTGCCAGTAGTACTGCCCGCGCACCGGGTCCCACGTCCAGTTCGACGGCTCCGTGTCCACGAAGATGATCCGCGCGTCGTCGTAGAGCTCGTTGGTGTCCGACCAGACGTAGAAGTCGCCGTAGGGCCCGTCCGGGTCCCGTCGGCTCTGCTGGAACCACTCGTGCTGGTCGCTGCTGTGGTTCATGACGAAGTCGATGATCACCCGGATGCCGCGGGCGTGCGCCGCGTCGAGGAACTCGTGGAACGACTCCACCGTGCCGACCTCGGGCAGCACCCCGGCGAAGTCGGCGACGTCGTACCCCCCGTCCCGCAGCGGGCTGGGGAAGAACGGCGGGATCCACAGGCAGTCCACGCCGAGCCAGGCCAGGTAGTCGAGCTTCTCGGTGAGCCCCGCGAAGTCGCCGGTGCCGTCGCCGTCCGAGTCGCGGAACGAGCGGACCAGCACCTCGTAGAACACCGCGGTCTTGAACCACTCCGGGGTGTCGCCGACCACGTGCGAGGACTCGGGGCGGCTGTGGGTGGCCGAGGTCTCGGGGCCGGCGTGCTCGCCGGTCTGCCCGGTCGTCACGCCGGCCTCCGGACGCTCAGCACGTGGGCGGGCTCGTGGCCGGGGTCGAGACGCACGAACGCGTGCTCCGTCCACGTCCACGACTCGCCGGTGATCTCGTCGTCGACGACGAACGAGTCGCCCCAGTCGAGCCCGAGCGCCGGCAGGTCGAGGTGCACCATCGTCTCCCGGGTGCCGTGCGGGTCGAGGTTGACGACGACGACCACGGTGTCGCGCTCGCGGTCGAGCCGGCCCCCCGCCGCCGCCGCGGTCTTGCTGAAGACGAGGACCGAGTCGTCGTCGCTGCGGTGGACCGCCAGGTTGCGCAGCTGCTGCAGGGCCGGGTGCGCGCGGCGGATCGCGTTCAGCCGCGTGAGGTACGGCGCCAGGGAGCGGCCGTCGCGCTCGGCGGCCGCCCAGTCCCGGACCCGCACCTGGTACTTCTCCGAGTCGAGGTACTCCTCGCTGCCGGGACGAACCGCCACGTGCTCGTAGAGCTCGAACCCGGCGTACACGCCCCAGCTGGGGGAGCCCGTGGCCGCCAGCGCGGCGCGGATCCGGAACGCCGGCGGGCCGCCGTACTGCAGCGACGCGTGCAGGATGTCGGGGGTGTTCACGAAGAGGTTGGGCCGCATCACGTGGTCGCTCTCGTGCGAGAGCTCGACGAGGTACTCCTCGAGCTCCTGCTTGCCGGTGCGCCAGGTGAAGTAGGTGTAGCTCTGGTGGAAGCCGATCGCCCCGAGGCCGTGCATCATCGCCGGGCGCGTGAACGCCTCGGAGAGGAACACCACATCGGGATCGGTGCGCCGCACCTCGCCCAGCAGGCGCTCCCAGAAGGCCACCGGCTTGGTGTGCGGGTTGTCGACGCGGAAGATGCGCACGCCGAGGTCCATCCAGAAGCGCAGGACCCGCTCGGTCTCGCGGTAGATGGCCTCGGGGGCGTTGTCGAAGTTGAGCGGGTAGATGTCCTGGTACTTCTTCGGCGGGTTCTCGGCGTGCGCGATCGAGCCGTCGGCGCGCGTCGTGAAGAACTCGGGGTGCTCGGCGACCCACGGGTGGTCCGGGGCGGCCTGGAGCGCGTAGTCCAGCGCGACCTCGAGGCCGAGCTCCTCGGCGCGCCGCAGGAACGCCGTGAAGTCCTCCAGCGTGCCGAGGTCGGGGTGGACGGCGTCGTGGCCCCCGTGGTGCGAGCCGATCGCCCAGGGCGACCCGGGGTCGTCCGGCCCCGGGTCGAGGGTGTTGTTCGGGCCCTTGCGGTTCACCTCGCCGATCGGGTGGATGGGCGGCAGGTAGACCACGTCGAAGCCCATGGCGGCGACCGCGTCGAGGCGCTTCGCGGCGGTGCGGAAGGTGCCGCTGACGACCTTCCCGCTCACCTTGTCGACGTACGCGCCCTCGGAGCGGGGGAAGAACTCGTACCAGCTGCCGACGAGCGCCCTCGGGCGGTCGGCGTAGGCGGGGAAGGGGCCCTCCGTGGTGACCAGCTCGCGCAGGGGGTGCCGGCCCAGCGCCGCGGTGGTCTCGGCGGCGGTGAGCACGGCGAGCCGGGCCTCGGCCGGACGGGCTTCGTCGCGGCAGGCGTCCAGGGCGCCCGCCAGCACGGCGTGGTCGGGGTCGCCCGCGGCGAGGTCGACCAGCACCCGCTCCAGCAGGAGCGCGCCCTCGGTGAACATCAGCTCGACGTCGACGCCGGCCGGCACCTTCAGCGACGTCGCGTGGTGCCAGGTCGCGACCGGGTCGGACCACGCCTGCACGGAGAAGGTCCAGGGCCCCTCCGCGTCGGGGGTCACCCAGGCCCGGTAGGCGTCGGGCCGGCCGGACCCGTCCGGCTCCATGCGCACCGGGGGGCGGGGCACGCCGTCCGGCCCGGTCGCGACCACCTCGGCCCCGAGCCGGTCGTGCCCCTCGCGGAACACCGAGGCCGTGACCGGGAAGGCTTCACCGGCCGTGGCCTTGGCGGGCAGGCGACCGCGGTCGACCAGGGGCTGCACGTCCATGACGGGGATGCGTCCGACCATCGACCCAACCTAGCGAGAACGCCGCCGGGTTGGGCAACGCCCCGGGTGGGGTGGATCCGGCCACCCGGCGACGGATCAGCCCGGCCGCCTGGCCGGCGTACGCGTACGAGCGGTCGAGGGTCGGTCGGCCCGCATCCGCTCGCCGGGCTGGTCGTCGACGAGCGCCCCCGGCATTCGGCGCCGCCACGGCCACCAGCGACGTCGCACGCTCCAGCGCTCCCCCTGGGGTCCGGATCCGCATCGGGGCACCATGGCAGGCCGACGGCTCAGCCGCGTGGTGCGGAAGCGATGTCGTCCCACGGCTGGCCCTGCTCGATGGTGTGCACGACCTCGGCCAGCCGGCGCTTCGCCTCCGCGCTGCCGCGCACCGACCACTCCCGCCGCGGACCCTCCTCCGGACGGGCCACGACGGTCCACGGCAGCAGGCCCAGCGCGCGCGCCAGCAGGGTGGGTGGCAGCAGCAGGAGCTGCACCAGGTGCTCGACCGCCGCGACCGGCAGCCCGGTCAGCTCGAAGGCGGCGTTGCCCCGGGGGATGAACGCACCCACCCCGTGGGCGAAGACGTCGTCGTGCGATGCCGCCGGGACGTCCGGGCCCCGCATGATCTCCATGGCCTGCGGGCGCCAGAGGTACCACCGGCGGGTCACCCGCCATCGCTCGCCCCGAGGGCCGCGTACGCGCATGCGCGGGATGATGTCACGGGCCGGATTGGAACGATCCAACAACGGCGGCTACCGTCATCCCGTGCGCGCGATCCGTCGATTCACCGTCCGTCCCGTCCTCCCCGAGCCGCTGGCCGCGCTCGGCACCCTGGCGGGCAACCTCCGCTGGGCCTGGCACCCGCCGACGCAGGACGTCTTCCGCGCCGTCGACCCCGAGGCCTGGGAGGCCGCGGACCACGACCCCGTGCGCATGCTCGGCGAGGTCGACCCGGCCCGGCTCGAGGAGCTCGCCGGCAACAAGCGGTTCCTCAAGGACCTCGCGGCGGCCCAGCGGGACCTCGAGACCTACCTCGCCGAGGACCGGTGGTACCAGCACCGCTGCCCCGACGGGCCGGCGTCCATCGCCTACTTCTCGCCCGAGTTCGGCATCGCCGAGCCGCTGCCGCAGTACTCGGGTGGCCTCGGCATCCTCGCCGGCGACCACCTCAAGACGGCCTCCGACATCGGCGTGCCGATCGTCGGCGTCGGCCTGCTCTACCGCTACGGGTACTTCCGCCAGTCGCTCTCGCGCGAGGGCTGGCAGCAGGAGACCTACCCCGTCCTCGACCCGCACGGCCTGCCCATCGCGCCCCTGCTCGAGGCCGACGGCACCCACGCCCGCGTCGCGGTCGGGGTGCCCGGCGGCGACCTCGTCGCCCGGGTCTGGGTCGCGCACGTGGGCCGGGTCCCGCTGCTGCTGCTCGACTCGGACGTCGAGGAGAACCCCGAGGCCCTGCGGGCCGTCACGGACCGGCTCTACGGCGGCGCCTCGGAGCACCGGCTCGAGCAGGAGCTGCTGCTCGGCGTCGGCGGGGTGCGCGCGCTGCGCGCCTGGTCGCGGCTGACCAGCGCCCCGCACCCCGAGGTCTTCCACACCAACGAGGGTCACGCCGGCTTCCTCGGCCTGGAGCGCATCCGCGAGCTCACCGTCGACGAGGGCGGCCCCGGGCTGGCCTTCGACGAGGCCGTCGAGGTCAGCCGGGCCGGCACCGTGTTCACCACGCACACGCCGGTGCCCGCAGGCATCGACCGGTTCCCGCGCGACCTGGTGGCCCAGTACCTCGCCGGCGCGGAGGGCAGCGGCGGCCCCGTCCCGGGGCTCGACCCCGAGCGGGTGCTCGCCCTCGGCGCCGAGGACTACGACGGCGGGGACCCCGGCGTCTTCAACATGGCCGTCATGGGCTTCCGGCTCGCCCAGCGCGCCAACGGCGTCTCCGACCTGCACGGCCACGTCTCCCGCGGCATGTTCAACGGGCTCTGGCCCTCCTTCGACGAGGAGGAGGTGCCGATCGGCTCGATCACGAACGGCGTCCACGCGCCGACGTGGATGGCGCGCGAGGTGCTCGAGCTCGCCTCCGACGCCGGCATCGACGTGGACCACGCGGACGGCGACGCGTTCGCCGCCGTCGACAAGGTCTCCTCCGGCGACATCTGGCGCACGAAGCGGGAGCTCCGCAGCCGGCTGGTCGACGACGCGCGGCGTCGGCTGCGCGCCTCGTGGCGCCAGCGCGGCGCCACCGAGGCCGAGCTGGGCTGGATCGACGAGGCCCTCGACCCCGACGTGCTCACGATCGGGTTCGCCCGCCGCGTGCCGTCCTACAAGCGACTCACGCTGATGCTGCGCGACCGCGACCGCCTCAAGCGGCTGCTCCTCGACCCCGAGCGCCCCGTGCAGCTCGTCATCGCCGGCAAGTCGCACCCCGCGGACGAGGGCGGCAAGCGGCTGATCCAGGAGCTCGTGCAGTTCGCCGACGACCCGGAGGTGCGGCACCGCATCGCGTTCCTGCCCGACTACGACATCGCGATGGCGCTGCCGCTCTACCCCGGCTGCGACGTCTGGCTCAACAACCCGCTCCGGCCCTACGAGGCCTGCGGCACCTCCGGCATGAAGGCCGCGCTCAACGGCGGCCTCAACCTCTCCATCCTCGACGGCTGGTGGGACGAGTGGTTCGACGGCTCGAACGGCTGGTCGATCCCCTCCGCCGACGGCCTCGGCGACCCCGACCGGCGTGACGACCTCGAGGCCACGGCGCTCTACGACCTGATCGAGCAGGAGGTCGCCCCGCGCTTCTACGACGCCGGCAAGGACGGCGTCCCGGCCCGGTGGCTGGAGATGGTGCGGCACACGCTGCGCTCGCTGGGCCCGAAGGTGCTGGCCAGCCGGATGCTGCGCGACTACGTGCAGCAGCTCTACCTGCCCGCCGCCGACACGGCACGCGCCCTCGGCGCGGACCACGCCGGGGCCCGCGACCTGGCGGCGTGGAAGCGCCGCGTGCGCGACGGCTGGGGCGGCGTCCGCGTCGAGCACGCCGAGGCCGACGGCGTCCCCGAGCTGCGCGAGGTGGGCTCCGCGCTCACCGTGCGCACGTGGGTCGCGCTGGGCGACCTGGCGCCCGACGACGTCGAGGTCCAGCTCGTGCACGGCCGCGTGGGCGGCGACGACGAGCTGGTCGACACCAGCACGGTGGCGCTCTCGCCGACCGAGGCGTACGAGCACGGCCGGCACCGCTTCGACGGGGGCACCGACCTGCACCGGCCCGGGCCGTTCGGCTGGACCGTGCGCGTCGTCCCGCGGCACCCGCTGCTCACGGCCCCCGCGGAGCTCGGCCTCGTCGCCCTGCCCGAGTAGGGCGGCTGAACGGGCTGGCCCGTCAGGACTGGCCCGTCGACGCCCTTGACTGGCCCGCTACGACTGGCGCAGCACGAGCACGCTGCGGCCGGCGATGTCGAGGTCGCCGCCGGCTGTGACGTGCCGCCCGACCTGGCGGTCCGGGTCGGTGCTCAGCACGATCTCGCCCTTCCGGACCCACTCGTTCTCGGGCAGGTGCACGCGCACCGGGTCGGGAGAGGCGTTCAGCCACATCACGAACGACGCGTCGACCTGCTGCTCGCCGCGCGGCCCGGGCGAGCGCAGCGGGTTCCCGGAGACGAACATGCCGATCACGGCGAGGTCGTCGTCGTGCCAGTCGTCGTGGGTCATCTCGCGCCCCTGGGGGTGCAGCCACGCCAGGTCCCGGGGCCCGCCGGCGATGGTGGGCCGGCCCTCGAACCAGTGCCGCTGCCGCAACGCCGGGTGCGCCCGTCGCAGCCGCAGTGCGGCGCGGGTCACCTCGTAGACGTCGAGCCAGGCGTCCTCGACCCGCCAGTCGATCCACGAGAGCTCGTTGTCCTGGCAGTAGGCGTTGTTGTTGCCGCGCTGCGTGCGCCCGCGCTCGTCGCCGGCGGTGATCATCGGCACGCCGTTGGAGAGGCAGAGCGTGGCCATCAGGCTCGCCACGTGGCGCCGTCGCGCGGCCACGACGTCCGGGTCGTCGGTCTCGCCCTCGACGCCGTGGTTGACCGACCGGTTGTCGTCGGTGCCGTCGCGGTTGTCCTCGCCGTTGTCCTCGTTGTGCTTGTGCTCGTAGGAGACCAGGTCGCGCGCGGTGAACCCGTCGTGGGAGGTGACGAAGTTGATGGAGGCGTAGGCGGAGCGGCCGTCGTCGGCGTACAGGTCCGAGGAGCCGGCGAGCCGCGTCGCCACGGCGCGCACCCCGTCCGAGGAGCGGCGCCAGAAGTCGCGCACCTCGTCGCGGTACCGCCCGTTCCACTCGGTCCAGGGCGGTGGCATCCGCCCGACGGCGTAGCCCTCCATGGTGGCGTCCCAGGGCTCGGCGATCAGCTTCACGTGGCGGAGCACGGGGTCCTGGCCGATGGCCGTCATCAGCGCGCAGCCCATGTCGACGTCGGTGCCCGTGCGCGTCAGCGCCGACATCAGGTCGAAGCGGAAGCCGTCCACGTGCATCTCGGTGGCCCAGTAGCGCAGCGAGTCGAGGATCAGCCGCAGCGTGTACGCGTTGCCCGACTCGACGGTGTTCCCGCACCCGGTGAGGTCGACGTACCGGTCGTCGAAGGCAGCGTGGTCCCCGTCCGTCGGCGGGACACGCTTGTAGAACCCCCGGTCGTCGAGGCCGCGGAAGCTCAGCGTGTGCCCCAGGGGCCCGGACTCGGCGGTGTGGTTGTAGACCACGTCGAGGATCACCTCGATGCCGGCGGCGTGCAGGGAGCGGACCATCTCCTTGAACTCGCGGACCTGCCCGCCGCGGTCGCCCGAGGCGGCGTACCCCGCGTGCGGCGCGAAGTACCCGACGCTGTTGTAGCCCCAGTAGTTGACCAGCCCCCGGTCGGTGAGCGACGGCTCCGAGACGTGGTGGTGCACCGGCAGCAGCTCGACGGCCGTGACGCCGAGGTCGGTCAGGTAGTCCGTCACCGCGGGGGTGCCGAGGCCCGCGTAGGTCCCGCGCAGCTCCTCCGGCACCCGGTCGTGCAGCGCGGTCATCCCCTTGACGTGGCACTCGTAGATCACGGTGTCGCGCCACCGGCGGCGCATCGGGACCTCGCCGTGCCAGTCGAACTCGCCGCCGGAGGTCGGGTCCACGACGACGCTGCGCGGCACGTGCTTGGAGGAGTCCTTGCCCGACCGCTGACCGGGCCGCCCCGGCACGTAGCCGAGCGTGGGCACGCCCGGCGTGAAGTCGCCGCTGATCGCCTGCGCGTACGGGTCGAGCAGGAGCTTGGCGGGGTTGTGCCGCATTCCGCGGCGGGGGGCCCAGGGGCCGGCGACGCGGAAGCCGTAGCGGGTCCCCGGCTCGAGGCCGGGCAGGGCGCCGTGCCAGATCCCCAGCGACTGCTCGGTCAGCAGGTGCCGGCGCTCGCGGAGGCCGCCGTCGGCGCGGTCGGTGAAGATGCAGACCCACACGCTGGTCGCGTGTGGCGCGTGCACCGCGAAGTTGGTGGCCTCAGGGGTCCACGTGGCCCCCAGCGGCCAGTGCCGACCGGGCCAGACGCGCGAGCGCTGACCCAGGCGGGTCCAGGTCGTGGGAGGCACGGGCCCATTGTTCAGGACGGCCGTTCCCGGCCCCGGGCTCACCCCCGCCCCGAGTATCCTCCGGCGCATGAGTGAGTTCGTGCGCCTGGAGGTCGCCGACGGCGTCGGCACCATCCGGCTGGACCGGCCGAAGATGAACGCGATCAGCGTCGCCGTGCAGGACGAGCTGCGCGCCGCGGCCGAGGAGGCGGGCGGACGCGACGACGTCCGCGCCGTGGTCGTCTGGGGCGGCGAGCGGGTCTTCGCGGCCGGCAACGACGTCACCGAGATGGCCGACATGTCCCACACCGACATGGTGAAGCGCTCGCGGCCCCTGCAGGACGCCGTCACCGCGGTGGCGCGCATCGCCAAGCCCGTGGTCGCGGCCGTGAACGGGTACGCCCTCGGCGGGGGCTGCGAGCTCGCGCTCGCGGCCGACGTCCGCTTCGCCGCCGAGGACGCGACGCTCGGGCAGCCCGAGACGTTGCTCGGCATCATCCCGGGTGCCGGTGGCACGCAGCGCCTCTCGCGCCTCGTGGGGCCCAGTCGCGCGAAGGACCTGATCTTCTCCGGGCGGTTCGTGAAGGCCGACGAGGCGCTCGCGATCGGCATGGTCGACCGGGTGCTGCCCGCCGCCGAGGTCTACACCGAGGCGGTCGCCTGGGCGCAGCAGTTCTCCGGCGCCGCGGCCCTGGCGCTGCGCGCGGCGAAGGAGTCGATCGACTCCGGCCTCGAGACGGACCTCGCCACCGGCCTGGAGATCGAACGGCAGCAGTTCGCGGCGCTCTTCGCCACCGAGGACCGGGCGGCGGGGATGACGTCGTTCGTCGAGCAGGGGCCCGGAAAGGCCACGTTCGCCGGTCGTTGAGCGGGTTACGCCCCCCAAGGGGTGATGCTCGCCATGTGGCACGCCGCCGGGCCACGTGGCACCGTGGAACGGTCGTGGGCTCGGGACGACCGGACCGCCGATCGTCCGGGGCCAGACCCCACCGACACGACACCCCAGACCTGGAGAGGGACACCGTGGCAGGCAGCAGCGACAAGGCAGCGGGGGAGCACGAGGCAGGCGCGAAGCCCGACCATGCCTCCGCTGCTCAGGGCTCCGAGGCCGTGAAGACCGAGGGTCGCCGGAAGCAGACGACGTCCGCGGACTCCGGGAAGGGCGGCAAGCCGGCGAAGGCGGACAAGAACGTCAAGGCCGAGAAGGCCAAGTCGGCCATGAAGGCCGCCCCGTCGTTGATCCGCACGCGCGTCGCCCAGGCCGTCTGGTTGCTCTGCGTGCTCGCCGCGCTGTTCCTGTCGCTCGGCGCGCTGGTCATCGCGCTGGACTTCAACCAGCAGAACGCCGCCGTCGAGTTCGTGCTGAACGGCGCGGACGCGGTCGACCTGGGCGTCTTCACCCGCGAGGACGGCATCAAGCAGTTCTCCGGCGAGAACGCCGCGACGAAGAACGCGCTCGTCAACTACGGCGTCGGCGCGGTCTTCTGGATCGTCGTAGGCCGCGTGGCTGACCGCTTCATCCGACCCTGAGCGAGCCGAGTAATCTCTCGCACCGTCACCGACGTAGTACAGGAGGGGCCGTCCGCGGCCACACACCCATGAACATTGTTGTCTGCGTGAAGCACGTTCCCGACGCCACCGGCGACCGCCGGTTCGCCTCGGACAACACCGTCGACCGCGACGGTGTGGAGGGTCTCCTCTCCGAGCTCGACGAGTACGCCGTCGAGCAGGCGCTGAAGATCAAGGAGTCCTCGCGAGGAGGAGGTCACGGTCACCGCGCTGACCGTCGGCCCCGACCAGGCCACGGACGCCGTCCGCAAGTCGCTGCAGATGGGCGCCGACCGCGGCGTGCACGTCAGCGACGAGTCGATCGCCGGCTCGGACTACATCGCCACCTCGCTGGTGCTCGCCGAGGCCGTCAAGAAGATCGGCGACTACGACATCGTTCTCTGCGGCATGAGCTCGACCGACGCGGCCGGCGGCGTGCTGCCGGCGATGCTCGCCGAGCGCCTCGACCTGCCCCAGGTCACGCTCGCCTCGGTCATCGAGGTCCAGGGCGCGCGAGGTCCGGATCAAGCGCGACGGCGACACCGCCACCGAGGTCGTCGGCGGGACCATGCCGCTGGTGCTCTCCGCGACCGACCAGACCGGCGAGGCCCGCTACCCCTCCTTCAAGGGCATCATGGCCGCGAAGAAGAAGGAGCTCGAGACCTGGTCGCTCGCCGACCTCGGCGTCGAGGCCGAGAAGGTGGGTCTCTCCGTGGCGTGGAGCCAGGTGGAGGAGACCGCCGAGCGCCCCCCGAAGAGCGCGGGCGAGATCGTGACCGACGAGGAGGGCTCGGGCGCCGCGGCGCTGACCGAGTTCCTCGCCTCGAAGAAGTTCATCTGAGGAGCGCAGCACACATGTCTGAAGTTCTGGTCCTCGTCGACCACGTCGACGGAGAGGTCCGCAAGCCGACCCTCGAGCTGCTGGCGCTCGCCAAGCGGCTGGGGGAGCCGTCGGCCGTCTTCATCGGCGCGTCCGACCAGGTGTCCGTGGCGACCGACAAGCTGAAGGCGCACGGCGCCGAGAAGATCTACGCCGTCGACGACGCCGACATCAAGGGCTACCTCGTGGCCCCGCAGGCCGAGGCGCTGCAGCAGCTGGTGGAGAAGACCTCTCCGGCCGCCGTCCTGATCGTCTCCTCGACCGACGGCAAGGAGGTCGCCGGGCGGCTGGCCATCAAGACCGAGTCCGGCCTGATCACCGACGCGGTCGACGTCGAGCCCGGCCCGGTGACCACGCAGAGCGTCTTCGCCGGCAACTGGACCGTGAAGGCGAAGGTCACGCACGGCACGCCGATCATCACGGTGAAGCCGAACTCCACCAGCCCCGAGGAGTCCGACGCCGCCGGGACGGTCGAGGAGTTCACCGCGACCATCTCCGACGCGGCCAAGAAGGCCCAGATCGTGGCCTCGCAGCCGCGGCAGCAGTCGGGTCGGCCCGAGCTGACCGAGGCGGCCAAGGTCGTCGCGGGCGGCCGCGGCACCGGCGGGGACTTCTCCGAGGTGGAGGCCCTGGCCGACGCGCTGGGCGCCGCCGTCGGCGCGTCCCGCGCGGCCGTCGACTCCGGCTGGATGCCGCACAGCTTCCAGATCGGCCAGACCGGCAAGACCGTGTCGCCGCAGCTCTACGTGGCCAGCGGCATCTCCGGCGCGATCCAGCACCGCGCCGGGATGCAGACCTCGAAGACGATCGTCGCGGTCAACAAGGACAACGAGGCCCCGATCTTCGAGCTCGTCGACTTCGGCGTCGTGGGCGACCTGCACACCGTGCTGCCCCAGATCACCGAGGCGGTCAACAAGCGCAAGGGCTGACACCGGGCCGCGCTGCCACGCGGTGCGGGGGCCCGTGTGGTCCACGCACGACGTGAGACGCGCCGCCGGCGACTGCGGGCCGGCCGTAGGCTCGGCACATGACGGATGTGCTGGAGCTGGCGCGCCGGGCCCGCGAGGCCAGCGTCGAGCTCGCGCTCGCCACCCGCGAGCAGAAGGACGCGGCCCTGCACGCCGCGGCGGACGCGCTGCTCCGCGACGAGGGCGTGCTGCTCGAGGCGAACGCCGACGACGTGCAGCGCGCCGAGCAGGCCGGCACCGGCGCCAACATCGTGGACCGGCTGCGGCTGGGGCCCGAGCGTCTCGCCGCGATGGCGCAGGGATTGCGGGACGTCGCCGGGCTGCCCGACCCGGTCGGCGAGGTGCTGCGCGGCGGCACCCTGGCCAACGGCCTCGAGCTGCGGCAGGTGCGGGTGCCCTTCGGCGTCGTCGGGATGATCTACGAGGCCCGCCCGAACGTCACCGCCGACGCCGCGGGCATCTGCCTGAAGTCGGGCAACGCCGTGCTGCTGCGGGGCTCCTCGAGCGCGCGGTCCAGCAACGGCGCGCTCGTCGCCAGCATGCGCGGGGCGGTGGAGTCCGCGGGCCTGCCCGCCGACGCGGTCCAGCTCGTGCCCGCCGACTCCCACGAGAGCGTCAAGGAGCTGATGCGGGCCCGCGGCCTGGTCGACGTGCTGATCCCGCGGGGCGGCGCCGGCCTGATCCGCAGCGTCGTGGAGGAGTCGACCGTGCCGGTGATCGAGACCGGCGTCGGGAACTGCCACGTGTACGTCGACCGCGGCGCCGACCTCGACGAGGCGCTGGCCATCGTGCTCAACGCCAAGACCCAGCGCACCAGCGTGTGCAACGCCGCCGAGACCCTGCTCGTGCACGAGGACGCCGCCCACGAGTTCCTGCCGCGGGTGATCGAGGCGCTCCAGGAGGCGGGCGTGACGATCCACGGGGACGAGCGCTTCGCCGAGTTCGACGGCGTCGTCGAGGCGGGCGACGAGGACTGGGCGACGGAGTACCTCTCGATGGACCTCGCCGCGGCCGTGGTCGAGGACCTCGACGCGGCGGTCGCCCACGTGCGGCGCTGGTCGAGCGGGCACACCGAGGCGATCCTGACGCGCGACCTCGAGGCGGCCCGCCGGTTCACCGCCGCCGTCGACGCGGCGGCCGTGGTCGTGAACGCCTCGACGCGGTTCACCGACGGCGCCGAGTTCGGGTTCGGCGCCGAGATCGGCATCTCGACCCAGAAGCTGCACGCCCGGGGGCCGATGGGGCTGCCCGAGATGACCTCGACCAAGTACGTCGTCACCGGGTCGGGGCACGTGCGCTGACGCGCGCCGCGCCCCGGTAGGCTGGCCCACATGTCGCCGCTGTCCACCGCCGTCCTCGCCTCCGAGGAGCTCCGCGAGATGCCGATCTCCCCGCTGTGGATCGGCATCATCACCCTCGCCATCCTGATCGGCCTGCTCGTCGCGCTGCTCGCCTTCGGCGGCGGCCGCGAGCACAGCTGATCCGTGACCGCGGGCCGACCGTGAGCGAACCCCGGCGCGTCGGGGTGATGGGTGGCACCTTCGACCCGATCCACCACGGCCACCTCGTGGCCGCCTCGGAGGTGCAGTCCCGGTTCGGCCTCGACGAGGTCGTCTTCGTGCCCACGGGCGACCCGTGGCAGAAGGCCGACCGGCAGGTCTCCGACGCGCGGCACCGCTACGAGATGACGGTGATCGCGACCGCGTCGAACCCGCGCTTCACCGTCTCGCGCGTCGACCTGGAGCGCGGGGGGCCGACGTACACCATCGACACCCTGCGCGACCTGCACGAGACGCTGGGGCCGCCGAACGGCCGGCCCGGCGACGGGGACGCCGCCCCCGAGCTGTACTTCATCACCGGGGCCGACGCGCTCGCCAACATCCTGACCTGGCGCGACGCGGACGAGCTCTTCGGGCTGGCCAGCTTCGTGGGCTGCACGCGCCCGGGCTGGGCCGGCGAGGAGGGGGCTCCCTCGGGCATCCCCGCCGACCGCGTGACCATGATCGAGATCCCGGCGCTGGCGATCTCGTCGACCGACTGCCGCGAGCGCACCGGCCGCGGGGCGCCGGTCTGGTACCTCGTGCCCGACGGCGTCGTGCAGTACATCGCCAAGCACCGGCTCTACCGCCACGAGGGCTCGCACCCCCGTGATGCAGGGGAGGGCCCCGCCGCACGCGCGGGGTCACAGACAGGGCAGGGAGGCCCATGACCGCCACCGAGCACGCCGTCGAGCTCGTCCACGCCGCCGCCGAGGCGGCCGCCGACAAGCTCGGGCAGCAGATCGTCGCCTTCGACGTCTCCGAGCAGCTCGCCATCACCGACGCGTTCCTGATCGTCTCCGGCACGAACGAGCGGCAGGTCCGCGCGATCGTCGACGCCGTCGAGAAGCGCATGCGCGAGGTGGGGGAGAAGCCGGTGCGCCGCGAGGGCGAGCGGGACGGCGGCTGGGTCCTGCTGGACTACGGGGAGGTCGTCGTGCACGTGCAGCACGAGGACGAGCGGCAGTTCTACGCCCTCGAGCGGCTGTGGCGCGACTGCCCCGTGCTGCCGCTGCCTGAGGGACTCACGGCGCCGGGGAGCGCGACGCGCGAGGCCGGGGACGCGTGAGCGCAGGCGCGCGCACGCTCGTGCTGCTGCGGCACGGCCGCACCGAGTGGAACGCCACCGGCCGCGTGCAGGGGCAGGCCGAGACCGACCTCGACGCGACGGGCCGCGCGCAGGCCACCGCGGTCGCGCGCCTGCTCGCCGAGCTGAGCCCGGCGCGGCTGGCGGCCTCCGACCTGGGTCGCGCCCGCGCCACGGCCGAGTACGTCGCCGCCGCCACCGGGCTGGTCCCGGTGTTCGACCGGAGGCTGCGCGAGTACGACCTCGGCGAGCGGGAGGGCGTCAGCCACGCGGAGTACGCCGCCGCGCACCCGGAGGAGCACGCCCGCTTCGAGACCGGCGACTTCGACGTCGTGCCGGGCGGTGAGACCGCCGCCGGGGTGCGGGAGCGGATCGTGCCGGCGCTGCGCGAGCTGCTCGACGGGACGCCCGACGGCGGCGTCGCCGTGGCCGTCTCGCACGGGGCCGCGATCAAGGTCGCCACGGCCGCGCTGCTCGGCTGGCCGGACGACGCCCACCGCACCCTGCACGCCGTCGACAACTGCGCGTGGGTGCAGCTGGAGAGCGGGCCGGGCGGCGTCCGGCTGCGGGCCTACAACCGCGGGGCGGCATCCGGCTCCTGAGCCCGCTGGGGGTCCCCCCGATTTCGTCGCCGCGCCGGGCGGCCGCTAGTATTTCGGCCGTCGTTGCCCCCGCCGAGCGAGGGCGCGGCACCGCACCGCGGGGCTGTGGCGCAGCTGGTAGCGCACCTCCATGGCATGGAGGGGGTCAGGGGTTCGAGTCCCCTCAGCTCCACCGCGAGGCGAAGGGCTGGTCCGGATCCGGACCAGCCCCTCGTCGTTCCCGGGGGCCGGTTGTGGCCCGGTGCCGTCCGCCCAGCGGCCGGCGTCGCGCGCAAAGTCCCAGTTCAGAGGTGGTGCGGTCACCCCAACTGATGACTAACCCCCTCGCTTGCGACCGGCCTAGTGTCGAGGCAATGGATCCGCTACCGCGCTTCGACGAGGACGCCCGCCCGTCGGCAGGTGCCTACGCCGCCGTCGACGACCTCTCGCGCGCCCACGGGGATCACCTGCGAATGATTCACGACATGTACCGCGACGGTCTCTCGCGCGCCGCCGGCGTCATCGCCGCCGTGATCGAGGGCAGCGGCGGCGTCGGCGACGCCCGCGCCGCCATCAACGGTGTGGGGCTGGCGACGGCGTACGAGCAGCTCGGGTCGTTCTGCGGCCAGCTGTGCCGGGGGATCGAGGTGCACCACCGCATCGAGGACGCGCACGTCTACCCGGCCCTGCGCGAGGCGGACGCGGGGCTCGGCGGGGTGCTCGACTGCCTCGAGGGCGAGCACGAGGTCGTGCACCGGATGCTCCAGCGGCTCGACGGGACGCTCGTGCGCCTCGTCGACAAGGAGGCCGAGGACGACGCGGACCGCCTGGAGGCCCTGCAGCAGGAGTTCACGCACCTGTGCGACCTGCTGGAGAGCCACTTCCGCTACGAGGAGGAGCAGCTCAGCGCCGCGCTCGGCGTGCACCGCATCGCCATCTGAGCGGCTCGGCGCGTCCCCACGGGGCCGACCGTCGCGGCGTCACCCCAGGCGCGGGCCGAAGCGCATCGCGAACGGGTCGGCGAGCACGTGCCGCACCGGGCGAGCCCCGGCCAGCCAGCCCAGCGCACCGTCGGGGCGGAAGTCCCAGGACGCGGCGGCCGGGCGCACGCGCCCCGTCGCGCGGATGCGGCTGGCCACCGCCGTGCCGGCGTCGTCCTGGAGCACCCGGCCGACGAGGGGGAGGGGCGGCCGCAGCGCCGGGAGCCTGCGGCCCAGCACCCGCGCGGGCCCGAACCGGGCCGTGGCCACGGGGCCCGGGTGCGGCCCGGTCTCGGCGCGCGCGGCCTCGTCGGTGCGCCCCCCGTGGGTGCCGCCGGTGAATCGGGCCATCTCCTTGGGGATCGCCCACAACGCGCGCCCGCCCGCCAGCGACGCCTCGGAGTCGACCCAGATGTCGGTGATGCTGATCGCCAGCCCGGGTCGGCGACCGGCCTGCCGCACGAGCACGCCGGCCAGCAGCTCGCGGTAGGGCAGCAGGCCGGCGTCGTCGTAGGCCACGAAGGCGGTGAGCGCGAGGGCTTGCCCGCGCAGCGCGAGCGGCCGCGCACCGGGTGGCAGCGCCGGCAGCCGGTCGCGACCCACCAGCCACGCCGAGACGGCGCCCCGGCCGGTGAGGTCCCACGGCTCGGGCGGGAACCAGGCCCCGGCGGGGTCGGGGGAGCGGCCGGCGCGGGGCCCGGCGGTCATCGGGCCGGCACCTCCTCGAAGTCCTCGAGGCGGAACCGGGCGGTGCGCTCCTCGTACTCGGCGACCAGCCCGGGCCAGTTGGTGGTGACGCGCCCCGACGCGGTGTACCAGCTGGTGCAGGAGCTCCAGACCGTCTCGCGCAGGCGCGACTGCACCTCCGCGTCGTAGGCCTCGAGCCGGTCCTCGCGCACGTCGAGGCAGGCGGCCCGGCCGGCGGCCAGCGCGTCCACCGCCTGCACGACGTAGGCGGCCTGCGACTCGAGCATCTGGATGATCGAGGAGCCGCCGAGGTTGGTGTTGGGGCCGTACATGACGAACATCTGCGGGAAGCCCGGCACCGTGATGCCGAGGTGCGCCCGGGCCCCCTCGGCCCACACGTCGTCGAGGCGCACCCCGCCGCGGCCGGTGATCTCCATCGGCGCCAGGAAGCGCGTGGCCGCGAAGCCGGTGCCCCAGATGAGCACGTCGGCCGGGTGCTCCTCGCCGTCGGCGGTGCGCACGCCGTGCGGCAGCACGTCGGCGACCGCGTCGGTGACCACGCGCACGTGCTCGCGCGCGATGGCGGGGTACCAGTCGTTGGCAAAGAGCAGCCGCTTGCAGCCCAGCGGGTAGTCGGGCCGCAGCGCCTTGCGCAGCCGACGGTCGCGCACCTGCGCGAGCAGCGTCGCCCGCCAGAGCAGGTAGAGCCACCAGCGCACCGGGCCGCCCTCGGCGAACGACTTGTTGAAGAGCTCGGAGATCACTCGGGTCAGCCGGCGGCCGAAGCGCTGCGTGCGCGGCAGGCGTCCGAACGCCCGCCCGTGCAGGCGCGTGTAGGCCCGGTCGGGCTTGGGGACGACGTACGGGGCCGAGCGCTGGAAGACCGTCATGGCGCCGACCTCGTCGACGATGCCGGGCACGAACTGGATCGCGCTGGCGCCGGTGCCGACCACGGCGACGCGCTTGCCGCGCAGGTCGACGTCGTGCCGCCACTGGGCCGAGTGGAAGGCCGGCCCGACGAAGTCCTCGCGGCCGGGCAGGTCGGGGATCACCGGCTGGGAGAGCTGTCCGACGGCGGGGACGAGCACGTCGGCCGTGAGCTCCTCGCCGGTCGCGGTCGACACGCGCCAGGTGCGGGTGGCGTCGTCGAACGCCGCCCCGGTGACCTCGACCCCGGTGCGCACGGATGCGAGGACGCCGTCCTCGGCCGCCGTGCGCCGGATGTAGCCGAGGATGTCGGGCTGCTGGCTGTAGCGCCGCGGCCAGTCGGGATTCGGCGCGAACGACCACGAGTACAGCGACGACGGCACGTCGCAGGCGGCGTGGGGGTAGGTGTTGTCGCGCCACACGCCGCCGATCTCGTCGGCCCGCTCGAGGACGGTCACGTCGGTGTGGCCGGCCTCGCGCAGCGCCATCGCGGCGCTCAGGCCGCCGAAGCCGGCGCCGATCACCAGGATCCGGGGGGAGTCGCTCATGTCGCTCACGCTAGGGGCGCGGCCGGCGGCGCCGGCAGCGGTCCGGGGACACGCGATCGAGGATTCCGGACAGATCAGCCGCGGGGCCCGTCGAGCCACGCGTCGAGCTCGCGCTGGCTGCGCACCCGGTCCCCGGCCGGTGCGCCCACGACTCCGTGCTCTTCCGGCTCCCGGTCACGCTGCAGACCAGGATATGACGTGCGTCGGTGGGCCCGGTGGGCTGAGGCGGCCCGGTGGGCTGAGGTGGGCTGCGTGGGCTGAGGTGGGCTGCGTGGGCTGCGTGGGCTGCGTGGGCTGCGTGGGCCACACCCTGGGTCCGCGAGGATGGGGGCGTGAGCGAACCGGCCACCACGCGCGGCGTGGGCAGCGTCGCCCTGCTCGTCGGCCTCGCCCACGAGCAGGGGTTGGGCAACGGCGGCGCCCTGCGCGGCACCGGGGTGCGGGTTGCCGACCTGGCCGACCCGGACGCGCAGGTGACCGCCGAGCAGGAGCTGCGGGCGGTGCGCAACCTGCTCGCCGTCCTCCCGGCCGAGCTGCACGCTGACGCCGGGCGACGGCTGGGGGAGCGCTACCACGTGAGCACCTTCGGGGCGCTCGGGTTCGCGCTGCTCAGCAGCCCGACCCTGGGCGAGGCGGTCGACGTCGCGCTTCGCTTCTGGGACCTCAGCTTCGCCTTCGCCGCGCCGAGGGTCACACCGGTCGCCCGCGGCGGGCGACGGATCACCCTCGAGACGCACGGGGTGCCGGCCGACGTCGAGACGTTCGTGCGAGCACGGGACGCCGCGGCGATCCGGCAGGTGCTGGCAGAGCTGCTGCCGGGGACCGACCCGCCGGCCTTCGGCGACGGCGCGGGTGCCGACGGGGCGCTGCTGCTGCCCGGCCGCTACCTGGCGCGCCCGCTCCCGCAGGGCGACCCGCAGACGCGCGCCGCCTTCGAGGCCATGTGCGCCGACGTCGTCTCCCGTCGCCGCGCGCGCAGCGGGCTCGCCCAGCGCGTCCGGGTGGTGGTCACCCAGCGGCTCGCGGACGGCGCGCCGATGGAGGCGGTCGCCGCGGACCTCGGGTTGACCCCGCGCACCCTGCGCAGGCGGCTGGGCGCCGAGGGCACCTCCTACCGGGCGCTCGTCGAGGAGGTGCGGGACTCGTTGGCGGCGGAGCTGCTGGCGACGGGCCGGCTCTCGGTCGCCGACGTGGCGCTGCGTCTCGGGTACGCCGAGGCGTCGACGTTCATCGCCGCCTTCCGGCGCTGGCGCGGCCGGACTCCGGCCGCCTGGCGTGCCGCGCAGGTCAGGTGATGGTCAGCCCGCCGTCGACGGGCAGGGTCTGGCCGGTGACGTAGCCGCCGGCGGCGGAGACGAGCCAGACGAGGGTGGCGGCGAGCTCGCGCGGGTCGCCCTGGCGGCCCATCGGGAGCCGCGGGCCCATGGCCTCGAGGTAGCCCTCGGGGTACTGCTCGGTCATCTCCGAGGCGAAGAAGCCGGGGGCGAGCGCGTTGACGCGGATGCCCTTGCGGCCGGTCCACTGCTGCGCCAGGTCGCGGGTCAGGCCGATGAGGCCGGCCTTCGTGGCGGCGTACGCCGCCTGCGGCAGCCCGGCGGTCGTGATGCCGAGGACGCTGGAGATGTTCACGACCGACGAGCCGGGGCCCATCACCCGGCCGCAGGCCTGGGCCATCCAGTAGCAGCCGTTCAGGTTCACGTCGACGACCTGCCGGAACTGCTCCGGGGTCTCGCGGGTGGCCGGGACGGCCGTGCCGACGCCGGCGTTGTTGACCAGCACGTCGATGCGGCCGAGCTCGGCCATGCCGGCGTCGACGAGGGCCTGGCACTGCTCGGGGTCCGCGACGTCGGTGGCCTTCGTGACCACGCGGCGGCCGAGGTCGCGCGCCGCCGCCGCGGTCTCCTCGAGCTTGTCGGCGCGCCGGGCGCCGAGGACGAGGTCGGCCCCGGCCTCGGCCAGGGCCATCGCGAAGGCGACGCCGAGGCCGCTGGAGGCCCCGGTCACGACCGCGACCTTGCCGTCGAGGCGGAACAGGTCGGCGAGGGGCTGGGCGGGGGTCTCGGGCGCGTCGCTCATGGGGCGACCGTAGCGCCAGCGGCGGCGTCCCGGACGGGTGGACCGGGCGGGTGGACCGGGCAACCGGGTCGGACGGGCGTTACCATGTGCGCGTGCGCACCACCCCGCTGCTCCTTCCACAGCCGCGCTGAGACCCGCGAGAGCGGGCGACGCGCGGCCACCCCTCCCTGCGAGGGGTTTTTTCATGTCCCGGGGGCACGAGGATGCGGGCGGCACCCGAGCAACGACCAGGAGACGACCGAGCCGATGACCGAGCAGACGGCGAACGAGCGGGACGCCGCGACCTACGACGTGCGCGCCGTCCAGCAGAAGTGGCAGGACCGCTGGGAGGACCTCGCGCCCTTCACCGCCGACGACGACGCCGTCGCCTCGGGGGAGCGCGAGAAGCGCTACGCGCTCACGATGTTCCCCTACCCCTCGGGCGACCTGCACATGGGCCACGCCGAGGTGTTCGCGCTGCACGACGTGATCGCGCGCTACTGGCGCTTCCGCGGCTACGAGGTGCTCAACCCGATCGGCTGGGACTCCTTCGGGCTGCCCGCGGAGAACGCGGCGATCCGCAACGACGCGCACCCGTCGGAGTACACCTACGCCAACATCGACACCCAGGCGGCGTCGATGAAGCACTACGGGCTCTCCTTCGACTGGTCGCGGCGGCTGCACACCTCCGACCCCGACTACTACCGCTGGACGCAGTGGCTCTTCTCGAAGTTCCGCGAGCGCGGGCTGGCCTACCGCAAGAACAGCCCCGTCAACTGGTGCCCGCAGGACCAGACGGTGCTGGCCAACGAGCAGGTGGTCGACGGCGAGTGCGAGCGCTGCGGCGCGACGGTGACCAAGCGCGAGCTGACGCAGTGGTACTTCCGGATCACCGAGTACGCCCAGGAGCTGCTCGACGAGCTGGACACGCTGGAGAAGACCTGGCCCTCGCGGGTGATCAACGCGCAGCGCAACTGGATCGGCCGGTCCGAGGGTGCGCACGTCGACTTCGCCGTGCGAGGGCCGGGACGAGCCGATGCGCGTCTACACCACGCGCCCGGACACGCTCTTCGGCGCGACCTTCATGGTCGTCGCCGCCGACGCCCCGCTGGCCGCCGAGCTGTGCACCGACGACCAGCGGGCGGCGTACGAGGAGTACCTGGAGAGCGTGCGCCAGGCCTCGGACATCGACCGGATGTCGACCGAGCGCCCCAAGACGGGCGTGTTCCTCGGCGTGCACGCCACCAACCCGGTGACCGGCGAGCGGGTCCCGGTGTGGGCCGCCGACTACGTGCTGGCCGACTACGGCACCGGCGCCATCATGGCCGTGCCCGGGCAGGACGAGCGCGACTGGGAGTTCGCCGAGAGGTTCGACCTGCCGATCGTGCGCACCGTGCAGCCGCCCGAGGACTTCGACGGGAAGGCGTACGCCGGCGCGGGGCCGGCGATCAACTCCGCCAACGACGAGGTCTCCCTCGACGGCCTCGGCGTCGACGAGGCCAAGGCCCGGATCATCGCGCTGGCTCGAGGAGCGCGGCCTGGGCCAGGGCACCGTGAACTTCCGGCTGCGCGACTGGCTGCTCTCGCGGCAGCGCTTCTGGGGCTGCCCCATCCCGATCGTGCACTGCCCCGGCTGCGGCGAGGTCGACGTGCCCGAGGAGCAGCTGCCCGTCGAGCTGCCCGAGCTGCGCGGCGCCGACCTGAAGCCGCAGGGGGTCTCGCCGCTGGCGGCGGCCGAGGACTGGGTGAACGTCGACTGCCCTTCGTGCGGCGGCCCGGCGAAGCGCGACAGCGACACGATGGACACGTTCGTCGACTCCTCCTGGTACTTCCTGCGCTACTGCTCGCCGGGCTACACCGAGGGCCCCTTCGACCCGGTGGCCACCAACGCGTGGATGCCGGCCGACCTCTACATCGGCGGCGTCGAGCACGCGGTGCTGCACCTGCTCTACGCGCGCTTCTTCACCAAGGTGCTGCGCGACATGGGGATGCTGGAGGTCGGCGAGCCGTTCGCCGCGCAGCTGAACCAGGGCTTCGTGATCAACCGCGGCAAGAAGATGTCGAAGTCGCTGGGCAACGGCGTGAACCTGGGCGACCAGCTGGAGGCGCTACGGCGTCGACGCGGTGCGGCTGACGCTGGTCTTCGCCGGGCCGCCGGAGGACGACATCGACTGGGCGGAGATGAGCCCCGCCGGGTCGCTGAAGTTCCTCCAGCGCGCCTGGCGGCTCAGCGGCGACGTGACCTCGCAGCCGGGCGTCGACCCGGCCACGGGAGACCGGGCGCTGCGCCAGGTCACCCACCGCACCGTCGAGGAGGTGCAGACGCTGATCGAGTCGCACCGCTTCAACGTCGTCGTCGCGCGGGCCATGGAGCTGGTCAACGCGACGCGCAAGGCGATCGACTCGCCGTCCGGGCAGGGCGGCGGGGCCGCCGACCCGGCTGTGCGCGAGGCGGCCGAGACGGTCGCACAGCTGCTCAGCCTGGTCGCGCCGTACGTCGCCGAGGAGATGTGGGAGCGGCTCGGCCGCGAGGCCCCCGTCGCCCGGTCGGCCTGGCTGCGGGTGGACCCCCAGCTGCTGGTGCGCGAGTCCGTGACCGCCGTGGTGCAGGTGCAGGGCAAGGTGCGCGCCCGGCTCGAGGTCGCCCCCGACGTGGCCGAGGCCGACCTGGAGGCGGCCGCGCTGGCCGACGAGGCCGTGCAGCGCGCCATGGACGGACGGCCCGTGCGCAAGGTCATCGTGCGAGCGCCGAAGCTGGTCAACGTGGTGCTGGGGTGAGCCGGAGGAAGCGCGCGCGGGCGGCGATCGTCACCGACTCCACCGCCAGCCTCCCGCCCGAGCAGGCCGACGAGCGCGGCATCCACGTGGTGCCGCTCGAGGTGGTGATCGGTGCCGACGTGCTGCTCGAGGGCGAGGAGGGCGCCACGCCGGACCGGGTCGCCGCGGCGCTGCGCGAGTTCACGCCGGTGAGCACCTCCCGGCCGTCCCCGGCGCGGCTGCTCCAGACCTACCGCGCCATCGCCAAGGAGACCCGCACCCGCGAGATCCTCTCGGTGCACCTCTCCAGCCAGATGAGCGGCACCTGCGAGTCGGCGCAGCTCGCGGCCCGGGAGGCCGCGCGGGAGGGCATCGAGGTCCGCGCGGTCGACACGCGCCAGGTGGGCGTGGCGACCGGCTACGCGGCCCTGACCGCGGCCGACGCGCTGGACGCCGGCGCGACGCTGGAGGAGGCGGCCGAGGCCGCCGAGCGGCGGGCGGCCGCGGCGACGTCGATGTTCTACGTGGACACGCTGGAGTACCTCCGGCGCGGCGGGCGCATCGGGTCCGCCGCCGCCGTGCTCGGGAGCGCGCTGGCGGTCAAGCCGTTGCTGCACATCGACGAGCACGGCACCGTCGCTTCGCTGGCGCGGGTGCGCACGGCCGGCCGTGCCCTGGGCCGGCTGGCCGACCTGGCCGTCGAGGCTGCGGGGGACCAGCCCGTCGACGTCGGCGTCTTCCACCTCGCGAACGCCGAGCGCGCCGACGGCCTGGCTGCGCGGCTCGCCGACCGGCTGGCCGACCAGCTCGAGGGCCGCGACGTGCTCTGCGGCGAGCTGGGCGCCGTCCTCGGTGCCCACGTGGGCCCCGGCATGGTCGCCGTCTGCGTCGCCCCCCGCCCCTGAGCGCCGCCTCGTTTTTCCATGTAACGCGGGGTTACCGTCGCTCCAGCAACCCTCTGCGGGCCCTCGGGCGACCACACGGTTGCGACAGCTGCCCGGGCCCCTCGGGTCATCCACAGGGCCGTCGGGCCGGGGTTCTGCACAGGGGACGCCGGCCGCGCCCCCGCCCCGGCGGACGGCACTCCTAGCGTCGCGGCATGCGATCAGCACGACAGCGTGAAGAGCACCGGGCGGCCCTCGACCGCCGCATGGAGCAGCTGCGGGCCGAGCTCGTGGGCCCGGCGGGGACGCGGGTGCGGCCGCCGATCGCCGAGCAGCCGCCGATCAGCCGCCCAGCAGCCGCCGATCGCCGAGCAGCCTCCGCCCGCCGGGCCGGAAGCCGCGTCGGTGAGCGGCGCGGCCACCGGGCCGGGCGGCGGCCAGGCGTACGGCGGGCCCGGTCGGCACGCGGCGCGCACGGCGCCGCGGTGGGAGCTGAGCCCGGCGCACCTGCGGGTCGTCGCGGTGCTCGTGGTGCTCGCGCTGCTGCTGACGGGCTGGTGGCTGCTGCGGTCCCGGCCCGAGGCGCTCCCGCAGGAGGTCGGCCTCACCGTGACCTCGGCGAGCCCCGAGCCGTCGCGCCGGCGCCACCCGCGCCGACGAGACCTCGCGCGCGGCGGGCGAGGAGGCGGGGGCCGAGCCGAAGGGCGCGCGCGTGGTCGTCCACGTGGCCGGGCGCGTACGACGGCCGGGCATCGTCCGCCTGCCCGAGGGTGCGCGCGTGGTGGACGCCCTCGAGGCCGCGGGTGGCGCCCGTCGCGGGGTGCGCCTGCGCGACCTCAACCTCGCCCGCGCCGTCGTCGATGGCGAGCAGGTGCTGGTGGGGCTGCCGGCGGCGAGCGCCCCCGCGGGCCCCACGGCCGCGGCGGACGGCGGAGAGGACCCGCCCGTGAACCTGAACACCGCCGACCAGGCCGAGCTCGAGACGCTGCCGGGCGTGGGCCCGGTGACCGCCGAGAAGATCCTGAGCTGGCGCGAGGAGCACGGCCGGTTCACCGCGGTCGAGGAGCTGCTGGAGGTCGACGGCATCGGTGATGCCACGCTCGCGGACCTGGCGCCGCTGGTCGCCGTGTGAGGCCGCCGGAGGCCGGCCTCGCCGGCCTCGACCTGCGGACGCCGCTGCTCGGCGCGGCGGCGTGGGCGGCGGCGCTCCTCGCCCCCTGGGTCGTGGGGGACGCCTCGCCCGGCCGTGCCGCGGTCGCCGCGGCTCCCGCGCTGTGCCTGGCGGGCGTCGCGCTCGCGGCGCTGCGACGCGGGCGCCGGGCCGTGGCCAGCACCTGCGCGGCGCTGCTCGCCGTCGCCCTCGGGGTGGGGGCGCGTGGCCGGGGCCCGGGACGCCCGGCTCGACCGGGGCCCGGTGGCCGGGCTCGCCGCCGAGGGCGCCGTGGTCGACGGCACGCTCGAGATCACCGGCGACCCGCGGCCCGTGCGCGGGCGGTTCGGCGACCAGGTGCTGGTGCGCGCGCGCGTGATCACCGTGCGGGGTCGCGGGCGGTCGTGGCGCGAGCGGGTGCCGGTCGTCGTGCTGGCCTCGGCGGCCGGCGAGGCGGGCGACGCGTGGTCGCGCGTCGAGCTGGGGTCCCGGGTCAGGGCATCGGGAGAGCTGGCCGCGACCGACCGCCGCGGACCCGGCGAGCCGGCCGCCCTGCTGCTGGCGCGCGGCTCGCCCCGGCTGCTCCGGGAACCGAACCCCGCCTGGCACGGTGCCGCGGCCGTGCGCGGTTCGCTGCGCGACTCGGTAGGTCACCGCCCGCCCGCCGAGCGCGTGCTGGTCCCGGCGCTGGTGGCCGGCGACGACCGCGGGCTCGACCCGGAGGTCGCGGACGACTTCCGCACCACCGGCCTCACGCACCTGACGGCCGTCTCCGGCACCAACCTCACGCTCGTCGTCGGGTTCCTGCTCGTGCTCGCGCGGTGGGGCGGCGTCCGCGGCCGCTGGCTGACGCTGGTGGCGGCGCTGGGCATCGCCGGGTTCGTCCTGCTCGCCCGCACCGAGCCCAGCGTCGTGCGCGCCGCCGCGATGGGCACGGTCGCGCTGGTGGCGATGGGCAGCAACGGTCGGCACCGCGGCCTGCGCGCGCTGGGCGTCGCGGTGCTCGGGCTGCTGCTCGTCGACCCGGGGTTGGCGCGCACGGCGGGCTTCGCCCTGTCGGTGAGCGCGACCGGCGGCATCCTGCTGCTCGGCCCGCCGTGGCGCGACGCGATGGCCCGCTGGCTGCCGCGCTGGCTCGCCGAGGCGATCGCGGTGCCCGCCACGGCCCAGCTGGCCTGCACGCCGCTCGTCGCCGGCCTCTCCGGCCAGGTCAGCCTGGTGGCGGTGCTGGCCAACCTGCTGGTCGCGCCGGCCGTCGGCCCGGCCACGGTGCTCGGGCTCGCCGGCGGGCTCGTCGGGCTAGCCTGGGAGCCCGCCGGGCGCCTCGTCGGCACGCTGGCGGCGTGGTGCGTCGCCTGGATCGTGGCGGTGGCCCGGTGGGGCGCCGACCTGCCGCAGCCGGCCGTGGCGTGGGGTACGACGATCCCGGCGCTGCTGGCGCTGGCCGCCCTGTGCCTCGCGCTCGGGATGCTGGCGCCGCGCCTGCTGCGGCGGCCGCGGCCGGGCGTCGCGGTCCTCGCCCTGATCGTGGCCGCGGGGATGGTGCGCATCCCGGTCCCGGTGGGCGGGTGGGCGGGCCCGGACGGCGGCTGGCCCGGCGACGGCTGGGCGCTGGTCGCCTGCGACGTCGGGCAGGGCGACGCGCTGGTGCTGCGGGCGGCCGCCGCGAGCGCGGTGGTGGTGGACGCGGGCCCCGAGCCGGACCCGATCGACCGCTGCCTGCGCCGCCTCGGCGTCCGGCGGGTGCCGGCGGTCGTGCTCACCCACTTCCACGCCGACCACGCGGGCGGCCTCGCGGGCGTGCTTCGCGGACGGGAGGTGGGCGTCGTCCTGACCTCGCCCGTCGCCGACCCCGCCGACGGCGCCCGCGCCGCCGAGGACGTGGCCGCGACCGCGGGTGTCCCGTTCCGGCCCACCGTGCAGGGCGAGGACCTGGCCGCCGGCGACGTGGCCGCCGAGGTCGTGTGGCCGCCCGCCGCCCGCGCCGGGCCACCGGTGACGGCCACCGTGCGGGCCACCGGGTGACGGGTCGGCGGCCAATGACGCCAGCGTGGTCCTGCTCGCCGAGGTCCGCGACTTGCGCCTGCTGCTCACCGGTGACGTCGAGCCGCCCGCGCAGGCCGGGCTGCGCGCCGCGCTGGCGGGCGAGCGCGTCGACGTCCTCAAGGTGCCGCACCACGGCAGCCGCCACCAGGACCTCGACCTGCTCACCGGGCTGGGCGCCGGCGCCGCGCTGATCAGCGTGGGCGCGGAGAACGACTACGGGCACCCGGCGGCCGACGTGCTCACCGCGCTGGAGAGGGCGGGTGCCCGCGTGCTGCGCACCGACACCCACGGGTCGGTCGCGATCGCACGGGACCCGGCCGGGCGGCCCGTCGCCCGCCTCGCCCCGTGAGCCGCCGCTGTCGGCGGGCTGTGGCAGGCTCCCGACCCATGGCAGCCACCCGCGCCCCGCGCGCCGCCGACGTGCTCGGGCGCGTCACGCTCGTCACCGGCAAGGAGGAGTTCCTCTCCGAGCGCACGGTCGTCGCCGTCAAGGACGCGGTGCACGCGTACGACGCCGAGGCCGAGCTCTCCGACACCGCCGCGGCGGACCTCGGCCTGGGCACCCTCGGGGAGCTCGCGGCGCCGTCGCTGTTCTCCGCCACCCGCTGCGTCGTCGTGCGCGCGCTGGAGGACCTGCCGGAGGAGTCGGTGCCCGGCCTGCTCGGCTACGCCGGCGCGCCCGTCGACGACGTCGCGCTGGTGCTCGTGCACACCGGCGGCCAGAAGGGCTCCGGGGTGCTGGCGAAGCTGCGCAAGCTCGACGCGGTGGTCGAGGTGAAGTCCGGCGAGCCGAAGGCGCACGAGCTGCCCCGATTCGTGGCCGCGGAGGTCCGCGCGCGCGGCGCCCGCATCGACGAGGCCGCGGCCGACGCCCTGGTCCAGGCCGTGGGCCAGGACCTGCGATCGCTCGCCGGCGCGGCCGACCAGCTCGCCAGCGACTTCCCCGGCGAGACACTGACGCCGGAGAAGATCAAGCGCTACTTCGGCGGCCGGGCCGAGGCGAAGTCGTTCGCCGTGGCCGACGCGGCGTTCGCCGGGCAGCGCGAGGCCGCGCTGGAGGAGCTCCGCTGGGCGCTGGACGGCGGCACCGCCGCAGTGCTGGTCACCAGCGCCTTCGCCGGGAGCGCGCGGCAGCTGGCGCGGCTCAGCGGTGTCCCCGGAGGGATGAAGGAAGGCGACCTCGCCCGCGAGGTGGGTGCGCCGCCCTGGAAGCTCCGGATGCTGCGCGGGCAGCTGCGCGGCTGGACCGCCGACGGGCTGGGCGCCGCGGTCCGCGCCGTCGCGCAGGCGGACGCGGACATCAAGGGAGCCGCGGGGGACGCGCCGTACACGCTCGAGCGCCTGGTCCTCACGGTCACGGCGCTGCGCGCGGGCTGACCCGGCGGCGACCGGCGGGTCAGCCGGCAGGTGACCAGCCGAGGTCGCGACCGACCAGTCCCAGCAACCGGTCGCGGGCCGGGGCGTCGCCCGGCACCGGCACCGGGGGCCTGCAGATGCCCGCGCTGTAGTGACTTCCGGCAGGTCACCGGGCTGACCCCCGGGGAAGTACCTGGCCGACCAGCCGCGATCCGGGTCCGGCCCCTGAGACGACACGAGGCGCCGTCCCCCGGGGGAACGACGCCTCGATGGCGGGTGCCGGCCGTGCGGCCGGCGCGGCTCACATCGCGTCGACGAGCTTGCTCACCGACGACTTGCGGTTCGCCGCCTGGTTCTTGTGGATCACGCCCCGCGAGACGGCCTTGTCGAGCTTGCGGTTGGCCTCCCACGCGGCGCGCTGCGCGGCGTCCTTGTCGCCGGAGCCGACGGTCTCGCGGACCTTGCGCACAGCGGTGCGCAGGTCGCTCTTGACGGCCTTGTTGCGCTCGTGCCGCTCTTCGTTCTGGCGGATGCGCTTGATCTGGGACTTGATGTTCGCCACGGATGCGCCTTCTTGCTCGGGGGTGCGGGGATGTGGTGCAGGTCTGTTGCGCGGCGCAACGGCGCCAGACGCAAGGGCTGAGATTACCAGCGGCGGCGAGCGCCGCCCAAATCGCGCGCGAGCGCCGCCCGCGGGGGGAGCGATTCGTGACCGCTGGCCGCACCGGGCAGAATGGCCGGGCCATGAAGCCCCAGTCCCCGCCGCAGCCCGGCAGCACCGACCCGGCGCTGATCCGCAACTTCTGCATCATCGCCCACATCGACCACGGCAAGTCCACGCTGGCCGACCGGATGCTCCAGCTGACCGGGGTGGTGGACGAGCGCTCGTCGCGCGCGCAGTACCTCGACCGCATGGACATCGAGCGTGAGCGCGGCATCACGATCAAGAGCCAGGCCGTGCGGATGCCGTGGAACGTCGACGCCGGAGACCTCGAGGGCGTCGAGGCCGACAGCTACGTCCTGAACATGATCGACACGCCCGGCCACGTCGACTTCACCTACGAGGTCTCCCGGTCGCTGGCCGCCTGCGAGGCGGCCATCCTGCTCGTGGACGCCGCCCAGGGCATCGAGGCGCAGACCCTGGCGAACCTCTACCTCGCGATGGCCGCGGACCTGCACATCATCCCGATCCTGAACAAGATCGACCTGCCGTCGGCGAACCCCGACAAGTACGCCGCCGAGCTGGCCGGCCTGATCGGCTGCGACGAGTCCGAGGTGCTGCGCGTCTCCGCCAAGACCGGCGAGGGCGTCGAGCGGGTGCTCGACGAGATCGTGCTCCAGACCCCGCCGCCGGTGGGCGACGCCGACGCCCCGCCGCGCGCGATGATCTTCGACTCGGTCTACGACACCTTCCGCGGCGTGGTCACCTACGTCCGCGTGGTCGACGGCGCCCTGAAGCACCGCGACCGGATCAAGATGATGTCGACGGGCGCCACCCACGAGATGCTCGAGATCGGGGTGATCAGCCCCGAGCCCGTGAAGTGTGACGAGATCGGCGTGGGGGAGACCGGCTACCTGATCACCGGGGTGAAGGACGTCCGCCAGTCCCGCGTCGGCGACACGGTGACCAGCCTCCACCGCGGCGCCGAGGCCCCGCTGGGTGGCTACCAGCACCCGACCCCGATGGTGTTCGCCGGGCTCTACCCGATCGACGGCGACGACTTCCCGGTCTTCCGCGAGGCGCTGGACAAGCTCCAGCTCAACGACGCCTCGCTGACCTACGAGCCCGAGACCTCGGGCGCCCTGGGCTTCGGCTTCCGCTGCGGGTTCCTCGGGCTGCTGCACCTCGAGATCACCCGCGACCGGCTCGAGCGCGAGTTCGGCCTCGACCTCATCTCGACCGCGCCGAACGTGGTCTACGAGGTCGCGATGGAGGACGGCACCGAGCACGAGGTCACCAACCCCAGCGAGTTCCCCGAGGGCAAGATCGCCGAGGTGCGCGAGCCGATCGTGAAGGCGACCGTGCTCACCCCGGCCGAGCACATCGGCGCGGTCATGGAGCTCTGCCAGACCAAGCGCGGCTCGATGGAGGGCATGGACTACCTCTCCGAGGACCGGGTCGAGATGCGCTACACGCTGCCGATGGCCGAGATCGTCTTCGACTTCTTCGACCAGCTGAAGTCCCGCACGAAGGGCTACGCCTCGCTGGACTACGAGGTCTCCGGGGAGCAGGCCGCCGACCTGGTCAAGGTCGACATCATGCTCCAGGGCGAGGTCGTCGACGCCTTCTCGGCGATCGTGCACCGCGACGCGGCGTACGCCTACGGCGTGATGCTCGCGGGCAAGCTGCGCGAGCTGATCCCGCGACAGCAGTACGAGGTGCCCATCCAGGCGGCCGTCGGCGCCCGGATCATCGCCCGCGAGACCATCCGCGCCATCCGCAAGGACGTCCTCGCCAAGTGCTACGGCGGCGACATCTCCCGCAAGCGCAAGCTGCTGGAGAAGCAGAAGGAGGGCAAGAAGCGGATGAAGATGGTCGGCCGGGTCGAGGTGCCCCAGGAGGCCTTCATCGCCGCCCTCTCGCAGACGCCTGCCGGCGGCACGGTCGAGAAGAAGAAGTAGCCGCGCGTCCGGTGGCGTGCGGCGTCACCAGGGCAGCGGCTGCGCCAGGGGCGCAGCGGCGGCGAGCAGCAACGCGTCGGAGCCGACCGGTCCGGTGAGCATCGCGCCGACGGGCATCTCGTCGTCCGGCGCCACCCCGGCCGGGAACGAGAGCGCCGGCACGCCCGCGAGGTTCGCGACGACCGTCCAGCAGTCGGTGTACGGCGCCGACAGCGGGTCGGCGAGGATCCGGTTGGCGACCTGGTCGAGCCGCGGCGCCGTGGTCGGCATGGTCGGGGAGAGCAGCACGTCGCACTCGGCTCAGGGCGCCGGCGACCTGCGCGCAAAGGGCCCGGCGCAGCGCCTGCGCCTCGGTCAGCCGCCCGGGGTCGTCGCGCAGCGCCCGGCCGAGCTGGTGGCGGCGGCGCACCTCCGCCCCGGCGCGGCCGGTGGCGACGAAGGGCTCGATGTGCGGCAGCGCCGCCACGGCCGTCAGCGAGCTGTAGACGCGCAGCGCGGTCCGGGCGTCGGGCACCGAGACGTCGACGACCTCGGCGCCCGCCGCGCGGAACCGCGCGAGCATCTCGGCGTGCACGGCGAGCACGCCGGGCCGGTTGGGGTGCCCCGCCAGCTCGTCGACCACGCCGATCCGCAGCCCCGCGGGGCTTGCAACGGCACCGGGCGGCGGCGCCTGCCCGCACATCACGTGCAGCGCGAGGGCGGCGTCCCCGGGGTCGCGGGCCAGCGGCCCGACCCGGTCGAACCCGGTCGCGAACGGCGCGACGCCGTCCATCGGCACGGCGTCCGGCGTGGGCGCGAGGCCGGTGACCCCGCACTGGGCCGCCGGCTCGCGGATGGAGCCGCCGGTGTCCGTGCCCACCGAGATCGGCGCCAGGCCGGCGGCCACGGCCACCGCGCAGCCGCCGCTGCTGCCGCCCGGGCTGTGCGCCGGCTGCCACGGGTTGAAGGCGGGGCCGGTCGCGCTCGTCGACGTCGCGGCGCCCATGGCCAGCTCGTCCATCGTCGCCCGCCCGAGCAGGACGCCGCCGGCGGCGCGCAGCCGCGCGACGACCGGCGCGTCGGCCGTCGCCGGCCGGCGGTCGTGGGCACGCGACCCGCAGGCGGTGACCTCGTCGGCGACGTCGATGTTGTCCTTGACCACGAACGGGACGCCGGCCAGCGGGCCCACGCCCTCGCCGGCGGGCCGCCCCGCGGCGAGGTTCGCGGCGACGACCGCGTCGACGGCCTCGGCGTCAACCGCGCGCCCGGTGGGCGTCCACCCAGGTCAGGGACTGGAGCCAGGGGTCGCGGGCGGCGATCCGGTCCAGGTGCGCGTCGACCACGGCGACCGCGGTGACCGTGCCGCCGGCCACCAGCGCCGCGAGCTCCCGCGCGGACAGCGCGACCAGCCCGTCCCCGAGGCGCAGCGGCGGGCGCGGCGGCTCGGGGGCCCAGGCCTCCTGTTCGTCGACCTCCGCGGTCATGCCGTCGCGAACCGGCCCAGCACCCGGTCGGCCCGGATGCCCCCGAGGTGGTCGGCGAAGATGCGCTGGTAGCCCAGCTCCTCGCGGCTGCGCGCCGGCGGCAGGCCGGGGATCCGCTGCTGCGTCCAGTCGTCCTCCGGCACGAACGCGGCCGCGCGGCGGGCCATCACGTCCGCCGTGCCGGAGCCGTCGCCGAACTGTTCCTTGCGGCGCCACAGCACGTGCTCGGGCAGCCACCCCTCGAAGGCCTCCCGGAGGATCGCCTTCTCCTGCGCGCGCTCGGCGTGGTCCTCGCCGAGCGACTTCCACGCCAGCGGCACCCGCTGGGCGACGGCGAGCACCTCGCGGGCCAGGAACGGCACCCGCGCCTCGAGGCCGTGGGCCATCGTGACGCGGTCGCAGCGCTGCAAGTTGAGGTGGTGCAGCACCTCGACGCCCTCGACGAGCGCGTCCGCGAGCTCGTCGGGGGAGAGGGCGCGCAGGTGGTGGTAGCCGGCGAAGAGCTCGTCGGCGCCCTCGCCGGTGAGCACGACCTTGACGTGCCGCGCGGCCAGCTCGGCGAGCAGGTAGTTCGGCACGGCGCTGCGCACCAACGACGGCTCGTAGCTCTCGATGGACCGGACGACGTCCGGCAGCACGGCCAGCACCTCGTCGTCGTCGTAGACCCGCTCGTGATGCTCCAGCCCGAGGTACTCGGCCACCTCGCGGGCGGCGACGAGGTCGGAGGAGTCCGCGGTACCAGCGGCGAACGAGCGGACCACCTGGCCCGGCCCGGCCTCGCGGGCCATCACGGCCGCGATGATGCTGGAATCCAGGCCGCCGGAGAGGAAGACGCCGATCGGGACGTCGGCCATCATCCGCGCGCGCACCGCCTGCACCAGGGCGTCCCGCACGGCAGCCACGGCCTCGGGGCGCTCGGCGTACTCGGGGCCGGGTCCGTCGCCCGAGCCGAGCGGGTCGACGCGCAGATCCACGAACGGCACGAGGCCCTCGTCGGCGGTCCAGTAGTGTCCCGGCGGGAACTCCTCGACGGCGCCGCGGGCCTCGGCCGGAAAGGCCGAGAGCTCGGAGGCCACGAGGATTCGCTCGTCGTGGCGGGCCCAGTACAGCGGCTTCACGCCCAGCGGGTCGCGCGCGAGCACCAGGGTGCCGTCCTCGCCGGCGAGCGCGAAGGCGTACATCCCCTTCATCTGGTGCACGCCCGCCGTGCCCAGGCGGGCGACGACGTGCAGCACGACCTCGGAGTCCGACAGCGTCCCGAACAGCTCGCCGGCCGGGCGCCCCGCGGCCCGGGCGAACCGCTCGCGCAGGTGCTCGTGGTTGTAGATCTCGCCGTTCGCGACCACCCAGCGGTCGTCGAGGCTCTCGTGGGCACCGGCGGTGAGCGGCTGCTGGCCGCCGTCGAGGTCGACGATCGAGAGGCGGGTGTGGCCGAGCCAGGTCGGGCCGACCGCGCGCTCGCCGCGACCGTCGGGGCCGCGGTGGGTGATCGCGTCGGTCATCGCCGCGCCGATGCGGGCCGCCTCACCGAGCCGGTCGGGGGTGGGGCGCAGGTCGTGGACCGCGACGATGCCGCACATGGGCTGGTCCTTCTCAGGTCCGTTGGGTCGGTGCCCACGATACCGGCGCCGTCACCGCCCCGTCGCGAATGATGTGCCGCATGGCCGCGCTCCCGTTCGACGTCCCGGCGGCGCTGCGGGCCCGGGCCCGGCTCGGCCCGACGTGGGCGCGGTGGCTGGAGGCGCTACCGCGCCGGACCGCCGAGGTCGCCGACGAGCTGGGGGTCGCCTGGGACCTCGCGCCCGGAGCGGCGGCGTGGTGCGGGCGCACCGCGCTCGTGGTGCCGGTGCGCACCCGCGACGGGGTGCCCGCCGTCCTCAAGGTCGGGTTCGACGGCGACGACGAGAGCGCGCACGAGGCGCTGGCGCTCCAGCACTGGGCCGGCCGGGGAGCCGTGCGGCTGCTCGCGGCCCAGCCGCGGCGGCGCGCCCTGCTGCTGGAGCGGCTGACCCGGCGCGACCTCGGCAGCCTGGACGACGAGGCCGCCTGCGAGGTCGTGGCTGCGCTGTGGCGCGAGCTCGACCGCCCGGCGCCACCGCAGCTGCAGCCGGTGACGGGCTTCGTCGACCGCTGGTCGGCGGGGCTGCGCGCGCTGCCCCGCGACGCGCCCGTGCCGCGGCGGCTGGTCGAGCAGTGGCTCGCGACCCTGCGCGACCTGGTCGCCCACGAGCACGCGGCCCGAGGTGGCGCGCGGATCGTGCACGGCGACCTGCACCACGCGAACGTGCTGGCCGCGGCCGGCGGCGGCTGGCGGGCGATCGACCCGAAGCCGATGGCCGGGGACGCGCACTACGAGCCCGCACCGATGCTCTGGAACCGGTGGGAGGAGCTGGCGGCCGCCCCCGGAGGCGTGCGGCGCGGCGTCCGGCGCCGGTTCCACGGCCTCGTCGACGCTGGCGGGCTCGACGAGGCCCGGGCGCGCGCCTGGGTGCTCGTGCGGCTGGTACTCAACGCGTACTGGACGATCGAGGACGCGGAGCGTGCCGGCCGCGCGCTCTCGGCCAGCGACCGGGACTGGATCACGCGGTGCGTGACGATCGTGAAGGCGGTCCACGACTAGGGTCGCGGCATGGCCCACCTGCGCTCGGTCAACGTCGGCACCCCCCGGGAGGCGTCCTGGGCGCAGCAGGGGCGCACGGCGATCGAGAAGACCCCGGTCGTCGGGCCGGCGGCCGTGCGGCTGCTCGGTGTCGAGGGCGACCAGGTCGCCGACACCAAGGACCACGGCGGGCGCGAGCAGGCCGTGTACGCGTTCGCGCGCGAGGACCTCGACGCGTGGGCGGAGGCGCTGGGGGCGCCGATCCCCGACGGCGGCTTCGGCGAGAACCTGACCACGGTCGGTCTCGACGTCAACGCCGCCGAGGTGGGGGAGCAGTGGCGGATCGGCTCCGTGCTGCTCGAGGTGCGCTCGGTCCGCACCCCCTGCGCGGACTTCAAGGCCTGGATGGGCCGGTGCGGTCACGACAACACCGCGTGGGTGAAGCGCTTCGCCGCGCAGAAGCGCCCGGGCCCCTACCTGCGGGTGCTCGAGGAGGGCACGCTCCGGGCGGGCGAGGAGATCGAGGTCGTCCACCGGCCCGGCCACGGCGTCACCGTCTCGACGATGTTCCGCGCCCTGACCGGCGAGCCGGAGCTGCTGCCGCAGCTGCAGCGCGTGGACGACCTGACCCCGCGGGCGCAGGCTCGGCTGGAGCGGCACCTCGCCAACGCATCGGGCTAGCCCGGCGGAGGGCCGCCGACGCCGGCCGGGTCGCACCGGCGCCACGCGTGAGAGAAGGTGGGCCGTGGCTACCCGTGCGTAGCGACGTGACATAGGTTACTGCCCAGACCGACCCCGGGGCCGAGGAGCCAACGACACATGCCGATCCAGCACGACACCTCCTTCATCGAGAACATGCCGCCGAACGTGGCGGTCCAGTTCCTCAACCGCGTCCAGAAGTCCGGCCCGCGCGAGGCCTACCGGTTCCCGCGAGGCGACGACTGGGCGTCCGTCACCTGGACGGAGGTGGGGGAGCGCGTCCGCCGCCTCGCCGCCGGGCTGCTCGCGCTCGGGATCGAGCAGGAGCAGCGCGTCGGAATCGCCTCGGGCACCCGCTACGAGTGGATCCTCGCCGACCTGGCCAACATGTGCGCCGGAGCCGCGACGACGACCGTCTACCCGAGCACGCACGCCGAGGACGTCGCGTACATCCTCGGCGACTCCGAGTGCCGCATCGTCTTCGCCGAGGACGACGAGCAGATCGGCAAGCTGCGGGCCCACCGCGGCGACCTGCCCCACCTGGAGAAGGTCGTCACCTTCGACGGCACGGCCGACGGCGACTGGGTGATCAGCCTCGACGACCTCGCGGAGCTGGGCGACGCACACCTCGCCGAGAAGCCGGACGCGGTCGACACGGTGGCCGCGTCCATCAAGCCCGACCAGCTCGCCACGCTGATCTACACCTCCGGCACCACCGGTCGCCCCAAGGGCGTCCGGCTGCTGCACCGCAGCTGGGTCTTCCAGGGCGAGGGGCTCGACGCCCAGAAGAACCTGCTCACCGAGGACGACCTGCAGTACCTGTGGCTGCCGATGGCCCACTCCTTCGGCAAGGTGCTGCTCACCGCGCAGCTCGCGGTCGGCTTCGCCACGGCCGTCGACGGCCGGGTCGACAAGATCATCGAGAACCTCGCGGTCGTGAAGCCCACCTTCATGGGCGCCGCCCCGCGGATCTTCGAGAAGGCCCACGCCCGCATCGTGACGATGACCGAGTCCGAGGGCGGCGTGAAGGAGAAGCTGTTCAAGCGCGCCTTCGCCGTCGGGCAGGAGGTCGACAGGCGCAAGCGCGAGGGCAAGTCCGTCCCGCTGCCGCTCAAGGTGCAGTACGGCCTCTTCGACAAGCTGGTCTTCAGCAAGGTGCGCGAGCGCTTCGGCGGCCGCGTCCGGTTCTTCATCTCCGGCTCGGCCGCGCTGAACGGCGAGATCGCCGAGTGGTTCCACGCCGCGGGCATCCTGATCCTCGAGGGCTACGGCCTCACCGAGAACTCGGCCGCGGCGACGGTGAACCACCCCGAGGACTACAAGATCGGCTCCGTCGGCTTCCCGATCCCGGGCGGCGAGGTCAAGATCGGCACCAACGACGAGGTGCTGATCCGCGGCCCGCACGTGATGGACGGCTACCACAACATGCCGGAGGAGACGTCCTCGACGCTCGACGGCGACGGCTGGCTGCACTCCGGCGACAAGGGCAGGATCGACGAGGACGGCTTCCTCGTCATCACCGGCCGGATCAAGGACCTGTTCAAGACCTCGGGCGGCAAGTACATCGCGCCGATGTCGATCGACTCCAAGTTCAAGGCGATCTGCCCCTACGTCAGCCAGTTCATGGTCTTCGGCAACGAGCGCAACTACTGCGTGGCCCTCGTCGCGCTGGACGCCGACGCGATGGCCGGCTGGGCCGCCGAGCACGGCATGGAGGGCAAGCCCTTCGAGGAGGTCGTCGCCAGCCCCGAGGTGGAGAAGATGGTCGGCGGCTACATCGACGAGCTGAACCAGAAGCTGAACCGCTGGGAGACGATCAAGCGCTGGCGGATCCTCGACCACGACCTGTCGATCGAGTCGGGCGAGCTGACCCCCTCGATGAAGGTCAAGCGCAACGTCGTCGAGGAGAACAACCAGAAGCTCATCGAGGAGCTGTACGCCTGACCGGCTGACGCCGGCCCGGCCGGGGGCGGCTGGGAGGATGGGCCCGTGCCCTCCTCCCCGCCCCCGGGCGAGCCCGTCCCCGCCGACGGCGCGCTCCCCGCGTCCGCCCTCGCGGACCTGGGGGACGCGCCGTTCGGCGTCTACGTGCACGTGCCGTTCTGCACGGTGCGCTGCGGCTACTGCGACTTCAACACCTACACGGCCGCCGAGCTCGGGCCGGCCGGCGGCGCCCCCGGCGCCTCCCGGGCGACGTACGCCGAGGCGGCGGTGCGCGAGCTGGCCCTCGCGCGCCGCGTGCTGGCGGCCGGCGAGCGGTCGGTGCCTCCGGCCGCCACCGTGTTCGTCGGCGGCGGCACCCCGACGCTGCTCGACCCCGCGGACCTCGCCCGCGTCCTGCGCGCCGTCGACCAGGAGATCGGGCTCGCCGACGACGTCGAGGTGACCACCGAGGCCAACCCCGACAGCGTCACCGCCGACGGCCTGGCCCGGCTGCGCGAGGCGGGCTACACGCGGATCTCCTACGGCATGCAGTCGGCCGTGCCGGCGGTGCTGGCCACCCTGGACCGCACCCACGACCCCGAGCGCGTCGCGACGGCCGTCGGCTGGGCGCGCGAGGCGGGGTTCGAGGAGGTCAGCCTTGACCTGATCTACGGCACCCCCGGCGAGACCCAGGCGCAGTGGACCGCCTCCGTGGACGCGGCACTGGCCTGCGCTCCCGACCACGTCTCGGCCTACGCGCTGGTGATCGAGGAGGGCACCGCGATGCACCGCCAGGTCGCGCGCGGCCTGCTGCCGGCGCCGGACGACGACGACCTGGCGGAGAAGTACCTGGCGGCCGACGAGCGCCTCGCCGCGGCGGGCCTGGAGTGGTACGAGGTCTCCAACTGGGCGCGGCGGCCCGAGAGCCGCTGCCGGCACAACCTCGGCTACTGGCGCGGCGCCGACTGGTGGGGCGTCGGCCCCGGCGCCCACGGCCACGTCGGCGGGGTGCGTTGGTGGAACCGCCGGCACCCGGCGGCGTGGGCGCAGCCGCTGGCCGAGGGCGGCAGCCCCGCCGAGGCGCGCGAGGTGCTCGACGACGAGACGCGCCGGGTCGAGCGCGTGCTGCTCGAGCTGCGGCTGCGCGAGGGGCTCGACCCGGCGGTGCTGGACGAGGCGGGGCGGGCCGCCGTGCCCACCCTCCGCGACGACGGGTTGCTCGAGCCCGGGGAGGTCACCGGAGACCGGCTGGTCCTCACGCCGCGCGGGCGGCTGCTCGCCGACGCCGCAGTCCGGGCGCTGTTGCCGTAGGCGTGTCTCCTCCCGCCATCGGGGCTCCGGGTCCCCTACGCTCCCACCATGAGCCAGGGGCCCCACGACAACGAACCGCCCGACGACTCCACCCGACCCTTCGAGACCGGCTGGGGCTCCCCCGACCAGCAGCCCGGTGAGCAGCCCGGCGAGTCCGCCCCCGTGGAGCCGCCGTCCGGCGAGCAGCCCTAGGCGGGCAGCGCCCCGGCGAGCCGCCCTCCGGCGAGCAGCCCTACGGCCCGCCGCCGGCGTACCCGCAGCCCGGTCAGCCCGGGCCCGAGCAGCCCTGGTCGCAGCCCGGGCAGCCGGGCTACGGGCCTCCGCCCGCGTACGGCCAGCCGCCGTACGGCCCACCGCCCGTCGCCGGACCCTACGGCGCCGGGCCGCACGCCCCCTACGGGGTGCACCCGACCACGGGCATCCCCTACTCCGACAAGCAGAAGGTCATCGCCGGCGTCCTGCAGCTCGTGGTGCCCCTCGGCATCGGCCGGATGTACATCGGCGACGTCGGCGTCGGGGTGGCGCAGCTGCTCGTCACGCTCTTCACGTGCGGCGTCGGCGCACTCTGGCCGTTCATCGACGGGATCCTGATCCTCGTCGGCGACGACAAGACCGACGCCCAGGGCCGGCCGCTGCGCGGCTGACCGGGCCGCGGCGGAGCCCGGTCAGCCCGGCTCGGCGGTCACGAAGTCGATGAGCTCCTCGACCCGGCCCAGCAGGGCGGGCTCGAGGTCCTGGAAGCCGCGGACGCCGCCGAGCACGTGCCGCCAGGCGCGGGCGATGTCGGCCTGGTCGCGGTGCGGCCAGCCCAGCCGCTGGCAGGTTCCCGTCTTCCAGTCGAGCGACCGGGGCACGTCGGGCCAGTGCTCGAAGCCCAGCCGCGCGGGCTTCACCGCCTGCCAGATGTCGACGAACGGGTGGCCGACGACCAGCACGTGCTTGCCGATCTCGGAGCGCGCGACCTGGGCGGCGATCCGGCTCTCCTTCGAGCCGCGCACCAGGTGGTCGACCAGCACCCCGACCCGGCGCCCCGGCCCGGGGCCGAAGTCGCGCAGCTGCTCGGGCAGGTCGTCGACGCCGCCGAGGTGCTCCACCACGACGCCCTCGATGCGCAGGTCGTCCCCCCAGACCTTCTCGACGAGCTCGGCGTCGTGCCGGCCCTCGACGAAGATCCGGCTGGCGCGGGCGACGCGGGCCTGCGCGCCGCGCACCGCCACCGAGCCGGACGCCGTGCGCGTCGGCTGCTGCGGCGCCGTACGCGTGACCGGCGCGGTGAGGACCACGGGCCGACCCTCGAGCAGGAAGCCCGGCCCGAGCGGGAAGGTGCGCCGCGTGCGGCGGCGGTCCTCGAGCGTGACGGTGCCCAGGTCGCGGTCGACGGCGACGACCTCGCCGCACCAGTCGGTGCTGACCTCCTCGACCACCAGCCCACGCTCGGCCTCCTGCTCCGTGGAGCGGCCGCCGCGGGGCGCCCGCCAGTCCCCGGCGAGGACGTCGGTGCCGTAGCGGTCGCGGGCCTGGCCGCCGCGGGACTGACCGCGGGACTGGGGGGAGCGCGGGGAAGGCATCCGGAAACCGTAGGCAGCGCCGCGGACGCCGCGTCGGTGCCGCGCCGTCAGGGGGCGAGCGTGACCGGCAGGCGCTCGTAGCCGCGCAGGATCCGGGTGTCCCGTCGACGGGCGCCGGGCTCGAGGCGCAGGCCGGGGTAGCGCTCCAGCAGCACGCGCAGCCCCACCTCGCCCTCCATCCGGGCCAGGGCGGCGCCGAGGCAGTAGTGCCGGCCGGAGGAGAACGCGACGTGGTCGCGGGCGTTCTCCCGCGCCACGTCGAAGGTGTGCGGGTCGGCGAACACGTCGGGGTCGCGGTTCGCGCCGGCCAGCAGCGTCGTCACCGGCGTGTGCCGCGGGACCTCGGTGCCGGCGACCGTCGTGTCGCGCGTGGAGAAGCGGCCGGTGAGGAGCACCGGCGGGTCGACGCGCAGCACCTCGTCGACCGCGTTCGGCCAGAGCTCCGGCTCGGCGGCGAGGCGCTCCGCCTGCTCGGCGTGCCGCCGCAGCAGGACGACCCCGTTGCCCAACAGGTTCACCGTGGTCTCGAAGCCCGCCGCCAGCACGAGGCCGGCGGTCGACTTCAGCTCGTCCTCGCTCAGTCCCTCGCCGGCGTCGCGGATGGCGACCAGCCGGCTGAGCAGGTCGTCCCCGGGCTCGCGACGCAGCCGCTCGAGGTGCTCGGTCAGCCATGCGTCGAAGTCGCGCAGCGCACGCTCCACGCGCCGGAACCGGCGCCACGAGAGGCCCATGTCGAGGCTGGGCGCCGCCGCGGAGCCGTAGGCCAGCACGCGGTCCCGGTCGGCGGCGGGGACGCCGAGGATCTCGGCGATCACGGTGACCGGCAGCAGGCTGGCGTACGTCGCGACGAGGTCGGTCGGCTCGCTCGGGTCGATCTCGTCGAGCAGGGCGTGCGCGATCTCCTCGGTGCGGCCGCGCAGCTGCTCGACCGCGCGGACGCTGAACACGCGCGTGACGAGCTTGCGGTAGCGCGTGTGGTCCGGCGGCTCGGTGACCAGCAGGGAGGGCGGCGTGAGCGGCCCGCGCAGGCCGGGGTCCTCGGCCCAGCGCGAGGCGCGGCCGAGGAGCCCGCGGTACCCGATGTCGGGCGCGGTGCGGAAGTCGTGGCTGCCCAGCACCTCGCGCGCCGCCGGCAGCGACACCGTGATGAAGCCGAGGCCGGTGCGGTGCAGGGGCCCGTGAGTGCGCGCGCGCTCGACCAGGGCCCAGAGCTCGGCGGGGTCGTCGCGGCCCCCGTGCCCGATCAGCGCGCCGTGCAGGTCGCCCCGCCGCGCGGCGACGGCCATCGCACCCCGGGGGAGGGCGTGCCCGAGGCCCCAGCGGACCCCGGGGCGCAGCAACCCGTCGACGGGGAGGTGCACCGCCTCGGCGAGCACGGTCAGTCCTCGAGGTCCTCGTCGTCGCTCCGGCATGGGCCCGGGCGTGCCCAGCCCGAGGCCCTCGCGCGGGACGTCGTCGTCGAGCGGGTAGGCCAGCGGGTTGTCGTCGCCGGGCACGAGGTCCTCGGGGAGATCCTCGTCGCCGATGCCGGTGGGGTCGCCGTCGTGCTGGCTGCGCTCGCCGCGCTCCTCGCTGCTGTTGCTCATGCTCCCTGCCTACCCCCCACCCGGGCGGTCAAACGGCGCGCCACGCGCAGGCCCGGGTTTCGTCCTGCCGGGTGGGTCCTGCCAGGGTGGGTCCTCGGGTCTGGGACCTCAGGTGGGGTCCAGGCAGGGGTCTCAGAGCGGGGCCTCAGAGCAGGGGGAGGCGCTTCTGGCTGCGCGGCAGGTGCTCGTAGGCCCGGCGCACCGCGTCGTGCAGGTAGACCGGGTCGAACGGCCACTCGTCGGCGGCGTCGAGCGCGTCCTCGGCCCGGACGCCGCGGCCGGCGAGGTCGCGGAGCATCTCCGCGAGCACGCCGAGGTCGGCCCGCTGTCCTCTGCACGAAGTCGAGGTCGACGGGCGCCCCGTGGCCCGGCACGACGACCGAGGCGGGCGTGAGCAGGCCCAGCGCGAGGTCCAGCGTCAGCGGCCAGTCCAGCGGGAAGCAGTCGGGCCCCAGCCCCGGGGTCGCGTCGCGGGCGGCCGACTCCTCGACCAGGTCGCCGGCGAGCATCGCGTCGGCGTCGGGGACGCGGACCACGAGGTCCCCGGCGGTGTGCCCGCGACCCGGGTGCACGAGCTCGAGCGCCCGGTCCCCGAGGTCGAGCACCGCGACGGACGAGAACGTCACGTCCGCGGGCACCACGTCCGTGTCCAGCACCTCCTGGCGACGCGGGTCGTCGCCGCCGGCCATCTCGTGCTTGGCCTCCGAGGCGGCCTCCAGCGTGCGCGCCGCGGCCGCCTCGTGGGCGTGGATCGGCAGCCCGGCGCCGTACGCCTCGCGCAGCGCGCCGTTGCCGAAGGTGTGGTCGACGTGCTCGTGGGTGTTCACCACGGCGACGACGTCCCCGGCGCCGAGGCCGCGCACCTCCTCGACCACCTCCCGGGCGGCGGCCGCGGAGGCGTGCGTGTCGACCACGACGAGACCTCGCTCACCCCCGACGACGCTCACGTTGACGTCGAACCAGGCGTGACGGGCCACCCAGACGCGGTCGGCCACCTCGGTGAAGGACACGCGGGCAGGCTAGCCGCGCCGAGTAGAGTTGGCACTCAGCGACAGCGAGTGCCAACGTAGGGGGTGGGCTGGCCGCCCGACCCACCCCGGCCGATCGAGCCCGGCCGATCGAGGGGCCCCAGCCGAACGAGGGACCCGCACCGCAGCAGCAGGAGGAGGAGTCATGGTCACCGAGGACCGCCGGCTCGCCGTGCTGCGAGCGATCGTCGAGGACTACGTCTCCACCGAGGAGCCGGTGGGCTCCAGGTCCCTCGTCGAGCGGCACTCGCTCGGCGTCTCCCCGGCCACCGTGCGCAACGACATGGCCGCGCTCGAGGAGGAGGGCCTGATCCGGCAGCCGCACACCAGCGCCGGCCGGGTGCCCACCGACAAGGGCTACCGAACCTTCGTCGACCGGCTCACCCAGGTCAAGCCGCTCTCGTCGGCCGAGCGCCGCGCCATCGCCTCGTTCCTCGACGGGGCCGTCGACCTCGACGACATGGTGCAGCGCAGCGTGCGGCTGCTCTCGCAGCTGACCCGCCAGGTCGCGGTCGTGCAGTACCCGATCCTCAGCCTCAGCACCGTGCGGCACGTGGAGGTGGTGGCGCTCTCGCCGAGCCGCCTCCTGCTGGTGCTGATCCTCTCCACCGGGCGGGTCGAGCAGCGCCTCGTGGAGCTCGCCGAGGAGATCGGCGAGGAGGCGCTGGCCGAGCTGCGGATCCGCCTGAACCGGGCGGTCGCCGGCGAGCAGATCGACGAGGCCCTCGCCGCCCTGCGGGTGCTGCCCGAGGCCATGCGGTCGGGCGACGCCGAGCTGCGCGGCGCCGCGGCCGTGGTCGTCGAGTCGCTGGCCGAGGCGATGAGCGACCACCACTCCGACGAGCGGGTGGCGGTCGGGGGTGCGGCCAACCTGGCGCGGTTCGGGGACAGCTTCGACTCCGCGGTCCGGCCGATCCTCGAGGCGATGGAGGAGCACGTGGTGCTGCTCAAGCTGCTCGGCGAGGCGACCACCGGCGGCGCGCTGACGGTGCGCATCGGCGAGGAGGGGCCGATCCAGGAGTTCGCGAGCACCAGCGTCGTGGCCACCGGGTACGGGCCCGGCGACCAGGCGCTTGCCACGCTCGGGATCCTCGGGCCGACCCGCATGGACTACCCCGGCACGATGGCGTCGGTGCGCGCGGTTGCGCGCTACGTCTCGCGCATCCTCGACGAGGCCTGACCCCGGGCCACCCACACCCACGAGACCCCGATCGACAAGGAAGACGAGACCCACGTGAGCCAGGACCTCTACGAGCTCCTCGGGGTGTCCCGCGACGCCGATGCGGACACCATCAAGAAGGCCTACCGCAAGATGGCCCGGACGCTGCACCCCGACGTCAACCCGGACCCCGCGACCAAGGAGAAGTTCCAGGAGGTCTCCAGGGCCTACGAGGTGCTCTCCGACCCGCAGAAGAAGGCCGCGTACGACCGCGGCGGCGACCCGTTCGGCGGCGGGTTCGGGGGTGGCGGCCAGGGCGCCGGCTTCTCCTTCACCGACATCATGGACGCGTTCTTCGGCGGCGGCGGCGGCGCGGCCGGCGGCGCCGGCCAGGGTCGCGGCCCGCGGCCGCGGATGCAGCGCGGCCAGGACGCGCTGATCCGCATCGAGGTCGAGCTCGCCGAGGCCGCCTTCGGCGCCGCCCGCGAGCTCAAGGTCGACACGGCCGTCGTGTGCAGCACCTGCGCCGGCGGCGGCGCGGCGCCGGGCAGCGAGCCGCACACGTGCGAGACCTGCCGCGGCGCCGGCGAGGTCGCCCACGTGCAGCGGTCGTTCCTCGGGGAGATCCGCACGCTGCGCCCGTGCGCGGCGTGCCGCGGCTTCGGCAGCATCATCCCGGACCCCTGCCGCGACTGCGGCGGCGACGGCCGCGTCCGTTCGCGGCGCTCGCTGACGGTGAAGATCCCGGCCGGGGTGGACACCGGCACCCGCGTCCAGCTCGCCGAGCAGGGCGAGGTCGGGCCGGGCGGGGGCCCGGCGGGCGACCTGTACGTCGAGGTCCACGTCGCGCCGCACGAGACGTTCAGCCGGGCCGGCAACGACCTGCACTGCACCGTGACCCTGCCGATGACGGCGGCGGCCCTCGGGACGACGCTGACGATGCCCACGCTGGAGGCCGACGTCCTCGACGGCGAGGAGTCGCAGGGTGAGCTGCAGACCAGCTTCGAGCTGGAGATCAAGCCCGGCACCCAGTCGCACTCCGAGCAGGTGCTGCGCGGGCGCGGCGTGCCCGGCCTGCGCGGCACCGGCCGCGGCGACCTGGTCGTCACGATCGTCGTGGAGACGCCGACCCGCCTCGACGACGAGCAGGCCGAGCTGCTCGGCCGGCTCGCGCAGATGCGCGGCGAGGAGTCGCCCGAGGGGCACGTGCGCTCGCCGCACAAGTCGGTCTTCGGTCGGATCCGCGACGCGTTCCACACGCACTGAGCCGGCCGACCCGGCCAGACTGAGCCCGTGAGCCTCCCGCTGCACCTGGCCGGCCCGCTGGACGGCGTCGCCGTCGGCGGCGAGGTGCGCCTGGAGGGGGACGAGGCGCACCACGCCGTGGCCGTGCGGCGCACGCGCGTGGGGGAGCGGGTGCAGCTGACCGACGGGGCCGGGGCGACGGTGACGGGCACCGTCGCCTCCACGGGCCGGCGCGAGCTCGTGGTCACCGTCGAGGAGCGCCGCGACGACCCCGCGCCCGCGCCCGCGCTGGTCGTCGTGCAGGCGCTGCCCAAGGGCGACCGCGGCGAGCTCGCCGTCGAGGTGCTCACCGAGGTCGGCGTCGCGCGGATCGTGCCCTGGGCCGCGTCGCGCTGCGTCGCGGTCTGGAAGGGCGAGCGGGCCGAGAAGGGCCTGCACCGCTGGCGCGCCACGGCCCGCGAGGCGGCCAAGCAGGCGCGCCGCTCGTGGTTTCCCGAGGTCTCGCCGCTCGCGACGACCACCGAGGTGGCCGCGCTGGTGCGCGGCGCCGGGGCGGCCGTCGTGCTGCACGAGGACGCCGCGGAGCCGCTGGCGGGCGTCCCGCTGCCGGCGGACGGTCCCGTGCTGCTCGTGGTGGGCCCCGAGGGTGGCGTGGCGCCGGAGGAGCTCGCGGTGCTGGCCGACGCCGGCGCCGTGCCGGCGCGCCTCGGTGCGGAGGTGCTGCGTACGTCGACCGCCGGCGTCGCCGCCTGCGCCGCCCTGCTGGCCCGCACGCCCCGCTGGGGCGCCTGAGTCCGGGCGGGCGGGGTACCGGACGACGACGGTGCGGGTGTCGGTGGCGGCGCCGCTGCCCTGGGGGTCGTCGTTCATCGCGACGAACGTGTACGTGCCGGGGGTCAGGCCCGAGACGTCGACCTGGACGCTCCACGGGAACAGCCGCTCGGCCATGTAGCCCTCGGCGATGCCGGCGCCGTCGGCGACGACGGCGCCGCCGCTGTCGCGCAGCTCCCAGGCCACCGTGGCCTCGAAGGAGTTGTTCACGCCGGCCGCCTCGTAGGTGCCGGAGACCTCCTCGCCCTCGGTGGGAGCGGTGATGCTCATCCGCGAGAGCGTGTCGAGGATGGGCGCGTTGCCCACCGGGCTCGCGGTGTCGACGCCGAGCACACGGTCCACGGGCGAGCCGTCGACGGTGAACCGCACGGCGGTGCCGGGCCTGGGCGGCGGCCTGCACCGTGTAGACGACCTGCTGGACCGCCAGCTCGGCCTCGCGGGCCGACAGCCCGCCGCGGGCCGGGGCCCGGTCGAGGTCGACGGTGATCGCGTCGTCGCCCCGGGTCACCTGCTGCACCGTCACGGCGGGCCAGTCGCTGCGGTAGTCCGGGTCGAGCGGGTCGCCCGACACGGCCTCGCGCGCCGCGGCGGTCAGCCGCGCGTCGTCGCCCTCCTCGGCCGTGGCGCGGTGGAACTCGCGGTAGAGCACCGGGCCCTCCGGGCCCGTGCCCGCGTAGTAGACGGGCACGGTCGTCTCGCCGGCGACCGGCGGCTCGGGGTCGACCCGCGGCTCCGCGGACTCGTCCGCGGAGGGCTCCGCCGAGGGCTCCTCGGACGGCTCCTCGGACGGCTCCGCCGAGGGCTCCTCGGTGGCGCTCTGCGAGGCGGCCGCCGGCTCGGGGTCGTCGGCGCCGAGGACGTCGCCGCCCGCGAGCGCGATGGCGCCGATCACGGCCGCCGTGGCGACGGCGGCTCCGGTCACGGCGTAGAGCCAGGGGCGGCGGTTGCTCATGGGGGTCACCTTCGTTCCGAGATCGGTGCTGTCGGGGTCTGCGGCGGCGGCCCGGATGGCCGCGAGCCGGTCGGAGGGCTCGACGTCGTCCACGGCCTCGCCGAGCAGGGAGCGCAGGTCGTCGTCGTGCTGCCCGGGGTCGTGCCCGGGGTCGTGCCCGGGGTCGTGGGGCGGGCGGTTCATCGGCGTTCTCCGTCCAGGTACGGCGCCAGCAGCTCGCGCAGGCGCGCGGAGCCGCGGGAGGCGTGGGTCTTCACGGCGCCGCGGCTGATCTGCAGCGCCTCCGCGATCTCGGCCTCCGACAGCTCGAGGTAGTGGCGCAGCGCGAGCACCTCGCGCTGCCGGTCGGGCAGCTCGCGCAGGGCGTCGAGCACCGCGGTGCGCCGCTCCGCGACGAGCGCGTCGTCGTCCGCGCCGGGGGCGGTGCGCGGGGGCCGGGCCGCCTCGGCGGCGGCGTGCCGGTCGACCACGCCGCGGTGCCGCAGCTCGGAGCGGGCGCCGTTGACGACCGCCTGCCGCAGGTACGCCTCCGCGCGCTGGTGGTCGCGCAGGCGGTCCCAGCGGCGAGCCGTGGCGATGAAGGCGTCCTGGACGACCTCCTCGGCGGCGGCGACGTCGCGCAGCAACAGCACCGCGAGCCGCACCAGCCGGCGCCAGTGGGCGGCGTACAGCTCCGCGAGCGCCTGGTCGGCGGCCTCGGCGGCCTCGCCGGAGGCGCTCACGGGCCCGCGCCCGACCACGGGGGCGCGGCGGGCGTGCCCGAGCGTCGCATGGGAACTCACGCTAGTGGGACGCCTCAGCCCCGCCGGCGGTTGACACGCCCTCGGCCCGGGCTGTTCGGCGGGTGTCGCCCTAGGGTGGGGCCATGAGCGACGACTGCCTGTTCTGCTCCATCGCGTCGGGCGACCTCGACGCCGACGTCGTGCGCAGCACCGACGACGTCGTGGCCTTCCGCGACATCAACCCGGCGGCGCCGACCCACGTGCTGGTCGTCCCGCGCCGCCACTACGCGAACGCGGGCGAGGTCGCCGCCGCGGACCCCGCGCTCGCCGGCCGCCTGCTGGCCGAGGGCGCCGCGGTGGCCCAGGCCGAGGGCCTGGCCGAGGGCGGCTACCGGATGGTGCTGAACACCGGCGAGGGCGTCGGGCAGTCGGTCTTCCACGTGCACCTGCACGTGCTCGGCGGCCGCGCGATGACCTGGCCCCCGGGCTGAGGCCGGGCCGGGCCTCAGCGGGTGGCCGAGAGCAGCTCGCCCAGCAGGTGGGAGAGCGAGAGCAGCGCGGGCACCGCGAAGACCAGGAGCAGCAGCCAGGCCACCGCGCGGTGCGCCGGACGCGTCGAGTCCAGCGACGAGGCGAACTCGACCAGGGCGCCCTCCTCGGTGCGCGCGTCCAGGCCCATCCGACGGTGCTCGGCGGGCATCCTGAGCCGGGTGTGCCACAGGTGGGGCTCGAGCGTCTCGGAGTGACCGGGGTCGCCCTCCGCGCCCCACGAGCGTTCCCCGGGCTCGCGCGGGTCGTCCACGGGCTCAGGGTACCCGCGGTAACCCGGTGGGCCCCACCACGCGCGAGCCGTAGCATGGAGGGGCGATGACAGACACCGACGACCGCCCCGACAGCAGGGCCGAGGACCGCGCCGAGGACCACGCCCGCACCCGCCACACGGTCACCGTGCCGAACAGCGTGAACATGGTCAGCGTGCTCGGCCCCGCCGACGAGCACCTCGGCCTGATCGAGCGCTCCTTCGACGCCGACATCCACGTGCGCGGCAACCGCGTCACGCTCGAGGGAGAGCCCGGCGAGGTGGCGCTGGCCGAGCGGCTGCTCGACGAGCTGGTCACGCTGATCCGCACCGGCCAGGGCGTCACCGGGGAGGCCGTCGAGCGGATCATCGGCATGCTGCGCGCCGAGACCACCGAGCGGCCGGCCGACGTGCTCAGCCTCAACATCCTCTCCAACCGGGGCCGCACGATCCGCCCCAAGACGCTGAACCAGAAGCGCTACGTCGACGCGATCGACAAGCACACGGTGACGTTCGGCATCGGCCCGGCGGGCACCGGCAAGACCTACCTCGCGATGGCGAAGGCCGTGCAGGCGCTGCAGGACAAGCAGGTCAACCGGATCATCCTGACGAGGCCCGCGGTCGAGGCGGGGGAGCGGCTCGGCTACCTGCCCGGCACCCTGAGCGAGAAGATCGACCCCTACCTGCGCCCGCTCTACGACGCGCTGCACGACATGCTCGACCCGGAGACCATCCCGAAGCTGATGGCGGCGGGCACGATCGAGGTGGCCCCGCTGGCGTACATGCGCGGGCGCACCCTGAACGACTCGTTCATCATCCTCGACGAGGCGCAGAACACCTCGCCGGAGCAGATGAAGATGTTCCTGACCCGCCTCGGGTTCGGCTCGAAGATCGTGGTCACCGGCGATGTCACCCAGGTCGACCTGCCGGGCGGCGTGCGCTCCGGCCTGCGCGTGGTCGAGGGCATCCTGGACGGCGTCTCGGACCTCTCCTTCAACCGCCTCTCGGCCGGCGACGTCGTGCGGCACCGCCTGGTCGGCAAGATCGTGGCGGCCTACGACCGCTTCGACGCCGAGCAGGAGATCGCGGAGGCCTCTCGCCCCTCGTCGGGCGCGCGACCCGTCGGCGACAGGCGGCGCCCGTGAGCATCGAGGTCCTCGACGAGTCCGGCGCGGGCGTCGACGCCCGCCACCTGTCGCGGCTGGCGCGGTTCGTGCTCGACCAGATGCGGGTGCACCCGATGGCCGAGCTGTGCGTCACCGCCGTCGACGAGGACACCATCGCCGAGCTCAACGAGAAGTGGATGGAGAAGACGGGCCCCACCGACGTGCTCGCCTTCCCGATGGACGAGATGCGCCCGGGCGCGACGGGGGAGGAACCCGTGGAGGGCGTGCTCGGTGACCTCGTCCTCTGCCCGGCGGTCGCGGAGCGCCAGGGCCGCGAGGCGGGCCACGGCACGCGCGCGGAGATCGAGCTGCTGACCGTGCACGGGGTCCTGCACCTGTTGGGCTACGACCACGCCGAGCCCGACGAGCACCGCGAGATGTTCGGGCTGCAGGACCGGCTGCTGGCCGACTGGCGCGCCGCCCGGCTCGACGCCTGATGCCGGCGGGGGACGTGGGGCTCACCCTGCTGACGGTGCTGCTGGTGCTGCTGGCGGGGCTGTTCTCCGCCGCGGACGCCGCGCTCGGCTCGTTCTCCTCGGCCCGGGCGGCCGAGCTCGCCGGGGAGGGCCGGCCGGGCGCCGGCTTCCTCGTGCGGATCCTCGACGACCGGCCGCGCTACCTGAACACCGCCCTGCTGCTGCGGCTGACCTGCGAGGTCGCCGCGATCGTGCTGGCCACGCGGCAGCTGCACGACCTCAACGACGGGCGCTGGGGCCCCACCACCGCCGCGGCCATCGCGGTGATGCTGGTGGTCTCGTTCGTCGTGATCGGCGTCGCTCCCCGCACCCTGGGCCGGCAGCACGCGGAGCGGATGGCGCTGCTCGCGGCCGCGCCGGTGTCCCTGGTGACCTCGGTGCTGGGCCCGGTGCCCCAGCTGCTGATCGTGCTCGGCAACGCGATCACCCCGGGCCGCGGCTTCCGCGAGGGCCCGTTCTCCACCGAGACCGAGCTGCGCGAGCTTGTCGACCTCGCCGAGCAGTCCGCGGTGATCGAGTCCGGCGAGCGCAGGATGATCCACTCGGTCTTCGAGCTCGGCGACACGACCGCGCGCGAGGTGATGGTGCCGCGCAACGACGTGGTCTACATCGAGCGCTACAAGAAGCTGCGGCAGGCCCGCTCGCTGTTCCTGCGCAGCGGGTTCAGCCGGGTGCCGGTGATCGGCGAGAACCTCGACGAGGTGCTCGGCATCGCCTTCTTCAAGGACGTCGCGCGCCGCGACTTCGAGGACGAGCACGCCGAGACGACCGAGCGCGTCGAGACCGTGATGCGCCCCGCCGTCTTCGTGCCCGACTCCAAGCGCGTCGACGCGCTGCTCGCCGACATGCAGGCGCAGCGCCTGCACATCGCCGTGGTCGTCGACGAGTACGGCGGCACCGCCGGCCTGGTGACCATCGAGGACGTGCTGGAGGAGATCGTCGGCGAGATCACCGACGAGTACGACGACGCCGGTGTCGAGGTGAAGCAGATCGCTGAGGGCGTCGTCCGCGTGCCGTCCCGGTTCCCGGTCGACGACCTCGACGAGCTCATCGGCGTGGAGGTCACCGACGAGGACGTGGACTCGGTCGGCGGGCTGATGGCCAAGCACCTCGGCAAGGTGCCGATCCCCGGGTCGTCGGTCGAGGCCCAGGGCCTGCGGATGGTCGCCGAGGGCGCCACGGGCCGGCGCAACCGGATCAGCGCGGTGCTGCTCAGCGTGGTGCACCCGGTCGATCCCGACGAGGACGCTGGGACGGCCGACGAGCGGGCCCCGGAGCCGCGTCCGGGCCGCGAGCGCCCCGACTACGCTGAACCGCATGCCTGACGCGGAGACCCAGTCGACCCTGTCGAGCGAGGACCGCAAGCTGGTCACGCTGGCGCGCTCCACCCGTGCCCGGGCGGGCGCCGCCGAGGGTGCCGCCCTGCGCGACGGCGACGGCCGCACCTATGCCGGCGCCACGGTCGACCTGCCCTCGCTGCGGCTCTCTGCGCTGCAGGTCTGCATCGCGATGGCGGTCGCGTCGGGCAGCACCGCGCTGGAGGCCGCCGTGCTGCTGGGGGAGTCCGCCGCGCCCGCCCCGGAGGACCGCGGTGCGCTGCGCGAGCTGAACGGCGCCGACGTCCCGCTTCTCGTCGGGGACGCGCGCGGCCAGGGCGTGCACCCGGCCTGATTTGGGTAACGTGCCGTCCGTGACAGGCACGACGGCGGCGCGCACGCCCCACGCACGGCACCGCGCGGCCGTGGCGGCGCTCGAGGCGTCGTACGCGGCGCTGCCCCCGGGCGCCCCGGTGCGGCTGGCCAAGCGCACCTCCAACCTCTTCCGGCCCCGCGCCGCCGCCGGCGTCCCCGGGCTGGACGTGTCGGGTCTCGACGGCGTCCTCGCGGTCGACCCGGTGGCGCGCACCGCGGACGTGCAGGGCATGTGCACCTACGAGGACCTCGTCGCCGCGACGCTGCCGCACGGCCTGATGCCGCTGGTGGTGCCCCAGCTGCGCACGATCACCCTCGGCGGCGCGGTGACCGGGCTCGGCATCGAGTCGACGAGCTTCCGGCACGGCCTGCCGCACGAGTCGGTGCTCGAGATGGACGTCTTCACCGGGGCCGGCGAGGTGGTCACCGCGACCTGCGCTCCCGACGACCCGCACGCCGACCTGTTCGAGGCGTTCCCCAACTCCTACGGCTCGCTGGGCTACGCCACGCGGCTGCGCATCGAGCTGGAGGAGGTGCGGGCCCACGCCGCCCTGCGTCACCTCGCCTTCGCCGACGCCGGAGAGCTCGCGGCCGCGGTCGAGACGATCACCGAGACGCGCGCCTGGGAGGGGGAGCGCGTCGACGCCCTCGACGGCGTCGCCTTCGCGCCGGACGACCTGCGGCTCACCCTCGCCCGCTGGACCGACGAGCCGGGGCCGGTCTCCGACTACACGGGCCGCGAGGCCTACTGGCGCTCGGTGCAGGAGCGCGAGACCGACCGGCTGACGATGCACGACTACCTGTGGCGCTGGGACCCCGACTGGTTCTGGTGCTCGAGCGCCTTCGGGCTCGACCGCCCGCTGGTACGCCGCCTCTGGCCGCGGCGCTGGCGCCGCTCGGACGTCTACCACCGCCTGGTGGGCCTCGACCACCGGCTCGGCCTGGTCGACCGGCTCGACCGGCTGGCCGGCCGGCCGCAGCGCGAGCGCGTGGTCCAGGACATCGAGGTGCCGGCGCAGCGGCTCCCGGAGTTCCTGGCCTGGTTCGACGCCGAGGTCGGGATGCGACCGGTCTGGCTGTGCCCGCTGCGGCTGCGCGAGCCGGGACCGGGCCGGGCCGAGGGGGCGCGCAGCTGGACGACGTACCCGCTGGAGCCGGGCACCACCTACGTCAACGTGGGCTTCTGGGGCACCGTCCCCGTGGGCCCCGGCGCCGAGGACGGCCCACGCAACCGCGCCATCGAGGAGCGGGTGCACGCCCTCGACGGGCACAAGTCGCTCTACTCCGACGCGTACTACGACCGCGACACCTTCGAGCGCCTGTACGCCTGCGGCGAGCTCGGCCGCGTGAAGCGGCGCTACGACCCCGACGACCGATTGACCTCCCTCTACGACAAGGCGGTGGGACGACGATGACCCAGACGACCGGCCCGACCCGCGACCCCGCCGGGGCGACGATGACGATCGGCGAGGCGTTCGGCTCGCTGCTCCGCGACGGCGTGCCCGTGCGCTTCACCGCCTACGACGGCAGCAGCGCCGGCCCGGCCGACGCCGAGGTGGGGTTGCACCTCGCCACCGAGCGCGGGCTCTCCTACGTGCTCACGGCGCCCGGCGACCTCGGCATGGCCCGGGCCTACGTCAGCGGCGACCTGGACATCACGGGCGTGCACCCGGGCGACCCGTACGCGGCGATGAAGCACCTGCAGAACCACCTGCGCTTCCGGCGGCCCACGGCGAGCGAGGCGATGCGGCTGGTGCGCGGCCTCGGCTTCGCCTACCTCAAGCCCCCGCCGCTGCCGCCGCAGGAGCACCTGCCGCGCTGGCGCCGCGCCGTCGAGGGCCTGCGGCACTCGATGGCCCGCGACGCGGAGGTGATCGGGCACCACTACGACGTGTCGAACCGGTTCTACGAGCTGGTGCTGGGCCCGTCGATGACCTACACGTGCGCCCTCTTCCCGACCGACGAGACCACGCTCGACGAGGCGCAGCACGCCAAGTACGACCTCGTCGCGCGCAAGCTCGACCTGCGCCCCGGCCAGCGGCTGCTGGACGTGGGCTGCGGGTGGGGCGGCATGGTCCGGCACGCCGCCCGCGAGCACGGGGTGCGCGCCCTGGGGGTGACGCTGTCGCTCCAGCAGGCGGAGTGGGCCAAGGAGGCGATCGACCGCGAGGGCCTCGCCGACCTCGCCGAGGTGCGGCACCTGGACTACCGCGACGTGGTCGAGGACGGCTTCGACGCGGTCAGCTCGATCGGGCTGACCGAGCACATCGGGCGGCGCAACTACCCGGCGTACTTCTCCTTCCTGCGCGACCGGCTGCGCCCGGGCGGGCGGCTGCTCAACCACTGCATCACCCGCTCGCACAACCGGCCCACGCAGACGGGGGCGTTCATCGACCGCTACGTCTTCCCCGACGGCGAGCTGACCGGCTCCGGGACGATCGTCACCGCCGCGGAGGACGCGGGCCTCGAGGTGCAGCACCACGAGAACATCCGGGTGCACTACGCGCGGACCCTCGCGGGCTGGTGCGCGAACCTGGTGGCGAACTGGGATGAGTGCGTCGCCGAGGTCGGCGAGGGCACGGCCCGCGTGTGGGGCCTCTACATGGCGGGCTCACGCCTCGGGTTCGAGCGCGACGAGATCCAGCTGCACCACGTGCTCGCCACCCGCAACCACGAGGGCGGGGCCAGCGACTACCCGCTGCGGCACGCCTTCTGAGCGCTACTCGCTGGCGATCGCGTCGAGCACCTTCATCCGCGAGGCGCGGACGGCCGGCACGATCGCGGCGAGCACCCCGAAGACGACCGCCGCGCCCAGGAAGGCGAGCAGGCTGCCGATCGGCAGCCCCAGCTCGGTGAGGTCGTCGGCCAGCGACTGGCGCAGCAGGATGCCGATCGCCAGACCGATGCCGAGACCGAGCACCGAGCCGAGCACGGCGATCGTGACGGACTCCAGCGTGACCATCCGCCGCAGACGCGCCCGGGAGAGCCCCACGGCCCGCAGCAGGCCGATCTCCCGGGTCCGCTCGATCACGCTCAGGCTGAGGGTGTTGATGATGCCGATGACCGCGATCACGACGGCGAGGGCCAGCAGCCCGTAGACCATGTTCAGCAGCAGGTTGATCTGGTCGGAGATGCTCTCGCTGAACTGCTCGCGGTCGAGGACCGTCACGATCGGCACGTCGGCGACCACCCTCTCGAGGTCCTCCTGCACGGCGCCGAGCTCCGCGCCGTCCTCGATGAGGATGCTGACGCTGGTGTCGGTGCGCTTCACGCCGAGGTCCTCGAGGAACGCCAGCGGCACGTTCACCGGCCCCACCACGGGAGTGTCCTCGACGATGCCGACGACCTCGGCGCTGCCGGAGCGGTCGCCCGGGAAGCCCAGCTCGATCCGGTCGCCGACGCCGACGCCGTAGTCCGCGGCGGCGCTCTCGGAGAGGAACGCCTGCTGGCCGGAGATCTCCTGGGTGCCGGTGACCAGGTCCAGCTCGTAGATCTCGCCGAACTGCTCGGACAGCCCGACCAGCAGGTCGGAGTCGCCCTCGACGAGCGCGGGGGTGTACTGGTCGCGGCTGATGGTGGCGACCCCGTCGACCTCGGCCATGTCGTCGCCGATGCCGGTGGGGAAGCTCTGGAAGTTCGCCGACTGCACGAGGAAGTCCGCGGAGAACTGGTCCTCGACCAGCTGGTCCGAGGTGTCGTTCAGCGAGGCGGCGAGCGTGCCGACCGCGGCGACGAGCGCGAGCCCGATCATCAGCGCGGACGCCGTCGCGCCCGTGCGCCGGGGGTTGCGCAGGGCGTTCTCGCCGGCGAGCCGACCGGTGGTGCCGAAGACCGCGGTGAAGCCCGCCCGGCAGGCCAGCAGCACGGGTCGCCCGAGCACCGGGCTGGTCGCGGCTGCGGTCAGCACCCACAGCACGGCGGCGGCGCCGATCCACGCGGCGTCCGGGCCCGGCGGGTCGGCCAGGCCGTACGCAGCGAGACCGACGCCCACCAGCGCGACCGCCCCGCCGATCAGGCCGCGGCGGCGCAGCGAGCCCTCGGGGGCGGGGCCCTCGTCGCGCATCGCGGCTACCGGGGCGGTGCGGGAGGCGCGCCGGGCCGGCAGGTAGGCCGAGACCAGCGTGACGGCGAGGGCGACGCCGTAGGCGAGCGCCACCGTGCCCGGGGTCAGCCCGAGGACGTCGCCGTTCACCGGCAGGCCGATCGTGCGGAACAGGCCCGCCAGGCCGCGCGCGAGCAGCAGCCCGACCCCGATGCCGAGCGTGGCGCCCAGCACGGCCATCACCGCCGCCTCCAGGAGCACCGAGCGGCGCACCTGGGCCGCCTCCGCGCCGAGCGCGCGCAGCAGCGCGAGCTCGCGGGTGCGCTGCGCCACGAGGATCGCGAACGTGTTCGCGATGATGAAGCCGCCCACGAGGATGGCGATGACCGCGAACGCGATCAGGAACGTGTCGATGACGTCGAGGAACTGGCCGACGGCGTCCTGGGACTCCGCGGCCACGACGTCGCCCTCCGCGGCCTCGTAGCCGGCCGGCAGCACCCGTTCGGCGGCCTCGACGAGCTCGGCCTGGCTCACGCCCGGGGCTGCGGTGAGGGCGGCGCTGGTGAAGACGTCCCGGCCGCCGAGGAAGAAGTCCTGCGCGCCCTCCGTGGAGAACACCAGCAGGATCGCGCCGGCCGTGCCGCCGCCGTTGAACTCCGCGGTGCCGGTCATCGTGAGCGTCGTGAGGGCCGTCTCGGCGGACTCGCCGGCCGGGGCGATGACCTGCACCTCGTCGCCGACCTCGTAGCCGGCGGTCTCGGCGGCGCCCGTGTCGAGCACGACGTCGGTCGGCTCGCTCGGCCACTCGCCGTCCATCAGCAGCAACGACGGCTCGCCGAGCAGGTTGGGCGTGCCCGTCCGGTTGAACGCCAGCGTCGGGGCCCCCTGCCCACCGACGAGCTTGCCGTCCTCGTCGAGCAGGTACATCCCCAGCCCGTCGACCTGGCCGTCGGCGCGCTCCATCTCGGGCTGCTCCGCGAGGCGTTCGACCTGGGAGGGCTCGAGCACGACGTCGTTGCCGATGCCGATCGCCTCGAACGACTCGGTGCCCGCCGGCCGCACGACCGCGTCCGGGGTCGAGCCCTCGATGATGCCGTCGAAGGTGGCCGACAGGCCGTTGCTGAACGTCAGGACGCCGGTGAGGAAGCCCATCCCGAGCACGATCGCGAGCGTGCTCATCAGCAGCCGGACCTTCCGGGCCAGCAGGTTGCGCAGCGTCAGCCGGAACATGCTCAGCCCGCCCGGCTCAGGCGGGCCATCTTCTCCAGGACGGCGTCGCGGTCGGGCTCGCGCAGCTCGTCCACGACCTCGCCGTCGGCGAGGAAGACCACGCGGTCGGTCCAGGCGGCCGCGGCCGGGTCGTGGGTGACCATGACGACGGTCTGGCCGAACTCGTCGACGCTGCGGCGCAGGAAGCCCAGCACCTCCGCGCCGCTGGTGCTGTCGAGGTTGCCGGTGGGCTCGTCGGCGAAGACGATCGACGGCTGGCTGACCAGGGCCCGCGCGCAGGCCGCGCGCTGCTGCTGCCCGCCCGACATCTCGCTGGGCCGGTGGCCGAGCCGGTCCCGCAGCCCCACCGAGTCCACGACCCGGTCGAACCACGCGGGGTCGGGCTTCCGCCCGGCGAGCGAGAGGGGCAGGGTGATGTTCTCCTGCGCCGTCAGGGTCGGCACCAGGTTGAAGGCCTGGAACACGAAGCCGATGCGCTCGCGCCGCAGCGTGGTCAGGGCCTTGTCCTTGAGCTGGCCGAGCGCCTGGTCGGCGACGACCACCTCGCCGCTGGTGGGGGTGTCCAGCGCGGCGAGGCAGTGCATCAGCGTCGACTTCCCGGAGCCCGAGGGCCCCATCACCGCCGTGAACTCGCCGGCGTAGAACTCGATGGTGACGCCGGCGAGGGCGTGCACCTCGGCCTCGTCGTGTCCATAGGTCTTCACGAGGTCCCGGGCGCTCGCCGCGACGGTGCGCGCGGACCTGCCGGTGGTCTGGGCCGTCATGGCCCCCAGCCTTGCGGGTGAGCGGCTTCCGCGCCAATGACGTTTGTCCCTAGTTGTCCCCTGACACGTCCCCGAGGGAGCCCCGGGGACGCCCCTGACCCGGGGCCCCCGGCCGGCTCGGCGCTAGCCTGCTGCGGGTGAGCACCCGGGCCCAGCTGTACGACGCGCGCGTGCTGAGCCGCGAGCCGGTCTCGGCGCACCTGGTGCGGCTCGTGCTCGGCGGCGAGGGGCTCGCCGGCTGGCGCAGCACCGGGGTGCCCGACGAGTGGGTGGCGCTGGTGGTGCCTGGCCAGTTCCAGAGCCGCTTCTACACCGTCGCAGAGCACCGCCGGCCGGAGGCGTCGGCGTCCGGCGGCGTGGAGCTCGTCCTCGACGTCGTCGTGCACGACGAGGGGCTGGTCACCGAGTGGGCCAGCCGCGACTGCACGGGCGACCGCGTGACCCTCAGCGCGCCGAGCGCGTCGTTCGCGGTGCCGGACTCCGCCGGCTGGGTGCTGCTGGTCGGCGACCTGACCGCGCTGCCGGCGATGGCGCGGATCGTGCGCGAGACGAGCGGCGTCCCGGTGCGGGTGTGGGCCGAGACCGGCGACGACCTGCCCGGCTACCTGCCCGAGCGCGAGGGTCTCGAGGTGTCGTGGCACCGGCCGCCCGGGCCCGAGGCGTCCGCCCTGGCACCGGTGGTGGAGGCGATCGACTGGCCCGAGGGCGACGGGTACTTCTGGATGGCGGGGGAGTCCTCGCAGATGCGCGCGATCCGCAAGCACCTGATGCGGGTGCGGCGGCTGCCGAGCGACGCGTACGACGTGATGGGCTACTGGCGCGCCGGCGCCCGGCGCCAGCCGCGTGCGGTGGATCCGGGGCCGATCTACCGGGCCGGCAAGGCGGCCGGGAAGAGCGACGAGGAGATCTGGGCGGACTACGACGACGCCCGGGCGGCCGAGGAGGGCCTGTGACGGTCCCGATGACGATCTCGACCTGGACGACGAGGACCGCCCCGAGGGCGCGGCGGGCGCCGCCGGCGCCCCGCTGGGTCCCGGGGACGCCCCGGGCGCGAGGGGTTCCGCAGCGGCTTCGCCTGCCTGGTCGGCCGGCCGAACGCCGGCAAGTCCACGCTGACCAACGCCCTCGTGGGGCAGAAGGTCGCGATCACCTCGGACAAGCCGCAGACCACGCGCAGCGCCGTGCGCGGCATCGTGCACCGCCCCGACGGCCAGCTCGTGCTCGTCGACACCCCGGGCCTGCACCGGCCGCGGACGCTGCTGGGGGAGCGGCTCAACGACCTCGTCGTGACCACCTGGGGCGAGGTGGACGTGGTCGCGATGTGCTTCCCGTGCGACGAGAAGATCGGCCCCGGCGACCAGTTCCTGGTGCGCGAGGCGGCGAAGGTGCGGCGGACGCCGAAGGTCGCGCTGGCCACGAAGACCGACCTCGCCAGGCCCGACCGGGTCGCCCAGCACCTGATGGCGATCCAGGCCCTCGGCGAGCAGGAGGGCGTCGAGTGGGCGGAGATCGTGCCCCTCTCGGCGGTCTCCGGCGACCAGGTCGACCTGCTGGCCGGGCTGCTGCTGGGGCTGATGCCGGAGGGACCGCCGCTCTACCCGGACGGCGAGCTGACCGACGCCCCCGAGGAGACCGTCGTCGCGGAGCTCGTGCGCGAGGCGGCGCTGGAGGGCGTGCGCGACGAGCTGCCGCACTCGATCGCCGTGGTGGTCGAGGAGATGGGCCTGCGGCCCGACCGCCCGGAGGACCGGCCGCTCCTCGACGTGCACGCCGACCTCTACGTCGAGCGCGAGAGCCAGAAGGGCATCGTGATCGGCAAGGGCGGCTCGCGGCTGCGCGAGGTCGGGCAGCGCGCCCGCACCTCGATCGAGGCCCTGCTGGGCACGCCGGTCTACCTCGACCTGCGCGTCAAGCTCGCCAAGGACTGGCAACGAGACCCGCGCCAGCTGCGCAAGCTCGGCTTCTGCCGCGTCGGCGGTCGAGGAGGGCGCAGTCCGGTGGTCGAGTAGGGCGCGCAGCGCCCGTATCGAGACCCTCGCGCGCTACTCGCGTGGCGGCGGCTCGGGTTCGACTGGGTGGGTGCCGTGGTGGTCGCGGAGGTAGTGCTCGCCTGGCTTGTCGTGGGTGGTGGGTGATCGCCACAGCCAGCGTCCGGGTTCGAGGGTGGTGACGGCCCACCGGTGTCGGGCGGGGGCGTGGGTCTTGAGGCGGTGGTGGCGTCGGCACAGCGGGGCGAGGTTGTCGCTGCTGGTCTGGCCGCCGGCCCCGGGGTCGTCGGTGGTCGTGGGCGATGACGTGGTCGAGGTCGCAGGCGCGGGCGGGGCGGGTGCACCAGGGGAAGGTGCAGGTGATCGCGGTCTGCTCGGCCTGGGTGCGCATCCGGTCGGGGACCTCGTACTGCTCGACGTGGGCTGGTCGGTCGAGGTCGAGGACGGGCTGGACCCGGATGTGGGTGGTGGCGTCGGCGCCGCACCAGGCGCGGACCTGCTCGGCGGTGACCGGCGCGCGGGTCTCCTCGACCCGCCCGACCTCGAGCCCGGTCCCGGTGCCGGTGATGGCGGAGTGGGAGAGGTGGACGTGCAGGTGGAGCAGGATCGTCCGCGCGGCGCTGGCGGGTCTCGTGACGCTCGCTGGCGCTCGCTCCTCGACCGACGCGGAGCCCGCGCGGTGTCGGTGGTCGAGTGGCCGCCGAGGGACGAGGCGGCTGTATCGAGACCCAGGTCGAGGGTGTCCTGGCGTTCGCGGCAGACCAGCCCGACCAGCGCGGCCGCGGAGAGTGGCCCGTCGGCCTCGGTGGCGCCGTGGCGGCGCAGCCGGGTCATCTCGGCGCGCAGGGCCTCGTCGAGGGCGAGGCCGTCGTCGAGGCCGAGGACGCCCTCGCAGGACAGGTGCCCGTCGAAGGACTCCTGGCGCCGGGAGACCCGGAACCGCCGCGGGTCGCGGGCCGCCTCGGCGGCGAGCCGGTCGGGGTCGTAGCGGGCGATCGCCTCGTCCAGGCACCGGTCCACCGTGGGCAGCCCGGCCGAGTGCGCCACCGGGGCGAGGTGCCGGTCCACGAACGCCGCCCCGGCGGCGGGCAGCTCGGCGAGGATGGTGCGCTGGGCGATCCGCCGGGCCCGCCACGCCTCGACCTCGAGGGTCTGGACGCGGGCCCACAGCCGGGGCAGGCGGTGCCGCAGCTCGAGGGCCTCGCCGATCAGCGCGGCGCCGGCCTCGGTGCGCTGCCCGATCCGGGTGGCGAGCTCGGCCACGCAGAACTCCGCGACCCGGGGCGCCCCGGGCCCGGCCACCGCGACCCCGGTGTCGCCGTAGCGCGGGATCACCACCGTCGCCGCCGCGGTCTCGTCGGGTGCGGGGTGCAGGTCGGCCCACGCGCACGCCGCGGCCAGGATCTGGGCGTCCGCCCGCATCCGCGTCGCGATGCGCCACCGCCGCCGCCTCGAGCACCCCACCGGCGGTCTCCGCGAAAGCCTCGGTGCTGGCCCCCGCCCCGGTTGCGGTGTCGGCTGCGGTGCTGGTCATGGGTCCATTCCAGCAGGGACCACCGACAGTCGCTCCAGCCTTCAGAACCCCTGTGCATGCAGGGGATTCGCGTCGCCGGGGACCACGAGCCGGGCCTCGATACGCCGGCTCGCTGCGCTCGCGCGACTGCCCAATCCGCGATGGTCAGGCGGAGTCCGGCACCCAGCAGTAGCCGTAGGTGGTGCCGGAGCGCCAGTCCTGCTTCGAGGGCCACTCGTAGCCCCACTCGAAGTCGAGCGGGTCGGAGGCCTGCTGCCGGCCGGTCTCCTCGCACGGGCCCTGACCCTCGGAGCGCACGGCGCCGACGCCGGGGTAGCCGCCCTGGTCGCCGGCCAGCCCGGCCAGCGGGACGATGCCCACCGCGCGCCACGAGTGCTGGCGCCCGCAGGTCACGCGCTCGAAGCCGCCGGTGCCGGGCTTCGCGGTGCCGCACATGCCGTAACGGCGGCTGCCCGCCGGGCGGCCCAGGATGCCGTCGAGCTTGCCCGAGAGCCGCGCCAGCTGGCTGTCGCCCGCGAGCGCGACCACGTCGCAGCGGTACCAGTTGGCGCCGGCCTCGGCCTCCTCGAGCGAGGGCGTGAACCAGACGGCGCGGAACATGCTCAGCCGCCGGTCCTCGAGGTCGCCCCCGAGGAACCCGCCGAGCCGCTGCGGGCACTGGCGAGCGGGCGCCCTGCGGGCGCGCTTGCTGTCCACGGCGATCAGGTGCCCGTCGACGAGGGTCGGCAGGTCGGCCACGGCGAAGGTGCGCGCCGTGTGGTTGCGCCGGCAGGGCACGGCGTCCTGCTCGACCACCGGGTCGAGCGCCTGCTGGTAGCCCAGCCGGTAGCAGGCACCCGCCTCCGGCCGCGGCGGGTCCTCGGCGCGCTCGACCTCGGGGGACCCGCCCTGCGCCGGGCTCGCCGAGGGGGCGGACGACGGGTCGGCGGCGGGCTCGTCGTCGGTTCCGGTGCATGCGGCGAGCAGCAGTCGCCAGCGCCAGGGCGAGCACGACCGGCCGACCGCCCCTCGTCCTCGCGCGTCGCTCAGTCATGGCTCACTCGCTCGTCTTCGCCCAGCAGATCGAGAGCCGGTTGCCGGCCTCCCACTCGCCCTCGCCGAACCACGTGTAGCCGAACTCGTAGTCGAGCGGGTAGTTCAGGAACGCGCCCACCGAGTCCGAGCAGAAGTCGCGGCTGCGCACCTCGGCCACGCGGTCGCCGGGGTACGTGTCCTGCTCCCCGCCCAGCTTGATCGAGGTGACGGCCCGCCAGGTGTGCGGCTCGGAGCACGGCACCTTCTCGGAGCCGGCCACGGTCTCGCCGTTCGCGCACAGCACCAACTCGTCGGGCGGGTTCAGCCCCGACAGGGCGCCCTTGGCGGTCTTCGGGAGGGGCGCGTACTCCTGCTCGGAGAGCTGGTCGCCCACGACGTCGCAGCGGTACCACCGCGCGCCGGCCTCCCAGGCCTCCTCGCTGGGGCGGAACCAGCCCCAGTCCAGCACCGACCGCAGCACCCGGCTCTCCTCGGCGCCGAGGAACCGGGGGAACTTGTTGCTGCAGCGCTTGTAGGCGAGCTCCCCGAGCTCCGGGTCGTCGAAGGAGGCGTCCTCGAACCGGTCGGGCAACGGACCGACCGCGTACGTCTCGGCGGTGTGCTCCTGGCCGCACGGCACCGTCTCGGTGTCGTCGGTGGGCTCCTCGACGTCGGCCGGCGTCAGCGTGCGGCAGGCCCCGACCTCCGGGGGACCGGTGTCCACGCCCGCGCCGGACGAACCGTCGCCGCTGCCACCCCCGTCGTCGCCCCCGATGCCGGTGCCGGCGATCCCTCCGTTCGAGCACGCCGCGAGCAGGGCGAGCGCCGCGGCGGCGACGGTGGCTCGGCTCAGCGCGGGCGGGCGCACCGGCGGCTCCAGGGGCAGCGGGTCCGGACCGCGGTCCGGACGTCGATCAGGGTCGGCCGGTCGTCTAGGACGACAGCAGTGCCGCGATCGTACCGCCGAGCTCGTACGCCGCGTCGCGCTCCTCGTCGGTGACGTCGCCCAGCACGGCCACCGTCTCCGCCGCCTGCCGCCACGGCAGCGCCTGCACGATCGACTCGACCGAGCGGACCGCGCCGGTCGTGTCGTAGCGCCCGTGCACGAGCAGGCCGAACGGCCGCTTGCCCTCGGGCCCGGCGCCGCCGCCGGCCGAGCCGTCGTCGGCGAGCGCGCCGCCCGCCTCGAGGAAGATCGAGTCGAAGAAGTGCTTGAGGGCCCCCGACATGTAGCCGAAGTTCGCCGGCGTCACGAGCACGAAGCCGTCGGCGGCCAGCACCTCCTGCGCGTCCGGCTCCAGCGCGGCGCGCGAGACCACGTCGACGCCCTCGATCGCGTCGTCGCCGGCCCCCGCCAGCACCGCGTCGGCCAGCCGCCGCACGCCCGGCGTGGGCGCGTGGTGGACGACGAGGAGCGTGCGGTTCCCGGCGGGCATCGGGACCACCCTAGGTCGCGGGCGCTGACGTCCCAACGGGTCTGCGATACGGTGGGCGCATCATGTCGCGCAGCCTCCTGTCCCCGAGCCCCTGTCGCGGGCTCCTTGGTCGCCGCAGCGAGGCCTGAGCACCCGGGCCCCCTCGCTGCGGAGAGATCGGCGCGCCCGGCACCCGCCACGCGAACGAGGACCACGACAGTGAGCAGCTTCCCGAGCAACACGCGCAACGACCAGCAGCCCTCCGGCATGCCGGTGGACCGCTACACCCCCTTCGTGCCCGTCGACGTGCCCGACCGCACGTGGCCGACGCGCAAGATCACCCACGCGCCGCGGTGGCTCTCCACCGACCTGCGCGACGGCAACCAGGCGCTCATCGACCCGATGACGCCCGCCCGGAAGCTCGCGATGTTCGAGCTGCTCGTGCGGCTGGGCTACAAGGAGATCGAGGTCGGCTTCCCGAGCGCCAGCCAGACCGACTACGACTTCGTACGCCGGCTCGTCGAGGAGGACCTGGTCCCCGACGACGTGCGGATCTCGGTGCTCACCCAGGCGCGCGAGGACCTGATCGAGCGCACGGTGCACTCGCTGGTCGGCGCGAAGCGCGGCACCGTGCACCTCTACAACGCGACGGCGCCGCTGTTCCGCCGCGTCGTCTTCGACGTCTCGAAGGACGAGTGCCGCGCGATCGCCACGCGGGGCACCGAGATGGTGATGAAGCACGCCGAGGAGCTGCTCGGCGACCAGGTGGGCAGCGGCGAGTTCGGCTACCAGTACAGCCCCGAGATCTTCACCCAGTCCGAGACCGACTTCGCGCTCGAGGTCTGCGAGGCCGTCTCCGACGTCTGGCAGCCCGAGCCGGGCCGGGAGATCATCCTGAACCTGCCGGCGACCGTCGAGATGTCGACGCCGAACACCTACGCCGACCAGATCGAGTACTTCTCGCGCGGCCTGACCCGCCGCGAGCACTCGGCGATCAGCCTGCACCCCCACAACGACCGCGGCACCGCGGTCGCGGCCACCGAGCTCGCGCTGATGGCCGGCGCCGACCGCGTCGAGGGCTGCCTCTTCGGGCACGGCGAGCGCACCGGCAACGTCGACCTGGTCACGCTGGCGATGAACCTCTTCAGCCAGGGCATCGACCCGCAGGTCGACCTCTCCGACATCGACGAGGTCCGCCGCACGGTCGAGTACTGCACCCAGCTGCCCGTGCACCCGCGCCACCCCTACGCCGGCGACCTCGTCTACACGGCGTTCTCCGGCTCCCACCAGGACGCGATCAAGAAGGGCCTCGAGGCCCTCGAGCGCGAGGCGGACAGCCGCGGCATCGACGTCCGCGAGATGCCGTGGGAGGCGCCGTACCTGCCGATCGACCCGAAGGACGTCGGCCGCAGCTACGAGGCCGTGATCCGGGTGAACAGCCAGTCCGGCAAGGGCGGGGTGGCCTACCTGCTCAAGTCGGAGCACAAGCTCGACCTGCCGCGCCGCGCGCAGATCGAGTTCAGCCGCGTGGTGCAGCAGCGCACCGACCTCGACGGCGGCGAGATGACGCCCGAGCAGATCTGGGAGGTCTTCTCCGCGGAGTACCTCGACCGGAGGACCCCGCTCGAGCTGAACTCCGTGCACACCAGCTCGGCCGCCGGCGAGAAGGACGCGCTCACGGTCAACGTGTACGTCGACGGGGACCGCCGCACGCTGCAGGGCGAGGGCAACGGCCCGATCGCCGCGTTCGTCGCCGCGATCAACGGCCTCGAGCACGACTTCGACGTGCGGGTGCTGGACTACAGCGAGCACGCGCTGTCGGCGGGCGGTGACGCGATCGCCGCGGCGTACGTCGAGTGCGCGGTGGGCGACAGCGTGCGCTGGGGCGTCGGCCTCGACGCCAACATCGTCACCGCGTCGCTCCGCGCCGTCATCAGCGCCGTGAACCGGGGGTGACCAGCCCCGCGCGGCGGTGACGCGGGAACGCGTCCGCCGGCCGGGGTGGCGGGGACGCCGGCCGGGGCGCCCTGCGGGAAGTTGCCCGGGGTGAGCGCCGGACGCGGCTAGGCTGGGACTCATGCTGGTCTCGGAGCGCATCGGGCAGTTCTTCGTGCGCCACCCCGCCGGCCACCGCGACCGCCTGGAGTTCACGGAGTACGGCAGCGGCGACCAGTGGGTGGTGCTGCTGCCCGCGCCCCTGCTCTCGCGGCGGATGCACCAGCCGCTCGCCCGCTCGCTCGCCGCCGAGGGCATGCACGTGCTCACGCTCGACCCGCTCGGGCACGGCCGGTCCGACCGCCCGGGCGACCCGCTGGCCTACTCGGCCACCACCACGGTGCGCCACGTGCTGGACCTGATGGACCACATGGGCGCACCCCAGGCGGTGCTCGGCGGCAGCTCGCTGGGGGCCAACGCGGCGCTGGCCACCGCGGTGGCGCACCCCGACCGCGTCCGGGGCCTGCTGCTCGCCGGCCCGGTGCTCGACAACGCCCTGCAGGGCGCGCTGCTCACCCTGACGCCGCTGATGATGACCGCGCGCTACGCCCCGCCGCTGGTCAGCGGCGTGCGGCTGCTGACGCGCAACGTGCCGCGCGGGCTGGTCCCGTTCTGGGCCGGCGTCATGCTGGACGCCTGCAACCAGCGGCCGCGCGCCTTGGCGGCGCTGCTGCACGGCACGGCCCTGGCGGGGATCGCCCCCGACTCCGCCTCCCGCAGCGCCGTGCGCGCCCCGGCGCTGGTGATCGGCCCCCGCGGGGACCCGTGGCACCCGTTCTCCGACGCCCGCCTGCTCGCCGACGAGCTGCCGGGCGCCACGCTGATCACCTCCCGGGGGCTGATCGAGTGGCGCGACCGCCCCGGCCGGGTCACGGAGGCGGCGGTGGAGTTCGTGAAGGGCTGCTGGACGACGCGACGCCGCCGGCGGCGCACCGGCTCCTGAGGCACGCCGGCGCGGCCGGGCTGGCACGATGGTGGGGTGCCCCTCTACCGCGACGAGGCGGTCGTGCTGCGCACCCACAAGCTGGGTGAGGCCGACCGGATCATCACCCTGCTGACGCGCCGGCACGGCGTGGTCCGCGCGGTCGCGCGCGGGGTGCGGCGCACCAGCTCGCGGTGGGGCGCGCGACTCGAGCCGTTCACCCACGTCGACCTGCAGCTCGCCGAGGGGCGCAGCCTCGACGTCGTCACCCAGGCCGAGACGCTGACCGCGTTCCCCGCCGGCATCGGCGCCGACTACGACCGCTACACGGCCGGCACGGTGATGCTCGAGACCGCCGAGCGGCTCGTGGCGGAGGAGCGCGAACCTGCGGTGCAGCAGTTCCTGCTGCTCGTGGGCGGGCTCCGCGCCATGACGGGCGTGGGGGACGCCGGCGCGGGCGACGGCCCGGGGGCCCGTCGCGGGCCCGGGCAGATCCTGGACTCCTACCTGCTCCGCTCGCTCGCCGTCGCCGGGTACGCCGCCTCCTTCGACTCCTGCGCCCGCTGTGGTGAGCCCGGCCCGCACGGGTGGTTCCACCCCAGCGCCGGCGGGATCCTCTGCCCCGGCTGCCGCCTGCCCGGCTCGGCCTCGCCGGCGCCCGACACCGTGCGCGTGCTGGGTGCGCTCCTCACGGGCGAGTGGGAGGTCGTGGCGGCGACCGACCCGCGGCACCTGCGCGAGGCCGGCACCCTGGTGGCCGCGTACCTCTCCTGGCACCTCGAGCGCAGCCTGCGGTCGCTGCCCTACGTGGACCGCTCGCCCGGGGCCGCCTCGACGGCGGACCGGGCCGGGGAGGTGGCCCGCTCGTGAGGCGGGGTCAGCGCCGGGCGCCGAGCGCGGCCCGGCGGGAGGTCCGGGCGCCCACGCCGCACCCGTCGGGCGCGCGGGCGCCGGAGCTGCCGGCCGAGCTGGTGCCGCGCCACGTGGCCGTCGTGATGGACGGCAACGGCCGCTGGGCCGCCGAGCGCGGCCTGCCCCGCACCGCCGGGCACGAGCAGGGCGAGCACGCGCTGTTCGACGTCGTCGAGGGCGCCATCGAGGTCGGCGTGCGGGCCGTGTCGGCGTACGCGTTCTCCACCGAGAACTGGTCGCGCTCGGCCGACGAGGTCCGCTTCCTGATGGGGTTCAACCGCGACGTGATCCGCCGGCGGCGCGACGAGATGCACGAGCTCGGCGTGCGCGTGCGCTGGGCGGGCCGGGCGCCGCGGCTGTGGAAGTCGGTGATCCGCGAGCTCCAGCAGGCAGAGGAGCTGACCCGCGACAACGACGTGCTGACGCTGACCATGTGCGTGAACTACGGCGGCCGCTCCGAGCTGGCGGACGCCGCGCGGGGCGTGGCCCGCGAGGTCGCCGCGGGACGGCTGGACCCCGAGAAGGTCACCGAGAAGTCGCTGGAGCGGCACCTCTACGTCCCCGAGCTCGCCGACGCCGACCTCGTCTGGCGCACCTCGGGCGAGCAGCGGCTGTCCAACTTCATGCTCTGGCAGGCCGCCTACAGCGAGTTCGTCTACTCCGACGTGCTCTGGCCCGACGTGGACCGGCGGCACCTCTGGGAGGCGGTCGACACCTACGCGCGGCGCGACCGGCGCTACGGCTCGGCCTGAGCGTCGGTCCGGCAGCTCAGCCGACCGCGCCGGCCACCGGCCAGAGCAGCGCCGCGAGGCCGAACGCGCTCAGGCCCAGCGTCGTCTCCATGACGGTCCAGGTCTTCAGCGTGGTTTTCTCGTCCATCCCGAAGAAGCGGCTCACCAGCCAGAAGCCCGAGTCGTTGAGGTGCGAGAGCACGGTCGCTCCCGCGGCCACCGCCACGACGAGAAGCGCGACCTGGAGGTTGCCCAGGCCGGCGGCCTGGGAGGCGATCAGGCCGGACGCGGTCGTGAGGGCGACCGTGGCCGACCCCTGGGCGACGCGCAGTGCGGTCGCGATCAGGAAGGCCTGGAGCAGCAGGGGCATCCCGAGGTCGCCCAGCGAGCCGGTCAGCGCCGCGCCGATGCCGCTGGCGAAGAGCACGCCACCGAACATGCCGCCCGCGCCGGTGATCAGGATGATCGAGCAGATCGGGGCGAGCGCCTCGTCCATGATCCGCCTCGGGTGCCCGCCATCGACCCGCCGGGCACGCCCAGCACCACGATGGCGGCCAGCAGCGTCACGAGCAGGGCGACCGCGGTCTGCCCGAGGAGCGTGAGCGCGGCCACCGCGGGGTTGTCCCCGGCCAGCACGCCGCCCGAGACCAGGGTGGAGAGCACGGTGTTGAACGAGATGAGGACCATGGGCAGGAGCAGCAGGCCGAGCACGGTGGCGAACGGCGGGGCCGTCCGGCGCGTCTCGGTGGTGGTGCCCGTCCCGGTGCCGCCCGTCCCGGTGCCGCCCGTCCCGGTGCCGCCCGTCCCGGACCCGTCGGCGTGGCGGGGTCCCTCCTCGTCCTCGGCGCCGTTCACCGGACCGAACAGCAGGTCGGGGATGCCCACGTCGATGCGCGTGCCCAGCACGCGAGAGACCCGGTAGACGCCGACGTACCAGGCGACCAGCGCGACGGGCAGCCCGATCAGCAGGACGACGCCGATGTCCCCGCCGAGCGCCGTCGTGGCCGCGACCGGGCCGGGGTGCGGCGGGACGAGCGCGTGCATGGCGGCGAAGGCGCCGGCGGCCGGAAGGGCGTAGAGCAGCAGCGAGCCGCCGAAGCGCCGGGCGACCGTGATGATGATCGGGAGGAACACGACCAGTCCCGCGTCGAAGAAGATGGGGAACCCGAAGACGAGCGCGGCCACGCCCAGCGCCAGCGGCGCCCGGGTCTCGCCGAAGCGGGAGATCAGCGTGTCCGCGAGCACCTGGGCACCGCCGGTGACCTCGAGCAGGCGCCCGAGCATCACGCCGAAACCGACCAGGAGCGCCACGGCGGCCAACGTGTCGCCGAAGCCGCCGAGCAGGGCCTCCGGCACGTCCTCGAGGGGGATGCCCGCCGCCACGGCCGTCAGCAGGCTGACCAGCACCAGCGAGACGAAGGCGTGCAGCTGCACCTTCATCACGAGGAACAGCAGCAGCCCGACGGCGGCGGCTGCGATGAGCAGCAGGGTGGCGGTGCCGTGCACCGGGTCCATGGCGTCCACGTGTCCTCCCGAGTCCTCGCGTGCCGGGGCGCCTCCACTGCGTGCCGCCCCGGGCGCAACCTAACGTCGCAGCAGCCGCTCCCTCACCGCCCGAAGGGCCGAGATCTGCACGGCCTCCAGGGCGGGGGAGACGTCGACCACGACGCCGTCCTCATCGGCGTCCAGCGGCTCGAGGTCCGCGACCTGCGAGCGCAGCAGCTCGGTCGGCATGAAGTGCTTGTCGCGCTGCTGCATCCGCGGGAGCAGCACGTCGTAGGGCGCGTCGAGGTGCACGAAGGACAGGTCGTCGACGCCGTCGCGCAGCGCGTCGCGGTAGACGCGCTTCAGCGCCGAGCAGGTGACCACCACGGGCTCGCCGCGATCGGCGTGCTCGCGCAGCCGCTCGTTGATGCGGCGAAGCCACGGCCAGCGGTCGGCGTCGTCGAGGGGCGTTCCCGACTCCATCTTCGCCACGTTGGCGGGCGGGTGCAGGTCGTCGCCCTCGACGAAGGTCCGGCCGAGCTCGTCCGCCAGCGCCGCGGCGACCGTCGACTTCCCGGTGGCGGAGACCCCCATCACGACGACGTGCGTGGTGCGGGACCGGGCTGGCTGCGTCACGGCCCCGAGCGTACGGACCGCGCGGCCGACCCCGTTCAGCCGCGGCAGTCCGGGCAGGTGCCGAAGATCTCGAGCGTGTGCGCGAGGTCGGCGAACCCGTGCCGCTCCGCGATCGCCGAGGTCCACCGCTCGACGGCGGGCCCCTCGACCTCCACGGTCGCCCCGCAGTGTCGGCAGACCAGGTGGTGGTGGTGGGTGGGGGAGCAGCGCCGGTAGACCGCTTCACCCTCCTCGGAGCGCAGCTGGTCGACCTCGCCGGAGTCGGCGAGCAGCTGGAGCGTGCGGTAGACGGTCGCCAGCCCGACCTGCTCGCCGCGCTCGCCGAGCAGCTCGTGGATGTCCTGGGCCGAGCGGAAGTCCGAGAACGTCTCCAGCACCTCCGCGATCGCGCGGCGCTGCCGCGTCGGGCGCTGGCCGGCGGCCCCCGCGGCCGGGCTGCCGGTCGGGTCAGTGCTCGTCATAGTGGCCTCCGTGCGCCGCGTGGCGGTGCCCGTCGTGCACGTAGTCGACGTGGTCGCCGTGCCGCACCGCCGGGTGGCCGCAGCCCTCGCCGTGCTCGTGCGGGTGCTCGTCCACCCGCTCGACGACGTCCTCGTCCCCGGGCACGGCGGGGAAGGGTGCCCGCAGCCGGGCGCGCCGGCGGCGCCACGCGCCCAGCGGCCAGGTCAGCGCGAAGCCGGCCAGCGAGAGCAGCACGATCGCGGGCCCGGTCGCCACGCGCGCGTCGAGGGCGTACGAGGCCCACGCGGCCGCGAGCAGCCCCCCGACGGAGGCCCCGAGGCCGAGCACGATGGCCAGCCGCATGGTGCCGCGGAACGACCGGGTCAGCTGCTGCGAGGTCGCCACCGGCACGACCATCAGGGCGGAGACGAGCAGCAGGCCGACCGTGCGCATGGCGACGGTCACCGTGACGGCGGCGAGGACGGCGACCAGCAGGTTCCAGCCCCGCACCCGCAGCCCGGCGACCCGGGCGAAGTCCTGGTCCTGGGCGACGGCGAAGAGCTGCGGTGCGAGCCCGATGCCCAGCACCAGCACGACCAGCGCCAGGCCCATCGTGACCCAGACGTCGGCGACGCCGAGCGTGGTCAGCGAACCGAACAGGTACTGGTTCAGCGTCGCCGCCGACTGGCCCGCGAGCCCGGTCACGAGGACGCCGCCCGCGATGCCGCCGTAGAACAGCAGCGCCAGGGCGACGTCGCCGCTGGCGTGCCCGCGCTCGCGGATCACCTCGATCAGGGCGGCGCCGAGGACGGCGGCCACGACGGCGGTCCACGTCGGCGCGGCGCCGGTGGCCAGGCCGATCGCGACGCCGGTCACGGCCACGTGGCCGATCCCGTCGCCGAGCAGCGCCAGGCGCCGCTGCACGAGGTAGGTGCCGACGACGGGCGCCGCGAGGCCGGTGAACATCGCGGCGATCAGCGCGCGCTGCATGAAGGGCAGCTGGAGCAGGTCGATCACTGGCCCTCCTTGCGGGACAGCGCCTCCAGCGGCGAGGCGACGTGCGGCGCGTGGTCGTGCGGCACCACCACCGGGTGGTGGTGGCCCTCGTCGTACGAGGCCGGCGGCGCGCCGTCGTGCGCGACGCGGCCGTCGCGCAGCACCACGGCGCGGTCGACCAGGCCGGCGAGCGGGCCGAGCTCGTGGGCGACGAGCACCACGGTGGCGCCGCGGTCGGAGAGGAGCCGGAGCGTCTCGGCCAGGGCCTCCTGGCTCGCGAGGTCGACCCCGGCCGTGGGCTCGTCGAGCAGGAACAGCTCGGCCTCGCCGGCGAGCGCCCGGGCGATGAGGACCCGCTGCTGCTGGCCGCCGGAGAGCGAGGAGACGCGGTCGTCCGCGCGGTCGGCCAGCCCGACCGACTCCAGCGCCGCGCCGACCGCGGCGCGGTCGGCGCGCGAGGCCGGGCGCAGCAGGCGCCGCCGGGTGAGCCGCCCGGAGGCGACGAGCTCGGAGACGGACACCGGGATGCCGGACGCCGCCGTGGCGCGCTGGGGCACGAAGCCGATGCGGTGCCAGGCCCGGAAGTCGCCGACGGGCGTGCCGAACAGCCGCGCCTCGCCGCGCGTCAGGGGCAGGAGGCCGGTGGCCGCGCGCACCAGCGTCGACTTGCCCGAGCCGTTGGCGCCGAGCAGGGCCAGGAACTGGCCGGCGGGCACCGTCAGGTCGATGCCGCGCAGCACGGGACGGCCGGCCAGCACGACGGTGCCGTCGCGCAGCTCGAGGACGGGACCCGCCGGTCCCGCCGCGTGCCCGGGGTCTGCTCCGCTCAGCACCCGTTGGCCTCCTGCAGGGAGGTGAGGTTCTGGCGCATGAGCGAAAGGTAGTCCTCGTCGGTGGTCTCGGGGGTGAGCCCCTCGACGGGGTCGAGCACGCCGACCTCGATGCCGAGGTCCTGCGCCAGCGTCTCGGCCGTGCGCCGGCTCACCAGGCGCTCGGAGAACACGGTGGTCACACCCTCGCGGGTCGCCGTCTCCTGCAGCTCCGCCAGCTGGGCCGGGGACGGCTCGGCGTCGGGGGAGAGGCCGGAGATCGGCTCGAACTCGAGGCCGTACCGGGTCAGGTACCCGAACGCGTCGTGGTTCACGACGATGACGTCGCGCTCGCACCCCTGCAGGCCCTGGGCGTACGCGGTGTCGAGCTGCCCCAGCTCGTCGCGCAGGTCTGCCGCCCGGGCCTCGTAGTCCTCGGCCCGGTCGGGGTCGATCTCGCCCAGCTCGGTCGCGAGGGCGTCGGCGTACTCGGCCAGGCGCAGCGGGTCCAGCCAGAAGTGCGGGTCGAGCCCGGCGAGGTCGTCGCCGTGCCCGTGCTCCTCGCCGCCGTGCTCCTCGCCGCCGTGCTCCTCGCCGTGCTCCCCGGCGTGCTCGGGCAGGGGGGCGAGCTCCACGACGTCGCGCGCGTCGAGCACCCGGCCGGAGATGCCCGACCCGGCGGCATCGTCGACGGCGGGCTGGAAGCCACCCTCGAGGAGCACGAGGTCGGCGCGCGCCACCTCGGCCGTCTCACCCACGGAGAGCTCCAGGTCGTGGGGCTCGGCGCCCGGCTCGGTCAGCTGGGTGACCTCGACGGCGTCGCCGCCCACGCGCTCGGCCACGAACGCCAGCGGGTAGAAGGCGGCGCTGACGGCGACGCGGCCGCCCTCCAGCGAGCCGCCCTCGCTGGAGGCGTCCGGGCCGGAGTCGCCGACGCCGAGCGCAGCACAGCCCGTCGTCAGGAGGGCGGTGGAGGCGAGCGCCGTGAGCAGGCCGGCGCGACGGGGTGCTGACATGAGAATCATTCTCACCGACTTGAGAATCGTTTTCAACTCGGCGCACTCGCAGCCGGAAGGTCGCTAGCCTCGCCCGCGTGATCGTGGTGAACCGGTTCCGTGTGCCCGCGGGTGAGGCCGAGGAGTTCCGCGCGGGGCTGGAGGCCGCCCGCGACCTGCTCGCGCAGCGCCCGGGCCACCTCGGCGGCGAGATCGGCCGCAACGTCGACGACCCCGAGCTGTGGGTGCTGACCACCCGCTGGCAGCACACCGGCGCCTACCGGCGTGCGCTGTCCTCCTACGAGGTGAAGGTCGGCGCCGTGCCCCTGCTCTCCCGGGCGCTGGACGAGCCCTCCGCCTACGAGCGCGTCGAGCCGGGCGCCGCCCTGAACGACGCCGGGGCCCGCTCGTTAGGCTGACGCTTCACCCCGGGCGGCAAGCCGGTCGTCCGGCGCGTCCTGACAAGGAGCCACTGTGGCCAAGCCGCCCCCGTCCGCCCTCGACAACGTGGTCTCGCTCGCCAAGCGCCGCGGCTTCGTCTACCCCTGCGGCGAGATCTACGGCGGCACCCGGTCGGCCTGGGACTACGGCCCGCTGGGCGTGGAGCTGAAGGAGAACATCAAGCGGCAGTGGTGGCGCCAGGTCGTCACGGCCCGCGACGACGTCGTCGGCCTCGACTCGAGCGTGATCCTGCCGCGCAAGACCTGGGAGGCCAGCGGCCACCTGGACACCTTCAACGACCCGCTCACCGAGTGCCAGTCCTGCCACCGCCGGTTCCGCGAGGACCACCTGCAGGAGGAGTACGCCGAGAAGAAGGGCATCGCGGACCCCGACTCGGTGGACATCAACGACAAGGTCGCCTGCCCGAACTGCGGCACCAAGGGCGCCTGGACCCCCGGCAAGCAGTTCAACATGATGCTGAAGACCTACCTGGGGGTCATCGAGGACGAGTCCGGGCTGCACTTCCTGCGACCCGAGACCGCGCAGGGCATCTTCCTGAACTTCCAGAACGTCGTGACCTCGAGCCGCAAGAAGCCGCCCTTCGGCATCGCGCAGCTCGGCAAGTCGTTCCGCAACGAGATCACGCCCGGCAACTTCATCTTCCGCACGCGGGAGTTCGAGCAGATGGAGATGGAGTTCTTCACCAAGCCCGGTGAGGACGAGGAGTGGCACCAGTTCTGGCTCGACGAGCGCACCCGCTGGTACACCGACCTCGGGATCCGCCCGGAGAACCTGCGCCACCACGAGCACCCGGCAGAGAAGCTCTCCCACTACTCCAAGCGCACCGTCGACATCGAGTACCGGTTCGGCTTCTCCGCGCGGGACTTCGAGGAGCTCGAGGGCATCGCCAACCGCACCGACTTCGACCTCACGCAGCACTCCAAGCACTCCGGCGTCGACCTGTCGTACTACGACCAGGCGGCCGACGAGCGCTACATGCCCTACGTGATCGAGCCGGCGGCCGGCCTGACCCGCAGCCTGATGGCGTTCCTGATCGACGCCTACCACGAGGACGAGGCCCCGAACACCAAGGGCGGCGTCGACAAGCGCACCGTGCTCGAAGATCGATCCGCGGCTCGCGCCGGTGAAGGTCGCGGTGCTGCCGCTGAGCCGCAACGCCGACCTGACGCCGAAGGCCCGCGACCTCGCGGCCGAGCTGCGCCGCGCGTGGAACGTCGAGTTCGACGACTCGGGGGCGATCGGGCGCCGCTACCGGCGGCAGGACGAGATCGGCACGCCCTACTGCGTCACGGTCGACTTCGACACCCTCGAGGACGGCGCGGTGACCGTGCGCGAGCGGGACTCGATGGCCCAGGAGCGGGTCTCCCTCGACGGGATCTCGGCCTGGCTGGGCGCGCGCCTCGTCGGCTGCTGAGGCGCGGCCCGGTGGAGCGGGGGCGTGGCGGCCGCGTCGCGATTCGCGCCGCTCGACGGTGCCGGCCTCGGGCACAATGACCGCGTGGATCGCCGTCGACCCCGCGCACGCTCCCTCGCGCGCCTCAGTCCGTCCGTCCTGATCGCCTGCCTGGCCCTGGTCGCCTCCGGCTGCTCCAGCGGCTCGGACGACCCGGCGGCCGACGAGTCGCCGTCGGGGGAGACGCCGGCGAGCGCCGCGGAGGCGACGGAGCCCTACCTGCCGGTGCCCGACGGCGTCGAGCTGACCGACCAGGGCTCCGAGCTGGACTTCGGCGACGTGGCGAGCGTGGCCTGGCGGCCGCGGACCACCACGACGGGCGTGCTGGACGTCGAGGTGGCGGCGGTGCAGCGGGCGCCGCTGTCGGTCTTCTCCGGCTTCCGCCTCGACAAGCAGACCCGGCAGTCGGCCGCCTACTTCGTGCGCGTGAAGGTCACCAACGCCGGCGAGAGCGACCTGTCGGGCACTGCGGTCCCGCTCTACCTCGTGGACGAGGAGAACACGCTCATCGAGGCGTCGACGTTCGCCAGCCGGTTCGAGCCGTGCCCCAGCCGCCCGTTCCCGCGGGGGTTCGCGCCGGGCGAGACGGTGACGAGCTGCCAGGTCTACCTCGCGCCCGACAAGGGCGACGCCGAGGCAGTCAGCTTCCGCCCCACCCAGGCCTTCAACCCGATCGTGTGGACCGGCGAGCCGTCGACGTACGCCCCGAAGGGCACGAAGAAGAACGACAAGGCCAGCAGAAGAAACCAGCAGAACAACCAGCAGAACGAGAGCCAGCAGCAGTAGCGCCGGTTCGACCGCGCCACCCCCGGTCGCGGACAATGGCGGGGTGACCACCACGACGACCACCCGACCGCTGCCGCGCGAGCTGCGGCTGGGCGGCCTGCGCGTGGACACCCCGGTCGTGCTGGCGCCGATGGCCGGCATCACCAACGCCGCATTCCGCCGCCTGTGCGCCGAGCAGGGTGCGGGCCTCTACGTCTGCGAGATGATCACCGCCCGCGGGCTCGTGGAGGGCGACGCCCGCACGCGGGAGATGCTCGTCTTCGACGACGTCGAGTCGGTGCGCTCGGTGCAGCTGTACGGCACCGAGCCGGGCGACATCGCGCAGGCGGTGCGCATCCTCTGCGACGAGTACGGCGTCGCGCACGTGGACCTGAACTTCGGCTGCCCCGTCCCCAAGGTGACGCGCAAGGGCGGCGGCGGCGCGCTGCCGTGGAAGACGGGCCTGCTCGGCCGGATCCTCGACGGCGCGGTGCGCGCGGCCGAGCCGTACGGCGTCCCCGTCACCATGAAGACGCGCCTGGGCATCGACGGGGCGCACCTCACCTACCTGGACGCCGGCCGCGTGGCCGCCGACGCGGGCTGCGCCGCCGTCGCGCTGCACGGGCGCACCGTCGCGCAGGCCTACTCCGGCAGCGCCGACTGGGAGGCCATCGCACGCCTGGTGGAGGCGGTGGACGTCCCGGTGCTCGGCAACGGCGACGTGTGGGAGGCGGCGGACGCCGTGCGCATGGTGGAGTCGACGGGCGCTGCCGGCGTGGTCGTCGGCCGCGGCTGCCTGGGCCGGCCCTGGCTGTTCCGCGACCTCGCCGCGGCGTTCTCCGGTGAGCAGGTGGCGACGTTGCCGACCCTGGGCGAGGTGACGGCGATGATGCGCCGGCACGCCGAGCTGCTCTCGGCCCACATGGGCGAGGAGCGCGGCTGCCGCGAGTTCCGCAAGCACGTCACGTGGTACCTCAAGGGCTTCGCCGCGGGTGGCCGGATGCGGCGCGACCTCGGCCTGGTGGACTCGCTCGCGGCCCTCGACGACCTGCTCGCCGGGCTGGACCCGGGCGAGCCGTTCCCCGCCTCCGCGCTGGGCGCGCCGCGCGGCCGCCAGGGCTCGCCGCGGGAGCGGGTCGTGCTGCCCGAGGGGTGGCTGGAGGACCGTGAGTCCCTCGTGGGCCTGCACCGCGAGGAGGCGGGCGAGCAGACCGGCGGGTGAACGGCGGGTGAACGGTTGCGGACGGATCGGTGGTCGCCCTGTGAGGCGGATAACGATTCGTTCACGGCGCCATGGGCATGTGTTCTACTCGAAGACGCGCCGGCCCCCGAACATCCTTCGAGGACCGGCGTTCCCCTGCCAGCTACACGAAAAGGATCAGCGCAGTGGCCCACCCCCGCCACCAGCGGGACCTCGACGCTGCCGCGTCCGAGAACCCGTACGCCGAGAGCCCCACCCACCAGGCCTCCGAGGCCGCCCCGACCCCGCCGCCGCCGCTCCGGCGTCGCACGCACGGTGGCCCCGATCGCCGCCCTCGCCGTCGCCTCGACGGCCGTGTTCGGCTTCCTGGCCGCCAGCGCCGACGAGGCCGACGCGGGCGCCTCCGGCGACCCGGCGATCACCGGCGCGATCGGTGACGTCATGGACCGCCGCGTCGAGGCCGCCAGCCGCAGCCAGGCCCGCAACGTCGACGACCCCAAGACGCTCGCGGACAACCCGAAGAAGCTGCAGCGGGCCTACTACAAGGCGGACCGGCGCACGGCCACCTACCGCGCGGTCCGGAGCGCCGACAACAAGCTGTGGACGACCACGGACCTGAACCTGTGGACGCTGCCCGGCGGCAAGGCCAGGAAGGTCGGCCTGATCGGCGAGAAGCAGCACGTGCTCGTCACTGGGCGCAAGCGGTTCGGGCGCACCGAGATCGTCGTCGACGGCAAGTCGCGCTGGGTGACCAACGGCTACCTCGCCCAGAACAAGCCCAAGCCGGAGCCCAAGCCCAAGCCGGAGCCCAAGCCCAAGCCGAGTCGAAGCCGGAGCCGAAGCCCGCCGCCCAGAGCAGCGAGCCGGAGAGCACGGAGGCCCCGGCCGCCGACCCGACGTGCAGCAACGGCACGTCGCTCTCCCCGGGCGTGAGCCCGAACCTGAACAAGGTGCACGAGGCGGTCTGCGCCAACTTCCCGGAGATCACCAGCTACGGAGACTTCCGCAGCGACGGGGAGCACGGCCAGGGCCGGGCCGTCGACGCGATGGTCTCCGGCTCGCGCGGCCAGCAGGTCGCGGACTTCGTCCGGGCCAACGCCGGCGAGCTGGGCGTGGAGTACGTGATCTACGCGCAGCGCATCTGGTCCGTCGACCGCGCGTCGGAGGGCTGGCGCCCCATGTCGGACCGCGGGTCCGCCACGGCGAACCACTACGACCACGTGCACGTCACGGTCTACTGACCGGCTGAGGCGAGCAGCAGGCCGGCCCACCCCTCGCGGTGGGCCGGCCTTCGTGCGTCCGGGGCGCACGCGGGCGGCTAACCTCGCCCCGATGGAGGCCTACGGCGAGCACGCCCGCGCACGGCTGCTGCACGAGCCCCCCAAGCGCGTCGACGCACCCGAGCGGACGCCGTTCGAGCGGGACCGGGCCCGGGTGGTGCACTGCGCCGCCTCGCGGAGACTGGCCGCGAAGACGCAGGTGGTCGGCCCGCAGAGCGACGACTTCGTCCGGAACCGGCTGACCCACAGCCTCGAGGTGGCCCAGGTGGCCCGCGACCTCGCGCGGGCGCTGGGCTGCCACCCCGACGTCACCGAGACCGCTGCCCTGGCCCACGACCTGGGCCACCCGCCCTTCGGGCACAACGGCGAGCGGGTGCTCGACGAGCTGAGCGGCGCGTGTGGCGGCTTCGAGGGCAACGCGCAGACCCTGCGGATCCTGTCGCGCCTGGAGCCCAAGACGTTCCACCCCGACGACGGGCGCTCGCTGGGCCTGAACCTGACGCGCGCGACGCTCGACGCCTGCACCAAGTACCCGTGGCCGCGCGCCGAGGCCGACGAGCCCGGCGGCGTCCACGGCGACGGCACGGTGCGCACGAACCGCAAGTTCGGCGTCTACGACGACGACCGTCCGCTCTTCGACTGGATGCGCGAGGGCGTGGCGCCCGGCCGGCGCTGCGCCGAGGCACAGGTGATGGATCTCGCCGACGACGTGGCCTACTCGGTGCACGACGTCGAGGACGGGGTCGCGGCCGGCCGCATCGACCTCGGCGCCCTGGCCGACCCCGCCGAGCGCGGGGCGGTCTGGCAGACCGTGCGCGCGTGGTACCTGCCCGACGAGCCCGACGGGGCCCTCGAGGGGGCGCTCGAGGAGGCGTGGTCGCGGATCGCGGGCCTGCCGACGTGGCCGGGGGAGGCGCACGACGGGACCCGGCGCGCCCTCGCACAGCTGAAGAACCTGACCTCCGACCTGATCGGCCGCTTCTGCGGTGCGGTGCGCGAGGCGACGCACGCGGCGCACCCGGGCCCGGCGGTGCGCTACGCGGCCGACCTGGTCGTGCCGCGCGGTACCGCGGTCGAGATCGCCCTGCTCAAGGGCGTCGCCGCCCACTACGTGATGGAGGCCGACGACCGGGTGGCGGCCATGGCGCGGCAGCGCGAGCTGCTCGCCGGGCTGCTCGCTGCGGTGGTCGCGGGGGCCCCGGCGACCCTCGAGGCCGCGTTCCGCGCCGACCACGCGGCGGCGCCCGACGACGCGGCGCGCCTGCGGGTCTGTGTGGACCAGGTGGCCTCGCTCACCGACGCGTCCGCGCTCGCCTGGCACGACCGGTTGCGCCCGGCGCGGCACGTCCCGACCGGGCCGTAGACTCCGCCGCGTGTCGGGGCGGATCAGGGACGAGGACATCGCGGAGGTGCGCGAGCAGGCGCGCATCGACGAGGTCGTCTCCGACTACGTGACGCTGCGCAACGCCGGCGGCGGCTCCCGCAAGGGCCTGTGCCCGTTCCACGACGAGAAGTCGCCGTCCTTCCACGTGACGCCCGCCCGCCAGTTCTGGCACTGCTTCGGCTGCGGCGAGGGCGGCGACGTGATCAGCTTCCTCCAGCGCATCGACGGCCTCGGCTTCGTCGAGGCGGTGGAGCGGCTCGCGGAGAAGTACGGCGTGCAGCTGCGCCGCGAGGAGTCGCCCGACGGCGCCCCGCAACGGCCGTCCGGCCCCCAGCGCAGCCGGCTGGTGGAGGCGCACCGCATCGCCCAGGAGTTCTACGCCGAGCGGCTGGCGGGCCCCGACGCGCTCGTCGCGCGCCAGTTCCTGGCCGAGCGGGGGTTCGACCAGGCGGCCGCGGAGCGGTTCGGGGTCGGGTTCGCGCCGCGCGACGGCGACGCCTTGCTCAAGCACCTGAGCTCGCGCGGCATCACGCAGGAGGAGGCCGTCACCGGCGGGTTGGTCGCGGTCGGCCGGTCGGCGTACGACCGCTTTCGCGGGCGGCTGGTGTGGCCGATCCGCGACGCGTCCGGCGACACGATCGGCTTCGGCGCCCGCCGGATCCTCGACGACGACCGCATCGACGCGAAGTACCTGAACACCCCCGAGACGCCGATCTACAAGAAGAGCCAGGTGCTCTACGGCCTCGACCTCGCCCGCCGCGAGATCGCCCGCTCGTCGCAGGCGGTGGTCGTCGAGGGCTACACCGACGTGATGGCCTGTCACCTCGCCGGGGTGGGCACCGCCGTCGCTACCTGCGGCACCGCCTTCGGCGACGACCACGCCCGCGTGCTGCGACGCTTCCTGCACGACCACGAGGAGTTCCGTGGCGAGGTGATCTTCACCTTCGACGGCGACGCGGCCGGTCAGAAGGCGGCGATGCGGGCCTTCGAGGGCGACCAGAACTTCGTGTCGCAGACCTACGTCGCGGTCGAGCCCTCCGGGCAGGACCCCTGCGACCTGCGGCTGTCCGGCGGCGACGCCGCCGTGCGCGACCTCGTGGCCCGGCGCGTGCCGCTCTACCGGTTCGTGCTCGGCAACGTCGTCGGTCGCTACGACCTCGACCGGGCCGACGGCCGCGTGGACGCCCTGCGGGAGTCGGCCCGCCTGGTCACCAGCGTGCGCGACCGCGCGAAGGTCGACGCGTTCGCCCGCGAGCTCGCCGGCATGATCGGCGTGGACGTCGACGACGCCCGGGCCGAGGTCCGTCGGGCGGCCGCCCGGGGGCCCGCGCCGGCCCGGGGCTCGGAGCGTCGGCCCCAGCGCGGCGCCGAGCGGACGGCGTCCGGCGCCGGGGGAGGCGCCGACGGGGGCGAGGGGGCCGGGCCCGGGGTGCCGGCCCCGCGGCGACGCGTGCCGGACCCGCGGGACCCGCGCTTCGCGATCGAGCGGGAGACCCTCAAGCTCGTCATCCAGCACCCCGAGGCGGTGGGCCGCACGGCCGCCGACGTGGGCGCCAACGACTTCACCCACCCCACCTACCGGGGTGTGTGGGCCGTGGTCAGCACCCACGGCGGCCCCCAGGCGGGCGCGACGGAGGCCGGCTGGGCCGCGCGGTTGCGTGACGCGGGCGACGAGCCGGACGTCGTCTCCGCGATCAGCGCGCTCGGCACCGAGCCGCTGATGCGGCGGCCGGACCCGGGGTACGTCGCGCAGCACGTCTACCGCCTGCAGGAGCTCACGGCGATGCGGCGGATCGCCGACGTGAAGTCGCGGCTGCAGCGCACGAACCCCGTCGAGGAGTCAGGCGAGTACAACCGCATGTTCGGCGAGCTCGTGGCGCTCGAGCAGCACCGGCGCACGCTGCGCGAGCGCGCGATGGGGCCGGCATGAGGCTGCCCGGGCCCCTCGGGCGCCGCGGCCACGGCCCTCCGGTCCCGGCCGGGGAGAAGGTGCTGGCGCAGGCGCGCTGCGCCGACGGGCGGGTCGTCGCGGGCACCCGCGAGGCGGTCTACCTGCCCGGCGAGGGGGAGGCGCTCGACCGCCTCGCCTGGGAGGAGGTCGAGTCCGCCGACTGGGACGCCGAGGCCGGCGTCCTCCGCGTGCTGGGCGTCGGGCGGTTCGGCGAGGTGCGCCCCAGTCACGAGATCGCCCTCGACGAGCCGCAGCGGCTGCTCCAGCTGGTCCGCGAGCGGGTCACGGCCAGCATCGTGCTCCAGCGCCGCGTCTCGCTGGGGCGCGGCCGGGGGCTGACGCTCGTGGCGCGGCGCGCTCCCTCGGGCGGCCCGCTGCGCTGGTTCCACGAGTACGACGAGGGCGTCGACCCCGCCGACCCGCAGGTGCGCCGCGCCGCCGAGGAGGCGCTGGCCTGGGGCCGCGAGCAGGTGGGGGAGTGACCCACGCCACCCGCCGGCGTCCCGGGCCCTCCTGATTTTCCCCGGCCCCGCGCCGATTGCTACCCTCACGGGCACCATTCCCCTGTAGCTCAATTGGCAGAGCATTCGGCTGTTAACCGGAGGGTTGCTGGTTCGAATCCAGCCGGGGGAGCCGACGAGGAGCCCGCTCGGCGGGCCGGGAGAAGCCCTGACCCGGCAAAGTTCTCAAGTTCTTCAAGAAAACCGCAAGGCGCTGCCCTACGGTGGTCACAACCGATCCGGACGGGCCGAGAGGCCCGAACGTGGCGGCCGGCCGTGCGCACCCTCAACCGTCCGGTCGGTCGCCACCCGGCCGTGCTCAGGCCCGCCCCACCGGGCCCTCGCACGACGGCCCGGCGGCGGCGCGGACTACTCCCTGGGTCGGCGCCGCCGCCGGGCGGTCACCGGCCCGGTGCTGGGTCCGGCCCTGGTCCGGTCCTGGTCCGGTGCCGGGTGCCGCTACTCGCCCCAGCCCATCGGGAAGACCTCGAAGGCCGCGGCCTTCGGCGCCCCCAGGCGCTGCCCCGCGGAACGGGCCATGCCCTCGAGGAACTCCTCCGGGTCGAAGTCCTCCCAGCCGAGCCCCTCGATGTAGGCCGCGTGCGCCGCGAGGGAGGCCACGCCGGCGTCGAACGTCTCGGTCGTGTCGACCGCGTGGCCGGACCGCGGCGAGCCGAACGCCCAGACCGCGCGCACGCCGCCCCAGGGCTCCAGGGTGCCGACCGAGCGTTCCCCGGTCAGCTGCTCGCTGAAGACCCAGCGGTTCCCGGCGTCGCGCACGGCGTCGAGCACCGCCCGCCCCACGGCGATGTGGTCCGCCTGGTTGAGGTTGCGGCCTCCCCAGGTCTCGTGCGGGTTGCCCGTGATGACGACGTGCGGTCGGTGCCGCCGGACCACCTCGGCCAGCACCCGGCGCAGGTCGACGCCGTACTCGACGATGCCGTCGGGCAGCCCGAGGAACTCGACGTCGGAGACCCCGACGATGCGGGCGCTCTCCACCTGCTCGGACTCGCGCACCGCCCGGCACTCGTCGGGATGCATCGCGTCGATGCCGGCCTCGCCGCTGGTGACCATGCAGTAGGCGACCCGCTTGCCCTGCCCGGTCCAGCGGGCGACAGCCGCGGCGGCGCCGAACTCCATGTCGTCCGGGTGGGCGACGATGCACAGCGCTCGCTCCCAGTCCTCCCGCAGGGGCTCGAGGGGGTCCGGGGCGGCCTCGGCATCGCTCATGGGGCGAGCATGCCACTGACGGCCCCCCACGTCGCTCGTGCCGGCTACGACGAGCGTGACTGCGGGGCCTAGCATCGGTCGCGGGCCGGTGATCCCGGCCACATCCGACAACGACGCGCCGGGAGGGACCCACCGGCGGAGGAAGGCGGTGAGCGTGGCACTCGTGGACCGCGTGGCCGTGATCGGCCTGGGGAAGGTGGGCGAGCTCGTCGCCCTGCTGCTCGCGGAGGCGGGCTTCGAGGTGACCGGCCTCGACGTCGACGCCCGCCGGCTGGAGACCGACGACGGGCGGCCGCTGCAGACGCACGCGCTCGACGTCGCCGACGACGACGCGCTGCGGGCCTCGCTCGAGGAGGTCGACGCCGTCGTCTCCTGCCTCCCCTACCAGCTCAACATCGGCGTGGCCGAGGCCGCGGCCGCGACCGACACCCACTACTTCGACCTCACCGAGGACGTCGCGACGACGCGCCGGGTGCGCGAGCTCGCCGAGCAGCACCCGGGTGCCGCGTTCGCGCCGCAGTGCGGCCTCGCGCCCGGCCTGATCGGGATGGTCGGGGCGAGCCTCGCCCGCGGCTTCGACGAGATCCGCTCGATCGAGCTCAAGGTGGGGGCCCTGCCCCAGAACCCCACCGGGCTGCTCGGCTACGCGTTCAACTGGTCGGCCGCCGGCGTCGTCAACGAGTACCTCAACGACTGCGAGGTGCTGCGCGGCGGCCGCCGCCAGATGGTGCCGGCGCTGTCGGAGAACGAGCGGGTCGTGATCGGCGGCATGGAGCTCGAGGCGTCGCTGACCTCGGGCGGGCTCGGCACGATGTGCGAGTCCTTCGAGGGCCGCGTGAAGCGCCTCGACTACAAGACGCTGCGCTACCCGGGCCACTTCGAGCAGCTGCACTTCCTGTTCGACGAGCTGAACCTGCGCGAGCGGCCCGAGCTCGTCGGCCAGATCCTGGTCGACGCGAAGCCGCCCGTGAACGACGACATCGTCTACCTGCACGCCGCCGTCGAGGGCGTGCAGGCCGGCCAGCCGTTCCGCGAGAACCACGTGCGGGCGTTCCTCCCGCAGGTCGTGGGCGCGCGCCGCTGGCGGGCGATCTCCTGGACCACGGCGGCCTCCGCCGCCGCGGTCGTCGAGCTGGTCTCCCGGGGCGCGCTGCCGGCCTCGGGCTTCGTCCGGCAGGAGGACGTCGCGCTCGACGACCTGTACGCCACCAGTTCCGGCAGCCTGTTCGCCAAGGCAGGAGAGATCCACCATGTCTGAGACCACGAAGCAGTCCACCGGCCCGGTCGCGGACGCCGCCCGCGCGGCGCTGGAGCGGATGGGGGTGCCCGACCCGTTCACCGCGGACGGCGACCTCGTCTGCCGCTCGCCCATCGACGGCGGCGAGCTCGGCCGCATCGCCTCCGCCTCCACCGAGGCCGTCGGCGACGCGGTCGGCGCCTCGGCCGCGACCTTCGACGGCTGGCGCGCGGTGCCCGCCCCCGAGCGCGGCGCGCTGGTGCGCGAGCTCGGCAACCTGCTCCGGGAGCACCGCGACGACCTCGGCGAGCTGGTCACCATCGAGGCCGGCAAGATCCGCTCCGAGGGCCTCGGCGAGGTCCAGGAGATGATCGACGTCTGCGACCTCGCGGTCGGCCTCTCCCGGCAGCTCCACGGGCTGACGATCGCCAGCGAGCGGCCGGGGCACCGGATGATGGAGCAGTGGCACCCCCTGGGCGTCGTCGGCGTCATCTCGGCGTTCAACTTCCCGGTGGCCGTCTGGTCCTGGAACACGGCGCTGGCGCTCGTGTGCGGCGACACCGTGGTCTGGAAGCCGTCCGAGCGGACCCTGCTCACCGCGCTGTCCTGCGCGGCGCTCGTCGACCGCGCCGCCGAGCGCGTCGGCGCGCCGCAGGGCCTGGTGCGCGTGCTGCCCGGGCGGCAGCGAGGTCGGCGAGGCGCTCGCGGACGACCCGCGCGTCCCGCTCGTCTCGGCGACCGGGTCGACGCGGATGGGCCGGGCGCTCGCGCCGCGGGTCGCGTCGCGGCTCGGGCGCACGCTGCTCGAGCTCGGCGGCAACAACGCCGCGATCGTCGCGCCGTCGGCCGACCTCGACCTGACGGTGCGCGGCATCGTCTTCTCCGCGGTCGGCACCGCGGGCCAGCGCTGCACGACGCCTGCGGCGCGTGATCGCGCACGAGTCCGTGGTCGACGAGCTGGTCGAGCGGCTGGCCTCGGCCTACCGCACGCTCCCGATCGGCTCGCCGCTCGAGGAGGGCACGCTGGTCGGCCCCCTCGTCGACGAGAGCGCGGGCGAGTCCTTCGCGAAGGCGATCGCGCAGGCGCAGGCCGACGGCGGCACCCTCGTCGTCGGCGGCGAGCGCGCGGGGGAGTCCGACGGTGCCGTGCCCGGCGGGTGCTACGTGCAGCCCGCCATCGTCCGGATGCCGGCGCAGACGGAGATCGTGCAGGAGGAGACGTTCGCGCCGCTGCTGCACGTGCTCACCTACCGCGACCTCGACGAGGCGATCGCGCTGCACAACGGGGTCAGCCAGGGCCTCTCGTCGTCGATCTTCACCCTCGACGTGCGCGAGGCCGAGCGGTTCCTCTCCGCGACCGGGTCCGACTGCGGCATCGCCAACGTCAACATCGGCCCCTCGGGCGCCGAGATCGGCGGCGCGTTCGGCGGCGAGAAGGACACCGGCGGGGGCCGCGAGTCCGGCTCGGACGCCTGGCGCGCGTACATGCGCCGGAGCACGAACACGGTGAACTACAGCGACGAGCTGCCGCTCGCCCAGGGCGTCTCGTTCGGCTGAGCCGGCGGGTCAGTCGGGGTCGGCGGCCCGGGCCGCCGCCTCGACCTCCCGGCGCACCTCGGCGTCCAGCGAGCGGTGCAGGTAGGTGCGCCACAGGGTCTCGACGCCCGTGACCTCCTCGTAGTCCCGCGCGAGGACGGGCTCCAGCCACGGGGGCACCGGCTCGTCGGCGTGGATGAAGAGGACCGTGGTGCGCCGCTCGGCGAGGTCCCGGCCCAGCCCCGCCAGGCCGCCCGGCTGGGTCTCGTCGATGTAGCGGTCCAGGCCCGCCGCCACGGTCTGCAGCCGGCTGACGCTCCTCAGGCGGCCGAGGACCAGCGGCTGCGGGACCTCCAGCGAGTAGAAGGTGGCGTCGTCCGGCAGCGGCGCCAGGATGGCCTCGGCCAGCCTGCGCTGCTGCTCCAGGTGGTCCGAGCGCTGGTCCAGCGACCAGGCCGCCGACAGCGCGGTCGCCACCAGCACCCACGCGCCCACGGCGGCCGTCACCCCGCGGGCGCCGAGGCGGTCGCGGTACCGGCGAGCCAGCGATGCGACCACCGCGGCGAAGCCGACCGCCGCCACCGGCAGCACCGGGAAGACGTCGGCCCAGGAGTCGAACTCGCGCAGGCTCCAGAGCAGGAACGCGACCACGCCGCCGCCGTACGCGGCCAACGACCGCGCCGTCGGGTCGAGGGCCTCGCCGCGCCGCAGCGCGGCGGCGGAGCGCCCGAGCGCCACGAGCAGCGCCACGAGGCCGAGCACGATGACGCCGAACGACCAGCCGTAGGCGAGGACCACGTTGCGTCCGACGATCCCGGCGTTCGCCAGCGGCGGGTTGGCCACCGTGTACTGCAGGTTGATCAGCAGGAAGCCGTCGAGCGCGTCGCCGAGCGCGCCGGCCGCCGCCAGCGCCGCGGCGACCAGGGCCGTCGGGGCCAGCCCGCCGGCGAGGAACAGGCCGAGCGCCCGCAGCCGCGAGCCCCGCTCGAGCAGCAGCCAGGCGGTGAGGAACACGCCGGCGCCGAACGGGAAGGCGATCTGGAGGAACAGCGTGGCCAGCGCCAGCCAGGCCCCCGCCTGGAACCAGCGCTCGCGGTGCACGGCCCAGCAGCACAGCGCGAGCAGCAGGGCCATCGCCGTCTTCTCGCGCGGCCCGTCGGCGGCGTACTCGATGAAGCCGTGGAAGGAGAGCATCGCGGCGGCACCGGCGAGCGCGACCGCGCGGGAGCCGAACAGCGACTTCCCGAGCGCGTAGACGACGAGCACGGTCGCCACCGCCAGCAGCATGTAGAGGACGCGCAGGCCCCACAGCTCGTCGACACCCAGCAGCCGGGCGCCACCGAGGCCCACGGCCGGCAGCACGTGCGCCAGCGGGCCGGCGCGGTTGATGATCGCCTCGTAGGGGGCCTGGCCCTCCAGCAGCTGCTGGCCGGCGTAGGTGTAGATCCCCAGGTCGCGGGTCAACGAGCCCCCGTGCCCGTGCAGCTCGTAGACGACGAGCGCGCCCAGCCCGACCGCGACGGCGACGACGTCCAGCCGGAGACGTCGGTCAGTTCGGCGGACCAGCACCCGCTCAACCTAGGCGACCGGCCCCCGCCGGGACCGACCGAGGTCACCCGGGTGTCCCCAGATCACCACGACGGCGGCCATCGGGGCCCATCCGGTCGCGCCGTGCCCCCGAATGCCCCACGACAGCGCGCTCTACCGGGCGCGACCCCAGTGACGAGAGGAGCGCCACCCACATGCGCACCCTCACCTCGAACACCCGCCGCGGCCTCGCCGCAGTCGCCACCGCCGCCCTGGTCTCCGTCCCGCTCGCGGCCTGCTCCGCGGACGCCGAGACCAGCTCCACGTCTTCCGAGAGCTCCTCGGCCAGCGCCGAGCAGCAGGCCCCGCAGCCGGTGGCGTCGGTCGACGCGCTCCAGGGCGAGCAGACCGAGATCGTGCTCGACGAGGGCTTCGTCGACGCCCTCGGGCAGCTGGGCCTGACCCCCGCCACGACCGGCGAGGGCGAGCTGGCCAACGGCACCCTGTCCTTCCCGATCACCGGCGGCAACGTCACCGTCTTCGAGAAGGGCGCCGTCTCGCCGTACGTCATCGGCCAGCTGCAGCACGAGGGCTCCGGCCTGTCGCTCTCCGCGGGTGACACCACGGTCGAGCTGACCAACCTGAACGTCGACCCGGGCGCCTCGCGCGTCTACGGCGACGTGAGCGTCAACGGCGAGACCGCCGTGACCAGCGCGTACCTGTTCTCCCTGGACGGTCGCACCCTCGAGCCGCTGGCCACCGAGGGCGAGAACGCCGTCCTGGAGGGCACCAAGGTGATGATCTCGCCGGTCGCCGCGCCGCTGCTGAACGACACGTTCGGCACCGACGCCGTGAAGCCCGGGCTGCTCGTGGGCACCGCCAAGATCACGGTGAACACGCAGCCCGCCGACCAGGGCTGATCCAACCCGGGGCTCGCGCGAGCCCCCGTACGACACGACGGCGGTGTCGGCCCGAGGGGCCGGCACCGCCGTCGTGCGTGGGCCGGGGTCGGCTGACCCGGTTTAGACCGGCGCCGGTTCCGATGGCGCGAAACGGGTCCCCAGCCCCACGAAACGCGGACAGGACGTTCTGACAGCGGGTTCCATGTTCGGAGGAGGGGAATCCCGTGGAGAGCTTCTACCGAGACATGGCGGAGACGTCCGTCGATGGCCTGTGGGTCATCGGCCTCGACGGCCGCACGCGGTACGCCAACCCGGCCATGGCCTCGATGTTCGGCCTGCCCCGGGAGGAGTTCGCCGAGCTCACGGTCTACGACACCCTGGACGAGGCCGGCAGGGTCCAGTTCGAGGCCCATCTCGAGGACGTGCGCGCCGGCCGGGCGAACCCCGAGCCCGTCGACGTCTACTTCGTGCGTCACGACGGCACCGGCATGTGGACGCTCGTCAGTGAGCAGATCCTGCGCGAGGACGACGAGATCGTGGGCGTCCTGCACCGGCTCAGCGTCAACGAGGAGCGCCGCCGGCGCATGGACGAGCTCGCGGAGAACCGCCGGCAGCTGGCGGAGGCGCACGACATCGCGCGCCTGGGCAGCTTCTACGTGGACGCCGAGGCGGAGACGATCACCTGCTCGAGCGTCGCCCTGTGCGAGGTCTTCGGCCTCCAGCCGGGCGACCCGCTGCCGACCGCCGACTGGCTCGCCCGGGTCCACGAGGACGACCGCGGGCACCTCGAGGGGCAGCTCGCCGCGGTGCTGACCGACGGCGGCGACTTCGACGTGGTGGTCCGCGTCGCCGGCCCCGACGGCTGGATCTGGACCCGCGGCCGCGGCATCGAGCGCCGCGACGAGCACGGCACCGTCGTCGGCATCGCCGGCACGCAGCAGGACGTCACCGCGCACAAGCAGACCGAGCAGGCGCTGGAGCGCCACATCGCGCGCAACGCCCTGGTGCAGGCCGTCGCCACCGCCTGCAACGACGCCCGCAGCCTGCACGACGTGCTCGCGGAGCTGCGCGTCTTCGTCCGCGATCGCCCCGAGTGGGCCACCGTGCGGGCCTTCGTGCCCGACCGGGACGGCGGGGACGTGATCGCGCTGGTCGTGCCGCCGGAGGAGTCCGACGACGGCGGCGACCACGCGATCGCCCGCGAGGCGCTGAACGGCCGCGAGGTCCGCTACGACAGCACGGGCACGGTGGTCGCGTTCCCGGTGCACTTCGCGGGCAGCGTGCACGCGGTGTTCACCCTGACCACCGCGGGGGTGCCGGAGGAGCCCGAGCAGCTCATGTCGACCGTCGGCGAGACGGCGACGCTGCTCTCCCGGGTGGTGGAGCGCGAGCACGCCGAGCAGCAGCTCCAGGCCGCCCGCGACGAGGCCATCCTCGCCTCGCAGGCGAAGTCGGAGTTCCTGGCCGTGATGAGCCACGAGATCCGGACCCCGCTGAACGGGGTCATCGGCCTCAACGACCTGATGCTCAAGACCTCGCTGGAGCGCCGCCAGCGGCAGCTGGCCCGCGGCATCCGCGACGCGGGCCGCTCGCTGCTGCGCCTGGTCAACGACGTGCTCGACCTCTCGAAGATCGAGGCTGGCCACCTCGAGCTCGAGACCGTCGACTTCGAGGTGCGCGAGGTCTGCGACCGCGCCGCCGAGCTGATGGGCGACGCGGCGCGCCGCAAGGGCGTCGAGCTCGCGGTCGCCTGCGACCCCGAGGTGCCCGAGGTGCTCGCCGGCGACCCGACCCGGCTGGGCCAGGTGCTGAGCAACCTGGTCTCCAACGCCGTGAAGTTCACCGAGACGGGCCACGTGCTGGTGCACGTGGGCAGCAGCTGGATCGGCCGGCGCGTGCGCCTGACGATCGACGTCACCGACACCGGCCAGGGCATCGCCGCCGAGGCCCTGGAGCGGGTCTTCGACGACTTCTCACAGGCCGACCTGTCGACCACGCGGGTGCACGGTGGCACCGGGCTGGGGCTGTCGATCAGCCGCCACATCGCCCGGGCGCTCGACGGCGAGCTGTCCGTGGTCAGCACCCTCGGCGAGGGCAGCACCTTCACGTTCACGGCCACCCTCGAGGTGCCCCGCGGCTCGCGGACCTGCCCCGACGACGACGTGGCGCGGGCCCGGCTCTCCGGCGGGCGCGTGCTCGTGGTGAGCGACTCGAGCTCGCGGGCCGCCGCCCTGCACGACCAGCTCGCCCTGTGGCGCACCCGCGTCGACTGCGTGACCGACGGCGACACGGCGGCGGTCGCCGTGCACGCCGCGACGGCCGCGGACGACCCCTACGAGGCCGTGGTGGTCGACGTCCCGGCGGCGCGCCCGCACGAGATCACGCAGACCGCCGACCTGCTCGCCCTGGTCGGCGACGAGCCCTCGTTCCTGCTCCTCACCCAGCGGCCCGACGCGGCCGTGGTGTGGGCGATGCGCGAGCCCACGGTCCAGGTGCTCACCAAGCCGGTGACCAACGCGTCGCTGCGCGACGCGCTGCTCGGCGTGGACGAGGACGAGGAACCGGTCAGCGCGACCACGGCCACGCTCGTGCGCACCGACCGGCCGCGGGTCCTGGTCGTCGAGGACAACCAGGTCAACCAGCTGGTCGCCACCGGCATGCTGGAGTCGCTCGGCTACGAGTTCGACCTCGCCGAGGACGGCATCGAGGCGGTCGAGCTGTTCGACCCGGAGCGGCACGACGGCGTGCTGATGGACGTGCAGATGCCGCGGATGGACGGGTACGACGCCACCCGCGCCATGCGGAAGCGGCACGGCCCGGGCACGCCGATCATCGCGATGACGGCCGCCGCCGTCGACGGGGAGCGCGAGCGCTGCCTGGCCTCGGGCATGGACGACTACCTGACCAAGCCCGTCGAGCTGAACAAGCTGGGTGCGGCCCTGGTGCGGTGGGTGCCGGCGAGCCCCCACGGGCTGGCCGGGTCGCCGGCCGTGCCGGCGACCACCGAGCCTCCGGGCACGCCACCCGACCCGGCCGTCCCGCCGGGCGTCCTCCCGGCCGTCCCCCCGGCCATCCTCGACGCCCTCGACCCGAGGGTCCCGCCGAAGCCGCGCGGGACCGCCGACGGCGCCGCGCCGGACGAGGCGGGGGAGGGCGCCGCGCACGGCACGCCCGCCGAGGCGGAGGACGAGACCCGCACGGTGCTGGACGCCTCGCGTCTCGACGCGCTCCTGGAGATGGGTCCGCGTGCCGAGACGTACCTGGCCAACGCGCTCGCCAACTTCGTCGCCCAGCAGCCCCAGCTCCTGGACGACATCCGGGCGGCGATTGCGGCCCAGGACCTCGAGGCCGTGGAGCAGGCGGCGCACAAGCTCGCCGGCTCGGCCCTGAACCTGGGGCTCACGGAGGTGGGCGTCGCCGCGCGCGCGGTGGAGCTCCGGGACGAGGCGGGCTGCCCCGCCGAGGCCTACACCCCGCTCGTGGCCGCCCTGGAGGCCGCGAGTCGAGCGCGCCCTGCCCGTGCTGGAGGCCTACCGCGCGTCCCGCGGGGACCCCCGCAGCCCCGCACCCGGTTCGGTGGGGCGGGCGGGGCTCGAACCCGCGACCCAAGGATTATGAGTCCTCTGCTCTGACCGGCTGAGCTACCGCCCCCGCGCGGCAGCAACCTACCGGGCCGGTGGCGGGGATCGGCACGGGGAACCACCCGGGGCGCCGCACGGCGTCGGCCGTCGCGGGACCTGCGTCGCGGGTCGGCTGACCCGTTCGGACTACTCCACGGGTGCCCGTTCGTATGGTGTGTCGCGATTGTGTGCGCACGTGATCGTTGATTTCTTTACGTTCTTTTTCCGTGAGACCCCTTCCCTGCACCCTGACCAGCGCCCTTGCCGTCCTCCTGGTCTGGACCGTCCTCGCCACCCCTGCCGAGGCCGGCCAGCGCCAGACCACCCGGGTGGGCGGGTGGAAGACCGCCCCGACCTCGATCCCCGCGGGGTCCGCCGTCAGCACCCGCATCCGGGTGCGCAGCGGCGGCCGCACCGCCGACCGCAAGGTCGTGCTCCAGCACCGTCGCTGGGGTCGCTCCTGGCACCCGCTGGACCGCCGCCGCACCGGGAGCAACGGGCGCACCCGCGTCCGCGGCGTCCCGCCGACGAGCGGCCAGCTGCGCCTCCTGGTGCGCGGCACCGGCACCGCCAAGCGAGCGGTGACGTCCACCCGGACGGTGCGCGTCTCCCGCGGCTCCCGCCGCGCCGACCGGCTCACCACCGAGGTGGTCGACCGTGTCAACCGCCTCCGCAAGGCCGGGACGCACTGCGGCGGCAGGTGGCAACGCCCCGTCCCGAGGCTGCGTCACGACGACCGGCTGGCCGCGGCGGCACAGACCTACGCGCGCCGCATGGCCAAGCACCGATTCTTCGGGCACCGCGACCGGGTCACCGGGGCCGGACCCGACGTGCGGGCTACCGCGGCCGGCTACGACTGGGAGGTCGTGGGCGAGAACCTCGCCGCCGGCTATGCCTCGCCACGGCGGGTCGTCGCCCAGTGGCGCAAGAGTCCCGGGCACTGCCGCAACCTGATGGACCCGCGCTGGAAGCATCTCGGCGTCGGCTGGTACGACGGCGGCCCGGCGAGCCGCTGGGGGCACTACTGGGGCCAGCTCTTCGGCAAGCCCGACGTGAGCGCGGCTCAGGCCTCCCCGGCGATGAGGTACTCCCCGTCGCGGAAGACCAGCCTGAGCTGCACCGAGTCGCCCTCGCGCCGCCCGCCGCTGAAGACGTAGTCGATGTCGTAGGAGACGGTGAGCGAGCCCGGGTCGGCCTGGACGTTCGAGACCGACGCGTTGGCGACCTTGCCCCAGAAGCCGTCGTAGCCCGAGAAGCCGCCGCTCTCGGCCTGGAAGCCCGGCGTCAGCATCTGGAAGGCGGCGCGGCGGTCGCTGGTCGCCGCGGCCACGTAGTCGCTCACGAAGGTCCGCATGCCGCCGGCGGTGGGCGTCGGCGTCGGCGACTCGGACGGCGACTCGCTTGGCGACTCGCTCGGTGACTCGGACGGCGACTCGCTCTCGCTCGGTGAGGGCGACTGCGCGGTGCTCTGCTCGGCCGACGGGCCCGGCGAGTCGTCGCCACCGGTCGCCAGCAGCACGCCGACGATGCCGGCGAGGAGCACGAGCACCACGGCGCCGATGATCAGCGGGGTGGCCCGCGAGCGGGAGCGCCGCTCGCCCTCGGCGAGCACCTGCGGCGTCGAGGCGACCCAGGAGCCGCCGCCGTCGGCGGAGCGCTCGGCGGCCCGCGGCGTGGCTGTCTCCTGGGCCCGGGGTGTCTCGGCGGTGTCGTCGGCACCGCCGGTCGCGGCCTGCTCGGCCCCGGCACGCTCCTGTCGCCCGGGGCGCAGCGCGCCGGCCGCGCCGGCCGCGCCGGCCGCGAGGGGCCGGGTCATGGCGCGGGTCCCCGTGTCGGAGCCGTCCGCGGGCGCGCCCGACGCCTCGGAGCCACCCGCGAGCTCGTCGCGCACGCGCGCCATCGACCAGCGGTCCTGCGGGTCCGAGGCCATCGTGTTCCGCAGCAGCGTGGCCAGCCGACCCGCGCGGTCGTCGATCCGCGGGGGCTCCTCGTGCACGATCCTGTAGAGCGCGCCGACGACGTTCTCGCCCACGTCGAACGGCGGGCGTCCCGCCAGCGCGTGGAACAGCGTGGCGCCCAGCGACCAGACGTCGGAGGCGTACGACGCCGCCGTGCCCGAGGCGACCTCGGGGGCGAGGTAGGCCGGCGAGCCGGTGACCAGCCCGGTACGCGTCAGCGAGGCGTCGGCCTGCGCGCGGGCGATGCCGAAGTCCGTCAGCTTCGCCCGGCCGGCGTCGGTGATGAGGATGTTGGACGGCTTCACGTCCCGGTGCACGATCCCCGCGTCGTGGGCCGCGGCCAGCGCGTCGGCCGCCTGGTGCAGCAGCGCCGCGGCCCGGTCGGGGGAGAGCGGGCCGTCGCGGCGCACCAGCGCGGCGAGCGTGACGGAGGGGACGTACTCCATCACCAGCCAGCGCTGGCCGTCGTCGACCACGAGGTCGAAGACGGCGACGACGTTGGGGTGGTTGAGCATCGCGGCCAGCCGCGCCTCGCGCTCGGCGCGGGCGAGATCCTGGGCCTCGTCCCCGGTGGTCTCCATGCCGAGGCGCTTCAGCGCGACGGAGCGGCCGAGGGTCTCGTCCCGGGCGAGCCACACGGCACCCATGCCGCCGCGGCCGACCTCCTCGCGCAGGGTGTAGCGACCGCCGATCATGCGGTCTGCCCCCTTCGCGCGGTCGGGGCCGCGGCGGGGCGCGGGGTCGCTGGCGTGGTCATCTCGCTCGATCCTAGGAGCCGGACCCGCCCGGCACCGAGCCGCGGCGGGCTGCGGGCCCCGTGCGTCTGGCTCACGTCCTCCGGCCATGCGGCAGACTGGCGCCGCCCGGCCACTGCCCGACCAGCGCGCGGCCAGCGCGCCCGAACCCCGCAGGAGCACCGTGTCGTCCGCCCCCCACGTCCTCGACGACCTCGAGTGGCGCGGCCTCATCGCCCACTCGACGGACCTCGACGCCCTGCGCGCGGCGATCGACGAGGGGGACGTGCGCTTCTACGTCGGTTTCGACCCGACCGCCCCGAGCCTGCACATGGGCCACCTCGTCCAGGTGCTGACCGCGCGGCGGCTGCAGGACGCCGGGCTCACGCCGTACGCGCTGGTCGGCGGCGCGACCGGCATGATCGGCGACCCCCGCGACTCCGGCGAGCGCACCTTGAACACCGCCGAGGTCGTGGAGGAGTGGACCGACCGCGTGCGCCGCCAGGTGGAGCCGTTCCTCTCCTTCGACGGCCCGAACGCCGCGTCGATGGTCAACAACCTCGACTGGACCAAGGGCCTGTCGACCATCGCCTTCCTGCGCGACGTCGGCAAGCACTTTCCCGTCAACCGGATGCTCGCCCGCGACGTCGTGCGCAACCGGCTCGAGGACGGCATCAGCTACACCGAGTTCAGCTACGTGCTGCTGCAGTCGCTGGACTTCCTGCACCTGCACCGCGAGCACGGCGTGGACCTCCAGCTGGGCGGCTCCGACCAGTGGGGCAACATCACCGCCGGCGTCGAGCTCATCCGGCGGGCGGACGGTGACTCGGCGCACGCGTTCGTCACCCCGCTGCTGACGCGCTCCGACGGCACCAAGTACGGCAAGACCGAGGGCGGGGCGCTCTGGCTGGACCCCGAGATGCTCTCCCCCTACGCGTTCTTCCAGTTCTGGCTGAACGTCGAGGACGCCAAGGTGGGCGAGCTGCTGCGCATCTTCACCTTCCTGGCGCGCGAGGAGATCGAGGCGCTCGAGGCCGAGCACGCCGAGGCGCCGTTCCGCCGCGTCGGCCAGCGGGCGCTGGCCGAGCACGTGACGACGCTGGTGCACGGCGCCGAGGAGACGGAGCGCATCAAGGCGGCCTCGGCCGCGCTCTTCGGGAGCGGCGACCTCGCCGGGCTGGGCGGCCGCACGCTCGGCGCGGCGCTGCGCGAGGCGGGCTCCACCCGGGTCGAGGCGGGCGCGATGCCCGGGGTGCTGGACCTGTTCGTGCAGGCGGGCTCGCGCGCAGCAAGGGCGAGGCGCGGCGCACGGTCTCCGAGGGCGGTGCCTACCTGAACAACCGCCGGGTCGAGGACCCCGAGCTCGTGCCCGGGCCCGACGACGTCCTCGACGGTTGGCTGGTGCTGCGGCGCGGGAAGAAGAACCTCGCCGGCGTCGAGGTCGTCTGAGGGCGCCGTGGCCACCCGACGTCGCCCCGCCGCGGCCGACCCGCGCCGACGTCCGCCGCTGGCTCGAGGTGCTCGCGGCGCAGGCGCGGGCGGCCCTGCCCGCGCCGGTGCTCGAGTACGTCCTCACCGGCGCGCGCGACGGGGTCACCGCGGCGGAGGCCGAGGCCGCCTGGTCGCGGCACCGGATCGTGCCCCGCTCGCTGCGCGACGTGACGTCCATCGACCTCGGCACGCGGCACGTCGACGGCAGCCAGGCACCCCCGTGGGGCGTCGCGCCCACGACGCTGCAGCGCGAGGTGCACCCCGACGGCGAGCTGGCCGTGGCCCGGGCGTGCGCGCCGGCGGGCGTGCCGATGGTGGTCTCCAGCAACGCCGGCACGCTCTTCGCCGACATCGGCGCCACGGGCGCGACGTGGTGGGTGCAGGCCTACCTGCCCGCGGACCGCACCCTCGCCGTCCCGATGCTCGAGCGAGCCGTGACCGCCGGCGCGAGTGCGGTGGTCCTGACCGTCGACACCCCCGTCGTGGGCACGAAGTACCCCGCCGGGCCCACGGACGTGTGGGGGGACGTGGACCCCGCCACGCTGCGCCTCAACGTCGACCCGGACCAGCGGGACGCCCCCGGGTCCGAGAAGGCGACCGACCTCGGCCCGCACGACATCGCCTGGCTGGCGGCGACGACCGGGCTGCCCGTGGTCGTGAAGGGCGTGCTGCACCCGGACGACGCGGTCCGCAGCGTGCAGGCGGGCGCCGCGGGCGTGTGGGTCTCCAACCACGGCGGGCGCCAGCTCGACCGGGTCCGCAGCACGGCGGCGTCGCTGGTGGAGGTGGCGGCCGCGACGCGGTCCGCGCCCGCCCCCGGCACCCCGGGCGCCGGGCCGGGGGAGCCGCGCGTGCTGGTCGACGGTGGCCTGCGTTCCGGGCTGGACGTGCTGACCGCGCTGGCCCTCGGCGCGGACGCCGTGTTCCTCGGCCGCCCGGTGCTGCTGGCGCTGACCAGGGGCGAGGAGGGCGTGCGGCAGCTGCTCGCCCGCCTGGAGCAGGAGGTCACCGAGGCGCTGCGGCTGGCGGGCTGCCACGGCCCGCGGGAGGCGCGGACGCTCCCCGTGGAGCCCGCCTGAGGCGGGGTGCCCCGCGTCACGCCGCCTCGATTTGATCCCGCGTCGCGGGGCCCCCTAGTGTTTTCTCTGTCGCCGGGAAGCGACGGGGAGCAAGGCCACTCGGCCGGGCTCCCGGCCCCGGCAAGGCCGGAGGGGGCCCGGTTCGCCGGGACCCGCACCACTCCGGTACTGTTTCACCTCGGCCCCGGGGGGAGCCAGGACGCAACAGTCCTGACGACCCCGGTGTGCGTGTGATTCTTGAGAACTCAACAGTGTGTTTGATAGTCGATGAATTGATTTGACCTGTCGCATGCCGCGCCTTTGTTGGTGTGGTGTGTTGATGGTTCCTTTGATGGATTGATTCTGGCAATTTTGTCAGGGTTTGTTTGTCAGGGTTTTCTCTTGCCTTCGTCTGCCTTTTTTGGTGGGTGTTGGTTGTTGTTTTTCAATGGAGAGTTTGATCCTGGCTCAGGACGAACGCTGGCGGCGTGCTTAACACATGCAAGTCGAGCGGTAAGGCCCTTTCGGGGGTACACGAGCGGCGAACGGGTGAGTAACACGTGAGTAATCTGCCCTGCACTCTGGGATAAGCCCGGGAAACTGGGTCTAATACCGGATATGACGCGTCTGCGCATGTGGACGTGTGGAAAGCGGTTTAGCGGTGTGGGATGAGCTCGCGGCCTATCAGCTTGTTGGTGGGGTGATGGCCTACCAAGGCGTTGACGGGTAGCCGGCCTGAGAGGGTGACCGGCCACACTGGGACTGAGACACGGCCCAGACTCCTACGGGAGGCAGCAGTGGGGAATATTGGACAATGGGCGGAAGCCTGATCCAGCAACGCCGCGTGAGGGATGACGGCCTTCGGGTTGTAAACCTCTTTCAGCACCGACGAAGCGGAAGTGACGGTAGGTGCAGAAGAAGGACCGGCCAACTACGTGCCAGCAGCCGCGGTAATACGTAGGGTCCGAGCGTTGTCCGGAATTATTGGGCGTAAAGGGCTCGTAGGCGGTTTGTCGCGTCGGGAGTGAAAACCAGGTGCTTAACATCTGGCTTGCTTCCGATACGGGCAGACTCGAGGTATGCAGGGGAGAACGGAATTCCTGGTGTAGCGGTGAAATGCGCAGATATCAGGAGGAACACCGGTGGCGAAGGCGGTTCTCTGGGCATGACCTGACGCTGAGGAGCGAAAGTGTGGGTAGCGAACAGGATTAGATACCCTGGTAGTCCACACCGTAAACGTTGGGCGCTAGGTGTGGGATCCATTCCACGGGTTCCGTGCCGCAGCTAACGCATTAAGCGCCCCGCCTGGGGAGTACGGCCGCAAGGCTAAAACTCAAAGGAATTGACGGGGGCCCGCACAAGCGGCGGAGCATGCGGATTAATTCGATGCAACGCGAAGAACCTTACCTGGGTTTGACATACACCCTGCCGCTCCAGAGATGGGGCTTCTTTTGGGGGTGTACAGGTGGTGCATGGCTGTCGTCAGCTCGTGTCGTGAGATGTTGGGTTAAGTCCCGCAACGAGCGCAACCCTCGTTCCATGTTGCCAGCAGCCGGTTCGCCGGGCTGGGGACTCATGGGAGACTGCCGGGGTCAACTCGGAGGAAGGTGGGGATGACGTCAAGTCATCATGCCCCTTATGTCCAGGGCTTCACGCATGCTACAATGGCCGGTACAAAGGGCTGCGATCCCGTGAGGGGGAGCGAATCCCAAAAAGCCGGTCTCAGTTCGGATTGGGGTCTGCAACTCGACCCCATGAAGTCGGAGTCGCTAGTAATCGCAGATCAGCAACGCTGCGGTGAATACGTTCCCGGGCCTTGTACACACCGCCCGTCACGTCACGAAAGTCGGCAACACCCGAAGCCGGTGGCCCAACCCCTTTGTGGGAGGGAGCCGTCGAAGGTGGGGCTGGCGATTGGGACGAAGTCGTAACAAGGTAGCCGTACCGGAAGGTGCGGCTGGATCACCTCCTTTCTAAGGAGCACGCACCGTTGGCGCCCGCCCGTTGGGGGTGGGTGTGTTGAGTGAGTGTGTCCGAATGTGGAACATCGACTGGTATCGCAGGTCAGCTGGTCCGGTTCGCCGGGTGGTTGGCCTGTGCCCGCCCTGGTTGGTTGGCTCTGGTGAGTCGGCTGTGGGGTGGGGGCACACTGTTGGGTCCTGAGGGATCACCCGTGGGGTGGTTGCTCTGTCCTGGGCCAGATGCCTGCTGCCGTGTTGGTGGTGGTGGGGTGCTGGTGGGCCGGGTTGTTGTTTGAGAACTGCACAGTGGACGCGATGCATCTTTTGGCATGCCGCGAGGTGCCTGGCCCTGTTGTTGGGGGTCGGGTGGTCTTGTGGTGTGTCGTGGTGTGTCTGCATGCCCCTTTGGTCTGGTGATGCTTGCTGCTGGTTTTGCTGGTGGTGGGTGTCTTCTTGGGGGTGTGTGGATTGTTTGTAGTGCATGTGCTTTGTTTGCCGATGGCTGCACTGGTTTTGTCTGGTGTGGTTGTTGGTGTTGGTAGTGGTGTTGTTGTGACAAGCTACTGAGGGCGCATGGTGGATGCCTTGGCACCGAGAGCCGATGAAGGACGTTGGAGCCTGCGATAAGCCCTGGGGAGTTGGCAACCGAGCGTTGATCCGGGGGTGTCCGAATGGGGAAACCTGGCTGGAGTCATGTCCAGTCACCCGCACCTGAATACATAGGGTGTGTGGAGGGAACGCGGGGAAGTGAAACATCTCAGTACCCGCAGGAAGAGAAGACAATTGTGATTCCGTGAGTAGTGGCGAGCGAAAGCGGAAGAGGCTAAACCTGGTCTGTGTGATACCCGGCAGGGGTTGCAGGCCAGGGGTTGTTGGGGTCGCTTGTACTGGTGCTGCCGTGCCGGTGCGGAGTGATCAACCATCCGCGTAGTCGAAGTCCGTTGGAATGCGGCGCCGTAGACGGTGAGAGCCCGGTAGATGTCTGTGGGTGGCTTCGTATGGCGTTGCCCCGAGTAGCACGAGACTCCTGAAATCTCGTGTGAATCTGGCGGGACCACCCGTCAAGCCTAAATACTTCTTGGTGACCGATAGCGGACCAGTACCGTGAGGGAAAGGTGAAAAGTACCCCTGGCGGGGAGTGAAATAGTACCTGAAACCGTGCGCCTACAATCCGTCGGAGCCTGACGCCAGCTTGCTGGTGGGCGGGTGACGGCGTGCCTTTTGAAGAATGAGCCTGCGAGTCTGCGGCGTGTTGCGAGGTTAACCCGTGTGGGGTAGCCGTAGCGAAAGCGAGTCCGAATAGGGCGTACCCCTTTTGGGGACAGTAGCGCGTTCAGGACCCGAAGCGGAGTGATCTATCCATGGGCAGGGTGAAGCGTGGGTAAGACTGCGTGGAGGCCCGAACCCACTTAGGTTGAAAACTGAGGGGATGACCTGTGGATAGGGGTGAAAGGCCAATCAAACTCCGTGATAGCTGGTTCTCCCCGAAATGCATTTAGGTGCAGCGTCGTGTGTTTCTTGCCGGAGGTAGAGCACTGGATAGCCGATGGGCCCTATCAGGTTACTGACGTTAACCAAACTCCGAATGCCGGTAAGCGCAGCACGGCAGTGAGACTGCGGGGGATAAGCTCCGTGGTCGAGAGGGAAACAGCCCAGACCATCAGCTAAGGCCCCTAAGCGGTGACTAAGTGGAAAAGGATGTGGAGTCGCACGGACAACCAGGAGGTTGGCTTGGAAGCAGCCATCCTTGAAAGAGTGCGTAATAGCTCACTGGTCAAGTGATTCCGCGCCGACAATGTAGCGGGGCTCAAGTCATCCGCCGAAGCTATGGCATCGACACGCACGCCCTTGTGGTGTGGCATCGGCTGCCGCCCTTGATGGTGGTGGTCCAGTGGTGTTGATGGGTAGGGGAGCGTCGTGTCGCCGCAGAAGCCGCGGAGTGATCCAGTGGTGGAGGCGACACGAGTGAGAATGCAGGCATGAGTAGCGAAAGACGAGTGAGAAACTCGTCCGCCGAATGATCAAGGGTTCCAGGGTCAAGCTCATCTGCCCTGGGTAAGTCGGGACCTAAGGCGAGGCCGACAGGCGTAGTCGATGGACAACGGGTTGATATTCCCGTACCGGCAACGTAGCGCCCATGACGAACCTGGTGATGCTAAGTGCCCGAAACCTGCGTGAAGCGCCCCTTCGGGGGTGGCAGCGCAGGCGGAGCGCACGACCCGAACCGGTAGTAGTCAAGTGATGGGGTGACGCAGGAAGGTAGTCGGACCACAGCGATGGTTGTCTGTGGCCAAGGATGTAGGGAGCGTCGTAGGCAAATCCGCGACGCAGGCCTTGACTGGTCGATCCTGAGATCCGACGGGGACCCCTCTTGGGGGAAGCCGATGATCCTATGCTGCCGAGAAAAACCTCTAGCGAGCTATGCGCCGCCCGTACCCCAAACCGACTCAGGTGATCAGGTAGAGAATACCGAGGCGATCGAGAGAACCATGGTTAAGGAACTCGGCAAAATGCCCCCGTAACTTCGGGAGAAGGGGGGCCCGACCCGTGAACCCACTAGCTGGGGGCAGCGGGGAGGGCCGCAGAGACCAGGCCCAAGCGACTGTTTACTAAAAACACAGGTCCGTGCGAAGTCGTAAGACGAGGTATACGGACTGACTCCTGCCCGGTGCTGGAAGGTTACGGGGACGCGTTAGCCACCCTTGTGGTGGTGAAGCGCTGAACTTAAGCCCCAGTAAACGGCGGTGGTAACTATAACCATCCTAAGGTAGCGAAATTCCTTGTCGGGTAAGTTCCGACCTGCACGAATGGAGTAACGACTTGGGCGCTGTCTCAACCATGGACTCGGCGAAATTGCACTACGAGTAAAGATGCTCGTTACGCGCGGCAGGACGGAAAGACCCCGGGACCTTTACTACAATTTGGTATTGGTGTTTGGTTCGGCTTGTGTAGGATAGGTGGGAGACTGTGAAGCCCGCACGCCAGTGCGGGTGGAGTCATCGTTGAAATACCACTCTGGTCGTACTAGATGTCTAACCTCGGTCCGTTATCCGGATCAGGGACAGTGCCTGATGGGTAGTTTAACTGGGGCGGTTGCCTCCCAAAAAGTAACGGAGGCGCTCAAAGGTTCCCTCATCCTGGTTGGCAATCAGGTGTCGAGTGTAAGTGCACAAGGGAGCTTGACTGTGAGACAGACGTGTCGAGCAGGGACGAAAGTCGGAACTAGTGATCCGGCCATGGCAAGTGGAAGCGTGGTCGCTCAACGGATAAAAGGTACCCCGGGGATAACAGGCTGATCTTCCCCAAGAGTCCATATCGACGGGATGGTTTGGCACCTCGATGTCGGCTCGTCGCATCCTGGGGCTGGAGTAGGTCCCAAGGGTTGGGCTGTTCGCCCATTAAAGCGGCACGCGAGCTGGGTTTAGAACGTCGTGAGACAGTTCGGTCCCTATCCGCCGCGCGCGCAGGAAACTTGAGAAAGGCTGTCCCTAGTACGAGAGGACCGGGATGGACGAACCTCTGGTGTGCCAGTTGTTCCGCCAGGAGCACGGCTGGTTGGCTACGTTCGGAAGTGATAACCGCTGAATGCATCTAAGCGGGAAGCACGTTTCAAGATGAGGTTTCCCACCGGGACAACCGGGTAAGGCCCCCAGCAGAACACTGGGTTGATAGGCCGGAGGTGTACAGCAGCAATGCCCAGCCGACCGGTACTAATAGGCCGAGGGCTTGTCACCACACACCACGACCAACCCCCACAACCACACCCAAGCGTGTAGGTGCGGGAACGGTCGCGGAAACGACAAACCCCACACGACACAACGAGCAACAAACACGTGCGTAACACACACAAACAATCAGACAGCGTCCACTGTGCAGCTCCCGAACCACAACCCGAGCTGGAACACACAACAGCACAACGGGTCTGGTTCACCAGACGTCACGGCGGCCACAGCGAGAGGGAAACACCCGGCCCCATTCCGAACCCGGAAGTTAAGCCTCTCAGCGCCGATGGTACTGCAACCCCGCGGTTGTGGGAGAGTAGGACGCCGCCGGACAACACCTTGAAAACGTCGAGGCCATCCCGAGGAAGTCATTCCGGGGGTGGCCTCGACGTCATTTACCTTCACATCGCACGACGGCGGGCAGCCCGCCGCGAGAGGACACAGCATCATGGCCGACCAGAGGCGACCCGGTCGCGGAGGTGACGACCGCCGCCCAGGCGGTGCACGCAGCGGAGGCAGGGGTGGCCCCGCCGACCGGTCGAAGCACGGCGGGTCGCGTCGCGGCACCGGGTCGCCGGGCTCGAGGGACGCGAAGGGCGCGCCGGCCCGCGGCGGCGAGCGTGGGCGCCCGGCCCGCTCGGGCGACGACCCGCAGGAGCAGAGGCGGCCCCGGCGCACGGCCGAGGAGCAGGCCATCTACGACGGCCCGCCCATCCCCGACGACGTCACGGGGTCCGAGCTCGACCGCTCGGTGGCGGCACAGCTGAAGGGTCTGCCCGAGAAGCTGGCCGCGCGGGTCGCGCGCCACCTCGTCGCGGCGGGGCTGCTCATCGAGGAGGACCCCGAGACGGCCTACCGACACTGCCTGGCCGCCCGGGCGCGCGCCACCCGGCTCGCCGTGATCCGCGAGGCCACCGGCGAGGCCGCGTACGCCGCCGGCCACTACGCGGAGGCGCTCGCCGACCTGCGAGCGGCCAAGCGCATGAACGGCGCGCCGGACTACCTGCCGATCATGGCCGACTGCCACCGGGCACTGAAGCAGCCCGAGCAGGCCCTCAAGCTGGCCAAGAGCCCCGCGGTCGCCAACTTCGAGCCGGCGGCCAAGGCGGAGATGACCATCGTCGAGGCCGGCGCTCGCCGGGACCTCGGTCAGGTCGACGCCGCGCTGCGGACGCTGGAGCAGGCACCGCTGAGCACGCGCACGCGGGCACCGTGGGTGGTGCGGCTGCGCTACGCGTACGCCGACGCGCTCGAGGCCGCCGACCGACCCACCGACGCGCTGGCCTGGTTCCACCGCACCCACGCCATCGACGGCGAGGAGCTCACCGACGCCGCGGAGCGGGCGGCGTCCCTCGAGGAGCGCGGCGCCGAGGAGGCCTGACCCCGGGATCCTCGCCCACGCGGCCGGGTTGCTGGCGCGCAGGGGTCGCATGCGTCACAATGGACTGACAACGACACACCCGTCACGGGGGCACCACCGACATCTCCGCAGCGAGGCCGCTGGGGAAGGCGTATCTCGACGCCGGAGATGAAGGAGGTCCTGGTGACCACACGTTCGACCGCTCGTGCCGCGACGAGGGGTGTGTTTTACGTGCACTCAGCGCCGTCCGCGCTCTGCCCGCACATCGAGTGGGCCGTGGGGGGTGTCCTCGGCCTGGCCGTCAACATGGAGTGGATCCCGCAGCCGGCGCAGTCGGGCGCCTACCGCTCCGAGCTCTCCTGGGCCGGCGACGCCGGGTCGGCCGCGGCGGTGACCTCGGCCCTGCGCGGCTGGAACCACCTCCGCTTCGAGATCACCGAGGAGCCGACCTCCGCGACGGAGGGCGCGCGCTACTCCTACACCCCCACGCTCGGGGTCTTCCACGCGGTGACGGGCCTGCACGGCGACATCATGATCCCGGAGGACCGGCTCAAGGCCGCCGCGGTGAAGGCGTCCCTGGGGGAGGCCTCCCTCGAGCTCGAGATCGACAAGCTCGTCGGGCGCCCGTGGGACGACGAGCTGGAGACGTTCCGCCACGCCGGGGACGGCGCCCCCGTCCGCTGGCTGCACCAGGTGGTCTGAGACCCGGCACACGACCAAGGCCCCGGCCCCTCACCAGGAGGGGCCGGGGCCTCGTCGCGCGTGCGCGCGTCGCTCAGAGCGGGATGTTGCCGTGGACGCCCTTGCGCACGCCGGCGTTCTGGTACTCGTCCACGATCGCGCGGGCCAGCGCGGTGCGGGTGGCGCTGGGCTGGACGACCTCGTCGACGACGCCGATCTCGACGGCGGTGTCGACGCCGCCCGCGATCCGCTCGTGCTCCTCGGCCAGCTCGGCCTCGACCTGGGGCCGCACGTCGGGTGCGACCTCGGCGAGCTTGCGCCGGTGCAGGATCCGCACGGCGGCCACGGCGCCCATCACGGCCACCTCGGCGCCGGGCCAGGCGAAGACCTTGGTGGCGCCCAGCGCGCGCGAGTTCATCGCGATGTAGGCGCCGCCGTAGGTCTTGCGGGTCACCAGCGTCACGCGCGGCACGACGCACTCGCCGAAGGCGTGCAGCAGCTTCGCGCCGCGGCGGACCACGCCGTCCCACTCCTGCCCGAGCCCGGGCAGGTACCCGGGCACGTCGACGAGCACGACCAGCGGGACGCCGAACGCGTCGCACATCCGCACGAAGCGGGCGGCCTTCTCGGCCGACATGCTGTCGAGGCAGCCGCCGAGCCGCAGCGGGTTGTTCGCGATCACGCCGACCGTCCGGCCGCCCATGCGGCCCAGCGCGGTGACGATGTTGGGCGCCCAGCGGGCGTGCAGCTCGAGCGTGGTGCCCTCGTCGAGGACCTCGTCCACCAGCGGGTGCACGTCGTACGCCCGCTTGGCCGAGTCCGGCAGCGCGTCCGAGAGGTCGCGGTCCTCGACGCTGTCGAGGTCGAGCCGCCCCTGCGCGCCGAGCAGCGACGCGGTGTCCCGCGCACGCTCGAGCGCCTCCTGCTCGGAGTCCGTCAGGATGTGGACCACGCCGCTGCGCCGGCCGTGCGGCTCCGGGCCGCCGAGGCGCGCCATGTCGACGTCCTCGCCCGTGACCGAGCGGACCACGTCGGGCCCGGTGACGAAGATCCGTCCCTCCGGGCCGAGCACGACCACGTCGGTCAACGCCGGGCCGTAGGCCGCGCCGCCCGCCGCGGCGCCGAGCACCACGGAGATCTGCGGGATCTTGCCGGAGGCCTGGGTCATCGCGTGGAAGATGCGGCCCACGGCGTGCAGCGAGAGCACGCCCTCGGCCAGCCGTGCGCCGCCGGAGTGCCACAGGCCCACGATCGGCAGCCCGTCGGTCATCGCCCGGTGGTAGGCCTGCACGACCACGTCGCAGCCGGCCTCGCCCATGGCGCCGCCCATCACGGTGGCGTCGGAGCAGAAGGCAACGACGCGCGTGCCGCGCACGTTGCCGACGGCTGCGAGCATGCCGGAGTCGTCGTCGGGCGTGAGCAGGTCGAGCGTGCCCTCGTCGTAGAACGCCTTCAGCCGGGTGACGGGGTTGCGCGGGTCCTGGTCGCGGGGCAGCTTCTTCGGCTTGCCCTGCTTGTCGCCCTTCGCGGGGGCCTGCTCCTTGGTCTGGGTCATCAGGCGCTCCTGAACGCGATGGCGACGTTGTGGCCACCGAAGCCGAACGAGTTGTTCAGCGCGGCGACGTCACCCGCCGGCAGGTCGCGTCGCTTGTCGGCCAGGTCGAGGCCCACGTCGTCCGGGTCCTCGAGGTTGATCGTCGGCGGCACCGTGCGCTCCTGGAGCGCCATCACGACCGCCAGCGACTCCAGCGCGCCCGCGGCCCCGAGCAGGTGGCCGGTCATCGACTTCGTCGAGGTGACCACCGCCTGGGTGTCCTCGCCGAGCGCGGTGCGGATCGCGAGCGCCTCGGCCACGTCGCCCTGCGGCGTCGAGGTGGCGTGGGCGTTCACGTGCGCGATGTCGCCCGCCTCCAGGCCGGACTGGGAGAGCGCGAGCTTCATGGCCCGCGTCGCGCCCACGCCCGCCGGGTCCGGCTGGGCGATGTCGTGCGAGTCGGCCGTGATGCCGGCGCCGGCGACCTCGGCGTACACCCGGGCCCCGCGGGCCCGGGCGTGCTCCTCGGACTCCAGCACGAGCACCGCGGCGCCCTCGCCGAGCACGAAGCCGTCGCGGCCGGTGTCCCACGGCCGCGAGGCGGCGGCGGGGTCGTCGTTGCGTCGCGAGAGGGCCATCATCTGGCCGAACGCCGCCATCGGCAGCGGGTGAACGGCGGCCTCCGTGCCGCCCACGACGACGACGTCGGCGCGACCGAGGCGGATCAGGTCGACGCCGAGCGAGATCGACTCGTTGCCCGAGGCGCAGGCGGAGACGGGCGTGTGCACGCCGCCCTTGGCGCCGACGTAGAGACCGACCGACGCGGCGGGGCCGTTGGGCATCAGCATCGGGATCGCCATCGGCGAGACCCGGCGGGGGCCCTTCTCCTTGAGCACGTCGAAGTTCGACAGCAGCGTCTGGATGCCGCCGATGCCGGAGGCGATCGCCACGGAGAGCCGCTCGGGGTCGGTGCGGGTGTCCTCCCCCTCGTCGGGGGCCAGGCCGGCGTCGGCCCAGGCCTCCTTGGCGGCGATCATCGCCAGCTGCCCGGAGCGGTCCAGCCGGCGGGCCTTGACGCGCTCGAGCACCTCGCTGGGGTCCACCGCCACCTCGGCGGCGATGCGGCAGTTGAGCTGCTCGGCCCAGTCGTGCTCGAGCTGGCGGACGCCGGACTGCCCCTCGAGCAGGGCGTTCCAGGTGGACGGCGCGTCACCGCCGACGGGGGAGGTCGCCCCCAGTCCGGTGACGACGACTCGCGTGTGGGTCATGGTTGCTCCGCTTCGGGTCAGGTGGTGATGGGCGGGCGACCCGGCCCGGGGACCCCGGGCCGGGACAGCCGCGTCAGCTGGCGGCGCGCTCGATGAAGGCGACCGCGTCGCCGACGGTCTTCAGGTTCTTGACCTCGTCGTCGGGGATCGAGACGCCGAACTTCTCCTCGGCGGCCACGACCACCTCGACCATCGAGAGGCTGTCGACGTCGAGGTCGTCGACGAAGCTCTTGTCCATCTGGACGTCCTCGGCGGGCACGCCCGCGACCTCGTTGACGATCTCGGCCAGGTCGGTGCGGACTTCCTCGGTGGTGGCCATCAGGCTGCTTCCTTTCCTTCGGTGTCCCCGTGCGCGTCGCGGCACGGGGTGAAACGTGGTGGGTGGAGCGGGTGGGTCGAGCGGGTGGGTGAGCCGGGTGGGTGGCTCAGGGGACCGTGACGACCTGCGCGGCGTACGCCAGGCCGGCCCCGAAGGCGACGAACAGCGCCGTGTCGCCGCTGCTCGCCTCGCCCTCCGCGACCATGCGGTCGAGGGCGAGCGGGATGGAGGCCGCCGACGTGTTGCCCTGGTCGGCGATGTCGCGGGCGATGCGCACGTGCGAGGGCAGCTTCATGGCGCGGGCCATGGCGTCGGTGATGCGCATGTTGGCCTGGTGCGGCACGAAGACGTCGAGGTCCTCGACCTTGACGCCGGCGCGGTCCAGCGCCTGGGTCGCGACCTTCGCCATCGCGTAGGACGCCCAGCGGAAGACCTCGTTGCCCTGCATCTGCAGGTGCGGCATCGTGGCCTCGCCGCCGGCGGCGATGATGTCGCGCCAGTCCTCCTTCTGCCGGATCAGGTCGTACTTCTCGCCGTCGGAGCCCCACACGACGGGGCCGATGCCGTTCTCCTCCTCGGAGTCCGTCGGCCCGAGCACGACGGCGCCGGCGCCGTCGGCGAAGATGAAGGCGGTGCCGCGGTCGGTCGGGTCGGTGATGTCGCTCAGGCGCTCCACGCCGATCACCAGCACGTGCCGGGCCGAGCCGCCGCGGATCATGTCCGAGCCCATCGCGATGCCGTGGCAGAAGCCCGCGCAGGCGGCCGAGATGTCGAACGCCGCGGCCTGGCCGGTGCCGAGCTCGTGCGCGATGAGCGTGGCCACCGCCGGCGTCTGCATCATGTGCGAGACGGTCGCGACGATCACGCAGTCGACCTGGCCCGGCTCGAGGCCGGCCTGCTCCAGCGCCCGGCGGGAGGACTCGACCGACATCATCTGCACGGACTCCCCGGGGCCCGCCCAGCGGCGCGTCTTGATGCCCGAGCGCTGCTGGATCCACTCGTCGCTGGAGTCGATCTGCTCGATGACCTCGCTGTTCGGCACGACGCGCTCGGGGCGGTACGCGCCCAGTCCGCGCAGCGCCGCGCCCGGCATGGTCCTGCCGGTCTCGAGAGTGGTGGCCATCAGGCGGTCCCTTCCGGGTGGAGGCGGACGAGCGGCTGGCCGGGGGAGACGAGGTCCCCGTCCTCGACGAGCCACTCGACGATCTGGCCGCCGTGCGGGGCGGTGACGGGGGTGCTGTCTCGCAGGCTGGCGATCTCGCCGATCGTCGCCTGCTGCGCGAGGACGGAGGCCTCGGCGGCCGCGGCGTCGCGGTGGAACGTGCCCTTCGTGGGGGAGACCACCATCCGCCACGTCGGCGTGGCGTCCATCGGCGAGGGCTCGCCGTGCTTCTCCACGAAGGCGCGGGCGTCCTCGAGCTGGTCGGGGGTCTTGAGGGCGAACGTCTCGACGCCCTTCATGCCGCGCTTGGCGATGCCGGTCAGCGTGCCGGCCGGCGGCATCTCGAGCATCCCCGTGACGCCGAGGTCGAGCATCGTGTCCATGCACAGGTCCCAGCGCACCGGGCGGGCGATCTGGCCCACCAGGCGCCTGAGCACGTCCTGGCCGTCGTGCACGATCTTGCCGTCACGGTTGGAGATCAGCGCCGTGCGCGGGTCGTGCGTCGACACCGAGCCGGCCAGGTTGGCCATGTGGCCGACCGCGGGCTCCATGTGCTCGGTGTGGAACGCGCCGGCCACGCTGAGCGGGGTCAGCCGCGCCTTGGCCGGCGGGTCGTCCGCGAGCGCGGCGAGCTGCTCGGCCGTGCCGGCGGCGACGACCTGACCTGCGCCGTTGTCGTTGGCGGGCGTGAGGTCGTGCCGCTCGAGCGTCGCCAGGACCTCGTCCCGGTCGCCGCCGAGCACGGCCGTCATCCCGGTATCGGTGCGGCGCGCGGCCCCGGCCATCGCCTTGCCGCGCTCGCGCACCAGCACCATGGCCTGCTCGGCGCTGATCACGCGGGCGCCGGCCGCGGCGGCGAGCTCGCCGACGCTGTGCCCGGCGACCGCACCGATGCGGCCGAACGCGTCGGCCGGGTGCGGGAAGAGCTCCAGCGCCGCGACGAGGGCCGTGCCCACGAGCAGCGGCTGCGCGATCTCGGTGTCCCTGATGGTCTCGGCGTCGCTCTCGGTGCCGTGGTGCACCAGGTCGACGTTCGCCACGGTCGAGAGCCACTCGAGGCGGGACTTGAAGGTGGCGTCTTCCAGCCACGGCTTCAGGAAGCCGGGGGACTGGGCGCCCTGTCCGGGAGCTACGATCACAAGCACGCTGACAATGGTGGCCTGTACCGGGCCCTGTCCTCGCCCCTGACGAGCACGAAAGAGCCGCGTATTCTTTGTAGGAGTCCTACAAAGGCCGCGCGTCGGCTTCCGGGTCGGGCGGCGTGTCGGGCCGGCGGAGCCGGGGCGGCGCCGCTGCGGCCCGACTGGCGGCCGAGCACCAGCGCGATGCGGTAGGTCAGCGCCTGCCGCGGGTCCGTCGGGTCGAATCCGGTCGCCCGCTGCGCCTGCCGCAGCCGGTAGCGCACGGTGTTCGCGTGCACGTAGAGCTCGCGGGCGGTCGCCTCGAGGCTGCCGCCGGCCCGGTAGTACGCGGTCACGGTGTCGAGCAGGGAGCCGCGCGGGCCGAGCAGCGGCAGGTACACGTGGTCCACGAGGTGCCGCCGCGCGTGGCCGTCGCCGGCCAGGGCCCGCTCCGGCAGCAGGTCGTCGGCGTGCACGGGGCGCGGCGCGTCGGGCCAGCCGGGGGCGGCCCGGTGGGCGGCCGCGGCAGTGCGGGCCGACCGGTGCGCCTCGGGCAGGCTGGCCTCCACCGGGCCGACCACCACCGGGCCGTCGCCGAAGTGCTCGGCGACGGCGTCGGCGGCGGCGCGCCGCTCGTCGACGCCGCCGAGCACGACGACGAGCCGCTCACCCTGGACGGCGCACAGCGCGTCGGCGCCGGCGCCGCGGGCGGAGCGGCGCAGCTCGTCGAAGAGGTCGGTCTCGCGGCGCTCCCCGGGCATCGCGCCGAGCACGACGCAGACCCCCGAGCGGCTCTCCCAGCCCAGGGCGCTGGCCCGGCTGAGCACCGTCTCGTCGGCGTCCGCGCGCAGCACGGCGTCCACCACCAGGGCCTCGAGCCGGGCGTCCCACGCGCCCCGGATCTCCGCGGCGCGCGCGTAGATCGCGGCGGTCGCGAACGCCACCTCGCGGGCGTAGCGCAGCACGGCCGCCCGCACGTCCGCCGCGTCGAGCGGGTCCACGACCTCGTCGATGTGCTCCTCGACGACCTCGATGCTCAGCCGCACGAGGTCGACCGTGTGCTGCAGGCTGATCACGTCGGTGAGGGCGCGGGGGGCGTCGCCGAAGACCTCGGTGGCGATCGCGCGGCCGCCCGGTGCGCCCGCCGCGGGCTCGTCGCCGCCGTCGACCTCGGCGGCGTACCAGTCCACGAAGCCGCGCACGCCGGACTGCACGATCATCCCGACCCAGGAGCGCTCCTCGGCCGAGAGGTCGGAGAACCACGGCATGTCCGAGTGCATCCGCGCGGTCGCGACCGTGCTCAGCCGCCCGCCCGCGCGGAGCAGGGCGTCGCGCGCGCGGTCGCGCGAGGGGGCCTCGGACACGCCCGTGAGGCTAGTACGCGGGCCGGCCATCCGGCGCGACCCGCTCGCCACCCGAGCCGTTGCGCGCCGCGCGGGCGAGCCCGTGGCAGCATGGCGCCCTCAGAGAAAGGCTGGCGCGGAATGGGGAAGCGGCACGAGTCCGGGGCGGACCTGCAGTCCGTCACGATCCACGGTCATCGCCGTGCGTTCCTGAAGAAGGGCAGCGGCCCCGCGCTGCTGCTGCTGCACGGCCTCGCCTGCGACCACACCACCTGGCTGCCCGTCATCGACCGGCTCGCCGAGCAGTTCACGGTGATCGCGCCCGACCTCCTCGGCCACGGCGGCAGCGACAAGCCCCGCGCCGACTACTCGCTCGGCGGCTACGCCAACGGGATGCGCGACCTGCTCACGGTGCTCGGCATCGACCAGGCGACCGTGGTGGGCCACAGCTTCGGCGGGGGAGTGGCGATGCAGTTCGCCTACCAGTTCCCCGAGCGCAGCGAGCGCCTCGTGCTCGTCGCCAGCGGCGGCCTCGGCCCCGAGGTCACGCCGGTGATCCGGGCCATCACGACGCCCGGCTTCCACCAGCTGATGGGCCTGCTGACCGTGCGGGGCGTGCGGCACGTGGGGGTGGCGGCCCTGCACCGGCTCTCGGCGCTCCCGTTCACCGGCGCGTGGGACCTCGACGAGGTCGCGGAGATCTACGACTCGTTCGCGGACCCGCACGCGCGGGCGGCGATCCGCCACGTGGTGCGCGCGGTCGTCGACTGGCAGGGCCAGATCGTGACGATGTCCGACCGTGCCTACCTGACCAGCGCGATGCCCATGTGCGTGCTGTGGGGGCGCGACGACGCCGTCATCCCGGCGCAGCACGCCCGCAACGCGGCCGCGCTGGCGCCCACGGCGCGCATCGAGGTGATCCCGAACTCCGGGCACTTCCCGCACAAGGACCACCCGGAGCGGTTCTGCCGCATCCTCGCCGACTTCGTGGCCGAGACCGAGCCCGCCCGCTACGACCGCGAGCAGATGCGGCACATGCTGGTCAACGGCCCGGTCGTGCACCCGGCGTTCGCCGAGCAGACCGTCTCGCCGCTGCCCGACCTCGGCGCCGCGGAGCCGAGCGGTGCCGACGTCCGGGCGGACGCGGCCGGCTCGATCGCCTGACCGGCCGGCCCGCCGCGGAGCGGGGGCCGACCGTGCCAGCCGGACCGGCCGGGCTCAGGCGTCGCCGCCCTCCTGCTTGACGCCGGAGACCGCGGTCGGGTCGTCGATGCGGTACTGCGCGGACGCCTTCGACACCACGTCGGGGTCGACCTGGCCGTCGTCGGCGAGCACCTGCAGCGCCTGCACGACCACGGACTGGGCGTCCACGTGGAAGTACCGCCGGGCCGCGGGGCGGGTGTCGGCGAAGCCGAACCCGTCGGTGCCGAGCACCCGGTACTCCGCGGGCACCCAGCGCGCGATCTGCAGCGGCACCGCGGCCATGTAGTCGGTGACCGCGACCACGGGGCCGCCGTGGGTCCCGAGCTTGTCGGTGACGTACGCGGTGCGCGCCTCGGCCTCGGGGTTGAGCAGGTTGTGCTGCTCGGCCGCGACCGCGTCGCGGGCCAGCTCGTTCCACGAGGTCACCGACCACAGGTCGGCCTGCACGCCCCACTCGTCGGCGAGGATCTGCGCTGCCTCCTGGATCCACGGGTAGGCGATGCCCGAGGCGAGCAGCCGCACCCGGGGGCCGTCGCCGTCGGGCTGCGCGACGCGGTGCAGGCCGCGCAGGATCCCGTCGACGTCGACGTCCTCGGGCTCCTTGGGCTGCTGCACCGGCTCGTTGTAGACGGTGAGGTAGAAGATCACGTCCTCGCCGTCGGGGTGCTCCTCGGTGCTCCCGTACATCCGCTCGAGGCCCGAGCGCATGATGTGCGCGACCTCGTAGGCCGTCGCGGGGTCGTAGTGGACGATGGCGGGGTTGCTGGCCGCCAGCAGCGGGGAGTGGCCGTCGGCGTGCTGGAGGCCCTCGCCGGTCAGCGTGGTGCGGCCGGCCGTGGCGCCCACGAGGAAGCCGCGGGCCATCTGGTCGGCCATCGCCCAGATCGAGTCGCCCGTGCGCTGGAACCCGAACATCGAGTAGAAGATGTAGAACGGGATCATGTGCTCGCCGTGCGTCGAGTACGCCGACCCGGCGGCCGTGGCCGAGCCCATCGCGCCGGCCTCGGAGATGCCCTCGTGCAGGAGCTGCCCGACCTGGGACTCCTTGTAGGAGAGCAGCAGCTTGCGGTCCACGGACTCGTAGCGCTGGCCGTGCGGGCTGTAGACCATGTTCGAGGCGAACATCGAGTCCATGCCGAACGTGCGGTACTCGTCGGGGGCGATCGGCACGATCCGCTCGCCGATCTCCGGGTCCTTCATCCACTCCCGGAGCAGCCGCACGGTCGCCATGGTGGTGGCGACGGCGTTCTTGCCCGTGCCCTGCTTGAGCTCCGCGTAGGTCTTGTCGCCGGGCAGCTTGAGCGGCTTGGCCTTCACCTCGCGACGGGGCAGCGGCCCGCCGAGCTGGCGGCGGCGCTCCATCATGTACTGCATGTCGTCCGAGTCCTCGCCGGGGTGGAAGAACGGCGGGGCGCCGGTGTCCTCGTAGGACTGGTCGAGGTCGCGGTCGGAGATCGGCAGGTAGAGCCGGTCGCGGAACTTCTTGACGTCGTCCTTGGTCATCTTCTTCATCTGGTGCGTGGCGTTCTTCGACTCGAAGGAGTCGATCGTCCAGCCCTTGATGGTCTTGGCGAGGATGACGGTCGGCTGGCCGACGTTCTTCTTCGCCGCGTCGAACGCCGCGTAGACCTTGCGGTAGTCGTGGCCGCCGCGCGGGAGCTTGCGGATCTGGTCGTCGCTCATGTGCTCGACCATCTTCCGCAGGCGCGGGTCCGTGCCGAAGAAGTGGTCGCGGATGTAGGAGCCGGACTCCGTGTGGTACGTCTGGAACTGGCCGTCCGGCGTGCTGTTCATCCGGTTCACCAGCACGCCGTCGACGTCGCGGGCGAGCAGGTCGTCCCACTCGCGGCCCCAGACGACCTTGATCACGTTCCAGCCCGCGCCGCGGAACTGCGCCTCGAGCTCCTGCATGATCTTGCCGTTGCCGCGCACGGGGCCGTCGAGCTGCTGCAGGTTGCAGTTGATGACCCAGGTGAGGTTGTCCAGCTCCTCGCGGGCGGCCACGCCGATCGCGCCGAGCGACTCGGGCTCGGCCATCTCGCCGTCGCCGAGGAACGCCCAGACGTGCTGGTTGCTGGTGTCCTTGATGCTGCGGTGCTGCATGTACCGGTTGAACCGCGCCTGGTAGATCGAGTTGATCGCCGTCAGGCCCATCGAGACCGTCGGGTACTCCCAGAACTCCGGCATCAGCCGCGGGTGCGGGTAGGAGGGCAGGCCGGCTCCGACGCCGTGCTGCACCTCCTGGCGGAAGCGGTAGAGCTGCTCCTGCGTGAGGCGCCCCTCCAGGTAGGCGCGCGCGTAGATCCCGGGGGAGGCGTGGCCCTGGATGAAGACCTGGTCGCCGCCGCCCTCGGCGTCGCGGCCCTGGAAGAAGTGGTTGAAGCCGACCTCGTAGAGCGAGGCGGAGGACTGGTAGGTGGCGATGTGCCCGCCGACCTCGAGGCCCGGCCGGTTGGCGGCCGAGACCATCACGGCGGCGTTCCAGCGGATGATCGCCCGGATCCGGCGCTCCGCCTCCTCGTCGCCGGGGAACCAGGGCTCACGCTCCGGCGGGATGGAGTTGATGTAGTCGGTGCTGCGCAGGGCGGGCACGCCCACGCTGCTCTCCCGGGCCCGCTCCAGCAGCCGCAGCATCAGGTAGCGCGCACGCTCGCGGCCGCGCTCCTCGAGCATGCCGTCGAAGCTGTCGAGCCACTCCGAGGTCTCCTCGGGGTCGATGTCGGGCAGCTGGGTCGGCAGCCCCTCGTGGATGACCGAGGGGGCCGAGCCGGTCCGGGCGCCTGAGGTGTTGGTTCCGTCGCTCACCGCCCCATGGTGGCACGGGTGGGGGACAGGCGAAATTTACCCGCGGGTACCGTGCCCCGCGACGGTCCCTCGGGGCCGGCGCGCCACGCTGGGTGTTGCGCGGGTCTGCGAAACCCGCTGGACTACTGCTGGCGGCCGACCGGCCCGCGGGACCGGGACGGCACGACGACGAGACGGCACGACGTCCACGCAGGCGAGAAACAGAGAGGCAGGTCACCGTGAGCTCGACCGCGGGTGGCGGGTCCACCCAGACGCAGGGCACGGCGCCCGGCCCGGCGGAACGCCTGGGCCTCCGGCAGGGCATGGTGGTCCAGGAGCTCGGCTGGGACGCCGACGCCGACGAGGGCCTGCGCAGCGCGATCATGGACGGCATCGACGCCGACATGGTGGACGGCGACTACGGCAACGTGGTCGACGCCGTCGTGCTGTGGTGGCGCGAGGACGACGGCGACCTGGTGGACGGCCTCGTGGACGCGCTGACCGACCTGGTCGGTGGCGGCTCGATCTGGCTGCTGACCCCGAAGGTCGGTCGCCCCAACGCCGTCGACCCTCCCCTGATCGCCGAGGCCGCCCCGATCGCCGGCCTCTCCCAGACGACGACCGCGGCGGTCAGCAAGGACTGGTCCGCGACGCGCCTGATCGCGCCGAAGACCCCCGGATGACGGCCGCGACCCTCCGTCGTGCGCGCCAGGTCGCCACGACGTCGCTGGCGCGCGCCGCCACCACCGCCCGGGTGCTGACCGGCGCCGGCGTGGTCCGCCCGTACGGCCCCGTGACCCTCGCGCGGCTCGGCCACACCCTGGCCCGCTGGGGCACCGGCCCCGCGGGCGGCTTCACCTCGCTGGCCGTGCGCTGCCCCGACCGCGTCGGGGTGATCGACGAGCGCGGCGAGCTCACCTTCGGCGAGCTCGACCGCCGCAGCAACGCGCTGGCGCGCGCCTTGCGGGACCGGGGCGTCGGCGAGGGCGACGCCGTGGCGCTGATGTGCCGCAACCACCGCGGCTTCATCGACGCCAGCATCGCGGTCGCGAAGCTCGGCGCCGACCTGCTCTACCTGAACACCGCGTTCGCCGGGCCCCAGCTCGCCGAGGTGCTCGACCGCGAGGACCCCGCGGTCGTCGTCCACGACGAGGAGTTCGCCGAGCTGCTCGCCGGCGCGGAGGTGCGCGACCACGTGCTGGCCTGGACCGACGACGCGGACGGTGCGGGCGCCGACACCCTGGAGGGCCTGATCGCCGGCGCCTCCGGCGCGCCGGTCGACCCGCCCCGGCGGCACACGCGGATCGTCATCCTGACCTCCGGCACCACCGGGACCCCGAAGGGCGCCCCGCGCAACGAGGCCGGGTTCGACGCGGCGGTCTCGCTGCTCTCGCGGATGCCCCTGCGGGAGGGTTGGCGCACCCACATCGCCGCCCCGCTGTTCCACACGTGGGGTTTCGCGCACTTCGCGCTCTCGATGCTGCTCGGCTCGACGCTCGTGCTGCGCCGCCGCTTCGACCCCGAGGACTGCCTGCGGACGCTCTCGGAGCACCGCTGCGACTCGGCCGTGGTGATCCCCGTGATGATGCAGCGCATCCTGCGGCTGCCCGCGGAGACCCTGGACGCCCACCCGCTGCCGCACCTGAAGGCCACCGTCGCGAGCGGCTCCGCGCTCGCCGGTGACCTGGCGCTGGAGTGGATGGACCGGTTCGGCGACAACCTCTACAACGTCTACGGCTCCACCGAGGTGGCGTGGGCGAGCATCGCGACCCCGGAGGACCTGCGCGCCGCGCCCGACTCCGCCGGCCGGCCGCCGTGGGCCACCACCGTGCGGATCCTCGGCGACGACGACCGGGAGCTGCCGCGCGGCGAGACCGGCCGCATCTTCGTCGGCAACGGCCTGCTCTTCGAGGGCTACACCGGCGGCGGCAGCAAGGACATGGTCGACGGGCTGATGGCCAGCGGCGACGTCGGGCACCTCGGCGACGACGGCCGGCTCTACATCGAGGGCCGCGACGACGACATGATCGTCTCCGGCGGCGAGAACGTCTTCCCGCAGGAGGTCGAGGACTGCCTCGCCCGGCACGAGGCCGTGCGCGAGGCGGCGTGCCTCGGCGTCGACGACGAGGACTTCGGCCAGCGGCTGCGCGCGTTCGTGGTGCCCGCGGACTCCGCGAAGGCCTCCGAGGACGACCTCGCCGCGTGGGTCAAGCAGAACCTCGCGCGCTACAAGGTGCCGCGGGACTTCCGCTTCCTCGACGAGCTTCCCCGCAACGCCACCGGCAAGGTCCTCAAGACGGAGCTCGCCGAGCGCGACTGACCGAGGGGACGGAGCAGGCGGTCTGGTCCGGTCCGGCCGGGTGGGGTGCCGGCGAGCCCGGGTGTCAGGATTGCGCCATGAGCCGCAGCACCGAGCCCGCCGACCAGCCCGCCCCCGGGACGGGGTACTCGGGGCTGTGCGTGGGCCAGCCGGCGCCGGACTTCACGCTGCGCGACCAGTTCGGGCAGGACGTCACGCTCTCGTCGTACCGGGGCGTCAAGGCCGTGGTGCTCTTCTTCTACCCCTACGCCTTCTCCGGCGTCTGCACGGGGGAGATGGCGGCGATCCGCGACCGCCTGGACGAGTTCATGACCTTCGACACCGAGGTGCTGGCGCTGTCCTGCGACCCGACCTACGCGCTGCGGGCCTTCGCCGACTCCGACGGGCTGAACTTCCCGCTGCTCTCGGACTTCTGGCCGCACGGCGAGGTCTGCCGCTCCTACGACGTCTTCGACGAGCAGCGCGGCTGCCCCCGCCGGTCGTCGTACGTGGTGGGCAAGGACGGGACGCTGGCCTGGGCCGTGCACCACGCGATGCCCGAGAGCCGCGACCTCGACGAGCACCTGCGCCACCTGCGCTCCGCGGCTGCCTGACCGCGCCCCCGGGGGTCGGATCCGGGCTGGTGGGTGAATCGTCAACAGATTTTGCCGGGCCCCTGCTGACAGGGGCTTGTCCCGTTTGCCATACTGGTCACGTCGCGCCGCTGGTGACCCGAGACGCCAGCGGCGCGACATCTTTGTGTCCGGACTCCGCCGCACCGTCCAGGGCGTCCGCCGCCACCCGGCGCGCCCGGCCCCGCGGCTAGGCTGGCCGCCGCTCGGGGCGCATAGCTCAGCGGTAGAGCGCTGGTCTTACAAACCAGTGGTCGCAGGTTCGATCCCTGCTGCGCCCACCCTTGATGTCTCAAACATCGGCACACCCAACCTGCGTTGCAGTCTGGTGTTGCATTTCGGGGTGTTCGCGTGGGGCCGCGTGCTGCGCCGGTGGGTTGGTAGTCGCGTTGGGGTCGAGTATTAGTTCGCGGAGGAGTTCGCCGGTGGCGGCGTTCACGACGCGGATCTGGAGGTCCTGGACGATGAGAACGACGCAGGTTCCGGCGTGGGTTCGTCCGATGCCGATGTGGTGGAGTCGACTGCGGTAGCGCAGGGTGACCGAGCCGGCTTTGTCGACGGTGTCGTGGCGGATCCGGTCGTGGGTGGTGGGGTCGGTGACCTCGCCGGGTACGGCTTTGGGCATGGTCTCGTACAACGCCGCTGGAGTCGCTCGGTGTGGCAGGGAGCGGTGCGGCCGGTGCTCGTTGTAGGCCGCGGCGAAGCGTCGAGCAGGGTCTGCAGCTCGGCGATCGTGGCCGGCTGGACGGGCTGGGCGCGGAGCCATTTCTTCATCGTCTGTTGGAACCGTTCGACCTTGCCGCAGGTGGTGGGGTGGCCGGGTCGGGAGTTCTTCTGGACCACGTGCCGGTCGTGGAGCTCTTGTTCGAAGACGTTGCGGCCGCCGCGGCCGCCGGCGAACCAGACGGTGTAGACCATCCCGTTGTCGGTCAGCGTGGACGCCGGATCCCGTGTTGACCTGCGGTCTTGCGGAAGGTGGCCTTGACGATGTCGGTGGTGACCCTCGGGTGGGCGCTGATGTGCAGGGCGTAGCGGGTGCAGTCGTCGAGCCAGCTGATCGCCTCGACATCGAGGCCGGTGCTGAGTCGGTAGTGGGTGAAGTCGGACTGCCAGGTCTCGTTGGGCATCGCCGCCTGGAACCGGATGTAGGAGGACTTCGGGCACCTTTGTGCCGCGCCCGCCCTGCCTCGGCCAGTCCGTGGCGGGCCGCTCGTCGCAGCGCGGGGTCGCGCCGTCTCAGCCCTCCGGCCCGCCCGCGCGCCCGCGGCCTTGCCGCGCCTAGTCTGGCCCCACCTGTGAAGGAGGCACCATGCACGTCCCGTTCTGCACCAGCGACTTCCTTGACCGCGCCGAGGCCGTCTACCGCGACCGCGTCGGGGTCGTCGACGAGCCCGATCAGCCCGCCGACCCGCTCGGCTCCCTGACCTACGGCGAGTTCGCCGACCTCGCGAGGCGCCAGGCGGCGAAGCTGGACGAGCTCGGGATCGGCGTGGGCGACCGCGTCGCCGTCGTCTCCCACAACGCCTCGCGCCTGATGACGTCGTTCTTCGGCGTGTGCAACTGGGGCCGGGTGATCGTCCCGATCAACTTCCGCCTGCGCCCCGACGAGGTGAAGTACATCGTCGAGCACTCCGGTGCGCGGGTGCTGCTCGTCGACCCCGAGCTCGACGAGGAGCTGGCCGACGTGACCGCCGAGCACCGGTTCGTGCTCGGCGACGACGAGGACCTGTACGCGGCTCCCGGCGCCGAGCCGCGGCCCTGGGAGCCGGACGAGAACGCGACGGCCGCGATCAACTACACCTCGGGCACCACCGCGCGCCCCAAGGGCGTGCAGATCACCCACCGCAACCTGTGGGTCAACGGCGTGACGTTCCCGCTGCACGCGGGTGTGACGGACCGGGACGTCTACCTGCACACGCTGCCGATGTTCCACGCCAACGGCTGGGGGATGCCCTTCGCCATGACCGGCATGGGCGCGAAGCAGGTCGTGATCCGCAAGATCGACGGCGCCGAGATCCTCCGCCGGGTGCGCGACCACGGCGTGACCGTGATGTGCGCTGCTCCGGCGGTGGCCGCGGCCGTGCTGGACGCCGCCCAGGAGTGGGAGGGCGAGATCCCCGGCCGCGACCGGGTGCGCATCATCATGGCGGGCGCGCCGCCGCCGACCAGGACGGTCGCCCGCGTGCAGGAGGAGCTCGGCTGGGAGTTCATCCAGATCTACGGCCTGACCGAGACCTCGCCGCTGCTCACGATCAACCGCAAGCGTCAGGAGTGGGACGACCTCGGGGGCGAGGAGCTCGCCGGCAAGCTCGTCCGGGCGGGGGCGCCCGCGCTCGGCGTCCGGCTGGCCGTCAGCGAGGGCGACGCCGAGGAGGGCGGCGGCGAGGTGCTGGCGCGCTCCAACGTCGTGCTCGAGGGCTACTGGGACCAGCCCGAGGAGTCCGCGCGCGTGCTCGAGGGCGGCTGGTTCCACACCGGTGACGGCGGCTCGATCGGCGACGACGGCTACCTGACGATCAGCGACCGCAAGAAGGACGTGATCATCACCGGCGGCGAGAACGTCTCCTCGATCGAGGTCGAGGACGTGCTGTTCTCCCACCCGGCGGTCGCCGAGGTCGCGGTCATCGGCGTCCCGAGCGACAAGTGGGGCGAGACGATCAAGGCGCTCGTGGTGCTGGCCGAGGACGAGAAGGCCACCGAGGAGGAGCTGATCGCCTGGTGCAAGGAGCGGGCCGCCGGCTACAAGGCGCCCACCTCCGTGGAGTTCCGCGAGGAGCTCGCCCGCACCGCGACCGGCAAGCTCCAGAAGTTCAAGCTGCGCTCGGAGTACTGGGAGGGCCGCGACCGCCAGGTCAACTAGGCGGCCGGGCGTGGCTAGTCTCGGGGCCATGCCGGACCCCGCCGACGCCCCCGCGCTCGCCGACGTCGTCGACCTGCTGCACGCCTGGTACCCGCCCGGCACCGCCGAGGCGTGGGACGCCGTGGGGCTGGTCCGGGGCGACCCGGGCCAGCCGGTGCGCACCGTCATGTTCGCCGTCGACCCGGCGCCCGCCGTGGCCGAGGAGGCCGCGGCCCGGGGTGCCGACCTGCTGGTCGTCCACCACCCGCTGTTCCTCGCGCCGGTGCACGGCGTGCCGGCCACGACGCCCAAGGGCCGCACCCTGCACACTCTCGCCGAGGCTGGCTGCGCCCTGCTCACCGCGCACACGAACGCCGACCAGGCGGTCGGCGGCGTCTCCGAGGCGCTGGCACGGGCGTTGGGGCTCACCGGGCTTGCCCCGATCGTGCCCGCGCCGGGGCCGCCGCTCGACCAGCTGGTCTGCTACGTGCCGGTCGACCACGCCGACGCGGTCCGCTCGGCCCTCGCCGACGCCGGCGCCGGCCGGCTCGGGGACTACGAGGCCTGCAGCTTCAGCGCGCCCGGCGAGGGGCGCTTCCGGCCGCTGGAGGGCGCGAACCCGGCCATCGGGGACGTCGGACGCCCCGAGGTGGTCGAGGAGGTTCGGGTCGAGGCGGTGCTGCCGCGGCACCGGCGTTCCGCGGTGGTGCGGGCGCTGATCGAGGCGCACCCCTACGAGGAGGTCGCCCACCACGTCGTCGAGCTCGCCGACACCGGGCTGGCCGAGGCCGGCACCGGGCGGGTGGGGGACGTCGAGCCGCGCACGCTGCGGGAGCTGGCCGAGGCGGCCGCCGCGGCGCTGCCGGAGACCGCGCACGGCGTCCGGGTGGCCGGCGACCCCGAGGCGGTCGTGGGGCGGGTCGCCGTCTGCGGCGGCTCGGGCGACTTCCTGCTGGACACGGTGCGCTCGCTGGGCGTGGACGCGTACGTCACCAGCGACCTGCGGCACCACCCGGCGGCGGAGGCGCGCGAGGCCGGCGGGCCGGCGCTCCTCGACGTCGCGCACTGGGCGGCCGAGTGGACCTGGCTCCCCGTCGTCGAGCGGCGGCTGGCCGCGGCGCTGGCGGAGCGCGGCGATACGGTGGAGACCCACGTGAGCACGCTGTGCACGGATCCCTGGCAGTTCCGCGCCTGAGCACCGCCAGAGCGCCCGTCCCGAGGAGCACCCGCTGAAAGCCGACGCCACCGCCCAGCTGGAGCTGCTCGACCTCCAGCAGCTCGACGCCCGCGCCGACCAGCTGCGCCACCGGCGGGCGACGCTGCCCGAGCACGAGGAGATCGCGCTGCTCTCCGAGCGGCGCACGCGCGTCGAGAACGGCGTGCGCGACGCGAGGATCCTCGTCGACGACCTGTCGCTGGAGCAGCGCAAGGCCGACAACGAGGTCGAGCAGGTCAAGGCGCGGCGCGAGCGCGACCGCACCCGGCTCGACAGCGGGCAGGTCAGCAACCCGAAGGACGTCGAGCGCATGCAGCACGAGATGGAGTCGCTCGAGCGCCGGATCGGCACGCTGGAGGACGCCGAGCTCGAGGTGATGGAGCGGCTCGAGGAGGCCCAGACCTCCGCCCGCGACCTCGAGGAGGAGCTGGCCGGCGCCACCCAGCAGCTCGAGGTGCTCACCGCGGCACGGGACGCGAAGGTCGAGGAGCTGGACGCGGAGCTGGCGTCCGTCGCCGCCGAGCGGGGGCCCATGGCCGAGCGGCTGCCCGAGGAGCTGGTCGCGCTCTACGAGCGCCTGCGCGGCCAGAAGGGCGGCGTCGGCGCCGCCGCGCTGCGCGCCCGCGCGTGCGAGGGGTGCCGGCTGACGCTCGACACCGCCGAGCTGAACCGCATCAAGGGGCTGCCCGACGACGAGGTCGTCCGCTGCGAGGAGTGCTCCCGGATCCTGGTGCGCACCCGCGAGTCCGGTCTGTGAGCGGCGGCGACCCCGCCGACCCGGACGACCAGGACGGCCCGGCCCGGGTCGTCGTGGAGGCCGACGGCGGGTCGCGCGGCAACCCCGGCGAGGCGGCGTACGGCGCCCTGCTGCGCGACGCCGAGACCGGCGAGCTGATCGCCGAGGACGGCGCCCGGCTCGGGCGCGCGACGAACAACGTCGCCGAGTACCAGGGGCTGATCGCCGGGCTGCGGCTCGCGCGCGACCTGGCGCCCGGCGCGGCGGTCGAGGTGCGGATGGACTCCAAGCTCGTCGTCGAGCAGATGTCGGGGAGCTGGCGGATCAAGCACGCCGACATGCGGGCGCTGGCGATCGAGGCGCGCGCGCTCGCGCCCGAGGGCACGACGTACGCCTGGATCCCGCGCGCCGAGAACGCCCACGCCGACCGGCTCGCCAACGAGGCCCTGGACGGCGTCGCCGAGGGCGTCCGCCTGGCGGGTTCCGCTGGTCGAGTAGTCCGGCGAGGAACGAGCGGACGGAGATGTCGGTGGTCGAGTAGTCCGCGAGGAACGAGCGGGCGGAGATGTCGGTGGTCGAGTAGTCGGCGAGGAACGAGCGGACGTATCGAGACCCGCTCAGCCCGCCTCGGTGCAGTCCCAGCAGCGCCGCGGCTGGTCGCCGCCGAGCGGGCCGCCGACCACGCTGGTCCTGGTGCGGCACGGGGTGACGACGCACACGGTGGACAAGCGGTTCTCCGGCGGGCTGGCGGGGGCGAACCCGGGCCTCACCGACGACGGGCGCGCCCAGGTGCGCGCGGCGGCCGAGTGGCTGTCGCCGATGGCCGACCGGGTCGACGGCGTGCTCGGGTCGCCCGTGCGTCGGGCCCGGGAGTCGGCCGAGATCCTGGCCGAGCTGCTGGGGGAGCACGAGGTGGTCGAGGAGCCGGGCTTCGCGGAGATGGAGTTCGGCCGCTGGGACGGCCTGACCTTCGGCGACGTCTCCGAGCGGCACGCCGAGGAGCTCGCAGGGTGGCTCGGCCAGACCCACGTCGCCCCGCCGGGCGGGGAGTCGTTCGAGCAGGTGCAGGAGCGCGTCGAGGCGGCGCTCGGCCGGGTGCTGGCCGACCACGCCGGCCGGACCGTGGTCGTCGCCAGCCACGTCACGCCGATCAAGGTGCTCGTCGCCGGCGCGCTCGGCGCGCCGTTGCGGGCGATGTACCGGATGGAGCTGAGCCCCGCCTCGGTCACGGTGATCGACTACCACCCGCTGGAGCACGAGGAGCACGCCGGCTGGGAGACCCCGGTGCCGGGCCACCACCCCTCGCTGCGGCTCTTCAACGGCCGGCCCACCGCCCACTGAGCGCAGCGCCGGGGCCCGTCGGGGAGGGCGTCTCGATACGCCGGCTCGCTTCGCTCGCGCGGCCACTCGACGAGCGAACCTCGGTGGTCGAGTAGGGCGCGCAGCGCCGGGGCCCGTCGGGGAGGGCGTCTCGATACGCCGGCTCGCTTCGCTCGCGCGGCCACTCGACGAGCGAACCTCGGTGGTCGAGTAGGGCGCGCAGCGCCGGGGCCCGTCGGGGAGGGCGTCTCGATACGCCGGCTCGCTTCGCTCGCGCGGCCACTCGACGAGCGAACCTCGGTGGTCGAGTAGGGCGCGCAGCGCCCGTATCGAGACTCAGCGGCGGGCGAGGTGGACGTGCCACGGGAGCTCGTCGCGGAGCTCGCCGTTGACGGCGTACGGCGCGACCGCGTCGAGGAGAGCCTCGTCGAACTCGGCGAGCCGGTCACCGAAGAGCGGCGGGGCGGCGAAGGAGTAGGAGTGGGCGTAGCCCGTGATGTCGTCGAGCGGGACCACCTCGCGCGACGCCACGTCGTACTCCTCGACGTGCCGGAACCCCGCCTCGGCCAACAGCTCGGACCAGTCGCGGCCGCCCGGACGTACGACGGCCTCCCCGGCTCGTCGCTCCGCACCGAGAAACGTCTGCACGGTCTCGCGGAAGGCGGCCTTCCAGGGCGTGGAGGACTCCCACAGCCCGCTGTCGGCGAAGAGCGCGAGCACCCCGCCGGCCGGCAGCAGGGCGTGCACCCGCCCGGCCACGACCGGTTGGTCGGTCCAGTGGAAGCTCCGGCCGGCGGTCACCAGGTCCGGGCGCCACCCGTCGGGCAGGGGAGCGTCCTCGGCCCCGCCGGGCACGAGCCGGACGGGACGACCCGCGAGGTGACGCGCTGCCTCGGCCAGCATGTCCTCGTCCGGGTCGACGCCGATCACGTCGTCGAAGCCCCGTGGCAGCAGCGCCTCGATCACGAGGCCCGTGCCGCAGCCGAGGTCGAGCAGCCGCCTCGCGTCAGGTCCGCGACCGGCCCGAGCCCGCTCGGCGAGGTCACGCGCGAGCTCGGCGGGCAGAGGCGATCTCGCGCGGTGGTAGCTGGCCGCGGCTCCGGTGAAGAAGCCCTGGTCGCCGCTCACAGGCCCGCGACCACCACGTCGAGCCGGGTGCCTCGGGCCTCGGTCTCCTCCTCCACGTGCCAGCCGAGGTCGCGGAGGGCCTCGGCGAGCGCACCCGGGGAGCGGGGGGCGCGCCCGTCCTCGAGCAGCGCCCGCACGATCCGCCCCTTCGTGGCCTTGTTGAAGTGGCTGACGACCTTCCGCTGCCCGTCCTGCTCGTGCAGCACGCGGACGGTCGCGACGCGGTCGGCGAGCTCGCGCGGCGGGCGCCAGAAGGCGGCGTACGTGCCGGATCGCAGGTCGACGAGCAGCCCGCGGCCCATCGCCCCGGCGACCGCCTCGCCGAGGACCTCCCGCCACGCGCCCGCCACCGGACCGACGCCGGGCAGCGTCACGTCGCCCGAGAGGCGGTAGGCAGGCACGCGGTCCGTGGGTCGCAGGAGGCCGAAGACCGACGACGTGATGGCGACGCGGGAGGCTGCCCGGCGGCGGGCGGCGGGGGACAGGCCGGGCAGGTCGAGGGCGTCGTACAGCACGCCGGTGTAGACCCGGTCGGCGCGGGCGGTCGGGGCGTCGCGCAGGTCGGCGTTGGCGAACGCGAGGTCCTGCTGGGTCTTGCCGAGGCCGAGCGCGGCCGCCGCCGGGGCCGGGTCGCCCGAGCAGAGGTCGACGAGCGCGTCGAGCACGCGCTCGCGAGTCGGGTTCAGCCCGGGTGAGGAGAGCGCCTTCAGGTCGAGCGGCGCACCGCGTCTCGGCGTGGCCTTGCCCTCGCTCGGCGGCAGCAGGATCAGCACGGCGTCCCACCCTAGGGGGCGTGCGGGCCGGCCGATGCTTCGCCCTGGCGGCGCTGCGAGGGCGGCACGGTCGTCAGTTCACCGCCGTCTCCGCCTCCGCACGCCTGGGTGGGCGGGTCGCTCGGCCGAACTGACGACCGGCTCGCCCTGCTCCCGCCACGGTGGCGGGCTACCGGCGCCGACGAGTCGCCACCGTGGCTTCGCGGAGTGTCGGCCGGCGCTCGAGGAGCAGAAGACGTTGCGCAAGCTCATCTACGTCGTGGCCAGCACGCTCGACGGGTTCATCGCCGGTCCGGACGGCGGCGACCCCAGCGGCCAGGACTTCTTCCCGGTCACCCCTGACCTCGTCGACTTCATCACGGCGCAGTTCCCGGAGACCCTGCCTGGTCCCGCCCGGGCGGCCATGGGCATCGAGGGACCGGGGCGGGTGTTCGACACCGTGCTCGAGGGGCGCTCCCCCTACGAGGTCGCACAGCCTGCTGCCTGAGATCGACCGCATCGTGGTCAAGCAGAACCCGGCCGTCATCGCCTCGGGGATCCCGATGTTCCACGGCCCGTTCCAGCCGACGAGGTTCACGGCCACCGACGCCGTGCTCCTGGACGCAGGCGTGCGCGTGGTGACACTCGACCGCGATGAACTCACGCGTCGCCCCCGATACCTACGTGCTGGGGGAAACCCTACGAGCGAGGCTTGGGCGGGTTCGCCGCGAGCCCGCGGTCGACCCACGAGCGCAAGACGCGCTCGTGGCTCAAGGCGTCTGGGCCGACGTGCACCCAGGAGTCGGAGACCGTCTCGCGCATGGTCATCGGCTCGACGTGCTCGAGCTCGACCAGCTCGGCGAACGCGTCGCGCCCGACCTTCACCAGCAGTCCACCCTGGCCGCTCACGCAGCAGGCCATCCGCCCCTCCACCATGAAGGCCAGGCCGCCGAACATCTTCTTCTCCGCCTCGACCTGACCGCCGAGAAGGTCGCGGACCCGTTCTGCCAGGTGCTCGTCGTATGTCATGCGCCGATTCTGTGGCGTGCCGCCGGCGTGCTCCCGGACGGGTCGGGCACAGCGGTGGCCGACGCCAGGGGTGTGGCGGGCGGGCCGGCCTGTAGGCCGGGTTCTGTCCCCTGACGGGGGGCGACCATCCATCTAGGACCACCGTTGCCGGTGGCCTCCAGCGGTCTACCCGCGAGCTCGGGCGGGCAGCCCTCGAGCGCTCGCGCGCCGCTCCTGCAGAGCGGCTTCTTGACCTTGCTCCTGGTGGGGTTTACCGAGCCGCTCCGGTCGCCCGGAGCGCTGGTGGTCTCTTGCACCACCGTTTCACCCTTGCCGCCCGGCAAGCCGGGAGGCGGTTTGCTTTCTGTGGCACTGTCCCGCGGGTCACCCCGGGTGGGCGTTACCCACCACCATGCCCTGTGGAGCCCGGACCTTCCTCGGCCCGCCGTGAGGCGGGACGCGGTCGCCCGGCCGGCCCGTCCGCGCGGCCAGCCTAGCGGCTCCGAATCACCCGCTGCGACTCCTCGGCACCGCCCGGCATCTCGTGCAGAATCGGCCGGGTGGCCACGGGGAACGGCACGGCAGCGCGGGAGACGGTCCGGGAGCGTCTCGCCGGGCGGCACGTCCTGCTCACCGGGGTCACCGGATTCGTGGGCGAGGCCCTGCTGCACCTGGTGCTGACCGAGGTCGCCGGCTGCCGGGTCAGCCTGCTGGTGCGGCCGAAGGGCTCGACCAGCGGCGCCGACCGCATCGCCCAGCTGCTCGGCAAGCCCGTCTTCGCGGACGTCGTCGAGGCGGCCGGCGGGGCCGACGCCCTGCTCGCCGACCGGGTCGGCGTCGTCGAGGGCGACCTGTCGGACCCGCCCGCGCTGCCCGCCGACCTCGACGCCGTCGTGCACTGCGCCGGCGACGTCTCCTTCGACCCGCCGGTGGACGAGGGCTTCCGCACCAACGTCGTCGGCACCCGCGACCTGCTCGCGCGCATCGACGAGGCGTCGGCCCGCGACGGCAGCGAGATCCACTACGTCCACGTCTCCACCGCGTACGTCGCGGGGCGGCGACGGGGCTGGGTGCCGGAGGCGTCGGTGCAGCACGACGTCGACCTGGAGGCCGAGCTCGCCTGGGGCCTCGGCCAGCGCGAGGCGGTCGAGGCGCGCTCGCGGGGTGCCGACGAGCTGGCCCGGCACCGCCGCAAGGCGGAGAAGGAGCACAGCCGCGCCGGCCCGCTCACCGCCGCCGCGGCCACCGAGGAGGCCCGCCGGCAGTGGGTCGCCGACGAGCTCGTCCGCCTGGGCACCGAGCGGGCGCGCAGCCTCGGCTGGACCGACTGCTACACCTTCACCAAGGCGCTGGGCGAGCGCGTCGTCGAGCGCTGGGCCGACGTGGGGGACGGCCGGCGCGCCAGCATCGTGCGGCCGAGCATCATCGAGTCCGCGCTCGAGCGGCCCTACCCCGGTTGGATCGAGGGCTTCAAGATGGCCGAGCCCGTGATCCTGGCCTACGGCCGCGGCGAGCTGCCCGAGATCCCCGGCGCCGCCGACACCACGATCGACATCGTGCCGGTCGACCACGTGGTCGCGGCGCTGGTCGCCGTGCTGGCGCACCCCCCGGAGCCGGGCGCGCCCGCGTACTTCCACGTCGCCTCGGGGGCGCGCAACCCGCTCCGGTTCGCCCGGCTCTACGAGCTGGTCCGCGGCTACTACCTCGAGCATCCCTTCGAGGCGGGCGACCGCGGCGCGCCCCGCCTGCCGGAGTGGCGCTTCCCCGGCGGGGCGCACGTGGAGCGGCTGCTGTCCACCAGCGAGCGGGCGCACCAGGCGGCGGAGGCGGTGCTCGCCCGCGCGCCGCGCGGTGATCGGACGCGGGACTGGTCGCGGCGGCTCGACCGCCAGGGCCGCAGGCTCGAGTTCCTCCGCCGCTACCTCGACCTCTACCTCGAGTACACGCAGACCGACCTCTGCTTCGCCGACGACGCCACGACGGCGCTGCACCGCTCGCTCAGCGAGGGGGACCGGACGACGTTCGCCTTCGACACGGCCGCCGTCGACTGGCAGGTCTACCTGCAGGAGATCCACTGCCCGGCGGTCACGAAGCCGATCCGCGACATGGACGCCCTGCGCGCGGCGCGCACGCGGCGGCCGCGCTCCGCGCCGGCCCCGGTCGGTGACGCACCCGGTGCCGCGGCGTTCTTCGACATGGACGGCACGCTGCTCTCCTCCAACGTCGTCGAGACGTACCTCTGGATGCGCCTGCGCGAGCTGACCGGCCCCGAGCGCGTCGCCGAGCTGGGCCGGATGGCCGGGCGCGTGCCCGCCCTGCTCGCCGCCGAGCGCCGCCAGCGCCAGGAGCTGATCCGCGCGGTCTACCGCGACTACGAGGGCGCCCGCCTCGCCGACCTCGAGCGCATCGTCGACGAGCACCTCGCCGACCACGTGCTCTCCCGGCTGGCGCCCGGCGCCGTGCGCCGGGTCCGCGAGCACCGCGCCGCCGGCCAGCGCACGGTGCTGGTCACGGGCGCCATCCGCCCGCTCACCCGGCCGCTGGCGCCGCTCTTCGACCACGTGGAGGCCGCCGACCTCGCCGTCGACGCCGACGGCGTCTGCACCGGCGGGCTCGCCGCCCCGCCGCTGGCGGGGGAGGCGCGCGCGACCTGGATGCGCGCCTGGGCCGAGGCCGAGGGCGTCGACCTGGCCGCCTCCTTCGGCTACGCCGACTCCCTCTCCGACCTCCCGCTGCTCGAGGCCGTCGGGAACCCGGTGGCCGTGCGCCCCGACGTCCCGCTGCACCGGCACGCGCGTCGCAAGCGCTGGGGCGTCGTCGACTGGCAGAGCCCCGGCGCCTCGGCGCGCACCCTCGCCCCGGCGGGGGGTCGCTCGTGAGGCTCGCGCTGGAGATGTTCCGCTCGCTGCCGCGCACCGTGGCGGGCAGGGCGGTCGGCCGCACGCTGCCCGGGCTGCTCTCGGGGTACGCCGCCCCGCTGCGGCTGGTCAGCCGCGACCCGGCGCGCGTGGACCGGCCCGGCTGGGCGCCGCTGACCACCCGGCTCTCGGGCATCTGCGGCTCCGACCTCGGGATGCTCGCGGGCCGCACGTCGTTCTACTTCTCCGCCGTCGTGTCGCTGCCCTTCGTGCCCGGCCACGAGGTCGTCGCCGACCTCGCCGAGGACTGCGAGGACCTGCCCGCCGGCACCCGCGTCGTCGTCGACCCCGTGCTGGCCTGCGCGGCCCGCGGCGTCGCGGCGTGCGAGGCGTGTGCCGGCGGGATGCCGAACCGCTGCTCGCGGGTCACGGTCGGTGACCTCTCGCCCGGCCTGCAGACCGGGTTCTGCCACGACACCGGCGGCGGCTGGGGCCAGCGGCTGGCCGCGCACCGCAGCCAGCTGCACCCGGTGCCCGAGGCGCTCACCGACGAGCAGGCGTTGCTGGCCGAGCCGACCGCCTGCGCCGTGCACACGGCCCTGCGCGCCGGGGTGGCGCCCGGTGACCGGGTGCTGGTCAGCGGCGCGGGTTCCGTGGGCCTGCTGGTCACGCTCGCGCTGCGCGAGCTGACGCCAGCCGGCGAGATCGTGGTGGTGGCGAAGCACCCGCACCAGCGCGAGCTCGCCCTGGCGCTCGGCGCGAGCGAGGTGGTGGCGCCCGAGGAGGTGCTGCGGCGGGTCCGCCGGCTCACCGGCGCCTTCCAGCTGCGGCCGGAGATGTCCTCGCCCTACCTGCTCGGCGGGGTCGACGTGGCCGTCGACGCGGTGGGCAGCAAGGCCTCGCTCGAGACCGCGCTGCACGCCACGCGGGCCGGCGGGCGGGTCGTCGTCTCCGGCATGCCGGCGGCCGCCGACCTCTCCGCCGCCTGGTTCCGCGAGCTGGAGCTCGTCGGCACCTACGCCTCCACGCCCGCGGAGCCGGCGCAGGGCGGCGCCGCCGCCTTCGACCTCGCGCTCGACCTGGTCGGCCTCGAGCCCGTCGCCAAGCTCGCCCCGACGGTGGCCCGCTACCCGCTGCACCGCTGGCGCGAGGCCCTCGACCACGCCCACGCCGCCGGCCGCCTCGGCACGGTCAAGGTGGCCTTCGACCCGCGCGCCGAGGCGATGAGGAGCAGCCGATGAGGAGCAACCCATGAGCCGGCCGGGATTCGTCCTGGAGGTCGACGACCGCACGCCGCCGCTGGTGGTGCACGAGGGTCTCGGCTTCCGCCTCGAGGAGTTCCCGCTGGGCACGCGGGTGGTCTACCCGCCCGAGTCGCTGCCGGCGGTGCCCGACGCCGACGCGGCGATCCGCGACGCGCTCCTGCACCCGGTCGACGACGACCCGCTGCCCAGCCAGCTCTTCCCCGGCATGCGCCTGACCATCGCCTTCGACGACGTCTCGCTGCCGCTGCCGCCGATGCGCGCGCCCGACGTGCGCCAGCGCATCATCGAGCAGGTGCTGACCATGGCCGCCGAGGCCGGGGTCGACGACGTCGAGATCGTCGCGGCCAACGCGCTGCACCGGCGGATGACGCCGGCCGAGCTGCGGCACATCGTCGGCGAGCGGGTCTTCCGGTCGTTCCACCCGCAGGGGCGCCTGTACAACTTCGACGCCGAGGACCGCGACAACCTCGCGCACCTGGGCCAGACCGACCGCGGCGAGGACGTCGAGATCAGCCGCCGCGCCGCCGAGTCCGACCTGCTGGTCTACGTCAACGTCAACCTCGTCGCGATGGACGGCGGCCACAAGTCCGTCGGCATCGGCCTGGCCTCCTACCGCAGCCTCAAGCACCACCACAACGCCCACACGATGGTGGCGTCGCGCTCGTTCATGGACCACGAGCGCTCGGCGCTGCACTCCTCGGCCTGGCGGATGGGCCGGCTGCTCCGGGACCACGTGAAGGTCTTCCAGGTCGAGACCACCCTGAACAACGACGTCTTTCCCCGGCCGTACGAGTTCCTGCTCAAGCGCGAGTGGGAGTGGGGCGTCCGCGACCAGGCGGCGATGCTGGCCGCGCGGCGCGCGCTGGCGCTGGCGCCCCGGCGTGCGCGGCACCGGTTCTTCCACGAGATGCGGGCGCCGTACGGGCTGACCGGCGTCGCGGCGGGCGAGGTCGAGGCCGTGCACGAGCGGACGCTGCGAGCGCGTGCACCGCCAGCAGCTCGTCGAGGTCGACGGGCAGTCCGACGTGCTCGTGCTGGGGGTGCCCTACCTCGGGCCCTACAACGTGAACAGCTCGATGAACCCGATCCTCGCCACCTGCATGGGGCTCGGCTACTACTTCAACTCCTACCGGCACCAGCCCGTGGTCCGGAAGGGCGGCGCGGTGATCCTCTACCACCCGCTGGACGAGGGCTTCGACCAGCTGCACCACCCGTCGTACGTCGACTTCTACGAGGAAGTGCTCGCCGAGTCGACCGACCCGGCGGTGGTCGGGCAGAAGTACGAGCAGCAGTTCGCCGAGGACCCGTGGTACATCCACCTCTACCGGACCTCGCACGCCTACCACGGCGTCCACCCGTTCTACATGTGGTACTGGGCGGCGCACGCGATGGACCACGTCGGCGACGTGATCTGGGTCGGGGGCGACCGCCGGGTGGCCGCGCGGCTGGGCTTCCGCGCGGCGAGCACGCTCCCGGACGCGCTCGAGATGGCCTCGGGGACCGTCGGCCCGGACCCCTCCATCACCTACCTGCACAACCCGCCGCACCTGCTGGCGGACGTGCGATGAGCGCGGCCGGGCCGCGGGCCGGGTTCTGGCGCGGCGGCGTCGAGGACGTGCGCCGGGCCGCGCGCGGCTGGCGGTGGGGTCGCCGCTCCCAGGTGCCGCGCTCGGCCGAGCCGTGGGTGCCCGAACGGCAGGACCCCGTCTTCCGCAGCGACTGGTCGCGCAGCCCCGCCGGCATCGCCGCGCGCGAGGTGGCGCAGAAGGCCGGGCTCGAGCCGCTGTTCCGCAGCCAGGTGCGCGCCCGGGTCGAGGGGCTCGACGTGCTCGACGGCCTGCGGGGCCCGGTGATCTTCGCGGCCAACCACGCCTCGCACCTCGACACCCCGCTGATCCTGCTGTCGCTGCCCGACGCCTGGCGCCGGCGGACGGCAGTCGCCGCCGCCGCGGACTACTTCTTCGACACCTGGTGGCGCGCGGTCGGCTCGTCGCTGGTCTTCAACACCTTCCCGATCGACCGCCGCGGCGGGCGCCTGGCGACCACGCCCGGCGAGGTGCTCGCCGACGGGCTGGAGCCTCGTGATCTTCCCCGAGGGCACGCGCTCGCGCGACGGCTGGACCGGGCCTTCCGCACGGGCGCGGCCTACCTGGCCCACGAGCACGGGGTGCCCGTCGTGCCGGTCGCGCACCGGGGGACGTACGCCGCGATGCCGCGCGGGCAGTCCTGGCCCAGCAGGGTGCCCGGGCGGGGGCCGCTGGGGCGCCGGCGCCCGCTGACGGTTCGCTTCGGCCGGCCGCTGTCCGCCGGCCCCGACGAGTCGGTGCGCGACTTCGCGCCGCGGGTGCGCCAGGCCGTCGCCACCCTGCTCGACGAGGACGCCTCGACCTGGTGGGAGGCGAGCCGCCGCGCCGCGGCGGGGGAGACGCCCGACCCGGGTGGCCCCGACGTCGCCCGCTGGCGGCGCGTCTGGGCGCAGACCGCCGAGCCCGACCGGCCGGGGGAGCCCGCCCTGCGCGCCTGGCGCCGATGAGGTCGCTCGGCCGCTGTCCCGCCGGCCCCGGCGCGTCGGCGCGGCCCCGCGATCAGGGGTGGGTGAGCACCTCGGCGCCCTCGGGGGTCACCAGGAGGGTGTGCTCGAACTGGGCGCTCGGGAGACCGTCGGCGGTGACCGCGGTCCAGCCGTCGTCCCACATCTCCCACTCGGGCGTGCCGAGATTGAGCATCGGCTCGATCGTGAACGTCATGCCGCTCTCGATGAGGGTGTCGTGCTCCTCGTCGTCGAAGTGCGGCACGACGAGCCCGGAGTGGAAGTGCGTGCCGATGCCGTGGCCGGTGAACTCGCGCACCACGCCGTAGCCGAACCGTCGCGCGTACGCCTCGATCACGCGTCCGACGACGTTGATCCGACGGCCCGGGCGGACGGCCTTGATGCCCCGCTCGAGCGCCGTGCGGGTGCACTCCACCAGCAGCCGCGTCTCCTCGGCGACGTCGCCGGCGAGAAAGGTCGCGTTGGTGTCCCCGTGCACGCCGTCGAGGTAGGCGGTGACGTCGATGTTCACGATGTCGCCGTCCTCGATCGGGCGGCCGTCGGGGATGCCGTGGCAGACGACCTCGTTGACGCTGCTGCACAGGCTCTTGGGGAAGCCGCGGTAACCGAGCGTCGACGGGTAGGCGCCGTGGTCGCAGAGGAACTCGTGGCCGACCCGGTCGAGCTCGTCGGTGCTCGTGCCGGGCTCGACGTGGCTGCCGACGAGGTCGCGGCACTGCGCGGCCAGCCGGCAGGCCGCGCGCATCCGCTCGATGGTGTCGGCATCCTTGACCTCGGAGCCGCGGAACGGCAGCGGGGCCGGCTGGTCGACGTACTCCGGCCGCTCGATCGGGCGGGGCACGGCGCGGCGCGGGGAGACGCGCCCGGGGGTCACGGGCATGTGCGCGAGTGTAGTTTTGACGACCATGAGCGACGCGTCCGGCGAATACTGGTTCTGCCTCAAGCACCACACTGTCGAGGGCCGCGAAGGCTGCCGCAACGCCGACCGCCTCGGCCCCTACCCGACCCCGGAGGCCGCCTCGCGCGCACTCGAGACCGTCGAGGAGCGCAACGAGGCCTGGGAGGAGGCCGACGAGCGCTGGGAGCAGGGCGAGCGGGCGGGGCGACTCGGGCGGGGACGACTCGGGGGGTTCCTCGGCGTGAGCCGCCAGCCCGAGCAGCGCGCCCGGGCCGACGCGGCGTCGCCGCTGCCCTTCGTGGGCATGGCCTGGATGGCCGGGCTCGGGTTCCTCGACGCCTTCAGCTACCAGTTCCTGCCGTGGTGGGGCTGCGCCCTGCTCGTCGCCTCGTGGGTGCTGCTGCTCCTGGTCTCGGTGGCGTGGTGGACGCCGCGGCCGCGCCGGGCCCTGGGGCCGCCGGCGGTGGGGACGGCGCTGTGGCTCGGCGCCGTCGCGCTGGCGGTCTGAGGGCTCAGCGCGGGCTGATGCGGACCACGGCGTCCTCGGGGTCGGTCCTGCTGTTCGCCGTGGTCAGCAGCAGGTCGTTGTTGGGGGCGCGGGTCACCGAGCGGAGGCGGCCGAACTGCTGCGGGGCCCCGGGGGTCCTCGTCCGCTGCAGCCGGCCGCGCCGGTCGAACCTCATGAAGACGAGCTTCCCGGCCTTGAGAGCGGCGACGGCGAGCATGCCCTGGTAGGCGCCCCACTTCCTGCCGCGCACGAACGTGGCGCCCGAGGTCGCCAGCGTGGGTGTGCCGGACCGCCACCGGGCGTTGCGCTGCGGCCCGGGCAGCGAGTGGTCCGTCATCGGAACCCTCTCGTCGTAGCCCGGTCGCGGGTCCCAGCCGTAGTTGCCGCCCTCGACGCAGGCGGTTGACCTCGTCGTCGCGATCGGGTCCCGTGCTCGACCGACCACAGGGTGCCGTCGGCCCGCTGGGCGAGGCCCTGGACGTTGCGGTGCCCGTAGGTGAGGACGAACCGGCGCTTGCGGTGGTCGGCGCCCGACCACGGGTTGCCCCGCCACGGCTTGCCGCTCCAGCGCTTCAGCCGGAGCACCTTGCCGCCGAGCGAGCGCAGGTTCTGGGGGTTCCGGCCGACGGCCGCGTCGCCGGTGCCGACCAGCAGCGCCCCGTCGCGGGCGATCAGGAGCCGGCAGCCCCCGTGCCGGCCGGTGGTCGCGTCGATGCCGCGCAGCAGCACCCGGCGCAGGTCGGCGCGGGTTCCGTCGGCGGAGAGGCGCCACGCGGTCACGCGCACGTCGTGGCGCCCGCCGCCGGCGAACCCGCCGTGGCACGCGTAGAACCGGCGGTTCGTGCGGAAGCGCGGGTCGACGGCGAGCCCCATCAGCCCGGTCTCGCCGGAGGCCCAGACCTGGTCGGCGGGGAGGGCGACCTCGGTCTTGGTGCCGCCGCGGGCGACGTACAGCCGGCCCGGGTCGCGCTCGCCGATGAGCAGGCCGATGCCGGGCAGCACCTGCACGTCCCACGGCTGGACGAGGCCGGTGACCTGTCGGGTGGCCGAGAGCCCCGGGAACGCCCGGCGCGGGTCGCCGGCGGGGAGACGCGCGGCGGCGCTGCCCGGGTCCTCCGCGGCCGCCGGGCCGTCGCCGGCAGCCCCGCTGGCGGGGAGGGTGAGCAGCGTGACCAGCAGCGGCAGCAGGGCGACGCGGAGGGCCAGCGGGGCGGGCGAGCGCATGAGGCAACGTAGCCCGCCGCGGAGGCCCGCGTGGCCGAGTGGGCGTGAATCCCGACTCTCAGCCCTCGAAGGTGTGCTCCTCGGCCGGGAAGGTGCCGGCGCGCACGTCCTCGGCGTAGGCGCGGGCGGCGTCCCCGAGGACCTCGCGCAGGTCGGCGTACTGCTTGACGAACCGCGGCATCCGACCGGAGCGCAGGCCGAAGGCGTCCTGCCAGACCAGCACCTGCCCGTCGCAGCCGGCGCCGGCGCCGATCCCGATGGTGGGGATGGCCAGCTCGGCGGTGACCTTGGCCGCGAGCTCGCCGGGCACCATCTCCATCACCACGGCGTAGGCGCCGGCGTCCTGCACGGCGTGGGCGTCGGCGAGCAGCCGCTCGGCGGCGTCGCCGCGGCCCTGCACCCGGTAGCCGCCGAGCGTGTGCTCGCTCTGCGGGGTGAAGCCGACGTGCGCCATCACCGGCACGCCGCCGCGCACCAGGTGCGCGATCGTCGGCGCGATGTCGGCGCCGCCCTCGAGCTTGATGCTGTGCGCGCCGGCCTCCTTCATGAACCGGGTGGCGGTGAGGTACGCCTGCTCCGGCGAGGCCTGGTAGCTGCCGAACGGCAGGTCGCCGATCACCATGGCGCGCCGCGCCGAGCGGCTGACGGCCCGGGTCAGCGGCAGCAGCTCGTCGACGGTCACCGGCAGGGACGTCTCGTTGCCGTAGACGTTGTTGGAGGCGCTGTCGCCGACGAGCAGCAGGTCGATGCCGGCCTCGTCGAAGACCTCGGCCGTGTACATGTCGTACGCGGTGAGCATCGTGATCCGCTCGCCGCGCTCCTTCATCTCCCGCAGGTGGTGGGTGCGGACGCGGCGGGCCGGCTTCGGCGCGTCGCCGCCGCCTCCGTACGGCGCGGGCTGCTGCTCGCTCATGGCGTGCTCCTGGGTCGCATCTCGTGGCTCCGCGAGGAGTCCCCGGACGTCGTTCAGGCTAGTCCGCCTCTGCGGCGTCCCGGCTGTGTCGGTGGTCACCCCGGGCGAGGGCCGGCGCCGTACTCACGCGTCACCGTGGCGACGCGGACGCGGTAGGCGGCGTACCAGGTCCGGCGGCCCAGGCGCTGGACCGCGAGGTGCTCGGCGACCTGCTTCCACGCGGCGGCCGCTGCCTCGTCGCGCCAGTAGGACACGGTGATCCCCGCGCCCCCGGCGTCGCGGGCCGACTCGGCTCCGAGATAGCCGGGCTGCTCGGCGACGAGCGCCAGCATGCGCGCGTCGGCGCTCTCGTACTCGCGGCGTCTGCCCGCGGGTGAGGTCCGCCTGGCGGGACGTGAAGATCACGGCCGTGTACGGCGGCTCCGGCGTCCCGCTGATCACCCGGCCAGTGTCCCGCGGTGCGGGTGAGGATTCACGCCGACCCGGCGGGGTGGGGAGGCACGGCGACGAGCCAGGGGGTGCCCGGTCCGCCGCACTCTGGCAGGGTTGACGCGCCGCAGGAGCCGAGGCCGCGAGGGCCGAGGCGCGGGGTCGAGGGTCGAGGAGGCCGAGCATGCGCGTCGGAGTGCTGACCGGAGGGGGCGACTGCCCCGGGCTGAACGCCGTCATCCGCGCGGTCGTCCGCAAGGGCACCCAGGAGCACGGCATGGAGTTCCTCGGCTACCGCGACGGCTGGCGCGGCCCCCTCGAGGGCGTGACCATGCCGCTCGACGTGGAGGCCTGCCGCGGCATCCTGCCGCGCGGCGGCACGATCCTGGGCTCCTCGCGCACCAACCCCTTCGGCATCGAGGGCGGCGTCGAGAAGATCAAGACGAACCTCGAGAACGACGGGGTCGACGCGCTGGTGGCGATCGGCGGCGAGGACACCCTCGGCGTCGCCACCAAGCTGCACGAGGCCGGGCTGCCCGTCGTGGGCGTGCCGAAGACGATCGACAACGACCTCTCGGGCACCGACTTCACCTTCGGGTTCGACACCGCCGTGAACATCGCCAGCGAGGCGATCGACCGCCTGCACACCACCGCCGAGTCGCACCACCGCGTGCTCGTCGTGGAGGTGATGGGCCGCCACGCCGGCTGGATCGCCCTGCACTCCGGGATCAGCGGCGGCGCCAGCATCGTGCTCATCCCCGAGCAGCCCTTCGACGTCGAGCAGGTCTGCGGGCTGGTCGAGACCCGGTTCGAGAGCACCTACGCCCCGATCATCGTGGTCGCCGAGGGCGCGCAGCCCCAGGAGGGCCAGATGGCGCTCACCTCGGGGGAGAAGGACGCCTTCGGGCACGTGCGCCTCGGCGGCATCGGCGACCAGCTCGCCAAGGCCATCGAGGAGCGCACGGGCAAGGAGGCCCGCTCGGTCGTCCTGGGGCACATCCAGCGCGGCGGCACGCCGACGGCCTTCGACCGCTGGCTCGCCACCCGGTTCGGGCTGCACGCCGCGGACGCGGTCGCCGACGGCGACTACGGGACGATGATGGCGCTGCGCGGCAAGGACATCGTCCGGGTCCCGCTCTCGGAGGGCACCGGCGAGCTGAAGACGGTCAGCCCGGCCGAGTACGCCGAGGCCGAGGTCTTCTTCGGCTGAGGCGCCCCGGCGGCCGCCCGGCCCCGCCCCGTAGGCTGGGCCGGTGAGCACCATCCCGTCCCTCGCCGACCTGCACGCGCTCGGCCCGGCGCAGCAGCCGACGTACGCCGACCCCGCGGCCGTCGACGCCGCCGTCGCCCGGCTGCGCACCTCCCCGCCGCTGGTCTTCGCCGGCGAGTGCGACGACCTGACCGAGAAGCTGGCCGCCGTGACGCGCGGCGAGGCGTTCCTGCTCCAGGGCGGCGACTGCGCCGAGACCTTCGACGGCGTCACCGCGGACAACGTGCGCAACAAGCTGCGCGTGCTGCTCCAGATGGCCGTCGTGCTGACCTACGCCGCCTCGGTGCCCGTGGTGAAGGTGGGCCGGCTCGCCGGCCAGTACGCCAAGCCCCGTTCCTCCGACCTCGAGACCCGCGCCTCCTCCGACGGGCAGAGCGTCACCCTGCCGGCCTACCGCGGCGACGCCGTCAACGGCTTCGCGTTCACGCCCGAGGCCCGCGCGCACGACCCGCAGCGGCTGGTGGACGTCTACCACTCCTCGGCGTCCACGCTGAACCTCGTGCGCGCCTTCGTCACCGGCGGCTACGCCGACCTGCGCCAGGTGCACACCTGGAACACCGACTTCGTGCGCGAGTCGCCGGTCGGGCAGCGCTACGAGGCGCTGGCCAACGAGATCGAGCGCGCCCTGACCTTCATGCAGGCCATCGGCGCCGACCCCGACGAGTTCCACCGCGTCGACGTGGCCTCCAGCCACGAGGCGCTGGTGCTCGAGTACGAGCACGCCATGACGCGCATCGACTCGCGCACCCAGCTGCCGTACGACGTCTCCAGCCACTTCGTCTGGATCGGCGAGCGCACCCGTCAGCTCGACGGCGCGCACGTCGAGCTGCTGCGGCACATCCGCAACCCGATCGGCGTGAAGCTCGGCCCGAACGCGACGCCGGACGACGCGCTGGCGCTGGCCGAGCGGCTGAACCCCGAGAACACCCCGGGCCGGCTCACCTTCGTCACCCGGTTCGGCGCGAAGCGGATCCGCGACGGGCTGCCCGAGCTCGTCGAGAAGGTCACCGGCGAGGGCGTCCGGGTCGCGTGGGTGTGCGACCCGATGCACGGCAACACGTTCGAGGCGTCCTCGGGCTACAAGACCCGCAAGTTCGACGACGTGCTCGACGAGGTGCAGGGGTTCTTCGACGTGCACCGCTCGCTCGGCACGTGGCCGGGCGGGCTGCACGTCGAGCTCACCGGCGACGACGTGACCGAGTGCGTCGGCGGGGGAGAGGACCTCGCCGAGGTCGACCTCGGCCACCGCTACGAGTCCGTGTGCGACCCGCGGCTGAACCGCGTGCAGTCCCTCGAGATGGCCTTCCTGGTCGCCGGGATGCTGCGCGCGGTCGACCGCAAGCGCGCGTGACCGCCGCCGGCGGGGCGCCGGTCGACCTGCGCTCGGACACCGTCACCCGCCCCACGCCGGCGATGCGCGAGGCGATGGCCCGCGCCGAGGTCGGCGACGACGTCTACGGCGAGGACCCCACGGTCGCCGCCCTGGAGGAGCGCGTCGCCGGGTTGCTCGGCCACGAGGCGGCGCTGTTCTGCCCGACCGGGTCGATGGCCAACGTGCTCGCGGTGCGCACCGTGGTCGGCGTCGGCCAGGAGGTGCTCTGCGAGAGCGCCGCCCACATCGCGCGCGCCGAGCTGGGGGCGCACGCGGCGTACACCGGCCTGACGATGCGCACGTGGGCGCACCCGCGCGGCGACGTCGACCTGGACGCGGTCGAGGCCATGCGTGCGCCCGACATGGGGCCCTTCTTCGTGCCGACCGCGGCCGTCTCGGTCGAGAACACCCACAACTTCGCCGGCGGCACGGTGCTGCCGCTCGAGGGGCTCAAGGCGCTGCGCGCCTGGGGCACCGAGCACGGGGTCGCGCTGCACATGGACGGCGCCCGGATCTGGAACGCGCACGTCGCGACGGGCACGCCGCTCGCGGAGTACGGCGCGTGCGCCGACGTGATGGCCGTCTGTCTCTCCAAGGGCCTCGGCGCGCCGGTCGGGTCGCTCGTGGTCGGCTCGGGCGACGCGATCGCCGAGTCGCGGGTGTGGCGCAAGCGGATGGGCGGCGGCATGCGTCAGGCCGGGGTCCTCGCCGCGGCCGGCGCGCACGCGCTGGAGCACCACCTCGAGCGGCTGGCCGACGACCACGCCCACGCCCGGCTGCTGGCCGAGGCCTGCGGCGTCGACCCGGCCGGCGTGGACACCAACATCGTCGTGCTGCCGCAGCCCGACCAGGACACCGCGCGGCGCTTCGTCGCCGCCGCGGCCGAACGGGGCGTGCGGGTCGCGGCCGTCGGCCCGCGCACCGTGCGCCTGGTGACCCACCTCGACGTCACCCGCGACGACGCCGAGCGCGCGGCGGCGGCGCTGCGCGAGCTCGTCTGACCGCTCGCGCAGCGCCGGTCGAGGTGCGACCGGAACGCGAATCGGGGCCGCCTCGCCCTCGCCACGGCGTTGGCGGGAGGTCGTACCGTCGGGAGGCATGACCCCTGCACGCCGCTGGGCGCTGGTGGCCCTCGGCGTGACGCTGCTCGTCGCGGTCCCGCTGGCGTGGCGGGCCCTGCCGGTGGCGGGCGACGACGCCGACGCGGCCGCGCTGCTGCAGCGCGTGCGGGCGAGCGAGGGGGCGTCGTGGTCGGGATTCGTGGAGACCGACGGCCAGGTGCAGTTCCCCTCCGTCGACGACTTCGACGACGTCGCCTCGCTGCTCGGCGACCGCAGCCGGCTCCGGGTCTGGTGGCGCGACGACGAGGCCTGGCGCGTGGACCGGCTCCTGACGGCGGGGGAGACGTCGCTGGTGCACGCGGACGGGGTCACCACCGCGTGGTCGTTCGAGCGCGCGCGGGCCACGATCGCCGAGGACCCGCCGATCCGGCTGCCCCGCACCGTCGACCTGCTGCCCTCCGTCCTGGCGGAGCGGAGCCTGCGGGGCGCGGGCCCGGACGACGTCGAGCGCCTGCCGGCTCGCCGCGTCGCGGGCCGGTCGGCCCCCGGGCTCCGGGTGCGCCCGTCGTCGGAGCGCTCCGCGATCGACCGGGTCGACCTGTGGGCGGACCGCGAGACCGGCCTGCCGCTGCGCGTGGAGGTGCACGCCGACCCCGGCGGCCTTGCGGAGCTGACCACGGTGCTCCGCGACTTCTCGCCCGGCGACCCGGGAGACGAGGTGCTCACCTTCACCCCGACGCCCAGCACGGAGGTCGTCCGCGACGACGTGCTCGACATCGCGGACGCCGCCAACCAGTACGCCCCCGTGCGGCCGCCCGCCGAGGTGGCCGGGCTGGCGCGCACGGCGGCCACGGAGGGCGCGGTCGGCGTCTACGGCCGCGGCCTCGCGCAGCTCGTCGCGATCCCGCTGCGCAGCCAGGAGGCCGACGCGCTGCGCGAGCAGGTGGGGGTCACCCCCGGCAGCGAGCGGGTCCCCGACCCCGTCGGCGGCCTGACCGTCGCGCTCCCGCCGCTCGGCCTGGTCGTCACGGGCGCGGACGGCGAGGGCGCGTGGCTGGTCGCCGGGACCGTGACGCGACGGGCCCTGGTGGACGCCGCCCGGGACCTGCTCCGGGGCGCCGTCGCGCGGGAGGACCGCCGATGATCCGCACGCGCGGCCTGACCAAGCGGTTCGGCAGGATCACGGCCGTCGACGACGTGTCGCTCGACGTCCGCGAGGGCGACGTCTACGGATTCCTGGGGGCCAACGGCTCCGGCAAGACCACCACGGTGCGGATGCTGCTCGGCCTCGTGCTGGCCACCCGCGGCGAGGCAGAGGTGCTGGGCGAGCCGATGCCGCGCGCCGCCTCCCGGGTGCTGCCGCAGCTCGGCGCGATGGTCGAGGGCCCGGCGGCGTACCCGCACCTCTCCGGTCGCGCCAACCTGCGGCTCTTCGACGCGATGGGCGCGGGCGGACGGCGCGCGACCCGGGCCGGCCGGGTGGACGACGCGCTCGAGGCCGTCGGCCTCGCGGGCGTCGACAAGCGCCCGGTCCACGCGTACTCGCTGGGCATGCGGCAGCGGCTCGGCCTGGCGCACGCGCTGGTGCGGCGGCCGCGCCTGCTCGTGCTCGACGAGCCGACCAACGGCCTGGACCCGCAGGGGATCCGCGAGATCCGCGAGCTGCTGCTCGAGCTGAACCGGGCGGGCACGACGGTGTTCGTCTCCAGTCACCTGCTCGCGGAGATCGAGCAGACCTGCACGCGGGTCGGGGTGCTGGACGAGGGCCGGCTGGTGCTGCAGGACGAGATCGACCAGCTGCGCGGGCCGACGGGGCGCACGGTGGTCACCACGCCCGATGCCGCGGAGGCGGCCAGCCTGCTGGGCCCGACCGTCGAGGCGCGCTGGAACGGCTCCGGTCCCTCCGGGCGTTCGACGACCCTGGTGGTGCGCGGCGCGGACGCCGCCGAGCTCAACCGCCGCCTGGTCGTCGGCGGCGTCGCGGTCGAGCGGCTCGAGCCCGAGCGCCGCACGCTGGAGGAGGTCGTCCTGGCGGCGACCCGGCACGGCAGCGACCGGAAGGGGAGACCGTGATCGCCGTCGAGCTGCGCAAGCTGGTGGGCAGCCGGCGCACGTGGGCGACCATCGCGCTGATCACGGCGCTGCCCGCGGTGGTGGCGGTGCTCCTCGCCGTCACGGGCCTCGGGCCGCGGCCGGGCACCGGGCCGGCCTTCCTGTCCGCGGTGCTGACCGACGGCACGCTGTACCCCCTGGCGGCCCTGGCGATGGTGCTGCCGCTCTTCCTGCCGATCGCCGTCGCGATCACCGCCGGCGAGGCCATCGCGGGGGAGGCCCAGCAGGGCACGCTGCGCTACCTGCTCGTGCGCCCCGTGGGCCGCGCCCGGCTGCTGCTGGCGAAGCTGGTCTCGGCGATGGCGTTCGTCGTCCTCACGGTGCTGGTGGTCGCCGCGGTCTCCTACCTGCTGGGCATCTCGCTGCTCGGCCAGCAGGACCTCACCACGGGCGCCACGAGCGTCTCGGGCACCTCGTTCTCGACCGCGGAGGTCGTCGGCCGCACCGCGCTGGCGATGGGGTACGCGATGCTCTGCATGCTCGGCGTCGCGGCGATCGCGCTGTGCCTGTCCACCTTCGCCTCGTCCCCCCTCGGCGCCGCGATGGGCACCCTGGCCGTGCTGGTCGGGTCCTCCCTGCTGCTCACGCTGGACGCGGCCGAGACGCTGCGGCCCTATCTGCCCACCCGCTACTGGCTGGCCTTCGTCGACCTGTTCCGCGACCCGATCCTCTGGCGCGACCTGCTGCGCGGGGTGCTGCTCCAGGTCGTCTACGTCGGCGTCTTCGTCGGGGTGGCGTGGGCGAACTTCGCCACCAAGGACGTCACGGACTGAGGGAGGCCCGTCCTCTGTGCGGCTCCCCCGGGCCGAGCGGAGATCCGGCGGGCTACCCCGAGGGGCAGGCCGCCGGCGCGGACGGCGGCGCCGTGTCGAGCTGGTCGAGCACGATGGCGATCACCTCGGGGGTGCGGGGCAGGTCGGCGTGCTCCACCTGCAGTCCGGGGCAGATCGCCTGCACCGGCACCGCGACGGCGGCTCCCTCGAGCGTGCCGGAGACCGGGGGCACCACCGTCGCGTCGTCCTCGGTCCACAGCGCGACCCACTCCGGCCCGGCCGGCGTCTCGTCGCCGGCGTTGAGGCGACGAAGCAGGTCGCTGTCGGGGGCGAGCTGGCGGCAGGCCGCCGCGCAGGAGTCGCCGCCGACCTGGGCGGCCAGCGAGGCCAGGTCGGTGCCGTGGTGCGGCGAGGCGAGCGTGACCACCCGCCGCACCCGGTCGGCGTTGCCGTCGTCGGCGACCCAGAGCCGCGCGACGACGCCGCCGGCCGAGTAGCCGACGACGTCGACCGAGCGCGCGCCGCTGTCGGCGAGCGCCGCCTCGACGGCCTCGCCGAGGTCGTCGGACTGGGCGCCCAGGTCGCCGGTGGCGTCGCCGGCCCGCACGAGCCGGGCCTCGCGCCCCCCGGCGCGCACCGCCTCGGCGAGGACCTCGAGCGCGGCCGTCGAGCCGCCGTACCCCGGCATCAGCACCACGGGCCCGGGCTGGTCCTGGGGCGCCGGGTCGCCGGCGACGTCGCGGGTCAGCGCGAGCGCCCCGGCGGTCGTGGCGAGCCCGGCCACGAGGAGCCCCACGACCGCAAGCACGAGGCGCCGGCGCGCGGGGGCGAGGTGGTCGAGCACGCGTCCATCGTGCCGGGCGGTGCCGAAACTGTGCTCGGGTTGCTGCTGCTTCGCCGCCGTTGCAACGCGTCACAAGAGACGGGATCCCCGCTCGAGCGGGGATCCCGCAGGGCTCAGCGAGCGGTGCTCAGGCGCGGGGCGAGGTCGGCGGCCGACTGCCGGCCCACGGCCGCGGGCAGCGTGCGCACCGCCTGCGCCAGCGCGCGCAGGTCGCTGCCCACGAGCGCCTGCGGACCGTCGCACAGCGCGGTCTCCGGCTGCGGGTGCACGTCGACGATGAGCCCGTCGGCCCCCGCCGCGATGGCGGCGCGCGACAGCGGCACCACCAGGTCCTTGCGGCCCGCGGCGTGCGAGGGGTCGACGATCACGGGCAGGTGGCTGGTGGCCTGCACCACGGGCACCGCGGAGATGTCCAGCGTGTTCCGGGTCGCCGTCTCGAACGTGCGGATGCCCCGCTCGCAGAGCACCACGTCGAGGTTGCCGCGCTGGGCGATGTACTCCGCCGCCATCAGCCACTCCTCGATCGTCGCGGTCATCCCGCGCTTGAGGAGCACCGGCTTGCCCGCCTGGCCGACGGCCTGGAGGAGGGCGAAGTTGGCCATGTTGCGGGTGCCGACCTGCAGCATGTCCGCGTGCTCGGCGACCACGGGCACGTCGCGCGCGTCCACGACCTCGGTGACCACCGGGAGGCCGACCGTCTCGCGCACGTCGGCGAGGATCCTCAGCCCCTCGACCCCGAGGCCCTGGAAGGCGTACGGCGACGTGCGCGGCTTGAAGGCGCCGCCGCGCAACAGCGTCGCCCCGGCGGACACCGCCATCCGCGCGGCCTCCAGCGTCTGCTGGGGCGTCTCCACGGCGCAGGGGCCGGCGATGAAGGTGAACGTGTCGGGGCCGATGGGCACCTGGTGGCCCTCCGGGCCCACCCAGACCGTCGACCGCTCCGGGTGGTGCTGCCGGCTGACCAGCTTGTGCGGGTCCGAGATCCGGTGCACGTCCGCGACCCCCGGCAGGGTCCGCAGGTTGAGGTGGTGGAAGGACTCGATGTCGCCCACCAGCCCGATGATCGTGCGGCGCACGCCCTTGCTCACGGAGGCCTCGCCGCCGACGCCCTCGACCCTGGCCACGACGCGCGCGACGTCCTCGTCCGTGGCGTCCGGAGACATGACGACGACCATCAGCATCCCTTTCCCGAGCAGCGGGGTGCCCCGTGGGCCCACGTCCCGCAGCCCTGTCGAGCAGGCGCTCAAACTAGCCCGACTTGCGTCCGCTGATCCCGTCGGTCACGGGCCGGGCGACGAATCGTTACCGACCCGCCACCTCCCGGTGCGCGCCTCGTCGCGCAGGCGCTTGAGCAGCGCGATGTCGGGGTCGTCCGCCTCGCGGGAGCCGGGCGTCTCGAGGACGAACGGCACCCCGGCCGTGCCCGGGTGCGCGAGCAGCTCGCGGAACGCGCCCGCACCCACGTGGCCGCGGCCGATCTTCTCGTGCCGGTCGCGCATGGAGCCGCGCGCGTCCTTCGAGTCGTTGGCGTGCACCAGGCGCAGCCGGTCGGCGCCCGCGAGCCCGGCGAGCCGGTCGAGGGTGGCCGCCGCGCCGCCGGGCTCGTCGAGCGGCGCCCCGGCGGCGAAGACGTGGCAGGTGTCCAGGCAGATCCCGGCCCGCGGGTGCCGGTCGAGCGCGTCGAGGTACGCCGCCAGGTCGTCGACGCCCGCGCACAGCGAGCGCCCCTGGCCCGCCGTCGGCTCGAGCAGCAACCACGGCGCCTCCGCCCCCGCCGCGGCCTGCGCGTCGAGCCCCTCGAGCAGGGGCAGCAGCCCCTCGCGCACCTGCCGCATCGCCGCGCCGTGCCGGGCGTCGGCCTCCGCGCCACCGCCGGGGTCGACGTACGAGCCCGTGTGCACCACCACGCCCTCCGCGCCGATCTCCGCGGCGCGGGCGAGGTTGTGCGCGACCGCGTCGACGGACCGCTCGTAGGTGGCGGCGGTGGGGGAGCCGAGGTTCACCAGGTACGGCGTGTGCACGAACGCGCGGATGCCGCGCTCGGCGATCCCGTCGCGGAACCGCCGGTCCTCCTCGGGCCGGCCGGGGCTCAGCGCCCAGCCGCGGGGGTTCCCGACGAAGACCTGGACGGTCTCGCAGCCGGTCGCGTCCGCCTTCGGCAGCAGCCCCGAGGCGAGGCCCTTGCCGACGCGCAGGTGGGTGCCGACCGGGTTGCGCCGGGCTGTGTCGGGCGACTGGTCGGGCGACTGATCGGGCGAGATGGCGGCGCTGCTCCGGTGGTCAGTCCCGGTCGGCGCCCCGGGCGGCGTGCTCCTGGCCGAGCAGCACACCGTACGCGGCCGCCGAGGCGACGCACATCAGGCCGCCGATCGCGGCCACGGACATCCCGACCGCCGACCACGCGGCGGAGCCCTCGACGATGCTGCCGAACTCGTCGGCGACGATCGAGGGCCACGAGATCGCGGCCATCAGCACACCGATGAGCGCGAGCGCCGAGCCGCCCGCGAGCAGCCACGCCTCGGGTGACAGGGGCCACGCCAGGATGCGCTGGCGCACGCCCAGCAGCCGTTCCCGCGCGGTCGGCAGCCCGACCCCCGGCTCGACGTGCAGCTCGTGCGGTGCCACGGTCTCCGCGCTCATCTGGCTCCCCTGTCCCCATCGCCCGGACAGCTCCCCGGGGCGACACCAGCAGGATCGCACGGGCGGTCAGGTGTCGACACCGGTTGCGGGCCAACCTGCCGGACCTGATCAGACCACCCTCGGCCCCTTCTCAGCCCCCCGTCACACCGCTCGTCACACCGCTCGTCACACCGCTCGTCACACCGCTCGTCACACCGCTCGTCACACCAGGAACAGCGTGATGGTGGAGCCCTTCGGCGCCAGCTCGCCCCCGCCGGGGTCGCTGGAGAGCACGTAGCCCAGGCCGAGGTAGTTGGACGACTCCTCGACCCGCACGACGAAACCGGCCGCCTCCAGCTTCTCCGTGGCGGAGTCGACGCCGCTGGCGCGCACGGTCGGCACCTCGACGAGCTCCGGGCCGAGCGAGACGGTGAGGGCGACGGCGTCACCCTTGGTCAGGGTGCCGGAGTCCGGGTCCTGGGCGATGACGCGACCCTCGGGCACGTCGTCGGAGTACTCCTCGGAGACCTCGGCCTCCAGGCCGCGCTTGTCGAGCACGGTGCGAGCGCGCTCGGCGCTGCGGCCGGTGAAGTCGGGGACCTTGATCGGCTTCGGGCCGCGGCTCACGACGAGGTCGACGGGGGTGTCCGGACGCAGCGTCGTGCCCGGCTTCGGGTCGCTGCGGATCACGGTGCCCTCGGCCACCCTCGGGTGCCAGCGCTGGACCGTCTCGCCGAACCCGAGGCTGGTGGCGAGCAGCGCGTCCTGCGCCTGGTCGACGGTGCGGCCGGCGAGGCCGGGCACGTCGTAGCGCTCCTTGCCCAGGGAGACGACCAGCTCCACCGTGCCGCCGTCCAGCACCCGGCCGCCCGCCTCGGGCTCGGTGGCGAGCACCTCGCCGACGGGGACGGTCTCGGAGTACTCCTCGCTGACCGCGTCGGCCGCCAGGCCGGCCTCCTCGAGCCGCTGGGTCGCGGGGATCTGCTCGAGCCCGACGACGGCGGGCACCGGGGTGTAGCGGGCGTAGCCGAACCACCACGCCCCGGCGCCGACGGCCGTGGTGAGCACCAGGGCGAGCACGAGCAGCAGCGGCCCGCGACGGGAGCGGCGGCCGGGCGTCGGCGGCACGGGTCCGGCGGGGGTGCCGGCGCCGTGCGGGCCGGGTCGGTGCTCGTCAGGGTCGCGGCGCGACTGCGGCACTGCCGGCGCGGGCGGCGGCGACCAGCCGGACGCCGGCGCGGCCGGCGGCGCCGCGGGGACGCCGGCGGCCACGGCGTTGGCGGGCACCGAGAGCGCCGCCCGGTCGTAGGCGCCGGCGATGGCGAGCCGGTCGTCCACGGCGGTGCTGCGACCGGTCGCCAGCCCGGTGGGCGCGGTGTCCTCGCTGTCCTCGGTGTCGGGGGCCGCCTCCGGCGCCGGGGCGGGCGGGGCGAGGTCGGCGACGAGCTCCGGGTCCTCGAGCACCCCGTCCCGCAGCGCCTGGGCGACCTGGTGCACCTGGTGCAGCAGCACGCCGGCGTCCGCCGGCCGCAGGCTGCGGTCGCGCACCGTGGCGCGTGCGACGAGCGCGTCGACGTACGCCGGCAGCGCGGGCACGCGCTCCGACGGGGGCGGCACGTCGCGGTTCACGTGCTGGTAGGCGACCTGGATGGGCGACTCGCCGCTGTGCGGCTTGTGCCCGGTGAGCAGCTCGTAGAGCAGCACGCCGACGGCGTAGACGTCGGCGCGGGCGTCGGAGGTCCCGCCGACGACCAGCTCGGGCGCCAGGTAGGAGACCGTGCCGATCAGCACGCCCCCGGTGGCGGTGTGCTGGGTGTCGGCGCTGACCGCCTTGGCCAGCCCGAAGTCGGCGACCTTGACGCGGCCGCCGTGGGCGTCGTCGGAGATCAGCACGTTCTCGGGCTTCACGTCCCGGTGCACGATGCCGGCGCGGTGGGCGGCGGCGAGCGCGCTCAGCACCGGCTCGATCAGGGCGAGCGCCCGCCCCGGCGCGAGCGGCGCCTCGGTGCTGATGGTGCGGCGCAGGGTGTGCCCGCGCACGAGCTCCATGGCCAGGAACACGACGCCCTGGTCCTCGCCCTGGTCGTAGACGCCCACGACGTGCGGGTGCGCGAGGCGGGCCGCGGCGCGGGCCTCGCGGACGAAGCGGGCGGCGAGCTCCTCGTCGTCCCCGAGGCCCGGGTGCATCACCTTGACGGCGACCGGGCGGTCGAGGCGGGTGTCGGTGGCGTGGTAGACGCCGGCCATGCCGCCGCGGGCGATCCGGTCCTCGACGCGGTAGCGGCCGTCGAGCAGGCGCCCGACCAGGGGGTCGGTGCGGTCGGTGCGGTCGGTGGGGTCTCCGACGGAGCCGCGGGCGCCGCCGGCGAGTCCCGGATCGGCGCGCGGGGCGCGGTGCCTGTGCCGCTCCACGACGCTCCTCCCATGGCCGGACGGGGAAGGGTCGGCCGGCTCCCATGGTAGGGACGCCGGGGCCCCGGCTCTCGGTCCCGCCCGGTACGGCGTGCCGCCGCGCCGCGCTGGCCTGCGACGATGGCCCCATGAACGATGCGACTCCCGCCGGCTCCGCCGCCGGCCAGCCGGACCTCGCCGCGCTGGTCCCCGACTGGCTGGACTGGAGCCGGGCAGCCGACCTGCTGGGCGTCAGCGTCAGCAAGGTGCGGCAGATGATCAAGGACCACCAGCTCGCCGCGGCCGTGCCGACGCCGGGCGCCGGCCAGCAGGTGCCGGCCGAGATGGTGCAGGACGGCCTGGTCGTCAAGGGCCTGCCGGGCCTGCTCACGCTGCTGCACGACAACGGGTTCGACGACCGCGAGGCCATCGCCTGGATCTTCAGCGACGCCGGCCTGCCCGGACGACCGATCGACGCGCTGCGGGAGAACCGCGGCGCCGAGGTGAAGCGGCGGGCGCAGGCGCTGCTCTGACCCGCCGCGCCGCCCGACCGGGCTCAGCCCTCCGGGGCGTAGGGCACCTCGGAGCGCCAGGAGTCCTCGGGCTGCTCGGCGGCGTCCCAGATCGCGTCGGCGACGCGGTCCGGCGTGAAGGCACCCTCGCGGGCCAGTGACCCGCGGACCGTCACCGAGACCGCGCGGATGCCCTCGGGGGCGAGCGTCGTGTCCAGGCTGCGCACCAGGTTGCGGACGCCGGCCTTCTGCACGCCCAGGGACGCCGCCCGGTTCCACGGCTTGTCGGCGGCCATGCTCCCGGTGACCGTGACCCGGGCGCCGGGGCGCAGGTACGGCCTGGCCGCCTGCACGGCGGTGAGCAGCCCGCCCACCCCGAGGGCGACGTCCTCGAGCAGCCCGGCCACGTCGAGCTCGAGCGGGTCGGCCTCCCGGAAGGCGCTCGGGTTGAAGTGCAGCCGGTCGACGCCGCCGAGGGCCTCGCCGAGCTCGGCGCAGGCCCGGGTCGCCGCCTCGACGTCGGTCAGGTCGGCCACCCGCGTGTGCGCGGCGCGGCCGAGCTGCCGGACGTCCTCGGCGACCGCCGCGAAGGCCTCCTCGTCGGCGCCGAGCAGGCCGACGTCGTACCCCTCGCGGGCGAAGCGGCGCGCGACCGAGCCGCTCACGCCGGGACCCGCGCCGACCACCAGGATGCCCTTCGTCGCCATCCCCGCACGCTAGCGCCGTGGCCCCGCGCGGGACACCGTCGCGGGACGCCTCAGAGCACGCGGTCGGTGGCCGCGGCGGCCAGCCCGAGCAGCGCCTCGTGCGCGGCCTCGGTGACGCCGGCGTCGGCGAGCGAGCGCTGGGCCATGCCGACGAGCTCGGCGATCACCTGCTCGACCTGCCGCGCCGCCCCCGCGCGCTCGATCACCCCGCGGAGCCGGTCGACGGTCGCGGCGTCCAGCGGGGTGCCCAGCGACGCGTCGAGCAGCGCGGCGTCCTCGGGGCCGGCGGCGTCCATCGCGAGCGCCACCAGCACCGTGCGCTTGCCCTCGACGAGGTCGTCGCCGGCGGGCTTGCCGGTGGTCGCCGGGTCGCCGAAGACGCCGAGCAGGTCGTCGCGCAGCTGGAACGCCTCGCCGAGGGGGAGGCCGAAGCCGGTGAGCCGGTCGAGCATCGCCGGGTCGGCCCCGGCGAGCGCGGCGCCGACGTGCAGCGGGCGCTCCACGGAGTACTTCGCGGACTTGTAGCGCAGCACCGTCATCGCGGCGTCCACGTCGGCGGCCCCGCGGGCCTGCACCGAGACGTCGAGGAACTGGCCGGTGACCACCTCGGAGCGGCACAGGTCGAAGACCTCGAGCGCGGCGGCGACCCGCTCGACGGGCAGCCCGCAGCGGCGCAGCAGCTCGTCCGCCCAGGTCAGCAGCAGGTCGCCGAGCAGGATGGCGCCGGCGGCGCCGTACTGCTCCGGGTCGCCGCGCCAGCCCGCCTCGCGGTGCTGCGCCTCGAAGGCGCGGTGCGCGGCCGGGCGTCCGCGGCGGGTGTCCGAGGCGTCCATGTAGTCGTCGTGCACGAGCGCGCTCGCGTGCAGGAGCTCCAGCGCGGCGCAGGCGCGGACCAGGGCGTCCTCGCCGCCCCCGTCGCGGGCCGGCTCGCCGGCGACGGCGTGGTAGCCCCACCAGCAGAACGCGGCGCGGAACCGCTTGCCGCCGCGCACGCAGGCGCGGGCCTGCTCCAGCAACCGGACGCCGTCCGGTCCGAGCGGGGCCAGGCGCTCGGCCTGGTCCTCGAGGAAGGCGTCCAGAGCCCCGTGCACGCGGGCGCGGAAGTCCTCCACGTCCCACGTCACGGGCCCGAGGCTAGCCGTTCGCGATTCGGGCGCGGGGCCGGACCTCCCTACACTGACCGAGCATGACCCATGACCGGATTCGGAACATCGGCCAGCTCGTCCGCAACGGCGGACGCTCGTTCTCGTTCGAGTTCTTCCCGCCCAAGGACGACGAGGGCGAGGCCCAGCTCTGGCGGGCCATCGAGGAGCTCGAGCCCTACGACCCCACGTTCGTCTCGGTCACCTACGGCGCCGGCGGCTCCAGCCGCGACAAGACCGTGCGCATCACCGGCCGCATCGCCTGCGAGACCTCGCTGACCGCGATGGCCCACCTGACCTGCGTCGGGCACACCCGCGCCGAGCTCGACGACATCCTCGAGAGCTACTCCCGCGCCGGCATCCGCAACGTGCTGGCCCTGCGCGGCGACCCCGCCGACGGCCCCCGCGCCCCCTGGGAGGCGACCGAGGGCGGCCTGACCTACGCCACCGAGCTGGTGACGATGGCGCACGCGCGCCGCGAGTTCGCGATCGGCGTCGCCGCCTTCCCCGAGGGGCACCCGAGCTCGGAGTCGCTCGACCAGGACGCCGACGTGCTGGTCGCGAAGGCGCGGGCGGGGGCCGAGTTCGCGGTCACGCAGATGTTCTTCCGCGCCGGCGACTACTTCGAGCTGGTCGACCGGGTGCGCGACCGCGGCGTCGAGATCCCGATCATCCCGGGCGTGATGCCGATCCTGAACCTCGGCGCCATCCAGCGGATGGGCGAGCTGATCGGCGCCGACGTGCCCGACGAGATCGTCAAGCGGATCACGGCGCACGAGGGCGACAAGGCGGCGATCCGGGCCGAGGGCATCGCCATCTCGATCGAGCTGTGCCAGGAGCTGCTCAACGGCGGCGCCCCGGGCCTGCACTTCTACACGCTGAACCGATCCAAGGCGACGCGCGAGATCTACGAGGCGATGGGGCTCGACAAGCTGGCCAGCTGAGGGCCGGGCCCGGCCAGGTCACGCCCGCCCGACCGCCGCGGCGACGAGCGCGGCGGAGGCGCCGACCCAGGGCAGCCCCGAGCCGTGCGCGGCGTGCGCGCCGCACGCCCAGACGCCGGGCACCGGGGTCTCGGGGCCCAGGCGCGCGCCGACGGTGCCGCGGCCCTGCCAGAGCACGCCGAGCGGCGAGCCGCGCCAGCGGCGCACGAGGTCCAGCGGCGAGCGCAGCTGCCGCTCCTCGACGTGGGCGCGCACGTCGATGCCGGCGCGGGCCAGGGCGACCTCGGGGTCCTCGGCGATCCGGCCGCGGGCGTGGACGGTCCACGCCGCCCCGCCCGGCGGTGCGGCGCCACCGGTGCGGACGACGAGCACCGGGTCGCCGTGCAGCACGGTCTCCCCGGGCAGCTCGGGCAGTCGCTCGGCGTCGGTGAGCCCCAGGTGCGCCGTCACCGGCGGCATCGCGGGCATCGTGCGCGCGACGTGCCCGGCCAGCGCGGGCAGCCGGCGCGGGTCGGCCGCGACCACGACCGCGTCGGCGTCGACCTCGCCCGCGCTCGTGTCGACGGCCGCGACCCGGCCGCCGCGCACCACGAGGTCGCGCGCCTCGACCCCGGTGCGGAGGTCGACGCCGAGGCGGGCGCAGCGCTGCTCCAGCGCGGCGGTCACCTGCCACAGGCCACCCTCCACGGTCCACGACCCGAAGGTCTGCTCGAGGTAGGCGTGCAGCCCGGCCCACGCCGGCACGTTGCGCGGGTCGTGGCCGTCGGCCACGAAGGGGTGCGCCGCGACGAGGCGCAGCCGCTCGTCGGGCAGGTCGCGGCGCAGCCGCCGGCGCAGGGTCGAGCGCGCGCCGATCACCGCGCGCGCCTCCCGCGAGGCCACCTCCGGGTCCCAGGGGCGCTCGACGAGCTCGCCGCGCAGGGTCTCCCAGGTGGCGGCGTACGCGTCCACGTGGGCGCACCACCGCTCGCCGAGCCCGGGGCCGAGGGTCTCGACGGCGTCGCGCTGGGCCGCCCGCGAGCCCCCGGGCAGCGCCAGGCTGGTGCCGTCGGTGAAGCGGTGCTCGCGGAGGACCCCGCGGGGCACGAGGTCCACCTCGTCCTCCAGCGGGCCGCCGGTCTTGCGGAAGAGGTCGCGCAGCACCGCCGGCAGCAGCGTGGCGACGGGGCCGGCGTCCCAGGTGAACTCGCCGGAGACCACGCGGCCGGCCGCGCCGCCCGGCTCGTCGGAGGCCTCGAGCACCGTGACGTCGTGCCGCTGCCGGGCCAGGCGCGCGGCGACGGCCAGGCCGCCGAAGCCGCCGCCGACGACGACCACCCGGGCCACGTGCTCAGCCGGTCTCGTCGTCGGCGCCGACGGGGACCTCCGTGGCGCCGGTCATCGCGAGCAGCTCGCCCCAGGTCGTCGAGAAGACCGCGGCCGGGTGGCCGGCGGCGGCCCAGAGCACGGGGTGCTCGCGCAGCCAGGGGTCGGCGTACGTCGCGACGGGGGCGGGGTGCCCGACCGGCGAGACCCCGCCGATGACCTGGCCGGTGTGCTGCCGGACGAACTCGGGCCTGGCCCGGCGCAGCGCGCCGCGGCCGATGCGGGCCGCCGTGGCGCCCGTGTCGACGCGGTGCGCGCCGGAGGTGAGCAGCAGCACCGGCTCGCCGTCGGCGTCGAAGAGCAGGCTGTTGGCGATCGCGCCCACCTCGCAGCCGAGCGCCCGGGCGGCCAGGGCGGCGGTGTGCACGGTGTCGGGCAGCACGACCACGTCGCCGGTGGCGCCGTGCGCGGCCAGCACCTCGCGGAAGCGGGTCACGGCCGGGGGCTCGCTCGCCGAGGGGTCCGTCATGGGGCCGGACTCTAGGGGCTGCGGCTAGTCGAGGACGAAGTCGAGCACGACCCCCGCGAACATCTCGGGATCGACCTGGTCCGCCACGTGCCCGTGGCCCTCGAGGGTCAGCACGCGGGCCCCGGGGACCCCGTCCGCGACCACGCGGACGGCGTCGTGCAGGAACGCGGGGCTCTCGGAGCCCTGGAGCACCAGGGTCGGCGCCGCCACCCCGGCCAGCTCGTCGGGACCGACGACCAGCGGGACGCTCTCCTCCCGGGGCAGCGTGGGGGCGGTGGCCACCCGGGCGGGCCAGGTCGGCTGGGACCGCAGCGCCGCGAGCTGCTCCGCGGGCATGTGCAGCACCTCGCGCACCATCAGCTCCACGACCTCCTCGTGGTTCCCGGCGTCCGCCGCCTCCTGCATCCGCGCCACGAGGTCCGCTGGCTGGGGTGACTCGACGATCGCCGGCTCGTAGAGCACGAGCCGCCGCACGCTCCGGGTGCGTGCCGCCGCGCGCAGGGCCAGGTAGCCGCCGAGGGAGTGACCCAGCACGTCCACCGGCTGGCCGGCCTCGGCGGCGAGCTCCTCGACCACCGCGAGGACGTCCTCGACCTCCCGGTCGGGCGACCAGTCCGGGCCGTCGCCGCTGCCTCCGCGGCCGCGGCGGTCCAGGGCGTGCACCGAGCGGTGCCGGGCCAGGGCCGGGGTGATGCGCCACCGCTGGTGGTCCGACATCGAGCCGTGCACGAGCAGCAGCGGCGGCCCGCTGCCGCTGGACCAGTAGGCGATCGGCACCTGGTCGGGCGAGAGCACGTGCCGCGGTCCGGACGCGGTCTCCTCGCTCATCGGGACCCCCTCGGACGTCTCGGTCATCGTCCCACCGTCCGTGGTCGGGGAGAAGGTGTTGACGCCCTGTCGGTGGGCGGGTGTACCTTCGAGGTGTTCGAACAGACGTTCGAACACCTGACGAGGGGAGAGGCGCGTGCGGCGGTACGACGAGCCGGTCGAGGTCCGGCGGGAGGGCGACCAGGGCCCGGCGATGTTCCTGTGGCGGGGCCGGGTGTGGAAGGTGCGCGAGGTGGTCGGGCGCTGGACGGAGACCGGCGCCTGGTGGGAGTCCGCGGGCGCGGGCGCCGTGCTGGGCACGGAGGAGGCCGGGTCCGCGGGGGCGCCGGCGGGGGGCGGCACCGCGGTGGTCGACGACCTGCTCGCCGAGCGCGAGGTCTGGCGGGTGGTGGCCGGCCGCGGCGGGCACGGCCAGGGCGTCTTCGACCTCTGCCTGGACTGGGTGGACGGCCGCTGGCGGCTCGTCTCCTGCGTGGACTGAGGGGGAGCCGTGGAGCACCCGCACCCCTTCGCCCTGCCGGCGACCACGCACGCCTACCTCGACCGCGCCGCGGCCTCGCTGCAGGAGGCGGTCACGGCGCCGGAGAAGCCCACCCGCTACGCCTGTGCCCACGTCGCGGCGCTGCAGGCGGCGGCGGCGCTGCTCGCCGCCCGCGCCCGGCCGGCCCCGGCCCGGCGCGGCCGGCGGCAGAAGAACGCCTGGGTGCTGCTCGCCGAGGTGGCGCCCGAGCTCGAGGAGTGGGCGGCGTTCTTCGCGGCCGGGGCCGCCAAGCGGGCCGCCGCCGAGGCGGGGTCCAGCCGCGCGGTCACCGAGCGGGAGGCCGACGACCTGGTCCGCGACGCGGACCGGTTCCTCGCCGTGGTGGAGCAGTCCCTCGGGCTGGTGCCGCACGTCCAGCAGCACCGGGTGACGGCCTGATGGACCCGTTCGTCCACCTCCACGTCGCGTCGGGCTACTCCCTGCAGCACGGCGCGTCCCACCCGCACGTGCTCGTGGAGCGCGCCGCCGAGCTGGAGATGGACACCCTCGCGCTCACCGACCGCGACGGCACCTACGGGGCGGTGAAGTTCGCGCGGGCCTGCCTGCAGGCGGGGATCCGGCCGGTGCTCGGCGTGGACCTCGCCTACGCCCCGCTGGCGCCCGGGGCTGGCCCGCGGGGGGAGCCGCGGCGGCGCACGCCGGCACGCGGGGGCGCGTTCCGGGACCCCCGGCTGCCCCGGGTCACCCTGCTCGCCTCCGGGCGGGTCGGCTGGGCGGCGGTGTGCCGGGTGGTCTCGGCGGTCCACCTCGCCGGGGAGCGCGGCCGGCCGGTGCTCGACCTGGCCCGGGTGGCCGACGAGGTGGCGCCGCTGCTGGCCGGGGGCGACGTGCTGGTGCTGCTCGGCCCCGGCTCCGAGCTGGGCGCGGCGGCCACCCGCCGCCGCGAGGACCACGCGCGGGCCGCGCTGGCGCCCTGGCGCGCGCTGGTCCCGGCGTCCTCGCTGTTCGTGGAGCTGGTCTCGCACCGGCTGCCGGGGGGCGCCCCGGCAGCCGGCGCCGACGACTGGTGGGGCCCGGGCACCGCGGTGCACGCGAGCCGGATGGCCGCCCTGGCCCGCCGCGAGGGGGTGCCCACGGTGCTGAGCAACGCGGTCCGGCACGCCGACCGGCTCGACGCGCCGACGCTCGACATCCTCGACGCCTCGCGGCGGCTCGTCGCGCTGGACCGCCGGCACCTCGACCGGCGCAACGCGGAGGGGTACCTGAAGTCCGGCAAGGAGATGGCCGAGGTCGCCGAGGAGGTGCTCCGGCTCGCCGGGCCGGGTGGGGACCCCGCGCGCGAGGCGGAGCGGCTGCTCGCCCGGACCCGGGCGGTCGCCGACCGCTGCGCCCTCGACCCCCGCGCCGACCTGGGGCTGGGGGAGGTGCACTTCCCGGAGCTCGAGCTCGCCCGCACCGGGGCTGCCCCGCGGGCGGTCGCCGGCGACAGCCCGGCCGACGCGCTGCTGCGCGGCCGCTGCGAGGCGGCGGTCGGGGGGCGCTACGGCAGCGCCCCGCGGATGCGGATCTGGACCCGGCTCGACCAGGAGCTCGACGTGATCCGCCGGCTCGGCTACGCGTCGTACTTCCTCACGGTCGGCGACGTCACCGACCTGATCCGCCGGATGGGAGTGCGCTGCGCCGCCCGCGGGTCCGGGGCCGGCAGCATCGTCACCTACCTGCTCGGCATCTCGGGGGTGGACCCGATCCGGCACGGGCTGCTGATGGAGCGGTTCCTGTCCCCGCTGCGCCAGGCGCTGCCCGACATCGACGTCGACGTGGAGTCGGCGCGGCGCGAGGAGGTCTACGCCGCCGTCCTCGACCGCTACGGCGGCGAGCGCTGCGTGTGCGTGTCGATGATGGACACCTACCGGGTGCGGCACGCGGTGCGCGACGTGGGCGCGGCGCTGGGGATGCCGCCGGCCGAGACCGACGCGATCGCCAAGGCCTTCCCGCACATCCGCGCCCGCGACGCCCGGGTGGCGCTGCGCGAGCTGCCGGAGCTGCGGGCCAGCGGCCTGGGCGAGGAGCGGCTCGACCTGTTCTTCCGGATGGTCGAGCGCCTCGACGGGCTGCCCCGGCACGTCGCCGTGCACCCCTGCGGGGTGCTGCTCTCCGACACCACCCTGCTCGACCGGACGCCGGTCGAGGCGTCCTTCGCCGGCTTCCCGATGAGCCAGTTCGACAAGGACGACGTGGAGGACCTCGGGCTGCTCAAGCTCGACGTGCTCGGCATCCGGATGCAGTCGTCGATGGCCCACGCGGTCGCCGAGATCCGCCGCACCGACGGGGTGGAGGTGGACCTCGAGGACGAGGAGCAGGTGCCCTTCGACGACCCCACGACCTACGAGATGATCTCGTCGGCGAAGACGCTCGGGGTCTTCCAGATCGAGTCGCCCGGCCAGCGCGAGCTGGTCGGCAAGTCGGGCCTGGACTCCTTCGAGGACGTCATCACCGACATCTCGCTGTTCCGGCCGGGCCCGGTGAAGAGCGACATGATCACGCCGTACCTCGAGGCCAAGCAGGGCTGGAACGAGCCGGCGTACCTGCACGACGACCTGCGGCCGATCCTCGGCCCCACCCAGGGCGTGGTGGTCTTCCACGAGCAGGTCATCGAGATGATCGCGCTGTTCACCGGGGTCGCCTACGACGAGGCGGACGAGAAGCGCCGGGCGCTCGGCGACCGCGAGGGGATGGCCGGGACGCGGGCGTGGTTCTTCCCGCGCGCCCTGGGGCTGGGGTACGCCGAGGAGGTCGTGGCGGAGGTCTGGCGGGTCCTCGAGGCGTTCGCGTCGTTCGGGTTCTGCAAGGCCCACGCGGCGGCGTTCGCGCTGCCCACCTTCCAGTCGGCCTGGCTGAAGGCGCACTGGCCGGCCCACTTCCTGGCCGGCGTGCTCACCCACGACCCCGGCATGTACCCGAAGCGCCTGATCCTCGACGACGCCCGGCAGCTCGGGATCGCCGTGCTGGGGCTGGACGTGAACGCCTCGGGCGCGGAGTACCTGGTCGAGCAGGTCGACTCGGGCTACGGCATCCGGATCGCGCTCTCGGAGGTGAAGGGCATCAGCGAGGCCGAGGTGGGGCGCGTGCTGGCGGCCCGGCCCTTCGGCTCGCTGACCGACTTCTGGCACCGCGCCGGGGTCTCCCGGCCGGTGACGGAGCGGCTGGTGCTGGCGGGCGGCTTCGACGGCGTCCACGGCATCGGCGCGCCGGTGCCGGTGGCGCGGCGCAGCCGGGTCACCCGCCGCGACCTGCTGCTCGGCGTCGCCGAGCTCGACCACCACGACCGCGCGGTGCGCCGCGCCGCCCACCGGTCCGGCGGCCGGCGGCGTCCGGCGGCCGCGCGCCCCGGCCCGGCCGAGGAGCGCGCACGGGAGGCGGCGGCCCGCAACAGCGCCGACCCCGCCGAGCGCGCGGGCGCCGCCGCGCTGGAGCGGCACCCGCTGGCCGCGTCCGGGGTGTGGGCGCGCAGCGCCGCGCAGTCGCAGGCGACCCGCCCGGCCGAGCCGCCCGACTCGGTGCAGCTCGCCCTCGAGCTCGACGACGGGCCGCGCGAGGGGGAGGCGAGCGGGCTGCCCGAGCTCGACGCCGAGGAGCGGATGCGAGCCGAGCTCGAGATCCTCGGCCTCGACGCCAGCCGGCACGTCGTGGACTCCTACGCCGGCTTCCTCGACGCCCTCGGGGTCACCCGCAGCCGCGACCTGCTGGAGCAGCGCAGCCGGTCCGAGCTCCTGGTCGCCGGGGTCAAGGTGGCGACCCAGACGCCGCCGATCCGGTCCGGGCGGCGGGTCGTGTTCCTGACCCTGGACGACAGCACCGGGCCGGTGGACGCCACCTTCTTCGAGGACGCGCAGGGGCCCTACGCCGCGACGGTCTTCCACTCCTGGCTGCTGGTGGTCCGCGGCGAGCTGCGCCGGACCGGTCGCCGCGGGGTCTCGCTGCGCGCCACCGGCTGCTGGGAGCTGCCCGCGCTGCACACCCTGTGGCGGGCCGAGGGGATGCCCGCGGTGCTCGACCACCTCGCCGCCGTCCCCGAGGGGTTCGCGACCGCCGGGGCCCCGGGGATGGAGGGCGCGGTGGCCGGCGCCGCCGAGAGCCGGGCCAGCCGCCCGGTGATGGCCCGGCCGCAGACCTTCGCCGACACCACGCAGGAGGGCGGGGAGGAGCCCGGCCACCCCGGCTCGGCTGGCGGCATGGGCCGGCGAAGGGTGCTGGTGCACTCCAGCGGGTTCAAGGTCTCGCCGTACGCCGACGTCCGGCCCGCCGGCGAGGAGACCCGCGAGGTCGCCCGCAAGCTGTGGCACCGCAGCCCGGGGAGCCCGGGATGAACGACGGCCTAGGGTGGGCGGCATGCAGAGCCGATCCGCGAGCGAGCGCCGCAGCGACGCCCGCACCTCCGTGGTCCGGGGGGCCCTGCGTCCGGTCCTCGACGCCCACGACGTGGCCGACGTGCTCGACGTGGGCGGGGGCACCGGCGGGTTCGCCGTGGGCGTCGCCGAGCTCGGGCACCGGGTCAGCGTGGTCGACCCCAGCCCCGACGCCCTCGCGGGCCTCGACCGCCGCGCCCGCGAGCAGGGCGTGGCCGACCGGGTCGCCGGCCAGCAGGGCGACCTCTCGACCCTGCTCGACCTCGTCGGCCCCGAGAGTGCCGACGTGGTGCTGTGCCACGGCGTGCTCGAGGTCGTCGACGAGCCCATCTCGGCGCTGGGGACGCTGCACCGGGTGCTGCGTCCCGGCGGCACCCTCAGCCTGCTGGTCGCCCAGCGGCACGCGGCGGTGGTGGCCCGGGCGATGGCCGGCCACTTCCAGCAGGCGCGCGACCTGCTCGACGGCGGCTACGCCCCGGCCGGACGCGCGGGCCGCCGGTTCACCCACGACGAGCTCGACGCGCTGCTCCGCGCGGGCGGCTTCGAGACGGCCTCCGTGCACGGCGTCCGCGTCTTCGCCGACCTCGTGCCGGGCTCGCTGCTCGACCTGGAGCCCGGGGCGACCCAGGCGCTGGTCGAGCTCGAGCAGGCGGTCGCCGACCGGCCGGAGTACTTCTCGCTGGCCCACCAGCTGCACGTGCTCGCCCGGCGCTGACGCCGCGCAGCCGGGGAGCGCCCGGTGACCGGCGCCCGGCTCGACCCCTCGCTCGCCTGCCCGGTGCTGCACGTCGACATGGACGCCTTCTACGCCTCGGTCGCGACCCGGGACCGGCCCGACCTGGCCGGTCGGCCGGTGATCGTCGGCGGCGGGCAGCGCGGGGTGGTGCTCTCGGCGAGCTACGAGGCGCGGGAGCGGGGCGTCGGGTCGGCGATGCCGATGACCCGGGCCCGGCGGCTGTGCCCGCGGGCGGTGGTGATCGCCCCGGACTTCGAGCTCTTCGGCCAGGTCTCCGCCTCAGTGATGGAGAACCTGCGCGCGGTCACGCCGCTGGTGGAGACGGTCTCGCTCGACGAGGCGTTCCTCGACGTCCGCGGCGCCTCCCGGCGGCTGGGCAGCCCGGTGGAGATCGCGGAGCAGCTGCGGGCCGTGGTCCACGACGAGCAGGGGATCACCTGCTCGGTCGGGGTCGCCCCCTCGGTGTCCGTGGCCAAGGTGGCGAGCCGTCGCGCCAAGCCCGACGGCGTCGTGGTGGTGCCGCCGGACGCGCTCACCTCGTTCCTGCACCCCCTCGACGTCGGCGAGCTGTGGGGGGTGGGGGAGAAGACCCGGGAGGTGCTGCACCGGCTGGGCCTGGTCACCGTGGGGGACGTCGCGCACACCGCGGAGCGCACCCTGTGCCGCGCGCTCGGGCCCGCCCAGGGGCGGCACCTGCACGAGCTCGCCTGGGGGGTGGACGGCCGGGTGGTCACGGCCCACCGCGGCCCGGACGAGCCCGACCGGAGCATGGGGGCCAACGAGACGTTCCGGCGCGACACCGACGACCGCGAGGTGGTGCTCCGCGAGCTGCTGCGCCTCTCCGAGCGGGTGGCCGGCCGGATGCGGGTGGCGGGGGTGGCCGGACGGACGGTGACCATCACGGTGCGCTTCGCGGACTTCACCACGATCACCCGGTCGCGGACCCTTCCCGAGGCCACGGACGTGACGCAGGAGGTCTACCGCGCCGCGGCCCGGCTCTACGACGGCCTGGGCCTGCAGCGGGCGCGGCTCCGCCTGGTCGGGGTGCGGGCCGAGGGCCTCGTGCCCCGCGACCGGGTGCAGCGGCAGGGGATGCTGGGGGAGCGCGAGCACGGCTGGCCCGAGGCCGACCGCGCGGTCGACCGGGCCACCCACCGCTTCGGTGCGGCGGCCGTCCGGCCGGCCTCACTGCTCGGGTGAGGCCAGTTGATGGGAATTTTCGAGGCCGCGCCTACCGTCACACCCACCCCCTGCCTAGACTTGGCACACAATCGACCGATCTCGGGTCGAGGTCGCTGCACACACCGCGGGAGGAACCGTGCCGCTCTCGGAAGAGGAGCTGCGACTGCTCGAGCAGATGGAGCGCGCCCTCGTCGACGAGGACCCGAAGTTCGCGAACACGCTCCGGGGCAACGCGATGCGCCGCACCGCGCGTCGGCGCGCGATCGTCGCGGGCGTGGTCTTCGCCGTGGGTGTCGCCGTCCTCATGTCGGGAGCCATCGCGGCCACCCCGGTGCTCGGCATCGTCGGCTTCGTGATCATGCTCGGCGCGGCGTACGTCGGCGTGACCTCCCTGCGCGGCCAGGACCAGCAGGCGGCCCAGCAGCAGGGCGAGGGCGCCGCGAAGCAGGACGACGTCAGCGGCCTCTCCCTGATCGAGGGTGGCCGCTCCGCCAGGTCGCGCGGCTTGAAGCGCCGCCGTTCCCCGAAGCCCTCGAGCGGCTCGTCCTCCGGCTCCTTCATGGAGCGCATGGAAGAGCGCTGGCGGCGACGCCGCGAGAACGGCGGCTTCTGACCCGTCCTGCCGAGTGGGCGTGAGTCCCGCGGGGCACCCCAGGCATTCAGAACCGCTCGGCGTAGCGGGCCCGGGATTGGCGCCGCTCGGCGTAGCGGGCCCGGTATTGGCGCCCGCTCGGCGGTCAGCTGACGCGGTCGGCGTCGGCCAGGCTGCGCTCGGCGAAGCCGGGGGCGTCGCGGTGCCCCAGCGACGCGGGCAACCACCGCGCCCGGAACCGCCGCCGCGGCGAGACGCCGACGGACATCGCGAGCACGCACAGCTCCGCGTCCGCACGCAGCGCGGTCGCGTCGCGGTCGGGGGAGGAGGGGGCGTACCACTCCTGCTCGATCGCGCGGACCAGCCGCTCGAGCGCGGCCTCGGCCGCCACGGGCCCTTCCGCGAGGCTGGGCAGCAGCGCCTCGCCGGTGTCCCGCGGCGAGCGTCCCGCGGGCCACGCCAGCCGGAGGTCGACGCTGGCGTCCCGCACCTCGGCCCAGGCGGCCACCGCCGGGGGTGCGGTCCGCCACCGCCGCTCGCTGCGGCGGCGCCGCAGCCGGCGCGGCAGCACCGCGAGCCCGGCGAGCAGCAGCACCGCCAGCCCGGCGGCGAGCAGGCCCCACGGGAAGCCGCCGCCCTCGTCCGCGGCGCCCGCGTCGGCCTCCGCCTCGTCCGCGGCCCCGCCCTGGTTCGCGCCGTCGGCGCCGCGGTCAGGCAGGGCCTCGTCGCCGACGCCGCCCTCGACGCCGTCCGGCTCCGCCGAGAGGTCGACCGACCCGCGCGTGTAGGACGGCACCGCGGGCGCGCGGCCCGCGGGCGTCGGCTCGAAGCGCACCCACCCGGCGCCCTGGAAGTACAGCTCCGGCCAGGAGTGCAGGTCGTGGGCGCTGTACTCGTAGACGCCCGGCGCCAGCTGCTCCGGCTGGAGGAAGCCGATCGCCACCCGCGCCGGGATGCCGAGCGACCGGGCCATCACCGCCATGGCCGAGGCGAACTGCTCGCAGTAGCCGCGGCGGCCCTCGGGCCCCTCGACGAGGAACTCCTCGAGCGCGTCGCCGCCGTTGCCGTCGTCGCGCTCGAGGGTGTACTCGAAGCCGCCGTCGCTGCGGAACCACTGCTGCAGGGCCCGCGCCTTCTCGAAGTCGGTGCCCTGGTCGGCGGTGACGCCGCGGGCGAGGTCGCCGACGAGCGAGGGCAGGTCGTCGGGCAGCGCGGTGTACTCGGGGTCCACGAACGCGGTGCCCGGCGAGGCCGCCGCGAGCTGGCCGGCCGAGACGTCGACCTCGGTGCCCGTCGCGGTGTAGCCCAGGTCCGCCGCGTCCAGGTCGTCGCTGGCGGCCAGGAAGTCCATGGTCGACAGGTCGTACTTCCAGTTGCCCGGCGCCTGCACTGAGGACATCGGGTAGGGCGTGGGCAGCCACGCGGACTGGAAGGACTGCCGCGTGGTCAGCTCCCACGCGTGGGACTCGCCCCGCAGGCGCGGGTCGACCTCGTCGACGCCGGGCACCTCGCCGTCGGCGCGCTGGTCGTCGGGCAGGTCGCGGTCGCCGTTGCTCCACGCGTCGAGGGTGAAGCGGCTCAGCACGGTGATCCGCAGGTAGCGGGGGTCCGGGGCGTCGGTGCGGGCCGTGACCAGGGGGACGTCCTCGCCGCGCTTGAGGTCGCGCCGCAGGTCGACCATCGGGTTGTCGAGCTTGATGTCGTCGTCGGCGCCCGCGCCGAAGGGGCCGTCGAGCAGCGTGAGCCCCAGCGACGGGACCCCCGTCGGCACCGCCAGCGCGAGCGCCGTGACGACCACACCGATGCCGGCCGCGCCGGCCCGCGCGGCGCCCGGGCGCCCGAGCACCGAGGAGCGGTGGTCGTCGGCGAGGCTGCTGCCCCAGCGGTCGACCTCGTCGTCCTCCTGCAGCACGAGCAGGGCGAGGAAGCCCGCCGCGGTCAGCGCGAAGACGACGGGGGAGACGCCGCCGCCGAGCATGCTCACCGGCAGCGCGATGGCCATCAGCAGCGGCAGGCCGGCGAGCGAGGCGCGGCGCAGCGTGCCGGCGAGGACGTCGACCAGGAGCATCAGGCCCAGGCCCCCGGCGATCAGCAGCGGGTGCAGCCCGGGCGCCTCGGCGGGCACCGGGGCGGCGTACGCCTGTGCGGTGTCCGCGGCCGCGCGCAGCTGGTCCAGGGGCCCGGGGGCACCCTCGGCGGGCAGCACCGACCCGGTCAGGAGCACGGCGCCGACCAGCAGGGAGGCCGCCACCTGGCCGCCCACGACGAGCGCCGCGGGCAGCCGGGCCCAGCGGCCGAGCGCACCCGTGGTCCCGACCAGCAGCGCCAGGACGAGCAGCGGCCGGAGGTAGGTGCCCGGCTCCTCGAGGAAGCCGCGCCAGGCCCAGACGGCCAGCCACGTCGTCAGCGCGCCGGTGAGGCCGAGCGCCAGGTGGCGGCCGAGGCCGCCGAGCCTCGTCTCCACTCAGACCACCGCCCCGGTGGCGCGGCCGGTGGGTCGCCGCGCGAGGTCGCGCCACGCGGCGTCGAGCCGGTCCTGCGGTCCGACGGTGGTCGTCCGCCAGCCGTGCGGCGCCAGCAGCGCGGCGCCGCCCTGCTCCCGCGGCGTGGGGCCCGAGCGGTGGCCCGACCAGTGCTCCACGTCGAGGACCATCGCCATCGCGACGTCGCGGTGCTGGCCGATGCGGCGCAGGGCGGGCAGGTCCTCGCGGTCGGTCGCGCCCAGCACCGCGACGACCAGGCCGGGCCCGCCCTCGCCCAGCCACGAGGTGTCGAGGCGCTGTGCCCGCACGCTCTCCAGCACGGCCAGCGCGTCGAGCAGCGGCGCCGAGTGCGCGTCCCCCGAGCCGAGCCGCCCGTGGGTGGTCGCGTCCTCCCCGGTCGCGGTGACCAGGCGGACGCCGTACCCGCGGCGCAGCAGGTGGGAGCCGATCGAGGCGGCGGCGGTGACCGCCGCCTCGAGCGTGCTCGCGACGCCCTGCCCGCGGTGCGAGGTCTGGCGGTTGTCGAGCAGCAGCGTGACGCGCGACTGCCAGGGCTGCTCCTCGCGGCGCACCATCAGCTCGCCGGCGCGGGCGGAGCTGCGCCAGTGCACCCGTCGCAGCTCGTCGCCGCGGCGGTACTCGCGGACGGTCACGTCCTCCGCGCTGCCGGTGGAGAACGAGCGGGGGCGGTCGTCACCGGCGCCGCGCTCGCCGCCGTCGACCGTGATCGCCGGCAGCGGCAGCACCCGCGGCGTCACGACGATCGGCACGGTGCCGCGGAACGACCGGGCCATCTCGACCATGCCGAAGGGGTCGCGGACCCGCACCGTCATCGGGCCGAGCGTGTAGCGGCCGCGCACGTCGGAGCGCACCGTGTAGCCGACCTCGCGGTGCCAGCCGTTGCCGATGCCCTCGACCACGAAGCGCGGCCGGGTGCCGAGCACGTAGGGCAGCCGGTCCTCCAGCAGCAGCACCCCGCTGGGCACGCGGCCCCGGTTGGTCAGCGTCAGGGTGACCCGTGCGGGCTGCCCGGCCGCCAGGCGCTGCGGGGTGACGCGCCGGGCGAGGGAGAGCCGGTAGCGGCTGCGCCCGATCACCAGGGCGGCCACCAGCGGCAGCGCGGCGACGAGCACGCCCACGCGCACGAGCGGCTGCTGGCCGAGCGCGGCGGCGCAGACGACCGCGGTGACGCCCGCGGCGACGAAGGCGCGCCCCCGCAGCGTCAGCGCCCGCAGCGCCTCGAGCACCTCAGCCGCCGGTGGGCTGGGGCACCGGCACCGAGGCGAGGATGCCCTCGAGCACGTCCTCGGCGCTCTTCCCGCTCATCGACGCGTCGGTGGCCGGGAGCAGGCGGTGGGCCAGCACCGAGGGGGCCAGCGCCCGCAGGTCGTCGGGCAGCACGTACGAGCGGCCCTCGATCGCGGCGTACGCCTTGCCGGCGCGCACCAGGTGCAGCGTCGCGCGCGGCGAGGCGCCGAGCGACAGGTCGGAGGAGCGACGCGTGGCCGTCGCGAGCGCGACGGCGTAGCGCTGCACGGGCTCGCTCACGTGCACCCCGGCGACCACGCCGATGAGCTTGTTGATCCCGCTGGCGTCGGTCACCGGCTCGAGGTCCTCCAGCGGGCTGCCGCTGGCGTGCGAGGCGACCATCGCGAGCTCGGCGGCCTCGACGGGGTAGCCCACCGACAGCCGCGCCATGAACCGGTCGCGCTGCGCCTCGGGCAGGGCGTAGGTGCCCTCCATCTCCACCGGGTTCTGCGTGGCGATGACCAGGAACGGCGCGTCGAGCTGGTAGGTGGAGCCGTCCACGCTGACCTGCCGCTCCTCCATGCACTCCAGCAGCGCCGACTGGGTCTTGGGGGAGGCGCGGTTGATCTCGTCGCCGACCACCACGTGCGCGAAGATCCCGCCGGGACGGAACTCGAACTCGCGCGTCTGCTGGTTGAACACCGAGACGCCGGTGATGTCCGAGGGCAGCAGGTCGGGCGTGAACTGGATGCGGCTCACCGAGGCGTCGACGCTGCGGGCCAGCGCCTTGCTCAGCATCGTCTTGCCGACGCCCGGGACGTCCTCGAGCAGCAGGTGGCCCTGCGCGAGCAGCGTGACGACGGCGTTGCGCACCACCTCGGGCTTGCCCTCGATGACCCGTTCGACGTTGTCGCGGATCGCGCGCGTCACGCGCTGCAGGGTCTCGATGTCGGCGTCTGCCGCGGCCGGTCCGTGCACGGGCCCACCGTACGGCGAGTCGCCAACTGTTGTCCCCGGGTCGCCCGGTCGGCGAGCCGGGGGAGCGCGGGGGCCCTGGACACGCGCAATGTGGTTGACGGTGGGGGGAAGTGGAGTATGGTGGAGCGCAGTGGAGGACGAGCGTCCTGATTCGGGAGGTGGCCGGTGTTCTTCGGCACCTACACCCCCAAGCTCGACGAGAAGGGCCGCCTCTTCCTCCCGGCGAAGTTCAGGGACCAGCTGGTGGAGGGGCTCGTGGTGACCCGAGGGCAGGAGCGCTGCTTGACCCTCTGGTCGCTCGCGGACTTCTCCGAGATGACCGCCCGGCTCCGCGAGGCGCCGGTCACCAACAAGGGCACCCGTGACTACGTGCGGATGCTCTTCGCCGCCGCCTCCCAGGAGGTGCCGGACAAGCAGGGCCGCATCTCCATCCCGCCCGTGCTGCGCGAGTACGCCTCGCTCGGCAAGGACGGCAAGGAGGTCATGGTCATCGGCGCGATGAACCGGGTCGAGATCTGGGACCCGGCCTCCTGGCAGACGTACTCGGAGGAGCAGGAGCAGAAGTTCGCCGAGCTCAGCGACGAGGTCTTCCCCGGCATCTGAGCCCCCGCCCCACCCCGCACCACCCCGCACCACCCACGGCACCACCCGGCAACCCGACATGAGCACCACCGGCACGACAACCGAACAGCGGCTCGCACGGCGAGGTCTCGAGCCCGCTCCCGCGACGTCATCTGGCGCACCTTCCCCGGCGGCAGACGGCACTTCCCCTCGGGAGCGGGCAGGGACCTGGCCGGGCGAGCCGAACCAGACGAACACGCGGGGGCGAGACCATGAGCAGCACCGAGCAGGCGGCACCGCCCGGGCCGGCGACGGCGTCGACGCCGCCCCGCAGGGTCCGCCACCAGGCCCGCGAGGCCCTCGCCGTGATGGTCTTCTCCGCGGCCGCCTCCACGCTCCTGGCCCTCGGCCTCCTCCTCGCCACCAGCCTGGGCCGCTGATGCCGACCCCCCGCCACGACCCGGTCCTGCTCGACCGGGTCGTCGCGCTGCTGGCGCCGGCCCTCGAGCAGCCCGGCGCCGTGCTCGTCGACGCGACCCTCGGCCTCGGCGGCCACACCCAGGCCGTCCTGGACCGGGTGGGCACCGCCCGCGTCGTCGGCATCGACCGCGACCCCGAGGCCCTGCGGGTGGCGGGGGAGCGGCTCGCCGCCTACGGCGACCGGTTCACCGGCGTGCACGCCGTCTACGACGAGATCCCCGAGGTCCTCGCCGGGCTCGGCCTGGCGGAGGCGGACGCCGTCCTCTTCGACCTCGGCGTCTCCTCGATGCAGCTCGACGTCGCCGAGCGCGGCTTCGCCTACCGCGAGGACGCGCCCCTCGACATGCGCATGGACGCAGGTCAGGGGCCCACCGCCGCCGACGTGCTGAACACCTACTCGGCCGCCGAGCTGACCCGGGTGCTGCGGGACCTGGGCGAGGAGAAGTTCGCCCGCCGGATCGCCGCCGCGGTCGTGCGCGAGCGCGAGCGCGAGCCCTTCACCTCCAGCGCCCGGCTCGTGGAGCTGCTCTACGACGCCATCCCGGCGCCCGCGCGGCGCACCGGCGGCCACCCCGCGAAGCGCACGTTCCAGGCGCTGCGGATGGAGGTCAACGACGAGCTCGGCGCGCTGCGCCGCGCCCTGCCCGCCGCGATCGGCGTGATCCGCGTCGGCGGCCGGGTCGTCGTCGAGGCCTACCACTCGCTCGAGGACCGGCTGGTCAAGCGGGCGTTCGCGGAGGGCACCCGATCGCAGGTGCCCGACGACCTGCCCTTCGTGCCCGAGGACCAGGAGCCGCCGCTGCGGCTGGTCACCCGCGGCGCCGAGAAGGCGGGCGAGCAGGAGACCCAGGACAACCCCCGCGCGGCCAGCGTCCGGCTGCGCGCCGTCGAGCGGGTGCGTCCCGCGAGAGGAGCTGCGTGATGAGCATCCCGGCCCCCAGCAGGCAGCCGCGGGTCGCGCCCCGCCGCGCTCCCTCCGCCCTGCAGCGCGCCCGGCTCACGGTGGTCCCGCGCGCGCGGCGCTCGGCGACCCGGGTGCCGTTCGTCAGCCTGGTCACCCTGGTGCTGCTCGGCGGGGTCGTCGGGCTGCTGCTGTTCAACACCTCGATGCAGCAGGCCTCGTTCGCCACCACCGCCCTGGAGAGCCAGGCCACCAACCTCGCCGCCCGGCAGCAGACGCTCCAGGCCGAGCTCGACGAGCTGCGCTCGCCGCAGTCCGTGGCCGAGCGGGCGCTCGAGCTGGGGATGGTCGTCCCCAGCGTGCCGGCGTTCCTCGACCTGCGCACCGGCGAGGTGACCGGCGGTCGCCCGGCAGGCGCGCCGGAGGACCGGCTGCGTCTGCGCCCGCTGCCGCCGCCGAAGCCGCAGGCCCTGCGCGAGAAGCAGCGCTCGTTCGAGATCCCGGCCGGGCCCGGCGCGGGCTCCGCGCAGGACGGGTCCCGGGGCGCTAGGAATGGGGGCAGCACTGGTCCCCGGGAGGAGCGTCGTTGAGCCGGACCCGCGCGAACGGCCGCCCCCGCCGGCGTCCGGTGCGCAGCGCCAGGACCGTCGGCTTCCGGCTGCGCGTCGGGCTGATCGTGATCGCGATGGTGCTCTCGGTGTTCGGCGCCCGGTTGGTGCAGCTGCAGGGGCTCGACCCGCGCTCGTACGCCGCCATGGCCGCCGCGAACGGCTCCGTCACCGCGGTGCTGCCGGCGGAGCGCGGCGCGATCCTCGACCGCACGGGCGAGCCGATGGCCGAGACGGCCGAGGGCCGGATGGTCGTGGCCGACCCGACGATGACCGCCGAGGACGCCCCCGCGCTGGCGCGGCTGCTCTCCGAGCGCCTCGACGTCGACTACATCACCACCCTGGAGCGGCTGCGCGAGCCCGACACCCGGTTCCGCTACATCGCCCGCCGGGTGCCGGCGACGCTGGCGAACGAGGTGCTCGCGGAGGCCGCGGAGGCCGGCTTCGAGGGCATCGAGACCCGGCGTGACCCGCTGCGGGGCTACCCCGGCGGCGACGTGGCCGCCAACCTGATCGGCTACATGAAGCACGACGGTGAGCCGTTCGCGGGCCTGGAGCTCACCTTCGACGAGACGCTCTCGGGCACGGACGGCGAGGAGCGCTACGAGGTCGGCGGCGGCAACCGCATCCCGCTCGGCGAGAACGCGACGGTCCCCCCGGTGGACGGCACGGACCTGCACACCACGATCGACCGCGACGAGCAGTTCTTCATCCAGCGGGTGCTGCGGGAGACCGTCGACAAGGCGCGGGGCGACTCCGGCGTCGCGATCCTGATGGACTCGCGCACCGGCGAGCTGCTCGCCCTCGCGGACTACCCGACGCTGGACGCCAACGACCCGGGCAAGGCGGACGACGAGGACCGCGGCTCCCGCGCCGTCAGCGACCCCTACGAGCCGGGCTCGGTGCAGAAGTCGCTCACGGCCGCCGCGCTCATCGACGCCGGCAAGCTCACGCCGTGGACGAAGATCAACGTGCCGAGCAAGATCCTCAGCGGCGACCGCTTCATCCGCGACTACTGGGAGCACGGCCCGCTCCGGCTGACCATGGCCGGCGTGCTCGCCAAGTCCTCGAACATCGGCACCGTGATCGCGGGCCGGCGGATGGGCGCCCTGCGGCTGGGCGACTACCTGCAGGACTTCGGCCTGGGCAGCAGCACGGGCATCGGCGTCCGCGACGAGACCCGGGGGATCCTGCCGGACCCCGCCGGCTGGACCGACATGGCCAAGGACCGCATCGCCTTCGGCCAGTCGCTGGCCGCCAACGCGCTGCAGATGACCGCGGCCATCAACACCATCGCCAACGGCGGGGTCTACGTCGACCCGAGCGTGGTCCGGGGCCGCGCCACCACCGACCAGGGCGACGTGGTCGGCACGGACACCACCGAGGAGCGTCGCGTGGTCAGCCGCAGGGCCGCGACGTGGACGGCGCTGATGATGGAGCGGGTGCTCGACCCGGAGGAGGGCGTCGCGGCCGGTGCCGCCGTGCCGGGCTACCGGGTCGCCGGCAAGACCGGCACCGCGCAGCGGGTCGACGAGGAGTGCAGCTGCTACGACGGCACCTTCACGGTCTCCTTCGCCGGTTTCGCGCCCGCGGACGACCCCCGCTTCACGGCGTACGTGATGGTGCAGAACCCGCGCAACGGCGGCGGTGGCGGATCCGTCGCCGGGCCGGCCTTCTCGCGGATCATGGGCCACGCGCTGCGCCGCTACGCCGTGCCCCCGACCGACACCTCGCCGAGCAGCGTGCCGGTCGAGTGGGGCCCGCCCCAGGAGTGAGGCGTCCCCGAGCCCGGGCCGGTCGGACGGTAGCCTCGCGCCGTGCTGAGCGATCGTCCCACCGCGCCCCTGCCCGTGGCCGGGACCGACGTCGTGGCCTGGGTCGCCGACCGGGAGCCGGACCTGCGCGTGCACGGTGAGCCGCCGGCGAGCGTGACCGGGGTGAGCCTCAGCAGCCGCCGGGTACGCCCCGGCGACCTGTACGCCGCCCTCCCCGGTGCCCGCGCGCACGGGGCCGACTTCGCGGCCGACGCGGTCGCGGCGGGGGCCGTGCTGGTGCTGACCGACGACGCGGGCCGCGACCGTCTGCCGCCGGAGGTGCCCGCCCTGGTGGTGCCCGACCCCCGGGTGCTGCTCGGCCGGCTCGCCGCGCACGTCTACGGCGACCCGGCGGGCGACCTGCGGCTGGCCGGCATCACCGGCACCCAGGGCAAGACGACGACCACGCGGCTGCTCGAGACCGGCCTCGCCGCGGCCGGCGTGCCCGCGGCGGTGATCGGGACGCTCGGCACCCGCGTCCGCGGCGAGGACGTGCGGACCACGCTCACCACCCCCGAGGCGCCGGACCTGCACGGCCTCTTCGCGCTGATGCGCGAGCGCGGCGTCGACGCCTGCGCGATGGAGGTCTCCTCGCACGCGCTCGTGCTCGGCCGGGTCGACGGGGTGGTCTTCGACGTGGCCGTCTTCACCAACCTGGGCCGTGACCACCTCGACTTCCACGCGAACGTGGAGGAGTACTTCGAGGCCAAGGCGTCGCTGTTCACGCCGCGCCGGGCCCGCCGCGCGCTGGTCAACCTCGACGACGCCTGGGGCCGCACGCTGCTCGAGCGGCTGGAGGTGCCGGTGGCGACCTACTCCGCGACCGGCGACCCGGCGGCCGACTGGCGCGCCGAGGGCGCCGAGGCCGGGCCGACCGGCTCCCGGTTCCGCGTCGCCGGGCCCGCGGGCGTCGTCGCCGCGGCCGTGCCGATCCCCGGTGACTTCAACGTCGCCAACGCCCTCGCCGCGATCGCCACCGCGGGGGAGCTCGGGCTCGACCCCGGCGCCGTGGCCGACGGGATCGCGCGCGGCCCTGGCGTGCCGGGCCGGCTCGAGCGGGTCGAGACGGGGCGCGACTTCGTCGCGATCGTGGACTACGCCCACAAGCCGGACGCGGTCGAGGCGACGCTGGGCACGCTCCGGCCGCTGGCCGAGGGCAGGCTCACCGTGGTGCTCGGGGCCGGCGGCGACCGCGACCCCGGCAAGCGCGCGCTGATGGGGCGCTCCGCCGCGGCGCTCGCCGACCTCGTCGTGGTGACCGACGACAACCCGCGCACCGAGGACCCCGCCGCGATCCGCGCCGCGCTCGTCGCCGGCGCCGCCGACGGCCCCGCCGAGGTGGTCGAGGTGGGCGGTCGGCGCGCCGCGATCCGCGAGGCGCTGCGGCGCGCGGGACCGGGCGACATCGTGCTCGTCGCCGGCAAGGGCCACGAGTCCGGCCAGGAGGTCGCCGGCGTCGTGCACCCCTTCGACGACCGCGTCGTGGTCGCCGAGGAGCTCGCGGCCCTGGGCGGGGACGCCCCGTGATCGCGATGACGCTGGCCGAGATCGCCGACGTGGTGGGCGGCGAGGTCGCGGGCGAGGGCGGGGTCCGCGTCACCGCCGAGGCCACCCTCGACAGCCGTGACGTGCGGCCGGGCGGCCTCTTCGTCGCGCTGGCCGGCGAGCGCGCGGACGGCCACGACTTCGCCGAGGCGGCGGCGGGCGCGGGCGCGGCCGCGACCCTCGGCAGCCGACCGACCGCCCTGCCCACGGTCGTCGTCGGCGACGTCACCGACGCGCTGGGCCGCCTCGCCCGGCACGTCCGCGACCGGTCCGGCGCGACGGTGCTCGCCCTCACCGGCTCCCAGGGCAAGACCGGCACCAAGGACTACCTCGCCGCGATCCTCGAGCCGCTGGGCCCGACGGTCGCGACGCGGGGCAACCTCAACAACGAGCTCGGCGTGCCGCTCACGGTGCTGCGCGCCGAGGAGTCGACGGCGTACCTCGTCGTCGAGATGGGCGCCCGCGGCGCCGGGCACATCGCCGCGCTCTGCGACATCGCGCGCCCCGACGCGGCCGCCGTCCTCAACGTCGGCAGCGCGCACCTCGGGGAGTTCGGCAGCCGCGAGGCGATCGCCGCCGCGAAGGGCGAGATCGTCGAGGGCCTCGACGAGCGGGGCACCGCCGTGCTCGCCGCGCACGACCCGCTCGTCGCGCCGATGGCGGAGCGCACGCAGGGGCGGGTGCTCACGTTCGGGCCGGCGGCCAGCGGCGCCGACGTCGCCTGGGACGGGCTCGCGGTCGACGACCTCGCCCGCCCCCGCTTCCTGCTCGCGCACGCGGGCGCGTCCCGCCCCGTGGCGCTGCGCCAGGTCGGCCGGCACCAGGCCGCGAACGCCGTCGCCGCCGCGGCGCTGGCCCTCGCGGCCGGCGCCACCCTGGACCAGGCGGCCGCGGGGCTCGCCGCGGCCGAGGCGAGCTCGCGCTGGCGGATGGAGGTCGGGGAGCGCGCGGACGGCACGGTGGTGCTCAACGACGCCTACAACGCCAACCCCGAGTCGGTCGAGGCCGCCCTGGGGACGCTCGCCGAGATCGGCGCCGCCCGCGGCGGGCGCACGGTCGCGGTGCTGGGCGACATGCTCGAGCTCGGCGACGGCGAGCGCGCCGCGCACGCGGGGGTCGGCGCCGCCGCCGCGCGGCTCGGCGTCGACGCGCTGGTGGCGGTCGGTCCGCTCACCGCGTACGCCGCCGAGGCCGCGCGCGGGACCGACGGCTGGGCGGGCGAGGCGGTCGCCACGGCCGGTCGCGACGAGGCCGAGGCCTGGGTGCGCCAGAATGTGCGCGCTGGCGACGTCGTGCTCGTCAAGGCGTCGCGCGGCGGCGCCCTGGAGCGCGTCGCCGCGGTCCTGCTGGCTGGGGATCCGCTCGACGACGAGGAGGGAACCACGCGATGAGAGCGATCCTGCTCAGCGGCGGGCTGGCCCTGATCATCTCGCTGCTCGGCACGCGGGTGGCCATCCAGCTGCTCACCAAGCGCGGCTACGGCCAGGAGATCCGCGACGACGGACCCACCAGCCACCACACCAAGCGGGGCACGCCCACGATGGGCGGCATCGTCATCATCATCGCCGCGGTGGTCTCGTACTTCGCGGCGAAGCTGTGGACCCAGGACCTGCCGTCGGCCTCGGCGCTGCTGCTGCTGTTCCTGTTCGCCGGCGTGGGGCTGGTGGGCTTCCTCGACGACTTCATCAAGATCTCGCGCCAACGCAGCCTCGGCCTGCGCAGCGGCGCCAAGATGATCGGGCTGACGCTCATCGCGGTCACCTTCGCGCTGCTGGCACTCTCGCCGATGCTGGAGGACGACCGCGGCCAGAGCCCCGCCTCGCTGCACATCTCCTTCATCCGCGACTTCGAGCAGCTCACGCTGCCGCTGGTCCTGGTGGTGCTGCTGATCTGGTTGATGGTCACCGGCAGCGCCAACGCCGTGAACCTCACCGACGGCCTCGACGGCCTGGCCACCGGCGCCTCCACGATGGTCTTCGGCGCCTACACGATCGTGAACATCTGGCAGAACAACCAGTGGTGCGGGCAGAGCGACATCACCTTCGGCACCTGCTACGAGGTGCGCGACCCCCTGGACCTGGCCGTGGTGTCCTCGGCCATCACGGGCGCCTGCTTCGGCTTCCTGTGGTGGAACGCGTCGCCGGCCAAGATCTTCATGGGCGACACGGGCTCGCTCTCGCTCGGCGCGGCGCTCGCGGGCCTCGCGATCCTCACCCGCACCGAGCTGCTGCTGGTGATCCTCGGCGGCCTGTTCATCGTCGAGACGCTCTCGGTGATGCTCCAGGTCGGCTGGTTCCGGGCGACCAAGGGCAAGCGCATCCTGCGGATGGCACCGCTGCACCACCACTTCGAGATGGTGGGCTGGGAGCAGGTCACCGTCGTGATCCGGTTCTGGATCATCACGGGCCTCGCCACGGCCACCGGGCTGGGCATCTTCTACGCCGAGTGGGTGGCGGGCACGTGAGCGGCGGACCGGGGAGGGACCCCGCCCGGCTGGGGCGGCACGACGCGTGGGACGGCGTCCGCGCCGTGGTCGCCGGCTTCGGCGTCTCCGGCTTCGCCGCCGCCGACAACCTGCTGCACCAGGGCGCCGACGTCACCGCCCTCGACGAGTCCGAGGCCGGCGACCGCGCCAGCCAGGCCGAGCTGCTCGAGGTGCTCGGTGCCACCGTGCGGCTGGGGGAGGGCACCACCGACACGCTGCCCGAGGGCGTCGACGTGCTCGTCACCTCGCCGGGCTGGCGGCCCTCGGCGCCGCTGCTCGCGCAGGCGTACGCCCGCGGCATCCCCGTCTGGGGCGAGGTGGAGCTCGCCTGGCGGCTGCGCGACCCGAACCACGCCGCCCCCTGGCTGGCGGTGACCGGCACGAACGGCAAGACCACGACCGTGCAGATGCTCGACACGATCCTGCGCGCCGCGGGCCTGCGCAGCGTCGCCGCCGGCAACGTCGGGCTGCCGCTGGTCGAGGCGGTCATGGACCCGGAGCCCTACGACGTGCTCGCCGTCGAGCTCTCCAGCTTCCAGCTGCACTACACGCAGTCGGTCGCCGCGGAGTCCGCCTGCGTGCTGAACGTCGCGGAGGACCACCTCGACTGGTACTCCTCCATGGAGGAGTACGCCGCCGACAAGGGGCGGATCTACCAGGGCGTGCAGCGCGCCTGCGTCTACAACGCCTCGGACCCGATCACCGAGCGGCTCGTGCGCGAGGCCGACGTCGTCGAGGGCGCCCGGGCGATCGGGTTCACGCTCGGGGTGCCCGCCGTCGGGATGGTCGGGCTCGTCGAGGACGTGCTCGCCGACCGCGCCTTCGTCGAGGCGCGGCAGACCTCGGCCGCCGAGCTGTGCCAGCTCTCCGACCTCTCCTCGACCGCCCCGCACCACGTCGCCGACGCGCTGGCGGCCTCCGCCCTCGCCCGGGCCCACGGGGTCTCCCAGCAGGCGGTCCGCGACGGCCTGCGCTCCTTCCGGCCCGACGGGCACCGGATCGCGCTCGTGGCCGAGCAGGGCGGCATCGCCTGGGTCGACGACTCCAAGGCGACCAACCCGCACGCCGCGGCCAGCAGCCTGTCGGCGTACGACCCCGTCGTCTGGGTCGCCGGCGGCCTGGCGAAGGGCGCCCGCTTCGACGAGCTCGTGGAGCGGATGCGCGACCGGCTGCGCGGCGTCGTGCTGATCGGCCGCGACCGCGAGGTGATCGCGGACTCTCTGGCGCGACACGCACCCGATGTGCCCGTCGAGACCGTGGGCGACGGCGAGACTGGTCGGCAGGCCATGGACCGTGCCGTGGCGGCGGCCGCGCGGCTCGCCCGACCGGGCGACACCGTGCTGCTGGCGCCGGGATGCGCGTCGATGGACATGTTCGCGAACTACGGCGAGCGGGGAGACGCCTTCGCGGCGGCGGTGCGACAGCACCTGTCGGCGGAGGGCTGAGGGCCACCCGCCGGAAGGCCGCCAGGAGGTGCAGCAGGTGACGACCCTCGAGCCGCAGCGACCCGCCGGCCGCGGCGCGGACGAGGGGGCGGGCGCCGGGTCGGCCGCCCCGCCGGACGACGGGCCCGCGGGCTGGGGCGACCGCCTCCGCGAGGCGCTCGACCGCCCGCTCACGTCGTACTACGCGCTCGTCGGCGCCTCCGCCCTGCTGCTGACCATCGGCCTGGTGATGGTGCTCTCCGCGAGCAGCGTCTACTCGTTCTCCTTCCACGACGGCGACTCCTACGCCGTGGTGCGGCGGCAGCTGATCTGGGTCCTGGTCGGCGTGCCGTGCGCCTGGATCGCGTCCCGGCTGCCCTACCGGGCGCTCCGGCGGTTCGCCTGGCCGGCGCTGCTGGCCTCGGTGGTGCTGCTCGCGCTGACGCAGACCGGCCTCGGCACGACGGTGAACGGCAACACCAACTGGCTCGGCGTCGGTCCCTTCCGCGTGCAGCCCTCCGAGATCGCCAAGCTGGCGATCGTGCTGTGGGCCGCCCACGTGTACGCGCTCAAGGAGCGGTCGCTGGGCCGGCTGCACAACATCTTCATGCCCGTCGTGCCGGTGCTGCTCGGCGTGGCGCTGCTGGTCGTCGTGGGCCGCGACCTCGGCACCGCGCTGGTGCTCTTCGGCATCCTGCTCGCGATGCTCTGGGTGGTCGGCGCCCCCGCGCGGCTGTTCGTCGTCGCCTTCACGGGCGTCGCCGCGGGCGCGCTGTTCCTCGCCTCGACGAGCGCGGAGCGCCGCGAGCGGATCACCACCTTCACCGACCCCTTCGCCGACTTCCACGACGCGGGCTGGCAGCCGGCGCACGGGTTGTTCGCGCTCTCCTCGGGCGGCTGGTTCGGCCAGGGCATCGGCGCGAGCCAGCAGAAGTGGGGCGACCTGCCCGAGGCGCACACCGACTTCATCTTCGCGGTGCTCGGCGAGGAGCTCGGGCTCGTCGGCACGATGCTCGTGCTGACGCTGTTCCTGACGATCGCGGTCGCCGCCTGCCGGGTCGCGTGGACCACCGCGGACCCCTTCGTGCGCTACGCGACCTTCGGCATCGTGGCCTGGCTGCTGGGGCAGACGATCATCAACGTCGGCATGGTCCTGACGATGCTGCCGGTGATCGGCATCCCGCTGCCGCTGATCTCCTACGGCGGCTCCGCGCTCGTGCCGTCACTGGTGGCGCTGGGCCTGCTGATCGGCTTCGCGCGCCGCGAGCCGGAGGCCGCCGCGGCCCTGGCCGCGAGGCGCCGGGCCCGCCCGCCCCGCGTGCGCCGCCGGGGGCGGTGACCTGATGACCCGGGTCCTGCTCGCCGGCGGCGGCACCGCCGGCCACACCTCGCCGCTGCTCGCCACGGCCGACGCGCTCACCGAGATCGAGCCCGACGTCGAGATCCTCTGCGTCGGCACCGAGCGCGGCCTCGAGACGCGGGTCGTGCCCGAGGCCGGCTACCGGCTGGCGCTGGTGCCCCCGGTGCCGCTGCCGCGCAGGCCCGGCGCGGACCTGCTGCGCGTGCCCGGGCGGCTGCGCGGGGCCGTGCGCGAGGCGACCGCCGTGGTCGACCGGTTCCGGCCCGACGTCATCGTCGGGTACGGCGGCTACGTCTCGATGCCGGTGTACCTCGCCGCGCGCCGCCGCAAGGTCCCGCTCGTCGTGCACGAGCAGAACGCGCTGCCCGGCCTGGCCAACAAGGTCGGCGCCCGGATGGCCAGGCGGGTCGCCGTGAGCTTCCCCGACACCCCGCTGCCGCGCGCGGAGCACCTCGGGCTGCCGATCCGCACGGCTGGTCTCGCGGCTCGACCGGGCTGCCGTGCGCGCCGAGGCGCGCGCCCACTTCGGGCTGGACGCGGACCGGCCGACGCTGCTCGTCACCGGCGGGTCCCAGGGCGCCCGGCGGCTCAACGAGGCCGTGTCCGGCGCGGCCGACGCGCTCGGCGAGGCCGGCGTGCAGGTGCTGCACGTGATCGGCCCGAAGAACACGCTCGAGCCGCGCGAGGGCGCCGCGCCGTACGTCGTCGAGCACTACGTCGACCGGATGGACCTCGCGTACGCCGCCGCCGACCTCGTCGTCTGCCGCGCCGGCGCCAGCAGCGTCACCGAGGCCGCCGCGGTCGGGTTGCCCGCGGTCTTCGTGCCGCTGCCCATCGGCAACGGCGAGCAGGCCCGCAACGCCCGCTCGGTGGTCGACGCCGGCGGGGCGCTGCTGGTCGACGACGCCGCGGTGTCGGCCGAGTGGGTGCGCGCGACCGTGCCGCCGCTGGCCAACGACCCCGAGCGGCTGGCCGAGATGGGCCGCGCCGCCGCGCACCTGCTCCCGCACGACGCCGACGTGCGCCTCGCGCGCGTGGTCCTCGAGGTCGCGGGAGGCGGCCGGTGAGGATCCCCGTCCCGTCGCACGTGCCCGCCGCCGAAGAGCTCGGGCGGGTGCACTTCGTGGGCCTCGGCGGCGCCGGCCTCTCCGCGATCGCGCGGATCATGCTGGAGCGCGGCATCCCGGTCGCCGGCAGCGACGGGCGCGACTCCCCGCTGCTGCGCTCGCTGGAGGCCGCCGGCGCGCGCGTGCACGTCGGCCACGACGCCGAGCACCTGCGCGACGCCGAGACCGTGGTCGTCTCGACCGCGGTGCGCGCGGACAACCCCGAGGTGGTCGCCGCGACCGAGCGCGGGCTGCGGCTGCTGCCGCGCTCCGGCGGGCTGGCGTCGCTGCTCCAGGACCGCCGCGCCGTCGCGGTGGCCGGCACCCACGGCAAGACCACGACGACGTCGCTGCTCGTCTCGGCGCTGCTCGCCGCCGGGGCCGACCCGTCGTACGCCGTCGGCGCCGAGCTGACCGGCACCGGCCGCAGCGCGCACGCCGGGGCCGACGACGCCTTCGTGCTCGAGGCCGACGAGAGCGACGGCGCCTTCCTGCACTACCGGCCGCACGCCGCCGTGATCACCAACGTCGAGGCCGACCACCTCGACATGTGGGGCACCGAGGAGGCCTACCGGGCGGCGTTCGAGGAGTTCCTCGACACCGTGGACCCCGACGGCTTCCTGGTCTGCTGCGCCGACGACGCGGGCGCCCGGGCGCTGGCCGACCGCGCCCGCGGCGCCGGGCGACGCGTGGTCACCGTGGGGGAGTCCGCGGACGCCCACTGGCGCGCGACCGACCTGGCCTTCGAGGGCGCCACCTCGGCCTTCACGCTGACCGAGGGCGGACGCGACCACGGACGCGTCGAGCTGCGGATCCCCGGTCGGCACTACGTGCTCGACGCCCTGGCGGCGATCGCGGCCGGCGCCGAGCTCGGCCACCCGGTGGCCGCGCTCGTCGAGGGCCTCGCGGGCTTCACCGGTGCGAGCCGGCGGATGGAGCCCAAGGGCGAGGCGGCCGGCGTCCGGGTCTACGACTCCTACGCGCACCACCCCGTCGAGATCGCGGGCGACCTGCAGGCCGCCCGCGCCGTGGCCGGCGACGGGCGGCTGGTGGTGGCGTTCCAGCCGCACCTGGTCTCGCGCACGCGGGTGTTCGGCGCCGCGATGGGCGAGGCGCTGGGCGCCGCCGACGAGGTCGTCGTCGCCGACGTCTACCTCGCCCGCGAGGACCCCGACCCCGAGGTGACCGGGCGCCTGGTCGCCGACGCCGTGCCGCTGGACGCCGCGAGGGTGGCCTTCGTGGCCGACCTCGCCGACGTCGCCGGCGCGCTGGTGGAGCGCGCGCGGCCCGGCGACCTGGTGCTGACCCTCGGCGCGGGCGACGTGACCACCGTGGCGCCGCGCGTGCTCGAGCTGCTGGAGGCCTCCGATGGCTGAGCGAGGCTCGCGCGGGCCCGGCCGCGGACCGGGGCGCGGCCAGGACGAGCGTCCCCGGTCGCGGGGGCGCGGTGCGACGCAGGAGGCGTGGGACGCCGAGACCGCCACGCATGTGCGCACCGAGGGCGGAGGGTTCCGGCCGCCCGCCCAGCGCGCCCCGGCCGAGGAGGCGCCCGCCGAGCAGACCGCTGCCCGGCCCGCCGCCCCGGCAACGCCGCGGAAGCCACGCCGGCCGCGGCGGACGAAGCGCTCGACCGAGGAACGGAACCGTCGCCGCTTCGCGCGACGGCAGTGGGCGCGGCGCTGGCTGGCCTGGCGCGCCGTCCTCGTCGTGGTGGTGCTGCTCGCCGCGGCCACCGCGGCCGGGTGGGTCGTGCTGGTCTCCTCGCTGCTGGCCGTGGAGGACGTCGAGGTCAGCGGCACCGAGCTGCTCGACCAGCAGCAGGTGACGAACGCCGCAGCCGTCAGCACCGGCGAGCCGCTGGCGCGCGTCGACCTCGAGGCGATCGAGCGCCGCGTGGAGGCCCTCGCCGAGGTGCAGGAGGCCACCGTCACGCGGTCGTGGCCGAACGCCGTCGACGTCAGCGTCACCGAGCGCGAGGCGATCGCCGTGGTCGAGATGTCCGGGCGCCTGCGCGGCATGGACGACCAGGGCGTGCTCTTCCGCGAGTTCGACAAGGCCGCGCCCGCGCTGCCCCGGGTGGTGATGCCCACCGGGACGACCAGCGAGGCGATGGTCGAGGCCGCCCGCGTGATCGAGGCGCTGCCCGGCGACCTCGTGCCGCGCGTCGACCATGTCGAGGTGGACAGCGTCGACGCCATCTCCCTCGTCCTGCGCGGCGACCGGCGCGTCGTGTGGGGCAGCGCCGAGGAGTCGGAGGCGAAGGCCGAGGTGGTCGACGCCCTCCTCGCCGCCGTCCCTGCCGCCGTCTACGACGTCAGCGTCCCCGGCCAGCCCACCACGACGCAGCAGCCCTGACGCTGCGGTGGTCGAGCAGCGCGCGTGCCTTCGGTGGTCGAGTAGCGCGCGCAGCGCGCGTGCCTTCGGTGGTCGAGTAGCGCGCGCAGCGCGCGTGCCTTCGGTGGTCGAGTAGCGCGCGCAGCGCGCGTGCCTTCGGTGGTCGAGTAGCGCGCGCAGCGCGCGTGCCTTCGGTGGTCGAGTAGCGCGCGCAGCGCGCGTGCCTTCGGTGGTCGAGTAGCGCGCGCAGCGCGCGTATCGAGACCTCCGGCATGCTGCCCCCGTGGCCACCGAGCTGCTCCCTCCGCACACCCACCTCGCGTACGCGGCGATGCGCGAGCTGCGCCCGCACCTCGGGGGCCCGGAGCACTTCGTCCGGCTGGTCGACGAGGGCCAGCGGCCCGCGGGCGGGGGTCGCGCCGCAGCTGCTGGCCTGGGTGCACGCGGAAGCCGAGCGCGTGGGTTGTGGCCAGGTGCACCTCGACTCCTGCGCTCGCCCCGGGACCCGGCCGATTCGCCGGGGCGGGGCGGTCGTCAGTTCGATCCTGGCGTGACCTGCTGCAGGCTCGCCGCTTGATCCCTGGCCTCGAACTGACGACCGGGCCGCCCCTGACCCGCCGGCCTTCAGCGGGCCTGTCGATTGTGACCTGCTGCCAAGCGGGCCCAAGGGTGCAGCTGTTCGTCGTCGAACAGGCACAACGCGTTCTCCCGTGCCGCGTTGAGCGTGCCGGCGCCGGATCACGCGCCACTGTGCCCGTCTGGGTACGAGAGGGCAGGGCGCGACGTCACGGCCGACCAGCCGCACCGTGCGTCACCGTCCGCAAGCGGACCAGGCATGAGAGCGCAAGACGTGCCGCCATGCCGCCGGTCCGCGCGTACGCCCCCGGGCTGGGCGTACGATCGATCCAGGAAGCCGGTTCACGGCTTCCTCTCAAAGGAGCAGTCATGGCCGACAAGTCCCCTCGGCAGCACCTGTCCAAGAAGGCCGGCAAGTCTCTCAAGGAGAAGCGCGCCGAGAAGCACCTGAAGGCTGCGGCCAAGAGCAGGACTGACGTCGTGCCGCCGGGCAAGAAGCGCTAGAACGAGCGGCCAGCCCCAGCTCGCAACGAACCACAGGTGTGGCGGTCGGCCACGTCAGTGCCCGCTCACCATGCCCGTTGCGGCGCCTGGTCGCCCCGGTCCCGGGTACTCGCACGAAGAGCCCCGGCCGCGTGTGCGGTCGGGGCTCTTCGGGGTGAGACTAGGAGACGCGGACGTTCTCCGCCTGGGGACCCTTGGGCCCCTGAGCAAGGTCGAACTCGACCTTCTGGTTCTCGTCGAGCGACTTGTAGCCGCTGGCCTGGATGGCCGAGAAGTGGACGAACACGTCCTCGCCGCCCCCATCCTGCGCGATGAAGCCGAAGCCCTTGTCGGCGTTGAACCACTTGACAGTTCCCTGAGCCATGATCTGTTTCCCTTGTTCGGTACCGAGAGCACTGTGCCCTCAAGCCGCTGAAGACATCCACCTGTGCTGATGTCCAGCGAACCGAAGATCAGGAGTACGAGATACAAGCCGCAACACCTTGTGCGACCAGGACGGCTTGGAGGGCCGTCCCTTCAACAGGACCCACCATAGGGCATGGGTCGCGCGTTCCGGATGTCGGCGGGGGCGTCGCCCTCGGCGGGCATGCATGTCGCTGTCGGCGCGCGAGCCGCCCGGCTCACGCCGCAACCGGCACCCGGCGCGTCGAACCCAGCAACCCCTCCTTGCGGGCGACGAGAGCCGCCAGCCCGATGGTCGCAAACGCGGCGAGCACGTTGGCCGTCAGCATGGAGATGCTCTTGACGAGCACGAACGTGCCGAGCGTCTGCGACTGCAGCAGCCACAGCATCGTCGTCGCCTTCGCGAGCCCGAGCACCGCCCACATGGCCGTCAGGTTCCGGAACAGAGCGCGGATCCGCGGGCGCGCCGCCAGCTCGTGGTCCATCGGGTAGAAGTCCCCGGCCAGCCGCGCCACCATCGGGCGTGCACTCGCGAGGGACAGCAGGAACAGCACCGCGACGAGCCCATCGCTGATGATCGGCTGGAGGAAGTACAACCACGGGCTGTCCGCGACGACGGACAGCGCGGACCGGCCGGTCAAGAGGAGCGCGGTGAGGATCAGCAGACCCGAGGTACGCCTCCTGGTCACGGCTCGCCACGCGATGGCGCCGTACGACCACACGAGGGCGGCAACGATCGCGGTCCACACGCCCGCGAGCACGAAGAACCCGTAGAAGAGCACCGCGGGCACGACCACCGCGATCAGCAAGCTGAGCGAGACGCGCCGGATCACGGCCACGAGGCTGGGACGGTGCGGCGCCTGGGCGCCCGACTCAGGCGCGGGAGCGACCTGGGTCAGCATGGAGGTGAAGCCAAGAGGTGCCGATCCTGCCGGCCGCAACAGCCGGGCGAGAGCGTCCGTGGCCGTGAAATGACGACGTGAGCTCGGCGTCTGCGGATTCCTCGGCCCCGCCAGTGTACCCGCCTTCGCCGGTGAGGGCCCGCGGTCGAGGTGGTGGCCTCCGCACCCGGCGGGCAGGCCCCGGCACGTCGCTCACGACGTCCCCGTCCCGGCACTCGCTACCGCGCGGGCCGCTCGTCGAGGATCCGGCGCATCTTGCCCACGGAGCGCTCGATCCCGCCGGGCCGGCGGACCTCGACACCGACGCTGACGCCGATGCGGCTCTTCACCAGCTCGCGCAGCTGCTGACCCGCGGCCTCGGCGTCGGAGGTCGACGCGTCCTCGCGGTGCTCGACGAGCACGGCCATCTCGTCCAGCGTGCCGCTGCGCGAGAGCCGGCACTGGAAGTGCGGCGAGAGCGCCGGGATGCCGAGCAGCAGCTCCTCGACCTGGCTGGGGAAGAGGTTCACCCCACGCAGGATGATCATGTCGTCGGTGCGGCCGGTGACCTTCTCCATCCGCCGCATCGGCCGGGCGGTGCCGGGCAGCAGCCGCGTCAGGTCGCGCGTGCGGTAGCGGATCACCGGCATCGCCTGCTTGGTCAGCGAGGTGAAGACCAGCTCGCCCTCCTCGCCGTCCGGCAGCACCTCGCCGGTGACCGGGTCGATGACCTCGGGGTAGAAGTGGTCCTCCCAGACGTGCAGGCCGTCCTGGGTCTCGACGCACTCCTGCGCGACGCCGGGGCCGATCACCTCGGAGAGGCCGTAGATGTCGACCGCCTTGATGCCGAGCACGTCCTCCATCTCGCGGCGCATCTCGTCGGTCCACGGCTCGGCGCCGAAGATGCCGATCTCGAGCGACGTGGCGCGCGGGTCGATGCCCTGGCGGCGCATCTCGTCGACGATCGCGAGCATGTAGGACGGCGTCACCATGATCACGCGGGGCTCGAAGTCGGTGATCAGCTGCACCTGGCGCTCGGTCATCCCGCCGGAGACGGGCACGACGGTGCAGCCGAGCTTCTCGGCCCCCGCGTGCGCGCCGAGCCCGCCGGTGAACAGGCCGTAGCCGTACGCGTTGTGCAGCACGTCGCCCGGGCGCCCGCCGGCGGCGCGGATCGAGCGCGCCACCACGGTGGCCCAGACATCGAGGTCGTCGGCGGTGTAGCCGACCACGGTCGGCCGGCCCGTCGTCCCGGACGACGCGTGCACCCGAGCCACCTGGTCGCGCGGCACGGCGAACATCCCGAACGGGTAGTTCTCCCGCAGGTCGCCCTTGGTCGTGAAGGGCAGCGTGGCGAGGTCGGCCAGCTCCCGGACGTCGTCCGGCCTCACGCCCGCCGCGTCGAAGGCGGCCCGGTAGTGCGGGACGTTCTCGTACGCGTGCCGCACGGTCCACCGCAGCCGCTCGGTCTGCACGGCGCGCAGCTCCTCGGGCGTCGCCCGCTCGACGGGCTCGAGGGCCCCGCGGTCGTCGCCGGTCACGCGGCCTCCCACTCCTTGGCGACCAGGGTGAGCACGTCGTAGGTCGCCACCGGCTCGCCGTCGCTGTTGGTCACCACCGCGTCCCAGCGCACCTCGCCGTAGTCGGCGCTGCGTGCGCGGGGTGATCTGCTTGACGGTCAGCGTCACCTCGATCGTGTCGTCGGCCTTGCACCGGGCGTCAGGAAGCGCAGGTCGTCGACGCCGAAGTTGGCCAGCACCGGGCCCGGGGGAGGGCTCGACGAACAGCCCGGCGGCGAAGGAGACGAGCAGGTAGCCGTGCGCGACGATGCCGCCGAAGAGCGGGTTGGCCGCCGCGGCCTCCTCGTCGGTGTGGGCGTAGAAGGTGTCGCCGGTGAACTCGGCGAAGTGCTCGATGTCGGCCCGCGAGCACCTCGCCGCGGCTCCGAGGTCGATGGTGTCGCCCGACCCGCAGCGTGCGCAGGCTCTTGCGGAAGGGGTGCTCCTCCTCGACCCGGCGCTGCGAGCCCGTCGTCCAGCGCCCGGTGATCGCGGTCAGCATGTCGGGGGAGGCCTGGATCGCGGTGCGCTGCATGTGGTGCAGCACGCCGCGGACGCCGCCCAGCTCCTCGCCGCCGCCGGCGCGGCCCGGGCCGCCGTGCACGAGCATCGGCAGGGGCGACCCGTGCCCGGTGGACTCCTCGGCGTCGTCGCGGTCGAGCACCAGGATCCGGCCGTGCCACGGCGCGAGGCCGAGCACGACCTCGCGGGCGACGCCGGGGTCGTGGGTGACCACGGAGCCGACCAGGCTGCCGCGGCCGCGTGCGGCGAGCGCGACGGCCTCCGGCGACCGGTCGTAGGTGAGCACCGTGCTCACCGGGCCCGAAGGGCTCGACCTCGTGCGGCTCGGCCGCGCCGGGGCGGGCGCGCAGCAGCACGGGGCTCATGAAGGCGCCGCGCTCGGCGTCCGCGCCGATCACCTCGACGTGCTCGGGGTCGCCGTACACGATCTCGGCCGAGGTGCGCAGCCCCTGCGACGGCCTTGCGGACCTCCTCGCGCTGGTCGAGGCTAGACCAGCGCGCCCATCCGGACGCCCTCGGCGTCGGGGTAGCCGACGGTCACCGTCGCCAGCCGCTCGCAGATCGCGTCGGTGACCGTGTCGGCCATCGCCTCGGGCACGATCGCGCGCCGGATCGCGGTGCACTTCTGCCCGGCCTTGCCGGTCATCTCGGCGACGACGCCCTTGACGAACAGGTCGAACTCGGGGTCGTCGGCCGTCACGTCGGGGCCGAGGATCGAGCAGTTCAGCGAGTCGGCCTCGACGCCGAGCTCGACGCCGCCGTGCAGCACCTGGGGTGGTTGGCGCAGCAGCCCGGCGGTGTGCGCCGAGCCGGTGAAGGCGACGCGGTCCTGCACCTCGAGCTCGTCGAGCAGCCCGTCCGGGCTGCCGCGCGAGCAGCTGCAGCGAGCCCTCGGGCAGGATCCCGGACTCGATGATGCGCCGCACGCACAGCTCGGTGAGGTACGCCGTCTGCGCGGCCGGCTTCACGATGCGTCGGCAGGCCGGCGAGGAAGGCAGGGGCGAGCTTCTCGAGCATCCCCCACACCGGGAAGTTGAAGGCGTTGATCTGCACCGCCACGCCGGGCCGCGAGGTGTAGACGTGCTGGCCGACGAACGTGCCGCCCTTGCCGAGCGGCTGCCAGGTCGCCGTCGAGGACGACCATGTCGTTGGGCAGCTCGCGCTTGCCGTGCGAGCCGTAGCTGAGCAGGGTCCCGATGCCCGCCGTCGACGTCGACCACGGAGTCGCGGTCGGTCGCGCCGGTGCGGCGGGAGAGGGCGTAGAACTCGTCCTTGTGCTCGAAGAGGTGCTTGGCCGAGCGCCTTGAGCGCCCCGGCGCGCTCGTGGAAGGTCAGTCGCGCGCAGGGCCGGGCCGCCGACCTGCGGGCGTGGCGCACCATCGCCGCGAGGTCGAGGCCGGTCGACGAGAGCCGCGCGACCTCCTCGCCGGTGGCCGCGTCGAGCAGGGCACGGCCCTCGTCGGGGGCGGCGAACCACTGGCCGGCGGCGTAGCTCTCCAGGAGTCGGGACACGCTGGGTACCTCTCTCGTCGGTGTGCAGGAACGGGGCAAGCAGGGGGTGGCGCGGCGCGGGCCCCGGGACCATCGTTGCCTCTGGGCGTGCGCTGTGTCACGCTATTACAGACCGATCGGTCAGTAAAGGGTCCGGCACGGAGGTGGACGGGTGGTCGCACAGGCCGACGAGGCAGAGCTGGAGGCCCAGTTCGAGGCGGACGATCGCGCGCAGCGACCGGATCGAGCCCCGGGACTGGATGCCCGAGGGCTACCGCAAGACGCTGGTGCGCCAGATCGCCCAGCACGCGCACTCCGAGATCATCGGCATGCAGCCCGAGGGCAACTGGATCACCCGCGCGCCCGTCGCTGCGGCGCAAGGCGATCCTGCTGGCGAAGGTGCAGGACGAGGCCGGCCACGGCCTCTACCTCTACTCCGCCGCCGAGACGCTCGGCGTCTCCCGCGACGAGCTGACCGAGAAGCTCCTGGACGGCCGGCAGAAGTACTCCTCGATCTTCAACTACCCGACGCTGTCCTACGCCGACGTCGGCACCATCGGCTGGCTCGTCGACGGCGCGGCGATCTGCAACCAGGTGCCGCTGTGCCGCACCTCCTACGGCCCCTACGGCCGGGCGATGATCCGGATCTGCAAGGAGGAGTCCTTCCACCAGCGGCAGGGCTACGAGCTGCTGATGACGATGATGCGCGGCACCGACGAGCAGCGGGCGATGGTGCAGGAGTCGGTGGACCGGTTCTGGTGGCCGGCGCTGATGATGTTCGGCCCGCCCGACGCCGACTCGCCGAACACCGAGCAGTCGATGGCGTGGGGCATCAAGCGCAACACCAACGACGAGCTGCGCCAGAAGTTCGTCGACATGACCGTGCCGCAGGCCGAGGCGCTCGGCGTGACGCTGCCCGACCCCGAGCTGCGCTGGAACGACGAGCGCGGCGCACCACGACTTCGGCGAGCCCGACTGGGACGAGTTCATGGCCGTCGTCGAGGGCACCGGCCCCTGCAACGCCCAGCGCATCGCGCACCGCCGGCGCGCCCACGAGGACGGCGCCTGGGTGCGCGAGGCGGCCGCCGCGTTCGCCGGCCGCGCCGGGAACCCGGCCGAGCAGGAGGCACGGTGACCCAGCGACAGCCAGCACTCGTGGCCGCTCTACGAGGTGTTCGTGCGCGGCAAGCGCGGCCTCAACCACGTGCACGTCGGCTCGCTGCACGCCGCCGACGACGAGATGGCGCTGCGCCACGCCCGCGACGTCTACACCCGCCGCAACGAGGGCGTGAGCATCTGGGTGGTCCGCGCCGACGCGATCGCCGCCTCGAGCCCCGACGAGAAGGACCCGCTCTTCGCGCCCAGCGGCGACAAGGTCTACCGGCACCCGACCTTCTACGAGATCCCCGACGACGTCCCCCACATGTGAGAGCGCCGAGACTGAGATGAGCGACGAACCGAACGCCGTCGACGTGCCGCACGTGCACGAGACGCCGGACGACGGCCACGGCAACGCCTACGACGGGCTGCTGGTCAACGACTCCTCGCACTGGGCCTTCGGCACCGACTTCGAGGACCCGCTGGCGGGCGTCGACACCACCGTGCCCGACGGCGTCGACCCCGAGCTGCTGGCGACCTACTGCCTGATGCTCGGCGACGACGCGCTCGTCTCCAGCCACCGGCTCTCGCGAGTGGTGCAGCCGCGCGCCCGACCTCGAGGAGGACATCGCGCTGGCCAACATCGCGCTCGACCTGCTCGGCCAGGCCCGGCTGCTGCTGGCCCGCGCGGCGGCCGCCGCCCCGCACCTGGTGCCCCGGCTGCCCACGGGCCTCCCGGAGGCTCGCCGGTGCCGCCGGAGGACGCGCTGGCGTTCTTCCGCGACGCCGCAGCACTTCCGCAACGTGCGGCTCGTCGAGGTCGCCAACGGCGACTTCGCGCACACGATCGTGCGGCTGCTGCTGCTCAGCCTGGTGCGGCTCGCGCTGCTCGAGCGGCTCGAGCAGAGCCGCGACGCCGTGCTCGCGGCCATCGCGGCCAAGGGCGTCAAGGAGCTCGCCTACCACCGCGACCACGCCGCCCGCTGGTTCGTGACCCTCGCGCGGCGGCACCGAGGAGTCGCGCGCGCGCCTCGAGGCCGGCGCTGGCCGAGCTCTGGCCGCTGTACCCCGAGACGCTCGCCCGGCACCCCGTCGAGGACCGGGCCGCCGAGGCCGGCGTCGGGGTCGCGCCCGACGAGGTCGCGGCCGAGGTGGACGTCGTCCTCGACCAGGTGCTCGCCGCCGCCGGCCTCGAGCGCCCCGACGTGGCCCCGATGGCCTCGGTCAACGGCGCGACCGGCCGCGACGGCACCGGCACACCGAGGCGCTGAGCCGGATGCTCGCCGAGATGCAGTCCGTCGCCCGCGAGCACCCGCGGGGACGTGGTGACGATGAGCCATGCTCCCGCCGCCACCCGGACCGCCTACGAGGTCGCGGCCACCGTCGTCGACCCCGAGCTGCCGATGCTGACGCTGGAGGACCTCGGCGTGCTCCGCGGCGTCCGCGAGGAGGACGGCCCCGGAAGGGGCGCGGTGGTCGCGACGATCACGCCGACCTACTCCGGCTGCCCGGCGATGGCGACGATGCGCGACGACCTCGTCCGCGCGCTGCGTGACGGCCGGCTGGGACGACGTCCGCGTCGAGGTGCGCGCTCAGCCCCGCCTGGTCGAGCGACTGGATCACCGAGCGCGGCCGCCGCGCGCTGGCCGACGCCGGCATCTCCCCGCCGGGCGCCGGCGCCCAGCCGGCGCCGTCCCGCTCACGCTGACGCCCACGCGCCGCGACGTGCGCTGCCCCCGCTGCGGCTCGGCGCAGAGCGAGCTGACCTCGGAGTTCGGCGCGACCGCCTGCAAGGCGCTCTACCGCTGCGCCGCCTGCGCCGAGCCGTTCGAGCACGTCAAGGAGATCTGATGACCGCGACCGCTCAGGAGACCCGGCCTGGCGGCCGGCGGCGCTCGGAGTTCCACCCGCTGACGGTCGCCGCGGTCGAGCCGCTCACCGACGACGCGGTGGCCGTCACCTTCGACGTGCCCGCCGAGCTCGCCGACGAGTTCGCCTTCGCGCCCGGGCAGTCGCTGACCCTGCGGCGCACGATCGACGGCGCGGAGCAGCGCCGCACCTACTCGATCTGCGCGCCGGCCGGCGCGCGCCCGCGGATCGGCGTCCGCGAGATCCCCGACGGGCTGTTCTCCTCGTGGCTGGTCCGCGAGGTGCGGCCCGGCGACGTGGTCGAGGTCCAGCCGCCGAGCGGCAGCTTCCGGCCGACCCGTCGGCCGGCGGGCGGCACCTGTGCATCGCGGCAGGCTCGGGCATCACGCCGATGCTCTCGATCGCCGCGTCGGTGCTGGAGCACGCCGCGGGCCCCGACGCCCCGGACGCCGAGGTGGCGCTGCTCTACGGCAACCGGACCACCTCGTCGGTGATGTTCGCCGAGGAGCTCGGCGACCTGAAGAACCGCCACCCCGGACGGTTCTCGGCTGCAGCACGTGCTCTCCCGCGAGCCCCGCGACGTCGAGCTCTTCTCCGGGCGACTCGACGCCGACCGGCTGCGGCAGCTGCTCACCGCCGTGGTGCCGGCCGAGCGCTACGACCACGTCTGGCTGTGCGGGCCGCACGAGATGGTGCAGGACGCGCGCGCGGTGCTCGCCGAGCTCGGCGTCCCGGCCGAGCGGGTGCACGTCGAGCTGTTCTACGTCGACGAGCCGCCGCCGGAGCTGCACCGCACGACCACCGCCGTGGCGGGGGAGACCAGCGAGGTGACGATCGTGCTCGACGGCGTCACCGGCTCGTGCACGCTGCCGCGCGACGCGACGGTGCTCGACGGCGCCCAGGCGAGCCGCTCCGACCTGCCCTTCGCCTGCAAGGGCGGGGTCTGCGGCACCTGCCGCGCGCTCGTGCGCACCGGCGAGGTCGAGATGGTGCGCAACTACGCGCTCGAGCCGCGCGAGGTGGAGGAGGGCTTCGTGCTCACCTGCCAGGCCTTCCCCGTGAGCGACGAGCTCACGGTCGACTTCGACGCCTGAGGCCGCGCTCGGTGGTCGAGCAGCGCGCGCAGCGCCCTCGGTGATGCCTCGGTGATCGAGTAGCGCGCGCAGCGCCCTCGGTGATGCCTCGGTGATCGAGTAGCGCGCCCAGCGCCCTCGGTGATCGGCTTCGCCTCGCCCTCGTGATCGAGGTAGCGCGTCGCACCCAGCGCCCTCGGTGATGCCTCGGTGATCGAGTAGCGCGCCCAGCGCGCGTATCGAGATCCCGCAGGAGCCGGGATACGAATCAAGCATGTCGACATGGCGACGCGCGGCGTGTCTGCGCGGCCCGAGGCGTGCGCGTCCGTAGGTTCTGGGTCAGCACGAAGTTGACATAACTATAACCCTCAGCATGAGGGTTAGGGTTTCCGGCCCGGCGGGCCGGTCGGCCTCGTGACTTCCCCAGACACAGCAGCACCAGCAGTCCCCGAGCACACAGTCCCGAGCACGCAGGCACGTCGTCCGGTCAACCCCGGGCCCGATCAGCGAGAGGCAGCCGTCATGGCAGCAGCGCAGAACTACCTGGCCATCATCAAGGTCGTGGGTATCGGTGGAGGTGGAGTCAACGCCGTCAACCGGATGATCGAGGTCGGTCTGAAGGGCGTCGAGTTCATCGCGATCAACACCGACGCCCAGGCCCTCCTCATGAGCGACGCCGACGTCAAGCTCGACATCGGCCGCGAGCTCACGCGCGGTCTCGGCGCCGGCGCGAACCCCGACGTCGGGGGTCGCGCGGCGGAGGACCACGCCGACGAGATCGAGGAGGTCCTCAAGGGGGCCGACATGGTCTTCGTCACCGCCGGTGAGGGCGGCGGCACCGGCACCGGCGGCGCGCCCGTCGTCGCGCGCATCGCCCGCTCGCTGGGCGCCCTGACCATCGGTGTCGTCACCCGCCCGTTCGCCTTCGAGGGTCGCCGCCGCGCGACCTCCGCCGAGACCGGCATCGAACAGCTGCGCGAGGAGGTCGACACCCTCATCGTGATCCCGAACGACCGGCTGCTCTCGATCAGTGACCGCAACGTCTCGATGCTGGACGCCTTCAAGCAGGCGGACCAGGTGCTGCTGCAGGGTGTCTCCGGCATCACCGACCTGATCACCACCCCGGGCCTGATCAACCTGGACTTCGCCGACGTGAAGTCCGTGATGTCCAACGCCGGCTCGGCGCTGATGGGCATCGGCTCGGCCCGCGGGGAGGACCGCTCGGTCGCGGCCGCGGAGCTCGCGGTGTCGAGCCCGCTGCTCGAGGCCTCGATCGACGGCGCGTACGGCGTGCTGCTCTCGATCGCGGGCGGCTCCGACCTCGGCCTCTTCGAGATCAACGAGGCGGCGGCGCTGGTCGCGGACTCGGCGCACCAGGAGGCGAACATCATCTTCGGCGCCACGATCGACGACGCGCTCGGCGACGAGGTCCGCGTCACCGTGATCGCCGCGGGCTTCGAGGGCGGGCTGCCCAAGCAGCGCCACGAGGACCAGCAGCTCGGCCGGCCGCGCCAGCAGCAGTCCCAGGAGGAGACCCGGGCGGCGGTGCAGCAGCTGGCCGGGCAGCGCAACGGCGACCGCCAGAACGACCAGCCGCAGCGGCCGGCGCGCGAGCCGGAGCCGGTCGGGGCGCCGTCGTCCCGGGGCCACTCCGCCCCCGCGCCCACCGGGCCGACGCCCACGGGCCCCTCGGGCTCGCGCCCGGCGCCGTCATCGCCCTCGGCCCCGCGGCCGCCGTCGCGGACCAGCCAGGACGACGACGACCTGGACGTGCCCGACTTCCTGAAGTGAGCCGGCGTCCGTGACCACCTCCGACGGCGACGGCTCCCCGGCCGCGGGAGCGCTGCGGCTGCGGCGGCAGCACCCGCTGGGGAGCCGCGTCGTCGAGGTGGCCTTCACGGGCGAGAGCCTCGACCTCTCCGAGCGCGAGGGCAGCGACCCCGAGGCGCTGGCCGCGGCGCTCGCGGAGGTCGGCCGGGCGACGGGCCGACGCGTCGTGCGGATGCACCAGGTGCACGGCGGCGACGTCGCCGACGTGGACGAGGGGCTGGACGAGCCGCCGCAGGCGGACGGCCTGGTCACCACCCGGGACGACCTGGTGCTGATGACCAGGGCCGCCGACTGCGTGCCGATCCTCCTGGCGGGGACCGGCGGCGACGGCGGCACGGTCCTCGGCGCGGCCCACGCGGGCCGCGGCGGGGTGCTCGCCGGGGTCGCCTCCCGGGTGGCCGCCCGGATGCGCGAGCGTGGCGCGGACGGGCTGGTCGCCTGGGTCGGCCCGCACGTGTGCGGCGCCTGCTACGAGGTGCCCGGGGCGATGCGGGACGAGGTCGCGGCCGCGGTGCCGGCGACCTGGTCCGAGACGCGGTGGGGCACCCCGGGGCTCGACCTCGGGGCCGGCGTCGGGGCCCAGCTGCTGGAGGCCGGGTGCGCGGTGGTCGAGGTCGGGGGATGCACGATCGAGGAGCCCGCGCTGCCGTCGCACCGCCGCGACGGGGGCGGGGCCAGCCGGTTCGCCGGGCTGATCTGGACGAGGGACGAGGAGGTGTGATGAGCGAGGCGCCGAGCGAGCGCGCGGACGAGGTCGCCGCGGGGCTGGAACGGGTCCGCGAGCGGATCGCGGCGGCAGCCGGCGCGGCCGACCGCGCCGCGGACGAGGTCACGCTCGTCGTCGTCACGAAGTTCTTCCCGGCCTCCGACGTGCGGCTGCTGCTCGACCTCGGCGTCGCCGACCTGGGGGAGAACCGGCACCAGGAGGCCCAGGAGAAGGTGGCCGAGGTCGCCGACCCCCGGGCGCGCTGGCACTTCGTCGGCGGCCTGCAGAGCAACAAGGCCGCGGCGGTCGCGGCGTACGCGGACGCGGTGCACTCGGTGGACCGCGCCAAGCTGGTGCGCGGCCTGGCTCGCGGCGCCGCCGAGCGCGGGTCCCCGCTGGACTGCCTGGTGCAGGTCAGCCTCGACCAGACCGACGCGGGGGCCGGACGACAGGGCGCGGACCCGGACGACGTGCCGGCCATCGCGGACGCGATCGCCGGCGACGAGCACCTGCGGCTGCGCGGCCTGATGGCCGTGGCGCCGCTGCACGAGGACCCTGCCGCGGCCTTCGACCGGCTCGCGCCGGTCGTGGCGCGGCTGCGGTCCGACCACCCCGACGCGACCTGGGTCTCGGCGGGGATGAGCGGCGACCTGGAGCAGGCCGTCGCGGCCGGCGCGACACACGTCCGCGTCGGTTCCGCGGTCCTCGGAGAGAGGCCCTCGAACCAGTAATGTCCACAAGCAGAACGACCCGGCAGGGTCGTGTTTCCACCCAAGGAGATCCGTCATGAGCGGCGCGATGCGCAGGATCGGTGAGTACCTCGGCCTGGTCGAGGACACCCGCTACGACGAGTACGACCAGGCCCAGGCCTACGACGAGGCCGCGGCCCCCGCGCAGCCCCAGGACCAGCGCGTGCCGGCGCAGGCTGGCGCGCCCGCCGGCCGCCGCCCCGCGCCCGTCTCCGACCTCTCCGAGCGCCGCCGCGACCCGCAGGGCAGCCCGGTCGGTGTCGTCGCCGAGCTCTCCCGCATCACCACGCTGCAGCCGCGCACCTACAACGAGGCGCGGACCATCGGGGAGAACTTCCGCGAGGGCACGCCGGTGATCATGAACCTCAGCGAGATGGACGACAAGGACGCCAAGCGCCTCGTGGACTTCGCCGCCGGCCTGGTTTTCGCCAGCCGTGGCACCATCGAGCGCGTGACCAACAAGGTGTTCCTGCTCTCGCCCCCGAATGTCTCCGTAGCCGCGGAGGACAAGCGGCGGATCGCCGAGGGCGGCTTCTTCAACCAGAGCTGACTCGTGGCTGCTGTCGCGCAGGTCGCCTACGCCCTGCTCTGGTTGTTCATCGCCTGCATGGTGGTGCGCTTCGTCGTGGACTGGGTGCAGGTCTTCGCGCGCTCCTGGGCGCCGCGCGGGCCCGTGCTGCTGGTCCTCGAGGTCGTCTACTCGGTCACCGACCCCCCGATCAAGTTCCTGCGCCGGTTCATCCCGCCGCTGCGGCTGGGCAACGTCGCGCTCGACCTGAGCTTCCTGATCGTGTTCTTCACGGCGTACCTGCTGCTCGGCGTCGTCGGCAGCCTCGCCCGCTGACAGGCCCCCCGGGGGCAGCGATAGGGTGCGGCCGACGCCCGCCGACCCGTCGCATCGCACCCGAGCAGAAAAGGTGAGGTCATGCCCCTGACTCCCGAGGACGTGAGCAACAAGAGGTTCACGCCGGTCCGGCTCCGCGAGGGCTACGACATGGGCGAGGTCGACCAGTTCCTCGACGAGATCGAGGCCGAGCTGGCGCGCCTGGTCAAGGAGAACGAGGACCTGCGGGCCGGGGGCAGCGTCGCCAGCACCCCCTCCGCTGCGGCCGAGACGCCGGAGACGACCCCGGGCAAGCGCGCCGACAAGAAGTCGGACAGGAAGGCCGAGCAGCAGGCCGAGGACGCCGACGCGGAGCCCGCCGAGCCGGCCGCGAGCCCGGCTGCCCAGGAGACGATCGCCGTCCGGACGGCGCCCGAGGCGTCCAACGCCGCGGCGCGGCTGCTCGAGATGGCCACCCGGAACGCGGACGAGCTGGTCGCCGAGGCACGCACCGAGGCCGACACCATCCGCGGCTCCGCGCAGACCGAGGCCGAGCGCCGCGAGGCCGAGAGCAAGGAGAAGGCGGAGCAGGTCGAGGCCGACGCCCGGCAGCGCAGCGAGCGGCTCGACGAGGAGACGCAGGAGCGGCGCAGGAAGCTGTTCAGCGAGCTCGAGCAGGAGCGGGACAAGCTGCACGGCGAGGTCGAGGACCTCCGCTCCTTCGAGCGGGAGTACCGCGCCCGCCTCAAGACCTACTTCACCCAGCAGCTGCAGCTGCTCGACGGCGTGGACATCGAGAGCGACGCGAACGCGGACGGCCAGGAGTCCGGCCCGGACGGGAGCGACGCGCTCAGCACCGACTGACGCCGTGGGCGGGCGCAACATCCGCGCGCACTCGGCGGAGTGGGGCGTTGAGTCGTCGGGGGGCAGGGGCTAGCCTGCGGCCACTTCGGAGGGCGTTGTGCCCTCCCTCGGCGCAGGAAGGGCTGCTTCATGGCACGCAGCACCCGCAAGTCGCTCGCCGGCAGCGCCCGGGCCGCAGTCAAGAAGGTCGCCGGTCGCTCCTCCGGCACGAAGTCGGGCGCGGCCACGTCGACGGCGAGCACGAAGGCCACGTCGGGCGCGACGAAGGCGGCGCCCGCGAAGAAGTCGAGCGGGACGAAGGCGGCGCCGGCCAAGAAGGCGGCGCCCGCGAAGAAGTCGGGCGCGAAGAAGGCGACGCCGGCGAAGAAGTCGAGCGGGAAGAAGGCGGCGCCCGCCAAGAAGTCCGCGCCGGCGAAGAAGTCGGGCGCGACGAAGGCGGCGCCCGCCAAGAAGTCGGGCGCGACGAAGAAGTCCGCGCCGGCCAAGAAGGCGGCGCCCGCCAAGAAGTCGGGCGCGACGAAGAAGTCCGCACCGGCCAAGAAGTCGGGCGCGACGAAGAAGTCCGCGCCCGCCAAGAAGGCGGCGCCGGCCAAGAAGGCGGCGCCCGCCAAGAAGGCGCGCGCCCGCCAAGAAGGCGGCGCCCGCGACGAAGGCGGCGCCCGCGAAGAAGTCGCGCCCGAGCCGGCAGACCATGCCGGGCAAGAAGGCCTCGCGCAGCTCCCTGGTGGTCAAGGAGGAGGAGTCCGCCTGGACCAAGGAGGAGCTGGACGAGGTCCTCGACGAGCTGCACGAGCACAGGGACCGCCTCACCAGCTGGCTGAGCCAGCAGGAGGAGGAGCTCGCCGTGCTGATGCGCGACTCCGGGGACGGGGCGGGAGCCGACCAGGCCGACGTCGGCGCCTCGAGCTTCGAGCGCGACCACGAGCTGACGGTGCTGAACAACGAGCGCGACATGGTCGCCCAGATCGACCGGGCGCTCGCGCGGATCGACGACGGCAGCTACGGCATCTGCGAGTCCTGCGGCAACCCCATCGGCAAGATGCGGTTGATGGCTTTTCCCCGTGCGACACTCTGTCTGTCATGCAAGCAGCGCGAGGAGCGTCGCTGAGGGGCCTTCCCCGACGCGACCCGGCCCGAGCGGGCCACGGCGCCGGCGGGCCCTTCTCGTCTTCGGGCTCGTGGCCGCGCTGGGGTACGCCGTCGACGTCGTCACCAAGGTCGTCGCGGTCGCGCGCATCGAGCCGGGCACGAACGTCCAGGTGGTCGGCGACCTCCTGCGGTTGACGCTGGTGCGCAACCCCGGGGCGGCGTTCAGCACCGGCACCGAGCTGACCGTGCTGCTCAGCTGCGTGGCCATCGCCGCCGCCGTCGGGGTGCTCTGGTTCGCCCGCCGCCTGGCCGACCGGCTGTGGGCGGTCGGCCTGGGGCTGCTGCTGGCCGGCGTCCTGGGCAACCTGACCGACCGGCTGCTGCGCGCGCCCGGCCCGATGCGCGGCGAGGTGGTCGACTTCCTGCGGCTGCCGAACTGGCCGGTCTTCAACGTCGCCGACATCTGCATCAACGTCGCCGCCGCCGTGATCCTGGTGCAGGCGTTCCGCGGCGTCCGCCTCGACGGGGGGCGGCACGGCGACACCACGGAGGAACCCGGGTGACCGAGCACCGCACCCTGCCCGTGCCCGAGAGCCTGGCCGGTGAGCGGCTCGACAGCGCGATGGCGCAGCTGTTCGGCTTCTCCCGCACCCGGGCGGCCGAGCTCGTCGCCGGCGGCCACGTCCGCCTGGCGGGACAGCAGCCGAGCAAGTCCGAGCGGGTCACCCCGGGGGACACCCTGGAGGTCGACATCCCCGCGGTGGAGGACCCGCTCGCCATCGTCCCGGAGACCGTCGAGGGCATCTCGATCGTGCACGACGACGAGAGCATCGTCGTGATCGACAAGCCCGTGGGCGTGGCCGTGCACCCCTCGCCCGGCTGGTCGGGCCCCACCGTCGTGGGTCACCTGCGCGGCGCCGGCTTCCGGATCGCCACGGGCGGCGCGCCCGAGCGACAGGGCATCGTGCAGCGGCTCGACGTGGGCACCTCGGGCGTGATGGTGATCTGCAAGTCCGAGCGCGCCTACTCGGTGCTGAAGAACGCCTTCCGCCGCCGGGCGGTCGACAAGACGTACCACGCCCTGGTCCAGGGGCACCCCGACCCGCTGAGCGGCACCATCGACGCCCCGATCGCGCGGCACCCCCGCGCCGACCACCGCTTCTGCGTGCGGGAGGACGGCAAGCCGAGCGTCACCCACTACGAGACCCTCGAGGCGCACCGGTTCGCCAGCCTGCTCGAGGTGCACCTCGAGACGGGGCGCACCCACCAGATCCGCGTGCACATGTCGGCGCTGAAGCACCCCTGCGTCGGGGACATGACCTACGGCGCCGACCCCGTGCTGGCCCGGCGCCTCGGCCTGCACCGGCAGTGGCTGCACGCCATGCGGCTCGGCTTCGAGCACCCGGACACCGGCGACTACGTGGAGTACGAGTCCGTCTACCCCGCCGACCTCGACGCCGCCCTCGAGGCCGTCCGCGATGCCGTCTGACGACCTTCGGCTGAGGCCGGCCGGGCCCGAGGACCTGCCGGCGGTGGCCGACGTCTTCGTGGCGGCCCGGGAGGCGGCCGGGCCCGCGATGCCGCCGCCGGCCGGCGGCGCCGAGGCGGCCCGCGCGCACCTGCTCGGCCTCGACCTCGACGAGCCCGGCCGCGACGTGTTCGTCGCCGAGACCGACGAGGGCGTGGGCGGCTACCTCTCGCTGCGCGGGGACTGGCTGGACGACCTCTACGTGCGCCCCGAGGCGGCCGGCCGTGGCGTGGGCTCGGCGCTGCTCGAGGTGGCGACCTCGCTGCGGCCCCGCGGCTTCTGCCTGTGGGTCTTCACCTCGAACGAGCCGGCCCGCGCGTTCTACGCGCGGCGGGGCCTGGTCGAGCTCGAGACGACCGACGGCTCGGCCAACGCCGAGCGCAGCCCCGACGTGCGGATGTGCTGGCCCGGGCGCGACCCGGTGAGCGTTCCTCCGGTCGCTCGTCGACGAGGTGGACGACGAGCTCGGCGACCTGCTCGCCCGCCGGGTCGCGCTGACCCGGGAGATCCAGCGGCAGAAGCCGGCAGCGCCCGGCGGCGCGGCGCCCCGCCGGGACCCCGAGCGGGAGCGCGCCGTCGCCCGGAGGCTGGCCGCGCGGGCGCCCGAGCTGGGGGAGCAGCGGCTGCTGCGTCTGGTCGAGCTGCTCGTCGCCGAGAGCCTGGCGGCGGTGGCCGGCCGGCCCCCGGGCGGGCCGTGACCGCGGGCGGGCCCGGAACGGCCGGTGTCGGTGCGTCCTGCCATCCTCGGCCTCGCGCGGTCCCGTAGGCTGACGGCCTTCCCCGCGCACGATCCGGACGAGTCGCCGGCGCCTCTGCCGCGTGGGCCCGTCGCACGCCGCCCGCCCCGGCATGGGAGGAGACGCACCACCGATGTCGTCCGCTGGATCAGACTCGTTCGTCCACCTGCACGTCCACACCGAGTACTCGATGCTGGACGGGGCCGCGCGGATGGGCGACCTGGTCGACCGGACCGCCGAGCTCGGCATGGACGCGATCGCGATGACCGACCACGGCAACGTGTTCGGCGCCTACGACTTCTACAGCCAGGCGAAGGCGCGCGGGGTCAAGCCGATCATCGGCATGGAGGCGTACTGCACGCCCGGCACCCACCGCGGCGAGCGCAAGCGGGTCCGCTGGGGGGACGGCGGCGGGGACGACGTCTCCGGCTCGGGTGCCTACACCCACATGACGCTGCTGGCCTCCTCGACGGCCGGCATGCACAACCTGTTCCGCCTCTCCAGCCGCTCGTCGCTCGAGGGCTTCTTCTACAAGCCGCGTGCCGACCGGGAGCTGCTCGCCGAGTACGCCGACGGCCTCATCGCGACCACCGGCTGCCCCTCCGGGGAGATCCAGACGCGCATCCGCCTCGGGCAGTACGACGAGGCCCGGCGCGCCGCCGGCGAGTTCCAGGACATGTTCGGCAAGGAGAACTTCTTCCTGGAGCTGATGGACCACGGGCTCGACATCGAGAACCGGGTCCGCGACGACCTGCTGCGCCTGAGCAAGGACCTCGGCCTCCCGCCGATCGCGACCAACGACTCCCACTACGTGAACCCGAGCGACGCCACCGACCACGAGCACCTGCTGTGCGTCTCGTCGGGCAGCGTGATGAGCGACCCGAAGCGGTTCAAGTTCTCCGGCGACAGCTACTACATCAAGTCCCCGGCCGAGATGCGCGACCTGTGGGAGCGTCGCTACGGCATGAAGGAGGCGTGTGACAACACGCTGCTGATCGCCGAGCGGTGCGAGGTCGAGTTCACCGAGGGCCAGGGCACCTACATGCCGCGGTTCCCGGTGCCCGAGCAGCAGAGCGAGGACTCCTGGCTGGTCGCCGAGGTCGAGCGCGGCCTCGCGGTGCGGTACCCGGACGGCGTCCCCGAGCGCGTGCGGCGCCAGGCCGAGTACGAGCTCGGCGTGATCAGCCAGATGGGCTTCCCGGGGTACTTCCTGGTCGTCGCCGACTTCATCAACTGGGCCAAGGACCACGGCATCCGCGTCGGCCCGGGCCGCGGCTCCGGCGCGGGGTCGATGGTCGCCTACGCGCTGCGCATCACCGACCTCGACCCGCTCGAGCACGGCCTGATCTTCGAGCGGTTCCTGAACCCCGACCGCGTCTCGATGCCCGACTTCGACATCGACTTCGACGAGCGCCGGCGCGGCGAGGTCATCAAGTACGTCAGCGACAAGTACGGCGACGACCGGGTCTCCTACATCGTCACCTACGGCACCATCAAGGCGAAGCAGGCCGTCAAGGACTCCTCGCGCATCCTCGGCTTCCCCTTCGCGATGGGGGACCGGATCACCAAGGCCATGCCGGCCGCGGTGATGGGCAAGGACGTGCCGCTCAGGCAGATCTTCGACGCCGAGCACGACCGCTACTCCGAGGGCGGCGAGTTCCGGGGGCTCTACGACGCCGAGCCCGACGTGAAGCAGGTGGTCGACACGGCCATCGGCATCGAGGGCCTGAAGCGCCAGTGGGGCGTCCACGCGGCCGGCGTCATCATGTCCAGCGAGCGGCTGGCCGACGTGATTCCGCTGATGAAGCGCGAGCAGGACGGCGCGATCATCACGCAGTTCGACTACCCGACCTGCGAGGCCCTCGGCCTGATCAAGATGGACTTCCTGGGGCTGCGCAACCTCACGGTCCTCGACGACGCGCTGGAGAACATCGAGCGCAACCGCGGCGAGCAGGTCGTGCTGGAGGAGCTGCCGCTCACCGACGAGGCGACGTACGACCTGCTCCAGCGCGGCGACACCCTCGGCGTCTTCCAGCTCGACGGCGGGCCGATGCGTGCCCTGCTGCGCTCGATGCGCCCCGACTGCTTCGCGGACATCTCCGCCGTCGGCGCCCTCTACCGGCCGGGCCCGATGGGCGCCGACTCGCACAACAAGTACGCCCGCCGCAAGACCGGGCGCGAGCCCGTCGAGGCGATCCACCCCGAGCTCGCCGAGCCGCTCGAGGACGTGCTCGGGGAGACCTACGGCCTGATCGTCTACCAGGAGCAGGTCATGGCGATCGCCCAGAAGCTCGCGGGCTACAGCCTCGGGCAGGCGGACATCCTGCGCCGCGCGATGGGCAAGAAGAAGAAGGCCGAGCTGGACAAGCAGTTCGAGGGCTTCTCCGCCGGCATGCGGGAGCGCGGCTACTCCGAGCACGCGGTGCAGACGCTCTGGGACATCCTGCTGCCGTTCTCCGACTACGCCTTCAACAAGGCGCACTCCGCCGCCTACGGGCTGGTCTCCTACTGGACGGCCTACCTCAAGGCGAACTACCCCGCGGAGTACATGGCCGCCCTGCTGACCTCCACGAAGGACGACAAGGACAAGTCGGCGATCTACCTCAACGAGTGCCGCCGGATGAAGATCCAGGTGCTCCCGCCCGACGTCAACGAGTCCGACGCCACCTTCACGCCGGTGGGCCGCGACGTGCGCTTCGGGCTCACCGCGGTGCGCAACGTCGGCGCCCACGTCGTCGAGGGCATCGTCGCGGCGCGCACCGAGCAGGGGCGCTACGAGGACTTCAACGACTTCATGGGCAAGGTGCCGGCGAACGTCTGCAACAAGCGCGTGATCGAGTCGCTGGTCAAGGCCGGCGCCTTCGACGAGATGAAGCACTGCCGCCGCGCCCTCGTCGCGGTCCACGAGACCGCGGTCGACCAGTACGTCGACATCAAGCGCAACGAGGCGATCGGGCAGGACTCGCTGTTCGGCGGCCTCGACGACGGGGACGACGGCTTCGGGATCTCGGTGACCGTCCCGGACCTCGACGAGTGGGACAAGATGACCCTGCTCGGTCACGAGCGCGACATGCTGGGGCTCTACGTCTCCGACCACCCGCTGCTCGGGCTCGAGCACGTGCTCTCCGTCGGCACCGACTGCACCATCGGCCAGCTGATGCTCGACGAGGACCGGCCCGACAACGCGACGGTCACGGTCTCGGGTCTCGTGACCGCGGTGAACCGCAAGATCACCAAGCGCGGCGACGCCTGGGCGATGGTGACGCTCGAGGACCTCGAGGGCGCCATCGACGTGCTGCTGTTCCCCAGCGCCTACCAGCTGGCCAGCCCGCACCTGATCGAGGACGCGATCCTCACGGTCAAGGGTCGCCTCTCGCGCAGCAAGGACCAGCCCGAGCTGCACGGCCAGGAGGTCACCGTCCCCGACCTCGACCGCGGGGATGCCGGCCCGGTCGTCATCAGCATGCCCTCGACTCGTTGCACCGCGCCCGTCGTGGCCCAGCTGCGCGACGTGCTCGGCACCCACCCGGGCGTCACCGAGGTGCAGCTGCGGCTGCTGACCCGCCGGGCCACGACCGTGATGCGCCTGGGCGACGACCGCCGGGTGACGCCGTGCCCGGAGCTCTTCGCCGATCTCAAGCAGCTGCTCGGCCCCGGCTGCCTCTCCGGATGAGGCGAGGGACGCTGCCGGCGCCCCCGCTGCGCCGGGTCGTGGTCGTCACGGCGCTGTTCGCCGTCGCGGGTGTGGCGGCGGGCGTGCTCTGGGAGCTGGTCTGGACGCCGCCGCAGGGGGTGGCGCTGAACGACTCGTTCTCGCTGACGTCCGCCGGCCTGAGCCAGGCGTTCAGCGGCACCGCCCTCTACGCCCTGATCGCCAGCGTGACCGGCCTGCTGCTCGGGGCGGGCGCCGCGCTGCGCTACGACGGCGCCGAGCTGGTGACGCTCCTCGCGGTCGCCGTCGGCGCCCTGGTGGCCGCGCCGCTGATGGCCGTCGTCGGCGTCGCGCTGGGGCCGCCGGACGCGGACGAGGCCGCCCGGGGGGTCGAGGACTACACGCTGGTCCAGCAGGACCTGCGCGTCGAGGGGGTCGGCGCGTACCTCGCGTTCCCCTCCGGCGCCCTGCTCGGCGCGGGCGGTGTGTACCTCTCCCTGTCGCGCCGCCGAAGCGCCGACGAGGCGGCCGAGGCGCGGTAATCTCCTCGCACACTTCCGGCCCGGGCGCCAGGCGCCCCCCGTGCGCCGGCGCGACCTGGGGAGCTGCCCACATGAGCCACGACGGTCCCTCCTCGGGCGAGCCCGAGTACCTGTCCTCCGACGCCCCGACGACGCCGCTCGAGCGCTCGCCGCGCCGCGGGCGCCGTCCCGCGCTGCTGATCGGCGGCGCCGTCGCGATCGCCGGGCTCGCGGGCGGGGCCGCGTGGGCCTGGTCGGCGTACTCGAGCACCGGTCCGCAGCCGAGCGAGGCGCTGCCGGCGGACACGCTGGGCTACGCCGCGATCGACCTCGACCCGAGCGGCAAGCAGAAGATCGCGGCGATCCGGATGCTGCGCCAGTTCCCGGCCTTCCGGGACGAGGTGGACCTGGACACCGACGACGACCTGCGTGAGCGGTTCGTCGAGGAGGCGTTGGCCGACGCCGACTGCGACCTCGACTACGCCGAGGACGTCGAGCCGTGGCTCGGGCAGCGGTTCGCGGTCGCCGCGGTGCCCGGGGAGGAGAAGCCCGACCCGGTCTTCGTGCTGCAGGTGAACGACAGCGACGCCGCGGACGCGGGGCTCACAGCGCTGCGCGACTGCGGCGACGGCAGCGACGAGGGCGCCTGGGAGATCCGCGGCGACTGGGCCGTGGTCGCCGAGACCGCCGAGGTCGCGGAGGCGACGGCGGATGCGGCCACGGACTCCGCCCTGGCCGACGACGGCGACTACCAGCAATGGACCGGCGCGGCCGGTGACCCCGGCATCCTCACCGCCTACGCCGCCCCCGCGGCTGGCGCGGCCCTGGGCGAGCTGCTCACGGGGCAGGGCTTGGGTGCGCTGGGGGCCCCCGGCCTGCCGACCGGGAGTGACCCGCTGAGCCCCGATGAGCTGCCCTCGGACGGCGTGCCGCCGGAGCTGGAGCAGGCTTTCGAGGACTTCGGGGGCGCCGCGCTCGCGGTCCGCTTCGCCGACGGGGCGCTCGAGGTGGAGGTCGCGACGGCCGGCACGGAGGACCTCGACTACGCCTCCGAGGACGGCGCCGACGTCGTCTCGACGCTTCCGGAGGACACGGCCGTCGCGCTCGGCTTCGGGTTCAGCGAGGGCTGGGGCGAGGTCGCGCTCGACAACCTCGAACAGCGGCTCGGGCCCGACGCCGCCGACGCGCTGGCGTTCGTCGAGTCCCAGCTGGGCCTGGCGCTTCCGGAGGACCTGGAGACGGTCCTCGGCGAGTCGATGGCGCTCTCGCTCGGCGGCGACTTCGACGCCGCCGCGCTGGCGCAGACCCCGGACGGCTCCGACGTCCCGGTCGGCGCCAAGATCCGCGGCGACGCCGAGGGCATCGAGGACGTCCTCGACAAGCTCCAGGCCGCGGCCGGGCCGGGCGGCGACCTGATCCTGGGCACCGACAGCGAGGGCGACGTGGTGGCGGTCGGTCCCAACGAGGACTACCGCGCCGAGCTCCTGGAGGAGGGCGACCTCGGGGGCAGCGACGCCTACGAGGGCGTGGTCCGCGAGTCGGACCGGGCCACCGCGGTCTTCTTCGTCAACTTCGACGTCAACGACTGGCTCGACTCGGTGGTGCGCCAGCAGGGCGACGCCGGTCTCGCGGAGAACATCGAGCCGCTCGAGGCCGCGGGCGTCAGCGCCTGGCAGGACGGCGAGGACAACCACGTGCTCTTCCGCCTGACCACGGAGGGATAGGGCCGGGGGGCGGGCGCGTCAGCGCGCCCGGCCCAGCGGCGCGAGCGTGGCCCCGGTGAGGCGCACCAGGTCAGTCGGTGCCAGGGCGATGTCCTGCCCGCGGCGGCCCGACGAGACGAGGACGCGGTCGTGAGTGGCTGCGGAGTCGTCGATGACGCAGGGGAGCCGGGTGCGCTGGCCCAGGGGCGAGATGCCGCCGGTCACGTAGCCGGTGGCGCGCTCGGCGTCCGCCGGGTCGGCCAGCTGCGCGCGGCGCCCGCCGAGGGCGCGGGCCAGGGCCTTGAGGTCCAGCGAGCCGGTGACGGGCACGACCGCGACCGCGAGCCGGCCGTCGACCGAGGCGACCAGGGTCTTGAGCACCTGCTCGGGCGCGACGCCGAGGCTCTCCACGAGGTGCGCGGCGGCCTCCTCGCCGTAGGACGTGCCGCCGGCCCGCGCCCGGGGGTCGTGCGGGTAGTCGTGCACCTCGTGGGGCACGCCGGCCTCGACCAGGGTGGCGGTGGCCGGCGTGCCGGCGGCCTTGCTGCCCTTGCGTCCCACGGCCCGCGCCCTCAGTTGGGGGACCAGCGGGTCCGCGCCAGCTCGGTGGCGGGCAGCGACGTGACGACGTTCATGGCGCGCAGCTCGCCGCGCAGCAGCTCGGTCACCGCGCGCAGCCGCTCGGCGGTCCCCTCGGCCTCCAGGAGCGACTGGCGCTCGGCCATCGGCAGCGGGACGGCGGCGGCCAGCAGCCAGCCGAGCCACTCGGCGTCCTCGGGGAGCGACCCGCTCACGGGGTCGTCGCGGAAGGCGAGCAGCGCGGCCCGGTAGGCGGTGAAGACCGCACGCGCCTCCGCGGCTGCCTCGTCCACCTCGGGGCCGCTGACGGGTCCGTCGGGCACCAGGCGCACGCGGGCGGCGGGGAACGGGCCCGAGGTGTCGAGCCCGTCGAGCCGGAACCGGTCCCGCACGACCGCCTCGATCGCGAACGTGCCGTCCTCGCGGGGCGCGACGTCGGTGAGCTGGAGGCGCACGCCGATGCGGTAGAGCGACTGCGCGCCGTGCTCGCCGACCTCGTAGCCCTCGCGGATGGCCACCGAGCCGAACAGCCGCTCCGCGGGGTCCTCGACCTCGAGCAGGTGCCGCACCAGCGCGCGGTAGCGCTCCTCGAACACGGTCAGGGGCACCGCGGTGCCCGGGAAGAGCACGCTGCCCAGCGGGAACATCGGCAGCAGCCCGGTCGGCGCCTGCGGGTCGGGCTCCGGCTTGCTCACGCACGCGAGCGTAGTCGCCCACCGGGCGGCGCCGCCCCCGCGCCTAGACTTGGCGCCATGATGCGCCGGATCGACCTCCGGGGGGCCGCCGACCCCCTCGACTACCGGACCGCCGTGCCGCGGGCCGAGTTCGACATCGAGGCCGCGCTGCCCGCGGTGGCCCCCATCTGCGAGGCGGTACGCACCCGCGGGGCCGAGGCGGTGATGGAGTTCTCGGCGCGCTTCGACGGGGTCGAGCAGACCGACATCCGGGTGCCCGCCGAGGCGCTGGCCCGCGCGCTGGACGAGCTCGACGCCGACGTCCGCGCGGGGCTGGAGGAGGCGATCCGCCGGCTGCGGCTGACCTCGGAGGCCGAGCTGGAGCGCGACGTGGTCACCGACGTCGCCCCCGGCGCCCGGGTCACCCACCGCAAGGTGCCGATGCGGCGGGTCGGGCTCTACGTGCCGGGCGGGATCGCCCCGCTGGTCTCGAGCGTCGTGATGAACGCCGTCCCGGCCCAGGTCGCCGGGGTCGGCTCCATCGCCCTGGCCTCGACCCCGCAGGCCGAGCACGGGGGCCTGCCCCACCCGACGGTGCTCGCGGCCTGCGCGCTGCTCGGCATCGACGAGGTGTACGCCGTCGGCGGCGCCCAGGCGATCGCGATGTTCGCCTACGGTGCCGGGCCCTGCGACCGCGTCGACCTGGTCACCGGCCCCGGCAGCATCTGGACCGTCTCCGCCAAGCGCCTGCTCAAGGGCGCGGTCGGCATCGACTCCGAGGCCGGCCCGACCGAGATCGCGATCCTCGCCGACGACAGCGCCGACCCCGCCCACGTGGCCGCCGACCTGCTCAGCCAGGCCGAGCACGACCCCCTGGCTGCCGCCGTGCTGGTGACGCCGTCGGAGGCGCTGGCCGCCGACGTCGACGCCGAGCTCGACAAGCAGGTCTCCGCGACCCGGCACGTCGAGCGGATCCGCTCGGCCCTCGCCGGCAAGCAGTCCGCGACCGTGCTCGTCGACGACGTCGACCAGGGGCTCGCCGTGGTCGACGGCTACGCGGCCGAGCACCTCGAGATCCAGACGCGGGACGCGGCCGCGGTGGCCGCCCGGGTGCGCAACGCCGGCGCGATCTTCGTGGGCCCCTGGGCGCCCGTCTCGCTCGGCGACTACGCCGCGGGCTCGAACCACGTCCTGCCCACCGGCGGGTGCGCCTGCCACTCCTCGGGCCTCTCGGTGCGCGCGTTCACGCGCTCCCAGCACGTCGTGGACTACTCCCGCGAGGCGCTTGCCGAGGTCGGCGACCACGTCGTCGCGCTGGCCGAGGCCGAGGACCTGCCGGGCCACGGCGCCGCCGTGCGCGCCCGGCGCCGCTGAGGGCGGGGGAGCGATGACGCCCGGCGACCCCGCGAGCGCGCCCGCGGACTTCCCGCCCCTGCGCGAGGAGCTGCGCGGCCTCGCGCCGTACGGCGCCCCGCAGATGTCGGTCGAGGCCGTCCCGGTGCAGCTGAACACCAACGAGAACCCCTACGGCCCCTCCGAGGCGTGCGTCGCCGACATCGCCGACGCGGTCCGCGAGGCGGCCGGCGGCCTGAACCGCTACCCCGACCGCGAGCACGCCGCGCTGCGCGCCGCGCTGGCGGCGTACCTCTCGCGGGACACCGCCGAGCCGCTCGGGGGCGGGCCGGGCTTCGCGATCGCCCCGGAGCAGGTCTGGGCGGCCAACGGCTCCAACGAGGTGATGCTCCAGCTGCTCCAGGCCTTCGGCGGACCCGGGCGCACCGCGCTGAGCTTCGCGCCGACGTACTCGATGTACCCCGAGTACGCGCGCGACACCGCGACCACCTGGGTCGCCGGGCGCCGCGAGGAGGACTTCACGCTCGACCTGGGGCGCGCACGGGAGACGATCGCCGCCGAGCGGCCCAGCGTGGTGCTGCTGCCGAGCCCGAACAACCCGACGGGCACGGCCCTGCCGCCGGAGGCGGTCGGCGAGCTCTGCGCCGCCGCGGCGGCGTACACCCCGGGCGGGCTGGTCGTCGTGGACGAGGCGTACGGCGAGTTCCGCCGCGCGGGCACGCCGAGCGCGCTCGAGCTGCTGCCCGGGCACCGCAACCTCGTGGTCACCCGCACCATGAGCAAGGCCTTCGCCCTGGCCGGCGGGCGGGTCGGCTACCTGGCCGCGGACCCGGCGATCTGCGACGCGATCCGCGTGGTCCGGCTGCCCTACCACCTCTCGGGCGTCACCCAGGCGGTCGCGCTGGCCGCCCTGCGGCACGCCCCCGCGCTGCTCGGCGCCGTCGACGAGCTGCGCGCCGAGCGCGACCGCACCGTCGACTGGCTGCGGGGCCGCGGCCTCGAGGTCGCCGACACCGACGCCAACTTCGCGCTCTTCGGCCGCTTCGGCGACCGGCACGCGGTCTGGCAGGCCCTCGTCGAGCGCGGCGTCCTGATCCGCGAGGTCGGCCCGGAGGGCTGGCTGCGCGTCTCCGTCGGCACGCCGGGGGAGATGGCCGCGTTCCGCGCCGCGCTGACCGACGTGCTCGACACCCTCGACCCTGAGAGACTGGACCCGTGAACGAGAAGGCACGCACCAGCCGCACCGCCCGCGTCGAGCGGCAGACGTCCGAGTCGAAGGTGCTCGTCGAGGTCGACCTCGACGGCACCGGGCGCCACGACGTCTCCACCGGCGTCGGGTTCTACGACCACATGCTCACCGCGTTCGCGCGGCACGCGCTGGTCGACCTGACCGTCGAGACGGCGGGCGACACCCACATCGACGCCCACCACACGGTCGAGGACACCGCGATCGCGCTCGGGCAGGCCCTGCGCGAGGCGCTCGGCGACAAGCGCGGCGTGCGCCGCTTCGGCGACGCGACCGTGCCGCTCGACGAGGCGCTCGTGCAGGCCGTCGTGGACGTCTCGGGCCGGCCCTACTGCGTGCACACCGGGGAGCCCGAGGGCCAGGAGTACGTGCAGCTCGGCGGCTCCGGGGTCGCCTACCTGGGCTCCCTGACCCGGCACGTGTTCGAGACGCTCGCCTTCCACGCCCACCTGGCGCTGCACGTGCGCGTGCTCGCCGGGCGCGAGCCGCACCACGTCGTCGAGACGCAGTTCAAGGCCGTGGCCCGCGCGTTCCGCGACGCCATCGCCCTCGACCCGCGCGAGACCGGGGTGCCCTCCACGAAGGGGAGCCTGTGACGGCTGGCACCACCCGGCCGAGCGTCGTCGTCCTCGACTACGGCTCCGGCAACCTGCGCTCGGTCGTGCGCGCGGTCGAGCGCGCCGGCGCCGAGGTGACGCTCACCCCGGACAAGCGCGTCGCGGAGGAGGCGGAGGGCCTCGTCGTGCCCGGCGTCGGGGCGTTCGCCTCCTGCATGGCGGGGCTGACGGCGGTGCGCGGCCACGAGGCCATCGGCCGCCGCCTGGCGGGCGGGCGCCCGGTGCTCGGCATCTGCGTGGGCATGCAGGTGCTGTTCGCCCGCGGCGTCGAGCACGGGGTCGAGACCGAGGGCTGCGACGAGTGGCCCGGCACGGTCGAGCGCCTGCAGGCGCCCGTCGTGCCGCACATGGGCTGGAACACCGTCGAGGTGCCGGACGGCACCGCGCTGTTCGCCGGCCTCGAGGACGAGCGGTTCTACTTCGTGCACTCCTACGGCGTCCGCGACTGGACGCTGCGCACCAACGACCGCACCCGCGCCCCGCTGGTCACCTGGGCCGAGCACGGGCCGCGGCACGGCTCACCGGGGGAGTCCGACCGGTTCGTCGCCGCCGTCGAGAACGGGCCGCTGTCGGCCACCCAGTTCCACCCCGAGAAGTCCGGCGACGCCGGCGCCGCCCTGCTCCGCAACTGGATCGGAACCCTGTGACCAGCGACCACCTCCAGCTCCTGCCCGCCGTCGACATCACGGAGGGCCGCGCCGTCCAGCTCGCCCAGGGCGTCGCGGGCTCCGAGCGCGTGTACGGCGACCCGGTCGCCGCGGCGCTGCGCTGGCAGGACGCCGGCGCCGAGTGGCTGCACCTCGTCGACCTCGACGCCGCCTTCGGCCGCGGCAGCAACCGCGCGCTCCAGGCGAAGATCGTCGGCGAGCTCGACATCGACGTCGAGATGAGCGGCGGCATCCGCGACGACGAGTCGCTCGAGGCCGCCCTGGCGACCGGCTGCCGCCGCGTGAACATCGGCACCGCCGCGCTCGAGCAGCCCGAGTGGTGCGCCCGCGCGATCGCCGCGCACGGCGACCGCATCGCGATCGGCCTCGACGTGCGCGGCCGCACGCTCGCCGCGCGCGGCTGGACCCGCGAGGGCGGCGACCTCTACGAGGTGCTCGCGCGCCTCGACGCCGAGGGCTGCGCCCGCTACGTCGTCACCGACGTGAACAAGGACGGGATGCTCCAGGGCCCCAACCTCGACCTGCTCCGCGACGTCTGCGCCGCCACCGACCGCCCCGTGATCGCCTCCGGCGGGGTCACCGAGCTCGACGACATCGCGGCGCTGATGCAGCTCGTCCCGATCGGGGTCGAGGGCGCGATCGCCGGCACGGCGCTCTACGAGGGCCGGTTCACCCTGCAGCAGGCGCTCGCGCTGACCCGGGGGGAGGGCGCGGCGTGAGCCTGGCCGTGCGCGTCATCCCCTGCCTCGACGTGGACGCGGGCCGGGTGGTCAAGGGCGTCAACTTCCAGGGCCTCCGCGACGCCGGCGACCCGGTCGAGCTCGCGCGGCTCTACGACGCCGAGGGCGCCGACGAGCTGACGTTCCTCGACATCTCCGCCTCGCACGAGGGCCGGGCCACCACCATGGAGGTCGTCTCCCGCTGCGCCGAGGAGGTGTTCATCCCGCTCACGGTCGGCGGCGGGGTCGGCTCCTGCGACGACGTCGACCGCCTGCTCCGGGCCGGCGCCGACAAGGTCGCGGTGAACACCGCGGCGATCGCGCGGCCCGAGCTGATCGCGGAGATCGCCGACCGGTTCGGCAACCAGGTGCTCGTGCTCTCGCTCGACGCACGGCGCGCACAGGGCATGCCGTCCGGGTTCGAGGTCACCACCCACGGCGGACGCCGGTCGGCCGAGGTGGACGCGATCGAGTGGGCGGTGCGCGCCGCCCGGCTCGGCGTGGGGGAGATCCTGCTCAACGCCATGGACGCCGACGGCACGCGCGACGGCTTCGACCTCGACCTCGTCCGGGCCGTGCGGGCCGCGGTGCAGGTGCCCGTGATCGCCTCCGGCGGCGCCGGGGAGCCCGCGCACTTCCCGCCGGCCGTCGACGCGGGCGCGGACGCCGTGCTCGCCGCGTCCGTCTTCCACTTCAAGGACGTCACCATCGGCGAGGTGAAGCGGGCGCTCGCGGGCGCGGGGCACCCGGTCCGCTGACCCGCCTCAGATGCCGAGGCCGGCGTGGCGCAGCCGGCGCGCGCAGACCTCGTCGCCCTCGACGCGGACGTCGGCCTCCGCCCCGCGGCCGTAGCAGAACAGCACCAGCTCGCCGGTGCCGCCGATCAGCGTCACCGAGGCGTGGCGCAGGCCCGGCCGGGACCGCAGCACCGCCGACGAGCCCTCCGCCTCGGGCGCGTCGGTGCGCTCGAGCCCGACGGGCATGCCGGCGTCCCGGACCAGCGCGTTGCCCAGCACCCGCAGCGCCAGCCACAGGTCGCGCCGCGCGTGCGCCGGCAGGCTCCGGGGCGCCCCGCTGTCGCCGGCGCGGCGGATGTCCTCGTGGTGCACGAAGAACTCGATGGTGTTCGCCAGCCGGTCCAGCACCGGGACGGCGAAGGGGCTGACCCCGGGCCGGCGCAGCCGCTCGACGTTCGCGGCGAAGGGGCGGCCCGCCCGCCGCTCCATGGCACGCGCGGTGAGCCGGTCGAGCCCCGGCACGACGATCCCGGCGGCGCTGAGCGGGTCCCGCTCGCGCACGAGCAGGTGCGCCACGAGCGTCGCGACGTCCCAGTCGCCGCACAGCGTGCGGGCCTGCGGGCCCGTCCGCAGGGCCGTGTCGCACAGCGCCTCCCGCTCGGCGCGGGCGAAGGTCGCCCCGACGCGGCCCGGGTGCAACGCGTCGAGCGCCTGGCTCGCGGCCCGCCCGCAGGACGCCGCCAGCCCGGGGGTCAGCCCGGCGGGGAGGGGAAGCGGCAGCGCGCGCCGGCGTTCCTGCTCGGTCGCGTCGGTCGTCTCCGGGGGCCACGGGGCGGGCATGCGGCCGAGGATAGGGGTTTGGCCCGAGCGTCGGTGCGGACCGGAATAGTCAGGCCCGTCACCCGGTTCACCCCGGGCGCACCCGATGCCGCATGGTGGGCGCGCGCCCGACCGGGGCGCCGGGGCGCAGGACGAGTCGAGGAGGCGGGCGCAGACGTGGCAGGGACGACGGCGGAGGGTCCCGCTGCGGGAACCGCCGCCGGTGGCGGCTCCACGACGCGCCGCGGGTTGCGAGTCCTCGGCGTCGCCATCCGGCGCGAGCCCTGGGTCTTCACGGTCTCGACGCTCGGCAGCGTCCTCTTCGGCGCCCTGACCGTCGCCGACGCCTGGGTGCTCGGCTGGGCCACCGACAACGTCATCCTGCCGTCGTTCCGCGACGGCGAGACCTCCACCGGCCTGCTCTGGGTCGTCTTCGCCCTGTTCCTCGGCGTCGCGCTGCTGCGGGCCGTCGGCATCGTCGCCCGCCGGCTCGGCGCCGGCATCATGCAGTACCGGATGCAGGCCCACTACCGCCGCGCCGTGACCCGGCAGTACCTGCGCCTGCCGATGGAGTGGCACCACCGGCACCCGACCGGCCAGCTGCTCTCCAACGCGAACTCCGACGTCGAGGCCGCCTGGATGCCCATCGCGCCCCTGCCGATGGCCGTCGGGACGATCGCGATGATGGTCATCGCCGTCGCGCAGATGCTGGCGGCCGACCTGGTGCTCGCCCTGGTCGGCATCCTGGTGTTCCCCGCCGTGATCGGCGCCAACCTGCTCTTCCAGCGACTCACCTCGCCGCTGATGACGCGCGCGCAGCAGCTGCGGGCCGAGCTGAGCGAGATCGCCCACGAGTCCTTCGACGGCGCGATGGTGGTCAAGACGCTGGGCCGCGAGGGCCAGGAGACCGCCCGCTTCGAGGCCAAGGCGGCCGAGCTCCGCGCGGTGAACATCCGGGCGGGCCGGATCCGCGCCGCGTTCGACCCGACGCTGGCCGCGCTGCCCAACCTCGGCGTCCTGGTCGTGCTCGCCGTCGGCGTCTCGCGGGTGCTCGCCGGCGACACGGCCCCCGGCTCCGTGGTCTCCGTGGCCTACCTGCTGACCATCGTCGCCTTCCCGATCCGGGCGATCGGCTGGCTGCTGGGGGAGTTCCCGCGCAGCGTCGTCGGGTTCGACCGGGTCAGCCGCGTGCTCGAGGCCACCGGCGCGATGGAGCACGGCGACGCGGCGCTCGACCGGGCGTCCGCCGGCGCCCGGCTCGACGTCGACGCGGTGGCCTACGCCCACGCCCCCGACCAGCGGCTGCTGGAGTCGGTCAGCTTCGACGTGGCGCCGGGCCGCACGGTGGCCCTCGTCGGGCCGACCGCGAGCGGCAAGACCACGCTGACCACGCTGCTCACGCGGCTGGTCGACCCCGACCGCGGCGCGGTGCGCGTGGACGGCGTCGACCTGCGCGACCTCGCCGCGGGCGAGCTCTCCGCGTCGGTCGCCCACGTGGGGCAGTCGGCGTTCCTCTTCGACGACACCGTGCGCGGCAACATCGCGCTGGGCGCCGAGGTCCCCGACGACGAGGTCTGGGCCGCGCTGCGCGCCGCGCAGGGCGACGGCTTCGTCGCGGCGCTCCCGCACGGTCTCGACTCGAAGCTCGGCGAGCGGGGCACCTCGCTCTCCGGCGGCCAGCGGCAGCGCATCTCGCTGGCCCGCGCGCTCGTGCGCCGGCCGCGCCTGCTGATCCTGGACGACGCCACCTCGGCGGTGGACCCCGAGGTGGAGGCCCGGATCCTCGAGGCCCTGCGCTCGCGGGACGGCGAGCGCGCGGGCGAGACCGGGGCCACCCTGGTGGTGGTCGCCTACCGCAAGGCCACCATCGGCCTGGCCGACGAGGTGCTGCACCTCGACGACGGCCGGATCGTGGACCGCGGCACGCACGCGGAGCTGCTCGCGCGGTCGCCGGCCTACGCCGAGCTCGTCAACGCCTACGAGGCCGAGCACGAGCCGGGCCACGAGCAGGTGCCCGACCTGGTGCACGACACCGTGCACGCCGGGCGACGACGACGCGTGGGGCGACGGCGAGTCGCACCTGCCGGGGGAGGGGGAGCGGTGAGCACCACCGAGACGGACCGCGACGCCCCCGAGGAGGAGCCCACCGACCGGCCCGGCCGCTCCGGCACGGTCCTCGACTCGGGCGAGGACATCAAGGCCATCGCCACGATCCGCCGAGGCCTGGCGTGGACCCCCGAGCTGACCCAGGGGTTCGCCGGCACGCTGGCCCTCGCGGTGGTCGCCACCGTCGGCCAGATCATCGTCCCCATCGCCGTGCAGCAGACCCTGGACAAGGGGCTCGGTGCCGACGGCGGCCCCGACGTGGGCTTCACGGTGCGGATGGGTGTCGCCGCCGCGGTGGGGATGCTCGTGGCCGCGGTCGGGCAGTACTGGATGACCACCCGGCTGTTCCGCAGCGTCGAGCACGGGCTCGCGGCCCTGCGCACCCGGGCGTTCCGGCACGTGCACGACCTGCCGCTGCTCACCCAGAACACCGAGCGCCGCGGCTCGCTGGTCTCGCGCGTGACCAGCGACGTCGACCAGGTCAGCCAGTTCCTCGTCTTCGGCGGGATGCTGTTCATCATCAGCACCGGCCAGATCCTGGTCGCGACCGTCGTGATGGTCGTCTACAGCTGGCAGCTCGCGCTCCTGGTCTGGCTCTGCTTCGCCCCGCTGTTCCTCTCGCTGCGGCACTTCCAGCGCCGGCTCAGCGACGCGTACGGCATCGTCCGCCGCCAGGTCGGCGCCCTGCTCTCGCTGATCGCCGAGCCCGTGGTCGGGGCCGAGGTCGTCCGCACCTACGCGGTCGAGGCCCGCACCCAGCGCCGCATCGACGACGCGATCGAGAGGCACCGCGCGGCCAGCACCCACGCCCAGGGGCTGACGGCGTTCTCGTTCTCGCTCGGCGGCCTCTCGGCGGGCCTCGCCAACGCCGGCGTCGTGATCGGCGGCGTGCTGCTCGGGCTCGCGGGCGACATCACCGCGGGCGAGGTGGTCGCCTTCGGCTTCATCGTCACGCTGTTCGTCGGCCCCGTGCAGATGGGCACCCAGATCCTCACCGAGGCGCAGCTGGCCATCGCCGGCTGGCGGCGGGTGATCGGCATCCTCGAGACGCCCGCGGACCTCGAGGACCCCGGCCCCGCCGGCCGCACCCTGCCCCGCGGCCCGATCGAGGTGCGCTTCGAGCACGTGGGCTTCGCCTACCCCGAGGGCCCGCCCGTGCTGCGCGACGTCGACCTCACGATCGGCCCCGGCAGCCGGGTCGCCGTGGTCGGCGAGACCGGCTCGGGCAAGTCCACGGTCGCCAAGCTGCTGACCCGGCTGATGGACCCCAGCGAGGGGCGCGTGCTGCTCGACGGCGTCGACGTCCGCGAGGTCGCCCAGGTCTCGCTGCGCCGCAGCGTCGTGCTGGTGCCGCAGGAGGGCTTCCTCTTCGACGACACGATCGCCGCGAACGCCCGGTACGGCGACCTCGACGCCACCGACGCGCAGATCACGGCCGCGGCCGAGGAGCTCGGCCTGGGCGACTGGCTCGCCGGCCTGCCGCACGGCCTGGCCACCCGCGCCGGGCAGCGCGGCGAGTCGCTGTCGGCCGGCGAGCGCCAGCTGGTCGCGCTGCTGCGGGCCCAGCTCGCCGACCCCGACCTGCTCGTGCTCGACGAGGCCACCAGCGCCGTCGACCCGGCGCTCGAGATGCGCATCGGCCGCGCGCTGGAGCGGCTGATGACCGGGCGCACCTCGGTGACCATCGCCCACCGGCTCAGCACCGCCGAGGCCGCCGACGAGGTGATCGTGGTCGACGACGGCCGGGTCGTGCAGCGCGGGTCGCACGCCGAGCTCGTCGCGCAGGAGGGCGTGTACGCGGGCCTGCACGCCTCCTGGGTCGCCCAGCAGAGCGCCTGACGCCCTGGCCGGCACTGCCTGCGGAATCCCCGCTCGAGCGGGGATTCCGCTACTGGTGATGCGTTGCAACGATGACGAAGCAACAGGAACCCGTGCAAACCTCGGTCCGGTACGCCCTGCGCGACGCCAGCCCGGCCCGGCGCGACCGAGTGCACCCCGGCCCGGCACGCCCGCCCGCACGGCCGTCGCCACCCGGCGGGGATACTGGCCCGGTGAGCACGCTCGACCCCGGCATCGCCGAACGCCTCGCCCGCACCGCCGACGGCCTCGTGCCCGCGGTGGTCCAGCAGCACGACACCGGTGAGGTCCTGATGCTCGGCTGGATGGACGACGAGGCCCTGGCCCGCACGCTGACCACCGGCCGCGCCACCTACTGGAGCCGTTCGCGGCAGGAGTACTGGGTCAAGGGCGAGACCAGCGGCCACCGGCAGTGGGTGCGCGAGGTGCGCCTCGACTGCGACGGCGACACCCTGCTGGTGCGGGTCGACCAGGAGGGGCCGGCGTGCCACACGGGCGACCGCACCTGCTTCGACGCCGACCCGCTGCTCGAGCGGGCGACCGGGTCGGTCCCGTGACCGCGCGGCGCACGGCCGCTCCGGTGCTGCTCGGCGGCATCGCCGCCGCCGCCCTGACCGCCGTCGCGACCGCCAAGCCGCTGGCCCGAGCCGACGAGGTGCCGGCCGGCCTGCCGCTGGCCGCCGCGCCGCCCGCCGAGCTGCCGCTGGCCGCGGCGCTCGCGCTGGTGGTGCTCGCGTGCTGGGGCGTGGGCCTGGTGACCCGCGGCCGGGTGCGCCGCGGCGTGCTCGGGCTGGGGCTGCTCGCGGCGCTCGGTGCCCTGGTCACGCTCGTCGCGGGTGCCGGCACCCTGCGCGGCGAGGTGCGCGAGGCCTACGCCGGCACCGGCGTCACCGTCGACGCGGGCATGACCGCCTGGTACCCCGCCGCCGTCGCTGGGGCGGCGCTGTCCGTGCTCGCCCTCGCCCTGGCCGTGCGGCTGTGCCCGGCGTGGCCCGAGATGGGCAGCCGGTACGACGCCCCGGCCACCGCCGCGCAACCGGCAGGGGCCGCCGCGGCGGCAGCGCCGACCACGACGGACACCCGACCCGCGGACGCCCGACCCGACGCCCGGCTCGACACCCAGCTCGACACCTGGCGCGCCCTCGACGAGGGTCGCGACCCGACAGAGCCCGACTCCTGAATACACTGTGCCTCGCGGCCCCGGCCGCTCGTCACGACGCCGCAGATCCGAGGAGCACCCCGCATGTCTGACAGCCACGGCAACACCCCGGCCGCCTGGACCGGCGTCGCGGTCGGTCTCGCCGGGTTCCTCATCGGCGGCATCGCGCTGATGCTCTCGCCGGTCTCGATGCCGATGTTCTGGGTCGGCGTCGCGCTGGGCGTCATCGCCCTCCCGCTCTTCCTCGTGATGTCCAGGCTCGGGATGGGCAGCACTCCCTCCGGCGGCCGCTGAGCCCGCCGTGGCCGTCCTCCAGGCGCCGCCGGGACCCGCGGGAACGCGGGCGGGCGGCCGCCTGCACCGGATCGCCACCCCGAGCGGCCTCGCCGCGGCGGCCCTCGCCGGCGCCGCCGCGCTGGCCGTCCGCGACCCGCACGTCTCCGGCTCGTGGGGCTTCTGCCCCGTCCGGCTCACCCTCGGCGTCGACTGCCCCGGCTGCGGCGCCCTGCGCGCCGTCCACGACCTGACCCGGGGCGAGCTCGCGGCCGCCCTCTCGAGCAACGTGGTCCTCGTCGTCGCGCTGCCCCTGCTCGCGCTCGCGTGGGTGGCCTGGATGACCGCCCGCTGGCGCGGCCGGTCGCTCGGCACCTCGCGCCAGCAGCTGGTCGCGGGCGTCGCGCTCGCGACGGTGCTGCTCGCCTTCGGCGTGCTGCGCAACCTGCCCGGCCTGGAGTGGCTGCTCTCCTGACGTAGCCCCGGGTCCCGGGGCGGGGCGCGCCTGGAAGTCCGAGGTAATCTAGAAGTCCGAGGTGTTGCCGACCTCGAAGCTGAAGCCGCCGGTGGCGACCGCGAGCACGACCCAGAAGACCTGCAGCACCAGGAAGACCATGGCGATGATACCGAGGATCTTGCCGGCCTGGGCCTTGCCGCGCCCGCCCTGGGCGCCGCCGGAGGCGTCGATCTCCCGCATCGCCTTGTTGCCGATGAAGAACGAGAAGATGCCCACCGGCGAGCAGCACGCGACGCCGATGATGCCGAGCACGAGCGCCGTGGTGGCGCTCGGGTGGTCCGGCGGCGGTGCGCCGTAGGGCTGCCCGCCGTACGGCTGCCCGCCGTAGGGGGGCTGGCCGCCGTACGGGGGCTGCCCCCCGCCGTAGGGCGGATTCGGCGGCTGCTCGCTCATCGTGTCTCCCCGGTGTCGAGGCAGGCGACCCGTGTCGCTGCGCTGCCGCCGGGAGCGTAGCGGCTCCCGCCGGCGCCGCGGGGGATCCGGCAGCGGGGCCGTGTCCCGGACTCCGGGAGGCGGCGCTGGGGTGGCGTGAGAGGCTGGGTGTCGCCCGTTCAGCCGCTCCGGAGGTCGCCCCCATGTCGGTCCTCGACGACATCGTCGTCGGCGTCCGCGAGGACCTCGCGGCGCGGGCGGCGCAGGTGCCGGTGGCCGACCTGCGGGCCGCGCTGGCCGATGTCGAGCCGGTCCGCGACCCGATGCCGCACCTGCGCTCGCGGGAGAGCAGCGTGGTCGCCGAGGTGAAGCGGCGCAGCCCGAGCAAGGGCGACCTGGCGCCCATCCCCGACCCCACGACGCTGGCGGGCAGCTACGCCGCCGGCGGCGCCGCGATGATCAGCGTGCTCACCGAGGAGCGGCGCTTCGGCGGCAGCCTCGCCGACCTGCGCGCCGTCCGCGCGGCGGTCGACGCCCCGCTGCTGCGCAAGGACTTCGTGGTCACCGACTACCAGGTGCTCGAGGCCCGCGCGGCCGGCGCCGACGCCGTGCTGCTGATCGTCGCCGCCCTCGACGACGACACGCTCCGCCGGCTGCACGAGGGCGCCCGCGACCTCGGCATGGTCGTGCTGGTCGAGGTGCACGACGAGGCCGAGGCCGAGCGCGCCGTGGCGTTGGACGCCGAGCTGATCGGCGTCAACGCCCGCAACCTGAAGACGCTCGACGTCGACCCCGAGGCCTTCGCCCGGCTCGCGCCGCACCTGCCCGACGACCGGGTCCTCGTCGCCGAGTCCGGCATCGCCGGCCCCGCCGACGTCGAGGTGTACGCCGCCCTGGGCGCCCGCGCCGTCCTCGTCGGCGAGGCCCTGGTGCGCGGCGGCGACCCCGAGGCGGCCGTGCGTGCGATGACCGGGATCCCGGTGGCGCACGCGGCCCCCGCCGAGACGAGAGAGGGCACCCGATGACGACCCGACCGGCCGACCCCGACCGCGCCCACCCGCACGACGCCGACGACCGCGGCTGGTTCGGCGGCGAGGGTCAGGGCTTCGGCGGCCGCTACATGCCCGAGGCGCTCGTCGCCGCGCTGGACGAGCTCACCGAGGCGTGGCACTCGGCGGTCAAGGACCCGGACTTCACCAGCGAGCTCGACGCCGTGCTGCGCGACTACGCCGGCATGCCCAGCCCCCTCTACGAGGCGTCCCGGCTCTCCCGCGAGGTCGGCGCGCGGATCCTGCTCAAGCGCGAGGACCTCAACCACACGGGCGCGCACAAGATCCGCAACGTGCTGGGCCAGGCCCTGCTGACCCGACGGATGGGCAAGCCGCGCGTCATCGCCGAGACCGGCGCCGGCCAGCACGGCGTGGCCAGCGCGACCGCGGCGGCGTACTTCGGCCTCGACTGCACCGTCTACATGGGCGCCGTCGACACCCGCCGCCAGGCGCTGAACGTGGCGCGGATGCGGCTGCTGGGCGCCAGGGTCGTGCCCGTGGAGTCCGGCAGCGCGACCCTGAAGGACGCCATCAACGAGGCCATGCGCGACTGGGTCGCCAACGTGGACGACACGGCCTACCTCTTCGGCACCGCCGCCGGCCCGCACCCGTTCCCCAGTCTCGTGCGCGACTTCACCCGCGGCATCGGCGACGAGGCCCGCGCCCAGTGCCTCGAGCAGTACGGCCGGCTGCCCCACGCGATCGCCGCGTGCGTCGGCGGGGGATCGAACGCGATCGGGCTGTTCAGCGCGTTCCTCGACGACTCCGACGTCGAGGTGCTCGGCTTCGAGGCCGGGGGCGACGGGGTCGAGACGCCGCGGCACGCCGCGACCATCGTCGGCGGGGCCCGCGGGGTGCTGCACGGCGCCCGCACGTTCGTGCTCCAGGACGAGGACGGCCAGACCCGGGAGTCGCACTCGATCTCCGCGGGCCTGGACTACCCGGGCGTCGGGCCCCAGCACGCCCACCTCGCCGCGACCGGCCGCGCCACGTACGAGGCGGTGACCGACGCCGAGGCGATGGATGCGATGGCGCTGCTGGCGCGCACCGAGGGGATCATCCCCGCGATCGAGACCGCCCACGCCGTCGCCGGCGCCGTGCGGCACGCGCGGCGTCTCGCCGAGCAGCACGGACCCGACACGACCATCCTGGTCAGCCTCTCGGGCCGCGGCGACAAGGACATGGAGACCGCGATGAAGTGGTTCGACCTCGGGGACGAGCGCTGAGCGCGCGCGACGCCCTCGCGGCGGCGCGCGCCGAGGGCCGCGCCGGGCTCGTGGGCTACCTCCCCGCCGGCTTCCCCGACGGCCCCGGCTCCGTCGAGGCGATGCGCGTGATGGTCGAGCACGGCTGCGACGTGATCGAGATCGGCCTGCCCTACAGCGACCCCGTGATGGACGGGCCCACGATCCAGACCGGCGTGCAGCGCGCGCTGGACGGCGGCACCCGCACGCGCGACGTGCTCCGCGCCGTCGAGGCGGTCGCCGCGACCGGCGCCGCGACGCTGGTGATGTCCTACTGGAACCCGGTGGACGCCTACGGGGTCGAGCGCTTCGCGGCGGACCTGGCGCAGGCCGGGGGAGCGGGCCTGATCACCCCCGACCTGACGCCCGACAGCGGTGCGGACTGGATCGCGGCCGCCGACGCGCACGACCTGGACAAGGTCTTCCTGGTCGCACCGTCGTCGACCGACGAGCGGGTGCGGATGACGGCCGGGGCCTGCCGCGGCTTCGTCTACGCCACGGCCGTGATGGGCGTGACGGGCGCGCGGGCGACCACCAGCGACCTCGCCCGGCCCCTGGTCGAGCGCACCCGGGCCGCGACGGACCTGCCGGTCTGCGTCGGCCTGGGCGTGAGCAACGGCGACCAGGCCGCCGAGGTCGCGGCCTTCGCCGACGGCGTGATCGTGGGGTCGGCCTTCGTGCGCACGCTGCTCGAGCACGATGACCGCGACGCCGGGCTGCGCGCGCTGGCCGAGCTGACCAGCGAGCTGGCCGACGGCGTACGACGGGGGCGCGCCGGTGGCTGAGCACGCTCGCCCCCGCGCCCGGCGGACGTCCGCGGCCGGCGGCCTGGCGGCCCTGCTGGCGGCGGTCCTGCTCGCCGGCTGCGCGGCCGGCGGGGCGGGCGCCGGCGGCGACGGGTCCCCGGCCGCGCTGGCCGGCACGGTGCACGCGCCCTACGAGGTGCCGGCCACGGAGCTCACCGACACCAGCGGGGAGCCCTACAGCCTCGTGGCGGACACCGACGCCGACCTCACGCTCGTCTTCTTCGGCTACACGAACTGCCCGGACGTGTGCCCCGCGGTGACGGCCACCATGGCAGCGGCCATGACCCGGCTCTCCGAGGAGGACCGCGAGCGCGTCGAGGTCGTCTACGTGACCACCGACCCGGCGCGCGACACCGGCCCGGTGCTGCGCTCCTGGCTGGACCGCTACGACCCCTCGTTCGTGGGGCTCACGGGCGAGCTCGGCACCGTCGCGGACGTCGGCGAGCCGCTGGCGGTGTACGTCGCCCAGGGCGCGAAGCTGCCCAGCGGCGGGCGCGACCTGGAGGCGCACAGCAGCCAGATCACCGGCGTGATGGCCGACGGCACCGCGCCGATCCTGTGGAACCGGGACGTCTCGCCGGCCGAGCTCGCCGGCGACGTCTCCGCGCTGCTCGGCCCCGACGCCGACGCGCTGCTCGAGGAGGGCCTCTCGTGACGCACCTGCTGCCCGGCCTGCTGCCGCTGTCGATCCCCAGCCCCTCCTCCGGCGTGTGGGAGGTCGGGCCGTTCCCGCTGCGCGCCTACGCGCTGTGCATCATCGCCGGCGTCGTCGCCGCGATCTGGATCGGCGAGCGCCGGTGGCAGGCCCGGGGCGGCCGGAAGGGCGAGGCCACCGACGTGGCGATCTGGGCGATCCCCTTCGGGATCGTCGGCGCCCGCCTCTACCACGTCGCCACCGACTGGAGGCTCTACTTCGGGGAGGGCCGCGACCCGGTGGAGGCGCTCTACGTGTGGCAGGGCGGCCTCGGCATCTGGGGCGCCGTGGCGTTCGGCGCCCTGGGCGTGGTGGTCGGCTGCCGCCTCGCGGGCCTCAAGGTGCTGCCGATGCTCGACGCCCTGGTCCCGGGCGTGCTGGTCGCCCAGGCGCTGGGCCGGCTGGGCAACTGGTGGAACCAGGAGCTCTACGGCCGGCCCACGGACCTGCCGTGGGGGCTGGAGATCGACCCCGAGAACCGGCCGACGTCGGACCTCGCCGCCGAGACGTTCCACCCGACGTTCCTCTACGAGAGCCTGTGGAACCTGGCGGCGTTCGGCGTCGTGATCCTGCTCGACCGCCGCCTGCGGCTCGGGCACGGCCGGGTCGTCGCGGTCTACGTGATGGCCTACACGCTCGGGCGCGGCTGGATCGAGACCCTGCGGGTGGACGCCGTCCAGCTCGACGACGTGGCCGGCCTGCGCCTGAACGTGTGGACCTCGATCCTGCTCTTCGCGCTGGCGGCGGCGTGGTTCGTGTACTCGGCGCGCCGCTGGCCCGGCCGGGAGACCTCGCTGCGCCGGGACGGCAGCCCGGACGGCGGCGACGCCGGCGGCGCACAGGGCGGTGTCGAGGGCGGCGTCGAGGGGGAGCCGGCGGGCGACTCAGGTGAGCCTCGCCTTCGATGAAATCTTGAATCATTCCGGATAAGTTGGCGTGCATGAGCACGCCGCAGTCCTCCGGGATCAACCACGACCACCCCGACGTCACCGGCGGCTGGCTGCGTCCGGCCGTGTTCGGGGCGATGGACGGGCTGGTCTCCAACGCGGCGCTGATCGCCGGTGTGACCGGCGGCACCCGCGCCGCCGGCGGCGACACGTCCGCGGTCGTCCTGGCCGGGCTGGCCGGCCTCGCGGCGGGTGCCTTCTCGATGGCGGCGGGGGAGTACGCCTCCGTGGCCAGCCAGTCCGAGGCGGCCGAGCACGAGATCACCAAGGAGCGCCGCGAGATCGAGGTGAACCCGGCCGCGGAGACGGCCGAGCTCGCCGAGATGTACGTCGCCAAGGGGGTCGCCCCCGAGCTCGCGGGCGAGGTCGCGCGGCAGATCCACGAGGACCCCGAGAACGCCGTGGCCGTGCACGCCCGCGAAGAGCTGGGGGTCGACCCGCACGACCTGGCCTCGCCCTCGCTCGCCGCGGCCTCGTCGTTCGGCTCGTTCGCCGTCGGCGCGCTGGTCCCGGTGCTGCCCTACCTCCTCGGCGCCTCGTCGCTGGTGCTCTCGGTCGTGCTCACCCTGCTGGCGCTCTTCGGCTGCGGCGCCGTGGTGTCGAACGTCACCAACCGCAGCTGGTGGTACGGCGGCGGGCGCCAGGTGCTGCTCGGCGGGGCCGCTTTCGCGGCCACCTACCTCGTCGGCGCGGCGGTCGGCACCCAGGTCTGATCGGGGCGGCGTCGCGAGCCCGGCGACGCCCGCCCGCCGGTCCGGATGCTGGTCGGCCACCCGGTTGCCGCGCGGGGGCCGGGTGCGCTGGTGATAACCTCAGGCCAGCTCGCTCGGGCCAACGTCGTCCCCTGCACACAACCTTCACACCCCTGACAGGCCGCCCCGGTGCCCCGCACCGGGGCGTCGACGACGACGGGAGAGTGCCCGGTGCACCAGGATTCCGCGTTCCCGCCGCCCCCCTCCTCGCGGGCTCCCGAGGCCCAGGGTCTCTACGACCCCGCGCACGAGCACGACGCCTGCGGCGTCGCGTTCGTGGCGACGATGACGGGCGAGGCCAGCCCCGACATCGTCGCCAAGGCGCTGACCGCGCTGCGCAACCTCGACCACCGTGGCGCCGCCGGCGCGGAGCCGAACTCGGGCGACGGCGCGGGCATCCTGATGCAGGTGCCCGACGCCTTCCTCCAGGAGGCGGCGGCCGAGGCCGGCTTCGAGCTGCCGGGCCGGTGGAGCTACGCCGTCGGCACGGCGTTCCTGCCCGGCGACGACGAGAACGTCGCCAAGACCCGGGGCCGCATCGAGGAGATCGCGGTCGAGGAGGGCCTCGAGGTGCTCGGCTGGCGCGTGGTGCCGACCGACCCGTCGACGCTGGGCTCCACCGCCGTCGGCGTGATGCCGAGCTTCAGCCAGCTGTTCGTCGCCGCCCCCGGCGGCCGGACCTCGGGCATGGCGCTGGAGCGGCTCGCCTGGTGCCTGCGCAAGCGCGCCGAGCACGAGACCGACGTGTACTTCCCCTCGCTCTCCTCGCGCACGCTGGCCTACAAGGGGATGCTCACCACCGAGCAGCTCGACGCGTTCTACCCCGACCTGGTCGACGAGCGGATGGCCACGGCGGTCGCGGTCGTGCACTCGCGGTTCTCCACCAACACCTTCCCCAGCTGGCCGCTGAGCCACCCCTTCCGGTTCATCGCGCACAACGGCGAGATCAACACCGTGATGGGCAACCGCAACTGGATGCGCGCCCGCGAGGCGCTGCTCGCCTCCGACGTGATCCCCGGCGACGTCGAGCGGCTCTTCCCGATCTGCACGCCGGGGGCCTCCGACTCCGCGACCTTCGACGAGGTCCTCGAGCTGCTGCACATGGGCGGCCGCACGCTGCCGCACTCGGTGCTGATGATGATCCCGGAGGCGTGGGAGAACAACCCGGACATGGACCCCGCCCGGCGGGCGTTCTACGAGTTCCACTCCACGATGATGGAGGCCTGGGACGGCCCCGCCTGCGTCGTCTTCACCGACGGCCACCAGGTCGGCGCGGTACTCGACCGCAACGGGCTGCGCCCCTCGCGCTACTGGGTCACCGACGACGGCCTCGTCGTGCTGGCCTCCGAGGTCGGCGTCCTCGACATCGACCCCGCCACGGTGGTCCGCAAGGGCCGGCTCCAGCCCGGCCGGATGTTCCTCGTCGACACCGAGGAGCACCGGATCATCGAGGACGAGGAGATCAAGGGCGGGCTCGCCGCCGAGCACCCCTACGACGAGTGGCTGCACGCCGGGCTGGTGCACCTCGAGGACGTCCCGCAGCGCGAGCACATCGTGCACACGCACGCCTCCGTCACGCGCCGCCAGCAGATCTTCGGCTACACCCAGGAGCAGCTGCGGGTGCTGCTGACCCCGATGGCCAACACCGGGGCCGAGCCGATCGGCTCGATGGGCACCGACACCCCGATCGCGGCGCTCTCGGAGAAGCCGCGGCTGATCTTCGACTACTTCGCCCAGCTCTTCGCGCAGGTCACGAACCCGCCGCTGGACGCGATCCGCGAGGAGCTGGTGACCTCGCTGTGGGGCTCGATCGGCCCCGAGGGCAACCTCCTGGACCCGACGCCGGCCTCGTGCCGCCAGATCGTGCTGCCGTTCCCGGTCTTCGACAACGACGACCTCGCGAAGATCCGGCACATCAACCGCGACGGCGACATGCCCGGCTTCGCTGTGCACGTGGTCCGCGGCCTCTACGACGTGGAGGGCGGCGGCGAGGCGCTGGCGCAGCGGCTCGACGAGATCTGCGCCGAGGCGTCGCAGGCGATCGCCGACGGCGCCCGGGTCATCGTGCTCTCCGACCGGCACTCCACCGCCGAGCTCGCGCCGATCCCGTCGTTGCTGCTCACCGGCGCGGTGCACCACCACCTGGTGCGCGAGAAGACGCGCAGCCAGGTGGGCCTGCTGGTCGAGGCCGGCGACGTGCGCGAGGTGCACCACGTCGCCCTGCTCGTCGGCTACGGCGCGGCGGCGGTGAACCCCTACCTGGCGATGGAGTCCGTGGAGGACCTCGCCCGCGAGGGGTACTACGTCAAGACCGACCCCGAGACCGCGATGCAGAACCTCGTGCGGGCACTCGGCAAGGGCGTGCTCAAGGTGATGTCCAAGATGGGCGTCTCGACCATCGCCTCCTACACCGGCGCCCAGATCTTCGAGGCGGTCGGGCTCTCCCAGTCCGTCGTCGACCGGTACTTCACCGGCACCACCTCCAAGCTCGGGGGCGTCGACCTGGAGACCCTCGCCGAGGAGGTCGCCCAGCGGCACCGGGCGGCGTACCCGCGCGCGGGGATCGCGCCGGCGCACCGCGAGCTCGAGGTCGGCGGGGAGTACCAGTGGCGCCGCGAGGGCGAGCCGCACCTGTTCGACCCCGAGACCGTCTTCCGGCTCCAGCACGCCACGCGGGCCGGGCGGTTCGACGTGTTCCGGCAGTACACGAGCCGCGTCAACGAGCAGTCCGAGCGGCTGATGACGCTGCGCGGGCTGTTCCGCCTGCGCCCGGCCGAGGAGACCGGCCGCAGCCCCGGTGCCGCTGGAGGAGGTCGAGCCCGCCTCGGAGATCGTGAAGCGGTTCTCCACCGGCGCGATGTCCTACGGGTCGATCTCGCAGGAGGCGCACGAGACCCTGGCGATCGCCATGAACCGGCTGGGCGCCAAGTCCAACACCGGCGAGGGCGGCGAGGACTCCGACCGGCTGCACGACCCCGAGCGGCGCTCGGCGATCAAGCAGGTCGCCTCGGGCCGGTTCGGCGTCACCTCGGAGTACCTGACGAACGCCGACGACCTGCAGATCAAGATGGCCCAGGGCGCGAAGCCCGGCGAGGGCGGCCAGCTGCCCGGCAACAAGGTCTACCCGTGGATCGCGAAGACCCGCTACTCCACGCCGGGCGTGGGCCTGATCTCGCCGCCGCCGCACCACGACATCTACTCCATCGAGGACCTGGCGCAGCTGATCCACGACCTGAAGAACGCCAACCCGGCGGCGCGCGTGCACGTGAAGCTCGTCGCCGAGGTGGGCGTGGGCACGGTGGCCGCGGGCGTCTCGAAGGCGCACGCCGACGTGGTGCTGATCTCGGGGCACGACGGCGGCACCGGTGCCTCGCCGCTGACGTCGCTCAAGCACGCGGGCGGCCCGTGGGAGCTCGGCCTCGCCGAGACCCAGCAGACGCTGCTGCTCAACGGCCTGCGCGACCGGATCGTCGTCCAGACCGACGGCCAGCTCAAGACCGGCCGCGACGTCGTCATGGCCGCCCTGCTGGGGGCCGAGGAGTACGGCTTCTCCACCGCGGCGCTCGTGGTCTCGGGCTGCATCATGATGCGCGTGTGCCACCTCGACACCTGCCCGGTGGGCGTGGCGACCCAGAACCCCACGCTGCGCGAGCGGTACGAGGGCAAGGCCGAGCACGTCGTCAACTTCTTCACCTACATCGCCGAGGAGGTCCGCGAGCTGCTCGCCGAGCTCGGCTTCCGCAGCCTCGACGAGGCCATCGGCGCGGTGGGAACGCTGGACGTGGCGCGGGCGGTCGACCACTGGAAGGCCGCGGGCCTCGACCTGACGCCGGTGCTGCACCAGCCCGAGCTGCCCGAGGGCGCGGCGCTGCGCAACACCACGGTGCAGGACCACGGGCTCGACAAGGCGCTGGACAACCGGTTGATCGAGATCGCCGAGCCGGCCCTCGAGCGCGGCGAGCCCGTGCGGGCCCAGGTCGAGGTCCGCAACGTGAACCGCACCGTCGGCACCATGCTGGGCCACGAGGTGACCAAGCGCTACCGCGCCGAGGGGCTGCCCGAGGGCACCATCGACCTGACGTTGACCGGGTCGGCCGGCCAGTCGTTCGGGGCGTTCCTGCCGCGCGGCCTGACGCTGCGGCTGGAGGGCGACGCGAACGACTACGTCGGCAAGGGCCTCTCGGGCGGACGGATCGTCGTCCGGCCCCCGCGCAACGCGGGCTTCGTCGCCGAGGAGCAGATCATCGCCGGCAACACGATCGCGTACGGCGCGACGTCCGGGCAGATCTTCCTGAGGGGCCAGGTGGGCGAGCGCTTCGGCGTGCGCAACTCGGGCGCGTGGACGGTCAACGAGGGCGTCGGCGACCACGGCTGCGAGTACATGACCGGGGGCCGGGTGGTCGTGCTCGGCCCGACGGGGCGCAACTTCGCCGCGGGCATGTCCGGCGGCATCGCCTGGGTGCTCGATCTCGACCCCGAGAAGGTGAACCGGGCGCTGGTGGAGCTGGAGCCCGTCGAGGGCGAGGCGGCCGAGCAGCTCGAGTCGCTGGTGCGCCAGCACGCCGAGGAGACCGACTCGCCGGTCGCGCGCGCCCTGCTCGAGGACTGGTCGGCGGCGCTGCCGCGGTTCACCGAGGTGATCTCGCGGGAGTTCCAGACCGTGCTCGAGGCCAGGAACAAGGCCGAGGCCGAGGGCCTCGGCGAGGACGAGACCGCCCACCGGATGATGGAGGCGCTCCATGGGTGACCCCAAGGGCTTTCTGAAGCACGGGCGCGAGGACGCGCCGAAGCGGCCCGTCGACGAGCGCGTCGAGGACTGGGACGAGGTGTACCCCGATGGGATCGGGCGCGCCCTGCTGCCGGTCATCAACACCCAGGCGGGGCGCTGCATGGACTGCGGCATCCCGTTCTGCCACCAGGGCTGCCCGCTGGGCAACCTGATCCCGGAGTGGAACGACCTCGTCTACCGCGACGACTGGGCCGAGGCGATCGAGCGGCTGCACGCGACGAACAACTTCCCGGAGTTCACCGGTCGGCTGTGCCCGGCGCCGTGCGAGCCCGCGTGCGTGCTCGGGATCAACCAGGAGCCGGTGACGATCAAGAACGTCGAGGTCTCGATCATCGACCGCGCCTGGGAGGACGGCAATGTCCGGCCCCAGCCGCCGGAGTGGCTCTCGGGCCGCACCGTCGCCGTGGTCGGCTCGGGCCCTGCGGGGCTCGCGGCGGCCCAGCAGCTCACCCGCGCCGGGCACACGGTCGCGGTCTACGAGCGCGCCGACCGCATCGGCGGCCTGCTGCGCTACGGGATCCCCGAGTTCAAGATGGAGAAGAAGCACCTCGAGCGGCGGCTCGACCAGATGACCCGCGAGGGCACCATCTTTCGCCCGGGTGTCGACGTCGGCGGCGACGCGCTGACCGGCGAGGCGCTGCGCAACCGCTACGACGCCGTGGTCGTCGCGACCGGCGCCACCGAGCCGCGCGACCTGCCGGCGCCCGGCCGGGAGCTCGACGGCATCCTCCAGGCGATGGACTTCCTGCCGCCCTCCAACCGGGCCTCGCTCGGCGAGGAGGTGCCCGACCAGGTCACCGCCGAGGGCAAGCACGTGGTGATCATCGGCGGCGGCGACACCGGCGCCGACTGCCTCGGCACCTCGACCCGCCAGCACGCGGCGTCGATCACCCAGCTCGAGATCATGCCGCGGCCCGCGGACGAGCGCCCGGCCACCCAGCCGTGGCCGACGTACCCGATGACGTTCCGGGTCTCCTCGGCGCACGAGGAGGCCGGCGAGCGCGTGTACTCGGTCTCGACCAAGGAGTTCGTCGGCGACGAGCACGGCCACGTGCGGGCGCTGCGGCTCGTCGAGGTCGAGATGCGCGACGGCTCCTTCACGGAGGTCGAGGGCTCCGAGCGCGACATCCCGGCCGACCTGGTGCTGCTGGCGATGGGCTTCACCGGCCCCGAGCGGCCGGGGCTGCTCGAGCAGCTCGGCGTCGAGCTCGACGAGCGCGGCAACGTGCGGCGCGACGACGCCTACGCGACGTCCGTGCCGGGGGTCTTCGCCGCCGGCGACGCGGGGCGTGGCCAGTCCCTGATCGTGTGGGCGATCGCGGAGGGCCGGGCCGCCGCCGCCGCGGTGGACAGCCACCTCACCGGCGCCGCGTCCTCCCTGCCCGCGCCGGTCCGGCCGCACGAGCGCCCCCTCGCCGTCTGAGCGCGGTGACGGAATCCCCGCTCGAGCGGGGATTCCGTGGTCGCGACCCACGACTCGTGAGGGGAGCGCTCTAGGCTGCGCCAATGGGCCGCCCCGCCGCCGTGGACGACGTGCACGCCGTGGCGAGCGGGATGCCCCATGTCGTGGTCGCGCGCGCGGGCGCCAACGCCGTCTACCAGGTGGGCGGCAAGTCCTTCGTGTTCTTCCGCAACGCGCGGCCCGACGCCGTCGACGAGAGCGGGCAGCGGCTCACCGACGTCATCGTGCTGTGGGTCGCGTCGGCGCAGGAGAAGGAGGTGCTGCTCGCGGACGAGTCCCTGCCCCTCTTCACGACTCCCCACTTCGACGGCCACCCCTCCGTGCTGGTGCGGGCGGCGCGGCTCGGCGAGATCGACGTCGAGGTGCTGACCGAGCTGGTGCAGGACGCCTGGCTCTCCCAGGCGTCCCGGCGCCGGGCCAGCGCCTGGCTGCGTGAGCACGGCCTGCCTGAGGCGTGACGAGGCCGCCGATGCGTTTGATCGATCCAAGGCTCGCTAGGATGGGTGACGTGCGGAGAGCGAAGATCGTGTGCACCCTGGGCCCGGCGACGTCCTCCGAACGGCGCATCCGTGAGCTGATCGGTGCCGGCATGGACGTCGCCCGGCTCAACATGAGCCACGGCACCCACGACGACCACGCCGAGAGCTACCGCCTCGTGCGCGAGGCGGCCGACGCGAGCGGCCGCGGCGTCGGCATCCTCGCCGACCTGCAGGGCCCCAAGATCCGACTGGGGAACTTCGCCGACGGCCCCGTCACGCTCACCCGGGGCCAGCGCTGGACGATCACCACGCGCGACGTCCCCGGCGACGCGGAGGTCGCGTCGACCACGTTCGCGGGGCTGCCGTCCGACGTCTCGCCCGGTGACCCGCTGCTCATCGACGACGGCCGTGTCCGCGTGCGCGTCCGCGAGGTCGACGGGGACGACGTCCACACCGAGGTGGAGGTCGCCGGCGAGGTCAGCAACCACAAGGGCATCAACCTGCCCGGTGTCGCCGTCTCGGTGCCGGCGATGAGCGACAAGGACGTCGACGACCTGCGCTTCGCGCTCCGGCTCGGCGTGGACATGGTGGCCCTGAGCTTCGTGCGCAACGCGGCCGACGTGGAGGACGTCCGCCGGGTGATGGACGAGGAGCACGTGCACGTGCCCGTCGTCGCCAAGATCGAGAAGCCGCAGGCGATCGACCACCTCGACGACATCGTGGACGCCTTCGACGGCCTCATGGTGGCCCGTGGCGACCTCGGGGTCGAGTGCCCGCTGGAGGACGTCCCGTTCCTGCAGAAGGACATCATCCGGCGGGCCCGGGTGATGGCGAAGCCGGTGATCGTGGCGACGCAGATGCTCGAGTCGATGATCGGTGCGCCGGCCCCGACCCGGGCCGAGGCCTCTGACGTCGCGAACGCCGTGCTCGACGGTGCGGATGCCGTGATGCTCTCCGGGGAGACGAGCGTGGGGGAGTACCCGGTCGCGACGGTGAGCACGATGGCGCGGATCGTCGAGTCGACCGAGGTCCACGGCCTGCAGCACATGGCGGCGATTCCGTGGAACCCCCGCACCCGCGGCGGCGTCATCGCGAAGGCGGCGGCCGAGGTCGGCGGGCGCGTGGGAGCCCGGTACCTGGTGGCGTTCACGCAGAGCGGCGACTCGGCGCGCCGTCTGGCGCGGCTCCGCCAGGCGATTCCCGTTCTCGCGTTCACGCCGCTCGCGACGACGCGCTCCCAGCTCTCGGTCGTCTGGGGCGTGGAGGCCTTCAAGAGTCCGGGCGCCGAGCACACCGACGAGATGGTGCGCCAGGTCGACGAGGCGCTCCTGGAGATCGGGCGCGTCGCCCAGGGCGACCTCGTGGTGATCATCGCGGGCAGCCCGCCGGGGATCCCCGGCTCGACCAACGCGTTGCGGATCCACCGGATGGGCGACGCCATCAACGAGGCCGCGCCCGCCTACCGCCGCTGAGCGCAGCGCCGACCCGCCGCGTGAGCGGGTCGTCGAGCGAGGCGTGCCCCGGGTGGGACTCGAACCCACACTGGACGGTGTTTGAGACCGCTTCCTCTGCCGATTGGGATACCGGGGCGGGCGCGCACACGGTACTGCACCCGCGTCCGGGGTCCTCGCCCGCTCGCCCGCCGCCGGGCCTCGGCCGGGTGTGGTCAATGTCCTGATCCTCCGCTTCGCCAGGGCCTTTCGACCTTGGGTGCGACGAGGCGCCCGTCTAGCCTCAGCCTGGAGGAGGTGGTGGCATGGCTCTCGGGGCGCACAACGGTGCCACCCGCGCCCGTCGCAGCGTGCTGGGCGAGATCGTGCAGGACCTGGTGCAGCAGTGGGCCCGCGCCAGTCAGGCGCAGGCGCTCGCGAACGCCCGCCGCGCCGCCACCGCCGCGAGCGCCGGCGCCGTCGAGCGCGCCGAGATCGACGCGTGGCTGGACGCCCAGCCCGCCACCGACGAGCACGCCGAGACGGCGCGCGTCCCCGACGACGACTCCGACGAGGTCGGCGCCGGGGTCTGATCGCCCGGGATCTGATCGTCGGGTCCGTCCGCCGGCTCCGGACAGCCGGCCGATAGCCTGTGTCGCGTGAGTGAGCAGGCCAGGCGCGTCGTCATCGCGGAGGACGAGGCGCTGATCCGGATGGACCTCGCCGAGATGCTCGCCGAGGAGGGCTGGGAGGTCGTCGGCGAGGCCGGCGACGGCCAGCGGGCGCTGGAGGTCGTCGGCGAGACGCGGCCCGACCTCGTGATCCTCGACGTGAAGATGCCGGTCCTCGACGGCATCGCCGCCGCCGAGCGGATCGCCCGCGAGCGGATCGCTCCCGTGGTCATGCTCACCGCCTTCTCCCAGCGCGAGCTCGTCGAGGGTGCCCGCGACGCCGGCGCCATGGCGTACCTGGTCAAGCCGTTCTCCCGCGGCGACCTGGTGCCCGCGATCGAGATGGCCGTGAGCCGCTTCGCCGAGCTGACCGCCCTCGAGCAGGAGGTGGCCGGCCTCTCCGACCGGCTGGAGACCCGCAAGAGCGTCGACCGGGCCAAGGCCATCCTCTGCGAGCAGCTCGGCCTGACCGAGCCCGAGGCGTTCCGCTGGGTCCAGAAGACGGCGATGGACCTGCGGCTCTCGATGCGCCAGGTCGCGGACGGCGTGCTCGAGCACGGCCCCGGCATGGGCGTGCGCTGAGCAAAGTTTCCCCGCGCTCCGCGCCGCGCCGGGGCAGGTCACCGTTGCGTATCGGCTCCGGATGCCGGAGTGTGTGCGCGTTGATGTGGGGGACGTCACGCCTAGACTTCGCGCAGCGACGCCCGGGGGGACCCGGCGCCTGGAGGAAGGAAGCACGTGAAGGCAGACCATGCGGTGCGGGGGCCGGGGCTGTTGGCCCCCGTGGCTCTGCTGTTGCCCCTGATCCTCCCGCTGCTCCTGCTGAGCGCCCCCGCGGCGCACGGCTCGGGTTCGACGCTGTGCCTGCCGCAGCCGCAGGAGACCGCCTGCATCAACGGCACCCTGCGGACGGAGGTCGACGTCGTCGCCGACGTGGACATCACCGTGACCGGCCCGGGGGCCGACGGCGACTTCGAGGAGACCGTCACCACGGACGACTCCGGCAAGTGGAACGTCGAGGTCACCGAGCCCGGCGAGTACACGCTGTCGGTGGACGAGGACACGTTGCCCGACGACGCGGGGCTGACGAGCGAGCCGCCGACGGTCAACATCCAGCTGGGCCAGGCGAAGGCCGGCCTGATCCCGGCGCGCACGGGGGACTACGCCGCGGAGCGCAGCCGGGCGAAGTACTTCGCCCAGAGCGCCGTGAACGGCGTCCGTCTGGGCCTGCTGCTGGCGCTGGCCTCGGTCGGGCTCTCGCTGATCTACGGAACCATGGGGTTGTCGAACTTCGCGCACGCCGAGCAGGTGACGCTGGGCGGCATCCTCGGCTGGTACCTGGTCAACAACCTGGGCCTGGGCATCTGGATCGGCGGCACGATCACGGTGGCGTTCTGTGCGTTCACGGGCTGGTTCCAGGACCGGGTGCTGTGGCAACCGCTGCGGCGAAGAAACATGGCCCTGACGCGGATGCTGATCGTGTCGATCGGCCTCTCGCTCACCTTGCAGTACACGTTCCAGTACTTCGCGGGCGCCCGCACGGTGCGGGTCCTGCAGGACCAGCCCGAGCTCACGTCGTTCGGCTTCATCACGCTCACCGACCAGTCGATCGTGGCGATGATCGTGTCGGTCGTCGTGCTCGTGGCGGTCGGCTTCGCCCTCCTCCGCACGCGCCTGGGCCGGGCGACCCGGGCGGTCTCGGACAACCCGGCGCTGGCGGCCGCCTCGGGCATCGACGTCGACCGGGTGATCCGCATCGTCTGGACGGTCGCCATGGGTCTCGCGGGGCTCTCCGGCATCCTCTACGCGCTCGTGGTCAACGGCATCAAGTGGGACTCGGGCCTGCAGATCCTGCTGCTGCTCTTCGCCGCGGTCACGCTGGGCGGCCTCGGGACGGCCTTCGGCGCCCTGGTGGGCGCCATGATCATCGGTCTCGTCGTGGAGCTCTCGCCGGTCGTCGGCATCCCCGGTGACTTCAAGTACGCCGCGGCGCTGAGCATCCTGATCGTCGCGCTGATCTTCCGGCCCCAGGGGATCCTGGGGAAGGCGCAACGGGTCGGCTGACCCAGGTCCGGATCTGGTGGGTCGGAGAGAAGAGAGACATGGCCAACGACACTGCAACCACAGACGAGAGCGCGGCGGAGTACGCGCCCGGCGAGGAGCCGGAGGGCCGCCGGGTCGCCGGGCTGCTCCCGCGCACCTGGGGCATCGTCGGCATCACGGTGCTCGCGCTGGTGGTGCTGCACCTCGTCAACGACGGGCTCACCAACGGGATGCTTCGCGAGACGCTGAACCCGCAGACAGCCGCGGTGGCGCTGGCGGTCATCGGCCTCAACGTGCACTTCGGGCTCACCGGGCTGCTGAACATGGGCCAGGCCGGCTTCATGCTGCTCGGCGCCTACGGCTTCGCCATCGCGATCCGGTACGACCTGCCCATGTCGGTGGCCATCCTCATCGGGCTGGGAGCCGCCGCGCTGTTCGCGCTGGTGCTGGGCCTGCCCACGCTCAAGCTGCGTGGCGACTACCTGGCGATCGTGACGATCTCGGCGGCGGAGATCATCCGCTTCGCGGGGCGGTCGACGACGCTGGTCGACTACACCGGCTCGGCCCAGGGGCTGGCCGGCAGCACCTACCGCGACCCGTTCACGAGCCTGTCCTTCTTCGGGTCGGGCACGACGAGCCTGGGGCCGCTGACCTACCAGAACACGGGCGTCAACGGCTGGTGGGTCCGGGCGGTCGTCTGGGCGGTGGTGCTGCTGGCGGCGTGGCTCGTCTACCTGCTGGCGCGGAGTCCCTGGGGTCGGATGCTCCGGGGGATCCGGGAGGACGAGGACGCGGTGCGCAGCCTCGGCAAGAACGTGTTCGCGATCAAGATGCAGGCCCTGATCATCGGCGGGTCCATCGCCGCGGTCGGCGGGATGTTCTACGTGCTGCCGGCGTCGGTGCAGCCAGACGCCATGGGCAAGCAGCTGACCTTCTTCTGCTACACGGCGCTGCTGCTCGGTGGTGCCGCGACGATCTTCGGGCCGATCCTGGGATCGATGATCTTCTTCGCCGGCCGGATCCTGGTGAAGTCCGCCGCCAACGACTACGTGCCGGACTCGGTCATGAACACGGCGCAGACCGACCAGTTCGCCTTCATGGTGGTCGGAGCGGCCCTGATGCTGATCGTGATCTTCAGACCACAAGGCATCCTGGGCAACCGGAAGGAGCTGCAGTTCGATGCCTGAGCCCGACGCCCCGTCCGCGCAGATGGCCAAGGGCGGCAAGCCCACCGAGGGCACCGCGGCGATGGCCGACCCCGCGGCCCGGAGGGCCCTGGTGGACGGCTTCGAGCGCGTGCCCGGCTCCAGCAAGCCCGACCCGATCCTCACGGTCACCCACATCGACCGGCACTTCGGCGGCATCGTCGCCTGCGACGTCGACCACCTGGAGGTGCAGCGCGGCATCATCACCGCGCTGATCGGCCCGAACGGGGCCGGCAAGACGACGTTCTTCAACCTGATCACCGGGTTCGACTCGCCGTCCAGCGCCGGCAAGGGGGCGCACTGGAGCTTCGAGGGCAGGAAGCTGGACCGCACCTCGGCGTCCAAGGTCGCCCTGGCCGGCATGGTGCGCACCTTCCAGCTCACGAAGGCGCTGAGCCGGATGACCGTGATGGACAACATGATGCTGGGCGCGCGCGACCAGCGCGGCGAGAACCTCTTCGCCTCCGTCCTGAGGCCGCTGTGGCACGGGCAGGAGAAGCAGAACGAGGAGAAGGCGAAGGAGATCCTCGCCCGCTTCAAGCTGCTCGAGAAGCGCCACGACTACGCCGGAAGCCTGTCGGGAGGGCAGCGCAAGCTGCTGGAGATGGCGCGCGCCCTGATGAGCGACCCGACGATGATCATGCTCGACGAGCCGATGGCCGGCGTGAACCCGGCGCTGACGCAGTCGCTGCTCGGGCACATCCAGAGCCTGCGCGACGAGGGCATGACGGTGCTGTTCGTCGAGCACGACATGCACATGGTCCGGCACATCTCCGACTGGGTCGTCGTCATGGCCGAGGGCCAGATCGTCGCCGAGGGGCCGGCCGACACCGTGATGTCGGAGAAGGCCGTCGTGGACGCGTACCTCGGTGCGCACCACGACACCGACCTGGGCGACGACTCGCTGCTCGAGCAGGACGCAGACCGGCAGATGGCCGCGGAGGCCGCGGCGCAGGAGCACCCGGACGACGGGCCCGGGGACAAGCGGTCGCGCAGACGCTCGGTGAAGCGGTCCGGCAAGCACCAGGGAGACGACCAGTGAGCGAGTCCGTGAAGCCCGTCCTCGAGGCGACCGACATCGTCGCCGGCTACCTGCCGGGGGTGAACATCCTCCAGGGCTGCAACGCCGTGGCCTACCCGGGCGAGATGATCGGCATCATCGGGCCCAACGGGGCGGGCAAGTCCACGCTCCTGAAGGCTGTCTTCGGCCTGGTGAAGGTGCACTCCGGCAAGGTGACCCTCGAGGGTCGCGACATCACCAACCTGCGCGCCAACAAGCTGGTCCAGATGGGCGTCGGCTACGTGCCGCAGAACAACAACGTGTTTCCCTCGCTGACCATCGAGGAGAACCTGCGGATGGGGCTCTTCATGCGCCCCGAGAAGCTCGACGACCGGCTCCCGGTGATGTGGGACCTGTTCCCGGTGCTCTACGAGCGTCGCAACCTGCGCGCCGGTGGGCTCTCCGGCGGCGAGCGGCAGTCGTTGGCCATGGCCCGCGCGCTGATGATGGAGCCCTCCGTACTCCTGCTCGACGAGCCCTCCGCCGGGCTGTCGCCGGTGCGCCAGGACGAGACGTTCATCCGCACGCGCCGCATCAACAAGACGGGCGTGTGCGTGGTGATGGTGGAGCAGAACGCGAGGCGGTGCCTGCAGATCTGCGACCGCGGCTACGTGCTCGACCAGGGCCGCGACGCCTACACCGGCACCGGCCGCGAGCTGGCCAACGACCCCAAGGTGATCCAGCTCTACCTCGGCACGCTCGCCGAGGACGTCGACGCCGCGAAGGCGAGCGACCAGCCCGGCTGACCGGCGGGACGCACGGCATCGGCTCGCCCAGCGCGTACGGCGTCTGCCTCGGTTGCTGTGCTGGAGATCCTGCTGCTTGGTAGGCGTTGCATCGCCTACTAGGTAGCGGTTTCCCCGCTCGAGCGGGGAAACCGCAGCCGGCAACCCGCGGCGACACAAGCGAACAGGCCCCGGACCCTGTCGGGTCCGGGGCCTGCTCTCAGCGTCGGCCTGGCGGCCTCAGCTCACTGCTTGGAGCCCTCCACGGTCGAGAGGAGCTCGTAGGTGTTGTCGTCGAGGTACTCGTAGATGCCGATGAACGCCGAGGACGGGTCGTTCTCGTCGTCGATCGGACCGATGCCCGAAGGCCCGGTGTAGTTGATCTCGTTGCCCTCGTCGAGCATCGCGACGCAGTCCTCGTACGTGGTGCACTCCTCACCGTCGGTGGCACCCGAGACCGCGGCCAGGTTCTTCTGGATGGTCTGCGGCTGGGTGTCACCGCCCTTGACCGCCGCGAGGGCGCCCAGGATGGTGGCGTCGTAGGACTCGGCGCCGTAGGAGTAGTTGTCCAGCGCCGTGTTCTGCGCCGACTCCGACCAGCCGTTCAGCCGGTCCTTGAAGCCCTGGTCGGGGTCGTTGCCGGGCAGCGTCCCCTTGGCACCCGTCAGGGTGCCGGCCTCGAAGTCCTCGCTGTAGTCGGCCAGGTTGCCGTCGGTGAAGTACACCTTCGACATGTCGAAGCCGCTGTTGGCGAGCTCGGGCACGATCTGCTTGGTCTCGTCGAAGGCGAGGACCACGATCGCGTCCGGGTTGGCGTTGGTGACGCCGGTGACGTCGGAGGAGAACGTCGTCTGGCCGGGCTGGAACTCGTCGCCGTCACCCTGGCAGCCGTAGACGCACTGGCCGCCGGACGCCTCGACCGTCTCCTGGACCTGGTTGCGCAGGCCGGTGCCGTAGGTGTCCTGGAAGACCAGGAAGCCGACCTTCTGGAACCCGTCGCTGGTGATCAGGGTGCCCAGCGCGTTGCCCTGGATGCTGTCCGGCGGGGCGGTGCGGAAGTAGAACGGCGCGTAGCCGCTCAGGTCGACCGCGGTGTTCGCCGGCGAGATCTGCACGATCTTGTTGTCGTTCAGCGTGTCGACGAAGTTCAGCGAGACGCTGGACGACGCGGCACCGACGACGACCGACGCCTTGCCGGCGACCAGCTTGCCGGCGCTCGCCGTCGAGATCGACAGGTCGGTGGTGTCGCCGGAGTCCAGGATCTGGTGGCAGGCGTCGCTGTCGCCCACGCCGCCGGCGGCGTTGATGTCGGAGACGGCCAGGCCGACTCCCGCGACCTCGGGGGGGCCGAGGAAGGCCAGGTTGCCGGTCAGCGGCAGGATCGCCCCGGCCTTGAAGGCGTTCTGGCTGTTCTGCCCGCCCTGGCACGTGTCGTTGGTGAATTCGTCGGCCGGGGCCGAGGTCTCGTCGGAGCTGTTCTCCTCGTCCGAGGCGGACGACTCAGGGTCGTCGGAACCACAGGCGGCGAGGGTCAGGCTGAGCGCTGCGGCGCCGGCCATCACCTTCAACCACGAGGCTGTCGTGGATCGATTCACGGTGTGAACCTTTCGGTCGGTTGATGCACGTCCGCCGCACCCGGTCCCCCCGAAGGGTGGGTCAGCGCCCGCACACGGTAGAACGGGGTCGGGTCGGCGGCGATGCTCGAACCGTGTCGTCACCAAACCGTTACGTCAACGCGCCACACCGACCAGGTGGACTAGAACGGGCGCCAGCAGCAGCGCGGGCAGCAGGTCGACCACGCGGATCTCGCGCACCTGGAGCAGTCGCAGGGCGACCCCCACCAGGAGCACCCCTCCTGTCGCCGTCAGCCCCGCGACGTGCGCGTCGGGCAGCACGTCGCCCAGCCCGAGCCCCACGAGCGTGAGGCCGCCCTGCACCACGACGATGGTGAGCACCGACGCCGCGACGCCCCAGCCGAAGGCCGCCGCGAACGCGATCGCGGCGAAGCCGTCGAGCACCGACTTCAGGTAGAGCTCCTCGGCGCCGCGCCCCAGCCCGTCGTAGAGGGCGCCCAGGACGGTCAGCGGCCCGGTGCAGAAGACCAGCGAGGCGACGACGAAGCCCTCGACGAAGCGGTCGTGGTCGGAGTCCGACGCGGCCAGCCGCCCGCGGATCGACGAGCCCAGGCCCTCGAGCCGGTCCTGCAGCCGCAGCAGCGAGCCGGCGATGCCGCCGAGCAGCACGGCGGCGAGCACGATCAGCAGCGGAGCGGCGTCGCCGACGTACGCCCGGAGCGCCGCGTCGCCGACCGCCACGGCACTGGTGGCCGCGATGAGCAGGGTGACCAGGCCCAGCCCGTCGGTGACGGTGTCGCGGGTGCGCTGCGGCAGCCGGTGGCCCAGCAGCACGCCGAGACCGGTGCCGAGCAGCACGGCCACCACGTTCACGAGCGTTCCGGTGCCGGGGATCACGCGCGGGCCTCTCGTCTGGTCCGGTGGGACACCGACTGGTCCCGGGGCGCGGACGAGCGTAGTCTCGGCCGGTCGAGGCGCGCCGGGGGCGGGCCGGCGACGCCACCTCGGTCCTGTTCGACCCGCCGCTCTCGACCACGCGACCAGCGTGCGTCGGGGCGCCCAGCCCCGGAGGCCTGCCGTGCACCGCGAGCCCGTGACCCTGCGTGAGGCGGTCCCCGACGACGCCGTCTTCCTGGCCGGGCTGTGGGAGGACGTGCTGCGCCGCGCGTCGCCGGCGGAGCGCGTGGCCGACGCCGAGCGGCTGGTCGCCCGCACGTCGGGCAGCCCGACCGAGCGCGTGGTCGTGGCCGAGCTCGGGGCCGAGCCCGTCGGGGCGGTGCTGCTCCAGGAGACCACCGTGAGCCCGCTGGACCTGGAGCCGGCGGTGCAGGCGCACAGCCCGCACGTCACGTCGTCGGCGCGCCGGCGCGGGGTCGGGACGGCCCTGCTCGGCGCCGCCGTCGCCTTCGCCGAGGACCGGGGGATCGGCCGGGTGATGACCGCGTCGGTGACGCACTCCCGCGAGTCCAACCGGTTCCTGGCGCGGCTCGGCCTGGGTCAGCTGGCCACCGTGCGCAGCGCGCCCACCGCGGTGCTGCGCGCCCGCGTCGGCCTGCGGTCGCCGCGCGGCAGGACGGCGGAGACCGTGGTCGCCGCGCGCCGCTCGATGCGCCGCCGCACGGCCCGCCTGCCCTAGCCCGCAGGTGTAGTGTCGACAGTGTTGCGGGCGATCCGCGCGGGCTGCCACGTTCCCGCCGTCCGCAGTGCACGCCCAGCCGGGCGTCCGGGGGACCCGGACCTCGAGGACCGAGGTCGACGGCATGTCTGCACACGACCCTGCCGGTGGGGACGCCGGGACGCTCGCGGCCCTGCAGTCGCTGCTGGTGACGATCGACGGCATCCAGGACTTCCTCCAGGACGTGGCCGTGCTCGCGGCCGACACCGTGGGCCCCGGCCCGTTCTCGTGCGGCATCACCGCCCGCTACGACAACCGCCCCGTGACCGTGGCGTCCAGCGACGCCGCCGCGCTCCTGCTCGACGAGTCCCAGTACGGCGTCCACGAGGGCAGCTGCCTGCAGGCGATGCGCACCGGGCAGGCCGTCTACGTCGCGGACGCGCAGACGGATGAACGCTGGCCCGGCTACCTGCGCGCGGCGCGCGCGCGTGGGCTGCGCTCCTCGCTGAGCCTCCCGCTGCTCGCCGACGGCCAGTCGGTCGGGGCGCTGAACGTCTACAACTGGGACCGCGCCGATGCGTTCGACGCCCCGACCCGGGCCGGGGCCGCGGTCTTCGCCGCCCAGGCCTCGACCGTCCTGCTGCTCGCGCTGCGGCACGTGCAGAGCTCCGAGACCACCCAGCAGCTCGAGACCGCGCTGCGGTCGCGGTCGGTGATCGACCAGGCGATGGGCGTGATCATGGCCCAGCAGGGGTGCACGGCCGACGAGGCGTTCGCCATCCTGCGGGCGCACTCGCAGCACAACAACCGCAAGCTGCGCCTGGTCGCCCAGGAGCTCGTGACCGAGGTCGGGAGTGGCGGTCGCGGCTGAGCCGCGACGCGCTCCCCCGGCACGCGCTGGGTCGCCGCGACCGGTGTAGCGTGAGAATCACGGTTGGGCAGACAGCCGGCACACTGCCGTGCGCCGTCTGCGACCCAAGGGTGACCATGATGAACGCCCCCCGGAGCTTCCCGGGAGAGACTCCCGACGATGGCGGCGAGCGCGGTTCGAACCAGAGCTCCGGCGCCCGAACGAGCTCGACGAGCTGATGACCGAGCTGGCGGGCCTGCGTCGCGCGCTGGAGACGCGGCCGACCATCGACCTCGCCAAGGGCATGGTGATGCAGCGGTACGGGTGCACCGACGTCGCGGCCTTCGGCCTGCTGCGGCGGTTCTCCCAGGAGCACAACGTCAAGATCCGGGACCTGGCGGCGGCCATCGTCGCGCGGGTCGACGAGGCGGACTCCGAAGCGCCCCCCGCGGAGCTGGTGCCGATCGCCGCGCGCCTGTTCCAGGGGCCCGACACCGACAGCACCCTCTCCTCGGTCGACGGCGCCGGGCCGTCCGACGGAGCCGACCGGCCGGCCGCTCCCGCGCCCGGGCACGGTCGAGGGACCGACTGACCGGGCCCGGCGCCGCCCGCGGCTAGAGTCGCCGCGTGTCCGAGATGCAGCCCGACCAGACACCCGCCGACCCCTCGGCGGGCCGGCCCCGCCTGTTGCTCCTCGACGGCCACTCGCTGGCCTACCGCGCCTTCTTCGCGCTGCCGGTCGAGAACTTCTCGACCACCACCGGGCAGCACACCAACGCGGTCTACGGGTTCACCTCGATGCTCATCAACGTGCTGCGCGACGAGGAGCCCTCGCACCTGGCGGTCGCCTTCGACGCCTCGCGGCAGACCTTCCGGCTGGAGGAGTACGCGGAGTACAAGGCGAAGCGCAACAAGACCCCGGACGAGTTCAGCAGCCAGCTGCCGCTGATCCGCGAGGTGCTCGACGCGCTGCGGGTCCCGCACCTCGAGCAGCAGGGCTACGAGGCCGACGACATCATCGCCACGCTGACCACGCAGGCGCTCGACGCCGGCTACGAGGTGCTGATCCTCACCGGCGACCGCGACTCGCTCCAGCTCGTCACCCCCGAGTCGACGGTGCTCTACCCGACCCGCGGCGTCAGCGAGCTCTCCCGGATGACGCCCGAGGCGGTGGAGCAGAAGTACGGCACCCCTCCCGAGCGCTACCCCGAGCTCGCGGCGCTGGTGGGGGAGGACTCCGACAACCTGCCGGGCGTGCCCGGCGTCGGCCCCAAGACGGCCGCGAAGTGGATCGCGCAGTACGACGGCCTCGACAACGTGGTCGCGCGCGCGGACGAGGTCAAGGGCAAGGCCGGGGAGAGCCTGCGCGCCCACCTGGGCGACGTGATCCGCAACCGGCGGCTCAACGCGCTCGTGCGCGACATGGTGCTGCCGGTCGGGCCGGGCGAGCTGGCCCGGCGGCCCTGGGACCGCCATGAGGTGCACACCCTCTTCGACGGCCTGGAGTTCCGGGTGCTGCGCGACCGGCTCTTCGAGTCGCTGACCTCGGAGGAGGAGATCGACGACTCCGGGTTCGAGCTCGACGGGACGCGGCTGGGCGCCGGCGCGGTCGCCGCGTGGCTCGAGGAGCACGCCCGGGGCCCGCACCGCACCGGCGTCTCGGTGCAGGGCAGCTGGGCCGCGGGCGGCGGCGAGGTGCTCTCGGTGGCGCTGGCCACCGCCGACGGCGCGGCCGCGTGGGCCGACGCCGCCGGGCTCACGCCCGAGGACGACGCGGCACTGGCGGCCTGGCTCGCGGACGCCGGCTCGAGCAAGGTGCTGCACGACGCGAAGGGGCCGATGCAGGCGCTCGCGGCCCGCGGCTGGGAGCTCGACGGACTGGTCAGCGACACGGCGCTGGCGGCGTACCTCGTGCGCCCCGACCAGCGCTCCTACGACCTCGCCGACCTGGTGCTGCGCTACCTGCGCCGCGAGCTGCGGCAGCACTCCGAGGACGCCGACCAGCTGACCTTCGAGGAGATGGACGACGGCGCCGCCGCCGAGACCGGCGATGCTGCACGCGCGCGCCGTGCTCGACCTCGCCGAGGCGCTCGACGACGCGCTGGCCGACCACGGCGGCACCGACCTGCTCGCCGGGGTCGAGCTGCCGCTGGTGCACCGCCTGGCCGCGATGGAGCGCGAGGGCATCGCCGTGGACCTCGAGCGGCTCGAGGCGCTCGAGGACGAGTTCGCCGGCGAGGTGCGCAGGGCGGCGGACGAGGCGTTCGGCGTGATCGGCAAGGAGATCAACCTCGGCTCGCCCAAGCAGCTGCAGGTCGTGCTCTTCGAGGAGCTCGGCATGCCGAAGACCAAGCGCACCAAGACCGGCTACACGACCGACGCCGACGCGCTGCAGCAGCTCTTCGAGAAGACCGAGCACCCGTTCCTGCTCGCGCTGCTGCGGCACCGCGACGTCTCCCGGCTGCGGCAGACGGTCGAGGGGCTGCTCAAGACCGTGCAGCCCGACGGGCGCATCCACACCACGTTCAACCAGATGATCGCCGCGACCGGGCGGCTCTCGAGCACCGAGCCCAACCTGCAGAACATCCCGGTGCGCACCGAGGAGGGGCGCCGGATCCGCGAGGCGTTCGTGGTCGGCCCGGGCGGCGAGTCGCTGCTGACCGCCGACTACAGCCAGATCGAGATGCGGATCATGGCCCACCTCTCCGAGGACGCCGGGCTGATCGAGGCGTTCCGCTCCGGTCGCGACTTCCACTCGATCACCGCCGCGCGGGTCTTCGGGGTCGAGGCCGACGCCGTGACCGTCGAGATGCGCGCCAAGATCAAGGCGATGAACTACGGGCTGGCCTACGGCCTGTCGGCGTACGGCCTCGGCCAGCAGCTGCGCATCGAGCCGTCGGAGGCGCGGGGCCTGATGGACGAGTACTTCGAGACCTTCGGCGGCGTGCGCGACTACCTCGCCGGGATCGTCGACGAGGCGCGGCGCTCCGGGTTCACCGAGACCATCATGGGGCGGCGGCGCTACCTCCCGGACCTGACCTCCGACAACCGGCAGCGCCGCGAGATGGCCGAGCGGATGGCGCTGAACGCGCCGATCCAGGGGTCGGCGGCGGACCTGATCAAGGTGGCGATGCTGCGCGTGGACGCCGGGATCCGCGAGCAGGGCCTTGCCTCCCGGATGCTGCTGCAGGTGCACGACGAGCTCGTCTTCGAGGTGGCGCCGGGGGAGCGCGAGCCCCTCGAGGCGCTGGTGCGGGAGCGGATGTGCGGCGCCGCCGACCTCACCGTGCCGCTCGACGTCTCCGTCGGCACGGGGCACAGCTGGCACGAGGCCGCCCACTGAGAACGCGGTCTCGATACGCCGGCTCGCTGGCGCTCGCGCGGCTACTCGACCAGCGAAGATCCTCGCTGGTCGGGTAGGGCGCGCAGCGCCCGTCGGTGGTCGGGCAGGGCGCGCAGCGCCCGTCGGTGGTCGAGTAGGGCGCGGAGCGCCCGTCGGTGGTCGGGTAGGGCGCGGAGCGCCCGTCGGTGGTCGGGTAGGGCGCGCGGCGCCCGTCGGTGGTCGGGTAGGGCGCGCAGCGCCCGTCGGTGGTCGAGTAGGGCGCGAGCGCCCTCGCTGGTCGAGTAGGGAGCGCAGCGCCCGTATCGAGACCTGCGCTGGGTCTCGATACGCCGGGTCTCGATACGCTCGCTGGCGCTCGCTACTCGACCTCCGAGATCGCTGCGCTCGCGCGGCTACTCGACCGGCGAGGGGTGCGGCTACTCGACCAGGGAGTCGGTGGGTGCTGGCTCGTCGAGCCCGGCGGGCGGGTGCTGACGGAGCAGGGCCGTGGCCAGCAGCGCGGCCAGGACGACGGCGTTCACGGAGCACACCACGACCACGAGCGTCTCGAAGCCCGCCAGCATGGGAACCAGCCCGACGACGACCAGCAGCCCGGCCCAGATCAGGTAGACCGAGGCGGAGTGCTGACGGGCGACGACCTCGTAGACCATCAGCTGCACCAGCGCGTACAGCGTGCCGAGCAGGGCGAAGGCCCAGATCATCGGCTCGAGCGCCTGGTACTGCGCCCCGCCGACGAAGACGACCGCCAGCGGGCTGAGCAGGGCCGCACCTGCCGTGGCCAGCAGGCCGGCGGCCGCGGTGACCCCGAGCGCCTTGAGGTACATCCGCTGTCGGCCGCCGGCGGAGGCCATCGACGGGAACGCGATCACCACGACGAACTGGGGCAGGAAGAGCACGGCCTTCGTGAGGATCAGGCCCGCGGCGTAGAGACCGGCCTCCTCGGCGTCGAAGAAGGCGCGGGCGGCCACGATGTCGGCGTTGGAGAGGGCGAAGAACGCCAGCAGGGCGTGGGAGTTGTGGGCGACCTCGCGCAGCACCCGGCGTCCGCCCTCGAGCCCGCGACCCGGCGGCGGACGCAGCCGACGCAGCGCGAGCGCCCCCACCGCCGGCGGCGCGACCGCCGCGAGGGCCACCCCCAGCATCGCGGCGAACGCGGTGGGGGAGATCGAGATCAGCACGCCACCCACGGCGAGCCGCCCCAGCCCCATCGCGAGGTAGATCCCGCTCAGCCAGAGCCAGCGGTGCTCTCCCTGGAGGATGCCGGCGTACCCGCCCATCAGGGTCAGCGGCAGCGCCGCCGCGCCGATCATCGCGCCGGCCATCCACGTGTCCAGCGACAGCACTGCCGTGAAGACGGGCGTCAGGGCGAGGCAGACCGCGGCGAGCAGCAGGCCGGCCCGCCAGGAGGCGGCGAGCACCTCGGCCTCGATCTGCTCCCGCTGCTCGGGGGCGGCCGCCACGCGACGCGCGCCCGTGGCCTGCAGGCCGAGCGAGAGCACGTTCACGATCAGCACGATGCCCATCAGGCTGGCCACGGCGCCGTACTCGCTGGGGCCCAGCCACCGCGAGGAGAGGATGGTGAACGCGTAGGTGCTCACGTTCATCACGCCCATGGCGACGGCGATGCCTGCCCCTCCGCGGAGCAGGTCGCGCAGGCGTCCGGACGGCTGGCTCACCCCTGAAGACTACGGTTCGCATGCGGGTGAGCCACCCCCCGCGGTGGCCGCGTCGGCAGGTGAGAGGAGGCGCGATGGACCGGCGGCGTGACCTCGTCGTGCTCGCGTGGTCGACCCTGCTGACCGGCGTGCTGCTGGGGCCGGCGCTGGCACCTGGGTACGTGCTGACCTACGACATGGTCTGGGTCCCCGATCTCACGCTGGGGAGGGACGCGCTCGGCGTGGGCAGCGGGCTTCCGCGGGCGGTCCCCTCCGACGCGGTCGTCGCCGTCCTCGATGAGGTCGTCCCGGGGGCGCTGCTGCAGAAGCTCGTGCTGCTCGGCGCCCTCGTCGCGGGCGCGGTGGGTGCCGCCCGCTTGGCCGACGGGCCGCTGGCAGGCCGCCTGGTCGCGGTCACGGTCTGGGTGTGGAACCCCTACGTCGTCGAGCGCCTGGTGATCGGTCACTGGCCGCTGCTGGTCGGGTACGGCGCGCTGCCATGGGTGCTGCTGGCGGCCGCCCGCTGGCGGCGCGAGGGTCGCCTGCCGCCGGCGCTGCTGGTCCTGCTCCCGCTGGGCAGCCTCTCGGCCAGCGCGGGGCTCGTGACGGCGGTGGCGCTGCTCGTGGTCGCCGCCGCGCGGCGGTGGCGGCGCTGGCTCGCCGCGCTCGCGCTGCTGCTGGCCGCCAACGCCCCCTGGCTGGTCTCAGGGCTGCTGCACGCAGGCGACGCGGTGGCGTCGCCGGGGGCCTTCGAGATCTTCGGGCCGGGCTCCGAGGGCGCGCAGCCAGCGCCGGTGGCGGCGCTCGCGCTCGGCGGGATCTGGAACGTGGACGTCGTGCCGGGCTCTCGCGAGGGCTGGCAGGGGTGGGCGTACCTCCTCGTGCTCGCCGGCCTCGTCGTCGCGGGCGCGCTGGCGTGCCGGCGCGGCCGGCCCGGCCATCGCTTGCTGGCGCGCGGCCTGCTCGGGTCCTGGGCCGTCGGGTACGGCCTGGTCCTGCTGACCTGGCTGGCTCCGGCGTCCCTGGGCTCGCTCGCCAGCGCCGTCCCCGGGGTCGCGCTGCTGCGCGACGGCACCCGCGCGCTCGCCCTCTGCGCCCCGTTGGTGGCGGTGCTCGCCGCCCGTGGCGCCGGGGCTCTCGTCCGAGGGGTGGCCGCCCGCTGGCCCGGACCGGCCCCCGCCGCTGCCGCGGCGGTGTGCCTGGTGTTGTGGCCACTGGCCCTGCTGCCCGACGCGGCCTGGGGCGCGGCGGGCCGACTGGAGGCGGTCTCTATCCCGGAGTCCGTGCTGGCCACGGGCCCGACCGTGACCGCCGCCGACGCGGACGGCGACACCGTGGTGCTGCCCTTCACCGCCTACCGCGCCCCGGCGTGGAACGACGGCCGGCCCGTGCTCGACCCACTGCCGCGACTGCTCCCGGGGGCGGTGGTCTCCTCCGACGAGCTGGTGGTCTCCGGGCGAACGGTGCCCGGGGAGGACCCCCGGGCCAGCGCCGTGCGCCGAGCCCTGGCCGCCGACTCCCCGCAAGCGCGGGCGCGGGGCCTCGTCGCCGCCGGGGTGGGGGTCGTGGTGCTCGACCGCACGGCTCCCGGCCCGGCGCCCGAGGTGGCAGGCGCGGCCGTCCCGGCGGCGCCGGGGGGCGACCCCGACGTCACCGCGGTGACCCGCCTCGTCGGTGCCGAGCCGACCCCCGTTCCCGCAGGCTGGGTGGGCGCGATGGGCCTTGCCTGGGCGGCGTACGTCGGCCTACCGCTGGTGGGCGCCGCGGCGGCCGTGGCCCGCCGTCGCCGGCTCCGCGCGCACCCGGCCTGACGCCAGCGACGTGCCCGGGACGGCCCCCGGTGCGACGCGGGCCACAGGGCCCGTGAGAAACAGGTCACACGACCCCCCGAATCGGCCCTGAGGATTCCCGTCGGCCGGCGCACCGTTGCTAAGTTGGCGCAAGCGCGGTCTAGCCCAGTCAGGGTGGCCGCGCACGGTTCTGGGAGGGCCTGTCCAGTGAACGTGATTGTTGGTTCGTTCGTCGCCATGGTCGTCAGCGCTGTCGCCGCGTCCGTGACTGTCGTGAGCCTCGTCGGGGCGCAGACCGACGGCCCCGAGGACTCGCCGGGCAATGCAGGCGACACCAGCCTGGTGGAGTACGGCACCACCGACGGGTGAGGCCGTCCGGCCTCGTCGCGCGGGGCCGGGTCAGGGGTCCTGGTGGTTCTCCCGCCGGCCCTCCAGCACAGCGTTCGCCACGACCGCGAATGAGTGCTGCGCGTGCCACCACGTGTACCGGTGGCTCATCTCGCGCGCACCCTCACCGAGGCGGGCGCGTTCCGGCGCGTCCGTGACGAGGCGGCGCAGCGCCGCCGTGAAGTCACCCTGCGTCTCCACCAGCACCCCGGAGACGTCGTGGCGCACCGACTCGCAGGTGCCCCCGGCGCTCGCGTACGCCACGGTCGGCGTGCCGTGCATGCCCGCCTCGCCCACGACCAGGCCCCAGCCCTCCTTGAGCGACGGGAGGGCCAGCACCCACGCCCTCCCGTAGATCTCGTGCTTGTGGGCCTCGCTCACGTGACCCTCGAAGACCACGGAGCCGCCGGCCCCGTGCTGACGGGCGAACTCGTGCAGCTCGCCCTCCCACCAGCCCCCGCCGACCACGTGCAGACGCAGGTCCGGCGTCTCCTCGCGCAGCGCCAGCACCGCCTCGATCGCGTGCTCGACCTGCTTGTGCGGGACGAGCCGGCCCACGACGGCGACCGTCGGCACCGCCGCCTTCGGCGTGGACAGCCTCTCGGGCGGGTCGGTTCCGTTGTGCACGACCGCGACCCGGGGGCCGGTGACTCCGATCTCGCGGAGCTCGTCGCGTGTGGCGCGGGAGACGGCCACGTACTGGCAGCGCCGGTACAGGCTGGGGGCCAGCCGGCTCTCGATCCACCAGCCCACGCGGCCCGTGCGGCCCGGGTAGACGACCGGCCACTGCTCGCGGTGCACGTGGTGCACCAGCACGATCACCGGGGCTCGGGTGGCCAGTCGGGAGAAGAACGGGATGCCGTTCTGCACGTCGACGACCAGATCCGGGTCACCGAGGTCGCCGCGTCGTAGGGCGCGGAAGCCCTGGGCGTAGACGCTCAGCTTGGAGCCGCGGCGCACGAAGCGGACGCCGTCGACCGTCTCGTCGGGCGGTGCGGCCGCGTGCGCGGCGCAGAAGATCGTCACCGTCGCGCCGCGGTCGATCAGGCCGCGCGCCATCTTGTCGAGGTAGCGCTCGGCGCCCCCGCCCTCGGGGTTGTGGCTGTCGCGCCAGCTCAGGAAGACCACGTGCTTCCCGTCGAGACAGGGTTCCTCCCCGTCCCGGGCGGGGGACGGCACGGCTGACCGGCGGCGACGGCGCAATCTCACCCCCGACACGCTAGGGCACCGGGATGTCGAGTGGCGCCGGCGAGTGGGGCACCGAGCGGGGGCCGAACGAGGACGGTCCGCAGGGATACCCTCGCGCCGTGACCCGGTCTCCGCGCACCCACGGCGAGCGCTGGCGGCCCGGCCTCCGGCGCTCCGTGCGGCTGCTGCGCGAGTTCCGCCTCGAGCAGACGGACCCGGCGCGGTTCTACGGCGCGCTGGCCGCCGACTCCGTGGCCCAGCTGTCGACGTGGACCGCGCTCGATGGGCGCCTCGTGCTGGACGTCGGGGGAGGCCCGGGCTACTTCCGGGACGCGTTCCAGGCGACCGGCGCGCGCTACCTCGCGCTCGACGCCGACGCCGGGGAGCTCGCCGGCCGCGGGCTCGTGCCCGGCGGCACGATCATCGGCAGCGGCATGCAGCTGCCGGTGCGCGACGACGCGGTGGACGTCTGCTACTCCTCCAACGTGCTGGAGCACGTGCCCGACCCGTGGCGGATGGCCGCCGAGATGCTCCGCGTGACGCGGCCGGGCGGCGTGGTCTTTCTGAGCTGGACCGTCTGGTGGGGCCCGTGGGGCGGGCACGAGACGGCGCCGTGGCACTACCTCGGCGGCCAGCGCGCCCGGCGCCGATACCGCCGCCGCCACGGGCGAGAGCCGAAGAACCGCTACGGGGAGTCGCTCTTCGCCGTCACCGTGCGCGACGGCCTGCGCTGGGCCCGCCGGCAGCAGGAGACCGGGCCCGGCGAGGTGCTCGCCGTGCTGCCGCGCTACCACCCGTGGTGGGCGCGCTGGACCCTGCGGGTGCCCGTGCTGCGCGAGCTGTCGACCTGGAACCTGCTCGTCGTGCTCCGCAAGCGCGAGCCCGGGTCGTGACGGACCGGTTCGCGCCCCGGCTGCTGGCCAGCGTGCTGCTCCTCGTCGGGCTGGCGTTCCTGCAGGCGCCCGGCCTCCAGGTCGCCGACACCAAGTTCGACCTCGTGGCCGCTCCCGGCGACTTCCTCGCCGCCTCCGCGCACCTGTGGGACCCGGAAGGCACCTTCGGCCAGCTGCAGAACCAGGCGTACGGCTACCTCTGGCCGATGGGGCCGTTCTTCTGGCTGGGCGAGGTGCTCGGGACGCCGGGGTGGGTCGTGCAGCGCGCCTGGCTCGCGGTGGTCCTGGTGGTGGCGTTCCTGGGGATGGTGCTGTTGGCCCGCGCGATGGGCGTGCGCAGCCGAGTTCGCCTGCATCGTGGCGGGCTTCGCGTACGCGCTGTCCCCCCGGATGCTCAGCACGGTCGGCCCGATCTCGATCGAGGCCTGGCCGAGCGCGCTGGCGCCGTGGGTGCTGCTGCCCCTGGTGCTGGGGCTCGCGGCGGGGGTCGCCGGTGCGTGCCGCGGCGCTCTCCGCGCTGGCGATCGGCATGGTCGGCGGCGTCAACGCGGCGGCCACGTCGGCGGTCCTGCCGCTGGGCGTCCTGTGGCTGCTGACTCGCGAGCGCGGTCCGCGCCGGCGCGCGCTGCTGGTGTGGTGGCCGGTCTTCACCGCGGTCGCCACGCTGTGGTGGCTGGTGCCGCTGTTCACGCTCGGGGCGTACTCGCCGCCGTTCCTCGACTTCATCGAGAGCGCCGGCGTCACGACCTTCCCGGCCACCCCGTTCGACGCGCTGCGCGGGACCACGGCCTGGGTCCCCTACCTGGACCCCGGCTGGGGTGGGGGCGTCGACCTCGTGCGGCAGAGCTACCTCGTGCTGAACAGCGGCATCCTGCTGGTCGTCGGGCTGGCGGGGCTGGCCGCGCGGGCCACCCCGAACCGCCGCTTCCTCGCGCTGGCACTGCTCGTCGGGCTCCTGCTCACGACGCTGGGGCACCAGGGGTCCACCGCCGGCTGGGGTGCCGGCACCGTGGCGGACCTGCTCGACGGCCCGCTCGCCCCCCTGCGCAACATCCACAAGTTCGACCCGGTCGTGCGCATCCCGCTCGCGCTCGGTCTCGCCTGGGCGCTCGAGCACGCCGCGCGGCACGCCACCTGGCAGCGCGTCACCCTGCGCGGGCGCACGCGCCGGGTCTCGACCCGCTGGCCCGTCACGGCGCTGACGGCGCTGGCGGTCGCGGGCTCGGCGATGCCGGCCGCCCTGGGCACGCTGACCCCGGCCGACCCCGTGCTGGCGACGCCGACCTACTGGCAGCAGGCCGTGGACTGGCTCGACGAGCAGGAGGACGAGACGGGCGCCACCGCCCTGTACGCCCCCGGCACGAGCTTCGGGACCTACCGGTGGGGCGAGCCCCGGGACGAGCCATTCCAGTACCTGGGCGACCACGGCTGGGCCGTGCGCAACGCGGTTCCGCTGACCCCGCCGGGCACGATCCGCTATCTCGACGCCGTGGAGGAGGTCGTGTCGACCGGGGCGGGCTCGCCGGCGCTCGCGGCGGCGCTGCGCCGGGCCGGCGTGGGCTACGTCGTGGTGCGCAACGACCTGGCGCCCGGCAACGACGTGCCCGACCCGGTGCTGATGCGGCAGGCGCTCGAGCGCTCACCCGGACTGAGCCGGACGCGGTCGTTCGGGCCGGAGGTCGGGGGCGAGGCGGTCCTCGAGGGTGAGGACGGCCGCCGACTGCTGGTCAACGGCGGCTGGCAGGACCGCCGCGACGCCATCGAGGTCTGGGCGCTGGACGACCCGCCGGGCGCGGCCCTCGCCGCGGGCGACCCGATCGTGCTGGTGGGCGGGCCCGAGGACGTGCTCGGGGGGCTCGAGGCCGGCGTGCTGGGCGAGACCCCGACCCGGCTCGGGCTCGACACCCCGACGTCGCAGGCGCCCCCGGGCGGTGTCGTCCTCACGGACGGCCTGGTGGAGCGGGAGCGCACGTTCGGGCGCGTGCACGACGCGACGGGGGAGGTCCGCGTGCCGGGGGACCGGCTGCGGTCCAGCAACCCCGTGACCGACTACGACCTCGCGGGGTGGGACGCCTGGCGCACCACCGGACGGCTGGACGGCGCCGAGTCCGTCACCGCCTCCGCCTCGGGGTCGGACATCGACACGGCCGGCGGCGCCGACCGCGCGGCGGCGCCGTACGCGGCGGTGGACGGCGACCCCGCGACGGCCTGGCGGGGGTCGGCCGGCGCGGGCGAGCAGGCCTTCTGGCGCATCGACCTGGACGAGCCGACCGACAGCAGGCAGGCCACGCTGACCGCGCCGGCGGACGCCCCGGACAGCGTTCGCGTCGGCGTGGTGACCGCGTCTGGCCGCGGCGGCACGGCCGAGCTCACCCCGGGCGCCACCGTGCAGGTGGAGCTGCCGGAGGGCGGCGCCGAGTGGTTGCGCGTGGAGGAGCTGGCGTCGGGCAACGGCCGGCTGGCGCTCGCCGAGGTCGGGGTGCCGGGGGTGGAGGTCGAGCGGCCGCTCGTGCTGCCGGCGGTGCCGGAGGCCTGGGGCGCGCCGGCGCGGGTGCTGCTGCGGCGGCTCGACGAGGCGCGCACGGGCTGCGCGTCCGTGGGCGGGCGCACGCCCTGCCGGGAGTCGCAGGCGCGGCAGCCGGAGGAGCGCCGGGTGCTCGACCGGGTCGTCGAGCTGCCTGCGGCGCAGGGCTACGACGCCGCGATCCGGGTGCGGGGCCTGCCCGGCCCGGCCCTGGCGGACCTGGTGCAGGAGGGGCAGGTGCTCGCCGCCACCGCCTCCAGCACCGGCCCGCGCGACCTGCGCGCCGCGGGCGTCGCCGCGCTGGACGGGGATCCCGGCACCACGTGGACGCCCCGGCTCGACGACCCCCGGCCCACGCTGACCGTGCGCTTCGCAGAGCCGCGCACCATCCGGCGCCTCACGCTCGGGCTGGACCCGGCGGCGCCGGCGCGGCGGGTCACCGAGGCGACGCTCGTCTGGCCCGAGGGGCGGCGGCGGGTCACCTTCGACGAGCGGGGCCGCGCCGACCTCGCCGAGGCGGGCAGGGGCGGGGGCGGGCCGATCCGCACCAGCAGCCTCGAGGTCCGGGTGACCGACTCGGCCGACGCCGCCTCGATCGACGCTGCGGGCGTGGGCGAGCCGCTGCCGCCGGGCGTCGGGGAGCTGCGCGTCAACGGCCTGGACGCCGCGCTCTCGTTCGACACCGACGAGCGCACCTACCCCTGCGGCAGCGGTCCCGCGGTGTCCGTCAACGGGTCGCTGCGCGAGACCCGGGTCGTCGGCGCGCCGGCCGACATCGTGGCCGGTGAGCCGGTGACGGCACGGCTGTGCAGTCCCGGCCCGGGTTTCGGCGGGGACCAGCGGCTCGCGCTGCGCGCGGGGGAGAACCGCGTCCGCCTGGCCGGCAGCGAGCTCTTCGTGCCCGACCGCGTCGTGCTCAGCGCCCCCGACGCGCCGCCGGTCGACGCCGCGGACACCGCGGCGCTGCCCGTGGAGTCCGACCCGGCCCGCCGGGAGGTGGACCCGCCCGCGGGCGCCGGGACGGTGGTGCTGCACCAGAACGTGAACCCCGGCTGGGCGGCCGGGCAGGGCGGCGAGCCCCTGGCCGCGCTGGCCGCCGACGGGTGGCAGCAGGCCTGGTTCCTCGACGGCGAGGAGCCGGTGGTCGCCGACTTCGCCCCCGACCGGACCTACCGCGTCGGCCTGCTCGTCGGTCTGGCGCTGCTGCTGGCGCTGGCGCTGGCGTGCGCGTTCCTGCCGCGCCGGCGGTGGCCGCGCGCCGACGACCCGTCGCTGGCGGCCTCCGCGCTGGGCGGCGGACCCGCGTCGCCCGCCTCGACGGGTCGGCACCGCGCCGGAGGCGGACGCGCGGCGCTGTCCGGCGCCAGCACCGTGGTGGTCGTCGCGGCCGGGCTGCTGGTCGGGTGGCCGGGGGTCCTCGCGGCGGCCCTCGGGTTCGCGCTCGCGCTGGGGGCGGCGCGGTTCCGGGCGGAGGCCGCCCCGTGGCTGGCCGCATCGCCGGTGGCGCTGGCGGCCGTGGCGTACGCCGTCCGGCCCTGGGGCGACCCGAGCGGCTGGGCGGGCAGCCTCGCCTGGCCCGGCTACGCCGTGGTGCTCGGCGTCTCCGCCGCGGTCGTGCTCGCCTGGGGCCGCCCGGGGTCGGTCCGCGACGACCGCTTCCGGCGCAGGGCGGGCACCTCGACGAACCGGTAGAGCAGGTCCGAGGCGACGAGGCTGAACGACAGCGTGAGCAGCAGGATCACGAGGAAGTTGCCGCCGAAGAGCGGGAAGCCGGTCGCCAGCATCACGAGGTCCAGCACCAGCATGTGCACGAGGAACACGCTGTAGGAGATCCGGCCGAGGTGCCGCGACCACCGGTGCGACATGAACGCGATGTACCGGGACCCCGGCTGGGGAAGCGCCCCCGGCAGTAGGACCAGCAGGCCGATCGCGGCGTACAGCAGGTTCTTGGTGACCGCCTCCGACTCGGTGGCGGGCTCGAGCAGCAGGGGGCCCGCAAGGGGCGTGCTGGCCACGAGCAGCAGGCCGAGGGCCCCCAGCCAGCAGCTGCCCGGGCTCGCGGCGAGCGACCGCAGGGCGGCCGAGCTGCGGGGCACCGCCGCGGGGGTCGTCGCCGCCAGCGCCACGAAGATGCCGACGACGAACCACACCAGGTAGCTCGGCAACCACTGGTTCACCAACGGCGACTTGAAGGGCGCCACCGCACTGAGCTGCAAGAGCCAGGCCACGTTCACGGCCACGAGCGCGGCCAGCACGGCGAGCACCCGGCGCGGTTGGGTTCCGCGACCGACGGCCAGGCGCATCAGCAGCGGGAGGACCAGGTAGAAGGCCACCTCCGTCGCGAGGCTCCAGGTCTGTGTGAAGCCCTCGGGCAGTTCCTCGGCAACGTAGATGTCGGCCATCAGCATGGTCGAGAACCACCCGCCCGGGCCGAGCTCGCGGTTGCTCGGCAGCACCACGAGCACGAGGACGGCCACCACGGCGTACACCGGGTAGATCCGCCAGAACCGGTTGCGCAGGTAGCCGAGGGTCGACGGGGGAGGCAGGCCGTCGCGGGCCCGCAGGAACCAGGCGCGCGAGAGCAGGAAGCCCGAGAGCACGAAGAACACCGCGACGCCGACGTCCATCCGCGCGACCAGGTGGCCGAACAGGCCCGCCGACTCGTACGTGCCGGCGCGGAAACCGACGTGGGTCACCAGCACGGCCAGGGCGCCGACCGCGCGCAGGGTGTCGAGCGCGGGCAGGTGGCCGGAGTCCGGTGGCGTCGCCGCGACCGCGGTCACAGCTGCGGCCCCGGTACCGGGCTGCCTACCTCGATCACGTTCACGCAGAGGGATCCTTTGCTGGTCAGGCCGCTGAACTCTACTCCGTCGACGTCCTCGCCGACCCGGATGTAGAGGCTGTTCGGGCCGCTGGCCACCGGCGCGAAGACGGAGCGTCCCGCGAGGTCGATGCGCACCCGGCCGGGGTCCTGCACGAAGTACCCGATCCGCGCCCACTGGGCGTTGAAGGTCACGGGCGCGCGCAGGGGCACGGTGACGCGCGAGCCCGTCTCGACCGACCAGCCGCAGTCGGGCACCGGCCCAGGCCCCGTGCGCCTTGTGGGCATGATCAACGCCTGGTTGACGGTGGCGGTATCCGTCACCATCTTCAGGCGCGCCGACGTGTCGGGAAAGCGGAAGCCCGGCGCCACGAGGCCGGCGATGTCCGAGAGCTTGTTGTCGGGGCGGGTGAACTCGTCGAGCACGCTCGCGGGGACCTCGCGATCGGCGACCTCGACGCCGGCGAGTCGCTCGGACTCGGCGCGCAGCGGCTCCACGAACGCGCGCGCGTCGTTGATGTGCTCCCAGCTGGCGACGTAGCGCACCCAGCTGATGGTCCCGGCCGCAACGACGGCGGCGGTCACCACGGCGACGAGGACGCGGCCGCGGCGGGAGAGCGGGCGCGCGGGGAGCTGAACCTGCCGGCGGCGCAGGGAGAGCGTGCGGCGCGGCTCGCTCGTCTCCGCGGCGCCGCGCAGCGGCATCCACGCGAGGCCGAGGGCCAGCACGGCGATGCACAGCCCCTCGGTCTGGAAGCGGTAGGCGTTGCCGATGTCGCTGCCGAAGATCGTCGCCCGGGCGCTGCCGACGATCCCGATGAGCACGGCGTAGTAGCCCACCAGCAGCAGCCAGGCCCGCGCCGCCCGGCGGCGCAGCACCACGCTGGCGACGACCGTGAGGAGCGCCGCGCACCAGCCGAGCACCACGTACCAGGTGGGCGGGTCGGCCCACGCCCCGCCGGGGCGGTCCACCCAGGTCCACGGGCCGCCGGTGATGCCGACGACGAACGTCGTGACCATGTTCGTGGTCAGGTCGGCCCAGGCCACCGCCTGCACCTCGCTGCGTGGCGAGGACACGAACAGCACGTACGCCACGGTGTAGCCGCCCGCGACGGCTCCGACGACCACCGCGGAGCGCCAGTACCCGCGCAGCACGGTGGTGACCCGCCGCATCGGGCCACCGCTGGAGAAGTAGGCGAGGGCGATCACGACGAGCACGGGCAGGACGAAGAGCACCTTCTGGAAGAAGAGCAGCCCCCAGACGAGGGTCGCCACGAGCGCCGCGAGGGGGACCGCGCGCCCCGAGCGCAGGTACAGCACCCAGAACCCGACCGACAGGAACACGCACATCTGCACGGGCGTCTGGTTCAGCGCCGAGATCCACCACAGCGCGGCCTGCGCGGTCATGGCGCTGCTCAGGTAGAGCGCCAGCGGGGGCAGCACGCCCCACCGGGCGCCGAACAGCACCACGAGCATCCAGAGGGCCGCGGCCGACGCGGCGGCCTGGAGGAGTAGCGCGACCACGCTCGCGGCCACCCAGCTCAGCCCCCACCACTCGGCGAAGACGTAGTAGACCGCCCGGGTGGCCGGCATCAGGTGGCCGTTGTCGGGCCGGAAGAGGTACGCGAGGCCCCACTCGTCCTGCTGGGCGTCGCGCAGGCGCAGGAAGTCGTCGGCGTAGAACCAGCCGCGGAAGGAAGCCCAGCCTCGGAACGCGAGCTGCACCGCGATGAGGCCGGCCCCGGCGAGGAGCACGAGCTCCCGCGTTCGCCGCGCTCACCGCGCTCGAGGCGTCGACCGGGCCTCCACCTTCCCGACGCTCCATCACGGCCTCTGCCACGCGACCTCCCCTTCTGCGGGCACATCCTTCCACGCGCGACCTGCGGTGATCGTCCCCGGCGTCGCGTTCGGAGCAGGTCAGGCGTGGTCGTCGGCCCGTGCCGGCCGATCCGGTGGACGTGCCGGAAAACACATCCTTCGTCTCTCCCGCGGGGCTTCACCCGCCAGTGGGTTAGCCTCCCTCGACTGACCTGGGGAGGACAGACATATGCGGAGGTTTGCTGGGCATCGTGCTCGCAGCAGCTAGGCACGTTTTTGGTGGTGGTGGCGCTGGTGGCCCTGACCTGGGCGCCGGGGGCGGTGAAGAAGACGCCTATCGACGTGGACTCGCGGACCCTGCTCGACGGGCAGGGGGGCAAGGTCGACCTCGAGACGGGCGAGCTGGCCGACGAGCCGCTGCAGGCGATCAGCGTCTACCGGACGCGATTCGCGAGCTCTCCACGGACGAGCTCGCCGTCTTCACCAACTTCAGCTGCCTGAACTACGACGAGGGCCAGGAGCCCTCGTGCATCGGCGAGGCGCAGGACGACCGACTGATCACCGTCTCCGAGGCGATCTTCGCGACCGACCGCACCACGGCGCTCGCCGTCGACTCCGAGCTCGAGTCGGTCGACCACGAGGGCCTGGTCAACAAGTGGCCCTTCGACGCCGAGAAGAAGACCTACCCCTACTGGGACGGCACGACCGGCGAGGCCGTCGACGCGGTGTTCGACCGCACCGAGAACGATCGACGGGCTCGAGACCTACGTCTACGTGGTCGAGATCGACGAGGCTCCCGATCGAGATCGCCGAGGGCACGCCGGGCACCTACACCGACTCCAGGAGATCTTCGTCGACCCGCGCACCGGGTCGCATCATCGACCAGAACGAGGAGCAGCAGCGCGCCCTGACCAACGGCGACCCGTGCTCGACCTCGAGCTGGGCTTCACCGACGAGCAGGTGGCCGGCAACGTCGCCGAGCCGCGGACAACATCGCCTCGCTCGACCTGGTCTGCGCCGCACCGTCCCGCTGGTCGGGCTGCTGCTGGGCATCCCGTTGCTGCTGGTCGGCCTCGGCTGCTGCTCGTGAGGCGTCCGCGTCCGGCCGACTCGCAGCACCGCGGCGAGCGCGGGAGCGGACTGCCCTTCGCCGGGCTCGGCGAGGACGACGCCGGCGACCCGACGCACCAGTCCGCCAGCAGCCGCACCTGACCCTGGCCGCGACCCGACCGCCGACCCGCGCGTCTTGCCGACGCCCGGGGCGACGGTCGGTGCCACGATGAGCCCATGCGGCGCGACCACTGGCGGCTGAGCAACGACGCCCTGGACCCCGAGCGGGACTGGCTGCGGATCTACCGGCAGCTCACCCAGCACGAGTTCCCCTGGGACATGAACCAGGCGCTCTCCTTCGCGCTGTTCCGCACCTACGCCGTGCCCGGCATCGGCCGGCTGCTCGACGAGACCGGCGCGTTCGCCGAGGACACCCAGAAGCGGTACGACGACACCGCGCTGCTGCTGGAGAAGCCGCTCACCCACGGCTTCGACGACCCCCGGGCGCGCGCCGCGATCCGGCGCATCAACCGGATGCACCGCTCCTACGACATCCCCGACGACCAGATGCGCTACGTGCTCAGCACGTTCGTGGTGGTGCCGGTGCGCTGGGTGGAGGCCTACGGCAAGCGGCCGATGACGCCGGCGGAGGTGCGCGCGTCGGTGCTCTACTACCGCGCGCTGGGCCGGCACATGAACATCCCCGACGTGCCGGAGACGTACGCCGGTTTCGCCCGGCTGATGGACGACTACGAGGCCGCGCACTTCGCGCGCACCGACGGCGGCCGGCGCGTGGCCGACGCCACGCTCGCGCTGATGCTCACCTTCTACCCGCGCCCCGCCGCCCGGGCCGTCGAGGTCTTCTCCCGCGCCCTGATGGACGAGCCGCTGCGCCGGGCGCTCGGCTACCCCGCGCCGCCGGCCTGGCTCGAGCGGGCGTCGCGCGCGGCGCTGCGCGGCCGCGGGTGGGTCTTGCGCGCGTTCCCGGCGCGGCGGCGTCCGAAGCGGGTCGAGGACCTCTCCTGGGTGCGCACCTACCCCGACGGGCACGACGTCGAGCAGCTCGGCACCTTCCCGGTACCGGGCGTGGCCGGGTGCCCCGTGCGGGCGGCGGGTGCCCCGCCGTCGGCCGGGGCAGACGCCCCGCAGGGTGGCCGTCCCACCGCGGGCACGCCACCCGGCACCGGCTAACTTCGGAGGCATGGCACCTGACCAGGCATCCGCCCCCGACGCGGAGGAGCACGCGGCTCCGCCGCCGACCGAGCCGCGCACCGTGCTCGTCACCGGCGCCCGCGGCTACGTGGGCTCGCGCGTCGTGCCGGCCCTCATCGAGCGGGGCCACCACGTCGTCGCGACGGCGTCCTCCGAACCCGACCCGGACCGCTTCGAGTGGGGCCACGAGGTGGAGTGGCGGGTGCTGGACGCGCTCGACACCGACTCGGTCCGCAAGGCCGTCAGCGGCGTCGACGCCGTGGTCTACCTGCTGCACGCGCTCGACCAGCCGGGCTACGAGTCGCTCGATCGGCAGGCCGCCCGCGCGATGCGCGACGCCGTGGACGCCGAGGGCGTGCGGCGCGTGGTCTATCTCTCCGGGCTGGCGCCCGACCAGCCGCGCTCGCTGCTCTCGAGCCACCTCTCCTCGCGCCTGGAGGTGGAGGAGATCCTCGCCGAGTCGCAGTAGGCGTCCGTGGCCTCGCTGCGGGCGGGGGTCGTGCTGGGCGCGGGGTCGACGTCCTTCGAGATCATCCGGCACCTGGCCACGACGATGCCGGTGCAGCCGGTGCCCTCGTGGCTCGACAGCCGCATCCAGCCGATCGCGGCGGTGGACACCGTCCGCCTGATCGTGCACGCCGTGGAGAACGACGACGACCCGGTCGGCTCCGTCGACATCGGTGGCCCGGACGTGCTGGCCTACCCCGAGCTGCTGGCGGCGTTCTCGCGTGCCGCGCGGCTGCCGCGCATGCAGCTGCGGGTGCCGCCGATCCCGACCGGCCTGGTCGCGCAGGCCGCGCCGCTGCTGAGCACCGCGCCCGGGCACACCGTCTCGGCGCTGGTGGAGTCGCTGCGCTTCGACATGGTCACCCGGCCCGACCGGGCCTGGGGGCTGCCCGGCGTGCGCACGCCGGTGGACGTCGCGATCCGCGAGGCCCTGCGCCGCCGCGGGCCCGCCGTCTACCGCGCGCAGCGCCGGCAGCGCGGCGACGCGGAGTGGACGGACGTGCGCGTGCTCGCCGAGCGGATCACCCGCCTGCCGCTGCCGATGCCCGCGATCGTGCGCAGCGCCACCCGTCTCGTGGAGCACCGCGCCGGGGCCGTCGCGCGCCGGCTCGTGCCGTAGCCTGCCCCTCGTGGCTGGACCCGACTACGAGCACGAGATCAAGGCGCTGCGCGTCACGATGCGCACCGTCGAGCAGGCGCTCGACGTGGGCGCGATGCGCACCGAGATCGACGACCTCGGTGTTCAGGTGGGCGCCCCCGACCTGTGGGACGACCAGGAGAACGCGCAGCGGGTGACGAGCCGGCTCTCGATGCTCCAGAACGAGCTGGAGCGCTACGAGGCGCTGGCCTCGCGCGTCGACGACCTCGAGGTCCTGGTGGAGCTCGGCATCGAGGGCGGCGACGAGGAGTCACTGACCGAGCTCGAGCGCGAGCTGCCCAAGGTGCGCGAGGCCGTCGAGGCGCTCGAGGTGCGCACGCTGCTCTCCGGGGAGTACGACGTGCGCGAGGCGCTCGTCACGATCCGCGCCGGCGCCGGGGGCGTCGACGCCGCGGACTTCGCCGAGATGCTGATGCGGATGTACACGCGCTGGGCCGAGCGCAACAAGTACCCGGTCGAGGTCTTCGACACCTCCTACGCCGAGGAGGCCGGCCTGAAGTCGGCCACCTTCGCGGTGCACGCGCCGTACGCCTACGGCACCCTCTCGGTCGAGGCGGGCACCCACCGGCTGGTGCGGATCAGCCCCTTCGACAACCAGGGCCGGCGGCAGACCAGCTTCGCCGCCGTCGAGGTCGTGCCCGTGCTCGAGCAGACCGACGAGATCGAGGTCCCCGACGAGGACGTCCGCGTCGACGTCTACCGCTCCGGCGGCCCCGGCGGCCAGTCCGTGAACACCACGGACTCCGCGGTGCGGCTGACCCACCTGCCCACCGGCACCGTGGTCTCCTGCCAGAACGAGAAGAGCCAGCTGCAGAACAAGGCCAGCGCGATGGTCGTGCTCAAGGCCAAGCTGCTGGCGATGAAGAAGGCCGAGGAGGAGGCGCACCTCCGCGACCTCAAGGGCGACGTGCAGGCCAGCTGGGGCGACCAGATGCGCAACTACGTGCTGAACCCCTACCAGGTCGTGAAGGACCTGCGGACGACCTTCGAGGTCGGCAACCCGCAGGCCGTCTTCGACGGCGAGATCGACGGCTTCCTCGAGGCCGGCATCCGCTGGCGCCGCGGGGCGAACGCGACCGCCAGCGCCTGACCGGCCGACGGGTCGGGATCAAGCCCGGCCGGTCGCCCGGGTGCCTTCTCCCGGCCCACAGGAACGCCGGGAGCCCTGTGTCCACAGGGCGTCCTGAGCGTCGGGGGCGGTGTCGGTGCTCGGTGGCAGAGTGTCGTCATGGCGGGGGCACCGGAGGGCGTGGCGCAGGATGCGGTGAACCGCGCGCTGGGTCAGATGGACGCTGTGCTGGATGACGTGGTGGGCCGCCCGGCGTGGGCGATGAGCCAGGATCAACAGCGCCGGGCGCTGGTCGCACTCGCACGGCACGAGTCCCGGCTCAACGCGTTGCGGCTGGCCGTGGTCGCTCAGGCCGAGGCCGACGGCGTCGGGGTGGAGGCGGGGGCGACGTCGACGGCGGCGTGGCACGCGGACGCGACCGGGCAGACGCCGGCGCAGGCGTTCCGGCTCGCGCGGCAGGCGAAGAAGCTCGACGTGCACGACTCGGTCCGTAGCGCCTTGGCCGCTGGCGACATCAGGCTGGACCAGGCCGAGGTGATCGCCGACGCGGTCGACGCGCTGCCGGCGCGACCTGGTCGACCAGCGGATCCGGGACGACGCCCGGCGGACCGCTGCTGGGCTACGCGACCGCCGAGCACGCGCTGAACGCGCGTGAGCTGCGCCGGGTCGGGGAACGGATCCTCGAGGCCGTCGCCCCCGACGTCGCCGACGAGGCGCTGGCCCGGAAGCTGGAGGCCGAGGAGAAGCGGGCGGCGCAGCAGACCCGGCTCACCATGTCCGACGACGGGCAGGGGTGCGTGCACGGCCGGTTCACCCTGCCCTCCGCGGCCGGCGCGATGCTGCGCAAGGCGCTCGAGGCGATCGCCGCACCCGAAGCACCAGCACTCCCAAGGCGGAGGCCTGCGCGACGCCACCGGGGAGCGCAAGCCCCGGCCGCTGCGGCTGGGCGAGGCGTTCTGCGAGTACGTCACCCGCTACGCGCCCGAGGACCTGCCCAAGGCCGGCGGGGTCAACGCGACGGTGGTGGTCACGATGACCCTGGAGACCCTGCTCGGCGCCGAGAAGGCCGCGACCCTGGACACCGGCGAGGCCATGACCGCCGGCAAGGCCCGGATGCTGGCGTGCGAGGCGGGGGTCATCCCGTTCGTGCTCGGCGGGGCGTCCCAGGTGCTCGACGCCGGCCGGGAGCGGCGGTTCCACACCCGGGTCATGCGGCTGGCCATCCAGCACCAGCAGAAACAGTGCTCGACCAGGGGCTGCGACTGGCCCCCGGGGATGTGCCACGTCCACCACTGGACCCCCTTCAGCCGCGGCGGCAGGACCAACACCACCGACGCTGGGCTGCTCTGCCCGCGACACCACGCCCGCGCCCACGACCCCGCCTACCTGCACACCCGCCACCCGGACGGGTCGGTCACCTTTCACCGGCGGACGTGAGCCGACGCGGAACGGTCGAGAACCTGCGGTCGCCTCGGTAGGGCAATGACTGCGACTACGAGTCGCCGTCCTCGGTGGCCTGGCGGGCCGACTCGAGCACCTGGACGCACCAGGCGCCGGTGCGCCGGACCAGGTCTCGCCGGCCCTGCTCGCCCCGGGCCTGCGCCTTCGGCACGGCCACCGAGCAGCCCAGCCAGGCGTCGCCGAAGAGGCCGCCGTAGGAGCCGACGACCCGCGGGCCGCGCTCGCAGGTGCGGCCGAGGCCGGGGTCGCCGAACGCCGGGGCGTCCTCGACCGGCGTGCAGCCCTGTTCCCTGCGCAGCTGGCGTGCCACGGCCTTCGCGCGGCCGGGCGAGATCGGCGGGGTGAACGTCCAGGCGCGGGCGGCGGCGCGCTGCTCGCCGCGGAACACGCAGCCGGCCTCCTGGGGCACCGCACGGACCCCGGGCGCCAGCGCGGCCTGCTCGCCGTCGGCGTACGCGGTGCCGCCGGTGACCTCGCCGCCCAGCGCCTCGGTGACGGCGCGCTCGGGCAGTGCGGGGCAGGGGCTGGTGCGCGTCACCGCCAGCCCGGCGGTCTCGTAGTCGGCCAGCGGCGTCGCCGCCTCGGCGGACGCGGAGGGCTGCGCCGCCGGCTCCCCGTCGCCGGTGCAGCCGCCGGCCACCAGCGCGAGCCCGGCGGCGAGCGCGAGCGCGCGGGCGGAGCGTCGGGGGAGGCGCGGCACGGCACCAGAGTACGGCGGCGGCGCGAAGGCGCGCTTTCGGAGGTGGGCGGGGGCCTGCCGTACGCTCGCAGGGATGATCCGCTTCGACACGGTCACCAAGACCTATCCCGGCCACGCCCACGCGGCGTTGGACGACGTCTCCGTGCACATCGAGGAGGGCGAGTTCGCCTTCCTCGTCGGGGCGTCCGGGTCGGGCAAGTCGACGTTCCTGCGCCTGGTGCTGCGCGAGTACCGCCCCAGTTCGGGCGAGGTCCACGTGGCCGGGCTCGACCTGAACAAGCTGCGCCGCCGCAGGATCCCGGCCCTCCGCCGGCAGATCGGCACGGTCTTCCAGGACTTCCGGCTGCTGTCGAACAAGACGGTGGCCGAGAACGTCGGCTTCGCGCTCCAGGTGATCGGCCGGCCGCGCGCCGACATCGGGCGCCTCGTGCCCGAGACCCTGGAGATGGTCGGGCTGGAGGGCAAGGGCGACCGGATGCCCGAGGAGCTCTCCGGCGGCGAGCAGCAGCGCGTCGCGATCGCGCGTGCCTTCGTGAACCGTCCCCGGATCCTGATCGCGGACGAGCCGACCGGCAACCTCGACCCGACCAGCTCGGTCGGGATCATGAAGCTTCTCGACCGGATCAACCGAACCGGCACGACCGTCGTGATGGCGACCCACGACGCCACCCTCGTCGACCAGATGCGCAAGCGCGTGGTCGAGCTCGACGAGGGCCGTGTCGTGCGCGACGAGGCCCAGGGCGTCTACGGCTTCCAGCACTGACGCCCCGGGCGTGCCCGACCCGAACCCCCTGACCCCCCCGTGAACAACCTGCGAGGAAACCCCAGACCCATGCAGTCCCGCCACGTCCTCTCCGAGCTCGGCCAGGGCCTGCGCCGCAACGTGTCCATGCACGTCGCGGTGGTCCTGACGCTCTTCGTCTCGCTGACCCTCGTCGGCCTCGGCGTGCTGCTGAACCAGCAGGCCGAGAAGGCCGCCGACCACTGGGGCAGCCAGCTGCAGATCACCGTGTGGCTGTGCAAGGACCGCGACGACAACCCGGCCTGCACCGGCGAGGTCACCGACGCCCAGAAGGCGAGCGTGATCGAGACCGTCGAGGAGAGCCCGCAGGTCGCGGACTACCACACGGAGTCCAAGGAGGAGGCCTTCGAGAAGGTCAAGGAGCTCCTCGGCCCGGAGAAGTTCGAGGGCGAGAACCCCGCCGCCACCCCCGAGGCGATGCCCGAGTCGGTGTGGATCGAGCTCGAGGACCCCGAGGAGTACCGCGACGTCACCTCCGCGGTGACCGGGATGAAGGGCGTCTCCGGGATCCGCGACATGCGCGACGTGCTCGAGCCCATCTACGGCTCGATCAACGCGCTGAAGTGGAGCGCGCTGGGCACGGCCGCCTTCCTCGTGCTCGCCGCGCTGCTGCTGGTCGGCAACACGATCCGGCTGGCGGCGTTCGCCCGGCGCAAGGAGATCGGCATCATGCGGCTGGTCGGCGCCTCGACGTCGTACATCACGCTGCCGTTCCTGCTCGAGGCCGTGGTCACCGCGGTCGTCGGCGTCGCGCTGGCCTCCGGGGCGCTTGCGGCGTTCATGTACTTCGGCATCGCCGAGCGGGCGGGGGACGAGCTGAACTTCATGCCCTGGATCGGGCTGCCGGAGTACGGCACCGCGGTCGCGGCCATCGCCGTGCTCGGGCCGATCCTGACGATCGTGCCCACGCTGCTGCTGACCCGCCGCTTCATCCGGGTCTGACCCGCCGGCGCCCCGGTCGGGCCCCGGGCGGTCGCCAGCGCGGCCGGCGACCGCCGTCCCCGGCGGCGTGTCGGGCCGCGAAGGCGTCCAGCCAGCCCTACCGTCAGTGGACCAACGTCCCCGACGAAGGCTGAACGGTGCGCTCCTTCCCCCGTACCGCGTGCCGCCGTGCGCTCGCCGCCTCCGCGGCTGCCGCCCTGGCGGTCACCCTGGCGAGCGTCCCGGACTCCGGGGGCCGGGTTGCCCTCGCGGCGCAGGCGGGCGACGACCTGGACGACAAGAAGGACCGCGTCGAGCGCCAGATCGACCGGGCGGCCAGCGAGTTCCAGCACTCCAGCGCGCGGGCGGCCCGGGCGGCCGCCGCCGTGCGGGTGGCCCAGGCCTCGCTCGACGAGGCGCAGGGTCGGCTCGACGCGGCGGAGGGCCGCCTGACCGCCGCCCGGGCGCTCGACCAGGAGATGCAGGAGCAGCTCGCGCAGGCCGTGGAACGCCTGCGCGCGGCGACCAGGGCCGTCGACGCCGCCGCGCGCCGGCTCGAGGGGCAGCAAGCGGACGTCGCCGACGTGGTCAGCGACTTCTACCAGGAGGGTGACCCCGAGCTGCTGGCGTTCGCCTCGTTCCTCGACGCCCAGGACCCCGCCGACCTGACCCGCCGCGTCGAGGCACGGCGCGTGCTCGTGGGCGCGGAGACCCGGGCCTACGACGACCTCCGGGCCGCCGAGGTGCTGCTGGTCGTGCAGGAGGACGAGATCGAGGAGTACCGCGACGAGGTGGAGCGGCGGCGCGAGGAGGCGGCCGCCCACCTCGAGCGGATGAAGGACCTCAAGGCCGCGGCCGTCGACGCCCGCGCCGAGGTCCGGGGGCGGCTGCGCACCCGCTACCAGGCGCGCGCCAAGGCACGCTCGGCCCGCCAGGCCGACGCGCAGGACCTGGCCGAGCTGCGCGCGGAGGAGCAGCGCGTCTCCGCCCTGCTGGCGCAGCGGGCCGCGGCGGCGCGGGCGCGGGCCCGGCGGGCCGCCGCGTCCCGGGGGGCCGCCCGGCCGTCGGTGCGCTCGGGCGGCGGATACCTGTCCTATGCCGGCCGGGGGGCACGTGAGCTCGCCCTACGGCTACCGGACCCACCCGATCTACGGCTACTACGCCCTGCACGACGGCACCGACTTCGCCGCGGGTGCGGCTCGCCGCTCTACGCCGCCGCGAACGGCACGGTGGTCTCGAGCTACTACCAGTCCGCGTACGGCAACCGGCTGATCCTCGACCACGGGGCCGTGCGCGGCGTGGGGCTCGCGACGATCTACAACCACGCCACGAGCTACACCGTCTCGCCGGGGCAGCGGGTCTCCCGCGGCCAGGTCGTGGGGTACGTCGGCTCGACCGGCTGGTCCACCGGCTGCCACCTGCACTTCACCGTGACCGTGAACGGTGGCGCCGTGGACCCCATGAGCTGGCTCTGACCCTTCGCTCCGGGGCCCGCCGGTGGGAAACCCGTGGCCCCGGCTGGGATGATGGGCGGATGGCCAAGGAGCAGGGGCGCAAGGTGATCGCGCAGAACCGGAAGGCGCGCCACGACTTCCACATCGAGGACACGTGGGAGGCGGGCATCGCCCTGATGGGCACCGAGGTGAAGTCGCTGCGGATGGGACGCGCCAACCTGACCGAGGGCTTCGGCGAGGTCGACGACCACGAGGTGTGGCTGCTGGGCGTGCACATCCCGGAGTACGTGCAGGGCACGTGGACCAACCACGCCGCCCGCCGCCGCCGCAAGCTGCTGCTGCACCGCGAGGAGATCGCCCGCATCGAGCGCAAGATCAGCGACCCCGGCTACACGCTGGTGCCGCTGACGCTCTACTTCCGCGACGGCAAGGCGAAGGTCGAGATCGGCCTGGCGAAGGGCAAGAAGCAGCACGACAAGCGACACACGATCGCGAAGCGCCAGTTCGAGCGCGAGAAGCAGGCGGAGCTCGGCCGCCGGCTGAAGGGCAAGGCGTGACGAGCAGCCCGCTGCCCGCCGACGAGCCGGTCGAGGAGACCCGCGCGTTCTGGCGCCGCCTCGGCCTGCCCGGGCTCGTCGACGTGCACACCCACTTCCTGCCGCCGCGGGTGATGGCCAAGGTGCGCGAGCAGTTCGACAGCGCGGGGCCCCTGATCGGCGGCGCGTGGCCGCTGCGCTACCGCGACGCCGACGACGTCCTGGTCGAGGGGCTGCGCGCGCTCGGCGTGCGCCGCTTCACCGCGCTGCCCTACGCCCACCGGCCGGGGATGGCCGAGTTCCTCAACGACTGGGCCGCCGACTTCGCGGCCGCGGTGCCGGAGGCCGCCCACTGCGGCACGATCTTCCCCGAGGACGGCGTCGCCGACTACCTCGCCCGCCGGCTCGAGCAGGGCCTGGCCGTGGTCAAGGTGCACGTGCAGGTCGGCGCCTTCTCCGTCAGCGACCCCGCGCTGGACGAGGCCTGGGGCCTGCTCGCGGAGTCCGGCACGCCGGTCGTCGCGCACGTCGGCTCGGGCCCGGTGGGCACCGAGCACACGGGCCCCGGCCCGGTCGCGGAGCTGCTGGCCCGGCACCCGCGGCTGCGACTGGTGGTCGCGCACATGGGCGTGCCGGAGTACGAGCCGTTCCTCGACCTCGCCGAGCGGTACGAGCGGGTCCTGCTGGACACCACGATGGCCTTCGTGGACTTCTCGTCGCGCCTCGGCGGGCAGTACCCACCCGACCTGCTGCCCCGCGTGGCCGACCTGGGGGAGAAGATCCTGCTCGGCTCGGACTACCCGAACATCCCCTACCCCTACCACCACCAGCTCGAGTCGCTGGAGCGCCTCGGCCTCGGCGACGACTGGCTGCGGCGGGTGTGCTGGGAGAACGGCGCGGCGCTGCTCGGCGTCCCCGGGATCCTCGGGGTCGAATAGCCGCGAGGAACGAGGCGTATCGAGACCCCGCGGTAGCGGTGCATGCCGTCCCTCGGTGGTCGAGTAGCCGCGGCGAGCGGCGTATCGAGACCCCGCGGAATAGCGTGCATGCCGTGCCGTTGCGGCGGGTACGATGGACTCGTCGCGCGGCACGGCCGGGCGGCGTTGACAACACCAGAGGGGCTGATCGGTTTCGACTTGGGACGCTAGTTCCAGGAGAAGCGGGTCGAGGAGCCAGCGTCATCTCGTAAACGATCGCTGGGAACAACAAGTGCCGACAACACGCGCACTGACTTCGCTCTCGCTGCCTGAGCAGTGACCGAAGGGTCAGACCGGGTGCCCGCCTCCGACCCGGACCCTGGCCTCGACTAGGAGGCTCGCCTGCCAGCACGCGCCGGAACGGCTGGCAGGGACTTTACTTCCGGCTGGGCCCGTCGGTGAGCTGTCCGTGGCAGCACCGGGGCCGAGAAAATCGTCAGCACGGACTACACCCGTAGAAGACCTGGTTCGGCGCTCGAGGACGCGGGTTCGATTCCCGCCAGCTCCACCCAGCCCTCACCTGACACGAGAGCCGCCCCGACGACGTCGGGGCGGCTCTCGTGCGTCCGGATCGGTGTGGCTCAGGTTCCTGGGGCGTGGTCGGCGCCCAGCACCGAGGCGACGACCGAGCCGAGCTTGATCACCTCGGCCTTGGGCAGCAGCCGGACGCCGAGCTGGTCGACCCTGTCGGCGTCGATGGTCGGCGCCATGCCGGTGAAGAGGATGACCGGGGTCGTGTCGCCGGCCTCGCGCAGCACCTCGGCGACCTCGAGCCCCGAGCCCGGTGGCATGTTCTCGTCGAGCACCAGCACGTCGAACGACTCGACGGTGAGCAGCGACTGCGCCTGGTCGCCGTTCGCCACGGTGGTCAGCGACCAGCCACGGCGACCCAGGAGCTGTTCGACGACGAAGCGGAGGTCCTCGTCGTCGTCGGCCAGGAGCACGCGGACCCTCACGACTCGACTCGCCCGCAGACGCAGGACGAAGGTGCTGCCCCCCTCGCCCGTGGACTCGAGGACGAGGTCGCCCCCCTGCGCCCGGGCGGTCTCGCGGGACACGAACAGGCCGAGCCCGTGGCTCCCGCCGTCGGTGCGGTCGGAGGGGCCGTAGGGCATGAACAGCTGTGGCCGCACGTGCTCGGAGACGCCCGGTCCGTCGTCGGTCACGGCGACATCGTAGGCCTCGGGCGGCCCCGCCCCCGGCACATCGTCGTCGTCGTCGGCCGGGCGGACGGCGACGCGCACGGTGTCGCGGGCGGCCCGCGTGGCGTTGCTGAGCAGGTTGTGCAGGACCTGCTGGGTGCGCGGCGCGTCGCAGGAGACCGTCGCGGACTCGGGGCCCGGCTCGAGCGTGGCGCCGGGGTAGGTGGCCACGACCTCGGTGACCAGGGGCACCACGTCGACCGGCGAGCTGAAGGTCGCGATCGGCTTGCCGGCCGACAGGCGTGACCAGTCCAGGAACTGCCGGATCAGCCGCTCCAGCTCCTGCGCGCGCGGGAGGGCGCGCTGGCTCAGCCCGACCCGCAGGTCCGGCTCGAGGCCCGGCTCGCAGAGGGTCTCCAGCACCGAGCTGATCACGGCCAGGGGCGTGAGCATGTCGTGGCTGACCCCGGCCACGAGCGCCGACCGAGCGGCGAGGGCCGAGACGTGCGCACGGTGCCGCGCCAGTTCCAGGCTCGCGCGGCACCGGGCCAGCAGCTCGGTGCGGGTGAAGGGCTTGACCACGTAGTCGTCGGCGCCGATCTCCAGCGCGTGCGTGGCCGCCTCGGCGCCGGCGCGGGCCGAGAGCACGACCACCGGGACCGGCGCCAGCGACTCGTCGGCGCGGATTGCCCGCAGCAGGCCGACGCCGTCCAGCCGCGGCATCATCACGTCGGTGACCACCAGGTCGACGGGGGAGTGCCGCAGCACGGCCAGTGCCTGCTCCCCGTCCGTGGCGGTGACGACGGCGCCCACCTCGCCGAGCACCCGCTCGAGCCGGCTCCGCATCGCCTGGCTGTCGTCGACGACGAGGATTGTCGGGCGCTCGCCCTCGGGTCGCAGCCAGTCAGGTGGGTGCATGGTCAGCGGCGCGTCGGCGCGCGCGGCGTCGGCGGCCGGGACGCCGGTCAGCGAGCCGGGCAGCTCGCCGGCCAGCTCGAGGGCCATGGCCATCGCCGCGGAGGCCGTCCGGTCGCCGCCCCGCGCGGGCACGGTCGCGCCGGCACCGACGCGCGCGAGCGGGAGTCGTACCTCGAAGGAGGACCCTTCGCCCACTTGGGAGCTGGCCGCGGCGGTGCCACCCTGTGCGTGCGCCGCCTCGGCCACGAGGGCGAGGCCCAGCCCCGTGCCCTCGATGCTCCGGCCGACGCTGCCGGAAGCCCGGTGGAAGCGCTCGAAGACGCGGTCCACCTCGTCGGCCGCGATCCCGACGCCGGTGTCCGCGACGCGCAGCACCAGGTGCTCCCCGGCGGCCGCCTCGTCGCCGTCGGCGCGCAGCTCGACCGTGATGCCACCGGTGTGGGTGTACTTCACGGCGTTGGAGACGAGGTTGAGCAGGATCTTCTCCCACAGCCGCGGGTCGGTCTCGACGGCGCCGATGGCGTGGTCGATCCGGGCGTCGAAGGCCAGCCCGGAACGCGCGGCCGCGCCGCGGAACGGCTCGAGCAGCTCCTCGGTCAACCCCGCGACGTCGGTGGGCTCGGGATCCACGACCCGGCCGCCGGCGTCGATGCGGGCGATGTCGAGCAGGTCGTTGACCATCCGCAGCAGGCGGTGCGCGCCCTGGTGCATGGCGCCGAGCGTCGCGAGGTCCAGGCCTCCGGCGCGGCCGTCGAGCGCGTCCTCCAGCGGGCCCAGCAGCAGCGTGAGCGGCGTGCGGAACTCGTGGCTGACGCTGGAGAGCAGCTCGCTCTTGGCCGCGTCGATGGCGGCCAGGGCCTCGAGGCGTGCCTGCTCGTCGGCGCGGGCGGTGGCCAGGGAGACGACCTGACCGACCTGGTCGCCGAGCAGGTCGAGGAACCGGCGGTGGCCCTCGTCCAGCGGCCGCAGGGGGTGCGGCGCGACGAGGAGCACGGCGGCCACGCCGCCGCGCGCGCGGACCGGCAGCGCCACGCGGTGCCGCGCCCGATGTTCCGCCGTCGCGGCAGGCGTGACCTCCTCCGCGTCCTCGACGACCACGCGGCCCTCGCGCCAGGCCGTCGCCGCGGGATGGGCGGCGGCGGGAGCGATCCGCTCGGGCCAGCCGGCCGGGATCTACCCGAACCACCCCTCCCGCACCAGCTCGCCCTCGCGGACCGTGTAGGCCGCGCCGTGCAGGAGGTCGGACGTGGCGGTGCCGAGGAGGTCCAGGCAGGCGGCGAGGGCCCGGTCGGGGTCGGTCGTCTCGGTGGAGCCGGTGGCCAGGGCGTTGAGCAGGGCGAGGCGGCGGGCGCCGACGACCTTGCCCGTGGTGATGGCCAGGACGGCCAGCACCCCGCCGGGTCCGTCGGTGGCGGGCACGTGGGAGTAGGAGAAGGTGAAGAAGGTCTCCTCGGGCCCCTGGCCGCGCTCGATCGTCCGCGGGAGGTCCTCGAAGTACGTGGCCTCGCCGCCGGCCAGCACCGAGCGCTGCATCGGGCCGACCTCGTCCCAGACCTCGGCGAACTGCTCGGCCAGCCGACCGCCCAGCGCCGCGGGGTGCTTGGCGCCCAGCGCCGGGATGAACGCGTCGTTGTAGAGCATCACCAGCTCCTCGCCCCAGGACAGGAGCATGGGGAACCGGCTGCGCAGCATCATCGCGCAGGTGGTGCGCAGGCTCGCCGGCCACTGCTCGACCGGGCCCAGCGGCGTGCCGGACCAGTCGAACGACGCGAATCGCCCGGCCATCTCCCCGCTGCAGGCCAGCATGCTGTCTCGGTGGCGCTCGGCCATGGCGTCAGTCAACCACTACCGGCTCCCGGGCGGGCGGAGCCGGCCCGGGGCGGGCGGCGGTCCCGCCACCCGGGCGGGCGCGCGTTCCGCGCCGGGGCTAGGCTCCGACCGTCCGGCCGACGCGACGGGAGGGCGATGGCACCGAGGCTTCGCAGCAACAGCCGGCTCGTGGGGGACGACGGGACCAGCTACCGCGTGGGGCGGCTCCTGAGCGAGGGCGGCTTCGGCACGACCTACGAGGCGCAGCGGCTCTCGGCGGGCGGGTCGCAGAAGGTCTGCCTCAAGGTGTGCAGCGAGCGACAGGACTGGCACGGCGAGGCCTTCTTCGGTGAGCTGCTGGCCGGCGACACGCGCGTCGTGCGCCTGCTGGACGCGTTCGTCTCGGCCTCGGCCGACGGGGCCGGCGACCGGCGGCGCACCTACGTGCTCGTCTTCGAGTTCATGGAGGGCGGCACGGTCTGGGACGCCGTCGAGACGGGCCGCGGCGGGTGGCCCGAGGCCCGGGTGCGCCGCGAGCTGAAGGCGCTGCTGCGGGTGCTGACCCGCCTGCACAACGCGGGCGTGACGCACCGCGACCTCAAGCCCAACAACGTCTACCTGCGGGGCGGCCGCCTGGTGCTCGGCGACTTCGGGATCAGCCGGATGGCCCTCGACCCGCGCGACGGTCGCGGCCACGGGCACGTGCCGGACTTCTCGCCGCCCGAGGCGGTGCGCGGCGGACGCTGGGCGTCGGCGGACGACGTCTACCAGGTCGGGCTGCTGGCGGCGACGCTGCTCTCCGGGGAGGTCTGGTGGAGCCAGGTCGTCTCGGGGCGCACGATTGCCGACCTGCCCGGGTCGGGCCCCCTGCGCACCTGGATCTGGCACGCGACCGGCGCCCGGTCGAAGCGCTACTGGGACGCCGCGGAGGCCCGCGACGCGCTCGACGGCCTCGTCGACGTGCCGATGCAGCCCGGCCGGCCGCCGCGCTCGCTGCGCCGGCGCAGCCTCGCCTTCGCGGGCCGCGTCCCGGGCCTGACGCGCGAGGAGGCCGCCCGCGCCGCCCGGCGGGCCGGCGCGCGCGTGCAGGACACCCCCTCGGACAGCACCACGCTGCTCGTCGTCGGCGAGCCCCGCGGGGGCAGCGGGCTGCCGGAGGGCACCACCCTCTTCGCCGTGCGCGAGCGGATCCGGCTCGGCCAGCCGGTGCAGCTGATCGGGCCCGACGCGTTCCGGCGCCTGGCCCGCGCCTGACCCCGACTGGGCGTGAGTCCCGCGCGCCGTGCCGCCCCGAGGGTGATACTCACGCCCACTCGGCGGAAGGAGCTGCCGAGCGGGCGTGAATCCCGGGTGCTGGGGAGGCGACCTAGGCTGGCGGCGTGGGGTTCGTGATGCTTGCCGGCGGGGTGATCGGCCTGCTGCTCGGGCTGATCCGCCAGCCGAGCGGCAAGCCCGGCCCGGGCTGGACGGTGCCGTCCGGCCTCGCGGGAGCCGCCGCCGGCTCGGCGGGGTGGAACGCCCTGCTCGGCCTGCCCGCCACCGCCACCACGGGCCCCGCGCTGTACGGCGGCCTGGCGCTCGCGCTGCTCTGCGTGCTCGGCGTGCAGGCCATGCGCCCCGCCCACGGCTGAGCCCGCCCGGGCGTCTGGTCTGATGGCGCCATGCCTGCTGGGCCGACCTCCGGGGACTGCGTCTTCTGCTCGATGATCGCGGGCGACACCGCCGCGCACGTGGTGCTGGACGAGCCCGAGATCTTCGCGTTCCTCGACAACCGGCCGGTGTTCAAGGGCCACGTGCTGGTCGTGCCGCGCGAGCACGTCGACACGCTGACCGACCTGCCGGCGCCGCTGCGGGACCCGTTCCTCGAGGCCGCGCAGCGCCTCGCCCGCGCGGTGAAGGACGGGCTCGGGGCGCAGGGCTCGTTCGTCGCGATGAACAACACGGTCAGCCAGTCCGTGCCGCACCTGCACCTGCACGTCGTCCCGCGCACGAAGGGCGACGGCCTGCGCGGGTTCTTCTGGCCGCGCACGCGCTACGCCGACGACGCGGAGCAGGGGGCCTACGCCGAGCGTCTGCGCTCGTCTCTACAGTGATCCCGTTCCCGACACCTCGACGAGGAGAGCTGAGCATGGGTCGCTACGACGGACGGGTCGCGCTGATCACCGGGGCCGCGCGCGGCATCGGGCTGGGCATCGCCACCAGGCTGGCCAGCGAGGGCGCCTCGATCGCCATCGCCGACCTCGACGAGGGTGCCGCCAGCGAGTCGGCCGCCTCGCTCCCGCTCGCCGACGGCGCGAAGGCGGTCGGGATCGGCTGCGACGTCGCCGACAGCGCCTCGGCCCAGGCCGCCGTCGACCGCGCCGTCGAGGAGCTCGGCGGGCTGCACGTGCTGGTCAACAACGCCGGGGTCACCCGCGACAACCTCCTCTTCAAGATGACGGAGGAGGACTGGGACGTCGTCATGAACGTCCACCTCAAGGGCGCGTTCCTGATGAGCCAGGCCGCGCAGAAGGTCTTCGTCGAGCAGAAGCTGGGCAAGATCGCCAACCTCTCCAGCGTCTCCTCGCTGGGCAACAAGGGGCAGGCGAACTACTCGGCGGCGAAGATGGGCATCCAGGGCTTCACCCGCACGCTCGCCCTCGAGCTGGGCCCGTTCGGCGTCAACGTGAACGCCGTGGCGCCCGGCTTCATCGTCACCGAGATGACGGACGCGACCGCCCGGCGGCTCAAGCTCGAGCCCGAGCAGCTGCGCGAGGCGAGCGCCGAGCGCAACCCGGTCAAGCGCGTGGGCCACCCCGAGGACATCGCCGCCGCGATCGCGTTCCTCTGCAGCGACGAGGCCTCCTACATCACGGGCCAGACGCTGTACGTCGACGGCGGCGCGAAGGTCTGACCCCCTCAGCGCCCCTCGATAGGAGCCTCGATGAACGCCTCGCGCCGGGTCCAGGCGATCGCCGCGGCGGTGGCCGTCCTGCTGGTCGGCGCCGTCGCCTGGTTCGTGGTGTCGGTCAGCGACTCCGATCCGGCGGCCGACCAGGCACCGGGGCAGCGCTCCGAGGAGGGCAAGCAGATCCAGGACGAGCCGGCCACGTGGCCGCTCACCGGCCTGCCCGTGCAGGACAAGGGGGACGGCACGCAGCCGTTCCCGGCGTACGTCGTGAAGGTGGACAACACCGCCTCGTCCGCGCCGCAGCGCGGCCTCGACCAGGCCGACCTCGTGGTCGAGGAGCTGGTCGAGGGGGGCACCACGCGGCTCGCGGCGTTCTTCCACTCGCAGCTGCCGCAGGTCGTCGGGCCCGTGCGCTCGATGCGCGCCACGGACGTGGGTGTGGTCTCCCCGGCGAAGGCCACCGTCGTCACCAGCGGCGCCGCCGGGCCCACGATCCGGCGCGTGCAGCAGGCCGGCATCGTGTTCCTGGGGGAGTCGAACGCCGACGTCTACCGCGACGGCGGGCGTGCGGCGCCCTACAACCTGTTCGCGAACCTCCAGGCCATCGCCAAGCGGTCCCGCCCGGACCACCCGAACCCCGACGACTACTTCACCTGGGGCAAGGCCAAGGACCTGCCGAAGGGGCGCACGGCGCAGGGCCTGTCGGCCGCGTTCGGGCGGCACACGACCACCTGGCAGCTCGAGCAGGGCCGCTACCGCAACGTGGACGGGTACGCCGCCGACGACGAGCAGTTCGTCGCCGACACCGTGGTCGTGATGCGCGTCGAGGTGGGTGACGCGGGCTACCGCGACCCGGCGGGCAGCTTCGTGCCCGAGAGCAAGCTGACCGGCACCGGGCCGATGTCGATCTTCCACGGCGGCCGCCAGATCTCCGGCACGTGGGCCAAGCCGAGCCTCGACGCCCCCGTCGAGCTGCGCTCGGGCGGCCAGGAGGTCGCCGTGCCGGCCGGCAACACCTGGGTGGAGCTCGTGCCCGTCAGCGGCAACGTCTCCGTGCGCTGACGCGTCGCGCGACACCGCCCGGCGGCCTCAGCGCAGCCGGGGCGCCTCGTCGGCGTCCATCAGGGCGCGCAGGCCGCCCAGGATCGTCTCGATGGCGTCCTCGACGCGCGCCGAGGCGGCGTCGAGGTCGTCGCTGCTCGCGATCATCTCGCCCGCCGACGACATCGCGCCGAAGAAGATCCGGCTGAACGTGCGCACCATCTCCTCGCCGACCGTCCACGTGCCCGCGGTGAGCACCGCGCCGACGATGTCGACGACGGTGGCGTAGGTGGAGCGCTCCTCCTGCTCCCGGTAGCGCTCGTAGCCCAGCACGGCGGGCCCGTCCTGCACGACGATCCGGCGGTAGGAGGGCCGGCGCACGACGCCCAGGAAGGCGCGCAGGCCCGCCATGGCTCGCTCCCACGGGTCGGTGTGCCCCACGAGCGAGTCCCGCACGGCGCGCGTGGCCTCCTCCTCGACGCGCTCGAAGACCGCCTCGAAGAGGGCCTGCTTGCCGGTGAAGTGGTGGTAGAGGGCGCCCTTGGTCACGCGGGCCCCGGCCACGATGGTGTCCAGCGAGGTGGCCGCGTACCCCTGCTCGGTGAACAGCTCCTCGGCGACGTCGACGAGCGCGCGCTTGGTGGCCGCGGAGAACTGCTCGCGACGGCTGGCGCCGGCCGCCTCCGCGACCGTGCGGCGCAACCGTGCGGCGGTCGTTCTCGTCATGGCCGCACCCTAGGCGTGCTCGCGGTACGGCGTCACGGGAGCGGGGCGACGCAGGTCACGCCGGACCGCCTTGCCTGCCAGGAGCAGGGCTGCATACCGTGAGTACGTACCTTCGGTATGCGACCCACCCGAGGAGGCGGAACCCATGACCGAGACCCCGCTGCACCGCCGCGCCGCGACGCCGCCGTTCCAGGCCGTGGTCGACCTGCCACCCGAGCCGGTCGCCCGGGCGGCCCGGGGACGCCGGCGGCCGGCCGGCCGCCGGCTGCTCGAGCGGCTGCGCGAGGCGCTGGCCGCCTGAGCCGCCCGCCTGGCGTGGTCGCCGGCCCGGCACGCCGGCCACCCGCGCGCCTCTGGTCGTCGTCCGGCGCGCTCGGCATCATGGCGCCATGACGATCGGCGGTGAGCGGGTGCGCGCCGGGATGCTGCTGGTGGCCGCGCCCAGTCTGGTCGACCCGAACTTCGTCGACACCGTGGTGCTGCTGCTCGACGTGGACTCCGACGGCGCCCTCGGCGTCGTGGTCAACCGGCCCTCGCCCGTGCTCGTCGGGGACGTGCTCGACGGCTGGGGCGAGGTCGTCACGGAGCCCGAGGTGCTCTTCCGCGGCGGGCCCGTGGGCACCGAGGGCGCGCTCGCGGTGGGACGCCTCGCGGACCCCGCGGTGGCCCCGGAGGGCTTCCGGTCCGTCGCCGGGGCCCTGGGCATCGTCGACCTCGAGTCGCCGGCGGACTTCGTGCGCGGCGACCTCGCGCAGCTGCGGATCTTCGCCGGCTACGCGGGGTGGGGCGCGGGCCAGCTCGAGGACGAGGTCGAGGGCGGCGACTGGTACGTCGTCCCCGCCGCCGAGGGCGACGCCTTCCGCGTCGACCCCACCGGCCTGCGCCGCGAGGTGCTGCGGCGGCAGCCGGGCGAGATGGCCTGGCACTCCACGCGACCGGCCGACCCGGAGCAGAACTGACCGGTCCGGCAGGGACTAGACTCGCCCCATGAGCACCACCATCGGCTTCGGTTCCGGGACCGACGTCCAGGAGGACCGGCGCACCGACCCCACGGACGAGGGCGACCACGAGCGGTTCTCGCACTACGTGCCGAAGGACAAGCTCACCGAGGCGATGGTGATGGGCACCCCGGTCGTCGCGCTGTGCGGCAAGGTCTGGGTGCCGAGCCGCTCCGGCGAGAAGTACCCGGTGTGCCCCGAGTGCAAGGAGATCTGGGACTCGATGAAGGGCGAGGGCTCGGGGGACGGCGAGTGACGGGACGGCCCCCGCCGCACCGATCGCCCACCCTCCTCGACACCGCGGACCCGGAGTCCGCACCAGCGCCGGCGCTGCCGCCGGCGTACCCGGACCGCGCGGCGTGGGGCACGGCTGCGCCCCTGCGCGCCTGGCAGACCGCCGCGATGGCGCAGTACTTCGCCGAGGACCCCCGCGACTTCCTGGCCGTGGCGACGCCGGGCGCGGGCAAGACGACGTTCGCGCTGAGCGTCGCGGCCGAGCTGCTCTCGCGCCGCGCGATCGAGCGCGTCGTGGTCGTCGCGCCCACCGAGCACCTCAAGACCCAGTGGGCCGACGCGGCCGCGCGGGCCGGCGTCCCGATCGACCCGACCTTCGCGGCGGGCAAGGGGCGCACCTCGGGGGACTACAAGGGCGTGGCCCTGACCTACGCCGGCGTCGCCGTGAACCCGCTGGCGATGCGCGTGCGCGTCGAGCGGTTCAAGACCCTGGTGATCCTCGACGAGGTGCACCACGCCGGCGACGCGCTCTCGTGGGGCGAGGGCGTGCGCGAGGCGTTCGAGCCCGCCACGCGGCGGCTCGCGCTGACCGGCACGCCGTTCCGCTCCGACGTGAACCCGATCCCGTTCGTCACCTACGCGCCGGGCGCCGACGGCGTCCCGCGCTCGGTCGCGGACTACACCTACGGCTACGGCCACGCCCTGGCCGACCAGGTGGTGCGGCCGGTGCTCTTCCTCGCCTACTCCGGCGAGATGCAGTGGCGCACGCGCGCCGGCGACGAGGTCGCCGCGCGGCTGGGCGAGCCGCTGACCAAGGACGTCACCGCGCAGGCGCTGCGCACGGCCCTCGACCCGCAGGGCTCCTGGATGCCGTCGGTGCTCGAGGCGGCCGACCGGCGGCTGAGCGAGGTGCGCCGGCACGTGCCCGACGCCGGCGGCCTGGTGATCGCCACCGACCAGACGTCGGCGCGCGCCTACGCCAGGCTGCTGAAGGCCATCAGCGGCGAGAAGCCGGTCGTCGTGCTCTCCGACGAGAAGGGCGCCTCGAAGCGGATCGCGGACTTCGCCACGTCCACGGACCGCTGGATGGTCGCGGTGCGGATGGTCTCCGAGGGCGTGGACGTGCCGCGCCTCGCGGTCGGCGTCTACGCCACCACGACCTCGACGCCGCTGTTCTTCGCCCAGGCCGTGGGCCGCTTCGTGCGCGCCCGGCGCCGCGGCGAGACGGCGTCCGTCTTCGTGCCGTCGGTGCCGGCGCTGCTCGGCTTCGCCTCCGAGATGGAGGTCGAGCGCGACCACGTGCTGGGCCGCACGGTCAGCGACGAGGGCGACATCTTCGCGGCGGAGGACGAGCTGCTCGAGCGGGCCAACGCCAGCGAGGCGGCCTCCGACGAGCTGGAGACCAGCTACGAGGCGATCGGGTCGCAGGCCACGTTCGACCGGGTGCTCTACGACGGCGGCGAGTGGGGCCACGAGGGCGAGGTGCACGTCGGCTCCGAGGAGGAGATGGACTTCCTCGGCATCCCCGGCCTGCTCGAGCCCGACCAGGTGCGCGAGCTGCTGCACACGCGGCAGAGCGAGCGCGCCCGCACGCAGGCCAGCGCCGCCGGGCAGCGCGCCCGCGAGGAGGCCCGGGCCGCCGTGCGCGCGGCGCGCGACGGCGGCTCGGCGGGCGAGGCCGCCGGCGCGGGGGAGCGGGAGGCGGCGTCCGCGGAGACGGAGCCGGTCGCTCACGAGCGCCTCGGCGTCCTGCGCCGCGAGCTGAACGGCCTCGTGGCGGCCTGGCACCACCGCACCGGGCAGCCGCACGGCGTCACCCACGCCGCGCTGCGCCGCGAGTGCGGCGGGCCCGCGGCGTCCGTCGCGACGGCGGAGCAGCTGCGCACGCGGATCGACCGGATCCGCGACTGGGCCGCCACCCGCTGACGCCGAGTGGGCGTGAATCCCGCGGGACTTGCGCCCACTCGGCGCGGGACTCACGCCCAGTCGGCGATGATGTGCTCGTGCCGGACTACGTGGTGTTCCTGCGGGCGATCAACCTCGGTCGCACGCGCAAGTTCGGCAAGGACGACGTCCGCCGCGTCACCGAGGCGGCCGGCTTCGCCGACGTCGCGACGCACCTGAACACGGGCAACGTGCGCGTGACGGGGCGGCAGCGGTCGCGCGAGCGCGTCGAGGCCGCGCTCGAGGAGGCGTACGCGGCCGACCGCGGCTTCGAGGTCCCGTGCGTCGTCTTCGCCGCGGCCGACTACGCCGCGCTGGCCGCGAGCGCCGAGGAGATCGAGGCGGCGCGGCCCGAGCCGGGGAAGCACTACGTCTCGCTGCTCAAGAGCGAGCCCGAGGCCGCGCGCGTCGCCGACCTCGCGGCGTACGCGGGCGAGGGCGAGGGCGTGGTCGTCCGCGGTCGGGCGGCGCACCTGCTGATCCCCGAGGGCGCCACCTACCAGAGCACGAGGCTCGACAACGGCCGCGTCGAGAGGGTCCTCGGCGTCGCGACGAACCGCAACCTCACGGTGGTCCGGGAGCTGGCGCGACGCTGGTGCTGAGCGGCGGCCCGTGCCCCGCCCGGGGTCCGGAGGCGCGCGGCAGCCGGCGCACGCTGGCCGAGAGCAGGGTGGCCAGGGCGACCGCGCTCAGGGTCAGGCCGGCCGCGACGAGCACGGGCTGCAGGCCGAACGCGACGGCCAGGGGCCCGGCGGCCAGCTGCCCCAGCGGGATGGCGGCGAACGAGCCGAGGGCGTCGTAGGAGAACGCCCGGCTCAGCATCCGCTCGGGCACGTGCTCCTGCATCGCGAGCATCCACCCCAGCACGAAGACCTCCAGCCCGACGCCCGCCACGAAGGCCGCGACGAGCACCGGCAGGACGTCCGTGGTCAGCCCGAGCGCCACCAGGGGCAACCCGTAGAGGGCAGTGCCGAGCATGCCCCACAGGAGGGGCCGCTCGAGCCGCACGCGGAGCAGGACCAGGCTCGTGACCAGCAGCCCCGCCGCCTCGGCCGAGAGGACGAGCCCCCACCCCTCCTCGCCCAAGGGGCTCGAGCGCGCGAGCACCGGCCCCAGCGTGTAGAACGCGCCCTGGTGCAGCGCGCAGATGACGCCGAAGGCGAGGACCACGACCCACAGCCAGGTGACGCTGCGGAAGTAGGCCCACCCCTCGCGCAGGTCGCGCAGTACCCCCGAGGCGGGGGCGCCGTCCGGGGCCGGCAGCCGGATGGGTGCGAGCAGGGCCGCGGCGACGAGAAAGGTCACGCCGTCGATGCCCACGGCCCAGCCGGGCCCGATCGTCACCACGAGGATGCCGCTGGTGCCGGGACCGATCACCGTCAGGGCGTTGCGCACCAGGGAGTTGAGGACGTTCGCCTGCTGCAGCTGGTCGCGCGGCACGAGCTGCGGGAGCACGCCGGCGATCGCGGGCAGGCTGACCGAGGCGACGCAGCCGTTCACGGCCGAGAGGACGACCAGGTGCCACAGCTCTGCCGCGCCGCTGATCACCAGGCCGGCGATCGCCAGCTGGCTGAGGCCCGCCAGCACGTTGCCGGCCTGGATCACCAGCGTCCGGCCGAAGCGGTCGGCGATCACGCCCCCGGCCAGGAGGAAGAGGACCATCGGGATGCTGTGCGCGGCCAGCACGACGCCGAGGGCGCTGGGGGAGTCGTCGACCTCCAGCACGGCGAAGGCCAGGGCCACGTGGCCCATCGTGTTGCCGGTCAGGTGCACCGTCCGGGAGGCGAAGTACCAGCGGAACGCCGGCACCCCGAGCGGCGCGAGGGACTCCGACCACCTCACGCGGTGTCTCCGCCGCTGTCGGCCCCGGTGTCCTGCAGGCCGAACGCCGCGATCGTCAGCGCCACCTTCTGCGTCCCGGCGGTGCGCGGCGGTCGGGCGCGCTCGTGCAGCAGGCGTCCGGCGCGCTCGACCAGGTCGCGCACCTCGGACCAGTCCCCGTCGCTGACCCACAGCTCGGCGTCGCAGAACTGCCGGGGCGGGCCCAGGCGGGCATGGTCGTGCCGGCGCACCAGCTCCGCCGCCATCGCGCGCACGTAGGCAGCCTGATCGTCGGTGCCGGTGCCGGGCGGAGGCTGCTCGCGGTCCGCGACGGCGCGCCACGGGTGCCGGTAACGCTTGGCGACCCCACCGCGGATCTCCTCCTCCCCGGCCACCACCAGCTCGCCGGCGTCGAGCAGGCGGCGCAGGTGATAGCTGGCGTTGGCGTGGCTCACGCCGAGCTCGCGGGCGACCTCGGCGGCGCTGAGCTCCGTGCCCGTGAGCAGGGACAGCATCCGCAGCCGCAGCGGGTGCGCCGCGGCGCGGAGGCGGCGTACGGCGTCGTCGGTCACCTGACCTCCCAAGGAGTGTTGGAGGGTTAAGCCTTGCACGCCTCACGGCGACCGTCAAACGTGTGTTGGGGGGCCTGGCGCCGGCAATCCCGGCGGGGGCGCCGACGCCGCTGCTGACCCGGACGTCATACGGAAGGGTCGTCGTCACGACCGCTTCGTATGACGTCGCCCACCAGCGTCATCCGCGCCGGTCGTCATGACGACCGCTTCGTATGACGTCCGGGCGCCGGCTCAGGAGCCGGTGAAGCGCGGCGCGCGCTTCTCGGCGAACGCGGCCATGCCCTCGGCGGCGTCCTGGGTGCCGAAGAGCAGCAGCTGACCCCGCGCCTCGTGCTCCAGGGCCAGGTCGATGCCGCCGGGGCCGCAGTCGGGGCTGCCGAGCGTCGCCGCGTTGATCGCCTTCTTGCTCGCCGCCAGCGCCAGGGGCGGCCCCGCCGCGAGCTGCCGCGCCACGGCGGCCACCGTCTCCTCGAACACGTCGTCCGGCACGAGGTGCGTGGCGAGCCCCGCCGCCTCGGCCTCGGCCGCCGAGAGCGGCTCGGCGAGCAGCGCCATCCGCATGGCCCTGGCCCGGCCGACCGAGGCGGCGACGGTGGTGGTGGCGCCGCCGTCGGGCATCAGCCCGATCCGCGCGAACGGCAGCAGGAAGGACGCCGACTCCGCGGCCACGACCAGGTCGCAGGCCAGCGCGACGGAGCAGCCGACCCCGGCGGCGATACCGTTCACGGCCGCGACGACGGGCCGGTCGAGGCGCACGATCGCCCGGGCCACCCGCCCCGCGCGCTCCATCGAGTCCGCGCCGAAGCGGGAGATGACCTCCCCGCCGCCCGGGTCGGCCCCGACGTCGGCGCCGGTGGAGAACGCGGCGCCCGTCCCCGTGATCACCACGGCGCGCACGACCTCGTCCGCGGTCACCGACTCCAGCTGCTCGGCGAGCGCGTCCGACATCTCGTCGGTCAGGGCGTTGTAGCGCTCCGGGCGGTCCAGCCGCAGCCAGCGGACGCCGTCCTCGGTCCAGGCGTGCAGGCCGGGCACGACCTCGGTCGAGCCGCCGTCGCCGAACCGCCGCCCTCAGGCACCGGCGACCCCGGCCTCACGCATCTCCGCGAGCGCGCTCTCCGTGCCCGCCGGCGCGACGCCGGCGACCAGGTCGGTCAGCAGCGTCACCGCGAACCCGTGCGCGACGCCGTCCAGCGCCGTCGCGCGCACGCAGAAGTCGGTGGCGATGCCGCAGACGTCGATCTCCGTGACGCCGTGCCCGCGCAGCCAGGCGGCCAGCGTCTCGCCGTCGAAGGTGCCCTCGAAGCCCGAGAACGCGGCCTCGTGCTCGCCCTTGGTGAAGACCGCCTCGAAGCGCGAGGCGTCCAGCGCCGGGTGGAAGTGCTCGCCCTCGGTGCCGACCTCGCAGTGCCTCGGGAAGGAGTGCGAGAAGTCCGGGTCGTCCGACCAGTGGTCGCCCGGGTCGACGTGGTGGTCCTTGGTGGCCACGACGTGGTCGTAGGCGCGGTCGCGGTGCTCCCCGGCGCTCCGGGCGGCCAGGAGGGCGTCGATGCGCGCCGCGACGTCGCCGCCGCCGGTCACGCCCATCGAACCCCCCTCGCAGAAGTCGTTCTGCACGTCGACCACGACGAGCGCGCGCTTGCTGGAGGTGTCCATGCGATCGAGGCTAGGGGGCGGGCTGGTCCACGAAGAGAGTGGGGAGCACCGGTTCGCCGCGCGAGAGCTGCCGCGCCGCGAGCGGCAGGGCGGCGCGCGAGGACGCGTGCCGCCCCCGGGCCGCCTCGAGCGGTTCGCGCCCGACGACCTCGCCGTCGCGCACCAGCGGGGCGAGCAGGGGCCGGGCCCCGGCGTCCTCGGGGTCGGCGCGGACGTCGTGGCCGCGCACGAGCACCTCCGCGGTGGCGACGCCGTCGCCGTCGTGGCGGCGGAAGGCGCGCTTGCGGCCGCCCTGCGAGGCCTTGCCGGGGCTGCTCTTCTCGACCGGCTCGAGCTCGCCGCTCGCGCCCTCGCGGGCCACGAGCTTGTAGACGAGCCCGCTGGTGGGGACGCCCGAGCCCGTCACGAGCTGGGTGCCGACGCCGTACCCGTCGACCGGCGCGGAGGCGAGCGCCGCGATCGCGTGCTCGTCGAGGTCGCTGGTGACGACCACCGACGTCGAGGTCGCGCCCAGGTCGTCGAGCTGCGCCCGCACCCGGTGCGCCAGCTCGGCGAGGTCGCCGGAGTCGATGCGCACGGCGCCGAGCCCCGTGCCGGCGACCTCGACGCCGAGCCGCACGGCCTCGGTGAGGTCGTAGGTGTCCACGAGCAGCGTGGTGCCCACCCCCAGCGAGTCCACCTGCGCCCGGAACGCCTCGGCCTCCGAGTCGTGCAGCAGCGTGAAGGCGTGCGCCGCCGTGCCCGCGGTCGGGACGCCGTACCGCGCCCGGGCCGCGAGGTTCGAGGTGCTCGCGAACCCGGCGACGTACGCCGCCCGGGCCGCCGCCACCGCCGCCTCCTCGTGCGTGCGCCGCGAGCCCATCTCGATGCAGGGGCGGTCGCCGGCCACGCCGGTCATCCGCGAGGCGGCCGACGCGATCGCGCAGTCGTGGTTGTAGATGCTGAGCAGCAGCGTCTCCAGCAGCACCGCCTCGGCGAAGGTGCCCTCGACCACGAGCAGCGGGGAGTGCGGCAGGTAGACCTCGCCCTCCGGGTAGCCCCACACGTCGCCGGAGAAGCGGTAGGACGCGAGCCAGGTCAGGGTGCGGTCGTCGACGACGCCGGCGTCGCTGAGCACCGCCAGCGCCCGGTCGTCGAACCGGAAGCGCTCCAGCTGGTCCAGGGCCCGGCCGACCCCGGCGACGACCCCGTAGCGCCGGCCCGGGCCCAGCGAGCGGCCGAAGAGCTCGAAGACGCAGCGGCGCCGGGCCGCCCCCGAGGCCAGCGCGGCCTGGAGCATCGTCAGCTCGTACTGGTCCGTCATGAGGGCGCTCGACGGGCTGTCGGCCGGGGGGCCCGGGGGGCTCGCTGCGGTCACGGAGCCACCCTAGGGGTGTGCCACGATGGCCGGGTGCCAGCCGCGAGTCCGACGGAGGTCGAGCCCGAGGAGGTCGCCGAGGAGGTGGCCGACCCCGTGCCCGGCACCGCCAAGCCCTGGGTCACCGTCGTGTGGAACGATCCGGTGAACCTGATGTCCTACGTGTCCTTCGTCTTCCAGCAGTACTTCGGCTACTCCCGCAAGAAGGCCGAGAAGCTGATGCTCGAGGTGCACCACGACGGCCGCTCCGCGGTCAGCAGCGGCAGCCGCGAGGAGATGGAGCGCGACGTGCAGGCCATGCACGAGTACGGCCTCTGGGCGACGATGGAGAAGCAGGAGTGAGCGGCTTCCACCACCACCGCCGCAGCCGCCAGGCCATCGCGACCTTCAGCGGCTTCGAGGCCGACCTGCTGCGCTCGCTCGCCTCCCAGGTCGTCGAGCTGCTGCGCAGCGAGCACGGCACCACCACCGTCTCCGAGGACCCGCTCGAGGCGATGCTCGGCGACGACGGCCCCACCACCGCGCCGGAGGACCCGGCGCTGGCCCGCCTGCTGCCCACCGCGTACACCGAGGACGAGGAGGCGGCCGGGGAGTTCCGGCGCTACACCGAGAGCGCGCTGCGCGACAGCAAGGTCGCGGCCGCCTGCGCAGTGATCGACGGGCTCGAGGAGGCCGGGCTGCCCGCGCAGGTCCCCGACGAGGACCTCGTCATCGACGTCGAGCTCGACCTGCGCGCCGCCGAGGTGTGGATGCGCGCCCTGACCGACGTGCGGCTCGCCCTGGCCGCGCGCCTCGGCGTCGAGGAGGACGACCAGGCGTACTGGCTCGCCCTGCCCGACGACGACCCCAGCTCGCAGGCGCACGACATCTACGAGTGGGTCGGCTACCTCCAGGAGACCCTCGTCCAGGCCGTGATGCGCTGACCGGGGCTGCCCGGTGGCGCCCGCCGGCGCAGCGTCCGCCACGCGGGCGCGGCGTCCGGCATGTGACACGCACCCCCTAGGCTGGGAGCGTGCTCACGATCGACCAGGCGACCTACGACGCCATCGTCGCGCATGCCCGGCGCGACCACCCCAACGAGGCCTGCGGCGTCGTCGCGGGCCCGGAGGGCTCCGACCGCCCGCTCCGGGTGGTCGAGATGGTCAACGCAGCCGGGTCGCCGACGTTCTACGAGTTCGACTCCGTCGAGCTGCTCGAGCTCTACAAGGAGATGGACGCCGCGGGCGAGGAACCCCTGGTGATCTACCACTCGCACACGGCGACGGAGGCCTACCCCAGCCGCACCGACATCGGCCTGGCGATGGAGCCGAACGCCCACTACGTGCTCGTCAGCACACGCGAGGACGGGAATAACGAGGGCTCGCCGGAGTTCAGGTCGTACAGGATCGTCGACGGCGAGGTGACCGAGGAACAGGTCACCGTGGTCGACGCCCTGCCAGACTGATCCAGCCGGGCCGCACACCGGTCCGCGCACCCACGAAGAGGAGCTGAGCCCGATGGCCATCGAGGTCCGCGTCCCCACCATCCTGCGCACCTACACCGACGGCGAGAAGGCCGTCGAGGCGAAGGGCGACAACCTCGCCGGCCTCCTCGACGACCTGGAGGCCCGCTACCCGGGCATCCGCGAGCGCCTCGTCGAGGAGAAGGACGACGCCACGCAGCTGCGGCGCTTCGTCAACGTCTACGTCAACGACGAGGACGTCCGCTTCATCGGCGGGCTCGACGCCGAGCTCTCCGACGGCGACCAGGTCGTCGTCCTCCCCGCCGTCGCCGGCGGCTGAGGGCCGAACGCATGACCGAGGCGAGTGCCGAGCGTCGCACCTTCCTCCTCGTCGACGGGGAGAACATCGATGCGACCCTCGGCAACTCGCTGCTGCAGCGGCGCCCGCTGCCCGAGGAGCGGCCGCGCTGGGAGCGGCTGACCACCTTCGCGCAGGCGCAGTGGGAGCAGCCGGTCACGGGGCTGTTCTTCCTGAACGCCTCGCACGGCACGCTGCCGAACAGCTTCGTCGCCGCGCTGCTGGCGATGGACTACCGGCCCGTCCCGCTGTCGGGGCGGCCGGACGAGAAGGTCGTCGACATCGGCATCCAGCGCACGCTGGAGGCGGTGCTCGAGCACCCCGAGGCCGACGTCCTGCTCTGCAGCCACGACGGCGACTTCGCTCCGTGGATGGAGTCCCTGGTCGCCGACGACGACCGCCGCGTCGGCGTCGTCGCGCTGCGGGAGTACGCCTCCTCGGGGCTCACCGGCCTCGACGGCCTCGAGATGTTCGACCTCGAGGACGACGTCAACGCCTTCACCTCGCCGCTGCCCCGGGTGCGGATCATCGCCCTGGAGGACTTCGACCCCGAGCGCTTCCTGCGCTGACCGCGCACCCACCCGACACCACCGATCGAGCAGGACACCGATGCGCTACGACGACCTCGTCGCCTCCGTGGGGAACACCCCGCTGGTCGGGCTGCCGCGCCTCTCGCCGAGCGAGGACGTGCGGCTGTGGGCGAAGCTGGAGGACCGCAACCCGACCGGGTCCATCAAGGACCGCCCGGCGCTGAGGATGATCGAGCAGGCGGAGAAGGACGGGCTGCTCCGCCCGGGTTGCACGATCCTCGAGCCGACCTCGGGCAACACCGGCATCTCGCTCGCGATGGCCGCGACCCTGAAGGGCTACCGCCTGGTCTGCGTGATGCCGGAGAACACCTCCGAGGAGCGCCGGCTGCTGCTGCGCATGTGGGGAGCGGAGATCTACTCCTCGCCCGCCGCGGGCGGCTCGAACGAGGCCGTGCGCGTCGCCAAGCAGATGGCCGAGGACCACCCCGACTGGGTGATGCTCTACCAGTACGGGAACGAGGCCAACGCGCTCGCCCACGAGGAGGGCACCGGCCCCGAGATCCTCGCCGACCTGCCCAGCGTCACGCACTTCGTCGCCGGGCTCGGCACCACCGGGACGCTGATGGGCGTCTCCCGCTTCTTCCGGGCGCACAAGCCCGAGGTCAGGGTCGTTGCCGCCGAGCCCCGCTACGGCGAGCTCGTCTACGGCCTGCGGAACATGGACGAGGGCTTCGTGCCCGAGCTCTACGACGCGGAGATGATCGACGGCCGGTTCTCGGTCGGGCCGCGGGACGCCGTGCGGCGCACCCGCCAGCTGCTCGAGCTCGAGGGCATCTTCGCCGGCATCTCGACCGGCGCGATCGTGCACGCCGCGCTCGGTCAGGCGGCCAAGGCCGTCAAGGCGGGGGAGCCCGCCGACATCGTCTTCGTCGTCTGCGACGGCGGCTGGAAGTACCTCTCCACCGGGGCCTACGAGGGCACCATCGACGAGGCCGAGGACCACCTCGAGGGCCAGCTCTGGGCCTGACTGGTCCGGCGCCCCGGCATCCGCAAGGTCTGCGCAACGACCGCGCCTTCTCTCCGCGGGCGGCGTCGGCGCCGGGTTAGCATCCGGCGTGCCCACGACCCTGCGCCCCGAGCGGCGTCTCCCGGTCCTTGCTCCCCTCCTCGCGCTGCTGCTGGCGGCCGGGCTGCTGGTGGCGCTGGCGCCGCCCGCGGCCGCGGCCGGACCGGCGAACGACACCCCACCCGAGATCACGGGCACGCCGCGCGTGGGCAAGGCCCTGCACGGCGCCGGCGACACCTGGACGCCGGCGCCCGACTCGCGCGCGTTCCAGTGGCTGCGCGGCACGCAGGAGATCGCAGGGGCCACGAAGCGCTGGTACCGCCTGACCCCGGCCGACCGCGGGAAGAACCTGCGGTTCCGCGTCACCGCGGCGTCGGGCGCGGAGAGCACGGAGGTGCTCTCGGCGCCGGTCGGCCCGGTCAAGGCCGGCCGCCTGACGGTGACGAAGCGGCCGCGCACGACGGGCGTCCCCCGCTGGACACGCACGCTCCGCGTGCGCGTCGGGGGCTGGCAGCCGTCGCCGAAGCGCTTCTCGGTCCAGTGGCTGCGCGACGGGAAGCCGATCCGCGGGGCGAAGGGCCGGCGGTTCTCGCCGAGGACCTGGGACGTGAACCACCGGATCAAGGCCCGCGTGACCGGACACCGGCCGGGCTACGCGCCGAGGTCGGTCACCACGGCGGCGAGGACGATCGGCTACCGCGTGCCGGTGCGCCGCCGGGTGACGTACCACGTCGAGACCCGCGGCCGGATCACGACCAGCCTGGCCACCTTCAAGCGCCAGGCGCAGCAGACGCTGGCGCACGCCCAGGGCTGGCGCAACGGCGGGACGCAGTTCCGGAGGGTGAAGCGGGGTGGGGGATTCACCCTCGTGCTCGCCGAGCCGAGATGGCTGCCCCGGTTCTCCTCGGGCTGCTCGGCTCAGTGGAGCTGCCGGGTCGGTCGGTACGTGATCATCAACCAGCTGCGCTGGAAGCACGCGACGCCCTCGTGGAACGCCGCGCGCGGCTCGCTGCGGGGCTACCGGCACATGGTGGTCAACCACGAGGTCGGCCACTGGCTCGGCCGCGGCCACGTCGGCTGCCCCGGGCGCGGCCGCCCGGCGCCGGTGATGATGCAGCAGTCGAAGAGCCTGGGCGGCTGCCGCTTCAACCCCTTCCCGACGCGCGGCGAGCTGTAGCGCGGGTCAGCGCCAGTCGAGCCCCTGGCTGCGGTTCGCGCGGCTGCCCTTCACGGCCGGCAGGCCGAGCATGTCGAGGGCGAGGTTGGCCACGTCGGCGTTGCGCACGGGTTGGCGCCGCGCGCGCCAGCCCGGCCGGCTCTGGCGCGGCCGGCCCAGGTCCGGGTTGAGGCCGTAGAGGTTCGCCCCCCGGGCCACGCCGCGACCCCAGACCAGGAAGGGGATGCGGTGGTTCGAGAGCCGCCGGGCGTCGTCGTGGCCGCCGCCGCTGCCCCCGTGGTCCGAGGTGACGATCAGGGCCGTCGTGCTGCGCAGCCGGTCGGTGTCGGCGATGGTGTCGACGATGCGCCCGAGCTGCTCGTCGGTGCGCTCGACCGCGTCGAGGTACTCCGGGCCGAGCCACCCGTGCCCGTGCCCGACCTCGTCGGGCCACGAGAGGTGCACCAGGCGGAAGGCGCGGTGCCGGTCGAGCAGGTCGGCGCTCACGAGGTCGACGAGCTGCGCGTTGTCCTCGCGCAGGGCGTACGTGCGGATCGCGGGGGACCAGGAGCGCTTGAAGAGCCCCAGCTTGTCCTTGGAGACGAACAGGCCCGAACCGCCGCCGTGGCGCCGCACCACCGAGAAGACCGAGCCGACGCCGTGGCCGGCGTACCCCTGCACCGTCCCGGGCTTCGCGGTGTTGTGCTCGATGCCGTGGCCGCGCCAGCGGCGGTCGATGTTGCGGCCGGTGACCATGCCGGTGTGGTTGGGCAGCGTCTCGGTGCGCCTTGACCGCGGTGCGCGCGTTCAGGGTGTGCGCTCCCCAGCGCATCAGGCGGTGCAGGGTGGGCGCGCGCTCCGGGCCGAGGCGGCGGATCGCCTGCGGGGGCAGGCCGTCCAGCGACACGGCGACGACGCTGCGCACGCCGCGCGGTCCGGAGATGCGCGCGCGCTGGCGGGCCGAGGCCCGCGTCGGTCCGGGGCGCCGGGGCCGCCGGGTTCTCCGCCCGCGGGGTCGGCCCGGGGGCGGCGGGGGCCTCGGGGGCCTCGGCGAGCAGGGCGATCACGAGGGCGGAGCCGGCCAGCGCGGCCACGCCGCCCGCGACGACGCGGCGGGGTCGGGGCATGCGCGCCACGGTATCGACGGTCCGCGCCCGGCGTGGCGACTTCGCGTGATGTGCGTCGCGTCTTCGTGGTTTGCGGGGGTCCGGCCCCCTAGCCTTGCCGGGCACAGGGTCGAGCCGAGGGCCCCCGCCGCCAGGAGGACGCATGCCGCGTGTCGAAGCCGACGCTCCGATCGGCGTCTTCGACTCCGGATTCGGGGGGCTCACCGTCGCTCGGGCCGTCATCGACCAGCTGCCCCACGAGACCGTGATCTACGTCGGCGACACCGCCCGGCAGCCCTACGGCCCCCGGCCGATCGGGGAGGTGCGCGAGTACGCGCTGGAGTGCCTCGACCACCTGGTGCACCTCGGAGTGAAGGCGCTGGTGATCGCCTGCAACTCCGCCAGCGCGGCGATGCTGCGCGACGCGCGCGAGCGCTACGACGTGCCCGTGGTCGAGGTGATCCTGCCGGCCACCCGGCGCGCGGTGGCGGCGAGCCGCACGGGGCAGATCGGCGTGATCTGCACGCGTGCGACCGCGCAGTCGATGGCCTACGAGGACGCCTTCGCGGCCGCCCCGCACGTCGACCTGGTCGTGCAGCCCTGCCCGCGGTTCGTGGACTTCGTGGAGCGCGGGGTGACCGCCGGCTCCGAGCTCCTCGGCGTCGCCCACGAGTACCTCGACCCGTTGGTCTCCGCGGGGGTGGACACCCTCGTGCTCGGCTGCACGCACTACCCGCTGCTCACCGGCGTCATCTCCTACGTGATGGGCGGGCAGGTGACGCTCGTCTCGAGCGCGGACGAGTGCGCGAAGGAGGTCTTCCGGATGCTGGTCGACACCGGGCTCGCGCGCGAGTCCGGCGAGCCCGAGCACCGGTTCCTGACGACGGGGGTGCCCGGGGAGTTCGAGAGCATCGGGCGCCGCTTCCTCGGCGTCGAGATGAGCCCGGCGGCCCGGCTGCTCGACGACCCCGCTGAGCTGGGCGACCCCGCTGAGATGGGCGGCCCGGCGGCACGGGCGACGCGGGAGGGACGGCGATGACGGGGGAGCGCGCATGAGCACGCCGACGTACGGGACCCCGGAGCACCCGGAGGGCGACTGGCGCACCGCGTCGCAGGCGATCCGGGCGGTCGGGGCGCTGGGCATGCGGGTGACCGTCGTCGGCTGCTCGGGCTCCTACCCCGGACCCGACTCGCCGGCGTCCTGCTACCTCGTCGAGGCCGACGAGGAGGGCCGCACCTGGCGCTTCCTGATCGACTGCGGCAACGGGGCGATCGGCGCGCTGCACCGCTACGCCGACCCGCTCGCCATCGACGGCGTGCTGCTCAGCCACCTGCACGCCGACCACTGCCTCGACCTGTGCGGCTACTACGTGATGCGCAAGTACCACCCCACCGGCCACCAGCCGCGCATCCCGGTGTGGGGGCCGAAGGGCACCGCCGACCGGATGGCCCGCGCGTACGACCTGCCGCTCGACCCCGGCATGCACGAGGAGTTCGAGTTCACCGAGTACGACGGCGCCATGCGCCTCGGGCCGCTCACGGTGACCCCCGTACCGGTGGTGCACCCGGTCGAGGCGTACGCCCTGCGGATCGAGGCCGGCGGCCGGGTGCTCGCCTACACCGGCGACACCGCCGACTGCGCCGGCCTCGACGAGGTCGCCGCCAGCGCGCACGTGCTCCTCGCCGAGGCGTCCTTCTGTGCGGCCGACGACAACCCGCCGGGGGTGCACCTGACGGGCAAGGAGTGCGGCGACCTGGCGTCGCGCACCCAGGCGGAGCGGCTGGTGCTCACGCACATCCCACCGTGGCACGACCCCGGCGTGGCCCTGCGCGAGGCCCGCTCGACGTACGCCGGCCCGCTCACGGTCGCTGCCCCGGGCGCCGTCCACGTGGTGTGAGGCCCCCTCCGACGCGGGAGTGACGAGACGAACACGCCGCGCGGGCGTTTCCGGATGCGCCCGGTGCCCCGTCGGCGGCATGCTGCGCCCATGATCACCGTCGACTCGCTCACCAAGACCTACGGCGGCTTCACCGCCGTGGACGACGTGAGCTTCACCTGCCGACCGGGACGCGTGACCGGCTTCCTCGGCCCCAACGGGGCCGGCAAGACCACCGCGATGCGTGTGATGGTCGGGCTCTCGCCCGCCACGCGCGGGCGGGTCACCATCGGCGGCCGGCACTACCACGACATCCCCAACCCCGGCCGGCACGTCGGCGTGCTGCTCGACGCCTCGGCGCAGCACGACGGCCGCACCGGCCGCGAGATCCTGGCGCTGGGCGCGGCGACCATGGGCCTGCCGGGCACGCGGGTCGACGAGATGCTCGAGCTCGTCTCGCTGGACCGGGCGGAGTCGAAGCGCCGGCTGCGGAACTACTCGCTGGGCATGAAGCAGCGGCTCGGCATCGCGCACGCCCTGCTGGGCGACCCGTCGGTGCTGATCCTCGACGAGCCGGCCAACGGCCTGGACCCCGCCGGGATCCGCTGGATGCGCGACCTGCTCGGCGACTTCGCCCGCCGCGGCGGGACCGTGCTGCTCTCCAGCCACCTGCTGCACGAGGTGGAGCAGATCGCCGACGAGCTGATCCTGATCGGCCGGGGCAAGATCCTCGCCCAGGGCGACAAGGCATCGCTGCTGAACGCGGACCCGGCGGCCGGCTCGTCGCACGTGACCGCGCTCGACAACGACGAGCTGGCCCGGGCGCTGACGGACGCCGGGCACCGCGTCGAGCGGGCGGGGCCGGGTCTCTCGGTGGCCGCCGCGCCGGTCGACGTCGGCCGCGTCGCCGCCGAGCGCCGGATCGTCCTGACCGACCTGCGCTCCGCCGGCGGCGGTCTCGAGGAGCTGTTCCTCGAGCTCACCGCCGACAGCCAGCGCGAGGCCCGGCCGTCGGTCCCGCCCCGCCCCGGCAACCGCCCCCGCACCCACCCCAGGAGCCCCCTCGTGAGCAGCAGCACCCCCTCCGGCAGCGGTCCCTCCGGCGTGACCGGCGCCCCGCCGCCCTCGCCGGCCGACATTCCCCGCCTCGACGTCTCCGGCACGCCCGGCGTGCCGTTCACGCGCCTGGTCTCGGTCGAGCTGCGCAAGATCGCCGACACCAGGGCCGGCCGCTGGCTGCTCGGCGCGATCGTCGCGATCACCGCCGCGATCATGGTCGATCTTCTTCTTCGTGGCGGACCCGGGTGAGCGCACGTTCGAGAGCTTCATCGCCATCTCGGCGACACCCCAGGGCTTCCTGCTCCCGGTGCTGGGGATCCTGCTGGTCACCAGCGAGTGGGGACAGCGCACCGCGATGGTCACCTTCGCGCTCGAGCCGTCGCGGAGCCGCGTGGTGGCGGCCAAGGTGCTCGCGGCGCTGGTGCTCGGCGTCGGCGCGTGGATCGCGGCCAACCTGCTGGCGGCGGTCTGCACGTTGCTCGGCGGCGCCGCTGGCGGGTTCGACGACCTCACGGCCTCGGTGTTCCTGCTGTTCTTCCTGCTCCAGCTGCTCACCGTCGTCCAGGGCCTGGCCTACGGGCTGCTGTTCCTGAACACCCCCGCCGCCATCGTGTTCTTCTTCGTCGCGCCCATCGCGTCGTCGATCGTCTTCAACCTGGTGACCTCGCTGCAGGAGGCGGCCGGGTGGATCGACCTGGGCACGGCCCAGCAGCCGCTCTTCAACGTCGGGGGCGGCCAGGGGCTCACCGGCGAGCAGTGGGCCCAGCTGGGCACGACGTCCCTGATCTGGATCGTCGTGCCCTTCGCGCTGGGGCTGGTGCGGGTGCTGCGCACCGAGCTGAAGTAGCGCCAGGCGCTATTGCCGGCCGCGACCACCCCCCTGAGGGTGGGTCGCGGCGGCGCGACCCCGGTGCGCTTGGTCACAGATCGGTCAAGTCCCTTCACACACGGGGATCTGCGTCCTTCACTGGAGGAGACCCCCATGTGTGACGGCCGGTCTCGGGGCCCGTACGTCATGACCTCGACGCGTCGCCCGAAGGTGATCATGCGACTCCACGACAGCCCGTCCGTCACCCGCCCCGGCAAGCAGGCCTGCGAGGTCTGCCAGACCTTCGAGCCCGACGAGACGGGCCGGTGCCCGTTGTGCGCGCCCGAGTCGAACAAGCGCTCGGGGAACGTCGTGCACGACCTGGTGGCGCACCGCGACGGTGCCGCCTGACGGCGCCGCCTGCAGTGCCTGCGTGGCGGGCCGGGCCGCTCGGCCCGGTGCCGCCGACCGGCCCGCGGCTCGCTAGCCTCGGGCCATGACTGCGTCCGACCCCGCGTCCGAGTCCGCTGCCGCCCCGCGTGAGGACGGCCGCGCCGACGACGAGCTCCGCCCGGTCCGCTTCACCCGGCACTGGCTCGACCACGCCGCCGGCTCCGTGCTCGTCGAGTTCGGCAGGACGCGCGTGCTGTGCGCCGCCTCCGCCGAGCAGGGCGTGCCGCGCTGGCGCAAGGGCTCGGGCCTGGGCTGGGTGACCGCCGAGTACGCGATGCTCCCGGCCGCCACGAACACGCGGTCCCAGCGCGAGTCGACCAAGGGCAAGATCGGCGGTCGCACGCACGAGATCTCGCGGCTGGTGGGCCGCTCGCTGCGCGCGGTCGTGGACTACCAGGCGCTGGGCGAGAACACGATCACGCTCGACTGCGACGTGCTCCAGGCCGACGGCGGCACGCGCACCGCCGCCATCACGGGCGCCTACGTCGCGCTCGCCGACGCCGTCGCCCACCTGCGGGAGCGCGGCGCCCTGGCCGGGGACCCGCTCACCGGGTCGGTCGCCGCGGTCAGCGTCGGCATCATCGACGGCGCGCCGCGGCTCGACCTGCCCTACGTCGAGGACGTCCGCGCCGAGACCGACATGAACGTCGTGATGACCGGCGAGGGCTCCTTCGTCGAGGTGCAGGGCACCGCCGAGGGGGCGCCCTTCGACCGCGCCGAGCTCGACGCGCTGCTGCGCGCTCGCCGAGGGCGGCTGCGCCGACCTGACGCGCCTCCAGCGCGAGGCGCTGGCGGGCTGAGCGTGCCGGCCGCCGCCCCGCGCGTCTTCCTGGCCTCGCGCAACGCGGGGAAGATCGCCGAGATGCAGCGCATCCTCGGCGAGCACCTCCCCGGGGTCGAGGTGGTCGGGCTCGACGACGTGCCCGGGTACGACGAGCCCACCGAGGACGAGCCGACCTTCACCGGCAACGCGCTGCTCAAGGCGCGCGCCGGCGTGACGGCCACGGGGCTGCCAACGGTCGCCGACGACTCCGGCCTGTGCGTGGACGCGCTGAACGGCATGCCCGGCGTGCTGTCCGCCCGCTGGTCGGGCCGGCCGAAGGACGACGGCCGCAACAACCGGCTGCTGCTCGACCAGCTCGCCGACGTGCCCGACGAGCGCCGCGCCGCGCACTTCGCCTGCGCCGTCGCGCTGGTGACCCCGGGCGGGGAGCAGCTGCTCGCCGAGGGCCGCATGGCCGGGCGGATCATCCGCGAGCCGCGCGGCGACGGCGGCTTCGGCTACGACGTGGTCTTCGTGGCCGACGAGCACGCGGGCGACGGCCCCGACGGAGCGGGCCTGACCACCGCCGAGATCGGCGCCGACGCCAAGGACCGCATCTCCCACCGCGGTCGGGCCCTGCGCGACCTCGCCCCGCGCGCCGCGGCGCTGCTCGGGGACCGCCCGTGACCGCGACCGACCGGGAGACGACGCAGCGCCGGGCCCGCGGGTCGCGCGGCCTGCGGCGCGGCGCCGCCGTGCTGGTGCTGCTCCTGGTCGCGGGGGTCTCGCTGCTGGCCTGGGACGAGCCCGACGAGGCCTCGGTGGAGACGCTCGGCAACGGAGTGACCTGGGCGATCTGGACCGGCGCCGCGATCGTGGCCGGCCTCGCCGCCGCGGTGCTGTTCCGCCGGGAGCGCGAGCTGCGCATCGGGACGCTGCAGGGCGTCGCGCTCGGCGTCCTGGTCGCGCTGGTCGTGCTGTGGGTGCGCGTGGCCACCGGCGCCCCGGTCGGCTAGCGGCCGCGCGGCCTCGCGCGGCTCGAGCCGGGTGCCGCGGGGTCCTGACCGCCCGGGTGCCGGAGGGGGGACTCGAACCCCCACGCCCGAAGGCACGGGCACCTAAAGCCCGCGTGTCTGCCGATTCCACCACTCCGGCCGGCGCGCGCCCAGTGTAGGAACGACGCGCCCGCGGGCCCTCAGGCGGCGTCGAGGCCGAGGTCCCGCCGGATCCGCGCGACGTGGCCCGTGGCCTTCACGTTGTACTGCGCCAGCTCGATCCGGCCGTCGGCGTCGACGACGAACGTCGAGCGGATGACGCCCTGCACGACCTTGCCGTACATCTTCTTCTCGCCGAAGGCGCCCCAGGCGGTCATCACGGCCTTGTCGGGGTCGGAGAGCAGGGTGATGCCGAGGCCGTCGCGCTCGCGGAAGGAGGCGAGCTTCGCCGGCTTGTCGGGCGAGATGCCGACCACGGTGTAGCCCGCGGCGCGCAGGGAGTCCAGGGACTCGGTGAAGTCGCAGGCCTGCTTCGTGCAGCCCGGCGTCATCGCGGCGGGGTAGAAGTACACGACCACCTTGCCGTCGCGGCGCAGGTCGGCCAGGGAGACCTCGGCGCCCGTGTCGTCGGTGAGGGTGAAGTCCGGGGCCGGGTCGCCGGGGGAGAGGGCGTGCTCGCTCACGGGGCTCCTTCGTCGTGGGGGCTTGTTGCGAACGATGTGCAACAACGTAGGGTGGGCGGTGCCCGTCGGGGCTGTCGCCCCAACGTATCGACCGGCCGGAGCTCGGCCGCACGAGGAGCCGCCATGCACGTCCCGGACGGCTTCCTCGACGCGCCGACGTCGATCGCCACCGGCGCCGTCGCCGTCGCCGGCGTCGGGCTGGCGCTGCGGTTCTCGCGCCGCGAGCTCGACGACCGCACCGCCCCGATGGCCGGCCTCGTCGCCACCTTCGTCTTCGCGGCGCAGATGATGAACTTCCCGGTCGGGGCCGGCACCAGCGGGCACCTGCTCGGCGGGGCGCTGGCCGCCGTGCTCGTGGGCCCCTGGACCGGGGTGCTCTGCGTCTCGGTCGTGCTGCTGGTGCAGGCCCTGTTGATGGCCGACGGCGGCATCACCGCGCTGGGCACCAACGTCGTGCTGATCGCCTTCGTGGGCGTGGGCGTCGGCTGGCTCGGCGCCCGGCTGGCGATGGCCGTGCTGCCGCGGCGCCCGGCCATGGTGGCGCCCGCGGCGGCGTTCGGCGCCCTGCTCAGCGTGCCCGCGGCGGCGGCCGTCTTCTCGGTGCTGTTCGCGGTCGGCGGCATCGCGCCCGTCGACCCCGCGACGGTGCTGACGGCGATGGTCTCCTGGCACGTCGTGATCGGGCTCGGCGAGGCCGCGATCACGGGGCTGGTGGTGGCCTCCGTCGTGGCCGCGCGGCCCGACCTGGTCTACAGCGCCCGGCCGATGATCGCGCGCCGCGAGCTGCGAGATCCGCACGCCCGGGGAGGCCGCCGCGTGAGCCGCCGGGCCTTCCTCGTCGCCGGCCTCGCGGTCGCCCTGCTGATCGCTGGCGTCGGCAGCTTCTACGCGAGCAGCAACCCCGACGGCCTCGAGCGCGTGGCCGAAGGCGTGGGCTTCGCCGACACGGCCGAGGACTCCCCGGTCTCGGAGAGCCCGCTGGCCGACTACAGCGCCGACGGCGTCGATGACGAGCGCCTCAGCGGCGGCGTCGCGGGCGTCCTGGGCGCCCTCGCCGTCCTGCTGCTCGCCGGCGGGCTGGCGTACGCCGTCCGCCGCCGCGGTCCGGCCGGAGCGGCGGACGAGTCCGCCGAGTCGGCGCCAGTCCCGCCTGCTGACGGCGAGGAGCGTGAGACTCGCGCCCACTCGGCGGCCCCGGACTCGGCGGCCCCGGACTCGGTGGCCGGGGAGCGCTGATGGGCGCGGGGCACGGCCACCGCCTGCACTACCACGGTCACAGCGTCGTGCACCGGGCCCCGGCGCACGTGAAGCTGCTGGCGCTGCTGGCCTACACGTTGGTCGTGGTCGCCAGCCCGCGCGAGGCCTGGCTGCTGTACGCCGGGTACGCCGCGCTGCTCCTCGGCGTCGTCGCGGCCAGCCGCGTGCCGCCGCTCTACCTGGCCAAGCGGATGGTCGTGGAGGTGCCGTTCGTCGTCTTCGCGCTGCTGATGCCCTTCGTGGCGACCGGCCCGCGCACCGAGGTGCTCGGGCTGACGGTCTCGGAGCCGGGGCTGGTCGCAGGCGGCGCGCTGCTCGTCAAGGGAAGCCTGGGCGTGCTCGCGTCGCTCACCCTCGCGGCGACGACCGAGCCGACCGAGCTGCTGCGCGGGCTCGAGCGCCTGCGCGTGCCCGACGTGATCGTGCAGATCGCCGGCTTCATGATCCGCTACCTCGACGTCGTCACGGCCGAGCTCGGCCGGATGCTCGTCGCGATGCGCTCGCGCGGCTGCAACCCCCGCTCGCCGCGGCACTGGCCCACGCTCGCCCGCTCGCTCGGCGCGCTGTTCATCCGGTCCTACGAGCGCGGCGAGCGGGTGCACCTCGCGATGGTCTCGCGCGGCTACACCGGCACGCTGCCGCGCGACCTCGCGGCGTCCGGCCACGGGCCGCACGCGCAGGGGGCGACCCGGTGACCGCCGTGCTGGAGGTCAGCGGCCTCGCGTACGCCTACCCCGACGGCCACCAGGCGCTCTTCGGCGTCGACCTCAGCCTCGAGGCCGGCGAGCGCGTCGCGCTGCTCGGCCCGAACGGCGCCGGCAAGACCACGCTCGTGCACCACCTCAACGGGATCCTGCCGGCGGGCGCCGGCCACGTGCGCGTGGGCGGCCGCACCGTCGACACCCGCGACCGCACGGCGCTCCAGGAGGTGCGTCGGCGGGTCGGCGTGGTCTTCCAGGACCCCGACGACCAGCTCTTCCTCGGCACGGTGCGCCAGGACGTGGCCTTCGGGCCGGCCAACATGGGCTTCGCGCGGCGCCGAGCTGGAGCAGCGGGTCACCGAGGCGCTCGAGCAGGTCGGGATGGCCGATGCCATCGACCGGCCGCCGCACCACCTCTCCTTCGGCCAGCGCCGCCGGGTCGCCGTGGCCACCGTGCTCGCGATGCGACCCGACGTGCTCGTGCTCGACGAGCCCTCGTCCAACCTCGACCCCGCCTCGCGCCGCGAGCTGGCGACGATCCTGCGCGGCCTCGACGTGACGGTGCTGATGGTCACCCACGACCTGCCCTACGCCTACGAGCTGTGCCCCCGGGCGGTCGTGCTCAGCGAGGGCGTCGTCGTCGCCGACGCCCCGACGTACGACGTGCTCACCGACGAGGCGCTGATGGCCGCGCACCGCCTGGAGCTGCCGTTCGGGTTCGATCCGCGCAGCCTTGGTAGCGTGCGCCCGTGACCAAGGATCAACTGGCTGCGCTCGAGGCCGACATCGAGTCGACGCGCGAGCGGCTCGCGGGCAACATCGACCAGCTCGCCTACCGCGTGAGCCCGAAGACCATCGCCCGCCGCGAGGCGTACGTCATCAAGGCGTACTTCGTCGACGTGGAGTCGGGCGCCCCGCGCACCGGCAACATCCTGAAGGTCGTCGGCGGCGTCGCGGGCTTCGTGGGCGCCCTCGTGGTGATCCGCAAGGTGGCCGCCTGACGGTGGCCCTCGCCGCGGTGACGTGCGCGCTGCGACGACGGCCGGCGCGGGCTCGGCGGGACCGGTCTACACCGGTCCACGCCCGTGCGCTTCAAGGGAGCCGCAAGGGATGCGGTGTTCCGGCGCAGGGTCGAGGCACCGGCGCCGGCGGCAGCGTTCAATGGGTGATCGGCGGGAGCAGGCTGCCGAACCGGGTCGGGGCGTGGGGGGCGCCCGGTCCCGGTGCCCGGGCCCGGTGCCCGGACCGGTGGGGACCGCGGAGACGAGGAGGGTCAGGTGGCACTGGGTACTGGCCTCGTCGCCGTGGTCGCGGACGACGACCAGGACATCCGGACGCTGCTCGAGATCCAGCTGACGCGGTGGGGGTTCGCGGTGCACACCGCGGCCGACGGCCACGAGGCGCTGGCGAGCATCGAGCAGCACCAGCCGCACCTGGTGCTGCTCGACGTCTCCATGCCCGGCCGCGACGGGCTCGAGGTGCTGCGCATCGTGCGTGAGCAGCAGCCCCCGCTCGAGGACGGCGGCCCGGCCGTGCTGCTCGTGACCGCGCGCGACGGCGGCCAGGACGTGGCCACCGGCCTGGAGATGGGCGCCGACGACTACGTGCGCAAGCCCTTCCACATCGCCGAGCTACGCCAGCGCCTGCACCGCTCGGTCGACAACGCCCGCCGCTTCGCCCGGCTCGAGTCCGTGCGCCGGGCGGTCAGCCAGCCGCGGGTGATCAGCGTGCCGGGCGTCGACGTGGCCTCCAGCACCGAGCCGATCGACGGCGCCGGCGCGGGTGGCGACCTGATGGTGGTGACCGAGGCGCCCGGCGGCCACGTCGTCGCCGTCATCGGCGACGCCATGGGGCACGGCCCGGGAGCGGCCGCGCGCGCGGCGTACACCCGCACGCTGCTGTCCAGCACGGCCCGCTACGAGGCCGACCCGGCGCGCATCCTGACGCTCACGAACAGCGCGATGGGCGCGGACCCGGACGCGGCCAGCATCGGGCGGGACACCGAGTTCGTCACCGCGTGCGCGGTCTCGCTGCACCCGGAGACCGGGCTGCTGCGCTGGGCCTCGGCCGGGCACTCCGGGCCGTGGGTGGTCAGCGGGGGACGGGTCGTGCTCGCCCGACGCCGAGGCCGACGACCTCATCGGCCCTCCGCTGGGCCTGGGCCTGGACGCGGACTACCCGGCGCGCGAGCGCGTGCTGGTGCCCGGCGACCGGCTGATGCTGCACAGCGACGCGCTGGCCGTGACCGGTCCGGGCGGCGTCGACTTCCTCACCGGCGAGGTGCCCCGGCTGCTCGCCCGCCCCGCGGGGTCGGGCGAGGAGGTGGTCGCCCGGATCCTGACGAGCCTGCGCGCCTTCGACGACGGGCGGCACCCCGACGACGTCACCGTGATGGTGCTCGGCCTGACCGCGCGCGACCGCGTGGGCGCCTGCGGCGACGCCGAATCGGGGTCCGCGCGGGTCTGAGGCGGCCGCCCGTGATGATGGGCGGGTGACGCTGCAGGACTATCTCGGTGCGGGCGCCGGGCTGCTGGTGCTCGCCAGCCTGACCATGGGGCTCGCGCGCTGGCGCGGCCTGGGGCTCGGCGCGCTGCCGCTGATCGCGCTCGCGCGCGCCTCGGTGCAGCTGACCCTCGTCGCGCTGCTGCTGCGCGGCGTGCTCTCGGCGCCGCTGACCGTCGTCGCGTTCCTCGCGCTGATGCTGACCACCGCGTCGTGGACCGCTCGCGGCCGCCTGAAGGAGCAGTGGGGCGGCCGACGGGCGGCCGTCGCCGGCGTCTGCGCCGGCTCCGCGGCCGCGCTGGGCGCGGTGCTCGCGCTGCGGCTCGTGGAGATCGACGCCCGCTCGGTCGTGGCCGTCGGCGGCATCGTCGTCGGCAACACGATGACCGCCTCGACGCTGTCGGGACGCAACTTCGCCCGCGCCGTCCGCACCCGCGCCGGCGAGGTGGAGGCCTGGCTGGCCCTGGGCGCGGTGCCGGTGCGCGCGCACGAGGAGATCGCCCGCGAGGCGGCACGCGAGTCGCTGCTGCCGACCCTGGACCAGACCCGCTCGACCGGGCTCGTGACGCTGCCGGGCGCGTTCGTCGGGGCGCTCTTCGGCGGCGCCAGCCCGGCCGAGGCCGCGGTGTTCCAGCTGACCGTGCTGGCCGGCGTCGCCCTGGCGATGACCGTCACCAGCCTGACCGTGACCGCGCTGCTCTCGCGGACGCCGTACGTCGTGGGCCAGGCGGTCGGCTGACGCCCCGCGGGTCGCCGGGCCGCGCCCGGCCGCCGGGGAGGCGGGTTCAGCCCTCCCGCAGCGGGTCGTGGCCGACGTCCATCAGGCGGTGCCGCCAGTCCATCTCGCCGGCGGTCGGCTCCGGCTCCTCGCCGCGCTGCTGGTGCACGCGGTCGACCACGGCCGCCATCACCTCGGCGTCCTCGGTGGTGAGGTCGCCGCGCCGCTTGCGCAGGATCGCGAGGACGTGACGACCGGGCGCGGGGCCGGCCTGGTCGGGCAGCGGCTCGCTGCCCGTGGGCCGTTCGCCGGCGTCGGACTCGCGGAGCCAGCTCTCCAGCTCCGCCGAGGTCATGTTCACCGCGGCGTGGAACTCCTCCCACAGCTCGTCGCTGACGTCGGTGTGCGCCATCGGGTGCTCCTTCGCTCGGGTGCGCGGGTGGACCACCGTGGCACGCGGGTGGGTGCCGCCGAATCGCCCCCGTGGGTGTCCCCGAGACGGGCACCCGGCGGGCGTCGGCGCACCGCTAGCCTCCCCGCCATGGATGTCGTGCGCACCCCCGAGTCCCGGTTCCGCGACCTGCCCGACTTCGGCTGGGAGCCCCGCTACGTCGAGGTCGGCGAGCCGCGCGTGCGGATGGCCTACCTCGACGAGGGCCCGCGCGAGGCGCCCGTCGTGCTGCTGCTGCACGGCGAGCCGACGTGGGGCTACCTCTACCGGCACATGATCCAGCCGCTCGTGGACGCGGGGCTCCGCGTGGTCGTGCCCGACCTGATCGGCTTCGGGCGCTCCGACAAGCCGACCGACGTGGCGGACTACACCTACCAGCGGCACGTCGACTGGACGACCGCCTTCCTCGACGAGCTGGGGCTGAGCGAGCTCACCCTGTTCTGCCAGGACTGGGGCTCCCTGATCGGGCTGCGCATCGCCGGCACCCAGCCCGGGCGCTTCGCGCGCATCGTCGTCGGCAACGGCTTCCTGCCGGCGGGCCAGACCGCCGCGAACACGGCCTTCCGCGTCTGGCGGGCCTTCGCGCGCTGGACGCCGGTGTTCCCGGCGGGGCGCCTGGTGGCCGTGGGCAGCAGGCGCTCGCTGAGCAGGGCCGAGCGGGCGGCGTACGACGCCCCCTTCCACTCGCGGGCCGCGCAGGCCGGGGCGCGCGCCTTCCCCGCGCTGGTGCCCTTCGCCGAGGACGACCCGGCGATGCCCGAGCAGAGGCGCGCCTGGGCGGGTCTGGGCCGGTTCGAGAAGCCGTTCCTGACCGTCTACGGCGCCGGGGACCCCATCCTGGGCAAGGCCGACAAGCCGCTGCAGGCGCACGTGCCCGGCGCGGAGGGGCAGCCGCACGAACGGATCCCCGGCGGGCACTTCATCCAGGAGGACCAGGGCCCCGAGCTGGCCACGCGGATCATCGAGCTGGTGCGCACCACCTCATGATCGACGTCGGACTGCTCGGCGCCGGCCCGTGGGCGACCCGGTTCTGGGCGCCCGCGCTCGAGGCCGCCGAGGGCGCGCGGCTCGCCTCGGTGTGGGCCCGGCGCCCCGAGGCGGCGCGGGCGGTGGTCGGCGACGGCGCGGCCCGGGTCGCGGCCTCCGTCGAGGAGCTGCTCGAGCGGTGCGACGCCGTCGCCTTCGCGGTGCCGCCCGACGTCCAGGCGCCGCTCGCGACGCGGGCGGCTCGGGCCGGGCGTCACGTGCTGCTGGAGAAGCCGCTGGCGCTCGACGTCGCCGCGGCGGGGGAGCTCGCTGCCGCGGTCGAGCAGGCCGGCGTCGCCTCGGTGGTCGGCCTGCGGCACCGGTTCGACCCCGACCTGCGGCGGCTCGCCGCGTGGGCGGGCGCGGCCGGGCCGCGCGGCGCCCAGCTGCGATGGGTGAGCGGCTCCGCGCTGGAGGGCCACGAGCACGCGACGCCGTGGCGCGTCCGGCACGGGGCGCTGCTGGACCTCGGCCCGCACGCCCTCGACGTGCTGGAGATGGTGCTCGGGCCCCTGGAGGAGGTGACCGCCCGCGGCGACCCCACCCGCTGGGTCTCGGTGACCACACGGCACGCGGGCGGGGCGGTCGGCCAGGCGGCGCTGTCGCTGACGGTCGCCGAGCCGCCCGAGCCCGAGCGGCTCGAGGTCGTCAGCGACGCCGGGACGCGCACGTGGGTCGGCCCCGGCCTCCCGCCGGCCGAGGGCGGGCGGCTCGTCGTCGAGGAGCTGCTCGCGCGGGTCGCCGGTCGGCGGCGCGAGCCGGGCCTGGACGCGGCCCACGGCCTGCGGCTCCAGCGCCTGCTCGCCGCCGCCGGGACCTCGCCTGACCGTCCGTCACCTCGTCTCGGCGTGCTGGCGGCGCCCATGGCACCGGCACCGGCGCGTTAGGACGAGTCCAGCCTCGTCCTCGAGGGGCATCTGGCGCTTCCGCTGTTCGGCGGCGTAGGTGTGCTCGCACGGTGGGCATGGCCGCGACCGCGGCGCTGATCGAGTCCCACCGGCTGACCTTCGAGGCCGCCGCGCGGAGGATGGTACGCCATGTAGGACTTGAACCTACAACCCGCTGATTAAGAGTCAGCTGCTCTGCCAATTGAGCTAATGGCGCCTGCCGAAGCAGGTCCCAGACTAACAGCGGGCGGCGGTGGCCCAGAAATCGAGAGGGGTGCGTTCGCTCACGCCGACGGCGCCGCGGCGGCTCAGCCGAGGCCCTCCTCGAGGACGGCGCACGCGGCGTCGTGCCCGCCCAGGCCGCTGACCGCACCGCCGCGTCGCGCACCCGACCCGCAGAGCAGCACGGCGTCCCGCCCGGTCGCCACGCCCCAGCGCCGGGCGGGGGTGTCGAGGAGGGCGCCGTCCTCCGCCCAGGGCCAGGCGAGGTCGCCGTGGAAGATGTGGCCGCCCGGCATCGCGAGGTCGCGCTCGACGTCCTGCGGGATCTTCGCCTCGAGGCAGGCCTTGCCCTCGGCGTCGCGGGCCAGGCAGTCCTCGAGCGGCTCGTCGAGGTGCTGCTGCAGGCTGGCCAGCGCCCGGCGCACCGCCTCGGCCTTCGTGGCCTCGGGGTCGCGCTCGAAGAGCCGGGCCGGCGTGTGCAGGCCGAAGTACGTCAGCGTGTGCGTGCCCTTCGGCGCGTCGCCGAGGATCGACGGGTCCGTCAGCGAGTGGCAGTACACCTCGCCGGGCAGCTCGGCGGGCAGCCGGCCGGCCTCGGCGTCCGCGTACGCGCGCTCGATCTGGCCCCAGCCCTCGTTGAGGTGGAAGGTGCCGGCGAACGCCGCCGCGGGGTCGTGGCCGCTGCGCAGGCGCGGCAGCCGGCGCAGCAGCAGGTTGATCTTGAGCTGCGCGCCCTCGGGTCGAGGCTCCTCGCCCGGGCCGTCGCCCGTGAGCCGCCGCAGCACCGCGGGGGCGACGTTGGCCAGCACGCGGCGGCAGCGCGCCGACCGCGTCGCCGTCGGTGCCGCGCCAGGTGACCTCGGCGCCGTCGGCGTCGGCGTCGACCGCGCTGACCTCGGCGCCGGTGACGATCTCGGCCCCGGCCTCGGCGGCCCGGGCCCGCAGGGCGTCGGTGACCGCGCCCATGCCGCCGACCGGCACCCGCCACTCGCCGTCCCCGTTGCCGACGACGTGGTAGAGGAAGCAGCGGTTCTGCACCAGGGAGGGCTCGTGCATCGACGCGAACGTGCCGATCAGCCCGTCGGTGCCGACCACGCCGCGCACGAGGTCGTCGACGAAGCGGCGCTCGATCGCCTCACCCAGCGGCCGCTCCACGACGTCTCGCCAGGTCGTGGTCTCGACGCGCTCGCGCAGGTCCGCCGCGCTGGGCAGCGGGCCCATCAGCGTGGGCGCGACCACCGACGCCAGCTGCTCGACCTCGCCGTAGAACGCCTGCCAGGCCGCGTACTCCTCCGTGCCGCCGGTGAGCCCGGCGAACGCACGCGCGGTCTCGTCGTCCTCCGGGCGGCCGACGAGCAGGCCGCCCGCGACCCCGCCCCGCTCGTACGGCGTGAACGAGGCCGTCGGCCGCGAGACCAGGCGCACGGGGAGGTCGAGCTCCGCCACGAGACGGCGCGGGCAGCATGCTGACGAGGTAGGAGTAGCGCGAGAGGCGCACCCCGTGCCCGGCGAAGGGCGCCGCCGAGACGGCCGCCCCGCCGGTGTGGCCGAGGCGCTCGAGCACCAGGACGCGAGCGCCGGCACGGGCCAGATAGGTGGCGGCCACCAGTCCGTTGTGGCCGCCTCCGACCACCACCACGTCGTACCGTGACCGGGAAGCCATCGGGACACCGTACGGCGACCGGGCAGCGCCCGCTCGCCGGGACCGTCCCGGCGGTGGCTGTCGCGCGGTGCGACGGGAGGAGTGAGCCATGGGCGTGGTCCGCAGACTGCCGCGCCGGCGATCGGTGCTCGTCGTGGGCGTCGTGCTGCTGCTGATCTTCCTCGTCGGCCGCTTCCGCGCCGCCGAGCACTTCGGCGAAGGGGCTGGCGGCCTGCACGAGGCCGGCCTGTGGCCGGTCGGCCTCGGCGCCGGGCTGGCGGTGCTCGCGGCGGGACGGGTGCAGCGCGGCGCGGCGCTGGTCGCCGTCGCGGTGATCACGCTGCTCACCGCCACGAGCATCGACCTGGGCCTCGCCGCGTCCGGCACGCTCGCGGCCGGGGCGGCGGTCGAGGCATGGGTGGTCGCGCGGCTCGTCGCGCGCGACCCCGACGGCCGCGCGCGGTTGCTGGACCACGCCGACCTGATGCGGCTGGTGGTCGCCGGCCTCGCGGCGGCGGTGACGGGCGCCGCGGTCGCCGGGCTGGCGTTGTTCGCCGGCATCGCGGACGAGACGCTGGCAGAGGCCGGCCCGGTCGTGCTCGTCGTGGTGACGACCCACCTCATCTCCCACGTGCTGATCGTCCCCTTCTTCCTGCGCACGCCGCACGAGGCGGCGAGCGCAGGTCGCGGCGAGGTCGTGCTGCAGACCGGCCTCGTCGTGGTCGCCACGCCGGCCCTGTTCGTCCTCGGCATCCCGGGCACCGTGTTCCTGGTCTTCCCGCTGCTGGCCTGGGGCGCCACCCGCGGTGGGTTCCGGATGGCGCTGGCCCAGGCGGCCCTGCTGGGCATCGTCGCCGGTCAGCTCACCTCCGCAGGGTTGGGGCCGTTCGCGGTGCAGGGCGACGACGCCGGCGCCGTGTTCGGGATCCTCCGGCTGCAGGGGTACGTGCTCAGCGGCGTCGCCGTGATCCTCCCGCTGGCGATCGCGATCGCGATCCAGCACCGACGCTCGGCCGACGTCGTCCGGGAGCGGCAACGCGCCGAGGGACTGGTGCGCAGCACCGTGGGCACGGCGATCCTCGCCACCGACCTCGCGGGCGCGGTGCGGCTGGCCAACCCGGGCGCGGTGGACCTGTTCGGCTACGACGCCGCGACGTTGGTGACGCTCTCGGTCGCCGACCTCCTCCCGCCCGGGGAGCTCGCCGAGCAGGCGGGGGCCCTGGGCGTCCCGCCCGACCTCGTCGCGGTCATGGAGGCGATGAGCGGCGCGTCCGGCTCGCCCGGGACGCGCCGCGAGTGGGTCGTGCGACGGGCGGACGGCGGGGCCCGCGCCCACCTGCTCGGGATCGCCCGGTTGACGGACGGGCGGGGCGCGAAGACGGGCTACGTGCTCACCTCCGAGGACATCACCGACCGCATCCAGCTGCAGGAGTCGCTGACCAGCGCCCTGGTCGCGGAGCGCGAGGTGGTGACGCGGATGAAGGAGCTCGACGGGGTCAAAGAGGCGCTGGTCTCCAGCGTCTCGCACGAGCTGCGGACGCCGATCACGAGCATCCTCGGCTTCATCGAGATGCTGGAGGACGGCGACTACGGCCGGCTCAGTGAGGCTCAGGCGCAGGTGCTCGGCCGGGTCAGCGAGAACGGCAGCCGGCTGCTCACGCTCATCGACGACCTGCTGGCCCTGGCGCGCATCCAGGACGGCGTGATGCCGCTGGACCTGCAGCCGCTGGACCTCGGGGACGTCGTCCGGAGCGCCTGGGCCGCGCTCGAAGGCAGGTTCCACGGCCGCGACCTGCGGGTCTCGCTGCAGCTGCCCGAGGGGCCGGCGCGGGCCGAGGGGGACCGTGACCAGCTCGAGCGGTTGATGGTCAACCTGATCGGCAACGCCATCAAGTTCACCCCGGACGGCGGTGAGGTCACGGTGCGACTGCGCCGGCTGGGCGACCGGTTCGGCATCGACGTCACCGACACCGGGATCGGCATCCCGCAGGAGGAGCAGGCGGAGCTGTTCGGCCGCTTCTTCCGGTCGTCGCTGGCGGCGGAGAACGCCATCCAGGGGACCGGGCTCGGGCTCTCGATCGTGAAGGCCATCGCCGAGCAGCACGGCGGCGGTGTCTCGGTGGAGTCCGAGCCCGGCCGCGGCTCGACGTTCCGCGTCGACCTCCCGGCAGCCCCACCCGCCGAGCCGGCCGACTCGGCGCCAGTCGCACCGGAACCGGCCACCGTCGAGGCGGCGCCAGTGTCCGCCGAGCCGGTGGGGATTCACGCCCACCCGGCGGTGCCGGCGCCGGCGCCGGAACCGGCGCCGGCGGCCGACCGACCCACCGCCGGTTCGCGCCTGGCCGCGGCGCGACAGTCCGCAGGCGCGCAGGACCCCGACGACGCCGACGAGGCCGCGCGGGCGATCCTGGACGCCTTCGGCCCTCGCCCGGGGGGCTGAGCGCCGCCGCGGGGCGACCGGCGCCGGGAACAGAAGCACTGCGCCGGCGGTTGGGACCGGCGAGACCGATCCACCCGAGGAGGTGGCCGCCGTGCCGGCCGTGACCGTCGAGGACCTGACCGTCCTGCCCCGCCTCGATCGCCCGGGCCTGGGCGACCAGCCGCGCCCCGTGTGGCAGGTGACCACGGCGCCGCAGGGCTACGAGGGCGAGGGCTTCCCGGTGCGCCGGGCGTTCGCGGGCATCGACCTCGCGCGCCTCGACCCCTTCATCATGATGGACCAGATGGGCGAGGTGGAGTACGCGCCCGGCGAGCCCAAGGGCACCTCGTGGCACCCGCACCGGGGTTTCGAGACGGTCACCTACATCATCGACGGGGTCTTCGACCACCAGGACACCCACGGCGGCGGCGGCACGATCGCCAACGGCGACACCCAGTGGATGACCGCCGGCAGCGGGCTCATGCACATCGAGGCCCCGCCCGAGCACCTCGTCGTCAGCGGCGGCCTGTTCCACGGGATCCAGCTGTGGGTGAACCTGCCTCGCTCGGAGAAGACGACGGCGCCGGCCTACCAGGACATCCGCTCGAGCGCCGTCCGGCTGGTCACCTCCGCGGACGCCGGCGCGCTCGTGCGCGTCATCGCCGGCTCGGTGGGCGGGCACAGCGGGCCGGGCAGCACGCGGACGCCGATCACGCTGGTGCACGCGAGCCTCGAGCCGGGCTCGCGCCTGGAGCTGCCCTGGCAGGTCGACCACAACGCGCTGGTCTACGTGCTCTCCGGCGAGGGGAGCGTCGGCGTCGACGCCCACCCCGTCCGGACCGGCCAGGCTGCGGCCATGGGCGCCGGTGACTACGTCACGCTCGCGGCGGCGGGGACCCAGGAGTCGCGGTCGCCGCGCCTGGAGGTCATCGTGGTCGGCGGCCGCCCGATCCGGGAGCCGCTGGCGTGGGCCGGGCCGTTCGTGATGAACACGAAGGCCGAGGTCATGGAGGCCTACACCGACTTCCAGAAGGGTCGCTTCGGCGTCATCCCCGCCTCCTGACCGACGCCGGGGCACCCGTCCTGGTGACGGGGCCCGAGCCCTCGGGGTAGATGCTGCGTGTCTGCTCCCGGGTGTAGGAGCGGGGCAGCCAGTCGCGCGGGTGCAGCTTCGGCAGCGCCTTGGCGACGGCGAGCGCGACGTACATGACGGTGTTGATCGCCACGAAGGCGGCCAGCACCGCGAACCACGTGCTCTCCAGCGTGGACTCGGGCAGCAGGATGCCCAGCGGCGCGACGAGCCCGGTCATGCCGCCGCCTCGGCGGTGTCCGGGTCGGCGGGTTCCTGCGGCGGCCCGACGTGGCGCCACTGGGCCTCGTGGCCGCGCGCGATGTCGAGCACGCCCCGCACGTAGACCACGTTGAGGAACGTGGCGTAGACCAGCTCCGGGATCAGCAGTGCTCCCAGCAGCCGGGCCCGCCAGCCGCCCGCCCAGACGCCCACCACCCGCTCGACGGCGAAGACCAGCCCGAGGCCGACCCAGAACGGGAACCACACCCACGAGTCGAGCGAGACGATCATCAGCGCGAAGAGCACGAAGTAGGTGGCCAGCGCGAGCACGCCGTAGCCGATGCCGAACTGCTGGGCCCAGTAGCGTGCGGTCTGCCCCGTGATGCCGTAGGCGCCGAGGTTCTCCAGGGCGCCGCGCTGCCAGCGCAGCCGCTGGTTCCACAGGGCGCGCCAGGTGGGCATCACCTCGGTGACCACGGTGCAGGCGGCGGGGGAGACCATGAGCGCGCCCAGCGACTTGAGCGCGAGCGTGAGCTCGTTGTCCTCGGTCAGCGCGGCGGTGTCGTAGACGTTCCCGCGGAGCCCGGGCAGCAGGCTGCCGCGGCTCTCCGCGACGGTGCGCAGGCCTCGCGGCCGGAACACGGACGCCGTGCCCGTGAGGACGAAGACGCGCCCGCGTCGGCGCGCGATGTCGCGCGAGTAGCGGACGTACTCGTTGCGCTGGAACTGCCCCATCAGGCCGCAGCCCTCCTCGCCGTAGAAGAGGCCCCCGACGGCCATCAGGGCCCGGTCGTCGGTCAGCCGGCGGCGGGCCGCGGCGAGGTAGCCCTGGTCGAGCACGGTGTCGGCGTCCATGACCATCACGGCGTCGTTCTCGCCCAGCGCGGGCAGCACGGCGCGGAGCGCCTGGTTGAGCGCCCCTGCCTTCTTGTCGGTGTTGTCGACGGTGCGGAAGACCTCCACCCCGGCGGCGCGGGCCAGCCGCTCGGTGGCGTCCGTGCAGTTGTCGGCCACCACGACGATCCGCTCGGGCGGCTCCTGCTGGTCGCGCAGCGAGTCGAGCGTCGCGCGGATGCGGTCGGCCTCGTTGTGCGCGGGGATCAGCACCGTGAAGGTCACCGGGCCGTGGAAGACCCCGGACGTCTCCCGCATCACCACGCGCGGGGCCAGCGGCAGGCCGTGCGCGTCCGCCGACCGCCGGTAGACGGTCGCGATGCGCCGCTCCACGGCGGCGACCCCTGCGCCCAGCAGCAGCGCCACGGCTGCGGCGGCCAGCAGGATGCGCAGCGGCGGCGCCTGGGTGTCGTAGAAGACCTCCCACACCCCGAAGAGCACGCCCCTCCTCGGGCGGGCGCCGCGCCGCCGGGTCGGAGAGGCTGAGCGCCACCCAGAGCATGGTCGCGGCCGCCCCCGCCAGGGCGACCACGAGGAGCCCGACGCCGCGCTGGAGCCTGTCGCCGCTCATGCCGAGACCACCTCGGAGGCGCGGACGAGACGTCGGCCGGTCCACCGGCTCGGCGCGCCCGACAGGTGCGCCTGCACGAACTCCGGTTCGGGCACCGCCTTGCCGATCAGGTGCCCCTGGGCCATGTCGACCTGCCAGGTCGCGCACGACCTGGAGCGTCTCCTCGTCGCCCACGAACTCCGCGACCGTGCGCTTGTTGAGGTCCTGGGAGATCCCGACGATCGAGCGCAGGATCGTGCGGTCGACCCGGGAGCTCGCGGCGTGCGCGACGAACTCGCCGTCGATCTTCACGAAGTCGAAGACCAGGTGCTTGAGGTAGTAGAACGAGCCGAAGCCCGCGCCGAAGTCGTCCAGCGCGAATCGCGCCCCGATGGCCGTCATCCGCTCCGCGAAGCTGCGGGCGGTGGGGACGTCGGCGACGGCGGCGGTCTCGGTGATCTCGAGGATCAGTGCGCGGGGGTCGACGTCGTGGCCGGCCAGGGCCTCGACGATGGCGGCCTCGATCACCGGGTCGCCGATGGAGTGGCCCGACAGGTTCACGGCGAGCTGGAAGTCCGGGTCGAGCTGGCGCATCCGCGCCAGCAGCGCCACGGCCTGGCGCACCACCCAGGCGTCGACCTGGGGGATGAGGCCGGTCCGCTCGGCGATGTAGAGGAAGCGGGCGGCCGGCACGGGCTGCCCGTGGTCGACGAGCCGCAGCAGCGCCTCGGCGCCGGTGACGCGGTTGGTGTGCAGGTCCAGGATCGGCTGCAGGTGCAGCGCGAAGTCGTCGTTCTCCAGGGCGCGTTCGATCCGGTTCCGCCACGCCAGCCGGGCCCCGACCGGGGGGAGCGGAACAGCTCGTCGTCGAGGACGGCGTACTGGTCGCGGCCGGCGTCCTTCGCGTCGTACATCAGCATGTCGGCCAGGGTCAGCGGGTCCTCGTCGTGCTCGAACGCGCCGGCGAAGGTGACCACGCCGATGCTGGCCGTGACCCGGCGGCTGACGCCGTCCAGGGTGGCGGTGTGATCGCGGACGCTCTCGACCAGCCCGGCCGCGACCGTCTCGGCGCCCGCCCGGTCGGCCTCCGACATCAGCACCGCGAACTCGTCGCCGCCGAGGCGGGCGACGACGTCGCCGACGCGCAGGTTGTTGCGCAGGATCGTGGCCACCGACACCAGCAGCTGGTCGCCGACGGCGTGCCCCAGCGTGTCGTTGACCTCCTTGAAGTTGTCGAGGTCGAGCAGCAGCATCGCGCCCCGGTAGCCGTAGCGCGCGCACCGGTCGAGCTGCTGCTGCATGGCCTCGTCGAACCGCCGCCGGTTCAGCAGGCCGGTGAGCACGTCGTGGTCCGCCAGGTGCGCCAGCCGCTGCTCGTAGCGCCGCCGCTCGGAGAGGTCGACGACGTTGACCAGGACGAAGGCGTCGCCCTCCCCGCGCCCCTGCAGCAGGCGGCTGCTGAGCGCGACGTGGCGCTGGTGCTCCCCGTGGTTGATCGTCCAGTCGGCGCCGACGAGCGATCTCGCCCGCGTCGCCACCTCCTCGAGGTGGGCCACGGCGACGGGTGCGTGCTCGGGGGAGAGGTCGGCGAACGCCGTCCCGGGCAGCTCCTCGACCGGGCGGCCGGCCATGGCGGCCAGGGCGGTGTTGGCCTGGAGGATCGTGCCGGAGAGGTCGAGCACGGCCACGCCGTGCGGTGCGTCGGCGAGGAGCCGCTCCGCCTTGACCTTCGCGCTGCGCAGGTTCCAGGCCTGGTTCCGGGCGCGCTGCTCCGCCGCGCCCAGCGTGTGGATCAGCTCCACGCGCTCGCTCATCGCCGCGGAGATCAGCAGGGCCAGCCCCGTCGCGAGCATCATGAACGCCTGCATGGTCAGCGCCTGGGCGATCTGGTTCGACACCGCGCGCACGGGGCCGCCCCCACCCAGCTGGACGAAGATCAGCGCCGAGAAGGCGATCAGGCTCCCGTGCAACGCCGCCAGGGACAGCGGCATGCGGGTGCCGCTCCAGAAGAGCAGCGCGAAGGGGAGGAACACCAGCGGCAGGTCCTGCTCGGCGCCGAAGACGAACCACTGGACAGCCAGCGTCGCCGCGATCAGGGCCTGCGCCTCCGGCCACGACGGCGCGGGCCGCGGGCGCGGGCGCCTCAGCCAGGAGTGCAGCGCGAGCGCGGGCATCGCGATGACCACCACGGCCGCGAGGTGCCGCATCGTCCACAGGAACCACGGCACCAGGCCCGGGTCGGCGCCGGCGACGTGCAGGCCCGCCATGCCGAAGAGACCGCCGACGCCGGCGGAGATGCTGGCGGCAGCGCTGATGCGGTAGATGTCCGGGACCGTCGCCAGACGCCCGGCCCGCCGGTCCGGGCTGACGCCGCCGTCGCGCCCGGCCAGCACCGTCGCCACGACGCGGGTGCCCAGGACCGTGGCGAGGTTGGCCAGGGAGAACAGGACAGCGGTGAGCAGGCTCGTGCCCGTCGCCGCGTTTCCGAGCGCGCTCGCCCCGACCACGACCAGGGCGACGAGCGACAGCTCCCGCCGGTCGACCGTGACGAGTGCCCAGAGCACCCCGACCCCGGCCGCCGGCCAGAACAGCGCCAGCTCGTGCTGCGGCAGGACGGTGGCGCGCGCGAGGAAGGTCGCCGCGACGAAGAGCAGGGCGAAGACCGCGAAGCGCAGCGCGCGTCGCGTGGGGTCGGCCTTCCCGGGTTGTGGTGCCACTCTCCTGATTGTGTGAGAGCGAGGTCCCGAGCACCCTGCCAACGGCCACGCGGTGCGGATCGGTCCAGACCGGTCCAGACCGCGACACGCAGACCGGGCGGTCCTTGTCAGCCGTGCCCGGTCCCGTCACTGTGACGGGACCGGGCCGGTGCGTACGAGGGGACCTGGACCATGCCGACGATGCCGACGATGCCGACGATGCGGACCGAGCCAACCAGGGCGACCCGGCCTCAGGAGCCCTCGCGAGGCGAGCGGGGGAGCAGGCGGTGAGGCCCCGGCGCGAGCTGCCGCCCGAGCAGTCGTTCGACCCGCAGGAGGCCACGCTCTGGCTCTCGCCGAGCCTGCTGCTGCGGGCCGCCGGATACGCGACGGTCAGCAAGATGCTCGGCCGCTACCAGGACAAGCGCGAGTCGATGGGCGCCCTGCCCGCGGGCGAGCCGCTGGACTGGTTCAAGGACGACGCGGAGGTCTGGTTCGACTACGTCTCCGACACCGGTGACGGCTTCGACGCGACGTACGCGATCGCCTCCCTGGTCGGCCGTGACTCGCTGCGCGTGCCGACCGGCACCGGCGGCCCGGGCGGCACCGGCGGTCCGGGCAGCGAGGACGCCGGCGTCGACCTGCCGCGCGGACACCTCCTCGTGCTCGGGGGCGACGAGTGCTACCCACGCGGCGAGATGGAGGCCTACGAGCACCGGTTCACCGGCCCCTACCGGGCCGCGTTCCCCGGCGAGGCCGCACGGGGCGGCCCCGCGGCAGCGGAGGACCGGTCGGCACCGCCGATGTTCGCCCTGCCCGGCAACCACGACTGGTACGACGGCCTCACGGCGTTCACCGCGCACCTTCCTGCCAGCGCCGCCGGGTCGGGGGCTGGCAGACGCGCCAGTCCCGCAGCTACTTCGCGGTGCAGCTGCCGGGCAGGTGGTGGCTGTGGGCCATCGACATCCAGTTCGACAGCTACGTCGACGTCGTCCAGCACCAGTGGCTGGCGCAGATGTCGGCGCGGCTGGAGCCGGGCGACGGGATCATCCTGTGCACCGCCAAGCCCGCCTGGACCTCGGTGCACGAGGAGGTCGAGGACTACCGCACCATCGACTTCGTCCAGCGCACCTTCGTCGAGCCCGCCGGCGCGGAGGTCCGGATGGTGCTCAGCGGGGACAAGCACCACTACTCCCGCTACGAGGCCGCCGACGGGCGCCAGCTCGTCACGGCCGGCGGCGGCGGGGCGTACCTGACCTCCACCCACCACCTGCCCGACGAGGCCGTGGTGCCGCCGCACGAGTCGACCGACCGCCGCCGCGGCGAGCCGGTCCTCTTCGAGCGGCGCTGCCGGTTCCCCGACGCCGAGACCTCCCGCGCGCTCGGCCGCGGGGTGTTCCGCAGCCTCCCCACGCTCACCCCCCGCCTCGCGCTGCTGATCGGCGCGCTGCACGCGCTGCCCGCCGCCGGCATGCTCTGGATGCTCGGTGCCGGGCCCGAGCAGCTCTCCGACCGGCTGCGCACGACCGCGGAGGGGCTCGGCGGCCTGACCTGGTGGGGCACCGCCGCCCTGCTCGGCGACAGCCTCGGCAACCTGCTGCTGGCGCTGCTCCTGCCCGCGGTGGCGGTCGGGCTGACGAAGCTGACCCGGCCGGCGGCCTGGCTGCTGGGCGGGGTGCACGGGGTGGCACACCTCGCGGTGGCGGTCACCGCGACCTGGCTCGGGGCGCGGCTGGTCGGCGCGCTGCTCGGCGGCGAGCTGTGGCTGCTCTCGGTGGCGCTCGTGCTGGCCGTCGTGGTCGCGGTCGGTGCGGCGGTCGGCGTCCTCGTGCTCGGCCTGGCGCTGTTCGTCTCCGACCGCTTCGACGTGAACAGCAACGAGCTGTTCGCCGCGCAGGCGATCGCTGGCTACAAGAACTTCCTGCGGATCCGGGTCAGCGCGACCGACGGGGTCACCGTGCACCCGGTCGGCCTCGTGGAGACCCCGACGTCCTGGAGCGTGGCCCCCGGCGGGCCGGCGCAGGGGCCGCGCTTCGAGCCCGACCGCCCCCTGGCGCCGTACCTGATCGAGCCGCCGTTCACGGTGCTGCGCGGGTCGACGGGCTGACCGCGACAGCCCGCGGCGGGCCGGCGGCCGCCCCGCGGTGCGGGAGACGAAGCCGCCGCAGGCCCCCGACCGCGAGTCGCGGTCGAGGGCCGAGGCGGCGATGGGGTGAGCGACGGGACTCGAACCCGCGACCCTCGCGACCACAACGCGATGCTCTACCAGCTGAGCTACGCCCACCACGGCCGCGCGCGGGGGAGGCCCGAACAGGTCGCTCCCTCGGCCACGGCCGGGGGAATTCTAGCCCCGGCCCGGGGTCCCGGGTCCAATCGGGTCAGCCGTCCGGCTCCGCAGAGCCCGTCAGGGCGCCGGAGTGCTTGGCCGCGATCCGCTTGGCCGTCGCGCCGTCGGGACCGGGCGCGTCGACGAAGACCGCCTCGCGGTAGTAGCGCAGCTCCTCGATGCTCTCCCGGATGTCAGCGAGCGCCCGGTGGTTGCCCCGCTTCTCGGGCGCGGCGAAGTACGCCTTCGGGTACCAGCGGCGCGAGAGCTCCTTGATCGAGGAGACGTCCACGATCCGGTAGTGCAGGAAGCTCTCGAGCTGCGGCATGTCGCGGGCGAGGAACATCCGGTCGGTGGCCACGGTGTTGCCGGCCAGGGGAGGCCGCGTGCCGTCGGCGCAGTGCTCGCGCACGTAGTCGAGCACCTGCTTCTCGGCGTCGGCCAGCGAGATGCCGTCGGCGAGCTCGGGCAGCAGGCCGGACTTCTCGTGCATCTCGCGCACGAAGTCGGACATCTGCTCCACCGCATCGTCCGGTGGCCGCACCACCAGGTCCACGCCATCGCCGAGCACGTTCAGCTCGAAGTCGGTGACGAGCGCCGCCACCTCGATCAGGGCGTCGGAGCCCAGGTCGAGGCCGGTCATCTCGCAGTCGATCCAGACGAGTCGTTCGTTCACGCGGACACCGTACTAGCGGCCCGCCGGCCGCGTGCCCGCGCCGGAGGTGCTCAGGCTCCGTTCAGACGGAGGCTCTAGCGTGGGCGTGTGCAGCAGTGGATCGGGACTCTCGCGCGCGTCGTGACCGGGGGAGTGTGGATCGTGGCGGGGGCGCTCAAGCTGCCCGACCCGGCCGCCAGCGTGCGCGCCGTCCGCGCGTACCAGCTGCTCCCGGACGGTGCCGAGCAGACGGTCGGCTACCTCCTGCCCGCCCTCGAGGTCGTGCTGGGACTGTTCCTGCTGGCCGGGCTGCTCACCCGGTGGGCGGGGGTGGCGTCGACGCTGCTGTTCGCCGTGTTCGTGTTCGGCATCGCCTCGGCCTGGGCCCGCGGGCTGGAGATCGACTGCGGCTGCTTCGGCGGCGGCGGCGCCAAGGAGGGCGCCTCGTCGGAGTACCCGTGGGAGATCGCGCGCGACCTCGGGCTGATGGCGCTCTCGGCCTGGCTGGTCTGGCGACCCCGTACCCGGTACGCGCTCGACGGCTGGCTGCTCGGCCCCTCCGACGACCAGCCCGACGCCGCCGCGGTTCCGGATCACCCCGACCGTCACGACCCCCGTCACGACCCCCGTCACCACCCCCGTCAGCACCCCGAGGAGACACACCCCTGATGGCCAAGAAGTCCGCGGCCCAGAAGTCGAAGAGCGCCCGGTCGTCGACCGGCAAGGCGTCCGGCAAGCAGCCCCGGGGCGCCCAGCCCACGCGGGCCCAGCGCGCCCGCGTGCACCAGCAGGCGGTGGAGCGCAAGGAGCGGTGGGGCAAGGCCGCGATCGTCGGCGGCGCCGCCGCGCTGGCGATCGTGCTCGTCGTGGCGATCTTCCTCGTGCTGCGCAACAGCGACACCTCGGGCGAGGCCGCCGACGAGGTCCCGGCCGGCGCCACGGACGAGTACGGCGTCGTGGTCGGCGAGGCCGAGGCCCCGACGGAGATCACGATCTACGAGGACCTGCAGTGCCCCGTCTGCGCCCAGTTCGAGCAGGCCACCGGCTCCCAGATCGAGCAGGGGATCGAGGAGGGCACCATTCGCGTGGAGTACCGGATGGTCTCCTTCCTCGACTCGCAGTCGGCGAACGACTACTCCTCGCGCGCCATGAACGCCGCCCTCGCCGTGCTCGACACCGCCGGCACCGAGGCGTTCAAGGAGTTCCACGACCTGAGCTTCGCGGAGCCAGCCCGCCGAGGGCGGCCCGGGACCCGAGGACGAGGAGCTGATCGAGCGCGCCGTGGAGGCCGGCGCCGAGGAGGACGCCGTCCGGCCGCAGATCGAGGGCAAGGTCTACGAGCAGTGGATCGAGAACGCCACCGACCAGATGAGCCAGAACGACGTCACCGGCACGCCGACCGTGTTCATCGACGGCGAGCGGATCGAGGACCTGCAGCAGGCCGGCCAGGCCGTGATCGAGGCGGCGCAGGGGTCCTCCGGCTGAGCCGGGACGGGGGGTCGGGGGGTCGCGTCCGCGCGTGCTAGACACGCGGGCGTGACCGACTCACCGAACACCGCCAGCCCCCGCCCCGACCTCACCGGGTTCGTCGCCGGCCTCCCCAAGGCCGAGCTGCACGTGCACCACATCGGGTCGGCCTCGCCCCGCATCGTCGGCGAGCTCGCGAGCCGGCACCCGGGCGTCGTCCCCAGCGACCCCGACGAGCTGCGCGAGTACATGACCTTCCGCGACTTCGGGCACTTCATCGAGGTCTACCTCTCCGTGGTCGACCTGGTGCGCACGCCCGAGGACGTCGAGGTGCTGACCTACGAGATCGGTCGCGAGATGGCCGCGGGGCAGAACATCCGGTACGCGGAGCTGACCTGCACGCCGTACACGTCGGTGGTCCGCGGCATCGCCTACCCCGACTACGTCGCCGCGCTGGAGCGGGCGCGCGTGGCCGTCGAGCGCGACTGCGGCACGGTGCTGCGCTGGGTCTTCGACGTCCCCGGCGAGGAAGGCGTCCCCGGCGCGGACGCGACGATCGGCTACCTCGAGGACCACCCGCTGCCCGAAGCGCTGGTCGGGTTCGGGCTCGGCGGCCCGGAGCAGGGCGTGCCGCGGCCGCAGTTCCGGCCGCACTTCGAGCGGGCGAGGGCGCTGGGGCTGCGGTCGGTGCCGCACGCGGGCGAGACGACGGGGCCGCAGACGGTGCGCGACGCCATCACGGAGCTCGGCGCCGACCGGCTCGGGCACGGCACCTCGGCGGCGCAGGACCCCGAGCTGCTCACGCACCTGGCGGCCGCGGGCATCCCGTTGGAGGTCTGCCCCTCCTCCAACGTGGCCACCGGCGCGGTGCCCTCGCTCGCCGAGCACCCGCTGGCCGCGTTCGTCGAGGCCGGCGTGCCGGTGACGATCAACTCCGACGACCCGCCGATGTTCGGCACCACGCTGAACCATGAGTACGAGGTGGCCGCCGACCTGCTCGACCTCGACGGGCCGAAGGTCGCCGACCTGGCGCTCGCGGCGGTCGAGTTCTCCTTCGCCGACCACGACGTGCGCCGCCGGCTCGTGGGCGAGATCCGCGACTACGCCGCGCAGCACGGACTCCTGAGCGACGCGGACCGGTCGCTGTGTCGGCGAGGTCCACCCTCGCCGTGTGTCGCCGGGCTAGCATCAGGCCATGAGCGAGAAGCCCGGGAGCCGGCCGCCGCCGTCGCAACCCGAGGGGGCGGACCCCGGCGTCGGCCCCGGCATGCAGGACGACCCACTGCGCGGGTCGCGCACCAGCGGCGTCTGGATCGCCACCGCCGGGATCGGCGTCCTGCTCGTGCTGCTCGTGATCCTCATCGTGCAGAACACCCAGGAGGTCGACATCCGCTACCTGGGGTGGGACGGGCGCCTGCCGCTGGGCGCCGCCCTGCTGATCGCCGCGGCGGCGGGGATCCTGATCACCACCGCGGCCGGCGCCCTGCGGATCATCCAGCTGCGCCGACCGGGTGAAGCGCGAGAACAAGAAGCTGAAGAAGGCCGGCAAGGCCCAGCGGAAGCAGGCCGAGCAGGCCCGCACGGACCAGAGCGCCCAGGGCAGGGCCAGGCCGAGGGCCAGCAGGGGCAGTCGTCGCGCGGCCAGAGTGCGCGGGGCCAGGACTCCGGCTCGCGCTGACCGGCGGCAGCCGGGGCCGCGTGGCCCCGGCCACCGCCGGGGTGGGCCGGTTGGCTGGTGGCCTCAGGCGGCCAGCTTGGCCGCGATGCCGACCAGGCGCTCGGCGAGGTGGTCCAGCGCGTCCGTCTCGGCGTCGGTGAGCGGCTCGCCGGTGCCGCCGTCCACGTGCCCGGCGCCGTACGGGTTGCCGTCCACGAACTTCAGGCCGTCGGTGTATCCCGGCGCCACGACGACGCCGCCGAAGTGGTGGATCGAGTTGTAGAGCGCGAGCAGGGTCGACTCCTGGCCACCGTGGGCGGTGGCGGAGGAGGTGAACCCGGCGTACGCCTTGTCCGCGAGCTCACCTGCCTGCCACTGCGGCCCCAGCGCGTCCATGAACTGCTTGAGCTGGGCGCTGACGTTGCCGTAGCGCGTGGGCGTGCCGAAGATGACGGCGTCCGCCCAGGTGACGTCCTCGGCCGTGGCCCTGGGCTGGTCCTGGATCTCATCCACGTGCTCGCGCCAGGCCGGCTGGGAGTCGATCGCCTCGGCGGGCGCGAGCTCCTCGACGTGGCGCAGGCGCACTTCGGCTCCGGCCTTCTCGGCGGCCTGGGCCGTACGGCGCGCCATCGCGTCGACGTTGCCGGTGGAGGAGTAGTAGATGACGGAGAGCTTCACGGACATGTGCGGCCTCCCGGAGGGGGATCGCGGTCGGACGGGGCTCTCCCGTCCATGACTCGTCCCTCCACCGTGACAACCGCGGTCAAGGAAGTTGAACCATGAACCACGCGGGCGGGTGGGGTGCCCCCGACAGTGCCCCCGACAGGATTCGAACCTGTGACCCGCGGATTAGAAGGCCGCCGCTCTTTCCAGCTGAGCTACGGGGGCGCGGGGTCGGCGCGGGCGAGCCGCTCGCCGGGCGTTCCCGGCCTTCCTCCGACCCGGGCAAGGGTAACGCCCGGGAGCCGGCCGGCTGCGTCAGGCGGCGGCGAAGTCGGCGACCAGCGTGGCGACGGCCGCGGCGTCGTCCAGCCACGGGGCGTGGCCGCCGGGGACCTCGTGGAACCTCCCGCCCGGCACGAGGGACGCCGCGCGCCGGCCGGTGGCGACGGGCCCGAACGGGTCGCGGTCTCCCCAGATCAGCTGCGTCGGCACGGTCAGCGCCGCGAGGTGCGCCTCGGTGACCTCGACCTCCCGGCGCGGCCCCCGCAGCGTGATCAGCCGGTGCAGCAGCCGGCTGAAGTCGGCCGCGGCGTGCGGGAGCTGCTCGAAGTGCACCATCAGCTCGCGCAGCGCCGGGTGCTGACCGAAGTCCTCCCCGACCAGCCGACCGACCTGGTCGACCTGTCGCGGCGAGGGCGGCTGCACGGCGTTGATCGCGCGCGCGACCGCGGGGACCGACAGCAGCCGCATCGGCACGGGGGCGGAGGTCCCGAGCAGGGTGGCGGGGCAGGCGACCAGGGAGAGCGAGCGCACGCGCTCCGCGTGGTCGAGGGCGAGCCAGAGCGCGCTGGTGCCGCCGAAGGACTGCCCGACCACCGCGCAGGCGTCGACCCCGAGGCCGGTGAGGACCTCGCCGAGGAACGTCGTCATGGTCTGCCGCAGGCCGCGGGTGTCGGCCTCCGGCAGGCGCGCGGTGCCGCCCTGCCCGGGGAGGTCGACGGCATGCACGGTGTGCGTCGGCAGCTGGGCGACCAGCGGCGCCCAGAGCGCGGCGGGCACTCCGGCTCCGATCACCAGCAGCAGCGGGGGACCACTGCCCGCGACGAGGACCTGGGCAGGACCGTCGAGCGACTGCACCGGGACCGCGCGGCTCTCGGCCTCGACGCCGTACGCAGCGAGCGCCCGGGCCTGGGCCTCCGCGAACCCGCTGCTGGCCATCGGCACCCCTTCCCGCGCCCCAACCTAGAGCGCACGGGCCGGATCCGCATCGACGCCTCACGTCCGCATCGGGGGTGGTGGCCGCGTCCCGGTCGGCTGCGCCGTCCCCATCGCCTGGTGGGCGAGCGCGTGGTGCCGGGGGCAGAGCCACTGGAGGTCGTTCTTGTTCGTGGCGCCGCCGCGGGCCCAGGGCGTGCGGTGGTGGGCGTGGCTGAAGGCGGCGGGGACGTCGCAGGTGGGGTGTTCGCAGGTGGCCTGCTCGGCGAGGCGGGCGAGGCGCTGGGCGTCGCTGAACAGGCGGCGGCTGCGGCCGAGGTCGAGGACGCGGGAGTCGCCACCGAGCACGACGGGGACCAGGCCCGCCTCGCAGGCCATCCGGCGGGCCGGGCGGCGGTGATGCGTTCCCCGGTGTCGAGGGAGGCGGCCCGAAGGCCGCCGAGGAGGGTCTCCAGGCTGAGGGTGACCACGACGGTGGCGGTGACGCCGCCCGCGTGGGGGAGCTTGTCGGCGGGGTAGCGGGCGACGTACTCGCAGAACGCCTCGCCCATCTTCTGCGGGCCGGGCTTCTCATAGCGCCAGGTGCCGGCGCCGCCGACGGCGTTGCGGTGCCTGGGGGCGGCGTAGGCCAGCGAGGCCCGGCGAAGCATCGCGGCGTGGCTGGTGGGGATCGCGAACCGGCCACGGGTGAGGCCGTGGCCGTCGTCGGCCATGGCGAACCGGGTCCTCGCGGCGGCGCGCTGCGCCTCGCGCTCGAGGGCGCGGGCCTCGTGGGCGTCGGCGCGGGCGGGGTCGGCGACCTCGAGGATCCGGCGGCCCAGGACGCTCAGGGTCTTGGCGTCGTGGTGCTCGGCGGCGGCGAGGAGGTGCTTCTCGGCCCGCTCGGGCAGCTCGGGGTCGGCGGCGAGGTCGCGGACCGCCGCATCGTCGCTGGCGGCGTCGGCGGCCATGTCGGCGGCCATTCGGTGGCCAGGTCGTCGACGGCCCGGCAGATCACCGCAGCCTGCTCGGCGCGGACCTCCCCGCGGGCCAGCGCCTGACGGGTCAGCGGGTGCGCCTCCAGCCCGGCGGCGAGCCGGGTCTTGCCGTGCGCCTCGCGGCGGGTGACCCGGGTGGTGTGCGCCAGCCCGTGGGCGACGCTGGTGGCGCCGCGGTCGGAGTACGCCTCGACTGTGGTGGCATGGGTCAGCAGCCGCGCCTCGAGCTCGGCCAGCTGCGAGGTCGCCCCGCTCAGGCGGTCAGCGTCTCGCGCACCTCGTCGGGCTGCATGGCCCACAGCGGAGTCTCTGTCAGGTCGGCCGCGACTCCTGCGCCGCGGCCACCCCGCGTGCCACGCGGTGCCGGATCGACCCCCCGGTGCCCTCCATGACGACACCCTGCCAGCGACCACCGACACTGCGCCCCCGCCCGGAACCGGGGGTCCACAGCCGCAGCACGACCGCTGGTGACCCGCCGCGGCGCGGGATCCACGCCCACGCGGCGTCAGCCGGGCTCGCCCTGCCTCTTGCGGCGGGCGACCACGCCGATGTCGACGAGCGCCACCAGCGCCAGCAGCGCCAGGACACCCCAGACCGGCCACGGCATCCCGGCCAGCGCAAAGGCCACGGCGCCGACGGCGCAGACCACGAGCCCGAAGACGGCCAGGACCAGCCGCAGCGTCAGGGCGCTGCGGGCGGGCGCGGCGCCCCACAGGCCTGCGGTCGGGTCGTGGTGACCGGGGCGAGCCTGCCCCCGGCCGCCGTCGCGGGCCGCACCGCCCGGGCGCTCGCTCACGAGCCCCCCTCGGCCAGCCACGGGACGATCCCGCCCGCGAGCAGCACCTCGACCTGCCGGCCCGACATCTCGTGCCGCACGGCGTAGGAGGTGCCCTGCGTCTCGTTGCGCACGGTGAGCCGATCCTCGCCGACGGCCTCGCGCAGGTTGTCGACCGCCAGCACGTCGCCGACCTCGATCGCGTCGTGGTCGTCCTCGTCCACGAGCTGCAGCGGCAGCACGCCGAAGTTCACGAGGTTCTGCCAGTGGATCCGCGCGTAGGACTGCGCGACGACGACCCGCAGGCCCAGGTAGTGCGGGGCGATCGCGGCGTGCTCGCGCGAGGAGCCCTGTCCGTAGTTGTGGCCGCCCACGATCACGTGCCCCGTCTCGTCCCGGCAGGCGAGCGCCCGCTCGGCGTACTTCTCGTCGACGGCGCGGAAGGCGAACTCCGCGAGCTTGGGGATGTTGCTGCGGTAGGGCAGCGCGTCCGCCCCGGCCGGCATGATCGTGTCGGTCGAGACGTCGTCGCCGACCTTGATCAGCACGGGCGCGGCCACGGCGTCCGGCAGCGGCGGCAGGTCGGGCAGGTCCTGCACGTTCTCGCCCTTGACCAGCTCGACGCGGCGCGCCTCCGCGAGCGGCAGCGGCGCCTCGAGCATCGAGGTGTTCACGCTGGAGCGCGCGGGCAGATCCAGCGTCGGCCACTCGATGCCCAGCTCGTCGGGCAGCGTGCGCGGGTCGGTGAGCACGCCCGTCAGTGCCGACGCGGCGGCCGTCTCCGGCGAGCACAGGTAGACCCGGTCGTCCGCGGTCCCGGAGCGCCCGGGGAAGTTGCGCGGCATCGTGCGCAGGCTGTTGCCGTGGCTCGACGGCGCCTGGCCCATCCCGATGCAGCCGAGGCAGCCCGACTGGTGCAGCCGCGCCCCCGCGGCGATCAGGTCGAACGTCGCGCCCATCCGGGTCAGGTCCTGGAGGATCTGGCGCGACGTGGGGTTCACGTCGAAGGAGACGCCGTCGGCCGTCTGCCGCCCCGCGACGATCGCGGCCGCGACGGCGAAGTCGCGCAGCCCCGGGTTGGCCGACGAGCCGATCACCACCTGCTCGATCTCGGCGCCGGCGGCCTCGGCGACCGGGACGACGTTGCCGGGCGAGCTGGGCAGCGCCACCAGCGGCTCGACTGCTGCCAGGTCGATGGCCTCGTGGACGTCGTAGTCCGCGCCCTCCTCGGGCAGCACCTCGACGAAGTCGTCCTCGCGGTCCTCGGCCGCGAGGAACTCGCGGACGCGGTGGTCGGCGGGGAAGACGCTGCTCGTCGCGCCCAGCTCGGCGCCCATGTTGCAGATGACGTGCCGGTCCATGGCGGTGAGCGTCTCGACGCCGGGGCCGTAGTACTCGATCACCCGGTTCACGCCGCCGTCGACGCCGTGGCGGCGCAGCATCTCCAGGATCACGTCCTTGGCGGAGACCCACGGCCGCAGCTCGTTGGTGAGGCCGCACGCCCCAGACCTCGGGCATCCGCAGGTGCACGGGCTCGCCCGCGATCGCCCGCGCGACCTCGATGCCGCCGACGCCGATGGCGAGCATGCCCAGCGAGCCCGCGGCCGGCGTGTGGCTGTCGCTGCCCACCATCGTGGCGCCGGGCACGCCGAAGCGCTGCATGTGCGTGGGGTGCGAGACGCCGTTGCCCGGCTTGGAGAACCACATCCCGAACCGGCGCGCCGCCGAGCGCAGGAACTCGTGGTCCTCCGCGTTCCGGCTGTTCGCCTGCAGGATGTTGTGGTCGACGTACTGCACGGAGACGTCCGCGTGGGTGCGCTCCAGCCCCATCGCGTCCAGCTCGAGCATCACCATCGTGCCGGTGGCGTCCTGGCTGAGGGTCTGGTCGATCCGCAGCCCGACCTCCCCGCCGGGCACCATCTCGCCCTCGACCAGGTGCGAGGCCACCAGCTGCTGCGTCAGGTTCCGAGGTCCTGCCATGTCGCGACACCCCTTCGGGAAGATCCGGGTCCCGGTCCTCGCCCACGCTAACGGCGGGCGACGCCTGTCGCCTCGTCCGGCCGAGGGGTCCTGGCGCGCAGGTGGGAGGGGGCGCGGGGAGTAGGGTGCGCAGCCATCATGCGCGAGGAGCAGCCGGACGGGCCCGACGACCCCATCGCGGGGGACGAGGGCCTCCTCCAGGGGCTGCCGAGGGGCGCGCGCTGGCTGCCCGTGGCGGCGTTCGTGCTGCTCGTCGTGGGCTTCGAGGTGCTCGGGCCGGACACGTTCAGCAACGAGGGCGGCGCGTACGGCGAGTGGGGGTACGTCGCCGGTGCGGGCCTGGTGGTCGCCGCGATGGTGCTGACCATCGTGCTCGTGAACCGGCGGCGCATCGGGGGCGGCGAGCAGGCGCGCCTGTTCCGCAGGGCGATGCGCGAGGGGAGCGTGCCCGAGGGGGCCGACCGCGAGACGTGGGCGGACGAGGTGCGCCGCCGGCTCGAGGTGGCCGGGGACTCGCCGGCGACCGGGCTGTTCCGCGCCGCCTGGGCCCCCGTGGTCGCGGCGGGCGGGCTCGCGCTGGCGTTCCTCGGCGCGGCCAGCGGCGGTGTCGTGCTGCTGCTGGCGGTCCTCACGCTGGCCGGCTGCGCGTACACCGCCTGGGCCTGGTGGCAGCACGACCGCTACCGGCAGCGGCTGCAGGTGCTCGCCGAACAGCTCTGAGCAGGACCGACTCGCGTCCCGTCAGCGGCGGCGCACGCGGATCGGCCTGGCCCCGTGGCCGGAGCGCGCCAGGCGTACGGCGTCGTCCGGGACGTACTGCCCGCGGTAGCGGTGCCACCCGGGTCGGACCCGGCGCAGCACGATGCGCGCGACGGAGCGCTCGCCGTCCAGCGGCCGCAGGGAGGCCCGGCCGACCCACCGCCCGCGGTCCCGAAAGACGACCTTGCCGCTGGGCGGCCCGCCCCCGTCGGTGGCGCCGTCGGGGAGCCGGACGATGGTGCGCAGCCGCACCGTGCGCCCCAAGGCCTCGCGGCCGGTCCGGGCGCGGGTGGCCAGCGGCGGCACGGTCACGACGGCCGCGGCGGCCGGGCCGCGGCCGGCCGAGTTCTCGGCGCGGATCTCGAGGCGGTAGGTGCCCGGGTCGAAGGTGCTGCCCACCCCGGTGCGCGCGGCGCCGTCCACCGAGCCGGCGTTCCGGCCGTTGGACGCGAAGTGGTACGCCGAGACCGCCGCGCCGCCGTCGTCGGCCGGCGGCTCCCACGAGAACGCCAGCTGCCCCGCGTCGGCGTCCCACCGGGCGGCGAAGGACCGGGGGGCGCCGGGCACGCGCACCGGCGTCGCGGCCGTCCTCGCCACGACGACGGCCCCGGGGCCGGTGCCGGAGGCGTTCTGCGCCCGCACGGTGAGGGTGTAGTCGGTGCCGGGTTCGAGGCCCCTGAGCGTGTGGCTGCGGGCGTGGGCGGGCAGCACGACCGGGGTGGCGGAGCCCGAGCGCGAGAGCGTGTACCCGGTCACCCCGGCGGCAACGCCGTCGGCCGGCTCCGCCCAGGTCAGGGTGACCTCGGGCTCGCGCGCGTCGGGGGTCGCGGCCAGCTCGCGCGGGGCGGAGGGTGCGCCGACCCGCGCCGCGCCGTTGCAGCCGGTGACGTCGAGCACGTAGCCGCCGACGCTGGCGTAGTCGTCGTAGCCGCCGTCGGGCGTCCCGTGGCCGACTCCCTCCACGCTGAGGTGGTACGTGCCCGGGCTGACGACCGAGGTCACGCTCGCGTCCATGCCCGAGGCGCGGCTGGGGTCCACCGTGGCCGAGGCCGGGTCGTCGGTCGCGACCACGCCTCCCTCGGCGTCCAGCAGCGTCAGCCGCAGGTCGAGGTCCGGGCCGAGGGCGGCGGTGGTGGCGCTCGCGGTGATCCCGCCCTCGCAGGGGCCGAGGGAGTAGGTGTCCACGTCGCTGCGCGTGGTCACGTACGCCGAGCCCTCCGGGAGCGGTGCCGAGCCGGCGACGCCCGCGCCCGCCTCGTCGGGGACCCGCGGGATCCGGCCGGCGATCACCGCGAGGTCGTTCTGGGTGTTGGTCGCCCCGGGGTAGCTGCCCCGGCTCCACTGCGAGACCGGCCGGGAGTAGGTCGCCCCCATGATGGGCCCCCAGGAGCCGTGGCCGCCGTAGTAGTCGCTGCCGTCCTTGCCGTCGTGGTTCAGCCCGAGCTGGTGGCCCACCTCGTGGCTGGCGGCCTCGGCGACGGCCTTCGGGGAGTCCGACAGCGGCCCGGTGAAGACCCACGCCGGCTGGTAGTACGGCGAGCCGGCGTCGACCTCGCCGAAGACCGAGATGTAGGCGACCCCGCCGCAGGCGTGGTCGCAGATCTTGCCCGCCGCGTCGGCGCTGGGGGTGATCAGCACCCGGGCGCCGTACGTGGGGTCCGCGGTGCTGGCGCGGGACAGGCCCGCGGCACCCGGGTCCTCGGTGGTCACGTCCACGTCGAAGGCCGCGAAGTCGGCCGCCACCATCTGCCAGACGGCCTGGACCTCGGCCCGCTCGGTGTCGGAGAAGGCGGGGCCGTCGCCGGCGGGGTCCCAGCCGGGGTGCGACGCGGCGACGCCGTCGTGGGTGTTCCAGGCCGTGCCGGAGACGGTCGCGCCGTCGACGTCGAGGAAGATGGTGCGGTCCGCGCCGGGGCGGCTGTGCAGCCGGAACGTCTCCTCCAGCGGCGCCGACGGCTCGGGCGTGGTGCGAGCGGCCGCCGCGGCCTCGACCTCGGCGGCGGTGGGCTCCGGCTCCCGGTAGAACGCGTGGCCGGTCGGGTCGACCCAGAGCGTCCGGTCCTCCTCGAGCAAGGAGCCGAGGCGGGAGGGGGAGAGGTCGTTGAGGCGGGCCACCTCCGGCAGCCGGTCCCCGAGCTGGCGCACGGCCGCCCTGCCGCGCGTCGCCTGCTCCAGGGGCTCGTCGCCGGGCTGCACCCGCCCCTCGTCGCCGGCCGCGGGCCCGGCGGGCGGGTCGGCGGGCAGCGTCGGCCGGACCGGCGCGCGGGGCGACTCGGTCTCGCCGGTGGCGGGGAGGGTCGTCAGCGGCAGGCCGAGCAGAGCCGCCGTCAGCAGCACGGTCGTCCGTCGACCGGCCGCGCGGCGCCCCAGGCGTGTGCCAGCCATGCGTGTCCCTTCGCCCCCACGAGCAGGGTAGGAACCGCGGGCGGGGCGCGGGGGCGGTTTGCGGGGACTCTGCCCCCCGGGCCGCCGGTGGTCTAGCCCGGCGGCCGGGCACCCCCCGGGGGCGCCGGGTCAGCCGCGCAGGCCGGCCATCCAGGCCTCGACGTCGCCGGGTGAGCGGGGTAGCGCGGCCGACAGGTTCCGGCAGCCGTCGGCGGTGACGAGGATGTCGTCCTCGATCCGGATGCCGATGCCGCGCAGCTCCTCGGGCACGAGCAGGTCGTCGACCTGGAAGTAGAGCCCCGGCTCGACGGTGAGCACCATGCCCTCGGCGAGGTCGCCCCAGTAGCTCTCGCGCCTGGCGAGGCCGCAGTCGTGCACGTCGAGGCCGAGCATGTGGCTGGTGCCGTGCAGGGTCCAGCGCGCGTACACCTTGCTCTGCGGGTCCAGCGCCTGCTCGGCCGGCACCGGCAGCAGGCCCATCCCCTCGAGGCCGTGCGCGAGCACCGTCATCGCCGCCTCGTGCGCGGCCGCGAACGGCACGCCCGGCCGCACGGCCTCGATGCCCTTCGTCTGGGCCTCGAGCACGAGCTCGTAGAGCTCGCGCTGCAGCGGCGTGTAGGTGCCCGAGACGGGCAGGGTGCGCGTCACGTCGGCGGTGTAGAGGTTGTGGCCCTCCACGCCCATGTCCAGCAGCACGAGCTCGCCGGGCCGGATGGGCCCGGAGTTCTCGGTCCAGTGCAGTGTGGTCGCGTGGCTGCCGCCGCCGACGATCGACTCGTAGCCCAGGTCGTTGCCCATCGCCCGGGCGCGACGGAAGAAGGTGCCCTCGATCCACCGCTCGCCGTGCTCGAGCACGCGGTCCCACTCGCGGGCGGAGTCCTCGAAGCCGAGCGTGGTGATGTCGCAGGCCTCCTGGAGCTCGGCGACCTCCCACTCGTCCTTGACGAGCCGCATCGCCGAGGCCACCTCGGCGAGCTCGGCGTCCCGGTCCTCGTCGGTGGAGACGGTCCGGTCGACGCCCGCGTCGACGCCGCGGTGCACGCGCATCTTGCCCGAGCCCTCCAGGGCGCGGGGCAGCTCATCGAGGTGCCGGACCTCGAGGCCCAGCGAGCTGGACATCTCGTGCAGCGACGGGCGGCGCCCGGCCCACAGCTCGCCGTACTGCCGGTCGCGGAAGAACTCGTCGGTCTCGCGGCTCGAGCGCGGCCGGGCGTAGAGCACCGACGACTCGCCGTCGACGACGAGCACCCCGTCGGTCGTCTGGTTGCCGGAGAAGTAGGTGTGCGCGGTGTCGGGACGGAAGCGGTAGTCCGTGTCGTTCGCCCGCGCCTTGAACGTGCCCGCCGGCAGCACCAGCCGCTCGCCGGGGAACGCCTCGGCCAGCCGGTCGCGGCGCCGGGCCGCCCACGCCGAGACCGGGTGCTCCGGCATGTCGATCTCGCGGTCGCCCCACCCGGTGCGCATGAACTCCGCGTACGCCGCGGGCACCGCGGGGTCGTGCCCCTGGGCCCCCGATCCCGCTCCCTCGGACTGGCTGCTGCTCTGCTCCTCATTCACGCCGTCCAGCCTACGCCCGGGCCGCCGTCCGTCCGACCCCCTCGTTACGCTCGGCGCATGCCCGGCCGCCCCCGCCAGAACCTGGCGTTCACCGTGCTGGTCACGGGCCTCGTGGCGCTGTGCGCGGTGCCGGTGGCGATCGTCGTCGCGCTCTCCGGTGCGCCGTCGACGACGCTGCTCGCCACGGTGCTCGCGGCCCTGCCGGTGGGGCCCGTCGTGGCCTGCTACCTCTGGCTGGACCGGTACGAGCCCGAGCCGCGCGGGCTGCTGGCGCTGGGGCTGCTCTGGGGCGCGGTGGTGGCCACCTCGGCCGCGGTGCTGCTCGGCGGCCTCGGCGGCGTGTTCGGCGGCTTCTCCCAGGCGCAGAGCCTCGCCGTGGTCGCGCCCGTCACCGAGGAGATCACCAAGGGGCTCTTCCTCTTCCTGCTGCTGTGGTGGCGTCGCAACGAGCTCGACGGCGTGCTCGACGGCATCGTCTACGCCGGCATGGTCGGCGTCGGCTTCGCCTTCACCGAGAACATCCTCTACCTGGCGGCGGCCTACGACGGCACCGACGGCCTCGGCCCGGGCGGCACGGAGGCCGTCACCGGGACCTTCGTCGTGCGCTGCCTCGTCAGCCCGTTCGCGCACCCGCTGTTCACGACCTTCACCGGCATCGGCGTGGGCCTGGCGGTGAACGCGCGCCGCGGCCCGCTGCGGATCACCGCGCCGCTGACCGGGCTGCTGCTGGCGATCGGCGCGCACGCCCTGTGGAACGCCTCGACCCTGGCCGGGTTCGGGGGCTTCCTCGGGGTCTACCTGCTGGTGATGGTCCCGTGCTTCCTCTTCGTCGTGGGCCTGGCCGCGTGGGTGCGCCGCAGCGAGCGCCGGCTGCTGGGCGCGGCGCTGCGCGACGCCGCCGACCGCGGGCTGCTGCCGCACGCCGACATCGGGTGGATCGTCGACCTGCGCGCCCGCCGCGCCAGCCGGCGCTTCGCGCGGGAGGCCGGCGGGGTCGCGGCGGAGCGGGCAATGGAGGAGTACCAGCAGGCGGCCGTCGAGCTGGGCTTCCTGCACTCGCGCTACCTGCGCGGCGCCCCGCCGCCGGACTTCGCGGCCCGGGGCCGCAGTCTCGTGGCCCGGATCGCGGCCGTCCGGCCGGCGGTCCGGTTGCCAGGCCCGGCCGGGCATTTCGCGGGGGTGCCGGGCCGATGACCGACCGGATGCCGGACGCGCTGGCCCGCCTGCGCACGGCGCTGCGCGGGGCCGACCTGCCGCTGGACGCCGCGGGTGCCGAGCAGCGCCGCGCCGAGCGGGACGCCGTGGCCGACCAGCTCGACGACTACGTGATCCCGCGGCTGGCCTCGCTCGAGGCGCCGCTGCTCGCCGTGGTGGGCGGGTCCACCGGCGCCGGCAAGTCGACGCTGGTGAACGCGCTGGCGGGCCGCGAGGTGAGCCCGGCGGGAGTGCTGCGGCCGACCACCCGCTCGCCCGTGCTCGTGCACCACCCCGACGACGCGCCCTGGTTCACCGGCGACCGGATCCTGCCCGAGCTGGCGCGGGTGCGCACCCCCGGCGGCCAGCCGGACGCCCTGCGCCTGGTGCCCGTCGAGGACGTGCCGCCGGGGCTGGCCCTGCTCGACGCGCCCGACATCGACTCCGTCGAGGAGCGCAACCGGGCGCTGGCGACACAGCTGCTCGCCGCCGCCGACCTGTGGCTGTTCGTGACGTCGGCGGCCCGGTACGCCGACCAGGTGCCGTGGGACTTCCTGCGCCGCGCGGCGGAGCGGTCCACCGCCGTGGCGGTGGTGCTGGACCGCACCGCCCCCGAGGCCTCGGACACCGTGGCCCGCGACCTCGCCCGGATGCTGGCCGGCCGCGGCCTGCGCGAGAGCCCGCTCTTCGTGGTGCCGGAGGGCGCCCTGGGGGAGGACGGTCTGCTGCCCGCCGACCACGTCGCCGACGTGCGCGCGTGGCTGGCGGAGCTCGCGCAGGACGCCGCCGCGCGCACCGACGTGGTGACGCGCACCCTCGAGGGGGCGATCCGCGGCGCCGCGCGCGGCGCGCACGGGGTCGCGGACGCCTGCGCCACGCAGCGGGACGCGGTCGCCCGGCTGCGCGCCGACGCGGCGGCGGCGTACGACGCGGCCCGCGACGACGTGGAGCGCGCCAGCGCCGACGGCTCGCTGCTGCGCGGCGAGGTGCTCGCCCGCTGGCAGGAGCTGGTCGGCGGCGGCGAGCTGCTGCGCAGCCTGGAGACACGGGTCGGGCTGGCACGCGACCGGGTGCTGCGGAAGCTGCGCGGGGGCCCGCCGCCGGCCGAGCGGGCGACGGTGGCCGTGGAGTCCGGCCTGGAGACGCTGCTGGTCGAGCACGCCGAGCGTGCCGCCGAGCGCGCCGCGGGCGCGTGGCGGGCGCAGCCCGACGGCGCGGCCCTGCTCGCCGCGGCCGGCGAGGACCTCGCCCGCGCCTCGCGCGACCTGCGCGCCCGCGCGCAGGCCGAGCTCGAGGGCTGGCAGCGGTCGGTGCTCGCGATGGTGCGCGACGAGGGCGCCGGCCGGCGCAGCACGGCGCGGTTCCTGGCGTTGGGCGTGAACGGCCTGGGCGTCGCCCTGATGGTCGTCGTGCTCGCGCACACCGGCGGCGCCCTCGTCGGCGCCGAGACCGTCGTGGCCGGCGGCACGGCCGTGGTGGGCCAGAAGCTGCTCGAGGCGGTCTTCGGCGACCAGGCGGTGCGTCGACTGGCCGAGCGGGCCCGCGAGGACCTGTCCACCCGCGTGCAGGGCCTGCTGGCCGCGGAGCAGCGGCGCTACGACGCGCTGCTGCCCGACACCGACGGCCTCGAGGCCGCCGGGCGCGAGCTGCGCGAGGCCGCCCGGGCTGTGGACGACCTGCGCTTCGAGCACGCCCGCGCCGCGGCGGCGGCGGCCGACGCCGAGCCGAGCACGACCCACGAGACGCAGGAGGACACACACGGATGAGCGCGCTGGTGCAGGGCGCCCGGCGGCTGCTGGGCCGGGAGTCCGGCGTGGACGCCCGGCTCGACGCGCTCGCGTCGGCGGCCGAGCTCGCCCGCGGCCGCGTGGACGGGGCCGTGCTCGCCGACGTGGACGCCGTCGTCGCGCGCGCCTCGGACCGCCTGCGGCTCTCCGCCGACCACACGGTGGTCGCGATCGCCGGCGCCACCGGGTCGGGCAAGTCGTCCACCTTCAACGCGCTGGCCGGGTTGGACCTGGCCGCCGTCGGCGTGCGGCGCCCGACGACCACGCACACCAGCGCCTGCGTCTGGCCGCTGCGCGACCCGGACGCCCCCGAGGTGCGACCGGGGGAGGAGCCCGGCGACGACCCGGCCACGACGGCGCTGCTCGACTGGCTGGAGGTGTCGCCGCGACACCGCACCAGCCGCGAGTCGGTGCTCGGCTCGTTGGCGGAGGACGAGGCGCTGCGCGGCGTCGTGCTCCTGGACCTGCCCGACCACGACTCGACCGAGGTCGCCCACCACGTGGAGGTGCGCCGCCTCGCCGAGCTCGCCGACCTCATGGTCTGGGTGCTGGACCCGCAGAAGTACGCGGACGCCGCGGTGCACCGGCAGTTCCTCGAGCCGATGGCGGGACACCAGGACGTGCTCCTGGTGGCGCTGAACCAGGTCGACCGCGTCCCCGGGCAGCAACGGGACGACCTGCTCGCCGACGTCCGCCGGCTGCTCGACGGCGACGGCCTCGACCGCGTCCCGCTGCTCCCGATGAGCGCGCGCACGGGCGCCGGGGTCGCCGAGCTGCGGGCCGAGGTGGCGCGGCGCGGCGACGCGAAGCGCAGCAGCCGCGACCGACTGCTGGCCGACCTGCGAGGGGCGGCGGAGCGCCTGGAGGCGGCGGCGGGCTCCGGACGGCCCCGCGACCCGGGGGAGCAGGGCGTCGCCGGGCTGCACGAGGCGGTGCACGACGCCCTGGCCGAGGCCGCGGGCGTGCCCGCCGTCGTCGAGGCCGTCGAGCGCTCCACCCGGCTGCGGGCGCGGCGCGCCACGGGGTGGCCGCTGACCTCCTGGGCCTCCCGGCTGCGCCGCGACCCGGGCCGCCGGCTCTCGCTCGACGTGCCGGAGCCCACGGGGGTGCACCGCGCCACGGTCGACGCCGCGGTCCGGCAGCTGGCCGACGGCGCCACCGGCGACATGCGGGGCCCCTGGGCGGAGCAGGCGCGCCGCGCCGCCTCGCCCGACCCGGAGGCGCTGCGGGACGGGCTGGACCGGGCGTTCGGCGGAGTCGACCTCGACCTGGACCGGCTGCCGTGGTGGGTCCGCGGCGTGCGCCTGCTGCAGTGGCTGCTGCTCGGGGTCGCGCTCGTCGGGGGCGGGTGGCTGCTCGGGCTCGCGGCGGCCGGCTTCCTCCAGCTCTCGCTGGGCGAGCCCCCCGACCTCGCGGGCCTGCCCGCGCCGACGCTGCTGCTGCTCGGCGGCGCCGGGGCGGGCCTGGCGCTGGCGGCGCTGGGCCGCCCGCTGGTCTCGGCCGCAGCCCGCTCGCGCGCCCGCCGGGTGGACCGTCGGCTGCGGCGCGGCGTGGAGGACGTCGCCGCCGAGCTGGTCGTCGGCCCGCTCGAGCAGCAGCTCGCCGACTACCGGCAGGTGCGGGCCGACCTCGCCCGGGTGCGCGGCTGACCCCCCGGCTGACCGTCCAGCGTGCCCGGTGGCCCGCGCCGGGCTGCCGGGCACCCGTCGGTCAGTGGTCGCCGCTGCGCCGCAGGTGGGTCGGGCGGCCGTCGGGGTCGTGCACCAGGTCGAGCATGCCCTCGGCGAGCCGGCGCCGCCCCGGCGGCACCGAGGGCACGGGCAGGGGACGCAACCGTCCGGGTGGGCGTGGGCCCCGCCGGCCGCCGCGATGCCAGGCCTCGAGGCGCGCGGCCGACTCGGCGTACCGCTCGAACATCGCCGCCGGCTCGAGGCAGTCGGCCATCGTGGCGTCCCACCCGTCCCGCTCGACCGCCTCGAGCCGGTCGAGGTGCTCGGCGGCGAGCCGCAGCCGCAGACCCCGGGCGACGTCGTCGTCCAGGATCGCGGCGGTCAGCTCGCCGTCGTGCGTCCACGAGCGGCGGTTCAGGTTGTCCGAGCCGACGGTCGCCCAGCGGTCGTCGACCACGGTGGCCTTGGCGTGCACGTACACCGGCACCCCCCGGCGGTTCTCGAGGCCGTACACGGCGACCCGGTCCGGTGCGGCGCGGGTGACGGCCTCCACCGCCCGGCCGCGCGCGAGCAGCTGGGCGCTGCGGCTGAGGCCCGCCACGTCGGGGACGAGGGGGACGACGACCACGAGCCGGAGCCCGGCGTGCGCCCGCAGCGCGGCCTCGAGGGCCTGGCTGCCCCCGTGGTTCCAGAAGTACTGGTCCTCGACGTAGACGATCTCGCGCGCGTTCGAGAAGGCCTTGAGGTAGCCGCGGGCGACGCTGCGCTCCCCGGCCGGCGCGAAAGGGTACGACCGGCCACCCCCGAGCGCGGGGTAGGTGCGGAGCAGCTGCACGGGGCTCGGGCCCGCCTCGGCGGGGGCGGGCTCCTGGTCCGGCAGGGGGCTGGGCCCGCTGCGCACGGCGCGCCACTTGTCGAGCAGCCGGCGCCACGGGAGGCGCGACGGGGGTGCGGGGTCCTCCCACCGCTCCCGGAAGACGGTCTCGACGTCGCGGACCACCGGGCCGCGCAGCCGCACCTGCACGTCGTGCCACGACGCGCGCCGGCCGTACTCCGGCACGGTGCTGCGGCCCTGCGGGTCGCCCTCGTGGAGGTGGTCGTCGCGCCGGTTGTGCGCGAGGTCGATGCCCCCGACGAAGGCGACGTCGCGCGCGGGGTACCCCTGTCGCCGGACCACGACGAACTTCTGGTGGTGGGAGCCGCCGATCCGCACCCGCATGTCCAGCACCACGGGCACGCCGCGGTGGCGCAGCCGCTCGCCGAGGTGGCGGTTGGCCTCGTGGAAGAAACCGGCCTGGTCGGCGTGGGAGCGCCAGACGAGCCCGCGGACGGTCGCGCCGCGGCTCTGGGCGGCGCCGAGGACGTCGAGCACGTCGGTGTCCGCCGCCTCGCCGAGGCGCTGGTATGCGTCCCCCTGCCAGTCGGTGAACAGCACCAGGTCGCCCTCGCCCACGGTGGCCAGCTCCTCGAGGAGCGCCGCGAAGTAGGCCGCCCCGTCCACCAGCGGCTCCACCCGGTTCCCCGTCGACCACGCGACGTCGCCGCCGAACCGCTCGTCGACCCGCGTGTGCGGGTTGCCCCGCTCCGCGGCCGTGAGGAACCAGCGCGCGGGGTCGGCCGGCACCCGTCGGTCGGGCCGGTCGGGCATCTCGGTCACGGGCAGATCCTCCCCGCCGGAGCCTCACCGCCGCCACACCGCCCCGTCCCGCCGCCCCGTCGCGTCGCGTCGCCCGCTCGCCGACGGGGTGGGAGCCGGGGGAGTGGGCGACATCGTCGGGGGCGGACGTTCGCGTGGCAGGGTGGCGGGCGTGCAGCGGGTCTCCGTCGTCGGCAGTTCCGGTTCGGGGAAGACGACCGAGGCCCGCCGGCTGGCGGCGGCGCTCGGCGTCCCCCACGTAGAGCTCGACGCGCTCCACTGGGGGCCGCACTGGAGGGCCGCCAGCGGCCAGGAGCTCGCGGAGCGGGTCGAGGCCGAGACCGCCGGCGAGGCGTGGGTCGTGGACGGCAACGACACGAGCAAGGTCGGGTCACAGGTCTGGGACAAGGCCGACACCGTGGTCTGGGTGAGCCCGCCGCGCTGGCGCGCGACGTGGCAGGTGGTCAGGCGGACGGTCGGGCGCGCGGCCCTCAGGCGCGAGCTGTGGAGCGGCAACCGCGAAGGCTGGATCACCTTCCACCGGCTGCGCTCTCGCCGGGACGTCGAGCGCTTCCTCGACGACGTGCGGCGGTCGCACCGAGGGCCCACGCCGTAGACGGGCTACCAAAGGTGGCCAGAAGCCTGCCGATCGGGCGTTCCGAGGCATCTTTGGTATTCCGACTACGGGACGGCCGTCGCGCGGCCAGCGCAGCCGCCGCTGGATCGACGGCCGCGTCCACATGCGCGCGGACCGCGCGATCCTCCACAGGGCGGCGGCGCGTGCCCCGCGTCCGCCGGCGCCCGCCGGAGACTGGCTGCGCCGGTCGACGAGAGGGGACACGGATGTTCGAGACCACCATCACAGTGCGGGGCTGGGTGGGCAGCGACGTCGTGCTGAGCCGGACGCCGCAGGGCGTCGCGGTGGCGAGCCTGCGCGTGGGCAGCACGCCGCGCCGGCAGCGCGACGGCGAGTGGCAGGACGGCGAGACCCTGTGGTTCGCCGTGCGCGCCTGGCGCGAGCTCGGGGCGCACGTGGCGGGGTCCGTGGCCAAGGGCGACCCGGTGCTGGTGACCGGACGGCTGGTGGCGGAGTCCTGGCAGCGCGACGACGGCTCCCGCGCCACGCGGCACGTGCTGGTCGCCACCGCCGTCGGCCACGACCTGGCGCGGGGCACCACGGTGTTCACCCGCGCGCCGCGCCCCGGGGCAGGGCCCGCTGCGGCGGCCGGGGCGAGCCCCTCGCCGGGCGGCGACGTGAGCGCCGGGAACGCCGGGGAGGCCGCGTGAGGCGTCGCCGCGAACCCCCGTAGGCTCGGGGCCATGGCGGAGTTTGTCTACACGATGCGCAACGTGCGCAAGGCCCACGGCGACAAGGTCGTCCTCGACAACGTGACCCTCTCGTTCCTGCACGGGGCGAAGATCGGCGTCGTCGGCCCGAACGGCACGGGCAAGTCGTCGTTGCTCAAGATCATGGCCGGGCTCGACCAGCCCAACAACGGCGACGCGCACCTCGACCACGGCGCCACCGTGGGGATGCTCCAGCAGGAGCCGCCGCTGACCGAGGGCCGCACCGTGCTGGAGAACGTCGAGGAGGCCGTCGGCGACCTCAAGGCCAAGATGGACCGCTTCAACGAGGTCTCCGAGGCGATGGGCGACCCGGACGCGGACTTCGACTCCCTGCTCGCCGAGATGGGCGAGCTGCAGACGACGCTCGACAACGCCGGCGCGTGGGACCTCGACAGCCGCCTCGACCAGGCGATGGACGCCCTGCGCTGCCCGCCGCCCGAGGCGCTCGTCGACAACCTCTCCGGCGGCGAGCGTCGCCGGGTCGCGCTCTGCAAGCTGCTGCTGCAGCAGCCCGACCTGCTGCTCCTCGACGAGCCCACGAACCACCTCGACGCCGAGTCGGTGCAGTGGCTCGAGAGCCACCTCGCCAACTACCCGGGCGCCGTGCTGGCCGTCACCCACGACCGGTACTTCCTCGACAACGTGGCCAGCTGGATCCTCGAGCTCGACCGCGGCAGGACGATCCCGTACGAGGGCAACTACTCGACGTACCTCGAGACCAAGAAGGACCGTCTCAAGGTCGAGGGCGCCAAGGACGCCAAGCGCGCCAAGATGCTGGAGAAGGAGCTGGACTGGGTCCGCTCCAACCCCAAGGCCCGGCAGGCCAAGAGCAAGTCCCGCCTCGCCCGCTACGACGAGCTGGCCGCCGAGGCCGAGCGCGCCAAGAAGATCGACACCAACGAGATCAACATCCCCGCCGGCCCCCGGCTCGGCGACGTCGTCCTCGAGGCCAAGGGGCTCACGAAGGGCTTCGGCGACCGCACGCTCATCCGCGACCTCTCCTTCACCCTGCCCCGCGCGGGGATCGTGGGCGTGATCGGGCCCAACGGCGTGGGCAAGACGACGCTGTTCCGCATGATCACCGGGAGCGACGAGCCCGACGCCGGCGATCTGGACGTCGGCAAGACCGTCAAGATCTCCTACGTCGACCAGACCCGCGGCGGCATCGACGGCTCGAAGAACGTGTGGGAGGTGGTCTCCGACGGGCTCGACTTCGTCAAGGTCGCGAACTTCGAGATGAACTCGCGCGCCTACGTGGCCTCGTTCGGCTTCAAGGGCCCCGACCAGCAGAAGCAGGCGGGCGTGCTCTCGGGCGGCGAGCGCAACCGCCTCAACCTCGCGCTCACGCTGAAGATGGGCGGCAACATGCTGCTCCTCGACGAGCCGACCAACGACCTCGACGTCGAGACGCTCTCCTCGCTCGAGGACGCCCTCCTCGACTTCCCCGGCTGCGCCGTGGTCACCTCCCACGACCGCTGGTTCCTCGACCGCGTCGCCACCCACATCCTCGCCTGGGAGGGCGACGACGAGGACCCGGCCAAGTGGTTCTGGTTCGAGGGCAACTTCGCGGCCTACGAGGAGAACAAGATCGAGCGCCTCGGCGCCGAGGCGGCCCGCCCGCACCGCGTCACGCACCGCCGCCTCACCCGCGACTGAGGTCTCGATACGCCGCTCGTTCGATCACCACCGACTGAGCCGTACCCCGCTCGCTCGCGACCGACGGTTCGTCAGAGCCCAGGGCCGATCGAGACCTCAGCGGATGTCGAGCTCCGACCACCGACAGGTTCGGTGGTCGAGTAGGCCCGAAGGGCCGTATCGAGACCTCAGCGGATGTCGAGCTCCTCGCGCCCGGCGATGAGGCGGTCGGTGACGGCGTCCATGACGCGGCCCATGGTCGCGAATTCCCCGGGCGGCACGAGGTCGACCAGGTTCTCCCGCACGCCGGTGACGTGCAGCGGCGCGGCCTCGCGCAGCAGCGCCATGCCCCGGGTGGTCAGCTCCGCGCGCACCCCGCGGCCGTCGTCGCCGCTGGGGCTGCGCGCGACCAGGCCGGACTGCTCCATGCGTGAGATCGTGTGGGTCACGCGGCTGCGCGAGTGACGCAGCGCGTCGGCGAGCGCGGCCATCCGCATCGCGGCGCCCTCGGCCTCCGAGAGCCGGACGAGGATCTCGTACTCGGCCAGCGAGAGGTCGAACTGGGCGCGCAGGTCGGCGTCGAGGCGGTCGAAGAGCAGCGTGGTGCCGATCAGCAGCGCCCGCCAGGCGCGCTGTTCGTCGGCGTCGAGCCACCTGGTCCGGCTGTCCACCATGCGCGCGATCCTACGCAGACCGAGGCCCGGATCCGGTCAGGCCATGCGCTCGAGGACCATCGCCATGCCCTGGCCGCCGCCGACGCACATGGTGACGAGGCCCGTGGTCTTGTCGTGCCAGTCGAGCGAGTTGAGCATCGTGGCCTGCAGCCGCGCGCCGGTCATGCCGAACGGGTGGCCGACCGCGATGGCCCCGCCGTTGACGTTCAGGCGGTCCAGGTCGACGCCGAGGTCCTGGTAGGAGGGCACCACCTGCGCGGCGAACGCCTCGTTGATCTCCACGAGGTCGATGTCGTCGACGCTCATCCCCGCGCGGCCGAGGGCCTGCTTGCTGGCCTCGACGGGGCCGAGCCCCATGATCTCGGGGGAGAGGGCCGAGACGCCCGTGGAGACGATCCGGGCCAGCGGCGTGAGACCGAGCTGCGCGGCCTTGGTGTCCGACATGATCACCACGGCGGCGGCGCCGTCGTTGAGGGGGCAGCAGTTGCCGGCCGTGACCACGCCGTCGGGGCGGAAGACGGGGTCGAGCTGCGAGACGGCCTCGTAGGTGACCCCGGCGCGCGGGCCGTCGTCGGTGCGCGCCACGGAGCCGTCGGGCGTGGTGATCGGCGTGATCTCCCGGTCCCAGAACCCGTCCGCGATCGCCTTCTCCGCCAGGTTCTGCGAGCGCACGCCGAACTCGTCGAGCTCCTTGCGGTCGAGACCGCGGATGCTGGCCACGTTCTCCGCCGTCTGGCCCATCGCGATGTAGGCGTCGGGCAGCTTCCCGTCGTCGCGCGGGTCGTGCCACGTGGTGCCGCCCTGCTCGGCGGTCTCCTTCGTGCGCTGCTGGGCGTCCGCGAAGACCGGGTTCTGCGTGTCGGGCAGGTGGTCGGAGGTGCCCTTCGCGAACCGCGAGACGGTCTCGACGCCGGCCGAGACGAAGACGTCGCCCTCGCCGGCGCGGATGGCGTGCGCCGCCATCCGGGAGGTCTGCACCGAGGAGGAGCAGTAGCGGGTGATGGTCGCACCGGGGACGTCGTCCAACCCCAGCAGCACCGTCACGATGCGCGCCAGGTTGTTGCCCGACTCGCCGCCCGGCAGGCCGCAGCCGAGGTAGAGGTCGTCGATGTCGTGGGGGTCCAGCGCCGGCACCCTGTCCAGTGCGGCCTGCACGACCGCGGCGGTGAGGTCGTCGGGGCGCATGTCCTTCAGGGAGCCCTTGTTGGCGCGGCCGATGGGGGAGCGGGTGGCGGCGACGATGACGGGCTCGGGCATGGGGAACCTCCGGTGCGGACGCGAGTGGGCACGGCTCCGACCACGGTCGGACGCGGCCGGGACTGGTGCCCGCCACCCTAGACGGCGGGCGGTGGCCGCCGTCTGGGAGCATGTGAGGCGTGCGACACGTCTTTCGGTGCCAGCTCCGGTGGGGGGACATGGACGCCCTCAACCACGTCAACAACGTCGCGTACGTCGACTACCTGCAGGAGGCGCGGGTCGATCTGCTGCGGGCCATGGGCCTGCGCAGCGCCCTGGACGAGGGGGTCCTGGTCGCCCGGCACCGGCTCAGCTACCTGGCCCCGCTGGTCTACCGCCGCGAGCCCGTGGTCGTCGAGGTCTGGGTCGCCGACGCCCGTGCCAGCGCGTTCACGCTCGGGTACGAGATCCGGGAGGCGCCGTCCGCCGAGGACCCCGACGGGCGGGTGTACCTCGCGCGCCACCTCGCTGCTCGCGCCGTTCGACTTCAACACCGACCGGCCGCGACGCCTGCGTCCCGAGGAGCGCGAGGCGATCGCGCGGCTGCGGGACGAGGACGCCCCGGCCCCGGCCGCGCTCCCCGCGGGGGAGGCGACGGCTGCGGACCACCGCACCGACCTGCAGGTGCGGTTCTCGGACGTCGACATCTACGGCCACGCCAACAACGTGGAGCACGTCACCTACTTCCAGGAGGCGCGCATCGCCTTCCTGCACGACCTGTTCGACGATGTGCCCTCGGTCTCCTCCGAGGTCGGGACTGGTGCTGGCCCAGTGCGACGTCGACTACCTCCGCCCGGTGCCGTACCGCGAGGAGTCGTTCGCGGTGACCTCGCGGGTGACCCGGGTGGGGGAGCGCTCGTTCGCGATCGCGGGCGAGCTGCGCGACGGCGAGGCCGTCCTCACCAGCGCGCACGTGGTGCTGGTCTGCGTCGACGCGGCCACCGGCCGCTCGATGCCGATCCCCCAGGACTACCGCGAGCTGCTCTCGTCGAAGGTGTTGACCATGAACTGAGCGGCGTGGGTGACGTAGTCCCACAGCCGCGCGTCCTGCTCGGGGGTCAGGTCGGCCGCGTCCAGCCCGGCCCGGAAGTGCACCAGCCACCGCTCGGCCGCGCGCGGCGTCACGGGGAACGGCGCGTGCCGCATCCGCAGCCGGGGGTGGCCGCGCTGCTCCTGGTAGGTCGTCGGCCCGCCCCAGTACTGCTCGAGGAACATCCGGAACCGCTCCTCGGCCGGCCCCAGGTCCTCCTCGGGGTAGAGCGCGCGCAGCTCCGGGTCGTCCGCGACGCCCTCGTAGAAGCGCCGCACGATCGTCACGAAGGTCGGGTGGCCCCCGACCTCGTCGTAGAACGTCGGTCCCGACGCGTGCTGCGGCTGCATCGCTCCAGTCTGCCCGGTCGCGGTCCGGCCGCGCTCAGCCGGTCCCGTCGGCGGTGGTCTCGGCCAGGTCCTCCGGGGCCTGCCCGCGGTGCCAGACGACCCGCTGCGGGAAGGGGATCTCGATGCCCTCGTGGTCGAAGCGGTTCTTGATCCGCATCCGCATCTCGCGGGCGATGCCCCACTGCTGGCCCGGCGCCGTCTTGAGCGCCACCCGCACGAGCACCCCGTCGGCCGCGAGGTCCTGCACGCCCCACACCGACGGCTCCTCGAGGATCCGGCCGTTGAACTCCTCGTCGTTCCAGAGGTCGCTGGCCACCTCGGAGAGCACGCGCCGGATGTGCGTGAGGTCCTCGCCGTAGCCGACGCCGATGTCGAGCACCGTGCGCGACCAGTTCTGGCTGGCGTTGCCGACGCGCATGATCTCGCCGTTGCGGACGTACCAGACGGTGCCGTGCAGGTCCCGCAGGCGGGTGACGCGGAGGCTGACCGCCTCGACCATGCCGAAGGCCTCGCCGAGGTCCACCTCGTCGCCGACGCCGTACTGGTCCTCGATCAGCATGAAGATGCCGGCGAGGAAGTCGCTGACCAGGCTCTGCGCGCCGAAGCCCAGCGCGATGCCGACGATGCCGGCGCTGGCGATCAGCGGCGCCACGTCGAGCCCCAGCTCGGAGAGCGCCATGATCACGACCATCGTCAGCACGACGGCGGTGACCACGCTCTTGGCCAGCGAGCCGATCGTGCGGGCCCGCTGCTGGCGCCGCTGCTTGATGATCGAGCTGGCGTGCGACTGGGCGGCGCCCAGGCTCATCGAGGCCCTGTGCGGGCCCAGGCCCTGCTCGGCACGCCGCACGACGCGGTCCACCACGCGGTGCAGCAGCCAGCGCACGATGAAACCGATCACGAGGACGGCCAGCACCGCGGTCGGCTTCCCGACCACCCAGGTGGCCGCCTGGGCGGCTCCCTCGTTGCCGGTCCACTCGAAGACGGTGCGGCAGGAGAGGGACTGCTCGGGCTCGCAGACGTCGAACGTCTCCAGACGGATCATGAGCCCCAGTATCGGTGCGGCCACCCGAGCGGGTCCAAGCACGGCGCCCGGGGCGCCGGGAGAGGTACGTCACCCGCGCCGGCGCGGCGCGGGCGGGCGCCGGGTGGGGCCCCACGAGCGGCGAGCAGTCACTAGACTCCGGGGCGTGACCACGCGCTTGCCGACCCTGATGCTGACGCTGCCCCTCGCCGCCGTCCTGATGCTGGGCGCCGCCGGCCCCGCCTCGGCCGACGTGCCGCAGGGATGGAGCGACCCGGAGCCGGTCTCGGCGCTGGAGTTCCTGGGGGTGATCGCCCTGGCGCCCGTGGGGCTCGCCCTGCTGATCGGGCTGCTGGTCTACCTCCCGTCGATGGCCCGCGGCCACGTCGCCACCGACGGTGGCCGCCGGCGCGACTCCCAGTGGTTCGGCGGCCCGACGCGCGGCACCGACGAGCTGGCGGCTCCCGACGGCGAGGGCTCGAAGGCTGGTGGCGCCGGTGTCCGCTGGTGACTTCTCCTCGGCCGAGCGCGGCGCGGTCGACGACGCCATCCGGCGCGGCGAGCAGCTGTGCCGCTTCGAGCTCTCCGTCTACGTCGGCCGCTCGGAGGAGGACCCGCGCACCTTCGCCACGAGCCTGCACAACTCGTTGCGCTCGCCCGAGCGCAGCATCCTGATCATGCTCGACCCCGACGGCAAGGCGCTCGAGATCGTCACCGGCAGCAAGGTGCGCGAGCGCCTCTCGGACCAGGAGGTCGAGCTGGCCGCGGTGTCCATGCGCTCGGAGTTCGCGGCCGGGAACCTGGCCGGCGGGCTCTGCCAGGGCATCGCGATGCTGGCCGAGCACGCGCGTCCCCGGCGCACCCTGCACGGCACCGCGGATCACGCCGCCGGGGGCCACGCCGGCTGAGCGGCGCGCGGCGCGTCAGCCCCGGTCACGCTCCTGCGCGGCGAGCGCCCGGCGCATGTCGGCCAGGCCCTCGCGCACGTAGCGCTTGGCCGCGGGGTTGGCCGACGAGCTGCGCAGCCACTCCTCGACCCGCGCCGCGGTCTCCGGCGAGGCGAGGGGCATCGGGAACATGAACTCCAGCGCGGTGGACGCCCGCTGCGTGCCCATCCGCTCCCAGATCGTCTCCGCCTGCTCGAGGTAGCGCTCCAGGTAGGGCGCGAGCAGCTCGGCCTGGCCGGCGGTCGGGAACGCCAGCGCGATCTGGCGCTGCGTCTCGTTCGCGACGTCGTCGCGCTCGACCGCGTCGCGCCACGCCTGCGCCTTCGCCTCGGGGGTCGGTCGCACGGTGAGCGCCATCGCGGCCCGCTCCTGGCCCGAGATCGTGTTGTCGCGCGCCTGCTCGGCCTCGATCTCGGTGGCTCCTGCGCGGCCCTCGCGGGCCAGCGCCGCCAGCAGCGACCAGCGCAGGTCCTGGTCGACCTCGAGCCCCTCGAGCGCGACGGAGCCGTCGAGCAGCCCCGCGACGTGGGCCAGGGCGTCCTCGCCGTGCGCGGAGGCGGCGTACGCCCGCGCGAACGCCAGCTGGTGGTCCGAGCCCGGCGCGGCCCCGTCGAGCAGCTCGCGCAGGCCGGCCTCCCAGCGGGCGCGCAGCGCCTCGCGGCGCTCGGGGGCGGAGTAGTAGCTGACCGCCGTGCGGGTGTAGAGGGGGAGCCGGCTCACGGCCGTCAGGTCCGTCTCCGTGGCCAGGCCGCGGAGCACCAGCGTCACGAAGTCGCTGGCGCCCATCTCGGCGTCCCGGGTCATGTCCCAGGCGGCGCCCCAGAGCAGGGCGCGGGTCAGCGAGTCGTCCACGCGGTCGGCGCGCGCCACGGCCGTGGCCAGCGAGCGCTCGTCGAGACGGACCTTGGCGTAGGTCAGGTCGCCGTCGTTGAGCAGCAGCAGGTCGGGGCGGCGCTCGCCGGCGAGGGCCGGCACCTCGGTGCGCTCGCCGACGACGTCGACCTCCACGCGCCGGCGCCGGGTCAGGCGCCCGGTGTCGTCGAGGTCGTAGAGCCCGATGCCGATCCGGTGCCGGCGCAGCGTCGGGAACTCCGCGCTGGCCGACTGCAGCACCGCGACGGCGGAGAGCGTGCCGTCGTCGTCCTCCGCGAGCTCGGGGGTGAGGGTGTTGACGCCGGAGGTCTGGAGCCACTCCTTGGCCCAGCCGTCGAGCTCGCGGCCCGACGAGCGCTCCAGGGCCGCGAGCAGGTCGGCGAACTCGGAGTTGCCGAAGGCGTGGGTGCGGAAGTAGGCGCGCAGGCCCTGCATGAACTCGTCGATCCCCACCCAGGCGACCAGCTGCTTGAGCGTCGAGGCGCCCTTGGCGTAGGTGATGCCGTCGAAGTTGACCTCGACCGCCTCGAGATCGTGGTTGTCGGCGGCGACGGGGTGCGTGGAGGGCAGCTGGTCCTGGCGGTAGGCCCAGTTCTTGCGCGCGTTGGTGAAGCCCGTCCAGGCCTCGGTGAACTCCGTCGCCTCGACCATGGCGTGGTGCGAGGCCCACTCGGCGAACGACTCGTTGAGCCACAGGTCGTCCCACCACTTCATGGTCACGAGGTCGCCGAACCACATGTGCGCCATCTCGTGCAGGATCGTGTTCGCGCGCTGCTCGTAGAACGCGTGCACCTGGCGCGAGCGCGGGAGCAGCTCGTCGCGGAACGTCACGCAGCCCGCGTTCTCCATCGCGCCCATGTTGTACTCCGGCACGTAGAGCTGGTCGTAGGTGCCGAAGGGGTAGGGGTAGCCGAAGGCCTCCTCGAAGAAGGCGAAGCCCCGCTTGGTCACGTCGAGCAGGTTCTCGACGTCCATCTGCTCCCTGATCGACTGCCGGCAGTAGTGGCCCAGCGGGATCGTGCCGTGCGCGCCCTCGTAGGAGTCGAGCACCTCGTGGTACTCGCCCGCGACGAGCGCGGTGATGTAGGTCGACATGCGCTCGGTGGTGGCGAAGGACCACGTGGCCGTGCCGTCCCCGTGCGGCGCAGGCGCCGGCGTCGGCGCGTTCGAGACGACCTTCCAGTGCTCGGGCGCGCGGACCGTGAAGGTGAACGTCGCCTTGAGGTCGGGCTGCTCGAACGTGGTGTAGACGCGGCGGGCATCCGGCACCTCGAACTGGCTGTAGAGGTAGACCCGGTCGTCGGCGGGGTCGACGAAGCGGTGCAGGCCCTCGCCCGTGCGGCTGTACGCGCAGTCGGCCTCCACGACCAGCTCGTTGCGGGCGGCGAGGTCGTCGAGCCGGATCCGGCCGTCGACGCCGTCCCGGGGGTACACGTCGGCGGGGTCGAGCGGCGCGCCGTTCAGCGTGACCCGGTGGATCCGCGCCCCGACGAGGTCGGCGACGGTGGAGGAGCCGGGCTCGCGGCACTCGAAGCGGATCGTCGTGGTGGAGCCGAACCGCTGCGCGCCGGTCGTGAGGTCGAGCTCGACCTCGTAGGAGTCGACGTGGAGCAGGGCGGCGCGGGCGGCGGCTTCGTCGCGCGTCAGGTTGGTTCCGGGCATGTGGCAGATCATCGCAGGCAGGAATCTCCGGCGGCGACCAGGTGTTGGCTGGGGATGACCACCACGACGACGTCCGCCGACAGCGCCCACGACCCGGGGCACGGTCGCACCCGTGCCGACTTCTGGTTCGACCCCGTGTGCCCCTTCGCCTGGATCAGCTCCCGCTGGATGCTGGAGGTGGAGAAGGTGCGCGACGTCGACGTCGCCTGGCACGTGATGAGCCTGCCCTACCTCAACGAGCTCAAGGAGGACATCTCGGAGGGGTACCGGCGCAAGCTGCAGCCGGCCTGGGGGCCGGTGCGGGTGATCACGGCGGCCGAGCAGCGATTCGGCCCCGACGTCGTGCTCCCCCTCTACACGGCGTTCGGCACCCGGATCCACCACGACCAGCGCGAGCTCGAGCCGCAGCTGGCCCGCGACGTGCTCGCCGAGGTCGGGCTGCCCGAGGGCCTGGCGGACGCCTGGGACGACGCGTCGTTCGACGAGGCGGTCAAGCGCAGTCACCACGCGGGCATGGACCAGGTCGGGGACGACGTGGGCACGCCCACCATCGCCGTCGACGGCGCGGCCTTCTTCGGCCCCGTGCTCACGTCGATCCCGCGCGGCGAGGAGGCCGGCCAGCTGTGGGACGGCGCCCTCCTCATGGCGAAGGTGCCTGCGTTCTCCGAGCTCAAGCGCACCCGCGGGGACCTCGACTTCAGCTGATCCCGGCTCCGGCCGCGGGACCGCCCCGAGCGCCTCGCCGGCTCGCGGGGGAGTGGCCCGGAGGTCCCCATTTGTCGCGGTCGGGGTCGACGGATGTGACGTGTGGTGCGCATGATGTAGGCGTGAACAGTTGTACCCGTCTCCGTCGTGCCACCGTCGTCGCCCTGGCCGTGCTCCTCTGCGCGCCCGCGTCCGCCGCGATGGGTGCCCCCGCGGCGGGGGTCGCGGCAGCGCCCGCCTCCGGCGGGCTCGCCCCGCTCACGCTGCGCACCGAGCCGGGCGAGGCGCAGGCCCGCCGCACCGCGGGCGCCAGCCCGCTGCGCTCGGCCACGGTCCGCTTCTCCGACGGCGCGGCCGCCGGCGGCGCGGCGGCGCGTGGCGGCTGGCGCGTGCGGGGCTGGCGTACCAACGGCTTCGCCCAGGTGGGCGCGACCTGGCGCGGCGCCGACCCGGTGCTGCAGGCCCGGAGCCGGCCCCGGGGCGGCCGGTGGGGCGCCTGGCAGCGCCTGGGCTCCGATCGAGGACGGCCCCACCACGGGCTCCGGCGAGGGCCGTTCGGGCCTGCGCGCAGCGGACCTGTGGTGGTCCGGGGACGCGAGAGACGTGCAGGTCCGCACCCGGGGGTCCGGGCACCGGGCGCTGAAGGTCGTGCTGATCGACCCCGGGGCCGCCCCGGCCGACGCCCGACCGGTCGCGAGGCCGGCCTCCGACGAGACGCAGGGCAGCAGGCCCGCAAGAAGAAGCCCGAGCGGGCGCCGCGGCCGCGCATCTTCGGCCGGCGCGCCTGGGGGGCCAACGAGTCCTGGCGGGAGAACCCGCGCTACATCTCCACGATCCTCGCGGTGCACGTGCACCACACCGTCAACGCCAACGGCTACAGCAGGCGAGACGTCCCCGGGCTGATCCGCGGGATGTACCGCTACCACACGAAGTCGCTGGGCTGGTCCGACATCGGCTACAACCTGCTCGTCGACCGCTTCGGGCGGGCCTGGGCGGGCCGGGCCGGCGGCCCCGGCAAGCGCGTGCGCGGCGCGCACACGCTCGGGTTCAACGAGAACGGCGCGGGCATCGCGGTGATCGGCAACTTCGAGACCGGCTACGCGCCCCGCGCGGCGCGCTGGAAGGTCTCGGTGCTGGCGGCCTGGAAGCTCGACAAGGAGGGCCGCAACCCCGCCAGGTGGCGACCGATCTGGTCGCACGGCAGCGACCGCTACCCGCGCGGCAGCCGGCCGCGGCTGCCCCGCGTCGCCGGGCACCGGGACACCAACCAGACGGCCTGCCCCGGCATCCGGCTGTACAGCAAGCTCGGCGGCATCCGCCGGTTCGCCCAGAAGCGCGTCGACCAGTTCAGCTGAACCGGTGCCGCCCGCGCGGCGGCCGGCGGCCGGCGGCCCCGCCCGCTCCGGCGACGCCGCGTGCCGCTGCCTAGGATCGCCCGCATGACCCGCGTGCTCTCCGCCGTCGCCTGGCCGTACGCCAACGGCCCGCGCCACATCGGCCACGTGGCCGGGTTCGGCGTGCCCTCCGACGTCTTCAGCCGCTACATGCGGATGGCCGGGCACGACGTGCTGATGGTCTCGGGCACCGACGAGCACGGGACGCCGATCCTGATCGCCGCGGACGAGGCGGGCGTGACGCCGCAAGAGCTGGCCGACCGCAACCACCGCCTGATCGCGGAGGACCTCGTCGCTCTCGGCATGAGCTACGACCTCTACACCCGCACCACCACGCGCAACCACCACGCCGTCGTGCAGGAGATGTTCCTCGGCGTCTGGCGCAACGGCTACTTCGTCGAGCGCACCACGCACGGCGCGATCTCGCCGTCGACCGGGCGGACGCTGCCCGACCGCTACATCGAGGGCACCTGCCCGATCTGTGGCGCGGACGGTGCCCGCGGCGACCAGTGCGACACCTGCGGCAACCAGCTCGACCCGATCGACCTCAAGGACCCGCGGTCGCGGATCAACGGCGAGGTGCCCGAGTTCGTCGAGACCCAGCACTTCTTCCTCGACCTGCCGGCGCTCGCCGGCGCGCTGGGGGAGTGGCTCGACGGGCGCGAGGCCTCGGGCACGTGGCGGCCCAACGTCATCCGGTTCAGCCAGAACATCCTCTCGGAGATCCGCCCGCGGGCGATGACGCGCGACATCGACTGGGGCATCGCCGTGCCGCTGGACGGCTGGCGCGAGCTGCCGACCAAGAAGCTCTACGTGTGGTTCGACGCCGTCATCGGCTACCTGTCGGCCTCGGTCGAGTGGGCCCGCCGGCAGGGCGACCCCGACGCCTGGCGCGCGTGGTGGAACGACCCCGAGGCCCTGTCCTACTACTTCATGGGCAAGGACAACATCACGTTCCACTCGCAGATCTGGCCGGCGGAGCTGCTGGCCTACTCGGGCAAGGGCGACCATGGCGGCGACGAGCACGCGTACGGCGCGCTGCAGCTGCCGACCGAGGTGGTCTCCTCGGAGTTCCTCACGATGGAGGGTCGCAAGTTCTCCTCCTCCAAGCGCGTCGTGATCTACGTGCGCGACCTGCTCAGCCGCTACCAGGCCGACGCGTTCCGCTACTTCGTCGCCGCGGCGGGGCCGGAGAACCAGGACTCCGACTTCACCTGGTCGGAGTTCGTGCGCCGCACCAACGACGAGCTCGTCGCCGGCTGGGGCAACCTCGTGAACCGCACCGCCAGCATGATCGCGAAGAGCTTCGGCGAGCTGCCCGCGGCCGGCGAGCTGCCCGACCGCGAGCGCGAGCTCCTCGACCGGGTCGGCGCGGGCTTCGACGTGGTCGGCGACCTGATCGCCCGGCACCGGCAGAAGCAGGCCGTGAACGAGGCGATGCGGCTCGTCGGCGAGGTGAACAAGTACGTCTCCGACGCCGAGCCCTGGAAGCTCAAGGGCGACGACCAGCGGGACCGGCTCGCCACGGTCCTGCACGTGGCAGCGCAGTGCGTCGACGACCTGAACGCGATGCTGAGCCCCTTCCTGCCGTTCGCCGCGAACGCGGTGGACCAGGCGCTGGGCGGGCCCGGCGGCGTGCAGCCGATGCCGCGGCTCGAGGAGGCCGAGGACCTCGACGGCGGTCCGGGCTACCCGGTCATCACGGGCGACTACGCCGACCCGCGGGCGTGGCGCCGCCGCGACATCGCCGTCGGGACGCCGGTCGGCAAGCCCTCGCCGGTCTTCCGCAAGCTCGATCCCTCCGTCGTCGACGAGGAGCTCGCCCGCCTCCGCGACCAGGGCTGACCGACGCCACCCTGCCGGGCACGAGGGGTCGGGGAGCACGGCGGCCCCGCGGTCAGGTGAGCTCGGAGATCTCGAAGAGGTGGCCGTCGGGGTCGCGGAAGAAGGCCCGGATCTCGCCGCCCCGGTCCAGCGGGGGCGCGAGGAACTCGGCGCCGCGCCCGGAGAGCAGCGCGTGGGTCGCCCGGCAGTCGTCGACCCGGAAGACCAGCTGCGCGCTGACCCGGTCGGGGTCCGTGGGCGGCTCGAGCGTCACGGCCGGCTTGTCCGGCCCCGGCTCCCCGCCGGTGACCAGCAGGACCCAGCTGCCGTGCAGGTCCAGGACCACGGAGGTGCCGCCGTACTCGCCCTGGACGCTGGCGTCGAGCACGTGCTCGTACCAGGCCCGGCTCGCCCCGGCGTCCGCGACGACGAGCATCCGGGTCACCGCGGCGGGCTCGAAGCTGTCCACCCCTCGAACCTAGACCTCCTCGGCCGGCCGGGGCACCCGTGCCGACGGTCGGCGGGACGTGGGGCGGGGCTCAGTAGGGTGCCGCCATGACCGCGCAGATGTACCTGCCCGTCTTCTACGTCCGGCAGAAGTTCGCGATGGCCACGAACCGCTACGAGGTCCACGCGGCCGAGGCAGGCGGGGCCGAGGGTCGGCTGATGGGCCTCGCCCAGCAGAAGCGGCTCGCGTTCAAGGAGCACGTGACCTTCTACGCCGACGAGACGAGGCAGCGTCCGGTCTTCTCCTTCAAGGCGCGCCAGCGGCTCGACCTCGGCGCGGAGTACGACGTGACCGACGAGGGCGGGCGGCCGCTCGGCTGGTTCAAGAAGGACTTCGGCGCCAGCCTGGCGCGATCGACGTTCCGCCTGGCTGGCCCCGGCTACGAGGGCGTCGGCCAGGAGCGGAACGCCGGCGTCGCGCTGGTGCGCCGGTTCCTCGACATCCCCTTCCTGCCGGTCCACTTCGACTTCGCCGCCGGTGACGGGGCACCGCTGCTGTCGGTGGAGCGCCAGTCGACCGTGCGGGACCGGTACACGGTGCGCGTGCCCGACCAGCGGGTCGACTTCCGGGTCGCCGCGGCCCTGGCCGTCGGGCTCGACACCCTGATGGGCCGCTGACGTGGCGCTGCACCCCCAGGCCCGCGCGGCCGTCGCGCACGCGGCAGAGGACCTGCCCGTGCACGACCCCGCCTTCGACATCGAGGCCGCCCGCGCCGAGAGCCGCGAGGCCGCGCTCGCCGAGCCGCGCGAGCAGGTCGCGCGGGTCGACGACGTCGACGCGGACGGCGTCGGTTGCCGGCTCTACCGGCCGGCCGACGCCGCACCGGGCGTGGTCGTGCACCTGCACGGTGGCGGCTTCGTCCTGAACGACATCGACGTGCACGACGGCGCGGCGCGCCGCCTGGCGAACCGGGCCGGGGTGGCGGTGCTCAGCGTCGCCTACCGCAAGCCGCCCGAGCACCGGTTCCCCGCGGCTCCCGACGACGTCGACACCGCCCTGGCGTGGTTGGCCCGCCAGTCGGAGGAGCTCGGGCTGGCCGGGCCGACGTACGCCCACGGCGACAGCGCCGGCGCCAACCTGGCGCTGGTGGCGGCGCTGCGGAACCCCGGGCGGCTCGCCGCTCTCGCGCTCGTCTACCCGTTCCTCGACCCCGAGGCCGGCTTCGAGTCCTACACGACCGCGGCCGACGGCTTCGACCCGCGCGAGGCCGCCTGGTACTGGGAGCAGTACGCCGCGCGGCCGGAGGACCTGCGCGACCCGGACCTGGCGCCGTTGCGCTCCGACCGGCTGCACACGCTGCCGCCGACCCTGGTGGTGACCGCGGAGCACGACCCGCTCCGCGACGAGGGGGAGCACCTCGTCCAGCGGCTCGCCGAGGAGGGCGTCGAGGTGGTCGGCACGCGCTACCTCGGCCAGGTGCACGGCTTCTGGCGGCACCCCACGGTCTTCGACGCCGCGGAGCCGCTGACCCGCCACGTGGCGGCCTTCGTGCGCGCCCATCCCGGCTGACAGAATCCCGGCCATGCGCGTTCATCTCGGCTCGGACCACGCCGGTCTGGAGCTCAAGGACCACCTGATGGCCTGGTTGCTCGACCGGGGGCACGAGCCCGTGGACCACGGGCCCTTCGCGCCGGACCCGGACGACGACTACCCGGTGTTCTGCCTGCGCGCCGCCGAGGCCGTGGCCGCCGAGCGCGGCGACGGCGGCGAGTGCCTGGGGGTGGTGATCGGCGGCTCGGGCAACGGGGAGCAGATGGCGGCGAACAAGGTCGCCGGCATCCGCTGCGCCCTCGCGTGGTCGGCGGAGACCGCCACGCTGGCCCGCGAGCACAACGACGCGAACGTCGTCTCGGTGGGCAGCCGGATGCACGCCACCGAGGACGCCGTCCGGCTCGTCGGGACGTTCCTGGACACGCCCTTCTCCGGCGGCGAGCGCCACCTGCGCCGGATCGGCCAGCTCAGCACCTACGAGTCCGACGGCGAGTTGCCGCCGCTGCCCCCGTCGGCGACGGGCGAGTGGTCTTAGGCTGGTGGTGGCAGGGGAGTTCCTCCCGGCCAGCCCGACGGACCGAGGAGCGATGAGCACACCGACGCGCGGCGCGCGGCCGTTCGCCCGCACCCGGCGTGAGGTGGGGATGCGCAGCCGCGACCCCGAGAACCGCGTGCTCGTGGGGCTGTTCGGCCTGCTGGTGCTGCTCACGGCCGCGCTGATGAGATGGTCCGAGGACGTGACCGTCACCGTGCTCCTGGTGCCGCTGCTGCTCGGCAGCCTCTGGCTGGGCCCGCGCTACCTGAACTGGTTCGTGGTCGCCAACCTCGCGGCGGTGCTGCCCGTGCTGATGGTGCAGGAGAGCCTCGACCCGCGCTCGGCCGGCGCGATCGCCGTGATGTTCGCACTCGGGTTCATCATCCTGCTCTCCAGCTTCAACCGGTCGCGCCTCGGCGTGGCGGGCACGCGCGGCGAGTCCATGCTCGTCGACCTGCGCGACCGGATCCTCAGCCAGGGCCGGCTTCCAGCACTGCCCGAGGGGTGGTCGGCCGAGGTCGCGCTGCGCTCCGCCGGCGGCACCCCGTTCGCGGGCGACTTCGTGGTCGCCGGGCCGGCCGACGCCGAGCGCTTCGACGTCGCCCTGGTCGACGTCTCGGGCAAGGGCGAGCAGGCCGGCACCCGGGCCCTGATGCTCTCGGGGGCCTTCGGTGGGCTGCTGTGCGCGCTGGGCAAGGGGGACTTCCTCGACGCCGCGAACGAGTACCTGCTGCGGCAGCAGTGGTCGGAGGGCTTCGCCACCGCGGTGCACCTGAGCCTCGACCTGACCTCGGGCGACTACGAGGTGCGCACCGCCGGCCACCCGCCCGCGCTGCACCTGCAGGCCGGCGGGGGCTGGCGGGTCCTCGAGTCCAGGGGGCCGGTGCTGGGCGTGGTGCCGGCAGCCGAGTTCCAGCCGGTCGTCGGCCGCCTCGAGCCCGACGACGCCCTGCTCTTCTACACCGACGGGCTGGTCGAGGTGGCCGGGCGCGACATCGGCCTCGGCATCGACCGGCTCGTGCGCAGCGCCGAGCAGGAGCTGGGCTCGTGGTCGGGCGAGGCCGTGCACCGGCTGGTCGACAGCCTCGGCTCCCACCACGACGACCGCGCGCTGCTCGCCGTCCGGAGGCGCTGAGGCCCGCGCGGCGTCGGTTGGGGGCGGCTGCACGCCCTGTGGCACCATGGCTGCGCACCGGCCGCCGAGCGGCCCGGAAGGTGTGCGCGGATGTAGCTCAATGGTAGAGCCCCAGTCTTCCAAACTGGCTACGCGGGTTCGATTCCCGTCATCCGCTCCAAGCGGCGTCACGGGTGACCGGACGCACTTGGCGGGGCGTAGCGTAGTGGCTAGCGCGCCTGCTTTGGGAGCAGGAGATCGCAGGTTCGAGTCCTGTCGCCCCGACCGGCCACGACCCCGACAGCAGGCCGCGCCGCGGCCCGGGGGACGGCCGGCAACCGAGCACGATCGTCCAACAGGAATGAGGAGTCCAGCGGTGAAGAGCGCCGTCGAGACCTTGAGCCCCACCCGGGCCAAGCTCACCGTCGAGGTGCCCTTCGAGGAGCTCAAGCCGAGCCTCGACGCGGCCTACCAGCAGATCGCCAAGCAGATCAACGTGCCCGGCTTCCGGCGCGGCAAGGTCCCGCCGGTGGTGATCGACAAGCAGGTCGGCCGCGGCGCCGTGCTCAACGAGGCCGTCCAGGAGCTGCTGCCCAACAAGTACATGGAGGCCCTCCAGGAGAACTCCCTGGAGCCCGTGGCCCAGCCCGAGATCGAGGTGACGCGCCTCGAGGACAACGAGGCGCTGGAGTTCACCGCCGAGGTCGAGGTCAAGCCCGACGTCGAGCTGCCCGCCTACCAGGGCCTCGAGGCGCAGGTGGAGGACATCGAGGTGCCCGACAGCGAGGTCGAGCAGCGGCTGCAGTCCTTGCGCGAGCGCTTCGGCACCCTGAACGACGTCGAGCGCGCGGCCGCCGACGGCGACTACGTGGTCATGGACCTGGTCGCCACCCAGGACGGCCAGCCCATCGAGGGCGCCGAGGTCAGCGGCATGTCCTACCAGGTCGGCCGCGGCGGGATGCTCGAGGGCCTCGACGAGGCGCTCACCGGGCTGGCGCCGGGCGAGTCGGCCAACTTCACCTCCCAGCTCGTCGGCGGCGACATGATCGGCCAGGACGTCGAGGTCGCGGTCACCGTCCAGCAGGTGCAGGAGCAGGAGCTGCCCGAGCTGGACGAGGAGTTCGCCCAGATGGCCTCCGAGTTCGACACGATCGAGGAGCTCACCGCGCACGAGCGCGACCAGCTGGCGAACAACAAGCGACTCGAGCAGGCCGCGGCCGCACGCGACGCCGTCCTCGAGGCGCTCCTCGACAAGGTCGAGGTGCCGCTGCCCGAGTCGATGGTCGAGCAGGAGCTCAACGCGCGGCGCCAGAACATGGAGCAGCAGCTCCAGATGGCCGGCATGACGATGGAGGCCTACCTCAAGGACGAGGAGCAGACCATCGACGAGTTCGAGGCCGACCTCGAGCGCCGCGTGCGTGACGCCGTGGCCGCGCAGTTCCTCCTCGACGAGATCGCGAAGCGCGAGGAGCTCGGCGTCGAGCAGCAGGACCTCTCGCAGCACCTGGTCCAGCGGGCCCAGCAGTCGGGTCAGGACCCGCAGGAGTTCGCGAACCACATGTTCGAGCACAACCACATCCCCGAGCTGGTGCAGGAGATCCTGCGCGGCAAGGCGCTGGCGACGCTCGTCGAGTCCGCGGTGGTCACCGACGCGTCCGGCAACCCGGTGGAGCTGAAGGGCCTGCAGCCCGACGGCACCATCAAGGACGTCTCGGACGAGGAGCTGGCCGAGGAGGCTGCCGAGGACGCCCCGGCCGCCGACGAGGCTGCCGAGCAGGCCGAGGAGAAGCCCTCGGAGGGCTGATCGGCACCGCGAGTTGAGTGGACAGTCGTTCACTCAACTCGCGACAATGGTCGGGTGACCGCACCCGTCGACCGCCACGACGTCCGCGCCCGCGGCCCCCGCCCCGGCGGGGGCCCGGGCGTGCTCGACGCCCTCTCGCTGCTCGCCGAGGTCGTGGACGAGCTGGTCGTGTGCTCCGCCCGCGACACCCACCGCGCGATCACCGACCGGGTGCACGGTCTCGTCGACCCCTCGACGGGCGGCGCCTCCCGTGCCGCCGGCACCCTCCACCGCGCGATCGCCGGCGGCATCTACGGCGGGCTCGGGGCCGGCTTCCGCGGCGCCTCCCGCGGGTTGGCCGCCGCGGCGTCGACCGGCGCCGGGCCGCGCCTCGAGGAGGACCCGCGCGGGCGCTTCCTGAACGCCGCCGTCCACGGCCTGATCGGCGACCGGCTCGCTGACGAGCGCCCCCGTCTCGCCATCGAGATGGCCGTGCGGGCGGGCGGCCGGGACGTGGCCCCGACGGCCACCGGCCTCGCCGGGGCGTTCCCGGGCGCCTCCGGCCGCGTCGTGGTCCTCCTGCACGGGCTGTGCGAGAGCGAGGAGGCCTGGGGAGCCCAGCGCCACGAGCGCGGCACCACCTACGCCGAGGAGCTGGCCGCGCAGGGGTGGACGCCGGTGCTGCTGCGCGCCAACACGGGCCTGCCGCTGCGCGAGAACGGCGTCGCGCTGGCCGCGCTGCTGCAGCGGCTGGTCGACCGCTGGCCGGTGCCGGTCGAGCGGGTCGCCCTGGTCGGCCACTCGATGGGCGGCCTCGTCAGCCGGGCCGCCGGGGCCGTGGCCGCCGGCGACGGCCGGCCGCACCCGTGGACGCGGCTGGTCACCGACGTGGTGATGCTCGGGTCGCCGCACTTCGGCGCACCGCTGGCGATCGGCGTCGGGCACGGCAGCCGCGCCCTCGCCCGCCTGCCCGAGACGGCGGCCTTCGGCCGGCTCCTCGACTGGCGCTCGCGCGGCGTGCACGACCTGGTGGTGGGGCTGGGCGAGGACGTGGCGCCGCTGCCGCACGCGCGCTACCGGCTCGTGGCCGCGACCGTGACGCGCTCGGAGCGGCACCCGGTGGGCTGGCTGCTCGGGGACCTGCTGGTGCGGGCCGAGTCGGCGTACGGCCGCCGAGCCGGCCGCGCGCTCTTCCCCGACGGCGAGACGCTGCACGTCGGCGGCGCCGGTCACCTCGCGCTCCTCAACCACCCCGAGGTGGCGCAGGCGCTGCGGCGCTGGCTCGCGTGACGTCCCGCGGCGGCCCCTCGGGCGCGGCGTCGGCCGGTGCTCGCGCGTACGCCGTGGGCGAACGCCGGGCGGGGCGGTCGCCCCGGCACGTCCGCTGTCGGCGAACACCGGGGGACACTCCGTGTGAGCGTCCCCGCGCCGGGCTAGGGTCAACTCCGTGAACGACACTCCCAGCCACGAGACCGGCCCGCGCATGGACGCACGCATGGAGGCGGGCACGCCCAGCTACGGACTCGACGACAACGTCTACCAGCGGTTGCTCCGCGAGCGGATCGTCTTCCTCGGCAGCGAGGTCCGCGACCAGAACGCCAACGCGATCTGCGCCCAGCTGCTGCTGCTGTCGGCCGAGGACCCCGAGGCGGACATCTTCCTGCACATCAACTCGCCCGGGGGATCGGTCGACGCCGGCATGGCGATCTACGACACGATGAACTACATCCCCAACGACGTGGCGACCGTCGGCATGGGGCTGGCGGCGTCGATGGGCCAGTTCCTGCTGTGCGCCGGCGCCCCCGGCAAGCGCTACGCGCTGCCGCACGCCCGGATCATGATGCACCAGCCCTCCTCGGGCATGGGCGGCTCGGCCTCGGACATCAAGATCCAGGCCCAGCAGTCGCTGCACATCAAGAAGGTCCTGCTCGAGCTGATCGCCGAGCACACCGGCCAGTCGGTCGACCAGGTGACGGCCGACGCCGACCGCGACCGCTGGTTCACCGCCGACCAGGCGCTGGAGTACGGCCTGGTCGACCAGGTCATCAAGACCGTGCGCGAGGCCGCCGCCGACGAGGGCCGCTCCGGCCAGAAGTGAGGACGAGACGATGAACTACTACATCCCGCAGTGGGAGGAGCGCACCTCCTACGGCTTCCGGCGGATCGACCCCTACGGCAAGCTGTTCGAGGAGCGCATCATCTTCCTCGGCACCCCGATCAGCGACGACATCGCCAACGCGGTGATGGCGCAGCTGATGTGCCTGGAGTCGATGAACCCCGACGCCGACATCCAGATCTACATCAACTCGCCGGGCGGCTCGTTCACGGCGCTGACGGCCATCTACGACACGATGCGCTTCATCAAGCCCGACGTGCAGACGGTGTGCCTGGGCCAGGCGGCCTCGGCCGCGGCGATCCTGCTCGCGGCGGGCGCGCCCGGCAAGCGCCTGGCGCTGCCCAACAGCCGGATCCTGATCCACCAGCCCTACACCGAGGGCACGTTCGGCCAGACCTCGGACATCGAGATCCAGGCGAACGAGATCATCCGGATGCGCACGCTGCTCGAGACGATGATCGCGGAGCACACCGGCAAGAAGCCGGAGGACGTCTCGCAGGACATCGAGCGCGACAAGATCCTGACGGCCGAGCAGGCCGTCGACTACGGCCTGATCGACAACGTGATCGAGTCCCGCAAGGCCGCGTCGGCCCTCTGAGGTCGTCCGGCCGGGATGGACAAGACCCCCGTGTCCGGTGCCGCGACGGGCGGGGTAGGGGGTACCGTCAGGGCCTGGGGTGGTCGAGATCACCCCGCCGCAGTCGATGTATGCACACGACGCCCGCGTCCGACGCGGGCCGGACCGGAGGATGGCCGCCTTGGCACGGATCGGTGACGGGGGAGACCTGCTGAAGTGCTCCTTCTGCGGGAAGAGCCAGAAGCAGGTCAAGAAGTTGATCGCCGGCCCGGGCGTCTACATCTGCGACGAGTGCATCGACCTCTGCAACGAGATCATCGAGGAGGAGCTCGCCGAGGGCAGCGAGGTCGGCCTCGACGAGCTGCCGAAGCCGCGCGAGATCTTCGACTTCCTGAACTCCTACGTGATCGGCCAGGAGCAGGCGAAGAAGTCGCTCTCGGTGGCGGTGTACAACCACTACAAGCGCGTGCAGGCGACCCAGACCGTCACGGCGAAGCACGTCAAGGACGAGGGCGTCGAGGTCGCGAAGTCCAACATCCTCGTGATCGGCCCGACGGGCTGCGGCAAGACCTACCTCGCGCAGACCCTGGCGCGGATGCTCAACGTCCCCTTCGCCATCGCGGACGCCACGGCGCTGACCGAGGCCGGCTACGTCGGCGAGGACGTCGAGAACATCCTGCTCAAGCTGATCCAGGCGGCCGACTACGACGTCAAGAAGGCCGAGACGGGCATCATCTACATCGACGAGATCGACAAGGTGGCCCGCAAGGCGGAGAACCCGTCGATCACGCGCGACGTCTCGGGTGAGGGCGTCCAGCAGGCCCTGCTGAAGATCCTCGAGGGCACCACGGCCTCGGTGCCCCCGCAGGGCGGCCGCAAGCACCCGCACCAGGAGTTCATCCAGATCGACACGACGAACATCCTCTTCGTCGTGGGCGGTGCCTTCGCGGGCCTCGAGCACATCGTCGAGCAGCGGGTCGGCAAGAAGAACCTCGGCTTCACCGCGGAGGTGCGGGGCCAGGCCGAGCGCGAGTCCGACGACCTGCTCGCCGAGGTGCGCCCCGAGGACCTCACCAAGTACGGCCTGATCCCCGAGTTCATCGGCCGGCTGCCGCTGATCGCCTGCGTGAGCAAGCTCGACACGGACGCGCTCGTGGAGATCCTGACCGTGCCGCGCAACGCGCTGGTCAAGCAGTACCAGAAGCTCTTCGACCTCGACGGGGTGGAGCTCGAGCTCACCGAGGAGGCCGTCCTCGCCATCGCCGAGAAGGCGATGGAGCGGGGGACCGGCGCCCGGGGGTTGCGCGCCATCATCGAGGAGGTCCTCCTCCACGTGATGTACGAGGTCCCCTCGCGGGGCGACGTCGCCAAGGTGATCGTCACCCGCGAGGTCGTGCAGGACGAGGAGGCCCCGACGCTGATCCCGCGCGAGGCCGAGACGAAGAAGAAGAAGTCGGCCTGAGTCGACGGGCGCCCCGTCCGGGGCGCCATCGGGCGCCATCGGGCGCCGCAGCACCGGGGTGCTGGCGTGCCGTGCTGCCCGCGCTCACGCCCAGGTGGGCTATACCAGTCGGCGATCAGACCGGCCCAAACCTAAAGAAATCATCAAACGCCCAGCGCGTGTTCCGTGAGTCACAGAGGCTTGTCGCGGGTGATGAAATTGGTCTCGAAGCATCGTCGGCCGCTGGCCGCGTTCCTGGTCCTCTGCGTGGCGTGCGCAGTGACGATGAACGGTCTGCTCAACTCTGAGCGCCTGGTCGGCATGCTGCAGGCCGTCCCCGGTCTGGAGCAGACGTTCGTGGGCGACGACCGCGTCCCCATGACCGGCGAGCTGCTCGTGCCGGTCGCGCCCACCGACCCGGCGGACGAGACCGCGGCGGGCAGCGGTGACACCGGGGAGTCGGCAGCCACCGATGGCGACTCCGGCGCGGCGGGCTCCAGCGACGGGACCACGGTCGCGGGGGCCGCGACCGCCGGTGCTGGGACGGCGACGGACTCGAGCGAGGGCGCCACCGGCGGCGGCGCGACCGCCGCCGAGGCCGGCTCCACGGGCTCCACCGGCTCCACGGGCTCCACGGGCTCCACCGGCTCCACAGGCTCCACGGGCTCCACCGGCTCCACTGGGGACTCCGGCTCCGGCGGCGACACGGACGGCCCCGGTGGCCCGGGTGGCTCGCTCGGGTGGCCCGGGTGGCTCGGGTGGCGTGGTGGCCGGGGCGCAGGTCTCGCAGCCCGGTGGCGAGGACAAGGGCCGCGGCGCGGCCGCAGGTCAGGACAAGGGCCGCGGCACGGTCACGGGCGGCTCCGGCACCGCTGACAGTGACGGCGACGGTGACGGCGGCGGCGACGGCGACGGCGACGGCGACGGTGCCGGCGACGGCACGGTCAACCCGTCCACCCCGGACCGCGGCTCCGGAGCCAGTGGTGGCAAGCCGGGTCGCGGCGACCAGGACGACCACGAGGGCCACGAGCACGGCGAGGACGAGCCCTGCGAGGAGCTCGACCAGGGCGAGCAGCCTGAACCCGCCGGGCCGGGTGAGCCCGCGGAGGGCGAGGCCCCGTCGCAGGGCGAGGCCCCGTCGCAGGGTGAGGCCCCCGCCGAGGGCGAGACCCCCGCCGCAGGGCGAGGCCCCGTCGCAGGGTGAGGCGCCGTCGCAGGGTGAGGCGCCGTCGCAGGGTGAGGCGCCGGACGACGGTGAGCAGCCGTCGCAGGGCGAGGCCCCCGGCGAGGAGGCGACCCCCGTCCAGGAGGAGCAGCCGCACCCCGAGTGCCCGCCGGAGCAGCCCGCGCGGGACGAGCAGCCCCAGGACCAGCAGCCCCAGGACCAGCAGCCCCAGGACCAGCAGCCCCGGCCAGCAGCCCGGAGAAGCAGGCCGAGGAGCAGCCCCGGGAGCAGGACCGCGGCTGAGAGCCCTACAGTCGGTACCGGCCAGCTCCACCTCGACCGAGATCCCCTCGGCGCCGTCCACGGCGGTGAAGAGCAGCTCGCCGGTCACCTTGCCGGCCTTGCGGAGGTCGTCCTCGGCGGCGCGGGCGGCGCCCACGAGCGAGGCCGGGCCGCTGACCTCGGCGCGCAGCACCTCGGTGCGCATCCCCACCTTGGCCTGCGACTTCGCCCCGCGGATGCCGCCCAGCGCCGCGGCGACGGCGTCCAGCAGCGCGGGGTCGGCCGACGCGATGGAGCCCAGCTCGTCGGCGTCGGGCCAGGCCTGCAGGTGCACCGAGCCCTCCTGCCACCACGACCAGACCTCCTCGGTGGAGTAGGCCAGGAACGGCGCGAGCAGCCGCAGCTGCACGTGCAGCGCGATCGCCAGGGTGGCGCGCGCCGAGGCCGTCCCGGCGCCGCCCTCGCCGTAGGCGCGCTCCTTGACCAGCTCGAGGTAGTCGTCGCAGAACTCCCAGAAGAACCGCTCGGTGACCTCGAGGGCGGAGGTGTAGTCGTAGGCCTCGAAGGCGTCGGTCGCGCGGCGCACGACGGACTCGAGCCCGCCGAGCAGGGCGCAGTCCAGCGGCTCGGTGACGTCCTCGGGGCGCAGGCTGCTCGCCCCCACCCCGCCGAGCACGAACTTCGAGGCGTTGAGCACCTTCATCGCCAGCCGCCGGCCGACCTTCATCTGCGACTCGTCGAAGGGGGAGTCCAGGCCGGGCCGCGCGGTGGCCGCGCGCCAGCGGACGGCGTCCGCGCCGAAGCGCTCGAGGATGTCGGTGGGCACGACGACGTTCCCCTTGGACTTCGACATCTTCTTGCGGTCCGGGTCGACCACGAAGCCCGACAGCATGGCGTGGGACCACGGCACCATGCCGTGCTCGAAGTGGGCGCGGACGACGCGCCCGAACAGCCAGGTGCGGATGATGTCGTGCGCCTGGCTGCACAGGTCCATGGGGAAGATGCGGCCGAAGAGGTCGTCGTCGGTCTCCCAGCCGCCCGCGATGTGCGGCGTCAGCGACGAGGTGGCCCAGGTGTCCATGACGTCGGGGTCGCCCGTGAAACCGCCCGGTTTGCCGCGCTGGTCCTCCTCGTAGCCGCGCGGCGCGTCGGTCGACGGGTCGACCGGCAGCTCCGACTCCTGCGGGAGGAGCGGGTGGTCGTGGTCGGGCTCGCCGTCCTGGTCGAGCGGGTACCAGACGGGGAAGGGGATCCCGAAGAACCGCTGGCGCGAGATCAGCCAGTCGCCGTTCAGCCCGTTCACCCAGTTCTCGAACCGGTGCCGCATGTGGCCCGGGACCCACGTCATCTCGTCGCCGCGCTGCAGCATCTCCGCGCGCAGCGAGGCGTCGCGACCGCCGTTGCGGATGTACCACTGCCGCGTCGAGACGATCTCCAGCGGCTTGTCGCCCTTCTCGAAGAAGTTGGCCATCCGCTGCGTGGGCGTCGGCTCGCCGTCGAGGTCGCCGCTCCCGCGGAGCTTCTCGACCATCGCCTCGCGGGCGCTGAAGACGGTCTTGCCGGCCAGGTCGCCGTACGCCGCCGCGGCCGCCTCGCCACCCAGCCAGGCGGGCGTCTCGCGGCCGAAGCGGCCGTCGCGGCCGATGACGGTGCGCACCGGCAGGTCGAGCTCGCGCCACCAGTTCACGTCGGTGAGGTCGCCGAAGGTGCAGCACATGGCGATGCCGGCGCCCTTCTCCATCTCGGCCGCCGGGTGCGCGAGCACGGGCAGCTCGACGCCGAAGACCGGCGAGGTGACGGTGCTGCCGAAGAGCGCCTGGTAGCGCTCGTCGTCGGGGTGCGCCACGAGGGCGACGCAGGCCGGGATCAGCTCGGGGCGCGTCGTCTCCACGTGGATCGGCGCGCTGTCGCCGCCGTCGGTGGGGGCGGTGTGGAACGCGACGCGGTGGTAGTGGCCGGGGTACTCGCGGGCCTCGAGCTCGGCCTGGGCCACCGCCGTCTGGAACGTGACGTCCCACAGCGTGGGCGCCTCCTGCAGGTAGGCCTCGCCGCGGGCGACGTTGCGCAGGAACGCGCGCTGGCTGGCCGTCTGGGCCTTGGGCCCGATGGTCGTGTAGTGCTCCTGCCAGTCCACCGACAGGCCGAGGGTGCGCCACAGCGCCTCGAAGACCTGCTCGTCCTGCACCACGAGCCGCTCGCAGAGCTCGACGAAGTTCGGCCGGCTGACCGGCACCTGCTTCTTCGGGTCGGGCTTCTCGGGCGGCTCGAAGCTCGCGTCGTAGGGCAGGCTCGGGTCGCAGCGCACGCCGTAGTAGTTCTGCACCCGCCGCTCGGTGGGCAGGCCGTTGTCGTCCCAGCCCATCGGGTAGAAGACGGTCTTGCCGCGCATCCGCTGGTAGCGGGCGATCAGGTCGGTGTGCGTGTAGGAGAAGACGTGGCCGACGTGCAGCGAGCCCGACACCGTCGGGGGCGGGGTGTCGATGGAGAACACGCGCTCGCGCGGCTGCGTCCGGTCGAAGCGGTAGGTCTCGTCGGCCTGCCACTGGCCGGCCCACTTCTTCTCCAGGCCCTCGAGCGCCGGCTTGTCCGGTACGACGACGGCGCCCTCGGGCGTCGTCGTCGCGGACTGCTCGGGCTGCTGCTGGCTCTGGGACATGGCGCCGATGCTACGCAGCGGCCGCCACGCCCAGAAAACCAGTTCCCGGGCTCGGCGGGCGTTGCCTAGCCTGCCCGCATGGACCGGGCCGTGCACGTCGAGATGACCCGGGACGCGGCCGCCTTCCTGGCGGCCGCGGGTGACCACCTGCGGGCCGACCCGCTGGTGGGGACCGTGCCGCTCGGCGTCGCGGGCGGCGAGGCGCGGCGCGCGGCGTCGGAGCCAGACGCTCCCGTGCCCGCGGAGGTCCGGTGGTTCGCGACCGTGCGCGACGGGCGCGGCGAGGTCGTCGGCGCCGGCATGCGCACCGCACCGTTCGCGCCGTACCCCGCCTACGTGACCCCGATGGCCACCGACGCCGCCGTCGCCCTGGCGGACGCCGTCGGCGAGCGGGACGAGCACCCCGGCGCCGTCAACGGGTCGCTGCCGGCCGCGCGCACGGTCGCGGACCGCCTCGCCGACCGACTCGGCGAGCGGGTGGTGGTCGAGGAGCCGCACCGTCTGCACGAGCTCGGCGACCTGGTGATGCCTCCGGCCCCGCCGGGGAGGTTGCGGCCGGCCACCGCGGCCGACCTGGACCTGTGCCTGGCCTGGTTCCGGCGGTTCGACGCGGAGGCGGCGGAGCAGGCCGGCCGGCCACCCTCCCGTTCCGGCGACCACTGGACCGCAGCCGTGGTGCGCCGGCGGATCGACGACGGCGTGACCTGGCTGTGGGAGGACGCCGACGGCACGCCGGTGCACCTGAGCGGTGCGACGCCGGCCGCGGGCGGGGTGGCGCGGATCGCCCCGGTGTACACGCCGCCCGACCGGCGGGGGCGGGGCTACGCCGCTCGCGCGGTCGCCGAGGTCGCGGCACTGCTCGGGGCGGCGGGGGACCGGGTCTGCCTGTTCACCGACCTCGACAACCCCACGTCCAACGCCCTCTACGCGCGGCTCGGCTTCGTGCCGCGCCACGACATCGCGATGCACCGTCTCGTGCCCGGGGCCGCGACCCACGCCGACGCGGGCGCCGGCCGGCCCGGCTCCTAGACTCGGGGGCGATGGACGCCACCCCGACCGAGGCCCCCGGCCCGCCACCCGCCCCTCGCTCCGCCGAGACCTTCGCGGAGGCGGAGGACGCCCTGCTCTCGCGCTGGCCCGAGAGCCGGCTCGAGCCCTCGCTCGACCGGATCGCGGCCTTCTGCGAGCTGCTCGGCGACCCGCAGACGGCGTTCCGCGTCATCCACCTCACGGGCACGAACGGCAAGACCTCCACGGCCCGGATGATCGACGCCCTGCTGCGCGCGCTCGAGCTGCGCACCGGGCGCTTCACCAGCCCGCACGTCGAGCGGATGAACGAGCGGATCAGCATCGACGGCGAGCCGCTGTCGGACGAGGACTTCGTGCGCGCCTTCAACGACGTCGCCCCGCTCACCCACCTCGTCGACGAGCAGGAGGCGCACCCGCTCTCCTTCTTCGAGGCCGTCGTCGGGATGGCCTACGCCGCCTTCGCCGACGCGCCGGTCGACGTCGCGGTGGTCGAGGTCGGCATGGGCGGTTCCTGGGACGCGACCAGCGTCGCGCACGGCGACGTGGCGGTGATCGGTCCGGTCGCGCTCGACCACGCGCAGTACCTGGGCGACGACCCGGCCGCCATCGCGGTGGAGAAGGCCGGGATCATCCGCGAGGGCGCGACCGCCGTCGTCGCCCAGCAGGAGCCCGAGGTGATGCAGGTCGTGCTCGACCGCATCGCGGAGGTCGGCGCGACGCCGGCCCGCGAGGGCCTCGAGTTCGGCGTCGTCTCGCGGACCCCCGCCGTGGGCGGCCAGCTGGTCTCCCTGCAGGGCCTGCGGGCCCGCTACGACGACCTCTTCCTCCCGCTGTACGGCGCCCACCAGGCCCAGAACGCCGCGCTGGCCCTCGCGGCCGTCGAGTCGTTCGTCGGAGGCGACCAGCCGCTGGGCGACGACGTCGTCCGCGCCGCCTTCGAGGAGGCCAGCTCGCCCGGTCGCCTGGAGATCGTGCGCACCAGCCCGACGATCCTGCTGGACGCGGCCCACAACCCGGCCGGCGCGCGCGCGACGGCCGAGGCGGTGGAGGACTCGTTCGCGGTCGACCCGCGTCATCGGCGTGATCGGCGTGCTGCGCGACAAGGACGCCGAGGGCCTCCTGCACGCGTTCGAGCCGCTGCTGACCCACCTGGTGGTCACCCAGCCGCGCGGCGAGCGCGCCCTGCCCGCGGAGCGGCTGGCCGAGACGGCCGTCGAGATCTTCGGCGAGGAGCGGGTGACCGTGCTGCCGCGGCTGGCCGACGCGCTGGACCGCGCCGCCGGCCTGGCGGAGGAGGGGGACACGGGGTCGTCGTTGTCCTCCGGCGCCGTGCTGGTCACCGGCTCGGTGGTCACGGTGGGCGAGGCCCGGTCGCTGCTGGTGCGGAGGACCGAGTGAACGAGGACGGCGGCCAGGACCCGCAGGCGGCGGTGCGCGCCGGGCGTCCCGAGCGCTCACCGCGGCGCGGCATGTGCGCCGCGGTGCTCTCCCTCGAGGCGATCACCGTCGCGCTGAGCACGCCGGTGATGGTCGCCGTGGGCGGCGTCGCCGTGGGCCCCGCGCTCGTCAGCGGGCTCGGCGTGGCCGTCGCGTGCCTCGTCGTCGCGGGGATGCTCCGCTCGGCCGCGGGGTACGTGGCCGGCTGGGCGGTGCAGGTCGGCGCGATCGCGCTCGGCCTGCTCGTCCCACCCATGTTCTTCCTCGGCGCCGTCTTCGCGGCCCTCTGGGCGACGGCCGACCTGCTCGGGCGCAAGATCGAGCGGGAGCGGGCCGCGGCGTACGACGCGTACGAGGCCGCCCGCGGCGAGGACGGCCCCGACGGGGCCGGATCGGCGGCCGAAGAGCCTCGCTAGGCTGCGCGCCATGACGCAGCGAACCCTCGTCCTTCTCAAGCCCGACACCGTGCGCCGCGGCCTGGTGGGAGAGGTTCTCTCGCGGTTCGAGGCGAAGGGGCTCTCGATCGTGGCCATGGAGCAGCGCACCATCGACGAGCAGCTGGCCGACACGCACTACGCCGAGCACGTCGAGCGCGACTTCTACCCGCCGCTGCGCGCGTTCGTCACCAGCGGCCCGCTCGTCGCCATGGTGCTCGAGGGCGACGAGGCCATCGACGTGGTGCGCGCGCTGAACGGCGCGACCGACGGGCGCAAGGCCGACCCGGGCAGCATCCGCGGCGACCTGGCGCTCTCCAACCGCGAGAACCTGGTGCACGGCTCCGACTCCCCGGAGAGCGCCGAGCGCGAGATCGCGCTCTGGTTCCCGAACCTCTGAGGACCGCGCCACCGGGTGGGGGATCCGCAGCTCGTCCGGGGAGTCCCGTCCGCACCTGGTGCCGATGAGGCTCCCCGGTCGATGCTTGGGACATCCTGGGCCGGAGGCAGCCTCGGGTAGCGCCTCTCAGCCCGGGGCGACACCCCGGAGCAGCCCCTCGGCGCGCGCGAGCTCGGCGATGACGGCGGCGGCGGGTCGCTCCGCGCCGAGGCTGCCGACGCCTTGCCCGGCGTAGAGGTTCGCGGTGTCGTAGTCCTCGTCCTGCTGCGCCCGGCGCAGCTGCTCCTGGGCGTCCGGGTCCACGGCCAGCTCGTCGAGCCGGTGCTCCCAGCGGTCGACGTACGCGTTGCGCAGGCCGCGGCCGCCGTACTCCGGCGGCCAGCCGAGCCGCTGCGCAACGTCGAAGACGCGCCCGTAGGCGGTCTCGTCGTGGCCCGCGGCGATCAGCCGCTGCCGCGCGGCGGGGCTGTTGTTGGCCTCGTGCGCGGTGAGCAGGGCGGTGCCGACCCACGCGCCGACGGCGCCCGCGGCGAGCACCGCCGCCAGGCCGCGTGCGCTGCCGATCCCGCCGGCCGCGACGACCGGGAGGTCGACCGTGTCCAGGAGGACCTGCAGCAGGGGGAGGAGGCCGATGTCGTTGCGGCCGTGCCCGCCGGCCTCCGCGCCGCGTGCGACGAGGAAGTCGGCCCCGGCGCGCTGGGCGCGCACAGCCTCGGCCGGGTTGCCGACCTGCACCGTGACCGGCACCCCTGCGGCGGCGAGTCTCTCGACGTAGGGCTCGAAGGCCCCGAAGCTGACCGAGACCAGGCGCGGGCGCAGGTCCAGCACGGCCGCGAGCTGGGCGTCGTCCTCGTCCAGCCCCCAGGCCATCAGGCCGAACCCGTAGCCCCCGGTTCCGGCGCCGGCGCACCGCCGGCGACCTCGGCCTGCTCGCGCACCCACGCCGGGCTCTGCGTGGGCCCGACGCCGATCATCCCGAGCCCGCCCGCGGCCGAGACCGCGCCCGCGAGCCGCCCGCCAGCGGGCCCGGCCATCGGCGCCCCGATCACCGGGACGGCGAGGCCGAAGACGTCGGTCAGCCAGGTGTGCATCACGGTCGATCCTCCTCGCCCGGCCCGGTCTCCGACGCGCCGACGGCGAGCCTGCCGGTCGCGGGGGTGCCGCGCTCCTACGCTTCCTCGTGGGTTCACCCCACCTTCCACGAGCCACAGTGAGGCGCCCGCATGGCGAACAGTATCTTCGGCCGCGACATGGCCGTGGACCTCGGCACCGCCAACACCCTCGTGTACGTCCGCGGCAAGGGCGTGCTCCTCGACGAGCCGTCGGTGGTGGCGCTGAACGCCAACTCCCACGAGATCCTCGCGGTGGGGCACGAGGCCAAGCGGATGATCGGCCGCACCCCGGACGCCATCACCGCCATCCGCCCGCTGCAGGACGGCGTGATCGCGGACTTCGAGGCCACCGAGCAGATGCTGCGCTTCTTCATCCAGCAGGTGCACCGGCGTCGGTACTTCACGAAGCCGCGGATGGTCGTCTGCGTGCCGAGCGGCGTGACGGCCGTGGAGCAGCGCGCGGTGAAGGAGGCCGGCTACCAGGCCGGTGCCCGGCAGGTGCACATCGTCGAGGAGCCGATGGCCGCGGCGATCGGGGCCGGGCTGCCGGTGCACGAGGCCACCGGGAACATGGTGGTCGACGTCGGCGGCGGCACCACCGAGGTCGCGGTGATCTCCCTCGGCGGCATCGTCACGTCCCTGTCGGTGCGCACTGCGGGCGACGACCTCGACCAGGCGATCATCGCGTGGATGAAGAAGGAGCACTCCCTGATGCTGGGGGAGCGCACCGCCGAGGAGATCAAGATGACCCTCGGGTCCGCCTTCCCGCTGCCGCAGGACCCCGAGGCCGAGATCCGCGGCCGCGACATGGTCAGCGGGCTGCCGCGCACCATCACGGTCTCGTCGGCAGAGGTGCGGCACGCGCTGGAGGAGGCGGTGCACGACATCGTCGACGCGGTCCGCACCACGCTCGACCAGACGCCGCCCGAGCTGGCCGGCGACATCATGGACCGCGGCATCGTGCTCACCGGCGGTGGCGCCCTGCTGCGCGGCCTCGACGAACGGATCCGGCACGACACCGGCATGCCGGTGCACGTCGCCGAGGAGCCGCTGCTCTCCGTCGCCCTGGGGGCCGGCCGCTGCGTCGAGGACTTCGACGCCCTGCGGCAGGTGCTCGTCTCCGACCGGCGTCGACGGTGACGGGGGAGCGATGACCGACGTGGAGGAGCGCCGCTGGCGCGGGCGGCGCGAGCGCGACCCCGCCCGGGGCTCGAAGGCGCGCCTCGCGGCGCTGCTGCTGGCCGCGGGCGTGCTGGTGACGCTCGACGCCGCAGGGCGGCTCGGACTCGCCGCTGCAGTCCGCCCGGACGGCGGTCGGCGAGGTCGTGGGGCCCGCCGAGGTGGCGGCGGCCGGGGTGACCCGCCCGCTCAGCGAGGTCCCGTCCTGGTTCCGCAGCCAGCGCAGCCTGCGCGCCGACGTGGCGCAGCTCGACGCGGAGAACGCGGAGCTGCGCGGCGAGCTGACCACCGTGGACTACGACCGCAACCGGCTCTTCCAGCTCGACCGGCTGACGCGGTCGGCGCGCGACACCGGGGTCTCGCTGGTGCCGGCCCGGGTCGTCGGCTACGGCCCCCGCCAGTCGTTCCAGCAGACCGTGACGATCGACGCGGGCAAGCGCGCCGGCATCCACGCCGACATGACCGTCGTCAACGGCGACGGCCTCGTCGGCCGGGTGCTGCGGGTGACGTCGCAGACCGCCACGGTGCTGCTGGTCGTCGACGGGGACTCGGTCGTGGGTGGCCGCGTCGGCACGAGCATGGAGATGGGCTTCCTGCGCGGGCGCGGCGGGATGGGCGACGACGGGCTGCTCGACCTGCAGCTGATGGACTCCACGGTGGTGCCGGCCAGTGGCGACACCGTGGTCACGTGGGGCAGCGAGGGCCGGGCGCCGTACGTGCCCGGCGTGCCGATCGGCCGCGTCGCGGACGTGTTCAGCAGCCCGCGACAGACCACGCAGCGCGCGGTGGTCGTGCCCTTCGTCGACTTCTCGGCCCTGGACGTCGTCGGGGTCGTGGCACCGGGCAGCCCGAAGAGCGACCGTTCGCTGATCGAGGCCGACGGGAGCATCCGGTGAGCGCGCTGCGGGCCCTGGTCACGGGCGGGCTGATCGTGCTCGCCGTCGTGCTGCAGGCGGCGTTCCTGCCGCCCCTGGCCTTCCACGGCGTCGTGCCGGACCTCGCGCTGCTCGTCGTCGTGGCGGCGGGGCTGGCGCGTGGCCCGGACTTCGGCGCCACCGCCGGCTTCGTGGCGGGCCTCCTGCTCGACCTCGCGCCGCCGGCCGAGCACACCGTCGGCCGCTGGGTGATCGCGCTGGTGCTGGTCGGCTGGCTGGCCGGCCGCGTGCGTGGTGAGGGCCGCCGGCCCGTCGGCGTCGTCGTCACCGTCGCGGTCTGCTCGTTCGTCGGCGTCTCGGTCTACGCGCTGCTCGGCGTGGCGCTCGGCGACCCCGTGGGCGGCGTCGGCGCGATGCTCGGGGTGATCACCACCGCGGTGCTCCTCGACGTGCTGCTCACCCCGCTGCTCGTCCCCGTGGTGATGCGGGTCCTCGGCCGCCTCGACGGGACGTCCGCCGCGAGGCCCGGATCCGCCGGGACCTGCGCCGACCCGACCCGACCCGGCCGCGCTCCGGGGTGGCCTCCTGATGCCCGGCCGCCGGCCCAGGCCGGGAGCCCGCGGCCAGCGCGGCGCGTTCCGGCCGCTCTCCAGGGCCGCCGACCGCACCGCCCGCAGCGACCGCCCGGCCCGCCGCAGCCGCCTGCGCCTCGTGGTCGTCCAGGTCCTCGTGCTGTCGCTGTTCGCGACGCTGTTCGTGCGGCTGTGGTACCTCCAGGTCCTCGACGGCGAGGTCTACCAGGCCCAGGCGGCCGACCAGTCCGTGCGCGAGATCGTCGTGCAGCCCGAGCGGGGCCTGATCGTCGACGCGCAGGGTCGCCCGCTGGTCGCGAACCGCTCGTCGTGGGTGGTCAGCATCGACCGGACGCTGCTCGAGCGGATGTCGACCGGCGAGCAGCGCGCGGTGGTCCGCCGCACCGCCTCCGCCGTCGGGCTGCGGCCGCGAAAGATCCGCGCCGCGCTGCTGAACTGCGGCGACGAGGGCAGCGTCGCCGGCACCTGCTGGAACGGATCGCCCTACCAGCCGGTGCCGGTCGCCTCCGACGTCGACCAGGCCACCGCGCTGCGGATCCTCGAGCAGCCCGAGGACTACCCGGCGGTCATCGCCGAGCAGCAGAGCGTGCGCGCCTACCCGGAGCCGTTCGGCGTGAACGCGGCCCACCTGCTGGGCTACCTCAGCCCGATCACCTCCGACGAGCTCGACGCCGCCGAGGAGCGCGAGGACATCTCGGTCAACGGCGCCAGCTCGGTGGGCCGCGCCGGCGTCGAGAAGCAGTACGACCGCTTCCTGCGCGGGATCCCCGGCTACCGCCGCGTCGCCGTCGACTCGATGGGCCGGGTGCTGGGAGACGACGGCGTGGACGAGTCGACCCCGGGCTCGACGCTGGTCACCTCGATCGACGCCAAGGTGCAGGCCAAGGTGGAGCGCGAGCTGGCGCAGACCATCAAGACCGCCCGGGGCACGGTCGACTCGGTCACCGGACGCCCCTACGCGGCGGACTCGGGTGCCGCGGTGGTCCTCGAGGCGCAGACCGGCCGGGTGGTCGCGATGGCCAGCCAGCCGACGTACGACCCGGGTCTCTGGGTCGGCGGGATCAGCGACGGGCAGCTGGCGCGGCTGTACTCCGAGAAGGCGGGCACGCCGCTGCTCGGCCGGGCCACCCAGGGCCAGTTCGCGCCCGGGTCGACCTGGAAGCCGTTCATGACGGCCGGTGCCCTGACCAACGGCTACAGCCAGAGCACCCAGCTGAACTGCTCCTCGGGCGTGCAGGTGGGCAACCGGGTGTTCAAGAACTACGAGTCCGGCGCCTACGGCTACATCGGCTTCGACCGGGCGCTCGGGGTCTCCTGCAACACCTTCTTCTACCGGATCGGCCTGGACTTCTGGCAGCGCCTCGGCTCCGACGTCGACGACGTCACCGCGAAGGACCCGCTCGTCGAGGAGGCGAAGGAGTTCGGCTTCGGCAGCGAGACCGGCATCGACATGCCCGGCGAGGCCTCGGGTCGGATCGCCGACCGCCGCTGGAAGCTCTCCTACTACGAGTCCATGAAGGACTACTACTGCGGCATCGCCGACAAGCCGCAGGACGAGGACACGTCGAACTTCGTCTACACGTTCGCCCGGGAGTTCTGCATCGAGGGGTACGCCTACAGCGCCGGCGACGCCGTGAACTTCGCGATCGGGCAGGGCGACACGATCGTCACGCCGCTCCAGCTGGCCCGCGCCTACGGCGCGCTGGCCAACGGTGGCACGCTCTACGCGCCGCGGATCGGTCGCGCGGTCGTCGGGCCGAACGGCGACGTCCGCCGGCGGATCCCGCCCAAGGCCGCCGGGCGCGTGCCCGTGCCGAAGGAGACGATCGCCTACATCGACCGCGCCCTCCAGGGTGTGACGCGCGACGGCACGATGTCGTGGCGGATGGGCGGGTTCCCGCTGGACCGCGTCGTGGTGCGCTCGAAGACCGGCTCCGCCGAGGTCTACGGCAAGCAGTCCACGTCGTGGGTGGCCTCCTACAGCAAGGACTACGTCGTGGTGATGATGGTGAGCCAGGGCGGCACGGGTTCCGGCACCTCGGGGCCGTCGGTCCGGCGCATCTGGGAGTCCCTCTACGGCATCGAGGGCAGCGACGTGCGCCCGGCCCGAGCCGCGATCCCCGGCACCACGCCGCCCGGGTCGCTGCCGCGCTTCGAGCGCGACGGCTCGATCCTGCCGCCCTCGCTGGCGCCCACGCCCGGCGAGCAGGGCCGGAGGCCGTCGTGATGCGGCCCGGCGCCCGGCTGGCGGGCCGCCAGGGGCTCCGCGCGCCGGGCCTCGACTGGGTGCTGCTCGGCGCGGTGCTCGTGCTGGTCACGCTGGGCACGCTGCTCGTGTGGTCGGCCACCTCGTCGCGCGAGTCCCTGACCGGCGGCGACCCGACGGCGTACCTGCGCCGCAACCTGGTCAACGTCGCGATCGGCCTCGTGCTGATGGTGCTGCTGACGGCCATCGACCACCGCTGGGTGCGCAGCCTGACACCCGTGGCCTACGTGGTCGCCCTGGTCGGGCTGGTCCTCGTGCTCGTGGCTGGCCAGACGATCAACGGCTCCCGCTCCTGGGTGCAGGTCGGGGGCATGTCGGTGCAGCCCGCCGAGCTCGCCAAGCTCGCGGTCGTCGTCGGGATGGCCCTGCTCGTCGCGGAGCGGGCTCAGGGGTCCTGGCGGCGCCCGGTGCGCTCGGCCGAGGTGGTGGGCATGCTGGCGATCGCGGGCCTGCCGGCCGCGCTGATCCTCGCCCAGCCCGACCTCGGCACGATGCTCGTGCTGATCGCCATCGTCGTCGGCGTGCTCGCCGTCTCGGGGGCCCCCCGGCGCTGGCTGCTCCTGCTGACGGGCGCCGGCGTGGGCGCCGGCCTCCTGGCGGTGAGCCTCGGCCTGCTGAAGGACTACCAGGTCGACCGGTTCCTCGCGTTCACCAACCCGGACCTCGATCCCCGCGGCGCCGGTTACAACGTGGAGCAGGCGCGCATCGCGGTCGGCAACGGCGGCATGGTCGGGCAGGGCCTGTTCGAAGGGTCGCAGACCCGCTCCGGGTTCGTGCCCGAGCAGCACACCGACTTCGTGTTCACCGTCGCCGGCGAGGAGCTGGGCCTGATCGGGGCGGCGGTCGTGATCGCCCTGCTCGGCATCGTCGTCTGGCGGGCCCTCTCCATCGCGGCGCACACCGACGACGTGTTCGGGCGGGTGGCCGCGGCGGGCATCGCCTGCTGGTTCGGCTTCCAGAGCTTCCAGAACATCGGCATGTGCCTCGGGATCACCCCGGTCACGGGCGTCCCGCTGCCGTTCGTCTCCTACGGCGGATCGTCGATGTTCGCCGCGATGCTGGCCGTCGGGCTGCTGCAGAACATCCACCTGCGCAGCGCCGCGGCGCTGCCCACGCGGTACGCGGTGCCCACCGGCCGGCTCGTCTCGGCGCGCTGAGCCCGGCGTCGCCGTCCGCTGAGCGCTCGCGGCCGCCCCGCCGGCCCCCTCGCGTACCCTGAGTGGTCGCCCCGCCGGGGCAGCCACACGCCCACGCAGGAGGTCCGCACCCGTGCCCATGACCGCGTCGAACCAGGCGCCCGCCAGCGTGTTCCCGCGTCTCGAGCCCCTGCTGCCCGGTGTCTCCAAGCCGGTGCAGTACGTCGGCGGGGAGCTGAACGCCACCGTCAAGGACTGGGACTGCGCCGAGGCCTCGGGCCAGGGCGGGCCGACGGTCCGCTGGGCGCTGATGTACCCCGACGCCTACGAGGTGGGGCTGCCCAACCAGGGCGTGCAGATCCTCTACGAGGTGCTCAACGAGCGCGACTGGGTGCTCGCGGAGCGCACGTACTCGGTCTGGCCGGACCTCGAGCGCGTGATGCGCGAGGGCGACGCGGAGGGCCCGATCCCGCAGTTCACGGTGGACGCCCACCGCCCCGTCGGCGCCTTCGACCTGCTCGGCATCAGCTTCGCCACCGAGCTCGGCTACACCAACATGCTCACGGCGCTCGACCTCGCCGGCGTCCCGCTGCACGCCACCGAGCGCACCGATGCCCACCCCGTCGTCGTCGCCGGCGGGCACGCCGCCTTCAACCCCGAGCCGGTCGCGGACTTCCTCGACGCCGTGGTGCTCGGCGACGGCGAGGAGGTCGTGCTCGCGATCTCCGACGTGGTGCGCGAGTGGAAGGCCGAGGGGTGCCCGGCCGGCGAGATGCCCAGCGCCCGGCTCGAGCTGCTGCGCCGCCTCGCGCTCAGCGGCAGTGTCTACGTCCCGCGGCTCTACGACGTCTCCTACCGCGACGACGGCGCCATCGCCGCGGTCGAGCCGACCGTGCCGGGCGTGCCGCACCGGGTCCGCAAGCACACGCTGATGGACCTCGACGCCTGGCCCTACCCCAGGAAGCCCCTGGTGCCACTGGCCGAGACCGTGCACGAGCGCTACTCGGTCGAGATCTTCCGCGGCTGCACGCGCGGCTGCCGCTTCTGCCAGGCCGGCATGATCACCCGCCCGGTGCGGGAGCGCTCCATCGAGACGATCGGCGACATGGTCGAGAACGGCGTGCGCCAGTCCGGCTTCGAGGAGGTCGGCCTGCTCTCCCTCTCCTCGGCCGACCACACGGAGATCGGCGAGGTCGCCACCGGGCTCGCCGACCGCTACGAGGGGTCGAACGTCTCGCTCTCGCTGCCCTCGACCCGCGTCGACGCCTTCAACATCACCCTGGCCAACGAGTTCTCCCGCAACGGGCGCCGTTCGGGGCTCACGTTCGCCCCCGAGGGCGGCAGCGAGCGGATGCGCAAGGTGATCAACAAGATGGTCAGCGAGGAGGAGCTGATCCAGACGGTCGCGACCGCGTACTCGCACGGCTGGCGGCAGGTGAAGCTCTACTTCATGTGCGGCCTGCCGACCGAGACCGACGAGGACGTGCTCCAGATCGGCGAGCTGGCCAAGAAGGTCATCGCCAAGGGCCGCGAGGTCTCCGGGCGCCGCGACATCCGGTGCACCGTGTCGATCGGCGGCTTCGTGCCGAAGCCGCACACGCCGTTCCAGTGGGCGGCGCAGCTCGACCACGAGACCACGGACGCGCGCCTGAAGAAGCTGCGGGACGACGTCCGCGCCGACAAGGCCTACGCCCGCGCCATCGGGTTCCGCTACCACGACGGCAAGCCGGGCATCGTCGAGGGGCTGCTCTCGCGGGGCGACCGACGGCTCGGCCGGGTGGTCGAGGAGGTCTGGCGCGAGGGCGGCCGGTTCGACGGCTGGAGCGAGCACTTCTCCTTCGAGCGCTGGACCGAGGCCGCCGAGCGCGCGCTCGCGGGCACCGGCGTCGACCTCGCCTGGTACACGACCCGCGAGCGGGACCTCGACGAGGTGCTGCCCTGGGACCACCTGGACTCCGGCCTCGACAAGGACTGGCTCTGGGCCGACTGGGAGGACTCCCTGGCGGTCGCCGAGGGCCGGGCCGACGTGGAGGTCGAGGACTGCCGCTGGACGCCCTGCTACGACTGCGGCGTCTGCCCCGAGATGGGCACCGACATCCAGATCGGCCCCACGGGCCGCCAGCTGCTACCGCTGACGCCGGTCTGACGCGTCCGGTCCGGGTGGGGCTGCCTCAGCCCGTCGCGGCCTCGGGCCGGACGGCGTCGGCGCGCACCATGATCACGTCGAACTCGATCGCGCGCAGGGTGCGCCGGTGGCGCGTGACCGGGTAGAAGCCGGACACCTCGAAGCCCGCCTCCTCGTAGGCGCTGACCTGCTCGGGCAGGCGGGGCATCCCCTCGTAGATCGGCACGCAGGAGACCTCGGACATCAGGCCGAGCACGTCACCGACCCGCTCGCCGGCGCCGCGGAGCGTGGCGAGGTCGTAGCCCTGGGTGTCCATCTTCAGGAAGACGCGGGGCTCGTCGAGCCCGGCCAGCGCCTCGTCGAGGATGCCGTCGAGCCGGCGGACCTGGATGGTCTCGGTCGTCGCATCCTCGAGCCGCTCGTTCCAGCTCCGGCCGAAGTCGCTGGAGGGCAGCAGCGAGCTCATGGTGCCGGGGCGCACGTTGATCTCGGCCGTGGTGTCCTCGTCGCCGAGCGCCAACGCGTGGACGACCCAGTCGGGGTCGTCGGCGGCGGTCTGCCGCAGCTTCTCGGCCGTCGCCGCGACCGGTTCGAAGGAGACGATGCGGCCGCGGTAGCCCATCCGGCGCAGCCGCTGGCCGAACTGCCCGGTGTTCGCGCCGACGTCGAGCACGCAGCTCACGTCGAGGCGCCGCAGCGCCCACGCCGCGTGCCGCTCGCCGAGGTAGCCGCCCATCGAGGTGAGGAACCCGTTCTCGTGCGCGGCGACGTGCTCCTCGTCGATCACGAGGTGGCTGCGCTGGCGGGCGGGCCCGATCCGCCGCGCCGAGCGCCGGGCACCGCGCTGGACGAGCCAGGCGTCGTCGTCGAGGGGCTCGGAGCGCAGGCCGGCGCGCCGCAGTGCGCTGGCAGCGCGGCGCGTGAGGCCGGGTGTCTGTCGGTTCATGCCCCGCACCTTAGAAAGACTCATCCCTGCTGGCACGCCTCGGGGGCACCGACCTCGAAGGCGCCGAGCACCGCGTCGTGGTCGGAGATCGCCGAGGGCACGACCACGGCGCGCAGCGCGCGCACCGTCGGGCCGTGCAGCAGGTAGTCGATGCGGGCGCGGGGCACCGTGCGGGCCCGCCCCTGGCCGGCCCCGGGCCAGGCGTCGCTGAGCACGGTGCTCGCGATGCCGAGGACGTCGGAGCGCGGGTTGGCGTTGAGGTCGCCGCCGACCAGGTGCGGCAGCGGCTCCCGGCGCAGGACGCGGGCGATCGACCGGACCTGGCGGCGGCGCACCGCGGCCGAGGTGTGCTCGAGGTGGGTGACGTAGACGGCGACCTCGACGTTGTCGACGTCGAGGACCACGCGCATCACTCCGCGCGGCTCGGAACCGCCGCGCGGCAGGGTCGCCCGCCGCACGCTGGTGATGGGGAAGCGGGAGAGCACGGCGTTGCCGATCGCGCCGCCGCGACGGCGGCCCGCGGTCGGGTGGTAGGCCACGTCCATGTCCAACCGCTGCGCGAGCATCCGCGGCTGGTCCTGACGGCGGCTGCGCTTGCGGCCGCGGTCGACCTCCTGGAGCAGCACCACGTCGGCGTCCATGCGGGCGATCTCGTTGCCGATGCCGGTGAGGTCGAGCCGGCCGCGGCCGAACCCGCCGTGGATGTTGAACGTGACGGCGCGCAGCGTGCGGCGCTGCGCGATGGCCTCCACGCACGCCAGCGATCCTGACTCCAGCTCGGGGGCGGGCGGCACCAGGGCACGTCGCGCCTTGGCCTCGCGGCGCTGGCGCTGCTTCGCCGCCTGCTCGGCGTCCGCGGGTCCGGCGCTGGGCTCCGGCAGGCGCACGGTCGGCTGCCCGGCCCCGGACGCGGACCCGGACGCGGACCCGGACGCGGACGCGGACCCGGGCGCGGACCCGGACGCGGACCCGGACTTCGAGGGGGAGCCCCCGCCGGGGGGCGTGGGCGTCTCGGACTCGCTCGTGGGGGTGGCGGACGGCGAGCCCGTGCCCGGACCGCTGCTGGCGGCGTTGCGCACCGAGCCGGTCGTGGCCATCAGGGTCGCGACGACGGCGAGGACGGCGACGACGAGGCCGACGGTGATCAGCTGCGCCCGGCGGTTCATCGCACCTCCCCGGCTCTCTTCGACGACTCGCCTCGAGGACCTTGCCGCACGCCGCAGCCGGTCCCGAGCAGGATAGGCGCATGCGACACGTCCCGGACGAGGAACGCCGGGCGCGACTGGCGCGTCGGCACGGGGTGTGCCCGGTGCGCCGGGCCTCGGGCGTGGAGGCGGCCGTGCGCGCGGTGACGGTGCTGCACGCCACGGAGCCAGCGACGGTCTACCTGTCGCTGCTCGCGCGCGTGGACGACCTGACGGTGGCGGACGTCGCCGGAGCCCTCCACGACCGCCGGACGCTGGTCAAGCAGCTGGCGATGCGGCGAACCCTGTTCGTCTTCCCGCGGGACCTGGTGCCCGCGGCCCTGGGGAGCGCGTCGGCCCGCGTGGCCGGCCAGCTGCGTCGCCGGCTGGTGAAGGAGCTGGAGCGGGGCGGGCTCGCCGACGACGGTGAGGCGTTCCTGCGCGCGGCCGCGGCGGCGGTCGACGCGCGGCTGGCCGGCGAGCCCACCGGCGTGGGCGCGCAGCAGCTGCGCGCAGACCTGCCCGAGCTGGCCGGCGAGGTCGTGGTCGCTCCGGGGACGGCGTACGGGGGGCCGCAGCCGATCGCCGGACGGGTGCTGAGCCAGCTCGGCGTCGAGGGGCGGATCGTCCGGGGCGAGAACGGCGGGCACTGGCGGATCAGCCGTCCGCGCTGGGTGCGGACGGCCGACTGGCTGGGGGCGCCCCCGGAGCCGCTTGCCGCGGCGGCGGGGTGGGCGGAGCTGGTGCGCCGCTGGTTGCGCAGCTTCGGCCCGGGCACCACCGACGACCTGGTCTGGTGGCTGGGCGCCACGAAGGGAATCGTCCGCACCGCGCTGGCCGACGTCGCGGCGGTCCAGGTGCGCCTGGACGGGCCGGTGGCCCACGGGTGGGTCCTCCCGGACGACGTCGAGCCCGTGGCCGACGGGGAGCCCTGGGCCGCGCTGCTCCCCGTCCTCGACCCCACGGTGATGGGCTGGAAGCACCGCGCGTGGCTGCTCGGCGACCACGCCGACCGGATCTTCGACCGCAACGGCAACGCGGGCACGAGCGCCTGGTGGGACGGCCGCGTCGTCGGCTGCTGGGTGCAGGACGCGGAGGGGCGCGTCGAGGTCTCGACGCTGCAGGCGCTGCCGGCACAGGCGCACCGAGCCCTGCAGGTGGAGGCCGAGCGGCTGACGGCCTGGCTCGCCGGGACCCGGGTGGGGACCGTCTACCCCTCGCCCGCCATGAAGGCCGCCCGCCACTAGCCTGCTGCGGTGTCCCCCAGCGCCAACCCGAGCAGCAGGCCCCGCCCGTGCAGCGGATCCGGATCCGCTACGCCAAACGCGGCCGCCTGCGGTTCACCAGCCACCGCGACGTGAGCCGCGCCGTCGAGCGCGCGCTCGTGCGCGCCCGGGTGCCGATGGCGTACTCCTCGGGCTTCAACCCCCACCCACGGATCTCGTACGCGGGCGCGTCCCCGACCGGCGCGGCCAGCGAGGCCGAGTACCTCGAGATCGGGCTGGCCGAGCACAGGGACCCCGAGGCCGTGCTCGCCGAGCTGGCAGCCTCGATGCCCGAGGGCATCGACCCGCTGCGGGCGATCGTCTCGCCGGGTGGGTCGCTGGCCGACCGGCTCGAGGCGAGCCGGTGGCGCGTCGACCTCGGCGTCGAGGCGGGCGCGCTGGAGGAGGCGGTGGCCACGCTGCTCGCCGCCGACGCCGTCGAGGTGGAGCGGATGACGAAGAAGGGCGTGCGCACCTTCGACTGCCGCGCCGCGGTCGTCTCGCTGCGCGTGGAGACCGCCGACACGGCGCCCGGCGCCGCGCGGCTCGAGCTCGTGCTGCGGCACCAGGAGCCGGCGGTGCGCCCGGACGACGTGCTGACGGGGCTGCGGCAGGTCTCGGGGCTCGCCCCCGCGGGGGTGCCCGTGCTGACCCGGCTGGCGCAGGGACCGCTCGACGGGCGGACCGGCGACATCGGGGACCCCTTCGGCCCGGGATGACGGCCCGCGCCCGTGTGGTGTGCGATACTCGCGGCAGGCCGGGAGGCAGCTCCGGTTGTCGAACGGCCCGACGACGTTCTCGCCGGTCCCCATGGGCCGGCACACTGGTGGGACGTCGTCACCAGACCGCGACGCGAACGAGCACCGTCGGTGACAGCGACGATGCGGGGACCCGGAACCGGATCCCGACCCGGACGCTGACCGCGGCAGGTGGCGGCAGCCGACCGGCGACGCGCCCCAGCGGAGGGCGTCGTCCGCACCCGCAGGCTTGAGGCCGCGGCGTTGTCCCGGACGACGCGCGGCGTGACCGCCCGCCCCCCGCGCGGGCTAGGAGAGCATCGTGCTCGACAGCGACGACCCGTCCGACGAGACCACCACCGGCGCCGAGACCGCGCCCGACCCGGCGCCCGACCCGGCGCCCGACCCGGCGCCCGACCCGGCGCCCGACCCGGCGCCCGACCCGGCGCCCGACACCCAGGGCGAGGCGCCGGCCGCGCCGGCCCGGAAGCCCGCCAAGAAGGCCGCGAAGAAGTCGACCGCCAAGAAGACCGCCGCGAAGAAGACCTCGGCCGCCAAGGCGGGCTCCGCGCGCGGGGACGCCGACACCGCCGCGGACGACGCCCCGGCCGACCAGGCGGACGCCGCCGGGCACGACCCGGGCGACGACTCGGGCGACGACCCGGGCGCGGCGAAGCCGGCCAAGAAGACCGCGGCCAAGAAGACCGACGGCGAAGAAGTCGACGGCCAGGAAGACGGCGGCGAAGAAGTCGGCGGCCGGCGAGAGCGCCCCGGCGCAGCCGGACCTCACCCCGGAGCAGGCGGCCGCGGCCGCGGGCGGGGCGCCCGGTGCTGGTGCCGCCGCGCCCCTCTTCCAGGCTCCCGACGCCAGCCGGTCCACCGTGCCGGCGGCGTCGTCGCGGCAGGACGACGAGGACGAGGACGAGCAGGAGCAGACCGACAGCTCCGCCGAGGACTCAGCCGAGGACTCCGCGGACGGCTCGGCCGGCAGCGCGTCCGACAGCGCGTCCGACAGCAGCAGCTCCGACAAGACGGGCGACGACGACGAGGCCGACTCGGACGACGGGCCGACTCGGACGACGGGTCCGGCTCCGGCGGCGCGCGTCGACGGCGGCGTCGCGGGGGCCGGCGTCGTCGCCGCGGTGGCGGCGGCGGGTCCGGCGGCAACGGCAACCAGGACGGCCCCGGCGACGACGACGCGGAGCAGGAGCCCGGCCAGGAGTCGGGCAAGGACTCGGGCAAGGACTCGGGCAAGGACTCGGGCAAGGACTCGGGCAAGGACTCGGGCAAGGACTCGGGCAAGGAGTCGGGCAAGGACGACGAGGACGGCGACGGCGAGGGCGGCGGCTCGTCGCGACGACGCCGTCGGCGCCGCAGGACGGGTGACGACTCCGGCAACGGGGGCAACGGGGGCAACGGGGGCAACGGCGGCAACGGCGGTGACCCCGACAACACCGTCACCAAGGTGCGCAAGCCACGCGCGCCCGAGGACGAGATCACCGCGCTCTCCGGCTCCACGCGCCTGGAGGCCAAGAAGCAGCGACGGCGCGAGGGTCGCGAGGCCGGCCGGCGCCGCGCCCCGATCGTGAGCGAGGCCGAGTTCCTCGCCCGGCGCGAGTCGGTCGACCGGTCGATGGTGATCCGGCAGCGCGACGACCTGACCCAGATCGCGGTCCTCGAGGACAAGGTGCTCGTGGAGCACTACGTCTCCCGCGAGTCGCAGACGTCGCTGATCGGCAACATCTACCTCGGCCGCGTCCAGAACGTGCTGCCCTCGATGGAGGCGGCGTTCATCGACATCGGCAAGGGCCGCAACGCGGTGCTCTACGCGGGTGAGGTGAACTGGCCCGCGCTGGGTCACAAGGAGGGCCAGCCGCGCAAGATCGAGTCGGTGCTCTCCTCGGGCCAGTCGGTGCTCGTGCAGGTCACCAAGGACCCGGTCGGCAACAAGGGCTCCCGGCTGACCAGCCAGATCTCGATCGCGGGCCGCTTCCTGGTCTACGTGCCCGACGGCACCAACTCGGGGATCTCGCGCAAGCTGCCCGACACCGAGCGCAGCCGCCTGAAGTCGGTGCTCAAGGAGATCGTCCCCGACACGGCCGGCGTGATCGTCCGGACCGCGGCCGAGGGCGCCAGCGAGGAGGAGCTGACGCGCGACGTCGAGCGGCTCAAGGCACGCTGGGACGACATCGAGGCCAAGCGCAAGGGCAGCGCCCCCAAGCTGCTGTACGGCGAGCCCGACCTCACGGTCAAGGTCGTCCGGGACCTCTTCACCGAGGACTTCGGCGAGCTCGTCGTGGAGGGTGACAACGCTTGGTCGACCGTGCACGACTACGTCTCGCACGTCGCGCCGGACCTCGAGGGCCGGCTGCGCAAGTTCGAGCGCGAGGACGACGGTCCCGACGTCTTCGCGGCGTACCGGATCGACGAGCAGATCGCCAAGGGGCTCGATCGCAAGGTCTGGCTGCCCTCCGGCGGCTCGCTGGTCATCGACCGCACCGAGGCGATGACGGTCGTGGACGTCAACACGGGCAAGTTCACGGGGTCGGGCGGCAACCTCGAGGAGACGGTGACCCGCAACAACCTCGAGGCCGCGGAGGAGATCGTCCGCCAGCTCCGGCTGCGCGACATCGGCGGCATCATCGTCGTGGACTTCATCGACATGGTGCTGGAGTCCAACCGCGACCTCGTCCTGCGTCGGCTCGTCGAGTGCCTCGGCCGCGACCGCACCCGGCACCAGGTTGCCGAGGTGACCTCCCTGGGGCTCGTGCAGATGACGCGCAAGCGCATCGGCACCGGGCTGCTGGAGGCCTTCAGCGAGACCTGCACGCACTGTGACGGCCGTGGGCTGCACACCCACGACATGCCCGTCGAGCCCGGTAGCGGGGGCGGCGAGAGCCGCAAGGGGCGGCGTCGCGGAGGCCGCGGCGGCAGCGACGGCGACGACGACTCCCGGGGCAGCACCAAGGGCGGCTCCAAGGGCGACGGCTCGAACGACGGCCAGGGCGGCTCGAGGTCGAAGGGCGGCTCCAAGCAGGGCCGGGGCAAGGGGTCCGGCCAGGGCGGCCAGGGCGCCGGGTCCTCGGGCGACCAGAAGGGATCGGACGACGCCGTCGACAACGGCGGACGGCACCGGCCCAGCCCGGCGGAGTTCGCCGCGATGGCCAGGGCCGACGCCGCGGAGGAGCACGGCGAGGACCACCGAGAGCCGGAGCCGGGCCGGGGCCACGCCGGAGCCCGGGGCCACGCCGGAGGCCGGAGCCCGGCCACGCCGGAGGCCGAGGCCACGCCGGAGCCCGAGCGGGACTCCACCCCCACGCCGGAGACCCCCACGACGGAGCCTGGGGCCACGCCGGAGGCCGAGGCCACGCCGGAGCCCGAGGCCACGCCGGAGCCCGAGGCCGACGGCCCCCGCGTCGTCACCCGCACCCGGCGCCGGGCGAGCCGCCCCACGGGCATCTCCTCCGCACCGGTGGCGATCACGGTGGACCCGAGCGAGCAGCCGGCGACCGCCCCCGAGGCCGACGCCGGCGAGGCCGGGGACCCCCCGGCGCCCCCGCGGGTCGTCACCCGCACGCGGACGCGGGGCGGTGCCGGACGCCGGGCCGCGGCGCCGGGCGACGGGCAGACGGACCCCGGCACGGAAGCCCCGGAGGAGTGACCCGACCGGGCGTTTTGCGCGGGATCGGGGGGATCCGTACGATGGAGCCTCGGTGTGCCCCGGCATGCCCCTCTGAGCGTCGCGCTCCTGCGCCGCCCCCGATCGGCTGAGCGCTGCCGGCCGGCGCTCGAGACCAGCATCGTTCAACCAGGCCGTGAGACCGGCCGTTCACCCAAGCCGACGAAGGAGACCGCGGTGTACGCGATCGTGCGCGCAGGCGCCAAGCAGCAGAAGGTTGCCGTGGGCGACGTCATCGAGATCGACCAGGTGGCCACCCAGGCCGGGGAGTCGGTCCAGCTGCCGGTCGTGCTCGTCGTCGACGGCGAGACGGTGCGTTCCGACGCGCTGGACAAGGCCTCCGTGACCGCCGAGGTGCTCGGCGGGTCCAAGGGTCCCAAGATCCGCATCCAGAAGTTCAAGAACAAGACCGGCTACAAGCGGCGCCTGGGTCACCGCCAGCGCTACACGCGGGTCAAGGTCACCGACATCTCCGCCTGAGGCGGGCCAGCCCCCCTCACCCCGAACCGAGCGACGAAGGACTGCACTCATGGCACACAAGAAGGGCGCCGCCTCGACCAAGAACGGTCGCGACTCGAATGCGTCGCGCCTCGGCGTGAAGCGCTTCGGCGGCCAGGTGGTCAACGCCGGCGAGATCATCGTCCGCCAGCGCGGCACGCACTTCCACCCCGGCGCCCACGTGGGCCGCGGCGGCGACGACACGCTCTTCGCGCTGTCGGCCGGTGCCGTGGAGTTCGGCAGGAGCCGCGGCCGGCGCGTGGTCAACATCGTCCCCGCGGAGTGAGCTGACGCTCACCGACCGCAGGTCCGAAGGGCGTCCCTGACAGCGGGGACGCCCTTCGTCTGATTTCAAGCCCGACCCCGTCCCGAGTCCCACCCGAGGAGACCGCATGGCCCTGCCGAGCTTCGTGGACCGGGTGACGCTGCGCGTCAGCGCCGGCAACGGGGGCAACGGCGTCGCCTCGGTGCACCGCGAGAAGTTCAAGCCGCTCGGTGGCCCGGACGGCGGCAACGGCGGCCCCGGCGGCTCGGTCGTGCTGCGCGTCGACCCCGACGTCACGACGCTGCTGGACTACCACCACTCCAAGGCCCGCCGCGCCGAGAACGGCGGCCAGGGGATGGGCGGCCACCGCAGCGGCGGGCACGGCGCCGACCTGGTGCTGCCCGTGCCGGACGGCACGGTGGTGCGGGACGCCGCCGGCGGCGAGGTGCTGGCCGACCTCGTGGGCGCCGGCACCGAGATGGTCGTCTGCGAGGGCGGCCGCGGCGGCCTGGGCAACGCCGCCCTGGCGTCCAAGCGACGGAAGGCCCCCGGGTTCGCCCTGCTCGGCGAGCCCGGCGAGGAGCGCCAGGTCGTCCTCGAGCTCAAGATCGTCGCGGACGTGGGGCTGGTCGGCTTCCCGAGCGCGGGCAAGTCCTCGCTGATCGCCGCGATCTCCCGCGCCCGCCCCGAGGTCGCCGCCTACCCCTTCACCACGCTGGTGCCCAACCTCGGGGTCGTCACGGCCGGCGAGACCGTCTTCACCGTTGCCGACGTGCCCGGACTCATCGAGGGCGCCAGCGACGGCCGCGGCCTGGGGCACGAGTTCCTGCGCCACGTGGAGCGCTGCGCGGCCCTGGTGCACGTCGTCGACTGCGCCACGCTGGAGCCCGACCGCGAGCCGGTGGCCGACCTCGACGTCATCGAGCGCGAGCTGGCCCGGCACGGGGGGCTCGAGGACCGGCCGCGGCTGGTCGCGCTCAACAAGGTGGACACCCCCGACGGCCGCGACATCGCGTCGTTCGTGGTCGAGGAGCTGCGCGGCCGGGGCCTGCGCGTCTTCGAGATCTCGGCGGCCTCGGGCGAGGGCCTGAAGGCGCTCACGTTCGCGATGGCCGCGATCGTCGAGGACGCGCGCGCGGCCGCCCCGGCCGTCGAGCGGCAGCGGATCGTGCTGCGGCCGGCGGGCGTCGGCGGGGCCGGCGACTACGAGGTCTCCCTGGACGGGAAGGGGTGGCGTGTGCGCGGCGACAAGCCGGAGCGCTGGGTGCGGCAGACGGACTTCGACAACGAGGAGGCCGTGGGCTACCTGGCCGACCGGCTCGCTCGCCTCGGCGTGGAGGAGCGGCTGGTCGAGCTCGGCGCGCTCGAGGGCGACGCCGTGATCATCGGTCCCGACCACGACGCGGTGGTCTTCGACTTCCGACCCTCCGTCGAGACGGGCGCCGAGCTGCTGAGCCGCCGGGGCGAGGACCAGCGCTTCGACGAGGAGCGCCCCGCCGCGCGGCGGCGCCGCCGGATCGACGAGGCGATGGAGGACCGGGCGCCGGGCGAGACCCGCGCCGACGTGGCCCGCCGCCTCGGCCTGACCCTCGGCGAGACGACCGGCGTGCACGGCGGCTCGGGCGCGGGGCCGATGGCCTACGAGATCGGCGGGGACGACGACCCGGACGCCGGCGCCGACGAGGACGCCCTGCCCGACCCCGGCCCCGAGCGCGGGGACGAGTCGTGAGGGACGCCGTCACCGGCGCCCGCCGCGTGGTCGTCAAGGTCGGCTCCTCGTCGTTGACCACCCCGGGCGGCGGCATCGACCCCGACCGGGTGGCGGGGCTCGCCGACGTGCTGGCCGGCGTTCGCGCCCGCGGCGCCGAGGCGGTGCTGGTCTCCTCGGGCGCGATCGCGGCGGGCCTGGCGCCGCTGGGGATGCCGCGGCGTCCCGGCGGCCTCGCGGCCCAGCAGGCGGCGGCGTCCGTGGGGCAGGGGCTGCTCGTGCACCGCTACACCGAGGAGCTCGCGCGGCACGGGCTGATCGCCGGGCAGGTGCTGCTGACGCTGGACGACGTCACGCGCCGGTCGCACTACCGCAACGCGCACCAGACGTTCGCGACGCTGCTCGAGCTCGGCGTGCTGCCCGTGGTCAACGAGAACGACACGGTCGCCACCACGGAGATCCGCTTCGGTGACAACGACCGGCTCGCTGCGCTCGTCGCCCACCTCGTGCACGCCGACCTCCTGGTGCTGCTCTCCGACGTCGACGGGCTCTACGACGGCCCCCCGCGCGACCCGGCCGCGACGCTGCTCACGGACGTGCGCGGGGAGGGCGACCTCGCGGGCGTCGAGATCGGCGGCGCCGGCGCGGCCGGGGTCGGCACCGGCGGGATGGCCACCAAGCTCGAGGCGGCCCGGATCGCCACCGGCGCGGGCATCCCCGTCGTCCTCGCCGCGGCGGGGGAGGCGACCGCCGCGCTCGGGGGCGAGCCGGTCGGCACCCTGTTCCACCCCACCGGACGCCGCCGGCCGACGCGGCTGCTCTGGCTGGCGCACGCCACCGAGCCGGCCGGCCGGCTGCACCTGGACGCGGGCGCGGTGCGCGCCGTCGTGGAGCGCCGCGCCTCGCTGCTGCCGGCCGGCATGACCGCCGTGGACGGTGGATTCGTCGCCGGCGACCCGGTCGACCTCGTCGACCCCGAGGGCCGCCCCGTGGCCCGCGGGCTGGTCAACTTCGACGCCGGCGAGCTGCCCCGGCTGCTGGGTCGCTCCACCGGCGACCTGAAGCGCGAGCTCGGCGCCGGCTACGAGCGCGAGGTCGTGCACCGCGACGACCTGGTGCTGCTCCCCGGCTAGGGCAGGTCGGCCACGAAGATCGCCGTTCCCGGGGTGAGCAGCCCGCGCACGCGGGACCAGCCGCCCCAGGTGCGGTCGTGGTGCTCGGGCCACTCGGGCTCCTCGAGGCGGCGCAGGACGAAGCCGTGGTCGGCCAGCAGCCGCACCCAGTCGCCGAGCGTGCGGTGGTGCTCGACGTAGCGCACCTCGCCGGTCTCGGCGTGCGTCTCCACGTACGGCGTCCGGTCCCAGTACGACTGCGAGGCCAGCAGCCCGTCGGCCGTCGGGTCGTCGGGAAAGACCCACCGGGTCGGGTGCGTGATCGAGAAGGCGAAGCGGCCGCCGGGGCGGAGCACTCGCGCGGTCTCCGCGACGACGTCGGCGATGTCGGCGACGAACTGCAGGGCGCCGAACGCGCTGAAGACGACGTCGAAGCTGTCGTCGGCGAAGGGCAGGGCGGTCGCGGTGCCGAGCACGGCCGGCACGCAGACGCCGGTGTCGTCGTCGATGCGCCGGGAGTGCTGCAGCTGACGGTGGGAGAGGTCGAGGGCGACGGGCCGCCCGCCCTGCGCGCGCACCCAGCGGGCGCACTGGCCGGCGCCCGCGCCGACCTCGAGCACGTCGCGTCCGACCAGCGGCCCGAGCAGGCCGGCGTCGGCCTCGGTGAGTCCCTCGGGGCCCCACACGAACCCGACGTCGCCGAGGAACGCCCCGTGGCTGGCCTGGTACTCGTCGGCGTAGCGGTCCCAGTCGGCGCCGTTGGCCCGGCGCGACTGCGCCTCGTCGACGGGGTGGCGCCCCACCGCGAGGCTGGGGTCCGTGCCCTGGCCGAGCAGGTCCGGGTCGAGCGCCATGTGCGCAGCGTAGTGGGGGTGCCGTGCCCGCGGTTGGACCCGCGGTTCCCCGCGCGGGTAGGCTGGAGCACGCGCCAGAGGTCTGCCCGCATCCCGTACGGAGCGGACACGAGCTCACTGTCGGCGTCGTGGAGTGCGAGGCGCCCCACTCACGACGGTGCACCCGTGCCTGTGGCGTGCCCGAACGAATCCTGTTCCCCGATCCCTATCCACCCCAAGGAACCCTTTTCCACATGACGAGCATCGCCACTCTTCCGGACACCGAGGCACCGCAGGTCGCGGTCAACGACATCGGGTCGGAGGAAGAGTTCCTCGCCGCGATCGACGAGACCATCAAGTACTTCAACGACGGTGACATCGTCGACGGCATCATCGTGAAGGTCGACCGGGACGAGGTCCTCCTCGACATCGGCTACAAGACCGAGGGCGTCATCCCCTCCCGCGAGCTGTCCATCAAGCACGACGTCGACCCCAACGAGGTCGTCGAGGTGGGCGACGCGGTCGAGGCCCTGGTCCTCCAGAAGGAGGACAAGGAGGGTCGCCTGATCCTGTCCAAGAAGCGCGCCCAGTACGAGCGCGCCTGGGGCACGATCGAGACGGTCAAGGAGGAGGACGGCGTCGTCGAGGGCACCGTCATCGAGGTCGTCAAGGGCGGCCTCATCCTCGACATCGGCCTGCGCGGGTTCCTGCCGGCGTCGCTGGTCGAGATGCGCCGCGTGCGCGACCTCCAGCCCTACGTCGGGCAGACGCTCGAGGCGAAGATCATCGAGCTCGACAAGAACCGCAACAACGTGGTGCTCTCGCGCCGCGCCTGGCTGGAGCAGACCCAGTCCGAGGTGCGCCAGAGCTTCCTCACGCAGCTGCAGAAGGGCCAGATCCGCAAGGGCACGGTCTCCTCGATCGTGAACTTCGGCGCCTTCGTCGACCTCGGCGGGGTCGACGGCCTGGTGCACGTCTCGGAGCTGTCCTGGAAGCACATCGACCACCCCAGCGAGGTCGTGGCGGTCGGCGACGAGGTCACCGTCGAGGTGCTCGACGTCGACATGGACCGCGAGCGGGTCTCCCTGTCGCTCAAGGCGACGCAGGAGGACCCCTGGCAGCACTTCGCCCGCACCCACCAGATCGGCCAGATCGTGCCGGGCAAGGTCACCAAGCTGGTGCCCTTCGGCTCGTTCGTCCGCGTCGAGGAGGGCATCGAGGGCCTGGTGCACATCTCCGAGCTGGCCGAGCGCCACGTGGAGATCCCCGAGCAGGTCGTGCAGGTCAACGACGACGTGATGGTCAAGATCATCGACATCGACCTCGAGCGTCGCCGGATCTCGCTGTCGCTGAAGCAGGCCAACGACACGCTGACGGCCACCGACGTCGACGAGTTCGACCCGACGCTCTACGGCATGACCGCCACGTACGACGAGCAGGGCAACTACGTCTACCCCGAGGGCTTCGACCCCGAGACGGGCGAGTGGCGCGAGGGCTTCGACGAGCAGCGCGAGAAGTGGGAGCAGGAGTACGCCCGGGCCCACGAGCGCTGGGAGGCCCACGTGCAGCAGAAGAAGGACGCCGCCCAGGCCGAGGTCGAGGCCGGCGAGGCCACGTCCTACTCCTCCGCCGCCGGTGGTGGCGAGGAGGAGGACGACGGCGGCTCGCTCGCCTCCGACGAGGCGCTGCAGGCTCTTCGCCAGAAGCTCACCGGCGACTGATCGGTCTCGATACGCCGGCTCGCTGACGCTCGCGCGGCTGCTCGACCACCGATCCTTCGCTGGTCGAGTAGCGAGCGCAGCCTCGCTGGTCGAGTAGCGAGCGCAGCCTCGCTGGTCGAGTAGCGAGCGCAGCGAGCGTATCGAGACCCCCGCCGAGGGCCCGGTCACCGCGAGGTGGCCGGGCCCTCGGCGATCTGGTCGCGGCGCACCTTGCCGGTGGGCGTGCGGGGCAGGTCGTCGAGGAAGCGGTAGGTCTTCGGCCGCTTCGGCGGGGCCAGCCGCTCGCGCGCCCGCGCGTCGAGCGCGGCCTCGTCCGCGGAGCCGACCACCGCGGCGCACACGCGCTGGCCCCACTCGTCGTCGGGGACGCCGTACACGGCGACGTCCACCACGCCGGGGAGGTCGGCCAGCGCCTGCTCCACCTCGAGCGGGTAGACGTTGACCCCGCCGGAGATGATCAGGTCGACCCGGCGCCCGTCCAGGTAGACGTAGCCCTCCTCGTCGATGCGGCCGAGGTCGCCGACCGTGAACTCCGGCCCGTCGGGGCCGTCGCGCCAGGCGGCGGCGGTCTTCTCCGGGTCGCCGTAGTAGACGAACCGGCCGTGCTCGGGCGGGGCGCACCACAACGTCCCGTCGGGGTCGGTGCGCAGGGAGCGTCCCGGGCGTGGACGCCCGAGGGTGCCGGGACGCTCCAGCCACTCCTCGCTGCGGCACGCCGTGAACTGGCCCTCGGTGGAGCCGTAGAACTCCCACGTCGACCCCGCGGGGAACGCCTCGACCAGCCGGCGCTTCAGGGCCTCGGGGCACGGCGCCCCGGCGTGGGCCACGAGCCGGAACGACGAGAGGTCCGGCGTGCCCGCCTCGTCCCAGTGCGCGAAGAGCCGCCGCAGGTGGGCCGGCACGCAGAACATCGTGGTGGGGCGCTCGGCGGCGATGGCCGCGGTGACCCGCTCGGGGTCGAAGGTCCCCGGCACGACGACGCGCCCGCCGGCGAGGCGGGTGTGCAGCGCGAAGCGGAGCGGGGCGGAGTGGTACAGCGGGCTGAGCACCAGGTTCACGTCGTCGGGGGCGAAGCCCCACGCCGCGGCCTCGTCGTCGATCGCCGCCGCAGCGAGGGCGGGCGAGAGCAGGCCGCTCCACACCCCCTTCGGGGTGCCGGTGGTGCCGGAGGTGCAGTGCATCGGGCGGGCCCGCGGCAGCCCCCGGCGCGCCTCGTCGGGCACCGCGTCGAGCAGCGCGCGCAGCTCGTCCTCCGCCGTCACGCGCAGCGTCGGGTCGAGCCCGCCGAGGACCCGCTCGCGCTCCCAGGCGCTGAGCCGGGGGTCGAGCGGGATCGGCACCACGCCGTTGGCGAGCAGGGCGTGCACCGTCTCGAGGAGCAGCAGGGAGCCCGGCAGGAGCATCGCCACGCGGTCGCCCGGCCGCAGCCCGGCGGGCAACGGCGCCAGCGGGAGCCCGGCGTCCGCGCCGCGGGCCGCGCCCGCGCCCGGGGTCATGCCGGCCCCGCGGGCCGGTCGCGTCCGCCGCCCCAGGTGATCGGGGTCCGCGGCGGCCGGGCCTGCAGGTCGGCCACGAAGCCACGGCGCCCCAGCAGCACGAGCGAGCCGGCGACCACGAACAGGCCGGCGGCGACCAGCCACGCCGCGGGGAAGCCCGCCTGGCCCGCCAGGGCGCCCAGGCCGATGGGGCCGAGCGAGCCACCGACGAACGCACCCGCCTGCACGACGCCGGACGCGCGACCCGGGGCGTCGCGGCCGACGCGGGTCACCGCGAAGAGCAGCAGCCCCGGCCAGGCCCACCCGAGGGCGAAGGCGAGGAGGCCGAAGACGACCACGGTGGCCGGCTGGGCCACGGCGAGGCCGACGAGGCTCGCGGCGCCGACGTACATCTGGGCCGCGACGACGGGCAGGTTGGCGCCGTGCCGGCGGTCGGCGCGGTAGCCGCTGAGGACCCGCACGGCGATCGAGCCCGCCGAGCCGGCGGCCATCAGCAGGCCCGCCTCGGTCGCGCCGAGGCCGACCTCGAAGGCCCACGAGGCCACGAACGCGCCCAGGAAGTTCGCTGCCGAGCTCGCACAGGTGATCCCGACGCCGCAGAGCAGGAGGGGCTTCCACGGCGGGTGGTCGGCGGTGTCCGCGCCCGGGCGTGCCGCCGTGGGCGCCGGCTCGCTGCGTCGCGCCAGCGACCCGAGCGCCAGCAGCACACCGGCCGCGGCGGTCGCGACGAACGTGCTGCGCCAGCCGAGCGTCGCTCCGAGCGCGGGCACGGCGAGGCCGCCCAGCATGATGGCGAGCGGGATGGCGGACTGCTTGACGCCGAAGCCGAGGCCGCGCCGGTGCGGCGGCAGCGCGCGGGCCATCGCGAGGTTGGCGGTCGTCTGGCAGGTCGCATTGCCGAGCCCGAGCAGCAGCATCGCCGCGACCAGGCCGGCGGCACCCTGGACCGGGCCGGCCATCGCCGCGCCGCCCGTGGCGACGAGGACGCCGGCGACCGCGCGGCCCGCCCGTCGCCCGAGGCGGTCGAGCAGCGTGCCGGCGGGCAGCGAGCCCAGGGCGGCCGCCCCGAAGAAGGCGCCGATGGCCACGCCCATCAGCCCGAGGCCGATGCCGAGGTCCTCGCGGACCCAGACACCCTGGGCGCCCACGAGGAACGGCGGGAGCGCGCCCAGGGTGGTCAGGGACGACGCCCCCACCATCAGGCGGACGGTGCGCGGCGCCGGTGGGGCGCCGGCAGGGCTCGGCGTCGTCACCCCGCGAGGCTAGAGGACGAGGCCGAGGGTGAGCGGGCCGAGCGTGACCACCGCCAGGGTGATGAGGAGCACGCCGACCACGTTGAGCACGACGCCGCCTCGGGCCATCTCGCCGATCGTCACCGCACCGCTGCCGAAGACGATCGCGTTGGGGGGCGTCCCGACCGGCAGCATGAAGGCGCACGTGGCCGCGAGCGCCGCGGGGATGAGCAGGGTCGGCGCGTCGACGCCGATGCCGAGCGCGACCCCGCCCAGCACGGGCACGAACGTCGCGGCGGTGGCCGTGTTGCTGGTGACCTCCGTGAGCAGCAGCACGATGACCACCACGGCCATGATCAGCAGGACGATGGGCAGCGCCTCGAGGCCGCTGACCTGTTGGCCGAACCACTCGTCGAGCCCGGTGTCGGCGACGGCGCCCGCGAGGCTGAGCCCCCCGCCGAACAGGAGCAGGACGCCCCAGGGGAGACCCTTCTCGGCGTCGCTCCACTCCAGCGCCATGGTGCCCGCGCGGTCTCCCGGCACGAGGAAGAGCACGATGCCCGCGGTGATCGCGATGACGGTGTCGTCGAGGCCGCCGAGCCAGCCGTAGCGCTCGCCGATCGGGCCGATGTTGGACAGCACCCCCGGCACGATCCACAGGAAGGCGGCCGAGGCGAACACGGCGAGGACGACCTTCTCGCCCTGGCTCATCGGGCCGAGGTCCTTGATCTCCGACTCGATCAGCTCGCGCCCGCCGGGCAGTGACTCCAGCTCGAAGCGGAACAGCACCCGGGTGATCAGCAGCCAGGAGAGGAAGAGGAACACCACGACGATCGGCAGGCACAGCATCATCCACTGGGCGAATCCGACCTCCTGGCCGACCTCGGACTCGATGTAGCCCGCGACGATGGCGTTCGGCGGGCTGCCCAGCAGGGTGCCGAGCCCACCGATGGAGGCCGACCAGGCGACCGAGAGCAGCAGGGCCACGCCGAAGATCCGGATCTTCGGGTCGGAGACCGCCTGGCTCACCGACTCCCCGGCCTCGACGCGCTCGACGGCGTCCTCGTCGGCGGACCCGCGGCTGTTGTCGATGACGAGGGAGAGCACCGACAGGGCGATCGGCAGCATCATCAGGGTCGTGGCGGTGTTCGAGACCCACATCGACAGGAAGGCCGTCGCGATCATCATGCCCAGCACGATGCGTCGCGGCGACGTGCCGACACGGCGCAGCGTGAGCAGGGCGATGCGGCGGTGCAGGTCCCACTTCTGCATCGCGATGGCGATGAGGAAGCCGCCCATGAAGAGGAAGATGATCGGGTCCGCGTAGGGCGAGGTCGCGTCGGCGATCGCCAGGCCGGTCAGGGCGGGCAGCAGCACCATCGGCAGCAGCGCGGTGGCCGGCAGGGGGATCGCCTCGGTGACCCACCACACCGCCATCAGGATCGCGACGGCGGCGACGACCCGGCCGTCGGCCGAGAGGTCCGAGGCCTGCAGCGCCCACCAGCCGGCCAGGGCCAGGCCGACGCCGAGGAGCCGGAAGGCCCACGTGCGGCCGGGCGGTCGGTCCGGGCCCTCGCTGCTGGCGGCGCTGGCCTGCGCCCGGTCGCTGGTCTGGCTCATGGGTCCACCTCCGAGAGACGTGCAAACCGGCGCGACGTTACCCACGAGCGCGGCGGCCGTGCCCACCGCTGCGGGTGGTTCTTCGGGGAGCCGGGGGCCCTCCGCGAGGAGCGGTGGCTGCCGGGCGACGGGCGGTGGCGCCTCCTAGGGTGGATGCATGCGCGTGGGACTCACCGGTGGCGTGGCGTCGGGCAAGAGCACGGTGGCGGCCGAGCTCGCCGCCCTGGGGGCGGTCGTGCTCGACGCCGACCAGCTCTCCCGCGAGGTGGTGGCGCCGGGGACCCCGGGCCTGGCCGCCGTGGTGGACGAGTTCGGCCCGGGGGTCCTCACGCCCGCGGGGGAGCTGGACCGCCCGGCGATGGGGCGGTTGGTCTTCGGCGACGAGGACGAGCGCCGCCGACTCGAGGGGATCGTGCACCCCCTCGTCTTCGAGCGCTACGCCGAGCTGGAGCGGGCGGCCGCGCCGGACGACGTGCTCGTCTACGACATCCCGCTGCTGGTGGAGACGGGCCGCGCCGAGGAGTTCGACGCCGTCATCGTCGTCGACGCACCCGAGGACGTCCAGGTCGAGCGGATGACCGGCGACCGGGGCTGGACCGAGGACGACGCCCGGTCCCGGATCGCGGCGCAGGCGAGCCGCGAGCAGCGCCGCGCGGTGGCCACCTACGTGCTGGAGAACACCGGGACGCACGAAGACCTCCGCCGGCGGACGGCGGAGGTCTTCGCGGAGCTGACCGGTCGGGGCTGACCGGGGGGCCTCAGGCAGCCAGGTCGGGGTCGGCGAAGCCGCGCAGCTTCTGCAGGGCCTCCCGCTCGAGCTGGCGCACCCGCTCGGCGGAGATGCCGTGCTTGGCGCCGATGTCGGCCAGCTTGTGCTGACGACCGTCGGTGAGGCCGTACCGCGAGCGGATGATGTCCGCGGCGCGCTCGTCGAGCTGCGAGACCAGCCGGCTCAGCCGGTCCCGGGACTCGTGGTCGAGCACGTTCACGTCCGGCCCCGGCGTGGTCTCCTGGGCCATCAGGTCGCCCAGCGAGGTGTCGCCGTCCTCGTCCACCGGGGTGTCCAGGCTGACGTGCTCGCGGCCCCAGGAGAGGAGGTCCACGACGCGGTCGAGGTCCATCCCGAGCTCCGTGGCGATCTCCTCCGGCTCGGGGTCGCGACCGAGCTGGCGCTCCAGGGTGCGGCGCGCGCCGCCGACCTGGTTCAGCTCCTCGACGACGTGCACGGGCAGCCGCACGACGCGGGCCTGCTGGGCGATGCCCCGCGTGATCGCCTGCCGCACCCACCAGGTGGCGTAGGTGGAGAACTTGTAGCCCTTCGCGTAGTCGAACTTCTCGACCGCGCGGATCAGGCCCGTGTTGCCCTCCTGGATCAGGTCCAGCATCGGCATCTGCGCGCGGCCGTACTTGCGCGCGATGGACACGACGAGGCGCAGGTTGGCGGTGATGAACGTGTCCACCGCCTTGCGGCCCTCCTCGGCGAGCCACTCGAGCTCCTCCTGGCTGGCCCGCATCGGGGCGCCGCCCTTGCGGCGGCCCACGCGGCCCTCGGCGAGCAGGTGCTCGGCGTACAGGCCCGCCTCGATGGTCTTGGAGAGCTCGACCTCGGTCGCCGCGTCGAGGAGCGGGTTGCGGGCGATCTCGTCGAGGTACAGGCCGACGCTGTCGCGGCCCTCGATCTCGCGAGCGCCGGTGGCGCGGGGAGCGCGCGCGGCGGCGCCGGCCTTGGGCGTGGTGCCCGCCGCGGGCTGCGCTCCGCGCGCCCGCTCGACGGCCTCCTGGGCCTTGCGAGCGGCGTCAGCCGTGCCCGCCCCGGTGGGACGGGTCGCGGTGCTCGTAGCCATGAGCCCTCCTCTTGCGGCGCACCGTGCGCCGCGTGTCGTCAACCGATCCGAGGCCGTGGCCCGGTCTGGATGGGTCGAACTGCCTGTACCCGTACAGACGCCACACGAGCGCGGATGATTCCGCTGCGGCGCAACTTCTCAGTAACTTCTCAGGACTCGGCGGGCGTCTGAGCGTCAGGGGGCGTCCGGGAGGCGCGGGACGGCCCGCTCAGGCGCTTGCGAGGCCCATCCGGTCCAGGATCCAGGCCAGCGAGAACGCGCGGTCGCGCCAGGCCCGGTAGCGGCCGGAGACACCCCCGTGCCCGGCGGACATCTCGGTGCGCAGCAGCACGTCGGGCCGGCCCGCCCCCGCGGGGTCGGTCGCGCGGAGCCGGGCGACCCACTTGGCGGGCTCGACGTAGAGCACCCGGGTGTCGTGCAGCGAGGTCTCGGCCAGGATCGGCGGGTACGCCTGCGCGCCCACGTTGTCGTAGGGGGCGTAGGAGGCGATCAGCGCGTAGGCGTCCGGGTCGTCCTCGGGGTTGCCCCACTCCTCGTACTCGCCGACCGTCAGCGGCAGCGAGGAGTCGAGCATGCTCGTGAGCACGTCGACGAAGGGGACGCCGGCGCTGATGCCCGCGAACAGGTGCGGCGCCTGGTTGGCCACCGCGCCCATCAGCAGGCCGCCGGCGCTGCCGCCCTCGGCGACCATCGTCGCCGGGCTGCTCCAGCCCGTGGCGACGAGGTGCTCGGCGCAGGCGACGAAGTCGGTGAAGGTGTTCGGCTTGTGGTCGAGCTTGCCGAGGTCGTACCAGCGTCGACCCATCTCGCCGCCGCCACGCACGTGCGCGATCGCGAACGCGGCTCCGCGGTCGAGCATCGACAGGCGCGCGACCGAGAAGTACGGGTCGACAGACATCTCGTAGGCGCCGTACCCGTAGAGCTGCAGCGGCACCGGCCTGGTGCCGCCGCCGTCGTCCTCGCGGGCGCCTCGGCGGCAGACCACCGAGATCGGCACGCGCTCGCCGTCGGGCGCGGTGGCCCAGAGGCGGTGCTCCTCGTAGTCGTCCGGGTCGTAGCCGCCCAGCACCGGGGCGCGGCGCAGCAGCTCGAGCTCGCGGGTTGCCACGTCGTAGTCGTAGACCGAGGAGGGCACGCTCATCGACGTGTAGCCCAACCGCACGCGCGGCTGCTCGAAGGCGGGGTTGGCGCCCGAGCCGACCGTGTACAGCGGGCCGGGGAACTCCACGAGGTGGTCGTCGGTGACGCCCTCGGGGCCGAGGTCCAGGATCCGCAGCTGGGTGAGCCCCTCGCTGCGCTGGTGCACCACCAGGTGCGTCGCGAAGGCGTCGACCTCCTCCAGCCGCACGGCCGGGTCGTGGGGCAGCAGCGGCCGCCAGCCGTCGGGCCCGGTCGGCGCCGCTTGCGCCACCCCCAGCTCGTGGTCCGGGCCGGTGTGGTTGTGCAGCACGAGGAAGACGTCCTCGCCGCCGAGCACGGCGTGCTCGAGGGAGTACTCGAGGCCCTGCTCGCGGGGGTGGAAGACCTGCCACGTGCCCGTGGCCGGGTCCTCGCGCGTGTCGAGGAAGCGGTACTCGGTGGTCGACTTCGACGCCGACGCGATCACGAGGTAGCGCTGGCTGCGCGTGCGCCCCAGCCCCGTCCAGAACCGGGCGTCGCCCTCGGTGAAGACGAGCGCGTCGTCCGCCTGGGCTGTGCCGAGCCGGTGCCGCCAGATCTTGTCGGGCCGCCAGGCGTCGTCGACGGTGGAGTAGAAGCAGTCGGCGCCGTTCGGGTGCCAGGTGATCCCGCCCAGCACGCCGGTCAGCTCGTCGTCGAGCGGCTCCCCGCTGCGCAGGTCCTTGAACCGCACGGTGTAGCGCTCGTCGCCCACGGTGTCGACGGCGTAGCCGAGCAGGGTGCCGTCGGTGCTCACGCTGGAGCCGCCGAGGGAGAAGAACTCGTGCCCCTCGGCCAGGGCGTCGAGGTCGAGCAGCACCTCCTCGCCGGGCAGGGCGGGCTCGTCGGGGGAGGTGTCCTCGGCCGGGCGCGGCGGGCTCCAGTCGTCGGCGTCGCGCACCGGAACCCGGCAGGAGGCGCCGTACTCGCGACCCTCGAAGGAGCGGCCGTAGTACCACCAGCCGCCCCGCCGACTCGGCACCGAGAGGTCGGTCTCGAGGGTGCGTCCGCGGATCTCGGAGAAGATCCGCTCGCGCAGGTCGGCGAGGTGCGCGGTGCGGGCCTCGGTCCAGGCGTTCTCCGACTCGAGGTACGTGCGCACGTCCGGGTCGTCCTTGGCCGCCAGCCAGGCGTAGTCGTCCACGCGCTCGCGGCCGTGGTGCACCTCGGTGTGCGGGCGCCGGTCGGCCACCGGCGGGGCCGACTCCGCCCCGGAAGGAGAGCCCGGTGCGGGCCCGGGGGAGTCGACGGGTGAGTCGGCGGGGGAGTCGACGGGGGAGTCGACGGGGAACTCGTCGGGCGGTGCGGCGGACGGCATGCCCGCGACGATAGGTGAGTCCGGGGCAGCCACCTCCGGCGGCCGCCACGCGTGCAGCGCCGGGTCGTCCACCGCGAGGGAGCGCACCGGCCCGGCCGGCGACTCGGCGGTCTCGAAGCGGACCGTGACGACGCCGCGGCCCGAGCCCCAGACCCAGCCGCGGCCCAGCTCGTCGTGCACCACGTCGGCGCCGGGCGCCCAGACGCGCCGGCCGCGGTACGCCGCCGAGAGGTCGACCTCGTCCTCCGGCGGGGCCTCCTCGCCGGCGTCGCCCGTGGGCTCGGGCGCCGGCGCGAGGGCCGGGTCGGGGAACAGCTCCTCCTGCACCCAGTCCGCGAGGCCGGAGACGCCGACGCCCAGCAGGCGCACGCCGCCGGAGGTGTCGAGGTCGGCCAGCAGCGCCCGGGCGGTGCGCGCGACCACCCCCTCGTCGTCCGTGGGGGAGGCGAGCGTGCTCGACCGGGTCAGCGTGGTGAAGTCGTGCAGCCGCACCTTGATCGTCACCGTGCGTCCCGAGAGCCCCTGGGTGCGCAGGCGCTCGGCGACCCCGGTGGCCTGGCGGGTGAGCAGGCCCTCCATCAGCCGGCGGTCGGTGAGGTCGGTGTCGTAGGTGCCCTCGGCGCTGATCGACTTGGCCTCGCGCTCGGGCACCACCGGCCGGTCGTCGTGGGCCCGCGCGAGGTCGTGCAGCCCCGCGCCGTGGGCGCGACCGACGAGGCGCACGAGCTCGTCGAGCGGCAGCGCCTCCAGGTCGGCCACGGTGTGCACGCCGCCGCGGCGCAGCCGCTCGGTGGTCTGCGGACCCACGCCGGGCACGACGCTGACGTGCATCGGGCGCAGCAGCTCGACCTCGGTGCCGGGCAGCACCACGACGAGCCCGTCGGGCTTGTCCAGGTCGCTGGCGACCTTGGCGACGAACTTCGAGCTCGCCAGCCCCACGGACGCCGTCAGCCCGCCGGTCACCGCGTGCACGCGGGCGCGGAGGTCCTCGGCGACCGCGGTCACCGTGGGCACGGAGAGGTCCGGCAGGTCCGCGGCGGCCAGGTCGACGAACGCCTCGTCGAGCGAGAGCGGCTCGACCAGCGGGGAGATCTCGCGCAGCGCCCCCATCACCAGCCGGCTGGCGGCGCGGTAGGCCTCGAACCGGCCGGAGAGGAACGCGGCGTGCGGGCACCGCGAGCGCGCCTCCCGCGTCGACATCGCCGAGCGGACGCCGTAGCGCCGGGCCTCGTAGGAGGCCGTGGCCACCACACCGCGCCCGCCGGTGCCGCCGACGACGACGGGCTTGCCCCGCAGCGACGGCTTGTCGCGCTGCTCGACCGCGGCGTAGAACGCGTCCAGGTCGAGGTGCAGCACGGAGGCGGTGTCGCGCACCGGCGCACGGTATCCCGCCGCCGCGTCCACAACCCCCGGCCCGGGCCGGCCCTCCACAGGCGGCGTCCTACCCGCCCCACCGGGTCGGCGCCCCGGGGCAGCGTGCGGGCCATGTCGAGCCCCGCCGCCCCGTTCACCGTCCGCAGCACTGCCGACCTGATCGCCCTCGTGCCCGTCGTGATCGGGTTCGAGCCCGAGGAGTCGCTCACCCTCCTCTCGTTCGCGGCGAACCCACCGGGGCGCCCGTTCCACGCCCGGGTCGACCTGCCGCCCGTCGACGGCGGGTGCCCGGACGGGAGGCCGGACCGGGAGGCCCTCGAGCAGGTGGTCCGATCCATCAGCGAGCCAGTCTCGCGCCAGCGGGTCACGCAGGCGGCGCTGCTGGTGCACTCGGCGCGGCCGCGGCTCGCCGCGGAGACCGCGGGGCCGATGGCCGAGGCGTTGGCGGGCCCCCGGTCGCCGCGCGTGCGGCTGCTCGACAGCGTCCGCGTGCACGACGGGCGCTGGTTCCGGTTGCCCGGGCCGCACGTCGCGTGGGAGCCGACCCCGGCCGACGGCGTCCCCTTCGACGTCGCGCTGCACCCGTTCCGGCTCCACTCCGTGGTCTCCGGGCGCGTGCTGCACGCCTCCCGGGAGGCGCTGGCGGCGACGCTGGAGCCCGATCGGGCAGCGGTGGCCCGGGTGGCCGCGCAGAGCAGCCGGACGCCGACCGCGGGCGTGGCCGAGGCGGAGTGGGCCCGGCGCACGGTGGCGGCGTCGGCCGCCTCCGGCCGCCCGTTGGACGACGGAGGCGCCGCCCGGCTGCTGACGGGGATGCGCGACCTGCGCGTCCGCGACGCGGCCTGGTCCACGATGACCCGGGCGGACGCCCCGGCGCACGCCGAGCTGTGGCGCGACCTGGTCCGGCGGAGCCCGGACGCCCTGCTGCCCGCGCCCGGCTCGCTCCTGGCCTTCGCGGCGTGGCTGGCCGGCGAGGGCGCGCTGGCCTGGTGCGCGCTGGACCGGGTGCGCGCGGTCGAGCCGGGCTACTCGCTGGCGGGCCTGGTGGCCGGCGCGCTGGAGCACGCGTGCGACCCGCGCGTGTGGTCGCCCGGGGACCTCGGGATGCCCGACACCCCGCCCGAGGGGGCGGTCGGGGCAACCGGCGCCGTCCGACCGTCGCCGCGGGGCCCCGAATGTGGCTAGTCTCCCCACATGGGCAAGGAGGTGGAGTCCCGGGAGTTCACCCGCGCCGACCGCACCCGGCACCGGGCGAAGGTGCGCCGCAACCTCGACGTCTTCGAGCGGATGCTGCGTGACTCGGTCTTCGACACCGACGACCCGATGACCGGGCTGGAGGTCGAGCTCAACCTGATCGACGAGCTCGGGGACCCGGCCCTCAAGGGCGCCGAGGCGCTCAAGGCGATCGCCGACCCGACGTTCCAGACGGAGCTCGGCCAGTTCAACATCGAGGTCAACCTCGACCCGGCCAGGCTCCGGGAGGGCGGCCTGCGCCGCTTCGAGGACGACCTGCGGCGCTCGCTGAACAACGCCGAGGAGCGCAGCTCGGAGGTCGGCGCGCACCTCGTGATGATCGGCATCCTGCCGACGCTCGGCGACGGCCACATGAGCGCCGAGACGCTGATGCCGAACCCGCGCTACCGGTTGCTCAGCGAGCAGATCCTCAACGCCCGCGGGGAGGACCTCCTCATCGAGATCGAGGGGGTGGAGACGCTGAGCACGACGGCGGACTCGATCATCCCCGAGGCCGCCTGCACGAGCACCCAGCTGCACCTGCAGACCTCGCCGGAGAAGTTCGCCAGCTACTGGAACGCCTCCCAGGCGATCGCGTCGGTGCAGCTCGCAGTGGGCGCGAACTCGCCGTTCCTGCTCGGCAAGGAGCTCTGGCGCGAGACCCGGATCCCGCTGTTCGAGCAGGCCACCGACACGCGCAGCGAGGAGCTGCGAGCGCAGGGCGTCCGGCCGCGGGTGTGGTTCGGCGAGCGCTGGATCACCTCGGTCTTCGACCTGTTCGAGGAGAACGTCCGGTACTTCTCGGGCCTGCTGCCGGTGACCGAGGAGGAGGACCCGGTCGAGGTGCTGGAGTCCGGCGGCGTGCCGATGCTGCCCGAGCTGCGACTGCACAACGGGACCGTGTGGCGCTGGAACCGGCCCGTGTACGACGTCAGCGACGGCACCCCGCACCTGCGGGTGGAGAACCGGCTGCTGGCGGCGGGGCCGACCGTCGTGGACACCATCGCCAACGCGGCCTTCTACTTCGGGCTGGTGCGCACGCTCGCCGAGACCGAGCGTCCGCTGTGGTCGCGGATGTCGTTCGACGCCGCCGAGGAGAACTTCCACGCCGCGGCCCGCCGCGGCATCGACGCCCAGCTCTACTGGCCGGGCACCGGGCCGGTCGGCGCGACCGAGCTCGTGCTGCGGCGCCTGCTGCCGATGGCGCACGCCGGGCTGGACGACTGGGGCGTCGCCGCCGAGGACCGGGACCGCCTGCTCGGCATCATCGAGCAGCGCTGCCTGACCGGCGTCAACGGGGCCGAGTGGTTCGCGCGCCGGTACCACGACCGCGCCGAGGCCGAGGACTCCGTCGGCGACGCGCTGCGCGGGACGCTGCTGGAGTACCGCGAGCGGATGCACACCAACGACCCCGTACACACCTGGGACTGACGCGGCCGCACCGGCGATCCGCAACATCCCCGGGCTCCAGCCTCCCGCCCGGGCCGGAGGTTGGGTAGCGTGCCCGCGAGGCCGCCGGACGGGTGGCCGCCGTCGCGTGGAGGAGAGCTGATGGGCACCGTCGTCGTAGGTTACGTGGCCAAGCCCGAGGGGGAGGCCGCGCTCGTGCGCGCGATCGCCGAGGCGAAGCTGCGGCAGATCAAGCTGGTGATCGTCAGCAGCCACCGGGGCGGGGCCGACTTCGACCGCGACGCGGCGGACCTGGCCGACTCGGAGATCACGGCCGTGCGCCAGCGCCTCGACGACTCCGGCGTCGACTACGACGTGCGTCAGCTGGTGCGCGGCTTCGAGCCGGCGGCCGACCTGATCAGCATCGCCGAGGCCAACCGCGCCGAGCTCATCGTCATCGGGCTGCGCCGCCGCTCACCCGTGGGCAAGCTGATCCTGGGCAGCAACGCGCAGCGGATCCTGCTCGACGCCCGCTGCCCCGTCCTCGCCGTCAAGAGCGGCGACGTCGGCACCGACTGACGCGCGTGTCTTGGTGATCGAGTAGGGCGCGCAGCGGGCCACGTCGGTGATCGAGTAGGGCGCGCAGCGGGCCACATCGGTGATCGAGTAGGGCGCGCAGCGGGCCACGTCGGTGATCGAGTAGGGCGTGCAGCGGGCCACGTCGGTGATCGAGTAGGGCGTGCAGCGGGCCACGTCGGTGATCGAGTAGGGCGTGCAGCGGGCCACGTCGGTGATCGAGTAGGGCGTGCAGCGGGCCACATCGGTGATCGAGTAGGGCGTGCAGCGGGCCACGTCGGTGATCGAGTAGGGCGCGCAGCGCCCGTATCGAGATCAGTCCCGCGGCGCCCGGAGCAGCACGGCCGTGAACTGCTGGGTGGTGCCCCACGGGGTCTCGTGGTCCTCGCCGGCCGTGTCGACCAGCGCGAAGCCCGGGAACTCGGCGGCGAGCTCCTGGTGCGAGTAGCGGACGACCGGCAGCCCGCTGCAGGTCTCGGGGCCGTCAGGACCGAAGGTGGCGACGACGAACCAGCCGCCGGGCCGGAGGCACCGCGCGAGGGAGGCGCGGTAGGCGTCGCGCTCCTCCTCCTCGGTGAGGAAGTGGAAGACGGCGCGGTCGTGCCACAGGGCGTACCGCCGGCCGAGGTCGAGGTCCAGCACGTCGGCGACCTCGAGCGTCAGGTGCTCTCGGTCCCCGACGCGCTTGCGGACGGTGTCCAGCGCGGTCTCCGACAGGTCGATGGCCGTCACGTCGGTGAAGTCGCCGTCGATGAGGTGGTCGGCGAGCGTGGACCAGCCGGAGCCCACGTCGATGAGGGGGTCGGTGGGGTCGACACCGCTGGCCTCGATCAGCCGCAGCGAGACGGACGGCGTGGACTGCCACCACGAGACGTCGTCCGGCGACTTGCCCCGGTGGGCCTCCTCCCAGTGCTGGCGACGGGCCTGGGTGTCCTCGGGCCGGTCCATGTGCGTGGAGCTCATCCGGGCAACCTACGCGCCGCCGCAGCGTCATACGAAGCGGTCGTTGTAGCCGCCGAGACGTATGACGCCACGCCGCGGCGTCATACGACGCGGTTGCCATGCCCGCCGAGACGTATGACGCCTGGTGGGGCGCCCCGGAGGCGCTTGTCGGCAGTTGCGGGTCACCGTGGAGGCTGCCGCGGGGTCGCTGGGACGCGGTCGGCGGGGCGGTGCTGACGATCGGCGACTCCGAGCTACGTCCGGGGCCGCCGGGCGCCGCGAGGATCCGGCATGCTGGGGCCATGGCCATCCAGATCACCGGCGACGACGCCGCCGACGCCGTCCTCGAGCAGCCGTTCGCCCTGCTCGCGGGCATGATGCTCGACCAGCAGTACCCCATGGAGCACGCGTTCCGCGGGCCGCACAAGGTGGCCGAGCGGTTCGGCAGCGTCGAGCCGGGCGAGATCGCCGCCGCCGACCCCGAGCGGTTCGCCGAGCTCTGCGCGACGCCGCCGGCGATCCACCGCTTCCCGGGGTCGATGGCAGCCCGCCTGCAGGAGCTCGCGCGCGTGGTCGAGGAGGAGTACGGCGGCCGGGCGGAACGCATCTGGACCGAGGCCGCCGACGGCCGCGACCTGATGCGCCGGCTGACGGCCCTGCCGGGCTTCGGCAAGCAGAAGGCGCGCATCTTCGTGTCGCTGGTCGCCAAGCAGTGCGACGTGCAGCCCGAGGGCTGGCAGGAGGTGGCCGGGGACTACGCCCTGGAGGGTTACCGCTCCGTCGCCGACGTGGTCGACCCGGATTCGCTGCAGAAGGTCCGCGAGTACAAGAAGCAGCAGAAGGCCGCCGCGAAGGCGGGCTCCTGACGCTGCCACCGACCCGGCGGCACGCCGGGACGACCACTCCGATGCGTCGGGGTGAGGCCCACCGTGGCAGAATGAACAGCGCGCCCGGGTTGACACCTCCGGGCCGAGCCGTGCCCCGATGTCATTGACGAGAGGTGTTCGTGTCCTCGAACGCACGCAAGTTGCTCCCTGCTGAGGTGCTCACGCATCCCGCCGTCACCGAGCTCATCGAGGCCGGGCGGCCCAGCGGCCGCCTGAGCGCTGAGCAGGTCCGCGCCGCCGGCGACGACGCCGGCATCGAGCCCAAGCACCTCCGGGCACTCCTGGCACACCTGAGCGGGCTCGGGATCACGATCGACGTGCCCGTCGCGACCGGCAACCGTGCCGTCGCCGCGACCAGCACCCGCTCGAGCACGAGCGCGAAGGCCAAGAAGGCCCCCGCGAAGAAGGCGGCGGCCAAGAAGGCCGCCGACGAGGAGCCCGCGAAGAAGTCTGCGGCCAAGAAGCCGGCGGCCAAGAAGGCCGCGGCCAAGAAGGCGTCCGCCAAGCCGACGGCGAAGACGGCCGATGCCGCGGACGACGAGCCGGGGGCGGAGCCCGACGTCGACCCCGCGCTGGACCCGACGGCCGAGGAGGTCGTGGTCGAGGTCACGGACGACGGCGGGGTCGAGCCGGTCGTGGGCCCGGACGGCAAGAAGGTGCTGCCCGACATCCCCGACGAGCAGTTCGAGAAGGACGTCGCGCGGGACCCCTCCATCAAGGAGGACGAGAAGGAGGGCACGTTCGTCGTCTCCGCCGCGGACGACACCGACGAGCCCGAGCAGCAGGTCATGGTCGCCGGCGCGACGGCCGACCCGGTCAAGGACTACCTCAAGCAGATCGGCAAGGTCCCGCTGCTCAACGCCGAGATGGAGGTCGAGCTCGCCAAGCGGATCGAGGCCGGGCTCTTCTCGGAGGAGAAGGTCGCCAAGGGCGGCAAGCTCAAGCCGGCGGTGCTCGAGGAGCTCGAGTGGATCGCCGACGACGGTCGCCGCGCCAAGAACCACCTGCTCGAGGCCAACCTGCGGCTCGTGGTCTCGCTGGCCAAGCGCTACACGGGCCGCGGCATGCTCTTCCTCGACCTGATCCAGGAGGGCAACCTCGGCCTGATCCGCGCGGTCGAGAAGTTCGACTACACCAAGGGCTACAAGTTCTCCACGTACGCGACGTGGTGGATCCGCCAGGCGATCACCCGGGCGATGGCCGACCAGGCCCGCACCATCCGCATCCCGGTGCACATGGTCGAGGTCATCAACAAGCTCGCCCGCGTCCAGCGGCAGATGCTGCAGGACCTCGGGCGCGAGCCGCTGCCCGAGGAGCTCGCCGTCGAGCTCGACATGACCCCCGAGAAGGTCATCGAGGTGCAGAAGTACGGCCGCGAGCCGATCTCGCTGCACACCCCGCTCGGCGAGGACGGCGACTCCGAGTTCGGCGACCTGATCGAGGACTCCGAGGCGATCGTCCCCGCGGACGCCGTCTCGTTCACCCTGCTCCAGGAGCAGCTGCACGCGGTGCTGGACACCCTCTCCGAGCGCGAGGCCGGCGTGGTCTCGATGCGCTTCGGCCTGACCGACGGCCAGCCGAAGACGCTGGACGAGATCGGCAAGGTGTACGGGGTCACGCGCGAGCGGATCCGGCAGATCGAGTCCAAGACCATGTCGAAGCTGCGGCACCCCAGCCGCTCGCAGGTCCTGCGCGACTACCTCGACTGAGCCGCCGCGTCGGCCTCAGGCGGCGGGCGCGACGTCGTGCGGCACCCGCGCGAGGTCGAGGACGCGCTGCACGAGCGTGGACTCCGGGGCCAGCAGGTGGAACTTGTGCCCGAGCGCCGCGGCGCGGGCGGCGCACCGCTGCAGCATGGCCACGCCGCCGCTGGTGAGCACGCCGACCCCGGTCAGGTCGACGACCAGGTGCGGCCGCGTCGTGGCCAGGGGGAGCAGCGCCGCCTCGACCTCGGCCGCGCTGAACGCGTCCACGGCGCCGGCCACCCGCACGCGTCGGTGGCAGGCCATCTCCACCGACGGCCGCTCGTCGGTCCGGGGGTGCGACGGGGGCGTCTGCTGGCGCAAGGCTGGTCCTCCGTGGTCGATGTCGTTCCCGGCCCGGGGCCGGGGCGGGGCCGGGGGATCGAATCCTGCAGCCCCCGCCGAACGGTGAACGAGACCGACACGGCCGGGTTCCCGGTGGTCTGGACCGGCGGCCCGGACCGAGGCGCAATTCCCCGCAAATCGGTGCAAGAAGGCTCGCCGCCGCCGAACTCAAGCGCAGGGCGGCGCCGGCGCCGCTCCCGACATCGGCTTGAGGCAGGCAGTGCGTCCTGTCCGGGGCAGGGGCTGGGCCGAGGTCGCGGGGCGCCGGCGACGCCCGCTCACCCTCGCGGCGGTGGCGGTGGGGGGCCTCGGGCGGCCGTCGGGCGCCGCCGCCGTGCTGCGGCACCCCGGTGCAGCGCCGGGACCCGCCTGATCCTCGGAAACGCCACCATCCTCGCCTGCGCGCTCCTAGGCTGCCCGGTGCCGGCCTAGACGACCGGCTGTTCGGCGCACCGCTCGTGCGCACCGTGGGGCCGAGCGCCCCGGAACGTCCGGCACAGGGGGCGCGCACTGTGATGACCTTCTCCACCCGCCGAGGCCGCCTGGTCGCCGCGGTGACCGCCCTGCTCGTCGCGGCTGCCCTGGCCCCGGCCGCCGGGCCCGCCGCGGCCGACCCGGACGGCCCGGACGGCGGCCCGGACGGCGCGAGCCGCGGCGGAGGCCCGCTCTTCGAGCCGCTGCCCGGCTACGAGCCGCCGACGGGGGACCGCGCGCGCGTCGACCCCGAGGAGTTCGCCGCCTTCGACGTCCGCGTCGACGGCGTCGCCGCCCGGCTGTCCGACGCCCCGGACCCGCGCCTCGCACGCCGCGGTGCCGCGCTGTCGCGCGTCACGCTGCCCGACCCGACCGGCGAGCCGATGCAGTTCGACGTCCAGCGCACCCGCGTGGCCGAGGCCGGCTTCGAGGCCGCGCACCCCGAGCTGCAGACCTGGCGGGGCACCGCCGTCGACGACCCCACGACGCGCCTGGCCCTGGACGTCACCCCGATGGGGCTGCACGCGTTCGTCCGGCGCGCGGGCGCGCACCGCTCCTGGTTCATCGACCCCGCGGAGAACCGGCGGGGCACCACCGAGCACCTCAGCTACTACGGCTCCGACGCCGACGCGGCACCCTTCGACTTCCGCCCGCCGATCGGCGGGCCGCGCCAGGCGCCGGCAGACCAGCGACCCCGCCGCGCCGCCCGCGCCGCGCCGGGCGCCGAGGTCACGCTGCGCAGCTTCCGGCTCGCGCTCGTCACCGACCCGTCGTACGCCGAGGCGTTCGGCCCCGCGAACGTGGCGGCCGAGAAGGTCACGCTGATGAACCGGGTCAACGCGATCTACACCGACGACTTCGCGGTGCGGATGCTGCTGGTCGACGAGACCGAGGAGCTCAACCTCGACACTGCGGCGAAGGCCACCGGCCCCGACGGCCCCTGCGGCGCGAACGGCTGCTACACGGACGAGGAGCTCGATGCGTGCAGCCCGGGCACCGTGGGGCGCAACACGTTCGTGCTGGGACAGGTCATCGGCGCCGACGCCTACGACATCGGCCACCTGGCCCTGGGCGTCGACGGCGGCGGCCTCGCGGGCCTCGCCGTCGCCGGCGACGCCCGCAAGGCCGAGGGCTGCACGGGTCTGCCGTTCCCCACCGGCGACTTCTTCGCCGTCGACTACGTCGCGCACGAGATGGGCCACCAGTTCGCGGCCAACCACACCTTCGACGGCACCGAGGGGCCTGCGTGGCGCCCAACCGGAACCCCGCGACCTCGGTCGAGCCCGGTTCCGGCTCGTCGGTGATGGCCTACGCGGGCATCTGCGGCACGGACGACCTGCAGCCCCACACGGACCCGTACTTCTCCCAGCGCTCGATCGACGAGATCGACGGTCACGTGACCGCCGAGATCCTCGCCTTCGACGAGGTGCAGACGATCGCCCTGTCGGGCTGGGACACGACCGACGACGTCATCAGCCTGAGCGTCCCCGGCCAGGCCCCGGTGGAGGTCCAGCAGGGCTCGGCGGACTACACGGCGGCGGGGCTGGCCGAGATCGTGGACCAGCTCACCGGGTTCACGCCCACGGTCACCGGGTACGACGGGGCGACCGACCCGACCGAGGACGGGTTCCAGCTCACCTTCGAGACCGAGGGGGACGGCGCCGCGACCGACGTGCCCGCCGTCCAGGTCGCAACCGTGGCCGGCGACGTCACCGGCAGCACCGGCGTCCAGGTGCAGGGCGGCCCCGGCACGAACCAGGGCGCCCCGTCGAGCTCCGGCAACCACGCGCCGGCCGTGAGCGCGCCCCCGGACCGGAAGCTGCCGGTCCGCACGCCGTTCACGCTGACCGGGAGCGGCTCGGACGCCGACGGCAACGAGCTCGTCTACCTCTGGGAGCAGAACGACGAGGGCTTGGGCGAGGGCGCGTCGCTGGCCACGAGCGCGCGCACCGACGGCCCCCTGTTCCGGGTCTTCCCCACGGCCGCGCTCGTGAGCTTCGAGGACTCGCTCGAGTACGAGTCGCCGGGGCAGAACACCGCCGGCACCAGCCCGAGCCGCACGTTTCCCGACATGGCCCAGGTGCTGGCGGGCAACACCAACGCGGACACCGGCGCCTGCCCCGACCCGCCCGACGAGCACACGGGGCCGCTGCCCCTCGACCTGCTCGAGTGCTACTCCGAGCTGCTGCCGACCGAGGCCTACGACGGGAACACGTACGGCGGGGGCGGTGAGCTGAACTTCCGGCTGACCGCCCGCGACCAGCAGCTCGAGGGCGGCGGCACCGGCTTCGACGACGTCAGCCTGCCGCTGGACCCCACCGCCGGGCCGTTCCGGGTCGACTCCCACGCCACGGCCGGGGAGTCGCGCCTGGCGGGCAGCACGGAGACCGTCATGTGGGAGGTCAACGGCACCCACCGCGACGACCTCGCGCCGCAGGTGCGGATCCTCCTCTCCGAGGACGGCGGCGCCACCTTCGACCACGTGCTCAAGGAGTCGACCGCGAACGACGGCTCCGCGAAGATCACGTGGCCGGACGTCACCTCGGAGCGGGTGCGGCTCAAGATCGAGGCGGTGGACAACTACTTCTTCGACGTCAACGACGTCGACCTCACCGTCAGCGACGCCGACGAGATCCCCCCGACGACGTGGGTGACCAGCGGGCCGGGCCGCCTGGTCGCCTCCTGGGCGGCCCGGTTCGGCTTCGCCTCCAACGAGGCCGGCACCTACCGGTGTCGCCTCGACGGCGAGCCGGTCGCGTGCGAGGACGACACGGTCAAGGTCCGCGGGCTGGCCGCGGGCATGCACCGGTTCGAGGTCAGCGCGGTCGACCAGGCCGGCAACGAGGACCCCACCCCGGCGGTGCGTCGCTTCGCCGTGGCCTTCGACGACCGGGAGCTGAACCGTGCCGGCGCCTGGCAGACGCGGGCGAAGCGACAGGCCTTCCGGGGCACGTTCCTGCAGACCTGGAAGCGCGGGCCGCGGGCCTGGCGCTGGGTGAAGGGCGGAAACCGCGTCGGCGTGGTCGTGGGCACCGGGCCGGGCTTCGGCAAGGTCGACGTGCTGGTGCGGGGCAAGCGGATCCGCCGGATCGACCTCAAGGGTCCTTGGCGGCTGCGCAAGCTGATCGTGCTGCCGGAGCGGGCGACCACCTCCGGGCGCTACACGGTGCGTAGCCGCGGCGGCGGACGGGTGCGCGTGGACGGGCTCGCGGTCTTCCAGCCCTAGACCGGTGGCGGCCGATTCGGCCGTTCCGCCGACGCCGGGCGACGCCGGTTCCTACCCTCGAACGGCCGGTCGGGCACGCGCCCGGCCGGCCGCACCGGGGGGTGCGCACACGGGGCCGGGGGGCCCGGAGGCACGGGACATGGGGGGCACCACGTGGCTGCGCGATCGACGACGGACACACACACGCTCGGGGCCGCCGGCCGGGCGCGACGAGGAGTCGCCCTGGTGGCCTTGGCGGCCCTGGCGGCCGTCTCGCTGGCCACCGTGGCGCCCGGTGGGGCCGCGGGCGCCGAGGAGCCCGCGACGCCCGCGACGCCCGAGGGGTTCACCGAGGGTGAGGCCCGGTGCTGCGGCCCGGCCGTCCCGACCGAGCCGACGTCCGAGAAGCCCTACTACAGGTTCGTGTCCCACCCCGACTTCCTCAATGCCGACGTGGGTGACCTGGACCGGCTCGACACCTGGTACGGAGAGCGGCGCCGGCGCCGGGGCGAGACGTACAACTCGTGGAACCAGTCCTACGCCGACGCGCTCGACGTGGTGCTGGGGGCGATAAAGGCCGAACAACCCGACGACATCCTCGTGGCCGGCGACCTGGTGAAGGGCCACTGGGGTGTGGACAGCGACGAGGTCGGCATCTTCGGGCGCGTCGACACGGCCAAGCGGTTCGCGAACGCCGTCGGTCGTGCCGGCAAGTTCTACTACCGCGAGTGGAAGCGGCTGTTCTCCAGCCGCGGACTCCCGAAGCCGCACGTCACGGTGGGCGACCACGAGATCGGCGACAACAACTGGCCTCGCGGCTCCTTCAAGCACCGGGCCGTGCCCCGCTTCAAGCGCACGGTCGCCAACGCCTTGCTGGGCGGTCGCTACCCGGCCAGGCGTCGCCCGGTCGGCACCGCCTATGCCCGCACGTCCTACTGGACCCCGCTGAACAAGAACGTGATGCTCGTCAGCGTCGACACCATGCGCCGTCACCCGCGCAACACCCACCCGAAGTTCAAGGCGGTGGTCGGCTCCCTCGACCGGGGGCATCTCCGGTGGTTCAGGCGGACCCTGGCACACGGCAAGCGCAGGTTCACCTGGGTCATCGTGCAGGCGCACACCCCCATCGTGGGACCGGTCCGGTTCTCGGGCTCCTCGAGGATGCGTCTGAGGGGTGGCCGGAAGTCGGCCATGTGGAAGGCGATGGTCCGGCACGACGTGGACCTGTACCTGTCCGGCGAGGTCCACGACGTCACCGCGATCGACCTCAAGGGAGACAACCCGGTGCAGCTCAGCCACGGTGGCCTCTTCGCCTTCAACGGCTCGAAGTACGTGACGGCCGACTTCTACCCCAACCGGATCGAGCTCTCCTCCTACGGCTTCTCGGCCAGACGGTGGAGCCGCGACAGCCCGCGCCTGTGGCAGACCAGTCAGCAGCGCGGTCCCGCAGAGCTCGAGTACCGCCCCGGACCGGTGCTCCGTGGCTCGGCCACCCTCTACCGGGGCGGGGCGTTCCGACGGCGCTCCGGAGATCTCGCACCCGCCGCGGACCTCGGCTGGAAGCGCTGACCACGGAACGCCGCCCGGTCACGCCTCACGACTCGGACGCGGGTTGGCACGACGGGCACCACCACGTCGTCCGCTCGCGCCCGGGGGGCCCGTGGCCGCCGGCCCTGATCTCGGTGCCGCAGCGGCGGCACGGTCGCCGCTCGCGGCGGTAGACCCAGTGCCGCTCCCCGGGGCGCGGGTCGCCGGTCGTGGTCTGCACCGCGCGCTCGGTGCCGGTCGCGAGCAGGGACCGCGCCCGGGACAGGAGGGCGGGCAGGTCGCGGACCGACCCCACCGGCGTCTCCGGGTGCAGGCCGCGCAGGAAGCACAGCTCGGCCGCGTACATGTTGCCGACGCCCGCCAGCGCCGTCTGGTCGAGCAGCGCCTCGACCAGCGGTCGGTCCGGGGCGCGCAGCAGCCGGCGCTCGGCCTCGGCCGGGTCCCAGTCGACGCCGAGCAGGTCGGGGCCGAGGTGCCCCACGGCCCACGCCTCGTCGTCGCCGGAGATCAGCTCGACCAGGCCGAGGGAGAAGCCCACCGCGGTCGCTCCGGGCACGCTGAGGACCACGCGGGCCTGGTGGTCCGGACGGCGCCACCGCTGGCCGGAGGCGTAGACGTGCCAGGAACCCTCCATCTTCAGGTGCGTGTGCAGGGTCCACGACCGCTCGTGCTCGATGCGCGTGAGGAGGTGCTTGCCGCGGGGGACCGTGCGCACCACCCGCCCACCGGAGAGGTCGACGGTCGCCAGCCGCGGCACCCGGAAGTCCGTCGAGACGAGCCGTCGGCCCGACAGCGCCCGGTGCAGCTCCCGCGCCGCCCGGAACACGGTGTCACCCTCTGGCACGCCGCCCCCTCACGAGCGCAGCCGCAGCCCCTGCGGCGTCGAGACGAAGCCGGCCTCGGCCAGCGCCGCGCGCAGCGGCGAGCCGGGGCTGCCGAGGATCCGCTCGCCGTCGGCGCGCTCGACGGTGAGCCGCCCCAGCGCCCCCTCGGTGACCGCGGCGGCCAGCGCGTGCGCGGCCGGGCCCAGCCGCTCGACGTCGTCGGACCATGTGAGCAGGGTGCGCCCACCACGCTCGACATAGAGCACCAACGCGCCGTCGACGAGCACGACGAGGGCCCCCGCCTTGCGGCCGGGCCGGTGGCCGCTGGCGCCGCCGAGGGTCGCGGCGTCGCGCTCGGGCCACGCCAGCGCCGCGCCGTAGGGGCTCGCCGGGTCGGTGGCGGCGAGCGCCACCGCGACCGGATCGGCGTCCACGGGGACCTCGGCGTACGTGCGCAGCCGGTCGACGGCGCCGGCGGTGCCGAACTGGGCGGCGCCCAGGCCCTCGACGAAGTACCCGCGGCGGGCGCGCCCCGAGTCCTCGAAGGTGGAGAGCACCTTGTAGACGGCCGCGAAGCCGCCGGGCTGCCGCTCGCTGACCACCGCGCCGCGGATCACCACCCCATGCCGCTCGAGCAGCCCCTCGGCGGCGGCGTGGGTGCGCCGCGTGGCGTCCCCCTCCACCTCGGGCAGCAGCGCCCAGCGGCCGCCGGTCTCCGGCGGCCCGCCGCGAGCCGGCATCCTGGGCCGGCCTCCCCGCGGGCCGCCCTGGGCCGGGCCGCCCCGTGCCGGGCCCCCGCGGGAGACGGAGCGGGCGCGCGGTGCTGGTCGCCGCTGCCGGTGCGCCCCGCCGCCGCGCACGAGGGTGCGCAGCGGCAGCAGGGTGTCGTTGCTGAGGTGTCCTGCCCAGACCAGGTCCCACAGCGCGGAGGCGAGCGTCGCGTCGTCGTCCGAGCCCACCGTGTCGGAGAGCTGGCGGAAGAACCAGGCGCCGCCCGGGGTCAGCGCGTCGACGATCGCGCGGTGCAGGTCCCCCGCGAGCGCACCCTCCAGTGGCTCGGGCGCGGGCAGCGTCAGGTGGGCGGAGTCCGCGGGGTGCAGCGACACCCAGCCGTCGGCGCCCGGCAGCGTGCCGTGACCGGCCCAGAGCACCTCGCCCGCGGCCGTCAGCTCGTCGAGCATCGCCGGCTGGTAGTCGCGCACCCGGGCCGGCAGCACCAGGGACTCCAGCGCGGACGCGGGCACCGGGCACCCGGCGAGCTGGTCGACGACGGCGAGGACGCCGTCGGCGCCGCGGGGACCGCCGCCCCCGGCGCCGCGGCGGGACGGCATCGCCGCGGCGACGCGCTGCCACGCCGGCAGGAAGCGGCCCAGCGCCTCGGGGTCGACCGGCTCGACCTCCTTGCGGAGCCGCGCCAGGGACCGGCGCCGCAGGCGGCGGAGCACCTCGGCGTCGCACCACTCGGGGCCCGAGCCCGCGGGACGGAACTCGCCCTCGAGCACCCGGCCCGGGCCCGCGAGGCGCTGCAGCGCGTGCCGCACCACCGCCGTGCCGAGGCCCAGTCGCTCGGCCACGGCGCCGGTGGTGAACGGGCCGTGGGTGCGCGCGTACCGCGCGACCAGGTCGCCGAGCGGGTCCTCGACCGGGTCGGTGAAGGCCTCGGGGGTGCCCGGGGGCACCGGCACGCCGAGGCCGTCGCGGAGCCGGCCGACGTCCTCGATCGCGGCCCAGCGGAGCTCGCCGCCCATCCGCACCTCGACCGCGCGGCGGGCCTCGCCCAGCGCGGCCAGCGCGGCGTCGGCGTCCAGGTCGGCGGTGCCGCGCTCGGCCACCTCGGCGCGCGTGACGGGGCCGAGCACGCGCAGCAGGTCCGCCACGCCCTCCGCGTCCCGCGCCCGGCGGTCCGGCGCGAGGCGCTGCAGCTCGGCCTCCACCTCGGCGAGCACGTCGGGGTCGAGCAGCTCGCGCAGCTCGGCCCGCCCGAGCAGCTCGGCGAGCAGCCCCTGGTCCAGCGCGAGCGCGGCCGCCCGGCGCTCGGCGATGGGGGAGTCACCCTCGTAGACGAACTGGGCGACGTAGCCGAACAGCAGGCTGCCCGCGAACGGCGACGGGCGCTGGGTCTCGACGTCGACGACCTGCACCTCGCGGCGCTCGAGCCGCCCCATCAGGCCGACCAGCGCGGGGACGTCGTAGACGTCCTGCAGGCACTCGCGCACGGCCTCGAGCACGATCGGGAAGCTGGGGTACTTCGAGGCCACCTCGAGCAGCGCCGCCGCGCGCTGGCGCTGCTGCCACAGCGGCGAGCGCCGCCCCGGGTCGCGGCGGGGGAGCAGCAGCGCGCGGGCCGCGCACTCGCGGAAGCGGGCGGCGAAGAGCGCCGACCCGCCGACCTCGGTGGTGACCAGGTCCTCGATCTCGTCGGCCTCGAAGACGATCACGTCCCCGGCGGGCGGCTCCGACTCGGTGTCCGGGATGCGCACGACGATGCCGTCGTCGGAGGCGACCGCCTGCCCGTCGATGCCGTACCGCTCGCGCAGCCGCGCGTTGATCGCGAGCGCCCACGGCGCGTGCACGGGCGTGCCGTACGGCGAGTGCACGACCAGCCGCCAGTCGCCGAGCTCGTCGCGGAACCGCTCGACGACCAGCGTCCGGTCGGTGGGCAGCGTGCTCGTGGCCTCGCGCTGCTCGCCGAGGTAGGTGACCAGGTTGCCCGCCGCCCAGTCGTCCAGCCCGCGGTCGCGGGCCAGCGCCTCGGCCTTCTCGGCGGGCAGGGAGCCGAGCTCGCGCACCAGCCCGCCGACGGCCTCGCCGAGCTCGGCGGGGCGACCGAGGGAGTCGCCGCGCCAGAACGGCAGCCGGCCGGGGATGCCGGGCGCCGGGGTGACCAGCACGCGGTCGTGGGTGATGTCCTCGATGCGCCAGCTCGTCGCGCCGAGGGCGAAGACGTCGCCGACGCGGGACTCGTAGACCATCTCCTCGTCCAGCTCGCCCACCCGGCGACCGGGACCCTCGCCGCTGGCGAGGAAGACACCGAACAGCCCCCGGTCGGGGATCGTGCCGCCGCTGGTCACGGCGAGGCGCTGCGCGCCCGGGCGGGCGCTGAGCGTGCCGCCGACGCGGTCCCAGACGACCCGGGGGCGCAGCTCCGCGAACTCGTCGGAGGGGTAGCGCCCGCTGAGCAGGTCGAGCGTGGCCTCGTAGGCGCTGCGCGGCAGCGACGCGAAGGGCGCGCTGCGGCGGACGGCCTCGAACAGCGCGTCGACGTCCCACTCCTCCAGCGCGGTCGCCGCGACGACCTGCTGGGCCAGCACGTCGAGCGGGTTCGTCGGGCACGCGCAGCGCCTCGATGGCGCCGGTGCGCATCCGCTCGACCGCCACCGCGGTCTGCGCGAGGTCGCCGCGGTGCTTGGGGAGCAGGACGCCACGCGAGACCTCGCCGACCTGGTGGCCGGCCCGGCCGACGCGCTGCAGCGCGCTGGCCACCGAGGGTGGCGACTCGATCTGGACCACGAGGTCGACGGCGCCCATGTCGATGCCGAGCTCGAGGCTGCTCGTGGCGACCACGCAGGGCAGGCGGCCGCGCTTGAGGTCGTCCTCGATCAGCTCCCGCTGCTCCCGCGAGACCGAGCCGTGGTGCGCCCGGGCGATCACGATGGCCGTCTCGTCGTCGCCGCTGGAGCGGGCCTGGCCTGCCTGGGCCATCACCTGCGCCGGGGGGCGTGCCGGGGCCTGCCCGGCCAGCTCCTCGGCGCTGAGCTCGCCGCGGGCCGCGGCCCGGTCGGTGGCCACCTCGTTGAGCCGCGCCGTCAGCCGCTCCGCGAGGCGGCGCGAGTTGGCGAACACGATCGTCGAGCGGTGCTGCTCGACGAGGTCGACCACCCGCTCCTCGATGTGCGGCCACAGCGACTGGTTGCGCTCGGGGTCGTCCGCGGCGGCGGGCCGCTCGAACGCCGCCACCGGGTCGAACCCGTCCCCGAACGGGTCCGCCGCCGGGTCCGCCGCCGGGTCCGCCGAGTCGGCGCGAGTCCCCGCATCGGCCGGCCCCTCGGGGGCCGTCATGTCCGGGACGGGGACGACGACGCGCAGGTCCCAGCGCTTCGCGGCGGGCGGGGCGACGATCTCGACCGGCGCCCGGCCGCCGAGGAACCGGGCGACCTCGTCGAGCGGCCGCACGGTGGCCGACAGGCCGATCCGTTGCGCCGGCGACTCGAGCAGCTCGTCGAGGCGCTCCAGCGTGAGCGCGAGGTGCGCGCCCCGCTTCGTGCCGGCGACGGCGTGCACCTCGTCGACGATCACCGTGCGCACGCCGCGCAGCGACTCGCGCGCCTGCGAGGTGAGCATCAGGAACAGCGACTCCGGCGTCGTGATCATGATGTCCGGCGGGGCGCTGACGAGCTTGCGGCGCTCGGCGGCGCTGGTGTCCCCGGAGCGCACGCCCACCGCGACCTCGGGGACGCCGGTCCCGAGCCGGGCGGCGGTGTGCCGGATGCCCGCGAGCGGCGCGCGCAGGTTGCGCTCGACGTCGACGGCCAGCGCCTTCAGCGGCGAGACGTAGAGGACGCGGCAGCGGTGCCCCTTGTCCTCCGGGCGCGGCTCGGTCAGCAGCCGGTCGAGCGAGGCGAGGAAGGCCGCCAGCGTCTTGCCGGAGCCGGTGGGGGCGACGACGAGGGCGTGCCGCCCCGCGGCGATCGCCTCCCACGCGCCCGCCTGCGCGGGCGTCGGCTCCGCGAAGGCCGCGTCGAACCACGCGCGGGTCGGCTCGCTGAAGCGCGAGAGGGCAGGGCTGGTCGGCACGCCGCCATCTTGACGCACGGCACCGACACCGGCACCCGGAGCCGCGGGCGCGGGCGCGTGCGGGCGTTGTCGGCGCTCCCGGCTAGCCTCCGGGCCGTGGATCCCATGATCGAGGCCCGCGGGCTGCGCAAGTCGTTCGGCGACTTCGAGGCGGTCAAGGGCATCGACGTGACGGTGCAGCCGGGGGAGGCGTTCGGCTTCCTCGGGCCGAACGGGGCCGGCAAGTCCTCGACCATGCGGATGATCGCGGCGGTCTCGCCCCCCACCTCGGGGCACCTGCGGATCCTGGGCCTGGACCCGGTGGCGCACGGCCCGGCCGTGCGCGCCCGCCTCGGCGTCTGCCCCCAGGAGGACACGCTCGACACCGAGCTCAACGTGCGCGACAACCTCTACGTCTACGGCCGGTACTTCGGCATCGCGCGCCGCGAGGTGCGCCGTCGGGTCGACGAGCTGCTGGCGTTCGTGCAGCTCTCCGAGCGCGCCGAGGCGAAGGTCGAGGACCTCTCCGGGGGCATGAAGCGCCGGCTCACCATCGCGCGGTCGCTGGTCAACCGCCCGGACGTGCTGCTGCTCGACGAGCCGACCACCGGCCTCGACCCGCAGGCCCGCCACGTGGTCTGGGAGCGGTTGTTCCGGCTGAAGCAGCAGGGCGTGACGCTGGTGCTGACCACCCACTACATGGACGAGGCGGAGCAGCTCTGCGACCGCCTGGTCGTGATGGACAAGGGCTGGATCGTCGCCGAGGGTTCCCCGAGCGCACTGATCCGCGAGCACTGCACCCGCGAGGTGGCCGAGCTGCGCTTCGCGATCGGCGAGCACGACCGGGTCGCGGAGAAGGTGGGCGACCTCGGCCGGGTGGAGGCGCTGCCCGACCGGCTGCTGGTGTACAGCGACGACGGTGAGGGTGTCGTCACGGCCGTGCACCGGCGCGGTCTCGAGCCCGACTCGGTGCTGGTGCGCCGCTCGACGCTCGAGGACGTCTTCCTGCGGCTGACCGGCCGGACGCTGGTGGACTGATGAGCGCCCGGCAGCCCCTGGACGCCGCGGCGGGCGCGCCGCAACCCGCGGCGGGCGTGTGGGCCGGCGCCTCGCGGCTCCTCGACTACTGGGTCGTCGTCTACCGGCGCACCTGGAAGGCCAGCGTCTTCTCCTCCTTCCTCACCCCGCTGCTCTACGTGCTGGCGATGGGGGTCCTGCTCGGCGGCTTCATCGACGCCGACCCGGCGCGGTTGGAGGGCGCCACGTCGTACCTCGCCTTCGTCGTGCCGGGCATGGTCGCCGCGCAGGCCATGACGACGGTCTTCGGCGAGGTCACCTACCCGGTGATGGCGGCGATCAAGTGGCAGAAGACCTACTACTCGATGATCGCCACCTCGCTCGGCGTGCCGGAGGTGGTGCTCGCGCACCTGGCGTTCGTGGCGTTCCGGGTGGCGACCACCTGCGGCGTCTTCCTGCTCGTGATGGTGCCCTTCGGCGTCTTCGAGTCCTGGTGGGGCGTCCTCGCGGCGTTCCCGGTGCAGGTGCTCATCGGGCTGTCGTTCGCGGCGCCGATCTACGCGGTCTCGGTCGGGCTGGAGGACGTGACGGCCTTCGGGTTGTTCTTCCGGCTGGGGATGATCCCGATGTTCCTGTTCTCGGGCGCCTTCTTCCCGGTGTCGAACCTGGCGGCCCCGCTCGAGGTGGTCGCCCGGCTGACGCCGCTGTGGCACGGGGTCGACCTGACCCGGATGCTCGTCCTGGGCCAGCCCGACGCCCGGCTCGTGGCCGTGCACCTGGCCTACCTGCTCGCCCTGACGGCCGCGGGCTGGCTGTGGGCCCTGCGGCGCCTGTCCCGGCGGATGATCGCGTGAGGAGGCTCCCGTGGCGCTCGTGAACGCGGCCTCGGCCCGTCAGCTCTCCTCGCCGCTGTCGGCGCCCGAGGCCACGCGGATGCTGCTCTTCCGCAACCTGCTCGCCTACCGGCGCGCGTGGTACCTCTTCCTCACCGGCTTCCTCGAGCCGGTGTTCTACCTCTTCTCGATCGGCGTGGGCGTGGGCGCGCTGATCGACGGCTTCACCGTCGACGGGCGGAGCATCCCGTACGCCGAGTTCGTCGCGCCCGGCATGCTGGCCGCGTCCGCGATGAACGGCGCGATGATGGACGCCACGTTCAACTTCTTCTTCAAGCTGAAGTACAACAAGGTCTTCGAGCACCAGCTGGCCACGCCGCTGACGACCGGCGACGTCGCCCGCGGCGAGCTGGCCTGGTCGCTGCTGCGCGGCGGGATCTACGCCGCCGGCTTCCTCGGCGTGATGGTGGCGATGGGGCTGGTCTCCTCGTGGTGGGCCGTGCTCGCGGTGCCCGGCGCGCTCCTGATCGCCCTGGCCTTCGGGGGAGCGGGCATGGCGGCGACGACCTTCATGCGCAGCTGGCAGCACTTCGAGTGGGTCACCGTGCTGACGCTGCCGATGTTCCTGTTCTCCGCGACCTTCTTCCCGGTCGATGCCTACCCCCCGGCGGTGCGCTGGCTCGTGGAGATCACCCCGCTCTACCGCGGCGTCGTCCTGCTCCGCGAGCTGACCACCGGCACCGTCGGCTGGGACTCGCTCGTCTCGGTGGGCTACCTCGCCGCCATGGGCGTGCTCGGCCTGATGGTCTGCCGACGCCGCCTGGACCGGCTGCTGCTTCGGTAGAGCCCGCCCACCCGTGCGGGTGATTGATGCTGCCAGCGGTCGGCTCGCCGGGGGCCGCCCCCGACCGTTCGGCGAACGACCCCGAGACAAGGAGCGGCGCGATGTCAACTCCCGGGCAGAACCCCTACGGCCAGGCAGCGGACACCAAGGGAAGGCCCGAGGGGGCGCATCCTCACCATCGTCGGCGCCGTGCTGGCGGCGCTGGCGCTCGTGTTCGTCCCGATCGTGCTCGGCCCCATCGGGGCCGTCCTGGGCTTCGTGGCGAACTCCGAGGGCGACAAGCCCTACGGCATGTACGTCGGCATCGCCGGCATCGTCACCACCGTGCTCGGCATGGTGCTCGGTGCCGCGGTCCTGATGAACAGGGGCTGAGCGAACACGGGCTGAGCGAACGCGGGCTGGGGCGGTCCGCAGGACCGCGGGCGTAGCCTCGGGTCATGCGGAAGCTGCTCTGGCCCGTGGCGGCGCTGCTCGTCGCGGCGCTGGCCGTGGGGTTGTGGGCGTTCCAGCCGTGGCGGGCCGTCACGTCGAGCACCGTCGACGAGGCCGCGCCGACCAGCGCGGAACCGACGGCGCCGGCCACCGCCGGGTCGGCCACCGCACGGCCGCGGCCGCACGGCGGGTCCGGCGGCGACGACGACGGCTCCGGGCCGCAGGCCAAGCCGTCCGCGCCGGCGGCGCCGCGCGACGAGGTGCTCGCCCGCGGCGCCTTCGAGGACGCCGAGCACGCCACCGCGGGTCGCGCCGCGGTGCTGCGGCTGGCCGACGGGCGCCGCTTCGTGCGGCTGGAGGGCTTCGACACCTCCGACGGGCCGGACCTGCACGTGTGGCTCAGCGACGCGCCCAGCGGTGGGGAATGGGGGTCCTACGACGACGGGCGCTCCGTGCCCCTCGGCGACCTCAAGGCCACCTCGGGCAACCAGAACTACGAGGTCCCGGCCGACGCCGACCTGCGCGGCATGCGCTCGGTCGTCATCTGGTGCGACCGCTTCGACGTGGCCTTCGGCAGCGCGCCGGTCTCCCTCTGAGGCCGGTCACGGCAGGTTGTGCAGCATCTTCTGGAACCACGCCACGTCGATCCACTCGCCGAACTTGTGGCCGACCTCGCGCAGCTGGCCCACCTTGTCGAAGCCGACGTCGAGGTGCAGCTTCTCCGAGGCCGGGTTGGGCAGCGCCACCAGGGCGACCGCGGTGTGCACCCCGGAGACCGCCATGGTCTCCAGCAGCGCCGGGTAGAGCAGCCGCCCGATGCCCTGGCCGCGCACCGAGCTGTCGATGTAGATCGACGTCTCCCGGGTCGACGCGTACGCCGGCCGCGGGCGGTAGGACCACGAGTAGGCGTAGCCCACCACCTCGTCCCCCTCGTCCACGGCGACCAGCAGGTGGTCGCCCGGGTGCTGGCCGTCGAGGCGGGTCACCCAGTGGTCCAGGTCCGGGGGCTCGAGGTCGAAGGTGGAGTACGAGTGCTCGACCGCGTGTGCGTAGATGCCCGCGATCGCCGGCAGGTCGGCGGCGGTGGCGGAGCGGGTCGAGTAGGCGGCCATGGCGGCCGATTCTCGCACCTCGGCGCCGCTGGGCCTCGGCTGGTTCAATGGCGCGCGTGAGGTTCCCGCACCGCCCGTCGTCCGCCGCCCGCCGATGAGGCACACCGAGCTCTGGTCCCGCATGGAGGCCGCGCTGGGCGCCGACTACGCCCGGTTCTGGGCCGACCAGCACGTGATCGCCGAGCTGGGCGGGCGCACCGTCGACGAGTCGCTCGCCAGCGGGACGCCCCCCAAGCAGGTCTGGCTGGCCGTCTGGCGCACCCTCGACCTCCCGGCCCGGGACCGATGACGCGGTCGTGACCTCGCCGTCCGGCCTGCGCCCGGACCCGGTCGAGACGGCCGGGGCCCAGCGGCACACCGTGCGGGTGCTCGTCGCCAGCCAGGCCACGGGCGCCGTCGGGATCACGATCGGCATCGCCACGGCCTCGCTGCTGGCGCGCGACCTCTCGGGCTCCGAGAAGGCCGCGGGGCTCACGCAGACCGGTCAGGTGCTCGGCGCGGCGCTCGCGGCCTGGCTGCTCGCGCGGCTGATGTCCCGCCGCGGTCGGCGCAGCGGGCTGGCGATCGGCTACCTCCTCGGCGCGACGGGCGCCGCGCTCGCCGTCGTCGCCGGCGCGGTCGGGTCGCTGGCCCTGCTGCTGGTCGGCGCCGTGCTGCTCGGCTCCACCACCGCCGCCAACAACGCCTCGCGGTACGCCGCCACCGACCTGGCGCTGCCGCGCTCCCGCGGCCGCGCGCTGTCCGTCGTCGTCTGGGCCACCACCGTCGGCGCCGTGGCGGGCCCCAACCTCAGCGGACCCGCGGGCCGCGCCGCCGACGCGGTGGGTCTGCCCGTGCTCACGGGGCCGTTCGCGGTGGGCGCGGCCTCGATGCTCGTCGCCGCGGTCGTCGTGCACGTGCTGCTGCGCCCCGACCCGCTGCTGCTGGCCCGGCAGGCCGCGGCGGCCGCCGACCCCGCGGCCGGCCGGCCGACGGGCACCTCGTGGCAGCGGGTCCGCGCGGTGCTCGCCGAGCGGCCGGCCGCGCTCGCCGCGATCGTCGGGCTGGCCAGCGCGCACGCCGCGATGATCTCCGTGATGGTGATGACGCCCCTGCACATGGAGTCCGGCGGGGCGACGCTGCGGATCATCGGCGTCGTGATCAGCGTGCACGTGCTCGGGATGTTCGCGTTCGCGCCCCTGGTCGGGATGGCGGCCGACCGCTACGGCCGGACGCCGGTGCTCGCCTCCGGCGGGGTGGTGCTCCTCGCCTCGCTGGTGCTCGCGGCGCTCGCGCCCCCGGGCACCTCGTGGCAGGTCTTCGGCGGGCTCTTCCTGCTCGGGCTGGGCTGGAGCCTGGCGACCGTGGCGGCGTCCACGCTGCTGGTCGACGTGACGCCGCTCTCCGCGCGCCCGGACGTGCAGGGCGCCGCCGACCTGGCGATGGGCGTGCTCGCCGCGGTCGCCGGCGCCGCCTCGGGGTTCGTCGTGGGTGCGTTCGGCTTCCCCGTGCTGGCGGCCGGCACCAGCGTGCTCGCGGTGCTGGTGGTGCTCTCGGCCGTCGCCGCCCGCGGGGCCGGGGCGCCCGAGCCCGGGGGTCCGGGGGGGGGGGGGGTGCCGGGCAGGCCGACGGGCCGAGCGACGTGCTGGCACAGTGACGCGCATGAGCGAGTCCAGCAGCGGCCGGGCCGAGGTCGGGGTCATCGGCGGCAGCGGCTTCTACGAGTTCCTCGACGACCCGCAGACCGTGGCGGTCGAGACGCCGTACGGGCCGCCGTCGCACGACCTGGCCGTCGGCACGGTCAACGGGCGGCGGGTGGCCTTCGTGCCCCGCCACGGCCCCGGCCACGAGCACCCGCCGCACCGGATCCCGTACAAGGCGAACATGTGGGCGCTGCGCTCGCTGGGCGTGCGGCAGGTGCTCGCCCCGTGTGCCGTCGGGGGCCTGCGCGACACCGTGGCGCCGGGCGACCTCGTCCTGCCCGACCAGCTCGTCGACCGGACGGTGCGCCGCGACGGCACCTACGTGGAGCGGGGTGCCGCGCACCTGCCGTTCGCCGACCCGTACTGCGCCCGGCTCGGCCGCGCCGTCTCCGCCGTCGACGGCACGGTGGGGGTCGGCGGCACGATGGTCGTGATCGAGGGGCCACGGTTCTCCACCCGTGCGGAGTCGCAGCACTACGCCGCGCAGGGCTGGGACCTGGTCAACATGACCGGCGCCCCCGAGGCGCAGCTGGCGCGCGAGATGCTGATGTGCTACTCGGCGATCGCGCTCGTCACCGACATGGACGCCGGTGTGGAGGCCGGCTCCGGCGTCGGCCAGGCGGAGGTGTTCGCGATGTTCGCCCGCAACACCGAGCGGCTCAAGGGCATCATCGCCACGGCGATCGGCGACCTGCCCGACCCCGACGGCTGCTCGTGCGCCACGTGGGCGGACGGGTTCGAGCTGACCTACGGCGTGCCGGGCTGATGCGGGTCCTGCTCACCGGGTCCGCCGGGTTCATCGGCGGCGCCATCGACCGCCGGCTCACCGAGCGGGGCGACGAGGTCGTCCGTGTCGACGCGATGATCCCGCAGGCCCACGGCGCCACCGAGGCGCCGGCGGGCACGCACGCCCACGACGTGCGCGACCACGCGGGCTGGGCGCGGCTCCTCGACGGCGTGGACGTCGTCTGCCACCAGGCCGCCATGGTCGGCGCGGGCGTCGAACCGGCCGACCTGCCGCTCTACGCGGGCCACAACGACCTGGGCACGGCCGTCCTCCTCGCCGCCATGCACGAGGCGGGCGTGCACCGGCTGGTGCTGGCCTCGTCGATGGTGGTCTACGGCGAGGGCCGCTACGCCTGCCCCGAGCACGGCGTGCAGGTGCCGCCGCCGCGCCCCCTCGACGCCCTCGAGGCCGGCGACTTCGACAACCGCTGCGCGACGTGCGACCGCCCGCTCGCCTGGGAGCTGGTGCCCGAGGACGCACCGCTCGACCCGCGCAGCTCGTACGCCGCCTCCAAGCTGGCGCAGGAGCACTACGCCGGCGCCTGGCTGCGCCAGGCCGGGGGAGCGGTGGTGGCGCTGCGCTACCACAACGTCTACGGCCCGATGATGCCGCGCGACACGCCCTACTCGGGCGTGGCCGCGATGTTCCGCTCCAGCATCGAGCGCGGCAACCCGCCCACCGTCTTCGAGGACGGCGCAGCAGATGCGCGACTTCGTGCACGTCGACGACGTCGCCCAGGTCAACCTCGCCGCCATCGACGCGGTCGCGGCGCGCGACCCGCACGCCGAGCCCGGCCTGGCGGCGTACAACGTCTGCTCGGGGCGGCCGATCTCGATCCGCGAGGTCGCCGAGCTGGTCGTCGCCGGCACGGGCTCGGCCCTGCGGCCCGAGGTGACGGGCCAGTTCCGCAGCGGCGACGTGCGGCACATCGTCGCGTCCCCGGAGCGGGCGGCATCCGAGCTGGGCTTCCGGGCCCGGGTGATGCCAGAGGAGGGCCTCGCCGCCTTCGCGACCGCGCCGCTGCGCTCCTGAGCGGCCGGTCGTCGCCTCCACGTGGGTGGCCGGTCGGGGTGGCTGTCCGGCCGGGCGGGCCGGCGCTGCTGGGCCGGCGCGGCTGGCCCGGCTGGTGCGGCTCGGCTGGGCCGGCTCGGCTGGACTTGTCGCGGATTCCTGTTACTTCGTCGTCGTTGCAACGCATCACCAGTGACGGCTTCCCCGCTCGAGCGGGGAAACCGACAGCCCCGAGCTACCAGCTCGTGTAGAGCAGGTGCTGCGCGACGAGGGCGACGGTGACCTGGAGCGCCAGGCCGGCGCGGCGCCAGCGCTCGGGCAGCAGGGCGGTGGAGATCAGCAGCCACGGCATGAAGGGCAGCCAGATCCGCTCGGTCTCGGCCTTGCTCATCCGGGACAGGTCCGCGACCACGATGGCGACCGTCGCGCCGCCGACCAGCAGCGTCGCGACGCGCAGCTCCGCGAGCGCCACGCCGGCGCGCGCGGCCGCGGGGCGGAGCACTCTCCGGGCCCCGCTGGCCCGCACGAGGGCCGCCGTGTGCGCCAGCCCGGCGGCGAGCAGCGGCCCGGCGGTGATCAGCAGGGCGGCCAGGTTGCCCCAGCCCCAGTAGGCGAAGGGGCGCTCCGCGGCGGTGCCGTCCCAGTACCGCTCCCGCAGCACGGGGTACGCCGTCCACCACTCGAAGCCGAACGGCACGTACGCCAGCACGACGGCGGTGGCCGAGGCGGCGGCCACCGGCATCGCCAACCAGGTGCGGCGGTCCCCCGACCCGCCGGTCGCCGCGGCCGCGAGCACGGCGACCGCCAGCGCGCCGAGCAGCGGCAGGCCGTAGGAGAACATCACGCAGGCGCCGAGCAGCAGCCCGGCGAGCAGCGACCAGGCCCACCACGAGCCCCGCCCGTCGCGCGCTGCCACGGCGCCGCGGGCCAGCGCGGCCAGGCCCCAGGCCGCCGTCGCCGCGAAGAGGGCGTCGGCGGAGACGGCCATCCACACGGCCGCCGGCCCGAGCACCAGCAGGGGGGCGGCGCGGCGCGCCAGGCGCTCGGCCCCCAGGGTGCGCAGCGTGTCGAGCACGGCCACCGCCGTGGTCGCGGCGATCGCCGTCACGACCAGCGCCGCCGCGAGGTCGCCGCCGAGCCCGAGGTTCACGAGCAGCACGAAGAACAGCAGCGCGCCGGGCGGGTGCCCGGCCACGTGGACGACCCAGTTGTCCTCGGCGGCGTAGGGGATCGCGCGAGGTGAACTCGCTCAGCATCGCCGGCACGTCGGAGATCTCGCGGGCCGTCATCAGGTACTCGTAGGGGTTGCCGAGCACCCGCGTCAGGCCCGACTCGCCGTCCACCAGTGCCAGGGAGATCATCCAGCCCAGCGAGACGACGTAGGCCCCGAGGAGCAGGCGGCGCCAGCCGAGCGCCGCGGCCCACCGGCCGCCGCGCCACACGCCGAGGGCCGCGATCGCCAGCGCCGGCAGCGTGCCCGGCCCGAACGCCGTCACCGACCAGCCGGAGTGCAGCGGCGGCACGTTGTCCGGCCGGGGGTTGGCGTGCGTCATCACCTCCCAGCCCGTGAGCTTGGGCACGAAGTAGGCCGCGAGGACCAGCGCCACGCCCGCCGCCAGCCCCCAGCCGGCGGCGCGGGCACTGCCGGACGGGCCGGTCCGTGCGGGTGCGCCGGCCTCGCCGGGCGTGCTCGGGGCCGGCGCGCTCATGGCACGACGATAGGAGAGAGGACCCAGCCGGGTGGCGCCCCCGTCGGCACGCGTTCCCGCCGCGGGGACACGCGAGCGGAAAGGCTGGGTGAACGCTTGTCTGGGCGGGGACCGTACGCTGGCGGCCATGGACCGTCCCGGAGGCGATGGCCCCTCCCGGGCCGCGGCTGCCTGCGATCTCGTGCTTCCCTGCCGCGACGAGGGGCCCGCGCTGACGTCGCTGCTGCCCCGGATCCCGCCGCTCTTCGCCGTGATCGTGGTGGACAACGGGTCCACCGACGACACCGCGGAGGTGGCGAGGCGGCTCGGGGCCGACGTGGTCCTCGAGCCGACGCCCGGCTACGGCGCCGCGGTGCACGCCGGCCTGGAGGCGGCCAGCCGCGACTACGTGGCCTTCATGGACGGCGACGGCTCGTTCGACCCCGGCGAGCTGCTGCCGCTGCTGGACGACGTCCGCGCCGGCCGCGCCGACCTGGCAGTCGGCCGGCGGCGCCCCGTGTCCCGCGGCGTCTGGCCGTGGCACGCGCGCGTGGGCAACCAGCTGATCGTGCGGTGGCTGCGCGGGCGGATCGGGATGGAGGCCCACGACATCGCGCCGATGCGGGTCTGCCGCCGGCAGGCGCTGCTCGACCTCGGGGTCGCGGACCGCCGGTTCGGCTACCCGCTCGAGCTGCTGCACAAGGCGACGCTGGCCGGGCTGGCGCCTCGTCGAGCGCGACGTGGCCTACCACCCGCGGGCGGCGGGCACCCGCTCGAAGGTCTCCGGCTCGGTGAAGGGCACCGTGCGCACGGCGCGGGACTTCTGGAAGGTCCTCGCGTGAGTGCCTCCGCGCCCGGGGCAGCGCGCTCGTCGTGGCGAAGGCGCCGGTGCCGGGCGTCGCGCAAGACGCGGCTCGCCGCCGAGGTCGGGGACGACGCCGCCGCCCGCCTCGCGGCCGCCTGCCTGCTCGACACGCTGGACGCCTGCGAGGCCGCGTTCGGCCCCGAGCGGGTGCTCGTGGCCCTCACCGGCGACCTCGACGCCGCCGTGGACGGCGACGCCCTGCGGGCCCGGCTGGCGGCGTACCCCGAGGGCGCGGTCTTCGAGCAGTGCGAGGGCGGCTTCGACGCCCGGCTGGCGCACGCCCACGCGACCGCCGGCGAGCGGGCGCCCGGGGCGGCCGTCGTCCAGGTGGGCATGGACACGCCCCAGCTCACCGGCGCGCTGCTCGGCGCCGTGGCGACGGATCTCGACGGGGCCGACGCCGTCCTCGGTGCCGCCGCCGACGGGGGCTGGTGGGTGCTCGCGCTGCGCGACCCGGCCGCCGCCCGCGCGCTCGAGGGCGTGCCGATGTCCACGGACCGCACCGGCGCCGACACGCGCGCCGCCCTGGAGGCTGCGGGCCTCAGGGTCGCCAGCGCCCCCGTGCTCCGCGACGTCGACGAGGTGCCGGACGCCGCCGAGGTCGCCGAGGCGGCGCCCCGCACGCGGTTCGCCCGCGGGTGGCGCGACTGCCGCCCGCAGGCTGCGCGCGGCGCGAGCGGGGCAAGGTCGGCGCGATGACGCTGGAGAGCACCGGCGACCTCCCCGTCGTCGAGGCCGGGCTGGTCGAGCCCGAGGCCCCCGCGCTGCCCCCGGAGGCCTGGGGCGCGATCGACACGCGGGATCGCGAGTCCTTCACCGACGTCTTCTCCTGCGCCCTGCGCGGGGGCGCGTGCACCGTCGTGGACGAGCGCGGCGACGAGTTCGACCTGCCGGTCACCCGGTGGCAGGCCGTCGCGGACCCGGACGACCACCTGCTGCTCGACGCGTGCGCCGGCGCCACCATCGACATCGGCTGCGGCCCCGGACGGATGAGCGCGGCCCTGGGCGAGCGCGGCACGGTGGTGCTCGGCGTCGACGTCGTCCCCGAGGCTGTCGCGCAGACCCGAGCCCGGGACGTGCCGGCCCTGCTGTGCGACATCTTCGACCCGGTCCCGGGCGAGGGCACGTGGGGCACCGCCCTGCTGGCCGACGGCAACATCGGCATCGGCGGGGACCCGGTCACCCTGCTCGCCCGGGCTCGCGAGCTCGTCCACCCCGGCGGCCGCGTCGTGCTCGACCTCGAGCCCCCCGGCCACGGGATCACGGTGACCTGGACGCGGCTGCGCTGCGCCGGGCTGGAGAGCAAGCCGTTCCGCTGGGCGCGGGTCTGCGCGGAGGCCGTGCACACGGTCGCCGCCGAGGCGGGACTGCTCGTGCGGCACACCGGCTGGACCGACCACCGCTGGTACGCCGTCCTCGAGGCGCCCGTCGCCGACGCCCCGGCGGGCTGAGGCGTGGCCGCCCGCCCCCCGCTGGCGCCCCCGAGGCCCGAGTCGTTCACCTCCCCGCTGCACTCCCCGCGGGTCGCCGCGCGCGTCGGCCTGTGGCTCGGCATCGCCTTCGGCGTCTGCTTCCTGACCGGCCTGATCAGCCACTACGCGCAGGAGCCGGACCACCCGGTGCCGTTCCCGCCGTCCCCGGCCTGGGGCTACCGGGTCACCCAGGGGCTCCACGTCATCAGCGGCACCGCGGCGGTGCCGCTGCTGCTGGTGAAGCTGTGGACCGTCTACCCGCGGCTGTTCCAGCGCCTGCCCTCCCCGCTGCGCCCGACCTCGGGCGTCGGCCTGCGCCGCCTCGCCCTCACCGCCGCGGAGCGCGGCTCCATCGGGGTGCTCGTGGCGGCCGCGGTCTTCCAGCTCACGACCGGGCTGATGAACGCCTCGCAGTGGTACCCGTGGGAGTTCTCCTTCCGCTCGACCCACTACGCCGTGGCCTGGCTCGCGATCGGGGCGCTCGTCCTGCACGTGGCGGTGAAGCTGCCCGTCATCCGCGAGGCGCTGGCCGGTGCCCGTCGAGGCGCCGGACGCCGACGCCTCCGACACCGCGGCGGGCCCCGACGAGCGCGTCGACGGGGGGCCGACCCGGCGCTCGCTGCTGCGGGCGACCGGCGTGGCCTCGCTGGTCGCGGTGCTGGCCGACCGCCGGGAGCACGGTCCCGTGGCTGCGCCGGGTCTCGGTGCTCGGCGTGCGGTCCGGTGACGGCCCGCAGGGCGTGCCGGTGAACAAGTCGGCCGAGGCGGCCGGCACCACCGGCATCGACGGCGCCGCCTACCGCCTCGTCGTGACCGGGGGTGACCGCGAGGTCTCGCTGTCGCTGGAGGACCTCCGCGGCATGGAGCAGGTGACCGCCGACCTCCCGATCGCGTGCGTCGAGGGGTGGAGCGCCTCGGGCACGTGGACCGGCGTGCGCATCCGCGACCTGGCCGCGCTGGTGGGCGGCGGCGCGGACTCCGAGGTGGTCGTGCGCTCCCTGCAGGAGAGCGGCCCGTTCCGGACCACCGTGCTGCCAGTCCTCCTTCGTCGCCGACGGCCGCACCCTGCTGGCGCTCGCGCTCCACGGCGAGACGCTCGTGCCCGACCACGGCTTCCCGACCCGGGTGATCGCGCCGAACCGGCCCGGCGTGCTGCAGACCAAGTGGGTCGGCCGGCTCGAGGTGCGCACGTGAGCGCGGCGCGCGCCGTCCTGGGCCTGCTCGGCGTCGGCATCGGCCTGTGGGGCGCCTGGCTGCTCGTCGGGCCGGACGGCGCCCGCGGCGAGGACCTCGTCTCCACGGCGCTGTGGCTGGGGTCCGGCGTGGTGCTGCACGACTTCGCGCTGGTGCCGCTGGTCCTGGTGGTCGGCCTCGTCGCCGGCCGCCTGCTGCCGCCGCCGTGGCGTGCGGCGGCCGCCGGGGGACTGGTCGTGCTGGGCTCGGTCACGCTGCTGGCCGTGCCGGTGCTCGGCCGGTTCGGGGCGAGGGAGAACAACCCGACGCTGCTGGACCGGCCCTACGGCTGGGGCTGGGCGGCGATCGCGGCCCTGGTGCTGGTGGGCACCGTCGCGGTCGGCCTGGCGCGTCGGCGCCGGCACTCCGCGGACGCCTGACCGGTCCTCCGGCAGGCCCCGCGGGGGTGCCCGGGACCGCCGCGGCGTGTCGCGGGCGGCGTCGAACACGTGTTCGTTAGGCTGCTCTCCACAGGGCGCGCCGGTCGCCGTCGTCCCCAGGCCACCGCGGTCTCCGGGGCGGCTGTCGGTGGGCTCGCCTAGCGTCCTGGACACAGGACCAGACCCCCGGACCGGGGGCAGAGCAACGAGCGGGCAGAGGCCCGGACGGGACGGAGAGATCCATGGCTGGTGGAGACCGGGACAAGGCGCTCGACGCAGCGCTCGCCAACATCGAGAAGCAGTTCGGCAAGGGCTCGGTGATGCGGCTCGGCGACGAGACCCGCGCGCCGCTGGAGGTGATCCCGTCGGGGTCGATCGCCCTCGACGTCGCCCTGGGTCTCGGCGGGCTGCCGCGCGGCCGCGTCGTGGAGGTCTACGGGCCGGAGTCCTCCGGCAAGACGACGGTCGCCCTGCACGCGGTGGCCAACGCCCAGGCGGCGGGCGGCATCGTCGCCTTCATCGACGCCGAGCACGCCCTGGACCCCGACTACGCCAAGGCGCTCGGTGTCGACACCGACGCGCTGCTGGTCTCGCAGCCGGACTCCGGGGAGCAGGCGCTGGAGATCGCGGACATGCTGATCCGCTCGGGCGCGCTGGACCTGATCGTGATCGACTCGGTCGCCGCCCTGGTGCCCCGCGCCGAGATCGAGGGCGAGATGGGCGACAGCCACGTCGGCCTGCAGGCGCGGCTGATGAGCCAGGCGCTGCGCAAGATGACCGGCGCCCTCAACGGCTCCGGCACGACCGCGATCTTCATCAACCAGCTGCGCGAGAAGATCGGCGTGATGTTCGGCTCGCCGGAGACCACCACCGGTGGCCGGGCGCTGAAGTTCTACTCCTCGGTGCGCCTCGACGTGCGCCGCATCGAGACCCTCAAGGACGGCCAGGAGATGGTCGGCAACCGCACCCGGGTCAAGGTCGTGAAGAACAAGGTCGCCCCGCCCTTCAAGCAGGCGGAGTTCGACATCATGTACGGCAAGGGCATCAGCCGCGAGGGCGGCCTCATCGACGTGGGCGTCGAGGCGGGCCTCGTGCGCAAGGCGGGCGCCTGGTACACCTACGAGGGCGACCAGCTCGGCCAGGGCAAGGAGAACGCGCGGGTGTTCCTGCGCGACAACCCCGACCTCGCCAACGAGCTGGAGAAGCGGATCCTCGAGAAGCTCGGCGTCGGCCCGACCGTCGACGCCGAGGAGACCGCGGCCGTCGAGGCGCCGCTGGCCGAGCCGGCGGGCGTCGACCAGTTCTGAGGGAGCAGCCCGGGATGACGGCGGACGCACCGGCCGACGCGCAGGCAGACGGCCCGGACGCCGACCCCGAGTCCGTCGCCCGCACGATCCTGCTCGACCAGCTGACCGGGCGCGCCCGGAGCCGCAGCGAGCTGGCCGACAAGCTGGCGCGCAAGGAGGTGCCCGACGAGATCGCCGGCCGCCTCCTCGACCGGTTCGAGGAGGTCGGCCTGGTCGACGACGAGGCCTTCGCCCGCACCTGGGTGACGCAGCGCCGGACGGAGCGGGGGCTCGCGCGGCGCGCGCTGGCCCAGGAGCTGCGCCGCAAGGGTGTGGACGACGAGGTCGCGCGCGGCGTGCTCGACGAGGTCGACCCCGACGACGAGACCGAGGCCGCCCGGCGGCTGGTGCGCAAGCGGCTGCGTTCGCTGCAGCGCGTCGACCGCGCCACCGCGACCCGGCGCCTCGTGGGGATGCTGGCCCGCAAGGGCCACGACTCCGGCGTCGCGTGGACCGTCGTCCGCGAGGAGCTGGACGTCGCCGAGGACGACGCGGGCGAGGATCCCGCAGTAGCGGACTGGTGAGCCCCTCGGGGGTCATGATGTGCCCATGAGTGAGCTCCTGCGGCTGCCCCCGGGCCAGGTCGACCTCCGGACGGTGCCGACCGACGCGACGCCCGGCTTCGAGGGCACCAAGCGCGACGCCCGCCTGGCGCTCGCCGACCTCGGCGGCGACCTCGCCGACCTGCAGCGGCGCCTCTTCGCCTCGCACGCGTCCGGCGCGGCCCGGTCCGTGCTGCTGGTGCTCCAGGGCATGGACACCTCCGGCAAGGGCGGCGTGCTCAAGCACACGGTCGGCCTGGTCGACCCGCAAGGTGTGCGCATCGCGTCCTTCGGGCCGCCGACCGAGGAGGAGCGATCGCACGACTTCCTCTGGCGGGTCCGCCGCGCGCTGCCCGCGCCCGGCTACATCGGGGTCTTCGACCGCTCGCACTACGAGGACGTGCTCGCGGCCCGCGTGCGGGGGCTCGCGGAGCCGACCGAGGTCGAGCGGCGCTACGGCGCCATCAACGACTTCGAGGCCGGGCTGGCCGCCGGCGGCACGGTCGTCCTCAAGTGCTTCCTGCACATCTCGCCCGCGACCCAGCGCGCGCGGCTGCTGGCGCGCCTGGACCGGCCGGAGAAGCAGTGGAAGTTCGATCCCGCCGACATCGACGACCGGCGGCTGTGGCCGCAGTACCGCGCGGCGTACGAGGCCGCCCTGGCGCGGACCAACACCGAGGCGGCCCCGTGGTTCGTCGTGCCGGCCGACCGCAAGTGGTACCGGAACCTCGCCGTCGGGCGCCTCCTCCTGGCCGCCCTGCGCGGCATCGACCCCGCGTGGCCCGAGCCCCGCTACGACGTCGAGCACGAGCGCAGCCGACTGCTGGGGGAGGACCCCCTGTCGTGATCCCCACCGTCGCCGTCACCCGCTACGTCACGCCGCTCCGCGAGGGCGGCTCGCTGCCCGGCATCGTCGAGGCCGATGACCTCGGCACCTACGTGTGCAAGTTCCGCGGGGCGGGGCAGGGGCCCCGTGTGCTCGTCGCGGAGGTCGTGGTCGCGGGGCTGGCGCGGCGCATCGGCTTGCGCACGCCGCGGCTGGTCGCGCTGGACCTCGACGCCGAGATCGCGCGCTACGAGGCGGACGAGGAGGTGCAGGACCTGCTCACGGGCAGCGTGGGGCTGAACCTCGGGGTCGACTTCCTGCCCGGGTCCTTCGGCTACGAGGGAGGCCCCCCGGACGTTGCCGAGGTGGGCGCACGGGTGCTCTGGCTCGACGCCTTCTGCGCGAACGTCGACCGCTCGTGGCGCAACCCGAACCTGTTGGTGTGGCACGGCGAGCTGTGGGTGATCGACCACGGCGCGAGCCTGTACTTCCACCACGGGTGGCGGGGCGGCGTGAGCGATCCGCAGCGCTTCGCGCAGCTGCCGTGGGACCCCGCCGACCACGTGCTGGCCGGACACCTGGCGGGGGTGCCCGCCGCGGACGAGTGGATCAGCCGCCGCCTCACGCGCGACGTCCTGACGGACGTGGTGGCCGAGGTGCCCGACATGTGGTTGACGCCGGTCCCCGGCGCGGAGACCCCGGCGGCGCAGCGGTCCGCCTACGTCGACTTCCTCGTCGCGCGGCTCGGCACCCGCGCCTGGCTCCCGGCGGCGGCATGAGCGGCGGCGGGAACGGTGGCACGGGCGCCCCACGCGACAGGCACGCCTACCAGTACGTGGTGCTGCGCTGCGTCCCGCGGGCCGACCGCGAGGAGTTCGTGAACGTCGGCGTCGTGCTCTACTGCCAGGCCACCGGCTACCTCGCGCTGGCGGCGCACCTGGACGAGCCGCGGCTGGCCGCGCTCGACCCGGGCCTCGACACGGCGCGGGTCCGGGCGTCCCTCGCGTTCGCGGAGGCCGTGTGCACGGGCGATGCCGCGGCGGGCGGCGCCGCGGCCACCGGGAGCACGGGCAACCGGTTCGGGTTCCTGCGCGCCCCGAAGAGCACCGTCGTCCAGCCCGGCCCGGTGCACGGCGGCCTCACCGACGACCCGGCGGCCGATCTCGAGCGCCTGACCCGGGCGATGGTGCACCCGCCGCCGGCCTGAGCCGTGCGCGGTCGCTCAGACCGGCACGAGCTCCACGGCGCCGACGGCGTAGCGTGCGAGCACGGTGCGCGCGACCTCGGCGTGCGCGCCCAGCGGCGCCGAGACGGCGATCGCCCCGGCCTCACGCCCCAGCTCCGCGGCCCGGTCCGGCAGGAAGCCGGGTGCCAGGAACAGCGACGCCACTGCCACGTGCCGGCGCCCCTCGTGGCGGAAGGCGCGCACGGCCTCGCCGGTCGCGGGCGGCGTGGCGGAGGCGAACGCGGCGGTCACCGGCAGCCGGTGCCGGGTCCCCCAGACGCGGGCCAGCCGGGCCACCGCCTGGTTGGCCAGCGCGTCGCTCGAGCCGGCGGCGGCCAGCACGAGGGCGTCCAGCTCGCGCACCCGGGCGGTGCTCAGCGCCTCGCGCATCCGCTCGTCGAGGATCGACAGCCAGCGGTTCTCCAGCCCGAGGATGGCGGACGCGCGGACCCGCAGGCCCTCGTGCCGCGACGAGGCCTCGGCGACGGCGGCGGGCACGTCGACCTGCGCGTGGTAGGCGTCGTTGAGCAGCAACGGCACGACGACGATCTCGCGGTGCCCGGCCGCGACGAGCCGGTCGACGACGGTGTGGAAGGAGGGCTGGCTGAGCTCGAGGAAGGCGGCCTCGACGCGCAGGTCGGGGCGCTGGGCGCGCACGCCGGCGACGAGCTCGCGCACCGTGGCGGCGTGCCGCGGGTCGCGGCTGCCGTGGGCCAGGGCGATCAGGGCGGGTGCGGTCATCGCGTGGGGCTCCCTTCGGAGGAGGCGATCGGGGCGGTGGCGGTCACGCGTGGATCCCGCACTCGGTCTTGGCGGTGCCGGCCCAGCGGCCGCTGCGGGCGTCGTCGCCCGGCAGGACCCGCCGCGTGCACGGCTGGCAGCCGATGGAGGGGTAGCCGTCGTGCACCAGCGGGTTGAGCAGCACGTCGTGCTGCTCGACGTAGGCACGGACCCGCTCGTCCGACCAGCGGGCCAGCGGCGAGACCTTGACCTTCTGCTTCTTGCCGTCCCAGCCGACGACGGGCGTCACGACGCGGCCGTGCGTCTCGCTGCGGCGCAGCCCGGTCGCCCAGGCCTCGTAGCCGGCCAGCGCGCGGGAGAGCGGCTCCACCTTGCGCATCGCGCAGCACAGGTCGGGGTCGCGCCGGTAGAGCTCGGCCCCGTACGCCTCGTCCTGCTCGGCCACGCTCAGCTCCGGCTCGACCGTGCGGACGGTGACGGGCAGCGTCGCGGCGACGGCGTCCCGCGTGCCGATCGTCTCGGCGAAGTGGTAGCCGGTGTCGAGGAAGACCACGTCGACGTCCGGCGCCACCCGCGAGGCCACGTGGGCCAGCACGGCGTCCGCCATCGACGAGGTCACGCAGAAGCGGGAGCCGAAGGTCGCCACGGCCCACTCGATGATGTCCTCGGCGGGCGCCAGCTCCAGCTCCGCGCCCACGTGCGAGACGATCTCGCGCAGCTGCTCGGGGGTGTGCCCGGCGGTGCGGCTGCCGCGCCTCTCGGCGGCGGCCGTGGTGGTCGCGGCGGTCATCGCAGCCCACCGCCCTGCGACTGCGGGCGCAGCAGGCCCAGCAGCTTCAGCTGGAAGGCGCGCTGGCAGCCGCGGCACTCCCACGAGCCGTGCGGGGAGCCGACCTCGCCGGCGGCGTCGACCACCTCGTGCGGCCAGAGGTCCTCCTCGCCGCAGTAGGGGCAGTGGAAGGGCACGGCGCGGCTCGCTCATGCCGCCCCCGCCTCCGTGGCGTCGGCCCGGGTGTCCCCGGTCAGGAGCGTCTCGTCGGCGCGGGCGACCCACTCCGCGAACCGCTCGCCGTGCGTGCGGTCGGCGAGGTAGTTGCGCACCACCGTCTCGACGTAGTCGTCGAGGCCGGCGCTGGTCACCTTGTGCTTGCGCAGCTTGCGGCCGAAGTTGGCGCCCAGCCCGGTGGCACCCCCGAGGTGCACCTGGAAGCCCTCGACCTGCTCGCCGTCGGCGGTCACCAGCTGGCCCTTGAGGCCGATGTCGGCGACCTGGGTGCGGGCGCAGGCGTTGGGGCAGCCGTTGACGTTGACCGTGATCGGCACGTCCAGCTGGGGGATCCGGCGCTCCAGCTCGGCGATCAGGTCGCGGCTGCGGTCCTTCGTGTCCACGATCGCGAGCTTGCAGAACTCGATGCCCGTGCACGCCATGGTGTTGCGGCGCCAGTTCGACGGGCGGGCCTGCAGGCCGATGCTGTCGAGCTCGGCGACCAGGTCCTCGACCGCGTCGGGCTCGACGCCGGTCAGCACGATCTTCTGGTACGGCGTCAGCCGGGCGCCGGCGACACCGTGCCGCTGCATCGCGTCGGCCAGCTCGACGAGCATCGTCCCGGAGACGCGACCGGCCACGGGCGCGAGGCCCACGTACCGGCTGCCGTCGCGCGCCTCGTGCACGCCGATGTGGTCGCGGTGCCCGACGGGCGAGGGCGGGGAGGGGCAGTCGACGAGGCGCCGGCCGAGGTACTCGGTCTCGAGGACCTGCCGGAACATCGCCGGGCCCCAGTCGGCGACGAGGAACTTCAACCGGGCCCGCGAGCGCAGCCGGCGGTAGCCGTAGTCGCGGAACACCCGGGTGACCGCCGACCAGGCGTCCGGGACCTCCTCGAGCGGGATCCAGACACCGAGCTTCTCGGCCAGCCGCGGGTTCGTGGAGAGCCCGCCGCCGACCCAGAGGTCGAAGCCGGGCCCGAGCTCGGGGTGCACGGTGCCGACGAAGGCGACGTCGTTGGTCTCGGGGGAGACGTCGTGGCTGGGGTGCCCGGTGAGCGCGGTCTTGAACTTGCGCGGGAGGTTCGCGTACTCCGGGTCGCCGATGTAGCGGCGGTGGATCTCCTCCAGGGCCCAGGTGCCGTCGATGATCTCGTCGGCGGCGACGCCGGCGACGGGGGAGCCGAGGAACGGCCGGGGGCTGTCACCGCAGGCCTCCACGGTGCTCAGCCCGGAGTCCTCGAGCGTCTGCCAGATCGTGGGGACGTCCTCGATCCGGATCCAGTGGTACTGGATGTTCTCGCGGTCGGTGACGTCGGCGGTGTCGCGCGCGTGGTCGCGGCCGACCTCGCCGAGCGCGCGCACGGTGGCGGGCGGCAGCAGCGCGCCGTCGGTGCGCACCCGCATCATGAAGTAGCGGTCGTCGAGCTCGTCGTCCCCGAGCAGCGCCGTCTTGCCGCCGTCGAAGCCGGGGGCGCGCTGGGTGTACAGGCCGAGCCAGCGGAAGCGGCCGCGCAGGTCGCCGGGGTCGATCGAGTCGAACCCGCGGCGGCTGTAGATGTTGAGGATGCGCTCGCGCACGTTGAGCGGGGCGTCGTCCTTCTTGGCCTGCTCGTTCTTGTTCAGCGGCTCGCGGTAGCCGAGCGCCCACTGCCCCTCGCCGCGCTGGGGGCGGGGGACGACGAGCGGCTCGGTCGCGCCGTGTCGGATCGGTGTCGGATCCGGGCTCGGAACTGGGCAGGGTCTGGGAGGTCACGTCGAGGTCCTCTGGCTGTCGGGAGACAGGCGCGGCCGCCCCGGTCGCACGCGGACGCAGAGGCGTCCCGGCGGTGACCGGCGGACCGGCGCCCGGGAGAGCGGGGGCGGCGGTCAGGAGGATCGACAGGCCATGCTTCGCACGCGGCCGTAGTCCACGTGCCGGCGTACCACGAGCCATGCGTGGGTCGCCGCTGAAGTCATGTCAACGAGTCTCAGGGGCTGGACCGGATCGCACAACTCGAGTTCCCATGATGTGAGACGGCCGTCTCGTCAAACGGACACCCCCGCCAATGGGGCGTCGCGCGGCGGAACTGCCTAGGCTGTGGCCTCATGACGGACGCCCTTGTTTCGAACGCGTACAGCCAGGCCCTCGACGTCATCGCGCAGGTGGAGCCGCGCATCGCGGAGGCCACCCGCAAGGAGCTCGCCGACCAGCGAGCCTCGCTCAAGCTGATCGCCTCGGAGAACTATGCGAGCCCCGCGGTTCTGCTGACGATGGGCAGCTGGCTCTCCGACAAGTACGCGGAGGGCACGGTCGGCCACCGGTTCTACGCGGGCTGCCAGAACATCGACACGGTCGAGTCGCTCGCGGCCGAGCACGCCCGCGAGCTCTTCGACGCGCCGTACGCCTACGTGCAGCCGCACTCGGGCATCGACGCGAACCTCGTCGCCTTCTGGTCGATCCTCGCCCACCGGGTCGAGGGCCCCTGGCTGGAGAAGTTCGGCGCCAAGAACGTCAACGAGCTCTCCGAGGCCGACTGGGAGTCGCTGCGCAACGAGTTCGGCAACCAGCGGCTGCTCGGGATGAGCCTGGACGCCGGCGGCCACCTCACGCACGGCTTCCGCCCCAACATCAGCGGCAAGATGTTCCACCAGCAGCAGTACGGCACCGACCCGGAGACGGGGTTGCTCGACTACGACGCGGTGCGGGCCAAGGCGAAGGAGTTCCGCCCGCTGATCCTGCTGGCGGGCTACTCCGCGTACCCGCGCCGGGTGAACTTCGCCAAGATGCGCGAGATCGCCGACGAGGTCGGCGCGACGCTGATGGTCGACATGGCGCACTTCGCCGGCCTCGTCGCCGGCAAGGTGATGACGGGCGACGAGGACCCGGTGCCGCACGCCCACATCACCACCTCCACCACGCACAAGTCGCTGCGCGGGCCGCGCGGCGGCATCGTGCTCGCGCAGGAGGAGCTGGCGAGCCAGGTCGACCGCGGCTGCCCGATGGTGCTCGGCGGCCCGCTGAGCCACGTGATGGCCGCGAAGGCGGTCGCCTTCGCCGAGGCGCGGCAGGAGTCCTTCCGCACCTACGCGCAGCAGGTCGCCGACAACGCCAAGTCCCTGGCGGAGGGCTTCACGAGCCGGGGCGCGAACCTGGTCACCGGCGGCACCGACAACCACCTGGTGCTGCTCGACGTCAGCTCGTTCGGCATCACCGGCCGCCAGGCCGAGACGGCGCTGCTCGAGGCCGGCGTGGTGACCAACCGCAACTCGATCCCCGGCGACCCGAACGGCGCCTGGTACACCTCCGGCATCCGCTTCGGCACGCCCGCGCTGACCACCCGCGGCTTCGGGCACGACGAGTTCGACACCGTCGCCGAGCTGGTCGTCGACGTGCTGAGCAACACCCAGCCCGGCACCACGTCGAAGGGGACCACCTCGAAGGCGCAGTTCACGACCGCCGACGGCGTCGCCGCGCGCACGAAGGCGCGCGCGGAGGAGATGCTGGACGCGAACCCGCTCTACCCCGGCCTCGAGCTGGCCTGAGGCCGGCGTGGGCGGGCCCTCCGGGGACGGGGAGGAGCACCTCGACGTCCTGATCATCGGCGCCGGCCTCTCCGGCATCGGCGCGGCCGCGCACCTGGCGGACGCCTTCCCCGGGCGCCGCTACGCGGTCCTGGAGGCGCGCGAGCGCATCGGCGGCACCTGGGACCTGTTCCGCTACCCGGGGGTCCGCTCCGACTCCGACATGTACACGCTGGGCTACCGGTTCAAGCCGTGGCGCGGTGACCGGGTGATGGCCGACGGGCCCTCGATCCGCGCGTACGTGGAGGAGGCGGCCGCCGAGCGCGGCATCGACCGGCACGTGCGGTTCGGGCACCGGGTGACCCGGGCCGAGTGGTCGAGCGCCGAGCGCCGCTGGAGGGTCACCGTCGAGCGTGACGGCGCGACGTCGACCCTGACGGCGTCGCTGCTGTGGGGCTGCTCGGGCTACTACCGCTACGACCGCGGTCACGACCCCGAGCTGCCCGGCCTCGCGGACTACGGCGGCGAGGTGGTGCACCCGCAGTTCTGGCCCGAGGACCTCGACTGGTCGGGCCGGCGCGTGCTGGTGATCGGCTCCGGTGCCACCGCGGTGACCATCGTGCCGGCGATGGCCGAGCGGGCGGCGCACGTCACGATGCTGCAGCGCTCGCCGTCGTACGTGGTCTCGCTGCCGAGCACCGACGCCCTGGCGCCGCGGCTGCGGCGCGTGCTGCCCGACCGGCTCGCGCACGCCGTCGCGCGCTGGAAGCACATCCTCGAGGCGATGGCGTTCTACGAGTTCTGCCAGCGGTTCCCGCGCGCCGCCCGGAGGTTCATCCGGCGCGGGCGTGCGCAAGGAGCTGGGGGAGGACTACCCGGTCGACACGCACTTCCGGCCCGCCTACGACCCGTGGGACCAGCGGCTGTGCATGGTGCCCGACGGCGACCTCTTCGCCAGCATCCGGCGCGGGGACGCGTCCGTGGCCACCGACACCATCGAGACGTTCACGCGGACGGGCGTGCGGCTCTCCTCGGGCGAGGAGATCGAGGCGGACGTGGTCGTGCCGGCGACGGGGATCACCGTCGAGCCCCTGCACGGGGTCGACCTGGTCGTCGACGACGAGAAGGTCGACCTCGGGGAGCGGATGGCCTACAAGGCGATGCTGCTCGACGGCGTGCCGAACTTCGTCTTCGTCTTCGGCTACACGAACGCCTCCTGGACGCTGAAGGCCGACCTCGTCAGCGCGTACGTCGTGCGGCTGCTGCGGCTCATGGACGAGCGAGGCCAGGAGGTCTTCGTCGTGCCGCGCGACGAGACGGTCGAGGAGCGGCCCTTCAGCGACTTCTCCGTCCGGCTACTTCGTGCGAGCCCTGCCGGGCCTGCCGAAGCAGGGGCACCGCCGACCCTGGAACCTCGCCCAGAACTACGTCAGGGACCGCCGCTTCCTCGTCGCCGGCCCCGTGGACGACGGCGTGATCCGCCTCTCCTGAGCCCGGCCGCCCGAGCGCGGGCTCGCCTCCCGGGAACGACCGGCACCGCGGATTAGCGTGGCCGCATGACCTCGGTCGAGCCCGCCTCGCGGCCGACGGCGCGACGGCGCGTCCGGGTGCGCCAGCACCTCTGGCGGCTCGTCGTGACCACGGTCGCCTCCTGCATGCGGCACCGCGTCACGGGCCTCGCCGCCGAGGCGGCGTTCTTCGCGATCCTCTCGGTGCCGCCGCTGGTCTTCGCCCTGGCCGGCACGATCGGCTACGTCAGCGAGCGGTTCACGCCCGCGCAGGTCGGCGACCTGCAGGCCTCGGTCGTCGAGCTCAGCGGCCGGGCGCTCACCGACGGCGCGGTGAACCGGATCATCACCCCGACGATCGACGAGGTGCTGCGCGGCGGGCGCTACGACGTGATCTCGATCGGCTTCGTGCTGGCCCTGTGGTCGGGGTCGCGGGCACTGAACGTCTTCGTCGACACCATCACGATCATGCACGGCCTCGGCGGGCACCGGGGCATCGTGAGGACCCGGGCGCTGTCCTTCCTGCTCTACGTCCTCGGCCTGGTCACCGGCATCGTGACGCTGCCGCTGGTCGTCGCCGGCCCCACGCTCGTGCGCCGCGCGGTGCCCGACCGGCTCGAGTTCCTCGAGCAGCTGTACTGGCCGGTCGTGATCGTGCTGTGCGTGTGCTTCCTGGCGACGCTCTACCACGTCTCCGTGCCGGTCCGGACGAACTGGACGTTCAACCTGCCCGGGGCTGTGTTCTCGCTCTTCGCCTGGATCACCGGCTCGTACGTGCTGCGCTGGGTGCTCACGACGACGGCGGCCGACTCGGCCTCGATCTACGGCCCGCTGGCGGCGCCGATCGCCATCCTCCTGTGGCTCTACCTCGTCGCCATCGCCGTCCTGATCGGGGCGGCGGTGAACGCGGCGTTCGACGAGGTGTTCCCGCAGAACGCGACGACACGGGCCCGCCTGGAGCTCATGCGTCGGCTGCGCCCCCGACCCCGGCGTGAAAGACTGAAATCGTGGCCACCCCGAGACTCCCCAGGGCCGTCCTCGTCGCCGGGGCGGCGATGTGCGTGCTGGCCGGGTACGTGCTCGGGGTCGTGGTCGGCGCCGACTCGCCGGAGCGCGCGACGGGTGTCGTGCAGTCCTACGAGCCCGACTCCCGCGAGCTGTGCCTGGGCGGCGGCTCGGTCTCCTCGGCCGCGGGCGCCGACGGCGACCTGCTCTGCGGGACCTGGCGGCGCAGCTCGGGCGCGCGACAGCCCAGCGAGGGCGACGAGTTCCGATTCGTGTCCATCCGCGCCACCGACGACCCGGACGACGACGAGGACCCGGTCCGCGTCCTCATCTACGGCGACGTCGTGGCCGGCTGAGGCGGCGGGGGCGTGGACGAGCGGGGCGCGCGCGAGGCGCGGCCGGACGAGGGCGAGGACGACTTCCAGACGACCCGCGGCCGCATCTCGCTGCCGGTCGCCGACCAGGCCCCGCTGAAGGTCCTCGGCCGCCGGCTGGCGATGGCGATCGGGCTGCTGGCCGGCACGGTGCTGATGGTCTACCTCGACCGCGGGGGCTACACGCGACAGCACCGACGGCAGTGTCGGCTTCATCGACGCGCTCTACTACACGACCGTCACCCTGAGCACCACGGGCTACGGCGACATCGCCCCCGTCAGCGAGTCGGCCCGGCTGATCAACGCCTTCGTCATCACCCCGGTCCGGGTCGCGTTCCTGGTGCTGCTGATCGGCACCACCATCGAGGTCGCCGCGTCGCAGGGCCGCGAGGCGGTCCGGGTCGCGCGCTGGAGGAGAACCATGGGAGACCACGTCGTCGTCATCGGCTACGGCACCAAGGGCCAGCGGGCCGTCGACACGCTGCTCGGCAACGGCTACACCGAGGACTCGATCGTCGTCGTCGACCAGAGCACCTCCGCGCGCGACTACGCGCACGAGAAGAACCTCGCCGTGGTGACGGGCGACGGCACCCGCCGCGAGGTGCTGCGGCGCGCCCGGGTGCGCCGGGCGAAGCAGGTGATCATCACGACCGAGCGCGACGACTCCAACATCCTCGCCACGCTCACGGTGCGCCAGGTCAACCCGGACGCCACGATCGTGGCCGCGGTGCGCGAGCAGGAGAACGTCTCGCTGATGAAGCAGTCGGGGGCCGACTCCGTGATCACCTCCTCCGACGCCGTGGGGCGTCTGCTCGGCCTGTCCACGCTGTCGCCGACGCTGGGCTCGGTGATGGAGGACCTGCTCACCTACGGCGAGGGCCTCGAGGTGGCCGAGCGCGACCTTCTCGTCGCGGAGGTCGGCAAGCCCCCGCAGTCGCTGCCCGACCAGGTGATCGCCGTCGTGCGCGACGAGAAGGTGCACCGCTACTTCGACCCCGTGGTCACGCTGCTGGCCCGCGGCGACCGGCTCATCGTCGTGCGCCCCGCCCGCGAGCAGCCGTGGGCGCCCCGTCCCGGCACGCACGGGGAGGACCGGGTCGAGGACGACGAGGCGGCCGAGGCCTGACCGGGTCTCCGAGCGCGCCCGTCGCGACCCGGGGCGCCCCCTCGCGATTTGCGTCTTTCGGTCACGCCCGCCCCCGCCGTGACCTACGTTGACGTCAAGGGAGAGGAAGGCCACCCCATGAGCTCGACCGAGGCCCGGGCCTCGACGCACCACCTGTGGGGCCCGCGGAAAGCGCCGCGCGCGCTGCGCATCGCGGCCTTCGCGGGACTGTTCACCGCCGCCGGCTACGTCGGTCGCGCCACGATCGTGGACGATGCCGCGCTGTCCCTGGTGTGGCCGGCCGCGGGCGTCGCGGTGCTCTGGTACCTGGTCGAGGACGTCCGCTGGCGCAGCCTCGACGTCGTGGCGCTGGCCGGCATCACCTTCCTGGTCAACGCGAGCACGGGCAGCGGCTCCGCCATGGGGTACGTCTTCATCGTCGTGAACGTGGTGCAGGCGCTGGTCGTCGTCGCCCTGTGCCGCCGGTGGGGCGCGAGGCTGTGGGGCGACGGGCCGCCGATCTCCAGCACGCGCTCGCTGATGGTCCTCGTGGCCGCCGCCGCCGCGGGCTGCGCCGTCGGCACCACGCTCGGGGTCACCGGGCTGTGGTTCACCCACGACGTGTTCAGCGTCGCCGGCACGCTCACCTGGTGGGGCCGCAACGCCGTGGGCATCATCGGCGTCACCGTGGCGGGCCTGCTGCTGCTGCACCGCCAGACCAGCCCCATCGACGCCCGGCACCGCCGGCGTCGTCCGGTCCGGTGGTGGGTCGAGCTGTCCGCCACGCTGGCGGTGACCGCGCTGCTCTACGTCCTCGAGCTGGTCACCGACGGCGCACCGGTCAGCTTCCTCCTGCCCGCCGTCCTGGTCTGGGTGGGCATGCGGTTCTCGCCGACGGTGGCGGCGCTGCAGGGCCTGCTCGCGGGCGCCGGCTTCGTCGCGGTGACGCTCACCGGCAGCGGCGCGTTCGCGAGCGTCGAGTCGGTGCAGTACGCCGCGCTGCTGAGCCAGCTGTTCGTGGCGATCAGCGTCGTGATCGGCATGGTGCTGGCGATCTACCGCGCCGAGACCACGCGGCTGCTCGGCGAGGTGCGCCGGGCCCGCAGGGCCAGTGATGCCCAGGCCGACGTGCTGGCCACCGTCATCAGCTCGATGAGCGAGGGTGTCTGCGTGCTGGACAGCCGCGGCATCGTGCGGATGGCCAACCCGGCCATCGAGCGGACCCTGGGCGTGGCCGCCGGGCCGGGTGCCTCCGGCCACGAGGCCCTCGTCCTGCTCGGGCCCGACGGGGCGCCGCTCGCCGAGCGCGACCAGCCCGCCGAGCGCGCGCTCGCCGGCGAGGTGGTGGCGAACGCCGACTACGTCGTCCGGCGCGCCTCGGGCTCGCGGGTCGTGAGCGTCTTCGCCACGCCGCTGGGCGAGGCCGGTGACCAGGGCGCGGTGGTGGTCCTCCGCGACGTCACCGACGAGCGCGAGCACCACCGGGAGCTGGCCGGGTTCGCCGGTGTCGTGGCCCACGACCTGTTAAACCCGATCGGCACGGCGGACGGGTGGGCGGAGCACCTGGCCGACACGATCTCGGAGGGGCGCGGCGAGGAGGGCGGCGTCGAGCTGCGCATGGTCGACAAGATCCGCGCCTCCACGGGGCGGATGCGAGCTCTGGTGCAGGACCTCCTGGCGCACGCGACCTCCGCCGACCGCACGCTGCGTCCCGAGCGGCTGGACCTGGTGCAGATGACCGAGGACATCGCGAGCGAGCGCGGCGTCCCCGAGCGGGTCCGGGTCGGCGAGGTGCTGCCCGTCGAGGGTGACCCGGTGCTGGTGCGGCAGCTGCTCGACAACCTGATCGGCAACGCGGTGAAGTACGTCGCCCCGGGCTCGGAGCCCGAGCTCGAGGTCGCGGGGCGGCCCGCGCCGGGCGGCCTCGTGGCCGTCACGGTGGCCGACCGGGGGATCGGCATCCCCGACGGCCAGCACGACGCCGTCTTCGGCGACTTCCAGCGGGCGCACGCCTCGGAGTACCAGGGGACCGGCCTCGGACTGGCCATCTGCCGGCGCATCGTGGAGCGGCACGGCGGCGCCATCGGCGCCCGCCCCCGCGAGGGCGGCGGCACCGTGATGGAGCTGACGCTGCCCGCCGCGGCCGCGGTGCCGCGGCGCGACCGTCCGGCCGTCGGCAGCGGCCGCCGCTCGAGCGCCTGGACCCGCAGTGCCGCCGACGGGGACCCGCTGGCCCTGCACCCCTGTCGGCGGGCGCTGATGGTCCGGCTCCTCGGCCGCCGAAGCCCCATGGGCGTCACCGAGCTGGCCTCCGCGACGGACATGTCACCCCAGCTGCTGAACAAGCACGCCACCACGCTCGAGCGTGCGGGCCTGATCACCCGCGAGCCGGCCGGGCGCGAGCGACAACCTGCTCGACTTCGGGGCGCCGCTGGCCCACGGCGTGCGGGTCACCCCGGACGGCACGGCGTCGAGCACCCACGAGGTCGCCGGCTACTCGATGCTCGAGGCCGACAGCCTCGACGAGGCCGTGGCGCTGGCCAAGGACCACCCGCATCTCGCGATGCCCGACGGCTCGTCTCGGGGACGAAGGTCCTGCGCACCGCCGGTGGCCGTCGGGGACGGGGCTCGCCCCCTACCCTGATCGGTGGACGCCTGGGGGATCGTGAGCGCGGCTCGGGCCGCGCGGGTGTCCACCGCTCTCTGACGTCTGGGGGACGCCCGATGAGGCTCGGCGCCGCCGCGCTGCTGTGCGCGGCCCTCGCGGCCGGGTGCTCGGCCGACCCGGCCGCGGAGGCCGGGGACCCGGGCGAGGCGATCGACCGGGGGGACGACGTGCCCGGGGACAGCGCGGTCGCGACGTCCCGTGTCGCCACGGTCGTCGACGGCGACACCCTGCGGCTCGACGACGGGCGCACCGTGCGCCTGGTGGGCATCGACACCCCGGAACGCGGCGAGTGCGGGTACGGGGAGGCCACCCGCCGCCTGGCCCGACTGGTCGACGGCGAGCGCGTCTCGCTCCGGATCTCCGACGAGGACACCGACCGCTACGGGCGGCTGCTGCGCTACGTCGACGTCGGGTCCACCGATGCGGGCCTCGAGCTGATCGAGGACGGGCTCGCGGTGGCCCGCTACGACTCCCGCGACGGCTACGGCCGGCACCCTCGCCAGAGCGCCTACGTGCGCGCCGACGCGAGCTCCCCGAACCGCTGCGGAGGCGGGTAGCTCAGGTCGCGCCGGCGAAGTCGGCGCGCTGCGCACCGGCCCCGGGGGCGCGGCGCTCCTGCAGCTGCGCGCTGACCAGGGCGCGGACCCCGATGGTCAGCCACACGCCGTTGAGCACGGCGGAGGGGAGCGACCCGGTCGCCACGCAGGACGCCCCGAGGAACGCGGCGCCGACGGCGTTGAGGGCCTGGAACAGCCGGGACTCGGCGGAGATCCGCCGTACCGACACGAGCAGGTAGCCGCCGGCAATCATCACGCCGCCGAGCCAGCCCAGGACATCCACCAGCACGAGCATCATCCACCACCTCTCCGGGTCTGTGCGCCGCCCGGCCAGGCGGCGCACATCCATTCTGGAGCGGATCAAGCGTTTACGTCTAGTGAAGGAAACTGCACCTGTCATGCATAATCACTTCATGGACTTGACCCTCCGGCGGCTGCGGATCCTGCGCGAGGTCGCCGAGCACGGCGGCGTCACGGCAGCAGCGCAAGCGATGCACTACTCGCCGTCGGGTGTCTCGCAACAGGTGGCGGCGCTGGAGGACGAGATCGGCTCGCCCGTGCTGGAGCGGCTGGGGCGCGGCGTCCGGATGACCGAGGTCGGGCGCGTGCTCCTCGAGCACGCCGAGACCCTGCTGGAGGCCGAGAAGGAGGCCCGGGCGGCGGTCGAGAAGGCCCGCGACACCCTCGCCGTGGAGCTGCGCGTCGGCGTGTTCTGCACGATCGCCGCGGGCCTCGTGCCGCTGGTCATCGACGACCTGGCGAGCCGGCACCCCGAGGTGCGCGTCCACACGATCGAGGCCGATCCCGACGAGGCCGCCCGTGACCTGCGCCACGGGCACCTCGACCTCGCCTTCCTGCTCGACTACCCCGACGCGCCCGAACCGTGGACCTCCGGCATCTCGTTCGTGCCGGTCGGGATGGACGACACGCACCTGGCCGCGCCCGCCGGCATGTTCGACCGGCGCTCGATCGACCTGGCCGAGCTCGCCGAGCACGACTGGGTGCTCTCGGGCAAGCACGGCTACTACGGGCGGGCGATGCGCAGCGCCTGTCGCCAGGCCGGCTTCGAGCCCCGCGTCGTGCACGAGGTCGACGAGCAGCCCACCGCGCTCGCCATGGTCGCCGCCGGCCTGGGGGTCACGCTCATGTCGGACCTCGGGCGTCCGTTCGTGCCCGCGGCGGGCGTGGACGTCGTCGAGCTGAAGCAGGCGGTGCGTCGCCAGGTGCTCGTGGCCTACGACAAGGCGACCCACAGCCGGCCCGCGGTGTCGGTGTTCCTCGCCAGCGCCCGGCGGTGCGCTCCGGCCGCGGGCCTGTCGAGGGGCGGGACGCCGACCGGGCGGTAGGCCCGGGCGGTAGGCCTGGGCGGACGCCGCCCCCGGAGACGCCGAGCGCGTCGGGTGGCGGCCGGGGCGACCGCTCGGCTTGACTGGCCCGATGCAGCAGGCGCCGCAGGAGACCGCCGACCCGCGGCCGTGGTGGCCGCTGCCCGGGGCCGAGGAGCTGCGCGAGGAGCTGGTGCGGGCCTGGGACAGGGAGGGCTACCACGACCTGCGCCACCTCACCGAGGTGCTGGCGCGCCTCGACGAGCTGGCCGAGGCCGGGGTGCGCTTCCCGGGGCTGGCCGTGCGGCTGGCGGCCTGGTTCCACGACGCCGTGTACGACGGGCAGCCCGGCGCCGAGGAGCGCTCGGCCGCCTGGGCCGAGCGGGTGCTCGACGGCTGGGTCGCCGACGACTGCGTGGCCGAGGTGGCCCGGCTCGTGCGGATGACCGAGGCGCACGACCCCGATCCGGAGGACGTCGCGGGCTGTGCGCTCTCCGACGCCGACCTTGCGATCCTCGCGGCGCCCGCGGAGCGCTACGCGGCGTACACCGCCGACGTGCGACGCGAGTACGCGCACGTCGACGACGCGACCTTCGCGCGGGGGCGCTCCGAGATCCTGCGGAGCCTGGCGTCGGCGCCCGCGCTGTTCCGCACCGAGGTCGCGCGGGAGCGCTGGGAGTCGGCCGCGCGGGCGAATCTCGAGGCCGAGCTGGCGCGCCTCGACGCGACCTCCTGACGCCTCTGCGGCGCTACGTCGCGTCCGCGGGACGACCCTTGGGGCGGCGCAGCCCGGCCCGGGAGAGCAGCGCGACGAGCTCGCGGGAGGGCACCGGCGCCGCGCCCGCCGCGACGACCGCCTCGTACCGCTCGGCGGGCACGTCGTAGTGGTCCCGGTGGAAGGCACGCCGGGGGAAGCCGATGCTGCCGGCAAACGCGTGCAGCTCCTCGAACGACGTGTCGCTGGCCAGGTGGGACCAGAACCGCCCGTAGGCGTGCACGCTCGGCGGATCGATCACGATGGCCACGGAGCAAGGCTACGGGCGTCCTCACTCGGCGTAGGGATCCGCCTGACCGGCGACGCGGACCTCCTCGCCCGACGCAGCGTCGGCGGGCAGCAGCGGGGGGACGGCGTACGACTCCCGGACCTCCTCGAGGTCCCGCTCGGCGGCGGCGAAGAAGTCCCAGCTCGGGTCCAGCACGTCGGTGGCCATGGCCTCCCCGCGCTGCCAGCTGACGAGGAACTTCAGGGGGTCGAGCGCGCCCGTCTGGGCGCCGATCCCGTTGACGTCGTGGCCGACGTGCCACTCGAAGATGACGGGCAGGATGTGCGCACGGAGCGCGTCACGGCGGTGCATCGCGCCGGTGAAGGTGCTGACCAGCAGCTCGCCCTCGACCGAGGTGCTGTAGCCGCTCAGCACGTGCAGGCCGTCGTGCGGCACGGCGAAGTGGCCGTTGAACGCCTGCTCCTCCCCGGGGAAGGCGAACCCGTGCCGGCGGAAGTGGGCCCAGAACTGGTGGCCGAAGGTGCTCCGGGGCAGGCCCTCCAACGCGAGGAACCGGTCGGCCAGCCGCTTGTCGTCATCGGTCTGGCCCTCGTAGGGCAGCATGTCGGGGAGGGCGTCGTTCGCCGCGGCCAGGCCCGGGAAGGTCATGGCGTTGCGCCTCGTCATGTCGGCCATCGCCCACGACAGGTGGCCCCGGGCGACCTCGAGGACGTCGCGCACCCAGCCGCCGTGCATGTGCAGGGCATGGGCGTACTCGACGACCAGCCGCAGCCGCGCCGGGTCGATGACACCGTCGGCGAGGCCGGCGCAGGCGATCAGCGCCGCGGCGTGCTCGGCCAGCTCGCGGTCGTCGCCGACCGCGCGGGCCAGCGCCTGCGGGGTGATCGCCGGGAGCGTCTCGAGGTCGACCTGGAACGGCGGGCTGAACAACAGCCTGCCCGCGGCGACCACGATCAGGCCACCCCGGCCCGAGCGGGGATCGGCGGGATCCGGGACCTGCTGCACGACGTGGTGCGCGGCCGCGAGCACCGCGTGGGCCTGCTCGCTGCTCGCGCCGGGGAACATCCGCTCAGACTAGGACCCGCGGCTCGCCCCGGGAAGGCGCTCACACGCCGCCGACCACTGGTCGGCCAGGAGCGCTGGCTACAGGTTCATCGTCGCGCTGAGGCCGCCGTCCACCACGATGGTCGTGCCGTTGACGTAGCGGGCCTCGTCCGAGGCGAGAAAGACCGCGGCCCGAGCCGCATCCCAGGCGTCACCGATGTGGCCAGTCGGTGAGCTCGCGTCGAGGTGGGCCCAGACCTTGTCCGGCTCGTCCCCTGCCACTGAGGCGACCCACCTCTCGAGCGCCGGTGTCCGGACGATCCCGAGAACCACGGCGTTCGCGCGGATGCCCCGGCGCGAGTACTGCAGGGCCACTGTCTGGGTGAGCTGGATGACGGCCGCCTTGCTCGAGGCATACGAGATGGACGGGGCGCCCACCCATCGGATCCCGGCGATGGAGCTCATGTTGACGATGGCGCCTGCACCCTGCCGGTCCATGATCGGCAGGACATGCTTGCAGGTGAGGAACTGGGACGTGATGTTGGTCGTCAGGGCCTGGTTCCAGCTTTCCTCGCTGGTCTCGACCGGTCCGCCGACGTGATCGACACCGACGTTGTTGTGGAGGATGTCGATCCTCCCGTAGCGGCTCATCGCATGCTCGGTCATGGCGACCACGTCGCCGGAGTCGGTGACATCGGCCCGGAACGAGTCGGCGTCCCCGCCCTCGGCGTGGATGAGGGCGACCGTCTGCTCCGCTCGGCCGGTGCGGTCGATGCACAGGACCTGGGCACCCTCGCGAGCGAAGGTGACCGCCGTGGCCCGGCCGTTGCCCCACCCGTCGCCGTCGTTGGAGGCGCCCGTCACGATGGCGACCTTGCCCTCCAAGCGGTCCACCATCGTGAGCCTACGTCTGGGGGGAGCCCGAGTCGACGCTGTCGAACATGGTCTGGAGGTGTCTGATGCCGATCATGAACGAGTCGTGCAGCAGCGTGACGAAGCTCGCCTCGTCCGACGTGTCGACCTCGACCTGCGAGGACCACGAGAGGTAGGTCTGATCGAGGTCGGTGATGGGGTACAGGCGCAACGTCGTCACCATCTGCGTGACCGAGGCGGGAGGATCGAGCAGTGTGTAGGTCTGGCTGTGCTCGAGATCCGACAACGCAAGCAAGCGCTCGCGGAAGTGCCCGCCATCGGTCTGCGAGATGCTTCGCACGACGCCGACTCGATCGGGGCTCTCGCCACCTTCGATGGAGGTGTCGGGGCACAGCGGATGCCACTGCGGCAGCCCGTCGAAGGGCCTGACCACTGCCCAGACTTCCTCGATCGGCCCCGCGATCACGGCGCTTCGGTGTGCGTGTGCCATGGCCCCTCCGTCGCGTTGATGCTCGACTGTAGGCCCAGCGGCACGTCTCGGCCGCACAGATCAGATGCCATCTGTCTGTGCAGCAGTCCCGTGCGAGGGGTCATGCGCGGTTCTCGTCGGCGAGAGGGAACGGCAGCCGAAGGACGCCCGTCGGACACGGACCCAACGAGAACCGCCCCCGATCTGCTGTTGTCGCAGGTCAGGGGCGGTTCGTGTTCGGTGGGCGATACTGGGTTTGAACCAGTGACCTCTTCCGTGTCAAGGAAGCGCGCTACCGCTGCGCCAATCGCCCGGGTCTGGAGTTGTGGGGGTCGGGGAGGTGGGTACGGGATTCGAACCCGTGTTGACGGATTTGCAGTCCGTTGCCTCGCCTCTCGGCCAACCCACCGTGGAGGCCAGGTGTCGAGTAGACCTCTCCGAGCGGACGACGAGGCTCGAACTCGCGACCTCAACCTTGGCAAGGTTGCGCTCTACCAACTGAGCTACGTCCGCCTGCGACCGCGGCCGGTGCCGACCGCTGACGCGTGCAGAACATTAACCGATGCCCCGAGGGCCACAAAATCTGGGGCAGGCCGCGCGTCGGCGTCCCCGGCGGCTCCCTAGAGTTCCCCTCGTGCACGTGTGGAAGGACGGCCAGCTCCTCGACGACCCGGCCGCGGCGGCGGTCTCGGTCACCGACCACGGGCTCACCGTGGGCGACGGGGTCTTCGAGTCGCTGAAGGTCGTGGACGGCGTGCCGTTCGCCCTCACGCGCCACCTCGACCGGCTCGCGGTCTCGGCCGCGGGCCTGGGGTTGCCCCAGGTCGACGCCTCGATCGTGCGCGCCGGGATCGACGCGGTGCTGGCTGCCGAGCCGCTCGCGCTGGGCCGGCTCCGGGTCACGGTGACCGGCGGGCCGGCACCGATGGGCTCCGGCCGGGGTGACGCGCCGCCGACCGTGATCGTCGCCGCGGACGCGATGAGCCGGCGTCCCGACACGACCTCCGTCGTGACGGTGCCGTGGCCCCGCAACGAGCGGGGCGCCACCGCAGGCCTGAAGACGACGTCGTACGCCGAGAACGTGATCGCCCTGGCCCGGGCGGCGGAGCACGGGGCCGCCGAGGCGATCTTCGCCAACACGCTCGGCGACCTCTGCGAGGGCACGGGCTCGAACCTGTTCTACGTGGTCGACGGCGAGCTGCGGACGCCCACGCTGGCCAGCGGCTGCCTGGCCGGCGTCACCCGCGCGCTGGTGCTGGAGTGGGTCGGCGCCCGCGAGGTGGACGAGCCGATCGCCGTCGCCGAGGCCGCCGACGAGGTGTTCCTGGTCTCGACGACCCGCGACGTGCAGGGCGTCCACCGGTGGGGGGAGCGCGAGCTGCCCGCCCCGGGGCCGGTCACCGCCGAGGCGGCGCGGGTGTGGGCCGAGCGCGAGGCGGCGACCCCGGACCCGTAGAACGGCGGCGCTGAGGTCAGCCGGTGAGCGCTGAGGTCAGCCGGTGAGCAGGGCCTCGACGACGGTGTCGAGGTCGATCAGGTCGGACTCGCTGCCGAGCGGGACGGCGCGCATCGAGCGCGAGACGAACCGGCGCACGGCCCAGCGCGGGGCCTGGGCCATCAGCTCGCCGTCGTCGCTGATCAGCTCGATGACGACCACGGGCCGGCCGTCGAGGTCCTCGCAGGGCCAGACGTGCACGTCGCCGTCGCCGGCGGGCTCGTCGACCCCCACGACGAGGAGGTCGCGGGCGAAGGTCCAGGCGACGTCGCCGTAGCCGGTGCGGAAGGTGACGGTCACCGCGAAGGGGTCGTGCGGGCCGTAGCCGAAGTCGGCATCCAGCCGGTGCAGGCGACCCTCGGGGTCCACGGACTGCATCGTGATGTCGGCGTGGATCGCCCCCGGCTCCGCTGCTGCTTCCATCATGCCCTCCCCAGGTCGCTCCCCGGGCTGCTCTGCCCGTCGGTGGATGTGACGCCACCATCGACCGCGGATGACGCGACCGGAGGCAAAATGCTTGAAATCGACCGCATCGGCGGACTCGCCGGTCCAGACCGGTCGGTGTGGCGGCTGGACCCGCGCCCGGTGTGGGCCCGACCGGGCGCGTGCGCTACTGTTCCTCACCGCACGGACGGGGTGGCCACGGCGCGGCCCCGGACGGCGTCCCGGGCGATTGGCGCAGTGGTAGCGCGCTTCGTTCACACCGAAGAGGTCACTGGTTCGAACCCAGTATCGCCCACCCGGATCCCCGCAGGTCACGCGCCGGTTTCGCCGAGCGCCGGCCGAGCCAAACCGCCGCGCGCCCGGCCGGGGCGGGCCGATACGATCGCCGCGTTCCAGCCCCGAGCGCCCCAGGAGCCCTTCCGGTGTCCGACATGCAGGTCGTCCTCGTCCACGCCGACGCGCGCGAGGAGCGGACCGTCACGGCGGGGACGCAGGCGTGGGAGCTCTTCGCCGAGGAGCCGGCCGTCATCGCGGCGCGGGTCGACGGCGAGCTGCGCGACCTGGCGCACGCGCTGGAGGACGGCGCCGAGGTGGAGCCCGTCGCGATCGACAGCGGCGACGGCCACGACATCCTGCGGCACTCGACGGCCCACGTGCTGGCGCAGGCGGTGCAGGACCTCTTTCCCGATGCGAAGCTCGGCATCGGCCCGCCCGTCACCGACGGCTTCTACTACGACTTCGACGTCGAGACCCCCTTCACGCCCGAGGACCTCGAGAAGATCGAGACCCGGATGCGCAAGATCATCAAGGAGGGCCAGAAGTTCTCCCGCCGCGCCACCAGCGACGCCGACGCCCTCGCCGAGCTCTCCGACGAGCCCTACAAGGTCGAGCTGATCGGCCTGAAGGGGGCCGGCCACGGCGCGGACGCCGCCGAGGGGGCCGCCGTCGAGGTCGGCGAGGGCGAGCTGACGATCTACGACAACGTCCGGCGCAACGGCGAGGTCGCCTGGAGCGACCTCTGCCGCGGGCCGCACCTGCCGACCACCAAGCGCATCCCGGCCTTCCGGTTGATGCGCAGCGCGGCGGCGTACTGGCGCGGCGACGAGCGCAACCGCCAGCTGCAGCGCATCTACGGCACCGCCTGGGAGTCCAAGGAGGCGATGGCCGACTACCTGCACCGCCTCGAGGAGGCGGAGCGGCGCGACCACCGCAAGCTCGGCCGCGAGCTCGACCTCTTCTCCTTCCCGGAGGAGATCGGCTCCGGCCTGTCGGTCTTCCACCCCAAGGGCGGCGTGCTGCGCAAGGAGATGGAGGACTACTCCCGGCGCCGGCACACCGAGGAGGGCTACGAGTTCGTCAACAGCCCCCACATCACCAAGGGCGCGCTGTTCGAGACCTCCGGCCACCTCGACTGGTACGCCGACGGCATGTACCCCCCGATGCACCTCGACGAGACGGTCGACGCGGAGGGCACGGTGGTCAAGCCGGGGCAGGACTACTACCTCAAGCCGATGAACTGCCCCTTCCACTGCCTGATCTTCCGGGCGCGGGGCCGCTCCTACCGCGAGCTGCCGCTGCGGATGTTCGAGTTCGGCTCGGTCTACCGCTACGAGAAGTCCGGCGTGGTGCACGGGCTGACCCGGGTGCGCGGCATGACCCAGGACGACGCGCACCTCTACGTCACCCGCGAGCAGATGCACGCCGAGCTGAGCCGCACGCTGACCTTCGTGCTCGGGCTGCTCGCCGACTACGGCCTGGACGACTACTACCTCGAGCTCTCCACCAAGAACCCCGAGAAGTACGTCGGCGCCGACGAGATCTGGGACGAGGCCACCGAGACCCTCGAGCAGGTCGCCCGGGACTCCGGCCTCGAGCTGGTGCCCGACCCCGGCGGCGCCGCCTTCTACGGCCCGAAGATCTCCGTGCAGGCCCGGGACGCCATCGGGCGAACCTGGCAGATGTCGACGATCCAGCTCGACTTCCAGCTGCCCGAGCGGTTCGAGCTCGAGTACACCGCGGCCGACGGCTCGCGGCAGCGGCCCGTGATGATCCACCGGGCGCTCTTCGGGTCGATCGAGCGCTTCATCGCCGTGCTGACCGAGCACTACGCGGGCGCCTTCCCGCCGTGGCTGGCCCCCGTGCAGGTGCAGGCGATCCCGATCGCGGAGCGGCACGCGCCGTACCTGCGCGAGGTGGCGGCCACGCTGCGCGAGCGGGGCATCCGGGTCGAGGTCGACGACTCCGACGACCGGATGCAGAAGAAGATCCGCAACGCGCAGCTGCAGAAGGTGCCGTTCATGATGATCGCGGGCGACGCCGACGAGGAGGCCGGCGCGGTGTCCTTCCGCTACCGCGACGGCCGCCAGGACAACGGCGTGCCCCTCGCCGAGGCGGTCGAGCGCGTGACCCGGGCCGTCGCCGACCGCGTCCAGGTCTGAGCCGGGGAAGCGGCGCGTCCGCCGCGCCGCCTAGGCTGAGGCCGTGGGGCGAGATGGGTGGCGGGCTCGGTCCGCGGCGCTGGTGGCGGTCGGCGTCCTGCTGGCCGCGTGCGGCGGCGAGGACGCCGCGCCCGGCGCCGGGAACGGGGCTGAGGAGACCACCTCGCCGAGCGCCTCGCCGGAGGAGCCCCGCCCGGACGCCCCGAGCCTGTCGACCCCCCAGGCGCCGTCCGACGACCCCGGCGGCGAGACCAGCGCGCCGCCCTCGGCCGCGGCCGACCCCGGCGACCAGGCGGCGCTCGAGGACCTCGCCGCCGCCGCGCAGGACGCCGCCGAGCGGGAGCGGACGCTGCCGCAGGGCCCCGTGATCGGCGGGGACGTCTCCTGGCCGCAGTGCCCGAAGGGCATGGGCATCCCCGAGAAGCGGACCCTCGGGATGCCGATGCCACTGCCGAAGGCGGAGTACGTCGTCGTGGGCCTCACCAACGGCCCCGGCTTCACCCCGAACCCCTGCCTGGCCGACCAGGTGCGCTGGGTGCGCCAGCGCGACCTGCTGCTCTCGGCGTACGCCGTCGCCAGCTACCCCTCGGCCGAGCAGCTCGAGCGCTACGGCGACCGGGGCCCCCACGACGGGGCGACCAAGCGCGGCGCCCTGCGCAACACCGGTTTCCAGCAGGCCCGCTACACGATCGGGCTGATGCGGGAGGCCGGCATGGAGGTCCCGGCGGTCTGGGTGGACGTCGAGCCCGTCCCGGACTTCGAGTGGAGCGAGGACCCCGGCGACAACGCAGCGGTGGTGCAGGGCATCGTGCGCGGCTACTCCGACGCGGGCTACCGGGTCGGCGTCTACTCGACGCCGGTGCTGTGGGCCGGCGTCGTGGACGACCTCGCGCTCGGCCTCCCGGAGTGGCGGGCGGCCGGGCAGACCTCGCGGGAGGAGGCGCGCGCCCGGTGCGGTCCCGAGTGGGTCATCCAGGGCGGGCCGGCGGTGATGGGTCAGTGGGTCGAGGCGCGCCGCGACCAGAACGTCACCTGTCCGGGCGCGACCCGGCAGCTGCCGCGCTACTTCTCCCGATAGCCTCGCCGCCGTGAGCGACCCCACGCCCGACGCAGGCCCCGATGCCGCCCCGGTCGGGGAGCCGGTGCGCCAGGGCGGCGTCGGCGGCCCGGACGGCCTCGACCGGCTGTGGACCCCGCACCGGATGGCCTACATCCGCGGCGAGAACAAGCCGGACGACGAGACGGCGAGGCCAGTGCCCCTTCTGCCGCGCCCCGGGCGAGGACGACGCCGACTCCCTGGTCGTGCACCGCGGCGAGCTCTCGTTCGCGGTGCTGAACCTCTACCCGTACTCGCCCGGGCACCTGATGATCTGCCCCTACCGACACATCGCCGACTGGACCGAGACGACCGAGGCCGAGGCCGTCGAGATCGGCGCCCTCACCCGCGCCGCGATGCACGCGGTGCGGTCCGTCTCCGGCGCGAAGGGGTTCAACATCGGTATGAACCAGGGCCACGTCGCCGGCGCGGGGATCGCGGCCCACCTGCACCAGCACGTGGTGCCGCGGTGGCCGGGCGACCAGAACTTCATGCCGATCATCGGCCGCACCAAGACCCTGCCCGAGCTGCTCGGCGACACGCGCGCGCTGCTGGCGGACGCGTGGGGCCGGCAGCAGCCGTGAGCGCCGCGCCGCGCCCGCGCTGGCCGAGGACGCCGCGCTCGCCGCCGCGCTCGTGCGCGAGGCCGGCGGCCTCGCCGCGCGGATGCGCGCCGAGGCGCCCGACCTCGGCACCCGGGAGAAGTCGTCCGTCTCCGACCTGGTCACCGACGCCGACCGGGCCGCCGAGGCCCTCGTCGCCGAGCGGCTGGCCGCCGCGCGCCCCGACGACGGCCTCGAGGGCGAGGAGGGGGCGCAGCGCGAGAGCCGCAGCGGGCGCCGCTGGGTCGTGGACCCGGTCGACGGCACCTGGAACTTCGTGCACGGCCTGGACTGGTGGTGCAGCGCCCTCGCGCTGGTCGACGACGCCGCGGGGGACGAGGTGCTGCTCGGCGCCGTGCACCACCCCGCGACCGGGCGCACGTACGTCGGCGGCCCCGGCTGGCCGGGCACGTGCGACGGCCGGGGGCTCGCCCCGCTGCCCGACCGCGCGCTGGCGGCGTCGTGCCTGGCGACCTACCTGCACCCGCCGTTCCACGGCACCGAGGTCGGTGCGGCGTACGACCGCGCCGTGCGGCCCGCGGCGGCGCTGCGGATGCTCGGCTCCGGCTCGATGGACGCCACCGCCGTCGCCCGCGGCGCGGTCGGCGTCCGGTTCCAGCACTCCGTGCCGCCGTGGGACCGGCTGCCGGGCCTCGCGCTGATCCGGTCGGTCGGCGGCACGGGCGCGCAGGTCGAGGCCGCCGGCAAGACCTGGTCGGTCGCGGGCGCGCCCACCGCGGTCGCCGAGGTGTGCGCGGCGCTCGTCGACGGCTGACCCGCCGGGCGGCCGCCGGCGGCGCCGGGCCGCGGGGGCGGGCGGATACCCTGCTCCCGCCATGATGGAACGTTTCCGCGCCTTCTGGACGAAGGTGTTCTCCCCGGTCGCCCACCTGCTCCTCCGCCTCGGCGTCAGCGCCGACGCCGTCACGCTCGTGGGCACCCTCGGCGTCAGCGCCGGGGCGCTGGTCTTCTTCCCGCAGGGCATGCTGCTCACCGGGGTGCTGGTGATCACCGCGTTCGTCTTCAGCGACCTGCTGGACGGCTACATGGCCCGCCACTCCGGGGCGTCCAGCAAGTTCGGGGCGTTCCTCGACTCCACGCTCGACCGGATCGGCGACGGGGCGATCTTCGGCGGCCTGGCGCTGTACTTCGCCGGCCCGGGCGACTCCCGGCTCTACCTGGTGCTGTGCCTGGTCTGCCTGGTGATGGGCTCGGTGACCTCCTACGCCCGGTCGAAGGCCGAGGGGCTCGGGTTCACCGCGAAGGTCGGCATCGCCGAGCGCGCGGACCGCCTCGTGGCGATCCTCGTGATGACCGGCCTGAGCGCGATCTTCGGCCTCCCGGTGCTGATGTACGTGACCCTCTGGGCGCTCGCCGCGGCCAGCACGCTGACCGTGGTGCAGCGCATCTGGGTGGTCCGCCAGCAGGCGCTGGCGGAGGTCTCCGGAGGCGCCGGGGGAGCGGCGACACCCTGACCGGTCGCGGGCGTCGGCGACTACGCTGGAGGCATGGACACCCCCACCTCCGACCCCGCTCGCGACGCCGCCCGTCACCCCCAGGGCGAGACCGGCGGCGTGGCCGTCAAGCGCGGCATGGCGGAGATGCTCAAGGGCGGCGTGATCATGGACGTGGTCACCCCCGAGCAGGCCCGCATCGCCGAGGACGCCGGGGCCGTGGCGGTGATGGCGCTCGAGCGCGTGCCCGCCGACATCCGGGCCCAGGGCGGCGTCGCGCGGATGAGCGACCCGGACATGATCGACCAGATCGTCTCCTCGGTGTCGGTCCCCGTGATGGCCAAGGCCCGGATCGGCCACTTCGTCGAGGCCCAGGTGCTCCAGTCGCTGGGCGTGGACTACATCGACGAGTCCGAGGTGCTGACCCCCGCCGACTACGCGCACCACATCGACAAGTGGGCGTTCCGGGTCCCCTTCGTCTGCGGCGCCACCAACCTCGGCGAGGCCCTGCGCCGGCTGACCGAGGGCGCGGCGATGATCCGCTCCAAGGGGGAGGCCGGCACGGGCGACGTCTCCAACGCGGTGACGCACATGCGCACGATCCGCGCGGAGATCCGGCGGCTGGCGGCCCTGTCACCCGAGGAGCTGTACGTCGCGGCGAAGGAGCTGCAGGCGCCGTACCCGCTCGTGCGCGAGATCGCCGAGTCGGGGCGGCTGCCGGTGGTGCTCTTCACCGCGGGCGGCATCGCCTCGCCGGCCGACGCCGCGATGATGATGCAGCTCGGCGCCGACGGCGTCTTCGTCGGCTCGGGCATCTTCAAGTCCGGCAACCCCGCAGGAGCGCGCGGAGGCCATCGTCAAGGCCACGACCTTCCACGACGACCCCGACGTGCTCGCCAAGGTCTCCCGCGGGCTGGGCGAGGCGATGGTCGGCATCAACGTGGCCGACCTGCCCGAGCCGCACCGGCTCGCCGAGCGCGGCTGGTAGTCAGCCCTCCGTAGCGCCCCAGTCCCACCGCGGGACAGCGAGGGCGTCGGGGACGTGGCCCGGGTCGTCGTGCTCGGGCATGAGGTCGGCGACCGCCCAGACGACGTAGTCGTGCAGCAGCGCACGGAACGCGGCGTCACCCGGCAGCCCTGCGTCGCCGGCGGCCGCGTCCACGGCGGCGACGAACCGGCGCCTCATCTCCGTGGTGTCCTCGCCGCCGCTCTCGCCGAGGTGCATCCGCATCACGGCCGACTGGCTGCCGCCGAGGTCCGTGTACGCCGGCGGCCCGCCGAGGACCTGCCCCCAGTAGGCCGCGAGCCGCTCCACGTGCTGGGGGTGCTGGCCGGGTTTGCTGAACGGGTGCTCGAGCACCGGGTCGGCCAGCGCCCGGCGGTGGAAGGCGCGGGCCAGGGCGAGCATGGCGGGCGCGCCGCCCGCGTGCTCGTAGGGCGTCGAGCGGGGACTCACGAGCGACGCGGCTCGCCCGCGTACGTGCCGAAGGACCACTGGTTGCCCTCGGGGTCGCGCAGCCCGAGCTCGCGGCTGCCGTAGTCCTGCTCCACGATCGGCGGCGCGGCGAGCCCGGCGGCCAGGGCGCGGTCGCGCACCGCGTCCACGTCGGCGGTCACGACGTACGCCGACGTGGTCCCGGGCTGCTGCGTGAACGGTCCGTCGGGCTTGTGCGACCCCAGCATGACGCCGCCGCCCTCGGGCCAGTCGAGCTGCGCGTGCTGGATCGTGCCGCCCTCGTCGGCGTACGCGACGGTCTCCTCGAAGCCGAGGGCGACGAGGAAGTCGATCACCGCGCGGGGGTCGTGCGCCTGGAACGCGGGCCAGACGGTGGGCTCTCTTGTCATGTCGCTCATGACGTCCACCCTGCCTCCTCGCTGGCGCCGGGGCCTTGGACATTTGGGACCTCCTCGGCGAGCCACGTTGTGGGCGCGAGCCCGGCGAATTCGCGGAACTCCGCGGCCAGGTGCGCCTGGTCGTGGTAGCCGAGCCCGGCGGCGAGGTCGGCCAGGTCGAGGGCTCGGCCCGCCTGCGCCCGCGTCATCACCTCGCCGCGGGCCGCGTGGAAGCGACCCAGGCGGGCCACGGTCTTGGGCCCGTGGCCGAGCTCTGCGGCGAAGAGCCGGCCCAGCCTGCGCCGGCTGTAGCCGACGTCCGCGGCGACGTCAGCGACCCGAGTGCGGCCGGCCCCGGGGCCGGTGAGAAGGTCCCAGGCGCGCCGCACCTCCGGGCGCACCGGGGCGGCCTCGCGGTGGGCGGCGCCGTGGCGCAGCAGGAACCGGTGTACCGCCGCGTACCGCCCCCGCCAGTCCGGGGCCGCGTGCGCCTCCTCGACCACGCGGTCCACCTCGTCGGCGCCGAGGAGGTCACGGGCGTCCCAGCGGTCCGTCGGGAGCCCGGCGGTCGGGACGCCGAGCAGCCGGCGGGCGCCGAGCGGGTGCAGCGCCAGCTGGATCCCCGCCCAGCGGCCGGGTTGCTCGACCATCGCAGCCCGGGTGTGCAGGCCCCCGAGCACGAGCCACTGCGCGTCCCGGACCCCGGCCGACCACGCTTCCTCGTCGGGGGCCGTCACCAGGGGCTGTCGCAGGCTGAGCACCAGCGTCAGGTAGTGCGAGGGCAGGCCCCGGTGGACACCGGGCCGGAGGCCGTCGACGTCGAACCCGATCACGCTGGCCACGGACGTCGCCAGCGCCGGGGGTACCGACGCCGGCGGTGGCTGCGCCCGGGTGGCCATAGTGCCCATCGTGCCCGTGCCTCGTCGCGCGGTCGATGGACCCGCTACCTACGCTAGAGGGATGACCACCCCGACCGTCGGCGTCCTGGCGCTGCAGGGCGACGTCCGCGAGCACCGGGCCGCGCTCGAGGCCGCGGGGGCGGTCACGACGCTGGTGCGTCGCCCCGAGGAGCTCGCCGCCGTCGACGGCCTGGTCCTGCCGGGCGGGGAGTCGACCACCATGGTCCGGCTGGCCCGGGTCTTCGACCTGCTCGGCCCGCTGCGCGAGGCCGTCGCGGGCGGGCTGCCCGTGCTCGGCACCTGCGCCGGGATGATCCTGCTGGCCGACCACCTCGAGGACGGCGCCCCCGGCCAGGAGACCGTCGGCGGGCTCGACGCCGTCGTACGCCGCAACGCCTTCGGGCGCCAGGTCGACTCGTTCGAGGGCACGGTGCGGTTCACGCCGCCCGGCGGGGAGGCCTTCGACCTGCCGGCCACCTTCATCCGCGCGCCCTGGGTCGAGAAGGCCGGCGCCGGGGTCCGGGTCCTCGCGCGGGTCGTGGACACGACCGGCGGCGATAGGATCGTGGCCGTGCGGCAGGGCCGCCTGATGGCGACGTCCTTCCACCCCGAGGTCACGGGCGACGCGCGGGTCCACCGGATGTTCGTGGACCTGGTCGCGGACGCGCGGGCCGGCCGGGACGCGAACGACTGACACGAGAGCAGAAGAGGACGCATGTCTGGCCACTCCAAGTGGGCGACCACGAAGCACAAGAAGGCCGCGATCGACGCCAAGCGCGGCAAGCTGTTCGCCAAGCTGATCAAGAACGTGGAGGTCGCGGCCCGCATGGGCGGCGGCGACCCGTCGGCGAACCCGACGCTCTTCGACGCCATCCAGAAGGCGAAGAAGTCCTCGGTCCCCAACGACAACATCGACCGCGCGGTCAAGCGCGGCTCCGGCGCCGAGGCCGGCGGCGCGGACTACCAGACGATCATGTACGAGGGCTACGGCCCCGCCGGCGTCGCGGTGCTGGTCGAGTGCCTGACGGACAACAAGAACCGCGCCGCCATGGAGGTCCGCACGACGATGACCCGCAACGGCGGCACGCTGGCCGACCCGGGCTCGGTGTCGTTCATGTTCCACCGCAAGGGCGTCGTCGTCGTGCCGGCCGGCCAGGACGGCGGCGGCAGCGTCACCGAGGACGACCTGATCGACGCGACCCTCGAGGCCGGTGCCGAGGAGGTGGTCGACCTCGGCGAGCAGCTCGAGGTGGTCTCGGACCCCAGCGACCTGGTCGCGGTGCGCGAGGCGCTGCAGGGCGCCGGGGTCGACTACGACTCGGCCGAGGCGTCCTTCCGGCCGGACATGTCGGTCGAGGTCGGCACCGAGGACGCGGGCAAGGTCTTCCGCCTCGTGGACGCGCTCGACGACCTCGACGACGTGCAGAACGTCTTCTCCAACGTCGACGTCTCCGACGAGGTGCTCGCGGAGCTCCAGGACGCCTGAGCCGCCGGGTGTCGGTGGCCGGCCGCGGGCCTGCGTGTCGCGCGGACCCGAGCGTGGCGAGCGGCTAGCGTCGGTTCCGAACACCTGTTCGGAACGGCTGCCCGCCCCGACGCGACCCGGAGGGCCTCATGCGCGTGCTCGGCATCGACCCGGGCCTGACCCGCTGCGGCATGGGCGTGGTCGAGGGGCAGGTCGGCCGGCCGTTGGGCCTCGTCGACGTCGGGGTGCTGCGCACCTCGGCCGACCTGCCCGTCGCACAACGCCTGATCACGATCGAGCGGGGCGTCGACGCCTGGCTCGACGAGCACCGCCCGGACGGCGTCGCCGTCGAGCGGGTCTTCGCGCGCTCCGACTCCAGCACGGTGATGGGCACCGCGCAGGCCAGCGGCGTGGCCCTGGTGTGCGCGGCGCGCCGCGGGCTGCCGGTCGCGCTGCACACGCCCAGCGAGGTCAAGGCCGCGGTGTCCGGCAACGGCCGGGCGACCAAGGCCCAGGTCGGCGCGATGATCACGCGCATCCTGCGCCTCGACGAGCCGCCGCGGCCGGCGGACGCCGCCGACGCGCTGGCGCTCGCGATCACGCACATCTGGCGCGGCGGCGCGCAGGCCCGCATCGACGCCGCGGTGTCCCGCGCGCAGGGGGGCCGCACGCGGCCGCCCCAGCAGGTAGCCCAGCAATCAGCACAGGAACCAGCACAGGAACCAGCACAGCAGGGGAGGCACGCATGATCGCGTTCGTCCGGGGCCGGGTGGCCGACGTGGGGCTTGCCAGCGCGGTGATCGACGTCGGCGGCGATGGCGCGGGGGGCGTCGGGCTCGAGCTCATGTGCACGCCCGGCACGCTCGCGGCGCTGCGCGAGGGCCAGGCGGCGGAGCTGCCGACGTCCATGGTGGTCCGCGAGGACTCGATGACGCTGTTCGGCTTCGCCGACACCGACGAGAAGCAGTGCTTCGAGCTGCTGCAGACCGCCTCGGGGGTGGGCCCGAAGCTCGCCCAGGCGATGCTCGCGGTGCTGGCGCCGGACGAGCTGCGGCGCGCGGTGGCGGACGAGGACGTGAAGACCCTGACCCGGGTGCCGGGCGTGGGCCAGAAGGGGGCGCAGCGGATCATCCTCGAGCTGCGCGACCGACTGGGCGCCCCGGTCGCGGTCCCCGCGAGCCGGGCCGCTCCCGGTGGCGGCGCCGGGGGCGGGCTGGCGCGAGCAGGTGCAGCAGGGGCTGGTGGGGCTCGGGTGGTCGGCCAAGGAGGCGGACAAGGCGGTCCGCGAGGTCGCCGACGGGGCCGGCGACGACCCCGACGTGCCGGCCATGCTGCGCGCCGCGCTGCAGACGCTGAGCCGGGCCTGAGGTGCACCCCGGGATGCACGACGACGACCTGGCCGCGCGCGGAGGACGCCCACCTCTCGTCGCTGACCCTCGCCGAGGCGGACGGCGACGAGCGCGCCGTCGAGGCCGCGCTGCGGCCCCGCACGCTGGACGAGGTCGTGGGCCAGACCCGCGTCCGCGAGCAGCTGGGGCTGGTGCTCGAGGCCGCGCGCCAGCGCGGCAAGGCCCCCGACCACGTGCTGCTCTCGGGGCCGCCCGGCCTGGGCAAGACGACGCTGGCGATGATCATCGCCGCCGAGATGGGCAGCCCGCTGCGCCTCACCTCCGGCCCGGCGCTCACCCACGCCGGCGACCTCGCCGCCATCCTCTCCGGGCTCAACGAGGGCGACGTGCTCTTCGTCGACGAGGTGCACCGGATGGCCCGCCCGGCCGAGGAGATGCTCTACATGGCGATGGAGGACTTCCGGGTCGACGTCGTCATCGGCAAGGGTCCGGGGGCCACGGCCATCCCGCTGGAGATCCCCCCGTTCACGCTGGTCGGCGCGACCACCCGCGCGGGCCTGCTGCCGGGCCCGCTGCGCGACCGGTTCGGCTTCACCGCGCACCTGGAGTTCTACGAGCCTGACGAGCTGGACACGATCGTGCGCCGCTCGGCGGAGCTGCTCGGCGTCCCCGTGACCCGCGAGGGCTCGGCCGAGATCGCCGGCCGCTCCCGCGGCACCCCGCGGATCGCCAACCGGCTGCTGCGCCGCGTGCGCGACTACGCCCAGGTCCGCGCCGACGGGGTCGTCGACGAGCCGGTGGCGCACACCGCGCTGGACCTCTACGAGGTCGACGCCTCCGGCCTCGACCGTCTCGACCGGGCGGTGCTCGACGTGCTGTGCCGCCGGTTCGGGGGCGGTCCCGTGGGCGTCTCGACGCTGGCCGTCGCGGTCGGCGAGGAGCGCGAGACGGTCGAGGAGGTGGCGGAGCCGTTCCTGGTGCGCAACGGCTTCCTGGCGCGCACGCCGCGCGGGCGGGTCGCCACGCCGGCCTCGTGGGCGCACCTGGGGCTCGAGGCACCGGCGCCGGGCTCCGCCCCGAGCGACGCCACGCTGTTCGAGTCGTGAGGCCTGCGTAGACTCGCGGCTGCCCAGCACCCCCCACCCGGCCGCCCGTGCCGAGGAGAGGAAGTCGTGGAGTTCATCCCGATCATCCTGATCGCGTTCCTGTTCTGGTTCCTGCTGATCAGGCCCCAGAGCAAGCGCCAGCGCGAGATGGCCCGGATGCAGTCCAGCCTCGGTCCCGGAGACCGCGTGATGCTGCAGTCCGGCATCTACGCGACCGTCTTCGGCGTCGACGAGGAGCAGGGCCGCCTCCAGCTCGAGCTGGCGCCCGGCGTGGTCGTCGAGGCCGCGCGCGGCTCCGTCGGCGCGGTGGAGAGCCAGGTCGAGCGCCCCGAGGACGACGAGGCGCGCACCGACGACGCGGACGCGACCAACGGCGACCCCGGCGACAACGGCGCCGACGGGTCCGAGGGCGGCGCCACCCGCTGATGACCGACGAGCGCGCCCGCGAGGCGTTGGCCCGGCTGGTCGAGGACGTGCCGGACTTCCCGGAGTCGGGCGTCGTCTTCAAGGACATCACCCCGCTGCTGCGAGACGCCGAGGGGCTCGGTGCCGTGGTCGAGGCGCTCGCCGCCCACGGCCGGGACGCCTCCGGCGCTCCCGCGGTGGACGCCGTGGTCGGCATGGAGGCGCGCGGGTTCCTGCTCGGCGTGCCGGTGGCCCTGGCCCTCGGGGTCGGGTTCGTACCCGTCCGCAAGGCCGGGAAGCTGCCGCGCGAGACCCACGAGGTCTCCTACGCGCTGGAGTACGGCGAGGCGCAGCTCGCCGTGCACGCGGACGGCGTCCGGCCGGGGGAGCGGGTGCTGGTCGTGGACGACGTCCTCGCCACCGGCGGCACGCTGGCCGCCACGCGCGAGCTGGTCGAGCGGTGCGGCGGCAGCGTGCACGGCGCCGCGCTGCTGCTCGAGCTCTCGTTCCTCGAGGGACGCGCCGCGCTGGGCGACCTACCCGTGCGGGCGCTGGCGAGCGTGTGAGGGCACCTACACTGACGACGTGACCGATCGCACGGACACGGAGTCGGAGGCGGCCGCCACCGAGGGCGGCGCCGCGGGTCCGCGCGAGCGCCCGCTCGACCCGGTCACCCAGGCCCGCGGGATGCGGGCCCGGCTGGCCCGGATCGGCACCCGCGGCGGGGAGCGTCGCCGGTGCTGGAGCCGCTGTTCCGCGCCGTCCGGACCAACCACCCCAAGGCCGACCTCGCGCTGCTGGCCCGCGCGTACGAGGCGGCCGAGCTGGCCCACCGGGGCCAGATGCGCAAGAGCGGCGACCCCTACATCACCCACCCGCTCGCGGTGACCACGATCCTCGCCGACATCGGGATGACCGAGCCGACGCTGTGCGCGGCGCTGCTGCACGACACGGTGGAGGACACGGCGTACAGCCTCGAGGAGCTGCGCGCCGACTTCGGTGACGAGGTCGCCCAGCTCGTCGACGGGGTGACCAAGCTCGACAAGGTCACCTACGGCGACGCGGCCCAGGCCGAGACGATCCGCAAGATGATCGTCGCGATGGCCCGCGACATCCGGGTGCTCGTGATCAAGCTCGCCGACCGGCTGCACAACATGCGCACGCTGCGATACCTCAAGCAGGAGACCCAGGAGCGCAAGGCCCGCGAGACGCTCGACATCTTCGCGCCGCTGGCCCACCGGCTGGGCATGAACACGCTCAAGTGGGAGCTCGAGGACCTCGCGTTCGCGACCCTGCACCCCAAGATCTACGACGAGATCGTGCGGCTGGTCGCCGAGCGCGCGCCGTCGCGCGACCAGTTCCTCGCCGAGGTGATCGGGCGGGTCGAGCAGGACCTCAAGGAGTCCCGGATCAAGGCGAAGGTCACCGGGCGGCCCAAGCACTACTACTCGATCTACCAGAAGATGATCGTGGGCGGCCGCGAGTTCTCCGACATCTACGACCTCGTCGGCCTGCGGATCCTGGTCGACGAGGACCGCGACTGCTACTCGGCGCTCGGCGTGCTGCACTCGGCCTGGAACCCGGTGCTCGGCCGGTTCAAGGACTACGTCGCGATGCCGAAGTTCAACATGTACCAGTCGCTGCACACGACGGTGATCGGGCCGCAGGGCAAGCCGGTCGAGATCCAGATCCGCACCTTCGCCCAGCACCGGCGCGCCGAGTACGGCGTCGCGGCGCACTGGAAGTACAAGGAGGACGGCCGCAACGGCTTCGACACCGAGCGGCGCGGCGACCTCGACGACATGAGCTGGGTGCGCCAGCTGCTCGACTGGCAGTCCGAGGTCGAGGACCCGGGCGAGTTCCTGGAGTCGCTGCGCTTCGAGATCAACCGGGCCGAGGTCTACGTCTTCACCCCGGCCGGCGACGTGATCGCCCTGCCCGCCGGCGCGACCCCGGTGGACTTCGCCTACTCGGTGCACACCGAGGTCGGGCACCACACGATCGGCGCGCGGGTGAACGGCCGCCTCGTGCCGCTGGAGTCCCCGCTGGAGAACGGCGACGTGGTCGAGGTCTTCACCTCCAAGGCGCCGAACGCCGGCCCCTCGCGCGACTGGCTGTCGTTCGTGAAGTCGCCCCGGGCGCGCAACAAGATCCGGCAGTGGTTCACCAAGGAGCGCCGCGAGGAGGCAATCGAGCGCGGCAAGGACTCGATCGTCCGGCAGATGCGCAAGGAGGGGTTGCCGCTCAAGCGGCTGCTGTCCCACGACACGCTCACCGAGGCCGCGACGCACTACAAGCACGCCGACGTGGCGGCGCTGTACGCGGCGGTGGGGGAGGGCAACCTCTCCGCGCGGGCCGTGGTCAAGCGGGTGCTCGAGGCGCACGGCGGCAAGGACGGCGCCGCCGAGGAGCTGGCCGAGTCGGTGACGATCACCGGGCGGCGCCGGCGCAGCACGCCGCGCAGCACCGACTCCGGGGTCGTGGTCAAGGGCGTCAGCGACCTGTGGGTGAAGCTCGCCAAGTGCTGCACCCCCGTGCCGCCGGACCCGATCATCGGCTTCGTCACCAAGGGCGGCGGCGTGTCGGTGCACCGTGCGGACTGCACCAACGCCTCGGCCCTGAACCAGCGCCCCGAGCGCCTGCTCGAGGTCGAGTGGGCGCCGACCGCGCAGTCGTCGTTCCTGGTCAACATCCAGGTCGAGGCGCTCGACCGGGCCCGGTTGCTCTCCGACATCACCATGGTGCTCAGCGACCAGCACGTGAACATCCTCAGCGCCTCGCTGAGCACGACGCGCGACCGCGTGGCGAAGTCCCGCTTCTCCTTCGAGATGGGCGACGCGAAGCACCTGGACACCGTGCTCAAGGCCGTCCGCAGCGTCGACGGCGTCTTCGACGCCTACCGCGTCACCCAGTAGCGCCGGCGCGGCGCGGCGGTCCCTGAGGTGCGAGGCGGAGCCGAGCCACGAAGGGTCCGGTGCAGGGGCGGCTGCAGGGCGTGGTCGGTCTCGTGGCTCGCTGTGCTCGCACCTCGACCGGCGGGGGTGTCGCTCAGGAGTAGTCGGCGGCGGCGCGCTGGGCCATCTCGAGGAACGTACGCCGCGAGGCGAGGTCCTGCTCCACGCGCGAGGCCGCGCGGTCGTCGCCGCGCTCGCGGGCTGCCGCCAGGTCGGCCTCCAGCCCCGCGATGGTCGCCTCGAGCTTGGACACCATGTCGTCGGCGCGTGCCGACTTCTCGGGGTCGGTGCGCTGCCACTGCTCCTGCTCGACCGCGCGGATGGCCTGCTCGACCGCGCGCATCCGGCCCTCGAGCGACTTGACCTTGTCGCGGGGCACCTTCCCCGCCGCGTCCCAGCGCTCGGCCAGTCCGCGGAAGGCGCGCTTCGCCCCCTCGGCGTCGGTGACCGGCAGCAGCGCCTCGGCCTCCGCGAGGATGCCCTCCTTGACCTCGGCGTTCGCGGCGAACTCGGCGTCGATCTCCGCGTTCGCGGCGTCGCGTGCCCCGAAGAAGGTGTCCTGGGCGCCGCGGAAGCGCTTCCAGAGCTGCTCGTCCACGTCGCGCGGCGCCGGGCCGGCGGCCTTCCACTCCCGCATCATGTCCCGGAAGCGCGCGCCCGTGGCCCCCCAGTCGGTGGAGTCGGCGAGACCCTCGGCCTGGGTGGCCAGGCGCTCCTTGACCACCCGGGCGGCCTCGCGCTTCTCGTTCAGCTCGGCGAAGTGCTGCTTGCGCCGCCGGGTGTACGCCGTCCGCGCCGAGGAGAACCGCCGCCACAGCGCGTCGTCCGTGGACCGGTCGAGCCGGGGCAGGTGCTTCCACTCCTCGAGGAGTGCGCGCAGCCGGTCGGCGCCGTGCCGCCAGTCCGAGCCCGCCGCGACCGCCTCGGCCTCCTCGACGATCCGCTCCTTGTCCTGCTTCGCCGCCGCCTGCCGCTCGGCGCGCTCGGCCCGTCGGAGGTCGCGCTGGCTCGCGATCACCGGCCCGAGGGCGTCCAGCCGGCCGACCAACGAGTCCAGGTCGCCCACCGCCGCGGCCTCCTTGACCTGCTCGCGCACGGTGCGCACCGAGGTGGTGGCCTCGTCGGGGGAGAGCTTGCCCGCGTTGACCCGCACCTCGAGCAGGTGCACCTCGAAGGCCAGCGCCTCGTACCGCTCGGTGTAGAAGGCCAGCGCCTCCTCGGGCGAGCCCTCGGGGTACTGCCCGACGGCCCGCTCGCCGTCGGCGCCGCGCACGTAGACCGTGCCGTCCTCGGCGACGCGGCCCCACTCCGTTGCCGACACTCGTCTCGTCCCTCTTCACTCGGCGAACTCCGGCCTCCCGCGCCGGCCGGCCGGGGCCGGGACGCGGGTCCGCCGACCATGCTAGCCGCGGCCTCGCGCCGGCCCCGGCGTCGCGCGCCGGGCGGCGGGGTTTGCCGGTTCGTGCCGCGCCGCGGCCGATCGCTAGTGTGCAGGCGTGTTCATCGCCGGATTTCCCGCAGGCCCGTGGGGCACCAACTGCTACGTCGTGGCGACCGCCCCGGGCGCCGAGTGCGTGGTGATCGACCCCGGCAAGGACGCCACCGAGGGGGTCCGCCAGGTCGTGGAGGAGCACGGGCTGAAGCCCGTGCACGTGCTGCTCACGCACGGCCACCTCGACCACATGTGGTGCGCCGCTCCCGTCGCGGGCGGCTACGACGCGACCGCGTGGATCCACCCGGAGGACCGGCACCTGCTCAGCGACCCGCTGGCGGGCATCTCGCCCGACATGCGCGCCGCGCTGCCGATGATGCTCGGCGACGAGAAGGCCGAGTGGGCCGAGCCCGAGGCCGTTCGCGAGCTCGGCGACGGCCAGGTGGTCGAGATGGCAGGCGTGGAGTTCACTGTCGACCACGCGCCGGGGCACACCCGCGGGTCCGTCGCGTTCCGGATGCCGTACGCCGCCCAGGGCGTGCCGGAGGTGATGTTCTCCGGGGACCTGCTCTTCGCCGGCTCGATCGGCCGCACCGATCTCCCCGGCGGCGACCACCCCACGATGCTGCGCAGCCTGGCCACCAAGGTGCTCCCGCTGGCCGACGAGATCGTGGTGCTGCCCGGCCACGGCGAGCAGACCTCCATCGGCCAGGAGCGCGCCGGCAACCCCTTCCTGCGCGAGATCGCCGACCGGGGGATCGACGCCGCCGTCGCCGGGGCGACCGACCAGGTCACCCGGGGGCTGTGAGGTGGCCCGGCCCGGCCCGCTGAGCGGGTTCCCCGAGCTGCTGCCCGCGCAGCGCTACGTCGAGCAGCTGGTGGTCGACGCGCTGCGCGAGACCTTCGAGCTGCACGGCTTCGCGGGCGTGGAGACCCGCTCGGTCGAGCCGCTGGACCAGCTGCTGCGCAAGGGCGACACCTCCAAGGAGGTCTACCTGCTGCGCCGGCTGCACGAGGAGTCGGCGGAGGGGCACGCCGGCCTCGGCCTGCACTTCGACCTGACCGTGCCCTTCGCGCGCTACGTGCAGGAGTTCGCCGGCCGGCTCGAGTTCCCCTTCCGCCGCTACCAGGTGCAACGCGCCTGGCGCGGCGAGCGGCCCCAGGAGGGGCGCTTCCGTGAGTTCACCCAGGCCGACATCGACGTCGTCGGCCGCGACACCCTGCCCGTCCACCACGACGTCGAGGTCGCCCGCGTGATGCTCGACGCGATGCGGCGGCTGACCGACCCCGCGACGATCGGGCTGCCCGGGTTCCGGCTGCAGGTGAACAACCGCAAGGTGGTCCAGGGGTTCTACGCCGGCCTGGGCCTCGAGGACGCCGACGACGTGCTGCGCCTGGTCGACAAGCTCGACAAGCTGCCGGCCGAGCAGGTGCGCGCGATGCTCGTCGACGAGGCCGGCCTCGCCGACGGGGATGCCGACCGCGTGCTCGAGCTGGCCGCCGTCCGCGGACCCGACGAGGGCGTGACCGACCGGGTCCGCGCCCTGGGCGTCGAGCACCCGCTCCTGACCGAGGGGCTCGAGGAGCTCGCGGCGTTGCTGCGCGGCTGTGCCGACCTGGCTGACGACCGGGTCCGCATCGAGGCCGACCTCTCGGTCGCCCGCGGCCTCGACTACTACACGGGCACGGTCTACGAGACGCGCCTGGAGGGCTACGAGTCGTTGGGCTCGATCTGCTCCGGGGGCCGGTACGACGCGCTGGCCTCCGACGGCCGGTCGACCTATCCCGGCGTGGGCATCTCGCTCGGCGTGAGCCGCGTCGTCCTGCCCATCCTCGCGCGCACCGGCCTGGCCGCCGACCGCTCGGTGCCGAGCGCGGTGCTGGTGGCCCTGGTGGACGAGGACTCCCGGCGCGCCAGCGACGCGGTCGCCACCGCGCTGCGCGCCCGCGGCATCCCCTGCGAGGTCGCGGCCGCCGCGCAGAAGTTCGGCAAGCAGATCCGGTACGCGGAGCGCCGCGGCATCCCCTGGGTGTGGTTCCCGCCCGCTGACCCGGGCGGCACGCACCAGGTCAAGGACATCCGCTCCGGCGACCAGGCGGAGGCCGACCCCGACGCGTGGTCCCCGCCGCGCCAGGACCTGCGCCCCCGAGTGACCACCCCCCAGCAGAGCACCACCGAGGGAAGCGAGCAGCAGTGATCCGCACCCATGACGCCGGCGCCCTCCGCGCCGAGCACGTCGGCCAGACCGTGACCCTCGCCGGGTGGGTCGCCCGGCGCCGGGACCACGGTGGCGTGGCCTTCCTCGACCTCCGGGAGGCCAGCGGCCTGGTCCAGGTCGTGGTGCGGGACGAGGACGTGGCGCACGCGCTGCGCAGCGAGTTCTGCATCCGCGTCACGGGCGAGGTCCGCCGTCGCCCCGAGGGCAACGAGAACCCGCAGCTGCCCTCCGGGGAGATCGAGGTGATCACCACCGACCTCGAGGTGCTCAGCGGCTCCGCGGCGCTGCCGTTCCCCGTGGACGACACAGGCCACGGCGAGGCGTCGGTCGGGGAGGAGGCCCGCCTGCGGCACCGCTACCTCGACCTGCGCCGTCCCGGCCCGAACCGTGCCCTGCGGTTGCGCAGCGAGGTCAACAAGGCCGCGCGCGCCGTGCTCGACCGGCACGAGTTCGTCGAGGTGGAGACCCCGACCCTGACGCGCTCGACCCCCGAGGGCGCCCGCGACTTCCTGGTGCCCGCGCGGCTCAAGCCCGGCAGCTGGTACGCCCTGCCGCAGAGCCCGCAGCTGTTCAAGCAGCTGTTGATGGTCGCCGGGATGGAGCGCTACTACCAGATCGCGCGGTGCTACCGGGACGAGGACTTCCGCGCCGACCGGCAGCCCGAGTTCACCCAGCTCGACGTCGAGATGAGCTTCGTCGACCAGGAGGACGTGCTCGCGCTGTCGGAGGAGGTGCTCGCCGCGCTGTGGCGGCTGATCGGCCACGAGCTCGACACGCCGATCCCGCGGCTCACCTACGCCGAGTCGATGGCTCGCTTCGGGACCGACAAGCCCGACCTGCGGATGGGCCAGGAGCTCGTGGACTGCACGGCGTACTTCGCCGAGACCCCGTTCCGGGTCTTCCAGGCGGCGTACGTCGGCGCCGTGGTGATGCCCGGTGGCGCCGACCAGCCGCGCCGCCAGCTCGACGCCTGGCAGGAGTGGGCCAAGCAGCGCGGCGCCAAGGGCCTGGCCTACGTGCTGGTGGCCGAGGACGGCACCCTCGGCGGGCCCGTCGCCAAGAACCTCTCCGAGGGGGAGAAGGCGGGCCTGGCCGCCCATGTCGGCGCCGAGCCGGGGGACTGCGTCTTCTTCGCGGCCGGTGCCCCGAAGTCCAGCCGCGCGCTGCTGGGGGCCGCCCGCCTCGAGATCGGCCACCGGCTCGGGCTCATCGACCCCGACGCGTGGCGCTTCGTCTGGGTGGTCGACGCCCCGCTCTTCGAGCCCGCCGAGGAGGCCACCGCCGCGGGGGACGTCGCCGTCGGCTCCGGCGCGTGGACGGCCGTGCACCACGCCTTCACCGCGCCCCAGGACCCCGACGGCTTCGACGCCGACCCCGGCAACGCGCTGGCCTGGGCCTACGACATCGTCTGCAACGGCAACGAGATCGGCGGCGGCTCGGTGCGTGTGCACCGCCGCGACGTGCAGGAGCGGATCTTCGCGTTGATGGGCCTCGACCGCGACGAGGCGCAGGAGAAGTTCGGCTTCCTGCTCGAGGCGTTCGCGTACGGCGCGCCGCCGCACGGCGGGATCGCCTTCGGCTGGGACCGGATCTGCGCCCTGCTCGCCGGCACGGACTCGATCCGCGACGTCATCGCCTTCCCGAAGTCGGGCGGCGGGTTCGACCCGCTGACCGCCGCGCCCGCGCCCATCACGGTGCAGCAGCGCAAGGAGGCGGGCGTGGACGCCCGGCCCGCGGCGCCCGTCACCGACTGACGCCCTCGCGCCTCGACCACCGGGGGTGAACCGCTCTGGACCAGCGGAAACGGGACGGGGCGCGGCGGCATCGACCAGCGCCCGAATCGCTGCGTCATGACGATGGTGGGCGCCCGTTCCCGGGGTCGCTCCGCTGTGTCCCGATCGTTACCGCTGGTTGATCGTTCGGCCCCGTGACGTGGCCTACAGTCACGGAGGCGCTTGACGAGCGCTCTCCCGGGAATCTGATCGGCGGCATGAGCACCGCGTCCGGGAGCCTGCGACGCGATAGGGAGAGCATGTCGACACCGGTCGAGGCGGATGCCGACGAGCGCTCACTGGTCGACCCCGAGAACGAGGGGGGTCACGAGCAGACCGGCGAGGACCCCTTCGCCGGCAAGTCGACGGCCCGCGTCGTCGGCGAGCGGCTCGTCAAGGACAAGGTCGCGCTCGTCTGCATGATCACCGTCGGGATCTTCGTGCTGCTCGCGGCGTTCGCCGGCGTGATCTCGCGGGCCGTCGGGGTGGACCTGGAGCCGGGGAGCCCGAGCGAGCAGCTCGACTTCCTGAGCGGCGGCCTCCCGAAGGAGGGACCTCCGAACCACGGCTTCGACCCCGACCACCCGTTCGGCATCGCCCCCCAGACGGCCCGCGACAACCTCGCGTACTGGCTGTACGGCGCCCGCACCTCCCTCTCGGTGGCCTCGCTCGCCACGCTCGTCGCCACGGTCATCGGCGTGACCGTCGGGCTCTTCGCCGGCTTCCTCGGCGGCTGGGTCGACCGGGTGCTGTCCTTCGTGATCGACCTCTTCCTCGCCCTGCCGTTCATCCTCGCCGCCCTCGTGATCTCCCCGATCGTCACCGAGCGCTTCGCGATCAACCCGGACCTCTACGCGACGGTGCAGTTCTGGACGCTCATCGGCATCCTGTCGTTCTTCGGGTGGATGCCGATCGCCCGCCTGATCCGCGGTGAGGTGCTCTCGCTGCGCGAGCGCGAGTTCATCCAGGCGGCCCGGGTGCTCGGCATGCCCATGCGCCGGGTGCTGGTCCGCGAGCTGCTGCCCAACCTGACCGCGCCGATCGTCATCTCCGTCTCGCTGATGCTGCCGACGTTCGTGGCCGCGGAGGCCGCGCTGGCGTTCCTGGGCATCGGCATCACCGAGGGCGCCTCGTGGGGCCAGACGATCCTCGCCGCGGTGCCCTACTTCGACCAGTACGCCCTGTTCCTCTGGGAGCCGATGCTCGGGATCGTCATCCTCGTCGTCGCTCTCAACCTGTTGGGTGACTCGATCCGCGACGCGGTCGACCCCAAGTCCCGGCGCTGACCGGGCCCACACCCGTCCCGCGCGGCACCCCCGCCGGGTCGACACACACACCGAAAGGCTGGACACCATGAAGAGAACCAAGCCGCTGGCCGTCGTGGCCGGGGCCTCCATGATCGTCCTCGCCGCCTGCGGCGGCGGAGGCGACAGCGGCGGCTCCTCGACGGACCGCGAGTTCGAGGGTCAGGAGGGCGGCACCAAGGACGCCGAGGCCACCGGCCCGGCCGAGGTCGAGGGCGCCACCGAGGGCGGCACGGTCACCGTGCACCTGCCGGGCGACCCGGGTCCCGACACCCTGGACCCCACCGAGGGCTGGTCGGTGACGGGCAACTCGATCCAGCAGGCCCTGACCACCCGCTCGCTGACCCAGTACAAGCGGGACGAGGACGGCACCATGGTGCTCGTGCCCGACCTCGCCACCGGCCTGGGCACGCCGAACGACGACTTCACCGAGTGGACGTTCACGATCCGCGACGACGCGACGTGGGAGGACGGCAAGCCCGTCACCCCCGAGGAGATCGCGTTCGGCATCCAGCGGTCGCTGGACTCCGAGACGTTCCCCGGCGGCCCGGGCACGGAGTACTCCACGAAGTACTTCGCCGGCGCCGACGACTACGCCGGCCCGTACACGAACCCGAACAAGGACTACGACGGCGTCACGGTCGACGGCCAGGACGTCACGATCAAGATGTCCCAGCCGTTCCCCGACATGGACTACTGGGGCGCCTTCATGGCGATCGGCGCGGTGCCGACCGGCAAGGTCTCCGACCCGCCGGACTACGGCAAGAAGCCGCTGTCCAACGGTCCCTACAAGGTCGAGTCCTTCCGCCCGACGGAGGAGCTCGTCCTGGTCCGCAACGACCAGTGGGACCCGGCGACCGACCCGGCGCGGACGCAGTACCCGGACAGGTACGAGTTCAAGTTCAACGCCGACCAGAACAAGGTCGACCAGATCTTCCTCAACGAGAGCTCCGACGCCCAGACGGCGATCTCGACCGAGACCGGCGCGGCGAACTACTCGCGGCTGAGCAACCAGCTCGGCGACCGCCTCGTGCAGCAGTCCTCGCAGTGCACCAGCTTCGAGTACCCGGTGTACGAGAAGACGTCGCTCAACGTCCGCAAGGCGATCGCGTACGGCTACAACTACGAGGACGTCTGGCTGGCCGGTGGCGAGGTGCCCGGCGTGACGCGCGTCCCGGCCAACTCGATCATGCCCCCGGGCATGGCGGGCAAGCCCGGCGACGACTTCTTCGCCGACGGCGAGCAGTTCACCTTCCAGCCCGAGAAGGCGAAGGAGCTGCTGGCCGAGGACGGCCACGAGCCGGGCGAGTACGAGCTGAGCTACGTCTACTTCGCGGCGGACCCGCTGGCCCGCCAGGCGAACGAGCAGCTCAAGAAGGGTTTCGAGGAGGCGGGCTTCGCGGTCAAGGACATCCCGACGCAGGAGTCGCCGTACAACACCTGGCTCGACCCGGACAACAAGGTCAACAAGTCCCTGAACCTCCGAGGCGTGAACTGGTGCTCCGACTGGCCCTCGGGCCTGACGATGGTGCCCCCGATGGTCGAGTCGGGCGCCACCTACAACACCGGCAACTTCTCCGAGGCCGAGATCGACGAGATGATCTCGGAGGTCGTGGAGATGCCGCAGGAGGAGCAGGCCGAGGCCTGGGGCGACATCGACAAGAAGGTGATGACCGACTACCTGCCGATCATCCCGACCGCCTACCGCAACGACCTGTACATGTTCGGTGAGCAGATCGGCAACGGCGTCGGCGACGGCGCCATCGGCTCCCCGTACTACAAGGGGGTCTACGTCGAGCAGTGAGGCCGGGCGGCCCGGCTGAGCCCGGGCCGCACCGCCTCACGGCCCGTCGGGTGGGGGCACCCGCCCCCACCCGACGGTCCCTCGGCAGCCTTCGCGCCACCTCCCACGAGCCCAGCCCGACCCACGCCAGGAGCAGAGCAGGTTGTTCGCCTACATCGTCAAGCGGGTCCTGATCGGATTCTTCGTCATCCTGCTGATGACGCTCGCGGTCTTCGCGCTCTTCTGGTACGGGCCGTCGTCCCCGGCGCAGCCCATCTGCGACCGCGACACGAGCAACCGCTGCACCCCCGAGCGTCTCGAGCGCTTCGAGGAGTCGTTGGGTTACGACAACCCGGTCTACGTCGAGTACGGCCGGTTCATGAAGGGCGTCGTCGCCGGGCGCGAGATCGAGATCGGCAACCAGACCTATGACTGCGCGGCCCCCTGCCTGGGGCTGTCCTACACGACCAAGCAGCCGGTGTGGGAAGAGATGAAGGAGCGCCTGCCGGCCACGATCTCGGTGGCCGTCGGCGGCGCGACGCTCTACCTGGTCTTCGGCGTCCCCATCGGCATCGCCGCGGCCAGGCGCCGCGGCACCACCGCCGACAAGGCGCTCGTCTCGATCTTCCTGGTGATCAGCTCGGTGCCGTACTACCTCTTCGCGCTGCTGATCTTCCTCTACGCCACGGTGATCAACGAGGTGCCGTTGATCAGCGACACCGGCTACTTCCCGATCACCGAGAACCCGGCGAAGTGGTTCGCCGGCCTCGCCCTCGCCTGGTTCGCTCTCGGCACCTTCGAGGCCACCAAGTACACGCGTTTCTCCCGCGGGGCGATGGTCGAGACGCTGAGCGAGGACTACATTCGCACCGCCAAGGCCAAGGGGCTCAAGACCCGTACCGTGGTCTACAAGCACGGGCTCCGCGCGGCGCTCGTGCCCATCGTGACCATCTTCGGCGTCGACCTGGGCGCGCTGTTCGCCGGCACCATCTTCACCGAGTACGTCTTCAACATCGACGGGATCGGCCTGTGGGGGCTCCAGGCCGTGGGCCAGCGCGACCTGCCCATCGTCGCGGCCGTCGCCATCTTCGGCGCCGTGCTGCTGATCACCGCCAACATCCTCGTGGACGTGTTCTACGGCGTCCTCGACCCCCGAGTGAGGATCTCGTGACGCAGACCGAGTCCATGCCCTCGCCGCCGACCGGCAGCACCGGCCAGCCGTACCTGAGCGTCGAGGACCTGACCGTCGCCTTCCCGACCGGCGACGGGTGGCTCAGCGCCGTCAAGGGGCTCAGCTACCAGGTCGAGCGCGGCCGCACGCTCGGGATCGTGGGCGAGTCCGGGTCGGGCAAGTCGGTCTCCAGCCAGGCCGTCATGGGGCTGCACGACGCGAAGGCCACCCGCATCACCGGCTCGATCACGGTCGACGGCCAGGAGATCGTGGGAATGCCCGAGAGCAGGATGCGGCACCTGCGCGGCAACTCCATGGCGATGATCTTCCAGGACGCCCTCGCCGCGCTGCACCCCTTCTACAAGGTGGGCTCCCAGCTCGAGGAGGCCTACCTCAGCCACCACCCGAAGGCCAGCAAGCGCGACGCGCGCAAGCAGGCCGTCCGGATGCTCGACCGGGTCGGCATCCCGCAACCGGACCGGCGCGTCGACGACTTCCCGCACCAGTTCTCCGGCGGCATGCGGCAGCGGGCGATGATCGCGATGGGGCTGGTCAACGACCCCGCGCTGCTGATCGCCGACGAGCCCACGACCGCGCTGGACGTGACGGTGCAGGCGCAGATCCTCGACCTGCTCCAGGACCTCCAGCGCGAGTTCGACTCGGCCATCATCATGATCACCCACGACCTGGGCGTGATCGCCGAGATCGCCGACGACGTGCTGGTGATGTACAGCGGCCGGGCCGTCGAGTACGGCGCCACCAAGGAGATCCTGACGCACCCCGAGATGCCCTACACCTGGGGCCTGCTCAGCAGCGTCCCGGACGTGTCGGCGTCCACGGACGCCAAGCTCGTGCCGATCCCCGGCAACCCGCCCAGCATGCTGCGACCGCCGCCCGGCTGCGCGTTCGAGCCGCGCTGCGCGCACAGCGACAAGGTGCGCGGGGACCTCTGCCGCACGACGCTGCCCGACCTCGACCCCGGAGGCCGCGGGCCGGGGCACCTGAAGCGGTGTCACCTCGAGGACCCGGACGCGATCTTCCTGCACGACGTCCTCCCGACGATCGACCCCGAGGCGGCCGAGGCCGCAGAGGGCGCCGACGACCCGGAGGCGGCCGCCGACGCGGCCCGCGACGAGAGGCACGGCCAGTGAGCGAGACGAGGGCAGACCAGCAGGCCGCCCCGGTGACCCGTCAGGCCGGCGCCGACGCGGAGCCGGTGCTCGAGGTCGAGGACCTCACCATGTACTTCCCCGTGAAGAGCTCGGGGCTGCTCCAGCGCACCGTCGGCCAGGTGCAGGCGGTGGACGGGGTCTCCTTCCAGGTCCCCACCGCGGGCTCGCTGGGCCTGGTGGGGGAGTCGGGCTGCGGCAAGTCCACGACCGGCCGGCTGATCACCCGGCTCTACGAGCCGACCGGCGGCCAGATCCGCTTCGACGGCACCGACATCGCCCACCTGTCGCAGCGCAGCGTGAAGCCGTACCGGCGCGACATCCAGATGATCTTCCAGGACCCCTACACCTCGCTGAACCCGCGGCACACGGTCGGCGCGATCGTGGGGGCGCCGCTGGCCGTGCACAACATCGTGCCGAGGGACAAGATCCTGTCCCGCGTGCAGGAGATCCTCGAGGTCGTCGGGCTGAACCCGGAGCACTACAACCGCTACCCCTCGGAGTTCTCCGGCGGGCAGCGGCAGCGGATCGGGATCGCCCGCGCCCTCACGCTGAACCCCAAGCTCCTCGTCGCCGACGAGCCGGTCTCCGCGCTCGACGTGTCGATCCAGGCCCAGGTGATCAACCTCCTGCAGGACCTGCAGAAGGAGTTCGGCATCGCCTTCCTGTTCATCGCGCACGACCTCGCGGTGGTTCGGCACTTCTGCCCCGAGATCGCGGTGATGTACCTCGGCAAGATCGTCGAGATCGCCGACCGGGAGACGCTCTACAGCCGGCCGCACCACCCCTACACCCAAGCCCTGCTCTCGGCGGTGCCGGACGTGAAGCAGGCGGCCGTCGGCGGGCGCCGGGAGCGCATCCGGCTCGAGGGCGACGTGCCCAGCCCGATCAACCCGCCGTCCGGCTGCCGGTTCCGCACGCGGTGCTCGCTGGCGCAGGACATCTGCGCGCGCGTCGAGCCGCCGCTGCTCCAGGTGGGCCCCACGCACAAGGTGGCCTGCCACTTCCCCGGCGAGCTGGGCAAGCACCCGGAGCACCCCGTGACCACGCGCCTGCTCGGCGTGGACGAGCAGGGCAGCCCGGACCCGACCGCGGGCAGCGTGGACCCGGTCGGCAACAAGCCGGGCTACGAGGACCGCTGGTTCGACCTCGAGACGCGGAGCATGACGGGTCGCTGACGCGCGCCGACCGTCCCGCGGGCGGCCGCACGACCGGGTGCCAGACTGGCGCCGTGGACGACGGCCTGTTCGACCTCGGCGACCGTGCGCCCGCGGCGGGCGCCGGCTCGGGTGCGCTCGCCGACGCGGCGCACGCGTCCGCGCCCCTGGCGGTGCGGATGCGACCGCGCACGCTCGAGGAGGTCTGCGGCCAGCGGCGGCTGCGCGAGCCGGGCTCGCCGCTGCAGCGCCTGATCGAGCGCGAGGAGCCGATGTCCCTGCTGCTGTGGGGGCCGCCGGGCACGGGCAAGACCACCATCGCCTCGATCGTGAGCCGGCAGACCAGCCGGCGCTTCGTCGAGGTCTCGGCGGTCTCCGCCGGGGTCAAGGAGGTGCGGGCCGCCATCGACGCGGCCCGCGCCGAGCTGGTGCGCGGCGGGCCGGGCACCGTGCTGTTCGTCGACGAGGTGCACCGGTTCTCGAAGGCCCAGCAGGACGCGCTGCTGCCCGGCGTGGAGAACCGCTGGGTCTCGCTGGTGGCGGCGACGACGGAGAACCCGTTCTTCTCCGTCATCTCGCCGCTGCTCTCCCGCAGCCTGCTGCTGCAGCTGGAGTCGCTGGGCGACGAGGAGGTCGGCGAGCTCGTCGACCGGGCGCTGACCGACGAGCGCGGGCTCGGCGGGGCCGTCACCCTGGACGGCGGACGCGCGGGCACAGCTGCTGCGGCTCGCCGGCGGGGACGCCCGCCGGGCGCTGACCTACCTGGAGGCCGCCGCGGGGGCGGCCACCGCGCGCGGTGCCGCGGCCGTCGACGTCGCGACCCTGGAGACCGCCGTCGACCGCGCCGCCGTGCGCTACGACCGGCAGGGCGACCAGCACTACGACGTCGTCAGCGCCTTCATCAAGTCGATCCGCGGCTCGGACGCGGACGCAGCACTGCACTACCTGGCCCGGATGACCGAGGCAGGGGAGGACCCCCGGTTCATCGCCCGACGGCTGGTCATCCTGGCCAGCGAGGACATCGGGCTGGCCGACCCCACCGCGCTGACCACCGCCGTCGCCGCCGCGCAGGCGGTGCAGCTGATCGGGATGCCCGAGGCGCGCCTGACCCTCGCCCAGGCGGTGATCGCGCTGGCGGTCGCCCCGAAGTCGAACGCGGTGACGACGGCCATCGGCGCCGCCGCCGCCGACGTGCGCGCGGGGCGCATCGGCGCCGTGCCCGCGCACCTGCGCGACGCCCACTACGGCGGCGCGAACGACCTCGGCCACGGGGCCGGCTACCTCTACAGCCACGACGCGCCGTACGGCGTCGCCGAGCAGCAGTACGCACCGGACGTGGTCGCGGACGAGCGCTACTACCGGCCCACCGCGCTCGGGGCCGAGGCCGCCGTGCGCGAGCGCTGGGAGCGGATCCGGCGGCGGGTCCGGGGCTCCCGCGACAGCGGGTAGGGTCGGGCGCCGTGGACAGCGACCTCCTGACCGGAAGCCCGGCGCCGTGGTTCGCGGCCCTCGCGGCCGCGCTCCTGGCGGCGGTGGTGCTGTGCTGCGCGGCGGTGCTGCTGCGCAGCCGGGCGCGGAGCCGCCGCGCGCTGGAGCGGGTGCTCGCCGAGACCGAGGCGTTGCGCCGCGAGCTCGACGAGCTGCGCGCCGAGACCCGGCGTGCCGCGCACCCGGCGGCACGGCAGCCGGCGCCCGCGGTCGCGGAGTACCTCATCACCGACGTGTCGGCCACCGACGCCGCCGCGGAGGACCCCGGTCGCGCGGCCGCGACGCGCCCGGCCACGGAGGACGGCCGCATCGAGGGGCGGCTCTTCGCCGACCTGGTGCTGCGGGAGTCCGCGGTGCGCGCCGCCGGGGTCGCGCACGGGGTCCGCCGCGCGCTGGCCCCCGAGACGCGGCACCGGATCCGGTTCGAGATGGGCCGCGAGGTCAAGCGCGCGCGGAAGCAGCGGCGCGCCGACCTGCGCGCGGCGCGCCGCCGGCTGCACGCCGAGCAGCGCGCCGACACGGGCGTCCCCGAGGAGCCGGGCGCCGGGGCGGGCCGCCAGCAGGGCGCGGCATGAGCCGCGGCCTCTGGTTCGCTGCCGGGGCCGGAGCGGGGGTCTACGCCCTGACCCGCGCGCGGCGGGCCGCCGAGGCGTTCACCGCCGACGGCCTGCGCGACCGGTTGCACGCCCTCGACGTGGGCGTGCGGATGTTCGCCGAGGAGGTGTCCGCCGGGCGCCGCGAGAGCGAGCCCGAGCTGCGTCGCCGGCTCGGTGTCGCCCCACCCGACGGGACCGGACCGGCCGCGATCGACGCCGACGCCCGACGCCGGGCCAGACCCGCCCTGGCCGCCGCGGCGCCGGCCACCGACGACCAGCACGAGGAAGGCAGCCAGTGAGTGAGACCAGTCCGGGGATGACCTCCGCCGAGATCCGGCGCGCCTTCACCGGCCACTTCGAGGCCCACGGGCACCGCCACGTGCCGTCGGCGTCGCTGCTGCTCGACGACCCCAACCTGCTCTTCGTCAACGCGGGCATGGTGCCCTTCAAGCCGTACTTCCTCGGCCAGGAGACGCCGCCCTACGACCGTGCCACCAGCATCCAGAAGTGCGTGCGCACCCCCGACATCGAGGACGTCGGCCGCACGACCCGGCACGGCACGTTCTTCGAGATGTGCGGCAACTTCTCCTTCGGCGACTACTTCAAGGAGAAGGCGATCGAGCTCGCCTGGGAGCTCGTCACCAAGCCGGTCGCCGACGGCGGGTTCGGGCTCGAGGAGTCCCGCCTGTGGCCGAGCGTCTACGTCGACGACCGCGACGCCATCGACCTGTGGGTCAAGGTCACCGGCCTGCCCGAGAAGCGCATCGTCAAGCTGGGCCGCAAGGAGAACTACTGGTCGATGGGCGTGCCCGGGCCCGGCGGCCCGTGCTCGGAGATCCTCTACGACCGCGGGCCCGAGTTCGGCCCCGAAGGCGAGTTCGAGACGACCCAGCGCACCGAGATGCCCACGGAGCTCGAGGACCGCTACCTGGAGTTCTGGAACCTCGTGTTCATGCAGGAGGAGCTCAGCGAGGTCCGCTCCAAGACCGACTTCGACGTCGCCGGGCCGCTGCCGAAGCAGAACATCGACACCGGCATGGGCCTGGAGCGGGTCGCGTACCTGCTCCAGGGCAAGCCGAACATGTACGAGATCGACACGATGTTCCCCGTCATCCAGCGGGCCGAGGCACTGACCGGCCGGCGGTACGGCGCCGACCCGACCGACGACGTGCGGTTCCGCGTCGTCGCCGACCACGTCCGCAGCTCGATGATGCTCGTCGCGGACGGCGTCACGCCCGGCAACGAGTCCCGCGGCTACGTGCTGCGCCGGCTTTTGCGCCGGGCCGTCCGCGCCGTCCGGCTGCTCGGCTACGAGGACCCGGCGCTGCCGGAGCTGATGCCGGTCAGCCGGGACAAGATGGGCGAGACCTACGACGCGCTGCACCGCGACTGGGAGCGGATCTCCACCGTCGCGTACGCCGAGGAGGACTCCTTCCGGCAGACCCTGCGCGCGGGCACCAGCATCTTCGACGTGGCGACGAAGCGGGTGAAGGAGTCCGGTGGCACGGTGCTGCCGGGCGACCAGGCGTTCGCGCTGCACGACACCTACGGCTTCCCGATCGACCTGACCCTGGAGATGGCCTCCGAGCAGGGGCTGAAGGTCGACGAGGAGGGCTTCCGCCGCCTGATGACCGAGCAGCGGCAGCGGGCCAAGGCCGACGCGGCCGCGAAGCGGGGCAGCCACCGCGACGCCGCCGCGTACCGGGAGATCGCCGACGGGCTCGGCCGGGCGGTGGACTTCACCGGCTACACCGACGTCGTCTCCGAGGGCACGGTCGCCGGGATCGTCGCCGGCGGCGGCGTGGTCGCCACCGCGCACGAGGGCGACGACGTCGAGCTCGTGCTGGACCGCACGCCGTTCTACGCCGAGGGCGGCGGCCAGCTCGCCGACCAGGGCGTCATCGAGCTCGCGAACGGCGCGCGCGTCGAGGTCCGCGACGTGCAGTCCCCGGTCACCGGCCTGATCGTGCACCACGCCCGGGTGCTCTCCGGCGAGGTCACCTCCGGCGTGGGCGCGCAGGCGCTGGTCGACGTGGGTCGCCGGCGCTCGATCAGCCGCGCGCACACCGCCACGCACATGGTGCACAAGGCGTTCCGCGAGGCGCTGGGCGAGACGGCCACGCAGGCCGGTTCCGAGAACGCCCCCGGCCGCTTCCGCTTCGACTTCTCGGCCGCGGGTGCCGTGCCGACCTCGGTGATGGAGGACGTCGAGGCGCGCGTCAACGACGTGATCCTCGACGACCTCGCCGTCGAGGCCGAGGTGATGAGCCAGGAGGACGCCGTGCGCTCGGGCGCGATGGCGCTCTTCGGCGAGAGGTACGGCGACCGGGTGCGCGTCGTCTCCGTCGGGGACTGGGCGCGGGAGCTCTGCGGCGGCACCCACTCGGGCAGCTCCGGCAAGCTCGGCGTGATCAAGCTGCTCGGCGAGTCCTCCATCGGCTCGGGCGTGCGCCGCGTCGAGGCGCTGGTCGGCTCCGACGCCCACCGGTTCCTGGCCCGCGAGCACGTCCTGCTGGCCCAGCTCGCCGACACGCTCAAGGTGCGCCCCGAGCAGCTGCCCGAGCGGGTCTCCGACCTGGTCGACAAGCTCCGCTCGGCCGAGAAGGAGATCGAGCGCGTGCGCACCGCCCAGCTGCTCTCCCAGGCGAGCGAGCTGGCCGCGGGGGCGGCAGACGTGCACGGCGTCGCCGTGGTGGCGCGGCGGCTCGACGGCGCGGCCGGTGGCGACGTCCGGACGCTGGCGCTCGACGTGCGCGGCCGGATCCCCGGCGACCGGCCCGGCGTCGTCGTGATGCTCGGCGTGGCCGACGGCAAGGTCTCGCTCGTCGCCGCCACCAACGAGGCGGCCCGCGAGCGCGGCCTGTCGGCGAACGCGCTGGTCCGCGCGGTCGGGCCGCTGGTCGGCGGCAAGGGCGGCGGCAAGGACGACGTCGCCCAGGGCGGCGGCTCCGAACCGGACGGCGTCGATGCCGCGGTGGAGCGCGTGCCGGCGGAGGTCGCGGGCGTGGTGCAGGCCTGATCAGCCGGGCGTTCGATACCGTCAGCGACGTGGGGGCCCGAAGCGCAGGAGGACGCGCCCGGGAGCGGGTCGAGGACGGGCAGAGGCGAGCGTGAGGTACGGCGTACGGCTCGGGGTGGACCCCGGGGACGCCCGGATCGGCGTGGCGCGCTGCGACCCCGCCGGCGTCCTCGCGACGCCGGTCGAGACCGTGCGCCGCGGCCGCGGCGACCTCGCCCGGCTCGCCGCGCTGGTGCGCGAGGACGACACCCTCGAGGTGGTCGTCGGCCTGCCCCGCTCTCTCTCCGGTGGCGAGGGCCCGGCCGCGCGGAAGACCCGCGCGTTCGCCGCCAGGCTGGCCCGCCGCGTCCGGCCCGTGCCGGTGCGGCTGTGCGACGAGCGGATGACCACCGTCTCCGCCGAGTCGGCGCTGCGCGAGGGCGGCCGCAGCGGCCAGCGGCGTCGCGCCGTGGTGGACCAGCAGGCCGCCGTCCTCATCCTGCAGCACGCCCTGGACACCGAGCGCAGCGCGGGTGCGGCGCCCGGCGAGATCGTCGACCCCGCCGAGCAGGGCGTCGCGAGGGACGTCGAGGAGACCACGTGAGCGACCAGTACCGCCCGGACGACCGCGTCGAGGAGCTGGACCATGTCGACCCGGCCCGCCCCGGTCAGGAGGTCGACGAGTCCACCGGGCTGCTCCCGGTGCAGCCCCAGCCGCGGCGCGGCCGGGTCCGCCGCGGGCTCCGCCGCCGGATCCCCGGCTGCCTCGCGGCGCTCGTCGCCCTGGCCGTGCTCGTGGGCGGCTTCTACCTGGTGGTGACCCGGGGCGTGGCGTTCCTCGACGACGCGTTCGCAGAGCCCGAGGACTACACCGGGCCCGGGACGGGCTCGGTCGTGGTCGAGGTCGAGCAGGGCGACTCCCTGACCCAGATGGGCCGCGAGCTCAAGGACCAGGGCGTGGTCGCGTCCGTGCAGGCCTTCACCGACGCGGCGCGGGAGAACCCGGACTCCACCGGCATCCAGGTGGGCTTCTACGAGCTGCAGGAGGAGATGCCGGCCGCCGAGGCCCTGCAGGTGCTCGTGAACCCGTCGAACCTCGTCAAGAGCCAGGTCACGGTGCCGGAGGGCAAGCCGGTCTCGGCCGTGCTGGACCAGCTCGGCCAGGACACCGACTTCAAGCGCCAGGCGTTCCAGCGGGTCATCGACAACCAGCCCGGCAGCCTCGGGCTGCCCCCGTACGCCGGTGGAGACCCCGAGGGCTACCTCTTCCCGGCGACCTACGAGATCAACCCCAAGGACGACCCGACGTCGATCCTGCGGCGGATGGTGGACCGGTGGCGGCAGGCGGCCCGGGAGGCCGGCCTCGAGCAGGCGGCCGACCGCCTCGGCTACACGCCGCACGAGCTGATGACCGTCGCCAGCCTCGTCGAGGCCGAGGGGCGCGGCGACGACAAGGCGAAGGTCGCGCGCGTCATCTACAACCGCCTCGAGGGCGAGGAGACCAACGGGTTGCTGCAGATCGACGCCACCGTCAACTACGCGGCGGACAACGAGCTCGGCGCGGTGCCCACGAAGCAGGACCTCGAGATCGACTCGCCCTACAACACCTACACGTCGGCGGGGCTGCCGCCGGGGCCGATCGAGGCGCCGGGCGACGAGTCCATCGCGGCGGCGACCGACCCCGCCGAGGGCGACTGGTTCTACTACGTCACCGTCAACCTCGCCAGCGGCGAGACGAAGTTCGCGGAGACCTACGACGAGTTCCTGGGCTACAAGCGCGAGCTGCAGGAGTACTGCGAGAACGAGTCCGAGGGGGCGTGCTGACCGGGTCGCCCGGGCCCGGCGGGCCCGCCGCGGGGGGCCGGGCGCGGGGCGCCGGTGCGCGGTGCTCGGCGACCCGGTGGCGCACTCGCTGTCGCCGGCGATCCATGCCGCGGCGTACGCCGCCCTCGGTCTCGACTGGACCTACGGCGCGCAGCGCGTGGGGGAGGGCGGGCTGGCCGCGCACCTGGCCGGGCTGGCGGACGACCCCGCCTGGCGGGGCCTGTCGCTGACGATGCCGCTCAAGCGGGAGGCGCTGGCGCTGGCGGCGGACGCCACGGACACCGCGCGACTCGCGGGCGCGGCCAACACGCTCGTCCGCGACGCGGACGGGTGGCACGCCGACAACACGGACGTGCCCGGGGCCGCGGCAGCCCTGGCTGAGCGCGCCGGCGACGACCTCGCACCGGCCACCGTCACGGTGCTCGGGGGCGGCGCGACCGCCGCGTCGGCCGCGCTGGCGCTGGTGGGGGCCGGGGCCCGGCACGTGCGGCTGCTGGCCCGGTCCGCCGCGCGGGCGGCCGAGGCCGCCGCCGTCGTCGGGGCGCACCCGGCCGCGCCGGCCGTGGAGGTGCTGGACCTCGCGACCGCGCGGGTGACCGGGGAGGTGCTGGTCTCGACCGTGCCGGTCGAGGCGCAGGACGCCCGCCTGCTGGAGCGCGCCGCGGGCGTCCCCGTGGTCTTCGAGGTGCGCTACGACCCCTGGCCGACCCCGCTCGCCGCGGCCGCGGCCGAGCAGGGGCAGGTGCTCGTCTCGGGGCTCGACCTGCTGGTGCACCAGGCCGCGCGCCAGGTTGCCCTGTTCACCGGCCGGGAGGCGCCGCTCGGCGCGATGCGCGACGCGGGCGAGTCCGCGTTGGCGGCGCGCCGAGCCTGAGAGGGTTCCCGCGTGGACGAGCAGGTGCTGGCCGTCGTCGTCGCGGCCGTCGTGTGCGGGGCGGGGGGCCTGCTCGTGCCGGCGCTGCTGCGCCGCATCCCGGAGCCGGCGCCGCCCCCGGAGCCGCGCGAGCCGAAGGAGCCATACGCCCGGATCGCGGAGCTGCCGGGCCTGGCGCCGGGCGCGGCCCTGGCCGCGGCGGCGCTGGGCGCCGCGGCGGCGCTGGGCATCGGCTGGCAGCCGGCGCTGGCCACCTGGCTCTACCTGGTGCCGGTCGGCGTCGCGCTCGCGGTGGTCGACTGGCGCACCATGCTGCTGCCGACCGCGGTCATCGCGCCCTCGTACGCGGTCGTGCTGGCGCTGGTCCTCGCCGCCGCGGCGGTCGAGCGCGATGTCGACGACCTGGTCCGTGCCGGGCTGGGCTGGCTGGTGGCCGGCGGCCTCTACGGGCTGCTCTGGCTGGTGCACCCGAGGGGCATGGGGTACGGCGACGTGCGTCTCTCCGGGGTGCTCGGCCTCGCGCTCGGCCAGCTCGGCTGGGCCCCGCTGCTGCTCGGCGTGTGGGCCGGCTTCCTGCTCGGCGGCGTGATCGGCGGGCTGCTGTCGCTGCTGCGGGTGGTGCGCCGCAGCGGCTACCCCTTCGGGCCCTTCATGCTGGCCGGCGCCGTCGTGGGGGCGATGGCGGGTCCCGCGTTCCGCTCCTTCGGGGGCTGACGGGCGGGGTGGCCACCCCGTGAAACACTGCGAGCATGCTGCGTTGGCTCACCGCGGGCGAGTCCCACGGCCCCTCCCTGGTCGCCATCCTCGAGGGGCTGCCCGCGCACGTCGAGGTCACCACCGACGACGTCGCCGCGGCGCTGGCCCGTCGCCGACTCGGCTACGGGCGCGGCGCCCGGATGAAGTTCGAGCAGGACGAGGTCACCTTCACGGGCGGTGTCCGGCACGGCCGCACGCAGGGCGGCCCCGTCGCCGTGCAGGTGGCCAACACGGAGTGGCCCAAGTGGGAGCGGGTGATGTCGGCCGACCCGGTCGACGCCGACGAGCTCGAGGGGCTCGCGCGCAACGCGCCGCTGACCCGCCCCCGGCCCGGGCACGCCGACCTCGCCGGCATGCAGAAGTACGACTTCGACGAGGCGCGGCCGGTGCTCGAGCGCGCCTCGGCGCGCGAGACCGCGGCCCGGGTGGCGCTGGGCCGGGTGGCCACCGCGTTCCTCGAGCAGGCGCTCGGCGCGAGCGTGCTCTCCCACGTCGTCGAGCTCGGGGGCGTGCCGGCCCCCTCGGGCGTCGTCCCCGGCCCCGACGACCTCGAGCGGCTCGACGCCGACCCGGTGCGCTGCCTGGACCCCGACGCGTCCGCCGCGATGGTGGCGCGGGTCGACGAGGCGCACGAGGAGGGCGACACGCTCGGCGGGGTCGTCGAGGTGGTCGTGCACGGCCTGCCGCCGGGCCTCGGCTCGCACGTGCACTGGGACCGTCGCCTCGACTCCCGGCTGGCCGGCGCGCTGATGGGCATCCAGGCCATCAAGGGCGTGGAGGTCGGTGACGGCTTCGGCCTGGCGGCCGAGCCCGGGTCGCAGGCCCACGACGAGATCCTGCCCTCCGAGGCGGGCGTGCGCCGGTCCTCCGGCCGCTCCGGCGGCACCGAGGGCGGCATGAGCACGGGCGAGCTGCTGCGGGTGCGCGCCGCCATGAAGCCGATCGCCACGGTGCCGCGGGCGCTGCGCACCGTCGACGTGAGCACGGGCGAGGCGGCCGTGGCGCACCACCAGCGCTCCGACGTCTGCGCCGTGCCGGCCGCCGGCATCGTCGCCGAGGCGATGGTCGCGCTCGTCGTGGCCGACGCGGTGCTGGAGAAGTTCGGCGGCGACTCGCTCGGCGAGACCCGCCGCAACGCGGCGGCCTACCTCGACGCGCTGAGGCACCGGTGAACGGGGCCCCGCGCGCGGTGCTCGTCGGCCCGATGGGTGCCGGGAAGACGACCGTGGCGGACCTGCTCGCCGAGCTCTGGGGCGTGGGCGTGCGGGACACCGACGCCGACGTCGAGGCGGCCGAGGGCCGCAGCATCTCCGAGATCTTCGTCGACGACGGCGAGGCCCGGTTCCGCGAGCTCGAGCGTGCCGCCGTCGCGCGGGCCCTGGCCGAGCACGACGGCGTGCTTGCCCTCGGCGGTGGCGCCGTGATGGACGAGGGCACCCGCGGGCTGCTGGCCGGGCACCGCGTGGTGTTCCTGCGCGTCGGCCTCTCCGACGCGGTCAAGCGCGTCGGTCTCGGATCCGCGCGCCCGCTGCTCCTCGGCAACGTGCGCGCGACGATGAAGAAGCTGCTCGACGAGCGCACCCCCGTCTACGAGTCGGTGGCGGAGCTGGTCGTCGACACCAGCGGCCGCACGCCCGAGGATGTCGCCGGCGACGTGCAGCAGGGCCTGTCGTGAGCGGGTGGGCATGAGCGACGACACCGTGATCGAGGTCCGCGGGCCCGCGCCGTACGACGTCGTCGTCGGCCACGGCCTGGCCGACCGGCTGCCGGCGCTGCTGGGCGAGGGCACCCGCGTCGCGGTGGTGCACCCGGAGTCGCTTACTGGTCCGGTCGAGGCCGTGCTCGAGGCCATCCGCCCGCACCACCACGTGCTGGCCCTCGGGGTCCCGGACGGCGAGGCGGCCAAGACGCCCTCGGTCGCCGCGGACTGCTGGGAGGCCCTCGGCGAGGTGGGCTTCACCCGCTCCGACGCCGTGGTGACCGTCGGCGGTGGCGCGACCACCGACCTCGGCGGGTTCGTGGCCGCCACCTGGCTGCGCGGCGTCCGGGTCGTGCACGTGCCGACGACGCTGCTCGGCATGGTCGACGCCGCCGTGGGCGGCAAGACCGGCGTGAACACCGGCGCGGGCAAGAACCTCGTCGGCTCCTTCCACGAGCCCGCGGGCGTGCTGTGCGACCTGGGCCTGCTGGAGGGGCTGCCGCGCGAGGAGGTGGTCGCGGGGCTCGGCGAGGTGGTCAAGTGCGGCTTCATCGCCGACCCGCGGATCCTCGACCTGGCCGAGGAGGACCCGGCGGGGGCGCGCGACCCCGCCTCGCCCGCGCTCCGTGAGCTCGTCGAGCGCTCGGTGCGGGTCAAGGTCGACGTCGTGGCCGGCGACCTCCGCGAGACCGGCGGTGCCGCCGGCCACCCCGGCCGCGAGGTGCTCAACTACGGCCACACGCTGGCGCACGCGATCGAGCGCGCCGAGGAGTACCAGATCCGGCACGGCGAGGCCGTCGCGATCGGAGCGGTCTACGCGGCCGAGCTGGCCCACCGGGCCGGCCGCCTCGACGGCGCGCTGGTCGAGCGCCACCGCGCGGCCTTCGGCGGGGTCGGCCTGCCCACCACCTACGCCGGCGCGCCCTTCGACGACCTGCTCGCGACGATGCGCGTGGACAAGAAGGCGCGCGGTGGGCAGCTGCGGTTCGTCGTCCTGGAGGGGCTGGCCCGGCCGGCCGTGCTCGCCGGCCCGGAGGAGCGCTGGCTCCGCGAGGCCTACGACGCGATCGGGGGCGCCGCATGACCCGACCGGTGCTGGTGCTGAACGGGCCCAACCTGGGCCGGCTCGGGCGCCGGCAGCCGGAGATCTACGGCAGCACGAGCCATGCCGAGCTTGCGGAGCGCTGCGCGGCCTGGGGCACCGAGCTCGGCCTCGACGTCGAGGTCCGGCAGACCAACCACGAGGGCGAGCTCCTGGACTGGCTCAACCGCGCGGCGGACGACGCGACCCCGGTGGTGCTCAACGCCGCCGCCTGGACCCACTACTCCTGGGCCCTCTACGACGCGTGCGCCCAGCTGGTGGCCCCGCTCGTCGAGGTGCACCTCAGCGACCCCGCGGCGAGGCCCGAGGACTTCCGGCACCACTCGGTGGTCAGGCCGCACGCCGCGGCGGTCGTCGCCGGGCGCGGCGTCGACGGCTACCGGGACGCGCTCGCCGAGGTCGCCGACCGCCTCCGTTGAGCGGCTCCGGGCCCGGGCGCCCGTGACCGGGCACACCCGTCGGAGCCCGCGTGACGTGACCCACGGCCAGAGCGGGCCTCAGTCACCCGTGCAGGCGACGTGTGCCTACCGACCAGTGGGTAGAAAGGAGAGCACGGCGCCAACGGCGCCGGCTATCCCCCTCGAAGGAGGAACCATGAGCGAGAACGACGCCAACAAGGACGAGCTCGCCGGCAAGGCCAAGGAGGCCGCCGGCAAGGCGACGGGCGACGACAGCCTGGAGCGCCAGGGTCAGACCGACCAGGCGAAGTCCGGCCTCAAGAAGGCCGCGGACAACGTCAAGAGCGCCTTCAAGCGCTGAGCGCGCCAGCACGTGGACGCGCCCCGGGCACTGCCCGGGGCGCGTCGTTGCGTCTGCGCCCGCGCGGGTATCCTCACCGACCATGGCGACGACGAACGACCTGAAGAACGGCATGGTGCTCCGCATCGACGGGCACCTCTGGTCCGTGGTCGAGTTCCAGCACGTGAAGCCGGGCAAGGGCCCCGCGTTCGTGCGGACCAAGCTGAAGAACGTCGAGTCCAACAAGATCGTCGACAAGACCTTCAACGCGGGCACCAAGGTGGAGACGGCCAACGTCGACCGCCGCTCGATGCAGTACCTCTACAACGACGGCATGTCCTACGTCTTCATGGACACCAGCAGCTACGAGCAGCTCGAGGTCGCCCCCGAGATCGTCGGCGACGGCGCCAACTTCCTGCTCGAGAACAACGAGGCGGTGGTGGCCACCCACGAGGGCCGCGTGCTCTTCGTCGAGCTGCCCCCGGCCGTCGAGATGGAGATCACCTTCACCGAGCCGGGGGTCGCCGGCGACAGCGCGACCGGCCGCACGAAGCCCGCGACCGTCGAGACCGGCCACCAGGTGCAGGTGCCCCTGTTCATCAACCAGGGCGAGCGGGTCAAGGTCGACACCCGCGACTCCTCCTACCTGGGCCGGGTCAAGTCCTGATGGGTCAGGTCCCGATGGGACGCGCCTGATGGCGGCCCGCACCAAGGCGCGCCGACGCGCCCTGGACGTGCTCTTCTCCTCCGAGCTGCGCGACGAGAAGCCGGAGGTGGCCCTCGACCGGGCGATCGCCGACGGCGACCCGCCCAACAACCCGTACACGGCCGACCTGGTCCGCGGCGTCGCGGCGCACCTCGACCGCATCGACGAGCTGATCGGCGACTACGCCGAGGGCTGGACGATGGACCGCATGCCGGCGGTCGACCGCAACGTGCTGCGGCTCGGCGTCTGGGAGCTGCTCTGGTCGCCGGACGTCCCCGGCGCCGTGGCCGTCAGCGAGGCCATGGGGCTCGTGCGCGAGCTCTCCACCGACGAGTCGCCCGCCTTCGTCAACGGCGTGCTCGGCGCGATCCTGCGGGACCGGGCCACCCTCGGGGCCTAGCACCCGACCGTCGGGCGGGCATGCTGGGCGCATGACTGCGAGCAGCGACGACCTGCCCTCCACCCTCACCGTCGACCTCGTCGTGGTCGGCGCGGGCCCCGGCGGCGAGGCGGTCGCCGCCGGCGCCGCCGGGGCCGGGCTGGACGTGGCCGTGGTCGAGAGCCGGCTCGTGGGCGGCGAGTGCCCCTACTTCGGCTGCATCCCGACGAAGATGATGCTGCGGGGCAGCGACCTGCTCGGCGAGGTGACGCGGTCGGGAGAGGTGGCCGGCGAGGCCAGTGCCACGCCCGACTGGTCGGTGGTCGCCGCGCGCGTCGACGAGCAGGCCACGAGCGGCTGGGACGACGCCGCCGCCGTCGAGCGCCTCGAGGGCGCCGGCGCGCGCGTCCTCAAGGGCCACGGCCGGCTCGACGGACCGGGCCGCGTGGTCGCGGACCTGAACGATGGCGGCCGCGTCGAGCTCACCGCGCGCCGCGGGGTCGTGCTCGACCCGGGCACCCGCCCCGCCGCCCCGCCGATCCCCGGGCTGGCGGACACGCCCTACTGGACGAACCGGGACGCCGTGCGGGTGACCGAGCTGCCCGGCAGCCTGGTGGTGCTCGGTGGGGGGCCGATCGGGTGCGAGCTGGCCCAGGTCTTCTCCCGCTTCGGGGTGGACGTGACGATCGTGAACCGCGGCCCCCACCTGCTCGGAGGCGACGAGCCCGAGGCCGGCGAGCTGCTGGCGCGGGTCTTCGCCGACGAGGGCATCACGGTGCACGGGGGCGCGACGCTGACCGAGGTCGCGCACGACGGCGCAGTTCCGCGTCTCGCTCTCGTCCGGTGACGGGGGCAGCGGCGGCGGCCGCGAGCTGACCGCGGACGCGCTGCTGGTCGCCGCGGGCCGCACTCCCAACCTCGACGACCTCGGGCTCGAGAGCGTCGGCCTCGACCCGGAGGCCGGGACCGTCGAGGTGGACGAGTGGATGCGGGCCGGCGAGCAGCTCTGGGTCCTCGGCGACGTGGTCGGCCACGGCGGGTACACCCACGTCTCGACCTACCAGGCGGACGTCGCGCTGCGCGACGTGCTCGACTGCGGCGGGGACCCCCGGCGCGCCACCACGCCGTGCCGCACGTGACGTTCGCCGACCCCGAGGTCGGCGGCGTCGGCCTGACCGAGCAGCGGGCGCGCGACGCCGGCCTCGCGGTGCGCACCGGTCGGTGGACCTGGAGAATCCTCGTCGCGGGGCTTCACGCACGGGCCCGGCGCCCGGGGACTGGTCAAGCTCGTCGCCGACGCCGACCGCGGCATGCTGGTCGGCGCCACCGTCGCGGGCCCCGGCGGCGGCGAGATCCTCGGCCTGCTCGCGCTCGCGGTGCACGCCGGGTGCCGCTGCCACGCTGGACACGATGATCTGGGCCTTCCCGACCTTCCACCGGGCGATCCAGAGCGCGCTCGCCGACCTCGACGACGACGTGCGCCTGATCGGGCGGAGATGCCCGAGGCCACGCCCAAGCAGGCGGCACGCGACACGGCGCGCCACGGCGGCGACGCCGCGTGGCTGGCCCCCGCGGTCCGCTTCGGCATGGTGGTCTACGGCGTCGTCCACCTCGTGGTCGCCGTCCTCGCGCTCCAGCTGGCGCTCGGGGAGCGGAGCGGCAAGGCGGGCAGCACGGGCGCCCTCGCCACCCTGGCCTCGCAGCCGTTCGGCCGCCTGGTGATCTGGGCGGTAGCGGCGGGCATGGGGCTGCTCGTCCTCTGGCGCGTGCTCGACCTCGTCGCCGGCCACCGGGGCGAGGAGGGTGCCGAGCTGTGGGGCCACCGGGCCGTCGACCTGCTCAAGGGAGGGGTGTACGGCGTGCTCGGGCTCTCCGCGGCCAGGATCGCCACGGGCGGCGGGTCCGGCGGGTCGGCGTCCGACACCCTGACCGCCCGGTTGCTGAACCTGCCGGGCGGCCAGTGGCTGGTCGGCCTGGTGGCCGCCGCGATCGTGGCCTACGCCGGCGCCCTGGCGTGGCGGGGCGTCACCCGCTCCTTCGCCGAGAACCTGCATCCCGAGGGGCGCCGCGGCGACTCCGGCCGGGCCTATCTGGCGCTCGGCGCCGCGGGCTACGTGGCCAAGGGCGTCGCGCTCGCCGTCATCGGGATCCTCTTCGGCGTGGCCGCCGTGACCCACCAGGCGAAGCAAGTCCGGCGGCCTCGACCAGGCGCTGCACAGCCTGCTGCGCCAGCCGTTCGGGCCCTGGCTGCTCGGCCTGGTCGCCCTCGGCATCGGCTGCTACGGCCTGTTCTGCTTCGCCCGCGCGCGACACCTGTCGCGCTGAGCAGGCCGGGGTCGCCGCCGCGGTTGCCGGACCTGCTTGGCTGGTCCGGTGACTCCCACGCAGGCGCACCCGCCCCGACCGCACCCAGGACGTCGACGTCGTGGTCCTCGGGCCTGCGGCCCGGGTGGCGAGACGGCCGCCGGCCTGCTCGGCCGCGAGCTCGACGACGTCGTCGCCGTCGAGATGCACCTGGTCGGCGGCGAGTGCCCGTTCTACGGCTGCGTGCCCTCCAAGATGATGATCGCGGCGGCCCGCGCCATCGGGACGGCGCGCGACGCCGGGCGCCACGCCGCCCGCGTCGAGATCGAGCCGGACCTGGGCCCCGTGGCCGAGCGGGTGCACGAGGAGGCCGTCAACCACTGGGACGACACCCCCTTCGCCGAGCGGCTCGAGCGCAACGGGGCGCGGCTCCTGCGCGGCCGGGGCCGGCTCGTGGCGCCGCGGCAGGTGCTCGTGACGGCCGCCGACGGCGCCACCACGCTGCTGCGCGCGCGCCGGGGCGTCGTGCTGAACCCGGGCACCGCTCCCGCCGTGCCCCCGGTGGACGGCCTGGCGGACACGCCGTACTGGACCAACCGCGAGGTGTTCGCCGTCGACCGGGCGCCCGCGTCGCTGGCCGTGGTCGGCGGCGGCCCGATCGGGCTCGAGATGGCGCAGACCTTCGCGCGCTTCGGCACCGCCACGACGCTGGTCGAGGTGGCCCCGCGCATCCTCGCCATCGAGGAGCCCGAGACCTCGCCCATCGTGGCCGACGCGCTCGCCGCGGACGGCATCCGCCTCCTGGAAGGGTGTGACCTGCGCTCCGTGGCCTGGTCGGACGGCACCTTCCGGCTCGACATCGGCGGCGAGGAGCACCGCGTGGAGCGGCTGCTGGTCGCGACCGGCCGGCGGATGAACACCCACGACCTCGGCCTCGAGACCGTCGGGGTCGAGCCGGGACCGGGCGGCACGCTGGGCACCGACGAGCGCCTGCGGGTCGCCGACGGGCTGTGGGCCGTGGGCGACGTGACCGGGCAGGGCGCGTTCACGCACCTCTCGAACTACCAGGCGCGCATCGCCGTGCGCGACGTGCTCGGCGCGGAGGACGGGCCGTGGGCCGACTACCGGGCCGTGCCCCGGGTGACGTACACGGACCCGGAGGTGGCCGCGGTCGGCATGGCGGAAGCGACCGCCCGGGAGGCCGGCCTGACCGTGCACGTGGCCACCGGCGACCTGGGCGCCCGCGGATGGCTCGAGCGCCGCGACGGGCTGGTCAAGCTCGTCGCCGACGCGGACGCCGGGCACCTGGTCGGCGCCACGGTGGTCGGCCCGAGCGCGGGAGAGGTCCTGTCCATGCTCGTCACGGCGATCCAGCAGCGCACGCCCGTCGCCGACCTCAAGCACACGATCTTCGCCTACCCCACCTGGCACCGCGCCGTCGAGGCGGCGCTGCACCGGCTCGGTCGCTGATAGCCTCCCGGCAACCGACATCCTTTAACGAGCCGTCCCGTGAGGCGGAGAAGGAGGTCCGGCGCGCTCATGCCCCCGCCGGAAGTCACCCCGCCACCGATGGCCCGGGGACGCACCGTCCTCGACGCCCGCGACGTCTCGCGGGCGCTGACCCGCATCTCGCACGAGATCCTCGAGCGCAACAAGGGCCCCGAGGGGCTGGTGCTGCTCGGGCTCCAGACGCGCGGCGTCCCGCTGGCGCACCGGATCGCGGAGAAGATCAGCGCCGTCGAGGGCGTCCCGGTCACCACCGGGGCGCTCGACGTGACGATGTACCGCGACGACCTGCGCCGGCAGCCCACCCGCGGCCCGCGGCAGACCCAGATCCCGCCCGGCGGCGTCGACGGCAAGGTCGTGGTCCTCGTCGACGACGTGCTGTTCTCGGGCCGCACGGTGCGCGCCGCCCTGGACGCCGTCGCCGACCTCGGCCGACCGGCCGCGGTGCGGCTCGCGGTGCTGGTCGACCGCGGCCACCGCGAGCTGCCGATCCGCGCCGACCACGTCGGCAAGAACCTGCCCAGCGCCGCCACCGAGCGGGTGACGGTGCGGCTGACGGAGTCCGACGGCGTCGACGACGTCGTCCGCATCGAGGGCGACACGGATGGGGACCCGGATCAGGACACGGATCAGGACACGGATGGGGACACGGATGGCGGGCGAGGCATGAACCGGCACCTGCTCTCCATCGACGACCTCGGCGCCGACGACGTCGCGACGCTGTTCGAGACCGCGGCGGAGATGCACGACGTGCAGAACCGCCAGGTCAAGAAGCTGCCCGCGCTGCGCGGGCGCACGGTGATCAACCTGTTCTTCGAGGACTCCACGCGCACGCGGTCCTCCTTCGAGATCGCCGGCAAGTGGCTCTCGGCCGACGTCATCAACATCTCCGCGAAGGGCTCCTCGGCCAGCAAGGGTGAGAGCCTGCGCGACACCGTGCTGACCGTCTGCGCGATGGGCGTCGACGGGCTCGTGGTGCGGCACGGGGCCAGCGGCGCCGCGCGGCAGATCAGCGAGTGGGTGGACGCGGTGGTGGTCAACGCCGGCGACGGCACCCACGAGCACCCGACCCAGGCGCTGCTCGACGCCTACACCCTGCAGCGGCGGCTCGGCTCGCTCGAGGGGCGGCACGTCGTGCTCGTCGGCGACCTGACGCACAGCCGCGTCTTCCGCAGCAACGTGAAGTGCCTGCGGCTGCTCGGGGCCGAGGTGACGGTCGTGGCGCCGCCGACCCTGATGCCCAGCGGCATCGAGCCGTGGTCGGCCGAGGCCGGCTTCGCGACGGCGTACGACCTCGACGAGGTGCTGCCGCACGCCGACGCCGTGATGATGCTGCGCGTGCAGCGCGAGCGGATGGCCGGCGGCTACTTCCCGAGCGCGCGGGAGTACACGGTCGGCTACGGCCTGACCCGCGAGCGGCTCGCGCGGCTGAAGCCCGACGCGCCGATCTGCCACCCCGGTCCGATGAACCGTGGCCTCGAGATCGCGGCGGACGCCGCCGACGCCGCGCAGTCCGTGGTGCTCGACCAGGTCTCGGCCGGCGTGGCCCTGCGCATGTCCGTGCTCTACCACCTGCTCGCCGGAGAGGAGGGTGTCTCGTGAGCACCCCGGCTGGCCAGATCGCGGGGGAGACCCGCACCGCCGCGCCCACCGTGATCCGCGGGGCGTCGCTGCTCGGCGGCGACCCCGCCGACCTCGTGCTCGCCAGCGGACGAATCGCCGAGGTCGCCGCCCCCGGTGCCGCGGATGCCACGGGCGCCGACGTCGTCGACGCCGACGGGTTGGTCGCCCTGCCCGGGCTGGTCGACCTGCACACGCACCTGCGCGAGCCCGGCCGCGAGGACGCGGAGACCGTCCTCACCGGCTCCCGCGCCGCCGCGGCGGGCGGCTTCACGGCGGTGCTGGCGATGGCGAACACCAGCCCGGTCACCGACACGGCCGAGGCCGCCGAGCGCGTGCACGACCTCGGCCGCGCCGCCGGGCTGGTCGACGTGCAGCCGGTCGGGGCGGTCACCCGCGGCCTCGGGGGCGAGGAGCTCGCCGAGCTGGGGCTGATGGCGCGGTCGCGGGCACGGGTGCGCGTCTTCTCCGACGACGGGCGCTGCGTGCACGACGCCCGGGTGATGCGCCGCGCGCTGGAGTACGTCCGGGCCTACGGCGGCGTGATCAGCCAGCACGCGCAGGACCCCGACCTCGCCGGGCCGACCGCCTGCTGCCACGAGGGAGAGCTGTCCGGGCGCCTCGGGCTGCCGGGCTGGCCCTCGATCGCCGAGGAGGTGATCGTCGCCCGCGACGTGATGCTCGCGCGCCACACCGGCTCACGGGTGCACGTCGCGCACGTCTCGACGGCCGGGTCGGTCGAGGTGATCCGCTGGGCGAAGGCGCAGGGCCTGCCGGTCACCGCCGAGGTGACGCCGCACCACCTGCTGCTGACCACCGACCTGCTCGCGGGCTACGACCCGACGTTCAAGGTCAACCCGCCGCTGCGCCCGGACGGGGATGTCGCCGCCCTGCGCGCCGCACTGGCCGACGGGACGATCGACGCCGTCGCGACCGACCACGCGCCGCACGCGCGGCACGACAAGGAGCACGCCTTCGTCGACGCCGCCTTCGGCATGCTCGGCCTGGAGACCGCGCTCTCCGTGGTCGCCACGGTGATGGTGGAGTCCGGGGCGATGACGTGGGCCGACGTCGCGCGCGTGATGTCCTCGGCGCCCGCCGCGATCGCCGGCCTCGACGGCCAGGGCCGCCCGCTGGCGGCGGGGGAGCCCGCCAACCTGGTGCTCGTGGACGCGGCCGCGCGCCGCACCGTCGACCGGGCAGGCTCGGTCTCGCTCTCGCGGAACAACCCCTGGCACGGCCGCGAGCTGGCCGGCGCCGTAGTGGCGACCTGGCTGCGCGGCGTCCCGACCCTGCAGGGTGCCTAGCCGGGCTGCGGTTCGGGGTTGCGGATCGAACGTGCGTTCGAATAGAATGGAGCATGGACGACAGCACCCACGACGACCCCCACGACGACTTCGATGCGCGGCAGGTGCTGGCCGCCTCGGAGGCGGCGCTGGAGATGCGTCGCTCGGCGGAGGTCGAGGACCTGTTGCTGGCGTTGCGGTGGGCCGACCTGCATGCGTGGGACCCGCGGGGGCATCGCGAGAAGGGTGAGTCGCGGGGTCCGGGGCCGAACGTCCTGAGCCCGGTCGGTGGGGACGGGACGCCGTGGGTGCAGGACCTGTGCCTGCCCGAGCTGGCGATCGCCCGGCGCACCCACGTGGTCTCGACGCGGAGGGTGCTCGCCGATGCGCTGGACCTGCGGCACCGGCTGCCGCTGACGTGGCGGGTGGTCCTGGCTGGGGACTGCGAGCCGTGGCTGGCGCGGAAGGTGGCGTCGCTGTCGCGGGGGCTGTCGGCGGAGCGGGTCGGGGTGGTGGACCGGGCTGTCGCGAGGGCGATCGCGGGGGAGCAGCCGAGTCGGGTGATCGCGATCGCGGAGGCGAAGGTGATCCAGGCCGACCCGGGCGCGCACCGGCAGCGGGTGGAGGAGCAGCTGCGCCGCCGTGGGGTGTGGTTGAGCCGCTCGGACGCGGCGACGGGCCTCCGGTCGGTGATCGCCCGGGTCGATGCCGGGGACGCGGCCTGGGTCGAGGCGCTCGTGGCGCGGGTGGCCGACCTGCTGGCCGCGCGGCCCGACCTGCGCGAGGTGCACCACCGCGACCTGCCCGAGCAGCCCGGCGCCGAGGAGCTGCGCGCGGTCGCGTTCGGGTGGCTGGCGCACCCGGCCGAGCTCGCCGACCTGCTGGCCGCCGAGGCCACCGAGGCGACCGAGGCGACCGAGGCGACCGAGGCGACCGATGGCACTGAGGCCCCGGGAGCCCCGGGGGAGCCGGACGAGCCCCGCGACCGGGCGCCGGCCCGCCGGCGCACGCGGAGCACGCGGGCGGTCGTCTACGTGCACCTGAGCCGTGCCGCGCTCGACGCGGCGACCGCGGAGGGCGGCACCGGTGACAACAGGGCGGACGCCCTGGCCCGGGTCGAGGGCGTGGGGCCGATGCTGCGCGGCCAGCTGCGCCGGTTCCTCGCCCGCAGCCAGGTCACGCTGGCCCCGGTGATCGATCTGGAGGAGTCGGTCTCGGTCAACGCCTACGAGCACCCGGACCCGGTGCGTACCCGGGTCCGGCTGCGCAGCCCGGGCGACGTGTTCCCGCACGGTTGCACCCTGAGCCGTGGGGAGTCGGGCGCGCTGGACCTGGACCACCCCACCCCGTACGACCCGCACGGCCCACCCGGGCAGACCGGCGACCACCAGGCCGCCCCGCTCTCCCGCACCGGGCACCGCGCCAAGACCTTCCTGGGCTACCGGCTGACCCAGATCGGCCCGGCCGAGTACGTCTGGGCGACCCCGCACGGCCTGCACCGCCACGTCGGACCCACCGGCACCCATGACCTCACCGCCCACGACGCCGCCGAGCTCACCGACACCATGCTCACCGACGCACCATGCTCGACGACGCCTCGCTCGACCGCACCGTGACCCGCGTCGAGCAGCGAGGACAGCACGGGCCTGACACCCGGGCGACGGATCAGGGCTCGATCAGGCCGGCGCGGATGGCGTAGCGGGTGAGCTGCGTGCGGTCGCGCATGCCGAGCTTGGCCAGGATGTTCTCGCGGTGTCGCTCGACGGTGCGCACGCTGATCGTCAGCGCCTGCGCGATCTCCGCCGAGGCCCGACCCTCGGCGATCAGCTTGATGACCTCGTCCTCGCGCTCGGTGAGCACGGTCTCCGGCATCCGGTCGCCCCGCCGCATCCGGTCGAGGTGGTCGCGGACGAGGGTGCTCATCGCGCCGGGGTAGACGAACGCCTCGCCGCGCAGCGCCGCTCGGCAGGCGCCGACCAGGTCCTCGTCGGCCGCCGACTTGAGCACGTAGCCGCTGGCCCCGACGCGCAGCGACTCGAAGAAGTACTGCTCGTTGTCGTGCATCGACAGCATCAGCAGCTTCGGGGCCCCGGTGCGGGCGGCGCGCCGCCCGATCTCGCGCGCCGCCTGCAGGCCGGTCTTCCCGGGCATGGCGATGTCGAGCACGACCAGGTCGACGTCGCCGTCCCGGGTCATCGCGACGGCCTCCGCGCCGTCGCCGGCCTCCGCGACCACCACCAGGTCCGGCTCCTGGTCGAGGATCAGCCGGACGCCTCGGCGCACCAGCCGGTGGTCGTCGGCGAGCAGGATGCGCGCCGGCCTCGCCCCGCTCATGCCGGGACGCCGATCGCGAGCCGGACCAGGGTCGAGCCGCGGCGGCTCGTGATGTCGAGGTCGGCGCCGATCAGTCGGGCGCGTTCTCGCATGCCGCGCAGCCCCGCTCCCTCGGCGCTCGGGTCGAAGCCGCGGCCGTCGTCCCTCACCTCGAGCACGACCTGGTCGCCGCACCCGGGTCAGGGAGACGACGACCGTGCCGCGCGCCGGCGTGGCGGGCGGCATTCGTGAGCGCCTCCTGGGTCACGCGGTAGACCACGAGCTCGGCATCCGCTGCCAGCGGTGGCAGCCCCGGCGACACCTGCCGCCTGATGGCGGCCGGACTGCGGTCGGCGAAGTCGTTGGTCAGCGCCGCGAGCGCGCTCACCGAGGCCGAGATCGTCCAGCACGCCGGGCCGCAGCTGCCGGGCGACCCGGCGCACGTCGTTGAGCCCCTCGCGCGCGCTCTCCCGCAGCAGCGCGACGTCGGTGGCCAGCCCGGGCGGTGTGTGCTGCTCGAGCCGCTTGAGACCGAGGAGCACGACGGTCAGCTGTTGGCCGACCTCGTCGTGCAGCTCCTGCGCGATCCGGTGCCGCTCCTGCTCCTGCGCGGCGAGCGCCTTCGCGTTGCTGGTCGCCCGCTCGTCCTCGAGCCGTTCGAACATCGCGTCGTACTCCGCGACCACCTTCTCGACCGGGCGGAAGCTCGACCGCAGCAGCAGCGCGTTCGCGAGCAGCATGACGACGAGCCCACCGGCGAGCACCAACGCCTCGGACGTGGCGGTGCGCCGGGACACGCTGACGGGGCCGAGCACCAGCAGCAGCGTGGCCGCGAGCAGCACCGCGCCGTTGATGAGCACGACCTTCCAGTACAACCGCACGTCGTCAGCCTCGCACGCGGTGGACCCCGCGAAATGGGTGCTGGACCCCATACGGCGGCGGGCCGCTGCCCCGGAGACTGGGACCATGGCCCCCACGAGCTCCGTCAGGGTGGACGTCCCCCTCCATGGACCCCGCTGACCTCAACGCGATCCTGCTGCTCGGCGCGGGGCTGCTGCTGGTCGCGGTCTCGGCCGTCCGGATCACGACGGGCGCGGGCCTGCCGAGCCTGCTGCTCTACCTCGCGATCGGGCTGGCGGTGGGCGAGGCCGGGCTCGGCATCCAGTTCGAGGACGCCGAGCTGGCCCAGGTGCTCGGCACGGTCGCCCTCGCGGTGATCCTCGCCGAGGGCGGGTTCACCACGGACTGGCGCACGGTGCGGCCGGTCGCTCCGTTCGCCGGGGTGCTGGCCACGGTCGGCGTGGCGATCTCGGTGCTCGTGACCTCGTCGCTGGTCTACCTGTTGCTCGACGTCGACCTGCGCACGGCGGTCCTCTTCGGCGCGGTGGCCTCCTCGACGGATGCGGCCGCGGTGTTCGCCGTGCTCCGCCGGCTGCCGATCCGCGCCCGGCTGCGGGGCATCGTCGAGGCGGAGTCCGGCTTCAACGACCCGCCGGTGATCATCCTGGTCACCGTCGTCGCGTCCAGCGCCTGGACCGACGCCACCGGCCTCGGCATCCTCGGCAGGGTCGGATACCAGCTGGCGCTCGGAGTCGCCGTGGGCTTCCTGCTCGCGCGCGCCGGCCGGTGGGTGCTCCTGCGCAGTGCGCTGCCGGCGTCCGGCCTCTACCCGGTCGCGACCCTCGCCATCGCGTTCGTCGCCTTCGCCGTCGCCGGCCTCGCGGGTGGCAGCCCGCTGATGGCTATCTACGTCGCGGGCCTGACCCTCGGCAACGCCCGGCTCCCGCACCGCGCGACGACCGCGAGCTTCGTCGAGGGGCTCGCCTGGCTCGCGCAGATCGGGCTGTTCGTGATGCTGGGGCTGCTGGCCAGCCCCGCCCGGCTCGTCGATGCGCTGCCCTACGCGCTCGTGGTCGGCGGCGCGCTCACGCTCGTGGCTCGTCCGGTGTCGGTGCTCGCCTGCGCCCTGCCGTTCCGGGTGCCCTGGCGCGACCAGGTCTTCATCTCCTGGGCCGGCCTGCGCGGCGCCGTCCCGATCGTGCTGGCCACGATCCCCATGGCCGCCGGGTTGCCCGGCGCGCACCGCGTCTTCGACGTCGTGTTCCTGCTCGTGGTCGTCTTCACCCTGGTGCAGGGCCCCACGCTGCCGTGGGTCGCGCGCCGGCTCGGGGCGGCCGTCGAGCACCGGCCGCGCCGGGTCGCGATCGAGTCGGCGCCCCTGGAGGAGCTGGACGCGGCGCTGCTGCAGTTCTCGGTCGGTCCCGACTCGCGGATCGCCGGGGTCGAGGTGTCCGAGATGCGGCTGCCGGCCGGGGCCGCCGTCGCGTTGGTGCTCCGCGGAGACGAGATCTTCACCCCGGGCCCCAGCACCGTGCTGCGCTCGGGGGACCACGTGCTCGTCGCCACCGCGCGCGCCGACCAGGCCACGGTCGAACGACGCCTCCAGCTGGTCAGCGAGGACGGCCGGCTGGCCGGCTGGTACGCCGCCCTGCGCCGCTGAGCCGTGGGGACCCGGCCCAGCACCCGCCCAGCGCGGCCCCGCGCGCGGAGGCGGCGCCACGCACCGGGACGGTGGGCCTCGCGGCCGGGTTCCGCTGCTACGCTCCGGGCACCCGCACGTCCTTTAACGATCCGTCCCGTGAGGCGGAGAAGGAGGTACGGCATGCCCGAGCATGCCCCGGCGATCCTCGTCCTCGAGGACGGCCGCATCTTCCGCGGCGAGGCCTACGGCTCGGTCGGCGAGGCCTTCGGCGAGGCCGTCTTCTGCACCGGCATGACCGGCTACCAGGAGACGCTGACCGATCCGTCCTACCACCGGCAGGTGGTGGTGATGACCGCCCCGCACATCGGCAACACCGGCGTGAACGACGACGACCCCGAGAGCGACCGCATCTGGGTCTCCGGGTACGTCGTCCGCGACGCCGCGCGCGTGCCGTCGAGCTGGCGCTCCCGGCGCAGCCTCGACGACGAGCTGCGCGCCCAGGGCGTGGTCGGGATCTCCGGCGTCGACACCCGCGCGCTCACCCGGCACCTGCGCGAGCGGGGCGCGATGCGCGTGGGCGTCTCCAGCACCGAGACCGACCCGGCCGCGCTGCTGGCGCGGGTGCAGGCCTCGCCGGGCATGGCCGGCGCCGACCTCGCGGCCGAGGTGTCCACGGCCGAGCCCTACGTGGTGCCGGCCGAGCCCGGCCCGTGGGGCGAGAAGCGGTTCACCGTCGCCGCGCTCGACCTCGGCATCAAGACCATGACGCCGCGCCGGATGGCCGAGCGCGGCATGGAGGTGCACGTCCTGCCCGCCACCGCCTCGCTCGACGACGTGCTGGCCGTGGGCGACGGGGGGCCCGACGGCCTGTTCTTCTCCAACGGCCCCGGCGACCCCGCGGCCGCGACCGCGCAGGTCGAGCTGCTGCGGGGCGCGCTCGAGCGCGGCCTGCCGTACTTCGGCATCTGCTTCGGCAACCAGCTCTTCGGTCGCGCGCTGGGCTTCGGCACCTACAAGCTCGGCTACGGCCACCGCGGGATCAACCAGCCGGTGCTGGACCGCACCACCGGCAAGGTCGAGGTCACCGCGCACAACCACGGGTTCGCGGTCGACGCCCCGCTCGACGGGCCGACGGCCACCGCCTACGGGCAGGCGCACGTCAGCCACGTCTGCCTCAACGACGACGTGGTCGAGGGGCTCGAGCTGCGCGACGCCCCGGGCGATGGGCGCGGCGGCTGCGCGCCTTCAGCGTGCAGTACCACCCCGAGGCCGCCGCCGGGCCGCACGACGCCGCGTACCTCTTCGACCGGTTCGTCGACCTGATCGCCGACGCCGACCGGGTGCGTGCCTGATGCCGCGCCGCGAGGACATCCACAGCGTCCTGGTCATCGGCTCCGGGCCCATCGTGATCGGCCAGGCCTGCGAGTTCGACTACTCCGGCACCCAGGCCTGCCGCGTGCTCAAGGACGAGGGCCTGCGCGTGGTGCTGGTCAACTCCAACCCGGCCACCATCATGACCGACCCGGAGTTCGCCGACGCCACCTACGTCGAGCCGATCACGCCGGAGTTCGTCGAGAAGGTGATCGCCAAGGAGCGGCCCGACGCGCTGCTGGCGACCCTCGGCGGGCAGACCGCGCTGAACGCCGCGATGGCGCTGCACGCCGACGGCATCCTCGAGAAGTACGGGGTCGAGCTGATCGGCGCCTCGGTCGAGGCGATCGAGAAGGGCGAGAACCGCGAGCAGTTCAAGCGGATCGTCGAGAAGCTCCCGCCCGAGTGGGGCGCCGAGGTCGCCCGCAGCGTGATCTGCAACGGCGAGGACCTCGCCCCCGGCGCGCGCAAGGAGCAGAAGGTCGCCGCGGCGCTCGACAAGGCCCTGGCCGGCGCCGAGGACCTCGGCTACCCGGTCGTGGTGCGCCCCAGCTTCACGATGGGCGGCGCCGGCTCCGGGCTGGCGCACGACGAGGCCGGCCTGCGCCGGATCGCCGGCGCGGGCCTCGCCGCCAGCCCGACCACGGAGGTGCTCCTCGAGGAGTCGATCCTCGGCTGGAAGGAGTACGAGCTGGAGGTGATGCGCGACCGGGCCGACAACGTCGTGATCGTCTGCTCGATCGAGAACGTCGACCCCCTGGGCGTGCACACCGGCGACTCGATCACCGTCGCCCCGGCGATGACGCTGACGGACCGCGAGTACCAGCGGCTGCGCAACATCTCGATCGGCGTGATCCGCGAGGTCGGCGTCGACACCGGCGGCTGCAACATCCAGTTCGCGGTGAACCCCGCCGACGGCCGGATCGTCGTGATCGAGATGAACCCGCGCGTCAGCCGCTCCAGCGCGCTGGCCTCGAAGGCGACGGGGTTCCCGATCGCCAAGATCGCGGCCCGCGTCGCCATCGGCTACACGCTGGACGAGATCCCCAACGACATCACCGCCCGCGCCGACGGTCACAGCACGCCGGCCTCCTTCGAGCCGACGCTCGACTACGTGGTGGTGAAGGTTCCGCGCTTCGCCTTCGAGAAGTTCCCCGGCGCCGACCCCACGCTGACCACGCACATGAAGTCGGTGGGCGAGGCGATGGCGATCGGCCGCAGCTTCACCGAGGCGCTGCAGAAGGCGCTGCGCTCCCTGGAGTCGCCGTCGGCGCCCTTCGCCTGGTCGCGGGCGTGGGTCGACCTCGACAAGCACGCGCTGCTGGAGGCCGCACGCACGCCCCACGACGGCCGCCTGCGGGTGGTCATGGACGCGCTGCGCGCGGGAGCCTCGGTCGACGAGGTCTTCGAGGCCACGTGGATCGACCCCTGGTTCGTCGACCAGCTGGTGCTGCTCAACGAGGTCGCCTCCGAGGTGATCGCGGCGCCGGAGCTCGGCCCCGGCCTGCTGCGCGTCGCCAAGCGGCACGGGTTCTCCGACGAGCAGATCGGCCGGATGCGCGGCATGGCCGCCGACACCGTCCGCGGCGTGCGGCACGCCCTGGGCATCCGCCCGGTCTACAAGACGGTCGACACCTGCGCCGCCGAGTTCGCGGCGACCACGCCCTACCACTACTCCTCCTACGACGAGGAGACCGAGGTGGCGCCCCGCGAGCGGGAGGCCGTGATCATCCTCGGCTCGGGCCCCAACCGGATCGGGCAGGGCATCGAGTTCGACTACTCCTGCGTGCACGCCTCGCTGGCGCTCTCGGCGTCCAAGGGCGGCGCCGGCTACGAGACCGTCATGGTCAACTGCAACCCGGAGACGGTCTCCACCGACTACGACACCTCCGACCGGCTCTACTTCGAGCCCCTGACGCTCGAGGACGTGCTCGAGGTCGTGCACGCCGAGCAGCAGGCCGGCCCGGTCGCCGGCGTGATCTGCCAGCTCGGCGGCCAGACCCCGCTCGGCCTGGCGCACGGGCTCGAGGCGGCCGGCGTCCCGATCGTCGGCACCCAGCCGGCGGCGATCGACCTGGCCGAGGAGCGCGGTGCCTTCGGGCGCGTGCTCGCCGCGGCGGGGCTGAACGCGCCCCTGCACGGCACCGCGACGTCGTGGCCCGAGGCCCGGACGGTGGCGGCGTCGATCGGCTACCCGGTGCTCGTGCGGCCGTCGTACGTGCTCGGCGGGCGCGGCATGGAGATCGTCTACGACGAGGCGTCGCTGGAGGCCTACCTCGAGAAGTACGTCGCCGGCGGGCTGATCAGCACGGCCGCGCCGGTGCTGGTCGACCGGTTCCTCGACGACGCCGTGGAGATCGACGTCGACGCGCTCTTCGACGGCGAGGAGCTGTTCCTCGGCGGCGTGATGGAGCACATCGAGGAGGCCGGCATCCACTCCGGCGACTCCTCCTGCGCGCTGCCGCCGATCACGCTCGGCGCCCGCGAGGTCGGCCGGATCCGGGCGGCGACCGAGGCGATCGCCCGGGGCGTGGGGGTGCGCGGGCTGCTGAACATCCAGTTCGCCCTCGGCTCCGACACCCTGTACGTGCTCGAGGCCAACCCGCGCGCCAGCCGCACGGTGCCGTTCGTCTCCAAGGCGACGGCGACGCCGCTGGCCAAGGCCGCCGCGCGCGTGATGCTGGGGGAGTCGGTCGCGTCGCTGCGCACGTCCGGCGTGCTCCCGCCGACCGGCGACGGCGGCGACCTGCCCACCGACGCGCCGATCGCGGTCAAGGAGGCCGTGATGCCCTTCAACCGGTTCCGCACCGCCGACGGCTCGCAGGTCGACACCGTGCTCGGGCCGGAGATGAAGTCGACCGGCGAGGTGATGGGCTTCGACGCGGACTTCGGCCGGGCCTTCGCGAAGTCCCAGACCGCGGCCTTCGGCCCGCTGCCCTCGGGCGGCAAGGTGTTCGTGAGCATGGCCAACCGCGACAAGCGCTCCATGGTCTTCCCGGTCAAGGCGCTGGCCGACCACGGCTTCGAGATCCTCGCGACCCAGGGCACCGCGGAGGTGCTGCGCCGCAACGGCGTGCCCTGCCAGGTGGTCCGCAAGCACTTCGAGGGGCCCGGCGAGCACGGCGAGCGCACCACGGTGCAGCTGATCCTCGACGGCGAGATCGGCCTGATCGTGAACACGCCGTACGGCGCCGGCAACGGCGGCCAGGCCCGGCTCGACGGCTACGACATCCGCACCGCCGCGGTGATGGCGAACGTGCCCTGCCTGACGACCGTGCAGGGCCTCGGCGCCGCGGTGCACGGCATCGGCGCGGTGCGGCGCGGCGACATCGAGGTACGCAGCCTCCAGGACTGGGCCGCGCGCACCGGCCACGCCGCCGCCCAGACGGTGCCCGAGGCGGTCGAGTGACGCTCTACCGCCAGCTGTTCGACACCGTGCTGACGCGCACCGACGCGGAGAGCGCGCACCGCGCCGGCTTCGCGGCCGTGCGCGCGCTCGGGCCCGCGGCCCCGGCGCTCGCGCCGCGGCGTCCCGCGGTGCGGGCGATGGGGCTCGCGTTCCCCGAGGTCCTGGGGCTCGCGGCCGGCTTCGACAAGAACGCCGTCGGCCACCAGGCGCTCGCGGCCCTGGGCTTCGGGTTCGTCGAGGTCGGCACGGTCACCGGCGAGGCCCAGCCCGGCAACCCGCGGCCGCGGCTGGCGCGGTTGCCGGCCGACCGCGCGGTCGTGAACCGGATGGGCTTCAACAACGACGGCGCCGAGGTCGTCGCGCAGCGCCTCGCCCGCGGCCGCAGGCCGGCCGTGCCGCTCGGCGTCAACATCGGCAAGACCAAGGCGGTGCCGGCCGAGGACGCGGTCGCCGACTACGAGAAGAGCACGACGCTGCTCGCGCCGCACGCGGACTACCTCGTCGTCAACGTCTCCTCACCGAACACCCCGGGCCTGAGGGACCTCCAGGCCGTCGAGCGGCTGGAGCCGCTGCTGGCCGCCGTCCGCCGCCGCGCGGACGACGTGACCTCCGCGCGGGTGCCGCTGCTGGTGAAGATCGCCCCCGACCTCTCCGACGACGACGTGCTCGCCGTGGCGGACCTCGCCTGCGCGCTCGGCCTCGACGGCATCGTCGCCACGAACACCACCAGCGGCCGCGCCGGCCTGGTCAGCCCTCCGGAGGCGGTCGCCGCCGCGGGGGAGGGCGGCGTCTCCGGGGCCCCCGTGCGGGCCCGGGCCCTGGAGGTGATGCGGATGCTGCGCGCCCGCGTGGGCGCGCAGCTGACGCTCGTCGGCGTCGGCGGCATCACCACCGTCGACGACGCGCGCGAGCGGCTCGACGCGGGCGCCGACCTGCTCCAGGGCTACACGGCCTTCGTGTACGAGGGCCCGGCGTGGCCGCGCCGGCTGAACCGCGCCCTGTGCCCGAAGGAGGGGTGGCGGCGATGAGCCCACGACCACCGTTCGGCGCCCGGCTGCGCGCCGCCGTCGAGGCGCGGGGGCCCTTCTGCGTCGGCATCGACCCGCACGCGGCGCTGCTGGAGGCGTGGGGTCTGCCCGACGACGTCGCCGGCCTGGAGCGGTTCGCGCTCGGCGCGACCGAGGCGGTCGCCCCGCACGCCGCGGTGGTCAAGCCGCAGTCGGCGTTCTTCGAGCGCTTCGGCAGCCGCGGCGTCGCGGTGCTCGAGCGCGTGCTCGCCGCCGCCCGCGAGGCCGGCGCGGTGGTGCTGCTGGACGTCAAGCGCGGCGACATCGGCTCCACCTCCCAGGCGTACGCCGACGCCTACCTCGACCCCGCCTCGCCGCTGGGCGCTGACGCGATCACCGCGAGCCCGTTCCTCGGCGTCGGGTCGCTCGACCCGATGGTCGCCACCGCGCGCCGGCACGGCGGCGGCGTCTTCGCCCTCGCGCTGACCTCCAACCCCGAGGGGCGCGAGGTGCAGCACGCCCGGCTGCCCGGCGGCGGCGGCGACGGCGAGCCGGGCGGCACGGTCGCCGGCGGCGTCCTCGCCGCCGTGCGGGAACTGAACGCGGGAGAGGCCGATGGCTCGTTCGGCGCCGTGGTCGGCGCGACGATCGGCGGGACCGACGAGGACCTGGACATCGGCGGACCGCTGCTGGCGCCGGGCTACGGCGCCCAGGGCGGCACGGTCGACGACCTGCGCCGCGTCTTCGGGTCGCTGGCCCACCGCGTGCTGCCCAGCTCCTCCCGGGAGGTGCTACGGGCGGGCCCCGCACCGGCCGCGATGGCCGAGGCCGTGCGGCGCGCGAACGACGAGCTGGGAGCGCTGCGATGAGGCCGACCCCGCCGGTCGAGGCGCGAGGCGAAGCCGGCCACAGACCCGGTCGCCGTGGGCCCTGGCGCGCCTGGCCGTCCTGGCGGCCGGCGCCCTGTGCGGCCTGCTGGCCGCCTGCTCGGGCACGCCGCAGGAGGAGTACTGCGAAGCAGGTGGAGGACCGGAGCGAGGCGCTCAGCCAGGTCGAGGACCCCGCCGACCTGCTCGACGCGCTGCCCGAGCTGGAGGCCCTCGCCGAGGCCGCGCCCCGCGACGTCGCGGACGCCTGGGGCGTGGTGGTCCGCCGCGTCGAGGACCTGCGGGGGGCGCTCGAGGACGCCGACGTGGACCCGTCGACGTACGACGCCGAGGACCCGCCCGAGGGTGTCGAGGACGAGCAGCGCGAGGAGATCGTCTCCGCCGCGCAGGGCCTCGTGGACCGCGAGACGCTGCGCTCGATCGGCGAGGTCGAGCAGCACGCGCTCGACGTGTGTGGCGCGCGCCTCGGCCTCTAGCCCGGCCCGGCGGGCCCGCGTTGCAGGGCCCCGCCCGGCTGACTAGATTGGCGGCTTCCCGACGGGGCGGCTGCGCCGTGCCCGCGTCCCCCTGCAGCAGCCCCTGACCCGAAGCGAGGATGCCCGTGGCCCTGCCGCCGCTGACCCCGGAACAACGCCAGGCCGCCCTGGAGAAGGCCGCCGCCTCGCGACGGGAGCGCGCAGAGGTCAAGAACCGGCTGAAGAACTCGGGCGCCTCGATCGCGGAGGTGCTCGAGGAGGGCCAGGACAACGAGGTCATCGGCAAGATGCGGGTCGTCGACCTGCTCCAGTCGCTGCCGGGTCTCGGCAAGGTCCGCGCTCGCCAGACGATGGAGCGCCTCGGCATCGCGGAGAGCCGCCGCGTGCGTGGGCTCGGGACCAAGCAGGTCGCCGCGCTCGAGCGCGAGTTCGGCGCCCGTGGCTGAACCCCCCGGCCCCTCCGCGGGGCAGGGCAGGTCGCGCCTCGTGGTGCTCGCCGGCCCGACGGCCGCGGGCAAGGGCACCGTGACCGCGGCCCTGCGGGCCGCCCACCCCGAGGTCTGGATCTCCGTCTCCGCCACCACGCGGCCCCCACGCCCCGGCGAGGTGGAGGGCGTCCACTACCGCTTCGTCGACGACGCGGGCTTCGACCAGATGGTCACCGACGGCGCCCTGCTCGAGTGGGCGGTGGTGCACGGCACGGCCCGGTACGGCACGCCCCGGGCCCCGGTCGAGAAGGCGCTCGCCGCCGGCCGGCCGGCCCTGCTCGAGATCGACCTCCAGGGCGCCCGCCAGGTGCGCGACACGATGCCCGCCGCGCTCTTCGTGTTCCTGCGCCCGCCGAGCTGGGAGGAGCTGGTGCGCCGCCTCGAGGGTCGCGGCACCGAGACGGCCGAGCAGCGCGAGCGTCGGCTGCAGACCGCGCGGGCCGAGCTCGCGGCCGAGTCGGAGTTCGACGCCACGGTGATCAACCACGACGTGGGGACGGCCGTGGAGGAGTTGGTATCGTTACTACGGGCCAGTGGCCCGCCCGACTGACCCCCACCCAGAAGAGGTTCCCTGCGTGTCTGCCCCGAACATCGCCGCGGAGGGTGTCACCAACCCGCCGATCGACGACCTGCTCACCAAGACGGACAGCAAGTACAAGCTCGTCCTCTACAGCGCGAAGCGCGCGCGGCAGATCAACGCGTACTACTCCCAGCTCGGCGAGGGCCTGCTGGAGTACGTCGGCCCGCTGGTGGACACCCACGTGCAGGAGAAGCCCCTCTCCATCGCCCTGCGCGAGATCAACGCCGACCTGCTGACCTGCGAGGACGTCGACCCGGCCGAGCTCGCCGCCGAGGAGGCCGCCGCGAAGCAGGCCGTCGCCCAGGCCGACCTCGGCGGGGACACCCCGGCGGAGTGACGCCGCGGTGAGCCTGCGGTGAGCCCTCCGCGCGTCGTCCTGGGCGTGGGCGGCGGCATCGCGGCCTACAAGGCCTGCGAGCTGCTGCGACGGCTCACCGAGAGCGGGCACGACGTCACCGTCGTGCCCACGGCGAGCGCCCTGCGCTTCGTGGGCGCCGCCACCTGGGCCGCGTTGTCCGGCAAGCCCGTCTCGGGCGAGGTCTGGGACGACGTGCACGAGGTGCCGCACGTCCGCATCGGGCGCGAGGCCGACCTCGTCGTCGTCGCGCCCGCCACCGCCGACCTGCTCGCCAAGGCGACGCACGGCCTGGCCGACGACCTGCTCACCAACACGCTGCTCACGGCCCGCTGCCCGGTGCTGATGGCCCCGGCCATGCACACCGAGATGTGGGAGCACCCGGCGACGGTGGCCAACGTCGCCACCCTGCGCGAGCGGGGCGTCCGCGTCGTGGAGCCGGCGGTGGGCCGGCTCACCGGCGTGGACACCGGCAAGGGCCGGCTGCCCGAGCCCGACGAGCTGTACGCGCTGGCCGTCGACCTGCTCGCCCGCAACGGCGCGGACGACCTGGCCGGCCGGCACGTGCTGGTCAGCGCCGGCGGCACGCGCGAGCCGCTGGACCCCGTGCGGTTCCTCGGCAACCGCTCCTCGGGGCGGCAGGGCCACGCGCTCGCCCGCGCCGCCGTGGCCCGCGGCGCCCGCGTCACGCTCGTCTCCGCGAACACCGAGCTGCCCGACGCCGCGGGGGTGGACGTGGTCAGGGTCGAGACGACCGCGGAGCTGCGCGACCAGGTGCTCGCGGCCGCGCCGGACGCCGACGCGGTGGTGATGGCCGCGGCGCCCGCCGACTTCCGGCCGCGCGAGGACAGCGCCACCAAGATCAAGAAGACCGAGGACGGCTCCGTGCCGCCGCTCGCGCTGGAGCAGAACCCGGACATCCTCGCCGAGGTGGCCCGCAAGCGCCCGCGCCCCGGCGCCGTGATCGTCGGCTTCGCCGCCGAGACCGGCGACGACAGCGGCGACGTGCTCGCGCTCGCCCGCGCCAAGCTCGCGCGCAAGGGCTGCGACCTGCTCGTCGTCAACGACGTCGGCGGGGGAGCGGTCTTCGGCAGCGAGCACAACGAGGCCGTGCTGCTCGGCTCCGACGGCGACGCGGTGCCGGTGCCGCACGGCACCAAGGCGGCGCTGGCGCACGCCATCTGGGACCAGGTGGTCCGCCGACTGGACTGAGGCGCACCGCGGCGCCGGACCCTCCCATCCGCGGGATGGGACGGTCGTCCGGGATTCGGGACGTCGGCGGATAGTCGCTATGGTCGAGCGGACCTCGAAACCCGAAGGAGAAGATTCGTGCCAGGACGCCTGTTCACATCCGAGTCGGTGACCGAGGGCCATCCGGACAAGATGGCCGACCGCATCAGTGACTCGGTCCTCGACTACCTCATGGCCCACGACGAGAACCCCAAGGACCTGCGCGTCGCCGTGGAGACGCTGCTGACCACGGGACATGTCACGCTCGCCGGCGAGATCCGCACGAACGTGCAGGCGCCGTTCGGCGACATCACCCGCGAGGCCATCAAGGACATCGGCTACGACTCCTCGGACAAGGGCTTCGACTACGAGACCTGCGGCGTCTCGGTGGCCATCGGCAAGCAGTCCGTGGACATCGCCCAGGGCGTCGACCAGGGCCACGAGTCGCGCGTCGGCTTCTCCGAGGACGAGCTCGACCAGCGCGGCGCCGGCGACCAGGGCCTGATGTTCGGCTACGCCTGCGACGACACGCAGGTGCTGATGCCGCTGCCCATCGTGATGGCGCACCGCCTCTCGCAGAAGCTCTCCGAGGTCCGCAAGTCGGGCGTGATGTCCAACCTCCGGGCGGACGGCAAGACGCAGGTCACCATCGAGTACGACGAGCGCGACACCCCGGTCCGCGTGGACACCGTGGTGCTCTCGACCCAGCACTCGGCGGACACGGACCTGGACTCGCTCGAGGGCGACATCAAGAAGCACGTCATCGACCCGGTGCTCGAGACCTTCGACATCCCCTCGGAGGACTACCGGCTGCTGGTCAACCCGACCGGCAAGTTCGTGATCGGCGGCCCCATGGGCGATGCCGGCCTCACCGGGCGCAAGATCATCGTCGACACCTACGGCGGCATGGCCCGCCACGGCGGCGGCGCCTTCTCGGGCAAGGACCCGTCGAAGGTGGACCGCTCCGCGGCGTACGCGATGCGCTGGGTGGCGAAGAACGTCGTGGCCGCCGGCCTCGCCCGGCGCTGCGAGGTGCAGGTCGCCTACGCGATCGGCAAGGCGCAGCCCGTCGGCGTCTTCGTCTCGACCTTCGGCACCGGCGAGGTCTCCGACGAGGCGATCCAGAAGGCCGTGCTCGAGGTCTTCGACCTCCGCCCGGCCGCGATCCTGCGGGACCTCGACCTGCTGCGCCCCATCTACGCCAAGACCTCGGCGTACGGGCACTTCGGCCGCGAGGACGAGGACTTCACGTGGGAGCGCACCGACCGCGCCGAGGAGCTGAAGAAGGCCGTCCACGGCTGAGCCCGTCGGGGACGGCCCGGTCGCCGGGCGCTGGTAGACAACCCCCCGTGCCCGAGGGACCGACGCAGCACCCCCGCCAGCCCGGGGAGGAGCAGGACGCGCTCCTCCCCGGGCTGGCGCGCGTCTCGGCCCGGGAGGCCGGGGCCACGGCGCGGCGCCGGCGGTCCGCGAAGCCGGCGGACGAGCCGGCCGGCACCGATCCCGTGGCCCGCGTGCTGGTCGACGTGCCGCTCGCGCACCTCGACCGCCCCTTCGACTACGCGGTGCCCGCGTCGATGGCGGAGACCGCGCGCCCCGGCGTGCGGGTGAAGGTCCGGTTCGCGGGCCAGGACGTCGACGGGTACGTGCTCGAGCGGGCGGCGAGCAGCGAGCACCCCGGTCGGCTGGCGCCGCTGCGGCGCGTGGTGTCCGGCGAGCCCGTGCTCACCCCGGTCGTCGCCGACCTGACCCGCCGCGTCGCCGAGCGGTACGCGGGCACGCGCTCGGACGTGCTGCGCCTCGCCGTGCCGCCCCGGCACGCCACGACGGAGAAGGAGGCCGTGCCGGAGCCGGCCGCTGCGCCCCCGCCGGCCGCGCCGCCGCCCGACGGGTGGGCCGCCTACCCGGCCGGTGCGGCGTGGCTGCGCCACCTCGCCGGCGGCGGGGCGCCGCGCTCGGTGTGGGCGGCGGCGCCGGGTGAGGACTGGCCCCGCCGGCTGGCGGAGTCGGCGGCGGCGGCACTCGCCTCCGGGCGCGGGGCCCTGCTCTGCCTACCCGACGGGCGGGACGTGGACCGGGTCGACGCCGCGCTGGCGGCCGTCCTCGGGGAGGGGAGGCACGTCGCGCTGCGCGCCGACGCCGGCCCGGCGCGGCGCTATCGCGACTTCCTGGCCGTGCGGCGCGGCCACCGACGCGTGGTCGTCGGCACCCGGGCGGCCGCGTTCGCCCCCGTGGCCGACCTCGGGCTCGTCGCGGTCTGGGACGACGGCGACGACCTGCACGAGGAGCCGCGGGCGCCGTACCCGCACACCCGCGAGACGCTGCTGCTGCGTGCGGAGGCCGAAGGCGCGGCCGCCCTGATCGGCGGCTTCGGACGCTCGGTCGAGGCGCAGCAGCTGCTCGAGGCGGGGTGGGCGCGCGAGATCGCGCCGTCGCGCGAGGAGGTGCGCCGCCGCGTGCTGGTCGGCGTCGCGGGAGGGGCGCCGACCGACCGCGACCCGCACGCCCGGGCGGCGCGGGTGCCGGCCGAGGCACACCGGCTGCTCCGCGAGGCGCTCGAGCGCGGGCCCGTGCTCGTGCAGACCCCGCGCTCGGGGTACGCCGCGACGCTCGCCTGCGAACGGTGCCGTACCCCCGCGCGGTGCGGCGCCTGCACGGGACCCCTGCGCCAGCCGGCCGCCACGCGCCCGCCCGACTGCCGGTGGTGCGGCCGGGCCGACCCGGAGTGGCGCTGCCCCGAGTGCGGCCACCGCGGGCTGCGCGCCCCGGTCGTGGGGGAGTCGCGGACCGCCGAGGAGCTCGGTCGGGTCTTCGCACCCGTGCCCGTGACGCGCTCGGGCGGGGACCGGGTGCTCGCCGCCGTCGACGACCGGCCCGGGCTCGTGGTGGCCACCCCCGGCGCCGAGCCGGTCGCCGGGGGCGGATACGCCGCCGTGCTCCTGCTCGACACGTGGCTCGCACTGACCCGGCCCGGCCTCCGCACCGCCGAGGAGGCCGTGCGGCGCTGGGCCAACGCGGCGGCGCTCGTCCGGGTCGGCGGCCGGGTGCTGGCCGTCGGCGACCCCACCGACCCGGCCCTCCAGGCGCTGGTGCGGTGGGACCCGGGCGGCTTCGCGCGACGCGAGGCGGCCGAGCGGCGCGCGGCCCACCTGCCGCCCGCCTGCCGGCTGGCCACCGTGACCGGCGAGCCCGACGCCGTCACCGACGCCCTGGCGCTGCTCGAGCCGCCCGAGGGCACCGAGGTGCTGGGCCCCGCCCCGGTCGACGGGCCGGCCGACGCACGGCCCGGCGCGGAGGGCGCGGACGCGGAGGTCCGGGCCGTCGTCCGCGCGCCCCGGGCCACCGGGCCGGAGCTGTCCACCGCGCTGGGCGCGATGCAGCGGCTCCGGTCGGCCCGCAAGCTCGCGGCTGTCCGCGTGCAGGTGGACCCGCAGGAGTTCTAGGCCGGCCCGCTCGTCGAGGCTCACCGCGCCGGTTTCCGACCCTCCTGCCGGGCGCCCGTGGCGAGGGGTGGATCCAGGGCGTCCTCGGCCCGCACCCACTGTGCGAAGGCGGCCGCCTCCCCGCTGAGCTCGGACCCGTCGTCGCGGCGCAGGACGTAGTGGCTCTGGCGCATGGGGATCAGCGTGTCGAGCGCCATCGCGACGCGGCCCTCCCGCACCGCCTGCCGCGCGAACCGCTCGGGCACGATCGCCCAGTAGTCGCCCTCCTCGACCGCCGCCATGGCCGCGATCGAGGTGTCCAGCGTGAGGGCCGGCGCGGGGGGCGGCCCGCCCGCGTCGCCGGCGGGCGCGAGCCTGCTCCAGAGGTCGTCGAAGCCGAGCACGTGCACGCGCCCGTGGCCGAGCAGCTCCTCGGCCGACCCGAGCGCCGCGCGGTCGCCGAGGATCCGTGGCGCGCAGATGACCACGGCGACGTCGTCGTGCAGCTTCGTGGCGACGAACCCGGGCCAGCTGCCGTTGCCCTGCCGGATCTCCAGGTCGATCTCGGCCGGCGGCAGGGCGTCCGCCCAGATCGCGCTGACCAGGCGCAGGCGGACGTGCGGATGCGCCTCGTTGAAGTCGCGCAACCGCGGCACGAGCCAGGTCGTGGCGTAGGAGACCTGCGCGCGCACCGTCAGCTCGACGTGCTCCGTGGCCCCGAAGAGGCCGCTGGTCGCGGCCGCGAGGTCGTCGAAGACGTCGCGCACTGCCGGGAGGTACGCGTGCCCCATCTCGGTCAGCCGCAGGCTGCGCGGCAGGCGCTCGAAGAGCCGGATCCCGAGGTGGGCCTCCAGGGCGCGCACCCGCTGGCTGACGGCCGAGGGGGAGAGGTGCAGCTCCTCGGCGGCCGGGGCGAAGCCTCCCCGTCGTGCCGCCGCCTCGAACGCCCGCAGGCCCAGCAGCGGCGGGATGGCGGTGCTCATGCGGGCACCGGGCGTGCGCCCGGCCCGTGCGGGGCGAGAACCGCCGAGCCACACATTTTGGACCCCTTCTCCGGCGAAACAATCGTTTGATTACTGCTTGCTGGGTCGAGATGCTAGTCCCGCCCATCCGGTCGTCCGCTGCCGACGCGGCGACCGACCCCCGACCCAGGAGGCGAGTCATGACCGCCGCGTCCGGCTCGACGGCCACGAGGCCGTCCGTCGCGCTGTCCGAGCGTCACCTCACCGTCCACGTGGACGGCACCGACCGGCACTTCCACTACGTCTGGCTCCGGGACAACTGCTGGTGTGCCGAGTGCAAGGTCCCCCAGTCCGCCGAGCGCCGCCTGTTCACGGCGAACATCCCGCGCGAGATCACGGCGGTGCACGCCGAGCAGGACGCCGACCACGGCCTGGTCGTCGAGTGGGACGACGGGCACCGGTCGGCCTACTCCGCGCCCTGGCTCGCCCGGCACGACTACTCGCCCGAGGCGCGTGCGGTCCGTCGGCACGAGCCCACGCTGTGGGACGCGAGCCTGGGCGAGGTGCCGCGCTTCGAGCACGCAGACGTCGTCGGCACGGACGAGGGCCAGCTGGCCTACCTGGACGCCCTGCGCGACTACGGCGTCGCCGTCGTCGCGGGCACGCCGTCCCGCCCCGGTGAGGTCGAGCGCTTCGCCGAGGCCATCGGGCACGTGCGGGAGACGGCGTTCGAGCGTATCCACGAGGTGCAGCACGACCCCACGGGCTACAACGTCGCCCACACGCCGCTGGAGCTCAAGCCGCACACCGACATGCCGAGCTACCACTGGCCGCCGAGCGTGCAGCTGCTGCACTTCCTGGTCAACGAGGCCGAGGGCGGCGAGAGCACCGTGACCGACGGCTGGGCGATCCTGGCCGACCTGCGGCGCGAGGACCCGGCGGCCTTCGACACGTTGACCCGGGTGCCGGTGTCGTTCCAGCTCTTCAGCGACGAGGAGGACACCAGCGCCACGGCGCCGCTGGTCCAGCTCGACGCAGCCGGGCGGGTCAGCACCTTCCGGTTCTCCAACCAGCTCGCGCAGCCGCTCGACGTGCCCTTCGACGACGTGGAGCGGTTCTACGACGCGTACCGCACCCTGGGCCGCATGATCGACAGCGACCGCTACAAGCTCGCGTTCAAGACCCGCAGCGGCGACCTGCTCGCCGTGCACGGGCACCGGGTGATGCACGGCCGCCTGCCGTACGACCCGGCGAGCGGCGCGCGGCACCTGCAGGACGTCTACATGGAGTTCGACGACCTGATGGCCCGCCGCCGCGTGCTGGCCGGCACCCACAAGCCGACGTCCGCCCAGGAGATCGCGCAGGAGACGACGTGATGCAGACCGTGAGCTTCACCCGGATGGCCGACGGCACGGCCGAGGAGTACGCGTTCCTCGACGAGATCGACCGCAACGAGATGAACGAGTTCCCCGACCGGGTGCTCGGGCTGGTTGCGGACCATGGACAAGCCCTCCGGCTACCGGATCACCCGGCTCGAGCACTGCCTCCAGGCGGCCACGCGCGCCGAGCGGGCCGGCGAGGACGAGGAGACCGTCGTCTGTGCGCTGCTGCACGACGTCGGCGACCACCTCGCCCCCGCGAACCACTCGGAGGTGGCCGCGGCGATGCTGCGGCCCTACGTCAGCGAGAAGAACTACTGGGTCGTCAAGCACCACGGGGTCTTCCAGGGGTACTACTACTTCCACCACCAGGGTGAGGACCCGCACGCCCGGGACCGGTGGCGCGACCACCCGTACTACCAGGCGACCGTCGACTTCTGCGCCGACTACGACCAGTGCTCCTTCGACCCCGACTACGACTCGGAGCCGCTGGAGCACTTCGCGCCGATGGTGCGCCGGGTGCTGGCCGCACCGCGGCCGGCCGAGGGCTAGGCGACGGTGGACCCCTCCACCCGGGTCGGCTTCGTCGGCGTCGGCCACCTCGGCAACCTGCTGGCGCACAACCTGGTGCGCGCGGGCTACGGCGTGACCGTGACCGACCTCGCCGAGAGCCGGGCGTCCTCGCTGCTGGCCGCAGGGGCGCGGTGGGCGGACACACCGCGGGAGGCCGCGCGCGAGAGCGACTGCGTCATCACGTGCCTGCCGAGCCCGGGGGCGGTGTCGAGCTGCCTGGAGTCCGAGGACGGCGTCCTCGCCGGCCTGGCGCCCGGCAGCACCTGGCTCGACATGAGCACCAACGACGCCGCCGAGGTGCAGCGGCTCGCCGACGTCGCGGCGCGCCAGGGCGTCGACACGCTCGAGTGCCCGGTCACCGGCGGCGTGCACACGGCGGAGGTCGGCCGGATCACCGCGCTCGTCGGCGGCGACGAGGCCGTGTTCGCGAGGCACGCGGACCTGCTGGCGGCGATGACCGACCCGGTCGTCTACATCGGCGGCCTGGGCACGGCGTCGACCGTGAAGGTGATCACCAACATGCTCGCCTTCGTGAACCAGTGGGCGGCCGGCGAGGCCCTGATGCTCGCGAGGGCCGCCGGGGTGGACCTCGGCCGCGCCTTCGAGGGGATCCGGCACAGCTCCGGCAACAGCTGGTCCTTCGAGATCGAGACCCAGCTCGTGCTGAACGGCAGCTACGACTTCCAGTTCAGCCTCGACCTGGCCTGCAAGGACTTCGGGCTCGCCGACCGGCTCGCGCGGGAGCACGGCGTCCCGCTGGAGGTCGCCGGGCACGTGGAGCAGATCTTCCGGCGTGCCCGGGCCCAGTACGGCGGCGACGCCTGGTCCACGCAGGTGGTGAAGCTGCTCGAGGACGCGATGGGGCTCGACCTGCGCGCGGACGGCTTCCCCGCGTCGATGTTCGGCCTGGCGGCCGCGCCGGAGGAGGGCGACGCCGCCCCGACGTCGTGATCGGCCGTCCCTAGACTGGCCGCATGGCCGTCCAGCCCGTCCGCCTGTTCGGCGACCCGATCCTCCGCCGGCCCGCCGTCGAGGTGGTGGACTTCGACAAGGAGCTGCGCCGGCTGGTCTCCGACCTCACCGACACGATGCTCGAGGCGCCCGGCGTCGGGCTGGCCGCGCCCCAGATCGGGGTCGGCGTGCGGGTGTTCACCTGGCACGTCGACGGCGAGCTCGGCCACCTGGTCAACCCGCGGCTCGACCTGTCGACCGAGGAGCAGCTGGGTCCCGAGGGCTGCCTGTCGCTGCCCGACCTCAGCTACGACTGCCTGCGGGCGCTGCGCGTCGTGGCGACCGGCTTCGACATGCACGGCGAGCCCGTCACGATCGAGGGCTCGGACCTCCTGGCGCGCGCCATCCAGCACGAGACCGACCACCTCGACGGCATCCTCTTCATCGACCGCCTCGACCGGGAGGCGCGCAAGGCGGCGATGAGGGAGATCCGCGAGTCCGAGTGGTTCGGCCTCGAGCGGCCCGCGGTGAAGCTCTCCCCGCACCCGACCGGCGGGCTGGGGCTGTAGCCCGTGCGCGTCGTCTTCGCCGGCACCCCGGAGGTCGCCGTCCCCGCACTGGACGCCGTCGCCGCCTCGCGCCACGAGCTGGCCGGCGTGGTGACGCGGCCCGATGCGCGCGCCGGGCGCGGCCGCGCGCTCGCGGCGAGCCCGGTGGCCCAGCGGGCCGAGGCACTCGGCGTCCCCGTGCTGAAGCCCGACCACCCCCGGGACCCCGACTTCCAGGCCGCGCTGCGGGAGCTCGGCCCCGCGTGCTGCCCCGTGGTGGCGTACGGGGCCCTGCTGCCGCGCTCGGCGCTCGACATCCCGGAGCACGGGTGGGTGAACCTGCACTTCTCCTGCCTGCCCGCGTGGCGCGGAGCCGCCCCGGTGCAGCACGCGATCCGGGCCGGTGACGAGGTCACCGGCGCCACGACGTTCCGGATCGTGGAGGCGATGGACGCCGGGCCCACGTTCGGCGTGATGACCGAGCGGATCCGGCCGCGCGACACCGCCGGCGACCTGCTCGCCCGGCTCGCCGACGGTGGGGCCGGGTTGCTGGTGGCGACGCTCGACGGCATCGAGGACGGCGAGCTCGAGGCGCGGGAGCAGCCCGAGGAGGGGCTCTCGTTCGCGCCCAAGGTCACCGTCGAGGAGGCCCGCGTCGACTGGTCGGCGCCGGCGGTCGGGGTCGACCGACTGGTGCGATCGTGCACCCCGGCGCCCGGGGCGTGGACGACGTGGCAGGGCGAGCGGTTCAAGCTCGGCCCGGTCGAACCCGTCGCCGGCGCCGAGCCGCTCCCGCCGGGCCGCCTCGCCGCCACGAAGAGCGAGGTGCTCGTCGGCACGGGCACGACCCCGGTGCGGCTGGGCCCGGTGCGGCCGGTCGGCAAGCGCGAGATGGCCGCCGCCGACTGGGCGCGGGGGACCACCCTGCGGCCGGACGCCGCGCTGGGGGCCTGAGGTGGCCCGGCCCGCGGCGGACCCGGCGCGGCTCGCCGCGTACGACGTGCTCAAGGCCGTGCGCGTCGAGGACGCGTACGCCAACCTCGTGCTGCCGCGGATGCTCGCGCGGCACGGGCTGGAGGGCCGGGACGCCGGGTTCGCGACCGAGCTGGCGGCGGGGACGCTGCGCCGCCAGGGCACGTGGGACCCCGTCATCGACGCCTGCCTCGACCGGCCGCGGCTGGAGGCCAAGGTGCGCGACGCGCTGCGGCTGGGCGTGCACCAGCTGTTGGCGATGCGGGTGCCGACGCACGCCGCGATCGACACGACCGTCGAGCTGGTGCGTGCGCGGGTCGGCCGCGGCCCGGTGGGTCTCGCCAACGCGGTGCTGCGCCGGGTGGCCGCCGACGACCTGGACGCCTGGCTCGCCCGGGTCGCCCCGGATCGGGTCGCCGACCCGCGGGGGTGGGCCGCGGTGGCGCACAGCCACCCGCGCTGGGTCGTCGACGCGCTGGCCGAGGCGCTGGGCGCGGTCGCCGCCGGGCGTGTCGAGACCCCGGCCGAGCTGACGGCCATGCTCGCGGCGGACAACGAGCCGCCGCGGGTGAGCCTCGTGGCGCGGCCCGGGCTGGCCACGCGGGACGAGCTGCCGGGGGAGCTGAGCGCCTGGTCGCCGTGGGGCGTGCGGCTGGACGGCGGCGACCCGGGGGCGCTGCCGGCGGTCGCGGAGGGACGCGCCGGCGTGCAGGACGAGGGCTCCCAGCTCGTGGCGGCCGCGCTGGCCGGGGCCGCGCTCGACGGCCCCGACGCGCGCTGGCTCGACCTGTGCGCGGGGCCCGGGGGGAAGGCCGCGCTGCTGGCCGCGCTGGGCGCGGGTCGCGGCGCGCGCCTGCTCGCGGTGGAGCGGCAGCCGCACCGCGCCGCGCTCGTCGCGCGTGCCACCGAGGCCGCCCGCGCCGGGCTCGCGGGCGTGCTCACCGCCGACGGCACCAGCCCCGCGTGGCCGCCGGGCTCCTTCGACCGGGTGCTCGTGGACGCGCCCTGCTCGGGTCTGGGTGCCCTGCGCCGCCGGCCGGAGGCGCGCTGGCGGCGCGCCGCCACCGACCTCGACGCGCTGGTGCCCCTCCAGCGCGCGCTGTTGGGCGGCGCGCTCGACGCCGCGCGCCCGGGCGGCGTGGTGCTCTACGCGACCTGCTCGCCCGTGCTCGCCGAGACCGCCGGCGTGGTCGAGGCGGTGCTGGCCGAGCGCGACGACGCGGTGCTCGAGCCCGTGCTCCCGGCGCTGCCGCTGCCCCCGGAGGGGACCGACGCGGAGAGCCACGCGGGCCCCCTGCCCGGCACCGTCCAGCTCTGGCCGCACCGCCACGGCACCGACGCCATGTTCCTCGCGCTCCTGCGCCGGGGCTCGGTGGTCGGGTAGCCGTCTCGATACACCCGCCTCGTGCCTCGGCGGGCACTCGACCCACGAGAGTCTCGGTGGTCGGGTAGCCGCGCGAGCGCAGCGAGCCGACGTGTCGAGACCCGCTAGGTTCGGAGCATGGCCTCCACGTCGCCGGCCGCCGAGGTCGAGATCGACGACAAGGTCGTGCGGGTCAGCAACCCCGACCGCGTCTACTTCCCCGAGACCGGCGCGACGAAGATGGACCTGGTCGAGTACTACCTCGCGGTCGGCGACGGCATCGTCAACGCGCTGCGCGAGCGGCCGTGCATGCTGCACCGCTTCCCCACCGGGCTGGCGGGGGAGAAGGTCCACCAGAAGCGCCTGCCCCGGGGCGCGCCGGAGTGGATGGAGACCGTCCGCGTCCACTTCCCGCGCTGGAACCGCACCGCCGACGAGCTCTGCGTCACCGAGCTCGCGCAGGTGATCTGGGCCGTGCAGATGAGCACGGTCGAGTTCCACCCCTGGAACAGCCGCCGCGCCGACGTCGAGAAGCCGGACGAGTGGCGCATCGACCTCGACCCGGGCCCGCAGGCCGAGTACGCGACCGTCCGCCGCGTCGCCCACGTCGTCCGCGAGGTGCTCGACGAGATCGGCGCGGTCGGCTACCCCAAGACCAGCGGCAGCAAGGGGCTGCACGTGTACGTGCGGGTCGTGCCCGACCACGGGTTCGCCGACGTGCGCCGCGCGGCGCTGGCGTTCGCGCGCGAGGTCCAGCGCCGCGCGCCCGACGACGTCACCACCGAGTGGTGGCGCAAGAACCGGGACCCGTTCGCCGTCTTCCCCGACTGGAACCAGAACACCCGCGACCACACGCTCGCCGCGGCGTACTCGGTGCGCGGGCTTCCCGACGGTCGCGTCTCCACCCCGCTGCGCTGGGGCGAGATCGACGACGCCGACCCCCGCGACCTGACGATGGCCACGGTCCCCGCCCGGTACGCCGAGCTCGGGGACCTGCACCACGACATCGACGACCACCCCTTCGACCTCGCGCCGCTGCTCGCCTGGGCCGAGCGCGACGAGCGGGCCGGCGCCGAGCCGCCGCCCGACCCGGACGAGGGCTGAGCATCCGCGGTCCCCGGGCCGGCGCCGCCCGCCGCCTCCCCGGCGGCCGCTCTCGCTGGACCGGCCGGGCCCTCTAGCCTGTGCGCGTGGGCATCCAGATCACGCCGAGCATCCTCAACGCCGACTTCGCCGCCCTGGGCGCGGAGGTCGCGCGCATCCCGCACGCCGACTGGGTGCACGTCGACGTGATGGACGACCACTTCGTCCCCAACCTCACGTTCGGCCCGGCGATGGTCGAGGCGCTGGCGCGCAGCACCGACGTCCCGCTCGACGCCCACCTGATGATCGACCAGCCCGACCTGCGGGCACCGGAGTACGTCGAGGCCGGCTGCGGCTCGGTCACCTTCCACGTCGAGGCCTCGCAGGCCCCGGTGCGCCTGGCCCGAGAGATCCGCTCGGCCGGTGCCCGCGCCTCGATGGCGCTGCGGCCTGCGACGCCGGTCGAGCCCTACGAGGACCTGCTGCCCGAGCTCGACATGCTGCTGCTGATGACGGTGGAGCCGGGCTTCGGCGGGCAGAAGTTCCTCGACCTGGTGCTGCCGAAGGTCCGCCGCGCCCGCGAGCTGATGGACAAGCACGGGGTGGAGACCTGGCTGCAGGTCGACGGCGGCATCTCGCTGGAGACCATCGAGCGCTGCGCCGAGGCGGGCGCCGACGTCTTCGTCGCCGGCTCCGCGGTCTACGGCGCCGACGACCCCGACGCGATGGTCGCCGACCTGCGCGCCGCCGCCGCAGCGGCGTCCTCAGGCCGCGGCTGAGGGGTCCTCGCCCGGGATCAGCTCACCGCGGAGCAGCTCGACCGCGCGCCACGCGGGCAACGGGTCGACCTGCCGGTGGACGGCGGTGCGCAGACCCGACAGCAGGGCCGCCGCACCCGCCTCGGCCGGCGGCTCGCCCGGCCGGGCGGTTCGCCGCGGGGAGCGGAGCCCGCCCAGGATCCACCGCTCGAAGTCGTCCAGCCTGCCGACGGTGTGGGCAGCGTGGTCGCTGGCGCGGCCGAGCTCGTCCAGGGCGAGGCGGCCTCGCACGAGGAGCGCTGCATCCTGGGCCGTGGGGTCCTCGTCTGCCGGGTCCGGCACCAGGGCCGGGACGCCCTGCCAGCCGACCCGATCCTCGAGGTTCTCCATGTACAGGCGCGCCACGCCAGAGGCCAGGACTCCGATCAGGCGCTCCCGCGTCTCGAACTGGTGCGAGAGCGTGCCGACGCTGATGCCGATCTCACGCGCGATCGCGCGCGTCGAGGGCGCCGACAGCCCGTGTCGTTGGATGAGCAGCGCCATGCCGAACGCGAGGTCGTCGGTGCGGGTCTGGAAGTCGAGCAGCCGGGGCATGGGCTCAGCCCACCATCCGTCGCGGCGTCGCGCAGGGCTCCTCCACAGCCGACCTCGTCGCCTGCGGCCTGTGCAGACGCCGGCTGCCGAGTCCACCGGAACCGGGCTCGTGACCAGGGCCCCCGCGTGGGTTGCTCGAACGTTCGAGCAACCGGAACGGCCCCTCCCGTGGCTGACGTCACGACGCGCCCGGGACCGGCGCTGTGCGAGAATCGGACGACAACGAGTCCATGACTCGCGTGCTCTGGGATCGGTGAAAGTCCGAGCCGGCGGTGACAGTCCGCGACCCGGCCACAGCCAGTGGCCGGTGGACCAGGTGGAACTCCTGGATCGACGGTGAGAGTCCGGATGGGAAGCGCACGCACGTGGTCTCGGCGACGCGCCGCCTGCCGGCGCGCCCGCCCGGGTCCCCGCACGCCTCCCCGCCCCTCAGGGTCCGCGACCGAGCCGGGAGGAACCGATGCGGGTGAGCGCCGCCGAGGAAGCCGCGATGCGCCGCGCCCTCGCGCTGGCCGCCACCCCCGGCGTCCCCCTCGGGCCGAACCCCCGCGTCGGGTGCGTGCTGCTCGACGCGGGCGGAGGGACCGTGGCGGAGGGCCACCACCGCGGCGCCGGGACGCCGCACGCCGAGGCCGACGCGCTGGCTCGGGCGGGGGACGCCGCCCGCGGCGCCACCGCGGTGGTCACGCTCGAGCCCTGCGCCCACACCGGCCGGACGCCGCCCTGCGCCGACGCGCTGGTCGCCGCCGGCGTGGCTCGCGTCGTCTACGCCCAGGCCGACGCGAACCCGGTCGCGGCCGGGGGCGCGGCCGCCCTGCGCGCCGCCGGCGTCGACGTCGAGGGAGGCCCGTTCGCCGACGAGGCGCGCGAGGTCAACCGCGTCTGGACCTTCGCGACGGACCACGGCCGCCCCTTCGTCACCTGGAAGATGGCCGTCACGCTCGACGGCCGCAGCGCCGCCGCCGACGGCACCAGCCGGTGGATCAGCGGCCCCGCCGCCCGCCGCGACACCCACCGGCTCCGCGCGCTCGCCGACACCGTGCTGGTGGGCACGGCCACCGTCGCGGTCGACGACCCGCGCCTGACCGTGCGCGGCGCGGACGACGAGCCGCTGGCCCACCAGCCGCTGCGCGCGGTGATGGGGGAACGCGACCTCGACCCGGACCGCCGGGTCCTCGACGACACCGCCGAGACCGTGCGGTTGCGCACCCGCGACCCGCACGCCGCGCTCGCCGCGCTGCGCGACCGCGACCGCCAGCACGTCTTCCTCGAGGGCGGTCCCACCCTGGCCGCGGCCTTCCTGCGCGCCGGCCTGGTCGACGAGATGGTCGCGTACGTCGCCCCGATGCTGCTCGGCGCGGGCACCACCGCCGTCGCCGACCTGGGCGTCACCACCATCGGGGACGCGTTCCGCCCGGCGGTGCGCGAGGCCACGGTCCTCGACCCGCTCGGCACCGGCGCGCCCGACGACGTGCCCAACGTCCGGCTGGTGCTCGACCCCACCGCCCCCGACCCTCAGGAGGCCTGATGTTCACCGGCATCGTCGAGGAGCTCGGCACCGTGCACGCCGTGGAGGACCAGGGCGGCGCCGCCCGGCTCACGGTGCGCGCGTCGACCGTGCTCGAGGACGCCGCGCTCGGCGACTCGATCTCGGTCAACGGCTGCTGCCTGACGGTCACGACGACGGACGCCCTCGAGCCCGGCGGGCCCACCGACCTGTTCACCGCCGACGTGATGGCCGAGACGCTGAACCGCACCGGGCTGGCCGCGCTCGCCCCCGGCGACCCGGTGAACCTCGAGCGCGCCGTCACCGCCGCGACCCGGCTCGGCGGCCACCTGGTGCAGGGCCACGTCGATGCCGTCGGCGAGGTCCGCAGCCGCACGCCGTCGGACCATGAGCCCGAACCCCTGTGGGAGGTGCTCGAGATCGGCATGCCCGCCGCCCTGGGTCGCTACCTCGTGGAGAAGGGCTCGATCACCGTCGACGGCGTCAGCCTCACCGTGGTCGACGCCGGCGACGACCGCTTCACCGTCAGCCTCATCCCCGAGACCCTCGCCCGCACGACGCTCGGCCGCCGCCGCCCCGGCGACGCCGTGAACCTCGAGGTCGACGTCATCGCCAAGCACGTCGAAAAGCTGGTGCGCGCCTACGCGCAGCCCCGCCGCCCCGACCAGGAGGACGCATGACCCCGCCGCCCGACACCCGCCGCGACCGGGTCCGTCTCGACGACGTCGAGCGCGCGGTCGCGGACATCGCCGCCGGCCGCCCGGTGATCGTCGTCGACGACGAGACCCGCGAGAACGAGGGCGACATCGTCTTCGCCGCCACCAAGGCGACCCCCGAGCTGATGGCCTGGACGATCCGGCACTCCAGCGGCGTGATCTGCGCGCCGATGCCCGGCGCGATCCTCGACCGGCTCGAGATCCCGCTGATGACGCCGCACAACAAGGACCGGATGCGCACGGCGTACACGATCTCCGTCGACGCCCGCGACGGCGTGACCACCGGCATCTCGGCCGCCGACCGCGCCCACACGGTGCGCGTGCTCGCCGACTCCGCGATCGAGCCGTGGGAGATCACCCGGCCCGGCCACGTCTTCCCGCTGCGCTACCGCGAGGGCGGCGTGCTGACTCGCCGCGGTCACACCGAGGCCGCTGTCGACCTGGCGCGGATGGCCGGGCTCACCCCCGTCGGCGTCCTCGTCGAGGTGGTCAACGACGACGGCACGATGAAGCGCGGGCCCGAGCTGCGGGACTTCGCCGACGAGCACGACGTCGCGATGATCTCGATCGAGGACCTGGTGCGCCACCGCCGCCGCCACGAGCGCCTCGTCGAGCGCGTCGCGGAGACGCGGCTGCCCACGCGGTACGGCGACTTCACGGCGCTCGGCTACCGGATCACCGTCGACGGCTCCGAGCACATCGCGCTCGTGCACGGCGACGTCTCCGACGCCGAGGCGCGGCCGGTGCTGACCCGCGTGCACTCGGAGTGCCTGACCGGCGACGTCTTCGGCAGCGACCGCTGCGACTGCGGGCCGCAGCTCGACGAGGCGATGCAGCGGATCACCGAGGAGGGGCGCGGCGTCGTGGTCTACCTCCGCGGCCACGAGGGACGGGGGATCGGCCTGGTCGCCAAGCTGCAGGCCTACCAGCTGCAGGACGGCGGCCGCGACACCGTGGACGCCAACCTCGACCTCGGCCTGCCGGCCGACGCGCGGCACTACGGCACGGCCACGCAGGTGCTTCGTGACCTCGGGGTGACCAGCGTGCGGCTGCTGACCAACAACCCCGACAAGACGGCCAACCTGGAGGAGTTCGGCGTGCGCGTGGCCGAGCGGGTGCCGCTCGCGCCGCACCCCAACGACCACAACCTCGCCTACCTGTTGGCCAAGCGAGACCGGATGGGCCACCACCTGCCGCACCTGCTCGGCGACGCACCGGGCGACGCCACCACGCCCGCCGAGCCGGCGACCGACCCGGCGACCGACCCGGTGCCCGACCCGGCGACCGACCCGGTGCCCGACCCGGCGACCGACCCGGCGACCGACGGGGCGACGCGATGAGCGGCGCGGGAGCACCCGACCCGGCCGTGGTGGACGCCTCGTCCCTGCGCGTCGCGATCGTCGCGGCGAGCTGGCACGAGCAGGTGATGGGCGGTCTGGTCGACGGCGCCCGGCGGGCGTGCGCCGAGCGCGGCGTGCCCGACCCGGCGCTGGTCCGCGTGCCCGGCACGTTCGAGCTGCCGGTCGCCGCGGCCTGCCTGGCCGACGCGGGCTACGACGCCGTCGTGGCGCTCGGCGTGGTGGTCCGCGGCGGCACGCCGCACTTCGACTACGTCTGCTCGGCCGCCACCGACGGGCTCACCCAGGTCGCCGTCGAGACGCGCGTGCCGGTGGGCTTCGGCGTCCTGACGTGCGACACCGAGCAGCAGGCGCTGGACCGCGCCGGCCTCGAGGGCTCGCAGGAGGACAAGGGCCACGAGGCGGCCGCGGCCGCGCTCGCGACGGCGGTCGCGCTGCGTAGCCTGCGCGGGTGACGACGCCCCACCGGCTCTCGGCCGCGGAAGCGCGCCGGGTGGCGGTGCGCGCGCAGCTGCTGACGGCAGAGCGACCGCGGGACGTCGTGTCGATGGTGCAGCACCTCACGATGCTCCAGCTCGACCAGACGAGACCGGGTCGCGCCGAGCCACGAGGTCGTCTGCTTCACGCGGCTCGGCCCGTCCTTCGACCCGGAGGCGCTGGCGCTGGCCCGCGCCGAGGGCAGCCTGGTGGAGCTGGGGCTGCGCTTGCGCCCGGCCGAGGACGTGGCGCTCTACCGCGCCGACATGGCCGCCTGGCCCGGGGCGGGCGAGCTCCGGCCCTGGCAGCGGGAGCTGCGGGCCTGGGTGGAGGCGAACGACGCCTGCCGTCGCGACCTGCTGGCGCGCCTGCGCGACGGTGGACCGCAGCCCGCCCGCGCCCTGCCGGACACCTGTGCGCGACCGTGGCGATCCAGCGGCTGGACCCACGACCGCAACGTCGGGCAGCTGCTCGGCCTGATGGAGCAGCGCGGGGAGGTCGCGGTGGCAGGGCGTCGCGGGCCGGACCGGCTGTGGGACCTCGCCGAACGGGTCTACCCGGACGACCCCGTCGTGCCGGCCGAGGAGGCGTCCCGGACCCGCGACGCGCTCCGGTTGCGGTCGCTGGGGATCGCCCGGCCGAGCGGGCCCGACCTGCCGGGGGAGGGCGCTGTCGTCGGCGAGGCGGGTGAGCCCGCCGAGGTCGAGGGCACCGCCGGCCCGTGGCGTGTGGACCCGGCATGCCTCGACGGGTCGGCCTTCCACGGGCGGGTCGCGCTCCTCTCGCCGCTGGACCGGCTGGTCTTCGACCGCGGGCGGATGGCGGAGCTGTTCGCGTTCGACTACCAGCTCGAGATGTACAAGCCGCAGGCGAGCCGCCGCTGGGGCTACTGGGCGATGCCGGTGCTCGACGGCGACCGGCTCGTGGGCAAGCTCGACGCCACGGCGGACCGTCGGGCCGGCGTGCTGCGGCGTCCACGCCCTGCACGAGGACGAGCCCTTCCCGGCCGGGCGGAGCGCCGCGGTCGAGGCCGAGATCGGCGACCTCGCGGCCTGGCTCGAGCTCGAGCTGGCGTGGGACCCGTCGGGGTAGCGCCGGGTCCGCCCGGTTCACCACCTAGGCTGGGCTCCCGTGAAGACCTTCGACGGCCTCTGGGCCGAGCTGTCCGAGAAGGCCGCCACCCGCCCACCCGGCTCCGGCACGGTGGCGCGGCTCGACGAGGGCGTGCACGGCATCGGCAAGAAGCTGGTCGAGGAGGCCGCCGAGTCCTGGATGGCCGCCGAGCACGAGGGCGCCGACCGCGCGGCCGAGGAGATCAGCCAGCTGCTCTACCACGCCCAGTGCCTGATGCTCGCCGCCGGCGTCGACCTCGACGACGTCTACGCCCACCTCTGAGGACGCCCGACGAGCCAACTGGATCGCCAGACCGGACGCACCGAGACCGCCGCGGGCACCCCCCTGCGCATCGCGGTCCCCAACAAGGGCTCGCTGTCGCAGGCCGCGATCGAGATCCTGCGCGAGTGCGGCTACCGCCAGCGCGACGACGGCAAGCAGCTCACCCTGGCCGACCCCGAGAACGGCGTGGAGTTCTTCTACCTGCGCCCGCGTGACATCGCGCTGTACGTGGGGGAGGGGACCCTCGACGTCGGCATCACGGGCCGCGACCTGCTGCTCGACTCGGGCGCCAAGGCCGAGGAGGTGCGCTCGCTCGGCTTCGGCGGCAGCCGCTTCCACTTCGCCGCGCCGGTCGGCCGGTTCCAGCAGGTCGAGCAGCTCGCCGGCGCGCGCATCGCCACGTCGTACGCGGGTGTCGTGCGGGCCTACCTCGCCGAGCGCGGGATCGAGGCGACGGTCACGCGGCTCGACGGCGCGGTGGAGACGTCGGTGCAGCTGGGCGTGGCCGACGCGATCGCCGACGTCGTGGAGACCGGCAGCACCCTGCGGCACGCGGGGCTCGAGGTCTTCGGCGACGTCGTGCTCAGCTCGGAGGCCGTGCTGGTCAGCCGGGCGGGCGAGGGGCTGCCGGAGGGCTTCGAGGTGTTCCGGCGCCGGCTCGAGGGCGTCCTCGTGGCCCGCAGCTACGTGATGATGGACTACGACATCACCACCGAGCGGGTGCAGGACGCCGTGGCGCTGACCCCGGGCATCGAGAGCCCCACCGTCTCCCCGCTGCACAAGGAGGGCTGGGTCGCGGTGCGCGCGATGGTCCCCCGCGACGGCGCGCAGCGGCTGATGGACGAGCTCTACGGCCTCGGCGCCCGCGGCATCCTGGTCACCGACATCCACGCCTGCCGGCTCTGAGCGCGATGCCTGCCGGTTCCGAGGCGCCGCCGCTGCCGCACACCTGGCGCCCCTTGGGCGTGCGGGTGGCCGGCTCCGTGCTCGCCGTCGCGCTCGTGCTCGTCGCCGCGGTCGCGTGGTTCGCGTTCCCGGCCGACATCCGCGCGCAGTTCACGCCCTTCCAACGGGGCACGATCGTCGTGCTGGCGCTGCTGGCCTTCGCCGTGGGCTTCGCCCTGACCCGGTCGCGGCTGGTCGCCGAGCGGGCGCGGCTGGTGGTGGTCAACGGCTACCGGCGCCGCGAGCTCGACTACGCCGAGGTCATCGAGGTGCGGCTGCCACCCGGGGCCCCCTGGGCGACGCTCGACCTCGCCGACGGCACGACCGCGTCCGTGATGGCGATCCAGGGCTCCGACGGCGACCGCGCCCGGCGCGCGCTGCGCCAGCTGCGCGCGGTGCTCGCCGAGCAGGCGGGGCCCGCGGCGCCGCGCGCCTGAGGCCTCAGCGCGGCGCGGTCTCCGCGCCGTGGCCGCCGTCGAGCAGCACGTCGGCGTGCTCGCGGGTGCGGTCGCGCGCGAACACGGCCGCCTCGTCGGCGGCCCAGGCGTCCCAGAACCGGGCGAGCTCCGGCCCGTCGCGGTCGAGGCCGCGCCGCAGCCGCAGGTCGTGCGGGGCGTCGACCCAGACGAGCAGGCTCCGCCACCGCGCCAGCGCGGGCGTCCCCGCGCCGACGCCCTCGACCACGAGCAGGTCGGCCGGGTCGACGCGGTGCTCCTCGGCCCAGGCGTCGGCGTGCCAGTCCCAGCGGCGGTACCGGCCGGCGCCGGTCTCGGCGAGGGGCGCGAGCACGTCGTCCCGGAGCCGATCTGCGACACCCGCCAGGCCGCACCAGCCCTCGTAGAGGTCGTCGAGGTGCAGGACACGCACCTCGGTGTCCGGGCCGGCCCGGGAGGCGACGCGCCGCGGCGAGCGAGGTCTTGCCCGAGCCTGCCGGGCCGTCGAGGCACAGCAGGCGCCCCGTGCCGGGGCCGGCGGGCCCGGGAAGCCGCGGTGCCGCCGCGCGCACGCGCTCCAGCACCAGCGCGGCGGGGGCCTCGCCGGCGCTCACGTGATGCCGCGGCGCCGCAGCAGCTCCTCGATCTCGTCGAGGTCGTCGTCCCCGGAGCCCTGCTTCGAGCGGCGCTTGGCGGGCAGCTGCTTGCCCGACTGCTTCGCGTCGCGGCCGGCGGGGGCGGCCGGGGGGTCGGCCGACCCGGCGCGCTCGACCTCCCGGCCGCGCAGCACCGACGAGGCGCCCAGGCACACGACGGCGATGCCGGCCAGCACGACCCCGAGCCAGACCGTGGGTGAGAAGACCAGGCGCGTCGCCCACGAGGCGATCTCGGCGCCGATGCCGACGAGCGTGTCCAGCGTGTTGGTCAGGTAGAGCGCCGGCACCAGCAGCGTGAGCCCCGCGCCGCGCAGGGCGGAGGCCGCGCCGCGGTTGCGCGCGGCGTACACGGTCCACGCCCCGCCGAGCAGGGTGAGGGTGGCCGTCAGGGCCAGCCAGCTTGCCTCGTCCACCCCTCCAGCGTGGCACAGACGGCGGGTGCCACGATGAGCGCGTGGAGTTCGCAGCGGCAGACGAGGGTTCGAACGCCGACGCGCCGGGTCGCCCGGTGCCCGACCCCGGCTTCCCCGGGGACACCGGCGCGCGCGACCCCGCCGTCGCCGCGGCGCTGGCGGCGTACGCCGCGGGGGAGGCGGGGGACGTGCCCACGCTGCTCGCCCTCCAGGGCAGCCGCGTGCTCGTGCCGGTGGTCGCGGTGGCCGGTGAGGTCGAGGAGGTCGCCGGCCCGGACGGGCGGGCCCTCGCGCGCGAGAAGAGCAGCGACATGGCCGCGGTGCTGCTGCGCCGGCCCGACGGCCGCACCGGCCTGCTCGCCTTCACGGGAACCGAGACGCTGACCGCCTGGGACGCCGACGCCCGGCCCGTGCCGGTGACCCTGACCGACGCGGCGCGGGCCGCGCGCTCGGACGGCGCCGACGCCCTGGTGGTCGACGTGGCCGGCCCGGCGCGGTTCGTGGTGCAGGGGGAGGACCTCGACGCGCTCGCGGCCGGCTACCGCCTCGCGCGCGTGCGCACGGGGGACGGCGGCGAGCGCGCCGCGTGGGTGGACCCCGGTGCGGCCGGCGCCCCCGACGTTGCCGACGGCGCGATTGGCGACCCCGGGGAATGATCCGCTAGCCTTGGCCGTTGACCGATCAGTCGCCGCGGTGCGCGAGCAGCGCGGACGTCCGATCACAAGCGGAGGCTGGGCACGCCCGACCTCTCACCCGCAGCGACCGCCGAGGTCGTCGGGTCCGGTCCGCGCACGGCGCACCCTCCGGGGCTGGCCTGGCCGCGAGGCTCGTCCGAGGACGGGTACTGACTGGCTTCCGCTGAGAGCAGCGGAAGCCTTTTCTCTTTCCCGGCGGGGAGGGGAGCGGCGGCCAGAGACACTGACGCCCAGTCACCCGATACATGGAGGACCTATCAGCACTGAGCTGCGCATCAACGACCGGATCCGCGTCGCGGAGGTCCGGCTCGTCGGCCCGAACGGCGAGACCGTCGGGATCGTCCCGACCAACGACGCCCTGCGCCTGGCGCAGGAGGCCGACCTCGACCTGGTCGAGGTCGCCCCGACGGCGCGCCCGCCCGTCTGCAAGCTCATGGACTACGGGAAGTTCAAGTACGAGAACGCCCAGAAGGCCCGTGAGGCGCGCCGGAACCAGACCAACGTGATCATCAAGGAGATGAAGCTCCGGCCCAAGATCGACCAGCACGACTACGAGACGAAGAAGGGCCACGTGGTCCGCTTCCTCAGTGCCGGCGACAAGGTCAAGATCACGATCATGTTCCGCGGCCGCGAGCAGCACCGGCCCGAGCTGGGCTTCCGGCTGCTCCAGCGCCTCGCCGAGGACGTCCAGGAGCTCGGTTTCGTCGAGACGAACCCGAAGCAGGACGGCCGCAACATGACGATGGTCCTCGGTCCCCACAAGAAGAAGGCCGAGGCCAAGTCCGAGATGAAGGCGGCCAAGAACGCCCGCGCGGCCGAGCACGAGGCCGAGCGGGAGGCGGAGCGTGCCGAGCGCAGCGCCTCGGCCGCGGCCCACGCGTCGGAGCCCAAGAAGGAGCGCCGGCGCTCCGAGAACCTCGACCCCGACATCGACGTCTGAGCCGCGCGCCCGCCCGGGCGCGCCGGCCGACGACAGCAGAGAGGAAACAGAGACACCATGCCGAAGAGCAAGAGCCACTCGGGCGCGAGCAAGCGCTTCAAGGTGACGGGGTCCGGCAAGATCCGCCGCGAGAAGGCGGGTCTGCGCCACAACCTGGAGAAGAAGCACTCCCGGATGACGCGCCGCCTGTCCGGCACGACCGACGTGAGCAAGGCCGACAACAAGCAGGCCCGCCGCCTGCTCGGTCGCTGAGGCCCACCCACCTCGTCCACCCAGACCCACTTGCCGGCGGCCCCCCGGGTCCACCGGCTCACCCAGCACCAAGGAGATCACCGTGGCACGCGTCAAGCGGGCAGTGAACGCCCAGAAGAAGCGCCGGACGACCCTCGACCACGCCAGCGGCTACCGCGGCCAGCGCTCGCGGCTCTACCGCAAGGCGAAGGAGCAGGTCACCCACTCGTTCGTCTACAACTACAACGACCGGCGCAAGAACAAGGGCAACTTCCGCAAGCTCTGGATCCAGCGGATCAACGCCGCCGCCCGCGCCAACGGCATGACCTACAACCGCTTCATCCAGGGCCTGAACCTGGCCGGTGTCGAGGTCGACCGCAAGATCCTGGCCGAGCTGGCCGTCAACGACGAGGCCGCGTTCGCCGCGCTCGTCGAGACCGCGAAGGCCGCGCTGCCGGCCGACGTGAACGCGCCCCGGTCGGATGCCGAGAAGTCGGAGGCCTCCGCCTGAGCGCTCCGCTCGCACCCGGGAACGCCCGGGTCAAGCAGGCACGACGGCTGGGCCGCCGCCCCGAACGCTCGGGGCGGCGGCTCTTCCTCGTCGAGGGCCCGCGCGCCGTCGTCGAGGCGCTGCGGGAGCCGGGCGTCGTGGTCGAGGTGTTCGCCACGCCCTCCGCCGCCGAGCGGTACGCCGACCTCGCCGGCACCGCGGAGGCCGCCGGCGTCGCCGTCACGCCGGTGACCGACCGCGCCGCCGAGGCGCTGAGCGACGCCACCACCCCGGCGGGGGTCGTCGCCGTCTGCCGTTTCGTCGACGTGCCGCTGGCCGACGCGCTGGCCGGCGAGCCGCGGCTGGTCGCCCTCTGCGCCGAGGTCCGCGACCCCGGCAACGCCGGCACCGTGCTGCGCACCGCCGACGCCGCCGGGGCGGACGCGGTGGTGCTGGCCGGCTCGTCGGTGGACGCGTACAACCCCAAGACGGTCCGCGCCAGCGTCGGCAGCCTGTTCCACCTGCCCGTGGCCGTCGAGCCGGACCCGGCCGCGGCCGTGCGGGCGGCGCGGGATGCCGGGCTCGCCGTGCTGGCCGCCGACGGCGGCGGGGCAGCCGACCTCGACGACCTCGCCGATGCCGGCACCCTCGCTCGCCCGACCGCGTGGCTGTTCGGCAACGAGGCCCACGGGCTGCCCGACGAGCTCGCCGCCCTGGCCGACGCCCGCGTCACCATCCCCATCCACGGTCGTGCCGAGAGCCTCAACCTCGCCGCCGCCGCCGCCGTCTGTCTCTACGCCTCCGCCCGCGCCCACCGCCGCTGAGCACTCGCCTCTCGGTGGTCGAGCAGGCGCGCCTCTCGGTGGTCGAGGAGGGCGCGCCTCTCGGTGGTCGAGCAGCGCGCGCCTTTCGGTGGTCGAGCAGCGCGCGCCTTTCGGTGGTCGAGCAGCGCGCGCCCTCTGGTCGAAGGCGCGCTCGGTGGTCGAGCAGCGCGCGCCCCTCGGTGGTCGAGTAGGGCGCGCAGCGCCCGTATCGAGACCGCGGCGCTGGACGCGCTGCTGGACGGGGTGGTGGGTCGCCCGACGTGGGCGATGACCCCGGGCCAGCGGCGGCGGGCGGGCACGCGCTGCACCCCCGCGAACTCCGCCGCACTGGTATCGATACGCCGGTTCGCTGACGCTCACGCGGCTACTCGACCAACGATCGATCGGGAGACGTCGTTCCCCGACGCCACCAGTCGCGACCGCTGCAGGCGGTCTCGATCCGGGCGCTGCGCGCCCTCCTCGACCCACGGACAGAACAAGGCGCGGCAGGCCCCGGGGATGTGCCACGTCCGCCACACCACCCCCTGGAGCCGGGGTCGGTCACCTCCCACCGACGGACGCAGGCCGCGCGTATCGGGCACGTGGGGCGGCCGATCTCGATACGCTCGGTCTGCGAGACGAGCGCTGCGCGCTCTCTTCAGCAACCACTGCGCTCGCTCTCGATCACCGAGGGCGCGCGCGCTCGCTCCTCGATCACCGAAGGGAAACCGTGGCCGCCGATCCGCTCGACCTCCTCGCGGACGGCGTGGTGCTCGCCGACGCCGCGGGCGTCGTCACCGACGTCAACGACGTGGCGGCCGACCTGCTCGGCACCAGCGCCGCCGTCGCGGAGGGCCGTCCGCTCGCCGAGGTCGTGACGCTGCAGGACCAGCAGGGCCGGGGGTGGGCCGGGTGCACGAAGCCGTACGAGGGCCTCCGCACCCGCCGGGCCGTCCCCGAGCAGACGTGGCTGAACGTGTCCGGCGAGGAGGTGCTGGTCACCGCCCGCATCAGCCGCGGTCCGGACCGCGAGGTCACCGGCGTTGCCGTGGGGCTGCGCAGCGGCCGGGGTCGAGCCCGGCTCGACCGGGAGCGCTCCGACCTCGTCGCGACTGTCGCGCACGAGCTGCGCTCGCCGCTGACGGGCGTGAAGGGCTTCGTCCAGGCGCTGCTCAACCGCTGGGACCGGCTGAACGAGGACCAGCGCAAGCTGATGCTCCAGACCGTCAACGCCGACGCCGACCGGCTGAGCCGGCTCATCGTCGAGCTGCTCGACGTGGCCCGCATCGACACCGGGCGCCTGCAGCTGCACCCGCGACCCGTGGACGCCGACGAGCTCGTCCGCCGCGTCGTCGACTCGGTCGCCGCCGGCACCGCCCGGCCCGTCACGGCGAGGCTCGCCGACGACTGCCCGCGCCCCCACGCCGACCCGGACAAGCTGACCCAGGTGGTCACGAACCTCGTCGAGAACGGCGTCCGGCACGGCGGCGGCGCGGTCACGGTCTCGCTGGACCCGCTGCCGGTCGACGCCGAGTTCCCCGGCGTGCGGATCGCCGTCGAGGACGAGGGGGAGGGGATCCCGCCGGAGATCCGGCGTCGCGTCTTCACCAAGTTCTGGACGCACGGCAAACGCGGCGGCTCCGGTCTCGGCATGTACATCGTGCACGGGCTCGCCCGGGCGCACGGCGGCTCGGTCCAGATCGGCGACGCGGCGAGCGGCGGCGCCCGCATCGTCGTCGACTGGCCGAGCGAGCCGAGCCGTCGCGCGTAGCCCGGTCGCGAGCAAGCCGGTCCCGCGCAACCCGGTCCCCCACCCGTCCCGCGCAACCCGATGGTGGGCCCTCCAGCCGCCTTCCTAGACTGACGCGCATGTCCGGCCCCAACTCCGACTACGACCCCGTCGAGGTCGCCCCGCTGCGGCCCGAGGAGGTCGAGGCGCGCCGCGACGCAGCGCTCGCGGCGATCGAGGCGGCCGCCGACCTCGACCAGCTCAAGGCCGTGCGCCTCGAGCACGCGGGGGACCGGTCACCCCTCGCGCTGGCGAACCGCGAGATCGGCGCGCTGCCGCCGCAGGCCCGCAAGGAGGCCGGCCAGCGGGTCGGCCAGGCCCGCGGCGCCGTCAACCAGGCGCTCGCCGCCCGCACTGCGGTGCTCGAGGCCGAGCACGAGGAGCGGATGCTGGTCGAGGAGGTCGTCGACGTCACGCTCCCCACCGACCGCACGCCCCGCGGCGCCCGGCACCCGATCACCACGCTCTCCGAGCGGCTCGCCGACGTCTTCACCGCGATGGGCTGGGAGGTCGCCGAGGGCCCGTGGGTCGAGGCGGAGTGGCTGAACTTCGACGCGCTCAACCTGGGCCCGGACCACCCGGCCCGCACGATGCAGGACACCTTCTGGCTCGAGCCCGCCGAGGCGGCGCTGGTGCTGCGCACCCACACCTCACCCGTGCAGGCGCGCACCATGCTGGAGCGCCGGCCGCCCATCTACGTCGTCTGCCCCGGCCGCGTCTACCGCACCGACGAGATCGACGCGACGCACTCGCCCGTCTTCCACCAGATCGAGGGCCTCGTCGTCGACGAGGGCATCACGATGGCCCACCTCAAGGGCAGCCTCGACCACATGACACAGGCGATGTTCGGCGAGGGCATCTCCACGCGGTTCCGGCCGTCCTACTTCCCCTTCACCGAGCCGTCCGCCGAGATGGACATGGTCTGTTTCGTCTGCCGTGGCGACGGCCGCTCCGACGCCCGGTCCGACGGTCGGGGCGAGGCGGGCGAGCCCTGCCGCACCTGTCGCGGCGAGGGCTGGATCGAGCTCGGTGGCTGCGGCGTCGTCAACCCCCGGGTGCTGGTCGCCTGCGGCGTCGACCCCGACCGCTACACCGGCTTCGCCTTCGGCTTCGGCATCGACCGGATGCTGATGTTCCGGCACAACGTCGAAGACCTGCGCGACGTGTTCGAGGGCGACGTGCGGTTCACGCGTCCGTTCGGGGTGGAGGTCTGATGCGCGCGCCGCTGTCCTGGATCCGCGAGCTCGTCGACCTCCCCGCCGAGGTCGACGCCGAGGCGCTGACCCGGCGCCTGACCATGCTGGGGCTCGAAGCTCGAGTCGATCAGCGCACCGGGCGAGGAGATCACCGGCGCGCCTGGTGCTCGGCCGCGTGCTCACCGTCGAGCAGGAGACCCACAAGAACGGCAAGACGGTCGCCTGGTGCACCGTCGACGTCGCCGACGCCAACGGCACCGGCGAGCCGCAGGGCATCGTCTGCGGGGCCCACAACTTCGGCGAGGGCGACCTCGTCGTGGTGGTGCTCCCGGGCGCCGTGCTGCCCGGCGGCTTCGAGATCGCCGCGCGCAAGACCTACGGCCACGTCTCCGCGGGCATGATCTGCTCGGCGGCCGAGCTCGGCCTCGGCGAGGACCACGACGGCATCATCGTGCTGCCCGCGGACGCCGGCAGCCCCGGCGACGACGCCCGCGCCGTCCTCGGGCTCGACGACCCGGTGATCGAGCTGGAGATCAACCCCGACCGGGCGTACGCCCTGTCGCTGCGCGGCATCGCCCGCGACGCCGCGCTCGGCTTCGACGCCGCCGTTCCACGACCCGGCGGTCCGCGACGTGCCCGCCGCCGAACGACGACGGGCTACCCGCTGCGCATCGACGACCCGGAGGGGTGCCCGGTCTTCGTGGCGCGCACGGTGTCGAGCTTCGACCCGACGGCGCCCACCCCGGACTGGATGGCGCGCCGGCTCACCCAGGCCGGCATGCGCCCGATCTCGCTGGCGGTCGACATCACCAACTACGTGATGCTCGAGCTGGGCCGGCCGATCCACGCCTACGACGCTGACAAGCTGCGCGGCACCCTCGGAGTGCGGCGGGCGGCCCCCGGTGAGCGCCTGACCACGCTGGACGGCGCCGTCCGCGAGCTCGCCACCGAGGACCTCGTGGTGATCGACGACTCGGGCGTGATCGGGCTCGGCGGCGTGATGGGCGGCGAGAACACCGAGATCTCGGAGGAGACCACGCGCGTGCTGGTCGAGTCGGCCCACTGGGACGCGACCGCCATGTTCCGTACCGGGCGGCGGCACCGGATCACCTCCGAGGCCGGACGCCGCAACGAGCGCGGCGTGGACCCCACGATCTGCGAGGCCGCGGCCGATCGCGTCGTCGAGCTGATGGTCGGGCTCGGCGGCGGGACCGCCGACCCCGGGGTCTCCGTCGTGGGCGCACCGCCCGAGCCGACCGTCATCACCGTGGCGCCCGACCTGCCGTCCCGGGTCACGGGCATGCCGCTCGACGCCGACGAGGTCACCCGCACGCTCACCGCGGTCGGGTGCGACGTGCGCCAGGCCGCCGCCGGCGGCGCCCTCGAGGCGACCGTGCCGCCCTGGCGCCCCGACCTCACCGACCCCTACGACCTGGTCGAGGAGGTCGTGCGGGTCGTCGGCTACGACCGCGTGCCCTCCGTGCTGCCGCCGGCCCCGGCCGGTCGCGGGCTCAGCCCCGAGCAGCGGCTCCGCCGACGGGTCGGCACCACCCTGGCGGGGTCCGGGTGGACCGAGGTGATCACCTACCCGTTCGTCGGCGAGGACGCCTGGGACCGCCTCGGCCTGCCCGACGACGACCCACGCCGCCGGGCGGTGCGGGTCGCGAACCCGCTCAGGAACGAGGAGCCGCTGGTCGCCACCACGCTGCTGCCCGGCATCCTCGCCGCGCTCGCGCGCAACGTGGGACGCGGCAACGGCGACGTCGCCCTGTTCGAGCACAGCCTCGTCGCGCGGCCGACGGGCGACGAGCGCGCCCCGATCCTCGGCGTCGACCGGCGGCCGACCGACGAGGAGTGGGCGGCGATCACCAAGGCCGTTCCCGCCCAGCCCCTGCACCTCGCCGTGGCCGTCACCGGCGACCGCGAGCGCGCCGGCTGGTGGGGGCCGGGCCGCGCGGGCGGCTGGCAGGACGCCGTCGGCGCCGTGCGCGACGTCGCCGCGGCGCTCGGCGTCGAGGTCGAGCTGCGGGCGGCGGCCGTCGCGCCGTGGCACCCGGGTCGCTGCGCGGAGGTGCTCGCCGGCGATGCCGTCGTCGGCTGGGCCGGCGAGCTGCACCCGCGCGCGTGCCGCGCGATGTCCGTGCCGGAGCGGACGGCGGTCGCCGAGGTCGACCTCGACGTGCTCCTGCAGCACGCGGTCACGGTCGTCCCCGCGCCGCGCTTCTCGGCCTACCCGGTCGCCAAGGAGGACGTCGCGCTGGTGGTGGACGCCGACACCCCGGTGGCGGCGGTCGAGGCCGCGCTGCGCGAGGGGGCGGGGCCGCTGCTCGAGTCGGTGCGGCTCTTCGACGTCTACACCGGGGCGCAGGTCGGGGAGGGTCGCAGGTCGCTGGCCTTCGCCCTGCGCCTGCGCGCGATGGACCGCACGCTCACGGACGCCGAGGCCGCCGAGGCCCGCGACGCGGCCGTGGCTGCGGCCGGCGAGCGCTGCGGGGCGACGCTCCGCTCCTGACGCGCCACGGACCCGCGCTCAGTCGATCGGGGCGCCGGTCACCTCGCGGAACCTGTCCAGCAGCGCCTCGTCGCCCGCCCACGTGAGCCGCGCGTCGTCGGTGCGGTGCCACAGCCAGGCGTCGAGGTCCGCGGCGGTGCCGACGACCTCGGCCCCCGCTGCGTCGGGCGCGTCGTCCACCAGGCGCAGGTCCGGGTCGTCGTACGCCGTCCCGTCGGGACCGGACCCGGTGAACCGCCCCAGCCGGACGGCGAACCGGTCGCCCGTGTCCGTGCACCGGATCGAGACCTCGCCCTCGCCGGGCGTGAACCGGCCGAACCCGGGGTCCCCGCCGAGCATCACGTCGAGCGCCTCGTGGACGCCGTCGGCGGCCAGCGCGGCGTCCAGCGGGGTCGCGCAGCCCGCGGTCTGCTCGGCGTCGAGCCGGTGCACCATCGCCTCGTGCGCCTGGCGCCGGTAGCTGAAGCCGACCGTCTGGTCGCGGGACCAGCTCCACGCCGGCTCGGTCGGTGATGCCTCCCGCAGGGCGCGCAGCAGGTCGGCGGAGGCCGCGTCGAAGAACGCCAGCAGGCCCGCGTGGTCGCCGGGCCGCTCCGGGAAGGCGAGGTCGTCGGGGCCCGACGGGCGCCCCGCGACGATGCGCGACCAGAACCACTGCACCTCCCCGAGGTGCCAGAGCAGGTCGGCCGCGTCCCAGTCGGGACAGGCCGGCACCCGGGCTGCGGGGTCGCACTCGGCGAGCACCTCCCGGAAGCGTGCCGACTGCCGCTCCAGGTGGGCGAGGTAGCGGTCCGGGTCGAGGCGCGGCATGATCGTCGAGGCTAGGCCCTCGCCCCCGCGGCCGTCAGCATCTCGCCCCCCTTCCGCAGGGACATACGATGCTGTGTATAGTCATGCACATGTCGTCGCAGTTCCGCATCGCCGTCGCCGGAGCCAGCGGGTACGCCGGGGGGGAGGTCCTCCGCCTCCTGCTCGGCCACCCCGGGGTGCACATCGGCGCCCTCACCGGCGGGTCCAACGCCGGTACGCCGCTGGCCGGCCTCCAGCCCCACCTGACGCCGCTGGCCGACCGGGTGCTCGAGGAGACCAGCCCCGAGACCCTCGCGGGTCACGACGTGGTCTTCCTCGGCCTGCCGCACGGCCGGTCGGCCGAGATCGCGCGCACGGTCGGCGACGACACCGTCGTCATCGACTGCGGGGCCGACTTCCGGCTCGAGGACCCCGCCGAGTGGGAGCGCTTCTACGGCGGCGACCACGCCGGGTCCTGGCCCTACGGGTTGCCCGAGCTGCCCGGCGCCCGCGAGCGCCTCGTCGGCGCCACGCGGATCGCGGTGCCTGGCTGCTACCCGACCGTGTCGACGCTGACGCTGGCCCCCGCGGTCGCGGCGGGCCTCGTCGAGCCGGAGGTCGTCGTCGTCGCGGCCAGCGGCACCAGCGGTGCCGGCAAGGCGGCCAAGCCGCACCTGCTCGGCAGCGAGGTGATGGGCAACGCGAGCGCGTACGGCGTCGGCGGCGCCCACCGGCACACGCCGGAGATCACCCAGAACCTCTCCGCGCTCGGCGCCGGGCAGGTCCGCGTCAGCTTCACGCCGCTGCTCGTCCCGATGTCGCGCGGCATCCTCGCCACCTGCTCGGCGCCGCTGCGCGACGGCGTCAGCGCCGAGGACGCCCGCGCGGCCTACGCCAAGCACTACGCCGAGGAGCCGTTCGTGCACGTGCTGCCCGAGGGCCAGTGGCCTCAGACGCAGGCGGTGCTGGGGTCGAACGCCGTGCACGTGCAGGTCACCGTCGACGAGGACGCCGGCCGCCTGGTCGCGGTCGGTGCGGTCGACAACCTCGCGAAGGGCACCGGCGGCGCCGCCGTGCAGTGCATGAACCTCGCGCTCGGACTCGACGAGGGCATGGGCCTGAGCTCCGTGGGGCTGGCCCCATGAGCGGGGCCGAGGGGCACACCCTGCTCCGGCACCCGGAGCCGCTGGCCGTCGTCCGGATGCCCGCGGGCTCCGACGTGCCGGACTGGGCGAGCACCTCCTCGCTGTTGTCGGTGACCGCGACCGCGGCGGAGACGTCGGTCGTGTGCGCGGCCGCCGGCGTGCCGCGCAAGACGCGCCACCAGGGGCCGTACACCGCCTTCGAGGTGGAGGGCCCGCTCGACCTCGGGCTCACCGGCGTGCTCGCGGGCCTGCTGGCGCCGCTGGCCGAGGCCGGCATCAGCGTCCTCGCCATCGGCACCTTCGACACCGACTGGCTGCTCGTGCCCGGCGACCGTGCCGACGACGCCGCTGGCGCGTGGCAGGCCGCGGGGCACGCCGTCACCGCCGTCACGCCCGGCTGAACGACCTCCCGCCAGACCACCCGAGACCCCCTCCGAGGAGCCCGATGAGCGTCACCGCCCCCGCCGGCTTCGTGGCGGCCGGCGTGCCCGCCGGCCTGAAGTCCAGCGGCGACCGCGACGTCGCCCTGGTCGTGAACCAGGGCCCGACCCACGACAACGCCACGGTCTTCACCGCGAACCGCTGCAAGGCCAACCCCATCCTGTGGAGCCAGGAGGTCGTCAAGGACGGCACCGTGCGCGCCGCGGTGATCAACGCCGGCGGCGCCAACTGCTACACCGGCCCCGAGGGCTTCCAGCTCACCCACGCCACCGCCGAGCGAGTCGCCGAGCACCTCGGCATCGGCGCCGTCGACGTGCTCGTGTGCAGCACCGGCCTGATCGGGATGCTCAACGACCGCGACACCCTGCTCGCCGGGGTGGACGCCGCCCACGCGGCGCTGGCCGGCGACGGTGGCACCGCGGCCGCCGAGGCGATCACCACCACCGACAGCGTGAGCAAGGAGGCGCTGGTCGAGGGCGCGGGCTGGTCGGTCGGCGGGATGGCCAAGGGCGCCGGCATGCTCGCCCCGCAGCTGGCCACCATGCTCGTCGTGCTCACCACCGACGCGGTCGTCCCCGCGGCGGACCTCGACGCCGCGCTGCGGTCGGCCACGCGGGTCAGCTTCGACCGGCTCGACTCCGACGGCTGCATGTCGACCAACGACACGGTCACGGTGATGGCCAGCGGCGCCAGCGGGATCACGCCCACGCCCGAGGACTTCACCGCCGCGCTGACGCAGGCCTGCACCGACCTGGCCATGCAGCTGCTCCGCGACGCCGAGGGCGCCTCGCACGACGTCGCCATCACCGTGCTGAACGCCGCCTCCGAGGACGACGCCGTCGAGGTGGGCCGCAGCATCGCGCGCAGCAACCTCTTCAAGGCCGCAATCTTCGGCCAGGACCCGAACTGGGGCCGGGTGCTGGCCAGCATCGGCACCACCGAGGCCGCGTTCGACCCGGCCGACCTCGACGTCGCGATGAACGGCGTGTGGGTCTGCCGGCGCTCCACCCCGGACGCCGACCCGGCCGGGGTCGACCTGTCGGGACGCGAGGTCGAGGTGACCGTCGACCTCAAGGCCGGCCCGGCCCGCGCCACGGTGTGGACCAACGACCTGACCCACGAGTACGTGCACGAGAACAGCGCGTACTCCTCCTGACCGCCCCAGACGACCCCGACGAGCGGACCGAGATGAGCAACGACACCGACGGCGTCCTCCGCGTCGCGCGCAACCGCCCCGACCCGGCCAAGGCCGCCACGCTGGCCGAGGCCCTGCCGTGGCTGAAGCAGTACCACGGCGAGACGATCGTGGTGAAGTACGGCGGCAACGCGATGACCGACGACGACCTCAAGGAGGCGTTCGCCGAGGACGTCGCGTTCCTGCGCTACGCCGGGTTCAAGCCCGTCGTGGTGCACGGCGGCGGCCCGCAGATCTCCTCGATGCTCCAGCGGCTCGAGATCACCTCGGAGTTCCGCGGCGGCCTGCGGGTCACCACCCCCGAGGCGATGGACGTGGTCCGGATGGTGCTGGTCGGCCAGGTGCAGCGCGAGCTGGTCGGCCTGATCAACCAGCACGGGCCGCTCGCGGTGGGCCAGTCCGGCGAGGACGCCGGGCTCTTCACGGCGACGGCGACGAACACCGTCGTCGACGGCGAGGAGGTCGACCTGGGCCTGGTCGGGGAGGTCACCTCCGTGCGCCCCGAGGCGATCCGCGACCTGGTGGAGGCCGGGCGCATCCCCGTCATCTCCAGCGTCGCCCCCGACGCGGACGGGGTCGTGCACAACGTGAACGCCGACACCGCCGCGGCCGCGCTGGCCGTCGCCCTCGGCGCGGCGAAGCTGCTGGTGCTCACCGACGTCGAGGGCCTGTTCTACGACTGGCCCGACAGCGACGACGTGATCCAGGAGATCAGCCCGGAGTCCCTCGCCGAGCTGATGCCCAGCCTGGCCAGCGGGATGGTGCCGAAGATGCAGGCCTGCCTGAAGGCCACCACCGAGGGCGTGCCGAAGGCGACGGTGGTCGACGGCCGCGAGCCGCACGCCGTCCTGCTGGAGATCTTCACCGACGAGGGCGTCGGCACCCAGGTGCTGCCGGGCCGGGAGACCACGCTGCGCAAGGCCTACGCGGCCGCGGAGGAGGAGGCCCGCGCCCGCAACGAGGCGAAGCAGTCGGCCAAGCAGGGAATCCGGGACGAGACCCGGCGGCGTTCGGAGGCGGGATCGTGAGCACGGAGCACAGCAACAGCGCCGCGTGGAAGGACCGCTACAGCGGCGCGCTGATGAACACGTTCGGCCCGCCCAAGCTGGTGCTCGAGCGCGGCCGGGGCGCGCACGTGTGGGATGCCGACGGCAAGGAGTACGTCGACCTGCTCGGCGGGATCGCCGTGAACACGCTCGGCCACGACCACCCCGCGCTGGTCGAGGCGGTGTGCACGCAGCTGCGCACGCTCGGGCACACCTCCAACTTCTTCGCCACCCGCCCGCAGGTGCAGCTCGCGGAGCGGCTGCTGGGCCTGCTGGGCGGCGAGAGCCCGGCCGAGGGCCGCGTCTTCTTCGCGAACTCCGGCTCGGAGGCGAACGAGGCGGCGTTCAAGCTCACCCGCCGGACCGGCCGCACGAAGGTCGTCGCCATGGAGCAGGGCTTCCACGGTCGCACGATGGGCAGCCTCGCGCTGACCGCCAAGGAGGCGTTCCGCGCGCCGTTCGAGCCGCTGCCCGGCGGCGTCGAGTTCGTGCCGTTCGGCGACCACGACGCGCTGCGCGCCGCGGTCGACGGCGACACCGCGGCCGTCGTCCTCGAACCCGTCCAGGGCGAGGCCGGAGTGCTCGAGGCCGACGCCGACTACCTGCGCGCGGCCCGGGAGGTGACCTCGGAGCACGGGGCGCTGCTGTGGTTCGACGAGGTGCAGAGCGGCATGGGACGCACCGGTGCCTGGTTCGCCCACACGGCCGCGGGCGTCGCCCCGGACGTCATCACCCTCGCCAAGGGACTCGGCGGCGGCCTCCCGATCGGCGCCTGCGTCGCCCTCGGCGACGCCGGGCACCTGTTCGAGCCGGGCCAGCACGGCACCACCTTCGGCGGCAACGCCGTCGCGTGCGCCGCGGCGCTGGCGGTCATCGACACCATCGAGTCCGACGGGCTGATGGCGCGGGCGGTCGCCCTGGGCGAGCGCCTCGCCGCGGGCCTGGCGGCCGACGACCGCGTGGTCGAGGTGCGCGGCCACGGCGTCCTCATCGGGCTCGACCTGCGCAGCGAGACCGCCGCCGCGGTGGTGGCCGCCGCCCAGGAGGCGGGCTGGATCATCAACACCACCGGCCCGCACCGGATCCGTATCGCCCCGCCGCTGGTGCTGGGCGACGACGACGCCGACGCGTTCGTCGCGGCCTGGCCCGGGATCCTCGACGCGGCGGAGGTCTGACGTGGCCAGCCCGGAGGCCCCCGCACCCGCTGCCGGCCCGGCCGGCACCCCGTCCGGCGCCGGCGTGCGGCACCTGCTGCGGGACGACGACCTCACCGCCGCCGAGCAGGCCACCGTGCTCGACCTGGCGGCCGCCTACAAGGCCTCGCCGCACGCCAGCAAGCCGCTGGCCGGGCCGCGGACCGTCGCCACGATCTTCGACCGGCCCACGCTGCGCTCGCAGGCGTCCTTCGCGGCGGGCGTGGCCGAGCTCGGCGGCTTCCCGCTCAGCGTGGACGGCCGGCTGGCCGGCATCGGCGAGCGCGAGCCCGTCGAGGACGTCGCGCGCGTCCTCGGCCGGCAGGCCGCGGCGATCGTCTGGCGCACCGCGGCGCAGGCCGACCTCGCGACGATGGCGGCGCACGCCGGCGTGCCCGTGGTCAACGCCCTGACCGACGACTTCCACCCCTGCCAGCTGCTCGCCGACCTGCTCAGCCTGCGCGAGCGCCGCGGGCCGCTGGCCGGGCAGCGGGTCACCTTCCTCGGCGACGCCGCCTGCAACATGGGGCACTCGTGGCTGCTTGCCGGTGCCCTCGCCGGGGTGCACCTGACGGCGAGCGCCCCGCCGGGCCTCCAGCCGGATGCCGACGTCGTCGCCCGGGCGCGGGAGATCGCGGCGGAGACCGGCGGCTCGGTGAGCCTCGAGCCCGACCCGCGGGCGGCCGCGGCCGGCGCCGACGCGCTGGTCACGGACACCTGGGTCTCGATGGGCCGCGAGGCCGAGCAGGCCGACCGGATCGAGGCGCTGGCGCCGTACGCGCTGACCGAGGAGCTGCTCGCGCTCGCGGCCGAGGACGCGGTGGCCCTGCACTGCCTGCCCGCCCACCGGGGGATGGAGATCGAGGCCGCGGTGCTCGACGGCCCGCGCTCGCTGGCCTGGGACGAGTCGGAGAACCGCCGGCACGTGCAGAAGGCCGTCCTCGCCTGGCTGCTCGAGCACTCGCCCGACGTCGGGGCCAGTGGCCCCGCGTGGCCCGACCACGCCCACACCCCGGGAGGTGCCCCGTGAGCGAGACCGCGCTGTCGCCGCTGACCAAGAACGCGCGCCAGCGGCGCATCGTCGACCTGCTGGAGCACCACGACGTGCGCTCGCAGGCCGAGCTGGCCGACCTGCTCGCCGAGCGCGGCGTGCACGTCACCCAGGCGACGCTCAGCCGCGACCTCGTCGAGCTGGACGCCGTGAAGGTGCGCACCGAGGAGGGCGCCCTGGTCTACGCCGTGCCCGCCGAGGGCGGGGACCGGCGGCCCGCGACGGCCCGGGAGACCGCCGCGGCCGGCACGCGCCTGGCCCGGCTGTGCGCCGAGCTGCTGGTCAGCGCCGAGGCGACCGACCACCTCGTCGTGCTGCGCACCCCGCCCGGCGCCGCGCAGCTGCTCGCGAGCGCGCTCGACCGCGCCGACTGGGGCGGCGTCCTCGGCTGCATCGGCGGAGACGACACCGTGCTGGTGATCTGCCGCGACCGCGACGGCGACGCCCTGGCCCGACGACTGCTGGCGCTGGCCAACGACCCGAAGCACGCCGCCCGGTTCGGCTGAGGCTCCCGGGACCGGCCGGCGCCGCCACCCGTCGACCCACCCCGTCGACCCACCCCGTCGACCACCCCCTCGATCCACCCCAGACGTCTGGAGCACCCCATGAGCAAGGTCCTGACCTCCCTCCCCGTCGGCGAGCGCGTCGGCATCGCCTTCTCCGGCGGCCTCGACACCTCGGTCGCCGTCGCGTGGATGCGCGAGAAGGGTGCCGTGCCCTGCACCTACACCGCCGACATCGGCCAGTACGACGAGGACGACATCGCCGGGGTGCCCGACCGGGCGCTCGAGTACGGCGCCGAGATCTCGCGGATGGTCGACTGCCGCCGCGCCCTGGTCGAGGAGGGCTTCGCCGCCCTGGCCTGCGGCGCCTTCCACATCCGCTCGGGCGCGCCGCGCCTACTTCAACACCACGCCGATCGGGCGCGCCGTGACCGGCACCATGCTGGTGCGCGCCATGCACGAGGACGGCGTCGACATCTGGGGCGACGGCTCGACGTTCAAGGGCAACGACATCGAGCGGTTCTACCGCTACGGCCTGATGGCGAACCCCGACCTGCGGATCTACAAGCCGTGGCTCGACCCCGACTTCGTGCACGAGCTCGGCGGCCGCACCGAGATGAGCCAGTGGCTGACCGAGCGCGAGCTGCCCTACCGCGACAGCGAGGAGAAGGCGTACTCCACGGACGCGAACATCTGGGGCGCCACCCACGAGGCGAAGGTGCTCGAGCACCTGGACTCCCACCTCGAGATGGTCGAGCCGATCATGGGCGTGAAGTTCTGGGACCCGAGCGTCGAGATCGCCACCGAGGACGTCACGATCGGCTTCGAGGCCGGGCGGCCGGTCTCGATCGACGGCAAGCCCTTCGACGACCCGGTCGCGCTGGTGCACGAGGCCAACCGGATCGGCGGCCGGCACGGGCTCGGCATGTCCGACCAGATCGAGAACCGGATCATCGAGGCGAAGTCCCGCGGCATCTACGAGGCCCCGGCGATGGGCCTGCTGTTCATCGCGTACGAGCGGCTGCTGAACGCCGTCCACAACGAGGACACCATCGCGAACTACCACCAGCAGGGGCGCCAGCTCGGCCGGATGCTCTACGAGGGCCGGTGGCTCGACCCGCAGGCGATGATGCTGCGCGAGTCGATGCTGCGCTGGATCGCCTCGCTGGTCACCGGCGAGGTGACGCTGCGGCTGCGGCGCGGCGAGGACTACACGGTGCTCGACACCCGCGGCCCCGCGTTCTCCTACCACCCCGACAAGCTGTCGATGGAGCGCACCGAGAACGCCGCCTTCGGCCCGCTGGACCGGATCGGCCAGCTCACCATGCGCAACCTCGACATCGCCGACTCGCGCGCCAAGCTCGAGATGTACGCCGACCAGCCGCTCGACCAGGGCCAGGTGCTGGTGGAGAACGGCACGCTCTACGGGGAGCTGCCCTCGGGCGGCTACGACAAGATCACCCGCAACCCGCGGGGCGACGCCGAGGTCAGCGACGAGGCGCTCGACCACGCCGCCATGGAGGCCGGCACCGACTGAGCCCGGCGGGCCGAGCGCCGGGGCCCCGGTTCCTGTCCGGGCCCCGGCCCCGCCGCTGCGTCACTCCACGTCGTCGTCGACCCAGTCGAGGGTCTTGGTCACGGCCTTCTTCCAGTTGCGGTAGAGGCGCTCGCGCTCGCCCTGGTCCATCTGCGGGCTCCAGCGCTTGTCCTCGCCCCAGTTGTCGCGGATGTCGTCGCTCGTTCGCCCAGTAGCCGACAGCCAGGCCCGCGGCGTACGCCGCGCCCAGGGCGGTGGTCTCGGCGACCTTGGGGCGGACGACGTCCACGCCGAGGATGTCGGCCTGGAACTGCATCAGCGTCTCGTTGACGACCATGCCGCCGTCCACGCGCAGCTCGGTCAGCGGCACCCCGGAGTCGGCGTCCATCGCGTCCAGCACCTCGCGGGTCTGGAACGCGGTGGACTCCAGCACCGCCCGGGCGATGTGGTTGCGGTTGACGTAGCGGGTCAGCCCGACCAGGGCGCCGCGGGCGTCGGGCCGCCAGTGCGGGGCGAAGAGCCCCGAGAACGCGGGCACGAAGTAGGCGCCGCCGTTGTCCTCCACCTTCTTCGCGAGCTCCTCGATCTCGGGAGCGGAACCGATCATCCGGAGGTTGTCCCGCACCCACTGCACGAGCGAGCCGGTGACCGCGATGGAGCCCTCGAGGGCGTAGACGGTGGCCTGCTCGCCGATCTTGTAGCAGACCGTGGTGAGCAGCCCGTTCTCGCTCGGCACCGGCTCGTTGCCGGTGTTGAGGAGCATGAAGTTGCCGGTGCCGTAGGTGTTCTTCGCGCTGCCCTTCTCCAGGCACGCCTGGCCGAAGGTGGCGGCCTGCTGGTCGCCGAGGATGCCCGCCACGGGGGTGCCCTTGAGGACGCCGGGCTTGCACTCGCCGTACACCTCGGAGGAGGACCTGATCTCGGGGAGCATCGAGATCGGGATCCCCATGTCGGCGGCGATGCTCTCGTCCCAGGCGAGGTCGGCGAGGTTCATCAGCATCGTGCGGCTGGCGTTGGTCACGTCGGTGACGTGGATGCCGCCGTTCTCGGCGCCGCCCGTGAGGTTCCAGAGCACCCAGGTGTCGGTGTTGCCGAAGAGCAGCTCGCCCTTCTCGGCCTCGCTCCCTGGCGCCGTCGACGTTCTCGAGGATCCAGCTGATCTTCGGGCCGGAGAAGTAGGTCGCGAGCGGCAGCCCGCAGACCGCCTTGTAGCGGTCGACGCCCTCGTCGCCGGCCAGCCGGTCGACGATCTTCTGGGTGCGGGTGTCCTGCCAGACGATCGCGTTGTACACGGGCTGGCCCGTGCTCTTGTCCCACACCACCGCCGTCTCGCGCTGGTTGGTGATGCCGACGGCCTCGATGTTCTTGCTGTTGAGGTTGGCCTTGGCGAGCGCGCCGCCGATGACCTTGCGGGTGTTCTCCCAGATCTCGATCGCGTCGTGCTCGACCCATCCGGCCTTGGGGAAGATCTGCTCGTGCTCCACCTGCTCGACGGCGACGACCGCGCCGGAGTGGTCGAAGACCATCGCCCGCGTGCTCGTGGTGCCCTGGTCGATCGACAGGATGTAGGTCTTGCCGGAAGTGCTGTCGGCCATCGGTGATGCCTCCGTGTGGTGGTGGATCGGGGGTGTGCGGTGCCTGGTGCTCAGACGTACCCGACGGCGCTGCCGGCCAGGCCGCCCAGCACGCCGCCGGTGATCGGGGCGACGACGGGGACCCAGGAGTAGCCCCAGCCGCTCGAGCCCTTGTTCGGGATGGGCAGGAGCGCGTGCATGATCCGCGGCCCGAGGTCGCGGGCGGGATTGATGGCGTACCCGGTGGGCCCGCCGAGGCTCGCGCCGATGGCGACGACGAGGAGGGCCACGGCCAGCGGCCCGACCTCCGTCGGCGTCTTGCCGAAGGAGAGGATGACGAAGACCAGCACGAAGGTGCCGATCACCTCGGTGACGACGTTCCAGTGGCGGGCGCCGATGGTCGGCATCGTGCAGAAGACGCCGAGCTTGGTGCCCTGGTCGGCGTCCGGGTGGTCGAAGTGCTTCTTGTACGCGATCCAGGCCAGGATCGCACCGAGCATGGCGCCCACCATCTGGCCGGAGATGTAGACCACCACGTCCGTGAACGACAGGCCGGACTCGCCCGTGGACAGCAGCCCCAGGGTCACGGCGGGGTTGATGTGGGCGCCGGACTTGTAGGCCACGTAGACGCCGCAGTAGACGCCCAGGCCCCAGCCGAAGTTGATGAGCAGGATGCCGCCGCCGAGGCCCCCTGTCTTGGGGAGCGTGGCGTTGGCGACGACGCCGCAGCCGAGCAGGATCAACGTGGCCGTCCCCATCACCTCGGGGAGGAAGATGTCGGTGAACACGCGCGCCCTCTCGTCGTCGCGGAACGGTCCGAGATGCCGTGCCTGTGACCTGCTTCACCCGGGCCGCGAGTCCCGCATCGTTGCACACCCCGGGCCGGATGGGACCCCCCTTGCACGCCCGACATCCGGGTCCGTGCCGTGGGGCGCGCCCTCGACTGAGACCCTGTGCGGGTGACGAGCTCAGACCACGGGACCGGCTGATGGCGCGGGAGCGCACGCGCACGGGCAAGCTCTG
>CAVZQY010000002.1:0-1567729 GCA_963777655.1 uncultured Actinomycetota bacterium | reverse complement strand
GGCTCTCGGCGGCCGGGGCACCCGCGAGACGCCGCCTCGGCTGCGGCCCCGGCCGAATGACGGACGTCGCTGCGCACCTGACTTCCGAGAGCGATCGCCGTCAAGGCGTCGCGCGACCGCGGGAGGCAACCATGACGATTCCCACTCAGATGAGCCTGCACGGGTTCATCGCGACCGCTCCGGAGCTGAACTTCACCGGCGGCGGACACGCCCGCTTCTACGCCCGCATCGGCGTGGAGCAGTTCCGCAAGGAGGTCGACGGTTCGTTCACTAAGCTCGACCCGACCTTCCACAACCTGGTGATGTTCGACCGTTCCGCTGAGCAGGCGTACGCGCGGTTCAAGGTCGGCGACCAGTTCGTCGCCTCGGGCTACGTCCACGAGTACGAGGTGGACAAGCCCGGTGGGAGCGAGATCCGCGAGCAGTTCGTGGCCCGACGCGTCGGCCACGACTCCGCCCGCACGCGCTACGCGGTCGACCGGACGCCGTCGAAGCAGCCCGACCCGCCCAGCGACCAGGTATCCGTCGGGAACGAGCCGGCCCGGGCCATCGGTCTCTGATCCGGACCAGGCGATGACCACCGACGTCGACGAAGCCCAGGCCTCACTGCTGGAACCCGAGTTCGATGGCGACTTCCGCTCGAGGTTCGGCAGTCCCACCCCCGGCTACGGGGCCGCCGGAACCGACGACGAGCCGCTGGGTCCGATCAACTGGAACCTGCTCAGCGGCGACGAGGCCGAGGCCGAGTGGCTCGACCTCAACGCCTGGGTCAACTGGCTCCGCGCGACGTACGGGTTGCCGCCGACGGTGCTCCCGCCGTTCTGGCACCGTCACGACGAGCTGGTCTGGGAGCTGTCGGCCCTGCACCTGCACTGGCTGCACTCCTACGACCCCGAGGGCTCGCCCTCAGGACCCATCGCGTGGCATCGCGACTTCGCCGACGCCCGAAAGAGGTTGCGCGAATGGGTGTCCACCTCTGGCACCCGGCTCGAGCGAGACCGACCCACGCGCCAGACCGCCTGGCCCGGCGAGGAGCCAACCGAATCGAGCCCTGAGGTGGTCATCGAGGACCGCGAGGCCGACTTCGTGCAGTTCGTGCTCGAGGACGTCGCAGCAAGGCGACGCATCGAGGAACAAGTCCGCGCTGCGTCCTAGGCGCTCGACAGTCGCCCGCTGTTCCCCGCTGTCCACAGCCCACCTCGTGAGCGAGGCGTCTCCGCCTCGCTCGCCGGTAGCGGTGACCGAGCAGACCTCCCGCGGCCTGTGCCCCAAGGAAGGAACTCCCCATGCTGCTTGCCCACGCCGTCAACCTCGCCGAGGCCCGCTCCCACCTCTCGGCTCTGGCCGATCAGGCACGCACCGCCGAGGCCTCGTCGGCCTTCGAACACGTCCTGCTGGAGCTGGACCGCATCCACGGGGACGACGTGCCCGCCCTCGGCGGAGTCGCGCTTGTCGACCACCGCGACAGTACTCCTCGTTGCCGCCAAGGCCGGCATCGAGGCGCTGACCGCCTACGGCGTGGACCCACTGCAGATCGAGCTCGTCCTCGCCATGCTCGACGACGCCCAGGCGCTGGACGAGTCCTGATGTACGGCGAGACCGGCGGCCTGCTCCGAGCCGAGCTCAGCGAACTGCTGCGCCAACACCGGATCCAGCAGCGCATTGGCGGCGGCGGCAGCCACACCGTCCCGGTCACCACCACCCCGGAGGAAAGGAAGCAGATCGGCGAGCAGATCCGTCGCTACCGCCAGTCGGCCCTGGTCTGGTCCCACCAAGCGACGGCCGCCGTGGCACCGGGCGCGGCCAGCACTCTGTCGTCGAGGGCGCCGGCCAACCCGTTCCGCACGTCTGGCCCGGATCACGGGCCGCTCGCAGCGCTCCAGCACGCCCTGGACCACAGCGTCCGCACCTCGACAGCCTCCCTGCCGACGCTCGAGGAACTGACGGCACCGCACGACATGCCGTTGGTCGAGCACTGGCGCCAGCTCGCGCGAGCGGCTGCGCTGGGCGAGCATGACTTCGACGCCGGGCTCGGCCACGGACGGCTCGATGCGCAGCAGTGCCAGACGGTCGTTGGCGACGTTGCGGCCATCGTCCGGGCACTGGTCGTGCTGGACCAGCGGTACGCGGGTATTCCCGGCTGGGAGAAGCTGGGCCGCCCCGACCGGCTGGGCTGGAGCGCACTGGCATGCGCGCTGGACGCCAGCCTCGACACCCCTGACTACTCCGTCGACCTGCGCGGGTGGCGACCTCCGACCACCCTCGTCGAGGGCCCGGCCAAGCCGGGACTGGTCGGCGTTCTCCAGGCCGAGCACAACTTGGTCGTCCGCATGCAGGCCTTCCCGAGCGTGATGAGCCTCCGCCTCGTGGTCGATTCCCAGCGGCTCCTCTCCGGAAGGCTGGCGGAACTTGCGCAACCGGTTGAGCCGGCCCTCCAGCAGAAGTGGTCTGCTCGCGAGCAGACCTACGTCGCCCTCCAGCAGGAGCTGCGCGACATCGGAGGGCGCATCGGGAACGGCGGTCTCGCCGCCGCAGAAGGCGCCCGCGCCGTCAGTCGGCTCAAGGCCATCCCATCCAGTCTGCAGGTCGACCCGCGGGTCCTCCACGGATTCGACCAGCTCTTCACCCAGCTCGACGCTCGCGTCGCTGACCTCATCGAAGACGGCATCCGGCGCAAGGTCTACCTGGCCCGAGTACCCGTCCCGCGAATCGATGGCAACAGTGGCCGGGTGGTCGCGCCGGTGCGCGAGCGCTACATCCCCGTGGCCCAAGCCGAACACACCGCGCTCATCGAACTCGTCCGGACCGATCTTCGACCCACACCGGAGCCGCCGGCGGCACCACCCGGGGCAGCCCGAAGCCGGGCGGGCCTCCACGCTGGCATCGTTCACCGTCCCGTTGGTCAGACCAGGGCCGGGGCTTGCGCTCTGAGAAGCTGCTTCCTAGGCCACGACCCCTTCCCCCGGATCCGCGTCAGTCATGGCCAGGAGATCCCCTTCTCCCTCTGCTGGGGGCATCGCGAGCAGCGCGCCGTCCGGCTGATCCGGCCGCAGCGTGCGCTCCAGGTGAGACGCGGGCGTCACGTCGATGCTGCGGTCAGGCTCGATGTAGTGCCCTTCGGTGATCGTCGTCGAGCTGTGCCCCAGGAAGACCGCGGCAGCATCGGTGCCCATGCCGCGCGCAATGACTGTCGCTCCGGTCCGCCGGTACCAGCGCAGGCTGATGCCGGAGTCGGCTAGGCCGGCGAGCTTGAGGAAGTCGCGGAAGGTTCGCCGCACGTTGTACGGGCTGAGCGGACCACCCGTCCGATTTGCGAACACGGTTCGATCCCGGCCGGCATCACCCAACGTGCCGAGCCGCCGCCGCAGCACCTCGGCGGCGAACTCCGGAACCGGGACGCGGCGGATCGAGGCTTCAGTCTTGGGGTGCTCCTGTCGCAACGCACCCGAGCCCTTGCGCTGCACCACGGTGCCGCATACGTGGACGACCATCCCGTGCGGTCCGTCGGTGATGTCGCGGGTTCTCAGGGCGAGCACCTCCCCGGTCCGCAAAGCGGTGCCGAGCAGCACCTCGATGATGTCGCGGACCTGGCCGTCGTTCTTCGGCCCGGGAAGACCCGGGCCGGTTCGCCAGGTCGCGGCCGCAGCGCGGATCGCGGCGATCTGCTCCAGCGTGAGGGCTCGGGGAGCGCCCGTGCGCGTTCTCAACCGCGACGTCCCGTCGACCGGGTTGCGCGAGATCGCGTCGTGCCGCAAGGCGAACGAGAACATCAAGTTGATCAGCGTGCGCGAGTGCTTGGCCCGTGAGGGGGAGAGCGCCGCCTGCGACTTCAGGAACCACTCGACCCGGCCTGTGGTGATCTCGCCCAGCGAGTAGTGCTCGAAGGCCGGACGCACATGGAGTCGCAGCTGGTCTCGGTAGAACTGCTTGGTGCCCTCGGCGAGATCCCGCATCTCCAGATCGGCGAGCCACAGCTCCGCGAGCTCGACGAAGGAGCTGGACGGCTGCAGCACTCCCCCGCTGGCGAAGCCGGGACGTGAGAGAAGCCTCTGCTTCAACCTGGAACGCGCCTGCTCGGCCGTCCGCGCGGTGATCCTCACGTGGCGTATCCGGCCGTCGGCATCGCGGATCCGGGTCTCGGCGAGTGCGCGGCTACCCCGACGCCGCACGTTGACCGCACCGTAGGTGCCGATGGCCGTGCGAGGTCGGCCGGCCATCACCGGCTCCCGAGGACGTGCCGCTGCTCGTCGTCCCGCTCCATCCGCGCAAGCCAGGCCTCGATCTCGCTGATCCGGAAGCGGAGCTCACGGCCCACCCGGAAGCCCCGGGGGCCGCGGCCCTGGCTGCGCAGGTCGTAGATCGTCTGGGCGCTCACCTGCAGGTGGGTGCACAGCTCGGTCAGGGAGAGAACCTGCTCGATCAGGTGGAGCTGGGGGCGGCCAGGGTCGGTGCCCGGGGTAGTCGTGGCGTCCATGCCCAGCAGGTGCGTCAGCCCCTCCCCGCGCGGCCGAGAGACGCCGAGATGCCCCGATGGATGGGCCGGGTTGAAGCCATAAGCGCGGAATAGGTGCGGACTTGGCACTGCGTCCTCCTTGTTCAGGATGACGGGCAGCGGCCCTGACCAGGGCATTTGGTGGAGCTGAGGGGATTCGAACCCCTGACCTTCTCATTGCGAACGAGACGCGCTACCAACTGCGCCACAGCCCCAGAGGGCGTGCCGGGGATCGCCCGGCACGACCTAAAACATAGCACCCGGCCGGGCGGCGTTCCGAATCGGACCCGGGCCTCCGCCGGGTCAGGAGCCGACCGCCTGCCCGTCGTCGCCGCCGCCGAGCGGGCCACGCGCTTCGCGCTCGCCTGGGCGATCCGAGCGTCCTCGTCGGTGCGGCCGGACGTCCACACGCCGGTCGCGTCGAGGTCGATCGTGCGCACCGAGCGGCGGACCGCGGTGGCCTTGTGCACGTAGGTCGGCAAGGTCATCGGAACGGGGTCCCAGAGCGGCGCGCGGGCGGGGACGACCTCGTGTGTCCGCTCGTGTCGGCGTCCGCCGCGTCGTCCGCCTCGTCCTCGTCGTCTGCGGACTCGTGCTGCGCCTCCTGCTTCGCCTCGGAGGCCCGCGGCTCGGGCGCGCGCGCCGCCTCGGGGGTCTCCGGGACGGTCATGGGCGCGGTCAGGTCGCACCAGGCGGCGCGCTCGCCGCGCACCATCACGCGGCAGGCGACCAGCCACGCCACGAGGAGTCCGGCAGGGATCGCTTGCCAGGCCAGCGCGAGGACGCCGAACGCGACGAGGGTGCCGACGACGACGTTGGCGGTCAGCAGCAGGCCGAGAACGCGGCGACGGCGCCGGGTGGCGCGCGCGGCGGCCGTGCGGCGGCTGCGCAGCTGGGCGGGCGTCGGCGGGGCCGGCGCCGCGACGGGGGCGGGCGAGTCGTCCGCGGGCTCGTCGGGCTGGGCCTGGCCGGCCGACCGGCGGGCCGGCTGCGGGACCACGAGGCGGGCGTCGCGGGCGCTGACCGCGTCCCGGCGGGCCAGCACGCGGACCGTGTGCGAGAAGCGGTCGACGGATCGGCTGCGGTCGGCCTCGTCATGCGCTCGGAGCGCCTTGGGCACCAGATAGGCGGCCCAGGCGACGGCCACGGCGACGAAGATGACAGCACTCAGATCCACACGATGAGGGTAGGAGCGGCGCGCGAGTGGAACCCGCACCTGCGGGGTGTGTCGCAGGAGACTTGTGTGACGAAGTGATTTCGTCGAGCGGGCGCCAGTCTTCGGGTGCCGAGTGGGCGTGAATATCAACCCGTCGAGTCGGCCCCAGCCGCACGCTGGCGCCCGCCGGCCCCGGGACTCACGCCCACTCCGCGCGGGGTTCACGCCCACTCGGCGCGGGATTCACGCCCACTCGGCGCGGGGTTCACGCCCACTCGGCGCGGGTCAGCCGGCGAGGCGGCGGCGGAGGCCGCCGGGCGCCTCCTCCCTCGTGACGGCGTAGAGCCGGTGGTCGCGCCACTCCCCGTCGATGTGCAGGTAGCGCGGGGCGAGACCGACCTCGGTGAGCCCGAGCTTCTCGACCACGCGCAGCGAGTTGGTGTTCTCGGGCCGGACGGCGATCTCGATGCGGTGCAGTCCGGCGGCCTGGAAGCAGTGGTCGATCACCATCGCCACCGCCCGCGGGGCGATGCCGCGGCCGGCGACCTCGCGGTCCAGCCAGTAGCCGATCGACGCGAACTGCGCCGACCCCCGCACGATGTTGCTCACCGTGAGCTGACCGCGGAACTGCCCGTCGACCACGATCGCGAAGGGCATGGCGGTCCCCCGCCTGCCGGCCTGGCGCAGGTGCTGCACCAGCGCGCCGAACGTCGGTGGGCGGCCCGGTGCGCCGGGCGGCACGGTGGCGTCCCACGGCAGCAGCCAGGCCGCGTTGCGCGAGCGCACCTCCCGCCACGCCCGGGCGTCGCGGCGCGCCAGCGGACGCAGCAGCAGCTCGCCGTCCGTGAGCTCGGCGGGCCACCCGCGCGCACGGCTCAATGGTCGCTCCCGACGACCTGCTCGACGGCGTGCACGAGGATCGGGCCGAGCACGGCCAGGCCGTCCTTCACGCCGCCGCGGGAGCCGGGCAGGTTCACGACGAGGCAGGTCCCGACGACGCCGGCCACCCCGCGCGAGAGCACGGCGGTCGGCACGCCCTGCTCGACGCCGTACCTCCGGATCGCCTCGGCGATCCCGGGCACCTCGCGGTCGAGCAGCGCCCGGGTGGCCTCGGGGGTCGCGTCGGTCGGCGTCAGCCCGGTGCCCCCGGTGGTGAGCACGACGCGGCAGCCGTCCGCGACGGCCTGGGCGATCGCGCGCTGCACGGGGTCGCCGTCCGGCACCACCGCCGGCTCCTCGACCGCGAAGCCGAGGTCGGCCAGGAAGTCGCGGATCAACGGGCCCGTGGCGTCCTCGTAGACGCCCGAGGCCGCGCGGTTCGAGGCGACCACGACGGCCGGCGGGCAGGCCGGCGACCGATCCGTGGCGCTGGACGGTGGCAGCCGGGTCGGTGGCGGCCGGGTCGGTGCCTCCCGAGCTCATCGCTCCCCCTCCCCGGACCGGCGCCAGGTGCCGCTGCGCCCGCCCGACTTCTGCTCGACGCGGACGTCGGTGATCGACGCGCCCTTGTCGACCGCCTTGACCATGTCCACCACCGTCAAGCCCGCCACGGAGACGGCGGTCAGCGCCTCCATCTCGACGCCGGTGCGGTCGGTGGTGCGCACGGTGGCCGCGATCGCTCACGCCCTCGTCGACGACCTCGAGCTCGACCTCGACGCCGCTGATCGCCAGCGGGTGGCACAGCGGCACGAGGTCGGGGGTGCGCTTGGCGGCCATGATGCCGGCGATCCGGGCGACCGCCAGCGCGTCGCCCTTCGGCACCCCCTCGCCGCGCAGCAGCGCGACGACCGCCGGGGAGGTCAGCACCGTGCCGGTGGCCCGTGCCTCGCGGGCCGTCACGTCCTTGCCCGAGACGTCGACCATCCGGGCCGCGCCCGCCTCGTCCACGTGGGTCAGCCGCTGCGGGCCCTGGTCGGCCGATGGGTCGCTGCTCATCCCGGAAGCCTAGAAGTCGACGTCGAGTCGCAGGGTCTGCACCTGCTGGCCCGCCGCGATCCCGGCGGCGTCCTCGGGCACGACGACCAGCGCGTTGGCGGTGGCGAGGTCGCCGATCAGGTGCGAGCCGTGCCCGCCGACGGGCGTGACGCGGACGACGCCGCCCTCCTCGGCGTACTCCGCCCGCACCATCCGGCGCCGGCCCGACGGCCCGGTGATGTCGTGCGTCAGCGTCGCCAGCACGGGCGGCCGGGCGTGCGGCACCTTGCCCATCATCCGCCGGATCGCCGGCAGCACGAACGCCTCGAACGAGACGTAGGAGGAGACCGGGTTGCCGGGCAGCGCGAAGATCGGCGTCTCGTCCTCGCCGACCACGCCGAAGCCCTGCGGCTTGCCGGGCTGCATCGCCACCCCGCCGAACCACACGGTGCCCAGGTGGCCCAGCGCCTCCTTGACGACGTCGTAGTCCCCGGCGCTCACGCCGCCGCTGGTGACGACGAGGTCGGCGCGCACCAGCTGGTCCTCCAGCGCCTGGGTGAAGGCGCGCGGCTCGTCGGGGACGATGCCGACCCGGTACGCGATCGCCCCGGCCTCGCGGGCGGCGGCGGCGAGCAGGTGCGAGTTCGCGTCGTAGACCGAGTCGTGGCCCAGCGGCGTCCCGACCTCCCGCAGCTCGGTGCCGGTGGAGATCACGACGACGCGCGGCCGCGGCCGCACCCGCACCGAGGCGCGACCGACCGCGGCGAGCACCCCGACGTGCCGGGGGCCCAGCACGGTGCCGCGGCTGACGACGAGGTCGCCGACGCCGACGTCCTCGCCCGCGGGCCGGACGTGCTGGCCCTCCTCCGGCGCCCGGGTGATCTGCACCTGCGCGACGCCCCGGTCGGTCCACTCGTAGGGCACCACCGCGGTGCAGCCGCGGGGCACCGGCGCGCCGGTCATGATCTTCACCGCCGTGCCGGGCGACATCGCCAGCAGCGTCGCCTGCCCGGCCCCGATCTCGCCGACCACGGGCAGGTGCACGGGCGTGTGCTCGCCGGCGGTCACCACGTCCTCGTGGGCGACGGCGTAGCCGTCCATCGCGGAGTTGTCGAAGCCCGGCAGCGGGTTCGGCGCCACCACGTCCTCGGCGGCCGCGAGGCCGAGCGCCTCCATCAGCGGCTGCGGGAAGTCGGGCAGCGGCGCGACCCGGGCGAGGACGCGCTCCAGGTGCTCCTCGACCGGGAGCAGGTCTGCCGGCTGCTCGACCAAGTCAGCCGTTCCCCGGGGAGTCGCCGTCGAGCGTCGTGCCGCCCTCGACCCGCTGCGCGACGGACTTGGCGCCCAGCCTCACGTCGCCCCGGACCGTCACGCCCCGCCCGAAGGACCAGTCGCCCTCGACCACGAGCGCGCTGGCCTCGCGCAGCGACGGGGCACCGGCGTTGAAGCGCTTGTCGAACTCGCCGACCAGCTTGTAGTGGTCCTCGTCGAGCTCGACGTAGGGCAGCCGCTCCGCGGCCTGGTCGAGCACGTAGTCGGCGGTGATGTCGTAGACGTCGGAGCGCAGCACCAGCAGGTCGTTGGTGGTCTTCACCGGGACGAACCGGTCGCGGCCCACCTCGATCGTGCGGGCGCCGTCGAAGACCTCGATCGCCGCGCCCATCGCCGTCTCGATCTGGATCACCTGCGGCGAGCCCTTGTCGGCGGGGTCGACGTTCTTGGTGTTGCGGATCAGCGGCAGGCCCAGGATGCCGTCGCGGTCGTCCAGCGCCTTCTTCATCGCCGCGACGTCGAACCACAGGTTGTTGGTCGACATGTAGCGGTGCCGGTCGAGGTCGGCGAGCGCCTTCTGGTCCTCCGGCATGGTCTGCGCGGTCTCGCGCAGCACGATCCGGCCGTCCTCCTTGCGGCGGGCGAAGTGCCCGCCCTTGCGGTCGGACGGCGTCCGGCGCACGGCCTCGATCGCGAAGGGGGCCTCCGACGTGGCGAACCAGCCGGCGACCCGCGGGTCGGGCACCGCGCCGAGGTTGTCGGCGTTCGAGACGAACACGTGCCGGTAGCCCTGCTCCACCAGGCGCTCGAGCAGGCCGTTGCCGCGCAGCGCCGTGTAGAGGTCGCCGTGGCCGGGCGGGCACCACTCGAGGTCGGGATCCTGCGGCCAGCTCACCGGCGCGAGCTCCTTGGCGAGCAGCTTCGGCTCCTTGTTCTGCAGGAACTCCAGCGGCAGGCCCTCGGTCGCGAGGCCGTCGTAGCGCGCGAGCGCCGCCATCGTGTCCCCGGAGGTGCGGAAGCTGTTCATCATCAGCAGCGGCAGCGGCGCGTCGTAGGTCTCGCGCAGCCGCAGCACCTGCCGGGCGATGATGTCGAGGAACGACATCCCCCGGCGCACGCACAGCAGCGACTTGGCGCGGTCCATGCCCATCGACGTGCCGAGGCCGCCGTTCAGCTTGATCACCGCGGTGCGGCGGATCGCCTCGCGGGCGTCCTCGTCGGCCACCTCGACGTCGGCCAGCGACTCCACGTCCAGCGGCTCGATCGTGGCCTCGGGGATCATGCCCGTCTCACCGTGCTCGAGGAGCCGGTAGTAGTGCGCGAACGTGTCGACGGCGGTGTCGTCGAGACCTGCCTCACGCATCTTCTCGCGCGCCCGTTGCAGCCCAGCGCTAGTCATGTCGACGATCGTAGGCTTGTTCCGTGACCCCGACACCCCCCCACCCCGACCACGACCCCCGGTCCCCCGAGCACGACGGCGCCTCCCCGGCCAAGACCGCCCTGCGCGACCAGATGTCGGCCGCCCGACGACGCCTCTCCCTCTCGCAGCTCTCGCAGGCCTCGATGGCCCTCAGCGAGCGCGTCAACGACCTTCCCGAGGTACGCCGCGCCGCCACCGTCGCCGCGTACGTCTCCGTGGGCAGCGAACCCGGCACCGGCATGCTGCTGGAGGCGCTGCTGGGCCAGAAGCGCCGTGTCGTGGTGCCGGTGGTGCGCCCGGACCTCGACCTCGACTGGGCCGAGTACCGGGGCCACGCCACCCTGGCCAGGGCCGGCCGGGGCCTGCTCGAGCCGACCTCTCCCCGGTTGGGCCTCGACGCCGTCGCCACCGCCGACGTGGTGCTCGTCCCCGGCCTCGCCGTGGGCCCCGCCGGCGAGCGGCTGGGCCAGGGCGGCGGCTGCTACGACCGCGCGCTGGCCCGGGTCCCCGAGGGCACGCTCGTCTGCGCGCTGCTGCACGACGGCGAGACCGGCCACGACGTGCCCACCGAGGCGCACGACCTCAGGGTCGGCGCGGCCGTGACCCCCGGCGGCGTCGTCCGCTTCGGCTAGGGCCCCGGCCCTGGTCTCGATACGCCCGCCTCGTCCCTCGGCGGGCACTCGACCAGCGACAAAAGAGAGCCGCACGAGGGCGGCTACTGGTCGGGCGCGGAGGGGCTGGGGCTGTCGCCCGGCTCGGGCGCGGGCACGAGGCGCAGGGTCTCCTCGGCCGCCGCGTCGACGGCGTCGAAGGAGTGCGCCCACGGCAGGGTCCGGCCCTCGGCCCACAGGTCGGTCTGGTCGGTGTAGTTCCCGCTGAAGGGGTGGCCGCTCACGCCGGACTGGTTGATCCACCGCGAGGCGTCGAGGTCGTCGAGGTCGACCACCATCCGCATGGACGGCGCCGTCAGGACCTCGTAGCCCTCGACGGCGTCCCACCCCGTCGCGTTGACGATGCTGCTGCCACCGGGCAGACGCCAGGGGCCCCGGTTGACCAGGCCGGTGGCCAGGTTGCTGTCGGACTGCCCGATCGCGACCCCCTCGAGCTCGAGCTCGTGGAGGCGGCCCCACTCCCAGTCGTCGACGTTGCGCGCCAGCGCACGGGTCATCTCGTCGCGGGCGTCGAGCAGCGCCTGCTCGAGCACGGCGTCGAGGTCCTCGGTCTCGGTGACGGTGTCCTGGTCGTCCCACCACGCCGAGTCGGGATCCTCCAGCAGCCGGGTGACCACCTCGAACCAGCGGTCGCCGCCGCGCGGCCAGGTGGCCGCCGACAGCTCGTCGTGGAAGGTCAGCTCGAGCACGTTGTCCCAGACCGCGTTGTAGTACGCCGCGGCCGCGCTGTCGGCGGGCTGGGTGAAGTCCCAGTCCTCCAGCAGGGCCTGACCCTCGGAGTAGTAGCCCGAGGGCAGGTCGACCTCCAGGAGCCGCGGCACCAGCACGGGGGCCATCGGGTTGCGGTCGTCGAGCTGCAGCGAGGTCATGTCCTCCACGGTGAGCGGGTCGCCGGCCTCGACGCGCTCCTCGAGCCGCCCGCGGATCCGCTCCGCGCGGTAGCCGTAGTCCCAGTCGTCGGTGAGGAAGTAGGGGTAGTCCTCCCCGATCACGGCCTGGTTCGCCGTGACGACGAGCCCGTCCTCGGGGTCGAGCACGTGCGGCAACCCCTCGTAGGGGACCACCTCGCCCGTCCAGTCGTTCTCGGGGAGCCAGCCGGCCACGGGGGCCCGCCCGTCGTTGCCGGACTTGCGGATCGGCACCCGGCCCGGCGCCTGGTAGCCGACGTGCCCGTCGACGTCGGCGTAGACGAGGTTCTGCGCGGGCACCTCGAAGTCGCGGACCGCGGCGCGGAACTCGCGCCAGCTGCGCGCCTGGTCGAGCGCGAGCACGGCGTCGGCGGTGCGGCCCGGGCGCAGCGCGGTCCAGCTCAGCGCGACGGCGTACTCGGCCTGCTCGGCGTCGCGCTCCCCCTCGGCCTCCTCGGCCTGCTCGGAGTCGCCCGGCTCCCCGGCCGGCTCGCGCTCGCCGGTGAGCGGGTCCTTCTGCACCGAGTCGGCCCGCGCCGCCGCGATGTCGCCCAGCGCCGCGTCGGCATCGGAGAGCAGCGGGCCGTGCCTGGTCTGGCGCACCTCGATGCGCACGTCCTCGCCGCCGCGCACCTCGATGCGCTCGCGGCGGGTGGTCAGCGGGAGCAGCTCGCCGTCGTAGAGCCAGCGGTCGCCCTGCACGCGCTCGACGAAGAGGTCCGCCACGTCGGGGGCCAGGTTGGTCAGGCCCCACGCGATCCGGTCGTTGTGCCCGATGATCACGCCGGGGAAGCCCGAGAAGCTGAACCCGGAGACGTCCATGCCGCAGTCGTCGGTGAGCTCGCGGCAGTGCAGCCCCACCTGCATCCACACGCCGGGCAGGCTCACGCCGAGGTGCGGGTCGTTGGCCAGCAGCGGCTGGCCCGAGGCGGTGTGCTCCCCCGAGACGGCCCAGGCGTTGCTGCCGAGGCCGTCGCCGTCGCCCAGCAGGTTCGGGGCGGCGTCGAGCACGCGTCCGGTCGCCTCCAGCGAGCCGGCGGCGCCGGCCGCCCACCCGGGTCGCTTGGGCAGCCGGGTGCCGCCGGAGGTGGCGTCCGGCTCGTAGACGCCGTCGACGACCGCGCCGCCGGTGACGATGGGTCGGCGCTCGTCGTAGGGGTAGGGCGGGAACAGGTCGCGGGTGCGCTCCGGGCCCACCCGGTCCCGCGTGAGGGCCCGGTCGACCTCGGAGTCCAGGTTGCTGCGCAGGTCCCAGGCCATGGCCTTGAGCCAGGCCAGCGAGTCGACCGGCTCCCACGGCTCCGGGGTGTAGTCGAGCCCGTCGAGGCGCAGCAGCGTGTACTGCGCCCCGAGCCGGTCGGTGCCGCGCGGCTCGATGTAGGCGTTGACCCCGTCGGCGTACGCCTCGAGGGCGCGGCGCGTCTCCGGGGCGACCAGGGCGATCTCCTGCTCGGCGACGCGGCGCCAGCCCATCGTGCGCACGGCCCGGTCGGACTCGACCGCCTGCTCGCCGAAGAGCTCGGCCAGCCGGCCCGCGGTCGCGTGCCGGCGCACGTCCATCTCGAAGAAGCGCTCCTGGGCGTGCACGTAGCCCTGCGCCAGCATCAGGTCGTGCATCGAGTCGGCGTAGACGTGCGGGACGCCGCTCTCGTCGCGCAGCACCTCGACGGCGCCCTCGAGGCCGGGGATCTCGACCTCGCCGCCCGTCTGCGGCAGCGGACGGCGCACCAGCACGGCCGCGATCACCGCCACGACCAGGGCCAGCACCACCAGCCCGACCACGGCGACCACCGCGTACCGGCCCGACGCGGGCCACCCGCGGTAGGTCGCCCACCACGCCGCGGGGCCGCGTCGGTGGGGCGGGGCGTCGGCGGGGTCGACGTCGGCGGCGGGGCTCATGGTGGTGCCATTGTGCCGGTGGCGTGCACCGACCTCCCCCCACCGCCTATGATTGGCAGTCTCAGACGGCGAGTGCCAGCGAGCGGCGCGACCGCCGCGGCCATCCCAGCGGAGGATCAACGGTGCCCACCTACCAGTACGCGTGCACGGAGTGTGACCACGCCTTCGAGCAGGTGCAGAGCTTCAGCGACGACGCGCTGACCGACTGCCCCCAGTGCGCGGGGCGGCTGCGCAAGCTGTTCAGCGCGGTCGGCGTGGTCTTCAAGGGCTCCGGCTTCTACCGCACCGACAGCCGCAACCAGGAGCGCCTCCGGCGACTCGGGCGCCAAGGAGCCCGCCGCCCAGGGGGCTTCCTCGGGCTCGGACGGCTCGAGCGGCTCGAGCAGCTCGAGCAGCTCCGCGTCCGGGTCGAGCGGGTCGTCCGGCCCGTCGGGCGACGCGGGCTCCTCCAGCGGCGGATCGACGCCGAAGCCGTCGAAGACGTCGAAGGACTCCTCCGCCGCCTGACGCGGGCTCTCCACACCCTCCCCACGGCGCCGCGGCCGGGCCGCGACTGTGGAGGACGCGCTCGGCGCCGGGCGGGGGTGCCTAGCGTGCCCGCATGGCCTGGCCCCCGGACCCGTTCGACGCCCCTCCCCCGGGCCCGGCCGCCGACCCGGCCGCCGGCCCGGACGCGCGGCGCCCGTGGGACCGCGGCGCCGCCCGGCTGACCCGGGCGCTCGGCCGCGGTCGCCGCGCGGTGCTGAGACGCCGGCGCCCGCTGGCGGCGCTGCTGCTGGGCGTCGCGGTGCTCGCGGGGCTGCGCGCCGTGGCGCCGCCGCCGCCTGCCACCGTCGCCGTGCCCGTCGCCGCGCGCGACCTCCCCGCGGGGCTCACGCTGACCGGGGACGACCTCGACACCCGCCGGCTGCCGCGCGCCGCCGTGCCCGACGGAGTCCTCCCCACGCCCGCGGCGACCGGACAGGCGCTGGCCGCGCCCGTGCGGCGCGGCGAGCCGCTCACCGACGCCCGGCTGACCGGACCGGCGCTGCTGCGCGGCTACCCCGACCGGGTCGCGGTGCCGGTGCGGATCACGGACCCCGCCGTGGCCGGCCTGCTGCGCGTCGGCGACGAGGTGGAGGTGCTCGCGGTCGACGCCGACGGCGGGGACGCGCGGACCGTGGCGGTGGCCCGGGTGGCGGGGCTGCCGCCTCCGGAGGATGGCCCGGGCGCCTCGTCCGCGGCGCCGGCCGGCCGCCTCGTGCTGCTCGCCGCGACCACGTCCGGGGCCCGGGCCCTGGTGACCGCGGCGGTTCGCCACTACCTGACCGTCGTCTGGAGCCGCTAGATTCCGCCCGCACCCGGGGACGCACCAGGCGTTCGCGACACCCAGAAAGGGGGGCCCGTGAGCGGGTTCAAGAACTTCGTGCTGCGCGGCAACCTGGTCGACCTCGCCGTCGCGGTCATCATCGCCACCGCCTTCAGCTCCGTGATCGCCGCGTTCACCGCGTGGCTGATGGCGACGCTCCCGGCCACGCAGGAGACCTTCTCGGGAGTCGAGTCCGGTGACTTCGGCTTCTTCCTGAACGCGCTCATCGCCTTCGTGGTGCTGGCCGCGGTCGTCTACTTCTTCGTCGTGGTCCCCTACACGCGGGCGCGGGAGCGGTACTTCCCCAGCCCCCCGCCGGGCACCCCGGAGGAGGTCGAGCTGCTGCGCGAGATCCGCGACGCGCTGCTGGCGGGGCAGACGCCCGGCGACCCGAGGTAGCCGCCCGCGGCCTCAGCCCCGGCGCCCTCAGCCCCAGCGCCCTCAACCGTGGTGCGGCGGGACCTGGTCCCGGTACCACCGGTCGCGGTCGCGCGAGGCCGGCTCCCCGGCCTCGTCGCGGTCGTCACCGGTGGCCTCGGGGAGAACCTCGCCGAAGACCTCGGCCAGCCGGCGGCGCCGGGCCGCCTCGGCGCGGGCACGCCCGTCGTCGCTCACACGCACAGCCCGGCGGCCTCGGCGCGCTCGCGCTCGGACTCCGAGGTCACGCTGGAGCCGTCGGGCGCGCTCCCGCCCGGGGAGGCCTCGTCGCCGGCCCCGTCACCAGCCCCGTCGCTGGCACCGCTGCTCGGGGACGCCCCGTCGCTGGGGTCGAGCGGCGACGCCCCCGGCGCCCCCGCGGCGCTGATGGCGCCGTCGGTCAGGCCGGGCGGGAGCGGCTTGTCGTTGCGCAGCAGCCGCCAGAGCCGGTCGGCCTCGGGGGCCCAGACGAGGCGGTTGGGATCCTGCGGGTCCGCGGTGAAGGGGACGGTCAGGAACTGGATGTTGTCCAGGCCGATGCCCTGGAACTCCAGGCCGAGCCCGGCGAGCTCGCGGACGTTGTCGAGCTCGGGGTCGACGGTGAGCGACTGGGTCGCGGCGCTGAGGAAGCGGTAGATGCGGTCCGGTCGGCTCAGGGTGCCCGCCGAGACCACCTTGTTGGTCATCGAGGCGATGAACGCCTGCTGGCGCTTCATCCGGCCGATGTCGGAGCCGTCGCCGACGGCGTACCTCTGGCGCACGTAGTTCAGCGCCTCCTTGCCCTCCACCTCGCGCGTGCCGGCCTCCAGGTAGATGCCGTGCTCGCGGTCGTCGATGGTCTCCGGGATGCAGACCTTGACCCCGTCGATGGCGTCGACCATGTCGCGGAACCCGGCGAAGTCGAGCACCACGTAGTTGTCGATGCGGATGTCGGTGAGCTGCTCGAACTGCTGGATGGTGCAGGCCTGGCCGCCGAGCGTGAACGCCTCGTTCCACTGCTCGTAGGTCTCGGCCGGGATCTCGCCGGCGTTGCACTCGGGGCGGTCCACCATCGAGTCGCGGGGGATGCTGACGCCGTAGGCGCTCTCGCGGTCCGCGGAGAAGTGGAAGAAGATCGTCGTGTCGGAGCGGGCGCCGCCGCCGGTGAGCCCGTCGATGTCGTTGCCCTCGCCCTCGCGCGAGTCGGAGCCCATCACGAGCACGTTGAGCGGCTCCTTGGGGCCCTCCACCTCGACCGCCTCCGGGCGGTCCTCGAGCATCGCCTCGACGTCGACGCCGGTCAGGTTGGCATTGAGCTGGCGGTAGAGGTAGACGACCGAGAGGCCGGTGACCAGTGCGAGCGCGACGACCACGCCGACGAGCACCTTGACGACCGTGCGCCCCGACGACCCCGTGAGCCGGCGGCGGCCGCCGGGCGCGGTTCCGGGCGCTCCGCCGGACCCGGCGGGGGCGGCCGGGTCGCCGGGGGCGGAGTCGTCAGGCACGGATCACCTTGTCTCGACGGGGTGCGCGCGGGCTCGGACAAGCGCGGACCCGGCGCGCCGCACCGGGTCTCTCACCCAATTTAGTGCCTGTGGCCAACTGATGCGGCATCGCCCCACAACCTCCCGACCCGACCCGCCGCGCGCGGCCGGTCCTCCTTGTGCGTAGTTTCACACCGGCCCGGCGGCGGCGTCGACCGGACGCGTAGACCGGCGCGCGGACAGGGCGCCGACGCATTCCCCGGCGGCCGCCGCCCCCGCCCCGACTCTCCCGTGCCGGACGCGAGCCGGGGATGTCAGGATGACGCGGGCCCGCCGCAGCGGGCCGCGCCCCAGTAGCTCAGCGGATAGAGCAGCCGCCTCCTAAGCGAAAGGTCGCAGGTTCGACTCCTGCCTGGGGCACCAGCTCGCGGGTGCCGTGGCCCGCTGGGCGGCCCGGTCGTCAGTTCGTGCGGTGAGTCGCGCCTGTACGCATGCCTCCTGCCGCCCGCGGGGCGAACTGACGACCGGGTCGCCCTCGGTGCCGAGCAGACCCACGCCGGCGAGTAGGTTTCGCGGCGTGCGGGAGACGGGCTGGCGTCGTGGCCTGCGTGCGGCGTGGCGTCCGGGGCAGGCGCCGCTGGTCGACGCGGACGTCGTCCTCGGCGGCCGCGCGGACGCGGCGGCGCTGCTCGGGCTACGCATCGTCCGGACCTCGTCGTGGCTGGTCCTCGCGATCGGGCTGATCATTGCGTGGTCCACCGGCCAGGCCGCCCGCGTCGCCGAGCTGAACACCGCGAGAGGTCTGGTCGAGGCCATGCGGACCCCCCTGGTCGTCGTGGCCAGCGGGGTCCTGCTCCGGTTCCTGCTCACCCCCGCGGCGTGGACGCTGGCCCTGGCGGCGCTGTGGCGCGCCCGGGACGAAACCCGGCTGCCCGCGGGAGCCGGGCTGTCCTGGACGGACCTGTGGCGCACGGCGGACGGGTGGCGCGCCCTGCGCTGGACGCTCGACGTGCGCCACCGGGCGGCGTCGCGGCTGGGCACTCCGGGCCGCCTGCTGGTCCTCACCGAGCTGGCCGCCCGGACGGCCACGGGCCTCGCCTTCACGCTGCTCGTCGTGCTCGTGGGGCGCTGACGTTCATGGCCGTGCAGCCATGCGCCCCGCTAGCCCTCGGGCGCGGTTTGCCGTGGATCGCGGCCACTGGGTGACAGCGATCCGCGGCAAAGCAGCGCGGCGCGGCCGCCGGGCGTCAGCGGGTCGCGAGCACCTCGAAGCGGATGCCCGCGTTGGTCAGGCGGTCGAGCAGCGCCTCGCCCATCGCCTGGGCGGTGGTGACCTGCCCGGCGGTGGTGGGGTTGTCGTCCAGCGCCAGGCACATGGCCGCCTCGGCGAGCATCTTGGCGGTCTCGGTGTAGCCGGGGTCGCCGCCGGAGACGCGGGTGTGCACGTGCTTGCCGCCGCCCTCGCCGACGAAGTCGACGGTGAACCATGACTTGCGGCGCCGGCTCTCGTCCGGCCCCTCGCCCTGCGGCATCTTCGAGAGCATCAGGTTGCGCAGCGGCCTGACCTGGGCCGCGAGGCCCAGCCCGCCCACGGCCGCGCCGCCGCCGACGGCGTACCGCAGCGTCTTCGTGCCGGCGTAGTGGGAGTAGCGGAACTCGGGGCCGTAGGAGTCCAGGGCTGCGCCGCTGCGCACGACCACGAAGGGGTCGATGGTCGGCATGGGAAGCAGCCAGTAGCCGAGGTCGGGGTCGCGGTGCGGCTTGCCGGCCACGGCGCGGGCCGAGCGGCCGACCGGGCGGGGCTCCGCGGCGCGGCGCTCCTTGGCCGCGGCGCGCATCTCCTTCATCCGCGTCATGGCGTTCAGCGCGGAGTGGAAGGTGCCGCCGGAGGCGGTGCCGCCGGCACGGACGACGCCGCGGACGCTGATCGGCTGGTCCGCGGGCAGCTGCGCGACGGTGAACATCGCCCCGAGGTCGTGCGGGATCGAGTCGAAGCCGCACGCGTGCACCAGCCGGGCGCCGGTGCTCCGCGCCGTCTCGTGGTGGGCGAGCCACATCCTGTCGACGAACTCGGGCTCGCCGGTGAGGTCGAGGTAGTCGGTGCCGGCGCCCGCGCAGGCGGCGACCAGCGGCTCGCCCCACTGCAGGTAGGGGCCCACCGTGGAGGCGACGACGCGGGTGCGGCGCGCCATCGCGGCCAGCGACGCGGGGTCGGTGGCGTCCGCGTGCACCAGCTCGACCTTCTTCGCCTCGGGCGAGATCGCCGCGAGGTCCTCGCGGACCCGCTCGAGCTTCGCCTCGTTGCGCCCGGCGAGGCCCCAGCGGAGGCCGTCCGGGGCGTGCCGGGCGAGGTACTCGGCGGTCAGGCGACCGGTGAAGCCGGTCGCGCCCATGAGGACGAGGTCGAGGTCGCGGTCGGTGGCGTCAGGCATCTGGTCATCCTCGCAGCCGCGGAAAGGGCCGCAGGGGGTGGAACCGGCCGACCGCGCGAGGCGTCCCATCCCTGTCCCCCGGCGCCCGCACCGACGGGGCCAGCGACGACAGGAGCCCACCGTGAGCCACGACCCCGCCGCCCCGACCACTCCCCCGCGCCGCCGGCGGGGCGGGGGCGACCGGCGCCGCCTCGGCGTCGCGGCCGCCGCCGTCGCGGCCTTCGCCGCAGGCTCCCTCGCCGGCGGCGCCGCGATCGGCTCCGACGTCCTCGGGCGCGGCGGGGACGCCGGCCGGCAGGCGTGGGCGGCCGGGGACGACGTGCTGCCGGCCGCGGGCGCCGGGCGGGGCGACCTGACGGCCGCGGGCTCCTGCGACGACCTCCGCGAGGAGTACGTCGCCCGGGCGCTCGCCCTGGTGGGGCCGTGGGGCTGGGACGGCCCGATGCTGAAGGCCTCCCCCGCGGTCGCGGCCGAGAGCGGCGGCGCGGACGGCGCCGCGCGCGCGGGGGCGGCCGCCGAGCCGCGGATGCGGGCCGCCGGCTCCAGCGAGACCGGCACGACCGTGCAGGAGGAGGGCGTCGACGAGCCGGACGTGGTGAAGACCGACGGCCGGCTGCTGCTGCGCCTGGATGGCGCCGAGCTGAGCACGTGGGACGTGACCGGCAGCGACCCGCGGCGCCTGGCGACGCTCGTGCTGCCCGGCCTCGAGGAGTCCGAGCTGCTGCTGGTCGGCGACCGCGCCGTGGTGCTCGGGCGCGGCGGCGACGGCGTGCGGCCGACCACCGACGTGGCCGTCGTCGACGTGACCGACCCCGCGGCGCCGGCGGTCGTCGACCGCACCGCGGTCGACGCCCGCCTCGTCGAGGCGCGCCGGCACGGCGCGGTCGTCCGCCTGGTGACCGCCTCCGGGCTGCCGGACCTCGACTTCGTGCTCCCCGGCGACGGGCGCAGCGAGTCGACGGCCCTGCGGGAGAACCGCCGCCTCGTCGAGGAGACGGACCTGGCGGACTGGTTGCCCCGCGTCCCCGGCGGCGACGCGCTGCTCGCCTGCGACGCCGTCGGGGTGCCGAGCACCGACGGCCGACCCGGCACCCTGGCCGTCACGACGCTGCTGCCCGCCGAGGAGCGGCCCGCCGAGCCCGTGGCCGCGACCGGGCTGCTCACCGACAGCGACGCGGCGTACGTCTCGCGGGACCGGCTCTACGTCGCGACCACCCCCGCGGCGGTCTGCTGCTGGCGCCAGCCGTCCCCGGGGCCGTTCCCGGGGCCGTTCCCGGGCCCACTCCCGAGGCCACTCCCGGGAGAAGAGCCGATGCCCATCGAGCCCGACACGATCGAGCCGAGCCTGGTCGCCCCGCCGGCCGTCCCGGGGGACGGCACCACCCGGCTGCACGCGTTCGCACTCGAGGGCGCGCGCACGGCGTACGTCGCCTCCGGCGAGGTCGACGGCCTGGTGCGGGAGCGCTGGTGGATGGACGAGCACGACGGCGTGCTGCGCGTCGCGGTCGGTCCCACGCAGGCGACGGGCAACTTCAACGCCGTCGTGACCCTGGCCGAGGAGGGCGACCGGCTCGTCGAGCTCGGGCGCGTCGACGAGATCGGCGTGAACGAGGACATCCAGTCGGTGCGCTGGTTCGACGAGATGGCCGTGCTGGTCACCTTCCGCCGGATCGACCCGCTGCACGTCGTCGACCTCACCGACGCCGCGTCGCCAGTACTGCGCGGCGAGCTGACGATGCCCGGCTTCTCGGCGTACCTGCACCCGATCGGCCCCGACCGGATCATCGGGATCGGCGAGGGTCCGACCCCCTTCCCGGGGACGACGGACCGTTCCGGGCGCCGCCCGGCGCCCTGGGGCGCGCAGGCCGCGCTGTTCGACCTCGCCGACCTCGACGCGCCGCGCAAGGTCGCCCAGCACCACTGGGAGCCGGGCTCGGTCGCGGGCGCGGCGAGCGATCCGCGCCAGCTCACCTGGCTGCCCGAGGAGCAGCTGGCCCTGACCGTCGTCCGGCGCTGGGGCCGGCTCGGCAGCGTCGGCGAGGTCTCGGTGCTCGACTTCCGCGGCGGCGGGGTCGCGGAGCGCTCGGTCGAGGTGGAGTACGGCGCCGACATCGCCGACGTGCGGCTCGTGCCGCTGCCGGGGCGCGACGGCACCCGGGTGCTGCTCGTGACCGGCGACGGCGTCGAGCGGTTCGACCTCGAAGGCTGAGGCCGGGCCGCGGGTCTCGACCTACGCTGGGCGCATGTGCCGCAACATCCGCCAGCTCCACAACTTCGCCCCGCCGGCCACCGAGGACGAGGTCGCGGCCGCCGCGCTGCAGTACGTGCGCAAGGTCAGCGGCAGCACCCGGCCCAGCCAGGCCAACCAGGAGGCCTTCGACCTCGCTGTCGCCGAGGTCGCCGCCAGCACCCGGCGACTGCTGGACGCGCTGGTCACCCACGCCCCACCGCGGGACCGCGAGACGGAGGCCGCGAAGGCGAAGGCCCGCGCCGAGGCCCGCTACGCCCGCTGAGGCGCGCCCGGATGACCCTGCCCGCCACGCCCCGCTCCCCCGGCCAGCCGCCGCCGGCCTCGGCCCCGGGGCCCGTGGTGCGTGCGCCGGGGGCCGACGAGCCGCTGCGCGACGGCGGCGGGAACGCGGCGCTCGAGCCGGACGGCCTCACCGGGCCGCCGCGGCAGGAGGACCCCGGCCCGGCGTTGGCGCTGCTCGCCGACCGCCCGCTGGTGGTGCTCACCGGCGCCGGCCTCAGCACCGACTCCGGCATCCCCGACTACCGCGGCCCGAACGCCCCGGCGCGCACGCCGATGACCTACCAGGAGTTCGTCTCCGGACCCGAGCCCCGGCAGCGGTACTGGGCGCGCTCCCACATCGGCTGGGGCCGGGTGCGCGGCGCCGAGCCGAACCCCGGCCACCGTGCCCTCGCCCGCCTCGACCCCGCGCTGCTCGTCACGCAGAACGTGGACGGTCTGCACGAGGTCGCGGGCTCCCGCGCGCTGGTGGCGCTGCACGGCCGGATCAGCGAGGTCGTCTGCCTCGGCTGCCGCGTCACCTCGTCGCGGTCGGCGCTGCAGGAGCGCCTGACGGCGGCCAACCCCGGCTACGCGGAGCGGCACGCCGCCGCCGAGGCCCGCCCCGACGGGGACGTCGTCCTGCACGACACGGGGTCGTTCGTGGTGCCCGCGTGCCTGCGCTGCGGCGGGGTGCTCAAGCCCGATGTGGTCTTCTTCGGGGAGAACGTGCCCCGCACGCGCGTGCAGCGCTGCTTCGACGCGGTGGACGCCCTGGCCACCGGCGGCGGGGCGCTGCTCGTGGTCGGCTCGTCGCTGACCGTGATGAGCGGGCTGCGGTTCGTGCGGCGCGCGGCCCGTGCCGGCACCCCCGTCGTGGTCGTCAACCGCGGCGTGACGCGCGGCGACCCGTTGGCGACGCACGCCGTCGAGTCCGGCTGCAGCCCCTTCCTCGAGCGGCTGGCCGCGGAACGCGGGGCCTGAGCGCCCGCCCCCTCAGAGCTGGCGCACGAAGATGTGCTCGGCGGCCTCGGCGTCGATCTCCGCGGTCTCGCCGGAGGAGCCGACCAGCACGCCGGCGTCGGTGGCCACCACCGTCACCGTCTTGTCGGGGGTGGCGCCCGAGCGGCGCAGGGCGCTGATCAGGTCCTCGTCCTTCTGCATCTCCTCGGAGATGCGGCGCACGTGCACGCGGCTCTCGGTCGCGGTGGCGACGGCGGAGAGCGGCTTCACGCCGTCCATGAAGGCCTCGCCGGGCTGCTCGCCGAGCTCGTCGAGGCCCGGGATCGGGTTGCCGTAGGGCGACTCGGTCGGGTGGTCGAGCAGCGCCACGAGGCGGCGCTCGACGTTCTCCGACATCACGTGCTCCCAGCGGCACGCCTCGGCGTGCACCAGCTCGAGGTCCATCCCGATCACGTCGGTGAGCAGCCGCTCGGCCAGCCGGTGCTTGCGCATCACCCGCGTCGCGAGGCTGCGCCCGGCGTCGGTGAGCTCGAGGTGCCGGTCGCCCTCCACGGTGAGCAGGCCGTCGCGCTCCATCCGGGCCACCGTCTGCGAGACGGTCGGGCCGCTCTGGTGCAGGCGCTCGGCGATCCGCGCCCGCAGCGGCACGATGCCCTCCTCGACCAGCTCGTAGATGGTCCGCAGGTACATCTCGGTGGTGTCGATCAGGTCGCTCACGCCGCCATTCTGTCAGTCCGCCCGTCGCGGCCCCGCCCGGCGCGGCCACCGCCGCTCGCGGGGGTGACCCGCCGGCGGCGGACGCTGGCAGAGTGGGCGCGTGAGCGAGCGCCCCGTGCACGCCGTGATGTGGTTCCGTCGCGACCTGCGGCTGGCCGACAACCCGGCCCTGGTCGAGGCGGCGGCCGCCGACGGCGTGCTGCCCCTGTTCGTGCTGGATCCCGCCCTGTGGGGCCCGGCCGGGCCCTCGCGCCGCGCCTACCTGTGCGCCTCGCTGCGCGCGCTGGACGCCTCCCTGCGGCAGCGGCACGCGTCGCTGGCCGTGGTGCGGGGCCGCCCCGGCCGCCAGGTGCCGCTGGCCGCCCGTGCCGTCGGCGCCGCCACCGTGCACGTCGCGGCCGACTACGGCCCCTACGGCCGCGAGCGCGACGAGGCGGTCGAGCGGGCGCTCGGCGAGCAGGGCGTGGACCTGGTGCGCACGGGGTCGCCGTACGCCGTCGCACCCGGGCGGGTGCGCAACGGCTCCGGCGGGGCCTACCAGGTGTTCACGCCGTTCTCCCGGGCCTGGGCGGAGCACGGCTGGCGCGACCCGATCGATGCCCCGACGGGCGTGAGCTACCTGTCGCTGGAGGACACCGCCGACCTCCCCGACCCCGACCTGCCGGCCGGCCCGGCGCTGCCCGAGGCGGGCGAGCGCGTGGCGCTGCGGCGGTGGGCCGCCTTCCTCGACGGCGTCGACCGCTACGCCGACGAGCGCGACCGGCCCGACCTCGACTCGACGTCGCGGATGTCGCACCACCTCAAGTACGGCGAGGTGCACCCGCGCACGCTGCTGGCCGACCTGGCGGGCCGCCGCAGCAAGGGCGCCTCGACCTACCGCACCGAGCTGGCCTGGCGGGAGTTCTACGCCGATGTCCTGTACCGACGCCCGGACTCGGCCCGGGAGTACTACAAGCCGCAGTTCGCCGCGATGCCCTACGACCAGCCGGGCGCCGGCTTCGAGGCCTGGCAGCGCGGGGAGACGGGATTCCCGGTCGTGGACGCGGGGATGCGGCAGCTGCGCGCCAGCGGCTGGATGCACAACCGGCTGCGGATGATCTGCGCCAGCTTCCTGGTCAAGGACCTGCACGTGGAGTGGCAGCACGGGGCGCGGCACTTCCTGCACTGGCTCGTCGACGGCGACCTCGCCTCCAACAACCACGGCTGGCAGTGGACCGCCGGCAGCGGCACCGATGCGTCGCCGTTCTTCCGGATCTTCAACCCCACCACGCAGGGGCGGCGCTTCGACCCCGAGGGCCGCTACGTGCGCCGGTGGGTCCCCGAGCTGGCGGCGCTGCCCGACGGCGCCGACGTGCACGACCCCACCCCCGAGGAGCGTGAGCAGATGGGCTACCCGGCCCCGATCGTCGACCACCAGGCCGAGCGGCGCGAGGCCCTCGAGCGTCTGGAGCAGGTCCCGTGAGCGGCGAGCGCTGGATCGTCGTGCCGGCCCGGTTCTGCGGGCCGCCGCGGTCGGGCAACGGCGGCTGGTCCGCCGGCGCGGTCGCCGCGCACCTGCCCGGCGGCGCCGCCGACGGACCCGTCACCGTCACCCTGCGCACCCCGCCGCCCCTGGACGAGGCGATGGCGGTCGAGCGCGACGGCGGCACGACGAGGCTCCAGCACGGCGAGACGCTGGTCGCCGAGGCGGTCGCGGCGGAGGCCGCGCCCGAGGCGGTGCCGCCGGTCGACCCCGCCGCCGCGCGCGAGGGCGAGCGCCGCTTCGTCGGCCTCGCGGAGCACCCGTTCGCGACGTGCTTCGTCTGCGGCACGGCGCGCGCGGAGGGCGACGGGCTGCGGATCTTCCCCGGCCCCGTGGAGCCGCTCGACGGCCTCCGCCGGGTGGCCGCGACCTGGACGCCGCACCCGAGCCACGCCGGCCCGCCGCCCGAGGGCGAGGACGCCCCGGAGGCCCCCGGCACCGTCTCGCTGCCGATCGCGTGGGCGGCGCTGGACTGCATCGGGGGCTGGTCCTCGGAGCAGATGGGCGAGCAGGCGATGGTGCTCGGCCGGATGACCTGCGTCGTGGAGTCCCGGCCGCGGATCGGCGAGGAGCACGTCGTGGTCGGCGTCCAGCAGGCCGTCGAGGGGCGGCGCACGGAGACGGCGGCGACGCTGTACGGCGGCGACGGCGGGGTCGTCGCGCGGGCCCGGCACACCTGGATCGCGGTGGATCCGGCGCTCTTCGCGTGAGACCAGCCACTCCGGGGGGCGAACTCGCGGGGGTGACTTGCGGCAGCACGGCATGGCTCCCGACACTGGTGGAATGGGTTTGAACGATCAAAAGGACGTCGGCCAGGGCTGGTGGCGCGACGCGGTCTGCTACCAGGTCTACGTGCGCAGCTTCGCCGACTCCGACGGTGACGGCATCGGCGACCTCCCGGGCGTCACGGAGCGGCTGCCGTACCTCGCGTGGCTCGGCGTCGACGCCGTGTGGCTCACGCCCTTCTACGCGTCGCCGCAGCACGACCACGGCTACGACGTGGCCGACTACCACCGCGTCGACCCGCTGTTCGGCGACCTGGCGGCCGCCGAGGAGATGATCGCGACCGCGCACGAGCACGGCATCCGCGTGATCGTCGACATCGTGCCCAACCACACCTCGTCTGAGCACGCGTGGTTCCGGGAGGCGCTCGCGGCCGCGCCGGGCAGCCCGGAGCGCGGGCGCTACCTCTTCCGCGAGGGCCGCGGGGAGGACGGCTCGGAGCCGCCCAACAACTGGATGTCGGTCTTCGGCGGCCCTGCCTGGACGCGGGTCACCGAGCCCGCGACCGGCGAGCCCGGCCAGTGGTACCTGCACCTGTTCGACAGCACCCAGCCCGACCTGGACTGGCGCAACCCCGAGGTCGGCGACATGTTCGTCGACGTCCTCGAGTTCTGGCTCGCCCGCGGCGTGGACGGGTTCCGGGTCGACGTGGCCCACGGGCTGATCAAGGACGCCGACCTGCGCGACCAGATCCTGCCCGACGGCGACCAGCCGAGCAGCGACTCCGCGGAGAGCTCCGGCGCCTCGATGGTCGAGCGCACCCTGCGCGACGAGCCCATGTGGGACCAGCCCGAGGTGCACGACGTCTACCGGCGCTGGCGCAAGATCCTCGACGAGCGCGGCGGGATGGCCGTCGCGGAGGCGTGGACCCAGACGGCGGAGTCGATGGCCGGGTTCATCCGCCCCGACGAGCTGCACCAGGCCTTCAACTTCGCCTGGCTGCTCGCCCCGTGGTCGGCCGCCGAGTTCCGGGAGGTCGTCGCGAGCACCCTGGCTGCGACCTCTGTGGTGGGCGCGGCGCCGACCTGGGTGCTGAGCAACCACGACGTCGAGCGGCACCCCACGCGCTACGGCGGCGGCGAGCGCGGCCGGGCCCGGGCGCGGGCCGCCACGTTGGCGATGCTCGCGCTGCCCGGCGCCTGCTACCTCTACCAGGGCGAGGAGCTCGGGCTGGAGCAGGTGGACGTGCCTCCCGAGGCCCGGCAGGACCCGTCGTGGTTCCGCACCGGCGAGGTGGGCCGGGACGGCTGCCGCGTGCCGATGCCCTGGTCGGGCGACGCGCCGCCGTACGGCTTCGGGCCCGGGACGGGGCAGCCCTGGCTGCCGCAGCCCGGCGACTGGGCCGCCCGGACCGTGGAGGCGCAGCGCGGCCAGCCGGGCTCCACGCTGGAGTTCTACGCCGCGGCCCTGCGCGCGCGGGCCGAGCACGCCACGCCGGCCGGCGAGGACGTGCGGGTCCTCGACCTCGGCGAGGACGTGCTGGCGCTTCGCCGCGGGCCGCTGCTGTGCGTGCTCAACTGCGGCACCGACCCGGTGCCGCTGCCGGCCGGAGAGCTGCTCGTGGCCAGCGGGGCGCTCGGCGGCGAGGAGTCGGACGAGCTGCCCCCGGACACGTGCGCCTGGCTCACGACCCGCGGCTGACGCTCGACCGGGCGGCTCGGCGGCCCGCCCGCGGCACCATCTCGGCGAAGTTGCTGCGGACCCGGCCCTGCATGTGAAAGAAAGCCCGCATGACCACCTCGCGCATGCATGGGGCCGCCGGCGAGGGCACCCACGAACCGATCCGCGTCTTCCTCGTCGACGACCACGAGATCGTACGCCGCGGCCTGCGGACCCTGCTCGAGTCCGAGCCCGGCATCGACGTGGTGGGCGAGGCCACCACGGCCACGGAGGCCGTCCCGGCGATCCTCGCCTGCCGCCCGCACGTCGCCGTGCTCGACGCCCGCCTGCCCGACGGGTCGGGCATCGAGGTCTGCCGCGACGTGCGCGCCGTCGCCCCCTCCACCCAGGGCCTGATCCTCACGAGCTACGACGACGACGAGGCGATGTTCGCCGCGATCATGGCGGGCGCCGCCGGGTACGTCCTCAAGCAGATCGAGGGCACCTCGCTGGTCAGCGGGCTGTGCGCGGTGGCGAACGGCCAGTCGCTGATCGACCCGGTCATCGCCGCCAGGGTCTTCGAGCGGATGCGGCGCGGCAGCTCCACCCCCGTCGAGCTCGAGGGGCTCACCCGGCAGGAGCGGCGGATCCTCGACCTCATCGCGGAGGGCCTGACGAACCGGCAGATCGGCGAGCGACTGTTCCTCGCCGAGAAGACGGTCAAGAACCACGTCACCGGCGTCCTCGCGAAGCTCGGCGTCGAGCGCCGCACCCAGGCCGCCGTGCTCGCCTCCCGCCTGTCCAACTGACGGGCCGGCCCACCCGCCGGGCCCGCTCAGTCCCGGTCGCGCAGCGAGGTGCCGAGCCTCTGCGCCAGGCTGGCCACGGCGTCGTCGCTGGGCGAGGCCGCCCCCTTGTTGCTCGACTCGAGCTGGGCCAGCAGCTCGGCCCGGTGCACGGCGACGGACCGGGGGGCGTCGATGCCGACGCGCACCACGTCGCCGCGCACCTCGAGCACGGTGACGGTCACGTCGTCGCCCACGACGATGCTGTCGCCGGGGCGGCGGCTGAGGACGAGCATGGCGTCACGGTACAGGCAGGCGGGCCGGGAATCCCTCAGGCGACGAGCGGGCGGGCCACGGGCAGCTCGCTGTCGTCGAGGATCACCTGCGCGGCGCGCCGGTTCGCGGTGTTGATGAGCACCGGGGCCAGCAGGTTGGCGGTCGTGTCGGCCATCGACGACCCGGCGGTCAGGACGACCAGCAGGAGGACGTCGTCCACCGACTCCACGGCGAGGTCCGCGACGACGGCGTCGCCCACCTCCGGGGCGTAGTCGGGGAAGAACCGCACCGGGGGGACCACCAGGAAGCGCAGCTCGGGGTCGTCCAGCGAGCGCAGCGAGCACAGGACGCCGTCCTCGTCGAGCTGGACGAGCGCGAAGCGACGGTGCCCCGGGAACCCGGGCATGGGTTGCACCAGCTCGATCACGGGGATCTCGGTCGTGGCGCTGGTCATGCCGCTCCTGGATGCGTCGTCGGGCCCCGCCAGGGCCGCGCCGCCGGCGGCACCGTCCACCGCGGGACCGGCCGCGGGGCGTTCCCGGGCGATGGTGCCGATCATCGCAGAAAGTCCAGCAGCGACGGCTGCATGACGCGCGCGGTGGCCCCGAGCGCCGCCTGGTAGGCGACCTCCTGCAGCTGCAGCTCGACGGTCGCCTTGGCGAGGTCGGTGCTCTCCAGCTCCGAGAGGCTCGAGGTCAGGTTCAGCTCGTCGTCGCCCGCCGTGACCTGGGCGCGCTCGATGCGGGCGTACCGGGTGCCGACCTCGGTCATCGAGGCGGTGAAGCGACGCAGGTCGGCGTCCAGGGCGCCCAGGCCGGCCTGGATGCCCGCCTCGTCCCCCGCCCGCAGCGCCGCGGCCACGTCGTCGAGGTCACCGAAGACGGTCGCCCCGGGGGCGCCGAACACCGCGTCCGCGTCCACGTTGACGCGCACGCGCACGCCGTCGCCGACGGTCCTGTTGACCGCCCCGGTGGTGCCGACGTAGGTGGCCGTGGCGTCGAAGGCGCGGTCGCCCGCGGTGATGCCGCCGAAGATCGGGCGCCCGAGGTACCGGGTGTTCGACATCTGCAGGAGCCCGTCGCGGATCTGCTCGACCTCGATCGCCAGCGCCTCGCGGGCCGCGGCCCCCTGCGCACCCGTGTTGGCCCCCTGCAGCGTCAGCTCCCGGGCCCGCCGCAGCTGGTCGGTCATCGACGACAGGGTCGAGTCGGTCATGCCGAGCCAGCCCATGCCGTCCTGGGCGTTGCGCGCGTACTGCTGGCGGTCGGTGATCGACGACCGGATCCGCATGGCGGCGGTCGTGTCGGTCGGGGAGTCCGAGGGACGGTTGAGCACCCGTCCGGTCGAGAGGTGCTCCTGCAGCGAGGCCAGCCGGGACAGGCCGTTCTGCAGGCCCGCCAGCGAGCTCGTGGTGATCATGCTCTGGGTGACGCGGAAGGTGGTCATCAGCGCGTCAGCCCCGTCCGGTTGATCAGCGTGTCGAGCACCGAGTCCACCGTGGTCATCAGGCGGGACGCCGCCTCGTAGGCGCGCTGGGCCTGCACCATCGTCACCATCTCCTCGTCGAGGTTGACCCCGGAGAGCTGCTCGCGGGAGTTGTCCACCTGGCGGGTGAGCGCGGCCTGGTTGCCGGCCAGCCGGCGGCTGGAGGCCACCTCGCTGCCCAGCCCGTTCACCAGGCGCTGGTAGGCGTCGCCGGCGGTGCTCGCGGTCGGCATCGCCTCGGCGTTGGAGCCGTCCAGGTTCCCGCCCGCGACACCGGACGCGGCCACGAGGTCGGGGTCGGTGACGGCCACGCCGAGGCTGCTGGCCGCGGCGCCGGGCGTGTAGGAGAAGAGCGCCACGCCGGCGACGCCGTCCCGGTCGTACCCGGCCGTGTGCTGGGCGTTGAACTCGTCGGCCAGCTGGGTGGCCACCGCGTCCAGGCCGGCGGTGTAGCCGGGGAGCGTGACGTCGAGCAGGTCGGCCACGCCGCCCGCCTCGCCGCGCGGCGGAGTGGCCAGCGCGGTGCTCGTGGCGCCGGTGACGACGCGGAAGGTGACGGGGTTCCCGTCGGCGCTGCCGTCGGCGGCGACTCCCGTGGCGATCTCGAACCGGCCGGCGTCCTGTCCCGCGACCAGCGCGACGCCCCCGACGCTGACGTCGTAGCCGCCGTCGGCCCGCTGACTCGCCGTGGCGCCGGTCAGCTCGGCCAGGCGCATGGCGAGCCTGTCGCGGGCGTCGAGCAGCGAGGAGGCGTCGGTGCCGGTCAGCGTGGCCGAGGCGATGGACTTGTTGGCGGCCGCGAGGTCCGAGGCCACCTGGTTGACCTCGCCCACCAGCGTCTGCAGCGTGCTGCGCTGCTGACCGGCCTCGGTGGCGACGTTCCGCGCCTGGGTCCGGACCGCGTCGGCGAGCGACTCGGCGCGCGAGAGCACCTGTGCGCGAGCCGTCCCGCTGCCGGGATCGTTGGCCAGGTCGTGCCAGGCGACGCGGAACTCGTCGAGGGCGGCCGAGACGCCGTTGTCCCCGGGCTCCCCCACCCCGGACTCGAGGCGCTCCAGCACGCTGCGGCGCACGTCGAGGTACCCCTGGTTGCCGTGCTCGAACCGGGCCCTCGACTCCAGCAGCTCGTCGGTCATGCGCTGCAGGCCCAGGACCCGGACGCCGCCGCCCATGTCGTCGTGGCGCGACCACATGGCCGGCTGCGCGGGGGCGCCGACCGACTCGGCCTCGACCCGGCGCCGGGCGTAGCCCTCGGTCGAGACGTTCGCGACGTTGGAGCCGGCGACGTCCAGCGCGACGCGCTGGTAGCGCAGCGCCGTGAGGGCGGTGTTGAAGGACGCGAAGGTGCCGGTCATCTCACAGGCTCCGGTCGACCAGCTGATGGCGCTGCTGCTGCACCCGCGCCCGTCCGTCCTGGCCGTAGCCGTCGGCACCGCCGTCGATCGCGAGCAGCGTCTCGCGCGCCGAGCGGTAGGCGGTGGTGATCAGGTCACGGTTGGCGTCCGCGAGGCCGGTGATCTCGTGGGTGGCCGACTCGAACGCGTCGCGGTGCTCGTGCAGGATCGTGGACCAGGGCTCGTCGCAGGCGTCGGCCAGGTTGCGCAGGCTCGCGTTGCTGGTGAGCCCGAGCGAGGCGGCGGCCTCGTCGGCGGCGACGGCGCGCAGCACCTCGGTCTCGCGGATGGTCTCCAGAACCGCCTCGACCTCCTTGGCCGCGGTCATCAGCCACCGGGTCCGGCCGCTGGCCAGGAGCAGCTGCTCGGTCTCCAACCGGTAGAGCAGGGTGTCGAGCAGCTCGCGCTCACGCCACAGGATCAGCGACAGCCTCTCCATCTCCGACCTCCCCTCTCCGCCCCCACGGCGGGGGCCTGCACCGCTCCCATCGGCGCCGCACCGGCCAGGCTGAGTCTTTTCGGCGATGGACCGCCTAGCCCGGCCGGGCCATGCCCACCGGGACGTCTGGGCCCCCCCGGCGAAACCGACCGGTTCGATTCGCCGCGAAGCGCTCCCGGCGCCGGGCGACCCGTTCAAGGTTCAACCTGTGAGCGACGACGCGCAGACCCCCGAGCAGCTGGTCACCGGACAGATGCCCCTGGTGGGTCACATCGTCCGCGAGACCATGGGCAGGGTCCCCTCGCACGTCAATCGCGACGACCTCACCTCCGCCGGCCTGGCCGCGCTCGTGCAGGCGGCGCGCGGCTTCGACCCCGAGCGCGGCGTCCCCTTCGCCCGCTACGCCGCCGCCCGGGTCCGCGGTGCGATCCTCGACGAGCTGCGCAGCGTCGACTGGACCTCACGCGCGGTGCGCAGGCGCGCCCGCGACCTCGAGGAGACGCGCTCGCGGCTGGCCGTCACCCTGGGCCGCGTCCCGGAGACCGCCGAGATCGCCACCGCCACCGGCCTCACGGTGGCGGAGGTCACCGCCAACCAGGACGACGTCGCCCGGGCCCACGTGCTCTCCCTGCAGAGCGCCCAGGAGACCGGCCTCGACGACCTCCTCCCCAGCGGGGGCCCCACGCCCGAGGAGGTGCTGGAGCACCGCGAGCGGCTGACCTACATGGTCGAGGCCGTCGCCGAGCTGCCCGAGCGCCTGCGGACCGTCGTCCGGGAGTACTTCCTGGCCGAGCGGCCGATGGCCGAGATCGCCGAGACGCTCGGCGTCACCGAGTCGCGCGTCTCCCAGATGCGCGCCGAGGCGCTCACGCTGCTGCGCGACGCCTTGAACCGCCAGCTCGACCCCGAGCTGGTTGCCGCCCCCTCGCGTCCCGGCGGCTGCGCCGCGCGCCGCCGCGAGGCCTACTTCGCGGCCGTGGCCGATCGGCACGCCGCCAACCGGCGCCCGGCGTCGATGCCGGCCATGGACGCGACGGCCTGACCAGGCCTGACCAGGCCTGACCAGGCCTGACCCCGATCCGCTCCTCACGGCTGCTTCGCCCCCGGGCCGAAGTCGCCGTCTCTTTTCCTCAGGCGCCGCCACCGGGTGCCGATGGGATGGGCATGGAAGCCCAAGGAGGGGCTCCAGCACGTGACTCGATTCCAGGAGGGAAACCATCATGAGTCTCCGCATCAACCAGAACATCGACGCGTTCAACAGCTACCGGAACCTGTCGGTCACCCAGTCGCAGATGTCCAAGTCCCTGGAGAAGCTCTCCAGCGGCTTCCGCATCAACCGCAGCGCCGACGACGCCGCCGGCCTCGCCATCTCCGAGGGCCTGCGCTCGCAGGTCGGGGGCCTCAAGGTCGCCGTCCGCAACACCCAGGACGGCATCTCCGTCGTCCAGACCGCGGAGGGCGCGCTCACCGAGAGCCACTCCATCCTGCAGCGGATGCGCGACCTGTCGGTGCAGGCGGCCAACGACGGCAGCCTGAACGCCAACGCCAAGCAGAACATCCAGGAGGAGATGGACGCCCTCTCCTCCGAGCTGACGCGGATCGCGGACACCACGCGCTTCAACGGCACCTCGCTGCTCGACGGCACCTACACGCGGCACCTTCCAGGTCGGGGCCAACAGCGGGGAGACCATCTCCGTCGCCCTCGCCACGGCGATGTCCGCGACGGGCCTCGGCGTGGACGGCCTGGACGTCACGGCGGCCGACTCGGCCGCCACCGCGGGCACCTACACGCAGACGATCGCCCTGGCCAACGACTACTCGGGCACGTCGCTCGACTTCGCGGTGGGCGGCACGAACGTCTCCGTGAGCGACGACCTGTCGGGCGCCACCGACGCGGCCATCACGACGGCGCTGAACAACGCCCTCACCGCGGCCGGCATCAACGGCGACTACACCGCCTCGTACGCGAGCGGTGCGGTCACCTTCACCACCACCGCGACCGGCGCTGCGGCGACCGCTCCGGCCCTGACCGGCGACATCACGGGTGGCACCGGCACCGCCGGTGCCAACGCCTCCGGCGCCAGCGCGGCGATCGACCTGCTGGACGCGGCCGTCCAGGCGGTCAGCGCCACCCGTGGTGAGCTCGGTGCCCTGCAGAACCGCTTCGAGCACACCATCAACAACCTCAACGTCGCCGTGGAGAACCTGTCGGCGTCCGAGAGCCGCATCCGCGACACCGACATGGCTTCCGAGATGATGGAGTTCACCCGGACCCAGATCCTCTCGCAGGCCGGTACCGCGATGCTCGCGCAGGCCAACCAGGCCCCGCAGGGCGTCCTGGCGCTGCTCCGCTGATCACCGGGGCCCACGGGCCCCTGGCGATCACCACGACCCGGTGGCGGGTGAGACCCACCCGCCACCGGGTCACCAGCTCCACCACCAGACCCGAGGGGAGGGACGGCCATGCCGAACGCAAGCATCGGCGGGCTGGCGAGCGGTCTCGACACCGCCACGATCATCGACCAGCTCATGCAGCTCGAGGCCCTCCCGCAGACCCGGCTGCGCAACCGGGTCAGCACCGGCGAGCGCCAGGTCGCCTCCCTCACCACGCTCAACGCCAAGGTCGCCTCGCTCGTGGCCAAGGCCGAGACGCTGACCGGCAGCGACGGGTGGTCGCCGCTGCGCACCAGCTCGACGCTCGGCAAGGTGACGGTCAGCGCCGGGGAGGGGGCGGCACCCACCTCGTTCGGCCTCACGGTCGACCGGGTGGCGCTCGCCCACCAGCTCGGCTTCGCCGACTCCGCGGCGCTCACCGACGTCGTCGTCGGCGGCGGCTCGACGACCGTGCGCATCGATCGGCTCGACGGCACGACGCTCGACCTCGACACCGGCGACGGCACGCTGGGTGGCCTGGTCGCGGCGATCAACGACCCGGCGAACGAGTCGGGTCTGCGGGCGACCGCGGTCCAGGTTGCCGACGGCGCCTACCGCCTGCTCGTCACGGCGGCGGAGACCGGCGCCGCCTCCGACTTCACCCTCGCCAACGACGACGGGTCGGCGCTGCTCGGCGGCGCCACCGTGCGCGCCGGTCAGGACGCCCAGGTCGACCTCGGCCTCGGCATCACCGCGACCTCCTCGACCAACACCTTCGAGGGGCTGGTCGACGGCCTGGACGTGACCCTCGACCCGGCCGTCGAGATCGGCGCGAGCGGCACCGTCTCCGCGACGCGCGACAGCGCCGAGCTCAGCACCAGGGTGAAGTCGCTCGTGGACGGGCTGAACTCGGTGCTCACGGAGATCGACTCACTGACCCGCTACGGCACCAACGGCTCCGGCGGCGGCCTGCTGCCCGGCGACAGCACCCTGCGCAACCTGCGGGACACCCTGGTGAGCACCGTCTACGGCGACGACCGCCGGTCGCTCGCGGACGTCGGCGTGCAGCTCGACCGCGACGGCAAGCTGACCTTCGACAAGGAGGTCTTCGAGGCCGCCTACGAGGCCGACCCCACCGGCGTCGCCGCCCGCTTCGACGAGAGCGCCGGCGGATTCGCCGAGCGGCTCCGCGTCGCCGCCGACGGCGCCAGCAACACCAAGGACGGCACCCTGACCCTCGCGATCACCGGCCGCGAGGCCGGGGTCGACCGACTCAACGACTCGATCGAGGCGTGGGACATCCGGCTGGAGCTGCGACGGACCGCACTCACCCGGCAGTTCACCGCCCTCGAGACCGCCCTGAGCCGCATGAACAGCCAGTCGAGCTGGCTCTCGGGGCAGATCGCATCACTCGGCATCAACCAAGCATCGTCGGGAAGCTAAGGAAGGCACCCCATGATCCCCCAGGCACGCTCCGCGTACGTGGACGCATCCATCACCACGGCCACACCCGCCCGGCTCCTCGTGATGCTGGTCGACCGGCTGGTCCTCGACGTCCGCCGCGGGCAGACCGCCCAGGCAGCCGGCGACCTCCAGCAGGCGCACACCCAGCTCGTGCACGCCCAGGAGATCGTGCTCGAGCTGCGCAGCAGCCTGCGACCGGACCTGTTCCCGGGTGGTCCGGGGCTGATCTCGCTCTACGACTACCTGCACAAGCAGCTCGTGCTCGCCAACGTGCGCAAGGACGAGGCCCTCACGGCCCACTGCCTGCACCTGGTGGAGCAGCTCGCCGAGACGTGGCGCGAGGCCGCGCTGGCGGCCGCGACCCCGAGCGCCACCCCGGCCACCGGCCTGACGGCCTGAGCCCGTGTCGACCCCGAGCCGCTCCGCCCCCGCCTCCTCAGCCGAGGAGGCCGGAGCGGGCTGCGCGGCGTGGTCGGCCACGCTCGACCGCCTGGAGCACGACCTCGTGCTGGCCGCGCGCCTGCTGGCCTCGGCGTCCGCCGGCACCGAGGAGGACGCCCTGCCCGAGCCGCCGCGCTGGGAGCCGCCCACGGGCCTGGGCCCCCTCCCGGCCGAGCTGGTCCAGCGGGCCCGCACGGTCGCGGGGCGCCAGGCCGCCCTCGAGCACGACCTCCGCCAGTCGGTGCGCCGCGCCCGGCAGCAGCGCGAGGTGACCGACCGCATCAACGGCGGCGCGGCCCGGCGGAGCGTGCCGCCCGCCTACCTGAACCTCGAGGCGTGAGGAGATGCGCGTGCCGGCCACCGGGGGTGCGCCGTGAGCGCGACCGCGTCGTCGCGCCTGCCCGCGCCCAAGGAGGTCCGCGACCTGCTCGCCGCCCTGCTCGGCCGTGAGGTGTCGCTGCGCCCGCCCGGCTCGCCGAGCCCGAGCGCGATCAACCCGGCGTCGGCCGGGACCTACGTCGACCCCACGCTGCGTGTCGTCGGCGGCATCGTGCTCGACCTGTCGCTGTCCGCGCGCATCGGCGCCGCGGCGGGTCACATGCCGCCGCTGACCGCCCTCGACTCGGTCGAGCGGGGGCGCCTCTCCCCGGGCCTGCGCGCCGGGGTCCAGCTCGTGCTCGAGGGCGCCGCGCCCCTCTTCGAGGGGAGCGCCGCGCCCCGGGTGCGGCTGCACGCCACCCACCACGCCGGTGACCCCGTCCCGTCGCCGGCCCTCGCCCAGGCACTCGCACCACCGCGCCGCCGCGACCTGTGGGTGCAGGTGGCGGGACACGGCGCCGGCCGTCTCACGGTGGCCGTCGGCTGAGCGCCGCCAGCACGACGGTCCCACCGAACGGGTGGACCGGACCGGGACCTCCTTCCCCGATCCGGACCGACTGCTCCCAATCGCCTCACTCGGCGCCCCGGGATACCGAAGACTGCTCCTGAGCACGGAACGCTCACCCCCCGCCGAAGGATCGGCTCCGACCCCGCCTCGCAACGGAGGGTTCGCCGTGTCCTTCGCCGTCTCCGACGCCGTGACGCAGGTGCTGCACGCCGCGCTCGACGGCGTGTCGCTGCGGCAGCGGGTCACCGCCGACAACATCGCGAACGTCGACACCCCCAACTTCCGCGCGACGACCGTGGCCTTCGAGGACGCCCTCCGGTCGGCCGTCGACGACGGCACCGCCACCACCCGGCCGGTCAGCGCGACGACGATGCCGACCAACACTCCCGTCGGCCTGAACGGCAACAACGTCGACCTGCGCAAGGAGACGCTCGCCGCGGTGCAGTCCGGGTTCCAGTACCAGATGCTCAGCCGGGCTGTCTCCGACAAGTTCGAGCTGATGCGCACCTCGGCGGGGTCCTTCTGATGGGGGCCTTCGACTCGCTGCGCATCGCCAACAGCAGCCTGGGCATGCACCAGACCTGGCTCGACTCGCTGGCCAACAACATCTCGAACGCCAACACCGTCTCCCGCACCGACGAGCGCGCCTTCACCGCGCAGATGGTCGTGGCCCGGGCGCGGCCGGACGGCGGCGTCGACGTCGGCGGCATCGAGCTGGGCGACGCCGAGGGCCGCCTGGCCCACGACCCCACGCACCCGCTGGCGGACGCCGACGGGATGGTGCGGATGCCCGACCTGGACATGGGCGACCAGATGACCGAGCTCGTGATGGCCCAGCGCGGCTTCCAGGCCTCCGTGCAGGTCACCAAGCACGCCCAGGAGACCTACTCCTCGGCCCTGCAGATCGGACGTGGCTGATGAGTGTCGGCGGCATCGAACCGTTCCCCGGGCTCGGCGGCGCCGGGGCGGCCGGGTTCTCGCCCGCCGCCCCTCCCGGGGTGGACAACGGCGCGGTCGTCAACGCCAGCGGCGGCCCCAACCGTGCCTTCGGCGACCTGGTCATGGACGGCATCGACCGGCTCGAGTCCACGCAGGCGAACGCCGACCAGCTCTCCGTGCAGGCCGCCACGGGTGACCTGCAGGCCATGCACGACTACACCATCGCGGCCACCGAGGCCTCGGTGACCACCCAGCTGACCGTGGCGGTCCGCAACAAGGCGGTCGAGGCGTTCAACGAGATCATGCGGATGCAGGTCTGATGCGCAGCAACCTCACGCGAACCCTGTCGCGCCTCCAGCGGTCGTTCTCGGCCTTCACCACGGGCCAGAAGCTCGTCGCCATCCTCGGCACCGGGGCGCTGCTGCTCGCCGGCTTCATGGTCTTCAGCTGGGCGGCGAAGCCCAACATGGCTCCGCTGTACAGCAACCTCTCCGGCGCCGACACGGCCGCCGTGGTCGACGAGCTGAACGCCCAGGGCGTCGACTACGAGCTCGGCAACAACGGCAGCACGGTGCTGGTGCCGAGCAGCGCGGTCTACGAGACCCGCATCGCGCTCTCCGGCGAGGGCCTGCCGGCCAACACGGGGGACGGCGACGGCTACTCGCTCCTCGACGACCAGGATCTCTCCACCTCGGAGTTCAAGGAGCAGACGGACTTCAAGCGCGCGATGGAGGGCGAGCTGGCCCGCACCATCGAGGGCATCGACGGCGTCACCACCGCCGTGGTCCACCTCGCGATGCCGGAGAAGGAGGTCTTCAGCGACGCGCAGGACCCGACGACCTCCTCGGTGCTCGTCACCGGCCGCCCCGGCTCGACGCTGGGCCCCGACCAGGTGCAGGCGATCGTCCACCTTGTCGCCTCCAGCGTCGACGGCCTCGACCCCGACCAGGTCACGGTGGCCGACTCGACCGGCACCGTGCTCTCGGCGCCCTCGGACTCCTCGATCGCCGCCGCCAGCAGCCGCAACCAGCAGGTCGAGACCGTGCAGAACCAGATGCGCGCCGAGATCCAGCAGAAGCTCGACCGCCTGGTCGGCCCCGGAAACTCGACCGTGCAGGTCACCGCGAGCCTCGACTTCGACTCGACCACGTCGGAGTCGACCACCTACGAGCCGAACGAGGACCTGCCGCCCCTGGCGGAGACCCGCGAGCGGGAGACCTACGACGGCGCGCGACCCGACGAGGACGCCCAGGGCGTCGTCGGCGCCGACGGCCAGACCGAGCTCGACGCGGGCAACGACGGCGGGGGTGCCTACGAGAAGCGCAGCTCCACGGTCGACAACGCCATCCCCACCACGCGGACCCGCACCGAGAGCGCCCCCGGGTCCATCGAGCGGCTCGGCATCGGCATCCTGATGGACGAGCAGGCCGCGGCGTCCGTCGACCTGGCCGAGCTGCGCGGGAACATGGCCGCCGCGGTGGGCCTCGACCCCGAGCGGGGCGACAGCATCCGCGTCTCGACGATGCCGTTCGACAACTCTGCCGCGGAGGCGGCCGCGGCGGAGCTCGAGGCCGCCGAGGAGGCCGACGCCGCCGCCGCCCGGATGCAGCTGTTCCGCAACGTGGGCCTCGGTGTGCTCGTGCTCGCCATGATCGTGCTGGCGTGGGTCAAGGGCCGCAAGCGCACCAAGCAGCGCGCCGAGGCCACGACGTACGTCGTCGAGCAGCTGCGCGCCGACGCACAGGCGCGGGCCCAGGTGACCGCGGCCCCCGCGTCGACCGCGGCCCTCAGCGCGCTGGAGCAGGGCGACGTCGCCGGCTCCGAGGCCGAGGTCATGCGCGACGAGCTCACGGCGCTGGTGGAACGACAGCCCGAGGACGTCGCCGCGCTCCTGCGCGGCTGGCTGGTGGAGCGCCCCTGATGACCGTCGCCACCACCACGGCCGGGGTCCGCAAGACCGCGGTGCTGCTGATCCAGCTCGGGCGCGAACGCGCCGCGAAGGTGCTCGCCCACCTCTCGGAGCGCGACGTCGAGGCGATCTCCTCGGAGATCGCCCGCCTCGACTCCATCTCCGCGGAGGAGACGCAGGGCGTGCTCACCGAGTTCACGGAGATGGCGGTCGCGCGCGAGCACATCTCCCAGGGCGGTATCGGCTTCGCCCAGGCGCTGCTCGAGCAGTCACTCGGCCCCGAGCGGGCCGCCGAGATCATCGACCGCCTGAACGCCGCCTCGGTGCAGACGCCCTTCCGGTTCCTGTACCGCGCCGACCCCGCGCAGCTGCGCTCGTTCATCGCCGACGAGCACCCCCAGGTGATCGCGCTGGTGCTGGCCCACATGACGCCGGAGAAGGCCTCGCTGCTGCTCTCGGGCCTGCCGACCGAGCAGCAGTCCCAGGTGGCGCACCGGATCGCGGTGATGGACCGGACCTCGCCGGAGATCGTCCAGGCGGTGGAGGCGACCCTCGAGAAGAAGCTCTCCTCGATGCTCCAGCCCTCCGAGACCTCCCGGGTCGGCGGCCTGGACCCCCTCGTGGAGATCATCAACCGCGCCGACCGTGCGACCGAGCGGCAGATCATCGAGGGTCTCGAGGCCCTCGACCCCGCGCTCGCCGACGAGGTGCGCAGCCGGATGTTCATGTTCGAGGACATCGTCGACCTCGAGGACCGCAGCGTGCAGCAGGTCCTGCGTCAGGTCGACACCGCCCAGCTGGCCGTGGCGCTCAAGGGCGTCAGCGACGAGGTGCGCGAGAAGATCACGTCGAACCTCTCCTCCCGGGCGGGCGAGAACCTGCTCGAGGAGGTCGAGCTGCTCGGCGCCGTGCGGCTGGCACAGGTGGAGGAGGCCCAGCAGGCCGTCATCCGCACCATCCGTCAGCTCGAGGAGACGGGCGAGATCCTCGTCCGGAGAGGGGGCGAGGATGACTTCGTCGTCTGACCCGAGGGACCAGGCCCGAGACCAGGCGCGAGACCGGGCGCGGGACCCGGGTCGCGAGCCCGGCATCGTGCCCGACACCGGTGTCACGGCCCTGCCCGTGCCGGAGCTGCGCTCCGGCCACTGGACACGCCTGGGCTCCTCGGAGCTGCTCGGCGACGCGGTCACCGAGATGGCGCTGAACGGGCTCGCCGAGGCCGCGCGCAACGCCGCCCAGACCCAGGGCTACGCCGCCGGCTGGGCCGAGGGCCGCCGGGAGGCGGCGGAGGCCGCGCGACGCCGGGCCGAGGACGACGCGAGGGCGAGGGCAGAGGCGGAGGCCCGCCGCGAGGAGGAGCACCGGACCGCCATCGCTGCGCTCGAGGCGGCAGCAGCCGGCCTCGCGGAGGGCGTGACCGAGGTCTGCGCCCGCGTCGAGGACCAGGCGAGCAGGCTGGCGATCGAGCTGGTCACGGTGCTGCTCGGTCACGAGCTGCGCGTCGAGAGCGCGGCCGACGTCGTGGCCCGGGTCCTGGAGGTGCTGCCCGCCGGCCCCGCCGCGGAGGTGCGCCTGCACCCGACCCACGCCGCCGCGGCGGCCTGCGCCGAGCTGCGCGGGCACGGCGCGCGCGTGGTGGCCGACCCGACGCTGGCGATCGGCGACGCCGTGGTCGAGGCGAGCGACCACGTGGTCGACCTGCGCCTCGAGGACGCGCTCGCCCGCCTGGACAAGGCCCTGGGGGCCAGCCACCCGACCCGATCCCACCTCTCGGCGGTGCGACCGTGAGCGCCCTCTCCCCCTTGCGGGCCGACCGGGCCCGCGCCGCCGTGCGACCGCTGCGGCTCGGCCGGGTGGCCGAGCTCGTCGGCCTGCACCTCGTCGTCACCGGTCTCCAGGCGGCCGTCGGTGACCTGCTGCGCGTCCACGGCGATCGGGCCGTGCTCTGCGAGGTCGCCGCCAGCGGCACCCGCGGCCTGGTCTGCATGCCGCTCGGACCGACCGTCGGGCTGCGCACCGGCGCGACGGTCGAGCACACCGGGGGCCCGCTGCGCGTGCGCGCCGGCGACGACCTGCGCGGTCGCGTCCTGGACGGCCTCGGCCGCCCGATCGACGGCGGCCCCGCGATCGACCACCTGCCCCTCGTCGACGTGACCCACCGCGCCCCCCAGGCGCTGGCGCGCCCGCGGATCGACACCCAGCTCGGGCTGGGGGTCCGCGCCCTCGACGCGCTCGTGCCCTGTGGCCGCGGCCAGCGGCTCGGCATCATGGCCGGCTCCGGTGTCGGCAAGTCGTCGCTCCTCTCCATGATCGCGCGCGGCACCGACGCCGAGGTCTCGGTGATCGCGCTGGTGGGCGAGCGCGGCCGCGAGGTGCGCGAGTTCCTGGACAACGACCTGGGCCCCGAGGGCCTCGCCCGGTCGGTGGTGGTCGTCGCGACCTCCGACGCGCCGCCGGTCGAGCGCCTGCGCGCCGCCTTCGTCGCCACCCGGATCGCCGAGTCCTTCCGCGACGCCGGGCGGCACGTGGTGCTCATGATGGACAGCCTCACCCGCGTCGCGATGGCCCAGCGCGAGATCGGGCTCAGCGCCGGCGAGCCGCCCACCACCCGCGGCTACCCGCCCAGCGTCTTCGGCCTGATGCCGCAGCTCCTCGAGCGGGCGGGCACCGCGCCGGTCGGCAGCATCACGGGCCTCTACACCGTCCTCGTGGAGGGAGACGACCTGCAGGACCCGGTCGGCGACACCGCCCGATCGATCCTCGACGGCCACGTGGTGCTCTCCCGCCGGCTGGCCACCGCCGGTCACTTCCCCAGCATCGACGTGCTCGAGTCGATCTCCCGGGTCACCACCGCCGTGACCACGCCGGAGCAGCGCGACGACGTGACCCTGCTGCGACGGATGCTGGCCGCCCACCGCGACGTGCGCGAGCTCGTCGAGATCGGCGCCTACGTCGACGGCGCCGACCGCTACGCCGACGCCGCGATCGCCCGGATGCCGCGCATCGACGACTTCCTGCGGCAGGCGATGGACGACAGCACGCCCAGTGCGCAGACGTGGTCGATGCTGCACGAGCTGGTGGCGGCATGAGCGGCCTCGGGGGCTCCGACGAGCGCGACCGCGGCCTGCGCGCCGTCCGCCGCGTGCGCGAGGTGCGCGAGCGGGACGGCCGGCTCGGGCTCCGGATCGCGATGGCGGAGGAGCAGGAGCACACCGAGCGCCTGGTGGCGCTGCAGCGCAGGCGTGGGGAGGCGTCGCCGCCGGGCACCACGGCGACGGCAGCGTTCCTCGCCTCCCGCCAGTCGATGCTCGCGCTGAGCGCGGCGGTGGCCGAGGCGGAGGCCGAGCTCGCCCCGGCCCGCCGGATCACCGTGGCCGCGCGGGAGCGCTGGCAGCAGGACTCGGCGGCCCTCGCGACGGTGGACTCCCTGCTCGACCGGCGCGCCGCGAAGCGCCGGCGAGGAGGCCGCCCGGGCCGAGGCGCGCCGGATGGACGAGACAGGCACGCAGCTGTGGCTGCGCGGAAGGAGCGAGACGTGACCGTCACCGACGTGGCATCCAGGATCGCCCAGATCCAGGGCGCCCTGGGCCTGCTGGCGCCGCCTGCGTCCCAGGGTGGCGATGCCTTCGCGGCGTCCCTGAAGGAGGCGGCCGGCGCTCAGCGCACCGGCGACGCCCGCGGGATCGGCGGCGGCACCCGCGTCTCCGGCGCGGAGGGCGTCCGCGGCGGGGGCGAAGGCGGAGGCGGAGGCGGCAGCCTCGCGGCCGGCCGGGAGATCGTCGCGGAGGCGAAGAAGCACCTCGGGATCCCCTACGTGTGGGGCGGCACCGACCTCTCCCAGGGTGTCGACTGCTCCGGCCTGGTGCAGAGCGTCTACGCGAAGTTCGGCTACGACCTGCCGCGCGTCTCCAGTGACCAGGCCCGGGCCGGCCGCCCGGTGGCGAGCATGGCCCAGGCGCAGCCGGGCGACCTGATCGCCTGGGACAACTCCAGCCGCAACAACGGGGCCGACCACATCGCCATCTACGCCGGCAACGGCAAGATGATCGAGGCCCCGCGCACGGGGCTGAACGTGCGGCTGATCGACGTGCCCACCACCCCCGACATGATCCGGCGGATCGTGCCGGAGTCGGCACCCGCGGCCCCGGCCCGCGCGGAGGCAGCGGGCGGCGGCGGCCAGGTCGGTGCCGGGACCCCCTTCGCCAACCTCTTCAACAAGGCCTCCGCCAAGTACGGCGTGGACGGCCCCCTGCTCGCGGCGATCGCGAAGCAGGAGTCCGCCTACGACCCCCGCGCCGTCAGCCACGCCGGGGCGCAGGGGCTGATGCAGCTGATGCCGGCCACCGCCCGCGGCCTGGGGGTCCGGGACTCCTTCGACCCGGCCCAGGCCGTGGACGGCGCGGCCCGGCTGATGCGCGACCTGCTGGACCGCTTCGACAGCACGAGGCTGGCCCTGGCCGCCTACAACGCCGGACCGGGCGCCGTCCTGCGCTACGACGGGATCCCGCCCTACCAGGAGACCCAGCACTACGTGAAGACCATCATGGCCGACCTGAACGGGAGGCGCTGACCGTGCGCGCCGCCGCGCTGCCGCCCGGCGCCGGTCCGGCGCCCGGGCCGACCGGACCGGCCGGCCCGCCCGCGGCCGGCGACGCCTTCCTCCTGCTCGTCACCGCCGCCATGGGCGGGCAGTCGGGTCCGCGGCCGGCGCCCCCGGCGCGCTCGACCGGGTCCGGCGACCGCCCGGCCGCCGAGCGGCCGGCCCCCGGTGCGGAGTCGCCCGGACGAGCCCCCGAGGGCCCCGGCACCGGGGACACCGGACCGGCGCTCGACGCGCCGGACTCGGCGCCCACGGGCGCCGACCCCGCGGGCGCGGACGCGGACGCCGCGCCGGACCGACCGGAGCCGGCGGCCCCACCGGCTCAACCGGGACAACCGGGCCGGGCCTCCTCGACCGGGGCGCCCGCGAGTGGGTCGGCCTCCGCGGGGATGCCTGCCGGGCTCGCCGCCGTGCTCCAGCGAGCCGGGGCGACCCCCCGGGCGGCGGGGGGCGCCTCGACCGCAGCCACGGCGGGGGTGACCCAGCCGGGCTCCGGCACCCCGTCCGGTCCCCAGTCCGGCGCCCCGTCCGGCCTCCCGTCCGGCCCGGTGTCCGGCACCCAGTCCGGCACCCAGTCCGGCGCCCAGTCCGGCACCGTGCCCCTGGCCGCCCTGGCCACGGGCGGGGCTGCCGCGCCCGGCGCCGGGGGTGCCGTCGCCGCTGCCCCCGTCCCGTCGGCGACCGAGGGCCCGTCGGCGACCGGGGGCCCGGCACCGACCGGGGACTCCGCCGGCCCGCCGGGCTCCGGCGCCGGCGGCGCGGCCGACACCGATGGCGGGGGTCCTCCCGCCCCGTCCTCCGCGTCCGCCCCGGCGCCCGGCCCGTCGGCGACCTCCGCGGTCACCGGCGCCCCGGGCGCCGCCACGGCACCGACGAGCGCTCCCGGCGCCGGCACCGCCGCGCCCGGGGCCGCCGGCCCGGGGGTCGCCGACCAGGTCTTCGGCGAGGTGGCGCGGCTCGTCAGCCAGGGCGCGAGTGCGACGACCCGCCGGGTCACCCTGCAGCTCTCCCCCGCCGCCCTCGGCGACGTGCGCGTCACCCTGCGGGTCCGCGACGGAGCGCTCCAGGTCAGTCTGGCCGCGGGCTCCGCGGCGCAGCAGGCGCTCGCCGACGGCGTCCCCGAGCTGCAGCGGCTCCTCGAGGCCGCGGGCAGCCACGACGCCCGCGTGCTCGTGCGCGACCTCGGCGGATCCCCCCACCACAGCTCCTCGTCCACCGCCTCCGGCCAGCCCCAGCACGGGGCCAGCGACGCCGGCCGGGACGGCCCGGGACGAGACCAGGACCAGCACGCAGGGACGCGTGATGGCACCAGCGCCAGGGACGGCACCCAGGACGACGGGGCCCCGACGGCCGCGCGTCCGCACGAGCCGGTCACCGATGCCCCCCGGGGCGTCGACGTGACCGTGTGAGGAGGAGAGATGTCCATGCCGGCGACCGAGTCGGTGGGTGCGGGCTTCTTGGGTCCCGTCGCCCCCGACGGAACCGAGCCGTCGGCCAACGAGGCCGACAAGGAGATGTTCCTGCAGCTCCTGGTGGCGCAGATGCGCTACCAGGACCCGTTGAACCCGACCGACTCCGGGGAGTTCCTGGCGCAGTCCGCCCAGTTCACCGCCCTGGAGAAGATGCAGGACGTCGCGGACCAGACCGCCCAGCTGTTGGCCGCGCAGGTGGCCTTCGGCGCCAGCGGCCTCGTCGGCCGGGACATCACGTGGTCGACCCCGGAGGGCGAGACGCTCTCCGGCACGGTCGACTCGGTCACCTTCGGTCCGGAGGGCCCCGTGCTCGGCGCCGACGGCTCCGAGATCCCGCTCGCGCTCGTGCAGTCGGTGTCGGCGTAGCCCGCCGCCGGCATCAACCGTCCCCACCCGGCCATCCCGGTCGATCCCCGAGAGGAAACCACCATGCTTCGCTCGCTTTTCTCAGGCATCAGCGGCCTGCGCGCCAACCAGACCATGCTCGACGTCACCGGCAACAACATCGCCAACGCCAACACCATCGGCTACAAGGGCTCCAACACGGTCTTCGCCGACACCCTCAGCCAGATGATGACGCCCGGCTCGGCGGCCAACGTCAACCGCGGCGGGACCAGCCCGCTGCAGGTGGGCCTCGGCGTGCAGGTGGGCGCCGTGATGACCGACCTGGGCCAGGGCTCCGCCCAGACCACCGGCCGCGCCACCGACCTGATGCTCCAGGGCGACGGCCTGTTCGTGGTGCAGAAGGGCAACGAGAGGCTCTACACCCGCGCCGGCGCCTTCACCTTCGACGAGACCGCGACGCTGGTCACCCCGACCGGCAGCCGCGTGCAGGGCTACGCCCTCGACGGCGCCGGGAACCCGACGGGCGGCCTGACCACGATCACCCTGAACCCCGCCCGCGCCCAGCCGCCGGCGCCCCCGGGCGCCGAGATCGTCTCCTACGAGATCGGCGGCGACGGCAAGCTGCGCGGCATCTTCGACGACGGCGTCCAGCGCGAGATGGGTCAGCTCGCCATCGCGGACTTCAACAACCCCGACGGGCTGGAGAAGGTCGGCGAGACCTCGTTCCGGGCCTCCGCCAACTCGGGCGTCGCCCAGCTCGGGGTCCCCGGCGAGGCCGGGCGCGGCACCGTGATCGCGGGGGCGCTGGAGATGTCCAACGTGGACCTCGCCGCCGAGTTCACCGACCTGATCCTCGCCCAGCGCGGCTTCCAGGCGTCCTCGCGGGTGATCACCACCTCCGACCAGGTGCTCGAGGAGCTCGTGAACATCAAGCGCTGACCTCCCGGCGACGCCCGCCCCGGCCACGCCGGGGCGGGCGTTGCCGCGTGCGGAGGCCGACGCGCCCGGCGGGCGAGACGCCACCGCCGTCCGGCTCAGGTCCGCCGCGGACCGGCCGATCAGGACCCCGGCAGGCCACGGACGGCCGGCTGGATCGGACCAAGGACGGTAGCCACATGATCACGCTCACACGCCTCTCCGGATCGGTGTTCGTGCTGAACGCCGACCTGATCGAGCGCGTCGACTCGACACCCGACACGGTGGTCTCACTCGTGGACGGCAAGAAGTACGTCGTCTCCGAGAGCCTCACCGAGGTCGTCGCCGCCGTGCGCACCCACCGCGGCGAGATCATCGCGCTCAGCAGCATCCTGCAGACCAACGCCGGGGAGGCCTCGGCCGCCGAGGCCGACCAGCCGCACCGGCGGCTGGCCGCCGTGACCCCCCTGCCGGCGACCGAGCCCCCCGCGGAGCGGTGATGGACCCCGCACCCGCGATCGGCATCGGACTCGCCTTCGGTGTCATCATCACCGCCAACATGCTCGAGGGCGGCAACCCGACGAGCATGCTGCTGCTGCCGCCCATGCTGCTCGTCTTCGGCGCCACGCTCGCGATCTGCCTCGCCGGCGGGACCATGGCCGACGCCAAGTCCTCCGTGGTGGCGTGCAAGAACGCGTTCACCGGCGGGGTCAAGTCCGCCGACGACGTCGTCGAGAACGTCGTCCAGCTGGCCGACAAGGCCCGCCGCGAGGGGCTCCTCGCCCTGGAGGACAGCCTGGCCGAGGTCGACGACCCGTTCCTGGTCAAGGGCGTCACGATGGCCATCGACGGCACGGACCCCGACGAGGTCCGGGACATCCTGGAGGGCGAGGTCTTCGCCAAGAAGTCCTCGGACAAGCAGGCGGCCAAGTTCTTCACCGACGCCGGCGCCTATGCGCCGACCGTCGGCATCATCGGCACCGTGATGGGTCTGGTGCACGTGCTCGAGAACCTCGCCGAGCCGGAGAAGCTCGGGCACCTCATCGCGGCCGCGTTCCTCGCCACCCTGTGGGGCGTCGCCTCCGCCAACGTGCTCTGGTTGCCCATCGGCAGCCGGATCAAGCGGCTCAGCGAGCTCGAGGCCGCACGCATGGAGCTGACCATCGAGGGCGTCGCCGCGATCCAGGCGGGCTCGAACCCGCGCGTGATCGCGGCCAAGCTCAAGTCGCTGCTGCCCGGCGGCGAGAGCGCCGAAGAGGCGGCCTGAGATGTCGTCATCGGGAGGCTCCCGCGGCCGCCGCCAGCTGGAGGAGGAGCACGAGAACCACGAGCGCTGGCTGGTCACCTACGCCGACATGGTCACGCTGCTGATGGTGCTGTTCATCGTCATGTTCGCCATGTCCGCGGTCGACGAGCGCAAGTTCAACGAGCTCAAGGACGGCCTGGCCGCCGGCTTCGGCGCCTCGGACGGCGTCCTCAACGGCTCCGACAACCTGCTCGACCAGCCGGGCGTCTCCGCCGTCGACGCGCCGTCGCCGCAGGCGCAGTTCGCGGGGACGGACCAGGACCCGGGGCAGGCGGCGGTCCGGCGTGCCGTGGAGGCCGCCGAGCGGCAGCGCGAGCAGCGGCGCTGGGCCGAGGCGAAGGCGGAGGCCGAGCGGCTCGACGGCCTGGCGAGGCGGGTGCGGAGGGCGCTGCGCCGGCGTGGGCTCGAGGACGACGTCACCACGCAGGTCGACGAGCGCGGGCTGGTCGTCAGCCTCGTCTCCCGGCACGTCACGTTCGATGCCCACCTGGCCACCCTGAGCCCGCGCGGCGAGCGGGCGGTCGACGCCCTCGCCCCGGTGCTGCGCGACCTGCCCGACCCGCTCCAGATCGACGGGCACACCAACCAGGTCAAGGTCCGGCCCAAGTTCTACGACACCGACTGGGACCTCTCGGCCGCCCGCGCCGTGACCGTGCTGCGCCGGCTCCAGGAGCGCTGGGACATCCCCGCGGAGCGGCTCTCTGTCGCGGCGTTCGGCGCCGAGAAGCCGCTGCGCGACCCGAGCGAGGCGGGTTCGCAGGCCGTGAACAAGCGGGTCGACGTCGTCGTCCTCTCCTCGCTCCCGGCGCGGAGCCGGGGGCTCCTGGGGGCCGTGGCCAACGGCCGGGAGGACGAGGCGCCCGACCCCGACCCCGAGTCCACCGAAGCGACGGATCGCGGGCGGGACGCCCGCGCCGTCCCCGAGCTGCTGGGAGACCTGCGATGAGCGTGACCGCGATGCCGAACGACGAGGAGACGGGCGAGGAGAAGTCAGGGGGCGGCAGCCGCAAGAAGGTGCTGGTCCTGGCCGCGCTGGTGCCGTTGGTCCTGGGGGCGGTCTACTGGTTCATGCTCCGGCCCGCGCCCCCGGAGGACGAGAAGCCGGTCGCGGGGGAGGTCGTGGCGCTGGACCCGATCCAGCTGAACCTCGCCGAGGGCCACTACCTGCGCATCGGGATCGCGTTGCAGGGCGTCGAGGGGGCCCACGAGATCGACGGCGCCAAGGCGCTCGACGCCACGATCACGCAGTTCAGCGGCAAGCCGCTGGAGGAGCTGCAGCAGCCGCAGCAGCGCGAGAAGCTGCGCAAGCAGCTGGCCAAGGACCTCGACCACCTCTACCACCACGAGGTCATGGACGTGTACTTCACCGAGTTCGTGACCCAGTGACCGGGTGACCGGGTGACCGGGCGATCGGGCGATCGGGTGGCCCCGATGGCCCGCGTGGTGACCGCGGGCACCCGAGCGGTCAGGACTAGCGCGACCTAGGTCCCGGACCACTGGATCTCACTGAGAACGGCCTCGCCGCGCGCCAATACTGACGCTCGTGACCACCGCCGCCACCGCACCCGCCGCCGAGCCCGCGCCGGCCGCAACCCGGTCGCGCCGCGGCAAGGCCGGCGGGGCCGGGCCGGTCCCCTACGACTTCGGGCGCCCGATCCAGCTCTCGCGCGAGCACTCGCGCCACCTGCAGCAGGCCTTCGACGGCTTCGCCCGCCAGGCGACCACCGTGTTCACCTCGGCGCTGCGGGTGGTCTGCCATGTCTCCCTGGCCGACATCGAGCAGCGCTCCTACAGCGAGTACGTCGACTGCCTGCCGGTCCCGACCTACCTCACGCTCTTCACCGTCGACCCGATGACCGGTCGCGGGCTCCTCGAGCTCCCGCTCGGCGCCGCCATGTCGTGCGTCGACCACATGCTGGGGGGCCCGGGGGCCACGGTGCAGCCGCTGCGGCCGCTCACCGAGATCGAGGCCGGGGTCGTCTCCGGCTTCGTCGCCCGGCTGCTCGGCGAGATGCGCTACTCGCTGGCGGCGCTGGTGCCGATCGAGCCGCGGGTCACGGGCGTGGAGTACAGCCCCCAGTTCGCCCAGATCGCGGCAGCGGCCGACACGATGGTGGTGGCCCGCCTCGACCTTCGCATCGGCGAGCGGGCGCACCAGTTCTCGGTCTGCCTGCCCTTCAGCGGCCTGCTGCCCTACCTCATCGCCGGCGCCGCGCCCGCACCGGTCTCGGAGCGCGAGCGGGAGGAGCGCGACCACGCGTCGGAGCTCATCCTGGAGCAGTTCACCCAGGTTCCGGTCGACGCAGCCGTGCGCTTCCGCACCACCCGGCTCGCTCCCGAGGTGCTGGCCGGCCTGCAGCCCGGAGACGTGCTGCGCCTGGCCCACCCGTCGTCGGCTCCGCTCGACGTGGTCGTCGACGACACCCCCTTTGCCCACGCCACCGCCGGGGCGCGCGGCCCCCGTCTCGCCGCCCTGATCGTCGGCGCACCCCAGGAGGACGCATGACCACCCCGACCACCGAGGACGGCACCGCCGTCGCCCAGGCCCTGGCGGCCGCCACGGCCGCGGCCGACGTGCTGCCCTCCTCCGCCCCGCTGTCGACGCACGGGGCCCGGCCGGGGACCCCCGAGGTGGCCCACGGCTTCGCCGGGGCGGCCACCGCGCTCGTGCAGGGCGCCGGCGAAGCCGCCGGGCACCTCGCCGTGCTCGTCGGCAACGAGCTCGTCGACGCCCTGGCCGCCAGCCCGCTCGACGGCCTCGACCTGGCCGCCGCAGTCCAGCCCGCCCTGGACGCGGCCGCCCGGGTCCTCGGCGGCTACGCCGCCGCGGCGACGACGGTGGACACCTCGCTGGTGCTCGCCGACCTCGGCGCGTGCACGGTCGTGCCGCTCGGCGGCGACGGCACCGTGGGCACGGCAGCCGTCGTGCTGATCTCGGACGCGCTCCTGCCGGCCGACCCCGGCCCCGGCGTCCAGGCGGTGGCGACCCAGCACCCCGTGGCCACGGGGGGCGCGGTGACCGACGCCGCCGGATCCTCCCCGCACCCGCAGCTCCCCGCCGGGACCCCGACCCCGGCGTCCGGCGCTGCGCCGCGGCGCGGCATCGAGATGCTGCACGGCGTCGACCTCGAGGTCACCGTCGAGCTGGGCCGCACCCGGATGACGGTGCGAGACCTGCTGGCCCTGGCCCCCGGGGCCGTGCTGGAGCTGGACCGCGCCGCGGGCAGCCCCGCGGACCTGCTCGTCAACGGCCGGCTGATCGCCCGCGGCGAGGTCGTCGTGGTCGACGAGGACTTCGGCCTGCGTGTCACCGAGATCCTCGACGCCGGCGCGAACGGCTGACCCGTGGCTGAGCTCGCCATCCGCCTCGTCGCATCGCTGGCCGTCATCGTCGGCCTGCTGATGCTCGTGGTGCGCTTCGGCGGCCGGCGCTTCCGCGGTTCCCCGGACGCGCTCGTCCGGGTCGTGCACCGGCAGGCCCTGGGCCGCAACTCGGCCGTGTCGGTCGTCGAGGTCTCCGGCCGACTGCTCGTGCTGGGGACCACCGAGCAGCAGGTGAGCGTGCTCGCCGAGCTGGAGCCGAACGGCGAGCCCGCCTCCGACCCGGTCACCGAGCAGGCCCAGCCACGCCTGTCGTCGCCGAGCAGGTCGCCGGGCGGTCGCCGCAGCCGGTCCGCTCCGTCGGCAGGAGCGCGTGACACCCCGTCCGCCGCCGCGGTGCTCGTGGCCGCGGCCGACGAGGCGCCCCTCGCCCACGCGACGGCCGTCGAGTCGGCGCCCGCCCACCGGGCGGACCCCGCTCCGACCCCCGGCCGGCACCGGGCCGACGTCCCCCCGACGCCCGGCAAGCACGCCGCCCGCACCCCCGCCGGCACCCCGGCTCCGGCCCACACCGCGCCCCCGACTGCACCCCGACCGCGCCCCCGACTGCGCCCGCTGCTCAGGACCCGGTGACGACCCCGGCCCACCGGCTGCCCGGCGACGACCTGGCCTCGGTGCTGCCGCCGGCGCTCGCCGCGCTGGCGCAGTCCGAGGCGGTCGAGCTCCGCTCCCCGGGTCGCCACGCCGCGGCGATCTCGCGCGTGGAGGCACCCCGCCCCACCGCGGCGCCCCGGCACCTGGCGTCGTCCCCCGACGTCGCGGCCCCCGCCCCCACCGCGGACCGCCCCGCGGAGCAGGTCTCGGCGTCCGTCGCACAGCTGCTGGCCATGCTTCCCGAGACCGCCGGGGCTCCCCACCTGCTGGCCGCCCAGGACGCCGAGGACGCCGAGGACGCCGCCGAGGCCGAGGCCCCGAGCGCCCCCGCGGCCACGGACGGGCCGGGTCGCCGCGCCCGCGGGCGCCGTGCGTCCGGGCGACGCGCGGAGCAGGCCGCGCAGGGCCCGCTCGCGGGGTCGGTGCTCTCGCCGCAGACGTGGCGACAGGCCGTCGGCGCCGTCGGCCGGCGGGCCTCGTGAGCCGGCGCTCGGTGCGGGCCACCGGGCTGGCCGTCGTCGCCGTGGTCGCCCGCCCTGGTCGCCCTGCTGGTCGCCCTGCTGGTCGCCCTGCTGGCAATGCTGGCGCTGGCCACCCCCGCGGCGGCCTCCACCACCACGACCCCCGGGGCCGACGAGCGCGGCGCGGAGACCACCGAGCCGGCGGCCCCCGGCGCGGACGGCCCGCGCGGACCGGCGGGCCCCACCGAGCCCGCGGACGGCTCGGTGACCATCGACCTCGAGGGCCTGGCCGACGAGCCCAGCTCCTCGGTCACCGTGATCATCGGGCTGACGTTGCTCTCGCTGCTGCCCGCGATCCTGCTCACCTGCACGAGCTTCACGAAGATCCTCGTGGTGCTCGGGCTGACCCGCAACGCGCTCGGCCTGCAGCAGACGCCCAACAACCAGGTGCTCGCCGGGCTGGCGCTCTTCCTCAGCCTGTTCATCATGGCCCCGGTGCTGAGCGAGATCAACGAGCGTCGGCCTGCAGCCCTACCTCGAGGGCGACAAGAGCACGCAGCCGTGCCATCGACGACGGCATCGAGCCGCTGCGCGAGTTCATGCTCGACAACGCCGACGACGACGAGATCCGACTCCTCACCAGCGTCGCCGGCCGCGACCTCCCCGAGACGCGCAGCGACATCGGCATGTCCACCCTCGTGCCCGCCTTCGTGCTGACCGAGCTGAAGCAGGCCTTCATCATCGGCTTCATCGTCTTCATCCCGTTCCTGGTCATCGACATCGTCGTGAGCGGCGCGCTGATGGCCCTGGGCATGATGATGATGCCCCCGGTGATGGTGTCGCTCCCCTTCAAGCTGCTGCTCTTCGTGATGGTCGACGGCTGGGCCCTGGTGATCCGGTCGCTCGTCCAGAGCTACGGATAGGAACCGGACCGTGACCGACACCACCATCATCGAGATCGCGCTGCAGACCATGCTCGTGGCGTTCAAGCTCTCGGCACCGATCCTCGGCACTGCCCTGGCCATCGGGTTCACCGTCTCGCTGTTCCAGTCGATGACCCAGATCCAGGAGTTCACGCTGGCCTTCGTGCCCAAGCTGATCGGGGTGGGCGTGGCCCTGCTGATCTCCGGCAACTGGATGCTGCACACGCTGGTCAACTTCACCAACGACCTCTTCGACCGGGTCCCCGCACTGCTCGGCTGACCTCCCGGCTCCGCGACCGCACGACAGGACGGCACCCCCCATGACCCTCACCGTCTCAGGTGAGCCCCTCCTCGCCACGCTGCTCGCCTCGGTGCGCATCGTGGCCTGGCTGGCCGTGGCGCCACCCTTCAACGGCCGGACCGTCCCGGCGACGGCGAAGGTGGTGCTGGCGCTCGCCCTGTCCTTCGCGGTCGCTCCCTCCCTGGCCGAGGGCGGGCTCCCCGTGCAGACGGTGGAGCTGCTGGTCACCGTCGTGACCCAGGTGGCCGTGGGCGTGGGCATGGGCTTCGTGACCTACCTGCTCTTCGCGGCGATCTCGGCGGCCGGCAGCCTGGTCGACCTCTTCGGCGGCTTCGCCGTCGCGCAGGCCTTCGACCCGATGTCGATGAACATGAACACGGTCTTCGGCAAGTTCCACCACATGCTCGCCATCGTCCTGCTGTTCGCGACCGGGGGGCACCTGCTCGTGATCGGCGGGCTGCTGAAGACCTTCGAGTTCCTGCCGCTCGGCGAGTCACCCGACGTGGCCGGCATCGACCTGGTCAGCAGCGCGTTCTCGATGTTCTTCGTGACCGCGGTCCAGATCGCCCTGCCGATGGTGGGCGTGCTGTTCGTGGCCGACCTGGCGCTGGCGCTGCTCACCAAGGTGGCGCCGCAGCTGAACGCGATCAACGTGATGTTCCCGGCCAAGATCGGGCTCACGCTGCTGCTGCTGGGCCTGTCGTTCCCGGTGCTGCCGGAGGCGATGGAGCGGATCACCGAGCGGATCCTGCAGGCCATGCAGGCCATCGTGGGCGCGGGCTGAGGGGGAGGAATGAGTGGCAGCAGCGGCGAGGAGAAGACCGAGAAGCCGACCGCGAAGAAGCGCAAGGAGTCGCGGAAGGAGGGCCAGGTCCCCCGCACCCAGGAGCTGGGAGGCTGGGCGGCCGTGCTCGCCGTCGAGCTGTCGCTGCCACTGCTGCTGGTCCACGAGCTCAAGGCGCTGCACCGCCTGATGAGCAGCGCCCTGCGCGGCGCCCAGGAGGCGACCCCCGCCCAGGCGCTCGCGCTGCTCGGCGAGGGCGCCTGGCACGCCATGCTCACGCTGGTGGTGCTCGGTTGCTGCGTGATGGTGATCGGGGTCGCCGGCGCCCTCTCCCAGGGCGGCTTCTACCTCGCCACCAAGTCGGTGCAGCCGAAGTGGTCCAAGATCAACCCGATCCAGGGCGCCAAGCGGGTGCTGGGCACCCAGGCGCTGTGGGAGGGCGTCAAGATGATCATCAAGAGCGGCGTCGTGGCCGTCCTCGGCTACCTCGCCGTGCGCGCGATGATGCCGGTCATCGGCGGGTTGATGCCGATCCCCGTGGTGCTCGACATCGTGGCCGACGAGGCCCTCGCGCTGATGCGCAACATCGCCATCGCCGGCGTCGTGATGGCGGGCGCCGACTACGCCTTCCAGCGGCGCAAGGTCGGCAAGCAGGTGCGGATGACCAAGCACGAGGTCAAGCAGGAGCACAAGCAGACCGACGGCGACCCGCTGGTCAAGGCCGCCATCCGCGGCAAGCAGATGGCGATGTCCCGGTCCCGGATGATGAGCGACGTCCCCGAGGCCGACGTCGTGCTCGTCAACCCCACCCACGTCGCGGTGGCGCTGCGCTACGACACCCAGCGCGGCGCCCCGCGGGTCGTCGCCCGCGGGGCCGGGGCGATCGCCACCAGGATCCGCGAGGTGGCCGCCGAGGCCGAGGTGCCGACGGTGCAGGACGTGCCGCTGGCCCGCTCGCTCTACCAGTCCTGCGAGGTCGGCCAGGAGATCCCGCTCGAGCTCTTCGCGGCGGTGGCCGAGGTGCTCGCCTTCGTGATCAGCCGACGCTCCGCGGGCACCCGCGGCGGCCGGCACCGCTCGCCGCGGCGCGAGTCGGACCTGCCGGACGTCCCGACGCGGGGGCGGCGGCGGCGCTCGACCCCGCGTGCGGCGAGCGGCCCGACGCTGGGAACCTGCGCATGACCCCCGCCCCCGGCCACGATCCGGGCCGGGACCGAGGTCCCGAGTTCGGGGCGCCCCGGCGGGTTGTGCTCAGCAGGCCGCCCCGCGAGCCGATCGCCCGGGCGGCGCCACGATGGTGCTGCCCTGCCCACGCCACGGACGGCGCGCGACGTCACGTCGAAAGGCCGTCCCCATGTCGTTGAAGCGCCTGACCCAGCTCGGGGTGCCCGTCGGCATCGTGATGATCGTCGTGATGCTGGTCGTGCCGCTGCCGCCGATGGCGATGGACCTCCTGATCGCCCTGAACATCACGGGCGCCCTGCTGGTCCTGCTCGTGGCCATGTTCGTGACCCGCCCCCTGGACTTCGCTGCCTTCCCCGCGGTCATCCTGGTGATGACGCTCTTCCGGCTGGCGCTCAACGTGAGCACCACCCGGCTGGTGCTGCTGGACGGCTACGCCGGCAAGGTGATCGAGACGTTCGGGCACTTCGTGGTGGGCGGGTCCCTGGTCGTCGGCCTCATCGTCTTCGCCATCCTGCTGATCATCCAGTTCGTGGTCATCACCAACGGCGCCAGCCGCGTCGCCGAGGTCGGTGCCCGGTTCACCCTCGACGCGATGCCCGGCAAGCAGATGGCCATCGACGCCGACCTGAACTCGGGGCTCATCGACGAGGACGAGGCCCGGCGGCGGCGCGCCGAGGTGCACGCGGAGGCGGACTTCTACGGCGCGATGGACGGCGCCTCGAAATTCGTCAAGGGCGACGCCATCGCGGCCATCATCATCACCCTGGTCAACCTCATCGGCGGCTTCGCCGTGGGTGTCGCGCAGCTGGGGATGCCCTTCGGCGAGGCCGTGCAGACCTACAGCCTGCTCTCGGTCGGCGACGGGCTCGTCTCCCAGATCCCCGCCCTCCTGCTCTCGGTCGCGACCGGCCTGATCGTGACCCGGTCGACGGCGGAGGAGGACATGGGCTCCGACATCGTCCGCCAGCTGACGCGCAGCCGGACGCCGCTGCGGGTGGCGGGCTTCGGCGCGATCTTCCTGTGCCTCGTCCCGGGTCTGCCCAAGCTTCCCTTCCTCGTCGCCGGCGGGCTGATGCTGCTGGCCTCGACGCGCGTCGTCGAGGAGGACGACACCGAGTACCCCGCGGCCGCGGAGCCGGCGCTGGAGGCCGTGCCGTCGCCGGACTCGCCGGAGGTGCTGGCCGGGGAGATCCAGATCGACCCCCTCGGTCTCGAGCTCTCGGCCGACATCATCGACCTCGTCGACACCGCATCGGGCGGTGACCTGCTGGAGCGGGTCAAGGCGCTGCGACGCAAGGTCGCCTCGGACATCGGCATCGTCGTGCCGCCCGTGCGCACCCGGGACAACCTCGACCTGCCGCTGCGGACCTACGCCATCAAGCTCTTCGGCATCGAGGTGGCCCGCGGCGAGGCGCCCCCCAACACCGTGCTGGCCATCGGCGACCACCTGGGAGCCATGCCGGGCGAGGCGACGGTCGAGCCCGTCTTCGGGCTCGAGGCCAAGTGGATCCCGGCGGAGATGCGCAACCAGGCCGAGCTCAACGGCGCCACGGTGGTGGACCGCTCCTCGGTGGTCACGACCCACCTCGCCGAGGTCGTCACCAGCCACGCCCACCGGCTGCTGGGCCGCGAGGACGTGAAGCTGCTCGTCGACGTCGTCCGGCAGGGCCACCCGGTCGTGGTCGACGAGCTGACGCCCGCCCAGCTCAGTCTCGGGCGAGGTCCAGCGGGTGCTCCAGGCGCTGCTCGAGGAGGGGGTCGCCGTCCGCGACCTGGTGCGGATCTTCGAGGCCGTCTCGCTGCGCGCGCAGTCGACCAAGGACGTCGACGCCCTCGTCGAGAGCGCCCGCCTGGCCCTCGGCCCGGCGATCGTGGCGCCCTACCTGATGGGCAACACCGTGCACGTGATCAGCCTCGAGCCGACGCTGGAGCAGCGGATGCTGGAGTCGGCTCGCGTCAGCGACCAGGGCACGGTGCTCGCGCTGGACCCGTCCACGAGCCAGTCGCTGCTGCACCAGCTCGGGCAGCTGGCCACCGAGGGTGAGAACCAGAACCTGCACCCCGTGCTCGTCTGCGCGCCGCAGGTGCGGCCGGCCGTCCGCCGGATGGTCCGTGCCGCCATGCCGAAGCTGCCCGTGCTCTCCTACCACGAGCTGGGGGGTGCCCAGCAGGTCCGCTCGGTGGGCGTCGTGACCGCTCAACCCATGGCCGTCACCGCTTGAGCATGAGTCCGCTCTCCGTGCCCGTGCTCGGCGCCGCCGCCCTGGTGGCGTCGCCGGCGCTGTATGCCGGGCTGGTGGAGGGCACCATGCCGATCGACCTGGCGCTGACGCGCTACCTCGTCGCCGTGGGCGTGTGCTGGGGGCTCCTGAGCCTGCTCGTGGAGCTGGCGCTGCCGTCCGCCGCGAGCCTGGCGGCCGCCGAGCAGCGGGAGACCGCAGGCGCGAGCCCCGACGCTCCCCCGGGAGCCCGGAGCTCCGGTCCCGGCGAGCCCAGCGCCGCGAAGTCGTGACCCGCCGCCGGCCCGGCGCCGGCGCCGTCCCCTCAGGCGTCGCCGGGGCCGACCGGCACCCGCCACTCCAGCCGGGTGCCGTGCGGCTCGGCGGGGCACAAGGTCAGCCACCCGCCGAGGTCCGTGGCGCGGTGCCGCGCGTTGCGCAGCCCGCTCTCGGGCGCCTGGGCCGGGATCCCGGTGCCGTTGTCGGTCACGCTCAGCGTGAGCCAGCCGTCGGCCAGCCCGACCTCGACGACGCAGGCGTCGGCGCGCGCGTGCCGGGCGACGTTCGACAGCGCCTCCCGCAGGGTGGCGAGCAGCTGGTCGCCGAGGTGGTCCGGCATGCCGTGGTCGACGGGCCCCGCGGTGCGCAGCAGCGGCGTGAAGCCGAGCACCGGCACGTACTCGTGGACCAGCCCCTGCAGGTCGGTCCGGATCGAGGGTCCCCGGCGGTGCTGGAGCTCGAAGATGGTCGACCTGATGTCGCGGATGGTGAGGTCGAGGTCGCCGGCGGCGTCGTCGAGCCGGGCCCGGACCGCGTCGTCCACCAGGTGGCGCGCGCCCTGGAGCTGGAGACCGGTCGCGAAGAGCCGCTGGATCACCAGGTCGTGCAGGTCGCGGGCGATCCGCTCCCGGTCGGCGAGCAGCACGAGCTGCTGACGCTCGAGCAGCGCCTGGGTCCGGTCGAGCCCGAGCGCGACGCTCTCGGCGAAGCCCACCACGCGCGCCACCTCGTCCTCCTCGGGGCGACGCCGCCCGGGCTCCCACGCCAGCAGCAGCACGCCGCGGTCGGCCAGGCGCGCGCGCAGCGGCACCAGCAGCACGGGTGCCTCGCCGTGGGTGACCGTGACCACCTCGCCGGACTCGTCGGCGCGACGGAGGGGGTGCTCGACCTCGCCGAGCAGGGCGGCGACGTCCGCGGCCTCCTCCCCCTCCAGCGCCACGACCTCGACGCCGGCCTCCTCGACACCGAGCACGGCCCCCCACCGGGCGCCGGCCGCCCGGACGGCGGCGGTGGCGACCCCGTCCCAGCCGCCGTCCCCGGCCCGCAAGGCCTCCTCCACGTCGGCGGCGGCCTCCAGCCAGACGCGGTCCCGCTCGCCCCGCTGAAAGGTGCGCGCGTGGTCGACCATGGTGCCGGCGACGCGCGCCAGGGCGTCCACGAGCGACTCGTCCTCCGACGTGAAGTCGTCGCCCTTCGCCTTCGCCGCCAGGTACAGCCAGCCGAAGATCGTCCCCCGCACCCGCACCGGCACCTGCAGGACCCGGGCGCCGTCCGGCCCCGGGTCGTCCGCCGGGTGCGCCAGCAGGTCGGCGGCCCGCCCCGCGGAGAGGCCGTGGCCCACGTAGTCGTCGACGGCCCCCTCGGCGTCCACGACCGCCAGGAGCCCGTGCCGCGCCCCCGTCAGGCCGCACGAGCTGGAGACGATCCGCTGGAGCAGGCCGTGCAGGGACAGGTCCGAGCTCAACGAGAGGACGGCGTCCAGCAGGAGCCGCGCGTCGGTCGGCGTGCGGGGGCCACCAGGCCCGAGCCCGTGTTGCAGCACGTCAACACCCTAGGCACGGCGCGGGCCGCGCGCGAAACACCGACGCGGAAAGCAGCGACCCGCAGGCGTGACCCCTCGCGGGGGCCGGCACCGGCGGACACACCGGATCGCCTGCGGGTCGGGTGACTGCTGTGGATTCGCCAGCAGCCGGAGTTGCTCTGGCGGGCTGCTAGCGGGCAGCCACCTCACGCGTCCTATGGGCATGCATTGTCTAGGACCACCTCCTTTCCCGTGTACGAGGAGCGTACGCCGGGGCGTGGCCCCCCTCAACGGCTTTCCGACCACCCCTCGGGGCGGGACGGTGGCGGGTCGGGGCAGCGGGTCAGGGCGCGAGCCGGTACGTCGTCCACTCCGCCCCCACGCCGGCGTCCGGGGCGTCCTCGGCGACGCGCCGGTAGACGAGCCGGTCGTGCATCCGGTTCGGGCGCCCCTGCCACAGCTCGACCACCCTGTGCCGCACCCGGTAGCCGCCCCAGCCGGCCGGGAGCGGCACCTCCTCGCCGAGGCGCTCGTCGGCCTCGGCGTAGCGCTCCTCGAGCTCGTGGCGCCCGGCCACGACCTGTGACTGCGGCGAGGCGTGGGCGCCGACCTGCGCCCCGCGCGGCCGCGTGGCGAAGTAGGCGGCCGCCTCCTCCTCGGTCAGGCGCTCGGCGACGCCCTCGACGCGCACCTGCCGCTCGAGCGCGTGCCACGGCAGCAACAGCGAGCAGCGGGGGTCCGCCGCGAGCGCGACGCCCTTGCGCGAGGTGTGGTGGGTGTAGAAGACGAAGCCCCGCTCGTCGAGACCCTTCAGCAGCACCGTGCGCGCCGAGGGGCTGCCGTCGGGGTCGACCGTCGCGACCACCATCGCGGTCGGCTCGGGCAGCCCGGCGGCGATCGCGTCCTCCAGCCACCGCCGCACCATCGCGGTCGGGTCGGGGTCGAGATCCTCCTCGGCGAGGCCGCCGCGGGCGTACTCGTCGCGCAGCGAGGCCAGGTCGGGGTGCCGGCCGCCCCGCGGGTCGCGTTCCATGCCGCAGACCCTAGGCCGCGCGCCGGGCAGGGGGACGGGTGCGCGGGGATCCGCGGCGGTGCAGAATGCCCCCGACGCCCACGCCACCGGCCGACGAGGCCGGGGTGCCCCGTGACGGATCGGAGCCCCGATGACCGAGGTACACCACGGACTCGAGGGCGTCGTCGCCTTCGAGACGGAGATCGCCGAGCCCGACAAGGAGGGGTCGGCGCTCCGCTACCGCGGGGTCGACATCGAGGAGATCGTCGGCCGCGTGCCCTTCGAGAACGTGTGGGGCCTGCTGATGGACGGCACCTACAGCCCCGGCCTGCCGCCCGCCGAGGCCTACAACATCCCGGTGCACACCGGCGACGTGCGCGTGGACGTGCAGGCTGCGATCGCGATGCTGGCGCCGGCGTTCGGCTTCCGGCAGACCTACGACATCGACGTCGAGCAGGCCCGCGAGGACCTCTCGCGCGTGGCGGTGATGGTGCTCTCCTACGCCGCCCAGTCCGCGCGGGGCCTCGACAACCCCGTGGTGCCGCAGGCGGAGGTCGACAAGGGCAGCCAGCTCGCCGAGAAGTTCCTGATCCGCTGGAAGGGCGAGGCCGACCCGAAGCATGTGCAGGCGATCGACGCCTACTGGTCCTCGGCCGCCGAGCACGGCATGAACGCCTCCACCTTCACCGCGCGGGTGATCACCTCGACCGGCGCCGACGTGGGCGCGGCGTTCTCCGGCGCCATCGGCGCGATGAGCGGGCCGCTGCACGGCGGGGCGCCCTCGCGGGTGCTCGGCATGATCGGGGACGTCGAGCGCTCCGGCGACGCCGAGAAGTACGTGAAGGACCTGCTCGACCGCGGCGAGCGGCTGATGGGCTTCGGGCACCGCGTCTACCGCGCCGAGGACCCCCGCGCCCGGGTGCTGCGGCGCACCGCGCGCGAGCTCGACGCGCCCCGCTACGAGGTCGCCGAGGCGCTGGAGAAGGCCGCGTTGGCCGAGCTCAAGGAGCGGCGCCCCGACCGGGTGCTCGAGACCAACGTCGAGTTCTGGGCCGCGATCGTGCTCGACTTCGCCGAGGTGCCGCCGGCCATGTTCACCTCGATGTTCACCTGCGCCCGCACGGGCGGCTGGTCGGCGCACATCCTGGAGCAGAAGCGCACCGGGCGGCTGATCCGTCCGTCCGCCGTCTACGTGGGCCCGGACACCCGCGCCGCGTCGTCGGTGGACGGCTGGCGCGACGCCTGGACCGGCTGAGCGGTCCGCTCACTCGAAGCGCTGGTACCAGCTGGTCGCGCCCTTGGCGCCCTTGCGGCTCAGCGAGACGTGCACGTGGTCGCGGTGCCGCGCGGTCTTGGAGCACTTCCGCACGGGCTTGCAGGGCTTGTACGCCGACCGCTCGAACTGGTCGTAGGACCTCCAGATCCGGTCGTTCCAGATGATGTACATGATGCCCATCCGCCGCGCCCGGGCGTGCGCGCCGCCGGGGCGGGTGCGCAGCACGTTGGAGATGAACCGCCAGGCCTTCTTGCGGTCGGCCTTGCGGGCCGCGTTCAGGGTCCAGTCGAAGGCACGGCCCTCCTTGTGCTCCGACCTGCCGCCGACCTTGCAGCCGCGCATGGTGGGGCCGGCGCGGCCGCCGAACCGGTCCACGGCCCACGACTGCAGCTGCCGGGTGCCCTGCTTGACGTGCTTGGCGCACCACCGCTGGCCGTCGTAGCCCGCGTAGTCCTCCACCGGCGCCGCCGAGGCGGGCGGCGCGCCCAGCGTGAGCAGCGCGGCGACGAGCGGGAGCACGAGCAGCGCCGCGGAGCGGCGGAGCAGCCGGCGGAGGGGCTGGTTCAGGCGACACATGGCCAACGAGCCTAGGCAGCCGGGGAGGGTGCTGTCCTCGTAACGCGCGAATCCGCCGCCGGCGGACGCGGCAGCTCAGCGCGGGAGCCGGCGGGCGAAGCTGCGCACGTCGGAGTAGCCGCGGTAGTGCCCGAAGTCGTCGATGCGCTCGTACCCGTGGGCCAGGTAGAACGCGATGGCCTCGGGCTGGGCGCTGCCGGTCTCCAGGATCGCGGCCTCGGCGCCGGCGGCGCGCATCGTCTCCTCGAGGTGCGCGAGCACCACCCGCGCGAGCCCGGCGCGGCGGCGCCGCGGGTCGACCCACATCCGCTTGATCTCCGCGGTGGTGCGCGTGCCCAGCGCCTCGACGTCGTCGCGGCGCCGCCAGCCGCCGCTGGCGACCGGCTCGTCGCCGGCGTACGCCACGAAGAAGCTGCCCGTGGGCGGCTCGAACATCCCGGGCTCGAGCGCCGTCTCGTCCGGGCTGCCGTAGCGCTCGGCGTAGAACCGCTGCGCCGACTCGGCCAGCGCGACGGCGTCGGGGTGGCCGTACCCGACCCGCTCGATGCGCAGGGTCGGGTCGGTCACGGCGCTCCCTCGGTTGGGCCTGTCACGGCGGTGGTGGCATGCTAGTCAGCGCACTGGCCGACAGCGTCGTCGCCGCCGCACCCGACCCACGGAGGGCCGCCACGTGACCGACGCGATCCAGATCCCCGCCGAGATGAAACCCGCCGACGGCCGCTTCGGCGCGGGTCCCTCGAAGATCCAGACCTCCCACCTCGACGCGCTCGCCGCGACCGGGCAGTCGCTGCTCGGCACGTCGCACCGCCAGGCCCCGGTCAAGGACACCGTCGGTCGCGTCCGCGACGGCGTGGCCGCGCTGTTCGACCTGCCGGAGGGCCACGAGGTGGTGCTCGGCAACGGCGGCGCCACGGCGTTCTGGGACGTCGCTACCTTCGGGCTGATCCGCGAGAAGAGCCAGCACCTCTCCTTCGGCGAGTTCTCCGCGAAGTTCGCGAAGGCCGCCGAGCAGGCGCCGTTCCTCGCGGACCCGTCGGTGATCACCTCCGAGCCGGGCAGCCGCCCCGAGGCCGTGGCCGAGGCGGGCGTCGACGCCTACGCCTGGGCCCACAACGAGACCTCGACCGCCGTGATGTGCCCGGTCCGACGCCCCGCCGGCGCGGACGACGACGCGCTCGTCCTCGTCGACGCCACCTCCGGCGCCGGGGGCCTGCCCGTCGACCTGGACCGAGGTCGACGCCTACTACTTCGCGCCGCAGAAGTGCTTCGCCTCCGACGGCGGGCTGTGGATCGCCGTGATGTCGCCGCGCGCGGTCGCGCCGGGCCGAGGAGCTCGCGGAGCGCTGGGTCCCCGCGTTCCTCGACCTGCCCACGGCGATCGACAACTCGCGCAAGAACCAGACCTACAACACGCCCTCGGTCGCCACGCTCTTCCTGATGGCCGAGCAGCTGGACTGGATGAACGCGCACGGCGGCCTCGCGGGCATGGTCGAGCGCACCACCGCGAGCTCGGACATCCTCTACGGCTGGGCCGAGAACAGCCCGTACGCGGCGCCGTACGTCACCGAGGCCGAGCACCGCTCGCTGGTGATCGGCACGATCGATTTCGACGAGAAGATCGACGCCGCCGCGGTGGCGAGCACCCTGCGCGCCAACGGGATCGTGGACACCGAGCCCTATCGCAAGCTCGGCCGCAACCAGCTGCGGGTCGCGATGTACCCCGCGATCGACCCCGCCGACGTCCAGGCGCTCACGGGCTGCATCGACTACGTCGTGGAGCGGATGTGACCACCGGACCGGCTCAGAGGCGGGCGGCCACGAGCTCGTAGGTCGCCGCGTCGAAGGCCACGATGCGGGCCTCCTCGACGCTGCCGCGGGCGGCCGCCGCGATGGTCTCGACGGCGGCGTCCACGGCGTCGTCCTTCGGCCAGCCGTACACGCCGGCCGAGACGAGCGGGAACGCGATCGTGCGGGCGCCCAGCTCGGCGGCGAGCCGCATGGCCCGGGCGTAGCAGGAGGTCAGCAGCGACCGGTCGGTCTCGCCCGCGCGTCGGTTCGGGCCCACGACGTGGACGACCCAGCGGGCGGGCATCTCCCCCGCGGTCGTCCAGCCCGCCTCGCCCGTGGCGAGCCCGTGCGGGAAGCGGGCCTCGCACTCGGCGAGGACCGCCGGCCCCCCGGCGCGGTGGATCGCGCCGTCGACGCCCCCGCCGCCCCGCATCCCGCGGTTGGCGGCGTTGACGACGACGTCGACCTCCTGGGCGGTGATGTCGCCCTGCACGGCAGTGATCCTCATCGAGACAGGCACTCCCCCGGCGCCGCAGGCACCTAGCCGGGCAGGTGGTTGCGCGCGCGCCGGGGCGGCCTGACCTTGAGCACCGGCTGCCGCCCGCCCTCGCTGGTCACGCCGATCCGGCGGTCGCGGCTGACGCCCAGCGCCTCACCTTGCGGCTGGTCAGGAAGCTGGAAGCTGGCGAGCTCCTTCAAGCCGGGCCAGCTGTAGACCTTGGCGCGGCTGTAGTCGCGAAGCACGATACGCCGCCCACCCGGCCAGAAGGTGCCATCGGTGACCCCGGGCATCACCCGGCCGAGCTTGCGCATGCGTCCGCCCTTGCGCAGCCTGACGCCCTTCGGCAGCGAGTACACACCGCCAGGCCCCCACTCCTTGGTGACGACGAAGACGCGACCGGTCTTGGGGTTGCGCAGCAGCGCTTCGGCATCGTGCGCCCCGTCGGGATAGCGCAGATGTCTCCACCGCGGAGTGACCTTGCGCGAACCGTCGCCCACGCGGACGTTCGCGACCTTGATCGTGCGCCGTGCCCGCGCGTTGTCACCGATGTCGCCGACCAGGACGCGCGGCCCGCTCTTCCACCGCGGTGCCGGGGCGAGCGCTTCGACATCCACCGTCCCACCCCGCAGGTGCGTGACTCCGCGCGTGCGGCAGGTGCCTCCGTGCAGCGTGAAGACGGCACCCGGATTGCCGCTGTCGTTGGTGGTCTGCAGGCGACCCCGGCCGAGCCGGCCACGCGCCACGAGTCCCGACGCCTCGACGATACGGTCATCGTGCATGTGACAGATCGTGGATGCCCGTGCCTCCGCCGGTTGCGCTGCGGCGGTCCCCACCATCATCAGCGACGTGGCAGCCACCATCAGGACAAGTCCGATGCCTCGCACGAGCATCACCTCCAAGCGGTCACGCTACGCGAGCACGATCGGCCGGGAGGGACAACACCACCGGCATAGGGGTGAGCTCCCTGCATCCTCCTGCCCCTTTCCTGGGTTCCTAGCCGCCCGGGCGGCGGCCGAGGTACGCGCCGGCGGCGAGCAGCGCGAGGACCCCGCCGGCCGCGAGCACCATGCCCGGCCACGGCAGGCCCTCCTCGCGATCGGTCGTGGCCGGGCCCGCGGCCTCGCCGGGCACGGCGGGCGTGGGTGAGGCGGATTCGTCGCCGCCCGGGGCCGGGGACGCCTCCCCGTCGCCCTCGAGGACCGCGCGGACGTCGGCGGGCGGGCGCACCTCCAGCACGGGCTGGTCGCGCCCCTCGCTGGCGACGAGGACCCGGCCGTCCGGGGTGACCGCGAGCGCCTCGCCCTGCGGCTGCGCGGGCAGCGGGAAGGCTGCCACCTGGTCGAGGCCGGGCCACGAGTAGACCGTGGCCCGGGCGTAGTTGCGCAGGACCAGGTGCCGCCCGTCGGGCCAGAACGCCCCGTCGGTCACGAGTGAGGGGGCGGCACCCAGCCGACGCATCTCCCCGACCTCGCCTGGCGCGACCCGGTCAGGCACGGCGTAGAACGCGCCCCCGACCACGCGCTTGCTGACCACCACGAGCCGACCCGAGCCCGGGTGCCGCAGCAGCGCCTCGGCGTCGCGGGGGCCGTCGGGGTAACGCAGCGCAGTCCACTGAGGCGAGGCGTCGCGGTCCCCCTCGGCGACGGGCACGAGGCCGACGCGCACCTCGCTGCGGGTGCCGGGGTTGTCGCCGATGTCGCCGACCCAGACCCCGCGCGTGTCGCCGGTCCTGCCGACCGGCCCGGGGGCGAGAGCCTCGACGTCCTCCGGTTCCTCCGCCCAGCGCGTCACCCCGACCGTGGCGCAGCTGCCGGCATCGAGCGCGAAGACGCGGCCCTCGTCGCCGGAGTCGTTCACGGTGACCAGCACGCCCTCCGGCGGCGAGGCCGTGGCGACCAGGCCCGAGGCCTCGACGACCTCCTGGTCGGTGACGCGGCACAGCTCGCGGCCCTCCTGCGCGGCCGGGCCGGCCGCGGCGCCGAGCGAGAAGGGCAGCGCCAACAGCGCCGTGACGCCCGCCTCCCGGAGCCCGATCACCCCTCGCCCCACGCGTCCTCGCCGAGCAGCACCGCGAGGCGGGGCCGCAGCGACCAGTCGGAGACCAGCTCGTCGTACTCCTGCGCGCACCTCTTCCCCCGCCGAGGCGCCGGTGCGCACGGCCCGCAGCATCGTGTTGCGCGGGGTGTGCCGGCTCTCCACGAACTGCACGACGTCGACCCGGTAGCCACGCCGCCGCATCAGCAGCGAGCGCAGCGCGTCGGTGAGGGTGTCCGCGAACCGCTCGCGCAGGATGCCGTCGCGGGTGAGGGCTGCGTACGGAGCCGGGGTCGGCGCCCGACGCAGCTGGGCGGCGACGTCGTGGTGGCAGCAGGGCGCGGCCAGCACCACCGGCGCGGCCCACTCGACCGCGCGCGCCAGCGCCTCGTCGGTCGCGGTGTCGCAGGCGTGCAGGGCGAGCACCACCTCGGGCGGCTGCTCCAGGCGCGCCTCGGCGATGCTGCCGACGACGAAGCGGGCGTCCGCGGCGAGCGCGCCGGCCAGCTCGCTGTTGTGGTCGTGCGACTGCTGGCGGGTGTCCACGCCGGTGACGGCGACGGGCAGCCCCCGCCGGGCGGTGAGGAAGCGGTGGGCCGCGAAGGTCAGGTACGCGTTGCCGCAGCCGAGGTCGACGACCCGCAGCGGGTCGGCCGCCGTGGGCCGGCGCAGGTGCCCGGCCGCCAGGGCATCGGCGACCGTGGCGTCGAGCAGCCGCAGGAACTCCTCGACCTGGCGGTACTTCGCCCGTCGGCTGGCCTTCACCCGCCCCTCGGCGCCGGAGATGCCCAGCTCGCGCAGCACCGGGTCCTCCTCGGGCAGGAGCCGCTCCTTGTCCCGGTCGTGCTGCCGGTCGGGCCGCACCACCGCGCCGCGCTCCTGGCTGTGCAGCACCGCCTCCTGCCGCTTCGTCACGCGCAGCTGGTGCACCTGCGTGGCCGTCTCGACGTGCCAGTTGCCGAACGGCTCCGCGGCGAGCCGTCGACACGGCCGCGCGCGCCTCGTCGCCGGCGGCGTGGTTGCTCGTGTGCGCCTGCGTCTCGTCGTGGGCCGTGACCTGCAGGTGCCGACCGCCGCGCAGGTCCACCCAGCGCAGCTCGACGCGGCGCACCTCCCGGCCGCCCCACGCGGGCCGCGGCTGTCCCTTCCGGCGCCCGGCGAGCACCGCGCGCACGAGCGACGCGTCGTCGTGCAGGCAGGCGCTCAGGCGGTCGAGCACCGGGGGCAGCGGCTGGGGTGCGGGCATGGCGTCGGGCGCGGCGCTCAGCGGAGCGCGGCGACGACGACGACGAGGATCAGCCCCGCGAGCGCCACCGGGATGACGAGGCGGCGGTAGCGGGGGTGCACGCGCCCAGTCTAGGGCGCGCCGGGGCGCCGACCCGGCCGCCGGCGACGACCGGGGCCGCGGCCGGGTGGCGCGCGTCACCGGGGCAGGCGCGACGCCGCGAGGCGCGCCAGGTGCACGGCCTCGACGTCCGCGAGGTCTGCCAGCTGGTGGCGGCAGGAGAGCCCGTCGGCGAGCACCACCGCGCCGGGTCCGGCGCCGCGCACCGCCGGCAGCAGCCTGGTCTCGGCGATCCGCTCGGAGATCTCGCGACGCCCGGCCTCCATGCCGAAGCTGCCGGCCAGCCCGCAGCAGCCGCCGACCCGCGTGACCTCGGCGCCGGCCGCGCGCAGCAGCCGCTCGTCGGCCTCCCAGCCGAGCACGGACGCGTGGTGGCAGTGCGGTTGCGCGACCACCTCCACCCCGGCGAGGTCGGGCAGCGGGATGCCGAGCCGCTCGAGCAGCTCGCCGAGGGTGTGGGTGGCGGCCGCGACGCGCGCCACCCGGGGGTCGTCCAGCAGCCGCCGGGCGTCGTCGCGCAGCGCCGCCGTGCAGGAGGGCTCGAGGCCGAGCAGCGGCAGCCCGGAGTCGGCGTACGGCGCCAGGGCGTCCATGGCGCGGGCCACCTCGCGCCGCGCGGTGCCGGGGCGGCCGGTGGCCAGCCAGGTGAGCCCGCAGCAGGCGCGCTCGGGGATCAGCCGGGCCTCGACGCCGTGCGCGGCGAGCAGCTCGACCGCGGCGGCCGCGTTGTCGGCGGCGAAGTTGTCGGTGAAGGTGTCCGCCCAGACCCACACGTCGGGGCTGGTCGCCCTGCGGGCGGCGCGTCGCCGGGCGGGTCGGGCGAGCTGCGGCAGCGACCTCCCGGCGTCGACCCCGGCCAGCGCGCGGGCCAGCCGCCCGGTGGGGCCGCGCGCCGCCAGCGCGTTGACCACCGGGGCCGCGGGGGCGGCCAGGCGGGCCAGCCGGGGCAGGCCGCCGAGCGCCCAGTGGCTGCGCGGCCGCGCCCACGGCCGCCGGCGGTAGCGCGCGTGCAGCGCCTCGACCTTGTAGGTGGCCATGTCGGTGCCCGTCGGGCAGTCGCGGGCGCAGCCCTTGCAGGCGAGGCAGAGGTCGAGGGCCTCGTGCACGGCGTCGCCGCCGAGGCCGCCCCGCGGGCCCGCGAGCAGGGCGTCGGGACCGGCGTCGAGCGCCTCCTGGAGCGCGCGGGCGCGGCCGCGCGTGGAGTCCTTCTCGTCGCGGGTGGCCAGCCAGCTCGGGCACATCACGCCGCCGGCCAGCGGGCCCGCAGCCCCGCCGGGCGCCACGCAGGAGCCGACGCCGGTGCACCGGTGGGCGGCCGCGACCAGCGACGGGTCCTCGACCAGGCGCAGCGCCGTGCGCGGCTCGCGTCGTGGCCGCGCGGGGCGGAGGTCTGCGGTCGGGTCCGCGGGGGCGACCAGCACGCCGGGGTTGAGCACGCCGTCGGGGTCGCACGTGGCCTTGGCCCGCGCGAACAGCGCGAGCGAGCGGTCGTCGTACATCAGCGGCAGCAGGCCAGAGCGGGCGCGCCCGTCGCCGTGCTCGCCGGAGAGCGAGCCGCCGTAGGGCCGCAGCGCCTCCGCGCAGTCGCGCAGCAGGTCCCCGAACGCGGCCGCCCCACGCCCGGGCCCCGCGTCGTCCCCGAACGGCACGTCGATGCGCACGTGCACACACCCGTCGCCGAAGTGACCGTAGGGGACGCCGTCCAGCCCGTGCGCCGCGAGCAGGGCCTCGAAGTCGCGCAGCCACGCGCCGAGGTGCTCCGGCGGGACGGCGGCGTCCTCCCAGCCCGCGTGCGCGGGGCGCGTGAGGCTGCGGGCGGCCAGGCCGGCGCCGCTCTCGCGGATGGACCAGAGCGCGGCGGCCTCGCGGGCGTCCGCCACCACCCGGTGGTCGAGCGCGCCGGCCGTCGCCGCGACCGCGTCCGCGCCGACGCGCGCCTCGGCGTCGGTGTCGCCGGTGACCTCGGCGAACAGCCACCCGGAGCCGCGCGGCAGCGCCGGCACCCTCGAGCCCCGGCGGGCGCGGACGAGCTCCACGATCCGGGCATCCAGCCCCTCGCAGGCCACCAACGCGCCGGGGCCGCCGCTCGCGCGGGCGGCGAGGATGCCCGGCACGGCGTCGGCGGCCTCGGCCATCGACGGGTAGCCCGAGGGCAACCAGGGCGCGGGCGGGCGCGTCCGGCACCAGCCGCACCTCGGCCTCGAGCACCACCCCGAGCGTCCCCTCGCTGCCGACGAGGAAGCGGTCGACGCGGCGGCCGCGCTCGGGCAGCAGCTGCTCCAGTGCGTAGCCGCTGACCTGCCGGGAGAACCGGCCGTGGTGCGTGCGCACGTGGCCGAGGTCCGCGGCGACGAGGTCGGCGAGCGCGGCGCCGGCCTCCCCGGGCCCGGCGGCGGTGTCCAGCACCTCGCCGCTGCCGAGGGCCACGCGCAGGGCCTCGACGTTCTCGGCGGTCCGGCCGTGGCCCAGCGCCCGGGTGCCGCAGGCGTTGTTGCCGATCATCCCCCCGACGGTGCACCGGGTGTGCGAGGACGGGTCCGGCCCGAAGCGCAGGCCGTGCCCGCGGGCCCGCGCCTGCAGCGACGCGTGCACGACCCCGGGCTCGACCCGGGCGGTGCCGGCCTCGGCGTCCAGCCCGAGGATGCGGTGCAGGTGCCGGGCGGTGTCCACGACGAGCCCCGGGCCGACGGCGTTGCCGGCGATCGACGTGCCCGCGCCGCGCATCGTCAGCGGGGTTCCCGACTCGCGCGCGAGATCGAGCACCGCGAGCAGCTCGTCGCGGTGCCGCGGCCGGACGACCACGGCGGGCGGCACGCGGTAGAGCGAGGCGTCCGACGCGTAGAGGCTGCGCGTCAGCGGCGACGCGTCGGCATCGGCGACGCCGCGCCGGGCGAGGCCGGCGAGCAGCTCGTCCGCGGTGGCCGTCATGCCCGGGTCATCCCGGCGTCGTGGCGGGTCACCCGCGGGGGGCCTCGAGCCGGAAGACGTGGTGCACCACCGGCGTCACCGGCACCTCGCCCGAGAGCACGTCGCCGACCGGGACCCAGGCGGCCCCGTCGGCGGTGCCGCCGCGCTCGGCGACCGGCACACCGTCGGCGTCGACCCGCGCGGTGTACAGCAGCTGCACCGCGTGGAAGTCCTCGTGCCGGCCGTCCGGGGCGGTGCCCGCGAAGTGCTCGTGGTGCACGTCGAGCAGCTCGCCGACGCGCGCCTCGAACCCGCACTCCTCGGCGAGCTCGCGCACCACGGTCTGCGCCGGGTCCTCGCCGTGGGCCACGCCGCCGCCGGGCAGCGACCACAGCCCCGGCCGCGGGCCGCGCACCGAGTTGCGCACCAGCAGCACCTCGCTGGCGGTGCCCTCGCCCGCCGGGTCGCTCGGTCGGTCGCCCGCGCCGCGCCGCGCCACGCCGTACGCCGCCACCCGCTGCACGCGCGCCGGGCGGTGGTCCCCGAGGGCCTGCCGCACCATCGGCACGACCGGCACCCGCCGGGCGAGCACGTCGGCGACCGGCACCCACTGGCTCGCGATCGTCGAGCCGCCGACCTCGACCACGCGGGGCTCGGGGGCATCGGGCGCGACCCAGCCGTCGTAGACGATGCGCAGGGCGTGGGCGTCGACCCGGGCGCCGTCGCGCCACGCGTGCGGCGCGTGGGCGGAGTAGACGCGCGCCGACTCCCCCACCTCGGCCCGCAGCCCGGTCTCCTCGGCGACCTCTCGCACGACCGCGTCCCGCGGGTCCTCGCCGTGATCCAGGCCACCCCCGGGCAGCGTCCACAGCTCGTCCGGGGAGACGCGCGGCGCGAGACGGCAGAGCAGGATGGCCTCGTCGCGCAGGATCACGGCGTACGCGGCCACGCGTTGACTCCTGGGAAGCCCACCCATGCATAGAACCGTAGCGGCTGGGGTAGACCCATTCAGATGCCCGCCACGCGCCGCGATCCCTGGTTCGACAACGCCAAGATGGTGTTGGTCACTCTCGTGGTGATCGGGCACGTGATCGCGTTCGTGCCGCCGAGCGCGGCGTCGAGCCACCTCTACGACGCCATCTACTACGTGCACATGCCGGCGTTCGTGCTGCTGACCGGGCACCTCTCCCGCAGCTTCGCGTGGACGAGCACGCACCTGTGGACCCTCGTCGCCACCGTGGCCGTGCCGTACGTGGTCTTCGAGGGCCTGATGTCGCTGTTCCGCATGGACGTGGGCGGCGAGGGCGAGTTCGACCGGGTCTGGGTCGACCCGCACTGGCCGATGTGGTTCCTCGCCGCGCTGTTCTGCTGGCGGCTGGCCACCCCCGTGCTGGTTCGGCACTGGCTGTGGGTGCCGGCGTCGGTGGGGATCAGCCTGCTCGGCCCGCTGCAGGCCTTCGACGTGCTCGACCTCGACCGGGTGCTCGGCATGCTGCCCTTCTTCGTGCTCGGGTTGCACCTGCCGCGGCGTGCCTTCGAGGTGCCGCGGCTGCCGGGCGTCCGGCTGCTCGGCGTCGGCGTGCTGGCCTGGCTGTGGCTGCTCGCCGGGCTGACCGACTCGTGGATCCGCACCGAGTGGCTCTACTGGCGCGCCTCCTACGCCGAGATGGACGCCTCGCTCGATCAGGCGCTCGTCGCCCGGTTCGCCCTGCTGGCGATCTCGCTGGCCGGCATCCTCGCGGTGCTCACGCTGGTGCCGCGCCGCGGCGGCTGGTGGACCCCGATCGGCGCCGCGAGCCTGACCGTCTACCTCGTCCACGGCTTCGTCGTTCGCGGCCTCGAGTACGCCGACCTCTGGGACGTGCTGCCCGGGGGCGGTGTCGCCGAGATGGCGCAGGTCGTGGTGCTCGGCGCGCTGATCGCCGTTGTGCTCGGCGCGCCCCCGGTGGCCTCCCGGCTGGAGTGGCTGGTCGACCCGGTCCGCACCGCGCAGGGCTGGTGGCGGCGCCGGACCGAGCCCGCGCGTCAGGAGGCCGACCGGCCCGGCTCCCCCGCCGGCTCCGGGGCGTGCGGCTCGGGCGGACCCCACAGCGGCGGGACGGCCGACGACGGGACGGACTCGAGCCGGGACGCCTCGGCCCGCGTCGGCGCGTGACCCCCGAGGTGCGCCGGGTACCACGGCGCGTGCTCGCCGGGGCCCGGGCGGTGCTCGGGTAGCCGCTGCAGGTCCTCCAGCATCGGCGCCAGGCCGGCGCCCGAGCTCGGCGGTCGCGGCCCGCGGGTCCGCGCCCCGCGCGAGGTGGAGCGGCGCGCCGAACGCGACGTCCACGGTGCGCCCGCGCCGCAGCTCGGGGCGGGCGGCGCGGCCGCGCGCCACGTCCACGCCCCAGAGTCGCTGGGCACCCCAGAGGGCCACGGGGACGAGCGGCGCCCCGGTCTCGGCCGCCAGCGCGGCGGGCCCGGGCATGAGGCCGCGCACGGTGTGGCTCCACGACACCCCGGCCTCGGGGAACGCGCCCACGGCCTCACCCTCGCGGAGCAGGGTGCGCGCGCGCAGGTAGGCGGCGGCGGGCGCCCGGCGGTCGACGGGCACGTGCCGCATCGCGTCCATCGCCCGGCCCACCGCCGGGCGCTCCCACACGTCGTGGCGGGTCAGGAAGCGCACGTGCCGGCCGCGCTCGAGCGCCGCCCGGCCCACGAAGAGGAAGTCGGGGAAGGAGCCGTGCGTCGACGCGAGCACGACGGGCCCCGCCACGGGCACGTGCTCGGTGCCGTGCGCGCGGAACTGCAGCCGCAGCGCGCGCATCGCCACGCGCCCGGCCGCGATCGTCACCACGTACCAGGGGCTCTCCACCACACCCATGATCCGGCACGGCGGCGCGAACCGCTTGGTCTGTTCAGACGAAGGGCGGGCGCGCGTCGCGGGCCAGGGAGCGCCGGCCGGCCCAGCGCCACACCCGGGCGGCGCGATCGCGGTCCTCGTCGGTGACGAGGTTGCCCATCCAGCGCAGGGCGAGCGTCATCAGGCGGTCGGAACGCATGCCGAGTGGGCCGAGGGCGGGCAGCAGCCGCGGGACGGTGACCAGCCCGGCCAGCCGACGCGCGACGGAGAACGCCTCGCCGTAGTGCGCCGTCAGCAGCGCCGGCCAGACCCGCGCGAGGTCGGGGTGCCGCCCCGGGCGCAGCAGGTCGGCGACCAGGCGCCCGGTCTCCAGCCCGTAGTCGATGCCCTCGCCGTTGAGCGGGTTCACGCAGCCGGCGGCGTCGCCGATCAGCGCCCAGTTCGGCCCCGCGACGTTGCTCACCGCCCCGCCCATCGGCAGCAGCGCCGACGTGGGGGCGCGCAGGTCGCCGTCGAGCTGGAACTCGTCGCGGCGCTGCTCGGCGTAGTGGTGCATCAGCGGTCGCAGCGCGAGGTTCGCGGGCCGCTTGGCGGTCGCCAGCGTGCCGACGCCGATGTTCACCTCGCCCTCGCCGAGCGGGAAGATCCAGCCGTAGCCGGAGAGCACGTCGCCCTCCTCGCCGCGCAGCTCGAGGTGCGAGGAGATCCACGGGTCGTCGGCCATCCCGGAGCGCACGTAGGCGCGGCCGGCGACGCCGTACACGGTCTCGCGGTGCCATTCGCGTCCCAGCATCTTGCCCACGGGCGAGCGCACGCCGTCGGCCACGACCAGCCAGTCGCACCCGAGCTCGACGCACTCCTTGTCCTCGCCCTTGCCGCGCTCGAGGGTGACACCGCGGACGCGGCCGCGGTCGACGGCGACGTCGACCACGCGGGCGCCGTCGATGCCGAGTGCGCCGCTGTCCAGCGCCTCGTCGCGCAACCGGTCGTCGAGCTCGGTGCGCGCCACGGCGGAGCCCCAGCTCGGCAGCGAGCCGCCCGGCCAGGGCAGCAGCAGCGTCTGGCCGAAGCCGTGAGCCCGCAGGCCCTGATTGACCGGGTGCTTGCGCAACCAGTCGCCGAGCCCCAGCTGCTCGAGCTCGTGCACCGCGCGCGGCGTCAGCCCGTCGCCGCAGGTCTTGTCGCGGGGGAACTCCGCGGCGTCGACGAGCACCACCTCCCGGCCGTGCCGGGCCGCCCACGCGGCGGCGGCCGAGCCCGCCGGCCCCGCCCCGACGACCAGGACATCGGTGCGCGTCGGGATCGTGGTGCTCACCGCTCAATCCTTCCAGACGACCGGTCGTCGACCGGCCCCGGCCAGCCGCCCCCGGGCCTCACGTCCGCGCGGCCGGCTCGCGTACCCGGACGTGCGCAACGCGACATCGTGCGCCCTCGCTGAGCGTGGACGAGCCCGGCCGAGGCGGGTTTGGCACGTTCGACTACGTCGGCCCCGGGGCAGGACGCGCGAACGGCCCCGCCCTCGCGGGCGGGGCCGTGGCGCGGCGATCAGTTCTGGTACGACCCGAAGTCGAAGTCGTCCAGCGCGACCGTGGAGCCGTCACCGAACTCGTAGTCGTACGAGTCGTAGCCGGTCACCGAGTAGGCCGCGGCGCGGGCCTCCTCGGTGGGCTCCACGCGGATGCTCCGGTACCGCTCGAGGCCGGTGCCGGCCGGGATCAGCTTGCCGATGATCACGTTCTCCTTCAGGCCGCGCAGCGAGTCGCTGCGGCCGTGGATCGCCGCGTCGGTGAGGACGCGGGTCGTCTCCTGGAAGGAGGCCGCCGACAGCCACGACTCGGTGGCCAGCGACGCCTTCGTGATGCCCATCAGCACCGGGCGGCCCGACGCCGGGGTGGCGCTCTCCGCGACCACCCGGCGGTTCTCCTCCTCGAACTTGATGCGGTCCACCAGGTCCGAGGGCAGGAGCCTGGTGTCGCCCGACTCGATCACCGTGATCCGGCGCAGCATCTGCCGCACGATGATCTCGATGTGCTTGTCGTGGATCGCCACGCCCTGCGAGCGGTAGACCTCCTGCACCTCGTCCACGAGGTGCTCCTGAGCCTTGCGCACGCCCAGGATGCGGAGCACGTCCTGCGGGTCCGGGGTACCCGAGGTGATGTAGTGCCCCACCTCGATGTGCTGACCGTCCTCCACGTTGAGGCGCGAGCGCTTCGAGACGGGGAACTCCTGCGGCTCCGCGCCGTCGTCGGGGGTGACGACGACCTTGCGGGCCTTGTCGGTCTCCTCGATCTCGACGCGACCGGCGGACTCGCTGATCGGCGTGCGCCCCTTCGGCGACCGGGCCTCGAACAGCTCGACGACGCGGGGCAGACCCTGCGTGATGTCGTCGGCCGAGGCCACACCACCGGTGTGGAACGTACGCATCGTCAGCTGCGTGCCGGGCTCACCGATCGACTGCGCCGCGATGATGCCGACGGCCTCGCCGATGTCCACCAGCTTGCCGGTGGCCAGCGAGCGGCCGTAGCACTTCGCGCACGTGCCGGTGCGGGCCTCGCAGGTCAGGACCGAGCGGACCTTGACCTCCTCGATCCCCGCCGAGACGAGCTCGCCGATCTTGACGTCGCCGAGGTCCTCGCCGGCCGCGGCCAGCGACGCGCCCGTCTCCGGGTGCGTGATCTCGACCGCCGCGGTGCGGGCGTACGCCGCGGTCTCGGCGTTCTCCGCCTTGACCACGGTGCCCTCGGCGTTGCGCTCGCCGATCTTCTTGGGCAGGCCGCGCTCGGTGCCGCAGTCGTCCTCGCGAATGATCACGTCCTGCGAGACGTCGACCAGGCGCCGGGTCAGGTAGCCCGAGTCGGCGGTCCGCAGGGCGGTGTCCGCCAGGCCCTTCCGCGCGCCGTGCGTGGCGATGAAGTACTCCAGGACCGTGAGGCCCTCGCGGAAGTTCGACTTGATCGGGCGGGGGATGATCTCGCCCTTCGGGTTCGCCACCAGGCCACGCATGGCGGCCACCTGCCGGATCTGGTTCATGTTTCCGGAGGCGCCCGAGTCGACCATCATGTAGATCGGGTTGGTGCGGTCGAACGTCTTCTCCATCGCCCGGCCGACCTCGGCGGAGGCCTGGGTCCAGATCTCGATGAGCTCCTGGCGGCGCTCGTCGTCGGTGACGAGGCCCCGCTCGAACTGCTTCTGGACCTTGGCGGCCTGCTTCTCGTAGGTGTCGAGGAGCTCGGCCTTCTCCGGCGGCGTGGTGACGTCGTCGATCGAGACGGTCACGCCCGAGCGGGTGGCCCAGCCGAAGCCGGCGTCCTTCAGCGCGTCCAGCGACGCCGCGACCTCGACCTTGCTGTAGCGCTCGGCGAGGTCGTTCACGATCGCGCCGAGCGCCTTCTTGCCGACCTCGTAGTTCACGTACGGGTAGTCGGCCGGCAGCGTGTCGTTGAAGATCGAGCGACCGAGCGTCGTCTCCAGGGTGAGGGACGTGCCCTCCTCCCAGTCGGCGCCGAGCTCGTGCTCCAGCGGCGGCACGATGTCGTCGAACCGGATCCGGATCGGCGACTGCAGCGTGATCTCGCCGCGGTCGAACGCCATCCGGGCCTCCGCCGCCGAGGAGAAGGCGCGGCCCTCGCCGGGCTGCGCGTCGCGGTCGGTGGTCAGGAAGAACAGCCCGATGATCATGTCCTGGGTAGGCATGGTCACGGGACGCCCGTCGGAGGGCTTGAGGATGTTGTTCGTCGACAGCATCAGCACGCGGGCCTCGGCCTGCGCCTCGGCCGACAGCGGCAGGTGCACCGCCATCTGGTCACCGTCGAAGTCCGCGTTGAAGGCGGTGCACACCAGCGGGTGGATCTGCACGGCCTTGCCCTCGATCAGCTGCGGCTCGAAGGCCTGGATGCCGAGGCGGTGCAGCGTGGGCGCCCGGTTCAGCAGGACCGGGTGCTCGGTGATGACCTCCTCCAGCACGTCCCAGACGACCGGGCGCGCGCGCTCCACCATCCGCTTGGCGGACTTGATGTTCTGCGCGTGCGAGAGGTCGACGAGCCGCTTCATGACGAAGGGCTTGAAGAGCTCCAGCGCCATCTGCTTGGGCAGGCCGCACTGGTGCAGCTTCAGCTGCGGGCCCGAGACGATCACGGACCGGCCCGAGTAGTCGACGCGCTTGCCGAGCAGGTTCTGGCGGAACCGGCCCTGCTTGCCCTTGAGCATGTCGGAGAGGGACTTCAGCGGGCGGTTGCCCGGCCCGGTGACGGGGCGGCCGCGGCGGCCGTTGTCGAACAGCGAGTCGACGGCCTCCTGCAGCATCCGCTTCTCGTTGTTGACGATGATCTCGGGCGCGCCGAGGTCGAGCAGCCGCTTGAGGCGGTTGTTCCGGTTGATCACGCGCCGGTACAGGTCGTTCAGGTCGGACGTCGCGAACCGCCCGCCGTCGAGCTGCACCATCGGGCGCAGGTCCGGCGGGATGACCGGGACGGCGTCCAGCACCATGCCGAGCGGCTGGTTGCCGGTCTTGCGGAACGCCTCGACGACCTTCAGCCGCTTGAGCGCGCGCACCTTGCGCTGGCCCTTGCCGTTCGCGATGACGTCGCGCAGGGACTCGACCTCGGCCTCGATGTCGAAGTTCTCGAGGCGCTTCTGGATCGCCGTGGCGCCCATGTGGCCCTCGAAGTACTTGCCGAACCACGTGGTCATCTCGCGGTAGAGCATCTCGTCGCCCATGAGGTCCTGGACCTTCAGGTTCTTGAAGCTGTCCCAGACCTCGTTCAGGCGGTCGATCTCCGAGTCGGAGCGCTTGCGCAGCTGCGCCATCTCGCGCTCGGCGCCGTCCTTGACCTTGCGGCGCTGGTCGGCCTTGGCACCCTCCGCCTCGAGCTGCGCGAGGTCCTCCTCGAGCTTCTTCGAGCGGTCCTCGATGGCGCCGTCGCGGCGCTTCTCGAGCCGCTCCCGCTCCAGCCCGATCTTCTTCTCGAGCGAGGAGAGGTCGGCGTGCCGGGCGTCCTCGTCGACCCACGTGATCATGTACGCCGCGAAGTAGATGACCTTCTCGAGGTCCTTCGGGGCGAGGTCGAGCAGGTAGCCCAGCCGCGACGGGACGCCCTTGAAGTACCAGATGTGGGTCACCGGGGCGGCGAGCTCGATGTGGCCCATCCGCTCGCGGCGCACCTTGGACCGGGTCACCTCGACGCCGCAGCGCTCGCAGATGATGCCCTTGAAGCGCACGCGCTTGTACTTGCCGCAGTAGCACTCCCAGTCCCGGGTGGGACCGAAGATCTTCTCGCAGAAGAGGCCGTCACGCTCGGGCTTGAGCGTGCGGTAGTTGATGGTCTCCGGCTTCTTGACCTCGCCGTGGCTCCAGCCGCGGATGTCCTCCGCGGTGGCCAGGCCGATCTTGAGCTGGTCGAAGAAGTTCACGTCGAGCACGGTGGCTGCAACCCTTCAGTAGTTCAGAAAGAAGGTGGTGGAGGCGAGCGGGTCTCGATACGCCCTCGCCTGGCGGCTCGGGCTACTCGACCAGCGAGATCGTTGGTCGAGTAGGCGAGCGCCAGCGAGCCGTATCGAGACCGCCGCTCACACCTCTTCGACCGAGCTGGGCTCGCGGCGGGAGAGGTCGATGCCGAGCTCCTCGGCGGCGCGGAAGACGTCCTCCTCCGCGTCGCGCATCTCGATGGCGCTGCCGTCCTGCGACAGCACCTCGACGTTCAGCGCGAGCGACTGCATCTCCTTGACGAGCACCTTGAACGACTCGGGGATGCCCGAGTCCGGGATGTTCTCGCCCTTGACGATCGCCTCGTAGACCTTCACGCGGCCCGGGACGTCGTCGGACTTGATCGTCAGCAGCTCCTGGAGGGCGTAGGCGGCGCCGTAGGCCTCCATGGCCCAGACCTCCATCTCGCCGAACCGCTGGCCACCGAACTGGGCCTTACCGCCCAGCGGCTGCTGGGTGATCATCGAGTACGGCCCCGTGCTGCGCGCGTGGATCTTGTCGTCCACGAGGTGGTGCAGCTTGAGGATGTACATGTAGCCCACCGAGACCGGGTCCGGGAACGGCTCCCCGGAGCGGCCGTCGAACAGCGAGGCCTTGCCGGTCTCGTCGATCAGGCGGTCGCCGTCGCGGTTCGGCAGCGTGCAGCCGAGCAGCCCGGTGATCTCGTCCTCGCGGGCACCGTCGAAGACCGGCGTGGCCACGCGGCTGTCCGGCTTGGCGGTCTCCGCCTCGATGTCGATCAGCCGCTGCTTCCAGCCGGAGTCGTCCGGGTCGCCGGAGAGGTTCAGGTCCCAGCCCTGCTTGGCCAGCCACCCGAGGTGCAGCTCGAGGATCTGGCCGATGTTCATCCGTCGCGGCACGCCGAGCGGGTTCAGGATGACGTCGACCGGGGTGCCGTCCTCCATGAACGGCATGTCCTCGACCGGCAGGATCTTGGCGATGACGCCCTTGTTGCCGTGGCGCCCGGCGAGCTTGTCGCCGACCGAGATCTTGCGCTTCTGTGCCACGTAGACGCGGACCAGCTGGTTCACGCCCGGGGGCAGCTCGTCGCCGTCCTCGCGGTCGAAGACGCGCACGCCGATGACGGTGCCGGACTCGCCGTGCGGCACCTTCATCGAGGTGTCGCGCACCTCGCGGGCCTTCTCGCCGAAGATCGCGCGCAGCAGGCGCTCCTCGGGCGTCAGCTCGGTCTCGCCCTTGGGCGTGACCTTGCCGACCAGGATGTCGCCGGTCGTCACCTCGGCGCCGATCCGGATGATGCCCCGCTCGTCGAGGTCGGCGAGCATCTCCTCGCCGACGTTCGGGATGTCGCGGGTGATCTCCTCCGGGCCGAGCTTGGTGTCCCGGGCGTCCACCTCGTGCTCCTCGATGTGGATCGAGGTGAGCACGTCCTCCTGCACCAGGCGCTGGGAGAGGATGATGGCGTCCTCGTAGTTGTGGCCCTGCCAGGGCATGAACGCCACGAGGAGGTTCGTCCCGAGCGCCATCTCGGCGTCGTCGGTGCAGGGGCCGTCCGCGATCGGCGTGCCGACCTCGACGCGGTCCCCGTCCGTGACGAGCGGGCGCTGGTTGATGCAGGTGCCCTGGTTCGAGCGGACGAACTTCGAGAGGCGGTACGTCGAGTACGTGCCGTCGTCGTTCATCGTCTCGATCAGGTCGGCCGAGACGTCCTTGACGACGCCCGCCTTGGTGGCCACCTGCACGTCGCCGGCGTCGACCGCCGCGCGGTACTCGATGCCCGTGCCGACCAGCGGCGAGTCGCTCTTGATGAGCGGGACCGCCTGGCGCTGCATGTTCGCGCCCATCAGGGCGCGGTTGGCGTCGTCGTGCTCGAGGAACGGGATCAGGGCCGTCGCGACCGACACCATCTGGCGCGGCGAGACGTCCATGTAGTCGATCTCGCTCGCCAGGAGCTCGGAGACCTCCTGGTCGCGCTGGCGCACCAGCACGCGCTCGTTGACGAAGTGACCGTCGTCGTCGAGCAGGGCGTTGGCCTGCGCGATGACGAAGTGGTCCTCGTCGTCGGCGGTCAGGTAGTCGATCTGGTCGGTGACCTGACCCTCGACGACCTTGCGGTACGGCGTCTCCACGAAGCCGAAGGGGTTGATGCGCCCGTAGGAGGCCAGCGAGCCGATCAGGCCGATGTTCGGGCCCTCCGGGGTCTCGATGGGGCACATGCGGCCGTAGTGCGACGGGTGGACGTCGCGGACCTCCATGCCGGCGCGGTCGCGGGAGAGACCGCCGGGGCCCGAGCGCCGAGAGCCGGCGCTTGTGGGTGAGGCCGGCGATCGGGTTCGTCTGGTCCATGAACTGCGAGAGCTGGGAGGTGCCGAAGAACTCCTTCAGCGCCGCCACCACGGGCCGGATGTTGATCAGCGACTGCGGCGTGATCGCCTCGACGTCCTGGGTCGTCATCCGCTCGCGGACCACGCGCTCCATGCGCGCCAGCCCGGTGCGCAGCTGGTTCTGGATCAGCTCGCCGACCGTCCGCATCCGGCGGTTGCCGAAGTGGTCGATGTCGTCGGCCGCGATCGGCATCTCGTCGTTCTGCGGCGCGCTCAGCGTCTCCTGCCCGTCGTGCAGGGCGACGATGTACTTGATGGCCGCGACGACGTCGTCGACCGTCAGGGTCTGCTGGTCGAACGCCTGCGTCAGCCCCAGCTTCTTGTTGATCTTGTAGCGGCCGACCTTGGCGAGGTCGTAGCGCTTGGGGTTGAAGTAGTAGTTGTCCAGCAGCGTCTGCGCGGCCTCGCGCGTCGGCGGCTCGCCCGGGCGCAGCTTGCGGTAGATGTCGAGCAGCGCGTCGTCCTGGCCGGAGGTGTGGTCCTTCTCCAGGGTCGCCTCGATCGACTCGTAGACCGTGCCGTCGGGGCGGGTGAACTCCTCGCGGATCTGGTCCGCGGTGAAGCCGAGGGCCTTGAGGAGGACCGTGACGTTCTGCTTGCGCTTGCGGTCGAGGCGGACGCCGACCAGGTCGCGCTTGTCGACCTCGAACTCGAGCCAGGCGCCGCGGCTCGGGATGAGCTTCGCGGTGTAGATGTCCTTGTCGGACGTCTTGTCGGCCGAGCGCTCGAAGTAGACGCCGGGGCTGCGCACGAGCTGCGAGACGACCACGCGCTCGGTGCCGTTGATGATGAAGGTGCCCTTGTCGGTCATCAGGGGGAAGTCGCCCATGAAGACCGTCTGGCCCTTGATCTCACCGGTGTCGTTGTTGGTGAACTCCGCGGAGACGTAGAGGGGCGCGGAGTAGGTGAAGTCCTTGTCCTTGCACTCCTCGACGGTGTACTTCGGGTCGTAGAAGACCGGGTTCTCGAACGAGAGCGACATCGTCTCGGAGAAGTCCTCGATCGGCGAGATCTCCTCGAAGATCTCCTCCAGCCCCGACTTGGGGCTGACGTCCTCTCCGTTGTTCGCGCGCTCCTCCACCTGGTGGTCCCACGACTCGTTGCCGACCAGCCAGTCGAAGCTGTCGGTCTGGAGGGACAGGAGCTGCGGGAGCTCGAGGGGCTCGGAGATCTTCGCGAACGAGATACGACGGTTACCAGCGTTCGTGCTCGAGGCCAAAGGGTGTCCTTCGAATGTTCTGCAGGCGTAGACGCGCCGGCCAACCACCTTCTCCGACCACCGGGCAGGGCGAAGGGCATTTGAAAGCGGACGCAACGAGCGATCGTAGCGCACCACGGACAGCCCGGCAAACCCGGGTCCGACCTGCGGTCGGCGCCCCGGGGCGGCGTGTCACAGGATCATGACCCCCACGCGCGCGGCGGTCAACACCCGCGCCTCGCCCTGGGGACGACCGGGCTGGACCGGCCGGGGGCCCTCACCGTCCCGCTACCCCGGCTCGCCGGCGCGCGCGCGGCTCCTCGACCAGCGGTCAGGACTCGCAGCTCGCGGTGGTGCAGAGCTGGTCGACGAGCCAGCGGTCGCCCACCTTCTCCATCGTCATCCGCACCTGGTCCTTGTAGACGACCGGCTCCTCCAGCGACTTGTTGCGCGTGGGCCGGTCGACGAAGACCAGCACCTGCACCCGGTCCTCGCCGGATCGGACCAGGCCGGAGGCGACCACCTCGGTACGCACGACCGTCCTGGTCTCGGGCGCCGACTCGGTGATCTGCGCGAAGAGCTTGTCGTACTCCTCCCCGTAGTCCTCGGTCAGCCACTCCCGCGCGGCCTCGCCGTCTGCCTCGAGCGAACGGTGGTCGTAGGAGAGCACCGGCACGATCGCCCGCTCGGCCGCGCCCTGGGCCTCCCGCGAGGCCTCGGCGACCGCGTCGTCGGAGGGCACCGCCGCGACCAGGTAGACGGACGCGGCCACCAGCCCGGCGAGCAGGAGGCCGAGCACCGCCAGCACCCACGCCGGCACCCGCCGTCCCGTCAGGCCGGGGCGCCGCGCACCGGCCACCCCGGCGCCCGCGGCCGCGGGCGGCCGCCCGGCACCGGACCCTGCCGGCCCGTCCGGCACCCCGGCCGAGCCGGCGCCGTCCTCGACGGCGATGTGCTCCGTCGTGGCCTCCTGGGCGGCGCGCTCCACCTGGCCGCTCGCAGGGTCGTCGGACGCCGACTCCTCGGCGGCTCGCTCGGCGTCGTACGCCGCGCGGCGCTCGGGGTCGAGCAGCACGCCGCCGGCCTCGTTGTAGACCGCGAAGCGGCGGTCCGTGGGGTCGAGGTCGGCGACGGCGCCGCGCCACGCCGCGCGGATCTCGTCCGCGGAGGCGTCGGGCGCGACGTCCAGCAGGTCGTAGAGGCTGATGCTCACTGGCCACCTCCCGACCCGCCGGAGCCGCCCGAGCCGGAGCCGTCGGGCTGGGGCTGCGGCGACTGCTGGGGCTGCTCGCCCGGCACGCCGGTCTCGCCCTCGTCGTCCTGGGTGACGGGCGCGAAGTCGTCGACGAGCCACTCGCCCTCGACCTTCACCAGCTCGAGCCGGATGCGGAACGGGTACGGCCGGCCCCGGTCATCGGCGTAGGAGTCCGTGAAGGAGCCCGCCACGAGGGCCTGCGCCGAGTCCTGGTCGGCCGACGTGACGCCGGTGCTGAAGACCTCGGCGCCCCGCGACAGATCGGACTGGGCGACCAGCTGCTCGGCGACGGAGACCTGCTGGTCGAAGGACTCGGAGAACTTCGGCGTGATCACCTCGGTGACCTGGTCCCGGTACTCCGGCATCGTGCCCTCCCCGGAGAGCATGTCCGGACCGAACGTGCCCATGCGCAGCATGAACTGCTCGCTCTGGGCCATCACGTCGTCGCGGCGCTGCTGCTGCTCGTCGACATCGCCTGCCCGTCCGGCGAGGAGCCACGCGAAGACACCGCCGGCGGCCAGCACGGCCACGAGGAGCACCACGAGCAGCGGCAGGCGCCAGCCGCCCCCGGAGAACGGTCCCGGGGCCGACGCCTGCGTGCTGTCGTGGGTGCTCCCGGTCTCCTGCGAACCCGTCAGCGCGTCGGCGCTGTCTGGGGCTGGAGGAACAACCACTTCCAGGAATCCTTTCCGAACGTCGGCGGAGCCACGCTACCCGCCGAGGTGGTCGGGCCGCCCTCGTCGCCCCAGCTGAGCCTGCCGGTCCTGGCGTCGTAGGTCGCGACCACGTTCTCGTCGTAGTCCGCGCCGGCCCGCTGCGGGCCCGGCGCCTCGTCGGCGCCGCGCGCGTTCGTGCGGGTCGACGGCTCGGCGCAGAAGGCGTCCATGTCCATCGGCTTGTCGCCCAGCTCCTGCGGCGGGCGCTTCTCGCCGTCGTCGTAGCCCTCGTTGCACAACGGCTTCTCGGTCAGGACCAGGCCGAAGTGGGCGTCCATGAGCCCCGACTCCGGGTCCTCGGCGACGACCGTGAAGCCGGCCTCGACGACGTACGGGTAGATCACCAGCAGCTGCCGCACGCCGTCGAGGCGCTTGACCGTGATCCGGCCCGTGGTCACCAGGTTGTTGAGCAGCCCGCGCAGGTCGACCTCGTTCTGCTTGAGGAAGGTGCGCAGCTGGTTCGCCGTGGCGCTGCCGTTGTTGATCACGCGGCGCAGGTCGCCGTCGGCGTCCGCGACCGCGCCGCTGAAGAGCCGCAGGTCGCGGGAGAACGTCCGGAGCGCCGACTCCGAGGCGAGCTGTCCCTGCAGCACCGTGTTGCTCCGCCGGATCAACGACCGGGTGGTGTCGAACTCGGCGTCCGCCGTGTTGATGAAGGAGTTGCCCGTGTCGATGATCGTCTGCAGGTCCTCGCCCGTGCCGTCGAACCCGGTGCCGAGCTCCTTGACGGTGGTCCGGAGCGCATCCCGCGGGACGGAGCGCACGAGGGAGTCGAGGTTGGTCAGCAGCGTCGTGGTCGAGATCGGGATCTGGGTCTCGCCCTTCGCGATCTCCGACCCGTCGACCATGTACGGCTTGCCCCCGGCCTGGGGCTGCAGCTCCACGAACTGCTCGCCCACCGCCGAGCGGTTGGCGACGACAGCGCGGGAGTCCTCGGGGATCTCGTCCCACTCGTTGTCGATCTCGAGGTGGGCGTCGATGCCGCCCTCGACGAGCTCGAGCTTGCTGACCTGGCCGATGCGCACGCCCCGGTAGGTCACCTCGCCGCCCGCGAAGATGCCGCCCGAGTCGGGCAGGTGGGCCACCACGGTGTAGCTCGTGTCCATCACGACCCGGTCGAGCCGGGCGTAGCGGGCGCCGACGTAGCTCACGCCGAGCAGCGTGATGAGCACGAAGACGAGCAGCTGGATCTTGGTGCGACGGGTGATCATCGCGCGAGCACCCCCGGGACGAGCAGGCGGACGAGGTCAGGGTCCATGTCGGCGAGGCTGACGCGACCGGAGGCGTTGCCCCCCGAGTCGGCCCCGCCCCCGGCCGCGAAGGGGGCGCGGTTCAGCGGGCTGTTCCCCCCGAGGATGCCGCCACCGTCGCTGCCACCGCTGTTGTTGCCACCACTGTTGTTGCCACCGTTGTTGCCACCGCTGCCGTTGCCGTTGCCGCCGAGGACGCCACCGAGCGCGTCGCCCACGCCGTCGAGCAGGGGCAGTCCGTCCTCGCCCGGCGGGTTGGGGTTGTTGCACAGGGCGGGGATCCGGTTCAGGCCCGGCTGCTGGCAGATCTGGTTGCGCAGGGGCTTCGTCAGGTTGCCGAAGAGGTTGCGGCAGGCCGCGAGCTTGCGGTTCGGGTCGGTCGCACCGAGGCACCGCTGCGCGGCCTGGGTGACGCCCTCGCAGTACTCCTCCGGGTCTGCACCGAGGATGTCCTGGAGGTCGAGTCCGCCGTTCTTCAGCGGCCCGGTGACCTCGCGGAGCCGCACGCACTCGTTGGGCAGGCCCGGCAGGTCGTTCAGCAGGGAGACCAGGTCGATGTCCATCTTGATCGCCAGGTTCGTGTAGTCGCCGAACTTGATGTTGCGGGCCACCTGGGGGTCGCGACCGACGGTCTCGTCGACGAACGGGTAGGTCAGGAACACCGAGAACGCGTTGACGAAGTCGTCGCCGGCGTTCGCGAGCTGGGTGAGCACCGGGTCGAGGCGCTCGAGCGTCCTGATCGTGTTGCCCTTCGACGCCCGGATCACGCGCACGCCGGTGTCGCTCAGCTGGTCGAGCGCCTTCAGCATCGCGACCAGGTCCTCGCGCTGCCGGTCCACCGACTTGATCGCGCTCGGCAGCTCGTCGAGGGCCGCGTTGATCGAGTCCTCCTGCTGGTTCGCCGTCCTCGCCAGCCGGTCCAGTGCCTCGATCGCGTTGACGATGTCGGCCTTGCGGGAGTCGAGCTGGCCGGTGAGCTCACGCAGCTGTCGGAGCACCGACCGCGCGGACCCCTCGCGACCCTCGAGTGCCTTGGCGACCTCGACGTTGATGGTCTTCAGCTGGGCGACGCCGCCGCCGTTGAGGATCAGGCTCAGGGCGCCGAAGACCTCTTCGACCTCGGGGTTGCGGCCCGCGCGGTCGATCGGGATGGTCTCGCCGTCCTCCAGCTCGCCCCGGGCGCCCTGCTCGGGCGCCTCGAGCTCGACGAACTTCTCGCCGAGCAGGCTCGTCTGGCGGATCTCGGCCCGGGCGTTGTCGGGCAGCTCCACGTCGTTGCGGATCTCGATCGTGACGAGGGCCTGGAAGCCCTCGAGCTCGACGTCCTTGACCTGGCCGACCGGCACGTCGTTGACCTGCACCATCGACTGCGGCACCAGGTCGAGGACGTCCGTGAACTCGACCTGGATCGTCATCGGGTCGTCGCCGGTGCTCGTGCCGCCCGGAAGCGGCAGGTCGTAGACGTTGAAGTCGCAGGCCGAGAGCGTCAGCGTGCCGACCGCGGCCAGCACCAGGGCCCTGAGGCGCCTCATCGCTGCACCTCCACGAGCCCGGAGAGCGACTGGTCGAACCTGTCGGCCGACCGCTGCGAGCCGGGGCGGAGCGCAGCCGCCCGGGGCAGGCCGGCCTCGAGGGCGTCGCACGCCTCGCCGCTGCTGTCCACCTGGTTGGCGAACGTGCACAGCACCAGCGCGGGGTTGTTCTCGATCTCCTCGAGCAGCCGCCCGGTGTTCGAGCGCGTGTCGAGCGTGCCGGCCTGCGGGTTGTAGGTGAGCGCCAGGTTGTTCAGCGCCAGCGGGGCGACCTCGAGGATCTCGTCCAGCGACTCGCGCTGGTCGACCAGGATCTGGGTCACACGCTTCAGCCCCGTGATGTTGCGGCCCAGCACGGCCCGGTTGTCCTCGACGAACGTCTGGACCTCGCGCAACGCGGTGCCCAGGTTGTCCAACATCGCGGTCAGCTCCTGCCGCTCCCCCGCCAGCGTCGTCGACACGTCGGCCAGCGACTGGTTGAAGTCGCGCACCGTCTGGTCGTTCTCCGCCAGGGTGGTGATGAAGCCGTTCAGCTCGCGGCTGGCCCCGAAGAGCTCCTCCTTGTTGTCCTCCAGCGTGGCGGAGAACGTCGAGAAGTCCTCGATCGTCTGGTTGAACGCCTTGCCCTGGCCGGCGAAGTTCTCGGCCGTCTCGACCAGCAGGTCGGAGAGGGCACCCTCCTTGTTGGCCCCCTCCGGGCCGAGCGCCACGTTCAGGTCGTTCAGCGAGGCGTAGATCTCGTCGAGCTCCAGCGGGGTGCTGGTCCGCTCGACGCCGAGCTCGGCCCCGTCGGGCAGCGTCTCGCCGCCGTCGAACACGGGGCCGATCTGGACGTACCGGTCGCCGACGATCGCCGGCGCGATGATCATCGCCCGGGCGTCGGCGGGCAGCTGCCGCTCGGCCTCGTACTTCATCGTGACGACCACGTCCGTGCCCTCGGGCTCCACGGTCTCGACGGTGCCCACGGGAACCCCGAGCACGCGGACGTCGCTGCCCTCGTAGATCGAGATCGTCCGCGGGAAGTGCGCGACCAGCGTCTTGCGGTCGTCGCCGCCCCCGAAGACGACCACGGCGGCCGCAGCGGCCAGGCTCAGCGCGATGACGGGGACCAGGATCCTGCGCAGCGTGCTCACCATGTCAGCCACCCACCTGGGGAGCCGGCGGCAGGTTCTGGATGTAGGTGTCGAACCACGGGCCCTGGGCCAGCGTGTTCGCGAACACCCGGTAGAACGGCGCCATCAGCCGCAGCGCGTTGGTCAGGTTGTCCTCGTTGCGGAGCAGCAGGTCGGTCACGTTCTCCAGCCGGTTCAGGGCGGGCTTGAGGTCGGCGCGGCTCTGGCGCACCAGGGCCGTCAGCTCCTTGGACAGGGTCGTCGTCGAGACCAGCAGGTCGTTGATCGCCTCGCGCCGCGCCACGATCGCCCGGAAGAGGACGTCCGCGTCGCGCATCAGCGCCACCAGGTCCTCGTCGCGGTCGTTCAGCACCCCGGAGACGGACTCGAGGTTCTTGAGCAGCGAGTTGATCTGCTCGTCCTTCTCGGCGAGGTTCCGCGAGAGCCGGGAGACGCCCTCGAGCGCCGCCTGGAACTCCTGCGGGGTGTTGCGCCCGAGGTCGGCGAGCGTGGTCAGCGACGTCGCGAGCTGGTCGGTGTCGATGTCCTCGGCCCGCTCGGCCAGCCCGGAGAAGGCGTCCACCGCGTCGTAGGGCGACGTGGTGCGGTCGATCGGGATCTCGTCCTCCTCCTCCATCTGCCCCTGGCCGGACGGCTCGAGTGCCAGGAAGCGCTCGCCGAGCAGCGTCTTGACGCGGATCGACGCGCTCGACTCCGGGCCGAACCGCTCACCCGTGTCGACCTTGAAGGTCGCCTGCACGTGGTCGCCGTCGAGCGCGACGTCGGTGACCTTGCCGACGCGGACGCCAGCGATGCGCACCTCGTCGTTGGCCTTCAGGCCGCCGGCCTCGCTGAACGCCGCGTAGTACGTGTCGCCGCCGCCGATGAGCGGGAGGTCGCCGGCCTTGAACGCCGCCGTGATCAGCAGCGCGATCACGAGGAGGCTGGCCGCACCGATCGGGACGGGGTTGCGGTCGCGGAAGGGCTTCATCCGAGATCACACCTCTCGCCCGCCGTGGTGCCGGCGGCCGGGTAGGTCACCGGGGCGCTCTGCCCGGCCACCTTCACGCTGCCCTCGAACTGGCACAGGTAGAAGTTGAAGAACGAGCCGTAGATCGCGGTTCGACCCACCTTCCGGAGCTTGATCGGGAGGACCTGCAGGGCGCGATCGATCTCCGCCTGGTTCTTCCGCTTGGACAGGTTGCCGGCGAGCCGCTTGAGCTGCGTCACGTCGCGCACGAAGGGCTCGCGGATGCCGTCGACGAGGTCGGCGGTCTCCACCGAGAGGTCGGATATGCCCTCCAGCGAGCCGAGGATGGCCTGGCGGTCCTTCTTCAGGCCGCCGACCAGCTCGCGGAAGTTGACGATCAGCCGCGAGAGCTCCTCGTCCCGGCTGCCCAGGTTCTCGAGCGTCCGGTCGAGGTTGGTGATGAGGCTGCCGATCACCTCGTCGCGGTCGGCCAGCGTGGAGGTCAGCGAGGCCGTGTTGCCCAACAGGCTCTCCACGGTGCCGCCCTGGCCCTGGAAGACCTGGACGATCTCGAAGGAGAACTTGTTCACGTCGGCCGGCGAGAGCGCGCGGAACAGCGGCTTGAAGCCGTTGAACAGCACCGTCAGGTCCAGCGCCGGGGAGGTGCGGTCCACGGGGATCGTCTCGCCGGGGTCCTGGCGCTGCGCGTCGCCGATGTCCTGCGTCAGCGCGAGGTAGCGCTGGCCCACGAGGTTGCGATACCGGATGTCGACGTTGGTCGCGCCCGTGACGGCCGTCGAGTCCTCCACGGAGAACGTGACCCGCGCCCGGGTGCGGTCGACGACCTCGACGCCCTTGACGCTGCCGACCTTGACGCCGGCGACACGCACGTCGTCGCCCTCGACGACGCCCGTGGCGTCGACGAAGTCCGCCGTGTAGTCGCTCGCCGAGCGGAACGAGATGTTGCCGATGGTGATGACGAGCAGGCCCGTGGCCAGCGTCGTGCTGACGATGAAGATCGTCAGCTTGACCAGGGCGGACCCGGTCGCCTTGTCGAGTCCGAGGATCATCGGAGCGACACCTCCGCTCCCCGCGCGAGGGGGCCCACGAGCAGGGGCCCGAGGTCGGGCACCTCCGCGTCGGACACGCCCAGGGTCGGGCCTAGCAGGGACTTCAGCACCTTCGTCTCCGGGGTCGAGCCGGGCCACATGCCCTGCGGGGCCGAGGCGCCGCCGGCGTCGAAGCCGGTGGCCGCGCGCGAGGTGCCCTTGCCCGTCGGCTCGTCGACGCCGTCGTCGAAGTCGGGCTGGTTGTCGAACCTGTTCTCCTGGTCGTACGGCGGGTTCGGCAACGTGCCGCAGTGCGGGGAGCTGTCGGCGCCGTACCGGGGCCGGTCGCCGGCCTCGTAGGCCCGGGGCTGGTTCGGCAGCAGCTCGAGGTTGATGTGCAGCGTGTAGCCGCGGAACGCCTCGGCCTGCGCCTTGCCGGCCTTCACGATGCCGCCCGCGAGGCACGGGAACTCGGGCGCGTACCGGGCGAAGACCTCCAGCTGCTGGGCGCCGAGCCGCGCCGACTGGATGATCTGCGTGTCGTTGCGGTTCAGGAAGCCCTTCGTGAACGTCGAGAACCGGCCCACGTCGGTGAACAACGCGTTCAGCTTGTCCTCGCGCTCCTCGAGCGTGCCCAGCGTGGTGATCTGGTTCCGCAGGATCGCGGCCACGTCCGGCAGCACGTCGGAGTAGATGTCGGAGACCTCGGCCGTCAGCCGCAGGTCGTCGAGCAGCCGCGGGATCTCCGGGTTCAGCTTCTTCATGTACCCGTCGAGCGTCTCCAGGTTCTCGCCGAGCTGCTCGCCGCGGCCCTCGAGGGCGTTGGAGAGCGCGGTGAGGAACTTGTTGAGCTCGGCAGGCTGCACGGTGCGCAGCAGCGGGTACAGGTCGGAGAGCACCTTCTCGACCTCGATCGAGACGTCGGTGCGGTCGATGGTGTCGCCCGCCTGGATCGACTCCGCGGCCGGGTTGTCCGGGAGCTCGAGGGAGACGAACTTCTCGCCGAAGAGGGTCTTCGGCAGGATCGCGCCGGTCACGTTGGCCGGGATGATGTCGGTCTCCTCGGGGAAGAGGCCGAGCGTCACCTCTGCCTCCTCCGGGCCGATCGTCGCGACGTCGAGCACCTCGCCCACGATCTTGCCGCGGATCTTGACGTCGCCGCGCTGGGGCAGCTGCTGGCCGATGTTGGTGGCCGAGAGCGTGACCTCGTCGTAGTCGGCGAACTTCTTCGTGAAGATGGCGTAGGTCCCCCACACTCCTGTCGCCAGGAGCGTGACGAAGACGACGCCGAAGATCTTGAACTTCATGCCCGGATCACCCCGCCAGCCTGACCGTCGTGTTGGCGCCCCAGATCGCCATGGACAGGAACAGGTCGATCACGTTGATCGCCACGATGCTGGTCCGCACCGCACGGCCGACCGCCACACCCACGCCTGCCGGCCCGCCCGAGGCGTTGTAGCCGTGGTAGCAGTGGATGAGAATCACCGTGACGGCGAAGACCAGGACCTTGCCGAAGGACCACAGGACGTCTCCCGGAGGCAGGAACTGGTTGAAGTAGTGGTCGTAGGTGCCCGCGCTCTGGCCGAAGAACTGCGTCACGGTCAGGCGGGTCGCGAAGTACGAGGTCATCAGGCCGACCACGTAGAGCGGGACGATGGCGATGAGGCCGGCGATGATCCGGGTGGTCACGAGGAAGGGCAGCGACGGGATCGCCATCACCTCCAGCGCGTCCACCTCCTCGGAGATCCGCATGGCGCCCAGCTGCGCGGTGAAGCCGCAGCCGACCGTCGCGGCGAGCGCGATGCCGGCGATCAGCGGGGCGATCTCGCGGGTGTTGAAGTACGCGGAGACGAACCCGGAGAAGGCGGCGGTGCCGAGCTGGTTCAGTGCGGCGTAGCCCTGCAGCCCGACCTCGGTGCCGGTGAAGAAGCTCAGGGCGGTGATCACGCCGACGGTGCCGCCGATGACGGCGAGGGCGCCGGAGCCCAGCGTCACCTCGGCGAGGATCCGCAGGATCTCCTTCTTGTAGCGCCGCACGGTGCGCGGCGTCCACGCGATCGCGGTGAGGAAGAAGGACAGCTCGGCGCCGAGGTTGTCGAGCGCCGCGGCCGGCTTCTGGTAGGCGGACTTCAGGTTGGCCATCGTCATCAACCCGTCTTCGGTGGGACGACCTGGAAGTAGATCGCGCTGAGGACGAAGTTGGCGACGAACAGCAGCAGGAACGTGATGACGACGGACTCGTTCACGGCGTCCCCGACGCCCTTCGGGCCGCCGGCGGCGTTCATGCCCTTGTAGCAGGCGACGATCGAGGCGATCAGGCCGAAGACCAGCGCCTTGACCATGCCCTGCCAGATGTCGGGCAGCTGTGCGAGCGCGGTGAAGCTCGCGACGTACGCCCCTGGTGTCCCGTCCTGGAGCACGACGTTGAAGACGTAGCCGCCCGAGACGCCGACGACGCTGACCAGCCCGTTGAGGAAGACCGCGACCAGCATGCAGGCGAGCACGCGGGGCACCACGAGGCGCTGGATCGGGTCGATGCCCAGCACCATCATGGCGTCGAGCTCCTCGCGGATCTTCCGCGAGCCGAGGTCTGCCGCGATCGCCGAGCCGCCGGCGCCCGCGATCAGCAGGGCGGTCGCGATCGGTCCCGCCTCGCGGACCACCGCGAGCACGCTCGCCGACCCGGTGAACGACTGGGCGCCGAACTGCTTGATCAGGCCACCCACCTGGAGCGCGATGACCGCGCCGAACGGGATCGCGACCAGCGCGGTCGGGATGATCGTCACCGAGGCGATGAACCACGCCTGCTGGAGGAACTCCTTGAGCTGAAAGGGTCGACGGAACAGCCCTCGGAACACGTCGAGCCCGAAGGCGAAGAGCTTGCCCGCTGTGCCGATCGGCGCCAGCACCCGGGCTGAGGTCAGGGTGGCCACGGGGTCAGAGGGCTCCGGCGTTGTGGGACTCGAAGGACCCCTCGGGCGGGGTCACGCCGTTCTCCTCGCACCAGGAGCCGGGCTCCCGCTGCGAGCGGCGGGGGATGCCGTTGGAGGGCTCGAGCTGCAGCGGGATCGGCGGGATCGGCGGCAGCTCCTGGTCGCCCTCGGCGGCGAGCTCGTCGGCGTCCTTCTCCTCGGACATGCCGATCGGGCCGATCTTCTGGGCGTTCAGGAACTGCCGCACCACCGGCTCGTCGCTGGAGAGCAGCATCTCGCGCGGGCCGAACATCGCCAGGTGCTTGTGGTAGAGCAGCCCGATGTTGTCCGGCACCGTGCGGGCGGTGTTGATGTCGTGCGTGACGATCAGGAACGTGGCGTCGGTCTGCGCGTTCAGGTCGACGATCAGCTGGTTCAGGAACGACGTGCGGACGGGGTCGAGACCCGAGTCGGGCTCGTCGAAGAGCACGATCTCGGGATCCAGGACCAGCGCGCGGGCCAGGCCGGCCCGCTTGCGCATGCCGCCGGAGATCTCACCCGGCAGCTTGTCCTCCGCGCCGATCAGGCCGACGAGGTCCATCTTCTCCATGACCACGTCGCGGACCTCGGACTCGGTCTTCTTCGTGTGCTCCCGCAGCGGGAACGCCACGTTGTCGTAGAGGTCCATGGAGCCGAACATCGCGCCGTCCTGGAACAGCACGCCGAACAGCTTGCGGATCTCGTAGAGCTCCCGCTCGGGGCAGGACGCGATGTCGGTGCCCTCGATGACGATCGAGCCCTGGTCGGGCTTGAGCAGCCCGATCAGCGCCTTCAGGAAGACGGACTTGCCGGTGCCCGAGGGGCCCAGCATCACGCAGATCTCCCCCGCGGGGATCGTGAGCGTGACGTCGCCCCAGATCAACTGCTTCCCGAACGACTTGCTCAGGTGGTCGACCTTGATCTCGACGCCCATGCGGTGCCTTCCCTCAATGCCTCAGCTGCCGGACCCCGCCGGCTGGCATGGAGTCCCTCCCTCCATGGCAACGGCTCGGACCGCGCGAAGTTACGCCTCGGTCGCGACCTCACCACGGGGTCGTGGGCGGGTCGGCGAACCGCGGGGCACTGCGGGGGGTCCACCCGTTCTACCGACGAGTAGGCGCACCCTAACGCACGCTGAGGACCTCGCGGTCCCCCTGCGGAAGACGCCGCGAACCGGTCTTCACCAGGCCCGCGGACGCAGCAGGACCCCGCCGCGCGGTGCGCGGCGGGGTCCTCGCCGGTGCTGCTACCCCCGTGCGGGGGCGGGCCGGGTCACTTCAGGGTGACGGAAGCGCCGGCGCCCTCGAGCGCGGCCTTGGCCTTCTCGGCCTGCTCCTTGTCGACCTTCTCCAGGATCGGCTTGGGCGCGCCCTCGACCAGCTCCTTGGCCTCCTTGAGGCCGAGCGAGGTCAGGCCGCGCACCTCCTTGATGACGTTGATCTTCTTCTCGCCCGCGGACTCGAGGACGACGTCGAAGTCGGCCTGCTCGGCCGCCTCCTCGCCAGCCTCGGCGCCGCCCGCGGCGGCCGGGGCCGCGGCGGCCACCGGGGCCGCGGCGGTCACGCCGAAGGTCTCCTCGAACTGCTTCACGAACTCGGACAGCTCGATCAGGGTCATCTCCTTGAAGTGGTCAAGGAGCTCGTCGTTGCTCAGCTTCGCCATGGTTGCGAACCTTTCTCATCGCTGGCCGGCCCCGTGCGGGGCGCGGCCGGGTTTCAGGTGGTGGTCGGCCCGGGGTCAGGCCTCGGTCGACGGGGCCTCGTCGGAGGTGGCCTCGTCGGCCGGGGCCTCGGACGCGGCAGCGTCCTCGGCCGGGCTCTCCTCGGCAGCGTCAGCGGCCGGCTCACCGGCACCACCTGCGAGGATCGAGGGGTCCTGCTCGGCCTTCTCCTGCAGGGCGCCGGCGAGCCGGGCAACCTGCGAGGCGGGGGCGTTGAACAGGTAGGCAGCCTGGGTCAGCGACGCGAGCATCGCGCCCGCCATCTTGCCCAGCAGCACCTCGCGCGACTCCAGGTCCGCCATCTTGGCGATCTCGGAGGGCTCGAGGGGGCTGCCGTCGAGGTAGCCGCCCTTGACGATCAGGGCGGGGTTCGCCTTGGCGAAGTCACGCAGGCCCTTCGCGGTCTCGACCATGTCGCCCTTGACGAAGGCGATGGCGGTCGGGCCGTTCAGGAGCTCCTTGAAGCTCTCGATCCCCACCTCGTCGGCGGCGATCTTGGCCAGCGTGTTCTTGACCACGGCGTAGTTCGCGTTCTCACCGAGGGAGCGGCGCAGGTCCTGCAGCCCCTTGACGGTCAGCCCGCGGTAGTCGGTCAGCACGGCGCCGCTGGAGCTGTTGAACTCGTCAACGATCTCCTCGACGGCGGCAACCTTTTCTGGCCGCGCAGCCATGGGACTCCTTCCGGAACTCGGACGACGAGACCGGCGGAGAAGGAGCCGAGCGTCGGCGCGCACCCGCGACAGGGCAGGGCACCGAACCTCGGGCGACGTCGCGCTCACGGGGAGGCGGGTCGTCGGGTCGGACACTGTCACCTGCGCTGGCCGTCCGACGTGCGGAGCCTTCGACCGTGCCGCGCCGGAGCGCGTCACGGAGACCGGCGGTCTCTGGATCAGCGGCGAGTCTAGGCGGCCGCGGCACCCGGGGCCAAATCGGCCGTGGCCCGGCCCTCCGGGGCCCGGCTAGCGCGGCAGCCGGGCCACGAGGACGTCGCGCTGGATCGACGCGTCGACCCGGTGCTCCAGCTCGCGCCAGGGGCCGTGGTCCAGGGGCTCCAGGCCGGCCGCGGCCAGCACGGCCAGCGCGTCCTCGCGGGGCGCGACCCGGGTGTTCCACGCGAGGCCGACCGCTCCCCCCGGCCGCAGCACCCGCAGCCACCCGGGCAGGGCGGCCTCGAGCAGGGCCAGGGGCGAGCGGTCCGTGCCCCCGCCCGGTCCCCGGGCGTGCGAGCCGTGCCGCACCCCGTAGGGGGCATCGGTGACGACGACGTCCGCCGCGTCGCGGGCCAGCAGCTCGCCGGCGGCGACGGTGTCGGCCTGCAGGACCCGGAGGCGCTGCCGGTCGCCGGCCTTCCACGCTGCCTTGTCGGGCGCGAACGAGGCCTCGAGCCGCCGTCCAGCGGTGCGTCCGTCCTGGCGCAGCGGCACGTTCTCGATCTCGTGCTTGATCCGCTTGCGGCGCAGCCAGGTCCGCAGGAACCCGTCGTAGGCCTCCACGTCCTTGGGGTCGATCTCCACGCCCAGGCCGTGGTGGCCCAGCCAGAGCGCCCGGTTCAGCGTGGTGCCGCGCCCGCACATCGGGTCGAGCACCGTCAGCCCTCCCCCGGCGGAGGCCGGGCCCGCGGCCGACGCCCACAGCGTGAGGTTGAGCAGCAGGGCGGTGAACGCCTCGTTGGTCTTGCCGCCGTACTTCTGGATCGTCAGCAGGTCGTCGTCGAGCTCGTCGGGGGCGGGCAGCTCGGCCGGGCGCAGCGCGGGCTGCGCCGCGTCCCCGTCGAGCCGGAACAGCGCGTACGCCGAGGAGAGCCGGGCGAGGTGGGCCCGCACCGACGGCTCGGCCGCGGCGCCGGCGAACGTGACGTAGTCGAGGCCGGCCAGGGTGGTGGTCCGCGGCCCGGTCAGCGCACCCGCGAGCACCTCCTCGGCGAGCACCGCGAGCTCGGCCCGGAGCAGCGCGGGCGCTTCGCCGTCGTACACCCGGTTGGCCGAGGGACGCACCAGCACGGCCCATCGGTCGTGGGCCCGGTCCTCGGCGGCCATGGCGCGAGCCTACGACCCGCGGAACCGGGTGGGTCCGGGTGCCGCCCGGCTGGCAGGGTGGCCGCATGAGCCACGCCCCCCTCAGCTCCCTGTCCGACGCCGACCTCGCCGCCTTCGCCGAGGAGCAACGAGCGGCGTACGAGACGTTGCGCGCGCGGGGCCTCAACCTGGACCTGACCCGCGGCAAGCCGTCGGCCGAGCAGCTCGACCTCTCCGACGCGCTCCTCTCCCTGCCGAACGGCACGAAGGACCGCGCCGGGGTCGACGTGCGCAACTACGGCGGCCTCGAGGGGCTGGCCGAGCTGCGCGAGATCTTCGCCGACCTGCTGGACGTCGAGGCGGCCTCCGTGATCTGCGGCGGCAACTCCAGCCTGACGATGATGCACCAGGCCGTGAGCTTCCTGCTGCTCTTCGGCGGCCCGGGCTCGCCCCGCCCGTGGGGCGAGGAGGAGACCGTGAAGTTCGTCTGCCCGGTGCCCGGCTACGACCGGCACTTCTCGATGCTGGCCGACTTCGGCATCGAGATGGTGACGGTGCCGACCGGCCAGGACGGACCCGACCTGGACGCCGTGCGCTCGCTGGTGGCCGAGGACCCGTCCGTGAAGGGGATGTGGGTCGTGCCGACCTACGCCAACCCCTCCGGCGTGACCGTCTCCCCCGAGGTGGCCCGCGAGCTGATGGCGATGCCGGCCGCGGCCCCGGACTTCCGGATCTTCTGGGACAACGCCTACGTCGTCCACCACCTCACCGAGACCGGCACCGAGAGCGCCCCCGCCCTCGAGCTCGCCGCCGAGGCGGGCAACCCGGACCGGCCGATCATGTTCGCCTCGACCTCGAAGATCACGTTCGCCGGCGGCGGCGTCGCCGCGATGGCGCAGTCGGCCGACAACAAGGCGTGGTTCCTCCGGCACCTCGGCATGGCCTCGATCGGGCCGGACAAGGTCAACCACCTCCGCCACGTGCAGTTCTTCGGCGACGCCGACGGCGTGCGCGCGCACATGGAGCGGCACCGCGAGATCATCGCGCCGAAGTTCGCCGCCGTGGACGCCGCGCTCAACGCGCAGCTCGAGGGGCTCGGCGTCGCCGACTGGACGCGGCCGCGCGGGGGCTACTTCGTGAGCCTCGACGTGCTCGACGGCACGGCCAGCCGGGTGGTGACCCTGGCGAAGGAGGCCGGCATCTCGCTGACGCCGGCGGGGTCGTCGTTCCCACACGGCCGAGACCCGCGCGACCAGAACATCCGGCTCGCGCCGACCTTCCCGCCGCTGGACCAGGTGCAGACCGCGATGGCGGGCGTGGCCACCTGCGTGGCGCTCGCTGCGGCCGAGAAGCTCGCCGGCTGAGGGGCACTCGCCCGCCGAGACCACCCTGCCGCGGTCGGCACCCGACCGGCGCTGACATGACGAGTGGGCGTGAGTCGCGCTCGCGACTCACGCCCACTCGGCGGTGACGGGGTGCGTCAGCCCTGCTCGTCCTCGGCCAGGTTGCGGGTGCGGTTCGGGTCGACCGGGACGCCGGGGCCCATGGTCGTCGAGAACGTCACCTTCTTGACGTAGCGGCCCTTGGAGGCCGACGGCTTGAGCCGCAGGATCTCCTCGAGCGCGGCGCCGTAGTTCTCGACGAGCGCGGTCTCGGAGAACGAGGCCTTGCCGATGATGAAGTGCAGGTTCGCGTGCCGGTCGACGCGGAACTCGATCTTGCCGCCCTTGATGTCGGAGACGGCCTTGGCCACGTCGGGCGTGACCGTGCCGGTCTTCGGGTTCGGCATCAGGCCGCGGGGGCCGAGCACGCGGCCGAGGCGGCCGACCTTGCCCATCATGTCGGGGGTCGCGACGACGGCGTCGAAGTCGAGGTAGCCGCCGTTGACCTTCTCGATGAGCTCGTCGCCGCCGACCTCGTCGGCGCCGGCCGCGCGGGCGGCCTCGGCCTTGTCGGTGTTGGCGAAGACCAGCACGCGGGCCGTCTTGCCGGTGCCGTGCGGCAGGTTCACGGTGCCGCGGACCATCTGGTCGGCCTTGCGCGGGTCCACGCCGAGACGCATCACGACGTCGACGCTCTCGTCGAACTTCTTCTTGGCGGTGCTCTTCGCCAGCTGGATCGCGGCGAGGGGCGCGTAGAGCGCGTCCCCGTCGATCTTCTCGGCGGCGGCACGGTAGGTCTTGCTGCGCTGCATGTCAGATCAGCTCTCTTCTGAGTGTGGTCGGGTGAGCCAGCGCGGCTCTGCCACGGGTGCGGCCTCCGGCACGGGCGCCGGAGGAGGGGGTGCGGGCCTCAGTCGGTGGTGACGCCCATGGAGCGGGCGGTGCCCTCGACGATCTTCATGGCCTGGTCGATGTCGTTGGCGTTGAGGTCGGGCATCTTCGTCTGCGCGATCTCGCGGACCTGGTCCTTGGTCAGCTTGCCGACCTTCTCCTTGTGCGGCACGCCCGAGCCGCGCTGCAGTCCGGCGGCCTTCTTGATCAGCTCCGCGGCGGGCGGGGTCTTGGTGACGAAGGTGAAGGAGCGGTCCTCGTAGATCGTGATCTCCACCGGGATCACGTTGCCGCGCATGGACTCCGTCTCGGCGTTGTACGCCTTGCAGAACTCCATGATGTTGACGCCGTGCGGGCCGAGCGCCGTACCGACCGGCGGGGCGGGCGTCGCCGCACCGGCCTGCAGCTGCACCTTGACCAGGGCAGCGATCTTCTTCTTGGGAGGCATCTGGGTGGTTCCTACTCTCGTGTCGTGGTCATGACGAGGGCGGTACGGCGATCGCTCGCCGCCCGTCCCCTGCCACCTGGTGGTGCGCCGGGCTCAGCCGGGGAAGGTCTCAGACCTTCTGGATCTGGCTGAAGCTCAGCTCGACCGGGGTCTCCCGGCCGAAGATCTCGACGAGGGCCTTGACCCTCTGGGACTCCGCGTTGATCTCGGTGATCGTCGCGTGCAGCGTCGCGAACGGCCCGTCGATGACCATCACGGAGTCGGACACGTCGAAGTCGGCGACCTCGACCTGCTTGCGGGCGGTGCCGCCGCCGGACGCGGCGCCCTCGCTCTTGGACTCGGTCTCCGTCTCCGTGACGAAGGTCGGCGCCAGCCAGTTCTCGACCTCGGAGAGGGTCAGCGGCACGGGCTGGTGGCTGTTGCCGACGAAGGAGGTGACCGACGGGGTGTGCCGCACGGCGGCCCAGGACTCGTCGGTGAGGTCCATCCGGACCAGCACGTAGGCGGGGAACCGGGTGCGGTTGACCGTCTTGCGCTGGCCGTTCTTGATCTCGGCGACGTCCTCGGTGGGGACCACGATCTCGTAGATGTAGTCCTCCATGTTCAGCGAGACGATCCGGTTCTCGAGGTTCGCCTTGACCCGCTTCTCCATGCCGGCGTACGTGTGCACCACGTACCAGTCGCCGGGCTTCATCCACAGCTCGCGGCGCCAGGTCTCGAGCGGGTCCTCGGCCTCGGTCGGCTCCTCGGCGGCCTGCTCGGCGGCCTGCTCGGCGGCCAGCGTGGCCTCCGCAGCGCCGACGGCCGACTCGGTGTCGTCGGCGGCGGCGACCAGCTGGTCGTCACCGTCGGGGTCCTGCGGACCCGAGGCAACCGTCTCCTCCGGCATGGCGTCCGGAAGCTCGTCGGTGGCGGACTCCACGGCGCGCTCGACGTCGGGGTCGACCCCGACGGGGTCCTGGTGGTCCTGCTCCTGCGACACGTGTTGCTCCGTCTACTCGTTGCTGTCTGCGGCCGGCCGGCGGGTCAGCTGTTGCCGGCGAAGATCTGGAACACCAGCTGGCCGAGGGCGAGGTCCAGCACGGAGATGATCGCCATCATCACCAGCACGAAGACCATGACCACGATGAAGTAGGTGATCAGCTGCTGCTGCGTGGGCACCACGACCTTGCGCAGCTCCGCGATCACCTGGCGGACGAAGGTGGTCGGGCTGGTGCGCTCCGGGCCATCCTCGCGCGAGTCGCGCGTGGAGGCCTTGCTGTCCGTCACGCCCTTCACCTCACCAAGCTGTCGTCGGGCTGTCGTCTGCGCTGTCTGGGTCCCTGCAGGGCACGAGGGACTCGAACCCCCAACCTTCGGTTTTGGAGACCGATGCTCTGCCAGTTGAGCTAGTGCCCTCCGGCGGCGTTCCCGTCGCTGCGCGAGCCCCGCACGATCGGCGCGAGGGCAGGGCGAAGCATCGGGAACAGCACCAATCGGGGAGTCTACGGGTGCCGCGGTGCCCCGTCCAAACGGCGCCACGCGGTGGCTCCCCCGTCTGTTCCGCGCCCGCCCGCTCCTAGGATGACGGCGTGAGCACCCCGCGGCGCGACCTCCGCGCGCTGCCCAAGGCCCACCTGCACCTGCACTTCACCGGCTCCATGCGCCACGAGACGTTGCTCGAGCTCGCCGAGCGGGACGGGATCGCCCTGCCGGACTCCCTCGTGCACCACTGGCCGCCGCACCTCTCCGCGGCCGACGAGAAGGGCTGGTTCCGGTTCCAGCGGCTCTACGACGTCGCCCGGTCGGTGCTGCGGACCGAGGACGACGTGCGCCGGCTGGTGCGCGAGGCGGCCGAGGACGACGCCGCCGACGGGTCCCGCTGGCTCGAGATCCAGGTCGACCCGAGCGGGTTCGCCGCCCGCTACGGCGGGATCACCGCCTTCACCGACCTGGTGCTCGACTGCGTCCGCGACGCGGCCGGGCGCACCGGCGTGGGGATCGCCCTCGTGATCGCCGCCAACCGCACCCGGCACCCGCTCGACGCGCGGGCCCTGGCCCGGCTGGCCTCGCAGTACGCCGGCCGCGGCGTCGTGGGTTTCGGCCTCTCCAACGACGAGCGGCGCGGCACGACGGCCGACTTCGCGCGCGCCTTCGCCATCGCCGAGCGCGCCGGGCTCGCGCTGGTGCCGCACGGCGGCGAGCTGCGCGGCGCCGAGCACGTGCGCACCTGCCTCGACGAGCTGCACGCCGACCGGCTCGGCCACGGCGTCCGCAGCGCCGAGGACCCCGCGGTGCTCGAGCGCGTCGTCGCCGAGGGCATCGCGCTGGAGGTCTGCCCGATCTCCAACGTGTCGCTCGGGGTCTACTCCGACCCCTCGTCGGTGCCGCTGCCGGAGCTGCTCGACGCCGGGGCCACCGTGGCGCTCGGCGCGGACGACCCGCTGCTCTTCGGCTCGCGGCTGGCGGGCCAGTACGCCTCGATGCGCGCCGCGCACGGGCTCACCGACGCCGACCTGGCGCGGCTGGCCCGGATGTCGTTCGCCGCCTCGCGGGCGCCCAGCGACGTGGTCGCGGCCGGGTGCGCCGCGGTCGACGCGTGGCTCGCGGCCCCGCCGGACGAGAGCCGCTGGGGCTGACGCACACCCGGGCCCCGGGCTCGGCCGCGGCCCCGGGCTCAGAGCGAGCAGCCGACGAGCACGGGCTCGTTGACCAGGGTCACGCCGAACCGCTCGGCGACCCCGTCGCGCACCGCCCGGGCGACCGCCAGCAGGTCCTCGGTGCGGGCCTCGCCGCGGTTGGTCATCGCGAGCGTGTGCTTGGTGGACAGGGTGACGCGGCCGTCGCCGACCTCGCGCCCGAAGCCCCTGCCGAAGCCGGCGTGCTCGATCAGCCACGCCGCGCTCGTCTTGACGCGGCCGTCGTCGGTCGGCCAGCGCGGCGCCCGGGCCGGCAGCGCGTCGGCCTCCGCCGGGTCGAGCAGCGGGTTGGTGAAGAACGACCCCGCGCTCCAGGTGTCGTGGTCGTCGGCCAGCAGCACCATCCCCTTGCCGCCGCGCAGCCGCAGGACCGCCTCGCGCACCTCGTTCATCGGGGCACGCTCCCCCTGCTCGACGCCGACGGCGGTCGCGAGCTCGGCGTACCGGACCGGGGCCGAGAGGTCGCCGCGGCGGAGCTGGAAGGTCACCTCGAGCACGACGTACCGCCCGGGCTCGGCCTTGAAGCGGCTGGTGCGGTAGCCGAAGCCGCAGTCGGCGGCCGCGAACGTGCGCAGCCGGCCCTCGGCGCGGTCCCAGGTGCGCACCCGGGCGATCGTCTCCGCCACCTCCTGGCCGTACGCGCCGACGTTCTGCACGGGGGTCGCCCCCACCGAGCCGGGGATGCCGGACAACGCCTCGACGCCGACCCATCCGGAGGCCACGGCGCGGGCGACGAAGGCGTCCCAGTCCTCCCCGGCCGCGACGCGGACGACGGCACCGTCGCAGGCGGCACCGTCCCCGGCACCGTCCCCGGCGTCCGCACCGGCCTGCTCGCCGGCCACCGACTCGAGCTGGACGCCGCGGGTGCCGACGGCCACCACGGTCCCCCGAAACCCCTCGTCGGCGACGACGAGGTTGCTGCCCCCGGCGAGCAGGAGCAGCGGCTCGCCGGCGACGTCGGCCGCGCGCACCTCGTCGAGCAGCTCGGCCTCCGTCGTGGCCTCGACGAAGCGCCGGGCGGGGCCCCCGAGCCGCAGCGTGGTGCGGTCGCGCAGGAGCACCTCGCCGGGCAGCTCAGGCACGGACGGCCGCCCGCGGCGCGCCGAGCACCTTGCTCCCGCCGCTGGTCACCTCCAGAGCCAGCGAGATCCGACCGTCCGCGACGTCCTTGACGGTGCCCTGCACGACCAGCTCGGCGCCCTCGTCGGTGTCCGGGACGACGACCGGCGCGGTGAACTTGGCGCCCAGCTCGAGCACCTCGGCGTGGTCGGTCCACTCGGCGACCGCCTGGCCGACCAGGCCGAGCGTCAGCATCCCGTGCGCGATGACACCGGGCAGCCCCACCTCGGCGGCCACCTCGTCGGACTGGTGGATCGGGTTCTGGTCGCCGGACGCCTCGGCGTAGCGCACCAGGTCGGCGCGGGTGATCCGGAAGGTGCGCGGGCCCAGGGTGGCGCCCGCCTCGAGCGCGCTCATGCCCCGCTCCCCTCGTCGGTGCCGGCGGTGTGCACCAGCGTCGCCGAGGCCGTGCAGACCAGGGTGCCGTCGCCGTCGGTGATGGCGCTGCGGGTGCCGATGATGTCGGTGCCGCGGATCGACCGGACGCTGGCGACGGTCAGGGTGGCGGTGAGCTCGTCCCCGGGCACGACGGGGCGCTCGTGGGTGAACCGCTGCTCGCCGTGCACGATGCGGTGCAGGGAGACGTCGACCTGCTCCATGAAGTGCTGCATCGCGTCGAACGCGAGCACGATCGGGAAGGTGGGCGGGGCGGGGCGGCCCTCCTCCCAGGCGCCGCCGGTCGCGGCGGCGAACTCGCGCAACCGCTCCGCGGTCACGAGGAAGGGATCGGTCGGCGGGAACTCCCGGCCGACGAGGGAATCGTCGACAGCCATGGGCCCAGCCTAGGCCGAGCCCGGCGCCGCGCGGCGATCCGGTGCCGGACCGGTCGCGGGCGCGCGGCCGACCGGCTCGCTCAGCGGGTCTCGCGGTGCGCCGTGTGGGTGCGGCAGCGGGGGCAGAACTTCTTCATCTCGAGCCGGTCGGGGTCGTTGCGCCGGTTCTTCTTGGTGATGTAGTTCCGCTCCTTGCACTCCACGCAGGCGAGGGTGATCTTGGGGCGGACGTCGGAGCTCTTGGTGGCCACGGTGAAGTCCTTGTCGTCTCTGTCGGGTGCCCGGCTGGGTGCCAGCCGGGTGCCGGGGTGCTGGCAAGCGGGTCGGTCGAACGCGTAGCGGGGGCGGGACTCGAACCCGCGACACCACGATTATGAGCCGTGTGCTCTAACCACCTGAGCTACCCCGCCACTGGACAGGGGAGCCCGCCGACCCGTACGGGTCGGCGGGGCCCGACCAGAGCCCCTTTACGGAATCGAACCGTAGACCTTCTCCTTACCATGGAGACGCTCTGCCGACTGAGCTAAAGGGGCAACGGCCGAGAACACTACAACCCGCGCTGAGGTCCTCCCAAATCGGTCGGTCCCCCGGTCAGGAGTCGGTGATCCGGCGGATCCCGAGCGCCTCCTCGAGCTCGAGCCCGAGCTCCAGCAGCGTCGCCTCGCGGCCCCTTCCGGCCGAGACCAGCATCCCCACCGGCAGCCCGTGGTCGTCGTGCGCCAGCGGCAGGCTCAGGGACGGGTCCCCGGTCGCGTTGTGCAGCGGCGTGAAGGCGACCCACGCCTGCAGGCGCTCGATGAGGTCGTCGTAGCCCAGGGCGGGCTCGAGATGGCCCAGCGGCGGCGTGTCCGCCGCGAGCGTCGGGGTCAGCAGGACGTCGTGACCGGCGTAGAACGCCTCGGTGTGCTTCCGCGAGGCGGCCAGGCGCCGCGTCGCCCCCGGCAGCCGGTGGACGTGGCGTCGGGCGTACCGGTCCAGGCCCAGCGTCAAGGGGTCGAGCCGGTCGCGGTCCCAGCTGCGGCCGAAGCCGAGCCGGCCGGTGCGGACCAGGAACGACGCCATGCCGGCCCAGTAGATGAGGAAGTCGTCGCCGAACTCCGCGGGCGCCGGCAGGTCCACCTCCTCGACGTGGTGGCCGAGGCCCTCGAGGACGGCGGCGAGCTTCAGCGTCCGCTCGCGCATCTCCGGGCTGGCGCCGCGGCCCGTCGGCGACTCGGTGGCCAGGCCCACCCGCAGGCGCGCGGACGCCGGGCGGCGCACGTCGCCGACCGGGGGCAGCCGCAGGTTCCGGTAGACCTTCTCGGCCTCGCGCAGGAAGGCGGCGGTGTCGCGGACCGTCCGCGTCACGACGCCGTCGGCGATGATGCGCACCGGCATCTCGCGCATCATCTTGTCCTGCGCCAGCCGCCCGCGGGTCGGCTTCAGCCCCACCAGGCCGTTGACCGCGGCCGGGATCCGGATGGACCCGCCGCCGTCGTTGGCGTGGGCGAGCGGCACGGCGCCCGCCGCGACCAGCGCCGCCGACCCGGCCGAGGAGGCGCCGGCGGTGTGCTCGGCGTGCCAGGGATTGCGCACCGGCCCGAGCCGCGCGTGCTCGGCGGAGGCGTTGAAGCCGAACTCCGAGAGCTGGCTCTTGCCCAGGGTGATCAGCCCGGTCGCGTGCATCATCCGGGCCAGGTCGCCGTCCTGCCTCGCGGGCCGGGCGCGGAAGGCGTCGGTCCCGTGCTGGGTGGGCGCCCCCGCCACGTCGCAGTTGTCCTTGACGAGGAACGGGACGCCGGCGAAGTAGCCGCCCGGCGGGTCCGCCGCCCGCGCCCGGGCCCCGTCGTACGCCGTCCACGCCAGCGCCCCGAGCCGCGGCGCGACGCGCTCGCAGCGGGCGATGGCAGCCTCCACGACCTCGGGGACCGAGACCCGGCCCGCCCGCAGCTCGGCGACCAGCGCGGTCGCGTCGTGGTCGGCCAGGGCGTCGTCGGCGAAGGCGTGCACGCGCGTCATGCACGGCAGGCTACGCAGCCGGCGGCCCGCGCGCCCGGCGCGACCCGCAGCGGTCCGAACGGCGGCCGCGGTCCGGCACGCCGGGCTCAGCGCCGGGCTCAGGCCGGGCTCAGCGACGGGCTCAGCGCCGGGCGCGGAGCCGGGTGTGCGGCATCGGCGGCGCGGGGATCGGCGCCGCGTGGTCGTCGATCACGACGCCGAAGCGGCCGTTGCTCACGTCCTGGGAGTCGCGCACGAGCGCGCCACCGCGGCCGCGCTCGAGCTGCAGCTGCCAGTCGGCCCGCGCCTGCTCGACGTCCTCGTGCGTGCCGCCGACGAAGTTCCACCACATGACGATCTCCTCGCCGAAGGGCGGCCCGCCGAGCAGCAGGAGGCGCGCGCCGTCGCCGCCCGCGCGCAGCGAGAGCGCGCCCTCGCCGGGGGCGGCGTACCCCAGGACGTGGCGCTTGACCTCGGCCGGCTCCGCATCGCCGCGGGCCACCTCGACGGACCCCTCGTCGACGAGCACGCCGAGCTCGTGGGCCTCGTCGACGTCGAGGTCGACCCGCGCGTCGGGCTCGAGCCGGATCTCGGCGCCCAGCAGCGGCGTCGCGGTGGCCACCGGGGAGCGCTCGCCGAGAAGCTCGCCGAGGAAGACGCGGGCCTCCAGGCCGGGGCCCGCGACCGGCTCCGGGGCGTGGTGCTCGAAGGAGGCGTTGCACTCGCGCCTCGCCTCGGGCAGTGCCACCCACAGCTGCACCCCGTGCAGGACCTCGGTGCCCTCGGTGGAGACCTCGGAGTGGCTGACCCCGCGGCCGGCGGTCATCAGGTTCAGCTCGCCCGGCCGCACCAGCGCCTCGGTGCCCACCGAGTCGCGGTGCAGCACCTCGCCCGCGAAGAGCCAGCTCACGGTCTGCAGGCCGGTGTGCGGGTGCGGGGGGACGTTCATGCCGCCGGTCTGGGCGACGTCGTCCGGGCCGTAGTGGTCGACGAAGCACCAGGCGCCCACGAGCGAGCGGCGCCGCTGCGGCAGCGTGCGGCGCACGTGCATCGCGCGGGGGCCGCCGAGCGGGACCTCGCGCGGCTCGATCGGCTCGACGACCGCGTTGCGGCCGTCCTCGCCGCCGGGCCCGCAGACGACCTCGTCGGGATCCTGCTCCTGGTTGCTCATGCCGCCCCTCCCGGTCGGTGGGCCCGGTCCGTGCACCCGGTCCCGTGCACCCGGTCCGTGCTGGGGACCCAGTGTGGCGGACCGGGGCACACAGAGCGACGCCGCGCGGCCTCCGGGTCTGGCTACGGTGGCCCCATGAGCGACGAACCCTTCTGGCTCGGCCTGCTCGACGCTCCCGTCCCGGAGGGGGCCGAGCCGCTCGCGCCGCCGGAGGGCGCCGGCGCCCTCCGCGTGCCCGACACGGACCTGCCCGCCGTGGCGGGGCGGGTGCCGGACTCCGGGCCGCCCGTTCCGGTCGCGCTCGTGCTCACCGGGGGCGCGGCGCAGGTCGCCGGCCCCGCGGCGCGGTGTGCGCGCGCGCCCGGGCTGGCCCTCGCGCGGGTCGAGCTGGCGCTGCGCGACCCGAGCGACCCGGCCGGCAACGCCCGGCGGGTCGTCGCCGCCGTCGACGCGGCCCGCGCCGAGGGCGTCCTGGGCGACGACACCCCGGTGCACGTCGCGGTGCCCGACGAGGCCGGGCCCGGCGGTGGCCCCGCCCACGGGTGGCTGGCCGCCGCCGACGAGCTGGCCGCCGCCGACCTCGCGCTGGTCCTGGCCACGGACGGGTCGCCGGCGGCCGTGGTCGCCCGGGTGGACGCGGCGCTGGACCGCGAGATGCCGTTCACCGTCACCTCGCCCGGGCCGGGCGCGCTGCTCGGGATGCTGGCGGCCACCACGCTCGCCTTCGACGGGGCCAGGGACGCGGCCGTCGCCGCGCTCGGTGCCGCGGAGACACCGGCCGACCCGGCCACGCTGGCGCGGGCGCGGCGGTGGCTGCGCGCCGCCACCGTCCCCGACCCCGCCGAGGCGCTCGCCCGGTTCCGGGGCCCGGACGGTCGGTGACCCCGTCGCGGACCGCCGGCTCACCACGGAAGCGGGCTCCGGGGTCGCGAGGCAGGGCCCGCTGGCGGCGACGCTCATCGTGCTGGCGTGCGTCCTGGCCCCGTTGTCGGTGTTGTCCGTGTGGGCGAGCACCGCCCTGGCCGACACCGACAGCTATGTCGAGACCGTGGCGCCGATCATCGACGACCCGGGGGTGCAGGAGGCCGTCGCCGACGAGGTCACCGCCGTGGTGATGGACCAGCTGCGCGTCGAGGACCTGACCGCCGAGGTCGTCGGCTCGCTGGCGTCGAGGCCGAACGTGCCACCGCGGGTCTCCGACGCGTTGCCCGCCCTGGTGATCCCGCTGGCACGCGGGATCGAGGGCTTCGTCCGCTTCCAAGCCCTGGCCGTGGTGGCCAGCCCCCAGTTCGGCGAGGTCTGGTCCGAGGCGAACCGGCTCGCACACACCCAGGTCGTGGCTGGAGGGCAACGAGGGTGTAGGCGGTCAGCGCCCAGGACGGCGAGATCACCCGGAACCCGGCGCCGATCATCGAGGAGGTCAAGAACCGCCTCGTCGCGGCGGGTTCGCGCTCGCGTCCACCTTCCCGGAGGTGGACCGGTCGTTCGTGCTCGTCGAGTCCGACGGCATCACCCGGGCGCAGCGGGCCTCCGTCGTGCCCTCCTGCGTGGGACGCTCGGCGTCGCCGCGGCCATGCTCGCCCTGGGGGTCGCGCTGACGCTCGTCCGCGTGCTCTACGGAGCACGGGCCGCTTCGGCACCTGGGTGCACGACCACCAGCGGGCCCTCCGCGCGGTCACGCTGGTCGCCGGCGCGCTCGCGCTGATGCTCCGGGTCCGGCCCACGGTGACCGTGGTCGTGGTCGTCGCCCTGCTGGTGCTGCTGCTAGCGGTCGTCGAGTTCCTCGCCCGGCCCACCGAGCCGGCAGCCGAGCCGACCCAGGGGTGAGCCCGGCTGCCCGGTCGTCGTCAGGAGAGCGCCTTGGCCTTGAGCCGCTCGAACTCCTCCTGGCTGATGGCGCCGTCGTCCAACAGCGCCTTCGCCCGGGAGATCTGGTCGGAGGGCGAGCTCCCGGCCACCGACTGGATGTAGCTCTCCTGCGCCTCCTGCGCCTGGCGCATGGCGCCGACCTGCCGCTCGGCCATGCCGCGGCCGTTCGCGATGAGGTAGATCAGGGCCGTCAGCAGCGGCAGGAAGATCAGCGCCACGATCCAGACGGCCTTGAGCACTCCGGACGTCTGGTGGTCCCGGAACAGGTCGACGATGATGTTGAACATCACCATCAGGTACGCGATGAACGCGAAGCTGACGATGATGAACCAGATGATGTCCCAGAAATCCATGTTGAGGTCTCCACTCTCGCCCCGGCACGCACCGGCTGCCCACAGTGTGCCAAGCGATCGTCCCGGCGGGCGAGCAACACGCGGCAGGAGACCCGCGCGGCCGCAGACCCGGAGGACACGTGGTCCCCGGCCGCTCGTGGCGATCCGGGGACCGGTGGCAGGTCAAGGATTCGAACCTTGGAAGGCAAAAGCCGACGGATTTACAGTCCGCTCCCATTGGCCGCTCGGGCAACCTGCCGGTGCCGCCGCGGGGCGTGTCGCCCCGGCTGCGGCAGGACGAGACAATAGCAACTGCGCCACGCGGCAGAAAAACCGGTGGCGCCCACCAGCACCCACGCACGCGGAACCGGAAGAGGATCAATCGTGGCCGACTCGTCGTTCGACATCGTGAGCAAGCTCGACCGCCAGGAGGTGGACAACGCCCTGGGCCAGGCCGCCCGCGAGGTGGCGACCCGCTACGACTTCAAGGGCACGGGCGCCTCGATCGCGTGGCAGGGCGAGCACGCCATCGAGATCACCGCGTCGGCGGACGAGCGGGCGAACGCCGTCCTCGACGTCTTCCAGGGCAAGCTCGTCAAGCGCGGCGTCTCCCTGAAGGTGCTCGACGCCTCCGACCCGCGGCCCTCGGGCCAGCAGGTCGAAGATCGGGATCACGCTGAAGGAGGGGATCTCCTCGGAGGACGCCAAGAAGATCTCCAAGCTGATCCGGGACGAGGCGCCCAAGGGCGTGAAGGCGCAGATCCAGGGCGACGAGCTGCGCGTCTCCTCCAAGAAGCGGGACGATCTGCAGGCCGTGCAGCAGCTGGTGAAGGCGCAGGACTACGACCTGGCCCTGCAGTTCACGAACTACCGCTGACCCTCCCGCCGGTCTACAGTCCGACCATGAGCAGCGGCGGGGTGGCCGCGACTGCGGCGCGGACGCCGCTCGGCGTGATGCTGGCAGCGTGCGTCTCCACGCTCGTCGTGAACGCCAACACGTCGGCCGTGACCATCCTGCTGCCCGCGATCAGCGAGGACGTGGGCAGCCCGGTGAGCACGATGCAGTGGGCCGTCACCGGCTACACGCTGGTGGGCGCTGCGGCCATCGTGACCTCGGGCGCGCTCGGCGACGTCTTCGGTCGCCGGAAGGTGTTCCTCGGCGGGCTGCTGCTCTTCATCGCCTCCTGCGCCCTCATCGCCACCGTCGACTCCGGCCTCGCCGTGATCCTCGGTCGCTGCGTCCAGGGCGCATCCGGTGCGACCCTGCTCGCCAGCGGCCTGAGCCTGATCACGGTGGCCTCCCCCGGCGAGGCGCGCCTGCGCGCGGTCTCCTACTGGGGATCGGCCTCCGCGATCGGAGCCGCGGCCGGGCCGCTGATCGGCGGGGCGCTCGTCGACTCGCTGGGCTGGCAGGCGCTGTTCTGGATCTCCGGGACCGTCGCCGCCGTGCTGGTCCCCCTGACGCTGCGCTCGGTGGCCGAGTCCTCCGACCCCACGCGCAGCCGCTCGATCGACTGGCTGGGCACCGCCCTGATCGCGCTCATCCTCGCGCCGTTCATCCTCGGCGTCAGCGAGGGCGCGAGCTGGGGCTGGACGTCGCTCGGGACCCTCGCCTGCTTCGGCGTCTCCCTCGGCGCGGTCGCCGCGTTCGTCAAGGTGGAGTCGAGCGTCCCGGCGCCCCTCGTCGACCTCGCGCTCCTGCGGAACCGGGTGCTCGTCGGCGCGTCGCTCGGCATCCTGATCGGCGCCTCCACCATCAACGCCTTCATGTTCCTGCTGAGCCTCTACTTCCAGGACCCGGCCACGCTCGACATGTCCCCGCTCCAGGCAGGCCTGGCCACGCTGCCGGCCACCGTCGGCATGATCGCCCTCACGCCCCTGGTGCCGACGCTGGCTGATCGGTACGGCACCAGCACCGTCGTCGGTGTCGGGTTCATCGTCATGACCGCGGCGTTCGGGCTGCTCGTGCTGACGAGCGCGAGCTGGGGGTACCTGTACTTCTTCGTCCCGATCGTCCTGGCCGCCCTCGGCCTGTGCCTGTCGAACAACCCCTGCTCCTCGGCGGCGACCAGCGCGGTGGACTCCTCCCAGGTCGGCTCGGCCTCGGGGCTGTCCAACATGGCCCGGTACGTCGGGCCGTCCGTGATGATCGCGATCGTCGCGGCCCTGTACGCGGGAATCCCCGCGAACCGCCTCGCCGACGGCGCGTCCCGGGCCGACGCCCTGGCGAGCGGGTTCCAGGCCTCCGCCCTCGCCCTGGCGATCATCGCCGCCTCGGGCATCGTGCTCGTCTACCTCGTCCGCGGCTCCCGCGCGAGGCGGACGACCACGGCGGTCGACGTGGCCATCGCGGCCGCGGCTCCCTCCCACACGATCCCGCCTCCCGAGCCGACCCCCTAGGAGAGGCCGGAGTCTCAGTCGCGGAGCTCGTGCCCGTGCACGGTGAGCGCCCAGATCACGAGGACCTCGATCGCGATGGTCAACAGGGACCAGAACGGGTAGGCAGGCATCAGGAGCATGTGGGTGACCATGTTCAGCGCCACCAGGACCACGGCCAGACCGCGCGCCAGCACGTTGCCGGAGAACAGGCCGAGGCCGGCGACGAACAGGACGAGGCCCCAGAGCAGGTGTACCCAGCCCCACCCCGTCACGCTGAGCACGAGCGCGCCCCCGGAGGGGCCCGACACGAAGACGTCGTCGGTGAAGACGGCGGCGAGGCCGCCGATCACGTTGAACATGCCCGCGAGGAGCATGAGCACGCCCGCGAACGCGATCCATCCGACCCACAACGTGCGACTCGGCGTCGAGCTGCTCATCGGTCCCGCCCCTCGTCGAAGACTTGAGTTCGCGGTCAACGTACATCGCGGCCCGCCGATGATCGCGCAGCGCTCGCCGCCGAGGGCGCGTCGGTCGGTCGACACGGACCTGAGCCAGTTCGTCGCCTCGTCTTCATCGCGACCATGTTCATCGCGGGCAGCGCGGCGTGGGCGTCGCCGGTGCGGTGCGTGGATCGGCCTCGTCGACCCGGGAGTCACACGGCGGTGATGCCGTCCCCGATCAGCTTGGCGCCGATGACCAGCAACAGCACCGCCACGATCACCGCGTTGTGCGCGACCGTCCACGTCTTCAGCTCGTCCAGGACCCGGCCCGCGCTGTCCCCGGCCGCCAGGTACACCACCGTGGGTGCCGCCACTCCCAGGCTGGCGATCGCGGCGAAGACGGCGGCCGCGCCGACGCTGGCCCCGGGGGCACCCGCGGTGGCGGACGCGATGGCCGCGCCGCCGGACACCGACAGCAGCAGGTTCTTCGGATTCACTCCCCCCAGCAGGGCCGCCAGCCCGGCCGCCCTGACCGGCGTGAACGCGTCCACGGCCTCCATCCACCTCGGCATGGCCGGCTCGTCCCCCGCCTGGGGTCGTCCCCGCCACTGCCGGGCCGCCAGCAGCAGGAGCAGCGACCCGAGCGCGATCTTGGCCCAACCGACCCACCCGGGCAGCGGACCCTCCTCGGAGGCGGCGCCCGCCACCAGGGCGACAGCCGTGACGATGGCGCCGATCGCGGCGAACCAGGTCACCAAGAACGCGATCGCGTTGGCGCGTGCGCTCCCGCTGACCAGCATCAGCACCACGGCCACCATCGGCAGCGGGCTGACCGCCACCCCCACGGCAATCGGCAGCGACTGCCCGATCGCGTCCCCGATCACGAGTTCGGCCCGATCGGTCGACGTCCACGGACAGGGGCGGGGGGACCGGCCGCCCGGATCCCCTTCTCGACAACGCGCGGGGTCACGTCGTGCAGGATCCACCGTCGAGGCCGTGCTGTCCACGGCGTGTGCTCGGCGGGACGATGCGCCTCGATCGCGACGACGCCCGTGCCGGGGGTCTTCGTCCTCCTCGCCGCCTGGGCGGCGCTGAGGTTCCGGTGGGGCCGCCCGCGGTCCGGCACCACCGCGACCCGTCAGAGGAGGAAGCCGAAGAGCGGCGAGTCGGGCGGCACGCGCTCGATCCGCGGAGGCGCGGCCTCCATCCGGCCCCACAGGGCGGCGAAGTCCGCGGGGTCGCCCAGCTCGACGCCGACGAGCGCCGGGCCGGTCTCCCGGTTGTTCCGCTTGACGTACTCGAAGAGCGTGATGTCGTCGTCCGGGCCGAGCACCTCGTCGAGGAAGCGCCGCAGCGCGCCGGGCTCCTGCGGGAACTCCACCAGGAAGTAGTGCTTGCGTCCCTCGTGGACGAGGGCGCGCTCGACGACCTCGGCGTAGCGGCTGACGTCGTTGTTGCCGCCGGAGAGCACGACGAGCACGTCGGCGCCGGACGGGACCGCGTACGCCGGCCCGGTCGCGGCCGGCGCGAGGGCCGCGGGCGCCAGGGCGCCGGCGGGCTCGGCGATGATCCCGTCGGACTGGTAGAGCGCCAGCATCTCCACGCACACCTGGCCCTCGGGCACGGCGACCATCGAGACCGACATCCCGTGGCCACCCCGCAGGACCCCCAGCGGTACCCCGCCCACCTGACGCACGGCCGCGCCGTCCACGAACCGGTCCAGGTCGTCGAGCACGACCGGCTCACCGGCCGCGAGCGCCGCGGCCATGCTGGCCGCCCCGGCGGGCTCGGCGCCGACCACGCGGACGCCGGGGTGCCGCTCGGCCAGCCAGGCGACCGTGCCGGCGACCAGCCCTCCCCCGCCGACGGGCAGCACCACCACGTCGGGCACGACGCCCCGCTCGGAGAGCTGGCCGAACGCCTCGGCCACGACCGTGCCCTGGCCGGCGACGGTGCGCGGGTCGTCGAAGGCCGGCACGGGGGTCGCCCCGGTGGCCGCGGCGATCGACGCCGCCTCCGCGGCCGCCTCGTCGTAGGTGTCGCCGACGACGCGCAGCTCGACCGCCTCGCCGCCGTGCACGACGATCCGCTCCCGCTTCTGCCGCGGCGTGGTCCGCGGGACCACGACCGTGCCGCGGACCCCCAGCCGCGCGCACGCCAGCGCGAACCCCTGCGCGTGGTTGCCCGCGCTGGCGCAGACCACGCCGCGCTCGCGCTCGTCCGGGGCCAACGAGGAGATCAGGTGCTGGGCGCCGCGCACCTTGTACGAGCGCACCGGCTGCAGGTCCTCCCGCTTGAGCCAGACGCGGGCGCCGGTGGCCGCCGAGAGCCGGTCCGCCGGGTGCACCGGGCGTGGCCTCCACCACCCCGTCCAGGCGCGCCGCCGCGGCCTCGACCGCGGCGGCGTCGACCGTTCCGGCGGTGTCCGGCACGGGCGCGTCGGCGGGGGGCACCCCGACAGGTTAGTGAGCCTGCTCACTCCGCCGCCGTACGGGGCGTTCCAGCAGGCAGGATGCGTCGGCTGAGCACCGTGGCGTGGCTATCGTGGAGGGCGAGTCCGACCACACCGCCGCGACCTCGCCCAGGGCCGAGACCCGGCCCGCGAGGGGCACCAGAGAGGAGTTGCTGCATTGGCCACACAGGTCAAGCAACTCGACCGCGTCATCATCCGTTTCGCCGGCGACTCCGGCGACGGGATGCAGCTGACCGGCGACCGCTTCACGCAGGAGTCGGCGTCCTTCGGCAACGACCTCGCCACGCTGCCGAACTTCCCGGCCGAGATCCGCGCACCCCAGGGCACGTTGCCGGGCGTCTCGTCGTTCCAGGTGCACTTCGCCGACCACGACATCCTCACGCCCGGCGACGCCCCCGACGTGCTCGTCGCGATGAACCCGGCGGCGCTCAAGGCGAACCTGCCCGAGCTCCCCGGGGCGCGACCATCATCGTCGACAGCCACGACTTCACCTCGCGCAACCTCTCCAAGGCCGGCTACGAGGCCAACCCGCTGGACACGCTCGACGAGCCGGGGTCGGAGCTCGCCGAGTTCCAGGTGCACCCCGTCGACCTGACGGGGATGACGATCGAGGCCGTCAAGCCGCACGGCCTCTCCCGCAAGGACGCGTCGCGGGCCAAGAACATGTTCGCGCTCGGCCTGCTCTCCTGGATGTACGGGCGGCCCACCGAGCCGACCACGGACTTCCTGAGCCAGCGGTTCAGCCGGACGCCGGACATCCGCGACGCCAACATCGGAGCCTTCCACGCGGGCTGGAACTTCGGCGAGACCACCGAGGCCTTCGTCGTGACCTACGAGGTCAAGCCGGCCCCGGTGCCACCGGGCACCTACCGGAACATCACGGGCAACGCCGCCCTCGCGTACGGCCTGGTGGCCTCCGGCGTGCGCTCCGGGCTGCCGGTCTTCCTCGGCTCCTACCCGATCACCCCGGCCAGCGACGTGCTGCACGAGCTGTCCAAGCACAAGGCGTTCGGCGTCACGACGTTCCAGGCCGAGGACGAGATCGCCGGCATCGGCGCGGCGATCGGCGCCGCCTTCGCGGGCAAGCTCGGCGTGACCACGACCTCGGGCCCGGGCATCTCGCTGAAGAGCGAGTCCGTCGGGCTCGCGGTGATGACGGAGCTGCCGCTGCTGGTGATCGACGTGCAGCGCGGCGGCCCGTCGACCGGGCTGCCCACCAAGACCGAGCAGGCCGACCTGCTGCAGGCGATGTTCGGCCGCAACGGCGAGGCGCCGCTGCCGATCGTGGCGGCCTCCACGCCGTCGGACTGCTTCGACGCCGCCCTGGAGGCCGCCCGGATCGCGATCACCTACCGGACCCCGGTGATCCTGCTCTCCGACGGCTACCTGGCCAACGGGTCCGAGCCGTGGCGGATCCCCGAGGTCGCCGACCTGCCGGAGATCGACCCCGCGTTCGCGGCCCCGCCGGAAAAGCGGGACGCCGACGACCCGCCGTTCCGCGCCTACGACCGCGACCCGCAGACGCTGGCCCGCCCGTGGGCGCCGCCGGGCGTCGCCGGCCTCGAGCACCGCATCGGCGGGCTGGAGAAGAAGGACGGCTCCGGCGACATCTCCTACGACCCGGCCAACCACGACCTGATGGTCCGCACGCGCCAGGCCAAGGTCGACCGCGTCGCCGAGTCGATCCCGCCGATGACGGTGGACGACCCCACCGGCGAGGCGCGCGTGCTGGTGCTGGGCTGGGGCTCGACGTACGGGCCGATCGGTGCGGCCGTCCGCCGGGTGCGGCGCGCGGGACACCAGGTGGCGCAGGCCCACCTGCGCCACCTCAACCCGTTCCCCAGCGACCTCGGGGACGTGCTGCGCCGCTACGACCGCGTCCTGGTCCCGGAGATGAACCTCGGCCAGCTCAGCTTGCTGCTGCGCGCCCGCTTCCTCGTCGACGTCGTGGGCTACCACGAGGTCCGCGGGCTGCCGCTGAAGGCGGCCGTGCTCGCCGACGTCGTCGGCAGCCTCGTCGCCGAGGCGGAGGGCGTGCCCGAGGACGAGATGCGCGCCGACCTCGCCGCCGTGGCCGCGACCCACATCACCGGCCAGGGCGCCCTGGGAGGAGACGACTGATGAGCCCCGAGAACAACACCAACGGCGCGGGCGCCGTGGACCTCGAGACCCCCGCCGTGCGCACCGGCACCGAGGGCGTGCCCCGCCTGGGCGACGAGGCGCCCGCGCAGACGGCCAAGGAGTTCACCAGCGACCAGGAGGTCCGCTGGTGCCCGGGTTGCGGCGACTACGCTGTCCTCAAGGCCGTCCAGGGCTTCCTGCCCGACCTCGGCCTGCGCCGCGAGAACATCGTGTTCGTCTCGGGCATCGGCTGCTCGAGCCGCTTCCCGTACTACCTCGACACCTACGGGATGCACTCGATCCACGGCCGCGCGCCGGCGATCGCCACCGGCCTGGCCACGACCCGCGAGGACCTGTCGGTCTGGGTCGTCACCGGCGACGGCGACGCGCTGTCGATCGGCGGCAACCACCTGATCCACGCGATGCGGCGCAACGTCAACATGACGATCCTGCTCTTCAACAACCGCATCTACGGGCTCACCAAGGGGCAGTACTCCCCGACCAGCGAGCCCGGCAAGGTCACCAAGTCGACCCCGATGGGGTCGGTGGACCACCCGTTCAACCCCGTCTCGCTCGCGCTCGGCGCGGAGGGCACCTTCGTGGCGCGCACGATCGACTCCGACCGCAAGCACCTCACCGGCGTGCTCGCCGCGGCGGCCGCGCACCGCGGCACGAGCCTGGTCGAGATCTTCCAGAACTGCCCGATCTTCAACGACAACGCGTTCGACGCGGTCAAGGGCATGGGCGAGTACAAGGGCCGCCGCGAGGAGGCCGTGATCCCGCTCGAGCAGGGCCAGCCGATCCGGTTCGGCGCGCCGCTGGGCGGCGGTGACGGTTCCGGTGACGGTGGGGGCTCCCGCGGCCTCGCCCGCGACGACGACGGCGGCGGCGTCCGCGTCGTCGACGTGGGCACCGGCCCCGGGCAGGTCCCGGTCGAGCAGCTGGTGGTGCACGACGCGCACCGCGAGGACCCCACGCTGGCCTTCGCGATCAGCCGCCTCACCGACGCGGGCTACCTGCACCGGGCGCCCATCGGGATCTTCCGCCAGGTCGACCGCCCGACGTACGACGACCAGGCGCGGGCCCAGGTCCAGACGGCCACCGAAGCGGCCACCGGAACGCCCGAGGAGCGCCTTGCCGCCCTGATCGGCGGCGGCGACACCTGGACCGTGGTCTGAGCGGGGTCCGCCCCGCCGTCCCGACGCCCGAGGTCTCGAGGGCCGGCCTCGCCTTCGGCGTCGCCGCCTACGGCATCTGGGGGCTCTTCCCGCTCTACTGGCCACTGCTGGAGCCGGCCGGCCCCGTCGAGATCCTCGCGCACCGGATGCTCTGGTCGGCCGTCACCGTGCTCCTGGTGGTGCTGCTCATCGGGAAGCGCCGACGCCTGGTCGAGCTGATGCGGCGCGGCCGCACCATGCGGCTGCTCGCCTTCGCCTCGGTCGCGATCACCTTCAACTGGGGCCTGTTCATCTACGGCGTGAACAGCGGCCGCGTCGTGGAGACCTCGCTCGGCTACTTCGTGAACCCGCTGGTCACCGTGCTGCTCGGCGTCGTGGTGCTGCGCGAGCGCCTGCGCCCGGCCCAGTGGGCCGCCGTCGGCATCGCGACCTCCGCCGTACTGGTGATCGCGATCGGCTACGGCCGCCCGCCCTGGATCGCGCTCGGGCTCGCGGGCTCGTTCGCGGCGTACGGGCTGACGAAGAAGCGCGCCGGCGCCGGGGCGCTCGAGGGACTGACGGTCGAGGCGTGGCTGGTCGCACCGCTCGCGGTCGGGTGGATCGTCTGGCTCGGCTACGCCGGCGAGAACTCGGTGGGCAGCGAGGGCACCGCGCATGCGCTGCTGGTGACCACGGCCGGCATCGTCACGGTGGTGCCGCTGGCGTGCTTCGGCGCGGCCGCGACGCGGATCCCCCTGTCGACGCTGGGGCTGCTGCAGTACCTGACGCCGGTCACGCAGTTCCTCATCGGCGTGCTGATCCGGGGCGAGGAGATGCCCCCCTCCCGCTGGGCCGGCTTCGCGCTGGTGTGGGTCGCCCTGCTCGTGTTCACGAGCGACTCGCTGAACCAGCGGCGGCGACCGCGTCTCCCCGAGCCCGTCTGAGCCCCCTCCGGTGGTCGGGCGCCCACCGACTTCGGTGGTCGAGCGCCCCTTCGGTGGTCGAGTAGGGCGCGCGCTTCGGTGGTCGAGTAGGGCGCGCAGCGCCCGTATCGAGACCCCCGTGTGCTACTCGCGCGGCGGCGGCTCGGGTTCGACTGGGTGGGTGCCGTGGTGGTCGCGGAGGTAGTGCTCGCCGGTGCGGTGATCGCCAGAGCCACATCCCGTGGTCGAGTTGGGTCACGTGCCATCGGTGTCGGGCGGGGGCGTGGGTCTTGAGGCGGTGGTGGCGCCTGCAGAGTGGGGCGAGGTTGTCGCTGGCGGTCTGGCCGCCGTGCTGTGGGGTCTGGTGGTCGTAAGGCTCCGCGTGGTCGAGGTCGCAGGCGCGTGCGGGGCGGGTGCACCAGGGGAAGGTGCAGGTGACCGCGGCCTGTTCGGCCTGGGTGCGCATCCGGTCGGGGACCTCGTACTGCTCGACGTGCGAGCGGTGGTCGAGGTCGAGGACGGGCTGGACCCGGATGTGGGTGGTGGCCTCGGCGCCGCACCAGGCGCGGATCTGCTCGGCGGTGACCGGCGCGCGGGTCTCCTCGACCCGCCCGACCTCGAGCCCGGTGCCGGTGCCGGTGATGGCGGAGTGGGAGAGGTGGACGTGCAGCAGGATCGTCCGGGGCCGCTGGGGGGTCTCGATACGCTCGCTGGCGCTCGCTACTCGACCACCGAAGTCCCGCTCGCTGGCGCTCGCTACTCGACCACCGGAGTCCCGCTCGGTGGTCGAGTCACCGCCGGGGTTGGGTTCGGTGGTCGCCTGGCGGCGGGGGTCGGATTCGGTGGTCGAGTGGCCGCCGAGGGACGAGGCGGCCGTATCGAGACCCGCGCCGGGCTGGGAATCGGTGGTCGAGTGGCCGCCGAGGGACGAGGCGGCCGTATCGAGACCCAGGTCGAGGGCGTCCTGGCGTTCGCGGCACACGAGCCCGACCAGGGCGGCCGCGGAGAGCGGCCCGTCGGCCTCGGTGGCGCCGTGGCGGCGCAGCCGGGTCATCTCGGCGCGCAGGGCCTCGTCGAGGGCGAGGCCGTCGTCGAGGCCGAGGACGCCCTCGCAGGACAGGTGCCCGTCGAAGGACTCCTGGCGCCGGGAGACCCGGAACCGCCGCGGGTCCCGGCCGGCCTCGGCCGCCAGGCGGTCGGGGTCGTAGCGGGCGATGGCCTCGTCCAGGCACCGGTCCACCGTGGGCAGCCCGGCGGAGTGGGCGACCGGGGCGAGGTGCCGGTCCACGAACCGCGCGGCCTCGGCGGGCAGCTCGGCGAGGATGGTGCGCTGGGCGATCCGGCGGGCCCGCCACGCCTCGACCTCGAGGGTCTGGACTCGGGCCCACAACCGCGGCAGCCGGTGGCGCAGCTCCAGGGCCTCGCCGATCAGCGCGGCGCCGGCCTCGGTGCGCTGCCCGATCCGGGTGGCGAGCTCGGCCACGCAGAACTCCGCGACCCGGGGCGCCCCGGGCCCGGCCACCGCGACCCCGGTGTCGCCGTAGCGTGGGATCACCACCGTCGCCGCACTCGTCTCGTCCGGGGCCGGGTGCAGGTCGGCCCACGCACACGCCGCGGTCAGAATCTGCGCCTCGGCCCGCATCCGCGTCCGATGAGCCACCGCCGCCGCCTCGAGCACCCCACCCGCGGTCTCACCGAAGGCCTCCGACGTGGCCCCGGCGGCGGCCTCGGTGGCGGCCTCGGTGGCGGCCTCGGTGGTGGGGGCCGTGGTGCTGGTCATGAGCACAGTCAACCAGCGACCACCGACACTGCCCCGACGCTCAGGAGCCCCTGTGCACAGGGGATCTGGGGATCTCGATACGGGCGCTGCGCGCCCTACTCGACCACCGAAAGACGCGCGCTCGCGCGGCTACTCGACCAGCGAGGAGCCTCGGTGGTCGAGTGCCCGCCGACGGAGGAGGCGGGTGTATCGAGACCACGACCGGCCGGGGGTCTCGATACGCCGGCTCGCTGCGCTCGCGCGGCTACTCGACCACCGATGGACGCGCGCGGCTACTCGACCACCGATGGACGCGCGCGACTACTCGATCACCGGAAGGCGCGCGCTCGCGGGGCTACTCGACCAGCGAGGAGTCTCGGTGGTCGAGTGCCCGCCGAGGAACGAAGCGGGTGGATCGAGACCACGAGCGAGAGCTTGCGCGCCCTCCTTGATCAGCGACCCGCCTCAGGTGGAGCGGATCGCCACGACGTCGGCGAAGGCCTCCAGGGCCGCGCGCACCGGGCCGTCCTCCAGGACCACGAGGCGCTGCTTGGCCTCCTCGGCCCGGGCGACGACGTAGGCGCGCGCCTCCTCCATCGCCGGGTGCTTGCGCAGCAGGTCCAGCGCCTCGGCGTGCGCCGCGTCGTCCGCGAGGTCGGCGGCCAGCAGCTCGCGCAGCCGTGCGTCGGCCGGGTCGCTGGACTCCTGCGCCATCAGCACCGGCAGCGTCGGCACCCCCTCGCGCAGGTCGGTGCCGGGCGTCTTGCCGGACTCCTCCGACTCCGAGGCGATGTCGAGCACGTCGTCGGAGAGCTGGAAGGCCATCCCCACGATCTCGCCGTACGCCGCCAGCGCCTCCTCGACCTCCGGCGTCGCGCCGCCGAAGCGGGCGCCGTAGCGCGCGGAGGTGGCGATCAGCGAACCGGTCTTGCCGGCGACCACATCCAGGTAGTGCGCGAGCGGGTCCTCCCCTGGCTCGGGGGTCACCGTCTCCATGATCTGACCCTCGACGAGCCGGGTGAAGGTCTGCGCCTGGATCCGCACCGCATCGCGCCCGAGGTCGGCGGTCAGCTCGGAGGACTTCGAGAACAACCAGTCGCCGGTGAGGATCGCGACGAGGTTGTCCCAGCGGGCGTTCGCCGAGGAGGCGCCGCGGCGCAGCGCGGCCTCGTCCATCACGTCGTCGTGGTAGAGCGACGCGAGGTGGGTCAGCTCGACCACGCACGCGGCGGTGACGACCTCGTCGCTGTCGGCCCGGTCCCCGCACTCGGCGGCCAGCAGCACCAGCAGCGGGCGGAACCGCTTGCCGCCGGCGCGCAGCAGGTGGCTCGCGGCGTCCGTGACGTACGGCGCCCGGCTGACCACGTGGCCGGCCAACGCCTTCTCGACGCGCTCGAGCCGCTCGCGGAGCCGCCCGGCCAGCGCCCCGTCGCCGACGGGCAGCGCCAGCGCGGCGGCCGCCGTCGACTCCTCGCGGTGACCGCTCACCGCAGGAAGGCGCCGGCGCTGCCGGCGAGGTCCAGGACGGGTCCGGGCACGACGCCCAGCAGGAGGGTCACGGCCACGCCCAGCCCGATCGCGCCCGCGGTGAGCACCGACGGCACGGCGACCGAGGGGCCCTCCCCGACCGGCTCGGAGAAGTACATGAGCACGATGACGCGGATGTAGAAGAACGCCGCCACGACGCTGCTCAGCACGGCGATGATCACGACCGGCCACGCGCCCGCGGCGAGCGCGGCGGCGAAGACCGCCCACTTGCCGACGAAGCCGCTGGTCAGCGGGATGCCGGCCATCGAGATCAGGAAGACCGCGAAGACCCCGGCCACGACCGGCGACTCCTTGCCGAGCCCCGCCCAGCGCGAGAGGTGCGTGGCCTCGCCGCCGGCGTCGCGCACCAGGGTGACGACCGCGAAGGCGCCGAGCGTCGCGAAGCCGTAGGTGACGAGGTAGAACAGCACGGCCTGCAGCGACGTGATCTCGCCCGGGCCCAGGTCGACCGTGGCCTGCAGGCCCAGCACCCCGGTGAGCATGAACCCGGTGTGCGCGATCGAGGAGTAGGCGAGCATCCGCTTCACGTCGTCCTGGCTGATGGCGAGCACCGCGCCCACGATCATCGTCAGGATCGCGACGCCCCACATCATCGGCTGCCAGCTCCACCGCTCGCTGCCGAAGGCGACGTAGAACAGGCGCAGGATCGCGCCGAAGGCGGCCACCTTCGTGGCCGCCGACATGAACGCCGTCACCGCGGTGGGGGCGCCCTGGTAGACGTCCGGGGTCCACGCGTGGAACGGCACGGCGCCGACCTTGAACAGGAGCCCGACGGCGAGCAGCGCGATGCCGGTCAGCAGCAGCACGTCGTTGCCGACGCCGTTGCGGACCGCCTCGTCGATCGCGGCGAACTCCATCGAGCCGGCGTAGCCGTAGACCAGCGCCATGCCGTAGACGAAGAAGCCGGAGGAGAAGGCGCCCAGCAGGAAGTACTTGAGCGCCGCCTCCTGGCTCAGCAGCCGGCGCCGGCGCGCGAGCCCGCAGAGCAGGTAGAGCGGCAGCGAGAGCACCTCGAGCGCGATGAACATCGTGAGCAGGTCGTTCGCGGCCGGGAAGAGCATCATGCCGCCGACGGCGAACATCAGCAGCGGGAAGACCTCGGTGTGCTCCATGCCGGCGGCCGAGGAGCGCCGCTCCGCGTCGGATCCCGGAAGTGCGGCGGCCTGGCCGGAGAAGCCGGAGACCCCGGTCTCCAGGCGGCGTTCGGCGAAGAGCATGACGCCGGCCAGGGCCAGCGTCAGCACGACGCCCCACAGGAAGACGGTGGGCCCGTCGACCGCGATGGTGCCGCCGACGGCGATCAGCCCGCGGGCGACGCCGTCCTCGAGCTCCTCGAGGCCGATCCCGACGACGACCGTGCCCGCGAGCGCCGCGAGCAGGCCCGCGGCGGCGACGCCCGCCTGCACGGGGAAGCGCAGCCGGCGGGGCAGGAACGCCTCGAGGACCACACCGAGCAGGGCGACGCCGAGGACGACCAGCATCGGCCAGAGCTCGGCGTACTCGATGGTGGGCTCCGCGTACTCCATCAGCGCACCCCTTCCTCGTCAGCCCCGGTCTCGCTCGCCCCGGGCACGGTGGGCGGTTCGTCGGTGACGCCGACCTGCTCGAGGACGGTGTCGGTGGTCGGGTCGATCACGTCGAGCAGCGGCATCGGGTAGAAGCCGAAGAACACCAGGGCCACCAGCAGCGGGGCGACGGCGCCGACCTCGCGCCGGTTCAGGTCCGACATCGCGGCGACCTCCGGTGACGTCGGGCCGGTCATCGTGCGCTGGTAGAGCCAGAGCACGTAGATCGCCGCGAGGACGATGCCCACCACCGCGATGGCGCCGACCCACGGCGCGTAGTCGAACGCGGAGATCAGCACGAGGAACTCGCTGACGAACGGGGACAGTCCCGGCAGGCCGAGCGTGGCCAGGCCGACGACGAGCATCACGCCGGCCAGCACCGGCGCGGCCTTCTCGACGCCGCTGGTGGCGCTGATCGATGCCGTGCCGCGTCGCCGGATCAGGTAGCCCGCCACCAGGAACAGCCCGGCGGTGGCCAGGCCATGGTTGACCATGTAGAGGATCGCGCCGGTGCTCCCCTGGCTGGTGAACACGAAGATTCCCAGCACGATGAAGCCGAAGTGCGACAGCGACGTCAGGCCGACCAGACGGAGCATGTCGTCCTGCCGGATCGCCACCAGCGCGCCGTAGATGATCGAGATCAGCGCCAGCGTCACCACGACAGGGGTGGCCCACTGCGAGGCCTCCGGGAAGATGCCGAGGCAGAACCGGATCATTCCGTAGGTGCCGATCTTGTCGAGCACGCAGACCAGCAGCACGCTCGTGCCCGGGGTGGCGGACGCCGTCGTGTCCGCCAGCCACGTGTGCACCGGGAACAGCGGCGCCTTGATCGCGAAGGCGATGAAGAAGCCGACGAACAGCCAGCGGGCGGTGTTCGTGCCGATGTCGAGCGCGGCCAGGTCGCTGACCAGGTACGACGCCGTGCCCTCGCCGGCGGACTGCACGTACAGCCCGATCACGGCGACGAGCATCACCAGGCCGCCGAGCAGCATGTAGATGAGGAACTTGACCGCGGCCTGCCGGCGAGCGGGCCCGCCGAAGCTGCCGATCAGGAAGTACGCCGGGATCAGCGTGGCCTCGAAGGCGACGTAGAAGAGGAACACGTCGGTCGCGGTGAACACCGCCACCGCGGCGGCCTCCAGGGCGAGCACCCACGCGACGAAGGCGCGGGTGTTGCGGGTGTCGACGTCGGACCACGAGGCCAGCAGCACGATCGGCACCAGCAGTGCCGTGAGCAGGAGCATCACCAGGCCGAGGCCGTCGACGCCCAGCGCGTAGTGGGCCCCGATCACCTCGATCCAGAGGTGGTCCTCGGTGAACTGCATGCCGGCGCCCACGTCGTACTGCGCCCAGACGGCGATGGCGCCCAGGAAGGTCAGCCCAGAGAAGGCCAGACCGAGCTGCTTGGCGAGCGCGGCGCCAGGCGGGGAGGGGGCGAGCGCGGTGACCACGGCGCCCAGTGCGGGCACCACGATCAGGGCGGTCAGCCAGGGGAAGTCGGTCATCGCAGGTTCACCGCCAGCATCACGATCACGATCACGGCCGCGCCGCCGAGGAAGGACAGGGCGTAGGAACGGACGAAGCCGGTCTGCACCCGGCGCAGCGCGCCGGAGATCGCGCCGACCGACACCGTGGTGGCGCGCACGACGCCGTCGACCCCACCGCGGTCGAAGCGCGCCAGCCCGCGGGCCAGCGCCGTGCCGGGCTGCCCGACCAGGCCGTGGTTGATCTGGTCGCCGTAGAGGTCGGCCCGGGCCGCGCGGACCACGGGGCTGACGTCGTCCGGCGCGGTGCGCGGGATGTCGCGGCGGCCGAAGAGCAGCCACGCGACACCGACCCCCACCGCGACGGTCGCCGTGATGATCAGCGTCAGCACCCAGGCCGGGACGAACAGCTCGTGCTCGGGCTCCTCGCCCACGACCGGCTCGAGGAAGTGCACGATCCAGTCCCCTGCCAGCAGGAGGCCGCCCAGCACGGAGAGCGCGGCCAGCGCGACGAGCGGGCCCGTCATGACCGCCGGCGACTCGTGCGGGTGCACGTCCGGCTCCCAGCGTTTCTTGCCCGTGAAGGTCATCAGCATCAGCCGGGTCATGTAGAACGCCGTCACGCCGGCGCCGACGAGCGCGGCGAGCCCGACGACCCAGTTCTGGTCGAAGGCGACCTCGATGATCTTGTCCTTCGACCAGAACCCGGAGAAGCCCGGGAAGCCGATGATCGCGAGGTAGCCCATCAGGAAGGTGACGAAGGTGACGGGCATGGCCTTGCGGAGCATGCCGTAGTGGCGCATGTTCACGTCGTCGTTGTTGCCGTGCATCACCGAGCCGGCGCCGAGGAACATGTTGGCCTTGAAGAAGCCGTGCGTGAGCAGGTGGAAGATCGCGAACGCGTAGCCGGCGACGCCGATGCCGGCGGCCAGCATCATGTAGCCGATCTGGCTCATCGTGGAGCCGGCGAGCACCTTCTTGATGTCGTCGCGGGCGCATCCGATGACCGCGCCCCACAGCAGCGTCACGCAGGCGACGATCACGACGACGGTCTGCGCGGCGGGGGCGTTGTCGTAGATGAAGTTCGAGCGGACCACGAGGTAGACGCCGGCCGTGACCATGGTCGCGGCGTGGATCAGCGCGGAGACCGGCGTGGGGCCCTCCATGGCGTCGAGCAGCCAGGCCTGGAGCGGCACCTGGGCCGACTTGCCGCAGGCGCCGAGCAGGAGCAGCAGGCCGATCGCGTTCAGCGTGCCCTGCGACGCCTCGCCCGCCGCGGCGCTGACGCCGGCAAGGGAGGAGGTGCCGAAGGTGACGAACATCAGCATGATCGCCAGCGAGAGGCCCATGTCGCCGACGCGGTTGAGCACGAAGGCCTTCTTCGCCGCCGCCGCCGCCGACGGCTTGTGCTGCCAGAAGCCGATCAGCAGGTACGACGCCAGGCCGACGCCCTCCCAGCCGAGGAACAGGCCGAGGTAGTCGCCCGCGAGCACCAGCACGAGCATCGCCGCGACGAAGAGGTTGAGGTAGCCGAAGAACCGGCGCCGCCGCTCGTCGTGCTCCATGTAGCCCACGGAGTAGAGGTGGATCAGCGCCCCGACGCCGGTGATCAGCATCAGGAACAGCGCGGAGAGCGGGTCGTAGAGCAGGTCGAGCCCGACCCGGTAGTCACCCGCCTCGATCCAGGTGAAGAGCGTCTGGCCGACCTGGCGCTCCTCCTCGCCGCGGCCGAGCAGCGCCACGAGCATCGCCGTGGAGACGGCGAACGAGCCGGTCACGGTCGCCACGCCGAGCCAGTGGCCGAAGCGGTCCGTGACCGCGCGGGCCAGCATCGGCCCGACGACCAGCAGCAGCAGCGCGCCGGCCAGCGGCAGCGCGATCACCAGCCAGGCGAGGGAGAGCACCCCCTCGGCCTCGGCGGGGTCGATGACGGGCACGGCGCTCTCGCCCTCGGCGAGCACGCGCGTGCCCGAGATCATCAGGTCTGACACCACTGCTCTCCCCTAGTACTTCAGCAGGCTGGCGTCGTCGACGGACGCCGAGCGGCGGGTGCGGAAGATGGTCATGATGATCGCGAGGCCCACGACCACCTCGGCCGCGGCGACCACCATCACGAAGAAGGCGGCCACCTGCCCGTCGAGGTCGCCGTTCTGCTTCGCGAAGGCCGCCAGGGCCAGGTTCGACGCGTTCAGCATGAGCTCGACACACATGAACACGACGATGGCGTTGCGTCGCGTCAGCACGCCGACACAGCCGATGGTGAACAGGATCCCCGAGAGCACGAGGTACGGCGTCACGCTCATCGCGGCTCCTCCCCGTCGTCGCGGCGGTCCCGGTCGTCGGGCGCACCGGGCGCCTCGCTCGGCGCGTCGGTGCCCGGGCCGGGCGCGTCGGTCGTCTGGCCGGCGGCCGGCCCCGAAGCGGTGCCGGAGGGGTCGTCCGGGTCGTGCCGCACGGTGGCCGACCCGCCCTCGGTGGTGGCCCCGGCGGAGCCGGTGTCCGTGCCGCCGGTGGAGGTCTCGGAGTCGACGCCGGCGTCCTGGCCCAGCGCCTGCTGCATGCTCTCGACGTCGTCGGCGTACTCGGGCGCCGTGCGCACCGAGCCGCGGGCGGCCAGCACGCGGGAGACGGAGGACTCCGCCGCCGACCCGTCCGGCAGCAGCGCCGCGGTGTCGACCGCGTTGTGCCGGGCGAAGACGCCGGGCGGGGGCAGTGGGCCGAGGTGCGCGCCGGTCTCGCGCCAGGCCTGCATCCGCTCCTCGGCCTGCAGCGGCTGGGTCTTGCGCGGCTCGAGCCGCTCGCGGTGGGCGAGCACCATCGCGCCGAGCGCGGCGGTGATGAGCAGCGCGGCCGTGATCTCGAAGGACACCACGTAGCGCCCGAACATGATGTTTGCCAGCGCCTCGATGTTGCCGCCCTCGTTGGCCGCCTCCAGGCCGACGGCGGCGCCCAGCCCGACCTGGCCGACGCCGATGACGACGAGCGCGCCGAACACCAGCCCGGTCCCCGCCGCCAGGATGCGCTGGCCCTTGAGCGTCTCGACCAGGGAGTCCGAGGCGTCGACGCCGACCAGCATCATCACGAACAGGAACAGCATCAGGATCGCGCCGGTGTAGACGATGATCTGCACCGCGAAGAGGAACGGCGCCTCGAGCGGCAGGTAGAGCACGGCGAGGCTGATCATCACGACGGCCAGCAGCAGCGCGGCGTGCACCGCCTTGCGCACGAAGAGGATGCCGAGCGCCGCGGCCACCATGACCGGGGCCAGCAGCCAGAAGGCGGTCACTGTGCCGCCCCCTCGGCGCCGGTCCGCCCGCCGGCGAAGCTGCCACGGTAGTAGTCGGTCTCGTCGTCGCCGAGCCGCATCGGGTGCGGCGGCTCCTCCATGCCCGGCAGCAGCGGCGCGATCAGGTCCGACTTCTCGTAGATCAGGTCGGCGCGGTTGTTGTCCGCCAGCTCGTACTCGTTGGTCATCGTCAGCGCCCGGGTGGGGCACGCCTCGATGCACAGCCCGCAGAGGATGCAGCGCAGGTAGTTGATCTGGTAGACGCGGCCGTACCGCTCACCGGGGCTGTACCGCTCGCCGTCCTCGTCGCTGTTCGAGGCGCCCTCGACGTAGATCGCGTCCGCGGGGCACGCCCACGCGCACAGCTCGCAGCCGACGCACTTCTCCAGGCCGTCGGGCCAGCGGTTGAGCTGGTGCCGGCCGTGGAAGCGCGGGGCCGTGGGCTCCTTCTGGAACGGGTACTGCTCGGTCACGACCTTGCGGAACATGGTGCGGAACGTGACGCCGAAACCGGCGACCGGGTCCCACAGCTGCTCCTTGATGGTGGCCATCAGATCTCTTCACCCTTCACGGAGGACGACTGCGACGAGAAGTCGAGCGGGGCGGCCGCGCCGCGGCGGGCGCCCCCCTCGGGCATCGGCGGCACCGGGAAGCCGCCCGGGACGCTGCCGGAGTGGTCGGTGCGCGCCGCCTCGGCGGCCGCCTCCTCCTCGGCGTCCCGCCCGGGCAGGAACAGCACGATGACGAAGAGGCCGGCGACCACACCGAAGCCGATGTACAGGTAGTTGTCGGGGATGCCGCCGTCCAGCGTCATCACGCGGATCGTCGAGACGGCGAAGATCCACGCGAGGCTGACCGGGATCAGCACCTTCCAGCCCAGCGCCATGAACTGGTCGTAGCGCATCCGGGGCAGCGTGCCGCGCAGCCAGATGAACAGGAAGATGAAGAACAGCAGCTTGCCGAAGAACCACAGGAGCGGCCAGAAGCCCGAGTTGGCGCCCTCCCAGATCTGCTCGACACCCCACGGCGCGTGCCAGCCGCCCAGGAACAGCGTCGTCGCCAGCGCCGAGACGGTGGCCATGTTGACGTACTCGCCGAGGAAGAACAGGGCGAACTTCAGCGAGGAGTACTCGGTGTGGAAGCCGCCGACGAGCTCGCCCTCGGCCTCGGGGAGGTCGAACGGCGCGCGGTTGACCTCGCCGACCATCGAGATGGCGTAGATGACGAAGGAGGGGAACAGGATCAGGCCGAACCAGTACTCGTCCTGGGCGGCGACGATCTCGGAGGTCGACAGCGAGCCGGCGTAGAGGAACACGGCGACCAGCGCGAGGCCCATCGCCACCTCGTAGGAGATCATCTGCGCGCTCGACCGCAGCCCGCCGAGCAGCGAGTACGTCGAGCCGGAGGCCCAGCCCCCGAGCACGATCCCGTAGATCCCGACCGAGGCGACGGCCATCACGAACAGCACCGCCACGGGCATGTCGGTCAGCTGCAGCGGCGTGATGATGTCCGTGCCGGGGATCCGCACCTCGGGGCCGAACGGGATGACCGAGAAGGTGACGAACGCGGGGATCACCGTCACCACGGGCGCGATGATGAAGACCGCCTTGTCGGCGGCCCGCGGGATGATGTCTTCCTTCAGCGCCAGCTTCACGCCGTCGGCCAGGGACTGCAGCAGCCCGAAGGGGCCGTGCACGTTGGGGCCGATGCGGTGCTGCATCCGCGCGACGACCCGGCGCTCCCACCAGATGTTGAACAGGGTGAGCAGCACGAGCACGACGAAGATCAGCAGGGCCTTGAGCAGCGTCACCCAGACGGGGTCGTTGCCGAAGGCGGAGAGGTCCCGGGGGTCCCCGGGGACGAGCTCGTTCGAGCCGACGAGGCCCGCGCCGACCATGCTGGTCACAGCCGTGCCGATCACGAGGATGCTCCCTTCACCGTCACGGGGCTGCCCGGCGAGGCGAGGTCGGCGAGGACCCCGCGGCCGGTCGAGAACGCCGGCAGCCACACGGTGCCGGGCGCCATGTCGTCGCGGGGCTCCGCCGGCAGCGTGATCGAGCCGCGGTCGCCGCTGACGGTGACCGTGTCGCCGACGGCGGCGTGCGCCTCGCGGGGCAGCCGCGCCACCGCGGGCCGCGCGGTCGAGCGCAGGTTGGCGTCGCCGTCCTGCATCGCACCGTGGTCGAGCATCTGCTTCCAGGTGGCCAGCGCGTAGCTGCCCTCGGGGCGGTGCCGGTCGGCCGCGGCCACGGTCGGGGCCGCCGGGCGGTCGCCGTCCCAGGGGCCCACCTGGCCCAGCTCGGCGCGCACGTCGGCGATCGTGCGGACGCCGAGCGGGCGGCCGAGCTCCTCGGAGATGCCCGCGAGCACCCGCACGTCGGGCAGCGAGCCCGGCGCGGAGAGCACCGCGTCGAAGGGGCGGACCCGGCCCTCCCAGCTGACGAAGCTGCCGGCCTTCTCGACCGGGGCCGCCACGGGGAAGACCACGTCGGCGTGCCGCGTCACCTCGGTGGCGCGCAGCTCCAGGCTGACCACGAACGCGGCCGTCTCGAGCGCCTGCCGCGCCAGCGCCGGGTCGGGCAGGTCGTCGAGCTGGACGCCGCCCACGACCAGGCCGCGGACCTCGCCGGCCGCGGCCGCCTCGAGGATCGCGGTGGCGTCGCGGCCGGGGGTCTCGGGCAGGTGGTCGACGCCCCAGGCGGCGGCGAGGTCGACGCGCGCCGAGGCCTCGGCGAACGGCCGGCCGCCGGGCAGCAGCCCGGGCAGGCAGCCCGCCTCGACCGCGCCGCGGTCGCCGGCGCGGCGCGGCACCCAGGCCAGGCGCGCGCCGGTCTTCGCGGCCACCTCGGCCGCGGCGGACAGGGCGCCGGGCACGGCCGCCATGCGGTCGCCGACGAGGATCACCGAGCGGGGGTCGAGGCCGCCCTCGGTGCGGCTGAGCAGCGCCCGCAGCGCGCCCGGCTCCTCGCCCGGCGCGGTCGGGACCAGCTCGCCGTGCATCTTGGCCAGCCCGCGGGAGGCGTACGGCGCCAGCGAGAGCACCCGGGTCCCGGGCGTCGCGCGGGCGGCCTTGCGCAGTCGCAGGAAGATCGTGCCGGCCTCGTCCTCGGGCTCCAGCCCGGCCAGGACGACGGTGGTGGCCGTCTCGAGCTCGCGGTAGGTCACGCCGCCGTGGCCGGGCTCCGTGCCGACGACCCGCGAGGCGAGGAACTGCTCCTCCTCCGCGGAGTGCGGTCGGGCCCGGAAGTCGACGTCGTTGGTGCCCAGCGCGACGCGGGCGAACTTGGCGTAGGCGTAGGCGTCCTCGCCCGTCAGCCGGCCGCCGGGCAGGACGCCGGTGGCGCCCGCCTTCGCCAGGCCGCGCGCGGCGACGGCCAGCGCCTCGGGCCACGACGCCGCCCGCAGCTCACCGGTGTCGTCGTCGCGGACCATCGGGTGGGTCAGCCGGTCCTCGGCGCGGGCGTACTGGAAGGCGAAGCGGTCCTTGTCGGTGATCCACTCCTCGTTGACCTCGGGGTCGTGCCCCGCGAGGCGGCGCATCACCCTCCCGCGCCGGTGGTCGACGCGGATGGCCGCGCCGCAGGCGTCGTGCTCGCCGATGCTGGGGGTGGAGACGAGGTCGAAGGGGCGCGAGCGGAACCGGTACTCCGAGCTGGTCAGCGCACCGACCGGGCAGATCTGGATCGTGTTGCCGGAGAAGTAGCTCTCGAAGGGCTCCTTCTCGTAGATGCCGACCTGCTGGAGCGCGCCGCGCTCGACCATCTCGATGAACGGGTCGCCGGCGATCTGCTCGGAGAACCGCGTGCAGCGCGCGCACAGGACGCAGCGCTCGCGGTCGAGCAGCACCTGCGCGGAGATGTTGATCGGCTTGGGGAAGGTGCGCTTCACCCCGCCGCTGCCGGCGAACCGGGAGTCCCCGCGGCCGTTGCTCATCGCCTGGTTCTGCAGCGGGCACTCGCCACCCTTGTCGCAGACCGGGCAGTCGAGCGGGTGGTTGATCAGCAGGAACTCCATCACGCCCTGCTGCGCCTTGTCGGCCACCTGGCTGGTGGCCTGCGTGTTCACGACCATCCCCTCGGCGACCGCGATCGTGCAGGAGGCCTGGGGCTTGGGCATCGCCCGGCCGTTGCCGGCGTCGGGGATCTCCACCAGGCACTGGCGGCAGGCACCGACCGGGTCGAGCAGCGGGTGGTCGCAGAACCGTGGGATCTGGACGCCGATCTCCTCGGCCGCGCGGATCACGAGCGTCCCCGCGGGCACGCTCGTCTCCACGCCGTCGATGGTCAGCGTGACGAGGTCGGTCCGCTCCGGGGCGGCGCCCTCGGACTTCGCCGGCGTCTGGGTCATGCGTTCGCTCCCGCGGTCGCGCCGTCGGTGGCTGTGGTCGTGGAGGCAAAGAGGGTCGAGGCGGCCGGGTCGAAGGGGCAGCCGCCCAGCGAGAGGTGCGCCAGGAACTCCTCGCGGAAGAACTCGATCGCCGAGGTGATCGGGCTGGTGGCGCCGTCCCCGAGCGCGCAGAAGGCGCGGCCGAGGATGTTGTCGCACTGGTCGAGGAGGATGTCGAGGTCCTCCTCCGCGCCCTCGCCCCGCTCGAGGCGGGCCAGGGTCTGCACCAGCCACCAGGTGCCTTCGCGGCAGGGCGTGCACTTGCCGCAGGACTCGTGCTTGTAGAACTCGGTCCAGCGCAGCACCGCCCGCAGCACGCACGTGGTCTCGTCGAAGATCTGCAGGGCGCGGGTGCCGAGCATCGACCCGGCCTCGCCGACCGCCTCGTAGTCCAGCGGCACGTCGAGGTGGGCGTCGGTGAGGATCGGCGTCGAGGAGCCGCCGGGCGTCCAGAACTTCAGCTCGTGGCCCTCGCGCATGCCGCCCGCCATGTCGATCAGCTGGCGCAGCGTGACGCCCAGCGGCGCCTCGTACTGCCCCGGCTTCCGCACATGCCCCGAGAGCGAGTAGAGGACGAACCCCTTCGACTTCTCGGTGCCCAGCGAGGCGAACCAGTCCGCGCCCATCTCGATGATCGCCGGCACGGACGCGATCGACTCGACGTTGTTGATCACGGTCGGGCTGGCGTAGAGACCCGCGACGGCCGGGAACGGCGGGCGCAGCCGGGGCTGGCCGCGGCGGCCCTCGAGCGAGTCGAGCAGCGCCGTCTCCTCACCGCAGATGTACGCCCCGGCGCCGGCGTGCACGACCACGTCGAGGTCGTAGCCGGAGCCGTGGATGTCGCGGCCCAGGTGCCCGGCCTCGTAGGCCTCGGCCACGGCGCGCTGCAGGCGGCGCACCACGTGCAGGATCTCCCCCCGCACGTAGATGAACGCGACGTTCGCGCGGATCGCGTAGGAGGAGATGATCACGCCCTCGAGCAGGGTGTGCGGGCTCGCCATCATCAGCGGCGTGTCCTTGCAGGTGCCCGGCTCCGACTCGTCGGCGTTGACGACGAGGTACTTCGGCTTCGGGTTGTCCTGCGGGATGAAGCCCCACTTCATGCCGGTCGGGAAGCCGGCGCCGCCACGGCCGCGCAGGCCGGAGTCCTTGACCGCCGCGACGATGTCGTCCGGCGCCATGTCGAGCGCCGTGGCCAGGGCCCGGTAGCCGCCCTGGTCGGCGTAGGAGGCCAGCGTCCAGGGCCGGTCGCCGTCCCAGTTGTCGCTGAGCACCGGGGTGAGCGGGTCGGTCGCCCGCGTCTCCTCGAAGCCGTCGTCCGCCATCAGGCGTCTCCCTCCCCGTCGCCACGGGCGCCGCCCTGGGGCGCGTCCTCGTGCTTGACCTCGGCCGGGCTGTCCGCGAGCTCCTGCTCCTGCTCGGCGTGCTCGGCCTCCCGGCCGCCCTCGGTGCCGGCGGCCGCCTTGTCGATCGCCGGCGCCTCGCCGCTGCCGCGGCCGGGGGCGACCCAGCCGCGCTCGCGGGCGAGCTTGAGGCCGACCAGCGAGGCGTGGCCGCCCGCGGGGCCCTCGTCGGCGAGGTCGTCGGGGAACCCGGCGAGCACGCGCTCGCCCTCGCGCCAGGTGCGGATCCGCGGCCCGCGCGTCGAGCGGACCTCCGTGCCGGCGCGCAGGTCGTCGACGAGCCGGACGGCGGACTCCGGGGTCATGTCGTCCATGAACTCCCAGTTGACCATCATCACCGGCGCGTAGTCGCAGGCGGCGTTGCACTCCAGGTGCTCGAGGCTGACCTTGCCGTCCTCGGTGGTCTCGTCGTTGCCGACGTCGAGGTGCTCCTTGAGCGTCGACAGGATCGTGTCGCCACCCATCACGGCGCACAGCGTGTTCGTGCACACCCCGACGTGGTAGTCGCCGACCGGGCGGCGCTTGTACATCGTGTAGAAGGTCGCGACGCCGCTGACCTCGGCGGTGGAGAGCTCGAGGATCTCGGCGCACGCCTCGATCCCCTCCGGGGTCACCATGCCCTCCTCGGCCTGCACGAGGTGCAGCATCGGGAGCAGACCGGAGCGCTTCTGGGGGTAGCGCCCCGCGATCTCCTCGAGCTCGGCGTACGTCTGCGCGGAGAGAGTCACCGGTCGACGCCTCCCATCACCGGGTCGATCGAGGCGATGGCGACGATCACGTCGGAGACCATGCCGCCCTCGCTCATCACGCTCGTGCCCTGCAGGTTCGTGAACGACGGGTCGCGGAAGTGCGCCCGGAAGGGCCGCGTGCCGCCGTCGGAGACCACGTGCGCGCCCAGCTCGCCGCGCGGCGACTCGACCGGGACGTAGGCCTGACCGGCCGGGACCCGGAAGCCCTCCGTCACCAGCTTGAAGTGGTGGATCAGGGCCTCCATGGACTCCCCCATGATGTGCCGGATGTGGTCGAGGCTGTTGCCCATGCCGTCGCTGCCGATCGAGAGCTGGCTCGGCCAGGCGATCTTCTTGTCCTCCACCATGACGGGCGCCCCCTCGCTCTTCGCGAGCCGGTCGACGCACTGCCGGACGATCCGCAGCGACTCCTGCATCTCGGCGAGGCGGACGCGGAAGCGGCCGTAGGAGTCGGCCGTGTCCCAGGTCTGCACGTCGAAGTCGTAGGTCTCGTAGCCGCAGACGGGCTCGGACTTGCGCAGGTCCCAGGGGTAGCCGGTGGCGCGCAGCGCCGGGCCGGTGATGCCGAGCGCGACGCAGCCCTGGAGGTCGAGGTAGCCCACGTCCTCGAGACGGCCCCGGAACACGGGGTTGGCGTTGCACAGGTCGGCGTACTCGCGCAGGCGCTTCTCCATGAGCGTGCAGAAGCCGCGCACCTCGTCGAGCGCGCCGGGCGGCAGGTCCTGGGCCACGCCGCCGGGCCGGATGTACGCGTGGTTCATCCGCAGGCCCGTGATCAGCTCGAAGAGGTCGAGCACGAGCTCGCGGTCGCGGAAGCCGATCGTCATCACGGTCAGCGCGCCGAGCTCCATGCCGCCGGTCGCGATCGCCACGAGGTGCGAGGAGATCCGGTTCAGCTCGAGCATCATCACCCGCAGCACGTTGGCGCGCTCGGGGATGTCGTCCTCGATGCCGAGCAGCCGCTCGGTGCCGAGCGTGTAGGTGGCCTCGTTCCACAGCGGCGCCAGGTAGTCCATCCGGGTGCAGAACGTGACGCCCTGCGTCCAGTTGCGGAACTCCATGTTCTTCTCGATGCCGGTGTGCAGGTAGCCGATGCCCGCCCGCGCCTCGGTCACCGACTCGCCCTCGAGCTCGAGGATCAGCCGGAGCACGCCGTGGGTCGAGGGGTGCTGCGGCCCCATGTTGACCACGACCCGCTCCTCGGCCTCCTCGCCGAGGCCCTGGGAGATGGAGTCCCAGTCCTGACCGGTGACCGTGAAGACGCGGCCGCCGGTGGTCTCGCTGCTGGGCGCGAAGAGGTCCTCGTCGCCCGCGCCGGTGTGGGTGCTCATCAGTTGTACGCCCTCCGCTGGTCGGGCGGCGGCACGGTGCCGCCCTTGTACTCCACGGGGATCCCGCCGAGCGGGTAGTCCTTGCGCTGCGGGTGGCCCGGCCAGTCGTCGGGCATCAGGATGCGGGTCAGCGCCGGGTGGCCGTCGAAGCGGATCCCGAACATGTCCCACGCCTCGCGCTCGTGCCAGTCGGCCGTGGGGTACAGCTCGGTGACCGAGGGGAGGTGCGGGTCGGCGTCCGGCACGGACACCTCCACGCGGATCCGGCGGTTGTGGGTCATCGAGAGCAGGTGGTACACGGCGTGCAGCTCGCGACCGGTGTCGTCGGGGTAGTGCACGCCGCTGACCGAGGAGCACATCTCGAAGCGCAGCGCGTCGTCGTCGCGCAGGTGCTTGACCACGGCGAGCAGGTGCTCGCGCGCGACGTGGAAGGTGATCTCGCCGCGGTGCACGACGACCCGCTCGATCGCCGCGGAGGCGTTGTCCCCCAGCGTCTCGGCCAGGGAGCCGTCCAGCGCGTCGGCCACCTCGTCGAACCAGCCCGCCCCGCCCGAGCCCGTCGAGGGGCCGTACGGACGCCGGCTCGCGCCCGGGAACAGCGTGGGCTTGACCAGCCCGCCGTAGCCCGAGGTGTCCCCGGTGCCCTGGGCGCCGAACATGCCGCGCCGTTCGCCGACCTGGCGCACCTCGCCCTCGGGGGCGGGGACGTTGTCGGGCGACTGGTCGGGCGCCGCCTGCTCGACGGCCTCGCGGGGGCCCTCGCGGTCCTTCTCGTCACTCACCGCAGCTGGCCCTTCATCTCGGACGTCGGCAGCGCGCGCAGCGCCTCGGCCTCGCGCTGCTCGATCTCGGCGGTGGCGTTCACGCCGAGCTTCGCGTGCTGGACCTGGTCGTGCAGCTTCAGGATCGCGTCGATCAGCATCTCCGGCCGCGGCGGGCAACCCGGCAGGTACATGTCGACGGGGACGACGTGGTCGACGCCCTGGACGATCGCGTAGTTGTTGAACATCCCGCCCGAGCTGGCACAGACGCCCATCGCGAGCACCCACTTGGGGTCGGCCATCTGGTCGTAGATCTGGCGCAGCACGGGCGCCATCTTCTGGCTCACCCGGCCCGCCACGATCATCAGGTCGGCCTGGCGGGGGCTGGCCCGGAAGACCTCCATGCCGAACCGCGCCATGTCGTACTTCGGGCCGCCCGAGGTCATCATCTCGATGGCGCAGCACGCCAGCCCGAAGGTCGCCGGCCAGAAGGAGGCCTTGCGCATGTAGCCCGCCACGCCCTCGACCGTGGTGAGCAGCACGCCGCTCGGCAGCTTCTCCTCGATTCCCACGTCTGTCCTCTCGCTCTCTGTGGCCTCGTCGACCCTCGTCGGCCCGCCGGTCAGTCCCAGTCGAGGCCGCCGCGGCGCCACTCGTAGGCGTACGCGATCGTCAGGTTGACCAGGAACAGCACCATCGCGAGGTAGCCGAACACGCCCATGGCGTCGAAGTGCACCGCCCACGGGATCAGGAACATGATCTCGACGTCGAAGATGATGAACGTCATCGCGATCGTGTAGTACTTCACCGGGAAGCGGCCGCCGCCCAGTGCCTGCGGCGTGGGCTCGATGCCGCACTCGTAGGAGTCGAGCTTGATGCGGTTGAAGCGCTTCGGGCCGGTGAGGCTGCTGACGGCCACGGAGAAGATCGCGAACCCGGCGGCGAGGCCCGCGAGTGCCAGCACCGGCGTGTAGAGCTCCATCGACAACCTCTTCCTCGGGGCGCCGGAACGCCCTCCGTGACCTTGTGAATCGCTTCACGAAGTGGTGCGCGCCACAGTCTACGAGGCCCGGATCACATCCGCCACGCAGGGTGAGGGCGCGTCCGGGGACCCCGCTGCGCCCCCGGGACGGGGTCCCGCGAGCTCAGGCCGTGGCCCGGTGGAGGCACACGATGCCACCCGACAGGTTCCGCCACTCGGGTGCCCTCCACCCTGACCGCGCCAGCTGGTCGGCCAGCCCGCGCTGGTCCGGCCAGGCGCGGATCGACTCGGCCAGGTAGACGTACGCGTCCGGGCTCGAGGAGACGGCGCGCGCCACCGCCGGCAGCGCGCGCATCAGGTACTCCAGGTAGGCCGTGCGCAGCGGCGCCCAGGTCGGGTGGCTGAACTCGCACACGACCAGCCGGCCGCCGGGCCGCGTCACACGGCGCATCTCGCGCAGCGCGGCGTCGGCGTCGACGACGTTGCGCAGGCCGAACGAGATCGTCACGGCGTCGAAGGCGCCGTCCGCGAAGGGCAGGCGGGTGCCGTCGCCGGCGACGAAGGGCAGACCCGGGCGGGCGCGCTTGCCCTCCCGCAGCATCCCCAGCGAGAAGTCGCAAGGCACGACGCGCACGTGGCGAGCCGCGAACGGCTCGCTCGAGGTGCCCGTGCCGGCCGCGAGGTCGAGCACGCGGTCGCCGGGGGCCGCGTCCGTCGCGGCGAGCACCTCGCGCCGCCAGCGCCGGTCCTGGCCCAGCGAGAGCACGTCGTTGGTCACGTCGTAGCGCCGGGCGACGGCGTCGAACATGCGACGGACGTCGGCCGGCTGCTTGTCGAGGTCTGCCCGGGCCACGCGCGCAGCCTAGGCGGCGCTCGTCGGCGCGAGTCGTCCGACCCGACCCCGCCCGGGCGGCGGGGCGCTCCTGAGTACCCTCGGCGTGTGACGAGCGGCGCGACCAGCGACCCCGGGGCCGCACCCGCGGCACCCCTGGTGGCCCGCACCGTGCCCGTGGACCCGGCCGAGGTCGCCGCGCTGCTCGACCTCCTCCCCACCGACCACCCGGTCAGCTGGCTGCACCGCGGCGAGGGCCTGGTCGGCTGGGGCGTCGCCGCCGAGCTGCGCACGTCGGGGCCGGACCGGTTCCTCGAGGCGGACGCGTGGTGGCGCGAGCTCACCGGGCACGCGGTGGTGCGCGACGAGGTGTCCGCGCCGGGTACCGGCCTCGTCGCCTTCGGCACCTTCGCCTTCACCGACCGCGACGCCGGCGACCCGGCGGAGCCGCCGCCGGGAGCCGCCACCTCCGTGCTGCAGGTGCCCCGGGTGGTCGTCGGCCGCCGCGGCGACCGCGCGTGGCTGACCCGGGTCAGCCGCGGCTCGCTGCCGGCCGCCCAGCCCGACCTCGCCGGGCACGCGCCGTCCCCGGCGCGGGCGCCGGAGCAGATCACCTTCGCCGACGGCGTCCTGGACGGCGACCGGTGGATGTCCGTGGTCGCCGACGCCGTGGACCGCATCGACGCCGGCGACCTGGAGAAGGTGGTGCTCGCCCGCGACCTCGTCGCGCGCGCCGAGGGGCCGGTCGACGTCCGGTGGCCGCTGGCGCGGCTGGCCGAGCGCTACCCGATGTGCTGGACCTTTCACGTCGACGGGATCTTCGGCGCGACGCCCGAGATGCTCGTGCGGCGCGAGCGCGGGCTGGTGACCTCGCGGGTGCTCGCCGGCACGATCCGGCGCACCGGCGACGACGAGCACGACCTCGCCCTGGCCGGCGCGCTCGCCCGCAGCTCGAAGGACCTCGAGGAGCACGAGTACGCGGTGCGCTCCGTGGCGGACGCCCTGGACCCGCACTGCTCGTCGATGAACGTGCCCGAGGTGCCGTTCGTGCTGCACCTGCCCAACGTCATGCACCTCGCCACCGACGTGGCCGGCGTCGTGCACGACGCCCGCGAGGTCTCGTCGCTGCAGCTCGCCGCCTCCCTGCACCCGTCGGCCGCCGTCGGCGGAACGCCCACCGCCGAGGCCACCGCGCTGATCGGTGAGATCGAGGGGATGGACCGGGGCCGGTACGCCGGTCCCGTCGGCTGGATCGACGCCGCCGGCGACGGCGAGTGGGGCATCGCCCTGCGCAGCGGCGTCGTCTCCGGCGACACCGTCCGCCTCTTCGCCGGCTGCGGCATCGTCGCCGACTCCGACCCCGCCGCCGAGCTCGCCGAGGCGCAGGCCAAGTTCGTCCCCGTCCGCGACGCCCTCGCGGACGACTGACCCGCGGCGGCCGGGTCGCGCCGGGGGCGCGGTCGACGACGGCGCGTGCGCCTGATCAGAGGTCGGTGCCCGGCGCGAGACGCGCGTACGCCTGCCCGCGAGGCTCGAGGAACCCCCGCAGCTGCCCGTCGACGATGCCGAGGCCGGCCTCGGAGTAGATCTCGTCGTGGATCGCGAGGTTGCCGGGTGCCCCCACCTCGCGGGCGAAGTCGATGGCCTCGCTGACCTTCAGCCACGGCGCCGACACCGGGAGCAGCAGCACGTCGATCGCCGCTCCCGGGCCCGTGAGCGCGTCACCGGGGTGGAAGATGCGCGTGCCGCCGACGTCGAGCAGGTAGCCGCTGTTGTCGAAGTGCGGCAGCTCGGGGTGGATCACCGCGTGCTTCTCGCCCACCACCTCGACGGGCAGCCCCGCGACCTCGAGGGCCTCGCCGGGCTCGACGACCCGGAGCCGCTCGCCGAGGTCGGGAGCGTCGGCGCGGATCTTCTCGGCGACCGCGCCGATCGTCAGCACCGGGGCGTCGGCGCGCCGCAGGCGCTCGGGGTCGTAGTGGTCGGGGTGCTCGTGGGTGACCAGCACGGCGTCGGCTCCGTCCACCGCCTCCGGCGACGTCCACCCACCCGGGTCGATCACGACCGCGCGACCCTCGTGCTCCACGCGGACGCACGCGTGCCCGAACTTCGTCAGCCTCATCCGCGTCACGCTAGCCGACCCCGCCGGTCGAGGTGCGAGGCGAAGCCGAGCCGCGAGACCCCGCCCAACGGGGGCCGGTCCCCTCGACGTGCACGCGGCGGGGGTCCGCCCCGTCGACCTGCTCGGCCGCCCCGGGGCCGCCCCCCTCCCCCTCGGCCCGGTCGATGCGCACCTCGAGCCGCGACTCGGCGAGCACCTCGGCCATGCCGGCGCCCCACTCGACGACGGTGACCGCGTCCTCCAGCGAGGTGTCGAGGTCGAGGTCGTCGAGCTCCTCGACGCCGCCGAGCCGGTAGGCGTCCACGTGCACGAGGGCCGGGCCGCCGGCGAGGCTCGGGTGCACCCGTGCGATCACGAACGTCGGGGAGGTGACCTGGCCCCGCACGCCGAGCCCCTCGCCGATCCCCTGCGTGAGCGTGGTCTTGCCGGCGCCGAGCCCGCCGGCGAGCACGACGAGGTCGCCGGCGCGGAGGTCCGCGGCGAGCCGGCGTCCGAGCTCGCGCATCGCCTCGCCGTCCGGCACCTCGTGCGTCGAGGGCACCGTCGCGGGGTGCGTCGCGCTCACCGGCCGACCCGCTCCGCGGCCGCGGCCAGCAGCTGGTCGAGGGCGGCGTTGACCCGGTCGTGCCGCTCCATGATCACCAGGTGGCCGGCGCCGTCGCACTCCACCAGCGTCGACCCCTCGACCCAGGCGTGCAGCTTGCGGCTGTGCCCGACCGACGTCATCTTGTCGCTCGTGCCCGAGACGATCATCGTGGGCACCGACGACAGCGCGGCCACGGCCTCGAACTTGTCCATCTGGTCGAAGTGCGGGAAGAAGTCGGCCAGCACCGAGAAGGGCGTGGCCGAGAGCATCTCGTCGACGAACCTGACGTACGCCGCCGGCACCGGGCCGCCGAACGCGAACGCGTCGGTGAAGACCCGTGCCACCGGCTTGCCGACGCGCCGGACGCCGTCGACGGCGCGGTGGCCGCGGGCGAGGGTCGCGATCGTGTGCCGCCCCAGGCGGCCGCTGACCCGGTGCGGCAGCAGCGGCAGCAGCAGCCGGGCGGGCTGGAGGCCCCCGGCCGTGGTGCTGATCAGGCCGACGCCGGCGACGCGCTCGGCGAAGAGCTCCGGGTGCCGCTCGGCCATCGCGACGACCGTCATGCCGCCCATCGAGTGCCCGACGAGCACGACGGGGCCCTCCGGCGCAGCCTGCTCGATGACGCGGGCCAGGTCGTCGCCCAGCTGCTCGATGCTGGTGTTCTGCTCGGTCGACCGCCCGGAGCGCCCGTGGGAGCGCTGGTCGTAGAAGACGGCGCGCACGAGCCCGCGGTACCCGGCGCGCTGGAAGTGCCAGCAGTCCTGGTTGAGCATGAAGCCGTGCACGAAGACCAGCGTCAGGCCGGGCGCCTGCGCCGCGGCGGAGGCGTCGTGCCCCTCGACCTCCACGTGCAGCGGGACGCCGTCGTCGGCCACCACGGTCATCGCGGGGGCGCGCAGCGTGCCGAAGCCCGAGTCGTCCCCGGCGCCGCGGCGCGCCTGGAGCCGGTGCTGGTGCACCACCCGCGCGGCGGTGCCGGCCACCGCGACGCCCGCGGCGGCGGCGGCGAGCCGCGTGAGCAGGGTGCGGCGTGCGGACTGGCTCATCAGGACTCCTGAGGGGTCGCGGGCGCGGGGTCGCGGACGCTGTCGACGTGGCGCCGCACCATCCGGCCGGCGTTGCCGCCGATGCGGGACACGATCTCGTAGGTGATGGTGCCGCACGCCTCGGCCCAGTCGTGCGCCGTGGGCTCGCCGTCGGCCCCCGAGCCGAACAGCACCACCGGCTCGCCGGCCTCGAGGCGCTCGCCGCCGAGGTCGACGACGAGCTGGTCCATGCACACCCGGCCCCGGACCGGCCGGCGCCGGCCGGCCACCAGCACCTCGGCCGCCGAGCTGGCGTGCCGCGGCACGCCGTCGCCGTAGCCGGCGGGCACCAGCCCGACCGTGGTCGCCGCGGGCGCGGTCCAGGCGTGGCCGTAGGAGACGCCCGCCCCGGCCGGCAGGGCCTTGGTCAGCGCCAACCGCCCGCGCACCGTCATCGCCGGGACGAGCCCGGGGTCGCCGCCCTCGCGGAGCGCCGGGTGCAGGCCGTAGGTCGCGATGCCGCAGCGCACCAGGTCGTAGTGGGCCGAGGGGCGCAGCAGCGTCGCCGCGGAGTTCGCCAGGTGCCGCACCTCGGGGCGCAGGCCGGCGGCCTCGGCCTGGTCGAGGGCAGCCTCGAACACCGCCTCCTGTGCCTCGTTCGCGGGGTGGCCGGGCTCGTCGGCAGCCGCGAGGTGAGACCAGACGCCGGTCACCACGACGCGGCCCTCCCGCTCGGCCCGGCGCGCGGCGCGCAGCAGCGCCGGCCACGCGGGCTCGGTGGCGCCGCCCCGGGAGAGGCCGGTGTCGACCTTGAGCTGCAGGCGCGCGGTGCCCCCGACGCGGCCGGCCGCGTCGGCCACGGCCGCGACCTCCGCCGGGCTGTACGCCGTCACGTCGACGTCGGCGCGGACCGCCGCGTCGTGCGTCTCGCCGGGCACCGTCAGCCAGCAGAGCACGCGGCCCGTGTCGCCGGCCGCGCGCAGCGCGAGCGCCTCGCCGAGGGTGGCGACGCCCAGCCACTCGGAGCCGGCCTCCCGTGCCGCGCGCGCGACCGCGCTCATGCCGTGGCCGTAGCCGTCGGCCTTCACCACGGTCATCATCGCCACCCCGGGCTGCACCACGCCGCGCAGGGCGCGCACGTTGTGCCGCAGCATGGCCACGTCGACGACGGCCTCGAGCCGCGTCTGCGGGGCGAGACCCGCGACCGACCAGGCGGCCGGGGGCGAGGCGCTCATGCGCCCATGGTCTCAGGCCCGCGGGGGCAACGCGCGCACCGCGGCCGGGATCGCGGCCGCCACGTCGCCGGCGACCAGCGGGCCGCCCGCCGAGGCGATCGTCGCCGCCGCGCCGTGCAGCCAGGCGCCCACGGACGCCGCGTCGAACGGGCCCAGCCCGCCCGCCAGCAGCGCGCCCACGAGCCCGGCCAGCACATCGCCCGCGCCGGCCGTCGCCAGCCAGGCGGGCCCGGTGGTGTTCACCCGCACCGCGCCGTCGGGGCGGGCGACCAGCGTGTGCCGGCCCTTGAGCAGCACCGTGGCGCCGAGGGCGGCCGCGGCGGCGCGGGCGTGCGCCAGCGGCTCGGCCTCGACCGCGCCGCGCTCCACGCCGCTCATCCGGGCCAGCTCGCCGGCGTGCGGGGTGAGCACCAGGGGCACGCCGGCGTCCCGCGGCACGTGTGCCAGGGCGTCGGCGTCGACGCAGACGGGCACGCCGTCGGCCAGGGCGGCCGCGAGCGCCCCGGAGGCGCCGTCCCCCGTGCCGGAGCCGACGGTCCAGGCCTGCACGCGGCCCGGTCCGACCACCTCGGGGTGCGCCTGCCGCACCCGGTCGCCGACGGCGTCGTCGCCCGCGTAGCGCACCATCCCGGCGAGCCCGCTGGACGCACCGGCCACGCAGAGCAGGCCGGCGCCCGGGTACTCGGCCGAGCCGGCGCGGACCCCGACCACGCCGCGCGAGTACTTGTGGTCCGGGCCGCCGGGTCGCGGCAGGAGGCCGGCGACGTCCGCCGGCTGCAGCGCCGTGACCGCCGCCGGGGGCAGGTCCAGCCCGATGTCCACCAGGTGCACCACCCCGGACGCCTCGGCGGCGGGGTCGACCAGGTGGCCGGGCTTCAGGCTCCCGAAGGTGACGGTGACGTCCGCGTCGACGTGTCGGCCCTCGAGCGTGCCGGTGTCGACGCCGATGCCCGAGGGCACGTCCACCGCGACCACCGTCGCGTCCGGGGCGTCGGCCGCGGCGGTGTCGAGCGCCTCGGCCGCCGCGTCGGGGAGCCCGGGGCGGCCGCCGATGCCGAGGATGCCGTCGACGACCACGTCCGGCGCCGGCAGCACGTGCGCGGCCGGGTCGCCTGCGTCGACGAGGTGGCCGCCCGCCCGGCGCAGCGCGCCCGCCCCCTCCTCGTGCGCCTGCGCCGAGACCAGGACGGCGTCCACCGCGACGCCGCGGCGCCGCAGCATCGCGCCCGCCCACAGCGCGTCACCGCCGTTGTTGCCGGCACCCACCAGCAGCCGGACGCGGCGGCCGTACGCCTGCCCGAGCAGGTCGAGCACCGCGGCCGCGAGACCCGCCGCCGCGCGCTGCATCAGCGCCCCCGCGGGGACGCGCGCGAAGGCGTCCTCCTCGGCGGCCCGCACCTGCTGCACCGTGTGCGCGCTCCTCATGGCCAGCGACGATAGTCCGCCGGGCCGGCGCCGTCCGTGGGCGCGCCCGAGGGCTGGGACCGGGCGGGGCGGCCGCGCGTCCCGGACCGGCCGGTCAGGACTCCACGACCACCGTCGCGGTGGCGAGGCCGCCGTCGTGAGCCAGCGACACGTGCACGGCGCGCACGCCCAGCGCCTCGGCGCGGGCGGCGACGGTGTCGCGGAGCACCAGGCGGGGCGCACCCGAGGGCTCGGCGACGACCTCGGCGTCGTGCCAGGCCAGGCCGTCCGGCGCGCCGAGCGCCTTGGCGACGGCCTCCTTCGCGGCGAACCGCGCCGCCAGCGACGAGGCGGGCCGCGGCGCACCGTCGGGCAGCACCCGCTCGGCCGGCGTGAGCAGCCGGCCCAGCAGCGCCGGGGTCCGCTCCAGCGAGGCCACGAAGCGGTCGATGTCGACCACGTCGGTGCCGACGCCCACGACGGCCACGCTCACTCCACCGTGACGGACTTGGCCAGGTTGCGCGGCTGGTCGACGTCGTGGCCCTTCACCGTGGCCAGCTCGCAGGCGAACAGCTGCAGTGGCACGGTCGCCACCAGCGGCTGCAGCAGCGTCGGGACGCTGGGCAGCCGGATCAGGTCGTCGGCGATGTCGGAGACCGAGTCGTCCCCCTCCTCCACCAGGCAGATGGTGTGCGCCCCGCGGGCGCGCACCTCCTGGATGGCGGAGACCATCTTCGCGTGCAGCTGGTCGCGGCCGCGCGGCGGCACGACGCAGAGCATCGGGGTGCCCTCCTCGACCAGGGCGATCGGACCGTGCTTGAGCTCGCCGGCCGCGAACCCCTCGGCGTGCAGGTAGGCGAGCTCCTTGAGCTTCAGCGCGCCCTCGAGCGCCACGGGGTAGCCGGCGTGCCGCCCGAGGAAGAACACCGAGGTGGTGTCGACGTGCTGGCCGGCCAGCTCGTAGATCTTGTCCTGGCCCGCGAGCACCTCGGCGATCCGGTCGGGCATCGCGTCGAGCTGGTCCATGATCCGGCCGATCTCGTCGCCGTACCGGGTGCCCTTGACCTGGGCCAGGTACAGCGCGAGGAGGTAGCAGGCGACCAGCTGGGTCAGGAAGCCCTTGGTCGACGCCACCCCGATCTCGGGGCCGGCGTGGGTGTAGATCACGGCGTCGGACTCGCGCGGGATCGTGGAGCCGTTGGTGTTGCAGATGGCCAGCACCTTCGAGCGCTGCATCACGGGCGTGCCGCAGCGCCTGGAGGGTGTCGGCCGTCTCCCCGGACTGGCTGATCGCCACGACGAGGGTCGAGTGGTCGAGGATCGGGTCGCGGTAGCGGAACTCGGAGGCCAGCTCGACCTCGCACGGCGTCCGGGTCCAGTGCTCGATGGCGTACTTGGCCACGAGGCCCGCGTAGAACGCCGTGCCGCAGCCGACGATGATGATCTTGTCGACGTCGCGCAGCTCGTCGTCGTCCAGACGCATCTCGTCGAGCTGGAGCAGCCCCTCGGGGGTGCGCCGCCCGAGCAGCGAGTCGGCCACCGACCGCGGCTGCTCGTGGATCTCCTTGCGCATGAACCAGTCGTAGCCGTCCTTCTCGGCGGCGGCGAGGTCCCAGTCGACGTGGTAGCGGCGCCCTTCGGAGGCGGCACCGTGGAAGTCGGTCACCTCGACGCCGTCCCGGGTGATCGTGACGACGCGGTCCTGGTCGAGCTCCATGGCCTCGCGGGTGTGCTCGATGAACGCGGCGACGTCGGAGCCGACGAAGTTCTCGCCGTCGCCGAGGCCGACCACCAGCGGCGAGCTGCACCGGGCGGCGACCACGCGGTCGGGGTCCTGGGCGTCCAGGGCGACCAGGGTGAAGGCCCCCTCGAGGCGCCGGCAGACCTGCTGCATGGCGGTGGTCAGGTCCGCGCCGGCGAGCACCGCCTGCTCGAGCAGCTGCGCGGCCACCTCGGAGTCGGTCTCCGAGGTCAGCTCGACGCCGGCCGCCTCGAGCTCGTCGCGCAGCTGGCGGAAGTTCTCGACGATCCCGTTGTGCACCAGCGCCACGCGGCCCGTCGCACCGACGTGCGGGTGCGCGTTGCGGTCCGTCGGCGGGCCGTGGGTGGCCCAGCGGGTGTGCCCCAGGCCTGTCGTGGAGCGCGGCAGCGGCGACGAGCCGAGCGCCTCGACGAGGTTGGCCAGCTTGCCGGCCCGCTTGTCCCAGGCGATCTCGCCGTCGGCCACCACGGCGATCCCGGCGGAGTCGTAGCCCCGGTACTCCAGCCGGCGCAACCCCTCCAGGGCGACCTCCCCCGCCTGCTGCCCTCCGACGTAGCCCACGATTCCGCACATGCCGCCGGAGTCTAGCCGCGGCGCAGCGGTGGGCGGCGCGGGCGCCGCCGCCGGGGTCAGCCCTGCAACAATGCCGGGCATGGCAGCCAGCGGCCCGGCTCGGACCCCCGAGACGAGCGACACCGGGCGCGAGGCCTCGCCGTACGTCGAGCTGGACCGCTCCTCGTGGGCCGCCCTCGCGCGCTCGACGGAGAACCCGCTCTCCGCCGAGGAGATCCGGCGGGTCCGCGGGCTCGGCGACGCGCTGGACCTGGACGAGGTGCGGCAGGTCTACCTGCCCCTCTCCCGGATGCTCAGCATGTACGTGGAGTCGGCACGGGCGCTGCACCGGCGGCAGGAGGCGTTCCTCGGCAAGCCCCAGCCGCCGCGCACGCCCTTCGTGATCGGCCTGGCCGGCTCGGTCGCGGTGGGCAAGTCGACCACGGCGCGGGTGCTGCAGGAGATGCTGGCGCACTGGCCGGAGCACCCCGAGGTCGCGCTCGTGACGACGGACGGCTTCCTGCTGCCCAACGACGAGCTCGAGCGGCGCGGCATCCTCCAGCGCAAGGGGTTCCCGGAGTCCTACGACCGCAAGGCCCTGCTGCGGTTCGTGGTCGACATCAAGTCGGGCAAGGACGAGGTGGAGGCGCCGACGTACTCGCACCTCACCTACGACGTGGTGCCCGACGAGAGCGTGGTCATCCGCAGCCCCGACATCGTCATCGTCGAGGGGCTCAACGTGCTCCAGCCCGCCCGGGTGCGCGACGACGGCCGCACCGGCCTCGCGGTCAGCGACTTCTTCGACTTCTCCGTCTACGTGGACGCGGCCACCGACACGGTGCGCCGCTGGTACGTCGAGCGGTTCCTGCGGCTGCGCGAGACTGCCTTCCGCGACCCGGGCTCCTACTTCGCCCGCTACGCCGAGCTGAGCGAGCCGCAGGCCGTCGCGCAGGCCCGGCGGATCTGGGACACCATCAACGGCCCGAACCTCACCCAGAACGTGCTGCCCACCCGCTCCCGCGCGACCCTCGTGCTCCGCAAGGACGTGGACCACTCCGTGCGCTACGTCCGCGTCCGCAAGCTCTGAGGATCGGCCACCGCCCGCTCGCTGTCTCCCGCGGTGACCCCTTGTAACGCGGTGTCCATGGCGCTGCCGCGGCGCTGTGCCACCGCGGCAGCGCCAGGGACACCGCGTTACAGCGAGCGGGCGCGACGTAGCTGCACAGGAGGCGGCCCGGGTCGGCACCCTCGCAGGAGTCGCCGTCAGGACGCGGTGGCGCGGACGCCGGCGAGCAGCCGGTGCGCGACCGAGGCCGGGAGCGCACCCGGGACGCCCACGTCGCGCAGCGCCACCACGACGGCGACGCCGCCCTCGGTCCCGACGCCGAGCACGGAGTACGCCGCCGCCGGGGGCGCGCAGCCCGCGTCGTCGCGCGGCACCGGCGTGCGCCCGGTCGCCAGCCAGCCGCGCGTGCCGTCGGCCAGGCGGACCCGGCGCACGCGCACCGGACGATCACCGGCGGCACCGGCACTCCCGGCGAGCGCGTCCCGCCAGCCGACCGCCGCGCTGCGGGTCGCCCGACGGGGGTCGCCACGAGGCGAGCGGCCCGCCGGCACCACCCCGACGACGGCGCGGTTGCTCCACCGGCGCTCCCCGGGGCACCAGCCCCGGCGCAGGTACGCCGGCCCGCGCAGCACCGTGCCGTCGGCGCGGTCGAAGCCGACCAGGGTGCCGGGCGCCGAGACCGACCAGCCCGGTGCGCGGGGCACCTCGAACGCGACGCCGCCGGCCGCCACCCGGCGCGTGGGACCCGTCAGCGGGCGGGCGAGGGGCCCTGCGTCGTCGGCGTCCGCCGCGCGATCGGCCTCGCCCGGCTCCCCCAGCACCGCGGCCGTCGCCGCGGCGGCGACCAGGAGCAGCACCAGCGCTCCCGCGAGCGCGAGCAGCGGCCCGCGCGCGGGCTGGCGAGCCCGCCCGACACCCGGCTCGGCACGCCCCACGTCGACCACAGAACGACGCTAGCCCGGGCCGCGCCTCTCGCGCGCGACCCGGGCCAGTGCCTGTGGAGAACTCCGAGAGAGCTGGGTCAGGCCGCCTTCCCCGTGACCATGACGTCGATGTTGTTGCGCGTCGCCTTCGAGTAGGGGCAGACCTCGTGGGCGCGATCGACGAGCTTCTGCGCCGTCGCGTCGTCCACGCCCGGGATCGACACCGTGATCTCGACGGCGAGCGCCAGGGACGAGCCCTCGGGACCGATGCCCACCGCGATCTGGGTCTCGGCGCCCGAGGTGTCCACACGCTCCGCCTTGGCGACGAGCCCCAGCGCGCCGGTGAAGCAGGCCCCGTAGCCCACGGCGAAGAGCTGCTCGGGATTGGTGCCCGTGCCGGCGCCGCCCATCTCCTCCGGCGGCGTCAGCGTGACGTCGATCTTGCCGTCATCGGTGCGGCCGGTGCCCTCGCGGCCACCGGTGACCGAGGCGTTGGCGGTGTACACGATCTTCTCGGGGATGTCAGTCATGCCCGCTCCAACCAGGACCCGCTCCGCACCCTTCCAGCCGTCTCTCCATCCGAGACGCGCCGCTCAGTGGCCGAGGCGCTCCCGCACCACGACGGCCAGGCGGTCCGCGACCTCCTGGGCGCGCTCGGCGGTGTCGGCCTCCACCATCACGCGCACGAGGTCCTCGGTGCCCGAGGGGCGCAGCAGCACCCGGCCGTCGTCCCCCAACAGGTTCTCCTCGTCGGCGACGGCGGCGGCGAGGGACTCGTCGTCGGTGCGCTCCTTGGCGACGTTGGCGACGTTGACGAGCACCTGCGGCAGCCGGGTCATCACGCCGGCGAGCTCGGCCAGGGACCTGCCGGTCACCGCCATCCGCTCGAGGACCTGGAGCGCGGTCAGCAGGCCGTCGCCGGTCGTGGCGTGGTCGCGCATGATGACGTGGCCCGACTGCTCGCCGCCCAGCGCGTAGCCGCCGCCGTTCATGGCCTCGAGGACGTACCGGTCGCCCACCCGGGTGCGCAGCACGCGCATCCCGTGCGCCTCGAGCGCCTGGACGAAGCCGAGGTTGCTCATCACGGTGGCGACGACCGTGTCCTCGGGCAGCAGCCCACGCTCGTGCAGGCCGACGGCGAGGATCGCCATCACCTGGTCGCCGTCGACGACCGCGCCGGTGTGGTCGACGGCGAGGCAGCGGTCGGCGTCGCCGTCGAGGGCGAAGCCGACGTCGGCCCCGTGCTCGAGGACCGCGGCGCGCAGCGGGTCGAGGTGCGTCGAGCCGCACCCGTCGTTGATGTTCAGGCCGTCGGGCTCCGCGTGCAGCGCGATCACGGTCGCGCCGGCGTCGCGCAGCGCGCGCGGCCCGGCCTCGTAGGCGGCGCCCTGGGCGCAGTCCAGCACCACGCGGGTGCCCGCCAGCGGCTTCTCGATCGTGCGCACGAGGTGGGCGGCGTAGTCGGCGACCGCCGCCGGGTGCCGGCGGACCCGGCCGACGTCGGCGCCGGTGGGGCGGTCCCAGCGCTCCTCGAGGCGCGCCTCGATGGCGTCCTCGATGCGGTCGTCGAGCTTCTTGCCGCCGCGCTCGAGGAACTTGATGCCGTTGTCGGGCATCGGGTTGTGCGACGCCGAGAGCACCACGCCGAAGTCGGCGCCGAGCACGTCGGTCAGGTGCGCGACGCCCGGGGTCGGCAGCACGCCGAGCAGCACCGCGTCGATGCCGGCCGAGGCCAGGCCCGCGACGATCGCCGCCTCGAGGAACTCCCCCGAGACGCGGGTGTCGCGACCGACGACGGCGAACGGACGGCGGCCCGCGAGCTCTCCTCGGTCGGAGAGCTCGCGGGCAGCGGCCGTCGAGAGACCCAGGGCGAGCTCGGCCGTCAGACGGCCGTTGGCCAGGCCCCGGACTCCGTCGGTGCCGAAGAGCTCCTGCGCCACGCGCGTCGCCGCGGGATCAGCGCTTGCTGAACTGCGGCGCCTTGCGGGCCTTCTTCAGACCCGCCTTCTTGCGCTCGATCGCGCGCGCGTCGCGGGTCAGCAGGCCGGCCTTCTTCAACGACGGGCGGTTGGCCTCCACGTCGATCGCGTTCAGGGCCCGGGCCACACCGAGGCGCAGCGCGCCGGCCTGGCCGGTGATCCCGCCGCCCTCGATGCGGGCGATCACGTCGAAGCGCCCGTCGAGGTGCAGCGTCGTGAACGGCTCCTTGACGACCTGCTGGTGCAGCTTGTTCGGGAAGTAGGAGTCGAGGTCCCGCCCGTTGACGGTCCACTCGCCGGTGCCGGGCACCAGGCGTACGCGGGCCACGGCCTCCTTGCGCCGGCCGGTGGCCTGCGCGGGGGCGATGGTGGCGGGGCGGCTCTCGTCGGCCGCCGGGGCGGACTCGGAGCTGTAGGCGACGCCCTGCTCGTCGGGGGTGAAGGTCTCCTCGACCTCGGTGCTGTTCTCAGTCATCTGGGTCTTCGTCCTCACGAATTACTGGGAGACCTGCGAGATCTCGTACGGCGTGGCCTTCTGGGCCTGGTGCGGGTGCTCGGGGCCGGAGTAGACCTTCAGCTTCTTCAGGATCTGGCGGCCGAGACGGTTCTTGGGGAGCATGCCCCAGACCGCCTTCTCGACGACGCGGCGCGCGTCGGACTCCAGCAGCTCGCCGACGGGCTGCGCCGAGAGGCCGCCCGGGTAGCCCGAGTGCCGGTAGGCCAGCTTGTCGGTCCGCTTCTTGCCGGTGAGCGCGATCTTGTCGGCGTTGACGATGATGACGAAGTCGCCCACGTCCATGTGGGGGGCGTAGGACGGCTTGTTCTTGCCCCGCAGCAGGTTGGCGGTCTGCACGGCGAGACGACCGAGGACGACGTCGGTCGCGTCGATCACGTGCCACTCGCGCTGGATGTCAGCGGGCTTGGGGCTGTACGTGCGCACGGCTGTACCTTCTCGTTCGTAGTGCCCGGGCCGGGACGCCCGGCCGGGTGGTGCCTCCACGCCCCCTGACGAACACGGCCCGGCTCGACTCGCAGGCACCGGCGACAACCGGTGGACCTGGACCGTCCGGATCTGCGTCCGCGGGTGTCCGGCGGGGCCGGGCGCACGCGGGCGCGGCAGAGGGCGCGACCGCCCACTGTACGCACTCGTCCCGATGGGCGGCAATTCAGCACCCTCCTACCCCGGAGGTGGCGCCGCGCACTAGGTTGGGGGCGACCTGACGACGCCCTGACCGAGGAGCCGACGTGACCGACGAGCCGGCCAGCAGCAGCAACGAGTCGCTCACCGTACGCGACAACCGCACCGGGCAGTCCTACGACATGCCGATCGTCGAGGGGGCCGTGAAGGCCAAGGACTTCGCGCAGATCCGCCCCGACGAGAACACCCCCGGGATCGCCCTCTACGACCCCGGGTTCACGAACACCGCCTCCTGCCGCAGCGAGGTCACCTACATCGACGGCGAGGCCGGGGTCCTCGAGTACCGCGGCTACCCGATCGAGCAGCTGGCCGAGCAGTCCAGCTTCCTCGAGGTCGCCTACCTGCTGATCCACGGCGAGCTGCCCACGCCCGACCAGGCGGCCCAGTGGGAGCACGAGATCACCTACCACACGTTCGTGCACGAGAACGTGAAGTCGTTCATGCAGGGCTTCCGGTACGACGCCCACCCGATGGGCATGCTGATGGCCTCGGTGGGCGCCCTGTCGACGTTCTACCCCGACGCGCGCAACATCCACGACGCGGACAACCGGCACATCCAGATGGTCCGGATGATCGCGAAGATGCCGACGCTGGGCGCCTGGTCGTTCCGGCACGCGCAGGGCAAGCCGTACATCTACCCGGACAACGACCTGTCCTACACGGGCAACTTCCTCTCGATGCTCTTCAAGATGAGCGAGTCGAAGCACCAGCCCGACGAGCGCCTCGTGCGCGCGCTGGACACGCTGTTCATCCTGCACGCCGACCACGAGCAGAACTGCTCGGCGAACGCCGTCCGCTCGGTGGGGTCCTCGCAGGTCGACCCCTACTCCTCGGTCGCGGCCGGTGTCGCCGCCCTGTTCGGGCCGCTGCACGGCGGCGCCAACGAGGCCGTGCTGCGGATGCTGCGCCGCATCGGCTCGAAGGAGAACATCCCCGCCTTCATCGACGGCGTGAAGAACGGCAACGAGAAGCTGATGGGCTTCGGCCACCGGGTCTACAAGAACTACGACCCGCGCGCGAAGATCATCAAGAAGTCCTGCGACGAGGTCTTCGAGGTCACGGGCGTGAACCCGCTGCTCGAGATCGCGCTGGAGCTGGAGAAGATCGCGCTCGAGGACGAGTACTTCGTCGACCGCAAGCTCTACCCCAACGTGGACTTCTACTCGGGCCTGATCTACGAGGCCTTCGAGTTCCCGCCCGAGATGTTCACGGTGCTGTTCGCCATCGGGCGCACGCCGGGCTGGCTGGCCCAGTGGCTCGAGCTGGTGCAGGACCCCGAGCAGAAGATCGCCCGGCCCAAGCAGCTCTACGTGGGTCACCGGGGCCGCGACTTCGTGCCCAGCGACCAGCGGGGCTGACCGGCGACACCCCCGGTCCCTGAGGCGAGACCCCCGAGCCACGAAGGGCCCGGGGGTCTCGTGGCTCAGACCACTTGCGACTGGCGACCCGCCCAGTAGGGCTGGCGCAGGTCCTTCTTCACGACCTTGCCGGTCGGGTTGCGCGGCAGCGCGCTCGAGACGTCCACCGACCGCGGGCACTTGAAGTGCGCGAGGTGCTCGCGGCACCACTCGACGAGCTCGTCCTCGGTGGCGTTCTCCCCCTCCTTGAACGCGACGACCGCCTTCACCGCCTCGCCCCAGGTGCGGTCGGGGACGCCGATCACGGCGCACTCGGCCACCGCCGGGTGCTCGGCGAGCACCCGCTCGACCTCGGGGCTGTACACGTTCTCGCCACCGGTGATGATCATGTCCTTCAGCCGGTCCTGGACGTAGAGGTACCCGCCCTCGTCGAGGGCGCCCATGTCGCCGGTGCGGAACCAGCCGTCCTCGGTGACCACCTCGGCGGTCTCCTCCGGGCGGTTCAGGAACCCCTTCATGAGCTGGGGCGTCCGCATCCAGACCTCGCCCGGCTCGCCGGTCGCGACGTCCTCCAGCGTGTCCGGGTCGACGATGCGCAGCTCGACGCCGGGGATCGGCGTGCCCGCCGAGAGCAGCCGCTCCGGGTGGTCGGGGTCGCGGTGGTCCTCGGGCATCAGGTGGGTGGCCACGCCACCGACCTCCGTGAGGCCGTAGACCTGGATGAAGTCCGTGTCGGGCCAGGCCTTCATCGCGGCCCGCAGCAGCGGCGGCGGCATCGGCGCGGCGCCGTACGTGTAGGTCTTGAGCCGCGAGAACAGCCTGATCGCGTCCTCGCCCTGCTGGAGCACCTGGGCGAGCACGGCGGGCACGAGGAACGTGCGGTTGGCGCCGGCCATGATCGCGCCGGCCAGCGAGGCGCCGTCGGGGTCGCGGGTCATGTAGGACGGCACACCGTCGTGGATGCCGAACAGCACGTACGACGATCCGCCCACGTGGAACAGCGGCATCGCCACCATGTTCTTGTCGCCCGGCTCGAAGCCCCAGCCCTCGTGGGCGGCGAGCGTGTGGGCGACCATGTTGCGGTGGCTGAGCATGATGCCCTTCGGGCGGCCCGTCGTGCCCGAGGAGTACATGACGAGGTAGGTGTCGTCCTCGTCCACCTCCGCCGAGCGCCCCACCGGCCCGGCGGCGGCCAGGAACGCCTCGTACTCGTCGCCCTCGCCTCCCTCGGGGGTCACCGTGATGACCGTGTGCACGGCGGCCAGCCGGTCGCGCACCTGCTCGACGGTCGGCGCCAGCTCCTCGCCGACGAACAGCACCTGCGCACCGGAGTCGTTCACGGCGTACTCGACCTCGTCGGCCGCGGAGCGCCAGTTGACGATCGCGTTCGCGGCGCCGAGCGAGGCGGCGGCCAGCCCCACCTCGACGCAACCGGGGTGGTTCTTGTCGAGGAAGGCGACGATGTCGCCGCGGCCCACGCCCGAGCGACCGCAGCCCCCCGGCGGCGCGCCGGACGCGGTCCTCCCACTCCCGCCAGGTCCACGTGCGCGACAGGTAGGTGATCGCCTCGGCATCGGGCGTCGTGGCGGCCCAGTGGGCCAGGCGGTCGTCGGCGAAGCGGGGTTCGGGTGCGGGCACGGGGCGCCTCTCTCGGCAGGGGCAGGTCCGGGTGATTGTGACCCGCGCCACAGGCCCGGGGCAACGGCCGCGGCCCCACCGGGTGGGGGCCACCATGGGGGTGACGGGGCGGCACGCCGAGGACGCGGGCCCGGGCCCGCCCGGCGCCAGGTCTTCACGGCCACCCAGCCCCGTCTCAGGAAGCACACAGCAAGCCCCGACACGGTGGAGACATGAGCGACGACGACCAGCAGCACCCCGACGAGCACACCCGGCCCATCGGACGGCGGTCGGCCGACGGCACCTGGTCGCCCTTCACCGACGAGGTCGAGGACGACCAGCGCGCGTCGTCCCGGGGCGACGAGAGCGGCTCCCCCGAACCCGTACGCCGCCCCGGCGGGCGGGCCCGTGATGCCGCCCCCGGCGGCCGACGACAGCACCACGGCGTTCCCCGCGGTCGGCGGAGCGAAGCGCGAGCGCACGCGCGGCCGCAAGGGCGTGGCCGGCCTGGCCGCGCTGGCGCTCCTGCTCGGGCTCGGCGGAGGCGTCGCCGGCGCGGCCGCCTACGACGCCCTGGACGACGACGAGGGCGCCTCGTCGAACACCCCGGCCTTCACCTCCACCGGCCGGGACTCCGACGACGAGGGCTCGGACGACGCGACGCGCTCGGACGTCGACGACAGCCCGGCGCCCTCCGACGGCTCCGTCGAGTCGGTCGCCCAGAGCACGCTGCCCTCGGTGGTGCAGATCAACGTCAGCTCCGGCCAGGGCCCGGGCGAGGGCCCCTCCGGCGGCGGCTCGGGCTCCGGGATCATCCTCAGCTCCGACGGCCAGATCCTGACCAACAACCACGTGGTGGAGGTCGCCGAGGGCGGCGGCGACGTCAGCGTCTCCTTCAACGACGGCTCCGCGGCCGAGGCCGAGGTGCTGGGCACCGACCCGCTCACCGACACCGCGCTGATCCAGGCGCAGGGCGTCTCCGGCCTGGAGCCCGCCACCATCGGCCGCTCGGGCAACCTGGCGGTCGGGCAGGACGTCGTGGCCGTGGGCTCGCCCTTCGGGCTCGACGCGACGGTGACCACGGGCATCGTGAGCGCCCTGGACCGCCCGGTGAGCGTGGGCGGCGACGACCAGGGCAACTCGACCACCTACCCGGCGATCCAGACGGACGCCGCGATCAACCCCGGCAACAGCGGCGGCCCGCTGGTCGACCTCGGGGGCCGCGTGGTCGGCATCAACTCCTCGATCCGCACCGCCGGCGGCGGGCTCGGCGGCGAGGCGGGCTCGATCGGGCTGGGCTTCGCGATCCCGATCGACGAGATCATGCCGATCGTCGAGCAGATGGCCAACGGCGAGCAGCCGACGCACGCACGGCTGGGCGTGTCCGTCGGTGACGTCGCGGTGGCGGCGCTCCCCGACTCCGGCTTCGAGGGCGACACCGACGCGCTGCCGCGCGCGGGTGCGCTGGTGCGCGAGGTTCCGGGCGGCGGCGCCGCCGCCGACGCGGGGCTCCAGACCGACGACGTGATCACCAGGGTCGACGACACCCTGATCACCGGCTCGGACTCGCTGGTCGCGACCATCCGGTCGTACCGGCCCGGCGACGAGATCGAGGTGACCTGGGTGCGCGACGGCGAGGAGCAGACGGCCACGCTCGAGCTCGGCACCGACGCCGACGTCGACGGCGGCTGACGGTCTCGATACGCGCGCTGCGCGCGCTACTCGACCAACGAGGCGTCTCGGTGATCGAGCAGCCGGCCGAGGAACGAGGACGTCTCGGTGATCGAGCAGCCGGCCGAGGAACGAGGACGTCTCGCTGATCGAGCAGCCGGCCGAGGAACGAGGACGTCTCGCTGACCGAGCAGCCGGCCGAGGAACGAGGACGTCTCGCTGACCGAGCAGCCGGCCGAGGAACGAGGCCGGCGTATCGAGACTGCCTCACCGCGAGAGCAGGCGCAGGTCGTCCAGCGTGACCACCCCGCGCTGCTGCTCGATCCGCCCCGCGAGCGTGACCAGCAGCATCGCGGTCGAGAGGGCGTCCCGGAAGGCGTGGTGGGCCGGCAACGCCGGCACTCCGTAGCGCTGGGCCGCCGCCGGGAGCCGGGGGTCGGCCCCGGCGCGGCCCTCCCGGTCGTCCAGGCGGCGCACGATGGCGAGGGTGTCGAGGACCGCGGGGGGCTCGATGCCCCAGCGGCCGAGCACGGCCCGCTCGAGGTCGGCGCCGTGCGCCACCAGCACCGCCCCGTCCAGGGAGCCGGCCAGCAGCCCGGCCACGTCGGCGGGGTCCACCCCGTCCGCGAGGTCCTCGGGCAGCAGCCCGTGGACCCCGACTCCCTCGGCCGGAAGCGGCCCCTCGTGCCGGAGCACGGCGTAGTCGGCGGTGTCGAGGCGGACGCGACCCGACTCGACGGCCACCCACCCCGCGGAGAGGGGGACGGCGCTCCGCGGGTCGGCGCTCGTCGTCTCGAAGTCCACCGACACCAGGCGCACGGTGCGCCAGTCGCTCGCGGCGCACTGCTTCTCCGGCCCCCTGCGCGCCGGCAGGCTCGGGCTCACCCCAGCATCCCGGTCAGGTAGCGCGTCGACAGGTTCTCCTGGGCGGTCCGCACCCCGCGGAACGCCTCGCGCAGCACCGAGCGCTCGTGGGCGTCGAGGTCGGCGGGGCTCACGTAGTTGTCCCGCGGCAGGCCCTCCCGGTGCTGGTGCAGGTGCAGCCGCAGCCGGAGGCCCGTCGCGAGCTCGTGGCCCTCCCGCAGGGTCGAGACCAGCGCCCGTGACATGGCGCCGGTCTCCCCCGCCGCGACCAGCCGCTCGTCGGTGCCGACCTCGACACCGCCGCGGGCGAGGGTCGCCAGCCGCGCCAGGTCGGTGATCGGCAGCATCGCGCCGGCCTTCACGTCGAAGCGCCCGCTGTGCTCGCCACCACGCTCCACGGCGAATCGCCCGAGGAACCCGAGAGGCGGTCGGTGACTCGCGGCCATGCGCGCCAGGTGACCGAGGAACGAGGCCTCGTCGCGAGCCAGGGCGATCGTCGGGCCCAGCAGTGACCGGGCGTCCAGGGGGCCCCACACCGTGCGCAGGTCGAAGAGGATGACGGACTCCATCAGGTGGTGCTCGCTCGGGCGGCGGACGAGCCGACCCACCCGGTGCCGCCACTGCTGCACGGTCCCGCTCCAGTCGGCCTCGGTGGCCATCACGCCCCCGCGGCAGCGGGGGTAGCCACACTCCTCCAGCCCGGCGACCATCCAGTGGGCGAGCCGGTCGGCGTGCTCCCGGGCCGCCGCGAGCGCGTCCGGCTCGAGGCCGTCGGGCAGCAGGAGGCCCGTGTCCTGGTCGGTGTACAGCGTCTGCTCGCGGCGCGCCTGGCTGCCGAACGCCACCCAGCCCAGGTCGACCGGGGCGGGCCCCAGCTCGTCGGCGGCCATCCGCAGCAGCCGCTCGTGCACCCGGTCGGTGATCGTGGCGACCAGGCGCGCCGTCTCGCGGGGCGGCGTCCCCCCGGCCAGCAGGGCCTCCACGCCCGCCGGCAGGTCCTGCAGCGCGGCGGCGACGCCGGCCACGTCGCCCGCGCGGTCGACGGCCACCCGCACGCGCATGGGGCTGCGCGACTCGAGCAGCTCGAGGTCGCCCGACGAGAGCATCCCGACGATGCGCCCCGCCTCCACCACGGGAAGGTGGTGGATGCCGCCGGCCACCATCTCCAGCAGCGCCTCGAACGCCGTCGTCTCGGCCTCCATCGTGCGCACCGGCCAGGTCGCCACGTCGCGCACCGGGGTCTCCGCGCCCCGGCCTGCGGCGACGAGCCGGGCCCGCAGGTCGCGGTCCGTGAGGATTCCCGGCGCCTCGTGCGGCCGGTCCGGTGCGCGCACGAGCACGGACGAGACGCCCTCGGCCGCCATCAGGGACGCCGCGTCGCGGCAGCTGGACCCCGGGGTCACCTCGACGACCGGGCTGCGCATCAGGGTCCGGACCGGCACCTGCCGCAGGTCGGAGGCGGGGCGCTCGCGCACGAACAGCCTTCGCGGCAGGCGATCCGCCGCGACCGACCAGGCCAGGTCCCGCGCGGACTCGGGCAGCCAGAGCACCAGGCAGGAGTCCACCGCGGCCACTCGCTCGTCCGCGGCGAGGGCGGCGTACTCCCCCTCACCGACGAGGTCCGCGGAGCGGTCCCGGTCGTCCCGGACCGCGAGCCCGCCGCGCAGCACCACGAGTGCGCGAGTGACGGGGTCCGCCACCCCGGCCAGGTAGGCGATCTCCGCGCGGCCCGCGAGGGCCGCCAGCTCGCGACGGGGCACGCCCGTGAAGGCCGGGCAGGCGACGAGCGTGTCCACCACGTCGGCGAGCACCTCGGGCGGGAGTCGGTCGCGCGCCTCTCGGCGTCGGGCACCGGGAAGGGGCATGGGCCCTGCCTACACCGCCTGCGGGCCGACCTCAACGGGAACGCTGCACGCGACCCTCTTCCCAGACCGGCTCGTCCGCCTCGTAGACGGTGCCGTCCGCGCCGAGAACGAGGAAGCGGTCGAAGCCGCGGGCGAACCAGCGGTCGTGGGTGACCGCGAGCACCGTCCCCTCGAACGCCGCCAGGCCGGCCTCCAGCGCCTCGGCCGAGGTGACGTCGAGGTTGTCGGTGGGCTCGTCGAGCAGCAGCAGCGTCGCGCCGGAGAGCTCGAGCAGCAGGATCTGGAACCGCGCCTGCTGGCCGCCCGAGAGCGACTCGAACCGCTGCTCCGCGGCGGCGCTGAGCTCGTAGCGGTCCAGCACGCGGCTGGCCTGCTCGCGGCCCATGCCGGCACGGCCCCCGGCCCGGCCGTCGCCGCGGTGCAGCACCTCCAGCAGCGTCCGGCCGACGAGCTCGGGGTGCTCGTGGGTCTGCACGAACCACCCCGGTCGCACCCGTGCGCCCAGCCGCGCGCCGCCGGTGTGCTCAACCTCGGGGACCGGCACGTCCTCGACCGGCAGGTGCTCGACGTCGGGGATGCTCCCGCCGCGGGCGAGCAGCCGCAGGAAGTGGGACTTGCCCGAGCCGTTCGAGCCGAGCACGGCCACGCGCTCGCCGTACCAGACCTCGAGGTCGAAGGGCCGCATCAGCCCGGTCAGCTCGAGGTCGGAGCAGACCACCGCCCGCTTGCCGGTGCGGCCGCCGGTCAGCCGCATCCGCACCTGCTGCTCGCGCGGCTGCTCGGTCGGCGGGCCGGCCTCCTCGAACTTGCGCAGCCGGGTCTGGGCCGCGCGGTAGCGGCTCGACATCCCGTCGTTGTAGGTGGCCTTCTGCTTCAGCGTGGCCACGAGGGTCTTCAGCTTGGCGTGGTCCTCGTCCCAGCGGCGCCGCTCCTCCTCGAAGCGCGCGAACCGGTCGGTGCGGGCCTCGTGGTACGACGCGAAGCCCCCGGGGTGCGTCCACACCCGGTTGCCTGTCCTGAGGAGGTCGCCCTGCGACCGTCTCGAAGGGCCCGCGGCGCCGAGCTCGACCGTCACGACGCGGGTGGCCGTGTTGGCCAGCAGCTCCCGGTCGTGGCTGATGTAGAGGATGGTCTTTCCCGAGGCGCGCAGGCGCTCCTCGAGCCACTGCTTGCCCGGCACGTCGAGGTAGTTGTCCGGCTCGTCGAGCAGCAGCACCTCGTCGGGCCCGGCCAGCAGGTACTCCAGCACCAGCCGCTTCTGCTCGCCCCCGGACAGGGTGCGCAGGTCGCGGTGCCGGGCGCGGTCGAAGGGCAGCCCGAGCGCCGCGGTCGTGCAGACGTCCCAGACCACCTCGGTGTCGTAGCCGCCGGCGTCGGCGTACTCGGCCAGCGCCTCGGCGTAGCGCATCTGGGTGCGCTCGTCGTCGGCGTCCATCAGGGCCAGCTCGCAGGCGTCCACCTCCGCGGCCGCCCGGCGAACCCGGGGCGCCGCGACGGAGGCCAGCAGGTCGGCGACGCTCGCATCGGGGACCTCGGTGCCGTCCTCGTCGAGCACGCCGTGCCCCACGAACTGGCGCATCACGCCGAGGCCCCCGCTGCGGGTGACGACCCCGGCGTGCGGCGTCAGGTCACCCGTGACAATGCGCAGCAACGTGGTCTTCCCGGCGCCGTTCGCGCCGACCAGCGCGACCTTGTGGCCGTCACCGACGCGGAAGGACACCTCGTCGAGCAGCACCCGCCCGTCCGGCAGCTCGTAGCGCACCCCGGCGACGTCGACGTGTCCCACGGGCACCCATTGTCCGCCACGGCAGCCGCCCGCGCACCCGGGTTTCCCCGCGGTCACAAGAAAGCCTCCAGCCGCACTCAAGCAGGTACCGTTCGTCGCCGGCACGCAGCACGCTGGGGTTGCACCCGGGGGGCGGCTGTCGCGTCGAGAGGAGACACCGGTGAAGGGGGTCATCTTCAACGTCGTGGAGGACGCCGTGGTGCGCGGGCGCGGAGAGGCGGCCTGGGACGAGATTCTCGACCGGTCGGGCCTGGAGGGCAGCTGGACGGCGATCGGCGACTACCCCGACGAGGACCTGATCGCCGTCATCGAGTCCGGCGCGACGCTGTTCGGGGTCGACGCCGACGAGCTGACGACGCACCTCGGCCACGACGCCCTGCTCGAGCTCGCCGACCGCTACCCGGGGTTCGTCGCGCCGCACGGGTCGGCGACGCCGTTCCTGCTGACGCTGAACGACGTCATCCACTCGGAGGTGCGCAAGCTGCACCCGAGCGCCCTGCCGCCGTGGTTCCGGTTCGACCAGACGGGCGATCGGGAGCTGCTCGTCGAGTACCACTCGCACCGCCCGCTGTGCCGGCTGGCGGAGGGGATGATCCGCGGCGCCGCCAGCGCGTTCGGTGAGCGGGCGATCGTCGTCCACGAGGCCTGCGCCCGCGAGGGCGCGCCGCACTGCCGCCTGCGGTGCACCTTCACCGCCGTGACCCGGCACGGTCGCCCGGCGCCGACGCCCCGACAGATGGCGACGAGGTGACGACGGAGCTGAACCCGTCCACCCACGCCGAGACAGCCGCCGGGGGTGACCGCGCGGCCGAGATCGCGCGGCTGCGCCGGCGAGCCCACCGCGAGCGCACGGCACGGCTGGAGGCCGAGCGCATCGGCGAGTCCGCCACCCGCGAGCTCTACGCGACCGTGCAGCGGCTGCGGCAGGCCGAGGCGGAGCTGCGCGGCGAGGCCGAGCTCGCCGAGTGCAGCCACGCGCTCAGCCGCGTGCTGCGCAGCCAGCTCGACCCCACCCAGCTGCTGAACCGGGCCGTGGCCGAGCTCGGCCCGGTGCTTGCCCTCGACCGCTGCCTGGTGCGGGTCGCCGACCCGGACCGGCTCGGGCACATGGTGGCTCAGTGGACCACGCGCGGCGTCGACCCGCTGCCCGAGGGCGTGGACCCGCCACAGAGCTGGGTCGCGCTGCTCGAGCGGGAGGGCGACCGGGGACGGTCGGTCTGGGTCACCGACCTCGCCGACGAGCCGCGGCTGGACGACGACGGCGCCGCGGCGCGGGGGCTGCGCGCGCGTGCGGTGGGCGCCGTCCCGCTGCAGGCGGGCGACCGGACCGCCGGGTGGCTGGTCATGCACCGCACGTCGGCGGGGGCGACCTGGACCGATCGCGACCGCGCGGTGGCCACGTCGTTCGGGGACGACCTCGTCGGGGCGTTGCTCCAGGCCCTGGCGCACCAGCAGGAGCGGGACACGGTGGCCCGGCTCCTCGAGGTGGACTCGCTGAAGACCCAGATGGTCTCCACCGTCAGCCACGAGCTGCGCACGCCGCTGAGCAGCATCCGCGGCTACCTCGAGCTCTGGGAGGACGGCCAGCTGGGCGCCATGCCCGAGTCGATGCGCTCGAGCATCGACGTCGTCCGGCGCAACTGCGTCCGGCTCGAGGGCCTGGTGGACAATCTGCTCGCGCTGTCGCGTGCGGACTCCGGCCGGGTGGACCCGTCGGTGCCCGTCGACCTGCCCGAGCTGCTCGCCGAGGTCGAGCGGACGCTCGCCCCCACGCTGACCGAACGCCGGCTGCGCATGCAGATCGGTCCCGCCGAGCCCGTGCCCGGGCTGACCGGCCGACCGGCCGAGCTCGAGCGCGTGCTCATCAACCTGCTGCACAACGCCGTGAAGTTCACCCCCGACGGGGGCCACGTGTCGCTGACCGCGCACTCGGTCGGCGAGACCCTCGAGCTGGTCGTCGCCGACGACGGCATCGGCATCCCGACGGAGGAGCAGGACCATCTCTTCGAGCGCTTCTTCCGGGCCAGCAACGCCCTGGGCGCCGAGATCCAGGGCACCGGGCTCGGGCTCGCCCTCGTGGAGGCCGTGGTGCGCCAGCACGGCGGCAGCGTGCAGCTCGAGTCCGCCGCCGGGGGCGGCACGACCGTGACCGTGCGCCTGCCCGTGGGCGCTCACGCCTGACCCCTCCTCCGGCAGCCACGGCTCGGTGCCGGTGCGCCGGGGCCGAGGCATCCGCGGTCCCGGGGGTGGGCCGTGCCCGAGCACGGTGCAGGATGGGCGCCACGTCACGTGCGCCGTCCGGCCGGTCGTCGCAGCGTGGCCCTCGACGACGTACCGGAGACGCCCCATGCCCCTCGCCGCACTGACCGCCCCGAGCCTGAGGCCGGCGTGACCGGGTCGGGCCTGCTGGCCGGTCAGGGCGTCGTCGTCACCGGCGCGGCCGGCGGCATCGGGCGGGCGCTCGCCGAGCGGGCGGTCGCCGAGGGGGCCCGCGTGGTCGTCAACGACCTCGACGCGGAGGGCCTCGCGCAGACGGCCCGCGAGGTCGGCGCCCACGCCGTGCCCGGCGACTGCGCCTCCGACGCCGGCGTGGCCGCCCTGGTCGCGGCCGCCGAGGGCGAGCTGGGTCGGGTGGACACGTTCTTCGCCAACGCCGGCATCGACGCGGGCGCCGGCCTCGACACCGACGACGAGACCTGGGCCCGCGCGCTGGACGTGAACGTGATGGCCCACGTGCGCACCGCCCGGCGCCTCGTGCCCCGCTGGCTCGAGGACGGCCGCGGCGGCCGGTTCGTGGTCACCGCCTCGGCGGCGGGGCTGCTGAGCATGATCGGGGCGGCCCCCTACTCGGTGACCAAGCACGGCGCGGTCGCCTTCGCCGAGTGGCTCTCGCTGACGTACGGCGACCGCGGCGTCGCCGTGCAGGCGATCTGCCCGCAGGGCGTCCGCACCCGGATGCTCGAGGGCGCGGGCCCGCTGACCGCCCTGCTCTCCCACGACGCCGCGCTCGAGCCCGCCGACGTGGCCGGCGCGTGGGCCGAGGCGGCCGCCGAGGGCCGGTTCCTGGTGCTGCCGCACCCGGAGGTCGCCGACTACTACGCCGCCCGCGCCACCGACACCGACCGGTGGCTGGGCGGCATGCGCAAGCTGCGCCGGATGGTGGACGAGGCGCCGCCCGGGCGCGCGGACCAGCACGTGGAGGAGACGTCGTGACCGACAGCCAGCCCGCCGAGGGCCCGCAGGGCCTCGACCTCGCGGCGTTCCACGCCTGGTACGACGAGCAGCAGCCCGGCGACCTGGGCCCGCGCCTGCGCGGCGAGGTCATCGCCGGCGGCCGGTCGAACCTGACCTACCTGGTCACCGACGGCAGCACGGAGCGCATCGTCCGGCGGCCGCCGCTGGGCCACGTGCAGGCCACCGCCCACGACATGGGTCGCGAGCACACGGTGATCTCGGCCCTGGGCGAGACGCCGGTGCCGGTGCCGGCGACCTTCGCGCGCTGCACCGACCCCGAGGTGATCGGCGCGGAGTTCTACGTGATGGAGCGCGTGCTCGGGACGCCCTACCGCTCGCGCGCCCAGCTCGAGGCGCTCGGCGAGGCCACGACGGCCCGCATCTCCGGCGCCATGGTGGACACCCTCGCCGACCTGCACGCGGTCGACCCGGCGGCGGTCGGGCTGGCCGACTTCGGCCGGCCCGAGGGCTTCCTCGAGCGCCAGGTGCGCCGGTGGGGCAAGCAGCTCGAGGGGTCGCGCAGCCGCGAGCTCGCCGGCGCCGACGAGCTGCACGGCATCCTCACCGAGCGCGCGCCCGCCGCGGCGTCGACCGACCACACGATCGTGCACGGCGACTACCGGCTCGACAACCTGCTGGTCGACCCGGCGGCCGACGGCGCCGAGGTGCGCGCGGTGGTCGACTGGGAGATGGCCACGCTCGGCGACCCGTTGACCGACGTGGCGCTGCTGGTCGTCTACGACCAGCTCTCGGGACTCGACGCCAGCGGCGCGATCGTCACCGACGCCAACACCGCGGCGGGCTTCCTCGACACCGACACCCAGCTCGACCGGTACGCCACCGCCTCGGGCCGCGACCTCGGCGAGCTCTCGGTGCACCTCGGGCTGGCGTACTTCAAGCTCGCGGTGATCCTCGAGGGCATCCACTACCGCTACCTGCAGGGCCAGACCGTGGGCGAGGGCTTCGACGCCGTCGGCGGCGCGGTGGAGCCGCTGCTGGCCGCGGGGCTCGACGCCGTCCGCGGCGGCTGACCCGGCCGCTCGACACCCACCCAGACCTGGAGGCACCGATGGACTTCGCCCACGACGACCGCACCGAGGAGCTGCGGCAGACGCTCCTCGAGTTCATGGAGAGCCACGTGGTGCCCGCCGAGGCGCGCCTCGAGCCCGAGCTGGACGCGCTGGACGACCGCTGGGCCTGGTCGCGCACCCCCGTGATCAACGAGCTGCGTGCCGCCGCGCGCGAGCGCGGGCTGTGGAACCTGTTCCTGCCCGGCGACGCCGGCGCCGCGCACGGGGCGCCCGGCCTGACCAACCTCCAGTACGCCCCGCTGGCCGAGATCAGCGGGCGCTCCATGCACCTGGCGCCGCCGGCGATGAACTGCGCCGCGCCGGACACGGGCAACATGGAGGTGCTGGCGATGTTCGGCTCCCCGGAGCAGCAGGAGCGCTGGCTGCGCCCGCTGATGGCCGGCGAGATCCGCTCGTCGTTCGCGATGACCGAGCCGGCCGTGGCCTCCTCCGACGCCACCAACATCGAGACGCGCATCGAGCGCGACGGCGACGAGTACGTGCTCAACGGCCGCAAGTGGTGGATCACCGGGGCCATGAACCCCGACTGCCAGGTCTTCATCGTGATGGGCAAGACGGACCCCGACGCCTCGCGGCACCGGCAGCAGTCGATGGTGCTGGTGCCCCGGGACACCCCCGGCCTGACGGTGCTCCGCGGGATGGAGGTCTTCGGCTACGACGACCGTGAGCACGGCGGGCACGCCGAGCTCGTGCTCGAGGACGTCCGCGTGCCGGCCGACCACCTGATCGGCGAGGAGGGCGCGGGCTTCGCGATCGCCCAGGCCCGCCTGGGCCCCGGGCGCATCCACCACTGCATGCGCTCGATCGGGATCGCCGAGCGGGCGATCGAGCTGATGTGCGCGCGCGCCGACGAGCGCATCGCCTTCGGGCGGCCGATCTCCCAGCAGGGCGTGGTGCGCGACTGGATCGCCGAGTCGCGCGTGCGGCTGGAGCAGCTGCGGCTGCTGGTGCTGAAGACCGCCTGGCTGATGGACGAGCGCGGCACCAAGGGTGCGCACACGGAGATCCAGGCGATCAAGATCGCCACCCCGGCGACGGTGCAGTGGATCCTCGACAAGGCGATCCAGACCCACGGGGCCGGCGGGCTGTCGCAGGACTTCCCGCTGGCGGCGGCGTACGCCGGCATTCGTACGCTGCGCTTCGCCGACGGCCCCGACGAGGTGCACAAGAACGCGCTCGCGAAGGCCGAGATCGCCCGGCACGCGGGCTGAGACCGGCCGGCGGCCCGCCCGGGCGGCCGGCCGGGTGACGAGGGAGGAGCACGAGATGGACATGGCGCTCAACGACGAGCAGCAGGCCTTCCGCGCCCTGGCGCGCGAGTTCCTCGACAACGAGGCGGTGCCGCACCGCGTCGAGTGGGACCGCCGCGAGTCGGTCGACCTCGACATCCTGCCGAAGATGGCCGAGATCGGGTTCTTCGGCCTGACGATCCCCGAGGAGTACGGCGGCCTCGGCGGCGACTACCTGACGTACTCGCTGGCGATGGAGGAGCTCGGCCGCGCCGACTCGGCGCTGCGGGGCATCGTCTCGGTCTCCAGCGGGCTGGTCGGCAAGTCGATCCTGTTCCACGGCACCGAGGAGCAGAAGCAGGAGTGGCTGCCGCAGCTGGCGACCGCCGAGAAGCTGGGGTGCTTCGGGCTCACCGAGCCCGACATCGGCTCGGACGCGGGCAACCTGACCTCCCGGGCCCGCCGGGACGGCGACGACTACGTGCTCGACGGGCAGAAGCTCTACATCACGAACGGCACCTGGGCCGACGTCGCGCTCGTCTTCGCGCGCACGGGCGGCGAGGGCCCGAAGGGCGTCTCGGCGTTCCTGGTGCCGACCGACGCCGAGGGCTTCGAGGCGCGCGAGATCAAGGGCAAGCTCGGGCTGCGCGGGCAGGCGACGGCCGAGCTGTTCCTCGACGGCGTGCGCGTGCCCGCCTCGGCGATGCTCGGCGAGGAGGGCGGCGGGTTCCGCGTCGCGATGGGCACGCTGGACCGCGGCCGGCTCGCGGTGGCGTCGAGCTGCGTCGGGATCGTGCAGGGCTGCCTCGAGGCTTCGGTGGACTACGCGACGTCGCGCACCCAGTTCGGCAAGCCGATCGCCGGCTTCCAGATGGTGCAGGACATGATCGCCGACATCTCCCTGGACGCCGACGCCGCGCGCCTGCTCTGCTGGCGCACCGCCGACCTGGTCGACCGGGGCGAGCCCTTCGGGCTGGCGGCGTCGAAGGCGAAGCTCTTCGCCTCCGAGGCCGCGGTGCGCGCCGCGAACAACGCGATCCAGGTGCACGGCGGGGCGGGGTACGTCGACGAGTACCCGCCGTCGAAGTACCTGCGCGACGCCCGGGTGATGACGCTCTACGAGGGCACGAGCCAGATCCAGAAGCTGCTCATCGGCCGCGCCGAGACCGGCATCAGCGCGTTCGTGTGAGCGGGGCTCGGTTTCCCCGCTCGAGCGGGGAAACCGTTACTGGTGATGCGTTGCAACGCCGCCCAACCAGCAGGAACGCCGCACAAGTTCAGGGCCGACGAGCCTCCAGCACCCGAAAGCCCTTGGCGCTGGTGAGCCGGGTCGTCGGCCACCCCTGCTCGGTCAGCCAGCGCTGCAGCGAGTCGGCACCGAGGTTCTTGCCGACCACGAGCACCGCCCTGCCGCCGGGGTTCAGGCGCGGCAGCCACGCCAGCAGCAGCGCGTGCAGCGCCGGCTTGCCGATGCGGATCGGCGGGTTCGACCAGATCTCGTCGTACGTCGCCTCGGCCGGCACGTCGTCCGGCGCGAGCGCCGCGAACCGGTCGGCCAGCCCGAGCGCCGCGGCGTTCTCGTTGGCGAGCAGCAGGGCGCGCTCGTTGACCTCCACGCCGGTGACCCGGCAGCCCGGCACCGCGCGAGCGACGGCCAGGCCGATCACGCCGTACCCGCAGCCGACGTCGAGCACGGACGCCGCCCCCACCGGCGGCTCGGTCGAGCGCAGCAGCACCGCGGTCCCCGCGTCGAGCCGGCCCGCGGCGAAGACGCCGGAGCCGCTGGTCAGCTCGAGCCGGTGGCCCCACACGTCGGCGGTCACCGGCTGGCGTCGGAACGGCGCCTGCGGGTCGGCGGAGAAGTAGTGCTCCTCACTCATGCGTCCCCCGGAAGCGTCCGCACCGCGCGGGCCGCCTCGGCGCGGGCGGCCATCTCCGCGGCCGGCGGGTAGCCGACCTCCTCCAGCGTCAGCCCGTGCGCCCGGGCGACGGTGACCGCGGGGTCGCGCACGCCGGCGGCGAGCACGTCGCCGGGCCACGAGCGCGGGTGCCGCCCCTCCCCGACCGCGAGCAGGCAGCCGACGAGCGCGCGGACCATCGAGTGGCAGAACGCGTCGGCGACGACGGTCGCGACCGCGACGCCGGCGTCGTCCCGGGTCCACGCGAGGCGCTGCAGGGTGCGGATCGTCGTCGCGCCCTCGCGCTTCTTGCAGAACGCCGCGAAGTCGTGCTCGCCGAGCAGCGCACCCGCCGCGCCGTTCATCGCGGCGAGGTCCAGGTGCCGCGGCCGGGCGAGCACGTGGTTGCGGACCAGGGGGTCGCCGAGCGCCGGGTGATCGGCGACGCGGTAGGCGTACCGGCGCCAGAGCGCCGAGAACCGCGCGTCGAAGCCCGCGGGCGCCTCCTCGACCGCCCGCACGCGGACGTCGGCCGGCAGGATGCCGTTCAGCCGGCGCAGCAGCGCCGCCTCCGGCGGGTCGGTCGAGCGCCCGGCGGAGGCGGCGAGGGCGGCGTCCTCGACGTCGAGGTGGATCACCTGGCCGCGCGCGTGCACCCCGGTGTCGGTGCGACCCGCGCACGTGACCGCGACCTCGGGCAGCCGCAGAGCGGTCGCGAGCGCGGCCTCGAGCGTGCCCTGGACCGTGCGCAGCCCGGGCTGGGTGGCCCACCCGTGGAAGTCGCCGCCGTCGTAGGCGAGGTCGATCCGCAGCCGCACGGCCCCATCGTCCCACCGCCGCGTGGGCGCGCACCGCCACCCCGCACCGGGCCTGGCCGGAGAACCCCGCGCCGAGTGGGCGTGAATCCCGCGCATGCCGCGGGACTGGCGCCCACTCGACGCGGGACTGGCGCCCACTCGACGCGGGACTGGCGCCCACTCGGCGGGGGCGGGGCCGGCGGCCGGACGCCGGCGGCGTCCTACCATCGGGCCCATGCCTGACCCGGACCTACGCACCGCAGCCATCCCCGAGGTCTTCCGCGCGCTCGTGGACGACGCGGCGGTGTTCCCGCCGGGCAACGCGCCGCTCGACAAGGCCCTCGCGCAGCACCGGGAGCACCGCGAGGCGGCGTACGCCGACCTGGTCGGCCCGCTCGTGGTCGCGGCACGGCAGGTCGACGAGCTCGCGGCGCTGGTCGCCGACGACCTCGACCCGCTCGCGATCAGCGTGGTCCTGGCCGACCCCGGGGCCGTCGACGAGACCGTCCGCGCCGTGGCCGCAGCGCCGGCCCTGCGGCTGCGCGCGCTCGAGGTGAAGCTCGACCCCGAGGCCTCCCGTCCCGACCAGGTCGCCGAGGTCGCCGAGCGCCGCCACGCTCTCGCCGAGGCCGGGCTGCTCGACGCCGAGGCGCTGGCCTACGTCGAGGTCCCCCGCCCCGCCGACGAGGACGCCGCCGAGGCCCTCGACGCCGTGGCCGCCTACGGGCTGCGGGCCAAGCTGCGCACCGGGGGCGAGAGCGCCGACCTGTTCCCCAGCGAGGACGAGCTCGCCCGCTGGATCCTCGCCGCGGCCGAGCGCGACCTCGCAGTCAAGTGCACCGCCGGGCTGCACCACGCCGTGCGGCACCGGGCGGGCGGGACCGGCTTCGAGCACCACGGCTACCTCAACGTGCTGCTGGCCACCGCGCGGGCGCGCGCCGGCGGCGGCCTCGCGAGCGTGACGAGCCAGCTCGGCGAGCGCGACGCGGACACGGTGGCCGACGCCGTCCGCACCGCGGGCCACGCCGACCTCGCCGCCGCCCGCCGGGGCTTCGCCTCCTACGGCTCCTGCAGCGTCGAGGAGCCCCTCGCGGACCTCGCGGCGCTCAACCTCCTGCCCGGGCACGCGGCCATCGACCGGGAGGGCGACGCGTGAGCGAGGCGGCCTGGGTGCCGGGCGCCACCGGCTCGCTGTTCGACGTCGACAACCTGCCGTACGGCGTGTTCGCGCCGGCGGGCGACGACCGGGCCCGCGTCGGGGTCCGGATCGGCGACCGCGTCCTCGACCTGACCCGCACGGCCGGTCTGCCGCACGCGCCCCTCATGGACCACCCGTCGCTGAACCCGTTCCTCGCCGCCGGGCCGGACGCCTGGGCCGAGGTGCGCGCCTGGCTGACCGGTGCCCTGACCGACGAGACACACCGGGCGGCGCTCGAACCCGCCCTGCACGACCTCGGCGCGGTCTCCCTGCGCCTGCCGTTCGAGGTGGCCGACTTCGTCGACTACTACGCCTCGGAGCACCACGCCACCAACGTCGGGCGGATCTTCCGGCCCGACGGCGACGCGTTGCTGCCGAACTGGAAGCACCTGCCCGTCGCCTACCACGGCCGCGCGGGCTCGGTGCTGGTCTCGGGCACGGGAATCCACCGGCCCACCGGGCAGCGCAAGGCCCCCGACGAGGCCGCGCCGACCTTCGGCCCCTCCCGGCGCCTCGACATCGAGGCCGAGCTGGGCTTCGTCGTCGGCCGCGCGGTGCCGCCCGCCCGCCGGGTGGCGACCACCGAGCTCGCCGAGACCGTGTTCGGCGTGACGGGCGTGAACGACTGGTCGGCCCGCGACATCCAGGCCTGGGAGTACCAGCCGCTGGGCCCCAACCTGGCGAAGTCCTTCGCCACCTCGGTGTCGGCGTGGGTCACCCCGCTCGCGGCGCTCGAGCACGCACGGATCGCCCTGCCCCCGCAGGAACCCGAGCCCCTCGCGTACCTGCGCGAGCCCGAGCCGACCGGCTACGACATCGACGTCGAGGTCGAGGTGAACGGCGAGGTGGTCGCGACGCCGCCGTACGCCTCGATGTACTGGTCCCCCGCCCAGATGCTGGCGCACCTCGCGGCCAACGGTGCGCCGCTGCGCACCGGCGACCTGTTCGCCTCGGGCACCATCTCCGGGCCGGAGCGGCACCAGGTCGGCTCGTTCCTCGAGCTCTCGTGGGGCGGCCGCGACCCGTGGACCGCCGCGGGCCAGCAGCGCACCTTCCTCGAGGACGGCGACGAGGTGGTGCTGCGCTACACCGCCCCCGGCGCGCGCGGGCGGCTCGGGCTCGGCGAGGTGCGCGGCCGGATCCTCCCGGCCCCCTGATCCGCCCCGGCCTCAGCTGTTCGAGTACGTCGCCGGCCCGCCGTCCTGCCCCTCGGGGCCGCCGGCGTCGGTGGACTCGGGCCCGCGGCCGGCCCACGTCCACGCGTACGCCGGGTCCTCGGCCGCCCGCGCCCCCTCCCCGAGCTCGAGCGGCCGGAACGTGTCGACCATGACGGCGAGCTCGTCGAAGTACTCCACCCCCAGCGACGCCTCGATCGCCGACGGCTGCGGCCCGTGCGCATAGCCCCCGGGGTGCAGCGAGACCGAGCCGATGTTGATGCCCGAGCCCTTCCGCGCCTCGTAGTCGCCGCCGACGTAGAACATGACCTCGTCGCTGTCGACGTTCGAGTGGTAGTACGGCACCGGCACCGAGTCGGGGTGGTAGTCGACCTTGCGCGGGCAGAAGTTGCAGATCACGAAGTTCGCGCCCTCGAAGACCTGGTGCACCGGCGGCGGCTGGTGCACCTTGCCGGTGATCGGCATGAAGTCCTCGACGTTGAACGTGTAGGGGTAGAGGCAGCCGTCCCAGCCGACGACGTCGAAGGGGTGCGTCGCGTACGTCAGCCGCGTGCCCACCAGCCCCGACGGCCCGCTGCCGCGGTGCTTGAGGAGCACCTCGACGTCCTCGCCGTCGACGAGCAGCGGCTCGCCCGGCCCGGTGAGGTCGCGCTCGCAGTACGGCGCGTGCTCGAGGAGCTGGCCGTAGCGCGAGAGGTAGCGCTTGGGCGGCGCGACGTGGCTGTTCGCCTCGATCGCGTAGAGCCGGCTCGTCTCGGCAGGGCGCCACCGGTGCGTCGTGGCACGCGGCAGCACCACGTAGTCGCCCGCGCGGTAGGGCACCGCCCCGAAGACGGTCTCGACCGTGCCCGAGCCCGCCTGGACGAAGACGCACTCGTCCCCGACGGCGTTGCGGTAGTAGGGCGAGTCTGCGCCGGCGACGACGTACGCGATGCGCACGTCGGCGTTGCCGAGCACGAGCCGGCGGTGCTCGACGGGGTTGCGTGCAGCGGGGTCGGCCCCGTCGAACAGCGTGTGCAGCCGCAGGTGCCGCGGGCGCAGCGGATGGTTCGGCTCGGTGCCGAGGTCGGGCAGCGACCAGTCGCGGCTGTCGACGATCGCCGAGGGCACGCCGCGGTGGTAGAGCAGCGAGGAGTCGGAGGAGAAGCCCTCCTCGCCCATCAGCTCCTCGTAGCGCAGCCCGCCGCGCTCGTCACGGAAGACCGTGTGCCGCTTCCGGGGGACGTCGCCGACCTGGCGGTAGAACGCCATCAGGTTCCTTTCGCCGGTGTGGGCTCAGAGGTTGCCGCGGCGCTCCTGCTCGCGCTCGATGGCCTGGAAGAGCGCCTTGAAGTTGCCCTTGCCGAACCCCAGGGAGCCGTGCCGCTCGATGATCTCGAAGAACACGGTGGGCCGGTCGCCGAGCGGCTTGGTGAAGATCTGCAGCAGGTAGCCCTCCTCGTCGCGGTCGACGAGGATGCCGCGCCGCTGCAGCTCCTCGATCGGCACGCGCACCTGGCCGATCCGCTCCCGCAGGTCGGGGTCGGAGTAGTAGGAGTCCGGGATCGTCAGGAACTGCACGCCGTTGGCGCGCAGCGCGTCGACCGTGGCGAGGATGTCGTGGCAGGCCAGCGCGAGGTGCTGGGCGCCGGGGCCGCGGTAGAAGTCGAGGTACTCCTCGATCTGCGACCGCTTCTTGCCCTCGGCGGGCTCGTTGAGCGGGAACTTCACCCGGTGGTTGCCGTTTGCCACCACCTTGCTCATCAGCGCCGAGTACTCCGTGGCGATGTCGTCGCCGACGAACTCGGCCATGTTCACGAAGCCCATCACCTTGTGGTAGAAGGCGACCCACTCGTCCATCTGGCCGAGCTCGACGTTGCCGACGATGTGGTCCAGCGCCTGGAAGAGCCGTCGGGGCTGGCCCTCGCGCTTCTGCCACGACGACTCCGCGCGCACGTAGCCGGGCAGGTAGGGCCCGGTGTAGCGCGAGCGGTCGACGAGCGAGTGCACGGTCTCGCCGTACGTGCCGATCGCCGCCGTGCGCACGGTGCCGTGCTCGTCGGTCTCGTCCGCCGGCTCGCGCACGATCCGCGCGCCCGCGCGCCGGGCCTGGGCCACGCAGCGGTCGACGTCCGGCACCTCGAGGGCGATGTCGACGACGCCGTCGCCGTGCCGTCGGTGGTGGTCGGCCAGCGGGCTGTCGGGGTCCACGGCGCCCTGCACGACGAACCGGATCGAGCCCGAGCGCAGCGCGAACGCCTTGTGGTCGGGCTGGCCGTTCTCGGGGCCGCGGTAGGCCTCCAGCTCCATGCCCCACGCCGCCTGGTAGTAGTGCGCGGCCTGGGTGGCGTTGCCGACGACGAAGACGATCGCGTCCCAGCCGGTCACCGGGAACTCGTCGGTCTCCTCGTCGTGCTCCACGAGCCCGACCAGCTGGTGCAGCTCGTCCTCGGTCAGGTCCGCCTTCACTTCGTCGGGCGTCAGCGAGTCGGTCATGCGACCGATCGTGGTGCCAACCCCGCCACGGCGCAACCAGCCGGGTGGGCGCCAGTCCCGCGCCGAGGGGGCGCCAGTCCCGCGCCGAGTGGGCGCCAGTCCCGCGGGATTCACGCCCCTCGGCGGGCCCTCGCGCCGAGTGGGCGCCAGTCCCGCGGGATTCACGCCCCCTCGGCGGCCCCTCGCGCCGAGTGGGCGCCAGTCCCGCGGGATCCACGCCTTCTCGGCGTCAGAAGGGCACGAGCGTGGCGAGCAGCCCCTGGCCGGCCGCCCGGCCTGAGACGACGCGGCAGAACTCGACGGCGTCCATCTCGATCCGCTCGGCCGAGCCGCGCTGCGCGTGCAGGCCGGCGGGGCCGGTGAGGAGCAGGTCGTGGTCGGCGCCGTGCCGCTCGGCCCACTCCTCGACGACGTCGGCCACGACCAGGCCGTCGTGCTCGGCAGTCACCGTGACCGGGGCACCGATCGCGCGGGCCAGGTCGACGCGGTGCAGCCACGCGTCGCGGGTCAGCACGACGTCGACGAGGTAGCCGAGCGTCCAGGTCTCCTCGACGCCGGGCACCTCGACGGGCAGCCGCATGAAGCGGCGGGCCAGGCGGGGGGTCCGGCGCCGCCCGCGGGCGGCCGGGACCACGAGTGCCCGGGACTCGGCGACCAGCTCCTGCGGGGCGGCGGGCGCGGCGCGCTGCACCTGCACGGCGGTCATGGCGTCCACCTCCCGCTCCCCGGTGTGGGCGCGGCGCCCCTTGATCTCGCGCTGCTGGCTGACCATCTCGCGCACCGACGCTGCGGAGCGCATGGCGCCGAGCATGTGCCCGGCCAGGTCGCGGACGGTCCAGCCCTCGCAGTCGGTGGGCAGCGCCCACTGGTCGTCAGGCACGGTCTCGAGCACGTCGACGTACCCGGCGTACGCGCGCCCGGCGAGCGCGAACCGGGTCGCGCGGTCCAGGGTGGTCGACGGCCGGCGTGCGCCGGTGGTGGCTGCGGCAGACGTGGTGCTCACGATTCCTCCTGGGTGGGCCCGGGCGGGATGCCGACGTGGTCGCAGAAGAGGTCCACGGCCTCGTCGAGGAGGCGGCGCCAGCGGTCGCCACCCGGGTCGTTCGACAGCTGCTGGTCGACAAGGCCCGTGACGAGGGCGGTGTAGAGGTCGAGGTGGCGGCCGTCGTGGACGCCGGCCTCGCGCAGCTGGCCGGCGAACCGGTCGAGGAAGTCGACCGCCAGCGCGTACGACTCAGCCGACGGCTCGAAGCCCGGGATGGTGCGCTGGAAGAGCAGCTGGTAGCGGATCCGGTCCTCGGTGCAGAAGTCGAAGAAGGCGCGCGAGCCGCGGTGCAGGGTCGCGCGCGTCACCTGCTCGTCGAGCACCGGCGCCATCCGCTCCCGGAGCCGGCGTTGGCCCTGCGCGAACATCGCGTCGTGGATGGCGTCCTTCGACGCGAAGTACGTGTAGAGGCTCGGCGCCCGCATGCCCACCCGGGCCGCGACCTCGCGCAGGGAGAGCGCGGCCAGGCCGCCCTCGTGGCACAGGGCCCAGGCCGCGTCGAGGATCTCGTCGCGGACGCGCGCCCGGCGCACCTCGACCCGGCTCGGGGCGGTCGCCTCTATCACAGTTAGGAATGTCTAACAGCGTTAGGCTTTTGTCAAGAGCCTGGTGGCTGATGGGTGGTGGCGCGCGCCTCGACCGCCGAGTGGCGACACGAGCATGGCCTGCGCCCCGGATGACGTGCCGCGCGCGCCCCTCAGGACGAAGGCGGCAGCTCGCCGCGGTACGGCGGATCCGCGCCGGGCCGGGAGACCGTGACCGCGGCCGCGGCGGCCGCGTGCTCCAGCAGGGGGCGCCAGTCGGCGAGCGGCAGGTCCCGCAGGACCGGCCGCATCTCAGCCCCGAGCAGGTCGGCCTCCCACAGACCGTCGACGAGCGCGGCGCCGAGCGTGTCGCCGGCGCCGATGGTGTCCGCGACCGTGACCCGCGGGGCCGGGACCTCGAGGGTGCCCGTCCGCGTGGTGACCGCGACGCCCGCGTCGCCCCGGGTCACCACGACGGCGGCCGGCCCCGCCGCCAGCAGCGCGGCCGCCGTCGCCGCCTCGTCGCGCTCGGGCCACAGGTCCGCCAGGTCCTCGTCGGAGGCCTTGACCACGTCGGCCAGCGCGGCCATCGCCTCGGTGCGCGCGACCACCTCCGCACCCGTGCCGGTGATCGCCGGGCGCGCGTTCACGTCGTAGGTCACCGTGGCCTGCGGGCGCAGCCGCTCGACGAGGGCCAGCACGTCGGCGCTGCCGGGCGGCAGCACGGCGCCGATCGAGCAGGCATGCACCACGCGCGGGTTTCCCGCGACGACCCGGGGCAGCCGCCAGTCGAGGTCGAACTCGTAGGAGGCCGCCCCCGTCTCGCCGAGCACCGCGACCGCCGTCGACGTGCGCGTCAGCACGTGCGGGTCCTCGGCGAGCACGACGCCGGCGCCGCCCAGGTGGTCCGCCAGGACGGCGCCGCGGTCGTCGTCGGCCCAGGCCGTGGCGAGCCGCACCGGCCGCCCGAGCCGCGCCAGCGCGAGCGCGACGTTGGCCGCGCTCCCACCGGCGTGCTCCACGTCGGCCTCGCCCGGGCGGCGCACGATGTCGACCAGCGCCTCCCCGACGACGAGGGCGGGCTGACCGGGGGCTGGGGGCGGGGTGCTCATCCCTGCCTTCTACCGCAGACGGGCACTCCCGCGCGAGGGCGGACTACGCTCCGCGGATGAGCACCACCCCGAGCCCCGGGACCGCGGACCTGCGCGCCCTCCTGCCGCCGGTGGACCCGGACGGCGACCTCCCGCCGTTCGAGCAGCTGCGCAGCGGCATCGCCGCGCTCGCCGCCGACGGCTCGCTCCCGCCCGGCACCCGGCTGCCCGCGGTGCGCGCGCTCGCCGGACAGGTGGGGCTGGCCGCAAACACGGTCGCCCGCGTCTACCGCGAGCTCGAGGCTGACGGCGTCGTGGTCACCGAGGGCCGGCGGGGCACCTCGATCACCGCGTCCGCCGCCGGGCGCTCACCCGACGCGCACGAGGCGGCCGCGACGTACGTCGCCACGCTGCGCCGCCTCGGCGTCGACCTCACCGAGGCGCAGCGGCTCGTCGAGCGAGCCTGGCACGCCTGACGCACGGCCAGGCACCCGCGGGACGCACGAAGGGCCCGCCGTCCCCTGCGGGACGACGGGCCCTGTCGCGTGCGTGCGAGCCGCGGGCGGCTCAGGCCTTCTCGGAGTCCGACTCCTCGCCGGCGTCCGCGACCGGCGCCTCGGCCGACTCGTCCGTCGGCTCCGGCTCGCCCTCCGGCGCCTCCGAAGCGGCGGCGACCGTCTCGGTCGCCTCCGACTCCGGCGCCGGGGTCTCCTCCGGTGCCGGCGCGGCGGCCGTGGCGGCCTTCGGCGCGTCGGCCTTGGCCTGCGGCTCGTAGGGCTCCGTCACCAGCTCGATCACGGCCATGGGGGCGTTGTCGCCCTTGCGGGGGCCGAGCTTGGTGATCCGGGTGTAGCCGCCCGGACGGTCCGCGAACGAGGGGCCGATCTCCGTGAAGAGCTCGTGGACGACGCCCTTGTCGTGGATCGTCTTCAGCACCTCGCGCCGCTGGTGCAGCGGGTTCTCCCCGGCGTGCGCCTTGCGGGCCTTGGTGATCAGCTTCTCCGCCAGCGGGCGCAGCGCTCGCGCGCGGGTCTCCGTGGTGGTGACCCGGCCGTTCTCGAAGAGCGCGGTGGCGAGGTTGGCCAGCATGTGGCGCTGGTGGGCGGGGTCGCCGCCGAGGCGACGGCCCTTCCTGGGCTGCGGCATGGTCTCTCTCGATCCTCCCGGGCCGTGTCAGGTACCCGGGTAGTCGTGGTCGGGACCCGAGGGGGCGGGAGCCCCCCGGGGATCAGTACTGCTCGTCCTCGACGAAGGCGTCGTCGTCCTCGTCGCCGTACGCCGCGAGGGCGGTGGCCGGGTCGAAGCCGGGCGCGCTGTCCTTGAGGGACAGGCCCATCTCGACCAGCTTGGCCTTGACCTCGTCGATCGACTTGGCGCCGAAGTTGCGGATGTCGAGCAGGTCCTGCTCCGAGCGCGAGATGAGCTCACCCACGGTGTGGATGCCCTCGCGCTTGAGGCAGTTGTAGGAGCGGACCGTCAGCTGCAGGTCCTCGACCGGCAGGGCGAGGTCCGCGGCCAGCTGCTCGTCGACCGGCGACGGGCCGATGTCGACGCCCTCGGCCTCGACGTTGAGCTCGCGGGCCAGGCCGAAGAGCTCGACCAGCGTCTTGCCCGCCGAGGCGATGGCGTCGCGCGGCCGGATCGACGGCTTGGTCTCGACGTCGATGACGAGCTTGTCGAAGTCGGTGCGCTGCTCGACACGGGTGGCCTCGACCTTGTAGGTCACCCGCAGCACGGGGCTGTAGATCGAGTCCACCGGCATGCGGCCGATCTCGTTGTCGGCGCCCTTGTTCAGCACGGCCGAGACGTAGCCGCGGCCGCGCTCGACGACGAGCTCCATCTCCAGCTTGCCGTTGTCCGACAGCGTGGCGATCTTCAGCTCGGGGTTGTGCACCTCGACGCCCGCGGGCGGCGCGATGTCGGCCGCGGTGACGTCACCGGCACCCGACTTGCGCAGGTACATGGTCACGGGCTCGTCGTGCTCCGAGGAGACGACCAGGCCCTTGAGGTTCAGGATGACCTCGGTGACGTCTTCCTTGACGCCCTCGATCGTCGAGAACTCGTGCAGCACCGTGTCGATCTTGATGCTCGTGACTGCCGCCCCCGGGATCGAGGAGAGCAGGGTGCGCCGGAGCGAGTTGCCGAGGGTGTAGCCGAAACCCGGCTCCAGCGGCTCGATCACGAACCGCGACCGGAACTCGTCGACAGACTCTTCCGACAGGGTCGGACGCTGAGCGATAAGCACTGTGTGTGTCCTTTCCGGGCCCACCCGCTATTTGACGGACCCGAACGTGGCGGCGACGGCGAGGCACCTCCCCGCGCCGGCGAGGTGGGTTACTTCTTGGAGTAGAACTCCACGATCAGCTGCTCCTGAACGGGGACGTCGATCTGGGCGCGGACGGGCACCTGGTGCACCAGGATCCGCATCCGGGTCGGCAGCGCCTCGAGCCAGGCCGGGACGACCCGCTCGCCGTGCGTCTCGCGCGCGACGATGAACGGGGTCATCTCCTTCGACTTCTCCTTGACGTCGATGATGTCGTGCGCCGTGACCTGGTAGGACGGGATGTCGACCTTGTGCCCGTTGACCAGGAAGTGGCCGTGGGTCACGAGCTGGCGCGCGTGGCGGCGCGTCCGGGCGAAGCCGGCGCGGTAGACCACGTTGTCCAGGCGGCACTCCAGCATCTGCAGGAGGTTGTCACCGGTCTTGCCGGCGCGGCGCGAGGCCTCCACGTAGTACTTGTGGAACTGGCGCTCGAGGACGCCGTAGGAGATGCGGGCCTTCTGCTTCTCCCGCAGCTGCAGGAGGAACTCGGTCTCCTTGATGCGGCCGCGGCCGTGCTGGCCCGGCGGGTAGGGACGGCGCTCGAATGCCTGGTCGCCGCCGACGAGGTCGACGCCGAGACGGCGCGACTTCTTGGTGATGGGGCCGGTGTAGCGGGCCATGTCTCACGTACTCCTTGTGCGAGGTCGGGGCGGACTCAGACGCGGCGGCGCTTGGGCGGCCGGCATCCGTTGTGGGGCGAGGGCGTGACGTCCTGGATGGTGCCGACCTCGAGGCCGATGGCACCCAGCGACCGGATCGCCGTCTCGCGGCCCGAGCCCGGGCCCTTGACGAAGACGTCGATCTTCTTCATGCCGTGCTCCTGCGCCCGACGGCCGGCGGCCTCCGCACACATCTGGGCGGCGTACGGCGTGGACTTGCGCGAGCCCTTGAAGCCGACGGTGCCGGCGGAGGCCCACGAGATCACCGCACCGGTCGGGTCGGTGATCGTGACGATGGTGTTGTTGAACGTGCTCTTGATGTGGGCTTCGCCCTGAGCGACGTTCTTCTTCTCCTTGCGGCGCGGCTTCTTGGAACCGGCCGCTGCGCGAGACTTGGGAGGCATGTGCTGATCTCCTGGCGGTTGCTGATCGAGTGGCTGGCTGGCTCAGTGGCTCGGCGTGGGCCGAGCGATCACTTGCCCGCCTTCTTCTTGCCGGCGACGGTGCGCTTCGGGCCCTTGCGGGTGCGCGCGTTGGTCTTGGTGCGCTGGCCACGCACGGGCAGGCCCGTGCGGTGGCGGCGACCCTGGTAGCTGCCGATCTCGATCTTGCGCCGGATGTCGGCCTGGACCTCGCGACGGAGGTCACCCTCGATCTGGAAGTCTGCGTCGATCGCGTCGCGCATGCGAATCAGGTCGTCGTCGGCGAGCTGGTGGACGCGCGTCTGCGGGTCCACGCCGGACTCGGCCAGGATCTTGCGGGCAGAGCTACGGCCGATGCCGTAGATGTAGGTGAGTGCGACCTCGATGCGCTTGTCACGCGGGAGGTCGACACCGACGAGGCGTGCCATCAGGTGGCCACCCTTTCTGTGTCGTCCAGGGGTGTCGGTCCGTGTCGCGCCCCGCGCCCCTCGGGCTGCGGGCCCCGGCCCCTGATCCGGGGGTGCCTGACCGGCCCGGGGGCCGGCGAGCGATCACGTAGGGATGTCTTCAGTTGTGGTGCTGCTGATCGCTCCGCGATCAGCCCTGCCGCTGCTTGTGGCGCGGGTTGCTGCAGATCACCATGACCCGGCCGTGGCGACGAATCACCTGGCACCGGTCACAGATCGGCTTGACGCTCGGGTGAACCTTCACGAGCAGGTCCTTCCATACTTCGGCTGGCTGGTGTGGTGCGAACCGCGCGGAGAGCGGCTCACTTGTACCGGTAGACGATGCGACCCCGGCTGAGGTCGTAGGGCGAGAGCTCCACCACGACCCGGTCCTCGGGGAGGATCCGGATGTAGTGCTGACGCATCTTGCCGCTGATGTGGGCGAGCACCTTGTGGCCGTTGGAGAGCTCCACTCGGAACATCGCGTTCGGGAGGGCCTCGATCACCGAGCCCTCGATCTCGATCACGCCTTCTTTCTTCGGCATGTCCTCCGCAATCTGTTGTACTGCCGTCTGTTCTGCTGGTGTCTACCGTGGCCCGGGAACCTCCCCGGCCGCGCGCGATGCACAGCCGGGCGGACCTCGTGAAGCCGCTCGGGCGCCTCTACCCCGGGCACGCCGCACGACGTCCCTCAAGGGACTCGAGCGGAGGGTCCGGGCAGCCGCAAGGCACCACAAGACAGGCCCACGTTGGGCCGAGGGTTGAGTCTACGCGGAAGGGGGCCGGAAACCCTAATCGCCCGAGCGGTGCCGCGCTGCGCCGTCGGCCGCGGCCGCGCCGCCCCCGTCGGTCCCCGGGACGTCCCCGGCCAGGGCCCCGGTCACCAGCTCCAGCGTCGCCTCGCGGCCGGGCGCGCGGTCGCGCGCGGTCCCGGCGAAGGCGCCGGCCACCGGGTGCAGCATCACCTCGTCGACGTCGAACGCCGCGGCCAGCTCGCGCACGCGCCGCGCCGCGGCGGACGGCTCGTCCACCACCCAGCGCTCGAGCATCTTCTCGGCGAGCTCCGCCTGGCGGCGCGGGCACGGGGGCGGCCTCGGCCTCCTCCACGAGCCGCTGCGCGGTGAGGGGGCCGCCCGCACGCAGCGCCGCCATCGCCTGCGCCTGGGGCAGGGCGAGGCGACGGGCCTCCCCCGCCGTCGGGGCGACGGCCACGTTGGCGGTGAGCAGCGTCCGGGGCTCGGGGTGCTCCTCCGAGGGCCGGTAACGGCTGCGGTAGAGCTCCAGCGCCTCGGCGGTGCCCTTGCCGGAGAAGTGGTGGGCGAAGACGTAGGGCAGGCCCCGCTCGGCGGCCAGCCGGGCGCTGTAGTCCGACGAGCCGAGCAGCCAGACCGGCGGCACCGAGGTGGCGCCGGGGGTGGCGTGCAGCACGTGGGTCCGGCCGGCGACCTGGAGCCCCACGCCGTCCGGGCTCATCATGGCGCGCACGTTGTCGAGGTACTCGGGAAAGCGCTCGACCGCGTCGTCGGTGACGCCGCCGGCGCCGTGCCGCAGGGCGTACGCCGTGACGGGGTCGGTACCGGGGGCGCGCCCGATGCCGAGGTCGATCCGGCCGGGGTGCGCCGCCTCGAGCAGGGCGAACTGCTCCGCCACCACCAGCGGGGCGTGGTTCGGCAGCATCACGCCGCCGGAGCCGACGCGGATCCGCTCCGTGGCGGCGGCGACCATGCCGATCAGCAGCGGCGCGTTGGTCGCGGCGATCGCCGGCATGTTGTGGTGCTCGGCCAGCCAGTAGCGCTCCATGCCGAGGCGGTCGGCGGCCCGGGCGAGCGCGCGCGTGGCCGCGAGGGCGTCGCCGCTGGCCTGGTCGCTGCGCACGGGCACGAGGTCGAGCACCGACAGGCGCGGCGTCCGCTGGGCGGCCGCGGTCACGTCAGGCCCCCGCCGTGCGGCGGTCGCGGGCGTCCTTGGCGAGACTGGCTGCGGCCGTCACGCCGAGGATGCCGACGATCGCCGCGAGTGAGAGCCAGATGGGCACCTCCGGGACGGACGAGATCGGCTCGCCGCCGTTGAGGAAGGGCAGCTCGTTCTCGTGCAACGCGTGCAGCACCAGCTTCACGCCGATGAACGCCAGCAGCACCGAGAGGCCGACGGAGAGGTAGACCAGCCGCTTCAGGAGGTCGCCGATCAGGAAGTACAGCTGGCGCAGGCCCATCAGCGCGAACACGTTCGCGGCGAAGACCAGGTACGGCTCCTGGGTGAGCCCGAAGATCGCGGGGATCGAGTCGAGGGCGAAGAGCAGGTCGGTCATGCCGAGCGAGATGACCACGACCGCCATCGGCGTCGCAAACCGCTTCCCGGCGCGCACGACGGTGAGCCGCACGCCGTTCCACTCCGGGGAGAGCGGCATGTGCCGCCGGGCGTAGGTGACCACGCGGGGCTCGTCGTAGTGCTCCTCCTCGCTTCCGGTGAGGAGCTTGTAGGCGGTGTAGATGAGGAACGCGCCGAAGAGGTAGAAGACCCAGCTGAAGGCGTTGATCGCTGCCGCGCCGACCCCGATGAAGATGCCGCGCATCACCAGCGCGATCACGATGCCGATCAGCAGGGCCGTGGGCTGGTAGTCCCGGGGGACGTTCAGCTTCGTCATGATCAGGATGAAGATGAACAGGTTGTCCACCGAGAGCGAGTACTCGGTGATCCAGCCCGCGTAGAACTCCGCCGCGTAGCCGCCCCCGGCGAAGAACCACACGCCCAGCCCGAACAGGATCGCGAGGGCGACGAAGCCGGCGAGGTGGGTGGCCGACTCCCGGGTGGACGGCGCGTGCGGCCGGCGGCCGATGACGAAGACGTCGAAGAGCAGCAGGCCCGTGGTGAGCAGGACGGTCGTCAGCCAGAGCCAGGCGGGCACGTCCAAGGCGGGGTCACGTCTCTCGTCGGGGCGCGGGGGTCGGGGCGGGGGCGCGGGTCCTGGGCGGCGGCCCCGGGCAGGGAACAGCGTACGGGCCGCGGCCCGCGTGCCCGCGGCGTCCCCGGTCGCTGCCTGCGCCGGCGTCGGTCGGCGTACGGAGGGGCGTGGGAACGCGAGCTTGTCGCGGGAAACTGGCGCTTCGTCACCGTTGCAACGCATCACCAGTGACGGTTTCCCCGCTCGAGCGGGGAAACCGCAGGGCCGCGGGCGGCCCTCAGTCGGCGAGCGGGGCGAAGGGGGCGCCGAGGCGCTCCAGGGCCTCCTCGCCGCCGTCCAGCGCGGTGAGCACCCAGGCCCCACCCGCGGTGAGGGCGAAGGTGTGCTCGTGGTGGGCGGCGGGGCGGCCGTCGAGGGTGACGACCGTCCAGTCGTCCTCCAGCGTGCGGTTCGCTGGGTGCCCGAGCGTCACCATCGGCTCCACGGCGAGGGCGATGCCCTCGACCAGCCGCGCCCCGCGGCCGGGACGGCCGAGGTTGGGCACGTTCGGCGGCATGTGCATCGCGGTGCCGATGCCGTGGCCGGTGTACTCCTCGACCAGGCCGAAGTCGCTGACCTCGCGCACGTGGCTCTCCACGGCGTGCGAGATGTCGGTGACCCGGCCCCCGGCGCGCGCGGCGGCGATGCCGCGCCACATGGCCTCCTCGGTGACCGCGACCAGCTCGGCGGTCTCCGGCGCGATCTCGCCCACCGGCACGGTGACCGCCGCGTCGCCGTGCCAGCCGTCCACGATCGCGCCGCAGTCGATGCTCACGACGTCGCCGTCGGCCAGCACCCGCTCCCCCGGGATGCCGTGCACGACCTCGTCGTTGACCGAGACGCAGATCGAGCGCGGGAAGCCCAGGTAGCCCAGGAACGACGGGGTGGCGCCGCTGGAACGGATGTGCTCCTCGGCGACCGCGTCGAGCTCGGCAGTCGTCAACCCGGCGCGGATCGTGGTGCGCAGCAGCTCCAGCGTCCGGCCGACCACCAGGCCGGCGCGGCGCATGGCGCGCACCTGCTCCGGCGTCTTGATCTGGACGCCGCGGTCGCGCAGACCCACCTCGGCTCAGCGCCTCTCGGTGACCGGCGTCAGCCGGTCGTCACCTGGTCGAGCGCCGCGGCGACGCGCTCGGTGACGTCGTCGACGTCGCCCATGCCGTCGACCTCGACCAGCAGGCCACGCTTCTCGTAGGTCTCCACGAGCGGCGCCGTCTGCTCCGCGAAGACCTCCTGCCGGCGGCGGATGACCTCCTCGGTGTCGTCCGCCCGGCCCTCGGTCTGCGCGCGCTGCAGCAGCCGCTGCACCAGCTCCTCGGGGTCCACGGTGAGCACGAGGACCGCGTCCAGCCCCGGACGCCCCTGGAGCATCTGGTCGAGCTCGCCGACCTGGGCGGTGGTGCGGGGGTAGCCGTCGAGCAGGAAGCCCGGCTCGCAGTCCGGCTCCTCGAGGCGGTCGCGCACCATCGCGTTGGTGACCTCGTCGGGCACGTAGTCGCCCGCGTCCATGTAGCGCTTCGCCTCGACGCCCAGCGGCGTGCCCTGCGAGACGTTCGCCCGGAAGATGTCGCCGGTGGAGATCGCCGGGATGCCGTAGCGGTCCGCGATCACGCCGGCCTGAGTGCCCTTGCCCGCCCCTGGCGGGCCCATGATGATCAGTCGCATGTCAGCGCAGGAATCCTTCGTAGTTCCGCTGCTGTAGCTGGCTCTCGATCTGCTTCACCGTGTCGAGCGCGACGCCGACCATGATCAGGATCGACGTGCCACCGAACGGGAAGTTCTGGTTCGCGTTGATGGCACCGAAGGCAATCAGCGGCAACAGCGCCACGAGCGCGAGGTAGAGCGAACCCGGCGCGGTGATCCGGGACAGCACGTACGCGAGGTACTGCTCGGTCGGCTTGCCTGCCCGGATCCCGGGCACGAAGCCGCCGTACTTCTTCATGTTGTCCGCCACCTCTTGGGGGTTGAAGGTGATCGAGACGTAGAAGTACGTGAAGAAGATGATCAGGGCGCAGTAGATCGCCATGTAGAGCGGATGGGTGCCGCTGACGAGGTAGTCGTTGAGGAACCTGATGGCGAACGAGTCGCTGTCCTGGTTGAACTGCACCGCCATCGCCGGCAGGTAGAGCAGCGACGAGGCGAAGATGACCGGGATGATGCCGGCCTGGTTGACCTTGAGCGGGATGTAGGTCGAGTTGCCCCCGAACATCTTGCTGCCGACCATCCGCCGGGCGTACTGCACGGGGATGCGGCGCTGGGACTGCTCGACGAAGACCACGGCGGCGACGACCATCAGGCCGACCAGCAGCACGATGGCGAAGATCCAGTAGCCCTGGCTCAGCTGGACCTGCCACAACGACGACGGGAAGGTCGCGACCACCTGCGTGAAGATCAGGATCGACATGCCGTTGCCGACGCCGCGGTCGGTGATCAGCTCGCCGAGCCACATGATCACGGCCGTGCCGGCGGTCATGGTGATCACCATGACCAGGAAGGTCGCGGTGCCGTCGTCGTGCAGCAGGGGCTGGTTGCAGCCCTGGAGGAGCTGGCCGGAGCGGGCCAGCGCGACGATGCCGGTCGCCTGGAGCAGGGCGAGGCCGAGCGTGAGGTAGCGCGTGTACTGCGTGATCTTGGTCTGCCCGGCCTGACCCTCCTTCTTGAGGGCCTCGAGCCGCGGGATCACCACGACCAGCAGCTGCAGGATGATGCTCGCCGTGATGTAGGGCATGATCCCGAGCGCGAAGATCGTGAGCTGCAGCAGCGCGCCGCCCGAGAACAGGTTGATCAGGTTGTAGACGCCGCTGTCCTGGACGCCGTCGATGCACTCCTGCACGTTCGCGACGTCCACTCCGGGCGCCGGGACCTGGGAGCCCAGGCGGAAGAGCACGAGGATCCCGAGGACGAACAGCAGCTTCTTGCGCAGGTCCGGCGTCCGGAAAGCGTTGGCGAACGCGCGTAGCACTAGTCCTCTTCTCAGGAGTCGCTCGGGCCCCCGCCGTTCCGCGAGAACCCGGGCAGCCTAACAGGCACCCCCCGGGCCGCCGGCGGCGTCCGGGGGGTCTGTCAGGGGCGTCAGGAGACGGTGACCGAGCCTCCGGCGGCCTCGATCTTCTGGCGGGCGGAGGCCGAGACGGCGTCCGCGCTGACCTGGACGGCCACCGACAGGTCGCCCTGGCCGAGCACCTTGACGGGCTGGCCGGCCCGGACGGCGCCGCGGCGCGCGAGCTCCTCGCGCGTCACCTCGCCGCCGGTGGGGAACAGCTCGCCGATGCGGTCCAGGTTGACGACCTGGTAGGTCACCTTGAACGGGTTCTTGAACCCGCGCAGCTTCGGCAGCCGCATGTGCAGGGGCATCTGGCCGCCCTCGAAGGCGGCGGGCACCTGGTTGCGGGCCTTGGTGCCCTTCGTGCCGCGCCCGGCCGTCTTGCCCTTGGACGCCTCGCCGCGGCCGACGCGCTGCTTCGCGGAGCGCGAGCCGGGGGCGGGACGCAGGTGGTGGACCTTGAGCGTCATGTCACTCGACCTCCTCGACCGTCACCAGGTGACGGACGGTGTCGACCATCCCGCGGATCTCGGGACGGTCCTCCTTGATGACGGTGTGGCCGACGCGCTTGAGACCGAGCGAGCGCAGGGTGTCGCGCTGGTTGGCCTTCGCGCCGATCGTCGACCGGTGCTGCTGCACCTTGAGCCGCGCTCACGACCCGACACCTCCACCGACTCGCCCTCGGGCACCTCCTGGCGCGCCTTGAGCAGCGCCGACGGGGCGACGTCCTCGACGCGCAGCCCGCGCCGGGCGGCCACCGCCTCCGGCTCCTCCAGCATGCGCAGCGCCTCGACGGTCGCGTGCACGATGTTGATCTGGTTCGACGAGCCGAGCGACTTGCTCAGGATGTCGTGGATGCCGGCGCACTCGAGCACCGCGCGCACCGGGCCGCCGGCGATCACACCGGTACCGGGAGCGGCGGGGCGCAGCATGACCACGCCCGCGGCCTTCTCGCCCTGCACCGGGTGCGGGATGGTGCCCTGGATCCGGGGGACCTTGAAGAAGTTCTTCTTGGCCTCCTCCACGCCCTTGGCGATGGCGGCCGGCACCTCCTTGGCCTTGCCGTAGCCGACGCCGACCAGACCGTCACCGTCGCCGACGACGACCAGGGCGGTGAAGCTGAAGCGACGACCACCCTTCACGACCTTGGCGACGCGGTTGATCGCGACGACCCGCTCGACGTAGGCGGTCTTGTCGGCTCCGCCGCCGCGACGGTCGTCGCGGTTGCGGCGCTCGCCACCGGCGCGTCCGCGCTGGGGTCCGCTCATGAGACTGTCCTCTTCTCTCTCGTGCTCGTGCGTCGGGGGTCCGTCAGAACGCCCATCAGAAGGTCAGGCCACCCTCGCGGGCAGCGTCTGCGAGGGCTGCCACGCGGCCGTGGTACCGGTTGCCGGCGCGGTCGAAGACCACGCCCTCGATCCCGGCCTCGCGGGCGCGGGCGGCCACCAGCTCGCCGACCTTCGCCGCCTTGGCGGTCTTGTCGCCCTCGGCCGAGCGCAGGTCGTCCTCCATGGTGGAGGCGTGCACCAGCGTGTGACCGCGCAGGTCGTCCACGACCTGGGCGGTGATGTGCTTGCTCGAGCGGCTCACCACCAGGCGGGGCCGCTCCGCGGTGCCCTCGAGCTTCTTGCGGCCGCGGACCTGGCGCTGCATGCGGGCGCGCGCCTTCGGCGCGGTGCGCTTGTTGTGCTTCAGCGAGATAGCCATCGTCACTTACCAGCCTTTCCGACCTTGCGCCGGATGTGCTCGCCGGCGTAGCGCACGCCCTTGCCCTTGTAGGGCTCGGGCTTGCGGAGCTTGCGGATGTTCGCCGCGGTCTCGCCGACCAGCTGCTTGTCGATGCCCTGCACCGCGCAGCGGGTCGGGCCGTCCACGGTGAACGTGATGCCCTCGGGCGCGTCGAACGTGATCGAGTGCGAGTAGCCGAGCTGGAACTCCAGCTGCGTGGGGCCCTTGGGGAGGACCCGGTAGCCGACGCCCACGATCTCGAGCTTCTTCTCGAAGCCGTCGGTCACGCCGACGACCATGTTGTTCACGAGCGTGCGGGTCAGCCCGTGCAGCGAGCGGCTCTCCCGCTCCTCGTCCGGGCGCTCCACCGCGAGCGTGCCGTCCTCGGCCTTCTGGACGGTGATCGGCTCCGCCACGGTGTGCGAGAGGGTGCCCTTGGGTCCCTTGACCGTCACGAGCGCGTCCTCGATGGTGACGTCGACTCCGGACGGGACCGCGACGGGCAGCTTGCCAATGCGCGACATGTCTAGTGCTCCTGTCCTGGTCTCGTCGTCACCAGACGTAGGCGAGGACTTCCCCGCCCACGCCCTTGACGGTGGCCTGCCGGTCGGTCAGCAGGCCCTGGCTCGTGGAGATGATCGCCACGCCCAGGCCACCGAGGACCTTGGGCATGCCGGTCTTCTTCGCGTACACGCGCAGCCCGGGCTTGCTGATGCGGCGCACGCCGGCGATCGAGCGCTCCCGGTGGCGGCCGTACTTCAGCGTGATGGTCAGCGTCTTGCCGACCTCGCCCTCGGCGGGCTCCGCCACCGCGAACGACGTGATGTAGCCCTCCTGCTTGAGGATCTCGGCCACGCCCTGCTTCAGCTTGCTGTAGGGCATGGTCACGTCGTCGTGGAACGCCTGGTTGGCGTTGCGCAGACGGGTGAGCATGTCTGCGATCGGGTCAGTCATCGTCATGGCCTGGTTGGCCCTTTCTCCACCCCGGTTTCGCACCCGCGCGTCGGGAGCGACCTGTGGCGACTCGTGTTGATGGGAGGTCGCGGACTACCAGCTGGCCTTGGTGACACCGGGCAGCTCGCCCCGGTGCGCCATCTCCCGCAGGCAGATGCGGCACAGGCCGAACTTGCGGTAGACGGCCTTGGGGCGGCCGCAGCGCTGGCAGCGGGTGTAGCCGCGGACGGCGAACTTCTGCTTCCGCGCGGCCTTGACCCTCAGTCCGGTCTTCGCCATGTCAGTTCTCCTCGCCGTGCATCAGTTTCCGCTGTTCTCGCGGAAGGGGAAGCCGAGCTGCCGGAGCAGCGAGCGGCCCTGGTCGTCGTTGTCCGCGCTGGTCACCACCGTGATGTCCATGCCGCGGAAGCGGTCGATGCGGTCCTGGTTGATCTCGTGGAACATGACCTGCTCGTTGAGACCGAAGGTGTAGTTGCCGCGGCCGTCGAACTGGCGGTCGCTGAGCCCGCGGAAGTCGCGGATCCGGGGCAGTGCCAGCGAGAGCAGGCGGTCCAGGAACTCCCACATGCGGTCGCCGCGCAGCGTCACGTGCGCGCCGATCGGCATGCCCTCGCGCAGCTTGAACTGCGCCACGGACTTCTTGGCCCGCGTGACCTGCGGCTTCTGGCCCGTGATCGCGGTGAGGTCGCGGACGGCGCCCTCGATCAGCTTCGAGTCGCGGGCGGCCTCGCCCACGCCCATGTTCACCACGACCTTGACCAGGCCGGGGACCTGCATGACGTTGCCGATCTCGAACTCGGAGCGCAGCGCGGGGAGGACCTCCTCGCGGTAGCGGGTCTTCATCCGCGGCGCCGTCGGGGCGGAGATGGTGGTGGTCTCGTCAGCCATGATCAGATCTCCTCACCGGTCGAGCGCGAGATGCGGACGCTGCGGTGGGCCGAGTACTCGGACCCGTCGGGCCGCTTCTTGGTCACCTCGTCGCGCCGGAAGCCGACGCGGGTGACCCCGTCGCCCTCGACCAGCATCACGTTGGACACGTGGATCGGGGCCTCGGCCGTGACGATCCCGCCGGTGCTGCCCGCGGGGCCGCCCTTCTCGGCGGAGCGCTGGTGCTTCTTGATGCGGTTGACGCCCTCGACGATCACGCGGTGCTCCTTGCGGAGCACCCGGATGACCTTGCCCTCGGCGCCCTTGTCCTGGCCGGAGATCACCTTCACGGTGTCGCCCTTGCGGATGTTCATGTCGTTCTTCGCCATGGCTCAGAGCACCTCCGGCGCGAGCGAGATGATCCTCATGAACTTCTTGTCGCGCAGCTCGCGGCCCACGGGGCCGAAGATGCGCGTGCCGCGGGGCTCCCCGTCGGCCTTGAGGATCACGGCCGCGTTCTCGTCGAAGCGGATGTAGGACCCGTCGGGACGACGGCGCTCCTTGACGGTGCGGACGATCACGGCCTTGACCACGTCGCCCTTCTTGACGTTGGCGCCGGGAATGGCGTCCTTCACCGTGGCGACGACCACGTCGCCGATGCCGGCGTACCGACGACCCGAGCCGCCGAGCACCCGGATGCAGAGGATGTCCTTTGCACCGGTGTTGTCGGCGACCTTGAGTCGCGACTCCTGCTGGATCACAGTTCTCTCCTTGTCGCCCCGGTTCTCGCCCACCCGGTCTCGGACCGGGCGTGTGAGCCTGGGGGAATTACTTGGCCTTCTCGACGACCTTGACGAGGCGCCAGCGCTTGCTCGCCGAGAGCGGACGGGTCTCCATGATCTGGACCCGGTCGCCGACGCCGCACTGGTTGTCCTCGTCGTGCGCCTTGAGTCGCGAGGTGTGGCGCAGGACCTTGCCGTACAGCGCGTGCTTCACGCGGTCCTCGACGGACACGACGATGGTCTTGTCCATCTTGTCGCTGACGACCAGGCCCTCACGGACCTTGCGCGCGGAGCGCTCGGGGGTGGTCTGCTCGCTCATGCGGGCCTCGTCCTCACTCGTCGTTGCTGGTGGCGCGGATGCCGAGCTCCCGCTCGCGCACCACCGTGTAGATCCGGGCGATGTCCTTCTTGACCGTGCGCAGCCGGCCGTTGTTCTCCAGCTGCCCGGTGGCGGCCTGGAACCGGAGGTTGAACAGCTCCTCCTTGGCCTCGCGCAGGCGCTCCTCGAGGTCGGCGGCCTCGAGCTCGTCGAGCTCGTGGGCACGCAGCTTCTGGGTAGCCATCAGAACTCACCCTCCTCGCGGGAGACGATCCGGCACTTCATCGGGAGCTTGTGGATCGCGCGGCGCAGGGCCTCGCGAGCCACGTCGTCGGGGACGCCGGCCAGCTCGAACATGATCCGGCCGGGCTTGACGTTGGCGACCCACCACTCGGTGGAGCCCTTGCCGGAACCCATCCGGGTCTCGGCCGGCTTCTTCGTCAGCGGGCGGTCGGGGTAGATGTTGATCCACACCTTGCCGCCGCGCTTGATGTGCCGCGTCATCGCGATACGAGCCGACTCGATCTGGCGGTTGGTCACGTAGTGGGCGCCCAGCGCCTGGATGCCGTACTCGCCGAAGTTCAGCTGGGTACCGCCCTTGGCCATGCCGCTGCGCTTCGGGCTGTGCTGCTTGCGGTGCTTGACCCGTCGGGGCATCAACATGTCGCTCAGCCCTCCTGTCCGGACGTCGTCGAGTCGGCACCGAGGCCCTCGGTGGCGCTCGGGGCGGACGTGGCGCCGGCCGGGGTGTCGGTGGCCTCGCGGCCCGACCGCGTCGGCCGCTCGCCGCGGGTGCCGCGACCCGGACGCTCGTTGCCGCCGCCGCGGCCACCGCCGCCGCCGCGGCCACCGCGGCTCGGGGCGCCGGCGCGGGCCGCGGCCTGCGCCTGGCGCTCGGCGCGGGTGCCCGCGACCTCGCCCTTGTAGATCCAGACCTTCACGCCGATCCGGCCGAAGGTCGTCTTGGCCTCGTAGAAGCCGTAGTCGATGTCCGCACGCAGGGTGTGCAGCGGGACGCGGCCCTCGCGGTAGAACTCCGTGCGCGACATCTCGGCGCCGTTGAGGCGGCCGGAGACCTGCACGCGGATGCCCTTGGCACCGGAACGCATCGTCGTCTGGATCGCCTTGCGCATCGCGCGGCGGAACTGCACGCGGCCGGCGAGCTGCTCGGCGACACCCTGGGCGACCAGCTGCGAGTCGACCTCGGGGTTCTTGACCTCGAGGATGTTCAGCTGCACCTGCTTGCCGGTGAGCTTCTCCAGCTCGCCGCGCAGGCGGTCGGCCTCGGCGCCGCGGCGGCCGATCACGATGCCCGGGCGGGCGGTGTGGATGTCGACCCGCACGCGGTCGCGCGTGCGCTCGATCTCGACCTTGGCGATGCCGGCCCGCTCCATGCCCTTGCTGAGCAGCTTGCGGATGGCGACGTCCTCGCCGACGTAGCTCTTGTAGAGCTTGTCGGCGTACCACCGGCTCTTGTGGTCGATCGAGACGCCGAGGCGGAAGCCGTTCGGGTTGATCTTCTGGCCCATCAGGCGGTCCGTCCCTTCTTCGCAGGAAGCACGCCGGCCGGCTGGACGGCCAGGGTGATGTGGCTGGTGCGCTTGTTGATGCGGGTCGCGCGGCCCTGGGCGCGGGGGCGCCAGCGCTTCATCGTGGGGCCCTCGTCGACCATCGCCACGGAGACGACCAGGTCGGAGGTGTCCAGGCCCTCGGTCGCGCGGGCGTTGGCGACGGCGCTCTCCAGCACCTTCCGCACGGTCTCGGACGCGGCCTGCGGGGCGAACTCCAGCAGCGGGAGGGCCTCGTCGACCTTCATCCCGCGCACCATGTCGACGACCCGGCGCGCCTTCATCGGCGTGATCCGCGTGAAGCGGGCGCTCGCGAAGGCGCCCGGCTGGTCGCCGAGCAGCGACTCGCGGCGGGCGCTCGTGCGCCTGCGCTCGGTTACGCTCATGCTCGTTCTCTCCAGTTCCTCGGAACCCGCCGCGTCAGCGACGGCGTCCCTTGCGGTCGTCCTTCACGTGCCCGCGGAAGGTGCGGGTCGGGGCGAACTCGCCCAGCTTGTGCCCGACCATCGCGTCGGTCACGAACACCGGGACGTGCTTGCGGCCGTCGTGCACGGCGATCGTGTGGCCGATCATGGCCGGCACGATCATCGAGCGACGCGACCACGTCTTGATGACGTTGTGCGAGCCCTTGTCGTTCTCGGCGTCCACCTTCTTCATGAGGTGGTCGTCGACGAAGGGGCCCTTCTTCAGGCTGCGAGGCATGCGGTCTCTTCCTTGCTCAGCGCTTCTTGCCGGACTTGCGGCGGCGGATGATCTGGGAGTCGCTCTGCTTGCGGGTCCGCGTGCGGCCCTCGGGCTTGCCCCAGGGCGACACCGGGTGGCGACCGCCGGAGGTCCGGCCCTCGCCACCACCGTGCGGGTGGTCCACGGGGTTCATCACGACACCGCGCACGGTCGGGCGCTTGCCCTTCCAGCGCATGCGGCCCGCCTTGCCCCACTGGATGTTCGACTGCTCGGCGTTGCCGACCTCGCCGACCGTGGCGCGGCAGCGCACGTCGACGTAGCGCATCTCGCCCGAGGGCATCCGCAGCGTGGCGCGGGTGCCCTCGCGGGCCACCAGCTGGGCCGAGATGCCCGCGGAGCGGGCGATCTTGGCGCCGCCGCCGGGGCGCATCTCCACGCAGTGGATCGTGGTGCCCACGGGGATGTTGCGCAGCGGCAGGTTGTTGCCGGGCTGGATGTCGGCCCCCACGCCCGACTCCAGGCGCGTGCCCTGCTTCACGCCGACCGGCGCGATGATGTAGCGCTTCTCGCCGTCGGCGTAGTGCAGCAGCGCGATGCGCGCCGTGCGGTTCGGGTCGTACTCGATGTGCGCGACCCGGGCGGGGATGCCGTCCTTGTCGTAACGCTTGAAGTCGACGACGCGGTAGGCGCGCTTGTGGCCGCCGCCCTGGTGCCGGGTGGTGATCCGGCCCTGGTTGTTGCGGCCGCCCTTCTTCGCCAGCGGCTTGGTCAGCGACTTCTCCGGCGTGGTCCGGGTGACCTCGACGAAGTCGGCGACCGACGAGCCTCGACGGCCCGCCGTGGTCGGCTTGTGCTTGCGGATAGCCATTCTCTTCTCCTCTGCTCGCTCGACCCGGGTCAGCCGACCGGGCCGGAGAAGATGTCGATGGTGTCGCCCTCGCGCAGCCCGACCATCGCGCGCTTGGTCCCCACGCGGCGGCCGATGCCGTACCGCGTGCGGCGCGCCTTGCCGGGCCGGTTCAGGGTGTTCACGGAGGTGACCTTGACGTCGAAGATCTTCTCGACCGCGATCTTGATCTCGGTCTTGTTCGCGTCCTTGCGGACGAGGAACGTGTACTTGTTCTCGTCCAGCAGGCCGTAGCTCTTCTCCGAGACCACCGGGGCGATCAGGATGTCGCGCGGGTCCTTGTGCAGGGTGCTCACTGGGTGGCCTCCTTCGTCTGGGCCCGCTCGACGAACGTCTCGTAGGCGGCGCGGGTGAAGACCACGTCGTCGGAGACCAGGACGTCATAGGTGTTCAGCTGGTCCGGCGCGATCAGGTGCACCTCGGGGGCGTTGCGCAGCGCCAGCCAGGTGAGCTGGTCGGCGCGCTCGGCCACGACGAGGTAGTGCCGCACGTCGGCGAGGCCGCGCAGCGCGGCGAGCGCCTCGCCGGTGCGGGGGGTCTCGCCGGAGGCGATCGACTCCACGACGTGCACCTTGCCGTTGCGGGCGCGGTCGCTCAGCGCACCGCGGAGCGCGGCGGCCTTCATCTTCTTGGGCGTCCGCTGCTCGTAGGAGCGCGGCTGCGGGCCGTGCACGGTGCCACCGCCGGTGAACTGCGGCGCGCGGATCGAGCCCTGGCGGGCGCGGCCGGTGCCCTTCTGGCGGTAGGGCTTCGCGCCACCGCCGCGGACCTCGCCGCGGGTCTTGGTGGAGTGCGTGCCCTGGCGGGCGGCGGCCTGCTGGGCCACCACGACCTGGTGGATGACGGCGACGCTCACGTCGACGTCGAAGATGTCGGCCGGGAGGTCGACATCCACGGTCTGGACGCTCACGGACTGGGCGCTCACTTGGCGACCTCCATCTTCTTCACGGCCGAGCGGAGCACGACCACGCCGCCGCGGGGACCGGGGACGGCGCCGCGCAGCAGCACCAGGCCCTTCTCCTCGTCCACGGCGTGCACGGTCACGTTCTGCGTGGTGACGACGTCGCCGCCCATGCGGCCGGCCATCCGCAGGCCCTTGAAGACCCGGGCCGGCGTCGCGCAGGCGCCGATGGCGCCGGGCTTGCGGTGGTTGCGGTGGGCGCCGTGCGAGGCGCCGACGCCGCTGAAGCCGTGCCGCTTCATGACGCCCGCAAAGCCCTTGCCCTTGCTCGTCGCGGTGACGTCGACCAGGTCGCCCGTGGCGAAGACGTCCGCGCCCAGCTCCTGGCCGACCTCGTAGGAGGCCGCGTCCGAGGTGCGCAGCTCGACGAGGTGGCGACGCGGGGTCACGCCGGCGCGGTCGAAGTGACCGGAGCGCGGCTTGGTGACCTTGCGGCCGTCGATCTCGCCGAAGCCGATCTGGACGGCGTTGTAGCCGTCCCGCTCGGGCGAGCGGACCTGCGTCACGACGTTCGTGGTCGCGGAGACGACGGTGAGCGGGACGACGCGGTTGTTCTCGTCCCAGGTCTGGGTCATGCCGAGCTTGGTGCCCAGCAGCCCCTTCAGGGGGTGTTCCATCGTGTGAGTCATGGTTCGTCCGACCTCAGAGCTTGATCTCGATGTCGACGCCGGCAGGGAGGTCGAGCCGCATGAGCGAGTCCACCGTCTTCGGCGTGGGGTCGATGATGTCGATGAGGCGCTTGTGCGTGCGCATCTCGAAGTGCTCGCGGGAGTCCTTGTACTTGTGCGGCGAGCGGATGACGCAGTAGACGTTCTTCTCCGTCGGCAGCGGCACCGGACCCGCGATGCGGGCGCCCGTGCGAGTCACCGTGTCCACGATCTTCCGCGCCGAGGTGTCGATCACCTCGTGGTCGTAGGCCTTGAGCCTGATGCGGATCTTCTGTCCCGCCATAGGTCTCTCTCGTCCTCTTCGTCTCGTCCCGCGTGTCGTCCCGCGTCCTGGTCCCGGCGCGTCCGGGTCGGTTCCGCGCCGCCGTTCCTCCACCTCAGGCCCCGACCCCCGTGGTCGGGCGTGTCGTGCTTCGCACACGCGGCACCTCCACGCGGTTCCGTGGTGGCCGTCCTGGTTGTCGCCCGGACCTGCCGGTCGGGCTCATCGGGTCTCCCGGACCGGCACGGCGCACGCCTGACCGCCGATCGTTCTGGAGACGCGATTGGAGGAGTCAAGCGGTGCCGCGGTCCGGCGACCCGCCGGAGCAACTTGCCTATCTTGGCAGATGCCGGGGAACCGCGCCAAATCGGGTGCGGTCACCTGACAGGATGTGCGGCGACCTCCGGGTTCCGGCCCTCGTGGCCGCCCGGACGCCGACGCGACAGGGGGAGCCGATGTCCGGCCACGACCAGGGTCCAGGGTCCGATCCGGCGGGTGCCGGCCAGAGCTGGACGCCGCCCGGAACGTACCCCGCGCACAGCGGCGGGTCGGGCAGCGGGTCGGGCAGCGGGCGCGTCCCCCGCCGCCGGGGACGGTCCGCCGCACCCGCCCGGCCACCAGGGGCCGTGGGGCGCCGGTGGCCCGGTGCACGGGGCCGCGCACAAGCCGGGCGCCGTGCCGCTCCGGCCGCTGAACCTGGGCGACCTCTACGACGCGGCGTTCAAGATCATCCGGCACAACCCGAAGGCCACGGTCGGCTCGGCGGCGCTGGTGGCCGCGGCCGCGATGTCCGTGCCCGTCCTCATCGCCCTCGTCGTCGCCGCCCTCGTCGACGTCGACGCCGGTTTCCTGGGCGCGCTGGGCGACCCGGCCGAGCCGGCGACCGACCCGGCCGAGACGGGCGGCGGCCCCGGCGCGGGCTTCCTGACCGGGATGGGCGCCCTGATGATCGGCTCGGTCCTGCAGTGGGTGGGGGTCGTGCTGGTCACCGGGATGATCGCCCACGTGACCATGGCGGCCGCCCTGGGCCGCACGATGGGCCTCGGGGAGGCCTGGGCGGCGACGCGGGGGCGCCGGGCGCGGCTGATCGGCCTCGTCGCGGTGCTGGCGCTGATCCCGCTGGTGGCCCTCGCGGCCTACGCCCTGCTGTGGCTGGCGGTGCTGGCCGTGGGGGTGACCGCCCTGTCGGTGGTCTTCGGGCTGGTCACCGTGCCGGTGGTGCTGGTGCTGCTCGTGATCTACGCGGTGCGCGTGCAGTACCTCGCGGTGCCGCCGATGATGCTGGAGGGCGCCGGCATCCGCGGCTCCCTCGAGCGGGCGTTCCGGCTCAGCCGCGACGAGGGCTGGCGGATCCTGGGGATCGCCGTGCTCACGGGCATCATCACCGGGGTGGCCGGCGCGATCCTGGGCATCCCCGTCACCGTCGTGCAGCAGGTCCTGTTCGCGACCGTGGAGAGCGGGCAGGCGCTGCTGCTGGTCTACGTGATCGGGCAGGCGCTCGCGACGGTGATCTCCTCTGCGTTCGTCACGCCCTTCAGCGCCGGCGTCGCCTCGCTGCTCTACCTCGACATGCGGATCCGCAAGGAGGGCTTCGACGTCGAGCTGCTCTCGGCCGCCGGCCTGCCCACGGGCGGGGCACAGCCGGGCGGGGCACAGCCGGGCGGGGCACAGCCGGGGCCGCGCCCCGGGGCGCCGGGCCCCGCCTGACGTGATCCCGACCTCCACGGTGGTCGCCCCGGCGCTCGAGCCCCCGCTCGCACCCCTCCCCCGACGAGGCGCAGCAGGAGCTGCGCCGCGAGCTGCGTGACCCGGCGTACCAGGACACCGACCTGGTGGGCCGGTTCCTGGAGTGGTTCGGCCGCCAGGTCGACCGGGTGACGGGCACGGCGGCGGCGGCCCCGCCGCTGGTCACGCTGGCGGCGATGCTGCTGCTGGTGGCGCTGGTCGTCGGGGTCGCCTGGCTGGTCACGCGGGCGCGCTGGAGCTCCGCCCGGGCGCGCCCGGGGGCCGTCGTGACGACCGGGGAGGTGGTGCGCGCCGACGACCTGGCCGGGCGGGCACGCCGCGCGCGCGACGCCGGCGACCGGCGCACGGCGCTGGTCGAGGGGTTCCGCGCCGTGGCGGTGCGCGCCGTGGAGCGCGGGCTGCTCGCCGACCTGCCGGGCGCCACCGCCCGCGAGGTGGCGACGGCGCTGGCCGCCGGGCGGCCGGAACGGCAGGCGGACCTGCACGAGGCCGCGGGTGCCTTCGACGCCGCCCTCTACGGCGACCGCGTGCCCGACGCGGGCCTGGTCGAGCGCGTGCTGGCGCTCGATGCCTGGCTGGCCGGCTCCGCGCCGCCCCGGGCCGCGGCGGGCGTGGGCTCGTGAGCTCGGTCGTGAGCGCGGACGCCGCCCCCGCGCCCGCCCGCGAGGAGCCCGGCAAGCGGCGCGGCCGCCTGGCGACGGCCGGCATCGTGGCCGCCGTGCTCGCCGCGACGGCGCTGCTGGCCTGGTCGCGCGGCGGGCCGGCGTACGACGGCGCGCTGGACCCGCAGAACCCCGACCCCGACGGGGCGCGCGCGGTCGCGCGCGTGCTCGAGCGCTCCGGGGTGCGGGTCGACGTGGCGCGCGGCGAGCAGGCCCTGGCGGGTGCGCTGGTGGATGGCCCGTCGGCCGACGCGACCACCGTGGTCGTCACCGGCACGGGCGACCTCGGCCCCGCCACGGCCGACTCCCTGCGGGAGGCGGCCCGCGGCGCGGAGCTGGTCGTCGTGGGCCCCGGGATCGAGGCGGCCGAGCTGCTGGACCTCCCCGGCCCCCCGTCGCGGGCCGGCGCCGTGACCGGCCTGCCGGCCGGGTGCGCGGACGAGGCCTTCCGCGGGCTGCGCGTCGCGGCCGACGGGGCGCTGGCGTTCCCCGGCCCCGGGTGCTTCCCGGTCGAGCAGGGGGTGCTGCTCGCGCAGGGCGACGCGGTCACGGTCCTGGGCTCCCCCGACGTGCTGAGCAACAGCCAGGTGCTGCGCGCCGACAACGCCGCCGTCGCCCTGCGGCTGCTCGGCGGCCGCGACCGGCTCGTCTGGTACGTGCCGGACGTCGCCGACCTCGACGGCGGCGACCCCGTCGGCGTCGCGGGCCTGCTGCCCGACTGGCTGCAGCCCGGCCTCGCGGTGCTCGCGCTGGCCGCGGTGGCCGCGCTGCTCTGGCGCGGCCGGCGCCTGGGTCCGCTCGCCACGGAGCCGCTGCCCGTGACCGTGCGTGCGCTGGAGACCACGCTGGGCCGGGGCCGGCTCTACCACCGCAGCCGGGACCGCGGCCACGCCGCGCGCACCCTGCGGCGCGGAACGCGACGCCGCGCCGCCGCCGCGCTGGGGCTCGGCGCCGGCGCCGGCGAGGGGGCCCTCGTCGCCGCGCTGGCGCGGGCCACGGGGCGGCGCCCCGACGACGTCCGGGCGCTCGTCGCCGACGACGCCCCGCCGCCCCCGACCGACGACGACCTGACCACACTGGCCACGACCCTGGCCGAGCTCGAGCGAGAGGTGCGCCCCACGTGAGCGAAGCGACCGACCTTCCGGACCGCTCCCCCGACCCGTCGTCGGAGGGCCCCTCCCAGGACGCCCTGCGCGAGCGGCTCGCTGCCGTCCGCGGCGAGGTGGGCAAGGTGGTGGTCGGCCAGGACGGGGCGGTCACCGGGCTGCTGGTCGCGCTCCTGTGCCGGGGGCACGTGCTGCTCGAGGGCGTGCCCGGCGTGGCCAAGACGCTGCTCGTGCGCACCCTGGCGGGTGCGCTGGACGTGGACACCCGGCGCGTGCAGTTCACCCCGGACCTGATGCCCGGCGACATCACCGGCTCGATGGTCGTCGAGGGCGAGGGCTCGCGGAGCCTGACGTTCCGCGAGGGACCGCTGTTCACCCAGCTGCTGCTCGCCGACGAGATCAACCGGACCCCGCCGAAGACGCAGTCGGCGCTCCTCGAGGCCATGGAGGAGGGGCAGGTCTCGGTCGACGGGGTCTCGCGCCGGCTGCCCGAGCCGTTCCTCGTGGCCGCCACCCAGAACCCGGTCGAGTACGAGGGCACCTACCCGCTGCCGGAGGCCCAGCTCGACCGGTTCCTGCTCAAGCTGCAGCTGCCGGTGCCGGACCGGGACGCCGAGCGCGAGGTGCTGCGGCGGCACGCCGCCGGGCTGGACCCGCGGGACATCGCCGGCGCCGGAGTCCGGGCCGTGGCGGGGCCCGACGACATTGCCCGGGCGCGGCGGGCCGTGGCCGGCGTCCGGGTGAGCGAGGAGGTCTCCGGGTACGTCGTCGACCTGGCCCGGGCGACCCGGGAGTCGCCGTCCCTGGAGCTGGGCGTGAGCCCGCGCGGGGCCGTCGCGCTGCTCCGGACCGCGCGGGCGTGGGCGTGGCTGTCGGGTCGCGAGTTCGTGACGCCCGACGACGTGAAGCTGCTGGCGCACCCGACCCTGGCCCACCGCCTGGCACTGCGACCCGAGGCCGAGCTGGAGGGCGTGGACGCCGCGCGGGTGCTCGCCTCCGCGGTCGACTCGGTGCCGGTCCCGCGGTGACGGGCGCGGCATGAGCCCGGCGGGCGACGCCCCGGGCCGGCGGGCGACCGGGCCGGTCCTGACCGGACGCGCGCCCGCCCTGGTGCTGCTGGGCCTGCTGGCCGTGCTCCTGCGGCCCACCGCGGGCACGGTGTGGCTGTGGCTGCTGGTGGTGCTGCTGCTGCTGACCCTCGACCTGGCGCTGGCGGCGTCCCCCGGCCGCGTCACGCTCGCCCGCGACGACGTCGGCTCGGTGCGGCAGGGCGACGCGGCCGTCAGCCGGCTGCGGGTGGGGCTGCCCCACGAGGGGCGCCGCCGGCGGGCCCGCGGGCTGCTGCGCGACGCGTGGCAGCCGTCGGCCGGGGCCAGCGGCGAGCGACACCGGGTCGCGCTGAGGCCCGGCGAGGAGGCCGTCCTCGAGACGACGCTGCGGCCGTCACGGCGCGGGGACCTGCGCGCCGCCGGCGTGACTGTGCGCCTGCTCGGGCCGCTGGGACTGGCGGGGCGGCAGCGCACGACGTCCGTGCCCGGGACGGTGCGCTCGGTGCCGCCGTTCCGCTCGCGCAAGCACCTGCCGAGCCGGCTGGCGCGGCTGCGCGAGCTCGACGGCCGCGCGGCCGTCCGGGTGCGCGGGCAGGGCACCGAGTTCGACTCGCTGCGGGAGTACGTCGCCGGCGACGACGTGCGCTCGATCGACTGGCGCGCCAGCGCGCGCAGCCGCGAGGTCGTCGTGCGCACCTGGCAGCCGGAGCGCGACCGGCGCGTGGTGCTCGTGCTCGACACGTCCCGCACGTCGGCCGGGCGGATCGGCGACGGCACCCGGCTCGACGCGACGATGGACGCCGCGCTGCTGCTCGCCTCGCTGGCGGCCCGCGCCGGCGACCGCGTCGACGTCGTGGCCGGAGACAGCCGCGTGCGCCGCCGGCTGCGGGCGGCGGGCGCCCGCGACGTGGCGGCCACCCTGCAGGACGCCTTCGCCGACCTGGAGCCGGTGCTCGCGGAGGCCGACTGGGGCGGGCTGGCCGCCGCGGTGTCCGGCCTGGGACGACAGCGGGCGCTGCTCGTGCTGCTCACGCCGCTCGAGTCGTCGGCCGTCGAGGAGTCCCTGCTGCCCGTGCTGCCGACCCTGGCGCGCCACCACCGGGTGGTGGTGGCCTCCGTCGCCGACCCGGGGCTCGAGGCCGTGCTGCAGGCGCGGGACGGGACCGCCGCGGCGTACACGGCTGCCGCCGCCGAGCAGACCAGCGCGGGGCGCGTCCGCACCGCCGCCGTGCTCGGCGCGCTCGGGGTGGACGTCGTCGACGCCGACCCGGAGGCGCTGCCCCCGGCCCTGGCCGACCACTACCTCTCGCTCAAGGCCCGCGGGCTTCTCTGACCGAGTGGGCGCCAGTCCCGCGCCGACTGGGCGCCAGTCCCGCGCTCGACGCGGGATTCACGCCCGCTCGGCGCGGGATTCACGCCCGCTCGGCGCGGGATTCACGCCTTCTCGGTCAGGCGCGGGTGGCGACGGTGTCCTCGAGCTGGTCGGTGCCCACGTCGCCGGTGTGACCCCGGGCGACGGCGGCGCGCCCGACCACGAACACGTACGCGAGGAAGGCCGCCCAGACCGCGACGCCGATGGCGACCCGGGCCCACGTCGGCAGCCCCGACGGCGTCACGAACGCCTCCACGATGCCGCTGACCAGCAGCACCGGCACCAGCCCGAGCGCGACCGTGCCGGCCGTGCGGCCCTCGCGCGCCAGCGAGCGGCCGCGGCTCTCCTCGCCGGGCTCGACCCAGGACCAGAACAACCGCAGCCCCACCCCCGCGGCGACGAACACCGCGGTGAGCTCGAGCAGCCCGTGCGGCGCGAGCAGGCCGAAGAAGAGCTCGGCGCGGTCGTTGCGGATCATGATCGCGCCGATCACCGCGAGGTTCGCCATGTTCTGGAAGAGCAGGAACAGCACCGGCACCCCCAGCACGCCGAACGCCAGGCAGAGCGCGGTCACCCACGCGTTGTTCACCCACACCTGCGCCGCGAAGCTGCCGGGCGCGTACTCCGAGTAGTAGCCCTCGAAGTCCTCCTCGACCAGCGCCTCCACCTCGGTCGGCGACATGAGGGACTGCTCCACCGCCGGGTGGCCGACCAGCCACCAGGTCGCCACGGCGGTCAGCAGCAGGCTCAGCGCCATCGTCGCGAGCCACCAGCGGCGCAGCCGGTACAGCGCGGCCGGGAACCGGTCGGTGAAGAAGGACGCCACCGCGCCCCACGTGGTCACGCGGCTGCCGCCGACGCGCCCGCGGGCCTGGGCCAGCATCGAGGACAGGTGCGCCACCAGCATCGGGTCGGGCGCCGAGGTGCGCACGACGGAGAGGTGCGTCGCCACCTGCTGGTACCGCTCGACCAGCTCGTCCGCCTGCTCGCCGGTCGGCCGGCGCACGCGCAGCAGCTCCTCGAGCCGCCGCCACTCGTGGCCGTGCGCCTGCACGTAGGCGTCCAGATCCATGCCGGTCAGCCTATGCTCGCCGGCGATGCCCGCGACGCCGCGGCGACCGGAGAGCCCCGAGTACGCCACGCTGACCCCCGACGACCTCGTCACCGGCGAGGCCGTGGCGCTCGACCTGCCCCCGGCCGGCCTGGGGACGCGGATGGTCTCCGGGCTCGTCGACCTGACGGTGACCGCCGTGCTGCTCATCGGGGCCGTGATCGTCACCGGCGTCGCGACGGCGGGTGCCGACGAGGCGCTGGCCACGGTCGCCGCCATCGGGGCCGTGATCGGCGCGCTGCTGGTCCTGCCGACCGCGCTCGAGACGCTGACCCGCGGCCGCACGCTGGGCAAGATGGCGGTGGGGCTGCGCACCGTCCGCGACGACGGCGGCCCCATCACGTTCCAGCACGCCTTCGTGCGCGCCCTCGTGGGGGTCGTGGAGATCTACCTCTTCTCCGCCGCGCCGGCCTTCTTCTCCGCCCTGGTCAGCCGGCGCGGCAAGCGGCTCGGCGACCACGCGGCCGGCACCACCGTCGTGCGCGACCGGAGCCGGCTGAGCCTGCCGCCCCCCGCCCCGATGCCGCCTGAGCTGGCCGCCTGGGCCCGCCGCGCGGACGTGGCGGCCCTGCCCCTGCCGCTCGCGATCGGGCTTCGCCAGGTGCTGGTCCGCCGGGACACGCTGGACGACGCCGCGCGGGGCCGCCTGGCCCACGACCTGGCCGAGCGGCTGGGGCACTACGTCGCGCCCCCGCCGCCGGCCGGCACGCCGCCCGAGGCCTTCCTGTCCGCCGTCGCGGCCACCCGCCGCGAGCGGGACCTGGAGCGGCTCGGCCGCGAGGCGGCGCTGCGCGACCGGCTCACCCGGCCGGGGCCGCCGCCCGGTCGCTGACGCGGCGGTAGGCCAGGTCGGTCACCGGTCGACCGGCGGAGCGCCCCTTGCGCTCGAACTTCGTGACGGGCCGCTCCGGCCAGCGCTCGACCACGCCGCCCTCGAGGCCCGGCTCGGCGTCCAGGACCGCCTGCATCTGCTCGGCGTACGCCGGCCAGTCCGTCGCCAGGCGCCAGACCCCGCCCGGCACCAGCCGGTCGGCCACGAGCGCGGCAAAGGCCGGCCCGACCAGGCGACGCTTGTGGTGCCGGGTCTTGGGCCAGGGGTCCGGGAAGAACGTCCAGATCTCCGTGACCGAGGCCGACGCCACGTGCTGCTCGAGGAGCCAGACCGCGTCGACCCCGGCGAGCCGGACGTTGTCGGCACCCGCCTCGGCCACCTCCGCGAGCGTCGAGGCGAGCCCCGGCTTCCACACCTCCAGGCCGAGCACGTTGACCTCCGGGCGGGCCGCCGCGAGCACGCCGGTCGCCTCGCCGACGCCGCAACCGATCTCCACGACCAGCGGGGCGTCGCGGCCGAACGCGGCGGCCAGGTCCAGCCGTTCCGCGTCCAGGGCCTCGTCGCCGATCACCCAGGCGTCGGCCCGGGCGTCCCACGCGCGCTGCTGCCGCGCGGTCAGGCGGCCGCCGCGGCGGGCGTAGGTCAGCACCTCGCGGGCGCGCCGCCCGTCGGGCAGGGCGCGCTGGTGCGGCCGCACGGGCTGCAGGCGGCCCTGGTCGCGGTCGGTCACGGAGCTCCTCGGTGGGTCGGCGGCCCGGGGGCCGGCTCGGGGGCGGACGCACGAGAGGCCCCGCCCCCGAGGGGGACGGGGCCTCTCGGCCGTGCGTGCGGGCCGCGCGGGTCGGCCCTCAGATCACTTGAGGATCTTGGTGACCCGACCGGCACCGACGGTGCGGCCACCCTCGCGGATCGCGAAGCGCAGGCCCTCGTCCATGGCGACCGGCTGGATCAGCTCGACCGTCATCTCGGTGTTGTCGCCCGGCATCACCATCTCGGTGCCCTCCGGGAGCTCGACCACACCGGTCACGTCCGTGGTCCGGAAGTAGAACTGCGGGCGGTAGTTCTGGAAGAACGGCGTGTGCCGCCCGCCCTCGTCCTTGGACAGGATGTAGACCGAGGCCTCGAAGTTCGTGTGCGGGGTGGTGGTCCCCGGCTTCACCACGACCATGCCGCGCTCGACGTCCTCGCGCTTGGTGCCGCGAAGCAGCAGGCCGACGTTCTCACCGGCCTGGCCCTCGTCGAGCAGCTTGCGGAACATCTCGACGCCCGTGACCGTCGTCTTCTGCGACTTCTCGCGGATGCCGACGAGCTCGACCTCCTCGTTCACCTTGATCACGCCGCGCTCGATGCGCCCGGTGATCACGGTGCCTCGGCCGGTGATCGTGAAGACGTCCTCCACCGGCATCAGGAACGGCTTCTCGGTGTCGCGCTCGGGGGTGGGGATCCACTCGTCGATCGCGTCCATCAGGTTCATGATGCCCTGGGTCCACTGCTCGTCGCCGTTCATCGCGGGGAACGCGGCGACCTGCACGACCGGGATGTTGTCGCCGTCGAACTCGTACTCGGTGAGGAGCTCGCGCACCTCCATCTCGACGAGCTCGATGAGCTCCGGGTCGTCGACCATGTCGCACTTGTTCAGCGCGACGACGATCGCGGGGACGCCGACCTGGCGGGCGAGCAGCACGTGCTCACGCGTCTGCGGCATCGGGCCGTCGGTCGCGGCGACCACGAGCACGGCGCCGTCCATCTGCGCGGCACCGGTGATCATGTTCTTCACGTAGTCGGCGTGACCCGGGCAGTCGACGTGGGCGTAGTGCCGGTTGTCGGTCTGGTACTCGATGTGCGCGATCGAGATCGTGATACCGCGCTGCCGCTCCTCCGGGGCCTTGTCGATCATGTCGAAGGCCTCGGTGCTCGGGTTCGCTGCCGGGTCCTTCTCGTGCAGCGTCTTCGAGATCGCAGCCGTCAGCGTCGTCTTGCCGTGGTCGATGTGACCGATCGTGCCGATGTTGACGTGCGGCTTGTTCCGCTCGAACTTCGCCTTAGCCACGGTGGGCTCCTCCTGGTGTGGTTGGTACTTGACTCGTGTGTGGGGTGCTGGTCTGCCGAGGAAGCGGCACTACTCGCCGCGCACCTTCTTGATGATCTCGTCGGCGATGTTCTGCGGAACCTCGGCGTACGAGTCGAACTCCATCGAGTACGAGGCCTGCCCGGAGGTCTTCGACCTCAGGTCGCCAACGTACCCGAACATCTCGGAGAGCGGCACGAGGGCGTCGACCACCCGGTCACCGTGACGCTCCTCCATGCTCTGGACCTGCCCGCGGCGGCTGTTGATGTCGCCGATGACGTCACCCAGGTAGTCGTCCGGGGTGATCACCTCGACCGCGAACATCGGCTCGAGCAGGACCGGCTTGGCCATCCGGGCGGCCTCCTTGAAGGCCTGGTGCCCGGCGATCTTGAAGGCCAGCTCGGACGAGTCGACGTCGTGGTACTGCCCGTCCTCGAGCGTGTACTTGACGTCGACCATGGGGTAGCCGGCGAGCACGCCGAACTCCATGGCGTCCTGGCCGCCCTGGTCCACCGACGGGATGAAGTCCTTGGGGACCCGCCCGCCGGTGACGTTGTTCCCGAACTCGTAGTGCACGTCCGAGCCCGGCTCGGCCTCGAGCGGCTCGAGCGACACGACGACCTTCGCGAACTGACCGGAGCCACCGGTCTGCTTCTTGTGGGTGTAGCTGTGGCTGTCGACCTTCTTGCGCACGGTCTCGCGGTAGGCGACCTGCGGCTTGCCGACGGTCGCCTCGACGCGGAACTCGCGCTTCATCCGGTCCACGAGGATGTCGAGGTGCAGCTCGCCCATGCCGGCGACGATGGTCTGCCCGGTCTCCTCGTCGGTCTTGACCGTGAAGGTCGGGTCCTCGTCGGAGAGGCGCTGGATGGCCGTCGAGAGCTTCTGCTGGTCGCTCTTCGTCTTCGGCTCGATGGCCACCTCGATCACGGGCGCCGGGAAGGTCATCGACTCCAGGATCACCGGCGCGTTCTGCGCGCACAGCGTGTGCCCGGTCTTGGTCGACTTCAGGCCCATCACGGCGACGATCTGGCCGGCGCCGACCGATGCGATCTCCTCACGCTTGTTGGAGTGCATCTGGTAGACCTTGCCGATCCGCTCCTTGCGGCCCGTGATCGGGTTCAGCACCGTGCCGCCGGCCTCGAGGACGCCCGAGTAGACGCGCACGTAGGTCAGCAGGCCCAGGTGCGTGTCGGAGGCGATCTTGTAGGCCAGCCCGGCGAAGGGCTCGTCGTCGCTCGGCTTGCGGACGATCTCCTTCGAGTCGTCCTTCACGTCGTGCCCGACGATGCCCTCGACGTCGATCGGCGAGGGCAGGTACTTGATGACCGCGTCGAGCAGGGGCTGGACGCCCTTGTTCTTGAACGCGGTGCCGCACAGCACCGGGTTGATGTTGTCGGCCAGCGTGGCGCGCCGGATGGCGGCCTCGATCTGCTCGGTGGTGGCCTCGTGGTCCTCGAGGTAGCCCTCCATGAACTCCTCGTCGTTCTCGGCGAGGGTCTCGAGCAGCTTCTCGCGGTACTCGGCGGCCTGCTCGGCGAGCTCGGCGGGGATCTCCTCGATCTCGTAGTCCTCGCCGATGCGGGTCTCGCCGCGCCAGGTGAGCGCGCGCATGTTGACCAGGTCGACGACGCCCTTGAAGTCGGACTCGGCGCCGATCGGCAGCTGGAGCACCAGCGGCGTGGCGTTGAGGCGGTCGACCATCATCTCGACGCAGCGGAAGAAGTCCGCGCCCGTGCGGTCCAGCTTGTTGACGAAGCACATCCGCGGGACGGCGTACTTGTTCGCCTGGCGCCACACGGTCATGGTCTGGGGCTCGACGCCCGCGACGCCGTCGAAGACCGCCACCGAGCCGTCGAGCACGCGCAGCGAGCGCTCGACCTCGGCGGTGAAGTCGACGTGCCCGGGGGTGTCGATGATGTTGATCTGGTGGTCCTTCCACCAGCACGTCGTCGCGGCGGAGGTGATCGTGATGCCACGCTCCTGCTCCTGCTCCATCCAGTCCATGACGGCCGCGCCGTCGTGGACCTCACCGATCTTGTAGGAGATGCCGGTGTAGTACAGGATCCGCTCGGTCGTGGTCGTCTTGCCGGCGTCGATGTGCGCCATGATGCCGATGTTGCGGACGACCTTCAGGTCGGTGGTGATGTCGACAGCCACTGAAAGCTCAGTTCCTCACGTGTCGTGTGTCGGTGGGGGCGGGGGCCGGTCCCGGCGAGCCGGGGACGGCCCCCGCCGCGTCACCAGCGGTAGTGGGCGAAGGCCTTGTTGGACTCGGCCATCTTGTGGGTGTCCTCGCGCTTCTTCACGGCCGCGCCGAGGCCGTTGGAGGCGTCGAGGATCTCGTTCATCAGTCGCTCGGACATCGACTTCTCGCGGCGGGCCGCGGAGTAGGAGACGAGCCAGCGCAGCGCCAGCGTCGTGCTGCGGCCGGGCTTGACCTCGATCGGCACCTGGTAGGTCGCGCCGCCGACGCGGCGGGACTTGACCTCGATGGAGGGCTTCACGTTGTCCAGCGCGCGCTTGAGCGTGACGACCGGGTCGGTGCCGGTCTTCTCGCGCGCGCCCTCGAGCGCGGTGTAGACGATCCGCTGGGCGACCTGCTTCTTCCCGTCCTGCAGGACCTTGCTGACCAGCTGGGAGACGAGCGGGGACCCGTAGACGGGGTCGACGTCGACGGGGCGCTTCGGTGCGGGACCCTTGCGCGGCATCAGCTCTTCTCCTTCTTCGCTCCGTAGCGGCTGCGGGCCTGCTTGCGGTTCTTCACGCCCTGGGTGTCGAGCGAGCCGCGCACGATCTTGTAGCGGACACCGGGGAGGTCCTTCACCCGGCCGCCGCGGACGAGCACGATCGAGTGCTCCTGGAGGTTGTGGCCCACGCCCGGGATGTACGCCGTCACCTCGATGCCGCTCGACAGGCGCACGCGGGCGACCTTGCGGAGGGCAGAGTTCGGCTTCTTCGGGGTGGTGGTGTAGACGCGGGTGCAGACGCCCCGGCGCTGGGGCGAACCCTTGAGCGCGGGCGTCTTGTTCTTGGACACCCTGTCCTGGCGGCCCTTGCGGACCAGCTGCTGAATGGTGGGCACCGGGTGGTTCCCTCTCTGTCCTTCTCTCAGCACCCGGCGACCTGCCGGGAGCGGTACGACGTGCGGTGTCGGGTGAGGTGCTCTGACCGGCGCTGCGAGAGATCCGGTGGCACACGCGCTCGGGCGCGTCCTCCGGTCTGCGACCCTCGTCCGGGGCGAGCCTCGGGCTGGGGATCCCGCGCCCGAGTCACTCCCGTCCTGTCCGGGGGCGACGTGCGGGCACGCGCAACGGCCTGGTCGTCCCAGACACGACGGTCGAGCCTACCGGTGGGCCCGGTGGGGGTCAAAACGCGCGCGTTCCGGCGCCGTTCCCCGCGTCCCGACGCTCCCGAGGTGGGAGGCGCCAGCCGAGCACGAGGGGCCTCGCGACTCCCCGGGCCCGCTGGCTCGCTCCGCTCGCACCTCGACCGGCGGGCCCGCGCGGCGGCGGACGGCCCGGGCGTGCAGGGCGGCGGCCAGCAGCACGCCCAGCGAGGTGGCGGCGCCGCCGAGGATCAGCGTCCAGCGGGCGCCGAACGCCTCGCCGACCCAGCCGATCAGGGGCGCGCCCAGCGGGGTGCCGCCCATGAAGATCGTGAGGTAGAGCGCCATCACCCGGCCGCGCATGCCGGCGTCGGTGTGCAGCTGCATGAAGGTGTTGGCCGCGGTGATCATCGTCAGCGAGGCCAGCCCGACCAGGGGCAGCACGAGCGCGAAGGTGAGGTAGGTGGGCATCAGGCCGCTGAGGATCTCGACCACGCCGAAGGCCACGGCCGCGCCGAGCACGAGCCGCAGCCGCACCTGCGGCCGGCGCGCGGCCAGCAGCGCGCCGCTGAGCGAGCCGACGGCGAGGATGGAGCCGAGGACGCCGTACTCTCCCGCCCCCTTGCCGAACACGTCGGTGGCCATCAGCGCCGAGGTGAGCTGGAAGTTCAGCCCGAAGGTGCCGACCAGGAACACCGTGACCAGCACGAGCACCAGCTCGGGTCGCCCCCGCACGTACGCCACTCCCTCCCGGAGCGCACCGGGCCGCCGCGGGCTCGGCGCCGGCGCGTCGAGGAGCGCGGCGTCCATCCGGCGCAGCGCCCAGATCGGGCCGGCGTAGCTCACCGCGTTGAGCAGGATCACCCAGCCGGTGGCCACGGCCCCGCCGCCGAGCGCGGCGATCAGCAGGCCGGCGAGCGCGGGGCCGACCAGGCGCGCGGCGTTGAAGGAGGCCGAGTTCAGCCCCACGGCGTTGGAGAGGTCGCGCGCCGAGACGATCTCGGAGACGAAGGACTGCCGGGCCGGGGCGTCGAACGCCGTGGCCGTGCCGAAGGCGAACGCGAGCACGTAGACGTGCCACACCTCGGCGGCGCCGGTGACGGCGAGCAGGCCGAGCACCACGGCAGGGACGGCCATCGCCACGTTGGTGAGCTGGAGCAGGCGCTGCTTGGGGATCCGGTCCGCGACGACGCCGGCAAACGGGCCGAACAGGAGGATCGGCAGGAACTGGAGCCCGGTCGTGATGCCGAGGACCGCGCCGCTGCCGGAGAGCTGGAGGACCAGCCAGTCCTGCGCCACGCGCTGCATCCAGGTCCCGGTGTTGGAGACCAGGCCCCCGGCGGCGTAGCGCCGGTAGTTGGGCTGGTGCAGCGCGCGGAACGTGGGGCTCACTCGATGGGTCCTCCGGACCGGATCTCTCGACGGGTCATCTCGACGTCAAGACAACCGCGGCCGCAGCGGGATTGTTCCCGGACCGCGGACCGGCTCAGCGGAAGACGTGGTCCAGCCGGCTGAAGGCCCCGAGCGCGTGGTCGGCGCGGAAGTGCTCGTGGTCGGCGAAGACCCGCGCGGCCGCCTCGACCGCGAAGGCGACGACGTCGTCGACGAACAGTCGCTCCGGCTCGATCGCGGCCAGGACCTCCGGCTCCACGTCGTGGTCCACCAGGCCCGACTCGTCGGACAGGGCGTGCGCCTGCGCCAGCGAGCCGCCGCAGATGCGGGCGTAGGTGACCCACTGCTTGTCGGAGAGGTCGTCCTGGTCGACGTCGTCCCGGTAGGGCGAGCGCTCGCGCACGAGGAAGCTGACGCCGTCGTGCTCCACCGCGGCGTAGAACCGGTCACCGCGCACCAGGTGCACCCCCTGGGCGTGGGCCACCCGCTCGGCCTCCCCGTCGAGCACGAAGTCCTTGGGGGGCACCAACCCGGCCAGCGCCGAGCGCCGCGCCTGCTTCAGCTCGAGGATCAGGTCGTCCGTGCCGTCCTGCCGGGGGCCCTCGACCATCAGGTAGTAGCGCGACAGCCCCAGGGACGCGGTGCCCTGGCCGCGGCGCTCGCAGACGTCCTTGACCCGCATCCTGCCGGCGCGCTCGGGCACCTCGATGCCGTTCTCGCGCACGCACCGGTCGAGGAGGGCCTGGAACTCCTCGGTCCGGGAGCTCACCGGGACGTGCTCGTCGTCGGCCACGAAGCCGCGCCGGTACTCGTCGTGGTACTTGCGACGCAGCCAGTCGTCCCGGCTCTCGAGCGCGTCCTCGACGAGCCGGCGGACCATCTTCGGCGCGTTGTCCTGGCGCAGCTGCTCGTCGCGCTCGGAGCCCTCCTCCGCGAACCGGCGGGTCGCCTCGACGTACCCGGTGACGAACCCGCGGGCCACCTTGCGCTGCTTCTTGCGCCCCAGGCCGCCCTCGGTGGCCGCCGCGACCATGAAACCGGTGGCGCCGCGCTTGAGGTCCCAGGTGAAGGGCGCGTAGTAGGCCTCGTCGAAGTCGTTGACCCCGAAGATCGGGACGTCGTCAGCGCTGGGCATCACCCCGAAGTTGCCGGGGTGCACGTCGCCGAGCGTCAGGACGGTCGGCAGCGACGCGTCCTCGCCCGCCATGTCGCGGTAGAACAGCAGGGCCGTGCCGCGGAAGAAGTGGTACGCCGAGCCGTGCAGCTTGTCGAACTTGGCGAACGCATCCGCACGGTGGTCGGCGATCCGGGTCTCGTGGTCCTCACGGATCGTCTGTCGCACGTGGCGCCGGCGCTCGTGGCCCGTGAGGTGGCGCGGCAGAAAGACCATCTCGCCCCGGGCGCGTGCCTCGGCCAGCCCACGGAAGGCCTCGACCCGGGACGCCGTCGGCCGGGGCAGCGGCTCGCCACCAGCGGCCCCCGCGTCCAGCGCGACGACCAGCTCGTCCTTGGTCATGGACGACCGGCCCGGCACGTCGCGCTCCCGAGCCAGCCCGCGCAGCTCGTCGACCGTGCGCTCCTGGAACGGTGTGCCGCCCTGACCCGTGCCCGACTCGCTCATGGCCCCTGTCTACCCGCCCCGCGGTGCGGGCATCACCCCCGGGCGCGGGAGCCCTCAGAAGGTGTAGCCGAAGCGATCGACGTCGCGCGCGAACACGTCGGCGACCTGGTCGCGCATCGCGGTGCTGTAGACCTCGCGGTAGGCGGTCTGCGTCTTGTTCGCGTTGTACTTCGGGATCTCCTCGGTCCACTCGCGGCCGAGCCGGGTGAACACGGCGCGGATGTCCCGGTCGAAGGTCTCCTGGCGGCCGACGAAGTCGGCGTGCCGGGTCTTCGAGCGCAGGTAGGTGACCTGCGGCTTGCGCAGCTCGGGCACGTCCCGCGTGCCCTTCATGATGAACTCCTCGAAGCTCGAGTAGTTCTCGAGCACCGTGCGCCACAGGGCGATGTTCGCGACCTGCTCCTTCGGCCGCTCCTCCCCGCGTTCCAGGGCTTCGCCGATCCGCTCGATCATGGCGTACCACGAGTACATCCGCGCCCAGGGATTGCGCACGAAGCCGAAGATCCAGTAGCCCGCCACGTGCGGGTGCTGGTTGAGGATCTGCTGCAGGCCCACGTGACGCCCGTTGAGGCCGGGGAGCTTCTCGGCGTCCGGGAACACCTGCTGGAGCATCTGATCCACGGTGGAGCCGGCCGTCTTCTGCACGTGCACGAAGAGGCCGCCGGCGCTCGGGATCGTCATCATGGGCCGGAGCCTATCGGTCGGAACGCGCGGTCAGGTGAGCCAGCCCGTGAGCGGGTCGATGGCGAAGTAGACCGCGAACAGCGCCGAGACCACCCACATCAGCGGGTGCACCGCCGACACCTTGCCGAGCACCAGCTTGATCAGGACGTACGCGAGGAAACCGGCGCCGATGCCGACGGTGATCGAGTAGGTGAACGGCATCAGCACGATCGTGAGGAACGCCGGGATCGCGATCTCGAGGTCGTCCCAGGCGATGCGCGCGACCTGCTGCATCATCAGGAACCCGACGAGCACCAGCGCCGGCACCGCCGCCTCCGAGGGGATCGCGCGCACGAGCGGCGTGAAGAACATCGCGACGAGGAACAGCGACCCGGTCACCACCGAGGCGAGCCCCGTGCGGGCGCCCTCGCCGACGCCGGACGCCGACTCGATGTAGGAGGTGTTCGACGAGACACCGCCGGCGCCGCCGGCGACGGCGGCCAGCGAGTCGACCACCAGGATCCGCTGGGTGGCCGGCGGCGTCCCCTCCACGTCGTTGAGCCCGGCCTCGGCGCCGATGGCCGTCATCGTGCCCATGGTGTCGAAGAAGTCGGCGAGCAGCAGGGAGAAGACGAGCAGCAGCGCCGCCACGATCCCGATCGAGGAGAACGCGCCGAACAGCGAGAACGTCCCCAGCGTCGACAGGTCGGGCAGGCCGACCACGTCGCCGTCCACGCGCGGCACGGCCAGCGCCCAGCCGCCCTCGTTCTCCGCTGCGGAGCCGAGCCCGAGGCTCGCCTCGAGCAGCACGGCGAGGACGGTCGTGACGACGATGGCGATCAGGATCGCGCCGCGCACGCGGCGCACCCAGAGCCCCACGACCAGCGCCAAGCCCACCGCGAAGACCAGCACCGGCCAGCCCGAGAGCGTGCCGTCGCTGCCCAGCTGCACCGGCACGGTCGTCTGCGCCGCGTCGGGGATGCGCGTCACGAAGCCGGCGTCGACGAACCCGATCAGGGCGATGAACAGCCCGATGCCCACCGAGATGGCGACCTTGAGCTGCGTGGGGACGGCGTGGAAGACCGCCGTGCGGAAGCCGGTGAGCACCAGGACGAGGATCGCGACGCCCTCGAGCACCACCAGGCCCATCGCGTCGGCCCAGGTCGACTGGCTGGCGATCGCGACGGCCACGAAGGCGTTCAGGCCGAGCCCGGTCGCGAGCGCCAGCGGGAAGTTCGCCACCGCGCCCATGAGGATCGTCAGCACCCCCGCGACCAGGGCGGTGCCGGCGGCGATGGCCGGCAGGTTGGACCCGTCGCCGGCGCCGCCGCCGAGGAACGCGCCCTCGGAGTCGGGCACGAAGCCGAGGATCAGCGGGTTGAGCACGATGATGTAGGCCATCGTCAGGAAGGTGACCAGGCCGCCGCGCACCTCCCGCCCGACGGTCGAGCCACGCTCGGAGATCCGGAAGAAGCGGTCGAGGCCGGTGGTCGTGCGGGTGGCCGAGGACGTCGTGGGTGCAGCGCTCACGTGGCCGGAGTCTGGCAGAAGGGGTGCGCGGTCGGGCACGGGGTCTCGCGGCTCGGCTGGTGCCTCGCACCCCGACCGGCACCCGCTGGGTTACCGTCGTCGGCGTGGACCTGGGCGACGAGCAGCCGGACCGCCACGAGATCGGCAACCGGACCTACATCGTGGCCGACGTCGAACCCCTCGACGTGGACGGCGTGCGCACGGTCGAGGTCGGGTCGGCGCTGTTCTTCCTCGCCTTCCTGGCGCTGCTGCCGTTCTACGGCTGGCTCGAGGAGACGGGCCGGCTCTGGTGGCTGTGGACCTGCCTCGCCGGCGCCGGGCTCGGCCTGCTGGGGCTCGAGTACTGCCGTCGCCGGCGCCGCGAGCGCCGCGCGCGCGCCGCAGAACCGGCTCCGTGAGCGCGCCGGAGCGCGGCGGGCCGCCGCCGACCCGGTGGGCGCTCGCCGGTGACCGGGTCGCCGGCTACGCCCGCACCTTCGAGCAGCTGCTCGCCGAGGGCGCCGACGTGGACGGCGAGGCCCGCCTCGCCGACGCCCTGCTCCCCCGCGGCGGCCGGGTGCTCGACGTGGGCTCCGGGATCGGACGCGTCGCGGCCGCGCTGGCGGCCCGCGGCCACGACGTCGTCGGCGTCGACCCCGATCCCGACCTGGTCGCCCGCTCGCGGGCCCGGTGGCCCGACCTGCGCGTGCTCGCCGCCGACGTGCTCGAGGTGGACGCCGACCGCCTGCGGCGCGCGGGCGTCCCCGCGGAGTACGACCTCGCGGTCTGCGTCGGGAACGTGCTCCCCTACGCCGCCGAGGGCACCGAGCCGGCGCTGCTCGGGCGCGTGGCCGACCTGCTGGCGCCGGGCGGGCGCGTGCTCGTCGGCTACCACCTGACGGGCCGGCCGGACGGGGCGCGGCACTACCCGGTGGCCGAGCTCGCCCGCGACGCGGAGCGCGCCGGGCTGGAGGTGCAGCTGCACGCCGGCAGCTACGAGCTGCACCCGCCGGGCGACGACTACGCGGTGCTGGTGCTGGCCCGCGCCTGAGGGGGTCTCGATACGCCGCTCGTTCCTCGCGGCCACTCGACCAGCGAAGGGCCGCTCGTTCCTCGCGGCTACTCGACCAGCGAAGGGCCGCTCGTTCCTCGCGGCTACTCGACCAGCGAAGGGCCGCTGGTTCCTCGCGGCTGCTCGACCAGCCACCCGTCAGAACTCCTCGAGCTCCTCGTCGCTGAGGGTGTCCCAGAACGGGTCCGCCGGCGGGGGCGTCCGGTGCTTCTTGCCCAGCCGCGCCTCGGAGTGGGCGCCGCAGCCGTGGTCGAGCGAGACGACCCGGCCGTCGTCGTTGGCGTTGCCGTTGGCGCAGACACCGAACGTCTCGGTCAGCGGCCCGGCGAGGCGCATCAGGAAGCCACAGGTGCTGCACGCCCCCGGCGCCGAGGCCGCGAGCGCGCCCTCGGGCCCCTGCTCGCCGGCGTACCACCGCTCCGCGGCCAGCTCGCGGCCCTCGCGGCTCAGCGTGCGGGAGCGACCGAGGTAGAGCTCCGCGGCGACCTCGCGCACCTGCGCCTTGTCGTCGGCGTCCAGCGGGTCGTCGCCGTAGGTGTACGTGGGCACCAGGCGCGGGTCCTCGTCCTCGACCGGCAGCACGTCGCCCGGTGACAGGTCACCCGGCTGCAGGCGGTCCTTGTAGGGCACCCACTCGGGCGCGACGATCGCCTCGTCGCCGGGGACCAGCACGACCTCGTCGACGGTGATCGTGCGCTGCCGGTAGGCCCGCGTCACGGTCACGGCCCACCGCCACCCGCGGTAGCCGCCCCGCGTGCAGGCGAAGTGGTGGGTGACCACCCGCTCGCCCTCGACGCGGTGCGAGAGGTGCTCGCCGACGTCGGAGGCCGGCACGCTCTGCAGCAGGGCAGCACGCGCCTCCTCGACGGCCTTGACGGTCACCGAGTCCGGGCGGCTGCCCCGGGTCTTCATCAGCGCGGTGCTCACGAGTCCCATCATCGCGGACCGCGCCCCCGGATGCGCCGCCGGGGCGCGCCGGGACCACCGGCCCCCGGTGATCAGCCCAACCCCAGGCGCTTGGTGGTCTCCTCGCGCATCTCGACCTTGCGCACCTTGCCGGTGACCGTCATCGGGAACTCGTCGACGACCACCACGTGGCGGGGGATCTTGAAGTGCGACAGCCGGCCGGTGCAGAACTCGCGGACCGCGTCCGCGTCCAGCGGCTCGGCACCCTCGCGCATCCGGACCCAGGCGCACAGCTCCTCGCCGTACTTCTTGTCGGGGACGCCGATCACCTGCACGTCCTCGATGTCGGGGTGCGTGTAGAGGAAGTCCTCTACCTCGCGCGGGTAGATGTTCTCGCCGCCGCGGATCACCATGTCCTTGATCCGGCCGACGATCTCGCAGTAGCCGTCCTCGCGCATGACCGCCAGGTCGCCGGTGTGCATCCAGCCGTCGGAGTCGATGGCCTCGGCGGTCTTCTCCGGCTCCTCCCAGTAGCCGAGCATCACCGAGTAGCCGCGGGTGCAGTACTCGCCGGGCTCGCCGTGCGGCACCGGCTCCCCGCTCTCGGGGTCGACCACCTTGATCTCGACGTGCGGGTGCACGCGCCCGATGGTGGCCGTGCGCCGGTCCAGGTCGTCGTCGGAGCGGGTCTGGCAGGAGACCGGGCTGGTCTCGGTCATGCCGTAGGCGATGGCCACCTCGGCCATCCCCATGTCGTCGACGCAGCGCTTCATCACCTCGACCGGGCAGACCGAGCCGGCCATGATCCCGGTCCGCAGCGAGGCGAGGTCGTAGGTCGCGAAGTCGGGGTGGTTGTGCATCGCGATGAACATCGTCGGGACGCCGTACACACCGGTGCAGCGCTCGTCGGCGACGGCGCGCAGCGTGGCCTCCGGCTCGAACGCGGGGCCCGGGATGACCATCGTCGTGCCGTGCGAGCTGCACCCGAGGTTGCCCATCACCATGCCGAAGCAGTGGTAGAAGGGCACGGGGATGCACAGCCGGTCCTCGGGTCCGAGGTGGATCAGCTCGGTGGTCATGTAGCCGTTGTTCAGGATGTTGCGGTGGCTCAGCGTGGCGCCCTTCGGGCGGCCCGTGGTGCCCGAGGTGTACTGGATGTTGATCGGGTCCTCGGGCGAGAGCGTGGCCGCGCGCTCGGCGACCGCGTCGGCCGGCACGTCGGCGCCGGCGGCGAGGAGGTCGTCCCAGTCGTCGGCGCCGAGGAACACCGTGCGCTCCAGCCCGGGGCACTCCGGCTCGACCTCGCCGACCATCGCCCGGTAGTCGCTGGTCTTGAAGGACTCCGCGGCCACCAGCAGCCGCAGCCCGCTCTGCTGGATCGCGTAGGCCAGCTCGTGCGTGCGGTAGGCCGGGTTGACGTTGACGAGGATCACGCCGATGCGGGCGGTCGCGAACTGCACGAGCGTCCACTCCGCGCAGTTGGGTGCCCAGATGCCGACCCGGTCGCCCTTCTCGAGCCCGAGGCCCAGCAGCCCGCGCGCGACCCGGTCGACGTCGGCGTCGAGCTGTGCCCACGTCCAGCGGCGGCCGGAGGCGACCTCGACGAGCGCCTCGCCGCCGGCATGGGCGGCGACCGTGCGCGCCAGGTTGTCTCCGATCGTCTGCTCGAGCAGCGGCGGCTCGAGCTCTCCGGTTGCCGTCGAGTCCATGGGCCTGACCCTAGGCCCGTCGCGTGACGGCGGTCACCCCCGGCCGGAGCGGGAGGCCGCGAGCGGTGCACACGCCGCGACGAGGGGCCGGCTGCGTCGGGGACAGGGGGCAGGATGGGTCCATGAGGTCGCACTCCGGTCGCGCGCACGGCGGCGAGGGTCGGGGCGGCCAGGGTCGGGGCGGCCAGGGTCGGGGCGCCGGCCCGGGTCGGACGGCAGGACCGCTGGGAGCCCCCCGCGATCGACGGCGGCCCCGGCCGGGGACGGGGCCGGGCGACGCCGGGCCGGGCGACGGCGGGACGGGCGTTGGGCCGGGCGCCGGGCCGGGCGACGGCGACCGGTCGCGGCACCAGGCTGGCCGCGTCCGGGACGCGGCGGGTCGCAGCGCGGCCGCGACGGCGCGGGCGACCAGCCGGGCCAGCCGCTACACGGTGCGCCAGGCCCGGCGGGCCTCGCACGCCGAGGGGGCCGGCGAGTCCGGCCTCTCGCGGCTGCTGGAGATGCACGCGTTCGGGGCGGCCGGCGACGCCGCGGTCGCGATCTCGCTGGCGGGCACGCTCTTCTTCCAGGTGCCCACCGGCGAGGCGCGCGGCCAGGTGGGGCTGTTCCTGCTGCTCACGATGCTGCCGTTCGCGATCGTCGCGCCGCTGATCGGGCCCTTCCTCGACCGGTTCAGCCACGGGCGTCGCTGGGCGATCGGCTCCACCATGGCCGTGCGCGCCTTCCTGTGCTGGGTGCTCGCGGGCGCCGTCGCCACGGAGTCGCGCTGGCTCTTCCCCGCCGCGCTCGGCGTCCTGGTCGCCTCGAAGGCGTACGGCGTCACGAAGGCGGCCGCGGTGCCGCGCCTGCTGCCGTCCACCCTCACCCTGGTCAAGGCCAACGGACGCACGTCGCTCGCCGGCGTGATCGGCGCGCTCGCGTCCGCGCCGATCGCCGGGCTGGCCGCCACGGTGGGCTCCGAGTGGTCGCTGCGCTACGCGTTCGTGCTGTTCGCGGTCGCCACGGTGCTCGCGATCATGCTGCCGGCGCGGGTGGACTCCACCCAGGGCGAGGAGCCCGCGGCGCTGATGCCCACCGCCCGGGACCAACCGGGCCCGGACGCCCCGCGCGGGCGGACCGACCGCGACGGGCTCGCCGCGCGGCTGCTGGGCCGCGGCACCGGGATCCCGGGCACGGTGGCCTTCGCGCTGCGCGCCAACTGCGGGCCGCGCTTCCTGTCGGGGTTCCTGATCATGTTCATGGCCTTCCTGCTGCGCGACCAGCCGCTCGCGGGCTGGCGGCCCGAGCTGCTGCTGGCCGTGGTCACCGGCGCCGCCGTCGCCGGCAACACGCTCGGCGTCGCGCTGGCGGCCCTGCTGCGCACGGTGAACCCCCTGGTCACCGTGGTGGTCGTGCTGGTCGCCGACGTGGTGATGGCGCTGCTCGCCACGCTCTTCTACGGCCTGCCGACCGTGCTGCTGCTCGGCCTGACCGCGGGGGTCTCGCAGTCGCTGGCGAAGCTCTCGCTCGACTCGACGATCCAGCGCGACGTGCCCGACCGGATCCGCACCAGCGCGTTCGCCCGCTCGGACGCGCTGCTGCAGCTGGCGTGGGTGCTCGGCGGCTTCGTCGGGATCGTGATGCCGCTGATCCCGCAGCTCGGGCTGGCCGTCGGATGCCTGCTCCTCGGCGCCTGGCTGCTGCTGGTGCTGGCGACCCGGCCGCACGCCGCCCGGCCGGCGTCCCGCCGCCCCCGCGTGTAGCCGCCCCGCTGCTTGTCACGCGGGGTTATCGACGCTGCAGCAGGCCTGTGCCCGGCGTGTCGCGACCACAGGGTTGCGACAGATGAGCGGCGCCCCCACCGACGCCGGCGCGGCCGACGCCGTCAGTTGCGGTCGAGCTCCTCGGCCAGGGCGCGCAGCAGCTTCGCCGTCGGCTGCGCGGTCTTCGTGTCGGGGTGCCGGCCGTGCTGGTAGCCCTCGCCGATGCCGTCGAGCAGGCGGATCAGGTCCTCGACGATCGTGGCCATCTCCTCGGGCTTCTTGCGCTGCGCCCGCGTGCGGTTGCGCGCCACGGAGGTGGGCTTGTCGATCACGCGCACCTGGAGGGCCTGGTCGCCGCGGCGCCCCTGGGCCACCCCGAACTCGACCCTCGTGCCGGCCTTGAGGTCCCCGACCCCCTCCGGCAGGGCGTCCGCGTGGACGTAGACGTCGGGCCCCTCCTCCTGGGAGAGGAACCCGAAACCCTTCGTGGCGTCGAACCACTTCACCTTGCCCGTCGGCACGACGTCGCCTCCTCGCAGACAGCAGCCTCCCGCGACGGGGGGCACGCGCGGCGCTCTGCCGCGGGCCAAGCCTAGGTCGGGCCGGTCGGCGGGACCAACGCGGTTTCGGGCGCGCGCTCCCGGGCGCGAGGCGGCTCGGCCCGCGGCCGGGTCAGCGGTAGCGCTCGGGGTCCGCCAGGCGCTCGTTCATCGAGCCGCTGCGGAACCCGCGCTCGTCGAGGTCGACGCGCTCGAAACCGGCGGCCCGGACGGCGTCCAGCAGCGCGCGCGCGCGCCGGTGCGCCGTCGGCGAGCGCGTCGGCCAGGAGGACGGCGTCCACCTCGACGGACGCGGCCTCCCCGAGGTCACGCACGCGCAGGTCGCGGGTGGGCGTCCCGGCGGCCGCCAGCGCGTCGCGCGCGCCCGCCTCGGCCCGCTCGACGCGGGCGAGTCGGTGCGGCGTGATGTCGACGCCGTAGGCCACCCGCGAGGAGAGGCAGGCGGCCGCGGGCTTGTCCCAGGTGGGCAGGCCCCACCGGCGCGAGGCCGCGCGCACCTGGGCCTTGCTGAGCCCGGCGTCCGCGAGCGGGGTGAGGGCGCCGCGCTCGGCGGCCGCGCGGATGCCCGGCCGGAACCCGGCGACGACGTCGTCGGCGTTCGTGCCGGTGGCCACGTGGTCGATGCCGTGCGCGGCGGCGAGCGGCACGAGGGTCTCGAGGAGCTCGGCCTTGCAGAAGAAGCAGCGGTCGCCCGCGTTGGCCCGGTAGCCCTCGCGGTCCATCTCGTGGGTCTCCGGCGCGAGCACGCGGACGCCGAGGTCGCGCGCCAGCTCCTCGGCCGGCCCGACCTCCGCCGCGGGCAGCGCGGCGGAGCGGCCGGTGGCCGCGACGACCCGGTCGGGGCCGAGCGCACGCACCGCCGCGGCGAGCACGAGCGCGCTGTCGGCGCCCCCGGAGTAGGCGACGAGCACCGAGCCCCGGTCGCGCAGGTCGGCCTCGAGGGCGACGAGGCGGGCGGCGAGCAGGTGCTCGTCGAGCCAGTCCGGGAAGGCCGTCAGGTCCTCGAGCACCACGTCGGTGCCGGCGGCCTCGAGCTCGGCGCGGCTGCAGCCGCCGGTGAGCACGCTGACGCTGGTGGCGCCGGCCGCCCGCGCGCCCTCGACGTCGTGCACGTGGTCGCCGACGTAGACGCTCGCGCCCTCGCGGCCCAGCGCCTCCGCCTTGCCGGCACCCCAGACCCAGCCGTCGACCGCGTCGACGTCGAGGCCCGAGGTGCTCGACGTGGCGCCGGGCGTTGGGCGGGTACTTGCCGGTGACGATGACCGGGCGGCCGCGGTGCGCGCGCACGGCGGCCAGGGCCTCGTGGGCGCCGGGCAGCGCGGGGATGCGCTCGATGGCGAGGTCGGCGTACAGGGCGCGGAACCGGTCCCCCGCCGGGCCCACGGCGTGCTCGGGGAGGTGGGCGGAGAGCAGGTGGTCCAGCGGCGGGCCGAGCCGGGCCGAGAGGTCGGCCGCCGGCAGCGGCACGCCGAGCTCGGCGGAGAGGGCCTCGAGGGTCGCGACGAACCCGGGGACCGTGTCGACCAGCGTGAGGTCGAGGTCGAAGCCCACGACCGGCGGGCGCGTCCACGGGGAGGCGCCGCGCTCGGGGGAGGCGCCGTCGAGCTGGGGTGCGGGCACGGTCCCAGCGTAGGAGCCGGGCGTGGCCGGTCCACAGGCGGAGGAACCCCGGTGGAAAGCGTCGGCGCGGCCTGCCACGATTGGGGACCCGGCGCGCGAGCCCCTGCGCCGGACCGGTCCACCGTCGGGAGGACGGCCGTGCCCCTGCCCGCGCGCTCCGTACGCGGTCTCCTTGGCCTGCCGCGCCGACGCGGCGGGCGGCGCCTGCGGGCCGGGCTGGGGTCCTCCGCCCTGGCGGTCGGCGTCGTGCTCGGGCTCGCGCTCGGGCTGGGCACGGCGCCCGCGGGCGCGGCGTCCCGCACCGCGGCCGAGCACGCCCGGGCCGGGGCCCGGTCGGTGGCCGAGAGCGAGGGCCGCCTGTACCTGGTGGCGCTGGACGGGCGCGGGCTCGCGGCACGGGCCGGCCTGCGCACGGCGTCCACGGAGGAGCGCGGCGCCGCGCGCCGCCGGCTCGAGGCCCGGCAGGAGCGCACCCTCGAGGCCGTCGGCGCGCCGGAGCCCGTCTACCGCTGGACCAGCGCCCTCAACGGGTACGCCGTCCGGCTCGGGGAGGCGCAGGCCCAGGCCCTGCGGGAGGTGCCGGGGGTCGCGCGCGTCGAGCGCAACACCGTCCGCCCCGTCGCGGGGTCTCCCGGTGGCGCCGGCCGACCCGGCCCGCCGGTGCCGCGCAGCCGCGGCGGGGAGGGCGTCGTCGTCGGCGTCATCGACTCCGGCCTCTACCCCGACAGCCCCGCCTTCGCCCCGCTGGGCTCGGGCGGCCGCCCGGCGTCGTTCCGCGGCGAGTGCGTCGGCGGCCCCGGGTGGCCGGCGTCCCGCTGCTCCTCGAAGATCGTGGGCGCGCGCTGGTTCGTCGACGGGTTCGGCCGCGAGCGGCTGCGCTCGTCGGCGCGGCTCTCGGTCGCGGACGAGCTGGGCCACGGGACCCAGGTGGCCTCGGTCGTCAGCGGCAACGCCGGCGTCGGCGTCCGGATCCGCGGCGAGGAGAAGGGCCGGTACCGCGGGGTGGCGCCGCAGTCGCGGCTCGCCGTCTACAAGGCCTGCTGGGCCGCGCCGGACCCCGCCGGCGACGGATGCGCCACCGCCGACCTCGTCACCGCAGTCGACCGGGCCGTGCAGGACCGCGTCGACGTCCTGACGCTGCCGGTCAACGGGCCGGCGAGCAGTGCCGTGCTGCGTGAGGCCGTGCTCGGCGCGGCCGAGGCGGACGTCGCGGCCGTCGCCGCCGCGGGCACCGGGGGCGCCGACTCGCGTCCCGCCCGGGCCGCTCCCTGGGTCACGACCGTCGGCACCGCGCTGGGCCCGCTGCCCGCCGGCTCGCTCGAGGTCCGCGGCGGCCCCACGCTGCCCGGGGCGATGCTCGCGCGTCGCGACGTCGGTCCCGCGCGGATCGTGCGGGGCGCCGACGCCGCGGCCGCGGGCACGCCCCGCCGGGCCGCGGCCCTGTGCCGCCCCGGCTCGCTCGACGCGGCCCGGGTGGACGGCTCCGTGGTGGTCTGCCAGCGCGGCAAGATCGGCCGCGTGGAGAAGTCTGCCGCCGTCGCGCGCGCCGACGGCGTCGGCATGGTGCTCACCCAGCGTGGGAACGCGGAGCCGACCACGGACTTCCACCGCGTCCCGACCGTGCACCTCGAGGCCCGCGAGAGCGCGACGCTGCGCGACTGGCTGGCCTCGCACCCGACCACCCGGGCGGTCCTTCGGCCGTCGGCCCGGGATCTCGAGCGGCGCCGCCTGGCGCCGGCGACGCCGACCGGCGACGCCGGGGCGGGTCCGGCGACGCCGGACCTGGTCGCGCCCGGCACCGGCGTGCTCGGCGCGGTGCCCCCGGGACCGACGGGCACGCGGTGGGACTTCTTCTCCGGGTCCTCGGCGGCGACCGCGACGACGGCCGGCGTGGTTGCCGCGCTGCGGGCGGCGCACCCCCGGTGGTCGGCGGCGCGGGTGCGCTCCGCCGTGGCGACCTCGGCCGCCCCGCTGCGCGGCGCGGAGGTGCTGCGGCAGGGCAGCGGGGTGCTGCGGCCGCGGGCCGCGCGGCGCCCCGGGCTGGTGCTCGACCAGCCCGCCGACGGGTGGCGGCGCGGCTGGGGGCGCGCGGGCCAACACCACCTCGATCACGCTGCCCGGCCCGGGGCGGCGTACGCGCGCCGTCACGCGCGTGGGCAGTCCGCGCCCTCTACTTCTCCTCGCGTGCGGTCGGCTTCGACCGCGCCGACGTGACCGTGCAGCCGGCGGCCCTGCGACTCTCGCCGGGTGAGTCGGCGGACTTCACGGTCACCGTGCGTGGCGACGCCGGAGGCGACTCCGGGTACGTCGTCTGGCGCGGCGCCGACGGGACCCGCGTGCGCATCCCGGTCGCCGTCGGCCGCTGAGCGCCAGCGACCCGGGCCAGGCGCGTCAGCGGCCGGGCCCGTCGGCTCCGGTCAGAGGGTGGCGCCGAGCACCTCGTCGCCGTCCGCGTCGAGCACGACCACCTCCGAGACGTCGTCGCGCAGGATCGCTGACTGCAGGTTGCAGGTCATCGACACCGGTCCGGTGCCGATGAACGCCCCCGCGGGCCTCAGCTCGCCGGAGGCCTCGTCGCGGAAGGCGGCGCGGAAGGTCTCCCCGGCCGGGAACCCGTCGGCCACGATCCGCAGCTCGACGCCCCAGGTGTGCGACACGAGGCCTGCGCTCTCCACATCTGGCCCACCGCTCCCCCGTGGCGGCTCGAGCACCACTGCTTCGAGCTGCGGGGCATCGGGCTCCGACGACGGGGGTGGCGGGGCGGTGCCACGGCCGACCAGGCCGCCGGAGACCCCCACGGCGACCGCGGCCGCGACCGCTGCTGCCACGCGGGCCAGCCGCCGCCCGGCCGGGCGCACCACGGCGGCGGGCCGGCGCGCCTCGGACGAGATGGCCTGCTGGATCCGCAGACCGAGATCCGCCGGGGGGTGGGGCGGCGTGTCGAAGTGCGCCGGGTCCACGGCGTCCAGCAGCCCGACGAGGGGTTCGAGCTCTGCCAGCTCGGTCCGGCAGGAAGCACAGCCGTCCAGGTGCGCCCGCACGGTCTGCTCCTCCGCCGCGGCCAGGTGGCCCAGCGCGTACGCGCCCAGCAGCTCGCGGAGCCCCTGGTGGTCGGGCGTGCTCATGCCCTCACTCCCATCTCGTCCATGGCCGCCCGCAGCGCCTTGAGTCCGTAGAAGATCCGGCTCCGCAGCGTGCCGAGCGGGATCCCGAGCTCGGCGGCGACCTCCTCGTGCGGCCGCTCCTTGAGGTGCGTCATCACGATGGCGACGCGGTGGTGCTGCGGGAGGCGCCGCAGTGCCTCCTCCAGGAGCCAGGACTCCACGAGGGCGTCCGAGGGGTCCTCCACCGCGCTGCCGACCACCTGTGCGGTCGGTGGGTCGACCAGCTGACCCTGCCACGGCCGGGCGGCGGCGGCACGTGCGTGGTCGATCATCGCGTTGCGCGCGATGCCGAACAGCCACACCCGCAGCGAGGACAGCTCGGGGTCGTAGCGGTCCGCGAAGCGCCACGCCTTCAGGAAGGTCTCCTGGGTGACGTCCTGGGCGGCTCCCGCGTCACCCAGGCCCCGCAGCAGGAAGCGGTACAGCTGCGGGCCGTAGAGGAGGTAGGCCTGATGCACCTCCCGCTCGTCCCGAAGCCCGGCCGGCACCGCCGTGCCACCCATGCGCCCTCCTGTCGTCGCCCCGCCTCGACCCGGTGTGTTCACGCGTGGGTACGGCGCCGGCCCCTCGGGCGTTCATCCGAGGCCACCGGGCCCGCCGGATGGGCCCGCCGGATGCGCCCGCCGGGTGGGTGGCCCCGCGCGGGCCACGGACGTGCCGCACCCCGCGCCGACCGCGCCGACCGCGCCGCCGCGGTGACGGTGAACACGCACGGGCGCGGCGCCGTATGAACCCCCGACGGCCGCCCTCAGACGGCCGCGTCGACACGAAGGGACACCGGAGATGACACACCCCAGGACTCCTCGCCGGAGCCGCGCGTTCGCCGGAGGTGCGGCGGGAGCCATGGCCCTGGCCGCACTCTCCGTCGTCCCGCTCTCCGCGCCCGCCCAGGCCGCGGGTACGCCGACCGCGGCGCCCGGGGCCGCGGCCCCCGCGGCGGCGGCCGCCCCCGTGCCAACCGGACGTTCACCGTGCGCAATGCCCGCCAGCTGCGCCGGGCCGTCTTCCAGGCCAACACCCGCGCCGGGACCGACCGCATCAACGTGCGCCGCTCGTTCGCGCTGAACCGCGGGGGCGGGAGCGGCAGCGGGCCCTTCAGCGGGGACCTGGAGGTGAACGACGACCTGCGCGTCTTCGGCTACGGCAACACGATCCGTCTCAAGCGGCTCTCGCGCCTCTTCGACGTGAACAGCAGCGGCACCCGCCTCGCGGTCAACGGCCTGACGTTGCGGGGTGGCAGCCCCGAGAGGACCAACGACAACGGTGGCTTCTTCAGCTCGGCGGGCACGCTCGTGCTGAACCGGACCCGGCTGATCCAGGGGCGTGTGCCCGGCGACGGCAGCGACGGCGGCGCATCCGGCGGGGCCGTGTTCAACGACGCCGGCACGCTCGTCCTGCGCAACTCCTTCATCCGCGGCGGCCGCGCGGTGCGGGCCGGCGGCGCGATCGAGGCCAGCGGCGCCAGCGAGACCGTGATCCTCGACAGCACGCTCCGCTACAACTACGCCGGGTACGGGGCGGGCGCGGCACCGGGCAACGGCGGCGCCTTCCACCAGACCGGCACCGGCAGCCTGAGCGTGTTCCGCTCGCAGGTGAAGTTCAACCGCGCCGCCTCCGAGGGCGGCGGCCTGTGGAACTCGACCGGCGCCATGCGGGTGAACGACAGCCGGGTGAACCGCAACGTCGCGAACGGCGACGACGCCGACACCGGTGGCGGTGGCCTCTTCAACAACGGTGGCACGCTCACCCTGAACGGGGGTCAGGTCTTCAACAACGTGGCGGGCGGCACCTCCGGCTCGGGGGGCGGCATCCTCACCGTCGCTGGCGGCGACCTCAGCGCCAGCGGGACGACGATGAAGGGCAACCGGGCCAACCGGGCCGGCGGCGCCATCGAGGCCAATGACGGCGGCGGACAGGAGACGGTGAACCTGACCAACGTCCGGCTGCTCGAGAACGTCGCCGGAGGCGCCGGGGCGAACCCGGGCAACGGCGGGGCGGTGCACCTGACCGGCGCCGCGCGGAGCTCCAGCCTCGACATCGTCAACAGCGTCGTCAGCGGCAACGTCGCCGCCAGCGAGGGCGGCGGCCTGTGGAATGACTCAGGGTGGACGATGCGCGTCATCGACACCCGGATCGCCGCCAACGACGCCCGGGGTGACGCCGCGGACACCGGCGGGGGCGGCCTCTTCAACAACGGTGGGGACCTGGTGGTCTCCGACTCGAGCGTGATCGTCGACAACACGGCGACGGGCACGTCGGGCTCCGGCGGCGGGGTCCTCAACACCGCGGACGGCCAGCTGACCGTGCGCGGCAGCACCCTCGCGGGCAACACCGCGAACCGGGCCGGCGGTGGCATCGAGACCACCGGGGGGACGGTCGACGTGGACGACACCGAGCTCCGCAACAACGACGCCGCGAGCAACCCGGGCAACGGCGGTGCGATCCACTCCGCCGCGGGCACCGTCACGGTCGACGGAGGCCGGATCACCGGGAACACCGCCGCCAACGAGGGCGGTGGCGTGTGGAACGGCAACGGCGACACCACCGTCTCCGGAACCACGTTCGACGGCGACGGTGGCAACACCGCCGGCGCCGAGGGCGACGACGCCTACAACGACGGCAGCGGCACGCTGACGGTCAATGGTGCGGCCGTCGCCGCGGGCACGGGGCTGGACGACGCCCCCGAGCCGCAGTGACGTGACGGGGCGGGCCGGCGTGGACTCCTGGGGATCCACGACGGCCCGGCCCGTCTCACCGCCTCACGCCGCGGGTGCGATCCGGGCGAGGTAGGCGGCGACCTGCCGCTCCCCCCAGCCGCGGGACTCCCGCAGGCCCGTGGCCAGCGTCTCGAGGTACGCCGGCGACGGGGCGCGGTGCGGGACCGCGCCGGCCCCGTGCGGGGCGGTGAAGGTCAGCAGGGGCAGGCCGTCGACGGCGCCGACGTCGACCAGCGTCTCGTAGTGGCCGGGCCCGACGGTGTGTCGCCCGCCGTCCAGCGGGTCGAGCAGCAGCGCCTCGATCGGGTCGCCCCCGGCGGGCACCCGGTACATCTCCTGCGCGGCGATGTCGGCGAACTGCTCGGTCGTGACCAGGTACCCGCGCGCCGCGGTCTCGCCGGGCGTCTCGTGGTCGTAGAAGGCCGTGCCGCCGCCCCACTGCGGCGAGTCCCCGGCGAAGTACGTCGTGCCGGGCAGGTCCACCGCGATGCTCCGCGCCGGCGGGGTGGCGTCCCTGGCGCCGGGGTTGTGACGCGAGCCGCCCGGCGGACACCCGCCCTCGAGGTAGCAGGCCAGCCGGCCCTCGGACATGTTCGAGCCGTAGCTGACGTACCAGACGCGTGCCATCGGCCCCACGCTAGCGACGCGGCCCGGGCGCCGCGCCGAGGGCCGTCAGGCCCCGGCGACCTCGACGGTCACCCCGTCCCCCAGGTCGAGCACCGCCCCCGCCGGCACCGCGACGGGGACCCAGGGCTGCAGGCTCTCCGACCGCGAGGTCGGCCACATCAGGATCGTGCCGTTCGTGGAGCCGAGGTCGGTGACGACGGCCACGCCCTCGTCACCGGCCGCGGCCGGGCGCACCTCCAGGTGCGTGGCGCTGATCTCCTGCTGCGGGCTGGTCACCTGGACGAGCCGTGGCTCGCCCGGCCCCCGACCCGGCCCGCCACCCGGTCGGGCCTCGGGGTCGCGGCCCAGCAGCACGATGCCCTCGACCTCGACCTCCCGGCCCGGGGAGAGCAGCAGCCGAGCCCTCCCACGGCGGCCGGCCGCGGACGGAGCGGCGGCCGGGCTGGGCTCGGTCTCGGGCTCCGGCTCGGACGGCACGGGCCCCGGCGGCGGCGGGGGCACCGGAGACGGCTCGACGGGCTCGGGCGAGACCGGCTCGGGCTCGGTGATCGGCGGAGCGGCGCCCCACGCCCCGCGGAGCCCGGCGGCACCCGGCGGACACGCCACCCAGCCGGCGCGCACCATCGCGCTGCCGAGCACGTGGGCCGACGGCTCGTCGGCGCGGCCCCCCGCCGGCGGCTGCCCGGCCGCCGCGGCCAGCGCGACCCGGATCCCCCGGACGCCGCCGAGGCGGCGCTCGGTCCAGGTCCCGGCCTCGCGCCCGTCCAGCACGACGGGCCCGGCATCGGTCTCGCAGGTGACCGACGCGTCGCCGCGCACCAGCACGCGCAGCGTCTCGGCGGACGAGGTGTCGTCCTCGGCGCCCTCGAGGGCCAGCACCGCGAAGCTCGCGAGCTCGCTGAGCCCGCGGGCCAGCAGCGCCTCGAGCAGCGCCTCGAAGCCGGCGCCGTCGTCCACGACCGCCCACAGCGACGTCGCCCGCTCGCGCTGGCCCGGGGGCAGCAGCACGGCGGTCCCGGCGCCGAGGACGGCGTACCACTCCCCCGCGCCGTATGCCCAGCCCGGCCGGGCGGGCTGCGCTTCCGCGGCTCGACTCATGCTCGCTCCCGACTCCTGCAGCGTGGTCACGACGGCGCCCCCAGCTTCTCCTCGAGCGTCCCGGGCCGGCGGTCGGCGTCGGCGACGGGCGCTGACGCCGACCATCCCACCACATCCACGACGAGGGCGGTGGCGTTGTCGTCGCCCCCCGCGACCAGGGCCGCGGAGACCACGCGGTTGACGGCGTCGCGGGGGTCCTCGGAGGTGCGCAGCAGGTCCGCCAGCTCGTCGTCGGCGACCATGTCGGTGACGCCGTCGCTGCACAGCAGCAGGCGGTCCAGCGACGGCATCGGCAGCAGGAAGTAGTCGGCCTCCTGCTCGTCGGGGCCGCCGAGGGCGCGCGTGATGACGTGGCTCTCGGGGTGGCCGTCGGCGTCCTCGGGGCGCACCGAGCCCTCGTCCACGAGGTCCTGGACGAGGGAGTGGTCGACGCTGACCTGTGCCAGGGCGCCGTCCAGCAGCCGGTAGGCGCGGGAGTCGCCGAGGTTCGCGACCAGCCAGTGCGGCTCGTCGGCGTGGGTCACCAGCACCGCGACCACCGCCGTGGTGCCGGCGTAACCCCGGCGCCCGCGACTCCCCTGGGCCTCGCTCCAGGCGGTGATCTCCCGCTGGCAGTCGGCGAGGGCGCGCGCGACCGCGTCCCGGCCGCCGCGGGCGTCGTGCTCCTGCCAGCGCCAGTCCGCGGCGAGCGCCGCGAAGCGCTCGACGACGATCCGGCTGGCGACGTCGCCGCCGTGGTGCCCGCCCATGCCGTCGGCCACGACGAAGACCGGGGGCTCGGCCACGGCGGCGTCCTCGTTGACGTCGCGGACCCGGCCCACGTCGGTCGCGGAGCAGTAGCGGAGCTCGACCTCGCCCATGGGTCCTCCTCGCTCGGCACAGTAACGTTGCGGGGATGTCCGCCGCCGCACCCCGCAGTCTCGCCGACCAGCTGCGCGGCTGGCCGGACGACGCGCTGACCGCGCTGCTGCGCGAGCGGCCCGACCTGGCCACCCCGGCACCGCAGGACTCCGGCCAGCTGGCCTCGCGGGCCGCGACCCGGTCCTCGGTCGCGCGCGCCCTGGACCACCTCACCACCCTCGAGCTGCACGTGGCCGACGCGCTCGTCGCGCTCGGCCCGACGACGCGGGACCGCGTCGCCGCTGTGGTGCACGCCGACCCGGCGGCCACGCGGGCTGCGCTGGAGCGGCTGGTCGACCTGGCCCTGGCCTGGGAGTCCCCCCGCGGGTTGCGGGCGCTCAGCGCCGTCGGCGACGCGCTCGGCACCCGGGGCCCGGGCACGACCGGCACCCAGCCGTGCACGAGCGCGGAGGCCGCCGACCCCGACGCCCTCGCGTCCTGCCGGCAGCGCCTGGCGGCGGCGAGCCCCGCGGCCCGGGCCCTGCTGGAGCACGTCGACGCCCACGGCGGCACCGGCACCAGCGGCTCGGCGCGCCGGCCCCCGTCGCCCGAGGAGGCGAGCACACCCGTGGAGGAGGTGCTGGCCCGCGAGCTGCTCCGCCCCCGCGAGGACGGTCTGCTGGTGCTGCCCGGAGAGGTGGCGCTCGCGCTGCGCGGCGGCCGGACCACCACCGAGCCGGTCGACGCGGTGCCGGAGCTGGCCACCACCGAGCGGCGCGCCGACCTCGTCGACCGCACCGCGGCGGGGACGGCGTTCGAGGCCGTGCGCCGCGTCGAGCTGCTGCTGGACGAGTGGGGCGCCGACCCGCCGGCCACCCTGCGCGGCGGGGGGCTCGCCGTGCGGGACCTCCGCGCCGCCGCCGCGTTGCTGCACGTCGACGAGGCGGGCGCGGCGCTGCTGGTCGAGGTGGCCGCGGCGGCGGGGCTGCTCAGCACCGCCGCGGACGCCGAGGGCGACCCCGCCTGGACGCCGACCGACAAGTTCGACGCGTGGACCGCCCAGCCGACCGCGCGGCGCTGGGCCGAGCTCGCCGGCACGTGGCTCGCGATGTCCCGGATGCCCGCGCTCGTCGGCGAGAAGGACCGCACCGGCCGCACCTGGAACGCGCTCGCGCCCGAGCTGGCCAGCAGCATCCAGGCCGAGTCGCGGCGCGCGGCGCTGCGCGAGCTGGCGGCGCTGCCCGAGGGCGCCTCGCTCGCCGCGGGGACCGGGCTGCCGTCGCTGGTCGCCCGCATCCGCTGGCAGCAGCCGCGCCGGCCGGCGGCGCGGGACGCGATGGCCGAGGCGGCCGTCACCGAGGCCGCCACCCTCGGAGTGGTGGCGCTGGACGCGCTGGCCACGCACGGGCGCCGGCTGCTGGAGGACCCGGCGGCGGCCGAGGCCGCGCTGGCCCCGCTGCTCCCCGAGCCCGTCGACCACGTGCTGCTGCAGGCCGACCTCACCGCCGTGGCGCCGGGGCCGCTGGAGTCCGCGCTGGCCCGGCGGCTGGCGCTGCTCGCCGACGTCGAGTCCCGCGGCGGCGCGACGACGTACCGCTTCCGGCCCGCCTCGGTGCGCCGCGCGCTGGACGCCGGCTGGACCGCCGCCGAGGTGCACTCGTTCCTCGCGGACGTCTCGACGACGCCGGTGCCGCAGCCGCTGACCTACCTCGTGGACGATGCGGCGCGCACGTTCGGCAGCGTCCGCGTCGGGCACGCCGCGGCCTTCCTGCGCGCCGACGACGAGGCGGCGCTCACCGCCCTGCTGCACGACCGGCGCGCCGCCCCGCTCGGGCTGCGGCGGATCGCACCGACCGTGCTGGTCACCGACACCCCGGCCGACGTGCTGCTGCCGCGGCTGCGCGAGCTCGGCGCCGCGCCGGTGGTCGAGGCCGAGGACGGCACCGTCCGCGTCGCCCGCCCCGACCTGCGGCGGGCGCGCACGCCGCGCGACCGGGCCCCGACGCGGGACGCGGCCGCGGCCGCCCGCGCGGAGGCCCATGTCGTCTCGGTGCTCACGGCCGTGCGGGCCGGGGACCGCGCCGCCGCCGCGCGGCCCGAGCGGGGCGCGACGACCAGTCCTTCGGCCGCGATGGCCCTGCTTCGGGACGCGGTCGAGGCGGCCGCCCCCGTGTGGATCGGGTACGTCGACGGGCACGGCACGACCACCGAGCGCGTGGTGCGCCCGCGCCGGGTCGAGGGCGGCACGCTGACGGCGTACGACGAGCGCGCCGACGACGAGCGCACCTTCGCGGTGCACCGGATCACGGCCGTCCGCGCGGTTCCACCCGCTTCTTCACTTGCTTCATGATCTCCTTCCAGCGAGCCCCTCTACCGAAAGGGGCCCATGTGGCTTGTTGGTGTGGACCGCGGTGCGAGCGCCGCGTCCCTGCGCGCCCTCCCAGCAGTGATCCTCGCCACATCGACCGGCATCGTGAAGAGCCGCGAGCCGACTTACCCAATAAGCGGTGCACGACCAGCGGCGTCCGAGTCGGTGCCGGGCTCGTAGGCTGGCGGGATGACCGGCGGACCCCTGATCGTGCAGTCCGACAAGACGCTGCTGCTCGAGATCGACCACGAGGACGCCGCCGAGTGCCGCAAGGCGATCGCGCCGTTCGCCGAGCTCGAGCGCAGCCCCGAGCACATCCACACCTACCGGCTGACGCCGCTGGGGCTGTGGAACGCGCGGGCCGCCGGGCACGACGCCGAGCAGGTGGTCGACACGCTGCTCGAGCACAGCCGCTACCCCGTGCCGCACGCGCTGCTCGTCGACGTCGCCGAGACCATGGCGCGCTACGGCCGGCTGCGGCTGGAGAAGCACCCGAGCCACGGGCTGGTGCTCTCCAGCACCGACCGGCCGGTGCTCGAGGAGGTGCTGCGGGCGAAGAAGGTGCGCGGCATGCTCGGCGCCCGCGTGGACGACGACACCGTGGTCGTGCACGCCTCCGAGCGCGGCAACCTCAAGCAGGCGCTGCTCAAGCTGGGCTGGCCGGCGGAGGACTACGCCGGCTACGTCGACGGCGAGGCGCACGCGATCGACCTCGACCAGTCCGAGTGGTCGCTGCGGGACTACCAGCGCGACGCCGCGGACTCGTTCTGGCACGGCGGCTCGGGCGTGGTCGTGCTGCCGTGCGGCGCCGGGAAGACCCTGGTCGGCGCGGCCGCGATGGCGCACGCGGGCGCGACCACGCTGATCCTGGTGACCAACACCGTCGCGGCGCGGCAGTGGAAGGACGAGCTCGTCCGCCGGACCACGCTGACGCCCGAGGAGATCGGCGAGTACTCCGGCTCGGTCAAGGAGGTCCGGCCGGTCACGATCGCGACCTACCAGGTGCTGACGACCAAGCGGAAGGGCGCCTACCCGCACCTCGAGCTGCTCGACGCCCGCGACTGGGGGCTGATCGTCTACGACGAGGTGCACCTGCTGCCCGCGCCGATCTTCCGGATGACCGCCGACCTGCAGGCCCGGCGCCGCATCGGGCTCACCGCGACGCTGGTGCGCGAGGACGGCCGCGAGGGCGACGTGTTCTCGCTGATCGGGCCGAAGCGCTACGACGCGCCGTGGAAGGACATCGAGTCCCAGGGCTGGATCGCGCCCGCCGACTGCGTCGAGGTGCGGGTGACGCTGCCCGAGCGCGAGCGGCTGGCCTACGCCACCGCCGAGCAGGAGGAGCGCTACCGGCTCGCGGCGTGCACCGCCGAGAAGACGAAGGTCGTCACGGACCTGGTGGCGCGGCACGCCGGCCAGCCCACGCTGGTGATCGGGCAGTACCTCGAGCAGCTCGACGAGATCGCCGAGCGCCTGGACGCGCCCGTGATCAAGGGCGACACGTCGGTCAAGGAGCGGCAGCGGCTGTTCGAGGCGTTCCGCTCCGGCGAGCTGTCGCTGCTGGTGGTCAGCAAGGTCGCGAACTTCTCGATCGACCTGCCGGGCGCCGAGGTGGCGATCCAGGTCTCGGGCGCCTTCGGGTCACGCCAGGAGGAGGCGCAGCGGCTGGGCCGGCTGCTGCGCCCCAAGGACGAGGGCCGCACCGCGCGCTTCTACACCGTCGTCGCGCGCGACACCGTCGACGCCGACTTCGCCCAGAACCGGCAGCGGTTCCTCTCCGAGCAGGGCTACGCCTACCGGATCGTCGACGCCGACGAGCTGCCCGCCTGAACCCGCCCCGGTGACGACCACGAGTCGGGGCGCCCCCGTCGTCAGTTCAAGCGCCGAGTAGAGCCGGCGAGCCTGCCGGGCAACCCGCGCGGGCCGAACTGACGACCGGGCGGCCCACCCCGAGCCACTCCACGTGCTCGGGGTCGGCGCCGGATGCGGTTCGGCCTGCGGGGATGACCTGCAGGATCGGCCGCGCCCGGTTGCCGCACCGTGGACACGCTCGACCGGCTCCCGGTTGCGCGGCCGCTCGAACGGGCGCAGTGTCTGGAGACGACCGCGAGACAGGGAGAAAGCCATGGGTGCTCGGCGAGCCCACGAGGCGACCACTGACGACGGCGTCACCATCCGCGCGACCGTGCAGGGTCAGGGGCCATCGTTGGTCCTGCTGCAGGGCGTGCTGGGCGACGGTGACGTCGACTGGCACGCGCTGGTGCCGCACCTGGTCGACCGGTTCACCTGTCATCTCCCCAGCATGCGGGGTCGTGGTCGCAGCGACGACCACCCGAACCTGCGCATCGACCGGATCGGCACGGACTACACCACGTACGTCGAGAGCCTCGGGGAGCCGACGGGGCTCGTCGGGTGGTCCGCCGGCGCCGGGCACGCACTCACCGTGTCGGCGCGCTCCGAGGCGGTCAGGGCGACGGCGTCGTACGAACCGGTGGTCGGCGTGCTCATGGACGAGGAGGAGCGGGCGGACCTCCTCAGTGCGCTCACCCACGGTCGCGAGCTGGTCGAGCAGGGTGACCTGCCGGGCGCGATGCGCGCCATCGCCGCGAACCCCTTCACCCCTGCCGACATCGTGCTTGCTGACGAGGCGGGCTACTTCGAGGCCACCGGTGGCTACGCCCCCCACGTGCTGACCGTCTTCCAGCAGGCCGCGGCGTACACGGGCGTGAGGCCCGAGGACCCGGAGATACTCGGCGCCATCAGCGCGCCGGTGCTGGTGCTGCAGGGCTCGGAGACCTCGCCCTTCTTCGCGACCAGCGCGCAGCACATTGTCGACACGGTGGGCGACGCGCGGGGTCACACCATTTCCGGCGCCGGGCACGCCGGCCCCCTGACCCACCCCGAAACGGTGGCCCGGGTGCTCGGAGAGTTCTTCGACCAGGCGTTCGTCCCCGGCTGAGGTTCGGTGTGCGGGCCTGCCGTCCAGGCGGCCCGCACAGCCTTGCCCTCCGCCTCGCTACCGCGCCACCGGACACGGCTCGGCGCCCGGCACGGACCAGGCAGCCGTCGAACAGCCCCCGTTCAGGCGCCAGACCCCTCGTCCGCGGCGGGCTGACCGGAGCGCCTCCCGCTGGGTCATCGGGGCCGAGTGGATCGTTCGTCCAGCCACAGTTCGGCTGGCGCGTGGCGGCCAGCCGACTCCCACCCCTTGATTTCGTGCACTCGACCAGCCATCGTGCAATATGCATCCTGTGACCTCGAGTGCAAGAACGCGCCACCGCGAGCAGACCTCCGCCCGGATCGCGCGGTGCGCCCAGCGGCTCACCGACGAGCGCGGCCTGGACGGTTTCACCATGGAGGACCTGGCCGACGCAGCCGAGGTGTCCCGCCGGACGCTGTTCAACTACTTCCCCGGCAAGGTCGATGCCGTGCTCGGCCCCGAGCCCGAGCTGCGACCCCGAGCGGTCGAGCTCTTCCGCGCCAAGGGCCCCTCCGGGGACCTGGTGACCGACCTCCGCGTGCTGCTCGGCGACCTGCTGGAGGCCGAGCTCGACAGCGACCTGCAGGACCGTGACCAGCTGCTGATGTGGCGTCGCATGCTGAAGCGCAACCCCCGGTTGATGGCGGCCGTCCACGAGAGGTACGAGGCGCTCAGCGCGACGACCGTCGCGCACGTCGCTGCTCGCGAGGGAGCCGGCTACGACCTCCAGCGGGCCAGGGTCGCCGTCGCCGTGCTCGCGGTCATCCTGGACACGTCGCTGCAGGCCTTCCTCGACGACCCCGCCGAACGCCCGCTCAACAAGCACTTCGACGAGGCACTCGCCACCGCCCGCTTCCTGCTGGGTGCCTGACCGGGCACTCGACACCGGGGGTCGACCACGGCGTCGACGCGCTCCCTTCCCGCAACGAGCCATCAGGAGATCCCATGGCCACCCTGCTCTACCGCCTCGGCAAGGCGTCCTACCGACGCTGGCCTCTCGTCCTCGCCCTCTGGCTGGCCGTCATCGTCGGGGTCGGTGGAGCGGCTGCCGCGTTCTCCCAGCCGACCGAGGACTCGTTCAGCATCCCGGGCATCCCTGCCGAGGAGGCCGCCGACCTGCAGGCCGACCTGTTCCCCGAGACCACCGACGCCTTCGACCAGGCCACCGTGAACGTCGTCGTCGCGGCCCCCGAGGGGGAGAAGCTCACCGACAAGCCCTACCCGCGGGCCGTCGACGAGCTCCTCGCGGAGCTGGCCGGGGTGCCGCAGACCCCCGACGCCCTGGACACCGAGCAGGGACGCGCGGCGATCAACCCGGTCGTGGCGCTGGAGCAGGCGCAGCAGCGTCCCGCCGAGCAGGACCAGCGCGCTCCGGGCAGTCAGCAGCTGGACGCCGCGGCCGCAGAGGCCGCGACAGCCCTGTCCAACGTCTCTCCCGACGGGCGGATCGGCGTCATCACGTTCGACTTCGACGTCGAGGCCGTCACCGACGTCGAGCCCGAGACCCAGGAGGCGGTTCTCGAGGCGCTCGACACCGCCCGCGACGCCGGCCTCGAGGTCGAGACCAATGGTCAGGGCATGCAGGCGTTCGCGCCCCCGGGTGGCGCCGCCGAGCTCATCGGGCTCGCGCTCGCGCTCGTGGTGCTCATCCTCACCTTCGGCTCGCTGGTCGCGGCCGGCCTGCCGATCCTGACCGGGGTCGTCGGCGTCGGGCTCGGCCTCGGCCGCATCACCGCAGCCACCGCCTTCATGGACCTGAGCTCGGCGACGCCGACCCTGGCCACGATGATCGGCCTCGCGGTCGGCATCGACTACTGCCTGTTCATCCTGGCCCGGTACCGCAACGAGCTGCACCACTACGACGATGATCGCGAGGAGGCCGTCGGGGTCGCCGTCGGCACCGCCGGCTCGGCGGTGGTGTTCGCGGGCCTGACCGTCCTCATCGCCCTGTCGGCGCTGGCCGTGGTGCGCATCCCGTTCCTGACCGCGATGGGTCTCGCGGCCGCCGTCACGGTGTTCATCGCCGTGCTGGTGGCACTGACCCTCCTTCCTGCGACGCTCGGGCTGCTGAAGTCACGGGCCTTCGGCGGCACCGTGCGGCGGTACCGTCCTACGCGGGACCAGAGCGGGCGGGTCCACAACAACGGTGTCCGGTGGGCTCGGCTGGTGAGCCGCAGGCCGCTGACCGCGGTGCTGCTCGTCGTCGTCGCGCTGGGTGCCCTCGCCATTCCGTTGAAGGACCTCTACCTGGCCTTCCCCACCGACGCGACGGCGCCGGCTGACACCACGCAGCGACAGGCGAGCGAGCTCCTCGAGACGGGTTTCGGCCCGGGGCGCGAGGCGCCGTTCCAGATCGTCGTCGACGCGCGGGACCTCCCCCAGGGCCAGCGGCAGGAGGCCTACCAGGACGTGACCTCGTGGGCGGAGGACCAGGAGGGCGTCGTCGGGGTGCTCGACGTCGCTCAGCTCCAGGCTGCAGGACCCGGTGGCGGCGGCCAGGGCGACGGCCAGGGCGGCACCGGCGGGCAGGCTCAGCCGGCCGACCCCGGAGGGACCCAGCTCATCCTCATCCCCGAGACCGGCCCGGACGACGAGGCCACGACCTCGCTGCTCGAGGAGCTGCGCAGCGGCGAGTCCTCGATCGAGGACGCCACCGGGACGACCATCGGCATCACCGGCCTCACCGCCATCCAGACCGACGTCTCCGACCGCCTCACCGATGCGCTGCCCGTCTACCTCGCGGTCGTCATCGGCCTGGCGTTCGTCCTGCTGATGATCGTGTTCCGCTCGGTGCTCGTGCCGTTGACCGCGACCTTCGGCTTCCTGCTCTCGGTGCTGGCCACGCTCGGAGCAACGGTCGCGGTCTTCCAGGAGGGCGCACTCGGGATCTTCGCGGGCCAGCCGATCGTGAGCTTCATGCCGATCTTCCTGATCGGGGTCGTCTTCGGGCTCGCGATGGACTACCAGGTCTTCCTGGTGACCCGGATGCGCGAGGCCCACGTGCACGGAGCCTCGCCCCGTGAAGCCGTCATCGACGGCTTCCGGAGCTCCGCGCGCGTGGTCACGGCCGCAGCCGTCATCATGACCTCGGTGTTCGCGGCCTTCATGTTCGAGGACGACGCCATCATCAAGATGATGGGCTTCGGGCTCGCCACCGCCGTGCTGCTGGACGCCTTCGTGGTGCGGATGGTCCTGATCCCCGGCCTGATGTACCTGCTGGGCGAGAAGGCCTGGTGGCTGCCCACCTGGCTGGACCGGCTCCTCCCCGACGTCGACGTCGAGGGCGAGCGGCTGCTGCGACCCCACATGGACCAGCACCGCGAGGAGCAGGTCGAACGCCAGCCGGTCGGCTGACGCTCCCGGGCTGGCCCTCCCTGCGCCGACGGAGGGCAGACCTGGCCATGCCCGCCTGCCTCAGGCGAGCTCGAGCGTGAAGGACGCCGGTTCGCCCACCTCGAGGCCCTCGGCCGTCCGCACGCTCCTCTTCAGCGGCAGCACGTAGGTCTCCTCCGACCTCGAGGGAAACACCGACGTCGACCACGTGCTGCCCCCGCAGGAGACCGTGACGCGCACCGACCCGAAGCCCCGCGGCGGGCCGTGCTCCTCGGCCCGCTCCGCCACCTCGTCGGCCACGTCGGTCGGCAGGCTGACGAAGACCCAGGCCTCCGACCGCGCGTCCCAGGGCCACGGATCGGCCTCGAAGGTCCACACGCGAGGAAGGCTAGCGCGGGCCGGCGGCCCCCGGCTCGCTGTCGCCGGCCGGCGACGCCGAGGGGCGGGGCGGCCTCCCACGCCTCGGGCATGCTCGGTGCATGGCCCAGGTCCTTCGCACTCCCCGCCCGCTGCACGGCGTCCGCGACCGGCTCGGCGCGGCGATCTTCGCGCGGGTCGCGGGTGAGGAGGGGCCGAGCAACCGGGAGCGGATCCACGGCACACCCGGCCCGCGCTGGTTCGCGAGCGACTCCGAGATCGCGCGGGTGCACGGTGACGCCGCGATGTTCGTCGGGGGCGTGCGCGCGCTGATGCTGCAGGCCCTGCACCCGCTGGCGATGCAGGCGGTGGCCGACCACTCGGGGTTCCGCGGCGACATGTTCGGGCGGCTGGCACGCACGAGCACCTACCTGGCGTTCACCACGTTCGGCACGGTCGACCAGGCCGAGATGGCGGTCGCCCAGGTGCGGGCGATCCACGAGCGGGTCACCGGCACGATGCCGGACGGGACGCCGTACGCCGCCTCGGACCCGCACCTGCTCGCCTGGATCCACGTCGCCCAGGTCGACAGCTTCCTGCGGGCGCACCAGGCGTTCGGGGACCAACCGCTCGACGCGGCCGGTCGGGACGCCTATGTCGCCCAGGCCGGCGAGGTCGCGGCGCGGCTCGGCGTCGTGCACCCGCCCACCACCGAGGCAGAGCTCGCGGCGACGCTGGCGGCCTTCCGGCCCGAGCTCGGCGGCACCGACGTCGCGCGCGACGCGATCCGCTTCCTGGTCTGGAGCCCGCCCCTGCCGTTGCCGGCGCGGGCGCCGTACCTCGGCCTCTGGCTCGCGGCGGTGGCGCTGATGCCCCGGTGGGCCCGCCACGAGCTCGGCCTGCCCGACCTGCCGGTCGCCGACCGCCTGGTCGGCCGCCCGCTCGGCAGCGGCCTGACCCGCGGCATCCGCTGGGCGCTGGGCTCGGGGCGGGCGAACGCGCGCCGGCTCCGCACCGAGGCCGACGCCGAGGCCGTCGCGGAACCGGTGGCCTGAGCCCCGGCGGGCCGCGCGCCGTCAGGGGCGGGGCGGGGCGAGGGGGTCGGCGATCTCCAGGCGGGCGCCCGCCCCGGACGCCGACAGCACGGCCGGCGTGCCGAGCGGCACCGGCAGGTGGTGGCGCTCGTGCCCGACGGGCAGGTCGGTGACGAGCGGGACGCCGAGGCCGCCGAGCCGGTCGCGAAGCAGCGCGCGCACCCGCTCGGGCTCGCCGCAGTCGGTGAACCCGCCGCAGGCGACGCCGAGCGCGCCGTCGAACCAGCCGGCGCGCAGCAGCTGCGTCAGCGCCCGGTCGAGCCGGTACGGCGGCTCGTGCACGTCCTCGAGCAGCGCGATGCCGCCGCGGGCGGACCACGAGGTGGGCGTACCGACGCCGGCCGCGAGCACGGTCAGGTTGCCGCCGGTGACCGGCCCCTCGGCGCGGCCGGCCACGAGCGTGCGTCCCTGCAGCACCGGGGCGGAGCCCTCCAGCACCAGCGCCCGCGTCGCCTCCCGCGCATCGTCATCGAGCTCGGCGAGCGTGGCGACGCCGGGCCCGTGCACCGTCGCGAGGCCGAGCCGGGCGGCGAACGCCTCGTGCAGCGCGGTGACGTCGGAGAAGCCCACCAGCAGCCGCGGATCCGCGTCGAGCAGACCCGACCAGTCGAGCAGGTCGAGCAGCCGCTGGCTGCCGAAGCCGCCGCGGGTGCACCACACGGCGTCCACGCCCGGCTCCGACCATGCCCGCTGCAGGGCGGCCGCGCGCTCGGCGTCCGCCTCCGCCAACCAGGGCGTTGCCGCCACGGGGCCCGCCCGGGGGCCGGGCTCGTCGACCTCCAGCCCCCACGAGCGCAGCACCGCGACGCCCGCCGCCACGCGCCCCGGGTCCGTCGGGCCTGCTGGCGCCACGACCGCGACGCGCGACCCCGGCCGCAGGCGCGGCGGCGCGAGCAGCGCACGTCCGGGCGGCCGGCGCCCGGGCCGTCCCGTCCGCCGCCGGCGCAGGCCCGCGCGCGCCACCCGGGCGACCAGCTCCCGGCTGGAGACGGGCTGGGCGCCGGCCTCGACGCACCGGTCGTGGAGGATCGCGGGGACGTCGTAGTGGTCCCCGTCGAACGCGCGGCGCGGCACCCCGGCGCGCTCGGCGAACGCGTGCAGCTCCGCCTCCGAGACGTCGCTGGCCAGGTGCGAGTAGAGCCCCCCGCCCAGGCCCGGGGAGGACGGTGGGTCGATCAGCACGCTCACGCGCCCATCCTCTCCCGTCGACGACGCCGTGGGCGGCCGCCGTGCGGGGTGGCGTCGCGGGGACCGGGAGGCCGGGCCCGGTGACCCGCTTGCCGGGCCGGTGCAGGATGGCCGGGTGAGCGCCTCCTTCCTCTTCGCCGCCCGCGCGGTCGTCCTCGCCGACCTGCAGGCGGTCGGGATGGCGGGGCCGCAGGCAGTCTCGGCGCTCGAGGAGGCGGTCGCGTCGCGCCGCTGGTGGGCGGAGCAGTGGCCCGACGGGGTGCCCTACGTCGCGGGACTGATCGCGCAGGACGTGCAGGACGCCCTCGTCGACGCCGGGCACCGGTGGCCGCTGTGCGAGCGCTGCGACCCGGTCCACCCGCTGCACATCCACCCCGAGCTCGGCGGCCCCGAGCCACGCTGGGTCTGCGAGGAGACGGGTCAGGCCGTCGCGGCCCTCGGCTCCCTGCCCGGGGCCCCGGGGGGCGACGGCGGCCCCACCCCCTGACCGCGGCGCGGGCTCGGCCGCACCCGCAGCCGAGGCTCAGCAGGGCTCGCTGAACTGCACGTAGCAGGTGAACCGGTCCGCCCGGAACACGGCGCGCGAGACCTCGACGCACTTGTCGCCGACCACCGCGCGGCGGGCGATGCGCAGCACGGGGCTGCCCGGCTGGATCTCGAGCACCGCGGCCTCGTCCTCGTGGGCGAGGTCGGCCGCGATCGAGTCCTCGGCCCAGCTCGGGCGGAGCCCGCGGGAGGCGAGGGCGTCATAGAGGCTGGTCGGCATCCCGGACTGCAGGAAGCCGGGCAGCAGCACCTCGTTGAGGTAGGCGTCCTCGATGCACATCGGGACGCGCGTCCGCGCGGCGCAGCCGCTTCCAGTGGATGACCGCGTCGCCCTCGGTGACGTCCAGGGCGCGCGCCACGCCGGGCCCGGCCTGCTCGCGGCGGGCCAGCAGCGTCTGCGACTCGGCGAGCATCCCGCGGCGGTTCATCTCCTCGGTGAAGCTGCGCATCCGGCCCGGCTCGCCCTTGGGCTTGGCGACGAAGGTGCCGCGACCGGGCATCCGCTCCAGCAGCCCCTCGGTGACCAGGGCGTCCATCGCCTGGCGCACCGTCATCCGGGCTACCCCGAACCGGCCGACCAGCTCGCGCTCCGACGGCGCGGCGGTGCCCGGGGACAGCCCCTCGCACAGGGAGCGGACGTACTCGCGCACCTGCACGTGCTTGAGCACGCCGTGCGCCGGCTCGGGTTCGGTCGGTCGCATGACGCTGGGCTCCATGGTCTTCTCGGTCACGTCGACGACGATAGGCAGCCCCCGCGGGCTAGACCGGAGAACTTCCGATTCTTTACCCGCTCGGCCCCCAGGGCCTAGCCCGGCCGGGCCATCGGGCCGCCGACTCGGAGGAGGGGGGGCTGATCCGGGCCCGCCCCGCGGCGTGTGGTCGAACGTGCGTTCGATCGTCGGCTACACTGCGACCGTGGACTTCCAGGCGACGCTGTTCGACGGCGAGGCGCCGGGCGGCACGTCCGAGGCGGCCGGCGGGGGCCCCGCCCTGCGCCCGCTGGCCGGGGCCGTCGACCCGGCACCCGCTGAGCCGCGGCGCCTGGGTCGACGTCCGCCGCGACTGGGTGCGCGGCGCGGACGACGTGCTCGCCGCGCTGGTCTCCCGCGTCCCCTGGCGCGAGGAGCGCCGGACCATGTACGACCGGCGTCGTCGACGTGCCCCGTCTGCTGCACACCTACGGCGAGGGGGAGCCGCTCCCGCACCCCACGCTGACCGCGGCGCGGGAGGCCCTCTCGGCTCACTACGCCCCCGAGCTCGGCGAGCCGTTCGTCACCGCGGGGTGCTGCTACTACCGCGACGGCCGCGACTCGGTGGCCTGGCACGGCGACACCTTCGGGCGTGGCAGCACCCACGACACGATGGTGGCCATCGCCTCCTTCGGCGACCCGCGGCGGCTCGCGCTGCGCCCGCGCGGGGGCGGCTCGTCGTTGTCCTTCGTGCTCGGCCACGGCGACCTGCTCGTGATGGGCGGCTCCTGCCAGCGCACCTGGGAGCACGCCGTGCCCAAGGTGGCCCGAGCCGGGCCCCGGCTCTCGGTGCAGTTCCGACCGCGTCACGTCTTCTGAGGCCGCGCCAGAGGCCTCCGACCGCCATCCCGACCGTCGGACCCCTGCCGATCGGCCCCCGCTCGCAGGACGTAGGGGGCGCGCGCGGTCCGGACCGCGGCTCACGCCGCGGTCCCGGCGTGCCTGAACGGCTGCCGAGACGCGCCACTGCTGGAACACTCGTGTCGACACCAGGGAGGAGGTGGCGGGGTGCCCGACATGGCCACCACCCGAGACGCGCACGCCGTGAACGACATCATGCGGCGCATCAGCGCGGACGCCGACCTGCCGTCGACCCTCGAGGCCATCGCACAGGCGGTCGCGAGGTGGGCCGGCTTCGAGGTCGTGTGCGTGAGCCTGCTCAACCGCGACCTCGACCTGAAGACCGCCGCCGTCGCCGGGTCGGACGCCGCGCGCGCCCGCCTGAGCGGCCTGCGCGTGCCGCTCGCCGACGTCGAGGCCGACCTGCTGCTGGCCCGGCCGTGGGGCGGGCTGCTCCTGGTCACCGGCGGTCCCGACCGCGAGGCCGGCCCGGGCTGGCAGGAGCCGGGCGACGCCGCACCGGCCGGCGGCCCGTGGCAGCCCGGCGACTCGCTGTGCGCGCCCCTGCGCACCTCCGAGGGCGAGCTGCTCGGCATGCTGACCGTGGAGGGCCCCGTCGACGGCGGCCGGCCGGGCCCCGAGCGCCTCGACATCCTCACGATGTACGCCGACCTGGCGGGGGTCGCCCTGAGCAACGTGCGCTACGCCGAGGAGCTCGAGGACCGGCTCCGCCTGGCGGCCGCCGTCGAGGCCATCCACACCGCCGCCAGCAAGGAGCAGGACGTCGCGGCCATCCTCGAGAGCAGCGCCGAGCCCGTGGCGACCGCGCTGACCGCGGACACCCTCTCGCTGCGCGTCTTTGACGCGGAGGACGGCACCGGGGGCCGCACCCCCGGCGGCCAGAGCGTGCGGTGGCCGGCAGAGAAGACGCGCGGTGCCGCCGGTGGACGCCTCCGTCAACGCCCGGCTGGCCTGGGAGAACCGCTGCGTCGAGACGGCGCGGGTGCGCAGCAGCGACTCGCCCGCGGCGCCGCCTTCCGGCAGCCGGCTGCTGCCGGTGGGGCCGACGGAGGTCTCCGCGGCGCGCGCCCCGATGGAGGGCGTGCCCCACCGGCCGGTCGCCGGGGGCGCGGCCGGGTGGGTGCGCCGGATCAGCGCTGGCGTCTCCTCCCCCGCCGGCGCCGACGCCGACGAGGACGGCCTCGCGCAGCTGCTGCAGGAGACGGGCGTGCACGCCGTGCTGCTGGCGCCGATCGGCGCGGGCACCGACTGCCTCGGCTACCTGGTGGCCGTGCGCCGCAAGGACGAGGAGTGGACCCCCTACGAGGTCGAGGCGGCCGCGCAGGCCGCCCGGCACCTCGGCCAGGCGGTGCTCACCGCGCGCGTGCTCGAGCGCGAGCGATCCGTGATCGACCAGCTCGACGCGCTCGACCGCTACACCGGCGAGCTGATCACCACCGTCTCCCACGAGCTGCGCACGCCGCTGACCTCGATCAAGGGCCACCTCGAGATCATCCAGGACGACCCCGCGGGGGCGCCCGAGGAGAGCTACAACGTGATCGGGCGCAACCTCGAGCGCATGCAGGGCCTGATCAACGACCTCCTCACGCTGCACAAGCTCTCCGAGGACACCCCGCTGGACCGCAGCTCTGTGGTGGACCTCGCGCAGGTGGCGCGCGACGCCGTCGCCGCGCTGCGGGTGCGCTCGACCGAGAAGGGCCTCGCCCTCGCGCTGACCGCGCCGCCGGGGCCGCTGCTGATCGGCGGCGACCGCGACGAGCTGGAGCGCGTGGCGCTGAACCTGATCAGCAACGCCATCACGTACACGCCGTCGGGCGGCAGCGTGCAGGTCGAGTGCCAGCGCAGCGACCGGTTCGTGCGCCTGATCGTCTCCGACACCGGCATCGGCATCAGCAAGGCCGACCAGGAGGAGCTGTTCACCGACTTCTACCGCACGAACAACCCCGAGGCGCTGACGATGCCCGGCACCGGCCTGGGCCTGAGCATCGTGCGGCGCATCGTGCAGCGGCACACCGGCTCGATCCGGCTGGAGTCGGACACCGGCGAGGGCAGCGTCTTCACCGTGCGCCTCCCCGTCAGCCACGTCTGAGGCCCGGCGGCGCGGCCCGGCCCGGGCCCCCGGGCGCCCGGCCCGGCCCAGGCTCAGCGCCGGCGGACCAGCCAGACGAGCAGCGCCAGGATCCCGAGCCCGGCGGCGGCCTGCTTGCCGTAGGTCCGCAGCAGCACCGGGAGCACCGTCGCGCCCAGGTCGAGGGCGTCGTCGTCGGCGCGGTGGCTGCCCCCGGCCCGGCGGGCGGCCAGCTCGTCCTGCACGTCGCTGCCCGCGCGGGCGTCCGGCGCCCCGGCGGAGGCCTCGGCCGACCCCGCCTTCGGGTCGGTGCCGTTCACCGACCCCGCCAGCGCGTCGGCCGCCGCGGCGGCGCCGGGCGACCCGGCGGCCGGCTCCGGCTCCGGGGAGCGACCCACCTTGTCCGCGAGGCAGGCGACGAACCGGTCGAGCAGCTTGTTGCTCACGTCCTCGATGACGCCCCGGCCGAACTGGGCGGGCTTGCCCGTGATGGAGAGGTCGGTCTGCACGGTCACGGTGGTCGTCTCGCCGGAGGACTCCGCGAAGCGCGCGAGCACCTCCGCGCCCGCCGTGCCGTTGCCCCGCTTGTCCTTGCCCTTCGCGGAGATCCGCATCGTGCCCGACGACTCGTCCTTCTCGACGAACTCGCCGGAACCCTTGTAGGTGAGCTGGATCGGTCCGAGCTTGACCTTCACCTGGCCGGAGAACGTGTCGGCGGTGGCCTCCTCCACGCTCGCTCCGGGGAAGCACTCGGCCACCGAGGCGATGTCGTTGAAGCGGCCCAGGTCTCCGCCTTCGGCGCCGGGACGGTGAACTCGTGGGTCAGGTCCACGCAGTCACACCCCCGCCGCGGCGAGGACGGCCCGGCGCGTCAGCACCGTGGCGAGGTGCCGCCGGTAGTCGGCGTCGCCGTTCAGGTCGGACGGCGGGCTCGTGCCCTCCGCGGCCGCCGCGGCGGCGGCGCGCACCGCGTCGTCCGTGGCCGGCTGGCCCACCAGCGCCTGCTCGACCGCGCGGGCCCGCAGTGGGGTCGACCCCATGTTGGTGAGCCCCACGCGCGCCTCGCTGATCGTGCCGCCATCGACCTTGACGGTCGCCGCGACGGCGACGATCGGCCACTGGTGCGCGACCCGCACGAACTTCTCGTAGTGCGCACCCCAGCCGGTGTGCTTGGGCAACCGCACCTCGGTGAGGATCTCGTCGTCCCCGATGGCGGTCGTGAAGTAGTCGTCGAAGAAGTCCTCCGCGCCCACGGTGCGCTGCCCGCCGGACCCGGCGATCACGAACTCGGCGCCGAGCGCGAGCGCCGGCGCCCCCATGTCGCCCGCCGGGTCGGCGTGCGCCAGCGCGCCGCCGAAGGTGCCCCGGTGCCGGATCTGCCGGTCGGCGAGGTGGGAGACCGCCTTGCTGACCAGGGCGGCGTGCTGGGCGACGAGCGGGTTCTCGCCGACCTCCTCGTGCGTCGTCATCGCGCCGATGACCAGGGCGTCGCCGTCCTCCCGGACCCCCCGCAGCGACTCCACCTTCCCGAGGTCGATGACGACCTCGGGGGCGTTGAGGCGCATCCGGAGCACCGGCAGCAGGCTCTGTCCGCCGGCGAGGATCTTGGCGTCGTCCCCGTGCTGGGCGAGGGCCGCGAGGGCGTCCTCGACCGAGGTGGGGGCCAGGTAGTCGAACTCTGCGGGGATCACTGGTTGGCTCCGTCCGTGCGGTCGGCCGTGTCGGCCGGGTCGAAGTGAGGCTGGGCGTCCCCGGTGGTGGGCGCCTTCTCGCGCGCCTCGTTGATCGCCCGCCAGACGCGCTCCGGGGTGCAGGGCATCCGCACGTCCTGCACGCCCATCGGGCGCAGCGCGTCGACCACCGCGTTCACCACCGCCGGGGTCGAGGCGATCGTGCCGGCCTCGCCGACGCCCTTGGTGCCGAGCGTGTTGGTCAGCGACGGGGTCGTGGTGTGGTCGGTCTCGTAGCTGATCATGTCGGCAGCGGTGGGCACGAGGTAGTCCACGAAGGACGCCGAGACCAGGGTGCCGGCGTCGTCGTGCACCGCCTCCTCGAAGAGCGCCTGCGCGATGCCCTGGGCAAGGCCGCCGTGCACCTGGCCGGCCACGATCAGCGGGTTGACGACGTTGCCGATGTCGTCGCAGCAGACGTACTTGCGCATCGACACCTGGCCCGTCTCCGTGTCCACCTCCATGGCGCACAGGTGGGTGCCGTGGGGGTAGTTGAAGTCGACGGGGTCGTACGTCGCGTCGCTGTCGAGCTGCGGCTCCATGCCCTCGGGGTAGTCGTGCGCCATGAACACGGCCGTGGAGACCTCAGCGATGCCGATGCCCTGGTCGGTGCCCGAGACGCTGAACCGGCCGCCGGAGAACTCGAGGTCGTCGACGCTGGCCTCGAGCAGGTGCGCGGCCACCGCCTTGGCCTTCTCGACCACCTTGTCGGTGGCCTTCACGATCGCCTCGCCGCCGACCACGAGGGAGCGGGAGCCGTAGGTGTCCATGCCCTTGTGCGCCACCTGGGTGTCGCCGTGCAGGATCTCGACGTCCTCGAACGGCACGCCGAGCCGGTCGGCGACGATCTGGCTGAACGCCGTCTCGTGGCCCTGCCCGTGCGCGCGAGACGCCCGTGACGACCTCGACCTTGCCGGTGGCCAGCATCCGCACGCTCGCGTGCTCCCAGCCGCCGGCGCCGTAGTTGAGCTGGCCCAGCAGCCGCGAGGGCGCCAGGCCGCACATCTCGGTGAAGGTCGAGACGCCGATGCCCAGCTGCACGGGGTCGTTGTTCTCGCGGCGTCGCTGCTGCTCGGCCCGGAGCTCGTCGTAGCCGAGCATCTCCTTGGCCCGGGCGGTGGCCGCCTCGTAGTTGCCGGAGTCGTACTCCAGCCCGGCGACGGTGCTGAACGGGAACTCGTCGTGCCGGATCCAGTTCTGCTCCCGGATCGCCAGTGGGTCGACGCCCACCTCGGCCGCGAGCTCGTCCATGATCCGCTCGATCGCGAAGGTGGCCTCGGGGCGGCCGGCGCCGCGGTAGGCGTCCGTCCAGACGTGGTTGGTCAGCACCGTCTGGCAGTTGAACTGGTAGCTCGGGAACTTGTAGATCCCGTTGTACATGAAGGCGCCGAGCACCGGGACGCCGCCGCCCATGAGCGCGACGTAGGAGCCCAGGTCGGCCAGCAGCTCGACCTTGAGGCCGGTCACCGTGCCGTCCCTCTCGGCCGAGAGGGTCAGCTTCTGCCACTGGTCGCGGCCGTGGTGGCCCGCCATCAGGGACTCCGAGCGGGTCTCCGTGTACTTGATCGGCCGGCCCAGCCGGCGGGCGAGCGCGAAGGCGATCCACTCCTCCGGCGTGATCTGGAGCTTGCCGCCGAAGCCGCCGCCGACGTCGGGGGCGATCACGCGGATCTTCGACTCGGGGACGCCGGTGGTCGCGGCGAGGGCGAAGCGCACGATGTGCGGGATCTGGGTGGCCGACCACATCGTGATCTGCTCGCCGGTCGGGTCGACGACCACGGAGCGCGGCTCCATGAATGCCGGGATGAGACGTTGCTGGCGGTACTCGCGCTCCAGCACGATGCCGTCGCCGCGCGCCTTCTCGATGGCCTCGTCGACGGAGCCGCCCGAGCCGGCCTCGGCCGAGTCGAGCTTCCAGAAGGCCGACTTGTTGGTGCCCAGGTCGGGGTGCACGAGCGCGCCACCGTTCTCGGGCGTCGCCGCGGCGGCCTCCTTGAGGTCGAGCGCGGCCGGCAGCTCGTCGTAGTCGACGTCGACCAGCTCGGCGGCGTCCCGGGCCTCGGCGGCGCTGCGGGCGACGACGACCGCGACGATCTCGCCGGCGAAGGTCACGCGGTCCGCGGGCATCGGGGGGTGGGCGGGGGTGACCTGGTCCTCGGTGATGGCCCAGGCGTTGATCAGCGTGCCCTGGGTCTCGCCGAGGTCGGCGCCGGTGAGCACCGCGACGACGTTGCGGGACTGCTCGGCCTCGCTCTTGTCGATCGAGGTGATCCGGGCGTGCGCGAAGGGGCTGCGCACCATCGCGCAGTGCAGCATGCCCGGCAGCGTGATGTTGTCGGTCCAGCGGGTCCGGCCCGTGATCAGGCGGAGGTCCTCCTTGCGCCGGCGGTCGCGCCCGATCTCCGGGGCGGCGGCGTCCTGGGTCGCGGTCATGGCCTCAGGCCCCCTGTCCGGCCGCGTGCTGCACGGCCCTGACGATGTTGTGGTAGCCGGTGCACCGGCAGAGGTTGCCCTCGATGCCCTCGCGGATCTCGCTCTCGGACGGGCTCGGGTTGGAGTTGAGCAGATCGATCGACTGCATGATCATCCCCGGGGTGCAGAATCCGCACTGCAGGCCGTGGCACTCCTGGAAGCCCTCCTGAACGGGGTGCAGCTTCCCGTCCTTGGCCAGGCCCTCGACGGTGGTCACCTCGCCGCCGTCCGCCTGCACGGCGAGCACGTTGCACGACTTCACGGACTTGCCGTCGAGGTGCACGGTGCAGGCGCCGCAGTTGCTGGTGTCGCAGCCGACGACCGTGCCGGTCTTGCCGAGCGTCTCGCGGAGGTACTGCACGAGCAGCATCCGCGGTTCGACGTCGTCGGAGACCCTCGAGCCGTCGACGGTCATCTCGATCCTGGTCATGGACTCTCCTAGGCGTGGTTCACAGGCCACGTGCGTGGCGCCCGTCACGCTAGGACCGGCCAGGTTGGTGAACCGTTGGTGCGCCCGGCGCGGGGTCCCCGGGCACCGGCCGCCGGTCGCGCCAGACACCCGCATGGGTGACCGTCGAGTAGGGTGCCGGACAGTCGAACCCTGGAAAGGCAGCTGATGGAAGCCCTCAGCAACTGGTTCACCTATGTGGGTGACAACTTCGAGTTCATCCTCGAGGACGGCCTGGACCACCTGCGGATCGTCCTGATCGTCGTCGTGCTGGCCAGCGTGACCTCCGTGCTCCTGGGCGTCGCGATCCACCGTCGCCCGCTGGCCCGGGCCGTCGTCCTGGCGGTGACGGGGGTCTTCCTCACCATCCCGTCCCTGGCCCTCTTCGCGCTGTTCATCCCCGTCGTCGGCATCGGCAACCCGCCGGCGATGATGGCGTTGTACCTGTACGCCCTGCTCCCGGTCCTGCGGAACACCGTGACCGGGCTGGACGCCGTCCCGCCAGCGGTGGTGGAGTCCGCGAAGGGCATGGGCATGAACGGCTACCAGCAGCTGATCCGGGTGCGGCTGCCGCTGGCCTACCCCGTGATCATGGCCGGCGTGCGCATCTCGACCCTGCTGGTCGTGGGCATCGCGGCCATCGCCGTCCTCGTGGGCGGCGACGGGCTGGGCGTGTGGATCCAGGGCGGCCTGACCCGCCTGGGCCTGCCCAACTCGTCGGAGTCCGTGTGGACCGGCGTCGTCTTCACCATCCTGCTGGGCCTGATCCTGGACATCGTCCTCGCGACCATCCAGCGATTCACCACCGCCCGCGGCCTGCGCATCTGAGAACCGAGAGGAAACCATGAGCTCCGAGCCCAAGATCCACCTCGACAGGGTCGGCAAGACCTACCCCGGCACCAAGGTCCCGGCCGTGGAGGAGCTGACCCTCGACATCCACGAGGGCGAGATCCTCGTGCTCGTCGGCCCCTCCGGCTGCGGCAAGAGCACCACCCTGCGCCTGATCAACCGGATGATCGAGCCGAGCAGCGGGCGCATCCTCCTCGACGGCGAGGACGTCACGAACGTCAACCCCGACAAGCTGCGGCGCCGCATCGGCTACGTCATCCAGCAGATCGGCCTGTTCCCCCACCAGACGATCTCCCAGAACATCGGCACCGTGCCCAAGATGCTCGGCTGGGACAAGGCCAAGACCAACAAGCGCACCGAGGAGCTGATGAGCACGGTCGGGCTCGACCCGGAGCAGTACGCCGGCCGCTACCCCAAGGAGCTCTCCGGCGGCCAGGCCCAGCGCGTCGGCGTGGCCCGTGCCCTCGGCGCCGACCCCGACATCATGCTGATGGACGAGCCGTTCGGCGCGATCGACCCCATCACCCGCGACCGCCTGCAGAACGAGTTCCTGCGCCTCCAGGAAGAGCTGCACAAGACGATCGTCTTCGTCACCCACGACATCGACGAGGCGATCAAGATGGGCGACCGGATCGCCATCCTCGGCGACCGCAGCACGATCCGCCAGGTGGACACCCCCGAGCGGATCCTCGCCTACCCCGTCGACGAGTTCGTCGACGACTTCATCGGCACCGGCTCGACGATCAAGGGGCTGAACTTCCTCACCGTCGGGTCGCTCAAGCCGACCGAGCGCGCCTCGCTGCGCGAGGGCGACTCCCCCAGCGAGGCTCAGGCGGCGCTGGGCAAGAGCTACCACGAGTGGGCGGTGCTGCTCGACGCACAGGGCCACCCCCAGCGCTGGCTGCACCAGGACGACCTGGGCGCCTCCTCCTACGAGGGCAAGGGCGAGGAGGTGGGCGAGGTCCTGCACGACGACGACACCCTCTTCCACGCGCTCGAGCTCATGGTGCAGAGCGCGTCCGGCAGCACCTGCGTGGTCAGCCGCGACGGGACCTTCCGCGGTGTCGTCGACATGACGCACCTGAACAAGGCGATCCGCAAGGCGCAGCTCGAGGCGCGCCTGCACTACGAAGAGATGGAGGCCCAGTCGTGACCGTCCTCGCCGGCAGCAAGGGCCCCGAGGTGGAGACCGAGCCCGAGGTCTACGAGGAGGTCAAGCACCCCCTGGGGCCCCGCATCGCCCACGTGATCAACACCAACGGCATCTTCATCGCGCCCGTCATCATCGCGGGGCTGTGCCTGCTGCTCTACTTCTACTACCAGAGCCTCAACCTGGCGGACGCCGGCATCCAGCAGCGCTCTGCCCTGGACTGGTCGGGCAACCTGCTCCCGCAGCTGCGCGAGCACCTGACGATCGCCGCGTACTCCACCGTGCTGGTCGTGGTGGTGGCCGTGCCGCTCGGCATCGTCCTGACCCGGCCCGTGATGCGCCGGTCCGCGCCGTACATCATCACGGTCGCCAACTCGGGCCAGGCCATCCCGGCCTACGGACTGCTGGTGATCGGCCTGCTGCTGCTCGGCCAGGGGCTGGCCACCACGGTGTACATGCTGGCGCTGTTCGCCCTGCTCCCGGTGCTGCGCAACACGATGGTCGGGCTCGACGCCGTCGACCGCAACGTGATCGAGGCCGGCCGCGGCATGGGCATGACCAAGATGGGCGTGCTGGGGCGCATCGAGCTGCCGATCGCCGTCCCGATCATCACCGCCGGCATCCGCACGGCCATGATCATCAACATCGGCATGGCCACCCTGGCGTTCCTGATCGGCGGCGGCGGGCTCGGCATCACGATCAACTCGGGCCTGAAGCTCAACGAGGACCCCGTACTGATCGTCGGCTCCGCCATGGTCGCGCTCACCGCGCTCACGTTCGACTGGATCGGCGCGGTCCTCGAGCGCTACCTGCGGCCCAAGGGCATCTGAGCACCAACCGACCGGGCTCGCCCCGGACGCAGCACGGCGCCGCCGGGTCCCGGACCCGGCGGCGCCGCTGTCTGTGCTGCAGCCCTGCCATGTAACGCGGGGTTGCCGTCGCTGAAGCAGTCCTCTGCGGCCCCCGGGCGACAGCCGGGTTGCGAGACAGCCGGGCTGTCACCGGGTCGCTACCGGGTCGCGACAGACGGGCCCGAGGTCGCTGCGACGGCCCATGCAGCGATGGCCGGCGTCCGAGCGGCACCCAGGACGGCCCACAGCGGCCCCGTACGGCCCCCCCGGACGCAGCACGGCGCCGCCGGGTCCGGGACCCGGCGGCGCCGCCGCGTGTGCTGCTCCCTGGGGAGCCTCAGCGGGCTGGCGTCAGAGGACGCCGGCCTCCTGGAGGTACTCCTCGGCGACGCGGTCGGGCTGCTGGCCCTCGTTGTCGACCTGGCCGTTCAGCTCGGCCATCTTCTCCTCGTCGAGGTCGGCGAAGATCGCCTCGGCGAGCTCGTCGTACGTCTCGGCGTTCTCCTCGTAGACGCTCTCCTGGAAGGTGTAGGAGACGTTGTAGAGGATGAAGACGCCCGGGTCCTCCACGAGCTCCAGGTTCAGCGCCTGGATCCGGCCGTCGGTGGTGAACACCTCGCCGAAGTCGCAGTTGCCGTCCGAGGTCTCGGTGTAGATCAGGCCCGTGTCGAGGATCTGGATCTGGCTGCGCGGCACCTCGTAGCCCGTGGCCTCCTCGAACAGCACCAGGCCGTCGGGGCGGTCGGGGAACTCCGTCTCCATGCACACCCTGGTGTCCGGGTTCGCCTTCAGGTAGTCGGCCATGCCCTGGAGATCGAAGCCGCCCTCCTCCTCGGCGAGGTCACCGTTGGCCGCGAAGCCGTAGGTGTCGTTGAACGGCGAGCGGCCGACCCACTTGATGTCGTTCTGCTCCAGGTCCGCCTCGGCCGTGACCTGGAAGAGCTCCTCCGGGTCCGAGCTCGGGTCCTCGTTGCCGAGGTGCACCGTCCAGCCCGTGCCGTTGTACTCCGGCGAGACGTCGATGTCGCCGCTGACCAGGGCGTCGCGCACGACCTCGGTGCCGCCCAGGTTGGTCTGGTCGGTGACGTCGGCGCCGGCGTTCTCGGCCGCGAGCACCAGCATCTTGCCGACGAGGATGTTCTCGGTGAAGTCCTTGGACCCGACCGTCAGCGAGACGCCGTCGAGGGCGCCCTCCTCGACGGCGGCGGTGCCCCCGTCGTCGCTGCCGCAGCCGGTGGCGGCAAGGCTGAGGCCCAGCGCCGCGGTGAGAGAGACGATCTTCTTGCCTGTTCGCATCCGTTCATCCTTCGGTCTCGTATGGATCCGACCCGGGGCGACCAGTGCGTCGGTGACGCGCTGGATGTGCTGCCACCTCCCCGAGAAGGGCGCCCCAAGGGGCCACGGGCGCGATGAGCCTAAGCGGACCGGGCGCGGGCGCAGGCTGCGAAACGTGGGTGATGAGACAACGATTGGGACTCGATGGCCTCAAGAACACAGAGAATCGCAAAAGTCCATGACCCCAATGGGTGAAATTACCGCATTGGTGGGGTCAGGGGCGCGCCGCGGCCAGGCGGCCCTTGAGCAGCGGCACCATCGGGTGCGGGCGGCCCCCGAGGCGTGCCAGGCACGCCTCCACGACCTCGGTGTCGTGCGGCGCCAGGTCGCAGTACCGACTGACCGCCTCCGGAGCGGGGTCGGCGAGCAGGGCCTCGCGCAGCGCCACCGCGACGTAGTCGGCGTACTCCTGGAGGGTCGGGGAGTCGGTGCCCGGCAGCAGGTCCCCGCCGTACGCGTGCACGGCCGCCTGCACCCGGCCGGCGCGCAGCAGCGAGAGGACGTCGTCGACGTCGCTGTGCACCGGCATCGTCAGGCGGTACGGCCGCGAGGCCAGCTGGCCGCCGAGGGCGTGCCGCAGGTGGGAGACCTCGACCTTGAGCGTCGAGAACGTCACCGCGTGGTCGCCGTAGAGACGGGCGTGCAGGTTCTCCAGCGTCAGGCCGTCGGGGTGCAGCGCGAGCAGCGCGAGGATCTCCGTCTGGCGGCGGTTGAGCAGGAGGCGCTCGCCATCCAGCCGGGCCTCGGCACCACCGAGCAGGCGTAGCACCAGACCGGCCAGCCCGTCCTCGTCGTCCGGGCCGGGCTCGCCGCGGGCGCCGCCGCGCCGGTGGCCTGGCCCGTCGGGCATCGCCGTCTCGATCAGGCGGGCCATCACGCGCGCCGTCGCGAGGCCGATGGGGTGGCTGCGGTCCCAGGTGGTGGAGAGGTCGATGACCCCGAGCTGCTCGCCGGTGGCCGGGTCGTGCACCGGGGCGGCCCAACAGACCCAGTTGTGCACGATCGGGGCGTAGTGCTCGGCCGAGAAGACCATCGACGGCGCGCCGCTGCTGCCGGCCAGGCACAGGGCGTTGGTGCCGACGCTCCCCTCGTCCCAGCGTCCGCCGGGAACGAAGTTCACCGTCTCGGCCTTGCGGCGCATCACGCGGCCGCCGTACGTCCAGAGGATCCGGGTCTCCGCGTCGGTGACGGCCAGCACGAGGTCACCGTCCTCCGCGGTGCGGCGCAGCTCCTGCTCGACGCGGGCGACGGCCACGTTCAACGGCGACTCGGAGAAGTACGCCGCCGTGTCGCGCTCGTCGGCCAGGGGGGCCTCGGCGACGTGCAGGCCATGACCGGTCCCGGAGCGGCGCCAGCTGCTGAGGATCTCGGGACGGACCCGAGCCGCCGCCTCGTCGCCGTGCTCGACGAAGGCCGTCCAGGCACGCACGGCGTCCAGCCGCCTGGACTGCAGGTCGTCCCCGACGTGCATGACACCCCTTCACCTGTGACGTGTGCCGCACACGGTAGCCCGGCGGCGCAACCGCCGCGACTGCCACGTCGGCGCGAATCCCCACCCGGCCGAGGCGGCGCGAGTCCCCGCCCCGGGATGCCCGTCCAGTCGGCGGCGGCCCGTCAGCCCAGCTCGCGACGCAGGAACCGGACGGTGCGCCGCATGGACTCCTCGAAGGCGGGACCGAACGCGTGCCCGTCGGCGTACGTCGCGAGGGTGGCCTGGACGCCCTGGCGCCGCATCGAGCGACGGGTCTCCCGCGACCAGCGGATCGGGCACGTCTCGTCGAGGGTGCCGTGGTGGATGAGCACCGGTGCCGTGATGCGGTCGAAGTAGCTGCGCGCGGACAGACCGCGGTAGAACGCGGGCGACTGACCCGGGCGGCCGAAGCGCCGGTAGAAGGCAGCCGCCCCGTCGGGGCGGTTCGGCTCGGTGAACCGACGGAGGTTGTCCTCGAACCTCGAGCTCACCGAGGCGAAGAGCACCGCCGCGTCGACGAGGCCGGGCTCGACGACGAGCGCGTTCTGGGTGACGACTCCCCCCATGGAGCGCCCGAGCATCGCCAACCGGTCGCGGTCGACCGCCGGCTCGCGGCGCAGCGCACGCACCGCGGCGACCGCATCCCGGGTGTAGACCAACCGGGTCTCGCGCCCCAGGTCGCCGACCGGGTCGGAGGCGGCGTGGCCCCGGTAGTCGGTGTGCAGCACGACGAACCCGTTCGAGGCCAGCCACTCCTGCTCCCGCGACAGGCCGCGACCGAGCGTGTAGATCTCCGGATCGATGTAGCCGTGATTCAGCACGACCGCGGGGAAGGGTCCGCGGCCGGTCGGGACGAGCAGCTCCCCGGAGACGGTGCTGCCGTTGACCGGGTAGGTCACCGCCCAGCTGGTCCACGCGGCCGTGCTGGCGAGACGCTCGGTGCGCCGGATCCGTCCGGCTCGGACCTTCTCGCGCATCAGGGCCGGCAGCGACGTGGCGGCCGGCACCGGCGGCAGGGGCGGCGTCTCCGCCCCCGACGCGGAGGGCTGGCCCGCGGTGGGCTGCCCCGCGGACGTCGAGGACGGGCGCGGGTCCGGGGGCGCCGAGGACGCCCCCGGCGTCCGGGAGTCCGGTCCCTCGGCAGCCGGACCGGGGTCGCTGCTGCACCCGGGAAGCAGGAGTGCCCCCAGCGCCACCGCGGCGAGAGCCGGTGCCCGGCGGCGGGCGCGCCCGGTCATCACTGGAAGCTCACGCCCACTCGGCAGATCGCGTCACCGAGTGCCCACCCCGGGCCGGGACTCACGCCCACTCGGCAGTCACTCCCGGTGGATCGGGGCCAGGTCGCGGTGGATGCGGCCCGCCGTGCCGGCCAGCCGCTCGCCGGTGCCGCCCCACTGCCGGGCGACGATCTCGGCGGCGATGCTGATGGCGGTCTCCTCGGGGGTGCGCGCGCCGAGGTCGAGGCCGATCGGGCTGGAGAGCCGCTCGATCTCCTCGACCGTCAGCCCCACCTCGCGCAGCCGCTGCTCGCGGTCGGCGTGCGTGCGGCGCGACCCCATCGCGCCGACGTAGGCCACCTCCGGCAGCCGCAGCGCGACCTCGAGCAGCGGCACGTCGAACTTCGGGTCGTGGGTGAGCACGCAGAGCACCGTGCGGCCGTCGATTCGGCCGGCCTCCTGCTCGGCGCCGAGGTAGCGGTGCGGCCAGTCCACGACGACCTCGTCCGCCTCGGGGAAGCGGCTGGCCGTCGCGAAGACGGGCCGCGCGTCGCACACGGTCACGTGGTAGCCGAGGAAGGCCCCGACCCGCGCCACGGCGGCGGCGAAGTCGATGGCCCCGAAGACCAGCATCCGCGGCTTCGGCGCGAACGCCCACACGAAGACCCGCATCCCCTCGCCGCGGCGCTCCCCGTCGGGCCCGTAGCCCAGCGTCTCGCTGCGACCCGCCGCCAGCAGGCCCAGCGCGTCGTCGTGCACGGCGGCGTCCATCCGGTCGCTGCCCAGGCCGAGCCGCGGCGGGTCCTCGGGGTGGACGACGGCGCGGTGCCCGACGTACGCCGGGTCGGGGTGCTCCACGATCGTGGCCACGGCCACCGGCCGGCCGGCCGCCAGATCCTCCGCGACCTCGCCAAGCTCGGGGAAGGTCTCGCGCGAGATCGACTCGACGTAGACGTCCAGGATCCCGCCGCAGGTCAGGCCCACGGCAAAGGCGTCGTCGTCGGAGACGCCGTAGCGCTCCAACCGCGGCGGCCCCCCGGCGACCACCTCGCCCGCCGTCTCGTAGACCGCGCCCTCGACGCAGCCCCCGGAGACCGACCCGACGGCCTCGCCGCCCGGGCCGACCAGCATCGAGGCCCCCGGCGGGCGCGGCGCCGACTGGAAGGTGGCGACCACGGTGCCGACGCCGACCGTCTCGCCGGCCTCCCACCAGGCGAGCAGCTCGCCCATCACCTCACGCACGCGCCACCACCTCCACGAGCTCGGCGTACGTCGCCAGCGAGTGGCCGGCGATGAAGTCGTCGGTGTGCGGCAGCGCCGCCCGCACCCCGCTCTGCACCGGCTCGTAGCCGGTCTTGCCGCGGTGCGGGTTCACCCACACGACCCGGTGGGCCAACCGCCGGAGGCGGGCCATCTGTTCGGACAGCAGCGCCGCGTCGCCGCGCTCCCACCCGTCGGAGAGCACCACGACGACCGACCCGCGGGCCATGCCGCGGGCGCCCCAGCGGTCCAGGAAGACCTGCAGCGACTCCCCCAGCCGCGTGCCGCCGGACCAGTCGGGCACGGCCTCGCCGGCGGCGACGAGGGCGCGGTCGGCGTCGCGCAGGTGCAGCGGCCGGGTCAGGTGGGTCAGCCGGGTGCCGAGGGTGAACACCTCGACCGACCCGCGCGCCGGGGCCGTCGTCACGAACCGGTGCGCCACCCGCAGCAGCGCGTCGGCGTAGTGGCTCATCGAGCCGCTCACGTCGACCAGCAGCACCACCCGCCGCGGGCGCACGGCCCGCCGGCGCCAGGCCAGCTCGCCCGGCTCGCCCATCCGGCGCAGGCTGGTGCGCAGGGTGCGGGCGGCATCCACGTCGCCGCGGCGCCAGGGCCGGTGCCGGGCGGTGCGCCGCGTGGGCAGGCGCGGCGACAGCGAGCCGAACATCGCGTCGAGCCGCCGCTTCTCGGCCGGCGTCAGGTCCGCGACGTCGCGGTGCCGCAGCACCTCCGCCTCGCTGGCGGCCGCCCGGACGACGTCGGGCTCGTCGTCGCCCTCGCCGCCGCCGTCGTGCTCGGGGAGGTCGACGTACGCCGGACGCGCCGGCTGGTCCGGCGCGGGCTGGGAGCGCGGCAGCCCGCTGCGGTGGTCGAAGTAGGCCTCGAAGACCTGGTCGAAGCGCTCGAGGTCGTCGGGGGTGGCGCAGAGGGTGGCGCGGCCGGCGCGGCGCGTGGCGGTCGCGTCCCCGGCGCCGACGAGCGCGACCGCGGCGAGGAAGCCGTGCGCCCGGTCCTGGGTCACCGGGACCCCCGCCGCGCGCAGCGCCCGGGTGAAGCCGAGCAGCACCTCGTCGGCGTCGTGCCGCGCCTGCCCCGCGCCCGGGTCGGGGGCAGGGTCGGGGCGGGGGCGGGGTCGGGGGCGGGGTCGGGGGCGGGGTCGGCGGCCGGGGGCGGGTGCACGTCAGCCCGCCAGCATCCGGTCGAGGGCGTGCCGCACCTTGTCGGCGTCCTCGCGGTACTTCACGAGGGCGCCCAGCGTGTGCGCTGCGGCCTCGATGTCGAGCCCGGTGGCGCCGAGCATCTGCAGGGCGCGAGCCCAGTCCAGCGTCTCCGCAACGCCAGGCGGCTTGAGCAGGTCGTCGCGCTCGCGCAGCCGCTGCACCGCGGCGACCACCTGGCGCGCGAGCTCCGCGGAGACCTCGGGCGCCCGGGAGCGGACGATCTCCACCTCGCGCTCGAGGCCGGGGTGGTCGATCCAGTGGTAGAGGCAGCGCCGCTTGAGCGCGTCGTGCAGCTCGCGGGTGCGGTTGGAGGTCAGCACGACGATCGGCGGGGTGGCCGCCGCGACGGTGCCGAGCTCGGGGATCGAGACCTGGTAGGTCGAGAGCACCTCGAGCAGGAACGCCTCGAACTCGTCGTCGGCCCGGTCGACCTCGTCGACCAGCAGCACGGCCGGGGACTGCTGCAGGGCCGCGAGCACCGGCCGGGCCAGCAGGAAGCGGGGGTCGAACAGCGACTTCTCGGCCTCCTCGAGGTCGGTCGCGCCCTCGCCGCGCGTCGCCTCGAGCGCGCGCAGGTGCAGGATCTGGCGGGGGAAGTCCCAGTCGTAGAGCGCCTGGCTCGCGTCGATGCCCTCGTAGCACTGCAGCCGCACCAGCGGCACCTCGAACCCGGCGGCGAGCGCCTCGGCCAGCGCGGTCTTGCCGGTGCCCGGCTCGCCCTCGAGCAGCAGCGGGCGCTGCATCCGCAGGGCCAGGAACGCGACCGTCGAGAGCGCGTCGTCGCTGAGGTAGCCCGTGCCCTCGAGCCGGGACGCCACGTCGTCGACGTCGGCCGGGTCGAGCGCGTGCGGGCGTACGGAGGGGGCGCCGGGCTGCATGCGGTCCACGGTAGCCCCGCCCGGTTGGTGCCCGGTCGGGTCGGCGGCTCGCGGCCGCCGGCCCCCGACCCGGTCAGGGGGCCGCCGGCTCGTCGACGTCGGCCCCCGTGGCGAGGTCGCCGCACTCGACGAGGCGCACGGCGTCGCCGTGTCGCGCCAGGTGGTCGCGGGCGCCCCGGTCGCCGCGGGCGGTGCGGGCCACCTCGGCCCAGTGGTCGCGCCCGAGCAGCACCGGGTGGCCGGGCACGCCGTCGTACGCCGCCCGGGCCAGGCTCGCGGGGCCGGCCGCCGCGGAGACGACGCGGTCGACCACGGCCGCGCCCACGTCGGGCAGGTCGACCAGCAGCACCAGCGCCGCCTCGCAGGCCGGGGTCGGCGTCGGCGAGGGACCCGAGCCCGGCCCGCAGCGAGGCGCCCATCCCCTCCGCCCAGTCCTCCGCGACCACGTACCGCTCGCCGGGCACCAGCGCGGCGGCCTCCGCCACCGCGGCCCCGAGCACGACGGTGACCTCGGAGCACCCGCCCGCGCGCAGCACCCCCACCGACCGGAACAGCCAGGGGACGCCGTCCGCGCCGCGCACCAGCGCCTTCGGCCCGCCCATCCGGCGGCCGGCGCCCGCTGCGAGGAGCAGCCCGTGCACCGTCACGGTGCCGACGGCAGCGTGAAGCGCACGGCCAGGCCGCCGAGCGGGGAGCGCTCGAGGCGCAGCGCGCCCCCGTGCCGCTCGACGGTGGTGCGGCACAGCGCGAGGCCCAGCCCGCTGCCCGGGCGCCGCTCGTCCAGCTGCACGCCGTGGCGCAGCGCCGTCTCGAGCCGCGCGTCGGGGATGCCCGGCCCGTCGTCCGCGACGCAGACCTCCCAGCACGTCTCGCTCCGCGTGGCCGAGACCTGCACGAGCACGCCGCCCCTGTCGCCGCGGTGCTTGATCGCGTTGGCGACGAGATTCAGCAGCACCTGCCGCAGCGCCACCAGCGAGCCCCGCACCACCGGCAGCGGGGGCACGAGCTCCAGGACCAGCACGCCGTCGGAGGTGAGCTGGCGGACCCACTCCACCTCGCGGGCGAGGTCGATGTCCGTCATCGCCCCGTCGACGTCCGCGATGGCCTGCGCGTGCAGCGCCTCGACGAGCTCGGAGCAGCGGCTGGCGACCGCGGCGATCCGGTCCGCCGTCGCGGCGGCGCCCTCGTCGGGCTCGCCGGGGCCCTTCAGCAGCTCGGCGAGCCCGGCGATCGACCGCGAGCGGCGTGCGCAGGTCGTGGGCCGTCGTGTTCGAGAAGTCGCGCAGCCGCTGGTTCGCCCCCTCGAGCTGCAGCACGGTGGTGCCCAGGACCTGCTGCAGGGCCGCCTCGACGTGCATGCGCCGCGCGATCTCGGTGTCGAGCCGGTCGAGCGTCCGGGTTACCTCGCGGAACTGGTCGGCGCCGGGCCGGACCCGGATCACGACCTCCGCCTCCTCGGCCGAGCGGCGCCGACCCGTGAAGCGACGCCCGAGGCCGTCACCCCCGTGGAACTGGAGCATCGCGGGCAGCGGCGTCGTGGACCGCACCTGCTCGTCGAGGATCTCCCGGACCCGCGCCGAGGGTTCGTCGACGTGCTCGGCGAGGTTGGTGCCGACCGACCGGGGCGTGCCCAGCAGCCCGGAGGCAGCCTCGTTGCCGTCGAGCACCAGCCCGTCGGGCCGCACCAGCAGCAGGGCGTCCTCGAGGTCGTCGGAGCCGAGCTCGCGCGCCGCGCGTCACTGGTCGAAGTACTCGCGGCCCGGTCGGCCCCGGGCCTGGTCGTGGTCGAGGTGCACCAGGACGCGGCAGCGGCCGTCGCCCTGCGCGATGGTCTCGTCGAGCTCGACCTTGGCGTAGCCGAGGTTGCCGGCGGCGATCGCGCCGAAGACGTTGGAGGTCATCATGCACATGACCGGTCGGCCGAGCACCTTGTCCTCGAAGGGGCAGCGCGCGTTGGTGTACTCCAGCACCGACTCGTCGCCGTGCACCAGCTCGAAGGCGCCCTGGATGCGCGACTTCAGGTCGGCGAGCACCTCGGCGACCTGGTCGCGGTCGAGCGTCTCGACCTCCATGGCCTCGCGGTAGGACTGGTCGATCCACTGGCCCATGCGGCGGCCCACGATCGCGAAGTACCCGGCGGCGTCCTCGTCGCCCACCGTGTCCTCGAGCGTGCCGGCGAGCTCACGCACCAGGGTGCGCATGAAGACGTCCCGATCGAGGCCGGGGTCGACGTCGCGGCTCGACGGCACGTCTCGTGGGGGCAGGAGTTGCGACACGGTTGACCTCCGTCAGGGGCGGCGACCCCCGTTCCGTCGCGGGACGCCACCCTGACACGGTAGCTCCGCGGGCGCACGCCGCGACAGGCTTGGGTGCGGAGCACTGTTCCCCGTCTGACCCTCTGCCCCCCGGTCCGGCTCCCGCCTTCCGGGGCCGCTCAGGAGAACGCGCGCTCGAACTTCCGCTCCAGCGCCGCCGAGTACGGCGCGGTGAAGCCGCACGCGGTCACCCGTCCCTGCGCGGCGGTGACGAGGTAGCGCTGGCCGGCCTCCAGCTCCGGGGAGCCCTCCAGGGCGGCGCCGAAGCCCGGGGGGTTGAGGACTTCGACCCGGTCGACCTCGCCGCCGGCGTACCACCGGTCGACCTCGAAGCTCACCGCGTCCTCGCCGACCTCCGTCACGGTGCCGGCGAAGGCGGTCTCGAGCGTGGCCAGCGCCTCGGCCGAGACCATCCGGCAGCGGGCCCCCGCCGCGGGCGCCGGGGCGGACAGCGACAGCGTCGTCAGGGAGCCGGGCGTCTCCTCCGGGTCCCCGGCCGTCGCCGGGGGCGCCTCCTCGGGGGCCGGCTGCTCGGCCGGCGTCGGCGATGCCGGCGCGTCGCCCGCGCCGACCGCGCCGGGGTCGTCCCCGGCGAGCGCCAGGCCGCCCGCGACGCCGCCCAGCACCAGCACCGCGGCCGCAGCCACCAGGGCCGTGCGCGCCACGCCACCAGGGCGGGTCGGGGTCGCCGGCGGGGTCGCGGTCCGGGGTCGGGTCGTGGCCCATGGTCGCCTCCAGGAGTCGTCGCGCCCGGTCGCCCTCGACCGGCGGCAGGGAGGCAGCGGGGTCGCCGGCGCGCAGCCGGGCGTGGAGCGGTTCGTCGCGCGCCCTCGTCGCCAGCACCGCCGGTCTCGTCGCTCATCGCGTCCTCCCCTCTGCCCCCTCATGTCCGGCCGGGCCGTCGATCTTTCGCAGCGCCGCGGCGAGCCGGTCCTTGGCCCGGTGCAGGCGGATGGAGGCGGCGTTCGGGCTGACCCCGAGGACGGCGGCGATCCCGCTCGCACCGAGGTCCTCCCAGGCCCAGAGCCGGAGCACCTCGGCGTCGCCGGCGGCCAGCCCGGAGAGCGCCGTGGTGAGCACCGGGTCGCCCGCGGTGTGCTCCGGGCCGGGAGTGGTGGCGCGCGGCGGGTCGAGGGCGGCGACCTTGCCCGCGACGCGGCGCTGCCGCCGGGCCGACCGCTCGGCGTTCGCGAGGCAGTGGCGGCAGACGCCGTACGCCCAGGGCAGCGGGTCGTCGGCCAGCTCGTCGAGCCGGCGCCAGCAGACCAGCAGCGTCTCGGCCAGCACGTCGTCCGCGGTGGCGGGGTCGGTCCGGCGGGCGAGGTAGCGGCGCAGCGGCTCGACCAGTGCGGGCGCCAGCTCCTCGAACCGGGCTCGCCGCTCGTCCTCCTGCACGCGGCCAGCCTCACACAACCCGCGGCCCGAGCCGGGACGCACGAGGGCCCGGACGCGAGGACCGGGACACGAGGGCCCCGGGAGCGGTGCTCCCGGGGCCCTGCGTCAGCGTCGCGCCGTCGGCGCGGGGGTGGACGACCCCCCGAGACGGGCCTGGCGGCCCGCCTCAGGACGGGCTCAGAAGTCCATGCCGCCCATGCCGCCGGTGGGGTCGCCGCCCATGGCGGCCCCGCCCTTCTCCGGCTTGTCGGCCACGACGGCCTCGGTGGTGAGGAACAGCGCGGCGATCGAGCCGGCGTTCTGCAGCGCGGAGCGCGTCACCTTGGCCGGGTCGATGATGCCCTCGGCGACCATGTCGACGTACTCGCCGGAGGCCGCGTTCAGGCCGTGACCCGGGGTCAGGTTGCGCACCTTCTCCGCCACGACGCCGCCCTCGAGGCCGGCGTTGATCGCGATCTGCTTGAGCGGGGCCTCGGTGGCCAGGCGCACGATGTTGGCGCCGGTCAGCTCGTCGTCGGCCAGCTCGAGCTTGTCGAACGCCTTCGCCGCAGCCTGCGCCAGGGCGACGCCGCCGCCGGCGACGATGCCCTCCTCGACGGCCGCCTTCGCGTTGCGGACGGCGTCCTCGATGCGGTGCTTGCGCTCCTTGAGCTCGACCTCGGTGGCGGCGCCGACCTTGATGACGGCCACGCCGCCGGCCAGCTTGGCGAGCCGCTCCTGCAGCTTCTCGCGGTCGTAGTCGGAGTCGGAGGCCTCGATCTCGGCGCGGATCTGGTTCACCCGGCCGTTGATCTGGTCCTGGTCGCCCGCACCCTCGACGATGGTGGTCTCGTCCTTGGTGATGACGACCTTGCGGGCCTGGCCGAGCATGCCGATGTCGGTCGACTCGAGCTTGAGGCCGACCTCCTCGGAGATGACCTGGCCGCCGGTCAGGATCGCGATGTCCTGGAGCATGGCCTTGCGGCGGTCGCCGAAGCCGGGTGCCTTGACCGCGGCGGACTTGAAGGTGCCGCGGATCTTGTTCACGACCAGCGTCGAGAGGGCCTCGCCGTCGACGTCCTCGGAGAGGATCAGCAGCGGCTTGCCCGACTGCATGACCTTCTCGAGGACCGGCAGCAGGTCCTTGACGTTGGAGATCTTGGAGTTGGCGATGAGGATGTAGGGCTCCTCGAGCACCGTCTCCATGCGCTCGGTGTCGGTGACGAAGTAGGCCGAGGTGTAGCCCTTGTCGAACCGCATGCCCTCGGTGAGCTCGAGGTCGAGCCCGAAGGTGTTCGACTCCTCGACCGTGATGACGCCTTCCTTGCCGACCTTGTCCATCGCCTCGGCGATGATCTCGCCGACGGTCGGGTCGGCTGCGGAGATGCTCGCGGTGGAGGCGATCTGCTCCTTGGTCTCGACGTCCTTGGCCATCGCGAGCAGCTGCTCCGAGACGGCCTCGACGGCGGCCTCGATGCCGCGCTTGAGGCTCATCGGGTTCGCGCCGGCTGCGACGTTGCGCAGGCCCTCGCGCACCATGGCCTGGGCCAGCACGGTCGCCGTCGGTCGTGCCGTCACCGGCGACGTCGTCGGTCTTCTTGGCGACCTCCTTGACCAGCTCGGCGCCGATCTTCTCGTAGGGGTCCTCGAGCTCGATCTCCTTGGCGATGCTCACACCGTCGTTGGTGATCGTGGGGGCGCCCCACTTCTTCTCGAGCACGACGTTGCGGCCCTTGGGCCCGAGGGTGACCTTCACGGCGTCGGCCAGCGTGTTCATTCCACGCTCGAGGCCGCGCCGGGCCTCCTCGTCAAACGCAATCAGCTTCGACATGGTCTCCTGCGTTCCTTGTCAGATGCAGTCAGGTGCACAGCTATGGACGGCGCCGGTCGTTGCCCGCGACGGACGATCTGGCCGAGCCGGCGGACCCTTCCCGCCGTCGCTGCAGACCTCAACGTGCCGGTCCGTGTGGTGGCACTCTCGTGTGTCGAGTGCCAGCCACATGTTTAGCACTCGCCCTATGCGAGTGCAAGAAGGGGTCCCGGGGTGCGCGCGGGTAGCCTCGCCCCTGTGCAGACGCCGCCGGAGGGAGTGCGGCCGGATGCCGACGCGCGCGGCTGGGACGGCGCCTGGTCGGCGCCCGGCCGCCTCAACCTGATCGGCGAGCACACCGACTACACCGGCGGCCTCGCGCTGCCGATGGCGCTGGCCGAACGAGCCGTCGTGCGGGCCCGGGCTCGGGACGACGACCGCCTCGTCGTCACCTCGGCGGGCCACGGCACGGCGGAGCTGGCCACCCGGCCGCGGCCGGGATCGGTGCGGGGCTGGCCGGCGTACGTCGCCGGGGTGGCGTGGGCGCTCGGCGAGGCCGGTCACGCGGTGCCCGGCGCGGACCTCGAGATCACCAGCGACGTGCCGGCGGGCGCCGGGCTCGCCTCCTCGCACGCGCTGGAGGTCGCGGTCGCGCTGGCGCTCACCGGGCTGGCGGGCCGGGCGCTGGACGAGGACCTCGACCGGCGTGACCTGGCGCGGCTGGTGCAGCGCGCCGAGCAGGAGTTCGTCGGCGCGCCCACCGGGCTGCTCGACCAGCTCGCCGCGCTGTTCGCCACCGAGGGGCACGCCGTGCTGCTCGACACCCGGTCGCTCGCGGCCGAGGCGGTGCCGCTCGCCCTGGCCGACGCGGGGCTCGCGCTGCTCGTCGTCGACACCCGCGTGGCGCACGCGCACACCGACGGCGGCTACGCCGCGCGGCGGGACGCATGCCTGGCCGCCGAGGCCGCCCTCGGCGTCGGGTTGCGCGACCTCGCGGACGGCGGCGACCCGGTGGCCGACGTCCTGGCGCCGCTCGACGACGCCGTGCAGCGCCGGCGCGCCCGCCACGTGGTCACCGAGAACCGGCGGGTGCGCCAGGCCGTCGCGGCGCTGCGCGCGCAAGACCCGCGCCTGCTCGGCCCGCTGCTCACCGCCTCGCACGCCTCGCTGCGCGACGACCACGAGGTGAGCACCCCCGAGCTGGACGGCGCCGTCGAGGCGGCGGTCACCGCCGGTGCCCTCGGCGCCCGGATGGTCGGCGGCGGGTTCGGCGGCTCCGCGGTCGCGCTCGTGCCGGTCGGCGCCCGCGAGGCCGTCGCGGAGTCGGTGCGCCGGCGCGCCGCCGGCGCGGGCTGGCCGGAGCCCGCCGTCCGCGTCGCGACCCCCTCCCCGGGCGCCCGCCGCGACGCCTAGCTGTGCGCTGCCCCTTCCGCTTGTAACGCGGGGTTATCGACGCTCGAGCAGGCCTGTGCGGGGTCCCCGGCGACAGCTGGCCTGCGACAGATCGCAGGGTCCTGTCGATTTCGGCCTCCCCCGCCCGTCATGGCTTTGACAGACTCCACCCGACGAAGGGAACCGCCATGACCACCTACGCCGTCCTGCTGACCGGCGACGAGGCCGCCTGGGCCAGCGCCACCGACGACGAGCGCGCCGCGGTCTTCGCCCGGCACGACGAGTTCGCCAAGCTGCTGGCCGAGCGCGGGGACGAGATCGTGGGAGGCGCCGAGCTGGCCCACTCCGGCGGCGCCCGCACCCTGCGACCCGCCCGCGGCGCCGAGCACACCGTCACCGACGGACCGTACGCCGAGGCCGCCGAGCAGCTCGGGGGCTTCTACCTCGTGCGTACCGACGACGCCGACGGCCTGCTCGAGGCCTGTCGGGTCCTGGCCGTGACGGGCGACACCATCGAGGTGCGCCCCACGGTCGACCACGGCGGCGAGGGCTGAGCCCACCGGTGCGGACGACGTGACCGCCGCGCCGCCTCCCCCGCAGGACGCCCGGGAGGCGATCGCTGCGGCCATGCGCGACGAGTGGGGCCGCCTGCTGGCCCTGCTCGTCGCGCGGTACCGCCGGCTCGACCTGGCCGAGGACGCGCTCGGCGACGCGTTCGAGGCCGCGGCCCGCACCTGGCCGGACCACGGGGTGCCCGCGGCGCGGGCGGCCTGGCTGCTCACCGCCGCGCGACGCCGGGTCCTCGACCGGCTGCGCACGGAACAGGTCGCGGCGCGCCGGTTGCCCGCCCTGACCGTCGAGGCCGACCTGAGCGAAAGGGCGCAGCGCAGCATGGCCGACCCCGGGGACGCCAGCGAGGCCGGAGTCGTCGACGAACGGCTCCGGCTGGTGCTGCTGTGCGCGCACCCGTCGCTGCCCGCGGAGCACGCCGCGGCGCTCACGCTGCGGCTGGTCCTGGGCGTGCCCACCGACGAGATCGCGCGGCTGTTCCTTGTCCCGACGTCGACGATGGCCGCCCGGTTGACCCGGGCGCGCCGCCGGCTGGCCGGCGCGGCCTTCGCGGTGCCCACGGGCGCCGAGCTCGGTGACCGGCTGGCGCTCGCCGCCGACGTCGCCTACCTGGCGTTCACCGCCGGCTACGCGCCCGGCTCGGGCGCACGGCTCGTCCGCGCCGACCTCGCGGCCGAGGCGGTGCGCCTCGTCCGGGTCGTCCGGGCGGTGGCCTCCGCGAGCCTCGACGCGGCCACGCGCCGCGAGCTCGACGCGCTGCTCGCGCTGGTGCTGCTGCAGCACTCCCGCCGCGACGCGCGGGTCGCCGCCGACGGCTCGCCGGTGCTCCTGCCCGACCAGGACCGGTCGCGATGGGACGCGGCCGCGGTCGACGAGGCGCTGGCGCTGCTGACGCCGCACGCGCACGCCCCGGCGTCGCCCTACCTCCTGCAGGCACTGATCGCGGCCGAGCACGCGGTCGCACCCACGGCGGCCGCGACCGACTGGGCGCGCATCGTGCGGCGCTACGACGACCTGCTCGCGCTCGGCGAGTCGCCGGTGGTGCGGCTGAACCGCGCCGTCGCGGTGGCCGAGGCCGACGGCCCGCTGGCCGGGCTGGCCGCCCTCGACGGCGTCGCGCTGTCTGGCCACCGGCTGCCCGGGACGCGGGCCGAGCTGCTGGCGCGCGCCGGGGACGCCGACGCCGCGCGGTCGGCGTACGACGAGGCGGTGCGGCGGTGCGGCAACCGCGCGGAGCGGGCCCACCTGGAGCGCCGCCGCGCCGAGGTCGCCGCCGAGCGTTGAGCTGTAACGCGGTGTCCGTGACGGTTCTGCGGTGTCGTGGCACCGCCGAACCGCCATGGACACCGCGTTACATGTGCCGGGCGGGTGCGGGCGCGGGGGTCAGGCGCCGCCGGCGACGGCGGGGATGATCGAGACCCGGGAGCCGTCCGGGGTGGCGGTGCCGAGCTCGTCGGCGAAGCGGACGTCCTCGTCGTCGACGTAGACGTTCACGAACCGGCGCACCTTGCCGGTGTCGTCGAGCACCCGGCCCCGGATGCCGGGGTACGACGCGTCGAGCGAGGCCAGCACGTCGGCGAGCGTGTCGCCCTCGGCACTGACGTCGGAGTCGCCGCCGGTGTAGGTGCGCAGGATCGTCGGGATGCGGACGGAGACGGGCAACGGGGCTCCTCTGCTGTCGGTCGGGCTGGTGGGGCCGGGCTGCTCTCGGCCGGGCTGCTCTCGGCCGGGCTCAGGCGATGCCGGTGGCGACGAAGTCGGCGTACGACGCCCCGATGGTCGCCGCCGGCCCGACGGACCCGGCCACGGCGTCGAGGGTCTTCAGGCCCATGCCGGTGTTGATCACGACCGTCTCGAGCGCGGGGTCCAGCTGGCCGCTCTCGACGAGCTTCCTGGTCACGGCGACGGTCGTGCCACCGGCCGTCTCGGTGAAGATGCCCTCGTTGCGCGCGAGCAGCAGGATGCCCTCGCGGACCTCCTCGTCGCTCACGTCCTCGACGGCGCCGCCGGTCTCCTTGCAGACGTCGAGGACGTAGATGCCGTCGGCCGGGTTGCCGATCGCCAGGCTCTTGGCGATGGTGTCCGGCTTGACCGGGCGGATCGCGTCGACGCCGGCCTTCCACGAGGTCGACACCGGCGAGCAGCCGGAGGCCTGGGCACCGAAGACGCGGTACGGCTTGTCCTCGACGAGCCCGAGGCTGACGAGCTCGCGGAACGCCTTGTGCACCTTGGTCAGCTGCGACCCGGAGGCCACGGGGATGACGATCTGGTCGGGCAGCCGCCAGCCCAGCTGCTCGGCGATCTCGTAGCCGAGCGTCTTGGAGCCCTCGGCGTAGTAGGGGCGCACGTTGACGTTCACGAACGCCCACCCCTCCTCCTCGCCGGCGATCTCGGAGGCCAGCTTGTTCACGTCGTCGTAGGAGCCGTCCACCGCCACGAGGTGCTCGGTGTACACCGCCGAGTTGACCTGCTTGGGCTGCTCGAGATTGCTCGGGATGAACACCACGGTGCGGATGCCGGCCCGGGCGCCGGCGGCGGCCACCGCGTTGGCGAGGTTGCCGGTCGAGGGGCAGGCGAAGACCTTGGCGCCGAGCTCGTTCGCGGCCGACAGGGCACACGCCACGACGCGGTCCTTGAAGGAGTTCGTGGGGTTCGTCGAGTCGTCCTTGACCCAGAGCCGCTCGATGCCCAGCGCGCGGCCGAGGTTGTCGCTGCGCAGCAGCCGGGTGAAGCCGGGCTCCATGTTGGGGCTCTGCTCGATGTCCGACGGCACCGGCAGCAGGTCCTTGTAGCGCCAGATGTTGCGCGGGCCGGCCTCGATGCGCTCGCGGGTCACGGCGGGGAAGTCGTACGCGATCTCCAGCGGCCCGAAGCACTCCGGACACGCGTAGTGCGGCCCCAGCGCGATCCGGTGGCCGCACTCGCGACAGGAGAGGCCGGTCGCGTGCCCGAAGGCACCCTCGCGGAGTGCGGGGCCGGAGCTCGTGTCCGCGGGCGTGGTCCGGTCGGTGACGGTGGCGCTCATGGTCCTCCTCCTCATCTTCCCCGGACGCGACGGTCGCGCCGAGCGGATTTGGCACCGTTTCCGCGCCCGTCCCCCGTGTGGGGGCCGGGAGGTGCGCGGCGGTTGCCGGGACGTCGACGGGCCGTTCCCTCAGTCCCTCTGGATGAGCCGGCCCCGAGACTACGCAGGCGTCTCAGAATGTGCACACCCGGTCCGCGATGTGGACCGCGGCGCGCATCCCGCCCGATGGCCGTCGTCGCGTGGCTCGTACCGCAGGCGGGTTCCCGATGTGGTGAGGTGTTCCCCATGGACGTGGGTGAGCCGCGGGGGTCCAACGGGGACGCGCGCTACGCGGCGCTCGCCCGCGCGGCGAGCGGGGCAGTCGTGGGCCTCGACTTCGACGGCACCCTCGCCCCGATCGTCGACGACCCCACCGAGGCGCACATCCACCCGGACGCCACCGGGGTGCTGGCCGCGCTGGCCCCGCAGGTGCGCGCGCTCGCGGTGATCACCGGGCGTCCCGCGGCGCAGGTCCTCGAGCTCGGCGGCCTCGAGCAGGTCGGCGACGTCCTCGTCGAGGCCGGCACCGACCTCTTCGTGTTCGGCCAGTACGGCAACGAACGCTGGTCGACGACGCGGCGCGAGATCCTCTCGCCGGAGCCGCCCGAGGGCCTCACCGCCTTCCGGCAGGCGCTGCCGGCGGTCCTGGAGCGGGCCGGCGCGTCCGAGGCCTGGCTGGAGGACAAGCACCTCGCCCTCGCCGTGCACACGCGGCGGCTGGTCGACCCGGACGACGCGCAGGCGCGGCTGGTCGAGCCCCTGCGCGAGCTGGCCGTCGCGCACGGCCTGACCATCGAGCCGGGCCGGCACGTGGTGGAGGTGCGCGCGCCCGGGATGCACAAGGGGGACGTCGTGCACACGCTCGTGCGCGAGCTCGACGCCGAGGCGTTCTTGTTCGCCGGCGACGACCTCGGCGACGTCGAGGCGTTCGCGGCGGTCACCGAGCTCGCGGACGCCGGCCTGCCCACCCTGCTGGTCTGTTCGGCCACCGCGGACGAGGCCGCGACCGGTACCCCGCTGACCGAGCGCGCCGACCTCGTCGTCGAGGGCCCGCAGGGCGTGCTGGACCTGCTGCACCGCCTCGCCGCTGACGCCGCCGCCGCGGACGGCGCGGGCTCCGGCGTCGCCGGCTGACGCTCAGATCGCGCCGGTGAGGATCACGGTCAGGCGGTCGAACTGCATCGGCTCGACGGCCGGCATCAGCCGCTCGATGCCGAGGTCCCGGGCCAGCATCCGCCCGGCCTCCTTCAGCCGCGGCGGGTAGTAGACCGTGGTCTGCGGGATGGTGCCGACCCAGTTGTCGGACCCCACCACCTGCCACCCGGCGCCCTGCGCCTGGCCGGCCACCGACCCGGCGAGGCCGGCAACGTTGGTGTTGTTGAAGACCACGACGTAGGTCTCGCCCCGCTCCACGGGCGGCTTCTGCTTTCTTCTTCTTCGCGGGCGCGGCCTTCTTCGTCGGGCCCGCCTGCTCGGGCGGGGCCGCGGCGTCGGCGTCGGCGTCAGCGGGCTGCGAGACAGCCACGGCGCCGTCGGGCTGGGCGTCGTCGGTGACGACGAAGGCCAGTCCGGCCAGCGCGACGGCGATGGTGGCCACGGCCACCACCGACGAGGGCAGGGCGAGGCCCCGCTCGTCGCGGCGGCGCGCCCGGCGCAGCGCCGCGCGCTGGGGGCGGGTCCGGGCCTCGGCTCGCCTCATCCGGCTCAGACCTCGAACCCGAGTCGGCGGGCGGAGCGCTGGCGCTGGCGCTGGGAGCGCAGCCGGCGCAGCCGCCGGACCAGCAGCGGATCGGCCTCGAGGGCCTCCGGGCGGTCGATCAGCGCGTTGAGGACCTGGTAGTACCGGGTGGAGGACATGTCGAACTTGTCGCGGACCGCCTGCTCCTTGGCGCCGGCGTACTTCCACCACTGGCGCTCGAAGCCGAGGATCTCGCGGTCGCGGTCCGACAGACTGGCGGCACGGGGGGCCGGGTGGTCCGGTGCGGCGTTCGCGGCGTCCATGCGTCGTCTCCTCGCGCTGGTGCGGTGCGGCTCCTCGACGGAGGCTACAGGGGAAGCACAACGCTGTGATTCATGCCCGGTCGGACACGCCGGGCAAGCAGGCCCTCGCCTCGGCGGCGCGCTCACGGGCCGGGGCTAGGGTCGGGGCGTGACTCAGATCGGCTCCGCGGACCTCGTGATCGTCGCGAACCGCCTTCCCGTCGACCGGGTGAAGAACGCGGACGGCTCGGTGGGCTGGCGGCGCTCGCCCGGCGGGCTCGTCAGCGCGCTGGAGCCGGTGATGCGCGCCAACGACGGCGCCTGGATCGGCTGGCCCGGCGGCACCGAGACCGACCTCGAGCCCTTCGTGGACGACGGCCTCTCGCTCGTACCGGTGGCGCTGACGGCCCGGGAGATCGAGGAGTTCTACGAGGGCTTCTCCAACGCCACGCTCTGGCCGCTCTACCACGACGTGGTCGCCAAGCCGGAGTTCCACCGCGAGTGGTTCGACTCCTACGTCACCGTGAACCACCGCTTCGCCGAGCGCGCCGCCGGCGTGGCCGCCCAGGGTGGGACTGTCTGGGTGCAGGACTACCAGCTGCAGCTGGTTCCCCAGATGCTGCGCGAGCTGCGTCCCGACCTGAGGATCGGCTTCTACCTGCACATCCCCTTCCCGCCGGCGGAGCTCTTCCAGCAGCTGCCCTGGCGCCGCCAGCTGCTCGAGGGGCTGCTCGGCGCCGACCTCGTCGGCTTCCAGCTGCCGGGCGCCTCCCAGAACTTCGTCCGCCTGGTGCGCCAGCGGGTCGGTCACAAGACCCACCGCGACATGGTCTACCTGGCCGACGGGCGCTCGGTGCGCGCGAAGGCGTACCCGATCTCGATCGACACCCAGGGCTTCGCCGAGCTGGCCGAGAAGGAGTCGGTGGTCGAGCGGGCGGCCGAGATCCGCGAGGCCCTCGGGGCGCCGCGCACGATGTTCCTCGGCATCGACCGGCTCGACTACACCAAGGGCATCTACGCGCGGCTGCGCGCCTTCAGCGAGCTGGTGCGCGACGGGCACCTGGCCACGGAGAACGCCGTGTTCGTGCAGGTCGCGACGCCGTCGCGGGAGCGGGTGGAGCAGTACCGGATCCTGCGCGACGACATCGACCGGCTCGTCGGCCGGATCAACGGCGACCTCGGGCGCATCGGCCGGCCGCTGATCTCCTACCTGCACTCCTCCTACCCGCGCGAGGAGATGGCGGCGCTCTACCGCGCCGCCGACATCATGGTCGTCACGCCGTTCCGCGACGGCATGAACCTGGTGGCCAAGGAGTACGTCGCCTGCCGGCCCGACGACGACGGCGCCCTGGTGCTCTCCGAGTTCGCCGGCGCCGCCGAGGAGCTGCGCCAGGCGTGGCTGGTGAACCCCTACGACATCAACGGCATGAAGACCACCCTGATGGACGCCTTCCAGGCGCCGGCGAAGGAGCGGACCCGCCGGATGAAGGCCCTGCGCCGCACGGTCAAGGAGAACGACATCAACAAGTGGGCCGACCGGTTCCTGCGGGACCTGGCCGAGCAGCGTCCCGAGCACGGCAAGACCGTGCGGCCCGCGACCCGGTCCTGACCCGAGGCGGCCGGGCGGCGCGACGGGTCAGCCCGGGACGCCGTCCCGCAGCGCCGTGCGCAGGTCCTCGCACACCTCGTCGCCGAGGCCGCCCCAGCCGTCCTCGTAGCCGTACAGCTCGGCCAGGCTCGTGCCGCCGCGCTGCCCGTCCATGAGGTCGATGTCGGCGGGGGTGATCAGCCCCGGGTGGTCGACGCCGACCGCGGCGGCGAGCCGACGCAGGTCGCGGCGCAGCGCGCGGACGTAGTGGGTGACCCGCTCGCTCTTGTCCTCGGTGACGAGGCCCCGGGTGAACCGCGGGTCCTGCGTCGCGACCCCCGTGGGGCACCGGTCGGTGTGACACTTCCGCGCCTGGATGCAGCCGAGGGCGAACATCGCCTCCCGGCCGACGTTGAGCAGGTCCGCTCCCAGCGCCATGGCGACCACCGCGTTCTCGGGCACGCCCAGCTTGCCGGAGCCGACGAACGTCAGCCGGTCGACCAGGCCCGCGGCGGCGAACCGCCGGTAGACCTCGGTGAAGCCCACCCGGAACGGGTAGGAGACGGCATCGGCGAACAACAGCGGGGCGGCGCCCGTGCCACCCTCCCCGCCGTCGACGGTGACGAAGTCGACGCCCCGGCGCGTCTCCGCCGTGCCGGCCTCCATCTGACGGACCAGCTCGTCCCAGACGGTGAGGTTCCCGACGGCCGCCTTGATCCCGACCGGCAGGCCGGTCTCGGCCGCGAGCATCTCGACGAAGTCGAGCATCGAGTCGACGTCGCCGAAGGCCGAGTGCCGGCTCGGGGAGAAGCAGTCCTCGCCCACCTCGACTCCCCGCGCCTCGGCGATCTCCGCCGTGACCTTCTTCCCGGGCAGCATGCCGCCCAGCCCGGGCTTGGCGCCCTGGGAGAGCTTGACCTCCAGCGCGCGCACCGGGTTCTGCTCGACGAGGTCCTTCAGCTGGGCCAGGTCGAAGCGCCCGTCCTCGCTGCGGCAGCCGAAGTAGCCGGTGCCGATCTGGAAGACGAGCTCGCCGCCCCGCTGGTGGTGGCGCGACAACCCGCCCTCGCCGGTGTTCTGCAGGCACCCCGCCTCGCGCACGCCCTCGTTGAGGGCGTGCACCGCCGGGCCGGAGAGGGAGCCGAAGCTCATCGCGGAGACGTTGACGACCGACGCCGGTCGGAACGCGTGCCGGCGGCCGCGCGGGCCACCCAGCACCTTGGCCCCCGGCAACCGGTCGTCCTCCGGCGCCGTGGTCGGGTCGACGCCCGCGCCGGCGAAGGTGCGGTGCTTGACCACGGGGTAGCCCACGGCGCCCTCGACGTCGTTGTCGGTACCGAAGCCGGCGTAGCTGTTCTGCTGCTTGGCCGACGCGTAGACCCACTCCCGCTGGTCGCGGCTGAAGGGACGCTCCTCGTCGTCCGAGGCCACGACGTACTGCCGCAGCTCGGGGCCGAGCTTCTCGACGGCGTAGCGCCCGTGGCCGATCACCGGGAAGTTGCGCAGGATCGTGTGCCGCTTCTGCAGCAGGTCGTGCGTCGCCAGGGCCCCGAGGGCCGCGGCGCCTCCAGCCAGGGCCGAGCTCCACCTCATGACCGACTCCCTCCTGGCACCGCGACCGGTCGCGCGGGCCATGCCTAGGGTGACCTGCCCGACCAACGCACGGCGGCTCCCGAGGGGTGGTGTGTCGGGTACCTTGCGGCCATGGACGTGATCCCCAAGCCCGGGCAGGTCGTCTCCGCGGCGAGCAACGTGGCGCACAAGGCCCTGTACGGCGGCCTGGCCGACCTGCGCCCGATGCCCCGGACGCTGATCGACGAGGGGACGCTGCGGGAGGTCTACCACTACCGGCCGACCACCACCCAGGAGACCGGCGACCCGGTGCTGCTGGTCACGCCGCTCGCGGCGCCGAGCCTCTGCTTCGACCTGCGGCGCGGCTGCTCGCTGGTCGAGCACCTGGTCGTCGGGGGGCGGCGTACCTACGTCGTGGAGTACGGCCAGGTCTCGTTCCGCGACCGCAACCTCGGCATGGAGCACTGGATCGACGAGGTGGTGCCCGCCGCGATCCGCGAGGTCTCCCAGCATGCGGGCGGTCGGCCCGTCCACGTCGTCGGCTGGAGCCTCGGGGGCATCTTCTCGATGCTGACCGCGGCCGACAGCCCGGACCTGCCGATCGCCTCGGTGACCGTCGTGGGCAGCCCCGTCGACGTCTCCCTGGTGCCGCTGGTCGCGCCGCTGCGCCCGCTGCTGCGGCTGAACGTCACCCGGCGGCCCGGTGCCATCACCCGGGCCTACCAGCTGATGGGCGGTCTGCCGAAGCCCGCCGTGCGCTGGGCCTTCCAGCTCAGCTCGTTCCAGAAGCTGGTGACCAGGCCGGCGGCCGTCGCCGCCAATCTCGACGACACCGAGTTCCTCGCCCAGCTCGAGGCGGTGGACCGGTTCACCGACAACATGATCGCCTACCCCGGTCGCTCGTTCGGGCAGCTCTACCACCGGTTCGTGAAGGGCAACGCCCTGTCGCGGGGCACCTTCGCGCTCGGCGACCGCACCATCTCGCTGGCCGACCTGCGGGCGCCGGTGCTCGTCTTCGGCGGTGCCAACGACGGGATCGCGCCCGTCAGGGCGGTGCAGGCGGTGATCCCGATGCTCAGCGGCGCCAAGGAGGCGCGCTTCGAGATCGTGCCGGGCGGCCACCTCGGCATGCTGACCGGCCGCGCGGCGCGCGGCACCACCTGGCAGGTGCTCGACGAGTGGATCGACCAGTGGTCCACGCCCGAGGCGGACGACGAGACCGCCGCCGACCGCGACGTCCGGGCGGCCGACCGCTCCGCGCGCCGCGAGGCGATCGGCGCCAACCGCACCCGCCGGTACTCCTCCGCCGGCTCCCGCGCCCTCTCCCGATGAGCCGACTGGGCGTGAGTCCCGCCGCTGACGCGGGACTCGCGCCCACTGGGCAGGTCATCCCCGCCGAGTGGGCGTGAGCCCCGCGGGACTCACGCCCACTCGGCGTCAGGGGGCGTCGTAGAACTGGTCGACGAGGATCCGGTGGCCGTCCGGGTCCACGAGGCCCAGGTGGGCCGGGCCGCTCTCGCCCGGGTCGCAGTCCGGGTCCGGGGTGATCCCCTCCCCGCGCAGCCGACGGCTGACCTCGCGGACGTCCGTGAAGTCGTCGGTCTGCCCGAGGTCCTGGGTCATCCCCGGGTTGAAGGTGAGCATCGGCGCCTCGAAGTCCAGCCCGTCGAAGGCGAAGAGCCCGAGCACCGTCGAGCCGTTGCGCAGCATCAGGTAACCCTCGTCGCCCGCGCCGCCGATCGCCTCGAAGCCCAGGGCCTCGTAGAAGAGCCGGGAGCGCTCGAGGTCGGAGACGGGCAGGCTGACGGAGAACGCGCCGAGCTTCATGGCGACATCCTAGGTCTCCGGGCGCCCCGCTACCCTCGCCGCGATGAGCGCGCTCGCCGGACTGGTCGACCAGGGACTCGTCGCCCCCGACTGGGCCGAGGCGCTGGCCCCGGTGGACGACCGGATCGCCGCGATGGGCCGGTTCCTGCGCGACGAGCTCTCGGCCGGCCGCCCCTACCTGCCCGCCGGCGAGCAGATCCTGCGCGCGTTCCGGCGTCCGCTCGCCGACGCGCGGGTGCTGATCGTCGGCCAGGACCCCTACCCGACGCCTGGGCCACCCGATCGGGCTCTGCTTCGCGGTCGCGCCGGACGTGCGTCCCATCCCCCGCAGCCTGACGAACATCTACCAGGAGATGGCCGTCGACCTCGGCGTCGAGACACCCGAGCACGGCGACCTGTCGGCCTGGACCGACCAGGGCGTGATGCTGCTCAACCGCTGCCTGACCGTGCGCCCCGGCGAGCCGGCCTCGCACCGCGGGCGCGGCTGGGAGGAGGTCACCGAGTGCGCCATCCGCGCGCTCGCCGCGCGGGGCGGGCCCCTCGCCGCGATCCTCTGGGGACGCGACGCCCAGTCGCTGAAGCCGCTGCTCTCCCCGGTGCCGTGGGTGGAGTCGGCGCACCCGTCGCCACTCTCCGCGCGACGAGGCTTCTTCGGCTCGCGGCCGTTCTCGCGGGTCAACACCCTTCTCGCCGAGCAGGGCGGCGCGCCCGTGGACTGGCGCCTGCCGGCCTGACCCGACCGGCGGGAGCCGGGGGGCTCTCGGGCGTGCAGGGCGCGAGTTTCCGCCCGGGGTGGCGGCGGGCAGGATGGGTCCCATGCGCTTCCTGTCGATCCAGTCGCTCGTCGCCTACGGCCATGTCGGCAACGCCGCCGCCGTCTTCCCGCTGCAGCGGCTCGGCCACGAGGTCTGCCTCGTGCCGACGGTCGTCTTCTCCAACCACACGGGGTACGGCGCGTGGCGCGGCCCGCTGCTCGACCCCGAGGACGTGCGCGCGGTGGTCACCGGCATCGAGGAGCGCGGGGCGCTCGGCGTCGACGGCGTGCTGTCGGGCTACCTCGGCTCGCCGGGCATCGTGGACGTCGTCCTCGACGCGGTCACCCGCGCCAAGGCCGCCAACCCCGACGCCGCGTACACCTGCGACCCGGTGATGGGCAACGCCGTCTCCGGCTGCTTCGTCGACCCGGCGCTGCCCCCGCTGGTGCGGGAGCGCGTCGTGCCCACGGCCGACGTGATCACCCCCAACCAGTTCGAGCTCGGCTTCCTGGTGGGCCGCGACCTGGTCGGCCAGGAGGGCGGCGACCCCGCTGCCCTCGACGAGATCGTGGCGGCCGCGCACGAGGCGCGGGCGATGGGCCCGGAGACCGTGCTCGTCACCAGCCTGGCCGAGGCCGGCTCCGATCCCGACGAGATCGGCATGCTCGCCGTGACCGGCGAGGGCGCCTGGACGGTGCGCACCCCGCGGCTGCCGATCAAGGCGAACGGCTCCGGCGACGTCACCGCGGCGCTCTTCTCGGCCCACCTGCCCGAGGTCGGCGCCGCGCGGGCGCTCGGCCGCACCGCGGCCTCCCTGCACGCCCTCCTCGCGGCCACGCACGCCTCGGGCGAGCGCGAGCTGCGCATCGTCGCGGCGCAGGATGCCTTCGTGGACCCCCCGCGCGCCTTCGAGGTGACCCCGCTGGGAGCCGCGTAGGAGACTCGAACTCCTGACCGTCCGCTTACAAGGCGGGTGCTCTGCCAGCTGAGCTAACGCGGCCTGCCCGGCCGGCCGCCGGGCGGGCCCCAGCCTAGTCGGGCCGGGCCGCGCGCCCGTCGGGTGGCGGCGTCCGCCGCGGCGTCGATGGCCCGCCGGATCCCGGCGGCGTCCAGGCCGTGCGCCGCCGCGTGCTGCTCGCGGGTGCCGTACCGGCGCAGCTCCGCCTCGCGCCGCACCCCGACGCTGCGCAGGGTGTGCGGCCGGTCGCCCAGCGCCGCGGCGACCGCGTGCGCCGACGTGCCCGCGAGCCACGGCTCGACCAGCACCACGTCGGCGACCGCGCGGTCGGCGGTGGCCTCCCGCAGCCCCGCGACGTCGAAGGGCCGCACCGTGGTCGCGTGCAGCACCATCGCGTCGGTGCCCGCGGCCGCGGCGAAGGCGTCGTCGACGACCGGCCCGAGGGCCACGACGACCGGCCCCCGCCCCGAGCGCAGCACCCGCAGCCGCTCGAGGGCCCGAGGGTCGTCGACGCGGCCGGCCCGGTCGGTCAAGCGCACGTAGTGCAGCTCGTCGCCCGCGACCGCGCGCCGCAGCACCGCGTCCGTCTCGGCGGGACCGCCCGGCGCGTGCACGTGCACGCCGGGCAGCGTGTCCATCAGCGCGACGTCGCCGGGCGCCTGGTGGGTGCGGCCCGCCGCCGGCAGGTCGAAGGACCCGCCCGTGCTCACCAGCACGGCCCCGACGCCCTGGTGCGCGAGGTCGAGCTTGAGCTGCTCGAAGGCCCGCTCGACGAGGAACGGCGCGAAGGTGTGCACCACCGGTCGCATCCCCGCCAGCGCCATGCCGCCGGCCACCGAGACCAGCAGCTGCTCGCGGATGCCGACGTTGACCACCCGCTCGGGGTGCCGCGCCGCGGCCCGGCGGACGTACTGACCGGAGATCTCGGCGTAGACCAGCGCCGCGCGGGGGTCCTCGGCAAGCAGCGCGGTGACCGTGGCGGCCATCTGCTCGCGCGCCGTCGCCGCGTACGCCGGCCGGTCCCGGCCGGCCAGCGCGGCCTCCAGCACGCTGCTCATGCGTGGCCCCCCTTCGCCTCGACGCGGGCGAGGACCAGGCGCGGCCGTGGGTCCTCCGCTGCCGGGCGGTCCCGCAGCGCCACCTCGAGGGCGTCGTGGTCGCGGCCGTCCACCTCGGCGGTGGCCCAGCCCTCGACCGCGAACCGCGCCGCGATCCGGCCGGGCGCCCCGTGGGTGGCGGACCGGTTGTCGATCGCCACCACCGTCAGGCGCGCGAGCCCCAGCGCCCCCGCGAGCGCGGCCGCCTCGGCGTTGCTGCCCTCGTCGAGCTCGGCGTCCCCGACGAGCACGACCACGCGCGCGGGGACTCCCTGCGCCCGCAGGCCCAGGGCGGTCCCGACGCCGAGCGGCAGGCCGTGCCCCAGCGAGCCCGAGGAGATCTCGGCCCCTGGTACGAGCGTCCGGTCGGGGTGCTCGCCCAGCGGCGAGTCCCAGCCGGTCCATCCCGCCAGCCACTCCTCGGGCAGGAAGCCGCGCGCGGCGAGCACGGCGTAGTAGGCCTGTGGCCCGTGCCCCTTGGAGAGCAGCAGCCGGTCGCGGCGGGGGTCGTCGGGCCGGGTGGGGTCGACGCGCAGCAGGCGCTCGTAGAGCACGCGCAGCACGTCCAGGGTCGAGAGGGCGGCGGGCTCGTGCTTCTCGTCGCCGGTCAGCCGGCCGAGCAGCGTCGAGACCCGCTCCCCCGGGTCGGGGTGGGCAGGGCGGGGATCGGCGGTGGTCGTCGTCATGGCGACCATCCTTGGACTTCGAGTGAGGTTGAGGTCAACCCACCCGTGCCGGAGAATGTCCGGGTGACCATCACGATCGGCCAGCTCGCGGAGCGCTCCGGCGTGGCCCGCTCCGCGCTCCGGTTCTACGAGGACCGCGGCCTGATCGGCTCGGAACGCACGAGCGGCAACCAGCGCCGCTACCCGCAGTCGATGCTGCGCCGGGTGGCGTTCATCCGGGCCGCCCAGCGGGTCGGGCTCGACGCTGGACGAGATCGGCGAGGCGCTCGGCCACGCTGCCGGCGGGCCGCGCGCCGACCAAGCGCGACTGGGCGCGGCTCTCGCGGCTGTGGCGCCGGCGGCTCGACGAGCAGATCGAGCGGCTCGAGCGGCTGCGGGACAACCTCGACGGCTGCATCGGCTGCGGCTGCCTGAGCCTGCGCAGCTGTGCCCTGCAGAACCCCGGCGACGTGCTGGCCGAGCGCGGCCCGGGCGCGGTCCAGCTCGAGCCACGCGGGGCGCAGCCCTGAGCACGACCGCCGCGCGGGTCTAGCCTGTGCCCATGGCCCTGCGGATCACCTCCCGCCGGCCCGACCCCGAGCTGCTGCGCCTGCCCTGGTCGAAGTCGCTGGAGACCTGGGGGGACGAGCACGTGGTCGACCTGCCCCGCGGGCTGTCCCGCCACGTCGTGCGCACCGTGCGCACCGGTCGGTCCGTCTGGGCCCTCAAGGAGACCGGGGAGGAGGCGGCGGACCGCGAGTACCGCGTGCTGCGCGACCTGCAGCGCCTCGGCCTGCCCGCGGTCGAGCCGCAGGCGGTCGTGGCCGGGCGCGTCACCGCCGACGGCGCGGAGCTGCCCGCGGCGCTGGTGACCCGCTACCTGCCCTTCTCGCTGCCCTACCGCACCCTGTTCAAGCACGGTCTCACCGCGCGCGACCTGCCCTCGCTCGTGGACGCCCTGGTGGTGCTGCTGGTCCGGCTGCACCTGACCGGCTTCTTCTGGGGGGACGTGTCGCTGTCCAACGTGCTCTTCCGCCGCGACGCCGGCGCGTTCGCGGCGTACCTCGTCGACGCCGAGACCGGGGAGATGCACCCCTCCCTCGCGGACCGGATGCGCGAGCACGACGTGGCCGTCGGCTGCGAGAACGTCTTCGCCGAGCTGCTCGACCTCGGGGCAGCCGGCGACGTCCACCCGGCGCCCGGCGACCCCGACACGGACGTGCCCAGCCCCCACGACGTCGTCGCGATGCTCCGCGAGCGGTACGACGCCCTGTGGCGCGAGCTGACCGACGCCGAGGAGGCGCCCGCCGAGGACCTGTGGCGCGTCGAGCAGCGCGTCGAGCGGCTCAACGAGATGGGCTTCGACGTCGAGGAGCTCGACATCGTCACGGACCTGGGCGGCGACACCCTGCGGATCCGCCCTCGGGTGGTCGAGCTCGGCCACCACACCCGCGAGCTGCGCTCGCTCACCGGGATGGCGGTGCAGGACAACCAGGCGCGGCGGCTGCTCAACGACCTGGCGTCCTACACGGCCAGCCACGACCTGGGCCGCGAGGACCGGTCGCTGGTCGCGAGCCGCTGGCTGAGCGAGGTCTACGACCCCATCACGCGGATGGTGCCCGCCGAGGCCCGCGGGAAGCTCGAGCCGCCCGAGCTCTTCCACGAGGTGCTCGAGCACAAGTGGCACCTCTCCGAGCAGCAGGGACGGGAGGTCGACATCACCTCCGCGGCCCGGGACTACGTCGACCGGGTCCTGCGCAGCCGCCCGGACGAGCAGCTGGCCGACCCCCCGGACGAGGACCCCGAGGCCTCCGCGTAGCCCCCGGCGTGCAGCCGGTCAGGGGTCCGGGGTGAGCGTGGTGCCGGGCCCGATCTGCTGCCCGGGCTCGTCGCCCTCGCCGAGGTCGCCCTCGCCGAGGCCCGGGCCGCCGGGGCCGGGTGCGGGGGTCGGCGCCTCGGTGGCCGGCGCACCCGGCCCCGGCTCGGGCGCCTCCTCGCCGTAGGTGAGCTCGGTCCACTTCCCGACCTCGAAGACGCCGTCGGTGCGCAGCGCCACCGCCTGCACCCCCACCGGGCGACCGTCGCGGTAGGTCACCAGCGACATCGCCGCCGTGCGCCGGATCTTGCTGCCCACCGCGATCGCGTACGCCGCCCCGCCCGTGGTGCCGTTGATGAAGGTCCAGCCGGTGCGGCCGTTCTCGCCCAGCGTGGGTTCGGGCGCCACGGTCACGTGCAGGTGGCCGCCGACCACCAGGTCGACGCAGCCGCGGTCCAGCGCGGGGCGACCCTGGTTGGTGTCGTGCACGAGCAGCGTGTTCACCCGGTCGCCCTCGGCGTCGGCCTCGCAGGCGGCGTCGGCGAGCGCGTCGGACTGCTCGGCGAAGCTCATCGCCCCCTGCTCGCGGATCGACCCGAAGCCGCTGCTGCGCGGGTCGGGGATGCCCAGCATCCGTGACCCGCCGGGGCCGTCGACCACCTCGCCGGACATCATCGTCCAGCCGCGGTCGGTGAGGTAGTCCTGCACGAAGTCGCCGCCGTCGTGGTTGCCGGCCACGCCGTAGCGCTCGAGGTCGCCGAACACGTCGTGCAGCGAGGCCAGGCTGAACGCCTCCCAGGACTTGCCGTTCGAGGTGTCGTCGCCGCCGTCGATGACGACCGTGGCGCCGCCGGCGTCGCCCACGGCGCGAGCCACCGGGTCCATGCCGATGTTGTCGTGCCGGTCCGAGACCACCAGCGCGACGGTCTCGCCCTCCCGGGGCTGGCGCAGCGCCAGCCCGGCGGCCGCCTGCGCGGCCTCGGAGTAGAAGGCGCGGCTGCGCTCGAAGGTGTCGACCGCGTTCGCCACCAGGCGCCGGGTCTCGGCCGAGACCACCGAGTCGACGCTCACCTGGAGCGCCGCCGCCTCCTCGGGCAACGGCACCTCCGGGCCGAGGAAGGCCTCCAGCGTCTGCCACCGGTCGTCGCGCTCGAGGAAGCGGGGGTCGGTGTCCCAGGGCTGCCAGGCGGCCACGGCGACGACCACGAGGACGCCCGCGCCCGCGACGCCGCGACGCGAGCGGAGCGCCGCCCGCACCTCGGCGCGGCGGCGGGAGCCCACCAGGACCCAGGCACCCACCACCGCGACACCCACCGCGAGCCCGCGCAGGGCGGCCGCGACGGCCATGTCGGTGACGGCGTCCTGCACCACGCGACGCTGCGCGTCGGGCTGGCTGGCGATGAACGCGTACCGGTTGACCAGCGCCCCGGTCGACGTCGCCTCGGTCTTGCCCAGCTCGATGACGACGCCGACGGGGACGCCGAGGTCCTCCCGGCCGACGAGGCGGACGTCGGGCAGCACCGGGCCCGTGCGCAGCACGACCTCGCCGTCGAGCGTCGGCCGCACCACGGCCTCGTGGCTGGCCAGCGTGACCGCCCGGCTGCTGATCAGGAACAGCGGGATCGCCACGACCACCGCGACGACCAGCACGACGGCGAGCCCGGCCAGGACGCGCGCCACGCGACGGCCGCGCGCCGGTCGGCGGCGTGGGGCCGGGGTCCACGCCTCGGCCTTGCCGCACGGTCGAAGCGGGCGGGGTCGACATCCGCGACGACACCGGGTCAGCGGCGGGCCTGGGCGATGGCGTACAGCGCCACCGAGGCCGCGACACCGGCGTTCAGGGACTCCGCGGACGCGGCCATCGGCACGCTGACCCGCTGGTCGCAGGTCTCCCCCACCAGCCGCCCCAGCCCGGACCCCTCGGAGCCGACGACGACCACCAGCGGGCCGTCGGCCAGCGCGAGGTCGGGCAGCGAGACGTCGCCGTCGGCGGCCAGGCCGACGACCATGCAGCCCGCCTCCTGGTAGGCCTTCAGCTGCCGCACGAGGTTGACCGTCTGGGCGACGGGGACGCGGGCGGCCGCGCCGGCGCTCGCCTTCCAGGCCGCGGCCGTCATCCCGGCCGCGCGGCGCTCGGGCACCACGACGCCGTGCGCCCCGAACGCGCCGGCCGAGCGGACCACCGCGCCGAGGTTGCGCGGGTCGGTCACCGAGTCGAGGGCCACGACCAGCGGGGCCTCGCCGCGCTCCTCGGCGCGGGCGAGCAGGTCGTCCGGGTGGGCGTAGTCGTAGGCCGGCACGCGCGCGGCGAGGCCCTGGTGCACGGCACCGCCGGTGAGCCGGTCGAGCTCGCTGCGGGCCACCTCCAGCAGCGAGACGCTGCGCTCCGCGGCGAGCGCGAACGCCTCCTGCAGGCGACCGTCGCGCTCCGTGCCCTCAGCGACGTACAGCCCGGTGACGGGCGCCCCCGCGCGCAGCAGCTCGACGCAGGAGTTGCGCCCGGCGACCCACTCGTCGGCACCGCCGCGCCGGCGACCCTTGCCGCCGCGGGCCTGCCCGCCGGACTTGTTGCCCTGGTACGCCTTGTGCGCCGGGCGGTCCTTCGCCTTCGGCGTCGGGCCCTTGCCCTCGAGGCCCCGGCGGACGCGGCCGCCCGACCCCGCGGTGGGGTTGCCCTTGCTGCTGCGCCGCACGGCGCCCTTGCGTCGGCTGTTGCCCGCCATCAGCTGTGTCCCATCAGGTGCTTCGTGCTGCTCGTCAGATGCTCCAGGTCGGGCCGTCGGGGGTGTCCTCCACCTCGATGCCCGCGGCCTTGAGCTGGTCGCGGATCGCGTCGGCCGTCGCGAAGTCCTTGTCCCGGCGCGCCTGCGCGCGCTGCTCCAGCAGGCCGGAGACCAGCGCGTCCACCGCCGCCGTCAGCGCCGCGTCGGCGCCGCCGCCGGGCCATGCCGCGTCCTGCGGGTCGAGGCCGAGCACCCCCAGCATGGCGCGCACGGCCGTGGCGGCCTCGCGGAGCGCGTCGCGGTCGGCCGCGTCGTCGCCCTCGCCGAGCAGCCGGTTGCCCTCGCGGACCGTGCCGTGCAGCACGGCGATCGCCGCCGGCGTGCCCAGGTCGTCGTCCATCGCCGCCGCGAACTCCGCGGGCAGGGCGCCGTCCGCGCGCACCTCGCCGAGCGCGGCGCGGGCGCGCTCGAGGAACCCCTCGACGCGGCGGAACCCGGCCGCGGCCTCGTCGAGCGCCTCGAAGCTGAACTCGACGTGGCTGCGGTAGTGCATCGAGACCATGTAGAAGCGCAGCTCGATGCCGCGGTAGCGCTCCAGCACGGCCGGGATGGTGAGGCTGTTGCCCAGCGACTTGCTCATCTTCTCGCCGGCCGTGGTGATCCAGGCGTTGTGCAGCCAGGCCGCGGCGAAGTCCCGCCCCGCCGCGCGGGACTGGGCCTGCTCGTTCTCGTGGTGCGGGAAGCGCAGGTCGACGCCGCCGCCGTGGATGTCGAAGGCCGCGCCGAGGTACTTGCCGGCCATCGCCGAGCACTCGATGTGCCACCCGGGCCGCCCGCGACCCCACGGCGAGGGCCAGGACGCGGTCGCCGGCTCGCTCTCCTTGGCGCCCTTCCAGAGCGCGAAGTCGCGGGGGTCGCGCTTGCCGCGGGGGTCGGCGTCCTCGGCGGCCTCCATGTCGTCGATGCCCTGCCGGGTCAGCTCGCCGTACGCCGGCCAGGAGCGGACGTCGAAGTACACGTCGCCGGACCCGTCCTCGGCGGAGTAGGCGTGCCCGCGCTCGACGAGCTCCTCGATCAGCTCGAGCATCTCCGGGACGTGACCCGTCGCGGCCGGCTCGTAGGTCGGCGGGGCGACGTTCAGCGCGGCGTACGCCCGGTCGAGCTCGCGCTTCATCGCCGCGGCGTGCTCGAACCAGGGTCGGCCGCGCTCCTCGGCCTTGACCAGGATCTTGTCGTCGATGTCGGTGACGTTGCGGATGAACGTGACCGCGTAGCCGCGGTGCTCGAGCCAGCGGCGCAGCACGTCGAAGTTGACGGCCGAGCGGACGTGCCCCACGTGCGGCTCGGACTGCACCGTGAGCCCGCAGACGTAGACGCTCGCGTGCCCGTCGACGAGGGGGACGAAGTCGCGCACCTCGCGCGTCGCGGTGTCGTGGAGCCGGAGTGTCACCCGTCGAGTCTAGGGGGGAGGGCGGGTCCGTCCGGCATCGGCGTTTCTGTGACTGCGGGGACAGATGAGGCGGGGCTGACCTACGGTGACGCCATGCTGCCCCCCGTGCCCCGGCGTCCCCGCCCGCGCCCCGCCCGTCGGGGCCCCGCCCTCGCCGCCGGACTCGCGGGCGCCCTCGCCGCGGCCCTGCTCGCGCCCGTCGCGGGCGCCGCCCCGCACGCCGCGGGGGCAGACGCCGCGGCCTCCGTGGCCGCCGGCGACGCCCCGACCCGACGCGCTGCGGCGCGCGGGATCGTGCACACGTGGCACGACGGCCAGCGCGCCCTCAGGCGCGGCTGGCACCGCGGCACCCGCGCGCACCGCGGGGCGCTGGTGATCGCCTCCCCGCGCAGGCGGCTGACCCGCGGGGGCCGCGCCTACCAGTACGCGACCTGGCACTCACCCTGGCAGAAGCCGGGCTTCGGGCTGACCGAGCTGATCGCCTCCTGGAACGCGACGACGCCGGGCGGCTCCTGGATCCGCGTGCAGGTGCGCGCGAGGTCCGGCGGCCGGACGTCGTCCTGGGACACCCTCGCCGACTGGGCGCACGCCGACGGACGGATCCGGCGCGCCAGCCGCGGCAGCCAGCCCGACGACCTCGGCCGCGTGGCCGTGGACACCTGGCGGGCGGCCTCCGCGGCCGGCGTGCGCCGCTGGCAGCTGCGGGTGCACCTGGTCCGCCCGGCCGGCTCGCGCGCGACCCCGCGGGTGGACGCGATCGGCGCGATGGTCTCGCGGCTGCCCGAGGGCACGCCGCCGACCTCGAAGCCCGGCCCCGCGCGCGGCCGGTCACTGTCGATGCCGCGCTGGTCCCAGTACACCCACACCGACCACTACCCCCGCTGGGGCGGCGGCGGCGAGGCCTGGTGCTCCCCCACCGCCGTGTCGATGGTGCTCGGCCGCTACAAGCGGCTCGTGGGCCGCGCCGGCCGCCGCTGGGTGCCGAAGGGGCACCCCCAGCCGTGGGTCGACCACGCGGCTCGCTTCAGCTACGACCACGCCTACCGCGGCACGGGCAACTGGCCCTTCAACACCGCGTACGCCGGCGTGCGCGGGACGAAGGCGTTCGTCACCCGGCTGCGCTCGCTGCGCGAGGCGGAGCGGTTCGTCGCCGCCGGGATCCCCCTGGTCGCCTCGATCGCCTGGGCGCCCGGGCAGCTGGCCAACGCCCCCATCCGCGCCTCGAACGGCCACCTGATGGTGATCTCGGGCTTCACCAGGGCCGGCCGCGTGGTCGCCCACGATCCGGCCGGCCGGGGCAAGGGCGTGCGTCGGGTCTACCGCCGCGACCAGTTCGAGCGGCAGTGGCTGCGCGCCTCGGGCGGCGTCGTCTACGTGATCCGCCCGAAGGGCACCCCCCTGCCGAAGCGGGGCAGCAACCGCAACTGGTGACCGCCCTGCCACGAGGCCGACCGGGCCCGAACCAGCCGGGCCCGACCGGGACGGATTGACGCCCGGTCGGCTCAGGCGGTCGCGGTGAAGTCCACCGAGTGCCACCCGGTCGCCCCGTCGGGGATCGGCGACACCCGCTCCTCGGGCTGCACCTCGCCGTCCTTGCCGGTGGCGCGCACCCGGACGACGTGGTCGCCGGGCGGCGTGTCCAGCGCGGCCACCCACTGCACCCAGGTGTCGTCGCTGGGCACCGCGCCCAGCTCGGCCCGCTGCCACGCCCCGTCGTCGAGCGCGACCTCGACGACCGCGACCCCGGTCCGCTGGGCCCAGGCCATGCCCCCGACGCGGACCTCGCCCGCCGGCACCTCGTCGCCGGAGCCGGGGACGTCGATCCGCGAGGCGAGCTTGACCGGCGCGCGCTCGGCCCAGCCCTTGGTCGTCCAGTAGGCCTCGAAGTCCGCGAACCGCGTCACCTCGAGGTCGACGACCCACTTCGTGGCCGAGACGAAGCCGTAGAGCCCGGGCACGATCGTGCGCACCGGGAAGCCGTGCTCGATCGGCAGCGGACGGCCGTTCATCCCCACCGCGAGCATCGCGTCGCGGTCGTCGGTGAGGGCCGCGAGCGGCGTGCCGCAGGTCCAGCCGTCCTCCGAGGTCTGCTTGACCGCGTCGGCCTCCGGCGAGACCCCCACCTCGGCGAGGATGTCCGCCAGGCGCACGCCGCTCCACCAGGCGTTGCCGATCAGGTCGCCGCCGACCTCGTTGGAGACGCAGTTGAGCGTGACCCAGCTCTCGGTCAGTCGGCGGGAGACCAGCTCCTCGTAGGTCAGCGTGAGCTCGCGGTCGACGAGCCCGTGCACCCGCAGCGACCAGTCGTCGGGGTCCACGGTCGGCAGCGCGATGGCGGTGTGGATCACGTAGAACGACGCGTTGGGTGTGCGCCAGCGGTCGATCCCCTCGACGCCCAGGCTGGCCCCGTCGGGGACCGCCGGGCGCGAGACCGGCAGCTTCAGCAGCGACCGGGTGCGCTCGACCTGGCGCCGTCCGCGGCTCACGAGGCGCCCGGCGAGGGCGACGACCGCCGACCCGGCGGCCACCGAGCCCGCGGCGACCAGGAACCCGCGCCGCGACGCCGCCCCGGCGGCGCCGCCGGCCGGCGTCGCCGCGTCGTCGCGGATCCCGTCCGCCCCCAGCCGCTCGGCGAGCACGGTGCCGACCACGAGCCACGTCGCCAGGCCCACGCCGACCGGCGCCACCGCGGCGGCCGTCGGGGCCGGCCCGGAGAGCGCCGCCGCGAACCCGACGGCGGCCAGCGGCATCCAGACGAGCAGCGGCCGCCACCACGGGCCGTCCGCGAGGCGCCCGGCGAGCGCGAACAGGAGGCCCAGCAGCACCGCGATCACGGCGAGCAGCACCGGCTTGTCGGCCGCGCCCAGGAGGTCGATCGCGGTCTCGGCGACCGGGCCGGGCGTGCGGCTGACGACCAGCTCGGCCACCGCGATCACCGGCGACTCGCGCACCGACAACGCCGCCGCGGTCGCGTAGCTCGTCGCCAGGCCGGCCACGCCCGTCAGCAGGCCGGTCAGGGCCCAGGTGCCCCGGGGGACGCGACGGCTGTTCACGTCCCCATCCTCCCTCAGGCATGATCGCGCCGTGAGCGACGAGACCGGCGATCCGCCGGAGCATCCCGGGGCGGGCGTCGCCGACCCCGTCCTTCCCCGCGTGGGCGTCGGCACCGACGTCCACCGCCTCGTGGAGGGCCACCCGATGCACCTGGGCTGCCTGGCGTGGCCCGAGGAGCCGGCCGGCCTCGAGGGCCACTCGGACGCCGACGTGGCCGCCCACGCCGCCTGCGACGCGCTGCTCTCGGCGGCGGGCCTCGGCGACCTCGGGCTCCAGCTCGGCACGACCGACCCCGCGTGGCGGGGCGCCTCGGGCGCCGACCTGCTCGCCGAGACGGCGCGGCGGGTGCGCGAGGCGGGTTTCCGCATCGGCAACGTCGCCGTGCAGGTGATCGGCAACCGGCCCCGGCTGGGCCCGCGCCGCTCCGAGGCGGAGGCGGCGATGACGGTGGCCGTGGGTGCCCCGGTCTCGCTGGCGGCCACCACGACCGACGGCCTGGGGCTGACCGGGCGCGGCGAGGGCGTGGCGGCGGTCGCCACCGCGCTCGTGGTCTGACCGGCACGGACCGCGCCGCGCGCGGGCTAGAGTGCCGCCCTCACGCAGGCGGCCGGGAGGGCGGATGACGGACCAGGGGCAGGCCGACGCGGCCGTCGTCGTGGTGGCCGCCGGCTCGGGCTCGCGCGTCGGCGCGGGGGTGAACAAGGTGCTGCTGCCGCTCGGCGACGCCGCGGTGCTGGCCTGGTCGGTGCGCGACGCGCTCGCCGTGCCGGGTGTCCGGCGGGTGGTGCTGGTGGTGCGCGAGGACGAGCGCGACGCGGTGGCCGACGCCGTGGTGCCCCACCTCGGCGCCGAGGACCGCGTCGACGTGGTCGCCGGCGGGCAGACGCGGCACGCGTCCGAGTGGGCGGCCCTGCGCGTCCTGGCCGGGGACGTCGACGCCGGACGCGTCGGCGTGGTGGCGGTGCACGACGGCGCCCGCCCGCTCGCCGGCCCCGCGCTGCTCCGCGCGGTGCTCGCGGCCGCCCGCGCCCACGGCGGCGCCCTCCCGGCCGCCCCTCTCACGGGGGTGCTGCGCCGCGACGGCTCGGCTGCGCCCGGCGACCTGGTCGGCGTCCAGACCCCGCAGGCATTCCGCGCGGCCCCGCTGCTGGAGGCCTACCGCCGCGCGGAGGGCGACGGCTTCGAGGGCACCGACACGGCCTCCTGCCTCGAGGCCTACGCCGACCGGCTGGCCGAGCGGGTGCGGCTGGTCGCGGTGCGCTCGGGCCCGGCGAACCTGAAGATCACCTTTCCCGAGGACGTGCGCACGGCCGCCGACCTCGCGCGGCGGGGCGTCACGACGCCGGGTCGCCCCGCGACGTGAGCGAGGTGAGGACCTCGAGGTCCTCCTCGCTGTCGACCCGCATGCCCTCGGGCGGCGCCTGCAGCAGCCGGACGGCGTGGTGCCCGCGCAACGACGCCACGGCCTCCGCGAGGTCGGTCGGCGGCAGGCCGTCCAGCCCGGCGACCACCGCCGCGGGCAGCACCACGGGCGAGGTGACCCGGACCAGCTCCTCGCGGTCGACGGTCGCACCGAGCAGCCCGTCCTCCGGGCCCGGCTCGCGCTCCTTGACGGTGTCGGTCACCGGCCGGACGCCGACCGCGACGGCGTCGTGCGCCAGCGCCTCCTCGAGACAGACGGCGAGGAACCACGCCGGGGTGCCGGCGCAGAGCGCGTCGTGCAGCACCAGGGCCTCGCCGCTCTCGCGCACCGACGCCCACCCGGTGGTGACGTCGAGCGGGGTGACGCCGGCCTCCCCCAGCGCCCAGGAGGCGCTGGCCACCAGCGACTCGCCGTGCAGCAGCAGGAAGGGCAGCGAGCCGCGGTCCTGCTCGAGCACGGTGCCGAGCGCCTCGGCGTGGTCGGGCCGCTCGCGGGGCGCGTGGGGGTCGTCCGGGCCACCCTCGTCGGGCACCTGCGGGACGGCGTAGGGAAGAGGCTCCATGGGTCCACGCTAGTCAGGCTCGGGTGACGGTGGCCCCGCGCGGGGCCCGACCGCGCCGCGCTCGTGAACCGGCCACGCGCTGACGGGCCCCCGGGAGCTCGTCCCGGGGGCCCGTCAGGTCGTGCGTCCGGCTCGCGCCGGCGTCGCACTCAGGAGGCGAGCACCTCGTCGAGGATGGCCTCGGCCTTGTCCTCGTTCGTCGCCTCGGCCAGCGCCAGCTCGGAGACCAGGATCTGGCGCGCCTTGGCCAGCATCCGCTTCTCGCCGGCCGAGAGGCCGCGGTCGCGCTCGCGCCGCCACAGGTCGCGCACGACCTCGGCCACCTTGAGCACGTCACCGCTGTGCAGCTTCTCGAGGTTCGCCTTGTACCGGCGCGACCAGTTGGTCGGCTCCTCGACCTGCGTCAGGCGCAGGATGTCGAACACCCGGTCGAGACCGGCCTTGTCGACGACGTCCCGGACGCCGACGAGGTCGAGGTTGCACGCCGGCACCCGGACGACCAGATCTTGCTGAGCCACGATGCGGAGGACCAGGTACTGCCGGTCCTCACCCTTGATCTTCCGCGTCTCGATGTCCTCGATGATCGCGGCCCCGTGGTTGGGGTAGACGACCGTTTCCCCGACAGTGAAGGTCATATGTGAAGTTCCCCTTTCGCGACATCGATCGTACCACGGCGCGCCGGCGCCCGACGAAGCGTTTGTGCAGGTCAGAGCCGTGATCAGGGCTTGACAAAGCGGCGGGCCGTGTGGTCCGCGCGGCGGGCGGGGCGTAGGCCGGGTGTGGGCAGCGGGCCGGGCTGAGGTGGATACTGGGGGCATGGGGAGGACACCGCTGCGCTCCCGGCGCGGCGCCGACCAGGCGCCGCCCTCGGAGCGGGACGACGACCGCGCGCCCCGGCGCGGGTCGACCGGGACCGGCCGGGACGCGCGGCCGCCGTTGACGCCGCGGGCCCGCGGGGCGGCGCCGGGCCGCGCGCCCGGGCTCGGGGCCGCCACGCTGCAGCTGCTGGCGGCCGCGCACCCGCGGCAGGCCCTGCTCACCGCCGGCGCGCTGGCCGCCGTCGCCGCGCTCAGCGGCCGCTCCGGTCCCGAGGTGCTGCTGGTGCTGGGCACGGTGCTCACCGGGCAAGCCGTCCTCGGCTGGCACAACGACCTCGTCGACCGGTCCGGGGACCGCGCCGCCGACCTGCCGGGCAAGCCCGTCGCCGACGGCCGCCTCGACCCGGGCACCGTGTGGTTCGTGATCGCCGTGGCCGTGCTGCTCCTGGTCCCGCTCGCGGTGGGCAACGGCGTGACGGCCGCCAGCGCGTACCTCGTCGCCCTGGCCGTCGGGCTGCTCGGCAACGTGCTCCTGCGGGGTTCGTGGCTCTCGCCGCTGCCGTGGATGGCGCAGTTCGCCTGCTACCCGGCGTTCCTCTCCTACGGCGGCTACGGCGGTGCCGCCGAGGGCGACCCGCCGCAGGTGATCGTGGTCGTGCTGGCCGCGCTGCTGGGCCTCGGTGTGCACGTGCTGCGGGCGCTGCCCGGCCTGGTGGCGGACAACCGCGCCGGCCTGCGGCACCTGCCGCTGCGGCTCGGCCTGAAGCTGGGCGCGACCAGGCTGCTCGCCCTCGCCCTCGCCTGGACGGGCGGCGTCACCGTGGCCCTGCTGCTCACCGTGCGCGCGACCGGGATCGGCCAGTAGCCCGGCCAGCCCGGGCCGACCGCTAGGCTGGCGCCCCCACCGGGCGCCCGCGACGGGCGCCGACGACCCGCGGAAGGCCGAGGATGCAGAAGAAGCGCCGACTCACGCCCCTGATCGCCGCCGCCGTGCTCGTGCCCGCGCTGTCGTCGTGCATGAACTACGCGACCGACATGATCTACACGCCCGCCGCGGGCGTGAACGACCGCGACGGCGACGTCGACATCCTGAACGCGGCCATCGTCTCCACCGACGGCAACACCGGGCGCTTCATCGCCTCCCTGAACAACGACGACATCGCGGCCACGAACTCGCTGGAGGACCTCGCCGGCGCCGGGGCCTCGGGCACGCTGAGCTTCAACGGCTTCGACCCCGTGGAGATCCCGGCCAACGGCCTGGTGAACCTGGCCGAGGAGGAGTTCCCCGGCGGCGTCGGCATCCCGGTGGCGGGCGACTTCGGGGTGGGCGACTTCGTGGAGGTGACCATCACCTTCGGCGACGGCTCCAGCAGCACCCTGCAGGTCCCGGTGCTGCCGAACGCCGACGAGTACGCCGGCATCGACGGCAGCACGGAGACGGACCTCGAGCGCCCGGTGCCCGAGGACACCTTCCTGCTGGAGGAAGGCCACGGCGAGGGGCACTCCGAGGGGGGCGAATGAGCGCGACGCTGGTCCTGCTCCGCCACGGCGAGAGCGAGTGGAACGCCAAGAACCTCTTCACCGGCTGGGTCGACGTCGACCTGACCGAGAAGGGCCGGGACGAGGCCGTGCGCGGCGGCAGGCTCATCGCCGAGGCCGACGTGCTCCCCGACGTCGTGCACACCTCGCTGCAGCGGCGCGCGATCACCACGGCCGGGCTGGCGCTCGATGCCTGCGACCGGCACTGGATCCCCGTGCGCCGCAGCTGGCGGCTCAACGAGCGGCACTACGGCGCCCTGCAGGGCAAGGACAAGAAGCAGACGCTGGAGGAGTTCGGCGAGGAGCAGTTCATGCTCTGGCGCCGCAGCTTCGACACCCCGCCGCCCCCGCTCGACGACGACGCCGAGTACTCCCAGGCCGGCGACCCCCGCTACGCCGACCTCGGCGACGAGATGCCGCGCACCGAGTGCCTCAAGGACGTCGTCGCGCGGATGCTGCCGCACTGGGAGTCCGCCGTCACGGCGGACCTGCGCGCGGGGCACACCGTGCTCGTCGCCGCGCACGGCAACAGCCTGCGCGCGCTGGTCAAGCACCTCGACGGCATCGGCGACGACGAGATCGCCGGGCTCAACATCCCCACCGGGATGCCGCTGCTCTACCGGCTCGACGACCAGCTGCGCCCCACCGTGACCGGCGGGCAGTACCTCGACCCCGACGCCGCCGCCGAGGCCGCCGCCGCGGTCGCCAGCCAGGGCCGCTGACGCTCCGCCCTCCCGCGGGACCGGCCCGGCCGGGTGGTCACTCCTGGGTCGGGTACTCCCCGGTGACGACGAAGACCACGCGGCGCGCGACCGAGACGGCGTGGTCGGCGATGCGCTCGTAGTAGCGGCCCAGCAGCGCGATGTCGACGGCCGCCTCGACCCCGTGGGACCAGTCGGCCCCGAAGAGCTCGGCGAAGTTCGCGCGGCGGAGCTTGTCCATCTGCTCGTCGGCGGCGGCCAGGTCGAGCGCGCCCTCGACGTCCCGCTCCTCGATGATCACCTTGACGCGCGTGACCATCTCGGTGGCCACGGCCGCCATCTGCTCCATCGACGGGACGGCGTCCTCCGGCACGGCCCGGCCGGGCACGCGCAGGCGCGCGATCTTGGCCACGTGCACGGCGAGGTCGCCCATCCGCTCGAGCTCGCTGACCATCCGCAGCGCGGCCACGATGGTCCGCAGGTCGCCGGCGACGGGCTGCTGGAGGGAGAGCAGCGCGAAGGCGTTGTCCTCGACGCGCTCGCGGGCCAGGTCGATCGACGCGTCGGCCGAGATGACGCTCTCGGCGAGCTCCGCGTCGCCGGTCATCAGCGCCCGGGTGCTCTCGCGGGTGGCGGTCTCGACGCGACGGGTGATCGCCACCAGGTCGTTGATGACCGCTTCGAGCTGGTCGTTGAAGGCCTCACGCATGCCGCCGAGCCTACGGAGTCGCGCTGACGACGGACAGCCGAGGCGTGAACGGCCGGTGAACTCCCTGTGCCGGCTCGCCGCCGGGGGCCGCGGGGCCGCGCGCCGGGCGCCCGGCTGCGTACGATCACCAGCGTGGACCCGACGACGCAGGCCCTGCTGGCCGCGCTCATCGGCGCGGCTGTCGGCGGCGGCGCCGTGCTGGCGTGGCACATCAGCGACCGGCTCCAGCGGCGCGTGACCGAGCCGCCACCGCCCGTCGTGCCCGCCGGCGTGGCGAGCGTGCTCTCGGTGCTGCGCAGCAGCGCCGTGGTGGTCGGCAGCGACGACGTGGTGCTCAAGGCGAGCGCCCCGGCGTACGCGCTGGGCCTGGTGCGCGGCAACGACCTCGTCGTGGCGGAGCTCGCCGAGCTGGTGCGCCAGGTGCGCCGCGACGGGCAGATCCGCGAGACCGAGCTGACCATGCACCGCAGCGGCGGCCGGCCGCCGCGCACGGTCACCGCCCGGGTGGCCCCGCTGGGCACGCGCCTGGTGCTGGCGCTCGTCGAGGACCGCACCCGGGAGCGGCGCGTCGAGGCCGTGCGCCGGGACTTCGTGGCCAACGTGAGCCACGAGGTGAAGACGCCGGTGGGCGCCATCCGGCTGCTCGCCGAGGCGGTGGTCGACGCCGCGGAGGACCCCCAGGCGGTGCGCCGCTTCGGCGACCGGATGCTCACCGAGTCCGACCGGCTCTCCACGCTGGTGCAGCAGATCATCGAGCTCTCGCGCCTGCAGGGCGACGACCCGCTGGAGGAGCCCGTCCCGGTGCCCGTGGACGACGTCATCGCCAACGCCCTGGACGCCAACGCGATCGACGCCGAGACGTCGCGCATCGAGCTGATCGCCGCCGGCGAGCCCGAGCTGCACGCGCTCGGCAACGCCGACCAGGTGGCCGCGGCGGTGGGCAACCTGATCGCGAACGCCGTGGCCTACTCGCAGCCCGACTCGCGCGTGGTGGTGACCACGCGGGCCGCCGGCGCGACCGTCGAGGTGGCCGTGACCGACCAGGGCATCGGCATCCCGCAGAGCGAGATCGACCGCATCTTCGAGCGCTTCTACCGCGTCGACCCCTCGCGGCACCGCTCGACCGGCGGCACGGGCCTGGGCCTCTCCATCGTCAAGCACGTGGCGGCCACCCACGGCGGCGACGTGCGGGTGTGGTCGGAGGAGGGCCGCGGCTCGACCTTCACGCTCAGCCTGCCGGGCACGCAGCCCGGCGGCGACCAGCGCGCCGCCGAGCCGGGCGACGAGCGGGGGCCCGCCGCCGCCGCGCTGCAGGAGATGGTCGAGCCCGGCACGCCCGCGGGCGCCGCGGCCGAGGAGGCCGCCCGGCGCGACGAGCGGCGGGCCGCCGAGGAGCAGGGCGCGGCCGCGCCCGACCAGCCGCACGATCGGGAGGTACGCCGGTGACCCGGGTGCTCGTCGTCGAGGACGAGGAGAGCTACAGCGAGGCGCTCGACTACATGCTGACCAAGGAGGGCTACGAGGTCGTCGTCGCGGCCGACGGCCACACGGCGCTCGCCGAGTTCGAGCGACGCGGGGCCGACATCGTGCTGCTGGACCTGATGCTGCCAGGCATCCCGGGCACCGAGGTGTGCCGGCAGATCCGCACCACGTCGAACGTGCCCGTGATCATGGTCAGCGCCAAGGACGACGAGGTCGACAAGGTCGTCGGGCTCGAGCTCGGCGCGGACGACTACGTGACCAAGCCCTACTCGCCGCGCGAGCTGACCGCGCGGATCCGGGCGGTGCTGCGCCGCGGCCACGACGCGGAGCCGGAGCAGGCGGCGCTCGAGGCCGGGCCGGTGCGGATGGATGTCGAGCGCCACGTCGTGACGATGCACGGCGAGGAGCAGCGGCTGCCGCTCAAGGAGTTCGAGCTGCTGGAGATGTTCCTGCGCAACCCGGGGCGGGTGCTGACCCGCGGACAGCTGATCGACCGGGTCTGGGGCGCCGACTACGTGGGCGACACCAAGACCCTCGACGTGCACGTGAAGCGGCTGCGCGCCAAGCTCGAGCCCGACCCGGGCAAGCCGGCGCTGCTGATCACCGTGCGCGGGCTGGGCTACAAGCTCGACCTCTGAGCCGGCCGGGCGCGCCCGGCTCACACCCGGCGCACACCCGGCGCGCGGCGGGCGCGGGGTCGGGGCAGGATGGGCGATCTCTGCACCCCGTCGGGAGGAACCGCCATGCCTGAGGACACCAGCGTCAGCCGCTTCGGCCACGTCGAGCTCGAGGACTTCCCCGACGACCTGCGCGAGCGGGTCGCGCCGATCGCCGAGAAGTCCGGGTTCGTGCCCAACGTCTTCCGCGCGCTCGCGCGCCGCCCGGCGGAGCTGCGCGCGTTCCTCGACTTCCACGACGCCCTGATGGACTCCGACGACGGGCTCTCGAAGGCCGAGCGCGAGCTCGTCGTCGTCGCGACCTCGGCGGCGAACGACTGCACCTACTGCGTCGTCGCCCACGGCGCGATCCTGCGGATCCGCACCAAGGACCCGCAGATCGCCGACCGCGTCGCCGCGAACCCGCGCACCGTCGAGCTCGACGAGCGGGGGCGGACGATCGTCGACCTCGCCCTGCGCGTGGCCCGCGACTCCGGCAGCCTCACCGCCGAGCACCTCGCCGCCGCGCGCGACGGCGGCCTGAGCGACGAGGAGATCTGGGACGTCGGCATGATCACCGCGCTCTTCGCGCTCTCCAACCGGATGGCGCACCTGACGGCGCTCCAGCCGAACCCCGAGTTCTTCGGCCTCGGGCGCTGAGCGGGGCGCTGACGGGACCGCTGACCGGGGCGCTGACCGGGACCGGCACCCGCCGCGACCGGCCCGTCGTCGCTCTTCCCGACGACACCGAGGAGGACTAGGTTCGCCGCACCATCCGCGAACCCGGAGGACTCTCATGGCAGTGCGACCCGACGCGACGTTCTACGCCTCTCCCCGCCTGGCGATGGAGGCGCCGGCCGAGACGCTGGCCTACACGCTGATGCTGAGCCCGGACGGCTCGCAGCCCGACGGGCTGGCCGTCGTGGACGTCGACCCGCTCTCGGACAGCTACGGCCAGATCGTGCACCAGGTGCTGATGCCGAACACCGGCGACGAGTTCCACCACTTCGGCTGGAATGCCTGCTCGTCGGCGCTCTCCCCGCTGACCGGCCACGCGTTCCTGGAGCGCCGCTACCTGATCATCCCCGGCATCCGATCGTCGCGGATCTACGTGGTCGACACCCAGGGCGGGCCCACCGAGGCCAAGCTGCACAAGGTGATCGAGCCGGAGGAGATCTTCGCCAAGACCGGGTACTCGCGCCCCCACACCATCCACTGCGGCCCCGAGGGCATCTACGTCTCGACCCTCGGAGGGGGCGGCGCGGACGGCACCGACGGGCCTCCCGGAGTGTTCATCATGGACTGCGAGACCTTCGAGGTGCTCGGCCGCTGGGAGATCGAGCGCGGCGTCCAGGACAAGCACTACGACTTCTGGTGGAACCTGCCCCGCGACTACATGGTCTCCTCGGAGTGGGGGCTGCCCCCGCAGTTCGAGAACGGCCTGGTCGCCGAGGACCTGCTGTCGAACAAGTACGGCCACCGCCTGCACTTCTGGGACCTCCGCGGTCGCCGGAACGTGCAGACCATCGACCTCGGCGACAACCACCAGATGCCCCTGGAGGTGCGTCCGGCGCACGACCCGTCGCGGGAGTACGGCTTCTGCGGCGTCGTCGTCGACACCACCAACCTCGAGGGCTCGATCTGGACGTGGTGGCGCGAGAACGGCGAGTTCCACGCCCGCAAGACCGCGACCATCCCGCCGGAGCCGGCCGCCGCGGACGACCTGCCGCCACTGCTCCAGGGCTTCGGGGCCGTCCCACCGCTGGTCTCCGACATCGACCTCTCGCTGGACGACCGGTTCCTCTACGTCTCCTGCTGGGGCACCGGTGAGATGCGGCAGTACGACGTCAGCGACCCGTGGAACCCCGTGCTCGCCGGCTCCGTGCACACCGGCGGGATCACTCGTCGCGCCGCACACCCGAGCGGGAACGACTACCGCGGCGGCCCGCAGATGGTCGAGATCAGCCGCGACGGGCAGCGGGTCTACTGGACCAACTCGCTCTACTCCACCTGGGACGACCAGTTCTACCCCGACGGCGTACCGGCCGCGATGGTCAAGGCCGACGTCGGGGACGGGGGCGGCCTGACCCTGGACGCGAACTTCTGGGTCGAGTTCCCGGAGGGGTACCGCTCGCACCAGATCCGGCTGGAGGGCGGGGACTGCTCGACCGACAGCTTCTGCTACCCCTCGGCCTGACCGGCGCCGCGCCCGTCATGGCGGAGATGGGCGACGCGTCGACCGCCGCCCTGTGGTGGGCCGTGATCGCGTCGGGGATCTACCACGGGATCAACCCGGGCATGGGGTGGCCGCTCGCCGTCTCCGCCGCCCTGATGGAGCAGCGCCGACTGGCGCATGGCGCGGGCGCTGGCCGCGCTCGCGCTGGGCCACCTGCTGGCGATGACGGCGATCCTGCTCCCCTTCGGCGCCATCGACGCCCTGGTCGACTGGGAACAGCCGATCCGCGTCGGGGCCTCCGCCCTCGTCCTGTCGCTGGGCGTCTACCTCCTGGTGAACCGACGTCACCCGCGCTTCCTGTCGCGGGTGCCTCCCCACCGGCTCGTGCTGTGGTCGTTCCTCGTCGCCACGGCACACGGGGCGGGCCTGATGCTGCTGCCGATCTATCTCGCCCTGCAGTCGGGCGGAGGGGACATGAGCGGCGACATGAGCGGCGACATGGGCGGACACGACACGGGCGGGCACGGCGCCATGGGACAGCTGCTGGAGGGGCAGGCATCCTCGGCTCTGCTCGTCGCGGGTGTGCACACGCTGGCGATGGTCGCGTCGGGTGCCGTCCTGGCCGTGGCGGTCTACGCCTGGTTCGGGCTGCGAGCGGTCTCGCGGACGTGGTTCAACCTCGACGTCCTCTGGGCGGCGAGCCTCGTCGTCGTGGGGCTGATCAGCGGCGCGGCCGCGCTGGCCTGAGCCGACGCCCCGGGCTCCGGTGACGTCCGATTCCCGCGAGCGGCCGGTCGTCCCGGCCTCCTAGGCTCCTCGGGTGAGCAGCCCGGCGACCGCCCCCGACCGACGCCGCGACCACGAGCCCGCCCCGCTGGCTCCCGGTCGCGGCGGTGGCCACCACGCTGCTCTTCTGGGCCTCGGCGTTCGTGGCGATCCGCTACCTCGCCGACGACTTCTCCCCGGGCGCGCTGAGCCTCGGCCGGCTCGCGGTCGGCGCGCTCTGCCTCGGCGTGGTCGCCCTGGCGCGCGGCGTGCCGCGACCCACGGGCCGCGAGTGGGCCTCGCTGACGGTCATCGGCGTGCTCTGGTTCGGGGTCTACAACGTCGCCCTGAACGCGGGCGAGCGCTACGTCGACGCCGGCACCGCGGTGCTGATGATCCAGACGGCGCCGGTGCTGATCGCCGTCCTGGCGGCGGTCTTCCTCGACGAGCGCCTCACCGCGTGGCTGGGCCTCGGCATCGCGCTGGCCTTCGGGGGCGTGGCGCTGATCGCGTTCTCCTCGGCCGGCGCGGCCGACCGCGACCCCGTCGGCGTGCTGCTGTGCCTGGTCTCCGCGGTCGTCTACGCGATCAGCCTGATCCTGCAGAAGCCGCTGATGGCCCGGCTCCCCGCCGTCCGCGTCGTCTGGCTGGCCTGCACGATCGGCGCGCTCGTGTGCCTGCCGTTCGCGGGGGACCTGCTCACCGAGGCCCGCGCGGCGCCGACTCCTCGGTGCTGTGGATCGTCTACCTCGGCGTCTTCCCGACGGCGGTGGCCTTCACGACGTACGCCTACGCACTGCGGCACATGGACGCCGGCCGGCTGGGCGTCTCGACGTACCTGACGCCGCCGATCACGATCGTCCTCGGCCTGCTGCTGCTCGGGCGAGCAGCCGCCGGGGCTCGCCTACGCGGCGGCGCGCTGACGCTGGTCGGCGTGGCGCTCACCCGGCGCGGCGCGCGGACGCCACCGCGAGGCTTCCCGGCGGCCGGGACGACCAGGACGGTGGCGCACCGGGGTGGGGCTCAGGACAGGTCGCCGGGCGGGTCCTCGCCCGCCTCGAGCCAGCCGCGGAAGGCGTCGAGGTTGCGGGTGGACTCGCCGCGCAGGCGTCGCCACTCCCACTCCTTGCGGATCGAGGAGGCGAAGCCCAGCTCGAGGATGGTGTTGAAGGAGTCGTCGGCGTAGGTGAGCACCGAGCCGAGCAACCGGTCGAGCTCGTCGGGCGTGACCGCGCTCAGCGGCAGGCGCGCGTCGAGGTAGATGTCCCCGAGCCGGTCGATCGCGAACGCGACGCCGAACATCCGCAGGTTGCGCTGGAGCAGCCAGCGGTGCACGCCCTCGTCGTTCTCGTCGGGCCGGCGGCAGACGAACGCGTGCAGCCCCAGCGCGTGCGGGCCGACGTCGATGCGCACCGGCGTCTGCAGCTTCTTCTCGCCGGGCAGCGAGGCCGAGAAGACGCCCGGCTCCGCCTCGGTGAACTCGATGCCCGCGCCGGTGAGGTGGTCGCGCACGACGGCAGCGACGGCCGGGTCCCCGCCCCCGTGGGAGGTCGGCGTCTCCTCGCTCACGCGGGCAACCCTGCCACCACGGCCGGCCCCACGCGGGAACCTGGGGTGCGCATCAGGTGGGCGGCGCGGCGGTAGACGTCCAGCGTCTCCTCGGCGGTCCGCTCCCAGGCGAAGTGGCCGGCCTGGCGCCGGGCGCCGCGGGAGAGCCGGGTGTGCAGGTCCTCGTCGTCGACGAGCCGGCGCAGTGCCCGCGCCCAGTCGCGCGGCTCGTGGCCCTCGACCAGCAGACCGCTGCGGCCGTGGTCGACGACCGTCGTCAGGCCGCCGACGGCGGCGGCGACGACGGGCGTCCCGCTGGCCTGCGCCTCGGCGGCGACCAGGCCGAACGACTCGTTGTAGGAGGGCACCGCGACCGCGGTGGCGGCCGCGCACCAGCGCGCCAGGTCGCCCTGGCCCACCGGCGGCACGAACCGCACGACGTCGGCGAGGCCGAGCTCGTCGGCCAGCGCCGCCAGCGACTCGGGGTGGTCGAGCCCGGAGCCCGAGGGCCCGCCCACGACCGGCACGACGAGGCGGCCGCGCAGCGACGGGTCCTCCGCGACGAGCACCGCGACCGCCCGCAGCAGCACGTCGGGGGCCTTCAGCGGCTGGATCCGCCCGGCGAAGAGCAGCACCGCAGCGTCCTCGGGCAGCCCCAGCTCGCGGCGCACGCCCGCGCGGTCCCGCGGCCGGAACACGTCGAGGTCCACGCCGGGGTGCACGACCTCGACGCGGCCGGCGTCCGCCTCGTAGAGGTTGATCAGCTGCTTGGCCTCGATGTCGGTGCTGGCGATGAGCATGTCGGCGGCGTCCACGACCTGCTGCTCGCCGATCACCCGCGCCGGGGGCTCCGGGGTGTCGCCCTCGGCGAGCGCCTCGTTCTTGACCTTGGCCATCGTGTGCATCGAGTGCACCAGCGGCACTCCCCAGCGGTCGCGGGCGAGCGCCCCGACCTGCCCGGAGAGCCAGTAGTGGGAGTGCACGGCGTCGTAGTGGCCCGGCGGCTGGGCTGCCTCGGTCCGCAGGACCTCGCGCGCGAACGTGCACAGCTGCCCGGGCAGCTCGCCCTTCGTCAGCCCCTCGAACGGCCCCGCGGGCACGTGCCGCACGAGCACGCCGTCCGCCGCCTCGACCTGCGGCGGGAGCGCGGAGGACGTGGCCCGCGTGAAGATGTCGACCTCGATGCCGCGGCCGGCGAGCTGGCGGGCGAGCTCGAGCACGTAGACGTTCATGCCGCCGGCATCGCCGGTACCCGGCTGGTCGAGGGGGGAGGTGTGCAGGCTGACCATCGCCACTCGGTGCACGACTCGTCCCTTTCCTCGCTGCTGCTCCCCGCCAACCCCTCTCAACCCACGACGATCCTGTCGCATTCCCGCTCCTCGGTGCGCCGCGGCGTCGTCACCCGATCGGTCGAGGCGCGGCGGCGGCCGATCCGGGCGGTGACCCGGTCGGCGAGCCGCCAGGCGAGGATCCCGGCCAGCAGCGAGAGCAGCGTGGCGAGCCACGGGATCTCGTGCTCGAGGTGCGGGTAGACCTGCCAGTGCACGAGGTAGGTCCACAGCGAGGCGGCGGCCAGCGTGCCTCCCAGCCGCGCGACGGCGTCGGGCACGCGCAGCGACGGCACCCAGACCAGGGCGACGAGGCCGGCCGCCACGTAGGTGTTGCGGGCACCCTCGTCGAAGAAGCCGGGCACCGAGCCGACGGCGATCGCGGTGAGCAGCAGCCGCTGCGCGGGGGTGCGCGCGCGGGCGGTCGCCCAGCCGAGCGCGAACAGCCAGAACACGACGTGCGCCCGGTGGATCTGGTCGCCGGCGCCGGAGAGGACGCCGTACCGGGTGATCAGCGCCAGCAGCGCGAGCGCCACCGGGAGGGCGAACGGCCAGCGGCGCTCGAGCCGGTCCACGCCGGGGACCGCGAACAGCACCGCGACGGCCACGAGGATCGTGACGAGGGCCTCGATGAACCAGTAGTACCAGGCGGGCTCGCTCCAGGCGGCGTCCGAGAGGCCGTTGACCAGCAGGGCCTGCCGCCAGCCGAGGCCGTCGGTCCACCACGAGACGGTCCCGATGACGAGCACGGCCGGGACGGCGATCCGGGCGGCGGCGCGCAGCATCCGGCGGCTGCGCTCGCGGGCGGTGTCGGCGGCCAGCGGGAAGCGGGCCAGGTTGAAGCCCGCCACCGCGAGCAGCAGGTGCGCGCCGCCCAGCAGCGTGAACAGGTTCGCGTGCGTGCCGACGATGCTGACGATCGCGAAGGCGCGCAGCAGCACCGAGGTCTCCGTGCGACGCGGGCGGGCCAGGCGGGCCAGCCGCCCGCCGCGCTCCCGCGGCCGGGCGGGCGCGCCGGCCGCGGCGGCGAGGTCGGCGGCGGGCCGGGTGGGCCAGTCGGCGGGCAGGGCGCCGAGCAGGTCCTCCAGCTGCAGCGACGCCTCCACGTAGCTGAGCGAGTCGCCGCCGAGCGTCGTGAACGCGTCGCCGGGGCCGGCGTCCGGGCGGCCCAGCACCGCGGCGTACACCCCCGCGACGTCCTCGCCGGTCACCGGCTCGTCGCGCTGCGCGTCCTCGCCGCCGGGGGCGGTGGGACGCATCGTCCCGGCCGTCCCGACCGCTGCCGGGCCACCCGCGGGCGGGGACCCGTCCGCGCGGCTCGCCAGTGCGACGAGCGCCCGGTGGTCGGGCTTGCCGTTGGGCAGCCGCGGCAGCTCGGGGCGGACGACGACGGCGACGCGGTGGGCGGGCAGCTCCAGCAGGCGGGTGGCGGCGGCGCGGACGCGGTCGGCGTCCACGGCGGCGGCTTCGCCGACGACGCCCAGCACGAGCCGGTCGCCCCCGTCGGCGGCGGTGACCACGGTGCCGTCGGCGGCGAACAGCCTCTCGACGCGGTCGAGGTCGAGGCGGAGCCCGAGCACCTTGGCGATGCGGCTGCGGCGGCCGACGACCTCGAGCAGCCCGTCGTCGCGGACGCGGCCGAGGTCGCCGGTGCGCAGCTCGGAGGCGTCCCGGCCGCGGGCGAGGTCGGCGGGCGCCGCGGCGTAGCCGAGCATCACGCCGGGCCCGCGGAAGACCAGCTCGCCGGTGCCGGCGGGCAGGCCGGGCGGCAGGTCGTCGACCGGCTCGACGTCCAACCGCGAGCCGGCGATCGCGCGGCCGACGGCCTCGGGCGCCGTCAGCGCAAGGTCGGCCGGCAGGGTGGCCATCCGGGCGGTGGCCTCGGTCTGGCCGTACATGACGACGAGGTCGAAGCCACGGGCCTGCCCGAGCTCGGCCCAGCGGCGCACGGTGGCCGGCGGCATCCGGCCGCCGGCCTGGGTCAGCGTGCGCAGCCGCGGGAGCGCCGGCAGGCGGTCGGCGAGGCCGACCCGGTCGAGCAGCTCGAAGGTGTGCGGGACGCCGGCCAGGCTGGTGATGCCGTGTCGCTCGGCCTGCTCCCAGAACCGCTGCTCGGTGACGGACGCGTCGGTGAGCAGCACCGCCGCGCCCACGGCGAGGTGGCTGTGCACCACCGAGAGGCCGTAGCAGTAGCCGAGCGGCAGCACGGTGGGCGCGACGTCGTCGGCCCGCAGGCCGAGGGACTCGGCGATGGCGCGGGCATTGCTGACGAGGTTGCGGGTGCTGAGCCGCACCAGCCGCGGCGAGCCGGTGCTGCCCGAGGTGGAGAGCAGCAGGCGGAGGTCGGGGTGCAGGGCGTGCCGGGCGGCCGGGGCCCCGGCGTCGGCGCGGGTGATCGCCGCCTCGAGGTCGGCCGCGGCGGCGGGGTCGAGGCGCAGGTCCGGCTGCCAGGCGTCGGTCAGCGGGTCGGCGGCGTCCGGACCGGCGAGCAGCACCGCCTGACGGGCGGCGAGGGCGCCGAGGTAGGCCACCAGCGAGTCCGCGTCGCGGCCGGCCTCGAGCAGCACGAGGCGGCGGCGGTCGCCGTACGCGCTCGCGGCGTCGGCCACGCGGTGCGCCAGCGTCGCGTAGTCCATCGAGCCGCGGGGAACCCCCGGCCCGACCAGCGCCGGTCGGCGGCCGAACGAGGCCAGGTGCGCGACGAGGCCGTCCGGGTCCGCGGACCGGAGTCCGGGCGCGCGGCCGCCGCGAGCGGGCGCGCCGGCCCGGGACGCGGGCCCGCCGCCGCGGAGCTCGGGCTGGATCGTCACCCGCCCAGCGTATAAGGCAAGCCTTACCTACGCCACGCCGATCCGGGTCACACCCACTCCGCCGAGCCGGCGTGAATCCCGGCCAGCGGTGGGCGCAGCGCGGGATTCACGCCCACTCGGCGTCTACTGTCGCCGCATGGTCGCTGCGTCCGAGCCCGGCGTGATCGTCTGGGACGGGAGCTGCGGCTTCTGCGCCTGGTCGCTGCGGGTGCTGTACCGGCTGGGCGCGACGTGCGAGCACGCGGCGTGGCAGGACAGCGACCTCGAGGCGCTGGGACTGACCGCGACCGAGGTGCGCCGGGCCGCCTGGTTCGTCGACGCCGACGGCCGCCACGAGGGGCACGAGGCGATCGCCCGGGCGCTGCGCACCAGCCGCCGCGCGCCCGCCCGCGCGGCCGGACGGGTCGTCGACAGCCGGCCCGTCTCCCCGCTCGCCGGGGCGACCTACCGCTGGGTCGCCCGCCACCGCGGGCGGCTGCCCTACCCCGGTCGCGGCTCGTAGGGGTCGCTCACAGCAGGCCGAAGAGGTCCGGCTCCTCGCTGGGGGCCGGCGCGACGAACCGGTCGGTGTCGTCGCGGCGTACGGCGCCCGGGAAGCCCGGCCCCGGCTCGGGGGCGCGGCCCCCGCGCCAGGCGGTCGCCGCGCCGTGCGCCAACCGGTCGGCGGCCTCGTTGAGCCGGTGCCCGGCGTGGCCCTTCACCCAGGCGAGCTCGACCCGGCGGCCGGCGGCTCGGCGCGCCGCCATCTCGGCGTCGAGCTCGCGCATCAGGGCCGCGTTGAGCACCGGCTTGCCGTCCCGCTTGCGCCAACCCCGCGCCTTCCAGCCCGGCAGCCACTGCGTCACGGCCTTGATCACGTACGTCGAGTCGCACAGCACGTGCAGGTCGTCGGTGAGGTGCGCGGTCTGGCGCAGCAGGTCGAGCAGCGCCATCAGCTCGCCCTGGTTGTTGGTGCCGTGCGGCCAGCCGCCGCAGGCCCAGCGGTCGTCGTCGACGTACCAGCCCCAGCCGGCGGGCCCCGGGTTGCCGAGCGCGGATCCGTCGGCGGCAGCGGTGATGCTCACGGCGGGATCCTCCCACCCGGGCTCCGGTGCTTGGATGAGGCCATGAACGAGACCCCCGCCGGCCCGCCTGCTCCCGCTCCCCCCGGCTACGGCCGCACCGGCTCCGGCCGTACGGCGGTCGTGACGGGCGCGTCGAGCGGCATCGGCGCCGCGTCCGCGCGGGCGCTCGCCGCCTCGGGCTTCCGCGTGGTCTGCGCCGCGCGCCGCGTCGAGCGCATCGACGAGCTGGCCGCGGAGATCGGCGGCCTGGCGGTGCCCTGCGACGTGACCGACCCGGAGGCCGTCGCCCGCCTCGCCGACGCCGCGGGCGACGCGGTGCACGTGCTGGTCAACAACGCCGGCGGCGCGTTCGGCACCGACCCGGTCGCCGAGGCCGACCCCGACGAGTGGCGGGCCATGTACGAGGTCAACGTGCTGGGCACGCTCCACGTCACCCAGGCCCTGCTGCCGGCGCTGCGCGCGAGCGGCGACGGGCTGCTGCTCAACGTGGGCTCGACAGCCGGACGCATCGCCTACGAGGGCGGCGGCGGCTACACGGCCGCCAAGCACGGCGTGCAGGTCGTCACCGAGACGCTGCGCCTCGAGCTGTGCGGGGAGCCGGTGCGGGTCACCGAGATCGCGCCGGGCATGGTCCGCACCGACGAGTTCTCGCTGGTGCGCCACGGCGGCGACCCGGACGCCGCCGACGCGGTCTACGCGGGCGTCCCGGACCCGCTCGTGGCCGAGGACGTCGCGGACGCGATCGCGTGGGTCGCCACGCGTCCGGCGCACGTCAACGTCGACGAGATGGTGATCCGCCCGCGCGCCCAGGCGGCGCAGCACAAGGTGCACCGGGTCTGAGGTCGCGGCGCCGCGGGGCGGGTGGCACGCCCGGGGCCGGGCAGGACAGACTGCGGCGCATGCAGTGCATCGGACTCGTCGGCGGGATGAGCTGGGAGTCCAGCGCCGCCTACTACGCGGACCTGAACCACGGCGTCGAGGCGCGACTGGGGGGCCTGAGCTCGGCGCGCACCGTGCTGGCGTCGGTGGACTTCGAGGAGCTGACGCGTCACCAGCGCGACGAGGAGTGGGACGACGTCGCGCGGATCCTCGTCGACGCGGCGCGGGGCGTCGAGCGCGCCGGCGCCGACTTCCTGCTGCTGTGCACCACCAGCTTCCACCGCGTGGCCGAGCAGGTGCAGGACGCCATCTCGATCCCGCTGCTGCACCTCGCCGACGTGATCGCCGAGGCGGCGCGCGCCCAGAACCTCTCCGTGGTCGGGCTGGTCGGCACCTCGTTCGCGATGCAGCGCAGCTTCTTCCGCGACCGGATCAGCTCGCACGGGATCGACGTGGTGGTGCCCGACGAGAGGCACCACCAGGAGATCGACCGCGTCATCTACGACGAGCTCGTGCACGGCACGCTGAACGACGACAGCCGGCGGCGCATCGTCGCCCTCGTCGAGGAGCTGTGGGACGCCGGAGCCGGCGGGGTCATCCTCGGCTGCACCGAGCTGGAGCTGCTGGTCAAGCAGGCCGACTGCGACATCCCGGTGCTGGGCTGCACCGCGCTGCACGTGCAGGCCGCGCTGGACCGCGCCCTCGCCTGAGGGCGCGCCCCCGGGGGCGGGTCAGCGCTCGCCGTCGCCCAGGACGACGGCCGCCAGCCGACGGAGGTCGGGGCTGAGCTGCTGCTCGGGCACCACCGTCTCGCGGCCGTCCACCAGGAAGGCGTAGACGGACCGCTCGGGTTCGTGCTGGGCTCGGTTCTCGCCGGTCAGCTCACGCCCCCACGTGCGTGAGACCAGGCTGGAGACCTCGTCCGCGCGGGGGTCGGCGCCGACCCACAGGTCCACCCGACCGGCGAGGGTGCGGCCCGCGTACCCACCGCACCGCCGGACCTCCACGACGGCGGGCTCAGCACCGTCGAACGTCTCCCGAGAGCTCGTCATGGGCGGCACTGTGTCGCATTTGTCCGGCTTCTTCCAGTGTTGAGACAGTGTCGAGACAGTGTTAAGGCGGAATCTTCAATCCCCCGTAGTTGAGCCACGCTGGCGGTCTCAGGCCAACCGGATCAGCACCACCCCGGCCATCGCCACCAACCAGCTGGCGAAGCTGCCGATGAGGAAGTACTCGGTGACGTCCGTGGGCCCGGGCAGGTCGCGGTCGACCCCGTGCGGCCCGTCTCGCGGGTCCGTCTCCACCAGGACCGCCTCGCCACCCGACAGCCGCACCGCGCGCTGCAGCTCGGGGAACCGCAGCAGGCCCTTGGCCGCCACGACGATGGCCGCCGCCGTGACCTCCCCGACCGCGCCCAGCCCGAGGATGAAGACCCGCTCCATCGGCCCGAGCACGCGGCCGCCCTTGAGCTGCTTCTCGTTGCGCGTGGCCGGCACGCCGACCGAGTCCAGCAGCAGCCGCACGAGCAGGTTGGCCGTCGCCAGCTGGACGAGCACGGAGGCCGTGGTGACGACGACGGCCTGGACCGGCCAGCGGGCCAGCACCGTCGAGCCGAGGACCGGCGTCCACTCGGGCTCCGCGGGCACGGCGGCGCCCAGGAACCCGACGAGCAGCCCCAGCCCCAACCCACCGAAGGCGACCCACCGGGCGGCCCGGGGCGGGGCGGGTCCGGGCGGTCGGCCCATCGCCGCCGAGGAGCCGAGGACCCACAGGGCGTACGCCGCGGCGAGACCCAGCCACAGCGGCACGCCCGCCGCGCCGGGCCCCAGCGCGACCACCCCCGCCCCCAGCAGCGTCCAGCCCAGCGCCACGATCGCGGCACGGCGCCGCAGGGTGGTCAGGTCCCGCACGGCGCGCAGCAGGTCGCCGGCGCCGACGACCACGAGGAAGAGGCCGACCACCAGCACCGTCATCTCCGCCCCTCTCGTCGCGTCCGCCTGTCCTGGCTAGGTCGGGGCGCCCAGCTCGAGTGCCCCGAAGCCGAGATGAGCATCCCGCAGGGCACCGACACCCCGGGCGAACTGCTGCGAGACTGCCGAGCGTGACACGCCCTCGAGCTCCGCGATCTCGGCCTGGGTCCGCCCGTCGAGCGCGGCCAGCAGCATCCGCTGCCCCCGCTCCCCGACCCGGTCGGCCAGCGCGTCCCGGGTGACCAGCAGCGCGTTGACCCCGGCCGCGTCGGGCCCGACGTACCAGGTGTGCAGCCCCGGGCTGCGCGGCCGCTCCAGCTCGTCGAGGGCGTCGCGCGCGGCCCACCAGCCCGGCCCGTCCTGCAGCAGCGGCTGCCGGGAGGCGTCGTGCACGGTCACCGCGCCCCAGCCGAGGCCGCAGCGGACGTCGACGTCCGGCAGGAGGCGGAGCCGGACGACCAGCGAGGCCAGCATCGCCGTGGGCACGTCGGCGAAGGCGCCCTGGAACTCGTCCCCGACGGTCGGCTCCAGCCGCTGCTCCGTGCGCAGGCGGGCGGTGAGGTCGCGCAGCACCTCGTCCAGGCGCCGCTGCGTGGCCCCGCGGTCGGGCAGCTGTCGCGACCCGACCAGGTCGCCGATCAGCGTCACGAGGGTGGCCACCAGTCCATGCTATTGCTTCACTCCGGCAGAGTTAAGCCCCCTACCGGAGGGCGGGCCCCCGCCACGGTCTCGTCGCCACCCTCGGACCCAGCCAGCGGGCTGCAAGGATCGCCACGTCACCGCGCCCGAGCCAGGAGCCCGCCCATGTCCAGCACCAGCGGCAGCCACCGCGCCGACGTCCCCACGGCGGGGCCCACCGCGAGCGGCGTCGACGACGCGCGCCTGCGCAACCTGCGCGTGTGGAACATCGGCCTCGGCATCCTGCACGCGGCCCAGGCCGTCGCGGTGCTCGTGCTCGCCACCGACTTCGCGATCCCGATCACGACGACCCTGCCGCAGGGGCCGCCGGGCACCGACCTGCCGGCCCCGTCGAACCTCGTGGACGTGCCGATCGGCCCCGCGATCGCGCTCTTCCTCGCCCTCGCGGCGATCGACCACCTGGTGACGGGCACGGTCGCGCGCGGCCGGTACGAGGCCGACCTGAAGGCGGGCATCAACCGCTTCCGCTGGGCGGAGTACTCCGTCAGCGCCACGGTGATGATCGTGCTGATCGCCTTCTACGCCGGCATCACCGGCCTCCCCGCGGTGATCGCGATCGCCGGGGCCAACGTCGCGATGATCCTGTTCGGGTGGCTCCAGGAGCGGATGAACCCGCCGGGCCGGCGCTCGACGACGATGATCGCGTTCTGGTTCGGCACCGCCGCGGGGCTCGCCCCCTGGCTCGCGATCGCCTCCTACATCGCCGGCGCCGACACCGTGCCCGGCTTCGTGTACGGCATCTTCATCTCGCTGGGCGTCTTCTTCTTCAGCTTCGCGGTGAACCAGTGGCTCCAGTACAAGGGCGTCGGCCCGTGGCGGAGCTACGCGTTCGGCGAGAAGGCCTACCTCGTGCTCAGCCTCGCGGCCAAGACCGCGCTGGCCTGGCAGATCTTCGGCGGCTCGCTGGCCGGCTGAGCCCACTGGGCGCCAGTCCCGCGGGACCCACGCCCACTGGGCGCCAGTCCCGCGGGACTCACGCCCACTCGGCAGCGGGGGCCGCCGATCACGGGCCGGGCCGCCCCCGCCCGTAGACTGGTCCCGTCCGTGGCACCGCCCGGCGCACCGCCCGGGCCCCGCCGCGGCGGTCGCCGCGTGCCCACCCGCTCCCCATCGAAAGCGACGCCGACCCTCGCATGCCCTCCACCACCCGCACCGACCGGCGCAACGTCGCGATCGTCGCGCACGTCGACCACGGCAAGACCACGCTCGTGGACGCGATGCTCCACCAGGCGGGCACGTTCACCGCCCACGAGGCCGAGGGCGTCGCCGAGCGCGTGATGGACTCCGGCGACCTCGAGCGCGAGAAGGGCATCACGATCCTCGCGAAGAACACCGCGGTCCGGTACGCCGGCCCGTCGGCCGGCGGCGAGCCGATGACGATCAACATCATCGACACCCCCGGGCACGCCGACTTCGGCGGCGAGGTCGAGCGCGGCCTGTCGATGGTCGACGGCATCGTGCTGCTCGTCGACGCCTCGGAGGGCCCGCTCCCCCAGACCCGCTTCGTGCTGCGCAAGGCGCTGAACGCCGACATGCCCGTCGTGCTGGTCGTCAACAAGGTCGACCGCCCCGACGCCCGCATCTCCGAGGTCGTCGACGAGACCTACGAGCTCTTCCTCGACCTGCTCGACGAGCACCACGACCAGAACGCCCTCGACTTCCCGGTGGTCTACGCCTCCGCGAAGGCCGGCCGGGCCTCGCTGGAGCAGCCCGGCGACGGCGACCAGCCCGACTCGCCGGACCTCGAGCCGCTGTTCCGCACGATCCTGGAGACCGTGCCCGCGCCGACGTACGTCGAGGGCGCGCCGCTGCAGGCGCACGTCACCAACCTCGACGCCTCGCCGTTCCTCGGCCGCCTCGCGCTGGTGCGCGTGCACCAGGGCGTGCTGCGCAAGGGCCAGCAGGTCGCGTGGCTGCGCAAGGACGGGTCCACCGCGCGCGTGAAGATCACCGAGCTGCTGATGACCCGCGGGCTCGAGCGCGAGCCCGCCGCGGAGGCGGGCCCCGGCGACATCGCCGCGATCGCCGGCATCCCGGACATCACCATCGGCGAGACCCTCGCCGACCCCGAGGACCCGCACCCGCTGCCCCTGATCACGGTCGACGAGCCCGCGATCTCGATGACGATCGGCACGAACACCTCGCCGCTGGCCGGGCGCACCAAGGGCACCAAGGTCACGGCGCGGCTGGTCAAGGACCGCCTCGACGCCGAGCTGGTCGGCAACGTGTCGCTGCGCGTGCTGCCGACCGACCGCCCGGACGCCTGGGAGGTGCAGGGCCGCGGCGAGCTCGCACTGGCGATCCTCGTCGAGCAGATGCGCCGCGAGGGCTACGAGCTGACGATCGGCAAGCCGCAGGTGGTCGTCCGCGAGGTCGACGGCAAGGTGCACGAGCCCGTCGAGCGGCTGACCATCGACGCCCCGGAGGAGTACCTCGGCGCGATCACCGAGCTGCTGGCCAACCGGCGCGGCCGGATGGAGCAGATGACCAACCACGGCACCGGCTGGGTGCGGATGGAGTTCCTCGTGCCCGCGCGCGGCCTGATCGGCTTCCGCACCGAGTTCCTCACCGAGACCCGCGGCACCGGCATCGCCCACCACGTCTTCGAGCGCTACGAGCCGTGGGCCGGCGACATCCGCTCCCGCAACTCGGGCTCGCTGGTCTCCGACCGCGCCGGCGCGGCGACGGCGTACGCGATGACGAACCTGCAGGAGCGCGGCGTGCTGTTCGTCGACCCCGCCACCGAGGTCTACGAGGGCATGATCGTCGGCGAGAACTCGCGCGCCGACGACATGGACGTGAACATCACCAAGGAGAAGCAGCAGACCAACGTGCGCTCCTCCACGGCCGACAACTTCGAGAAGCTCGTGCCGCCGCGCAAGCTCTCTCTCGAGCAGTGCCTGGAGTTCTGTCGCACCGACGAGTGCGTCGAGGTGACGCCCGGGACCGTGCGGATCCGCAAGGTGGTGCTGAACCAGACCGAGCGGGGCAAGGCCGCGCGCGCCGCGCTGCGCCGCTGACCGCGCGCGACTACCTACACTGCCCGCGTGCCGGAGACCCCCGCGTCACCCTCCACGGACCCGGACGGCCGGGCCGCGGACGGCGTGACCCTCACCGGCGAGCGCGAGGACCCCGCCCCCGGGGCGGCCGCGGGGTCGACGGGGCCGGCGTGGGTGGCGCGCCTGCGCCCGCACGCCACGGCGCTCGGGCTCCTGCTGCTGACCGTCGCGGCGACGCTGCGGTACCTCGCCCCGGGGCTGGACGGGCGCCTGGACGCCGACGCCGGCCTCTACGCGTACGGCGGTCAGCAGGCCGCCGAGGGGGTGCCGCCCTACGTCAGCGTGCTGAACCGGTCCGGGCCGCTGGGCCACCTGGTGCCCGGCGGAGCCGTGCTGGTCGCGCGGTGGACCGGCGGCGACGACCTCACCGCCATGCGGGTGCTCTACCTGGCCCTGTCGGTCGCGACGGTCGGGCTGGTCTACCTCCTGGCCGTGTGGGCGCTGCGCTCCCGCCTGGCCGGGCTGGTCGCGGGCGCCACGATGCTGTCCTTCCACGGCTTCGCGGCCTATGCGGCGTACGGGCCGCGCGAGAAGACCCTGCTCGTGTTCTTCCTCGTGGTGACCCTGGCCCTGGCCGCGCGCGGGCGGTGGCTGCTGGCGGGCGCCGGCGTCGCGGCGGCCACGCTGACCTGGCAGCCCGCCTTCCTCGTCGCCTTCCCGGCCGTCGTCACCGTGGCCCTGCTGCGCCGGCGCGAGCCGGGGAGCCCGGGCCGGGCGGCGGCCCTGCTCCGCGTGGTGCTGGGCGGGTCGGCACCCGCGCTGGCCGCGGTGGCCTGCTACGCGGCCCTCGGCCAGCTGCGCGTGGCCCTCGACGCGTTCCTGTTCATCAACCTGCGCTACACCACGCAGAGCGGGTTCTTCGCCGACTGGCCCGGCAAGGTCGGGCTGCTCGCCGAGCGGGAGGGCTGGCCCGCGCTCCTCGTCGCGGTCGGCCTGCTCGCCCTGCTGGCCCTCGGCGGCCGGTCGGTCGCGCGCGCCCGCGGCTCCTGGGCCCTCCCGGCCCCGCAGGCGACGCTGGCGGGGCTCGGCGTCGCGACCGCCGCCTGCCTCGCCGTCTCGGTCCGGGCCTTCGGCTCCTGGCCCGACCTCTTCCTGATGCTGCCGCTGGGGGCGATCGGCACCGGGGCGCTCGCGCTCGCCGCGGTCCGGGTGCTTCCCCGCCCCGGGGGCACGGCCGTGGCCGTCGTCCTCGTCCTGCTGACGACCGCGGCCGCCGTGAGCCACGTGGGGTGGCTCCGCGAGAACGACCAGCTGCGGGTGCAGCGCGAGCTGGCCGAGCGGGTCGAGGCCGCCCTCGGCCCCGACGCCACGGTCCTGGCGCTCAGCGTGCCGGAGCTGCTCGTGGTGATGGAGCGGCGCAACCCGGTGCGGTTCCAGAAGTTCGGGAACGGCCTCAAGCCCTACTACCGGGAGAACCTCCCCGGGGGCCTCGAGGGGCTGGCGCGGCGGATCGACCGCCTCGAGCCCGATCTCGTCATCAGCCGCAGCGGCGCCGCGAGCGGTGCCTGGCGCCGGCCGTTCCTCGCGGACTCCACCCGGGTCGGCACCATCGACGGGCTGCAGTGGTACGCGGCGCCGTCGCTGCCGGCCGGGCGCCGCCGCGCACTGGCGGGGGTGCTCGCCGACTACGATGCCGACGACATGTCCAGCCTGAACATCCTGCGGCCGAGCCGATGACCGCGCCCGCTCCCGAGCCGCGCGACCACCGCTGGTCCGTGGTGATCCCGGTCTACAACAGCGAGCAGATCGTGGGCACCACGGTCGACCGCGTCGTGGAGGTGTTCGCGGATGCCGGGCTCGAGCTCGAGCTGATCCTCGTCAACGACGGCAGCCGCGACGGCAGCTGGGACGTGATCGCGGCCAAGGCCGGCGAGCACCCGCAGGTCGTGGCCCTCGACCTGCTGCGCAACTACGGCCAGCACCGCGCCAACATGGCCGGCCTGCGCGAGGCCACCGGCGACTACGTCATCACCATGGACGACGACCTGCAGAACCCGCCGGAGGAGGCGCTGAGGCTCGCCGAGACGGCCGTCGCGGGCGGGCACGACCTCGTCTTCGGCCAGTTCGAGCGCAAGCAGGCCGCGGGCCACCGCCGGCTCGGGACACTGCTGATCGCGGCGCTGAACCGGCGCATCTTCGGCCAGCCCGACGACCTGGTCGTCTCCAACTTCCGGGTGCTGCGCCGCGACGTCGTCGACCGGATCAGCGCGGCCCGCACCGCCTACCCCTACATCACCGGCCAGGCGCTGCTCTACAGCCGCCACCGGGCCAACGTGCTGGTGCGCCACGACGCCCGGCCCGTCGGCAAGAGCAGCTACAACCTGGCGCGGATCCTGCGCCTGGTGCTCACGATCCTGTTCAGCTACTCCTCGTTCCCGCTGCGCTTCCTCGCGCTGGTCGGGTTCGGGGTCGCCGCGGCCTCGATGCTGCTCGGCAGCTTCTACCTGGCGCTCGGCGTGACCGGCCGCGTCGAGGTGCCCGGTTGGACCACGGTCGTCGTGCTGCTCGCCGTCTTCAACGGCTTCACGATCGCCCTGTTGTCCATGCTCGGCGAGTACGTCGTGCGCACGCTGAACACCGTGAGCGTCACCGAGGACTTCCACGTGATCAACCGGGTGGACGCGTGAGCGAGCGGCCGGCCCGGCACCTGCTCGTGGCGGGCGCCCAGCGCTGCGGCACGACGTACCTGCACGCAGCGCTGGACGCGCACCCGGCGATCGCGATGGCGCGGCCCGCGCGGCCGGAGCCCAAGGTGTTCTGCTCCGCGGAGCTGGCCGCCCGCGGGCTCGACTGGTACCGCGGGACCTGGTTCGCCCACGCCGGCGACGAGGCGCTGCTCGGGGACAAGAGCACCAGCTACCTCGAGGACCCGGACGCCCCCGCGCGCGCCGCCGCGGTGCTCGGCGACCCGGTGGTGCTCGTGCAGCTGCGCGACCCGGTCGAACGGGCCGCCTCGAACTGGTCGCTGAGCACCCGGCACGGACTCGAGGACCGCCCGCTCGCCGACGCCCTGGCCGACGAGCTCGAGCACGGGCCCCGCCCCTGGGACGGCGGCGGCACCTCGGTCTCCCCGTTCGCCTATCTCGCTCGCGGGCACTACGTGCGCCACCTGGCGCCGTGGTGGGCGGTGATCGGAGGCGACGTGCACGTGAGGTTCCTCGAGGACCTGGCCGCCGACCCGGCGGAGCTCGGCCGCCTCTACGCCGCCCTCGGCGTCGACCCGGGCTTCCGGCCCGAGGGCCTGGGCGCACCGGTGCACGCCTCCGACGACGGCCGCCCCGCGCTGCCCGGCGACCTGGCCCACGCCCTGCGCGAGCACTTCGCCGACTCCGACGCCGACCTCGCCCGCCGCCTGGGCCGGCCGCTGCCGTGGGGCGCCCGCTCCGGCTCGGGGGCGGCGTGACCACGCCCGCCATCGCCTTCAACGAGGCCCGGCCGGTCGGCCGCGAGCTCGAGTACCTCGCCGAGTCGCTGACCGACGGTCGGACGTCGTCGGCCGGCCCGTTCTCCGCCCGCGCCGAGGGGCTGCTCGAGCAGCTGCTCGGCGCCGAGGACGTCCTGCTGACGACCTCGTGCACCTCGGCGCTGGAGATGAGCGCCCTGCTGCTCGACCTGCAGCCGGGCGACACCGTGGTGGTGCCGTCGTTCACCTTCACCAGCTCGGCGCTCGCGTTCGCACGTGAGGGCGCGCGCATCCTGTTCTGCGACATCGAGCCCGCGACGCTCGCGCTCGACCCCCGGCACCTCGCCGAGCTGCTCGACGACTCCGTGCGCGCGGTCGTGCTGGTGCACTACGCCGGCATCCCGGGCGACGTCGAGGGCGTCCGCAGGGTGCTGGCCGACCGGCCCGACGTGGCGCTCGTCGAGGACAACGCCCACGCGCTGCTGGGCACCTACCGCGGCCGGCCGCTGGGCAGCCTCGGCCGGTTCGCCACCCAGAGCTTCCACGCCACCAAGAACATCGTCTGCGGCGAGGGTGGCGCGCTCGTGCTCAACGACGCCGACGACATCGCCCGCGCCTGGGTGCTGCACGAGAAGGGCACCGACCGCCGGGCGTTCCTGCACGGGCAGGTCGACAAGTACTCCTGGCGCGACACCGGCGGGTCGTTCGCGCTGTCCGACGCGCTGGCGGCGTACCTGCTCGCGCAGCTCGAGGAGCGCGAGCGGATCCAGGCGGCCCGGGAGGGCGTGTGGCGGCGCTACCTCGATGGCCTCGCCCCGCACGCCGACGATCTCGGCGTGCGGCTGCCGGTGGTGCCGCCGGACTGCGAGCCGGCGTGGCACCTCTTCCACGTGCTGCTGCCCGCGCACGCGGACCGGCCGTGGGTGATGGGCCGGCTGGCGGAGCGGGGCATCGGCACCGCGTTCCACTACGTTCCGCTGCACAGCTCGGTCGGCGGTCGCCGGTTTGCCGCGCGCGAGACCGAGTGCCCCGTCACCGACGACGTGAGCGCCCGGCTGCTGCGGCTGCCGTTCCACAACGGGCTCACGGCCGCGCACACCGACCGGGTGGTCGAGGCGTTCGTGGACGTGCTCAGGTCCTCGCCGGCCCCGGCGGGTCGCTGACCCGGTCCCGGACGGCGGCGACGCCGCGGGCGCCCGCCGAGGCGAGCAGGGCGAGCGCCGCCGCCTCGACGGCGAGCAGGGCCCAGGCGACCAGGAGCGTCGCGTCGCCGTCCGGGTGGGCGAGGACCCCGAGGGCGAGCACGGCGGCGCCCGGGAGCAGCGCCACCGCCCACCCCCGGGTCAGGGCCCCCGGGCGCCCGAGGGAGAGCAGCAGCACGCCCGCCACCAGGTTGCCCATGGCGATCGTGCAGGCGACGGCGAGCAGCGCGCAGACGCCGGCGCCGAGCCGCACGTCGGGGCCGAAGACCAGGGGCAGCAGCGGCGGCCCGGCCAGCGCGCCGACGCCCGCGGCGCCCGGCACGCCGACGCCGAGCAGCACCAGCCACCGGCCCCCGAACGCGCTCAGCGCCGCCCGGCGCCCCGCGGCGGCGTGCGTGGCCAGCGTCGTCGAGAGCCCGGCGACCGCGCCGACGAGCAGCGTGTACGGCGCCCGGAAGAGCGCGAGGCCCGCGAACAGCGCGGTGACCGCGACCGGGGCGCCGCCGAGCGCCGCCAGCGCGACGGGGCCGCTGGTGAGGACCGCGTGCCCCAGCAGCTGCCCCGAGGAGGCGCCGGTCAGGAAGGCGAGCGGCGAGCCGTGCCGCGCCCGCCCCCCGGTGCCGAGCCGCCACGCGGAGGGCCAGACGAGACAGCCGACGTAGCCGGCCACCAGGCAGACCCCGTAGGCCCACGCCTGCTGCACCCCCGCGAGCGCCAGGCCGAGCGCGAGCGCGACGCGCACGCCGTTCTCCGCCACCAGCGTCGCCGCGACGGCGCCGAGCCGGCCGCGCGCGCTGAGCACGCCGCGGACGAGCCCGGTCGCGGCCGCGCCGAGGCAGGTGGCGGCCGCGAGGACCCAGAACGAGCGCTCGCCGCCCGGGAACAGGGTGCCGCGAAAGGCGAAGCCCACGGCCGCCGTCGCGCCCGCGAGCCCGAGCGCGGCGGCAGCGAGCGCGGCCCGCGACTCGCGCACCGAGCGCTCCCCACCGTCGGTCGCGACGGCGCGGGCGGCCCAGTGCTGCACGGGAAAGGTCAGCGCCGCGCTGGCGTAGGCCCAGAAGGCCCACAGCATCGCGAAGGGCGCCGCGGGGCCGGCCCCCAGGCGGCGGGTCACCGTGGCGAAGAAGGCGTACGCCAACAGCCCGCTCACGGCCGCCCCGACGGCGAGCGCGACGGTGCCCTGACGGCGTCCCGTCGCGCGGTCGGGGGCGTCCGCGCCGCCCGCCGTCCCGTCGCTCACGCCTCGGCCCCGCGGCTCGGGCGACCGCGGTCGAGCCGCACGAAGGTTCCGCGGCCCTCCACGCAGGTCTCCCCCGCCGCGGCGATGCGGCCCTCGACCACGATGCGGCGGCCGCCGCGTCCGACGGGCTCCGCGACGAGGTCGAGCGGCACCCCGACGGGCACCGGGCGGCGGTAGCGCACCTCGAGCGTCGACGTGACGGCCGGCGTGGCGATCAGGTTGGCCACCGTGCCGAGCAGGGCGTCGAGGTGCCACGCGCTGACCCCGCCGTGCAGGTGGCCGGGCGGGCCCTCGTGCGCCGCGGACGCCGTCCACGTGGACGTGAGCCGCTCGCCGTCCCAGCTCATCGGCAGCACCGGGTGGAACGCGCTCGTGGGCCGGGAGGTGAAGCCGTCCACGCTCCCGTCGCCCTCCTCGGCCCCGGCGGCCCCCGAGCCGGGCGGCCGGTTGCGCAGCGGGTGCGGACGGGTCCGTCCGCCCAGCGCGGCGGTGAGCCGCTCGACCTCGGCGCGGGCGTCCTCCACCGTCGCCGTGTCGACGGCGGTCAGGCCCACGGCCTCGACCAGCGCCCGGGTGGCGTCGGCCAGGCCGCGGGCGGCCTCCACCCACTCGGGTGGCTCGGCGTCGAGGAAGGCGCGCTGGTCGGGGTCGCTCACCCGGCCATTGTGGCGGTCGCGCCCCCGGGACCGCGGCGCCGGAGCTCCGGGGCGAGCACGGCGAGTCCGAGCACGGGAAGCACCGCGAGCACGACGAGGCTCTGCCACATGCCGATGGCGTCGCTGACGCCGCCCACGACGGCGGAGCCGATGCTGCCGCCCACGAGGAACAGCAGCGTCGCCACGCCGAGGGCGACGCCGCGCACCTCGGGGCCGACGGCCCCGCCGACGGCGGCCGACAGCGCGGGCTGGCCGAGCCCGAAGGAGAGGGTCACCAGCACGGCGGCCGCGCCGAGGAGGGCGCCCGACGCGAGACCGGCGCCGACGGCGGCCACGGCGAGCGCCACCGTCGCCGTCGCGGTGCTCGTCGCCAGCGACGCCGTCGGGCCGAGGCGCGCGAGCAGGGCGCCGGAGCCGCGCGGCATCAGCATCGCGGTGGCCGAGCTCGGCAGCAGCAGCAGGCCGACCTCCCACGGCTCCCAGCCGGCCCCGACGAGCACCGCCGGGGTGGCGATCAGGAAGCCGAACCATGCGGCGGGCACCGCGGAGGCCGCCGCCGCGCTGCGGACGACCGTGAGGTTGCGGACGACGTTCAGCGGGAGGAAGCCGTCGGGGCGCCGGCGCACCCGGAGCGTGACCAGCGGGGCGCCGGCGACCATCAGCACCAGGCCGGCGACCGCGACGACCGCGCCGGTCGACGGGGACTGGACCAGCAGCACCGCGCCCGAGGCGGTCACGGCGACGAGCACCGCGCCGAGGATGTCGAGCGTCGCGCCCGTCCCCTCGCCGGTCAGCGCGCGCCAGATGAAGGGCAGCACCAGGCCGCCGACCATCGGCAGCGCGAGCACCGCGCGCCAGCCGAGCAGGCCCTCGGCCACCCCGCCGAGCAGCGGGCCGAGGCTCGCCACGGCGGCCCCCGTGCCGGCGAGCCGGCCGAGCGCGACCCCGCGGACCCGGCCGTAGTAGCGGGCGCTGAGGATCGCCACCCCGAGCGTCGGGACGGCCGCGGCGCCGGCGCCCTGCACCAGTCGGGCCGCCAGCAGGACCTCGTAGTTCGGCGCGACCGCCGCGACGAAGGCCCCGCCGACCATCAGGCCGATGCCGGTCGTCAGCGGCCACCGGACCCCGACCAGGTCGGAGACCCGCCCGTAGACGGCCGTGGTCACCGCCAGCATCAGCGCGTAGAGGCTGATCACCCACGTGGCGTTGCCGATGTCGACGCCGAAGTGGCGGCCGATCTCCGGCAGGGCGACGGCGGCGGACGCCGAGCCCATGGCCGTGATGCCGAAGAGCAGGCCGAGCAGCGTCGAGACGCGGCGGGCGTCGGTGGGCCCCTCGTCGGGCAGGGTGCTGGGGGCGTCCGGTCGGGGGGACGCGTCGTCGGTGCTGGCCATCAACCAGTTCTCAACAGCCCGGGGCCCCGGCTTGTTCCGCCGAGTGGGCGTGAATGTCCACCCCGGCCCGGACTGGCTCCGCCGAGTGGGCGTGCATGCCCACCCCGGGGCCGGGGATCCGCGCCCACTCGGCGGCGTGGTCGAGCGGAGCGGGTGCTACTCGGCGCAGACCGCGGCGTTGCGGGCCTCGCGGCGGTCCTCCCGGGCGGCCTTCCATGCCTGGAAGGCCTCGCGGCGCTCGGCCCGGATCTCCAGCCGCAGGGCGTGGCGCTTGCCCCGCAGCACGGCGCGGTCGCGCCGGATGCCCTGCCGCAGCTCGCGGATCTGCGCGCGGGTCCCGGCGCGCTCCTCGGCCGAGGCGCCCCGCATCGAGCGCCACAGGTCCCGCAGCTCGCGGCGGGCCGTCCGGATCTCGGCGCGCGCCTCGCGGCGCTCGGCGCGCACGAGCTTGCCCCAGGGCCGGAGGGTCTTCCGGAACTCCTGCTTGGCCGCCCGGGCTGCCTCGCGGGCCTCGGTGAGGTCGGCGTCGTACTGCTCCTCGGTGACGCACGAGGACTCCTCGGGCGGCGCCTCGGGCTCGGCGTGGGCCGGCGCGGCGACGACCGCCGCCCCTCCGGCCAGCAGCGCGGTCGCGGCTCCGGCGACCAGCGCCCGGCGGATGTGGCTGGTGAACATGTGCGCTCCCTCTCCGGCGGGGGTCTCCCAGCGACGCCGGACGTGGTGGACGTGTGCCCGGCCCATTGTGCACGAGTCCCGGGGCGGCTTCAGGAGATCGCCGGAGCCGGTCCGACCCGGACCGGCACGTCGTCTGCGGCCGGTGGTGCGTTCCTGCCGTGGCAACGACGAAGGGCCGGGCGCCGCGGTCCCCCGCGGCGCCCGGCCCTGGCGTCGTACCTCGGCGTGACCCGGCCCTCCCGGGGCCCGCCTCACGACGTGTGGGTCACCACCAGTCGCCGCGGCGGTTCGCGGTCGAGCCGCCACCGCCCGAGCTGGTGTCCCGCTCGACCTTGGACGACCGGTCGCCGTCCGGCTTCTCGGCGGACGCCGCCGAGGCGCCGCCGCTGATCAGCAGCGCGGCCACGGCGGTCGCGGTCAGTGCCTGACGAATGCGCGTGAACTTCATGATGGATCTCCTCCCTGGGCGGGCCGCCCTCCAGCCCGATTACCTCCATCATGGGCCGCGGGTCCGGGTCGTGTCTCAAGGAAAGTTGAGATACCTCAACTTTCAACAAGATCCCCTCCGACCCTTCCGCTGGCAGGCAAAACCGGCTAGCAGCCGCCGTGGCGCGCGACCCCCGTGGTTGAGCGCGATTCGCCGTCGACGTGGCGCGCAACCGCCATCGGACCCCGGTCCTGGGCGCCGCAGGGGACCGCGACTGGTTCAGACCACCCAGCGCCCGAGGAGGGTGCCGCGGTCCTCCAGGAGGAGGTCCAACCTCAAGGTCGCCTCCAGAGGGGCGCCGTCCGTGATCCGCGGGTGCGAGCCGGCCACCAGCCGCGGCACGGTCGTCGCGGTCAGCTCGTCGACGGCCCCCTGGAACGCGAGGTCGCGCAGCAGGTGCGGGCCGCCCTCGCAGAGCAGGTGCGGCCAGCCCCGGTCGCCGAGCGTCGCGCGCAGCAGCGGCAGGTCCACGCGGTGCGAGCCGAGCGTGAGCACGTGCTCCGAGCCGAGCACCGCACGAGCCTCGTCGAGCCCCTCGGACGTGGCGCAGGTGGCCAGCCACACGGACCCGGGAGGCGCCCCGCGCAGCGTCTCCGGCACCTCGCCCCGCCGGCTGACCACCACGATCGGGGTGTCGGTGGGCCGGTACCCCTCCGCCCGCGCCGTGCCCGCGCCCACCAGGATCGCGTCGGCGAGCCGGCGCAGGGTCGCGAACACGCGGTGGTCGGAGGCGTTGTTGATCGATCCGCTGCGTCCCGACTCCCCGGTGGCCGCCCCGTCGACCGTGCTCACCATGTTCACCCGGAGCCACTCGCGGGCCGGGGGCTCGTAGAGCGCCGCGAGGTCCGCGTCCGTCAGGTCGCGGGGGTCGGCGCAGTCGTCGGCGCGTCCGGTGGTGTCGAGCAGGACCTGCACGGCGTCTCCTCGGGGTCGGGGCGGTCGGGCCGTCCGGGGGCGACCGGGCGGACCGGGTCAGCCCGGCGCGCGGTCACGCCCGAACACGGCGACCCAGTACTGGACGCCGTAAGGATCCCCCGCCCACCGGATCCTGCCGTCGGCGGGTCCGGTGGCGGCGGTCGGGCGCGCGCCCGTGGTCGCGCCGCCCTCCCCCGCGGCCAGCCAGTCGCCGAGCCGGTGCAGGCAGCGGACTCCGGCGGCCAGGAGCTCGTCGCCCAGCGCCGCGTCGAGGGAGCGCAGCGCCGCCGGCGACCCGGCGGCCAGGGCCGCGGCGACGGCGTCGTCGAAGGCGAACGCACGATCGTCGAGATGCCCCGGCGCCCTCTCGCCGCGCCGGGCGGACCCGGAGGCCATCACCAGCAGCGGCGCGTCGCCCAGCTCCTCGCCGGGGGTGCGGGCGACCGTGTCGCCACCCCAGCCCACGCTCGCCAGGAGCGCCCGCGCCACCCGCGCGCCCACCGCCTCGGTCACCCCGCGCGCCCGCGCGGCGGGCTCGAGCGGGTCGTGCAGCACGCACACGGTGCCGGCGCCGGCGACCAGCTCCCGGACCGCGCCGTCGCAGGCCGCGCGCAGCTCCGGCAGCGGGTCGGCGAGGCCCGCGCGCTCCGGCAGCAGGGCCGGCACCGGCGGCAGCACCGCGGCCCGCGCCCCGCGCCGCCCGGCCTCCCCGGCGGCGCTCACGCCAGCCCCCGGATCGCCCGCGCCGGCGGACGCCGCCCCTCGACGGAGGCGACCACGTCGAGCACCTGCCGGGTCTCCTCGACCTCGTGCACCCGGTAGACCCGGGCGCCCGCGCGGGCGCAGAGCGCCGTCGCCGCCAGCGTGCCGACCAGCCGCTCGCCGACGGGCCGGTCGAGCGTCTCGCCGATGAAGTCCTTGTTGGACAGCGAGACCAGCACCGGCCAGCCGGTGGCCACCATCTCGTCGAGCCGCCGGGTCAGCTCGAGGGAGTGGAACGTGTTCTTGCCGAAGTCGTGCGCCGGGTCGATCAGGACCGACGCGGGGTCGACCCCGGCGGCGACCGCCCGCCCGGCGTACGCCGTGGTGTCGGCGATCGCGGCCGCCACCACGTCGCCGTACTCGATCCGGAAGGGGCGCGTCCGCGGCGTCACACCCCCGGTGTGCGTGCACACCAGCGCTGCCCGGTGCGCCGCGGCGACGTCCACGAGCTCGGGGTCGTGGCCACCCCAGGCATCGTTGAGCACGTCGGCACCCGCCGCGCACGCGGCGTCAGCGACCGCGGCCCGCCACGTGTCGACGGAGACCACGAGGTCGGGGTGCGCCTCGCGCACCCGCGCGACGAAGTCGACCACGCGGTCGCGCTCCTCGGCCGCCCCGATCTCGGCGCCCGGGGCCGCCTTGATCCCGCCGATGTCGACGATCTCGGCGCCCTGGGCCGCGACGCGGTCCACCCGTTCCGCGGCGCGCTCCTCGGCCCAGGTGGCGCCGCGGTCGTAGAAGGAGTCCGGCGTCCGGTTCACGATGGCCATCACGAGCGTCGCGTCCGGGGCGAACCGGCGCCGCCCCAGCACCAGCTCCCGCGGCTCCCCCGGGCTCCCCGTCACGCCGGCGCTCACGCGGGCGTGGCGCGGCGGTCGGCCGCCAGCACGTCGGCGGCGGGCGGCCGCTCCGCGAGGGGGACGACGCGGTCCACGGGCACGAGCGTCTCCGCCCCCGGGCGGAACTGCCGCAGCGCGACCCGCTCGCGCGCGGGGCGGGAGCGCCGCGCCGGGTCGCGGGCGTCGGCCGCCGCGAGCAGCTGGGTGGCCATGGCCCCGAGGTCCAGCAGCGACTGGTGCCGGTGCGCGCGCCGGCCGAGATCCACCTGGGCGATCCCGTCGACGCCCCGCGCCGCGGCCACGTCGAGCAGCGCGGCGAGCTCGACGGCGTACCCGGTCGGCACCGGCAGCGACGCGATCACCGACCGGCGCACGGCCCACTCGCCGGCCAGCGGCTGCACCAGGCCGGCCAGCTCGGGGTGACGCAGCGCCAGCAGCGGGCGGGCGACGAGCTCGGTCACGCGGCCGCCCTCGTAGGCCACCGGCGGAGGCCCCCCGCCGGCCGCCGCGGCGTCCGAGGCGCTCAGGTCCGGCGCTGTCGGGTCCGGGGCCGCACTGCCGGCGACGTCCCCGCGCCACGGGCGCTCGTAGAAGCCCTTGACGAGGTCGACCGACGGGTCGGTCAGCAGCGGTCCCAGCAGACCGGGCACGAAGTGGGTGTCCCAGTCGACGAGGTCGGCGTCCATGAAGACGACGAGGTCGCCGCTCGTGACGAACAGCGACTTCCACATCGCCTCGCCCTTGCCGGTGGCGACCCCGAGGTCAGGCCGGATGTCCGCGGCGCGGTGCACCACGGCCCCGGCCTCGCGCGCCACGGCGGAGGTGTCGTCGCTGGAGTCCGAGTCGATGACCACGACCTCGTCGAGCAGCGCGACCGTGTCCACGAGGGCCTCGCGCACGCGGGCCACGACGTCGCCGACCGTCGCTGCCTCGTTGCGTGCCGGCACCACGAGCGACACGCCGCCCGCACGCTCCTTGGCCGCGACCAGGGCCGGCAGCGACCAGTCCTGCCAGTGGTGGGTGCGTTCCGACAACCAGGTCACCCAGCGAGCCTAGCCAGCACCCCCGCCCGGCCCGCGGCCCGCCCGAACCCCCGCCGCTCGCCGGACGGCGCTCGTCAGGCGGCGCTCCTCAGGAGGCGCCGAGCTGCCGCGCCAGGTCGGTCAGCTCGCTGGCGAAGACCTCCGGCACCCTCGCGTACGCCGGGTAGGCGCCGATCGTGCGGTTCACCCAGGCCGAGCGCAGGCCGGCCCGCGCGGCGCCGTCCACGTCCCACGGGTGCACCGCGACCAGCATCGCCTCCTCGGCGGGGACGCCGGTGGCCTCCAGCGCGTACGCGTAGGCGCGCGGGTCGGGCTTCCAGGCCGGCGCGTCCGAGACGCTCAGCATCCGGTCGAACAGGTCCGCGATGCCGGCCCGCTCGAGCAGGCCCTGGGCCACGGCTGCCGCGCCGTTGCTCAGGGTCACCAGCCGGACGCCCGTCGCCGCGATGGCCTTGAGGCCGGGCACGACGTCGGCGTGCACCGGGAGGCCCTGGAAGACCGCGAGCACCCGGTCCACGGCGTCGGCGTCGTCGCGGCCGAGCCGCAGGCGCACCCCCTCGCGCGCGAGCGAGGCGAAGTCGGGGTTCTCGCCGGCCACCGTGAGCGCGAAGCCGTCGCGCAGCACGCCCGCGAACCACGTCTCGGCCTCGTGCGCCCCGAGCCCGATCTCGACGAAGACCTGACGCAGCGACGAGGTGTCCGACAGCGTCTCGTTCACGTCGAGCACGAGGAGGCGGGGCGGGCGGACCGGGGTGTCGTCGCTCATGGCGAGAGCCTGACCGCCCGGGCCGCGGACGGCAAGCAGGGCCGGAGCGGTCACGCGCCGTCGTCGGTCACGCAGAGCCGCAGCGACCGGCGGCGGAGGACACCGGTCAGCGCCGGTGCTCCACCGCGAGGACGGCGGCCTGCGTGCGGCTGCTGAGCCCCAGCTTCGCCAGGATGTCGGAGACGTAGTTCTTCACCGTCTTCTCCGAGAGGCCGGTCCGCGAGGCGATCTGGCGGTTCGTCAGGCCCTCGGCCAGCAGGTCGAGCACGCGGCGCTCGCCCTCGGTCAGGCGGTCCAGCTGCGTGCCCGCCGCGGGGCCCTCGCGCATCCGCTCCAGCACCCGGGTCGTCACCTGCGGGTCGAGGGTCGACTGCCCGGCGGCGACCCGGCGGATCGAGGAGACCAGGTCGTCGGCCGAGACGTCCTTGAGCAGGTAGCCGGCGGCGCCCGCGAGCACGGAGGCGACGACGTCGTCCTCGTCGTCGAAGGTGGTCAGCATCAGCACCGCGATCGAGGGGTCGACGGAGCGCACCGCCCGGCAGACGTCCACCCCCGAGCCATCGGGCAGCCGCAGGTCGAGGACCGCAACGTCGGGGCGCAGCGCCGGGATCTGGCTCTCGCCGTCCCGGACCGTCCCGGACTCGCCCACCACCTCGATGTCGGGCTCGCGCTCGAGGGCGGCCCGCAGCCCCTGGCGCAGCAGGGCGTGGTCGTCGAGCAGGTAGACACGGATGGGGCTCGCGCCCTCGGTACTCGACTCCATCTCCGGGACGCTACGAGCAACGTCGTCGTCGATGGATGCGTCGGAGGGCACCTCCGACCGGGCCGAAGGTCACCCCCGTGCCGGGATTCCGCTGCCGGACGGCACGCGCCCGGCACCCGGGCGTCGGGGCGGCGGCAGCGGGACGGCGACCGGGACGGTGCTCGGGTCGTCCCCACCCCCGACGGGTTCCCCGGCCGTGGTGGACTGGTCCCTCGACCGAAACACCGGAGGTGCCCGTGCCCGCGACCCGCGTCCTGCCCACCGAGGAGGCCGCCGACCTGCTGCGGCTCGTGCGCGAGCTCGCCGCGAAGGAGCTCGAGCCCGCCGCCGCCCAGGCCGAGGCCGACGGGGTCTTCCCCCGCGACGTGTTCCGGACGCTGGGGCAGACCGGCCTGCTCGGCCTGCCCTACCCCGAGGAGCACGGCGGGGGCGGCCAGCCGTACGAGGTCTACCTCCAGGTGCTCGAGGAGATCTCCAGCGTCTGGTCCAGCGTCGGCGTCGGCACCTCGGTGCACGCCCTGGCCTGCTTCGGGCTGGTGACCCGCGGGTCCGAGCAGCAGCAGGCGTGGCTGCCGGACATGCTCGGCGGCGACCTGCTGGGGGCGTACTGCCTCTCCGAGCCGCACGCGGGCTCCGACCCGGCGGCCATGAAGGCGACGGCGAGGCGCGACGGCGACGACTACGTGCTCAACGGCGCGAAGGCCTGGGTCACCCACGGCGGCGAGGCCGACTTCTACAAGGTGATGGCGCGCACCGGCGACGGCCGCGGTGACATCTCCTGCTTCCTGGTGCCCGCGGACACGCCCGGCCTGAGCGCCGACACCCCCGAGAAGAAGATGGGGCTGACGGGGTCCACGACCGCGACCATGCTGCTGGACCACGCGCGTGTGCCGGCCGAGCGCCGCCTCGGCGAGGAAGGCGACGGCCTCAAGATCGCGCTCGCCGGCCTGGAGGCAGGGCGGCTGGGCATCGCCGCGGTCGCGACCGGGCTGGCGCAGGGCGCGCTCGACCAGGCGGTCGCCTACGCGCAGGAGCGGGAGACGTTCGGGCGGCGGATCATCGACCACCAGGGCCTCGCCTTCCTGCTCGCCGACATGGAGGCGGCGGTGACCAGCGCGCGGGCGACGTACCTGCACGCCGCCCGCCTCAAGGACCGCGGCCTGCCGCACAGCCGCGAGGCGTCCGTGGCCAAGCTCGTCGCGACCGACAACGCCATGCGCGTGACGACCGACGCCGTGCAGGTGCTCGGCGGCTCCGGATACACGCGCGACTTCCCGGTGGAGCGCTACATGCGCGAGGCCAAGGTCATGCAGATCTTCGAGGGCACCAACCAGATCCAGCGGATGGTCATCGGCCGCCACCTCGACGCCGGCGAGGCCGGCTCGATCAGCCACGTCTGACCGGCGACGTGGGCGGCCCGGGTCGCCGCGCCGCGTAGGTTGACCCGCATGAGACCCGCCGGCCGCGAGGCGCGCGACCCGATCCGCGAGGCCCACCGGCAGTGGTCGGCCCAGGGCTGGGCGGACGCCGCCGACGGCATGGCGATGGTGACCTCGCTGGTGCGGGCCCAGCAGCTGCTGATGGAACGCATCGAGACCGTGCTCCGGCCGCTGGACCTGACGTTCGCGCGCTACGAGGTGCTCCAGCTGCTTGCCTTCTCCTCCGCCGGCCGGATGCCGATGACGCGGCTGGGGTCGCTGCTCCAGGTGCACCCGACGTCGGTGACCAGCGCGGTCGACCGCCTGGAGCGGCAGGGCTTCGTGCGCCGCGTGCCCGGCGCCGAGGACCGTCGGGTCAAGCTCGCGGTGATCACCGACGCCGGCCGCGACGCCGCCGCCCGGGCCACCGAGGGGCTCAACGGCGTCTTCCGCGACCCCGGCCTGCCCGCGGACGACGTACGCCACCTCACCGAGCTGCTCGCCCGCCTCCGCGCCCGCTCCGGCGACGTCGTCGACTGACCCCCGCGCCCGTGGCCCCCGGCTCTGCCCCGCGCCACCCCGCCGCTGTAACGCGGTGTCCATGACACGTCCGCGGTGCTGTGGCACCGCAGGGGCGCCAAGGACACCGCGTTACAGCCGGGGGGTGGCGGGCTGGCCCCCCGATGGGCCACCGTCGCAGTGACTGGCGGGTAGCGCCGACCCCGCGTACCATGAAAACTAGGACGTCCAACTATTTACCGAGGGAACGCATGTCTGACCTGCACCAGCCCGAGCACCCGGTTCGGCTCGTCACCGCCTCCAGCCTGTTCGACGGGCACGACGCCTCGATCAACATCATGCGGCGGATCTTCCAGAGCCAGGGCTGCGAGGTCGTGCACCTGGGCCACAACCGCTCGGTCCAGGAGGTCGTCGACGCCGCCGTCGAGGAGGACGTGCAGGGCGTCGCCGTCTCGTCCTACCAGGGCGGGCACGTCGAGTACTTCGAGTACCTTGTCGAGTCGCTGCGCGCCCAGGGCGCCGGCCACGTGCAGGTCGTCGGCGGCGGGGGCGGCGTCATCGTGCACGACGAGATCGCCCGGCTGCGCGACTCCGGCGTCACGATCTTCTCCCCCGAGGACGGCCAGCGCCTCGGCCTGCCCGGCATGATCAACCAGGTCGTGCAGGACTGCGACGTCGACCTCTGGGAGACCGGCCACGCCGAGGCGGACGCCGTCATCGCCGGCGAGCGCGCCGCGATCGCCCGCGCCATCACCGGCGCGGAGCAGGGCCGGCTCTCCGAGGACGTGCTCGCCCGCATCCGGGACGCCGCCAACAGCCGCACCGTGCCCGTCGTCGGCCTGACCGGCACCGGCGGCTCCGGCAAGTCCAGCCTCACCGACGAGGTCGTGCGCCGCTTCCGCGTCGACCAGCAGGACAAGCTGCGCGTCGCGGTCCTCGCCGTCGACCCCACGCGCCGCAAGGGCGGCGGCGCCCTGCTCGGCGACCGCATCCGGATGAACGCGCTCGACGGCGACCGCGCCTACTTCCGCAGCCTCGCCACGCGCGGCGCCCACGAGCTGCCCGAGCACATCAGCGACGTCATCGACATCTTCAAGGCGGCCGGCTTCGACCTCGTCGTCGTCGAGACCCCCGGCATCGGCCAGGGCGACGCGGCGATCGTGCCGTTCGTGGACCGCTCCATCTACGTGATGACGCCGGAGTTCGGCGCGGCCAGCCAGCTCGAGAAGATCGACATGCTCGACTTCGCCGACCTGGTCGCGATCAACAAGTTCGAGCGCCGCGGCGCCAAGGACGCCATGCGTGACGTGGGCCGCCAGCTGGTGCGCAACCGCGAGGCGTTCGGCCAGCAGCCCGAGGCGATGCCGGTCTACGGCACCTCCGCCGCCACGTTCAACGACGACGGCGTCACGGCGCTCTACCAGGCGCTGCGCGAGCTGCTCCGCGAGGAGGGCCTGCCGCTCGACGAGGGCGTGCTGCCCGCCGTGGACGTCAAGCACTCCAGCCAGATCCGCCAGGTCGTGCCGAGCGAGCGGGTGCGCTACCTGGCCGACATCTCCGAGACCGTGCGCGGCTACCACGGCGAGACCGAGAAGCTCGTGGACGCCGCCCGCCGCGTCCAGCGGCTCGAGTCGGTGGCGGGGGAGCTCGAGGCGGCCGGCGCCGAGCCCGGCGGCGTCCCCGCGCTGCTGGACGAGGCCCGCCAGGCGCTGCCGCAGGAGACGGCCGAGCAGGTCGCCGCGTGGCCGCAGGTCGTCGAGGACTACGCCGGCGACGAGATGGTCGTGACCGTGCGCGACAAGGAGGTGCGCTACCCGCTGACCCGCGAGTCGCTGTCGGGCAACAAGGTCAACCGCGTCGCGCTGCCCAAGTACGACGACCACGGCGAGCTGGTGCGCTTCTGGCGCAAGGAGAACCTGCCCGGCCACTTCCCCTTCGCGGCCGGCGTGTTCACCTTCAAGCGCGACGGCGAGGACCCGGCCCGCATGTTCGCCGGCGAGGGTGACCCGGCGCGCACCAACCGCCGGTTCAAGGTGCTCTCCTCCGAGGGCGACGCCAAGCGGCTCTCGACGGCGTTCGACAGCGTCACGCTCTACGGCCAGGACCCCGCCGAGCGGCCCGACATCTACGGCAAGGTCGGCACCTCCGGCGTCTCCGTGGCGACGCTGGACGACATGAAGACCCTCTACGACGGCTTCGACCTCTGCTCGCCGAAGACCAGCGTGTCGATGACCATCAACGGGCCCGCGCCGACGGTGCTGGCCTTCTTCCTGAACACGGCGATCGACCAGCAGGTCGACGCCTTCCGCGAGTCCGAGGGCCGCGAGCCGAGCGACGAGGAGCGCGCGATGCTGGCGGCGCACGCCGTCGCGACCGTGCGCGGCACGGTGCAGGCCGACATCCTCAAGGAGGACCAGGGCCAGAACACCTGCCTGTTCTCCACCGAGTTCTCGCTGCGGATGATGGCCGACATCCAGGAGTGGTTCATCGAGAACCAGGTGCGCAACTTCTACTCGGTCTCGATCTCCGGCTACCACATCGCCGAGGCCGGGGCGAACCCCATCAGCCAGCTCGCGTTCACCCTCGCCAACGGCTTCACCTACGTCGAGGCCTACCGCGCCCGCGGCATGGACCTCGACGCCTTCGCGCCGAACCTGTCGTTCTTCTTCTCCAACGGCATGGACCCGGAGTACTCGGTGCTCGGCCGCGTCGCCCGCCGCATCTGGGCGGTCGCGATGCGCGAGAAGTACGGCGCCAGCGAGCGCAGCCAGAAGCTGAAGTACCACGTGCAGACCTCCGGCCGGTCGTTGCACGCGCAGGAGATGGACTTCAACGACATCCGCACCACGCTGCAGGCGCTGATCGCGATCTACGACAACGCGAACTCGCTGCACACCAACGCCTACGACGAGGCGGTCACCACGCCGAGCGAGGAGTCGGTGCGCCGGGCCCTGGCGATCCAGATGATCATCAACAAGGAGTGGGGCCTCGCGATGAACGAGAACCCCAACCAGGGCTCGTTCGTGATCGACGAGCTCACCGACCTCGTGGAGGAGGCGGTGCTGCGCGAGTTCGAGGCGATCAGCGAGCGCGGCGGCGTCCTCGGCGCGATGGAGTTCGGCTACCAGCGGGGTCGGATCCAGGACGAGTCGATGCTCTACGAGCACCGCAAGCACGACGGCTCGCTGCCCATCGTCGGGGTGAACACCTTCCGCAAGCCCGAGGCCGACTCCGCCACGCCCGACCACGTCGAGCTGGCGCGGGCGACCGAGGAGGAGAAGGAGTCGCAGCTGCGGCGGGTCCACGACTTCCAGAAGACCCACGAGTCGGACGGCGCCGAGGCGATCGCCCGGCTCAAGGAGGCCGCGATGGGCGGCGAGAACGTCTTCGCCGTCCTGATGCAGGCCGCCCGCGTCTGCTCGCTCGGCCAGATCACCGAGGCGTTCTTCGAGGTCGGGGGCCAGTACCGCCGCAACGTCTGACCCGGCGCGGTGCCGGTGACGCGGTGCCGGCGGCACCGGCGGCGGACGTCATACGAGGCGGTCGCGATCACGACCGGGCCGGATGACGCCGCGCGGAGACGTCATCCGGAGCGGTCGCGACGCCGACCGTCTCGTATGACGCTGGGCCGGGGGTGAGGCGCGCCCACGATGACGACAGAATGATCGGGGCCCGTCCGGGCCCCAGATGCCAGGGAGGTGGCCGTGGGGATCGCGCTGTCGCTCGTCGCCGGGCTGCTCCTGATCGCGGTGATCATCGCCGCCAACGGCTACTTCGTGGCCCAGGAGTTCGCGTTCATGACCGTCGACCGGTCGCGCCTCAAGGCGCGCGCCGGCGAGGGTGACGCCGCCGCGAAGCGGATGCTCGGCGTCACCGACCGCACGTCGTTCATGCTCAGCGGCGCCCAGCTCGGCATCACGGTCACGGGCCTGCTGGTCGGGTACGTCGCCGAGCCGCTGGTCGGCACCGCCATCGGTGAGCTCCTCGGCGGCGTGGGCGTGCCCACGGCCACGGGCATCGCGGTCGGCACGATCGGCGTGCTCGTGGTCTCGACGTTCGTGCAGATGCTCTTCGGCGAGCTCTTCCCCAAGAACCTCTCGATCGCCAAGCCCTACCCGGTCGCCCAGGCCCTCTCCCGCTCGACGCTGATCTACATGCGCGTCTTCGGCTGGCTGATCGCGTTCTTCGACAAGTCCTCCGCGGCGCTGGTGCGCCTCTTCGGCATCGAGCCCGTCGAGGACGTCGAGCACTCCGCCAACCCGCGCGACCTCCAGCGGATCGTCTCCTCCTCCACCGAGGCCGGCGAGCTGCCGCCCGAGCTCTCGGCGCTGCTCGACCGCCTGCTCGACTTCCCCGAGCGGGACGTCTTCCACGCCCTCGTCCCCCGCTCCCGCGTCGACGTGATCGCCGAGGACGCCACCCTCGCCGACGTGCGACCGCAGATGAGCGAGGGACACTCGCGCTACCCCGTGCTCCAGCACGACGGCGAGGTCGCCGGGGTCGTGCACATCCTCGACGTGCTCGAGGCGATGGCCCGCGAGGACGACCCCGAAGGGGTGCCCGTCGCCCGGCTGGTGCGGCCCGTGACCGTCGTCCCGACCCTGATGCTGCTGCCCGACGCGCTCAGCACCATGGTCCGCGCCGGCGACCTGATGGCCTGCGTGGTCGACGAGTACGGCGGCTTCGCCGGCATCGTGACGGTCGAGGACCTCGTCGAGGAGGTCGTCGGCGAGATCACCGACGAGCACGACGAGGACGAGGACCCGCACCTGACCCGGCTCGAGGAGGGCGCGTGGGAGGTCCGCGGCGACGCCCCCCTCGACGAGGTCGCCCGCGAGCTCGGGCACCGCCTGCCGCAGGGCGACTTCGAGACCGTGGCCGGCCTGGTGATCGCCCAGCACGGCGCCCTGCTCCGGGAGGGGGACGTCGTCGAGCTCGAGCTGGAGCCCGACGCCGTCGAGCTGGCCCACGCGGACGACCCGCCGCGGCGCCTCGTCCGCCTGCACGTCGAGACGGTCGAGCACCACGTGCCCGCCGCCCTGCGCGTCGAGCTGGTCGAGCCCGAGCGCGACGACCCGGACGCCGAACCGGACGCCGACCCCGAGCCCCAGCCGACCGGCGCGCAGCAGCGGGAGGAGGGCTGATGGACGACCCCGTGGTGGCCATCCCGGCCACGATCCTCATCCTCGTGGCGAGCGCGGTGTTCGTCTCGATCGAGTTCGCCACGATCGGCTCGCGCCGCACACGCCTCGAGGACATGGCCACCAGCAGCCGCTCCGCCCGCGCGGCGCTGCGCAGCGCCTCGGAGGTCTCCGTGCTGCTGGCGGGCTGCCAGCTGGGCATCACCGCCGCCACCCTGGCGCTCGGCGCCGTCACCAAACCGGCGGTCGAGCACGCGCTGCGTCCCCTGATCGACCAGACACCGGTGCCCGGCTTCATCGCGGGCACGGTCTCCTTCGTCATCGCCCTCGCCGTGGTGACCTTCCTGCACCTCGTCGTCGGTGAGATGGCCCCGAAGTCCTGGGCGATCTCGCACCCGGAGTGGTCCGCCACGCTCTTCGCGCTCCCGATGCGCGGCTTCATGTTCGTCACGCGCCCCGCCCTGCTCCTGCTCAACGAGGCCGCCAACAAGCTCGTGGAGCGCACCGGCACGCAGCCCGTCGACGAGGTCGCGATCGAGCAGGATCCCGACGACCTGCTCCAGCTGGTCCGGCACTCCGCCGAGGTCGGAGACCTCGACGCGAGCTCCAGCGAGCGGCTCGAGCGCGCGCTCGAGCTGACCCGCCTGACCGTCGGCGAGCTCGAGCGCAGCGGAGACCCGATCGCCGTCCCGGTCGGGTCCACCGTCCGCGACCTGCGCGAGGCCAGCCGCCGCTCGGGCCACCTGCGCATCGTCGTGGGCGAGCCGGGGGACCCGCGGGGCGTGGTGCACGTGCGCGACACCCTCACCGCCGAGCCGGGCGACGACATCGCGCCGCTGGTCCGCGAGTGCTACGAGCTCGACCCCGGGACCACCGTGCTCGACGCGCTCTCGGAGATGCGGCTGGCGAGCACCCAGCTGGCCGTCGTCCGCGGCGACCAGGGGACCTCGGTCGTCACCCTCGCCGACATGCTCGAGCACCTGTTCCCCTCCGAGCGCGCGCTCTCCTGAGCCCGGGGCGGAGCCACCCCCGCGCGGGCGCCCGCCCCTTTGGCAGGATCGCCCGCGTGACGCCGAGCATCGACCAGGTCCTGTCCCTTCCCGCCACCCTCGAGGGCGAGGTGCCCGAGTCGTCGATCGACGAGAACGGGCACATGAACATCACGGAGTACTTCGCGGTCGGCGCCTCGGGCCTGTGGCAGCACATGAAGGACGCCGGCGTCGGCGAGGACTACATCGGCGACCGCGGGCTTTCGTTCTTCACCACCGAGCACCACCTGCGCTACCTGGCCGAGATGCGCCTCGGCGAGCGGTACGCCGTCCACGCCGGCCTCGTGGGCCGCGCCGGCAAGGCGCTCCAGGGCGTCTCCTACGTCGTCGACCGTACCCACGAGCGCGTCGCCTGCGTGATGGACGTGATGTTCGTGCACGTCGACATGACCGCCCGCAAGGCCGTCGCCGTGCCGGACGACGTGGCCGCCGCGCTCGACGGGCTGATCGCGGCGCACCCCTGGCTCGCCGACATCGACGCCGGCGTCGCGCTGCGCCGCTGAGCAGACCTCCGCCGGCGGGCCGCTACTCCTCGAGCAACCCCAGCAGGTAGGCGCCGTAGCCGCTCTTGACGAGCGGCTCGGCCCGCGCGCGCAGCTCGTCGTCGGTGAGGAAGCCGAGCCGCCAGGCGACCTCCTCGGGCGCGCCGATCTTGAAGCCCTGCCGCTCCTCGAGGGTGCGCACGAAGGTCCCCGCGTCGTGCAGGCTGTCGAACGTGCCCATGTCGAGCCACGCCGTGCCGCGCGGCAGGATCCCGACCTGCAGGCGGCCCTCGCGCAGGTACACGCGGTTCAGGTCGGTGATCTCCAGCTCGCCGCGCGCCGACGGCTGCAGCGCGGCCGCGTGCTGCACGACCGAGCTGTCGTAGAAGTACAGCCCCGGCACGGCGTACCGGCTGCGGGGGTGTGCCGGCTTCTCCTCCAGCGAGACCGCTCGCCGGTCCTCGTCGAACTCGACCACGCCGTAGGCGCTCGGGTCCGCCACCTGGTACCCGAAGACGGCGGCCCCGTCGAGCTCGCCGAAGCGGCGCAGCTGGGTGCCGAAACCGGGCCCGTGGAAGATGTTGTCGCCGAGCACCAGCCCGACCCGGTCGTCGCCGATGTGGTCCGCCCCGATCACGAAGGCCTGGGCCAGCCCGTCGGGGCTCTGCTGCTCGGCCCAGCTGATGTCGATGCCGAACTGCGAGCCGTCGCCGAGCAGCCGCCGGAAGCCGTCCGCCTCGTGCGGCGTCGTGATCACCAGCACGTCGCGGATCCCCGCCAGCATCAGCGTGGAGAGCGGGTAGTAGATCATCGGCTTGTCGTAGACCGGCATCAGCTGCTTGCTGGTCCCGAGGGTGAGCGGGTGCAGTCGCGAACCGGTTCCCCCGGCCAGGATGATCCCGCGCACGCCGCCACCCTAGTGGCCGTCAGCCCGGTGCCCGGCACCGTGGCGGCCGGCTCCCACGTTCCGGCTAGCCTGCGAGCCATGCAGCGCATCCTGGTCACCGGCGGCGCGGGCTTCATCGGCGCGAACTTCGTGCGCCACCTGGTCGCGCGCAGCGAGGCACGGGTCACGGTCCTCGACAAGCTGACCTACGCCGCCAGCCCCGCGGCGCTCGCCGACCTGCCGGCCGACCGGGTCGAGCTCGTGGTCGGCGACGTCGCCGACGCGGGGACGGTCGAGCCGCTCGTCGCCCAGCACGACGCGGTGGTGCACTTCGCGGCGGAGTCGCACAACGACAACTCGTTGGCCGACCCCTCACCGTTCGTGCAGACCAACCTCGTCGGCACGTTCACGATGCTGGAGGCGGTGCGGCGGCACGACGTGCGGCTGCACCACGTCTCGACCGACGAGGTCTACGGCGACCTGCCGCTCGACTCGCCGGAGCGGTTCACCGAGCGCTCTCCCTACCGCCCCAGCAGCCCCTACAGCGCGTCGAAGGCGGGCTCGGACCACCTGGTGCGTGCGTGGGTGCGCTCGTTCGGGGTGCGCGCCACGATCAGCAACTGCTCCAACAACTACGGCCCCTGGCAGCACGTGGAGAAGTTCATCCCCCGCCAGGTCACCAACCTGCTCTCCGGCGGCCGGGTGAAGCTCTACGGGGCCGGAGAGAACGTGCGCGACTGGATCCACACCGACGACCACTCCTCGGCCGTCCTCGCCGTGCTGGAGCGCGGCGTGCCCGGCGAGACCTACCTGGTCGGCGCCGATGGCGAGCACTCGAACCGGGAGGTGGTGCGGATGCTGCTCGAGGCCTTCGGGCGCAACCCCGACGACTTCGACCACGTGACCGACCGCGCCGGCCACGACCTGCGCTACGCGATCGACGCGAGCCGGCTGCGCGACGAGCTCGGTTGGCGTCCCGAGCTTGGCAACCTCCGCGAGGGCCTCGCCGCGACCATCGCCTGGTACCGCGAGCACGAGGAGTGGTGGCGGCCCGCCAAGGAGCGCACCGAGGCCGCCTACGCCGCGCGGGGCCAGTGATGGGGCCCGCGGCGGGACCAGGGACGGGGCGCGTCGACGACCTGGGCGAGCCGTACGACGGGCCGGCCGTGGCCTCGCGCGTCGTCTCGCTGGTGCCGTCGATCACCGAGGCGACGGCCTCGGCCGACCGCGCAGCCCTGGTGGGCGCGACCGAGTGGTGCACCCACCCCGCCGACCTCGACGTGCCCAGGGTGCGGGGCACCAAGAACCCCGACCTCACCGCCATCCGCGAGCTCGAGCCCGACGTCGTGCTGGCCAACAAGGAGGAGAACCGCGAGCTCGACGTCCGCCGCCTGCGCGACTCCGGCGTCCGCGTCTGGGTGACCGACGTCGAGACCGTGCCGCAGGGCGTGGAGGCGCTCGAGCGGGTCTTCGACCTCGCGCTGGGCTGGGAGCGGCCGGCGTGGCTGGGCGAGGCGCGCGTGCGATGGTGCGGCGACCTGCCGGAGGTGACCCGCCGGGTGGCGATCCCGATCTGGCGGGACCCGTGGATGGTCGTCGGCGGCCGCACCTTCACCGGCGACCTGGCGCGCCGCCTGGGCTGGCAGAACGTCTACGAGGACTCGGGCGACCGCTACCCGCACGTCGAGCTGAGCGCCCTCGACGCCGCCGGCGCCGACGTGGTGCTGCTGCCCGACGAGCCGTACACGTTCGCCGCGGACGACGGGCCCGAGGCCTTCGAGCGCACGCCGACCGAGCTGATCAGCGGCCGGCTGCTCACCTGGTACGGCCCGTCGCTGGTGGAGGCGGCCGACCTCGCCCGGGCGTGAGCCGGGCCACGGCGGGGACGGCCCGACCGGATCGGGCATGTCCAGATCTGGTCCGCGTCGCGCCGTTGCTGGACGCCCCACCGGCCGCCACGATGCAGACAAGGACCGAATCCGAGATGAGTCAGGGGCAGAGCGTGAGGGCGACCCAGAGGCAGCGCACGCCCGAGTTCTCGGGCGAGGCGCCGCGTCGCGGTCGCCGTCAGCTCACGGGGGAGGTCGCAGCGTTCTCGGCGCTGGCGATCCTCCTGGCCGTCGCCCTGCTGATGGTCCTGGCCGTCGGCTGACGGCTCACGGGCGGGCGTCTCGGGTCGAGGCCGGGCACGTGGGGAACCGGTCTCGTCGCGCCCGCCCCCACTCGGACAACCGGCGCGGGTGCTCGCGTCAGGCGGCGCTGCCGGACTGCGCGGGCACGCGCGGCGGGGCCGCGTACGCCGGCAGGCCCCGCAGGTGGGCGGCGTGACGACGCTGGTGGCCGCAGAGCGTCCCGAAGAGCAGCGCGAGCGGCAACGAGAGCAGCACCCAGCCGGCCAGCACGAGCAGGATCGTCATCACCCCCGCAGTCAACTCCAGCCGCCTGGGCGGCACCATCCTCCTGCCGGGCGTGTCGCCTAGTCACAAATGACTAGGGCGCGCCCGCGGCCGGCGCGTGGGAGCGGCGGCCGGCTCCCCTATGCTGATCAGCCGTGTTCGAGGGCCGAACCGGGGCCCGGTTCGCGGCCCGATCACGGCAAGGGAGGCGCAGATGACCTGGCTGGTCACCGGCGGAGCGGGCTACATCGGCTCGCACGTGGTGCGCGCGCTGCAGGAGGCGGAGCTGCCCGTCGTCGTGCTCGACGACCTCTCCACCGGCTTCGAGCAGTTCGTGCCGCGAGGGCGTCGCCGTTCGAGCGCGGCAGCCTCCTCGACGCGAGGCTGGTCGAGCACGCGCTGCGCGCCCACGACGTCACCGGCGTCATCCACATCGCGGGCTTCAAGTACGCCGGCGTCTCGGTCGAGCGGCCGCTGCACACCTACGAGCAGAACGTCTCGGCCATGGTCACGCTGATGCAGGCCATGGACGCGGTCGGGGCCGACAAGCTCGTCTTCTCCTCCAGCGCCGCCACCTTCGGCACGCCCGACGTCGACCTGGTCACCGAGGAGACGCCGACGCTGCCGGAGTCGCCCTACGGCGAGACCAAGCTGATCGGCGAGTGGCTGCTCCGCGACGCCGGTGCCGCCAGCGGACTGCGGCACACCAGCCTGCGCTACTTCAACGTGGTCGGCTCCGGCAGCGACCGAGCTGTTCGACGCCAGCCCGCACAACCTGTTCCCGCTCGTCTTCGACATGCTCTACCGCGGCGACGTCCCGCGGATCAACGGCGAGGACTACCCGACGCCCGACGGCACCTGCGTGCGCGACTACATCCACGTCTCCGACCTGGCGCTGGCCCACGTCGCGGCCGCGCAGCGGCTCGAGGCCGGGGAGGCCGTCGAGCGGGTCTACAACCTGGGCAGCGGCGACGGCACCTCGGTGCGGCAGATCATGGACGCCATCCGCGAGGTGACCGGCATCGACTTCGAGCCCACGATCGCCCCGCGCCGCCCGGGCGACCCCGCCCGCATCGTGGCCTCCGGCGACCTGGCCGCCCGCGACCTCGACTGGCGGATGCGGCACTCGCTGCACGACATGGTCTCCTCCGCCTGGACGGCGCGCCAGCAGGCCGGCGACGCCTACCCGCGCTGAGGGGCGACGCAGCGACGGGCGGGTCAACGGCGCGTGCGCCCAGGGTCTCAGCGCCGGGTCACGCTCGCGAGCGCGGGGCGGACGTCGGCGAGGTAGACGAACGCGGCGATGGTGAAGGCGATCTGGAAGATGCTGAAGCCACCGACGAACACGATCTGGAACGCCAGCGCCAGCCCGAGGATGGCCGACCAGGCTGTCTTGGTGAGCTTGTCGGCCGCCGGGTAGGCCTGCGCGGGGAAGGTCAGGGCGTTCACGAAGGCGAAGCCCTTGACCGCCAGGAGGGCGAGGTGCACGACCAGCAGGATGCCGGCCTCGAACTGGAACACGTCCACGCCGCCCAGCCTAGCCCGGCTCTGGCGGCTCGCTCCGCTCGCACCTCGACCGGCGAAGGGAATCCGCCGGACATGACGAGACCCCCGCACCGGCTCGGTGCGGGGGTCTCGTCGTCAGCGTGCGAGCGGCGTGCCGCTCGTCAGCGACTGGTGATCAGTCGCCCACCTTCTCGGCGGCCTCGGTCGCGGCCTGGCCGGCGTTGTCCGCCGTCTTCTTGGCGGCGGTGCCGGTGGCCTTGGCGCTGCTCTTGACCGGCTGCGCCTTCTCGGCGGCCGCGTTCTTCGTGGCGGACGCGGTCTTCTTGGCCGAGGCGGCGGTGTCCTGGGCGGACTTCTGCGCGGTCGACTTGGTCGCCTTGGCCGACTGCTTGGCCTGCGACGAGGTCGACTTCGTGGCCTTCTTGGCCTGCGTGCCGGTGGTCTTCGCCTTCGACGTGGTGGTCTTGGCGTTGTCCTTCGCGGCCTGCGTCGACTCCTGGCGACGGATGCGCAGGACGAGCTTCTCGCCCCGCTTGGCCAGGTCGTCGTAGGTGCTCGTGACCGTGGCGATGTTCTCGTCGATGGTCGACTTCGCCTCGTTCTGGAGCTCGGCGACGCGCTTCTCGATGGCGTCACGGCGGGCCTGCGCCTGGTTGCTCAGCGCCTCGACACGGTCGTTGACGACGGTGACGGCCTGCTCGCGCAGGGCCTTCGGCTCGAAGTCCATCTCCTCGACGGTCTTCTGGACGTCCTTCTGGAAGTCCGTGAACTTCGCCTGCGCGTCGGCGACGTAGTCGCGCACGACCTCGACGGCCAGGTCGGCCACGCCGGCGCCGGCGTAGAGGTAGCGGGTCGCCTCGGTCTTGATGTCGAACGTGGTCTTGGCCATGGTCGATCTCTCCTTTTGCTTGGGGTGCGTCGCAGCCGTGGTGGCTACGCCGTCAGGACTCGTCCGCCTCGGCCGCCGGCCCCGCGCCGCGACCGGGGTCGCGTTCGGGATCGGTGGGGGCGTCGGCGGCGTTCATGGCGAGGAAGGACGAGTACACGTCGAGCAGGGACTGCTTCTGGCGCTCGGTCAGCCCGGTGTCGGACAGCACGGCGAGCTCCACGGAGCCACCGACGTTGTCTTCCGGGCTCACGATGCCCGCCCGGATGTACAGCTGCTCGGCGGAGATCCGGAGAGCCTTCGCCAGCTGCTGCAACACCTCGGCGGACGGGCGCCGCAGCCCCCGCTCGATCTGGCTCAGGTACGGGTTCGACACGCCTGCCATCTCGGAGAGCTGCCTCAACGAGAGCTGAGCGCCGGTGCGCTGCTCCCTGAGGTACTCGCCGAGATTCTCGACGGTCTTGCCTACCTTGCCCTTTGCCATGTGTCCATCATGCTAGCAATTGCTAGCGCTAGCAAGGGCTAGCGGCGTGCGTCGAGTCACAGACGCCAGTATTCGTGCGCTAGTTCGTCCGGGTGAGTGCGCTTCCTGCTTGCTAGCAAGCCGCCGGTTGCGATCAGAAGCACGCGCGCAGCGAGCCCACCGGGCGGCCTGCCCCCAGCAGCTCGTGCACGCCGGTGCCGCGCACCGCCTCGGCGTCCACCCCGTCCTCCTCGGGGACGCCGGCGCGCTCCAGGGCCTCCGCCATCACCACGGGTCGTGCGCGCCCGCCGCCGTCGTCGATCTTGAGCGCGAAGGAGCGCCCGTCGGCGAGCGCCACCGCGTAGCAGGCCTCCGCCCCGGCCTTGCCGATCGAGCGGGGGATCGCGGCCAGCAGGGTGGCCTCGTCGCGGCTCGAGCCCGAGACGTTGCGCGGGTGCGCCCGGATCGCGTCGGCGACGCGGGCCGCCGCGGCGTCCTCGTCCCCGCCGCCGTCCACGCCCCTGGCGATGCGGGCGAAGGCGCGGGCCAGCCCCGTCAGCGACGTCGAGAGCAGCGGGGCGCCGCAGCCGTCGGTGGCGACCACGTCGACGGCCTCGCCGGTCATCTCCGCGAACGTGGCCGCGACCGCCTCCTGGAGCGGGTGCGCCGGGTCCAGGTAGTCCTGGGTGGGCCACCCGTTCCTCACGCAGGTCGCGAGCATCGCGGCGTGCTTGCCGGAGCAGTTCATCAGGACCGGCGCCTTCGCGCCGCCGGACCGGATCACCTCGTCGCGGGAGCCCTCGTCCAGCGGCCAGTCCGGCGGGGTCTGCAGGGCCGACTCGTCGAGCCCCGCGCCGCTCAGGATCGCCCGCACGCCCTCGACGTGGAAGGGCTCGCCGGAGTGCGACGCGCAGGCCAGGGCAAGCAGGTCGGACGGCAGGTCGAGCCCGGCGCGCACCATGGCCAGCGCCTGGACCGGCTTGTTGCAGGACCGCGGCAGCACCGGCGAGGTGACGTCGCCGACGGACCAGTCGGTGCGGCCGTCCGCAGCCAGGGCGACCACCGATCCGTAGTGGTGGCCCTCGACGAAGCCGGAGCGGACGATCTCGGTGACGGCGACGGCGCCGGTGGCGGGTGACTGCATGGGCGGCACGGTACGCGCGCCGTCGGGCCGTCCGGCCGGGTGCCGGCGCCCGGCCGGGCACCGAGGGAGGCCGACCTCAGCCGGCGCCGTCGAGCATGTCGGCCTCGTCGACGTTGCGGCCGAGCCAGGACTCGAAGCCGTCCTCCTCGACCGCGTCGAACAGCTCCCGCAGCGCCGCCTGGTCGACGCGCACGACGCTGGCGCCGTCGATCGTGGCCGTTCCCTCGTAGGGGACCGTGAGGAAGCGGATGTCGTCCGTGCGCAGCCCGCGCGACTGCCAGGCCAGCCCGCGGATCCGCGAGGGCGTGAGGCCGTCGTCGGTCACGACGTACTGCGTCGTGGTCTGGATGAGGTCGCGGACCTTCAGCGGGTTGGCCAGGTTGCCGCCGCGCAGCACCTGCCCGGCGATGCTGCGCAGCACGGTCTGGTGCCGCTGGACGCGGTCGAAGTCGCCGCGCGGCAGGTTCTTGCGCTCCCGGATGTAGCGCAGCACTGCCTCGCCGCTGAGCTCGCGCCGGCCGACCGGGATCGTCTCGCCGGTGGCCGGGACCTCGAGCGGGTCCTCGAGCTCGACCTCGACGCCGCCGAAGTCCTCGGTCAGCGCTCCGAGGCCGCCGATGTCGATGGCCGCCACGTGGTCGATGCGATGGTCGAGCAGGTCCTCGAGGGTTCGCAGGAGCAGCGCCGGGCCGCCGAAGGAGAAGGCCGCGTTCAGCTTGGTGCGGCCGTAGCCCGGGACCCGCACGTAGGAGTCGCGCGGCACCGAGATGACCTGCGCGTCGCGGCCGTCGCTGTCGACGTGCACCAGCATCATCGCGTCGCTGCGGTAGACCCCGGGCACCCACGCCTCGCTCTCGACCGCCTGCTCGATGCCGGCGGCGTCGGGGTTGTCGACCCCCACGAGCAGGACCGTGAACCCGTCGCCGCCCGCAGCGGCGGGCCGGTCGGGCCGGTCGACCTCGCGGTCGATGCGGAAGCGCGGGATGTCGCCGAGCTGGGCGTTGAGGTAGGCGACGTACCCCACGACGGAGGCGAGGAGCACCACGACGAGCCCGGCCAGGATCACCGCGACCCGGTGCCGACGCAGCCACCCCGGGCGGCGGGGGCGGTCGGCGACGGCGTCGTCCCCGAACTCCTCCAGCACGGGATCCTCCCAGACGACGGTCGGCGAACCCACCCAGCGTATCCGCGCGGGCACGACCGCTGCCTCGGATGCGCGGGTGGCACGATGAGCGCGTGCCGCCCGTCCCGACACCCGCTGACCGCCCTGCGCCCCCGCAGCACTGCCCCTCCCAGCGCGAGCTCGACGACCTCGACCTGCTGCTGAGCGGCGCCCTCGACCCCGCCGCCGGGTTCAACGAGTCGGGCAGCGCCGTGACGCTGGACCTGCCGGCGGACGTCGCGGCGCAGGCCGCGGGCGCCGGCGCGGTGGAGCTGGTCGATCCCGAGGGCCTCCCGCTGGCCCGGGCACCCTGGCCGAGCGGCCCCGTCGAGCCGCTCGCGACGCCGGAGCACGGCCCGTTCCGGCGCCTTCACCTCTCGCCGGCCCAGGCGCGGGAGCGGCATGCCGGCCGCACGCTCGTGCCGGTGCGCGGGCCGCTGACCGACGACGACCTCCGCGCCCTGCGCGGGCGCGGTCCCCTGCTCCTGCTCGCGCTGACGGGCGCCGGCACCGCGGTGCCCTCGGCGCCGGCGCTGCTGCGCGCCACGCTGGCCGCCGCGCAGCTGCTGCCGGACGCCGAGGTCGTGGCGGCACCGCTCGCCCGGCGCGCGGCGGAGCACGAGGACGGCCAGGACGAGCTGGTGCGACGGGTCCTCGAGGCGTACGGGGCCCCGGCCGACGCACCCGTGCTCGGGGCCGACGAGCGGGGGGTGGCCGCCGACACGCTCCCACCCGAGATCGCCGCGGCCGTGGGCGGCGAGCGCGAGCCCGGCGTCGTGCTCTTCTTCACCGGGCTCTCCGGGAGCGGCAAGTCGACGCTGGCCCGGGCGCTGATGGACCGGGTCCTGGAGCAGTCGCCGCGCACGGTGACGAGCCTCGACGGTGACGTCGTGCGGCGGCACCTCTCGAAGGGGCTGACGTTCAGCAAGGAGGACCGCGAGACCAACATCCTGCGCATCGGCTGGGTGGCGGCCGAGATCGCCCGGCACGGGGGCCTGGCGGTCTGCAGCCCGATCGCACCGTTCGACGAGACCCGCCGGCGGGTGCGCGCGATGGTCGAGGAGGCCGGCGGCCGGTTCTTCCTCGTGCACGTGGCCACCCCGCTCGAGGAGTGCGAGCGCCGCGACCGCAAGGGCCTCTACGCCAAGGCGCGAGCGGGCGAGATCCCCGAGTTCACCGGCATCTCCTCGCCGTACGAGGAGCCCGAGGACGCCGCGGTCGTGGTGGACACCACCGCCCGGACCATCGAGGACGCCCTTGGCGACGTCGTCGCCGGCCTGGGCTCGCTCGTGCCCGAGCTCGCGGCCCCCGGTGGTCGAGTCGCCGCCGAGGAACGAGGCGGCGTATCGAGACCCTTCCGCATCCTCTTCGTGTGCACGGCGAACATCTGCCGCTCCCCCTACATGGAGGCGGTCGCGCGCGAGCGGCTCGCAGCCCGGGAGGTCGAGGTCGCCAGCGCCGGCGTGCACGGGCTCGACGCCCGGCCCGCCGACGAGGTGATGGCGCGGCAGCTGCACGCGCGCGGCATCGAGGCCCCCGGCTTCCGCAGCCGCGCCGTGACGCCCCGGATGATCGCGGACGCCGACGTCGTCCTCACCGCGGAGGCCGCCCACCGCAGCCTGCTGCTCGAGGAGCATCCCGCGCAGCTCCGCAAGATCTTCACCCTGGGGCAGCTGGCCGGCTACCTGCGCGACCACGAGCCGGCCGCGTCGGGGCGCGACCTCGTCGCCGAAGCCGGCCGCGCGCGCGGCAGCGCGTCGCCGGACCTCGACGTCGCGGACCCGTACCGTCGCGGTGACGCCGCAGCGGCCGCCGCGGCGCGGCACATCGACGAGCTGCTCGACGTGGTCCTGCCCGCGCTCGTCCCCGAGGAGGACTGAGAAGCACCGATGGACGAGCTCTTCACGACCGCGGCGCTCGCGGTGCTGGCCGTCAGCTTCGGAGTGGGGATCGTGGTCGGCCTTACCGGCATGGGCGGTGGCGCCCTGATGACGCCGGCGCTGATCTTCCTCGGCGTCCCGCCCACCGCCGCAGTGGCCAACGACCTCGTCGCGGCCTCGGTGAACAAGTCCGTGGGTGCGGCCGTGCATTGGCGGGCGGGCTCGCCCAACCTCAAGCTCGCCGCCATGCTCGTGGCGGGCTCGGTGCCGTTCGCCTTCGCCGGCGCCTTCATCGTCGACGCGTTCGGCGGCAAGTCGGCCGAGGAGTTCGTGAAGACCGCGATCGGCGGCGCGCTGCTGTTCACGGCGGCCACCTACACGTTCCGCATGTACATCCAGCTGCGTCAGGTCACCGGTGGCAACGAGGCCCCGGCCAGCGAGTTCCGGGTGCGCGTGGTGCCCACGCTGCTCGTCGGCATGATCGGCGGGCTGCTGGTCGGGATCACCTCGGTCGGCTCGGGCTCGCTGATCATGGTCGCGCTGCTGCTGCTCTACCCGGGGCTCGCCGCCGTCAAGCTCGTCGGGACGGACCTGGTGCAGGCCGTCCCGCTGGTGCTGGCCGCCGCAGTCGGCCACGTCATCGTCAACGGCGTCGACTGGGGGATCCTGATCCCCCTGATCGTCGGGGGGATGCCCGGCACCTACCTGGGCGCCCGGATGGCCAACTGGGTGAGCCAGTCGGTGATCCGGCGGGGCATCGTGATCGTGCTCAGCCTCACCGGCCTCAAGCTGCTCGGCGCCTCGCCCGAGGCGGTCGGCATCATCGGGGCCGCGCTCCTGCTGCTGGGCCCGCTGGCCTGGGGCTTCGTCCGGCAGACCCGGGGTCTCCCCGCCTTCGACGAGAACCGGGCCGCCTGGAAGGTGGCGGACCGCGTGAGCGGCGACGGCGGCGACCGATAGGATGCCCGAGGCCATACCCGCCACGAGAGGTCTGACCCCCCACATGACCGCAACGCATGCCGACTACCAGCTGAGTCAGCTCGACCAGCTGGAGGCGGAGTCGATCCACATCTTCCGTGAGGTCGCGGCCGAGTTCGAGAAGCCGGTGCTGATGTTCTCCGGCGGCAAGGACTCGATCGTGATGCTCCGCCTGGCCGAGAAGGCGTTCTACCCGGCGCGGGTGCCATTCCCGGTGCTGCAGGTCGACACGGGGTACGACTTCCCCGAGGTCATCGAGTGTCGCGACAAGTGGGTCGACCGGCTCGGGATGCGCCTGATCATCGCGAGTGTCGAGGACGCGATCGCGCAGGGCATCGTCACCGACGACGGCAAGACGACGCGCAACCGGCTGCAGATCGGCACCCTCCTGCACGTGATCGAGGAGGAGCAGTTCACCGCGGCCTTCGGCGGTGGCCGCCGCGACGAGGAGAAGGCCCGCGCCAAGGAGCGCGTCTACTCCCACCGCGACGACTTCGGCCAGTGGGACCCGAAGAACCAGCGTCCCGAGCTCTGGAGCCTCTACAACGGCAAGCTCCACGAGGGCGAGCACATGCGGATCTTCCCGCTCTCGAACTGGACCGAGCTCGACATCTGGGCCTACATCCACCGCGAGCAGATCGAGATCCCCTCGATCTACTTCGCGCACGAGCGGCGGGTCTTCGAGCGCGACGGGATGCTGCTCTCCGAGAGCGACCACAACCCGCTCAAGTCCGGCGAGGCGGTCGAGGAGAGGCAGGTGCGGTTCCGCACGGTGGGCGACCTGACGCTGACCGGTTGCGTCGAGTCCAGCGCCTCGACGACCGCCGAGATCATCGAGGAGATCGCCATCGCCCGCGTCACCGAACGCGGCGCGACCCGAGGCGACGACCGCTTCTCCGAGGCGGCCATGGAGGACCGGAAGAAGGAGGGCTACTTCTGATGCCCGACACCCAGGACACGACCCACGCCGTCGGCGAGCAGCAGGCCATCAAGCGCGACGCGGACCTGCTGCGTTTCGCGACGGCTGGATCGGTGGACGACGGCAAGTCGACCCTCATCGGCCGCCTGCTGATGGACTCGAAGGCGATCTTCGAGGACCAGCTGGCCTCCGTGGAGACCACCTCGAAGTCGCGCGGCTACGACTACACCGACCTCGCGCTGTTCACCGACGGCCTGCGCTCGGAGCGCGAGCAGGGCATCACGATCGATGTGGCCTACCGGTACTTCGCGACGCCGAACCGCAAGTACATCATCGCGGACACGCCCGGCCACGTGCAGTACACGCGCAACATGGTCACCGGCGCCTCCACCGCCGACCTCGGCCTGGTGCTCGTCGACGCCCGGCAGGGCCTGACCGAGCAGTCGCGGCGCCACGCGGTGATCCTGTCGCTGCTGCGGGTCCCCCACCTGGTGCTCGCGGTCAACAAGATGGACCTCGTCGACTACGACCAGGCCACCTTCGAGCGGATCAAGGACGAGTTCACCTCGTTCGCGACGAAGCTGTCGATCCCCGACCTCGAGGTCATCCCGATCTCGGCGCTCAAGGGCGACAACGTCGTCAGCCGCTCGGAGCACATGGAGTGGTTCACGGGCCAGACCCTGATGCACCACCTCGAGCACGTGCACGTGGCCTCCGACCGCGACCTGGTCGACGTCCGCTTCCCGGTGCAGTACGTGGTGCGCCCGAAGTCCGAGGAGCACCACGACTACCGCGGCTACGCCGGTCAGGTGGCCGGCGGCGTGATGAAGCCCGGCGACGAGGTCGTCGTGCTGCCCAGCGGGATGACCTCGACCATCCAGGGCATCGACCTCTTCGACCAGGAGGTCGACGAGGCGTTCCCGCCGATGTCGGTGACGGTGCGGCTCGAGGACGACGTGGACGTCTCCCGCGGCGACATGATCGCCCGGGTCAAGAACGCGCCGCAGCCGGCCCAGGACATCGACGCGATGGTGTGCTGGATGGTGCCGCAACCGCTGCGCGCCCGGCAGAAGCTGGCGATCAAGCACACGACCCGGATGGCGCGCACGATGGTCAAGGACATCCAGTACCGGATGGACATCAACACGCTGCACCGCGACCAGGAGGCCGACGAGCTCGGCCTGAACGAGATCGGCCGCGTGCAGCTGCGCACAGCGTCGCCGCTGCTGTGCGACCCCTACGCGAAGAACCGCTACACGGGCTCGTTCATCCTGATCGACGAGGCCACCGGCGTCACGGTGGGCGCAGGGATGATCAACTAGCTGCTCATCCACGCGTTGCCGGTCCGGGTCCGGAGGCCCGCCCAGCGCGCCGCCGCGCGCGCATCAGCGGGTCCCCGGGCACGTCCGGCTCCTCGAGCCTGGCCCGCCTACGTCTCGAACGAGGCCTCGAGCTTGTCGAGCACCGGGTCACTGCGGCCGTAGTCGTCCTCGAGGCGGCAGATGTCGTCCTCCCCGGTGTAGGCGCCGTGCTGCACCTCGATGATGACGAGCTCCTCGGAGTGCCTGTTCTCGATCCGGTGGGCCGCTCCGGTCGCGACGTCCACGGACTCCCCGGGGCCGGCGACGACGGTCTCGCCGTCGATGGTGCAGGTCGCCATCCCGAAGATGACCACCCAGTGCTCCGAGCGGTGCCGGTGCGTCTGGTAGGAGAGCTTGTGCCCCGGAAGCACGTGGATCCGCTTGACCTTGTAGCCCCGGCCGTCGTCGATGACGTGCCAGGACCCCCAGGGGCGCTCGGCCCAGTCCATCCCCAGGTTCTCCTCCGCGGTCGAGGTGGTCCTCGCCGCGGGGCGAGGCGCGGGACCCACGATACGGCGAGGGACGACCCTGCGAAAGCCAGCGGCCGCCGACGCCTGCGCATCCTGGGCCGGTAGCGCCGGGCGCGACGAGACATCGGCCCGCCGCGGCGTGCGCGACGGGCCGATGGAAGAGCGGGAGTCAGATCGCGATGGTCACCTCGGCGACCGAGCCCACCTGGGCACGCACCGTGCGGTCCACCGGATCGGCCTTCGGCGCCAGGGCGCGCAGCGTCCACTCGCCGTCGCCGGCGAAGAACCGGAAGTGCCCGGTCGCCGAGGTCGGCACCTCGGCCGTGAACTCACCGGTGCGGTCGAGCAGCCGCACGTAGGCATTGCCCACCGGCTCGCCCTCGCGGGTCACCTGGCCCTGCACCACGGCCTCCTTGGCGACGTCCACGCCGTCGAGGGACAGGCCGCCCTCGGTGCCGCCGCACATCAGGCCTCACCCTTCTCGTCGCCGAGGGCGACGGGGACGCCGACCAGGGAGCCGTACTCGGTCCAGGAGCCGTCGTAGTTCTTGACGTTCTCCTGGCCCAGCAGCTCCTTGAGCACGAACCAGGTGTGGCTGGAGCGCTCGCCGATGCGGCAGTAGGCGATGGTGTCCTTGTCCCAGTCCACGCCGGCCTCGGTGTAGATCTTCGTGAGCTCCTCGTCGGACTTGAAGGTGCCGTCGTCGTTGGCCGCCTTGCTCCACGGCACGCTCGCCGCGGTCGGGATGTGCCCGGCGCGCTGCGCCTGCTCCTGCGGCAGGTGGGCCGGCGCAAGCAGCCGGCCGGCGTACTCGTCGGGGCTGCGCACGTCCACGAGGTTCTGCGTGCCGATGGCGTCGACCGTCTCGTCGCGGAACGCGCGGATGGAGAGGTCCTGCTCCTGGGCGGTGTACGACGTCCGCTCGCGGGTCGGCTGCTCCTCGGTGAGCTCGCGGGAGTCGAGCTCCCACTTCTTGCGGCCGCCGTCCATGAGGCGCACGTCGGCGTGGCCGTAGAGCGTGAAGTACCAGTAGGCGTAGGCGGCGAACCAGTTGTTGTTGCCGCCGTAGAGCACGACGGTGTCGTCGTTGGCCACGCCGCGCTCGGAGAGCAGCTGCTCGAACTGCTCCTTGCTCACGAAGTCGCGGCGGACCTGGTCCTGCAGGTCCGTCGTCCAGTCGAGCTTGATGGCGCCACGGATGTGGCCCTTGTCGTAGGCCGAGGTGTCCTCGTCGACCTCGATGAGGACGACCTTCGGGTCGTCGAGGTGGTCCTCGACCCACTGGGCAGTGACGAGCGAGTTGTCACGAGACATGGTGAACTTCCTTGAAAGAGGCGCGGAAAGAGTGGGCTGGGGCTGGGTGCGCGTCGCCGGTCGCGGCGGTGGTCGAGCGGCGAGCCATCGCGCCTGTCGAGACCCCCGGCGTATCGCGAGCAGGCCGATCAGAACGGCCGACAGAGCGCAGAGCGGACCCGGCAGTGGTCCACGACCCGGCGCCGGGTGAGCATGACGGTCTGCACACGCTCGACCCTAGGACCGCACCACCCGCTGGGCGCAACACGTCTTGTCATGTGGACTTGCGGTCCGCTATTCGGACGCGGCCACCAGCGCCGCGAGCACCTTGTCCCGACGGGGCACCCCCGCGGCGCGCAGCACCTCGCGGCCCTCGGCGTCCAGCACCAGCGTGGTCGGCGTCTGCTCGACGCCCACGCGGCGTACCAGCGCGAGCTCGCTCTCGGCGTCCACGTCGAGGTGGGCGACCCCGGGGACCGCACCGGCCACGTCGGCGAGGACCTGCCGGGCCGCCCGGCAGGGCGCGCAGAAGGCCGTGGAGAACTGCACCAGCGTGGCGCGCAGGCCCCGTTGGTCGTCCCAGGTCGAGCCGGACAGTGGTGTGCTCACGATGTCCCCAACACGCTGGGCGACGGGACGCATTCCCGGTCCGTCCGCCGGCTCCCCCGACCGCTCAGCCGCCCGCGAAGGGGGGCAGGAACTCCAGGGTGCTGCCGGGCGGGACCTGCACCCGATCCGGGTCGTCGGCGCTCACCGGCCGCTCCCCCAGCAGCACCGAGCAGACGGCCAGCACGTCGGGCAGGCGGCCGGGATGGCGGCGCGCGGCCTCCTGCATCGCCCACGAGAGGGTCACGGGCCCGTCCACGTCGACCTCGTCGCTCGCGACCCCCGCCGCGGCCTTGGCGGCGGCCCAGTAGCGCAGGGTGACGGTCGACCTACTCACGCCATCCAGCCTGACATGCCTACCGGTGCGGGCGCATGCGCGTGCGAAGTCGGGACGGCGTTGACGCCGAGTCTTCACCGTGACAGCCTCAGCGGCGCGGCGTGGTGGCTTGGGAGGGCAACCGGCGTAGCACAGGGGGGAGCCAGTCATGACGAGCGTTGAGTACGCCGATTTTCGTACGGGCTTTCGTGGCCTCCCCGACCGCCTGCGCGGGCTGCTGGAGGTTTATTCGGTTCGGGACATGTGTGATGTCGGGGGTGGCGCCAATCCCGCACTCTCCCCGGAGGAGATCGGCGAGTACGGCCTCAACTACACACTTCTGGACATCAGTCCCGCCGAGTTGGCCATGGCGCCCGACGTGGGCCTGACCAAGGTGTGCGCGGACATCGCAGATCCCGACATGATCGCGGATCTCCACAGCCAGTTCGACCTGGTGTTCAGCAACACACTGGCTGAACACGTCCGGCGACCGATGCAGTTCCATGCCAACGTCTACGACATGCTCCGTCGCGGAGGTATCGCCGCGCACTTCATGCCGACGATGTTCGACCCGATGTTCGTCGCCAACCGGATTCTTCCGGAGTCGGCGAGCCGGCCGTTGGTTCGGCGGGCGCAGCCGAAGCGGAACCTCGACACCAACAAGGGGAAGTTCCCGGCCTACTACCGCTGGTGCCGCGGGCCGAGCGATCGGCATCTCAACCGGTTCCGGAGGTTGGGTTACGAGGTCGACGTCGCGGTCGGCTACTTCGGGACCGCGTACCTCCGCGGAACTCCCCGTCTGGACAAGAAGTACGAAACCGTGAACGGGTACCTCGTCAGACACCCGGTCGACGCCCTGTGCAGCTACACCTGGCTCGTGCTCCGCAAGCCCTGAGTGCCGTAGCTGTCGAGAGCTGTCGACGCGGTGCCCAGCCTGTCACCGGGTGCACAGGTCACGCCGAGCGACCAGACGTCCGGGTAGCATGTGGCATCCCGCCAGGCCCGCAGGTGCCCGCCCGACGACGTGCGGCGCCCCCGCGGAACTCCCCGGAGGAGCCCAGATGAGCAGGTTGCTTCTCCTCACCGGCGCGCTCCAGCCGTCCGCCGAGGTACTCCCCTCCCTGGCCCTGCTCACGCACGCGGTGCGGATCCTCCCGCCCGAGGGCAGCGCCCTCGTGGGCGCGCCGGACGCCGACGTGATCCTGGTCGACGGACGCCACGAGCTGGCGCACGCGCGCGACCTGTGCCGGCTGATCCGCGCCACCGGGAGCGACGCGCCCGTCCTGCTGGTCGTCACGGAGGGTGGCCTCGGCGTCGTCGGGGTCGACTGGGGGATGGACGACCTGGTCCTGCACACCTGCGGCCCGGCCGAGCTGGAGGCCCGGATCCGGTTGGCGGTCGGCCGGTGGGCCGCGCAGCGGGACGACGACCCCGAGGCCCACCTGATCCGTTCCGGCGAGGTCGTCGTCGACGACGCCAGCTACACCGCGCGCCTCGGCGGCCGGCCGCTCGATCTGACCTTCAAGGAGTTCGAGCTGCTGAAGTTCCTCGCCCAGCACCCGGGGCGGGTCTTCAGCCGCGAGCAGCTGCTCGCCGAGGTCTGGGGCTACGACTACTTCGGCGGCAGCCGCACGGTGGACGTGCACGTGCGGCGCCTGCGCGCGAAGCTCGGCCCGGAGCACGAGACCCTCATCGGCACCGTGCGCAACGTCGGCTACCGCTTCGCCCCGCCCGCGAGGGACGACGGCGCCGCCGACCGCACCGGCGCGCCGCGCTGAGCCCGTCGCCCGGCTGGGCCAGAAGCCTGCCTAGGCTTGAGCCATGACCCCTGACCGCCTACCCGCGGATGTCATCGCGCACGTGGAAGAGGTCTCCGAGGCCGCGCAGGTGGCCGATGGGGCAGCCCCGCTCGACGAGGCCACGGGGCTGGCGCTGCGGCACCGACCCGCCGCCGACATCGGTTGGTGGCGCGCCGACGCGGGCTTCGCGCTGCTGATCGAGGGCGAGCTGAGCCTCGTCGTGCACCCCGACGCCCGGGGCGATGGCGTCGGGACGACGCTGCTCGGCGAGGTCACCGAGGTGACCACGGGCGAGGAGCTGACGGCCTGGTCGCACGGCAACCACCCCGCGGCCGCGGCGCTCGCGGACCGGTTCGGGTTCGCGCGCGACCGGGACCTGTGGGTGATGCGGCGACCGGTCACCGGCGAGGACGCTCGGCCGCTTCCCGCCCTGGTCGTGCCGAGCGAGGTGACGGTGCGCGGCTTCCGCGGCGAGGACTCCGATGACCTGCTGCGCGTCAACGCCGCGGCGTTCTCGGCGCACCCCGAGCAGGGCTCGCTGGACGCCGACGGGCTCGCCGTACGCCAGCACGAGCCGTGGTTCGACCCCGAGGGCCTGCTCGTGGCCCGCGACGCCGACGGCACCATGCTCGGCTTCCACTGGACGAAGGTGCACCCGGCCGAGACCGACGGGGCGGCCGACGGGCCCGGCGAGGTCTACGTCGTGGGAGTCGCCCCCGAGGCCCAGGGCCGCGGGATGGGCCGCGTGCTGACGCTGGCCGGGCTGCACCACCTCGCCGGCCGCGGCGTCGCCGAGGTGCTGCTCTACGTCGAGGCCGACAACGCGCCGGCCATCAACGTGTACGAGGGCCTCGGCTTCCGGCACGACGACGTGGACACCCACGTGCAGTACCGCCGCCCGGCCTCCGAGGCCTGACCGCACCATTCGCTGATCGAGTGCCCGCCGAGGAACGAGGCCGCTCGGCTCGTTGATCGAGTGCCCGCCGAGGAACGAGGCCGCTCGGCTCGCTGATCGAGTGCCCGCCGAGGAACGAGGCCGCTCGGCTCGTTGATCGAGTGCCCGCCGAGGACGCGGCGGCCTCTCGATACGGGCGCGGAGCGCCCTACTCGACCAGCGACGCGCGGAGCGCCCTACTCGACCAGCGACGCGCGGAGCGCCCTGCTCGACCAGCGACGCGCGGAGCGCCCTGCTCGACCAGCGACGCGCGGAGCGCCCTGCTCGACCAGCAATGCGCCGCTCAGCGGAGCTTCGGGCGCACGTGCAGGCCCACCTCGGGGTCGACGACGACCTCCTGGGTGGCGGGCATCCCGTCGACGGTGAGCTGGGCATCCGTGGGCACATTGCGCTTGAGCAGCGCCAGCGCGATCGGGCCGAGCTCGTGGTGCCGGGCCGACGTCCCGACGAAGCCGACGGCCTTCTCGCCGTGGTACACGTCGGCCTCACGCTCGGGCAGCCGGTTCTCGGTGCCGTCGAGGTGCAGCAGGGTCAGGCGGCGCGGCGGGCGACCGAGGGTGTGCACGCGCGCGACGGTCTCCTGCCCGCGGTAGCAGCCCTTCTCCAGGTGCACCGCCGGGCCGACCCAGCCGACCTCGTTGGGGATGGTCCGCTGGTCGGTGTCCAGGTGCAGCCGCGGCTCGCCGCGCTCGATCCGCAGCGCCTCGAAGGCCCACAGGCCACACGCCGGGCCGGCGGCCTCGGCGTACGCCTCGAGCCGGTCCCGGGGCACGAGCTCGTAGCCGGAGAACGGCTCCTCGCCGCGCGCCGCGGGCCGCCAGGTGACAGCGAGGTCGTCGGTGACCTCGCTGACCTCGACGCGCATCATGAAGCGCATCCGGTCGAGGAAGTCGACGAGCGGGCGCGCAGCCTGCGGCTCGGTGTGGGCCACGAACGCCTCGCCGTCGTCATACCCGTAGAACGCGTGCTCCACGTGGCCCTGCGGGGAGAGCACGAGCGCGCCGGTCCACTGCTTCGGGGGCAGCTGCTCGAACTGCTGCGTCGTGAGCGAGTGCAGCCAGGTCAGCCGGTCGGGCCCCTCGATGCGGATGACGTCGCGGTGCGAGAGGTCGACGAACCCCTCCCCCGACGCGAGCGTGCGCGCCTCGCGCGTGAAGGAGCCGTAGTGACCGGGCACGCCGGCGTCGACGCCGTCGCCGTCGACGGCGCCGGGCAGGCCGAGCAGCGGGCTGCGGTGGGTGGCAGAGGGGGTGGTCATCGTCAGGACTCCTCGGTCGCCGCGTCGTCGCCGGGCGGCGGGCGGCATGTCGTACAGGTGCCGAACACGGTCAGGTGGCCGACGTCGGCGTCGAAGCCCTGCCGCTCGCGCAGCATGGCCGCGAAGGACGCCGCCTCCTCCGTACCAACCGACGTCACCCGGTCGCAATTCCGGCAGACCAGGTGGAAGTGCTCGTGCCCGGTGACCGAGTGGTAGGTCGGAGCGCGGTCGCTGAGGTGCGCGTGCCGCACGAGGCCGAGGTCCTCGAGCACCTCGAGCGTGCGGTAGACGGTGGAGATGTTGATCGCGCCGGAGTGCGTGTGCACCTCCGCCAGCACCTCGTCGGGGGTGGCGTGGCCGAGCGTCTCCACGGCCCGCAGCACCAGCTCGCGCTGCGGTGTCAGGCGCAGCCCGTGGCCGCGCAGGCGCTCCCGGAGGTCCTCGCTCATCGTCTCCCGATGCTAGCCCGCATCAGGCGCGCTGGAGCCGGGCCCAGAGGTGCGGCTGCAGGCCCTGCCCCATCGCGGCCATGTCGTAGGCGTAGAGGAGGTCGCCCTCGACGTTGCCGTAGAGGCGGGTACCGCCGGTGACCTCCTTGGCCGTCTCGGTCCGGCCGACGGCGTCGGTGCGCAGGTCGAGCTTGCCGCCCTCGGCCTCGCCGTACCAGATCTCCATGAACCCCGTGTTGTGCGCGAGGACCATCTCGACCTTGCCCTGCTCGGGGCAGCGCAGGAAGCCGGTCTCGATCGCGGCGTCGCGGACCTTCTCGCCGTTCTCGTCGACGATCCACGCCCGCGACATGTAGTGGAAGAACGGCCGCCCGTCGTGGGTGAAGATCAGCTCCTGGCCGTACTGGAACGGCTCGATCGTCGGGTAGTCACCGTGGCCGTTGCCGCGCCAGGTGCCGAGCATCCAGGCCAGCGGCCCGCAGTGGGGGTGCAGATCGTCCGGGAGCTCGAAAGGCATGGGCGGCAGCCTAATCTGGTCGGCATGCCCGACTCGAACCGCGGCGGCCCCCGCGACCTGCTCGTGAAGATCACCTGCGGAGCCGAGGACGCGGAGCGCTCCAACCAGGGCCTCACCGTCTCGGCCCTGGCGGTGGCCGCCGGGGCCGAGGTCAGCCTGTGGCTCGCGGGCGAGGCGGTCTGGTACGCCGTCGCCGGGCGCGACGTCGACCTCGCCCTGGCCGGCGCGACGCCGGCGGACGAGCTGGTCGCGACCGTCCTCGCCGGGGGCCGCGTCACCGTCTGCTCCCAGTGCGCGTTCCGCCGCGAGCTCACCGAGGAGCACCTGCTGCCCGACGCCTCGATCCGCGGCGCCGCGGGGTTCGTCGAGGAGGCGCTCGCCGACGGCGTCCAGGCGCTCGTCTACTGACCGGCGGGGCGGGCGGCGACGCGGTCGAGGACGCCGTCGGCCCAGGCGCGGGCGCCGCGCTCGGTGGGGTGGACGCCGTCCCTGCTCATCCCGGGCCCCCATCGCCCGGCGGACCCCACCGCGTCCACGGGGTCGACCCAGGTCACCCCGCTCTGCTCGGCCAGCACCCTCGCCGCCCGGCGCAGCGGCTGGGCGTCCACGCCCCGCCCCTCGATCGGCGGTGGGGCGATCACCCACACCTCGAGCCCGGCCAGCAGTGCCATCGAGATCATCCGCTCCAGCTGCGGCAGCGCGTCCTCCACCGGCACCCGCTGGAGCACGTCGTTCGTGCCCCCGAGGATCACCACGGCCGCCGGGTCGCGGTCGAGGACGTCGCGCTGGAACCGCGCCGCCATCTCGTCCAGCCGTTCGCCGCTGACCGCCACGTTGGCCGCGAACAGCCACGGCGTCCGGTCGTCGGTGACCACGTAGCGCAGCCACGACCGCTCGGCGGGCATCGAGGTCGGCGGGCCCCCGCCGGCGTGCGTGATCGAGTCGCCCACGAACACGGTGCGGACGCCGTTCGTGCTCAGCGTCGGGGTGGACGCCCGCTGCCAGCCGCCGAGCGCGACCAGCACCGCCAGCAGCAGCGCCAGCAGGGCCCCCACCCCGGCCGCGCGCCTCGCCGCGGGCCTCACCCGACCAGGGCCAGCCGCAACCGGTCTGCGACGTCCTCGACGGCGGCCCGCGCGGCGCCCTGGTGGGCGACGTCGTTGAAGAACGAGTGGATCAGCGTCGCGTAGCGCCGCAGGTCGACCTCGACGCCGGCCTCCTCGAGCTTGCGGGCGTACGCCTCCCCCTCGTCGCGCAGCGGGTCGAACCCGGCGGTGACGATGTGCGCCGGCGCCAGCCCGGCCGGGATCTCGTCGAACAGCGGCGAGGCGCGCGGGTCGAGGCGATCGGTCTCGCGCGGCAGGTAGCTGTCCGTGGCGAGGGTCATGAACCCGCCGGTCAGGTAGAAGCCGTCGGCGAACGTGCGGTGGCTGTCCATGCTGCGGGTCTGGTCCGTGCTCGGGTAGACCAGCGACTGGAACCGCAGCGGCAGCCCCTCGCGCGCCGCGGCGAGCGCGACGCCCGCGGCCAGGTTGCCGCCGGCCGAGTCGCCGCCGACGGCGAGGCGGTCGGCGTCGGCGCCCAGCTCGGCGGCGTGCTCGACTGCCCAGCGGTACGCCGCCAGGCAGTCCTCCCACGCCGCGGGGAACGGGTGCTCGGGCGCGAGGCGGTAGTCCACCGCCAGCACCCGGACGCCGGCCCCCTCGGCGAGGACCCGACACGTGGCGTCGTGCGACTCGAGCCCGCCGTAGATCCAGCCGCCGCCGTGGAAGAACACGAGCAGGCCGTCGCCGCCGGCGGACCCGACGCGACCCCGCGGCACGTACAGCCGCGCCGGCAGCGTGCCGGTGGCACCGGCGACCTCCAGCTCGGAGGTCTCGCCGATCGGCTGTCGACCACCCACGGTGCGCGCGTCCTTCTCGATGCGCACCCGGCCCTCGACGACCGGGAGCCTCTCGACGGGCGGGCCGGCGAGCCCGATCATCCGCAGCATCAGCTGGGTGTCGAGGTCGAGCACCTGGCCCTCCCGCTCGATCGGCGGGCCGGCGAGCCGGCGCTTCACCCTGGTCGGCAGGGCCAGCACGCCCCGCAGGGCGCCGGCCTCCAGCCGGCCGCGACCGGCATCGAGCAGGCCCGCGACGCGCGCGGGCACCCCCGCCCTCATCGGGGCGCGGGAAGGATCGGAGCCGTCGGCGTCGCCACGCGCGCACGCTAGCGCGGCGGCAGTAGGGTGCAGCAACGCACCCGCACCGACGTCGAGACCCGTCCAGGAGGCCCGCCGTGGCTGAGCACGAGCAGCCGGGTGGCAACGACCGGTCCGCCGACACCGATCGGCTCGAGGCGGAGGTCGAGGCGGCGCGCGAGCAGCTCGGCCAGACCGTCGACGCGCTGGGCCAGAAGATGGACGTCAAGAGCCGCGCCCGGCACGGCCTGGGCGACGCGAAGGCGCGCGCCCGCGCCCGGCTCACCGGCGAGGACGGCCGGCTGCGCCGCGAGGTGCCCGCCCTCGCCGGGGCCGCCGTGGCCGTGCTCCTCGTGGTGCTCGCCCGGCGGCGCCGCCGGAACGGCTGACCCGGTGGCGCAGGGCACCGCCGACGCGGCACCGCACCCGGAGCACGACGCGAAGCCCGACAGCCCGTCGGACCTGCGCCCGCCCGCGCGCACGTTCGTCCTGCGGCGCGTGCTGCGCGAGTTCGGCAAGGACGAGTGCACCGACATCGCGGCGGCGCTGACGTACTACGCCGTGCTGGCGCTCTTCCCCGCGGTGATCGCGCTGCTCTCGCTCGTCGGCCTCGTCGGCCAGGGGCCGCAGACGGTCGACACGCTCCTGCAGATCCTGCGCGACGTCGGCGCCGGCGGCGCCGCGGACGCCGTCGAGCCGCGGCTCCAGGAGCTCTCGACGACCTCCGGCGCCGGGCTCGCCCTGGCGGTCGGCGTCGCGCTGGCGCTGTTCTCGGCCTCGGGGTACGTCGGCTCGTTCGCCCGCGCGATGAACCGGATCTACGAGGTCGGCGAGGGCCGCCCGATCTGGAAGCTGCGGCCGCAGATGTACCTGCTCACGGCCGTGCTGGTGCTGCTCGTCGCCCTCGTCGCCGTCGCGCTCGTGGTCAGCGGCCCGGCGGCCGACGCGGTCGGCCGGGCGATCGGCGTCGGCGACACGGCGGTGACCGCCTGGTCGATCGCCAAGTGGCCGGTGCTGCTCGCGGTCGTGGTGCTGATCGTGGCGATGCTCTACCAGTTCACGCCGAACGTGCGTCAGCCGAAGTTCCGCTGGCTCAGCGTCGGCGCCGTCCTCGCGATCCTCACCTGGGTCGTGCTCTCGGCGGGGTTCGGCCTCTACGTCGCGAACTTCGGCAGCTACGGCAAGACGTACGGCTCGCTCGCCGGCGTCATCGTCTTCCTGCTCTGGCTGTGGATCACGAACCTCGCGCTGCTCTTCGGCGCCGAGCTGGACGCCGAGCTGGAGCGCGGGCGCGAGCTGCAGGCGGGCATCGCGGCCGAGGAGCAGGTGCAGCTGCCGCTGCGCGACCGGCAGAACATCGACAAGGCCGCGGAGAAGGAGGCCGAGCTCGTCGACCGCGCCCGGCGGATCCGCGAGACCCGGGGACGCGACGACGACCCCGGTGCCGCCTCCGCGCAGCCGGCGCCGGGCCAGCAGCGTGTGGACCGGCCCGGGTCCGACGAGCGGGGTGGTGCGAGCTTTCGCCGCGGCTCCCCCGGCGGGGGAGACAGCGGGTCCTGAGCGGCCCGGCACCGCAGCGACGCCGCGCGCGCTCCTCCGCCGGCCGACCGGCCTCGCCGCGCTCGTGGTCGCCGGTGCGGCCGTGGCGCTCGTCGCCGCGCGGGTCCGGCGTCGGGTCAGCGCTCGCGCGTAGCGGGCTCGTCCCCCGGGTCACCGACACCGGGCTCGTCACCGGGCTTGTCGGGCTCGTCCCCGGGCTGGTCGGCGCCGTCCTCGTGCCAGGCCGGCGTCTCCTCGGGCCGGTCGAAGGCCCGCCCGACGATGACGTCCGTCGAGGAGTGCAGCAGGATCGACAGCGCGATGGTGGCGGCGATCAGGTGGAAGATGAACTCGCCCTCGGCGATGCCCTCGTTGAGCACCAGCAGACCGAGGACGACCGAGGCGAAGCCCTTGGGCCCGAACCACATCGCCGCCCCCTGCTCCCGCCAGCCGAGACCGGTGCCGATGAACGAGAGCCAGATGGCCACCGGGCGCGCCACGACGAGCGCCAGCACGACGAACGCCCAGCCGCGCCAGCCGAGGTCCGCCAGCAGCGCCGGCGTGATCAGCGCGCCGAAGAGCAGCAGCGCCGCCAGCTTGAGCACCTCCGCCACCAGCTCGCCGACCTCCTCGAACGACTCCCGCTGCTCGTGCCCGGCGGTCGCGACCGTGACGCCGGCCGCGAACGCGGCGAGGAACAGGTTCGCGTGGGTCACCTCGGCCAGGCCGAGCACGAGCAGGCCGATGGCCAGGGCGTTGAGCGGCTGGTACCGGGCCGAGGCGCGCAGCACCGGCAGCCGCTCCAGCCAGATGGCTGCGGAGCGGGACGCCGACGCCGATCAGCACCCCGAGCGCGATCTCCAGGGCCAGGGTGGCGGCACCCGCCTCGTCCGAGCCCTCCACGACCGAGAGCAGCACCACGACGCAGGGCAGGGCCAGCCCGTCGTTGATCCCCGACTCGACGCCGAGCAGGCGGCGCAGCCGCTCCGGAACCGCGTCGTTGCCGACCAGCGCGGAGGCGAAGACGGGGTCGGTGGGGGCGAGCACCGCGCCGACGAGGAAGGCCTCCGGCCAGTCGAGCTGCACCACGTAGTGCGCGAACAGCGCCGTGATGAGCAGCGTCAGGGGCATCCCCAGCACCAGCGCACGCCCGGGGAGTCGCCACGCGGAGACCAGCTCGCGCACCCCCAGCCGCATCCCGTCGCTGAACAGCACGGCGAAGAGCGCGAGCTCGGCGAGCAGGACGACGACCTCGTCCTCGGGCTTCACCTGGACCGCGCCCAGGGCGGCGGGGCCGAGCGCGACCCCCGCGACGAGGAAGATCGCCGCGGTCGAGAGCACCGTCCGGCGCGCCAGGCTCGACAGGAGCACGGCGACGAGCAGCACGGCGGCGAAGACCAGCAGCAGCTCCATCGGACCATTGTGGGGCGCGTCGGCCCGACGTCGGGCACCGTTCACCCGACGGTGGGACAATCCCGGCATGAATGCCGAGTCCTCGCCGATCCTGCACGCCGTCACGGGCTCGCTCGACGAGGGCCCGCTCCAGGGCCAGCCGAACACCGAGGGGGCCGACAGCTTCGACGTCGAGCCGCCCTACCAGCCCGACGAGGAGTCGGCGGCCGAGGTCGCCCAGTTCGACGACCGGTTCCTCGACCGCGAGCTGTCGTGGCTGCACTTCAACCAGCGCGTCCTCGAGCTCGCCGAGGACCCCTCGCTGCCGCTGCTCGAGCGCGTCCGGTTCCTGGCGATCTTCACCTCCAACCTCGACGAGTTCTTCATGGTCCGGGTGGCCGGGCTGAAGCGGCGCATCGCGGCCGGGGTGGCCGTGCGGGCGGCGTCCGGGATGCTGCCGCGCGAGGTGCTGGAGCAGATCTGGACGGCGTCCGGGCGGCTGATGGAGCGCAACGCGCGGGTCTTCGCCGACGACGTCGTGCCCGCGCTGGCCGAGGAGGGCATCCAGCTCGTGCGCTGGGACGACCTCACCCGGGACGAGCAGAAGACCTGCAAGCGGCTCTTCAAGGAGAAGGTCTTCCCGGTGCTCACGCCGCTGGCGGTCGACCCGGCACACCCCTTCCCGTACATCTCGGGGCTCTCGCTGAACCTCGCGGTGGTCGTGCGCAACCCCGACGACGGCAAGAAGCACTTCGCGCGGGTCAAGGTGCCACCGATCTTCAGCCGGTTCGTGCCGGTGGGCAACCAGCGGTTCGTGCCGCTGGAGGACGTGATCCGCGAGCACCTCAAGCGCCTGTTCCCGGGCATGGAGGTGCTGCAGGTGCACACCTTCCGGGTCACCCGCAACGAGGACCTCGAGGTGGAGGAGGACGACGCCGAGAACCTGCTCGCCGCGCTCGAGAAGGAGCTGCTGCGGCGCCGGTTCGGGCCGCCGGTGCGGCTCGAGGTCGAGGAGTCCATCGACCCGGAGGTGCGCGAGCTGCTGGTCTCCGAGCTGGACGTCAGCAAGTCCGAGGTCTTCACGCTCCCCGGACCGCTCGACCTGCGCGGGCTGCACGACATCGCCGACCTGCCGCGTGAGGACCTGCGGTTCCCCGCCTTCGTGCCGACCACGCACCGGCTGCTGGCCGAGGTCGAGTCGGCCTCGCCCGTGGACGTCTTCAAGGCCGCGCGCAGCCACGACGTGCTGCTGCACCACCCCTACGACTCGTTCGCGACCTCGGTGCAGCGCTTCATCGAGCAGGCCGCGGCCGATCCGCACGTCCTGGCGATCAAGCAGACGGTCTACCGCACCTCCGGCGACTCGCCGATCATCGACGCCCTCGTCGACGCCGCCGAGGCGGGCAAGCAGGTGCTCGTGATCGTCGAGATCAAGGCGCGCTTCGACGAGCAGGCCAACATCCGCTGGGCGCGCAAGCTGGAGCACGCCGGTTGCCACGTGGTGTACGGGCTGGTGGGTCTGAAGACCCACTGCAAGCTCTCGATGGTCGTGCGCGACGAGCCCGACGGCATCCGGCGCTACACCCACATCGGGACGGGCAACTACAACCCCAAGACCGCCCGGCTGTACGAGGACCTCGGTCTGATCACGTGCGACGACGTGATCGGCGAGGACGTCGCGCACCTCTTCAACAACCTCTCGGGCTACTCGCGCAAGGCGCGCTACGAGCAGCTGCTGGTCGCGCCGGACTCCGTGCGGGAGGGGCTGGTCGAGCGGATCCACGCCGAGGTGGCCCACCACCGGGCCGGCCGGCCCGCGCGGATCCGGATGAAGGCGAACTCGATCGTCGACGAGGCGGTGATCGACGCGCTCTACCTCGCCTCGCGGGCCGGTGTGCCGATCCAGCTGCTGGTGCGCGGCATCTGCGCGCTGAGGCCCGGCGTCCCGGGCCTCTCGCGAGACCATCCAGGTGCGGTCGGTGCTCGGCCGGTTCCTGGAGCACAGCCGCGTCTTCTGGTTCGAGGACGGCGGAGACCCCTCGGTGTGGATCGGCTCGGCCGACATGATGCACCGCAACCTCGACCGCCGCGTCGAGGTGCTCGTGCGGATCGACGACCCGACCAACATCGCCGAGCTCGACCAGCTGCTCGACCTCGCCTTCGACGACGGCACCGCCGCGTGGCGGCTCGAGAGCAACGGCGACTGGACCCGCAACGAGGGCGAGAAGCACCTGCAGGAGGCGCTGATCGACCGGCAGCGGCGCCGGCGCGGCTGATCGCGGGTCTGCCGCCAGGGCGGCCGGGCGGCGTACGGCGGGACGCGGCGTGTCGCGGATCCGCCTGCCGCGGGGAGGCCCGCTCGGCCTAGCATGACCGCCAGCCCTGTTCCCGCACCCCGAGGAGAGCGCCGGTGGGCTTCTCCCTGAGACCGGTCGAGTCGTCGTTCTACGACCTCTTCACCGCTTCGGCCCAGCACCTGTGCGACGGCTCGTCGCTCCTGGTCGAGATGCTGGCCGACGACGCCGACCGGGCGGCGGTCGCGCAGCGGATGCGCGACGCCGAGCACGCCGCCGACGAGACGACGCACGCGATCGTGCGGCAGCTGAACAGCACCTTCGTGACGCCGTTCGACCGCGAGGACATCTACTCGCTCGCCTCGGCCCTCGACGACGTGATGGACGAGATGGACGAGGCGGTCGACCTGGTCCTGCTCTACGAGCTCGACGGGATGCCGGCCGAGTTCTCCGACCAGGTCGACGTGCTCAGCCGGTGCGCGGAGCTCACCGCCCAGGCGATGCCGGCGCTGCGCTCGATGAAGGGCCTCGACGAGTACTGGATCGAGATCAACCGCCTCGAGAACACCGGCGACCGCACCCACCGGGCGATCCTCGGCCGGCTCTTCGGCGGCGGCCACGAGGCGCTGGAGGTGCTGAAGCTGAAGGACGTCGCCGAGGCGCTGGAGGGGGCGATCGACGCGTTCGAGAAGGTCGCGAACATCGTCGAGCAGATCTTCGTCAAGGAGGGCTGAGTGGAGATCGCGATCGTCGTCGCGGTCGTCGTCGTCGCCCTCGTCTTCGACTACACCAACGGGTTCCACGACGCCGCCAACGCGATCGCGACATCGGTCTCGACGCGGGCCCTGACCCCGCGCATCGCGCTGGCGCTGGCGGCGGTGATGAACTTCATCGGCGCGTTCCTGGGGCAGAAGGTCGCGCAGACGGTCTCCGAGGTCATCCAGTTCCCCCCGGCGTCGCTCGGCGCGGACGCCGCCACCGAGGCGACCGTGAACGCCCTGGTGATCGTGATGGCCGGCCTGCTCGGTGCGATCACGTGGAACCTGGTCACGTGGTGGTTCGGACTGCCGTCCGTCGTCGTCGCACGCGCTGATCGGCGGGCTCGGCGGCGCGGCCATCGCCGGCGGCGTCGGAGTCAACTGGGACACGGTGCTCGGCAAGGTCGTCATCCCGATGCTGCTCTCGCCGCTGTTCGCCTTCGCCGCCGCGGCCGTCGTGATGATCGCGATCATGTGGATCTTCCGGCGGATGCACCCGGGGCGCGCGAACCGCAGCTTCCGCGCCGCGCAGACCGTCTCCGCCGCCGCGATGGCGCTGGGCCACGGGCTGCAGGACGCCCAGAAGACGATGGGCGTCATCTTCCTCGCGCTCGTGGCGGGCGGGTACGCCTCCCGCGAGGACGACCTGCCGCTGTGGGTGATCGTGGCGGCGGCGTCCGCGATCTCGCTGGGGACCTACGCCGGCGGCTGGCGCATCATGCGCACCCTCGGCCGCCGGATCATCGACCTCGACCCGGCGCGCGGCTTCGCCGCCGAGTCGGTCGCGGCGTCGGTGCTCTACACGACGGCGTACGTCTACGAGGCGCCGATCTCGACCACGCACACCATCACCTCCGCAGTGATGGGGGTGGGGGCGACGAAACGGCTCTCCGCCGTGCGCTGGGGCGTGGCGCGGTCGATCGTCACGGCCTGGATCCTCACCTTCCCCATGGCCGCCCTCGCCGCCGGTGGGTGCTACTGGGTCGCGCACCTGGCCGTGCAGCCCTTCCTCTGAGGGTTCCGGCTCCCTGCGCCGCCGCGCTGCCCGGCGCGTCCTGCCCCGGCGTCCTGCCCCGGCGTCCTGCGCCCGGCGTCCTGGCCCGGCGTCCTGGCCCGGACGTCATACGGTTCGGTCGTCATGAGCACCGTGTCGTATGACGCTGCGGGACGACGTCATACGGTCCGGTCGCAATGGCCACCGCTTCGTATGACGTCCGGTGGCGCACCGATGGCGCCCGGGCGAACCCGCGGACGAGGATCGCGGACGGCCGGCTCAGGCGGCGCGGGGGCCGGCGGGCCAGCCGCGCGAACGCAGGGCCCGCTCGATCTGGGCGAAGAAGTCGTCCGGGGCCACCCGGAGGCCGAGCAGCGGCAGCCGTAGGACCAGCAGGCCGTCGAGGGTGAGCGAGTTCTGCCGCAGGGCGTCCGGAACCACCTGCTCCGCCCACGAGTGCTGCACGCCGTCGACCTCGACCGCCACGCCCCACTCCTCCCACACGAGGTCGACGACGAAGCGACCGTCCCGCAGCCGTCGCACGACCTGCCGCGACGGCTCGGGAAGCCCGCGCTGCCGGCAGGCGCGGGACACCTCCGCCTCGCCGAGGGCCCGGCTCCCCTCCAGCAGGTCGAGCACGACCGCCTGAACGAGCTCGCGGCGTCGGTCGCGCCGCACGCGCAGCAACGCCCGCCCGATGTGCTGCGGCGTGGTCAGCCCCTGCTGAACGGCCATCGTGAGCACCAGCGCCGCCTGCTTGTCCGTGGCCGCCCACAGCGCCGCCCGCACGGCGGCGACGTCCGCCCGCGTCCGTGGCGGAAGGGTGGACGCGCGGTCGCCGGCGCGCCAACGTCGGGTCTGCCGGATGTCGAGGCCCCGGGACCGCCGGATCTTCGCGCCCCGCGGGACGGAGACCCGGATCGCCCTGGTCTCAAAGCCCTCGAGTCCGGCCGCCTCCAGCGCCGACGCGCCGTCGAGCATCGCTCGCGGCCCCGCCTCCAGCACCGCCGCCCACAGCTGAGCCGCCCGAGGCAGTGGGCCGGTGTGTACGGCGACCGTTTGCCGGCCCAGCCGCCGCCACCGCAGCGCGGCCAGGTTGGCCCTGACCTCGGCGCGCGTCACGCCCGCGGCGTACAGCTGCGGCCGGGAGAGCACCCCCGCCTGAGCGGCGGCCAGGCGCGCCACCCGGTCGCGGCGGCGCCGACGACGCCGCGCGTCGAGACGAGGGGGCGCTGCCGCGACCGGTCCGTCGTCGGGATCGCAGGCCATGCGCCCAGCCTCGGCCGCCAGCGGCCGCCGCGTCCGACGTCGCGGGCCGCCTGTGGACGCGTGGTTCTCCGCGCGCCCTGTGCACAGCCGGGGCGATCGGCGGCGCGGGCCCGGCCCCTGGCCGGCTGGCCGGCTGGCCGGCTGGCCGGCTGGCTGGCTGGCTGGCTGGCTGGCTGGCTGCTGGCTGCCTGGCTGCCTGGCTGCCTGGCGTGACGTCATACGGTTCGGTCGCGATTGGCGCCGCTTCGTACGACGTCTCGGCGTTGCGTCCTACGAACCGGTCGGCATCACGACCGATCCGTATGACGCAAGCAACCGCACCCGCGCCCAGGAGCGGGCCCGGGCTACGTCGGGAGGGCTCAGCCGAAGCGGCCCGAGATGTAGGCCTCGGTGGACTCGCTGTCGGGGTTGGAGAACATCTTCTTGGTGGGGTTGAACTCCACCAGGTGGCCCGGCTCACCGGTGGCCTTGAGGTTGAAGAAGCCGGTGTCGTCGGAGACGCGCGCGGCCTGCTGCATGTTGTGCGTGACGATGACGATCGTGTAGTCGGCCTTCAGGTCGTGGATCAGGTCCTCGATCGCCGAGGTAGAGATCGGGTCCAGCGCCGAGCACGGCTCGTCCATCAGCAGCACCTGCGGCTGGACGGCGATGGCACGCGCGATGCACAGCCGCTGCTGCTGTCCGCCGGAGAGGCCCATGCCCGGCTTGGAGAGCCGGTCCTTCACCTCGGTCCACAGGTTCGCACCGCGCAGGGCCCGCTCGACGGTGTCGTCGGACTCCGACTTCTTCATCCGCTTGGAGTTCAGGCGGTTGCCGGCGAGCACGTTGTCGTAGATCGACATGGTCGGGAACGGGTTCGGCTTCTGGAAGACCATGCCGATCTGGCGCCGCACGGCCACGGGGTCGACGGCGGGGTCGTAGAGCGACTGCCCGTCGACGACGACCTTGCCCTCGACGCGGCCTCCGGGGATCACCTCGTGCATCCGGTTCAGCGAGCGCAGGAAGGTCGACTTCCCGCAGCCCGAGGGCCCGATGAAGGCAGTGACAGCGCGGGCCCGGACGGTCATGTTCACATCCTCGACGGCGCAGAAGTCGCCGTAGAAGATGTTCAGGTCCGAGACCTCGATGCTCTTGGCCATGGCTTGATTCTTCCTCTCGTCGCAGCGCCTTGTCAGCGCGGCTCAGCGACCGGTCTTGGGGGCGAACGCCGACCCGATCACGCGGGCGACGACGTTCAGCAGCATCACGATGATCACCAGCAGCAGCGCCGCGCCCCACGCGCGGTCGGCGTACTCGGCGGCGTAGTTGCCCGGCGGCTCGGTGATCGAGTAGAAGATGAACACCGGCAGGGTCGCCATCCGCCCGTCGAACGGATTCACGTTCGTCGAGCTGGTGAGCCCCGCGATGATCAGCAGCGGCGCGGTCTCGCCGGCCACGCGCGCCACCGCGAGGGTGACGCCGGTGACGATGCCGCCCACCGCGGTCGGCAGCACCACCTTGACGATCGTGCGCCACTTCGAGACCCCGAGCGCGTACGACGCCTCCCGCAGGTCGTCCGGCACGAGCTTCAGCATCTCCTCGGCCGACCGCACGACGATCGGGATCATCAGCACCGACAGCGCGACGGCACCGCCGATGCCCATCCGCACGCCGGGTCCGAAGAAGATCACGAACAGCGCGTAGGCAAAGAGCCCGGCGACGATCGACGGGATGCCCGTCATCACGTCGACCAGGAAGGTGATCACCTTCGCCAGCGAGCTGCCCTTGCCGTACTCGACGAGGTAGATCGCGGCCATCACGCCGATCGGCACGGAGATGGCCGTGGCCAGCGCCGTGATGATCACGGTGCCCTGCAGGGCGTGGTAGATGCCGCCGCCCCCGCCGATGACACCGTACTGCGAGGCCGTGAAGAAGCTCGGGAAGTCCTGGAACATCACGGCGGTGCCCTGGCTGACCACCGTCCAGATCAGGCTGAACAGCGGCAGCATCGCGAGCACGAACGCCGACCACACCAGCAGCGTCGCCAGCCGGTCCTTGGCGCGGCGCGACCCCTCGACCGAGCGCGACCACAGCGGCAGGCCCACGAGCAGGATCGTCCAGGCGACGGTGGTCGCCGCGACGGGGCCGTAGCCGCCGAGCAGCGCGACGAGCACGCCGATCCCGAGCGCGACGCCGCCCGCGAGCGGCACGGCGACGCGCGGCAGCTGGGCGCCGGTGAGCGACCCCACCATCGAGGCGAAGGCGTCGTCGGTCGCCGACTCCGGCGTCTGGTCGGTGGTGCTGACGGTGTCGGTCACGTCGCTCACCCCTTGGCCCTGCCCCGGGCGGCGATCCCGCGGCCCAGCAGGTTGACGGCGAAGGTCAGCACGAAGAGCACCAGCCCGCTGAAGATCAGGGTGTCGATCTTCGCGCCGGAGGCGTTGCCGAACTGCAGCGCGATGTTCGCCGCGATGGTGGACGGGTTCTGCGAGGAGATCAGGTTGAAGGTGATCACCCCGGTCGCCGAGAGCACCAGCGCGATCGCCATGGTCTCGCCGAGCGCGCGGCCGAGGCCGAGCAGCGTCGCGGAGATGATGCCCGAGCGGGCGTAGGGGAAGACCGTCATCCGGATCATCTCCCAGCGCGTCGCCCCGAGCGCGAGCGCGGCCTCCTCGTGGGTCCGCGGCGTCTGCGCGAAGATCTCGCGGCAGATCGCGGTGATGATCGGGAGCGCCATGATGGCCAGCACGACGGAGGCGGTCAGGATCGTCCGGCCGGTCGTCACCGGGCCAGCGAAGAAGGGCAGGAAACCGAGGTTCTCCTGCAGCCACCGGAAGACCGGGAAGATGTTCGGGGCGAGGAAGACGATGCCCCACAGGCCGTAGACCACCGAGGGGATCGCGGCCAGCAGGTCCACCAGCCAGCCGAGCGTCTTCGAGATCGGCCGCGGCGCATAGTGGCTGATCACCAGTCCGACGCCGATCGCCAGCGGCGCCGCGATGAGCATCGCGATGAAGGAGGCCAGCAGGGTGCCGAAGAGCAGGGGCCAGACGTACGCCGTGATGCCGCTCTTGCCGTAGACGTCGTCGCCGGTGCTGTCGATCGCCGGGGCGCCCTGGATGACCAGGAACGCAGCAACGCCCGCCAGCGCGAGCATGATCGCGATGCCCGACGAGCGCGCCAGGCCTGCGAACACGGCGTCGCCGCCGCGTCGCCCGCCCTGCAGCTCGGGGTTGCCCGTCGTGGGCTCAGCCGTCTCGGTACTCACAGCGCTCCTCACCCAGCCGAGATCTCGTCGATGACGGTCCGGGCTTCCTTCTGCAGGCTGTCGGAGAGCGGGGCCGAGCCCGCCTCCTCGGCCGCGAACTGCTGCCCGTCGTCCCCGAGCACGTAGGCCATGAAGGCCTGCACGAGCTCGGCCTGCTCGGCGTCCTCGTAGGCCTGGCACGCGATGAGGTACGAGGTCAGCACGACCGGGTAGACCCCGCCCTCCTCGGTCTTGCGGTCCAGGTCGACGGCCATCGAGGCGTCCGAGCGACCCTCGACTCGCTCGGAGACCTCGAGGATGCGCGAGGCGGCCCGGGCGGACGGCTCGACGAACTCCTCGCCGACGCGGACCTTCGCCACCGCCAGCTCGCGGGTCTGGCTGGCGTCGGCGTAGCCGATCGCGTTCTGCCCGTTGCGGACCGCCGAGACCACGCCCGCGGTGCCCTTGCCGCCCTCGCCGCCGTACTCGGTCGGCCAGTTCTCGATGACGCCCGCGTCCCAGATGTCCGGGGCGACGTCGCTGAGGTACTCGGTGAAGTTCTCGGTCGTGCCCGACTCGTCGGAGCGGTGCACGGCGTTGACCGGGGCGTCGGGCAGGTCGGCGTCGGGGTTGTCCTCGGTGATCGCCGGGTCGTCCCAGCGCGTGATCCGGCCCGCGAAGATGCCGGCGACGGCCTCCGGGGAGAGGTTCAGCTGCTCGACGCCGTCGACGTTGAACGCGAGCGCGATCGGGCTGACGTAGCTGGGCACCTCGATCGGGGCCGTGCCGTTGCAGCGCTCCTCGGCGGCCTCGAGCTCGCCGTCCTCCTCGGAGAGGTAGGCGTCGGTGCCTGCGAAGGGGAACGCCCCGGCCAGGAAGTTCTCGCGCCCGCCGCCGGACCCGATCGGGTCGTAGTTGACGGTGACGTCCGGGTGGTCGCGCTGGAAGCCGACGGCCCACACGTTCATCGCGGCCTGCTGGGTCGAGGCGCCGCCGCCGGACAGGGTGCCGGACAGCTCGCTGTCGGACGCGCCGGCGGAGGGCTCGTTGCTGGCGGTGCAACCGGTGAGGGCGAGGGCCAGCGCCGCGATCCCCGGGACCAGGGCCCGGCGGAAGGAAGCGTTGCTCAACGTCGCGTCTCCTACGTGGTGGGGGCAGAGTCGTCGTCCCAACGCCTGAGAACGTAGGCAGCGCAGGTGTCCTGTTCCGTGGCGGAGGGTTAACCGCGGGTGAACAGGGGCCGCGGCGGGACCCCGCGCAGGCGGGGACGAGACGCAGGTCACGCCGCGACGGGCCCGGGGGCCGTCACCGCGGCCGGGTCGGCTCCGGGTGGTGCCGCTCGACCGCGAGGACGACGCCGCGCCGGTGGTGCACCACGACCATCTCCGCGGGCGCGAGCTTGTCCGTCTCGATGCCGAGGGCGTCGAGCACCGTGGGCAGCACCGGGCGATGGGTGCAGAGCACCGTGCCCCGGTCGTCCTCCAGCAGCTCGTCGACCAGCGCGGTCACGCCGGCGGCGCTGGCGTCCTCCTCGCTGAGGGCGTCCCGCGGCTCGACGCCGCGCCCGGCGTAGGTCGCGTACGGCTCGAGCGTCTGGCTGCAGCGACTGCTGCTCGAGGTGACGAGCCGCGTGACGCCGTACGCCGCCAGCAGCGGCACGAGCTGCCGCGCCTCGTCGCACCCGTCGTCGGTGAGCGGCCGGTGCCGGTCGTCGCCGGCCCAGCCCTTGCGGGCGACGGCCGACCCGTGGCGCAGCACGATCACCGCCCGGTTGCGGCGGCGCACGCCGCCCGCCTCGTGCAGCGTGTCGCGGTCGTAGGGGTAGGTCAGCCGACGGTCGGCCTCGCCCCACGGCACCCAGGCGACCTCGTCGACCTCGCCGTTGGGCGCGAACCCCGTGAGGTCGTCGTCGCCGCACACGCGGGCGGTCCAGTAGTGCACGACCTTGGGCCGGCCGGCGACGTCGTAGCGCTGGTTGGTGAGGGCGGGGCCGAGCCGCACGGGCAGCCCGGTCTCCTCGGCGACCTCGCGCACCGCGGCGCCGAGCACGTGCTCGCCGGGGTCGACCTTGCCCTTGGGGAAGGACCAGTCGTCGTAGCGCGGGCGGTGGATCAGGAGCACCTCGCGACCACCGTGGCCCTTGCGCATCACGACTGCGCCGGCGGCCACGACCTCGCCCTGTGCCATACCGGTAGTCTCACACCCGAACCCCCGGCAAGGAGCGGCAGCCTCGTGGACCATCTTCCCGCCGCGGCGTCGTCGCGCGGCCGCACGTCGCCGCGGCGCACGGAGAGCGGCCGGTCGGCGCTCCCGCGGGCCGCCCTGCTCGCCGCGGTCGTGCTGCTGCTCACCGGCCTCCTTGCCGCCGGCGTCTGGCTGGTGCGCGGCGGCGCGACCGGGCTCGAGCGCGCGGCAGCGATCGCGCCGCCGGACGCCGAGCGCCTCTCCTGGGTCGACTGGGCCGGGGTGCGCGCGGACCTCGACGCCGACCTCGACCAGCAGTCCAGCCCCGGCGAGGTGCGGGCTTTCCTCGGCGCGAGCTACGAAGCGGACTACTCGGCCACCTCGTCCCTGGCCCTGTCGGCGCCGGCGATGCAGTCGGCGTACGGCATCTCCCCCGCGAGCGCCGACTGGGAGGCGCTGATGCAGTCCGGCGAGGGCAGCCTGCTGGTGCTCGGGGCCGAGGGCGCCGACCTCGACCTCGTGGCCGAGCGGCTCCAGCGCTCCGGCTTCACGGCGCCGGACGAGGACGACGGGGTCTGGCGGGGCGGGTTCGACCTGCAGGCGCGGATCCCCGGCGAGCTGACGCCGCAGGTCGCGCACGCGGTGCTGCTGCGCGACGAGGGCCTGGTGCTGTTCTCCGACGAGGCCGGCTACCTCGGCGACATGGTGCCGGTCGTGCGCGGCGAGGAGGACTCGGGCATCGCCGACGTCCAGGACGCCGTCGCCCAGATGACCGCGGGCGACGCGTCGCCGCTCGCCGCCAGCGTGCTCACCGGCTCCTACACCTGCGCCGAGCTCGCGATGTCGCAGGCCGGCCCGGAGGCCGAGGCGCGCGCCGAGCAGCGGATCGACGACGCCGGCGGGGTCAGCCCCCTGCGGTCCTTCGCGATCGGGCTGCTGGCCGACGGCGCCGGGCGCGTCGCGCTCGGCTTCGAGTCCGACGAGCAGGCCCGGGAGAACGCGGACGCCCGGGCCGCGCTGGCCACCGGCGAGGCGGTGGGGCAGGGCGGGTCGTTCGAGGACCGGTTCTCACTCGAGCGCGCCTCGGCCAGCGGCACCGTCGTCACCCTCGACCTGGAGCCGGCCACGCGCAGCCGGCTGCTCAGCGACATCGCCTCGGGCCCGGTGCTGTTCGCGACCTGCTGACGCCGCGCGAAGGTCAGTCACCGCCGAGGGGGCGCCAGTCCCGCTGCACCCCGCCGAGGGGGCGCCAGTCCCGCGGCACCCCGCCGAGGGGGCGCCAGTCCCGCGCCCCGCCGAGGGGGCGCCAGCCCCGCTGCACCCCGCCGAGGGGGCGCCAGCCCCGCGGCACCCCGGGACTCACGCCCACTCGACCCGGGGTTCACGCCCACTCGGCCCGGGACTCACGCCCACTCGACCCGGGACTCACGCCCACTCGGCCCGGGGTTCACGCCCACTCGGCCCGGGACTCACGCCCACTCGGCGTCAGCGGAAGCGGCGCAGGCGCAGCGAGTTGGTGACCACGAAGACCGACGACAGCGCCATCGCGGCGCCGGCGATCATCGGGTTCAGCAGGCCCGCGGCGGCCAGCGGCAGCGCGGCGACGTTGTAGGCGAACGCCCAGAAGAGGTTGCCGCGGATCGTCGCCAGCGTGCGCCGCGACAGCCGCACGGCGTCGGTGGCCGCGAGCAGGTCGTCGCGCACCAGGGTCAGGTCGCTGGCCTCGACGGCGACGTCCGAGCCGGCGCCCATCGCCAGGCCCAGGTCGGCCTGCGCGAGCGCCGCGGCGTCGTTCACCCCGTCGCCGACCATCGCCACCACGCGCCCGTCGGCCTGCAGCGCCCGGACGCGGGCGACCTTCTCCTGCGGCAGCACCCCGGCCTCGACCTCGTCGATGCCGACCTCCGCCGCGACCGCGCGGGCCACGCGCTCGTGGTCGCCGGTGAGCAGCACCGGCCGGAGGCCGAGCCCGGCGAACCGCGCGACGGCCTCGGCGGACGTCGGCCGGACGCCGTCCGCGACCGCCAGCACGCCGCGGGCGCGGCCCGCCCAGCCCACCAGGACGGCGGTGCGCCCGGCGTCCTGTGCGGCGTCCACCGCCTGGTCCAGGGCCTCGGGCACGGTCGAGGCCGGCCTCCGCGAGGAGGGCCCGGCGGCCCGCGACCACCTCGCGGCCGTCGACGGTCGCGCGGACCCCCAGCCCGGCCAGCGCGCGGAACTCGCGGGCCCGGGGCGGGTCCTCGACCGCCGCCGCGATCGCGCGGCCGACCGGGTGCTCCGAGCCGGCCTCGACACCGGCGGCGAGGCGGCGCACCTCCGCGGCGTCCTCGCCCGGCGCCGGGACCACGTCGACGAGGCGCATCCGGCCCGTGGTGACCGTGCCGGTCTTGTCGAGCACGACGGTGTCGACCCGGCGGGTGGACTCGAGCACCTCGGGGCCGCGCACGAGCACGCCCAGCTGGGCGCCGCGCCCGGTGCCGACGAGCAGCGCGGTCGGCGTGGCGAGGCCCAGCGCGCAGGGGCAGGCGACGATCAGCACGGCGACCGCGGCGGTGAACGCGGCGGTCGCTCCGCCGCCGGCCAGCAGCCACCCGGCCAGCGTCAGCGCCGAGAGCGCGACCACGAGCGGCACGAAGACGGCCGAGACGCGGTCGGCGAGGCGCTGCACCTCGGCCTTGCCCGACTGGGCCTCCTCGACGAGGCGGGCCATCTGGGCGAGCTGGGTGTCCGAGCCCACCCGGGTGGCCCGGACGACGAGCACACCGCCCTCGTTGACGGTCGCGCCGACCACCGCGTCGCCGGGCCCCACCTCGGTGGGCACGGACTCGCCGGTGACCAGCGAGGTGTCGATCGCGGACGTCCCAGACTCGACCTCGCCGTCGGTGGCGACGCGCTCGCCCGGGCGCACGACGAACCGGTCCCCCACCGCCAGCTCGCCGGTCGGGATGCGCTGCTCCCGCTCGACGCCGTCCGCGCCGGCGCGCAGCACCGCCGCGTCGCGGGCGCCGAGCCGCAGCAGCGCGCGCAGGGCGTCCCCGCCGCGCCGCTTGGCGCGCCTCTCGAACCAGCGCCCGGCGAGCAGGAACGTGGTCACCCCGGCGGCGACCTCCAGGTAGATGGCCGAGGCTCCGTCGGCGCCCCGCGCGCCCAGCTCGAAGCCGTGGGTCATCCCCGGCTCACCCGCCGACCCGAGGAACAGCGCGTAGAGCGACCAGCCGAAGGCGGCCGTCACGCCCAGGGAGACCAGGGTGTCCATCGTCGTGGCGCCGTGCCGCAGGTTGATCGCGGCCGCGCGGTGGAACGGCCAGGCCCCCCACACGGCGACCGGCGCCGCGAGCGTCAGGGACGCCCACTGCCACGAGGTGAACTGCAGCGGCGGCACCATCGCGAGCAGGACCACCGGCGCCGTGAGCAGCGCCGAGACCAGCAGCCGCTGGCGCAGCGCGTCGAGCTCCGGGTCGGGGACGGGCTCGTCGGGCGGCCTCCTCGTGGCGGCCTCCTCGTGGGCGCCTTCGGGCGGCCGGCGGCGCGGAGGGCCCCGGCAGGTGCGGTGTGGCGGTGTACCCGGCCCGGGAGACCGTGTCGAGCAGGTCCCCGAGCCCGACGGCCTCGGGGTGCTCGACGGACGCCCGCTCCGTCGCGTAGTTGACGCTCGCCGTCACGCCGTCGAGCTTGTTGAGCTTGCGCTCGATGCGGTTGGCGCACGAGGCGCAGGTCATGCCCGTGATGTCGAGCTCGACCCGCTCGCCGGCGGTGCCCGGGGAGTCGGTGGTCGTCATCGCTCAGACCAGCGCATAGCCGGCCTCCTCGACCGCCGCGGCGATCGACGACTCCTCCAGCGGCTCCGTGCTCGTGATCGTGACGGCGCCCGACTCGAGCACGACGTCGACCCGGCGGACGCCCTGGAGCTCGCGGATCTCCTCGGTCACCGAGGCGACGCAGTGGCCGCAGGTCATCCCCGTCACGGTCACGGTGGTGTCACGGTGGTGGCTCCGCCCATCGTTCCTCCTCGGGTACGGGTCCGTGGTGCCGGCGCTTCACAGCGCTCAGCGGACGAGGCGCGCGATGGCGTCGACCGCCTCGGTGACCTTCTCCTGGGCCTCGGCGTCCCCGGCGCGGGCGGCGTCGACGACGCAGTGGCTCATGTGCTCGGCGAGCAGCGCCACGGAGACGCCGTGCAGCGCCTTCGTCATCGCGGCCACCTGGGTGAGGATGTCGATGCAGTACTGCTCCTCGGAGACCATGCGCTGGAGGCCGCGGGCCTGGCCCTCGATCCGGCGCAGCCGACGGAGGTGCTGGTCCTTGTGGTCCTGGTATCCGGGGGTGGTCACGCCACGACTGTAGCGGTACCCCCCAGGGGTATCAACGCGCTCAGGTGCTCTGCTGCCCCGGCAGGCCCAGGATGGCGTCGATCTCCTGAGCGGAGAGCCGCTCATCGGCGGCGGAGGCGGCGATGATGAGGTTGGTGGTGAGCTCGACCTCGACGAGCAGGTCGCTGTCCTCGAGCGACACGTCGAACTGGTCGTGCACAGTTGCTCCTCACGTCGTTGACCCCTGACGCCACTTGACTGGCTCACTGGCTACTTGCCCGGTGGAGTCGACCCCAAACCCTCCGGCGGCGGTGACCTCTTCGGAGGCCCGTCTCGTCTAGACGCCCTCCCTCGCGGGGCCTGCGGACCGAACCACCCCCGGACGCACCGCGGGGGCCGCCCCGGTCATCCGGTGCGGCCCCCGCGGAGGCTGGTCGTCAGTCCGTCAGATCGGCATGACGTTGTCGGCCTGCGGGCCCTTGGGGCCCTGGACGACGTCGAACTCGACCTTCTGGTTCTCATCGAGGGACTTGTAGCCCTGCATCTTGATGGCGGAGAAGTGGACGAACACGTCGTCGCTACCGTCCTCCTGCGCGATGAAGCCGAAACCCTTCTCGGCGTTGAACCACTTCACGGTGCCCTGAGCCATGTGCTCGTTCTCCTGTTTCGTCGGGCGGAAGATCCGTCGTGCTTTCGGCGGACCACACCTGGTGCGGTCAATCAACGCTCCGACTGCTCAAGGAACACCCGAGAAGACAAAACGCCGTTGGATCACGTACTCCGCGGGCGTACCTGCTGGAAAACGTGCACCTGGTGCGTGGAGACCTTATCAAGCCCGGCCCCGATCCAGCACAACCACGACGCACCACGTGTCCTGGCGCACAGGCCGCCGCCGCTGGACGGGGCCCTAACCGGCGGCGAGCGAGCGGTAGATCTCCAGCGTCTGCTCCGCGATCGCGGGCCAGCTGAACGACTGCTGGGCGCGCACCCGGCCCGCGACCCCGCGCTCCCGGGCGCGCTCGGCATCGCCGACGGCCTCCACGAGCGCGGCGGCGAAGTCGGCGACGTACCTCTCCGGGTCGAGCGGGGTGCCGCTGCCGTCGCTGGCCTGCTCGATCGGCACCAGCCAGCCCGTCTCGCCGTGCACGACCACCTCGGGGATGCCCCCGGTGGCGGTGGCGACCACCGCCGTCTCACAGGCCATGGCCTCGAGGTTGACGATGCCCAGCGGCTCGTAGATCGACGGGCAGGCGAAGACCGTCGCCGCCGTCAGCAGGGCGACCACGTCGGGACGCGGCAGCATCTCGCGGATCCAGACCACGCCCTGGCGGCCGCGGGCGAGCCCGTCGACGAGCCCCTGCACCTCCGCCTCGATCTCGTCGGTGTCCGGTGCCCCGGCGCAGAGCACCAGCTGCACCTCGGGGGGCAGCTCCTCGGCGGCCCGCAGGAACAGCGGGAGCCCCTTCTGCCGGGTGATCCTGCCCACGAAGATCACGCTGGGGCGGTCGGGGTCGACGCCCAGCTCGCGCACCCGCTCCGGGGCGTGCACGGGCGCCCACTGCTCGGTGTCGATGCCGTTGTGCACGACGTGCAGGCGCTGGGGGTCGATCGCGGGGTAGGACCGCGCGATGTCCTCCCGCATCGCCGCGCTCACCGCGATCACCGCGTCGGCCGCCTCGTACGCCGTCCGCTCGGCCCAGCTCGACACGGCGTACCCGCCGCCCAGCTGCTCGGCCTTCCACGGGCGCATCGGCTCCAGGCTGTGCGCGCTGACGACGTGCGGGACCCCGTGCAGCAGCTTGGCCAGGTGACCGGCCAGGTTGGCGTACCACGTGTGCGAGTGCACCAGGTCGGTCCCCGCGCACCCCGCCACCATCTCCAGGTCGACGCCGAGGGTCCGGATCGCCGCGTTCGCCCCGGCGAGGCCCGGCGGGTCGGCGTACCCCGTCGTGCCCTCCTCGGCGCGCTCCTCCCCGAAGCAGTGCACGCGGGCGTCGACCCCGTCGAGGCCCCGCAGGGCCCGGACGAGCTCGGCGACGTGCACTCCGGCCCCGCCGTAGACCTCGGGGGGATACTCACGCGAGAGCACGTCGACACGCATGGTGCGGATCCTTCCACGGGGGAGGCCCGAGACGCAGGGGTCGGATTCCCCAAGGCGCAGGAGGGTCGACCGCGGTGCCGGACGACACTAGGTTCGTCGCATGGCCACCTCGTCGCCGCGCAAGAACGTCCTCGCAATCGTGCTCGCCGGCGGCGAGGGCAAGCGGCTGATGCCCCTGACGGCCGACCGCGCCAAGCCGGCGGTGCCCTTCGGGGGCATCTACCGCCTGATCGACTTCGCCCTCTCGAACGTCGTCAACTCGGGCTACCTCAAGGTGGTCGTGCTCACCCAGTACAAGTCGCACAGCCTGGACCGCCACGTCTCCACCACGTGGCGCATGTCGACACTGCTGGGCAACTACGTGACGCCCGTGCCCGCCCAGCAGCGCGTCGGCAAGAACTGGTTCCTCGGCAGCGCGGACGCCATCTACCAGTCGCTCAACCTCCTCAGCGACGAGCAGCCCGACATCGTGGTCGTCGTGGGTGCCGACCACGTCTACCGGATGGACTTCGCCCAGATGCTCGACGCCCACGTCGAGTCCGGGGCCGGCTGCACCGTGGCCGCGATCCGGCAGCCGATCAGCCTGGCCGACCAGTTCGGGGTGATCGACGTCGACCCGGGGTCGCCCGGGGCGATCCGGGCGTTCCTCGAGAAGCCGACCGCCCCCGAGGGGCTGCCCGACGCGCCGCACGAGGTGCTCGCCTCGATGGGCAACTACGTCTTCGACGCCGCCGCGCTCCGGCAGGCGGTGGTGCACGACGCGGACCTCGAGGGCTCCAAGCACGACATGGGCGGCGACATCGTCCCGTGGTTCGTCGACCGCTCCGAGGCCGCGGTGCACGACTTCAAGGACAACGACGTCGCCTGGCTTCAACGAGCGGGACCGCGACTACTGGCGCGACGTGGGGACCATGCGCTCCTACTACGACGCCCACATGGACCTCGTGGCGCCGCTGCCCGTCTTCAACCTGTACAACGACCGGTGGCCGATCTACACCAGCTACGGCCCCCACCCCCCGGCCAAGGTGGTGCGGGGCCAGGAGGGCTCGTCCTGCAGCGCGGTCGACTCCGTCCTGTCGCCCGGCGCCGTGGTCGCGGGCGGCAGCGTCGCCCGGTCCGTGCTCTCGCCGGCCTGCCACGTGGAGACCGGGGCCGAGGTGTCCGACTCCGTGCTGCTGCCCGGGGTGCGCGTCGGCGCCGGCGCCGTCGTCCGCAACGCGATCATCGACAAGTTCGTGGCCGTGCCCGCGGGCGCCGAGATCGGCGTGTCGCCCGAGGACGACCGGGCGCGGGGCTTCGTCGTCGAGGACGGGCTGACGATCCTGGCCAAGGGTCAACGGGTCGCGAGCTGACCGAGGGACGAGGGGAACCCATGAGCACCGACGCGGCCTCCCGGGCCGGCACCGTCGCCCAGCAGGACGACCTGGTCGACGTCGCCCATCTCGTCACGGCCTACTACACGCGGGACCCGGACCCGGACGACGTCGACCAGCAGGTCGCGTTCGGCACCAGCGGGCACCGCGGCTCGAGCCTCCGGACGGCCTTCAACGAGGCCCACATCCTCGCGACGACGCAGGCCATCTGCGACTACCGCCGCGACCAGGGCTACGACGGCCCGCTCTTCCTCGGCCGCGACACCCACGGCCTCTCCGAGCCGGCATGGGCCACGGCGATCGAGGTGCTCGTGGCCAACGACGTCACGGTGCTCGTCGACGACCGCGACGGCTACACGCCGACCCCCGCCGTCTCGCACGCCATCCTGCGCGCCAATCGCGACAAGCAGCGCGGGCTCGCCGACGGCATCGTGGTGACCCCCTCCCACAACCCGCCGTCGGACGGCGGCTTCAAGTACAACCCGCCGCACGGCGGCCCGGCCGACGCGGAGGCCACGACGGCGATCGCGGGCCGGGCCAACGAGCTGATCAAGGCCGGGCTGGGCGACGTGCGCCGCGTGCCCTTCGGGCGGGCGCGGGCCGCGGCCGGCGGCTACGACTTCCTGGGCACCTACGTCGACGACCTGCCGGCGGTGCTCGACCTGGCCAAGGTCCGCGAGGCGGGCGTCCGGATCGGGGCGGACCCCCTCGGCGGGGCCAGCGTCGACTACTGGGGCGAGATGGCCGACCGGCACGGGCTCGCGCTGACCGTGGTGAACCCCGTGGTGGACGCGACCTGGCGGTTCATGACGCTCGACGGCGACGGCAAGATCCGGATGGACTGCTCCTCCCCGTGGGCGATGGCGTCGCTGATCGGCCGCAAGGACGACTACGACATCGCCACGGGCAACGACGCCGACGCCGACCGGCACGGCATCGTCACCCCCGACGGCGGCCTGATGAACCCCAACCACTTCCTCGCCGTCGCGATCGGCTACCTCTTCGGCGGGGCCCGCCCCGACTGGCCGGAGACGGCGCGCATCGGCAAGACGCTGGTGTCCTCGTCGATGATCGACCGCGTGGCCGCGTCGCTGGGCAAGCCCATGGTCGAGGTCCCGGTGGGCTTCAAGTGGTTCGTGCCCGGCCTGCTCGACGGCTCGTTCGGGTTCGGCGGCGAGGAGTCGGCCGGAGCGTCGTTCCTGCGTCGCGACGGCGGCACGTGGACCACCGACAAGGACGGCATCATCCTCGCCCTGCTCGCCTCCGAGATCCTGGCCGCGACGGGGCGCACGCCCAGCGAGCACTACGCCGAGCTGACGGCCAAGCACGGGGAGCCGGCCTACGCCCGGATCGACGCGCCCGCCGACCGGGCCCAGAAGGCCCGGCTCGCCGCGCTCGAGCCGAAGGACGTCACCGCCACGGAGCTGGCCGGCGAGCCCATCGTCGACCGGCTCACCGAGGCCCCCGGCAACGGCGCGAAGATCGGCGGGCTGAAGGTGACCACCGAGTCGGCCTGGTTCGCCGCCCGGCCGAGCGGCACGGAGGACGTCTACAAGATCTACGCCGAGTCCTTCCGCGGGGCCGACCACCTCGCCCGGGTGCAGGCCGAGGCGAGGGACGTCGTCTCCGCGGCGCTCGGCTGAGGCGGGCGCGGCCGCTACCCTGCTGCCATGAGCGAGCAGTCGCTGCCCGGCGGGGCCGTGCACGACCTGCCAGCCGACCTGCACGAGGAGCTGACCGCCAGCGCCACCGCGCTGGCCGCCTGGCAGGACATCACCACCCTGGCCCGCAACGAGTTCATCTGCTGGGTCGAGGACGCCAAGCAGGCGGCCACGCGCGAGCGGCGCATCCGGCGTACGCGCGAGGAGCTCGAGGAGGGCATGCGCCGGCCCTGCTGCTGGCCGGGCTGCTCGCACCGCGAGCGCACGGGCCGGTAGGCCCGGGAGCGCCGGCCCGGACCCCGCTACGCTGCCGCTGGACGTCGTCGCGGTCCAGCCGGCGGCGCGTCCCGACCCGGGCCCCTAGCTCAATGGGCAGAGCAGTGGACTTTTAATCCATGGGTTGTGGGTTCGAGTCCCACGGGGCCCACCGCACCCTCGCGGCGAGGTCTGCCGCGGATCGTGGTCACCCGGTGACTGCGGTCGGCGGCAGTGGGTCGGCGGCAGTGGGTCGCGGCGGCAGAGCCCGACGCTCAGAAGAGCCGGCGCATCAGCCGCTGCGCCCGCTCGCTGTAGGGCGGGTAGACGAAGCGCAGGTCGGGGCGGGCCGTCTTGGCGAGGACCGCCTTGCGGTGGCTGAAGGTCTGGAAGCCCCACTCGCCGTGGTACGCGCCCGTGCCGCTGCTGCCGACGCCGCCGAAGGGCAGGCTCGGCACCAGCGCGTGCAGGGCGATGTGGTTGATCGTGGCGCCGCCGGCCGGCACCCGCTCGACGACCTCCTGGGCCGTCGCGCTCGACCGGCTGAAGACGTAGACCGCCAGCGGCTTGGGTCGCTGGTTCACGAAGCCGACGGCGTCGTCGAGCCGGTCGTAGGTCAGCACCGGCAGGATCGGGCCGAAGACCTCGTCGGTCATGGCCGGCTCCGCCGGGGTCGGGATCGACCAGCACTGTGGGCTCGATGCGCAGCGTGGCGTCGTCCGTGTGCCCACCGACGACGACCTGACCGCGGGTGTCGCCGAGGTAGCCCTTCAGGCGCGCGTACTGCCGCTCGTTGACGATCGTCAGGCCCTGCGTCGCCTCGGCGCGCTGCTCGGCGATCGCGGTGCGCAGCTCGGAGACCAGCTCGTCGCGGACGCTCCGCTGCACGAGCACGTAGTCGGGCGCGATGCACGTCTGGCCCGAGTTGAGCAGCTTGCTCCAGGCGAGGCGGCGCGCGGCGACGGACAGGTCGGCGTCCTCGGTCACGATCGTCGGGCTCTTGCCGCCGAGTTCCAGCGTCACCGGCGTCAGGCTGGGCGCGGCGCCCTCCATGATCTTGCGGCCGATCTCGGTGCCGCCGGTGAACAGGGCGTGGTCGAAGCCCTGGGCGAGCAGCTGCTGCGTCGTCTCGCCGTCGCCCTGAACGACCTGGACGGCGTCGCCGTCGAGGTACTCCGGCACGAGCCGCGCGAGCATCTGCGAGGTGGCCGGCGCGAGCTCGGACGGCTTGACCACCAGGCAGTTGCCCGCCGCGATGGCGCCGACCATGGGGCCGAGCGTGAGGTAGACGGGGTAGTTCCACGGCCCGATGACCAGCACGACGCCGAGCGGCTCGTGCTGCACGCGCGCCGAGCCGGGGCGGTGCGCCAGCGGCAGCTTCTGGCGGCGCGGCTTCATCCACTTCCGGAGGTGCTTCAGCGCGAAGTCGATCTCGGCGCGGGTCGACGCGACGTCGCCGAACCAGGCCTCGAAGGCGCTGCGGTCCAGGTCGGACTTCAGGGCGGCCGCGATCTCACCCTCGCGCTCGTCGAGCAGTCGGCGCATCGCCTCCAGCTGGGCGACGCGCCAGGCGTACCCGCGCGTGCGGCCGCCGGCGTGCGTGCGGCGCAGGGCGGCCATGGTCTCTGCGACGTCGCGGGCGGGTGCCACCTCGTGGTCGGTCGTCATCCGTGTCCTCCTCCGGCCCCGGCGCAGGCGCCGAGCCGGCGCACCCGGCGCGGGTCCGCGCCTGAGGGTCACACAGTACGAGGCGCCCGATGCCGAGTCGGCGTGAATATCGACCGCAACCCGGGGCTCACGCCCACTCGACGCGGGAGCTCACCGCCCACTCGACGCGGGATTCACGCCCACTCGACGCGGGATTCCCGCCCACTCGACGCGGGACTCACGCCCACTCGGCAGCTTCCTACGCCGACTGTGCGCGGGCGGCGGCCTTCTTCGCGTGGGCCTCGCGGCGCTGCTCGGCGAGCGCCAGACCCTCCTCCCACGACGAGCGCTGCATGATCGCGCGGCGGTACTTCATGACGTCGGTCTGGCCCTGCACCGTCAGGGCACCCACGAGGCGGTCGCCCTTGCGGTAGAGCGCGGCCCAGCGCCCGCCCTGCTCGGGGTCGCCGTCGACGAGGCGCACCTCGTCGGCGCCGGCGTCGCCGACGAACTGGATGCGGACGTCGTACCAGTCCGACCACATGTAGGGCACGGTGCCGTAGGGCTTCGCGTCGCCGGGGTCGAGCGCGTTGCGCGCGGCGGCGGCGCCCATCTCGGCCGCCGCGGTCCAGTTCTCCATCCGCTGGCGCATCCCGTCGAGGGCCGGGTTGGGCCAGGTGGCGACGTCGCCGGCGGCGAAGACGCCGGCGGCGCCGGTCCACAGCGTCTCGTCACAGACGACGCCGTTGTCGAGCTCGAGGCCCGACCCCTCGAGCCAGCCCACCGACGGCACGATGCCGACGCCGACCACGACGACGTCCGCGGGGATCGCGGAGCCGTCCTCCAGCACCACGCGCTCGACCCGGCCGTTCGTCCCCCTCGAGGGACCGGACGCCGACCCCGGTGCGCAGCGCGGTGCCGTGCCGCTCGTGCAGCGCCGACAGCGCCGCACCCATCTCGCTGCCCACCGCCCGCACCAGCGGCGTCGCCTGGGCCTCGACGACCGTGACGTCCAGCCCCCGCTTCGCTGGCGCCCGACGCGATCTCGGAGCCGATGAAGCCGGCGCCGATCACGACCACGCGCACGCCGGGCACCAGGGCCTCCCGGATCGCCACGGCGTCGTCGAGCGTGCGCAGGCTGAACACGCCGTCGAGCTCGCGCGTGCCGGGCAGGACGCGGGGCTCCGAGCCGGTCGCGATCACCAGCCCGTCGTAGGGCACCGCGCGCTGGCCGACCCGCACGACGCGGGCGTCGGTGTCGAGCCCGGTGGCCGGCTCCCCGAGCAGCAGCTCGGCGTCGAGCTCGGCGAGCACCTCCCCGGTGCGGAAGTACGGCGCCTCCGCCGGCTCGCCCCCGGGTCCCGGATCGAGGAACGCCTTCGACAGCGGCGGCCGGTCGTAGGGCGGGTGCTCCTCGGCGCCGATCCACGTGATGCTGCCGTCGAAGCCCGACGTGCGCGCGGCCTCGACGGCCCGCAGACCGGCAAGCGAGCCGCCGACGACGACCAGCCGCCGGACGTCGCGGCCGTCGGTGGCCGCGCCGGCGCCGGCGGAGGCCTGGGTCCCGGCGCTCACCGCTCGAGGCGCAGCGCCTCGGTCGGGCAGCTGGCCACGGCGTCCTCGACGGCCGGCAGCTCGTCCTCGGTGACGTCCTCCTTCAACACCTGGAGGAAGTTCTGCTCGTCCACCTCGAAGTGGTCGGGCGCCACGGACTCGCAGACGCCGTTGCTCCGGCACCGCTCGAAGTCGACCGTGATCTTCGCGTTCGCCATGGGCTTGCCTCTCTGTGTGATGACCAGCGGGCCGGACCGACCGGCGGAGCTGGCCGGTGCGGCGCCGGCTCAGGCGATGACGCGGCCGATGAAGGCCACGACCGCCGCCGGCTTCTCGGAGCCCTCGATCTCGATGGTGCTCTCGAACGTCACCTGGGCCGCGCCGTCGAGCTCCTTGACCGAGGCGACCCTGCGTCGCGGCCCGGACCTTGCTGCCCACGGGCACCGGCTGCACGAAGCGGACCTTGTCGAGGCCGTAGTTGAGCACCATCGAGACGTCCTCGACCTTGTAGAGCTTGGCCATCAGCGCCGGCAGCAGCGAGAGCGTCAGGTAGCCGTGCGCGATGGTCGTCCCGAAGGGGCCCTCCTTCGCGCGCTCGGGGTCCACGTGGATCCACTGGTGGTCGTCGGTGGCGTCGGCGAACTGGTCGATCCGCTCCTGGGTGATCTCCACCCACTCGCTGGCACCGAGGTCGGTGCCCTCGGCGTCGACGAGCTCCTGCAGTCCGTGGAACGTCTTCACGCTGGTCCTCTCGGTCGCGACGGTGTGCTGCGCCCGCGACAGTAGCCCTGTGCGCCGACGAGCGGGACCTCAGGCGGGGTGGGCCGCGCGCTTGCGACCCTGCGACGTGTCGTGCCGCGGCACGCCGTCCACGTCGCCCAGGTCGTCGCGGAGCTCGCGCAGGATGCGCGCGAGGAGCTTGGAGACCTGGGTCTGGGTGACGCCCAGCGCCTCGGCCATCTCCTGCTGGGTCATCTGCTCGAAGAACCGCATGCCCAGGATCGCCCGGTCGCGGTCGTCGAGGCGCCGCACGGGCGAGCGCAGCATCGCCCGCGCCTCGACCGCGTCGTCGCCGGGCTCGCCGGGGAGCGCCTCGCCCACGCTGCCCGACCGGTCGCCGGCGGCGGGCCGGTCGAGGGACAGCGGGCTGAAGCAGCCCTCGGCCGCCAGGGCCTCGTCCACGTCCGCCCGCGTCGTGCCGAGCTGCTCGGCCAGTCGGGCCGTCTGGGTCCCCTCCGGCGCGGGCGCGGCGCCGTCGCCCTCGCGGACCAGCCGGCCCTGCAGCTCCTGCACGCGACGCGGCGGGCGCACGACCCAGCCGTGGTCCCGGAAGTGGTGCCGGACGGCGCCCCGGATGACCGGCACGGCGTAGGCGAGGAAGTCCGCGCCGCGGGCGGGCTCGTAGTCCTGGACGGCGCGCACGAGCGCCAGGCTGGCCACCTGGCGCAGGTCATCGGTGGCGATGCCGCGGTTGCGGTAGCGGCCCGCGATGGCCCGCGCGATGTCGAGGTGCAGCCGGACGAGCTCGTCGACACAGTCGCGTCCGGCCGCCTCGTCGCCCGTCCCGGCGCGCCCGCGCCAGCCTCTCGAGCGCCGCGGCGGCGAGCCGCGCCCGGTGGCGCTGGCGCATCACCACGAGCTGCTGGGGCACGGCGGTCGACATCCTTGGTCGCGATGACCGGGCCAATCGCGTCGGTACGCCCGGGGCCTCCGCCTCGACGAGCCGAGAATCACGCGGAGAAGGGTTTGTCGAAGGTATCGCGCCTCAGGGTCCACTGCCAATGGATTCGGTGTACAGTCCGCTTGCGGGTGGTGTCCGGATGCGGACATATCACGCCTCATCCTCACGTGTAGGGCCCTTGGTCCCTGATTTGCGCGACTACCGGCCCGACTTCGGGGCACATGACCCGCATGAAGTCCGAGAACGACCGGCACGCCGGTTCCGGTTCCGCCCCGGGCGGCGCGTCCGCCGGCCGGGGTGGCGTCGCACCCCTGCGCGTCTCGCTGCTCGACGGCTCCGAGCTCGTGACCACCGGCTTCGCGGCCATGCTCGCGCCGCACGCGCACCGCGTGCGCGTCGTGCCGCAGCCCGACCCCGAGAGCGAGCTCGCCCCCTGCGACATGCTGCTCGTCGACTTCGCCCTCACCTCGCCGACGAAGGTGGAGGACCTGCTCCGGCGTGCCGGGCGACGCGACCATCGTCGTCTCCTACTCCTGGGCCGGCCAGCAGCCGACCGGTCCCTGGTGGGTCACCGCGCGCGGGCGGGTCGCCGGCCACCTCGACAAGTCGCTGCCCGCGCGACGCCTCCTCGAGCGCCTCGAGGCCATCCGCCGCGCCTCGGTGCCGCTCGACGCGCCCACCGCCCGTCCCGCGCGGGCGGGGCGCGCCGGCGTCGTCCGGGAGGTCCGGCACCCCGAGCCGGGGCGCGTCCCGGCGCTCACGCCGCGCGAGCAGGACATCGTCAGCCGCATCGCGCGCGGTCTCAGCAACGCCGAGATCGCCGAGCAGCTGTACCTGAGCATCAACTCGGTCAAGACCTACGTGCGCACCGCCTACCGCAAGATGGGCGTGACGACCCGCCCCCAGGCGGTCGCGTGGTGGTTCTCCGGAGACCCGACCGCGCGCGCGGCGGCCTCCCCCGCCTCCACCCGCGGCCCGGTCCGGGCGGATGCCCCGGCGGCAAGGGTGGGGGCGTGACCGCGGCGCAGCAGGTCCGGCCGGACGCCTCGGCCGGCCCGGCACCGGACGCCGCGACCGGGCCTCAGCGCCCCGTCGCGCCCGAGGCCGTCGCGCGGCTCTCGCACGAGGAGCGGGGCCGACGCACCGAGGCCCTGCTCCACCGCGCCGCCGGGGCCGCGGACGCCGGCGAGCGCACCGCGCTGCTGGACGACGTCGTCGTGCTCAACATGCGCGTCGCCGAGGCCGTGGCGCGGCGCTACCGCGGCCGCGGCCTCCCCCTGGACGACCTCACGCAGATCGCCTACGCCGCCCTGGTGCGGGCGGTGCGCGAGTTCGACCCCGCCCAGCGCCGCGACCTGCTCGCGTACGCCGTGCCCTCGATGACCGGGGAGATCCGCCGGCACTTCCGGGACAACGGGTGGGTGGTGCGCCCGCCGCGCGACGTGCAGCGGGCGCACAGCCGGCTCCTGCGGTCGGGCACCGACCTGGAGAGGGTGGGGCGCGACCGGCTCGCCCGCCTGGCGACCGACCTCGGCGAGGACGCCTGCGTGGTCGCCGAGGCCCTGCGCCTGCGCGAGAGCGAGCGGGCGCTCTCGCTGGAGCAGCCGCCGGCGGGCGGGGCAGGCGAGCCGCTCGCCAACCGGGTCGCCCCGGAGGAGGACCGCGACGCGCAGCGCTGCGAGGCGCGGATGATGCTCGAGCCGGCGCTCGCCCACCTCGCCCCCGACGAGCGGCAGGTGCTCAGCTGGCGCTACGTCGACGAGGCCTCCCAGCGCGAGATCGCGGAACGGCTGCACTGCTCGCAGGTCCAGGTCTCGCGGATCCTGCGCCGCATCCTGGCCGACCTGAGGACGTCCATCACGCCGCCCCGTGCGGTGGGCGGCTGACCGTCGAGCGGCGAGTAGCCCGCTGGGCGCGCCGCGCGCTCCGGGTGGGTCAGCCCTGGTGCTGGCCGCGGTCGCGCGACCCGCGCGCGGCGCCGCGGGCCGGCTCGACGCCGGGGTCCCCGAGCGCCTGGGGGCCGGTCCCGACCGAGCGCAGCGGCGCGAACTCGGGCTCGTCGTCGACCCAGGTGTCGTCGGCCGGCAGCTCGGCCTGCGCCGCGACCGTGTGCATGCCGACGCGCTCGAGCCAGCCGAGGTCGTCGGTCCACAAGGACCGCAGCCCGATCTCGCCGTCGGCGTCTCGCACCTTGAGCATCACGATCGCGGAGAGCACCTCCTCGCCGGGGCGGGGCTCCTGCGTGAACTCCAGGTCGTCGACCAGACGGCCGAGGGACTCCTGCTGCTCCATCAGACGGCGGCTCCTGCTCCCGGGTGTCGCCGCCCATCTGGCCCTCGTGGCAGCGTTCTGCCATGATGTCGCCGCCGTAGAGGGTTCGTGTAGGGCCCTCGGTCCCGTGACGTCCGACCTGACCCCTCGTCGGCAGCAGGTACGGGGAGGTGGCGTGTGAGCAGGCCCGCTCACCAGTGGCGCATCGGCGCCCTGGCCGCCCGTGTCGGCGTCAGCGAGACGCTGCTGCGGGCCTGGGAGAAGCGCTACGGCCTGCTCGACCCCGTGCGGTCCGCGTCCGGCTACCGCCTCTACGGGCCCGGAGGACGAGCGCCGGGCGCGCGCCATGCTCGAGGCCCGCAAGATGAACGTGCCGGCCGGGCTGGCGGCCGCCGAGATCCTCGCGAGCACCCGGAGCACCGCCCCGGGCCAGCTGCCGACGTCGGAGACGGACGACGTGCCGCCGGCGGGTGCCGACGAGGCGACGGGGGCCCTCGCCGCCCTCCGGGTGGCGATGACGGCGTACGACGTCAACGCGATGCACCGCGCCATCGACCGGATGTTCGGCGAGATGTCCGTGGAGACGGCGGTGCGCGACGTGCTGCTCCCCTTCATGCGCGGCGTCGGCGTCGGCTGGGAGCGGGGCGAGGTGGAGGTCGCCGACGAGCACTTCGCCAGCGACGTGATCCGCACCCGGCTGGCGGCGCTCGCGATGGGCAGCGGCTCGGCCACCGGCCCGCTCGTGCTGCTCGCCTGCCTGCCCGACGAGCGGCACGACATCGCGCTCAAGGCGTTCGAGCTGGTCCTGCTGCGCGCGGGCTGGCGCACGCGCTTCCTGGGGGCGGACACGCCGCTGACCTCCCTCGCCTTCGCGGTCGACGTGGTCCGCCCGGACCTGGTCGTGCTCGCCGGGTCGATGCCGGGCAGCTTCGTGCGCCACGGCGATGAGCCCCGCCTGGCCGGCAGCTGCCCCGTGGCGGTCGCCGGGCCCGGTGCGAGCGAGACGGCGGCCCGGGCGTGGGGCGGGCAGTACCTGCCCGGCGACCCCGTCAGCGCGGCCCAGCAGCTGGTCGCGCAGCGCCGCCAGCCCGGCCGGGGCTGACGCCGGCCGCCACCGCACCCGCCGACCGATCCGCCTACCCGCCCGCAAAAATTCGCACCACCCTTGTGGTTGAACGGCACCCGGCCGGATACCGGAGGAGTGGCGGCACCCCGGCCGCCCCCATCCGAGGAGGACACGTGCCTGAGCCGCTCCGCGTGACCATGGTCGACGACTACGAGCTGGCCACCGCCGGCCTGGAGGCCCTGCTCGAGCCGCTGGCGGAGCGCATCGAGCTGGTGCCCGCCACCGCCGCCCTGGGCGACCCGGGCTCCATCGACGTGATCCTCTACGAGCCGATGCACCAGTCGGACTTCAGCCGGTCGCTCCTGCGCGACCTCCAGCAGCGCAGCGACGCCCGCGCCCTGGTCTTCACCTGGGCCGACCCGGGCCAGCTGCCCGCCACCTCGACGAGCGCCTGCCTGCCGAAGACGTTGCCGCCGTCGCGGCTCGTGCACCTGCTCGAGGCCACCGTCGCCGGACGCGAGGAGGCCCTGGCGGCCTATCTCCCCCAGGCCGAGTCGACGCACAGCGAGCCGGAGCCGCGGGCCTCGATCTCGGAGCTGCTCGAGGAGTCCGTGAAGGCCGCCGAGAAGGCGGCCGAGGAGGCGGCGGAGCACTCGGCGCGCCGCGCCCGCGAGCTCGCGGTCGAGCTGCCCGCCCGCCCGGCGGTCCGGCTTCCGGCCCTGGGCCAGGAGCGCTCCGAGTCGGCCTACGGCGGCGTGCACCTGACCCCGCGCGAGGAGCAGATCCTCGTGCTCGTGACGGCCGGCCTGACCAACTCCGAGATCGCCGAGCACCTCTCGCTGAGCATCAACTCCATCAAGACCTACGTGCGGCAGGCCTACCGCAAGATCGGCGCGACGCGCCGGGCGCAGGCCGTCGCCTGGGGCCTGCAGCACGGCCTCGGACGCGACGAGGACGCGAGCACCGAGTCGGCGGTCGGCTGACCCACCGGCTTCGCCATTCCGCGGCGCGCGAGCGCGCCGCGGGCCTACCGTGCTGGCATGACCGATCGCGGGACGGAGGACCCGCGCCCCGAGCCGCGCGTCGACCCGATCACGCGGCGGCGCCAGCAGCGCGACGGCGGCGCGGAGGCCGCCGACGACAGCGCGCGGCGCAGCTCGGCAGCCGCGGTGTTCGCCAGCGCGCAGGCCGACCTCACGAGCCGCCGGAACGCCGCCCGGTCTCCCGGTGAGAACCGCCGCGGACGGACCGGGGAGGCCCGCCGTCCCCGCGGGGCCCGGCGACGCTCCCGCCGAGCCCGCCCTCGAGCCCTCGACCGAGGAGACACCCTGCTCAGGCGACGGCACGCCGCGAGCGGGAGGCCACCGAGGCGCGAGCTGGCCGAGCGGACACGCCTCCAGCAGGACCGCCTGGCCCGGGCCCGCGCCCGCCAGACGGCGCTGGAGCGACGCCCGCCGGCTCGAGCAGGACGAGGTCACGCGGGCCAAGGAGGAGCGCGCCGAGCGTTGGCGCCAGGAGCAGGCCGAGGTCGCCCGAGCCGCTGCCGAGCAGGCCGCCGAGCGCAAGCGGGAGCGCCGGGCCGAGCGCGAGGCGGCCGCGTCGCTGCGGGCGGCTCGACGCTCCGCCCGGAAGACGGCGCGCAGGACGGCGCGGGAGGCCCGGGCGACCGAGCGGGAGCAGGCCGAGGACGGCGCGCACGGGCCGGCCGCCGGCGGGACGCACCGCAGCGCCCGCCCCGCCCCGGCGCACTCCTCCCTGACGCCGGACGAGGTCGCCGCGGAGCCCGCGCCGGCCGCGCCCGCCCAGCCCGCGCCCCGCCCGCGGCGGCGACCAGGGCCGGGCGCCGGCACGGGGCTCGGTGGCCCCCGCCGCCGCTTCCTACACCGAGCGGTACGCCCACTACGAGGCCCCGACCGTGCGGCGGGGGCGTCGCGTGCTGCGTCCCCGCTCCTCGGCCCGCCGGCTGCTGGCGCTGTTCCTGACGGCGACGCTCGCGGGCACCGTCGCGCTCGGCTACGCCGCGGTGCTCGACCCCACGACCGCCACCGTCGGCCTGGCCGCCTCGTGCGCCGGGCTGCTGCTCGTGACGTGGGGGGTCTTCGCCAGCACGGCGCCGGTCCGGGTGTCGATCGACGACGGCGTCCTCGAGGTGGTGGACCGGCACGGTCGGCACCGCTTCGACCTCACCACCACGCACACCCCGATCGAGATGGTCGGGAGGCCCGGCCAGCGCGGCTGGGAGGTCCGCCTCGGTCGCGGAGCCGAGCCACCGCTCGTGCTGACGGCCCGGTCGGTGCGCCCGGAGCAGCTGGTGGAGATGCTGCGCGGGTGGCGCCCGGGCCTCTGACCCGCTAGGCGCGTTGCTCGGCGGGCATGCCGCGCTCACCGGCATCGGTGAGCCGCGCCTCCTCGGTGGCCCGCGCCTCGAGCTCCTCGCGCCGGGAGTGCTCGGCGTCGCGCTTCGACGCGTACTCGCCGGGTTCGCTCACCAGGTCGGTGGCGCCGCGGTCCAGGCGCTTGAGCGCCGTGCGGGCGAAGATCTGCTGCTCGGTCATCGTCCGGGAGGCCCGGCTGCGGCCGACGAACGCGATCGCCCACTTCAGCAGCGCCGAGAACTGGTTCTTGAAGCCGGTGATGTAGACGAGGTGCACCGCCAGCCACATCAACCAGGCCAGCACGCCGCTGAACTTGAGCCGGCCGACGCTGGCGACCGCCCGGAAGCGGCTGATGATCGCCATCGACCCCTTGTCGAAGTAGTGGAAGGGCTCCTGGCCGGGCTTTCCGGACTGGCGTCGGTCGATCTCCTTGGCGGCGTACTTCGCGCCCTGGATCGCCACCTGGGCCACGCCCGGCAGGTTGTCGAGGTCGACCATGTCGCCCACGACGAAGATCTCGGGGTAGCCGGGCAGCGTGAGGTCCGGGTTGACCGCGATGCGGCCCGCCCGGTCGATCGAGGCGCCGGTCTTCTCGCCGAGCTGGCCGGCCAGCGGGCTCGCCTGCACGCCGGCCGCCCACATCTTGGTGACGCACTCGATGCGCTCGGTGCTGTCGTCCTTGTAGGCGACCTCGATGCCCCGCTCGTCCACGTTGGTCACCATCGCGCCGAGCATCACCTCGACGCCGAGCTTCTCCAGCTCGCGCTGGGTCTTCGCGCCGAGCTTGGCGCCGAACGGCGGGAGGACCTGGCCGGCCGCGTCCACGAGGATCACGCGCGCCTGGTGGGTGTTGATCGAGCGGAAGTCCTTCTTGAGCGTGCGGTGCGCCAGCTCGGCGATCTGTCCGGCCATCTCCACGCCGGTCGGCCCCGCGCCGACGACGGTGAAGGTGAGCAGGTGGCTGACATCGTCGCCGCGCACGGCGCCGAGCTCGGCCATCTCGAAGGCGCCGAAGATGCGGCCGCGCAGCTCCAGGGCGTCATCGATCGACTTCATGCCGGGTGCGTGCTCGGAGAACTCGTCGTTGCCGAAGTACGACTGGCCGGAACCGGCGGCGACGATCAGCGAGTCGTAGTCCAGGACCGTCTCGCGGCCGAGCACCTGGCTGCGGACCCGGCGGTTCTCGACGTCGATGTCGGTGACCTCGCCGAGCAGCACGCGCGCGTTCTTCTGCCGGGCGAGCACCTCGCGTGCCGGCGGCGCGATCTCGCCGGCCGACAGGATGCCGGTCGCGACCTGGTAGAGCAGTGGCTGGAAGAGGTGGTGGGTCGTCTTGGCGATCATCGTCACCTCGACGTCGGCGCGCTTGAGCGCCTTGGCGCCGAAGAGGCCTCCGAACCCGGAGCCGATGACCACCACCTGGTGTCGGCGCAGTCCCGTCGCCGGATCCACCTGCGAGGCCGGGGTCGCGTCGCCCCCGCCCGTCGTCGCGCCGGAAGTCGTGCCGGGTTCCATCTCGCCCTCTCGTTCGTGGTCACGGCCGCCAGGTGGGCGCACCGAGCGCCGCCTCCGGACCGTCGTCCTACGTGCCCACTATCCCGCGAAACCCCGATTACCCCATGCGGTGGTCGCCACGCGAACCCCCAATGGTGGTTTCCAGCACACCCGGAAGGGAAACATGAGTCACACTGGACAACACCGGCCCCGTGGCGAGCGGGGTTCGCCGCCTCCCGAGGGAGCCCATGTCGATCAGTCGAGAGCCGCTGCCGCTGGAGCCAGAGCCCCGCTCCGTGCAGCAGGCGCGGCACTGGACATCGGGAGTCGTGCGGGCGCTGGGCCGCCACGACCTCTGCGAGGCGGCCGAGCTCGGGGTCTCCGAGCTGGTCACGAACGCGTTGCTGCACGCCCACCCGCCGATCAGCCTGCGGCTGCGTGGCACCCACAATCACCCCCGCATCGAGGTCGCGGACGGCTCGCCCGAGCCGCCGGTGCCGCCCGGCCCCGACACGTCGGCGAGCCTGGACCTCGAGGTCCCCCTGCCGCCGGAGTCAGACCTGACGGCCGACGCCTCGCGGGCCGAGGGCGCGGCGGCCGACGAGGCGTGGGTGATGGACCCCGCGCTGGCGCTGAGCACGCTGGGCCGGGGCCTGGGGATCGTGTCGATGTGTGCGCGGGCCTGGGGCGCCGACATCCACGAGGACGGCAAGGTCGTCTGGTTCGAGCCGGTCAGCAACGACGCGGCCGGGACGCCCTCCCGCGGGGCCATCTTCAGCCAGGTCGACGACCTGGCCCGGACCGTGCCCGACGAGCCGCTCTCCCCCGTGGTGCTCCAGCGGGTGCCGCTGACCCTGTACGCCGGCTTCCGGCAGCACCTCAGCGAGCTGCGGCGGGAGCTGCGGCTGCTCGCCCTGGCGCACGAGAACGAGTACCCGCTCGCTGCCAACCTCGGCACGCTGCTCACGGACTTCGAGGCCCACCTGCGGCACTCCGACGCCGCCGAGGCGTTCGGGACACCCGCGGCCGACCCGGCGGCCGGGGCGGGCGACTCGAAGGGCGAGCAGGGCGGCCCCACGGACGGCGCGGCGTCGGTGACCCGCGACCTGTCGATGATGGTGCCGCGGTCGACGCCGCAGATCGTGCACCAGATGGTCGACCTGCTCGACCTCGCCGACGCGTTCTGCCACGCGGAGCGGTTGCTCTCGCTCGCCCGGACGCCGCTGCAGCGGAAGTTCCAGCACTGGTTCCTCGGTGAGCTCGTCCGGCAGGCGGAGGGCCAGCCGCCCATCCCGTGGGAGGGCGAGGAGCCGGCGGCCGGCCAGAGCGCGTCGTGAGGGAGGCCGGCCCCGGCCGCCCGACCCTCGCCCCACCGCTCTCCGGCGTGCTCGCCGTCGCCGTGGGCGGCGGACTCGGCGCGCTGGTGCGGGCGCTGCTCGGCGAGGCCACCCCCGACGGCGGCGGCTTTCCATGGACGACCTTCGCCATCAACGTCGTCGGCTCGCTGCTGCTCGGGGCGCTGCCGGCGCTGGCGCTGGCCCGGCGCCGGGCGGTCGTGACGCAGCTGCTGGGGCCCGGCTTCCTCGGCGGGTTCACGACCCTCTCGCTGTACGCCGAGCAGGGGCGCGCGCTCACCGCCGGCGGGAGCGGCGGCACGGCGCTCGCCTACCTGGCCGGGACGCTGCTCGCCTGCGTGCTCGCCGTGGCCCTCGCGGATCGGCTCAGCACCGCGGCGCAGCGGGACCGCATCGAGGCCGAGGAGGGTGACCGGTGAGCCCCGCCGAGGCGCTGCTCGTGGCGCTGGGCGGGGGCGCCGGTGCCGCCTTGCGGTTCACGGCCGGCCACGCGCTCGACCGACGCTTCCCCACCGGGACGCTGCTGGTGAACGCGGTCGGCTCGGCGCTGCTCGGCCTGCTCGTCGGCGCCGGAGCGGGCGGTGGCGTCGCCGCGCTGCTCGGTGCGGGGTTCTGCGGCGGCCTCACCACCTACTCCGCGTTCGCCGTCGGGGTGGTGGGCCGGGGGCCGCGTGGCGGCTCGGCGTACGCGGCCGCCACCGTGGCCACCGCGCTGCTGGCCGTCACCGCCGGCTACGCCCTGGGCGCTGCCCTCAGCTGACCCGGCCGACCGGGCGCGAGTCCCGCCCCGGCCGACCGGGCGCGAGTCCCGCCCCGGCCGACCGGGCGCGAGTCCCGCCCCGGACCGCTACGGCGTCAGCCGTAGCCGAGGGCGTGCAGCCGGTCGTCGTCGATGCCGAAGTGGTGTGCCACCTCGTGCACCACGGTCGTGCGCACCTCCGTGACGAGCTCCTCCTCGCTCTCGCACAGCTCCTGCAGCGGGCGCCGGAAGACGAGGATCTGCGCCGGCAGGCCGGCCGGGCCGCCGTCCGCGGCCTGCTCGGTCAGCGACGTGCCCTCGTAGAGCCCGAGCAGGTCGGGGTCGGAGGGCGGCGGCTCGTCCTCGACGAGCACCACGAGGTTCTCGACGTGGGCGGCGAGCTCGTCCGGGATCCCGTCCAGGGCCTGCTCGACGAGTCGCTCGAACTGCTCGCGGTCCATCTCGACGGGCATGCCTCCAGTGTGCCCGCCCGCAACGAAGCCAGCCCCGGACCGTGGTGGTCCGGGGCTGGTGGTGGCGACCTCGACGGGACTCGAACCCGCGACCTCCGCCGTGACAGGGCGGCGCGCTAACCAACTGCGCCACGAGGCCTTGCTCGATGCTCCAACGATCGGGAGCGATGAAACTCTAACCCATCACCGAGCGCACTCCCAATCGGGATCGGGCCCGCGCCGGACCGTGTCCGGGTCGCACCCCCAACGGGATTCGAACCCGTGCTACCGCCGTGAAAGGGCGGGGTCCTAGGCCGCTAGACGATGGGGGCCAGCGTCGCTCGAAGCGCCCCCCGGCCGACGACCGGGCACCTCGCGCGCCGGACCAGCATAGGTGGCTCACGGCGGGCCCGACGCGGGACCCTGCCCGGCGTGTGCGCCGTCGGTTCACGGCGCCCGCCGGGCCTCATGTAGCCTGTCCACCGCTCGGGCAGGTAGCTCAGCTGGTACGAGCGTCCGCCTGAAAAGTGGAAGGTCGGCGGTTCGACCCCGCCCCTGCCCACGAGCACCGTGGGGACGCCCACAGCACGGCCCCCGTCGGCACGCCGGCGGGGGCCGTCTGCTTGTCTGTGCCCATGGCGCGTCGAGGCTTCTCGCTCTTCGTCGTCTCGGCCAACGCGGCGGGGGCGATCTACTACCTCGTCCAGGGCCGCCTGGGGCTGGCCATCCTCCTCGGGGCCGTCGCGGCGGTGCTCGGCTGGCTCACCGTCCGGCCGGACTCGCACACGACCACCTTCCGCCCGATGCGCACGCTCACGTGGGGCGCGGCCTTCTTCGGGCTGGTCACCGTGCTCATGCTCATCGCGTTCGCCGCGGCGGAGACCGGGGGGCAGACGGTGCTCGGGGGCATCGGCGCCGCGGTCGCCGCGGTGATCACGGGCTTCATGGTCTGGGCGCTCCTGCGCGCGCGCCGCATGGGCTTCGACTGGTCGAGCGAGCTGGAGAAGCGGCAGCGGCCCGAGGCGTGACCCCCGGGCCGCCGGTGGCGTCTCAGCCGCCGAAACGGTCCTCCACCTCGTCCTGGAAGTCCTGGGCGCACTGCTCGATCTCGGCCTGCGTCTCCGCGTCCTGGATGCACTCGGAGTAGTTCTCGGCCTGGCCGAAGAACACCCCCACGAACGCCAGGATCGCGCCCGCGATCAGCGCTCCGAGGACGCCCAGGACGATCCCGATGATGGCCATCGGGCGCCCGCCGGCCGTGCCCTTCTTGGCCTTGCTGGAGGCGATCAGGCCGACGATCAGCGCCACCAGGCCGAACAGGATGCCGAAGACGATCGTCCAGCACAGCAGCAGCGCCAGGATGCCGAAGACGAGCGCGACCACGGCCATGCCGCTGCCGGGCTTCTGCTGCGGCGGCGCCCCGTGGCCGGGCCCCTGCTGGTAGCCGCCGGGCGGCGGCTGGTCCTGGCCGTAGCCCGGCTGGCCGTACGCCGGCTGCTGGCCGTAGCCCGGCTGCTGGCCGTAGCCCGGTTGCTGGCCCGGCGGCGGCTGCTGGCCGCGGCGGCGGCTGCTGGCCCGGCGGCGGCTGCCGCGGCGGCTGGTTGTCGGGGTGCTGCTGGCCCGGGGGCGGGTCCTCGGGCGGTGGCTGCGACATCGGTGCCTCCTGGGCAGTTCCCCCGCGGTGACCGGAGGGGCGGGTGTGGTGGATGGGGTGTGCTCCAGGACGGTACCGGCTCAGGGGACGCCGCGGGGCGACGTCAACGGCTCCACCCCCTCGAGCCGCCGGCGGAACCGCACCCGGTCACCCAGCGCGTCGAGCACGCCCCACAGCGCCGCGTGCGCGGCCCACGGCAGTGGCTCCGCGCCGTCGCGCCAGCTGCCCCCGAAGGAGACCCAGGCCGGCACCCAGTCGGCGGCGTCGTCCCAGCCGCCGCGCCGGGCCTCGACCATGCGGCGTCGCAGCTGGAACGCCAGCCGCGGCCCGTCGACGCAGATCGGGGCGGTGGCGACCGGCCAGAGCCACAGGTCGCGCTCGGCGAGCGCGAACTCGAGCGGGCGCAGCGCCGCGGGGGCGACCAGCACGGTCGCCACGTTCTCGTGCGGGGCGCGCCTCACGCGCGCACCGTATCCAGCGGCGGCGACAGCGCGACAGGTCCGGGCGCCCCCGAGTCGGGCCACCGGGTATAGACCGCTCGGCCGCACGCCCGCGGGGCTGCGCCCGCGCGATCTCCCCGTTTCGCCCATCGGCCCGCAGGGGCGGCCTAACCTCGGGGGTCGTGAGACCTGCGGGGCCCGCTCCGCTGACTCCCCGGGGGGCGATGGCGTGATCCGAACGCAATCGGTCGCGCGTCCGGAGACCTCGGACTCCGCCGCGCCGCAGCGGCCGCCGCCGCTCGACGTGCGCGAGCCCGACCCGGCCGGGGAGGGTCGGGCGGAGGTCCTCGCCGCCGGGCGCCCGGCCCGCCGGGTCGGCGGCATCGCCCTGGCCCTGGCCGCCGCGGGCCTCGCGTACGCCTCGCTGCTCGCGCCGCTCCCAGAGACCGCCGTGCCGCTCGTGTGGCCGGCCTCCGGCGTCCTCGCGGGGCTGATGCTCGGCCGCCCCGCGCGGGAGCGGCGCCGGCTGCTCGCCCTGGCCGGCGTCGGGATCGCGGTGGCCTATGTCGTGCACGGGACCGACCCGGCCCTGGCCGTGTGGTTCGCGCTCGCCTGCGCGGCCGAGGCTGCGGTGGTGCGTGCGCTGCTGCGCGTCCGGCGCGGCGAGCGCCTGCCGACGCTGCTCGACGAGGGGGACGTCTCGGTGACGATCCTCGCCGTCGCCCTCGGCTCGTGCGCGAGCGCGGCCGGCTACGCGGCGGCCGCCGTCGTGGCCGGCACGGGGGACCCCACGCTGTGGTTCGTGGCCGTCTGGGGTGCGCACGCCGCGTCGCTGACGGTGCTGCTGCCGCTCTTCATGCGTCGTGCCGTCACCTGTCCCCCGACGCGGTGGGGCGAGCGCGCCATGCAGTGGGTCCTCGTGCTGGGCACGACGACGGTGGTGGCCGGCACGGACCACGCCCCGCCCCTGCTCTTCGCCGTGATGCCGATGATCGCCTGGCTGGGCTACCGGTCGACCCTGCGGCAGGCCTCGTGGGTGCTGATCTGCGCGGGCGTGATCACCACCGTGATGACGGCCTCCGGCGCGGGACCCGTCGCCGCCCTGGGCGAGCACTACGACCTGGCGCCGGAGCTGGTGGCGGGCTACCTCCAGCTGTTCCTGCTCGGCGGCGGCCTGATCCTGCTGCCCCTCACGGTCTCGGTGGCACAGCAGCGCCGCGCCGCCCTCGAGGCGGAGGCCGGCCGGGACACGCTCGACCGGATGCTCGCGTCGGCCACGGCCACGTCGATCGTCGCCCTCGACGCCGACGGTCGGGTGGTCGTCTTCAACACGGGCGCGGAGTCGATGCTCGGCTACCCCGCGGCGGAGGTGCTCGACGGCCCGGCGGACCGGTTCCACCCGTCCGGGGAGCTGCTGCGACTGGCCGGGGAGCTGGGCACGGTGCCCGACTTCGCCCGGATCTGCGCCGCGATCGCCGCCTCCGAGGACCCCCGGCGCCTGCTGACTTTCGTCCGCCGCGACGGCGGCACGGGCACCATGCTGATGTCCGTCGCGCCGCTCCCCGCCGGGCCAGGCGGCGGCGGGGGGTTCCTCTGCACGGCCGAGGACGTCACCGAGCGGGAGCAGGCGCAGGCCGCGCTCGTGGCCACGCTGGAGCACCGGGAGGCCGCCGTCGCCCGGCTCGAGGAGCTCGACCGGATCCGCACCGACTTCGTCTCCACGGTCAGCCACGAGCTGCGCACGCCGATCACGAGCATCATCGGCTTCAGCGAGCTGCTGCAGGACTGCGAGGCCGAGGAGCTGCCGGACGACCACGCGCTCGCGGTGGACCGGATCTCCCGCAACGGGCGGCGCCTGCTCAGGCTCATCGAGGACCTGCTGACGGCGACGCAGGTGCAGACCGCCGAGCTCGTGGCCATCAAGGAGTCCTGCGACCTGCGCGCGCCCGTCTCCGGGGCCGTGGACGCCGCCTCCGACGTCGTCACGGGCCGGGACGTGCGCCTCCACGTCGACCTCCCGACGTGCCCCGTGCCCTTCACCGGCGACCCGGCCCACCTCGAGCGGATGGTGCTGAACCTGCTCACCAACGCGATCAAGTTCACGCCGGACGGCGGCACGGTGAGCGTCGCGATGACCGCCGACCCGGACGGGATCCGGGTCGTGGTGCAGGACACCGGCGTCGGCATCCCCGAGGACGAGCAGGACCGGCTCTTCACGCGGTTCTTCCGCTCCTCGACGGCCTCGCGGCTGGCGATCCAGGGCACGGGGCTGGGGCTGACGATCGTGCAGGCGATCGCCGAGCTGCACGGCGGCGAGGTGGACGTCGCCTCGGCGGCGGGCGAGGGGACCACGGTGACCGTCCGGCTCCCCTGCGACCAGCCGCCGCGGCGGGCCGCGGGCGGCTGAGGGCCGACCACGCACTCGCCACCGCTGCCCGACCGTGCCACGCTCGGGCCGTGAGCAGCCGCGACTCCTCGCGCGACCTCGACATCGCGCTGCCCGGCATCAACCGGGACATCGTGGTGCTGCGCGACCGCTACGAGGTCGCCAGCATCGTCAACGACCTGCTGATCGGCGTCTGGTTCCTCGTGGGCAGCGTGCTGTTCTTCCACGAGTCCACGACGTACGCGGGCACGTGGCTCTTCGTGCTCGGCAGCGCGCAGCTGCTGATCCGGCCGGTGATCCGCCTCAGCCGGCGCGTGCACCTGCAGCGACGCATCGAGGTGCGGCAGCCGCACGACAGCCACGACGACTACTGACCCGGCGCCGGTGGCGGTCTCGGGCGAGCGGCGGCCTCCCCCGACGTGGCCGCCCGGGGGTCGGCCGTCGGGCCGACCCCCGGGAGGGGCTCGTCGTTCAGTGCTTGACGGGCCCGGCCCCCACGAGGTCCTCGAAGTCCGCGGGGAGCTGGTCCACCACGTGCTGGAACGCGCCCGGCTGCACGGCGGCGCGGACGCCGGCGAGCACGGCCTTGGCGTGCCGGTGGCCGTCCTGCTCGGAGCTGCCGGGGCCGCGCTCGGCGACGCGGCGGCAGAACTCCGAGACGTCGAAGCGCTCGGCCTCGCCGTCGGAGGGCATCGTCTCCTTGAGCGAGCCCGGGAGCTGCGCGGCGAGGTCGCCCGCGGCGCCCCCGACGCGCTCGCTGAGGGTGGCCAGGACGGCGTGCACCGCCTGGTCGGCCTCCTCGTGCGTGTTCAGTCGGGCGGTGTCCTGCACCGCCGAGACGAGTGCGCTCTGGTCCATGTCGTCCACCTCCGTGGCGTGTCTACGTCTGGGTCGAGGGACGGGCCCCCGTCCCGGTCCAACCCCTCGACCGTGCCGCACGCGCCCCCGCGGCGTCGCCACACGAACGGACGACGCACGCCCGCCACGGCGTGAGGTGGCTCTCGCTACCGCCGAGTCGGCGTGGATCCCGCCGGACGCACCGCACCCCCGGTCCTCACGGATCCGGGGGTGCGGGGCGCTCGGGGGTGGGAGAGCCTCAGATCTCGCCCTCCGCGTGCTTCGCCACGAGCTCGGTCCTGCCCGGGTAGCGGACCTCCTCGACCAGCTCCTGCATCGTCGCCGACGGTTTCGTCGTGAACGTCGAGACCGTCATCGTCACGGCGAAGTTGATCAGCATGCCGATCGCACCGAACCCGGTCTCCGGGATGCCCCAGATGCCGTCGCTGTTGCCGTAGATGTCGATCGTCCAGATCATGTAGGCCAGCGTCACGACGAGGCCCGTGATCATGCCCGTGGCCGCACCCGCGGCGGTCGTCTTCTTCCAGAAGATCCCCAGTGTGAGGATCGGGAAGAAGCTCGCCGCCGCGAGTCCGAAGGCCAAGGCGACCACCTGCGCCACGAATCCCGGGGGGTTGATGCCGAGGTAGCCGGCGACCAGGATCGCGCAGCCCATGGCGATGCGACCCACCGCGAGCTGGCGGGCCTCGGTGGCCTGCGGGTTGATCCGCTTGTAGTACAGGTCGTTCGCGATCGACGACGAGATCACGAGCAGCAGGCCCGACGCGGTCGACAGCGCCGCCGCGAGGCCGCCGGCGGCGACCAGGCCCACGATCGGGGCCGGCAGGCCGCCGATCTCCGGCGAGGCGAGCACGATGATGTCGTTGTTGATCGCGACGTCGGTGTAGTTGAACGACCCGGAGCCCAGCTCGCTCACCGGCGCCCCGTCGGCAGTCGTGATCAGCCCGGCGTCTGCCCACTGGTTGAACCAGCTCGGCACCGAGTTGAGCGTCGCGCCGTCGAGGTCCTTGATGATCTGCAGCTTGGTGAAGGACGCGACCGACGGGGCGGTCAGGTACAGCAGGGCGATGAAGAACAGCGCCCACAGCGCGGAGTAGCGCGCCGCCCGCACCGACTTCGCCGTGTAGAACCGGATGATCACGTGCGGCAGCCCGGCCGTGCCGAACATCAGCGCCGCGGTCACCAGGATCATGTTCGCCATGCCGAAGCCCTCGAGCGCGAAGGCGTCTGTGTAGGAGCCCAGGCCGAGGTCCTGCTGCAGCCCGTTCAGCTCGGTGAGGATCTCACCGAAGCCGATCTGCGGCAGCGGGATGCCGGTCACCTTCGCCGACACCGCCACCGCGGGGATCAGGTAGGCGACGATCAGCACCGAGTACTGGGCCACCTGGGTCCAGGTGATGCCCTTCATGCCGCCGAGGCCGGCGTAGAAGAACACGATGCACATGCCGATGATGACGCCGGTGGTCGTGCCCACGCCGAGGAAGCGCTGGAAGACCAGGCCGACGCCGCCCATCTGGCCCGCGACGTAGACGAACGAGACGACGACCGCCGAGAGCACGGCGACGAGCCGGGCCGTCTCGGAGTACCGGTCGCCGACGAAGTCCGGCAGCGTGTACTTGCCGAACTTGCGCAGGTACGGCGCCAGCAGCAGCGCGAGCAGCACGTACCCGCCCGTCCACCCCATCAGGAAGACGCCGCCGGCGTAGCCGTTGTAGGCCAGCCCCACGATGCCGGCCAGCGAGATGAACGACGCGGCGCTCATCCAGTCGGCGGCGATCGCGGCGCCGTTGGCCGACGCGGGGATGCCGCCGCCTGCGACGTAGAAGCCGGCGGTGGTGTTCACCCGGCTCGCGTAGGCGATGTAGATGTAGATCGAGAAGGTGATCGCGACGAAGACGAGGGTCCAGGTCTGGATTTCCGTCATGAGTGGTGCACCTCCTCCTCGTACTCGTCCACGCCGTACTCGGCGTCGAGCCGGTCCATCCGCCACACGTAGATGGCGATCAGAGCGACGAAGACGATGATCGAGCCCTGCTGGGAGAACCAGAACCCGAGCGGGAAGCCCAGGAAGTCGATGTTGTTCAGCGGCTCGACGAGGATGATCCCGAAGCCGAAGGACACCAGCGCCCACACGGCGAGCAGGACCGCCATCAGTCTCAAGTTCTTGCGCCAGTACTCCTGGCGCGCCTTCTCATCCATGGGGCTCCTCCAACGGTCCCTCGGGGTCACGGCCGGCGCCCCAGCCGCCGTCGGCCGGTCCCGTGCTGCAGTCCGGGGTCGTGACGCGGGGCACACTGTGGGTGCAGGAAACAGAGGGGCCGGGGCGGGGGTCAAGACGCGCACGAGACTCCGGTCACACCGCGCGCCGAGTGGCCGGGAGGGCGCGGCGAGCGGCCCGCGCGGCCGCCCCTCGTCGCCGGCCGGCCGCCCCCGGGCGGCGGGTCGACCGCTCGTCGCGGCGCGCGCCCCGCTGGTCGCGCGGTCGCGCGGCGTGGGCGGGTGGCGGCCGCGCGGGCGTTCCGTGAGACGGCTCACGCGTGCCTAGAGTCCCTCCCATGGCCACCACGTCCAGCCCCGGTCGCACCCGGCCCGGGGCCCGTCCCCGCCAGCTCACGCGTCGAGCCGGCCCGCAAGAAGCTGCTGCTCGCGTTCGGGATGGTGGCGCTCGGCTCGCTCCTGCCGTGGGTCGACACGGCGGTCGGCACGATCCTCGGCACCCGCGGGGCCGGCCTGTGGACCTTCTACGCCTCGATGCTGGCGCTGACCGGCGCGTTCCTGCCCTGGCGCCGGGTGGCCGCCGCCCAGGCCTGGGTCGTGGCGCTCGTCGCGATCGCCCTGCCCGTGTGGCAGCTGGTGCACATGCTCAGCCTGGTCGGGACGTCGGGCTGGATGCCCGGCCCCGGCATCCTGCTGGTGCTCGGCGGCGGGGTCGTCGCGGGCGGGGCCGCGTGGCGGCTGTCGCAGCCGCTGCCGGCCGCCTGAGGCCCCGCGGCCGGGTCACCCGGCGGGCCTCCACCCGCGTCCTACCCTCGGGACGGAAACGCACCGAACGAGGAGGGCCGCCGCATGACCGAGCAGGGCGACGCCGAGAGCTACCACGGGTACAGCGTCGACAGCGAGGACCAGCCGCAGTCGCAGGGTGACGACCTGACGGAGGACCGCGGCCTCGACGAGCCGCTGGACGAGGGCTACTCGCCGCCGGAGAAGTGGTCCGCGGCGCAGGGCTACGGCAACACCCCGTTCGAGGAGGCCGAGGGCGAGGACCTCGACCAGCGCCTCGAGCAGGAGGTCCCCGAGCCGGACCCGTACCAGGAGGCGCTGGTCACCGCCGAGGAGGTCGGCGGCGAGGTCGGCGACGCGCGCGCGGGTCGCCTGGTCGAGGACGACGAGGGCGTGCGGCCCGACGTCGACCAGGACCTCGCGGCCGAGGACGTCGGCGTCGACGGCGCGGGCGCCGGGGCCGAGGAGGCCGCCGTCCACGTGATCGACGAGGACGCCTGAGCCGCCGCCGCTGAGCGCGCGGCCGGGCTCGTCGCGACACGCACCGGTCGTCGGAGCGACCCGCGCGCGACACGCCCGCGGCACGCGGAAGGATCGGCGGCGTGCTGCCCCCGTTCGAGACGCTGCACCGGCTGCGGCCGGTCTCGCTGCTGGCGCCGCCGGCGGTCGCGCCGTACGCCCTGGACCTCGCGGGCGGCGACCTCGCGGACGCGCGACTGCTCGGGCCGGGCGTCGACGCCCCGTGCGTGGCGCCCGCCCTCGCGGTCGAGGCCGGGCTGGCCCCGGACGGGGTCGCGCACCGCGGGCGCATCGAGCCCGCCCTCGTCCTGGGCGGGTGGCGGCTGGCCGGGCTGGCTCGACCCCCGGACCCGCCGCACCGGCCTGACCCTCACCCCGCCGACCGGCGCGCCGCTGCGGCTGCGCAGCCGCCGGCACGGCCGCGCGCCCGGCACGGCGACCCGGGTGGGGCTGGCGCTCACCGGGCCGTGGCTCTCGCTGCTGGTGCGCGCCAGCGGGGCCTGGCGCGTGCACGCGCGGGTCGACCTGCGCGGCCTCGCCGGCTCCCCCGACGTGCACGACCCCGGGTTGCTCGCCGATCTGCGGGTCGGGCTCGCGCACGACCGCGGCGTCACCAGCCTGCGTGCCGGGGGCTTCGGGCAGCTCGGCCTGCGGGACGTCCGCTTCGTGACGGACGCCGACGGCACGCCGCTGCGCGAGGGGGCAGGGTTCTGGCTGACGGCGACGCAGGCCGGGCCGGGCTTCGCGGACGCCGCCCATGCGGGCGTGTGGCGGCTCGACCCGGAGGCCGGCCGGCTCGAGCACACCGCCGACCTGTTCCTGCGCCGGCCCGCGCGCACCGCGTCGGCCACGGCCGCGGCGGGCGTGCACGGTGACCACGCCGTGCACCTGGTGCGCGACCGCGACGCCTGGCTCCTCGCGGCGACGACGTGGGACGAGCTGGGCCCCGACCCTCGCCGCCGCCCTCCCCCGCCCGGCGCGGTGGGCGCCGTGATGGCGCGCACGACCGCGGACCCGCGGCGCGGCAGGCACGTGCTCGACGCGGAGCCGCTGGCCCTGCCCGCGAGCCCGGGCACGGTGGGCTGCTGGGACCCGCACCTCGTGCGCGACCCCGCCACCGGCGGCTGGCTCGTCGCGTTCGTGCAGGCGACGCGGTGGTTCCGGTTCCATCCCGCGCTGGCGTCCGGGCCGGACCTGACTCGCCTCGCGCCCCGCGCGGCGGACCCGGAGCGGGTCGCCACGGAGGGCGTCACCCTGGCGCGGCTGGAGGACGCCGGCCCGCTGCGGGTGCTCGTCAGCGACGGGCCGGACTCGCCGCCGCCGCGTCGGCGGCGGTTCACCGCCCTCGACCTCGACCTCCGGGCCGTGGGGCACCTGGAGGCCGACTACCCCACGAACATCCCCTGGCCCACGCTCGCGCGGGAGGGCGACCGGTGGTGGCTCGCGACGTTCGACGGGACGCCGTACGGCGGTCGGCTGCCGGGCTACGGCACGCACGGCGACCTGCTGGTCGCCCGGTCGGCGCCGACGCCGCCCGCCGGATCCGGGGGCGGAGGCGGGTCCGGGGGGCCGTCGCGGAATGGCCAGCGGGGCGACGGGCGGCGGTAGGCTGGCGGGTGATCCGCACCACCCCCGCGGACGCCCCGACCCTGACCCGGCCACCACCCTCATGGCCGCGACCGAGAGGTGCCCCATGCCCGACCCGACCCCCGCGCCCGCCGCCGACGACCCCTTCGCCCTCCTCACCGAGTCCGGCGAGCACGAGCAGGTCGTCTTCTGCCAGGACCCCGCCTCGGGGCTGCGCGCCGTCGTCGCGATCCACTCCACCGCGCTGGGTCCCTCGCTGGGCGGCACCCGGTTCCACCCGTACGCGACGACCGCCGAGGCCGTCCGCGACGTGCTCGCCCTCTCCCGCGGGATGTCCTACAAGGCCTCGCTGGCCGGGCTCGACCTCGGCGGCGGCAAGGCGGTCATCATCGGCGACCCGCGCCGGGACAAGTCCGAGGCGCTGCTGCGGGCCTTCGGCCGCTTCGTGCAGTCGCTGCACGGGCGGTACCACACCGCCTGCGACGTCGGGACGTTCAGCGAGGACATGGATCTCGTCGCTCGCGAGTGCGACTACGTCACCGGCCGCACCGTGGCGCACGGCGGCGCCGGCGACTCGTCGGTGCTCACCGCGTACGGCGTGTTCCAGGGCATGCGCGCGGCGGCCGAGGAGGCGTGGGGCGCGCCCACGCTCGCCGGGCGGACCGTGGGCGTCGCCGGCGTCGGCAAGGTCGGCCACCACCTGGTGCGGCACCTGCTCGAGGACGACGCCGAGGTCGTCGTCACCGACGTGCACGCGCCGACGGTGGCGCGGGTCCGCGCCGAGCACCCCGAGGTTCGCGTGGTCGAGAGCACCGACGCGCTCGTCGACGCCCACCTCGACGTCTACGCCCCCTGCGCGCTCGGCCGGGCGCTCACCGACGACGTCGTCGAGCGGCTCTCCGCGAAGGTCGTCTGCGGCGCGGCCAACAACCAGCTCGACCACCCGGGCGTCGAGAAGGCGCTCGAGGAGCGCGGCATCGTCTACGCGCCGGACTACTGCGTGAACTCCGGCGGGCTGATCCAGGTCGCCGACGAGCTCGAGGGCTTCTCCTTCGAGCGCGCGCAGCAGCGGGCGTCGGGGATCTACGAGACCACGCGCGCCGTCTTCGACCTCGCCCGCGCCGAGGGCATCGCCCCCGCGCTCGCCGCCGACCGGCTCGCCGAGCGCCGGATGCGCGACGTCGGTCGCCTCCGCGGCGTCTGGCTGCCCGGCGCCCAGCGCTGACCCGCGCCGAGTGGGCGTGAATCCCGGCCCCACGCAGTGGAGCGAGGTTCCACCCTGCCGAGTGGGCGTGAATCCCGCGGGATTCACGCCCGCTCGGCGCGAGACCGGCGGGATTCACGCCCGCTCGGCGCGAGGCCGGCGGGATTCACGCCCACTTGGCGCGAGACCGGCGGTCAGTCGCGGTAGGTGTCGCTCGCGGGGTCGAACTCGTCGCCGTCGTCGCCCGACGGGGACTGGTTGTCATCACCATGCAGCTCTCGTTGCAGCGCGTCCAAGTCCGTCTCGTGGGTCCGGTACTTCAACTCGCGGGCAACCTTGGTCTGCTTGGCCTTGGCTCGGCCGCGGCCCATAAGGTCCGACCCCCTCGCACACGTGGCCGGGGCTCATCGGCGCCCGGGCTTTCCTGAAGACTTGTCGTGCTGACACGCTACCTGCTCCCCGGTCGGTCTCGCACACCTGGTGGGTATTCCGCCCGGGGCGATGCCGAATCGGTCAGGCGGTCGCCCGGGAGCCGTCACCAGCCGGGGTGCTGGCCCGTCAGGGCCACCCCGCCGCCGCGCTCCCCCTCGCCCGCAGCGCGCACCTCGCCCGCGACCCACGCGGCCATGCCGTAGCCGTCGAGCAGCGCCACGGCGGCGTCCACGTCCGAGGCCGGCAGCAGCGCCACCATCCCGACGCCGCAGTTGAGCGTGCCCTCCAGGTCCTCCTGGGGTACGCCGCCCACGCGCCGCACCAGGTCGAAGACCGGCGGCGGCTCCCACGACGAGCGGTCCAGCCGCGCGCACAGCTCGACCGGCATGACGCGCTCCAGGTTCGCGGCGAGGCCGCCCCCGGTCACGTGGGACATCGCGTGCACGTCGAGCCTCCGCGCCAGCTCGAGGCACGCCCTGGCGTAGACCCGCGTCGGCGTCAGCAGCTCCTCGCCGAGGCTGCGCCCGAGCTCGTCGACGTGCCGGTCGAGCGACCAGCCGGCGCCGCCGCGGTCCTCCGCGCCGAGCAGCACGTGCCGCACCAGCGAGTAGCCGTTGGAGTGCAGGCCGCTGCTCGCGATCGCGAGGGCGACGTCCCCCGGCCGCACCCGCGCGGGTCCGAGCAGCCGGTCGGCCTCGACGACGCCGGTGGTGGCGCCGGCGACGTCGTACTCGTCCGGACCGAGCAGGCCGGGGTGCTCCGCGGTCTCGCCGCCGACCAGCGCGCAGCCGGCCTCGACGCACGCCTCGGCGATGCCCTGGACGATCGCCGCGATCCGCTCGGGGACGACCCGGCCGGTCGCGATGTAGTCGGTGAGGAAGAGCGGCTCGGCGCCGCAGACGACCAGGTCGTCCACGACCATGCCGACGAGGTCGAACCCGATGGTGTCGTGGGTGTCCATGGCCTGCGCGATGGCGACCTTGGTGCCGACGCCGTCCGTGCTCGTCGCGAGCAGCGGGCGCTCGTAGTCCTTCAGCGCCGACGCGTCGAAGAGGCCGGCGAAGCCGCCGATCCCCCCGATCACCTCGGGCCGGCGCGCGCGCTCCACCGAGCCCTTCATCAGGTCGACCGCGCGGTCGGCCGCCTCGATCGACACCCCGGACGCCTCGTAGGTCGCGCCGGAGCCCTCGGCGCCCGTCATGGGCGACCGAGCGCGTCGGAGGCGCCGCCGCCGCCGAGCGAGGTGGCGAGGCCGTCGGCGTCCGTGGGCGCGTCCGCCGCCCGGGAGCCCTCGCCACCCGGATCCATGCGCTCGGGCAGCGGGATCGGGTAGACCCCGTCGAAGCAGGCGCGGCACAGGTCGTCCATCGGCACCTCGGTGGCCTCGACGAGGTCGTCGAGGGAGATGTACCCGAGCGAGTCGGCGCCGACCGAGCGGCAGATCTCGTCGGTGGTGAGGCCGTTCGCGATCAGCTCGGCCCGGGTGGCGAAGTCGATGCCGTAGAAGCACGGCCACTTCACCGGCGGGCTGGAGATGCGCACGTGCACCTCGCGGGCGCCGGCCTCGCGGAGCATCCGGACCAGCGCGCGCTGGGTGTTGCCGCGCACGATCGAGTCGTCGACCACGACGAGCCGCTTGCCCTCGATGACGTCGCGCAGCGGGTTCAGCTTCAGGCGGATGCCGAGCTGCCGGATCGTCTGGCTGGGCTGGATGAACGTGCGCCCCACGTAGGAGTTCTTCACCAGCCCCATGCCGTAGGGGATGCCGGACTGCTCGGCGTACCCGATCGCGGCCGGTGTGCCCGACTCCGGCACGGGGATCACGAGCTCGGCGTCGGCGGGGAACGCCTTGGCCAGCTTGCGGCCGATCTCGACGCGGACGCTGTGCACGCGCTGCTCGTTCATCCGGGTGTCGGGGCGCGCGAGGTAGACGAACTCGAAGAGGCAGTGCTTCGGCGCCGCCTCGGCGAACCGGGTGCTGCGCAGCCCGTCGCCGTCGACGGCGACCATCTCGCCCGGCTCGATCTCGCGGATGAACGAGGCGCCCACGATGTCGAGCGCGGCGGTCTCGGAGGCGACCACCCAGCCGCGCTCGAGGCGGCCGAGCACCAGCGGTCGGATGCCCTGCGGGTCGCGGGCGGCGTACAGCGTGTCCTCGGTCATCCACACGAACGAGAAGGCGCCGCGCACGTGCGGCAGGACCTCCGCGGCTCGCTCCTCGACCGAGATGTCGGGGCGGTCGGCGAGGAGCGCGGTGACCACGCTGGTGTCGTTGGTGGAGACCGGCTGCGCGCGCAGCTTCAGGTCGAGCTGCCCGTCGAGCACCGTGCGGTCCCGCACCATCTCGAGCAGCTCGGCGGTATTGATCAGGTTCCCGTTGTGCGCCAGCGCGATCGAGCCGCCCTCGGTGGGGTGGAACGTCGGCTGGGCGTTGAACCAGGCGCTCGCGCCGGTCGTGGAGTAGCGCGAGTGGCCGACTGCGACGTGCCCCTTGAGGGCCTCCAGCGTCGACTCGTCGAAGACCTGCGAGACCAGGCCCATGTCCTTGTAGACGAGGATCTGGCGGCCGTTGCTCACCGCGATCCCGGCCGACTCCTGACCGCGGTGCTGGAGGGCGTACAGGCCGTAGTAGCTGAGCTTGGCGACGTCCTCGCCGGGGGCCCAGACGCCGAAGACGCCGCAGGCGTCCTGCGGGCCCTGGTCGTGGGGGTCGATCGCCGCCGTGAGGCGCCCGTCGCCGCCCTTGCGCGCGCTGTGGGGCTGGGGCACGTGAGCGAGTCTACGGGCTGCGCCGCCGGGCGGGTCGGCGCCACCGCCGGGGGCGGGGCCGGTGGTCCCGGACCCACCCCGGCGGCGCCGCTCACATCGCGTCGGCGCCCTGCTTGATCGCCTCGCGGATGCGCGTGTAGGTGCCGCAGCGGCAGATGTTGCGCAGCGTGTCGAGATCCTCGTCGGTGATCTCGCCGCCCTCGGACTGCACCTTCCGCACGAGGGCGACGGCCGCCATGATCTGGCCGGGCTGGCAGTAGCCGCACTGCGCGACGTCCCGCTCGAGCCAGGCCTCCTGCATCGGGTGCAGGTCGCCGCCGCCGCCGTCCTGGCCGGGCAGGCCCTCGATGGTGGTGATCTCGTCGTCCTCGTCGATCTTGCCGACGGGGACGGCGCACGGGTTGAAGGCCTTGCCGTTGATGTGCGACGTGCAGGCCTTGCAGACGTTGATGCCGCACCCGTACTTGGGGCCGGTGACCCCGAGGATGTCGCGGATCACCCACAGCAGCCGTACGTCGCTTGCCACGTCGACCGTGACGGCCTCGCCGTTGAGCCTGAAAGTGTGCTGGGGCATGTCGTTCCTCGCTCGCTCTCGGTGCTCAGAAGGTGAACTTGAGGCCGTTCTTCGGTGACTGCGGCACCGGCGGGTCGAACGGCTTGGGCTTGAAGCTGAGCTCCTGGTGGTTGATCGGGAAGTACTCCGCGCGCTGGCCGCTCGCCTTCTCCCACGCGCCGGCGACCGCCGCGAACGTCGCGGCCACGCCGGCCTCGCCGGCGCCTCCGGGCACGTCGGCGCCGCCGTCGACGAGGATCACGTTGACCTCGGGCGGGGTGTTCCACTGCCGGGTGTAGAAGTAGTTGTCCCAGCTGGCCTCGAGGAAGTGCCCGTCGCGCAGGTGCAGGCTCGAGGTGAAGGCCAGGGCGATGCCGTCGTTGATGCCGCCCTGCATCTGGGCCTCCAGGCCCCGCGGGTTGACCACCTGGCCGACGTCGATCGCGAAGGTCACCTTCGTGACCCGCGGGCCGGTGACGGCCTTGCGGATCTTCCGGTTCACGGTCTCGGGACGCGCGTCCACCTCGACGAGCGCCGCGGTGCCGCCCTTGTACTCCTTGTGGATCGCGATGCCCTGGGCGACGCCGTCCGGCAGCGAGCGCCCCCACTGACCGGCCTCGGCGACCGCCTCCAGCACGCCCACCACGCGCTCGTCCTTGATCAGGTTGCGCCGGAAGTTGAAGGCGTCCATGCCCACCTCCTCGGCCAGGTCGTTGACCAGGAGCTCGGCGGTGCAGCGCACGTCGGGTGAGTAGATGTTGCGCATCGACCCGGTGTTGAAGCGCAGGTCGACCTCGGTGAGGTTCTGGGCGACGGCCCCGACGTTGTACCCGAGGTCCTGGGTCAGCTGGAACACGGTCTGCGCGAAGCCGAGGTTCCCGACGCCGCCGGGGATGTCGGCGGCGTTCGCCGTGATGATCTCGCCCAGCCCGTGACGGAAGTCGGTCTCCACGGAGGTGTGCTGCTGCACGAAGGAGGCGACCTCGCCGGCCACCACGTTGGCCTGGGCCCGCGAGGTGCACATCGGGTGCCCGCGGCCGGCGCGGGAGTCGTCGGCCCGGTGCCACATCAGCTTCACCGGCTTGCCCATCTTCTGCGAGATGAGCGCGGCCTCCCGGGCGCCGTCGAAGAAGAGGCGGCGGCCGAAGGAGCCGCCGCCGGTGACGACGTTGCACTCCACCTGCGAGGGGCTCATGCCCAGCTCGACCGCGATCCGCTGCTGGGCGGTGATCGGGGACTTCATCCCCGACCAGATCCGCGCGCTGTCCTCGCGGACGTCGGCCACCGCGGAGTTGGTGTCCATCGCCGAGTTGCTGCGGAAGTAGAACAGGATGTCGCGGGTCAGGGTCTTGGCGAGCAGCGGGATCTGCGGCGCGCCGTCGGGCAGCGTGAGGGGCAGCTCGGCGGCGCGCAGCTCGGCGGCGATGTCCTCGTCGCTCTGCCCCGCCACCGGGCCGTCGTTCCAGGCCGCGTCCACCGTGCGGATGGCGTCGATGCACTGGCCGTAGGTGCGGGCGCGGATGGCCACGCCGAACTCCATCTCGGCGACGTCCTCGACGCCGTCCATGCGCAGGACCTGCTTCCTGTTCTTCAGCCCGGCGAGGGTGCCGTTGAGCGTGGGCGCCCGCGCGACCATGGTCGGCAGGGCACCCTCGATCTGCAGGTCGGTGGCGAAGTCCTTCTGGCCGGTGACGGCCGCCCGCGCGTCGATGCGGTCGTGAGGCTTGCCGATGACGTTGTACTCCTCGGACCCCTTCAGCTCGATCTCGCGCGTGATCTCCGGGAACGAAGCCGTCTGCTTGACGATGTCGGCGTAGGAGATGGCCCCGGTCGGACCGGTGACCGCGCCCTCCTTGGACTCCAGGTTCGCGACCTCGTCGTCGAGGAGGATCGCGGCGGCGTCGAGCAGCGCGAGCCTCGCGGTCGCCGCGGCGACGCGGATGGGCGCGAACACGGTGAACATCGTCTGGGAGCCACCGGTGAGCTGGTTGAAGACCAGCTCGGGCCGCGCCGGCGCGAGCCCGACGTTGACGTCGGAGACGGGGACGTCCAGCTCCTCCGCGATCAGCATCGCCGCGGCGGTGGTGATGCCCTGGCCGACCTCCATGCGGTGCAGGTCGAAGTTGGCCTTGCCGTCCTCGTCCACCTCGACCTTGATCAGGTTGGCCGTGGGACGCGTGGAGTCGTTCAGGAAGTCCAGCAGGTCGTAGACCTCCGCCGGCTGCGGGCCCGAGGGGATCTCGGCCGCCGCGGGGGAGGTCACGCCGCCCAGCGCGAGGTCGGCGCCCGCGACCAGGGTGGCGCCGCCCAGCACGTAGCCGAGGAATCGACGCCGGCCCAGGTCGTGCCTGGCCAGCTTCTGGTGGGCGGGTGGGGCGGCGTCGCCGCCGGTGTCGTTGCCGGTGTCGCCGCTGTCGTGCCGGGGGTCGGCTCCGGGCGCGCGTTCGGTGGTCAAGACGGTCTCCTCCGAGTTGGGACGTCGCGCAGCCGATCTCGACAACTGCCGCGGGGTTGTCCAACGAGCCTGCCGTGACGGTGGTCACGCCAGGTCCCACGCACTGAGACCGTGCAGGTCAGGCGCTGGCGGCCCTCACCCGATCGGGCGGCTGAGCAGCAGCGCCTCCGCGAGCAGCACGCGCTCGAACTCCGCGAGGTGCAGGCCCTCGTTGGCGCCGTGGGCGCGGGTGTCGGGGTCCTCGACGCCGGTCACCAGCACGCTGGCCCCGGGGAACGCCTCGAGGAACTCGGCAATGAACGGGATCGACCCGCCCACACCCATGTCGACGGGGTCGGTGCCGTCCCAGGCCTCGCGGAACGCCGCGCGCGCGGCGTCGTACGCCGGCCCGGTCGCGTCGATCCGGGTGGCCTCGCCGGTGTCCACCACCGTGACGCTGAGCTCGGCGCCCCAGGGCACGTGCGCCTCGAGGTGCTCGCGCAGGCGGGCGACCGCGTTGTCGCAGGTGTCGCCCGGGGCGACCCGCATCGAGAGCTTGGCGCGAGCGCTGGGCACGAGGGTGTTCGAGGCGCCGTCGACCTGCGGGGCGTCGAGACCGGTGATGCTCAGCGAGGGCTTGGTCCACAGCCGCTCGACGGCGCTGCCCGTGCCGATCAGCTCGGTGCCGGTCGCGGCGCCGGACTCGGCGCGCAACCGCGCGACCGGGTAGTCCACGTCGGCCGCGGGGCCGGCGTGCAGGCCGGCGACCGCGACGTCGCCGGCGTCGTCGTGCAGGCTGGCCAGCAGACGCGCGAGCGTCATCAGCGCGTCGGGGACGAGCCCGCCCCACATGCCGGAGTGCACGGCGTGGGTCAGCGTCCGCACCTCGACGTCGGCGCGCACGAGGCCGCGCAGGCTGGTGGTCAGCGCGGGCACCCCGATGTCCCAGTTGCCGGAGTCGGCGATGACGATGACGTCGGCCGCGAGCTCGTCGTGGTGCTCGGCCAGCAGGTCGGGGAGCGTGTCGGAGCCGACCTCCTCCTCGCCCTCGACGAACACGGTGACGCCGACGCCGAGGTCGTCGCCGAGCATCCGGAGGGCCCCGACGTGCGCCATGATCCCGGCCTTGTCATCGGCGGCGCCGCGGCCGTACAGGCGCGGGCCGCGCTCGGTGGGCTCCCAGGGCGGGGACTCCCACAGGGCGTGGTCACCCTCGGGCTGCACGTCGTGGTGGGCGTAGAGCAGCACCGTCGGCGCGCCGTCGGGGGCCGGTCGGCGCCCGATGACCGCCGGCAGGCCGCCCTTGGCGCTGACCCGGCTCACCTCGAGGCCCTCCGCCTCGAGGAGCGCGACGGTCGCGTCGGCGCTGCGGCCCACCTCGCCGGCGCGGTCGGGGTCCGCGCTGACGGACTGGATGCGCACCAGGTCCTCGAGGTCGCGGCGCACGCCGGGCAGCACCTCGGCCAGGCGCGCGCGCAGGTCGTCGGTCGTCGGCTGGCTCATGCTGGTCCTTCGCTGGTCGGGTGGCTCGCGGTCCCTCGCCGGTCGAGCAGCGAGCGTATCCAGACCCCCGCCGCGTGGCCGGCGCCGGACGTCATACGGAGCGGTCGCGATCGCGACCCGAACGCATGACGCTGCGGGAGGGCGTCATCCGAAGCGGCGGTCATGCCGACCGGGTCGTATGACGTCCCGCCGTGCGGGCCTGCGGGGCGCAGCGCCGCCCGGCGTACGCGGCTCAGCCGCGCAGGGTCGCGAGGAACTCGGCGATGCGGCCGATGGCCTCCTCGAGCAGGCGCACGTCGGGCAGCGTGACGAGCCGGAAGTGGTCGGGGTGCGGCCAGTTGAAGCCGGTGCCGTGCGTGACGAGCAGGTGCTTGGTGCGCAGGAGGTCGATGACGAACGCCTGGTCGTCCTCGATCGGGTAGACCTCCGGGTCGAGGCGCGGAAAGCAGTACAGCGCGCCGCGCGGCTCGACCGAGCTGACGCCCGGGATCTCGTTGAGCAGCCGGTGCGCGAGCATCGACTGCTCGTGGAACCGCCCGCCCGGCACGATCAGCTCCTCGATCGACTGGTAGCCGCCGAGCGCCGTCTGGATCGCGTGCTGGGCGGGCACGTTGGGGCACATCCGCATGTTCGCGACCAGCTGGAGGCCCTCGAGGAAGTCGCTCGCCAGGTGCGTCGGCCCCGAGATGTAGAGCCACCCCGAGCGGTAGCCGCAGACCCGGTAGGCCTTCGACAGCCCGGAGAAGGTCAGGCACAGCACGTCGTCGCCGGCCGCCCGGGCGGCGTGGTGGTGCTCCGCGCCGTTGAAGAGGATCTTCTCGTAGATCTCGTCGGCGAAGACGACCAGCCGGTGCCGGCGGGCGAGGTCGATGAACCCCTTGACGGTCTCCTCGCTGTAGACCGCGCCGGTCGGGTTGTTCGGGTTGATCAGCACGATCGCGTGCGTGTTCTCGGTGACCTTGGACTCGATGTCCTCGAGGTCCGGCACCCAGCCGTTCTCCTCGTCGCACAGGTAGTGCACCGGCACGCCGCCGGAGAGCGAGACGGCGCCGGTCCACAGCGGGTAGTCGGGCGCCGGCACCAGCACCTCGTTGCCGTCGTCCAGGAACGTCTGGAGCACCATCGTGATGAGCTCGCTGACGCCGTTGCCGATGAAGACGTCGTCGACGTGCGCGTCGAGCCCGTGGGACTGGTAGTACTGCGCGACCGCCGTGCGCGCGGAGTAGATGCCGCGCGAGTCGGAGTACCCCTGCGACTCGGGCAGGTTGTGCACCATGTCCTGGAGGATCGCGTCGGGCGCCTCGAAGCCGAACGGCGCGGGGTTGCCGATGTTGAGCTTGAGGATGCGGTGGCCCTCGGCCTCGAGGCGGTGGGCCTCCTCCAGGATGGGCCCCCGCACGTCGTAGCGGACGTTCTTCAGCTTCTGGCTCTGGGTGACTCGGCGCACGCGCTCATGGTCGCACCCCGAGCGGCCCCGGCGCCGCCGGGTTTCCCCTCGCGACGACGTGCGCCGGCCGGTCGCCGGCCGCGAGCGCCGCCAGCTGGCTCCGGGCGAGGGCGGCCATCCGCGGGAGCATCGCGGTCGTGCCGCCCGCGACATGCGGGGTGACGAGCACCCCGGCCGCCGTCCAGAGCGGGTGCCCGTCGGGCAGGGGCTCGGGGTCGGTCACGTCGAGCGCGAAGCGCAGCCGACCCGCGTGGGCCAGCACCGCATCGGTGTCGACCACCGGCCCGCGGGCCACGTTCACGACGAGCGCGCCGTCGGGCAGCCGGGCCAGGAAGGCGTCGTCCACAGCGTGCCGGGTCTCGTCGTCGAGCGGCAGCACCACGATCACGACGTGCTGGTCGCCGAGCAGGTCGGGCACGTCCTCGGGCCCGTGCACCCGGCCCAGCAGGTCGTCGTCCCGCGCGCCCGAGGCCACCCCCGTCACCACCGCGTGCATCGGCAGCAGCCGCTCGGCCACGGACCGCCCGATCGACCCGTAGCCGAGCACGAGCACGCGGCTGTCGGCCAGCGCGCGGCGACCCGGCAACGGGCGCCAGGTCTCCTCGGCCTGCGCACGCACCGCCTCGGGGATGCCCCGCAGCGCCGCGAGCGTGAGACCCACCGCGTGCTCGGCCGTGGCGTCGTCGTGCACGCCGGACCCGGCGGCCAGCGCCACGCCCTGCGGCAATCGCTCGGGCAGGCCGTCGTACCCCGCCGACTGCAGCTGCACGAAGCGCAGCGCCGGGAAGCGCCCGACCTCGTCGAGCGCGCGCCCGCCGAGGACGTACGGCGCCACCCAGGCCGTCACCTCCGCGTCGCGGCCGTGGTCGTCCTCGTCGCAGAGCAGCTCGACGCCGGCGGGTGGCCCGGCGGCGACGACGGCATCGTGGAGCTCCCGGCTCGGGACGAGGGCCACGGTCACGGTTCCTCCTCGGTCAGGGGCAGGTAGGGCGTCAGGTCGGCCCGCTCGCCGCTCGCGGTGACGCGGTGGGCGGCGACGGCCTCTCCCCAGGTGAGCGTGCCGAGCGCCAGGGCGACCCACGTGTCGGGGGACATCTCCACCACGGCCGGCGGCGTGCCCCGGGTGTGGCGCGGGCCGGCGACGGCCTGGACGGCACTCCACGGCGGCACCCGCACCTCGACCGCGTGGCCGGGCGCGCGCTCGGCGAGCAGCCGGGCGAAGTGCCGCGTGAGCAGTCGCAGGTCCCCGGGTGCGGCGCCGCCGCCGAGGAACGCACGGCGCGCCGCGCTCAGAGCGGCGGGATCGGTGGCGCGGCGGGAGGGCACGGCCCCATCCCACCACTACCCCGGGCCTCGCCCATCGCCGAGTCGGCGCCAGTTTCCCGGTCTCAGGCGCGGCGGCGGGCGCGGAGCACCGAGTCGCGCACGGTGACGGGCCCGTCGTGGCCGTGCGCCTCGCGGTCCCGGACCTCCGCGACCTCGATGGTCCACCGCGACGGGTCGAGGGCCGGCCGCAGGTCGTCGGGGGTGAACACGAGCTCCGCCCGGCCGCCGCGCAGGCCCGTGTGCAGGTCGTCCGCGTGGTGCCCGACGACGAGCAGGACGCCGCCCGCGGCGACCGCCCCGCCGAGCCGCCGCGTCACGTCGACCATGCCGCCGTCGGGCTGGTGGAAGTACTGCGCGGTGACGAGGTCCCAGGTCTCGCCGGCCGCGTCGAAGGTGCGGGCGTCGTCCTGGCGCCAGGTGCAGCGGTCGGCCACCCCGGCCTCGGTGGCGTGCGCGGCGGCGCGGTCGAGCCCGGTGCGTGCGAAGTCGAGGCCGGTGACCTGCCACCCGCGCGCCGCCAGCCAGATGGCGTCGCCGCCCTCGCCACACCCGATGTCGAGCGCGCGCCCGGGCGGCAGGTCCGCGGCCTCGGCGGCGAGCTGGGGATTGACCCTTCCGCTCCACAGGGACTGCCCGCCGTACCGCTCCTCCCAGGCCTCGGCGTCGAAGAACCCGGCGACCTCGGCGTGGCGGTGCTCGACCGCGGCGTCGGCCTCCGCCGTCGCGAGCTCGGCGTTGATCCAGGCCCCCACCCGCAGGCCGGTCGCCGCCGCGGGGAGCACCTGCGCGGTCAGGTCGCTGGCGTTCCCGGCGACGAACACGCCCGGCACCGCGGTCGCGCCCACGGCGTCGGCGGCCAGGGCACGGCCCACCGCCGTGCCGCGCATCTCCACCGGCTCGGGCGACAGGCCGAGCGGCGCCAGGAACTCGGCTCCCGCCTCGACCCGCGTCGCGACGACCACGGCGTCCCGCTCGAGGACGGCGCCCGAGGCGAGGCGCAGCCCGGTGAGGCGGCCGTCGTCGAGCACCGCCTCGGTGGCCGGGTCGTCCCGGACCTCGACGCCCCGGGCGTGCAGTCGCTCCAGGTCCTCGGCGGCGAGCAGGTCGCCGGGCGCGGCGCCACCGACGACGCCGACGACGACCACGTCGTCGGTGAGCTGACGGAACAGCAACGCCTGGTGGGCCGCCATCGGGCTCGTGGCGAGGACGGCGACGGCCCGGTCGCGCACCTCGTAGCCGTGGCAGTAGGGGCAGTGCAGCACCTCGTGGCCCCAGCGCTCGGCCAGGCCGGGCAGGTCCGGCAGCACGTCGCGGGCCCCCGTGGCCACCAGGACGCGACGGGCCGTGTGCACGTCGCCCGCCGCGGTCTCGACCGTGAAGCCGGTGCCCTCGCGACCCCACGGGCGGACGGCGACGACCCGGGCGTCGACGACGCGGACGCCGTACGCCTCGACCTCGGCGCGCCCGACCGCCAGCAGCTCGCCGGGCGGGGTCCCCTCCCGGCCGAGGTAGTTGTGCACGCCAGCGGCCGGGGCGTTGCGCGGCTCGCCGGCGTCGAGCACCAGCACGGAGCGGCGCGACCGCCCCAGGGCCAGGGCCCCGCTCAGGCCGGCGGCACCGCCGCCGATCACCACCACGTCGTCCGTCTCGTCGCTCATGGGAAGAGACTGCGTCGGCCCCGGCGAACCCGCAACTATCGTTGCCAGTTCAGCAAATCCGGTGGCAGACTGGGCGGCATGAGCGGCGACGTCGAGACAGCCCTGACCCGGTTGGGGCCACGGCTGCGCCAGCTGCGGCTGGAGCGCGAGGCGACCCTGACCGACCTGGCGGAGGAGACCGGCATCTCGGTGAGCACGCTCTCCCGCCTCGAGGCGGGGCAGCGCCGGCCGACGCTCGAGCTGCTGCTGCCGCTGGCCCGGGCCCACCGCGTGCCGCTCGACGAGCTGGTCGACGCGCCCGACACGGGCGACCCGCGGATCCGGGCCACGCCGATCCACCGGCACGGCCGCACCTACCTGCCGCTGACGCGGCGCCCGGGCGGGTTGCAGGCCTTCAAGATGGTGCTGCCCGTCGACCCCGCTCCCCCGGAGCCCGGCGACCTGCGCACCCACGAGGGCTACGAGTGGCTCTACGTGCTCTCGGGTCGGGTGCGGCTGCTGCTCGGCTCGCGCGACCTGGTGCTCGGGCCCGGAGAGGTGGTCGAGTTCGACACCCGCACCCCGCACGGGATCGGCAACCCCGGCCCGCACCCCGCCGAGATCCTGGCGATCTACGGACCGCAGGGCGAGCGGATGCACGTGCGCTCCTGACCGGCGAGTAGGCGCCAGTTCCCACGCGGCGGGGAAACTCACGCCGACTCGGCGGGTCTGCTGCCGAGTCGGCGCCAGTTTCCGCCTCAGGTGCGCATCCCCTCGAGCAGCCCGAGGGTCTGCTCCCACGCCCGGGTCTCCGGGTCGATCAGCGTGAAGTGGTCGCCGTCGACCGCGGTCAGGCTGGCGTCGGCGCCCGCGGCCGTCGCGGCGTCGACGTAGCGGCGCGACTGGTCGATCGGCACGATCGTGTCCTGCCGGCCGTGGATGCACCGGACCGGCACGTCGAGCGGCAGCTGCCGCGCCGGGTCGACGCGGTTGTACGCCTCCCCCGGGGCGCGGCCGAGGAACTGCTCCACCGCACCGCCGCCGAGGCCGTCGCGGTAGGCCTGCGCGAGGTCCAGCACGCCCGCCTGGGAGACGCAGCCCGTCACCGGCACGCGCGCCGGGCGCCAGCGGTCGAAGCGCCGCCGGGCCGCGGCCCACACGGCGAGGTGGCCGCCGGCCGAGTGACCGAGCGTGAGGAGCGTCGAGGTCTCCACGTCGTCGACGTCCGCGAGCGCGTCGATCGCGGCGGCGACGTCGTCGAAGGTGCCCGGCCACCCGCCGTCGTTGCCCACGCGCCGGTACTCGATGTTGTACGCCGTCCAGCCCTCCTCGGCGAGGGACTGCGCCAACGGCTGGCCCAGCGAGAGGTCGTACTGCACGCGCCAGAAGCCGCCGTGGATGACCACGACGACGCCCTTGCTCGGGCCCTCGCTGCGGCGGAGCTCGCCGAACTGGGCCGTGGCGTCGGGCCCGTAGTCGATCCGCTCGGCGCGGTCGGGGCCGTACGGCACGTCGGAGGCCCCCATCTGCGGTGCCGCCGACCCCGAAGGGGCCGGGCGCCCGGAGTCCGCGCCGCTGCAGGCGCCGAGCGCGGCGCCGCCGACCAGCAGCCCGCCCGTCAGCACGGAGCGGCGCGCGAGTGGGTGCGTCACGGGCCCCAGTGTCCCCGCCGGCCGCGCTTGAGCTCGCCCCGCCGCTTCTTGTGGTCGACGCGGCGGCGGCGCGCCGCCCGGCTCGGTCGCGTCGCGCGCCGGGCCGGGCCGGGCGGCGCGGCGGCCTCGCGCAGCAGCGCGGCCATCCGCTCGCGCGCGGCCCGGCGGTTGGCGAGCTGCGCGCGGTGCTCGGCGGCGGTGACGGTGAGGACGCCGCCGGCCAGCCGCGTGGCGAGCCGGGCGAGCAGCCGGTCGCGGGTGGCGGCGGGGAGCACGGCCGACGAGGCGACGTCCCAGCTGAGCTCGACGCGCGAGTCGGTGGTGTTGACGCCCTGGCCGCCGGGGCCGGAGGCGCGCGAGAACCGCTCGGACAGCTCGGCCGCCGGCACCACCAGCGACCGGCTCACGCGCAGGTCGGTCCCCGGGTCGTCGGCCACGCGCCCAGCATGACGCAGGCGGCCCTAGGCGGGCGCGTACACGAGGTGCAGCACCCCGGTCGGCAGCGCCTCCGAGGAGACGAGGGCGAGCGGCTTCCGCGGGGGGTCGCCGTCGAAGAGGCGAGCGCCGCGCCCGACCACGACCGGGTCCACGAAGAGCTCCACGCGGTCGAGCAGGCCGCGCCCGAGCAGCCAGCGCACGGTGGTGCCGCTGCCGGACATGCCGATGTCGCCGGGGACGCCGTCCTTGATCTCGGCGACCCGGGCGGCGACCTCGTCCTCCGACCCGGAGACCAGGGTGGTGTTCTGCCAGGTGGCCTCGCCGAGGCTGTTGCTCAGCACGTACTTGGCGACGGGGTTGATGAACTCCCCGAAGTCGTCGGTGGTGTTGCCGGGCCAGTAGGCCGCCCACTCCTCGTAGAGCCCGCGGCCCATCAGGTAGGCCTCGCAGCGCTCGGTGTAGGCGGTCATGATCTCGCCCATGCGCTCGTCGAAGTAGGGGAAGTGGAACTCGTGCGGCGCCTCGACGACGCCGTCCACCGTGGTGAACAGCGAGGCGGTCAGTGCTCCCATGGGGCGGTCTCCTGTATCTCGGGGTCGGACGCACGGTAGACGGGGCGAGGGGCGTGAACTCATCGCGGGTGCGATAGACAGGTGCGATGGACCCCAGGGACGCCAAGCGCACCGCCCGCTCCCTCGAACCCCTGCACGCGCTGGGCTACTTCAGCAACGACGTCGACGAGGCGATGGGCGAGCTCGGGCTGCGCGGCCGGGCGCGCTACTTCGCCTCGCGCGCCGCCGCGATGGGCGCGGTCGGCCCGGGCGCCGTCACGGCGACGTTCTACAACTTCCACCCGGGTCTCGTCGCGCACGCGATGCAGGGGGTCTGGGAGACGACGACCCCCGCGGCGGTGGTCGAGGCGCGCTACCGCGGCATCGACGCGTCGTACCGCCGCCTGCTCGGCGAGGACGTGCTCGTCTCCGACCAGATCGCCGAGGCCGCCGAGCTGGCGCGGCGGGCCACCGAGGGCTGCACGCCGGCGGGCCGCCCGCTGTACGCCGCCCACGCCGACCTGGAGTGGCCCGAGGCGCCGCACCTCGTCCTCTGGCACGCGCTGACGCTGCTGCGCGAGCACCGCGGCGACGGCCACGTGGCCGTGCTCGTCGGCGCGGGGCTGAGCGGGCTCGAGGCGCTGGTCACGCACACCGCGACCGGCAAGGGCTTCCGGCTCGAGGCCGCGAAGAAGTCGCGCGGCTGGTCGGAGGAGGAGTGGAGCGCCTGCACCGCGTCCCTGCAGGAGCGCGGGCTGCTCGACGGCGAGGGCGCGTTGACCGACGCGGGCCGCGAGCTGCGCCGCGGGATCGAGACCGCCACGGACGCCATCGACCTCGGCCCGTGGTCGCACCTCGGCGACGCGGGGCTGGCCCGGCTCGCGGAGCTCGGCATGCCGCTGGCGAAGCGCGCCCTGGAGAACGGCGCCCTCCCCCGCGAGGTCTTCGCCGGCCTCTGACCGCCGAGTGGGCGTGACTTCCGCGCCGCCCGCGGGACTCACGCCCACTCGACGCGGGACTCACGCCCACTCGGGTCAGGCGAGGGCGTCCGGGATCGTCGCCGACCAGGCGGCCCGCAGCTCCGCCAGCGACACCGAGAGCTCGCCCTGCACGTGCACGTCCCGGCCGCCGGTGGTGCCGATCCGGGTCACCGGGACGTCGTGCGCGCCGGCCAGCTCGACCAGGCGCTCGGTGTCCGACGCGGCGACGGTGACCAGCGCCCGCGCGGCGGACTCCGAGAACAGGGCCACGAACGGGTCGCCCTCACCCACCTCGGCGACGTCGACGGTCACGCCCACGCCGCGGCGCAGCGCGGCCTCGACGAGCGCCTGCGCGAGCCCGCCGTCCGAGAGGTCGTGCGCGCTGGCGGCGAGACCGCTGCGCGACGCCTCCGCGAGCACCCGGCCCAGCGCCCGCTCCGCGTCGAGGTCGACGCGCGGCGGCCGACCGCCGAGGTGACCGTGCGCGACGTGCGCCCACTCCGACCCGGAGAGCTCCGCCTCGGTCTCGCCGAGCAGGAACACCGCGTCGCCCTCGCCGTCCGCCACCACCTCGCGGAAGCCCGAGGGCGTGCGCCGGGTGACGTCCTCGATCACGCCGAGCACGGCGACCACCGGCGTCGGCAGGATGGCCTGCCCGCCGGTCGAGTTGTACAGGCTCACGTTGCCGCCCGTGACCGGGACGCCGAGCGCGAGGCAGGCGTCCTTCAGCCCGCGGCACGCCTCGGCGAACTGCCACATCACGTCGGGGTCCTCGGGCGAGCCGAAGTTCAGGCAGTCCGAGACGGCCAGCGGCGTCGCGCCGCCCGATCGAGACGTTGCGGTAGGCCTCGGCCAGCGCCAGCTGGGCGCCGGCGTACGGGTCGAGCCGCGCGAACCGCCCGTTGCAGTCCGTCGCGACCGCCACCCCGAGGTTCGTCTCGGGGTCGACGCGCACCATCCCGGCGTCGTCGGGCTGCGCGAGCACGGTGTCCCCGCGCACGTAGCGGTCGTACTGGTCGGTGATCCACGCCTTGTCGCACAGGTTCGGCGAGGCGACGAGCCGCAGCAGGGTCTCGCGCAGCTCGTCGCCGGACGCCGGCCGCGGCAGCGCCGCCGCGTCGTCGGCCTGCAGCGCGTCGAGCCACGCCGGCCGCGCGTAGGGCCGCTCGTACGTCGGCCCGTCGTGCGCCACGGAGCGCGGCGGCACGTCGACCACGCGCTCGCCGTGCCAGTCGATCTGGAGGCGGCCGCTCTCGGTGACCTCGCCGATGTCGGTGGCGTCGACCTCCCACTTGGCGCAGATCGCGAGGAACGCCTCGACGTCGCCGGGCTCGACGACGGCCATCATCCGCTCCTGCGACTCGCTCATCAGGATCTCCTCGGGCGCGAGCGTCGAGTCGCGCAGCGGCACCCGGTCGAGCTCGACGTGCATGCCGCCGTCGCCGGCGCTCGCGAGCTCGGAGGTCGCGCACGACAGCCCCGCGCCGCCGAGGTCCTGGATGCCCGCGACCAGCCCGGCGGCAAACAGCTCGAGCGTGCACTCGATGAGCAGCTTCTCCATGAAGGGGTCGCCGACCTGCACGCTCGGCCGCTTCGCGGGCCCGCCCGCCTCGAAGGTCTCCGAGGCGAGCACCGAGACGCCGCCGATGCCGTCGCCGCCGGTGCGGGCGCCGTACAGGATCACGCGGTTGCCCGCGCCCGACGCCTTGGCGAGGTGCAGGTCCTCGTGGCGCAGGACGCCGACGCAGAGCGCGTTCACGAGCGGGTTGCCGCGGTAGGTCTCGTCGAAGACGGCCTCGCCGCCGATGTTCGGCAGGCCCAGGCAGTTGCCGTAGCCGCCGACGCCGGCGACCACCCCGGGCAGCACCCGCGCGGTGTCGGGGGCGTCCAGCGGGCCGAAGCGCAGCGGGTCCATCACGGCCACGGGCCGGGCACCCATCGCGAGGATGTCGCGGACGATGCCGCCCACCCCGGTCGCCGCGCCCTGGTAGGGCTCGACGTAGGAGGGGTGGTTGTGCGACTCCACCTTGAACGTGACCGCGTAGCCCTGGCCGATGTCGATCACGCCGGCGTTCTCCCCGATGCCCGCCAGCATCTTCCCGACCGGGGTCTCCTGGGGGATCTCGCCGAACTGCCTGAGGTGCACCTTGGAGGACTTGTAGGAGCAGTGCTCGCTCCACATCACCGAGTACATCGCCAGCTCGCTGCTGGTCGGCCGGCGGCCGAGGATGTCCCGGATCCGGGCGTACTCGTCCTCCTTCAGCCCCAGGTCGGCCCACGGCTGCTCGTGGCCGGGGTCGCCGGCGGCGACGGCGACGGTGTCGAGGGCGGGCGTCCCGGGCGGCGTACGGCGATCGGACACGGCGGCCAACCTACTGCGCGCGCCCCGGGGCGCGGTCGCTGCCCTCCGCCGCGGGAGGCCCGGGGCGGCCCACCACGAATTACGGTTCTGTAGTTCAACCGAAGCGTGTAACGCATGTGATCAGCGTGGTTATCGTGACTCGACCTCGCCCCCGACGCTGGAGTCCGCGATGCCCCGAACCCAGGGCCGACCGTCCCGCCTGACCGCCGCCGTCGCGGCGGTCGCCACCACGATCGCGGGCACCGTGGCCGTCGTCGGCCTGACCGCCGCGCCGGCGCAGGCCGACAACGTGGTCACGCCCGGCAACTTCACCGGCTACGGGTTCGACCAGTGCGTCGCGCCGACGCAGCAGGCCATGGACCGGTGGCTGAACTTCTCGCCGTTCCTCGCCGTCGGCATCTACATCTCGGGCAACTCGCGCGGCTGCCGCAGCCAGCCCAACCTGACGCCGGCGTGGGTCAGCAAGCAGCTGCGCAGCGGCTGGCGACTGCTGCCCATCACGCTCGGCCCGCAGGCGTGGTGCCACCCGAGCTTCCCGCGCTACTCCGACGACGTGGACATCGACCGCGACCCGGGCGGCGGTCGCTACGTCAATGCGCGCCGGCAGGGACAGCGCGAGGCCGTCAGCGCGATCGCGGCGGCCCGGCAGCTGGGCATCCGCCGCGGCAGCACCCTCTGGTACGACCTCGAGGGCTTCGACGTCAGCAACACCACCTGCCGCGAGTCGAGCCTGGCGTTCCTGTCGGGCTGGTCCTGGAAGCTGAAGCGCAAGGGCTGGGCGCCCGGCGTCTACTCCAGCGCCTCCTCCGGCATCAAGATGCTCGACGACGCCCGGAAGAACCGGCCCAAGCAGTTCGTGCTGCCGACCTACCTCTGGATCGCCCGCTGGGACGGCAGGGCGAACACCTCCACGACCTACATCTCCGACTACGGCTGGAACCCGCACCGGCGGGTCAAGCAGTACCGCGGCGACCACAACGAGACGTGGGGCGGCGTCACGATCAACATCGACAGCAACTGGCTCGACGTCGGCCGTGGCTCGGTGGCGCCGTGGCGCAAGCGCTGCGGCGGCGTGCGCGTCGACTGGCACCGCTACAGCCCCGTCTCCCCGGGCGCCGACAACCGGCGCGGGCAGGTGCGCGCCCTGCAGTGCATGCTCACCGAGCGCAAGTTCTACGACGGCAAGCTCAACAGTCGCTACACCAAGCGCACCCAGGCCGCGGTCGACCGGTGGCGCCAGAAGCGCGGCTTCGCGACCGGTGGCAGGTTCACCAAGCGGCAGTGGGTGGCGATGTTCGCCAGCGGCCGGCACCGGGCGCTGAAGATCGGCAGCGCGGGCGAGCCCGTGCGGCGGCTGCAGCGGGCGCTCAACGCCGGCGGGCACCGCCGGGGCTGGGCGAACGGCGTCTTCGACAGCGGCGACCGGGCGGCCGTGCGCCGTTGGCAGGGCGCCGTCGGCTACCCCCGCACCGGCGTGATGGCGTCCTGGATGTGGGCCCGGATGATCAGGGGCCGCCACTAGCGGCGTCTGCGCGGCGTCGGGGCAACCGGTCGCGACGTCAGCCGACGGGCGGGCCCACGGCCAGCGCGATCCCGGTGAGTCCCGCGACCGCCACCAGGCCGGCGACGGCTCCCCGGAGCGGACGCCGCAGCAGCAGCGCCGCCGCCCGCTCCACCGGCCCGCGCGGTTCCGCGGTGCCCAGCCGCCAGGCGGCCCCGAGCCCGGCCCCGGCGACGCGGTCGAAGACCACCGTGGCGAACGGCGGGACGGCGCTGGCGAGCGCGAGCAGGCCCCAGCGGAGGCCGCGGCGCTGGTCCACCCACACCAGCAGGGTCACCAGGCCGTAGGCGATGAACACGACGCCGTGCAGCATGCCGAAGACCCGGACGCCGAGCTCGGTCGTGCCGGTGCCGTACTTGAGCACCATGCCCACGAGGAGCAGCGCCCACGTCACGGCCTCGGCGACGGCGACGCGCCCGAAGAGCGTGCGTGGTCCCACGGCCGACCGCCTCAGGCCGGCGCGCCGGCGAGGCTTGCGAAGAAGCCCAGCCCGTCGGTGCCCGGCCCCGTGAGCGCCTCGACCGCGTGCTCGGGGTGCGGCATCAGCCCCACGACGGTGCCGGTCTCGTTGGTCACGCCGGCGATGTCGCGCATCGAGCCGTTCGGGCTCGCTCCCAGGTAGCGCGCGACGACCCGCCCGTCGGCCTCGAGCCGGTCGAGGGTGGTCTCGTCGGCGACGTAGCACCCCTCGCCGTTCTTGAGCACGATCGTCACCTCGTCGCCGGCGGCGTAGGAGGAGGTCCACGCCGTGCGGTCGTTCTCGATGCGCAGCCGCTGGTCGCGGCAGGTGAAGGTGCGGTGGTCGTTGCGGATCAGCGCGCCGGGCAGCAGGTGCGACTCGCACAGGATCTGGAAGCCGTTGCAGATGCCGAGCACGGGCAGGCCGCGGCCCGCCGCCTCGAGCACCGCGGTCATCACCGGGGAGAACCGCGAGATCGCGCCGCAGCGCAGGTAGTCCCCGTAGGAGAACCCGCCCGGCAGGATGACGGCGTCGGCACCGCGCAGGTCCTCGTCGCCGTGCCACAGTGCCACGGCCTCGTGGCCGGCGAGCGTGGCCGCGCGGCGGGCGTCGACGTCGTCCAGCGAGCCGGGGAAGGTGACGACCCCGACCCTCATCGGCCCGGGCCCTGCTCGTGCTGCTGGGCCAGCTCGGCGACGGTGTGCTCGACCACGTGCACCTCGTAGTCCTCGATGACGGGGTTGGACAGCAGGGTCTCGGCCATCCGGTGCACCTGCTCGAGCGTCTGCTCGGTCGCCTCGCCGGCCACCTCGAGCTCGAAGCGCTTGCCCTGCCGGACGTCGGTCACGCCCTCGAAGCCCAGCCGGGGCAGCGCCCCGAGCACGGCCTTGCCCTGCGGGTCGAGGATCTCGGGCTTGGGCATCACGTCGACGACGACACGGGCCACGGACGGCTCCTCGGCGGCAGGGGCTGCGACGGCGCCAATCCTAGGACCGACGCCCCACACCCGGTCCGCGGGTGCCGAGTGGGCGTGAGTCCCGCGCGGCGCGGCTCACCCCACTCGCGCGGGACTCACGCCCACTCGGCGCGGGACTCACGCCCACTCGGCGTCAGCGACGCAGGGCGCCGACGACGCTGATCATCAGCGCCACGCCGAAGCCCGCCAGGAGCGGGCCCAGCACCGCGAGCGCGTCCGACGAGCCCCCGCCGCCGACGTACCCGAGGCCCTGGCCGGTCAGGAGCAGGCCGGCCAGGACCATCAGCACCCCGAGGGCGAGCCCGAGGACCCAGAACCCGCGCACTCAGCGCGTCAGGAGAGCTCGCGCTTGAGGATCTTGCCGGTGGCGGTCATCGGCAGCTCCTTCACGAACTCCACGTGGCGGGGGTACTTGTAGCTCGCCATCTGCTCCTTGCCCCAGGCCTTGAGGTCGTCCTCGGTGACGCTCGCGCCCTCGTTGAGGATCACGACCGCCTTCACCTCCTCGCCGTGGGACTCGTGCGGGACGCCGATGACGGCGGCCAGGGAGACGTCCTCGTGCTCCATGAGGACCTCCTCGATCTCGCGCGGGTACACGTTGTAGCCGCCGCGGATGATCATGTCCTTGGAGCGGTCGACGATGTAGTAGTAGCCGTCGGAGTCCTTCTTGCCCAGGTCGCCGGTGCGGAACCAGCCGTCCTGCAGGACCTCCTCGGTCGCCTCGGGGCGGTTGTAGTAGCCCTTCATGATGTTGTGGCCCTTGACCGCGATCTCGCCGACCTCGTCCTCGCCGGACACCTCGTCCCACTCGCCGGGCTCGGGGTTGATCAGCTTCATCTCGACGCCCGGGATCGGGACCCCGATCGAGCCGACGCGCGGCTCCTCGCCGTACTTGGAGAACGACGCCACCGGGGAGGTCTCCGAGAGGCCGTAGCCCTCGAGGATGGTGACGCCCATCTTCTGCTTGAAGTCCTTGTGCACCTCGCCGGGCAGCGCCGAGCCGCCGGCGACGGCGACCCGCAGCTTCTTGGCCAGCGAGGAGACGTCCGCGCCGTCCTCGAGCGCGCCGAGCAGGCCCCAGTACATGGTGGGGACGCCCGCGAAGAAGCTGACGTCCTCGTTGAGCATCAGGTCCAGCGCCGGCCCGGGCTCGAAGCGCGGCAGCATGATGACCGTGCCCCCGAACGCGAACGCGCCGTTCTGCACGACGCTCTGGCCGAAGGAGTGGAAGAGCGGCAGCACGCAGAGGTAGGTGTCGGGCTCGTCCTCGTTGGCGCCGAACAGCTCCTTGCCGGCCATCGCGTTGTCGCGCATGTTGCGGTGCCGCAGCTCGGCGCCCTTGGGCTTGCCGGTCGTGCCGGAGGTGTAGAGGATCACCGCGGTGTCGTCGTCGTCGACGTCGACGGTCTCGAAGGTCGGCGGCTGCTGGCCGGTGGCCTGGCCGAAGGTCTCGACGCCCTCGATCGGCGAGGCCGCCGACGGGTCGGCGGTGATCACGAAGAAGTGCTCGCAGCCGTCGGTCTCGTCGAAGCCCTGCTTGCCGGCGGTGCCCATCGGCAGCTCGTCGGTGCCCTCGAAGCAGAAGTACGCCTTCGCGTCCGAGTCTTCGAGGTGGTAGGCCACCTCCTTGCCCTTGAGCAGCACGTTCAGCGGCACGACGGTCGCCCCGGCCTTGAGGATGCCGTTGTAGATGATCGTGAAGTACGGCAGGTTCGGGCAGGTCAGCGCGACGTGGTCGCCCGGCTTGACGCCGCGCTCCACGAGCAGGTTCGCGACCTGGTTCGCTGCTCCGTTCACCTGCTGGTAGGTCAGGCGCGTGTCCCCGAGGACGATCGCGGTGCGGTCGGGGAAGCGCTCGGCGGAGCGCTCGAGGAGGCCAGAAAGATTCGACATGCGGCCCAACGTACCTACGCGGCGTGAGCGTGGTCACTCCCCTGTTCGGCGGTCGGTCTCACCCGTCGGAGCGAGCGGGAGCCTCGCCGGCCTGCCGGAGCGCCTTGCGCAGGTCCGCGCGAACGGCGGGCGGCGCGACCAGCCTCAGCCCCCACGCCGCGGGCGCCGCCCACCGGGGCAGCACGATCTCGACCTCGCAGTGCGCCCGCGTGCCGCCCCCGTGCGGCTGAAAGGTCATCCGCAGCCGCGCGCGCACGCGGCGCCACGTGCCGACCTCGGTCCACACCCGTGGCGGCTCCGCCTCGACGACCTCCATCCGCGGCCGGACGCCGGCGGTGGTCACGTCGGTCCACGACGAGCCGAGCGAGCCGTCGCCGTGCACGTCCTCCACGCGGCGCAGGCTGGACTGCCACGCCGGGCGGGACGCCGGCGCGGAGAGGTAGGCGTACGACGCCTCGACCGGGGCCGGGCCGTCGGCGACCACGCGGAACCGCGCGGCCGCGCCGCGCCCCGGTTCCCCCACCGCGCCGGTCACCAGGTCTCCCCCGTCAGCCGCTCGTACGCCTCGACGTACCTCGCGCGGGTCCTCGCGACGACCTCGTCGGGCAGGGGCGGCGGGGGCTCGCCGGAAGTGCGGTCCCAGCCCGACTCCGGCGAGGTGAGCCAGCGGCGCACCACGTCCTTGTCGTAGGAGGGGGTGGGTGTGCCCGGCTGCCAGTCGTCGGCGCGCCAGAACCGGGAGGAGTCGGGGGTGAGCACCTCGTCGGCGAGCACGATCGCGCCATCGCCGCCTGCCGCGGCGCGGCGCCCGAACTCGAGCTTGGTGTCCGCGAGCAGGATGCCGCGGTCGGCCGCGAGCCCGGCGGCGCGCTCGTAGACGCGCAGCGTCAGCTCGCGCAGCGCGGCCGCGTCGGCGGCGCCGACGGTGTCGACGACGGCCTCGTAGGAGACGTTCTCGTCGTGGTCGCCGACGGCGGCCTTCGTGGCCGGGGTGAAGATCGGCCCGGGCAGCCGCGAGCCCTCGCCGAGCCCGGGCGGCAACGGGAGGCCGCAGACCTCGCCGGTGGCGTCGTACTCGCGCAGGCCCGAGCCGGTGAGGTAGCCGCGGGCCACGCACTCGACGGGGAACATCGCCAGCGACTCGCAGACCACGGCCCGACCCGCGACCGCGTCGGGCACGTCGGTGGAGACCACGTGGTGCGGCACCAGGTCGGCCAGGCGCTCGAACCACCACAGCGACATCCGGGTGAGGATCGCGCCCTTGTCGGGGATCGCCCCGTCGAGCACGAAGTCGTACGCCGAGATCCGGTCGCTGGCCACCATCAGCAGCGACCCGGCGTGCGGGCCCCCGTCGAGCCGGTAGAGGTCGCGCACCTTGCCCGAGTGCAGGTGGGTCGCGCCCCGGATCGGCGGCGGGGCTACGGACGCAGGAACGGGGCCGGCCATGGGTGAACCCTAAGGCCAGCCCCGCTCCCGATCTCGTCCCGAGCGTGGGTGTGCGCTACCGCGCTAGCGACGCGCCCCCTCGTGCACGGGGTGCATCCGGGCGCGGTGGTTGTCGGCCTTGCTCTGCTTCGGCCCCTTGCCCGGCTTCTCGGTCACCGAGCCGTCGAACGGCTCCACCCGCGTGGCGTAGGTCGCGACCGCGTGCGCCACGGCGTCCGACATCTCGTCGATCGCCGAGGTGCTGACGTTGTCCCGGTCGTCGCAGGCCTGGTGGTAGCAGGGGTCGTAGGCGACGCCGGCCTCCCCGCCGTACGTCGCGGCCTGCTCCTCGGTCTTGACGCCCTCGGCGCCGGTGAAGAGGCCGCCGGCCGGGATGTCGACACCCTCGACGATGAACGGCCCGTAGTCGGAGCGGCCGCTGAACGGCGTCGACTCCGCGGCCAGGTCCTGGGACTCGAAGTAGTCGATGAAGGTCTGCTCGATCTCCGCGCTGCCCTCCGGGCCCACGGCGCCACCGCCGTCGGAGTTGTCACCGTCGTAGATGAACCGCGCGTAGTTCGGCGAGCCCACCATGTCGTAGTTGAGGTAGAGCGCGATGTCGTCGATCTCCTCCTGGCTCAGGCCGGCGACGTACTCCGTCGAGCCCAGCAGGCCGGACTCCTCGGCGCCCCACCACGCGAAGCGCACCGCGTTGTCGAGGCGCGGGCCCTTGCCCTGCGGATCTTCTTGCCGTCCCACTTGGCCAGCTGCACCGCGGTCTCGAGCAGGGCGCCCGAGCCGGAGCCGTTGTCGTTGATGCCCGCACCCTCCGGCACGGAGTCGAGGTGCGCCCCCGCCATCACGACCTGGTCGGTGCTCCCCGACGTCGTCTGGGCGGTCGACGTTGTACGTCGTCCGGGTCTCCGAGACGGTCTGCGCGGCGACGCGCGCCCGCTCGGCGTCGACCAGCTCGGCGCCGGTGGCGTACGAGGCCCCCAGGACCGGGATGCCGATGCCCGGCCCACCGAGCGTGCCGTTGATCGGGCCCTCGAGCCCCTCGACGCCGTAGTTGAAGATCACGGTCGCCGCGGCCCCGGCGGCCTCCGCGTTGGACGCCTTCTGGGCGAAGGAGCACGCGCCGCGCTGGATGAGCGCGATCGCGCCGGCCGGGAACCCGTCGAAGTCGGCCGCCTCGCAGCCGCTCGTGGTCGACGCGGCGGCCGAGCCGTCGGTGTCGACCTCGACGATGTCGGCCGTGACGTCGCCGGAGCCGGAGTACTCCATCGTCACGAAGTCGTCGGGGTTGGCGTAGGTCGTCGAGCCGGGCGCGGTCTCGGCGAGCACGGAAGGAGCGGTCTCCTCGAAGAACGGGAAGGTGAACTCCTGGACCTGCGGGTCGTAGCCCGCCTCGGCCAGGGTGCTCGACGACGTAGTCGACGCTGGCGTCGTAGCCCGGCGTGCCCGAGGCGCGGTTGCCGCCGTTGGCGTCGGCAATGGCCTGGAAGGCGTCCAGGTGCGTGCCGATCCCCTCGCGGACCGACCCGCTTGCGCAGCTGCTTGGAGAGGTCGAAGCCGGAGTCCGGCTTGGGCGCGGCGGACGCCGACTGGGCGATGGCGGCGCCGCCGGCGCCGGCGAGCGAGAGGGCCAGGGCCCCCGCGACGATGGAGCGCTTCCTGCCCGATTCGGGCCGTGGCGAACTGAGCACGTGCACCTCCTGAGAACGACCCGTGGCCCGGGATCTCCGGCGGGTCAGGTCTACGCGCCGATCAACCTAGGCAAGCCGCGACCCTGCCCGCAAGACCGATCGGTCGGTATTTCGAGAAACACCCGCCGCTCCCGCCCGGCATCACCCGCTCGGAGCAGGGATCGGTGGGGACGCCTGTGCCATGCTCACGCTCGTGCCTCCCGGTGGTTCCCCGGTCGTGACCGATCCCTCGACGCGGCTCCGCAGCGCAGCGGACGTGCGCGGGTACGTCACCCGCGTCTGCTTCAAGACGGGGCCACCCGGCCTCGTCGGCACCGAGCTGGAGTGGTTGGTCGTCGACCGCGACGACCCTCGCGCCCAGGTGCCGCTGGGGTGGCTGCGCTCCCTCCTCGAGGACGCCGGCCCCCCACCGCACGGCAGTCGCCTCACGTACGAACCCGGCGGCCAGGTGGAGCTCAGCTCCCTGGCCTACCGCGGCACCACCGCTTGCTGGCAGAGCCTCTCCGAGGACGCCGAGCACCTGCGCGCGGCGCTGGAGCCGGCGGGCCTGGCCCTCCTCCCCACCGCGCTCGACCCCTTCCGGCCGCCGCAGCGACAGCTGGAGCACCCGCGCTACGACGCCATGGAGGCGTACTTCGCGGCCGCCGGCGGGGAGTCGGCCGCGTACGGCCCGGTGATGATGACCGGCACCGCGGCCACGCAGGTCAACCTCGACATCGGCCGCGACCCGTGCGACGCCGGCCGGCGGTGGCGGGTGCTGCACGCGGTCGGCCCGGCGATGGTGGCGGCCTTCGCCAACTCCCCGGTGCACGCGGGCGACGACACCGGCTGGCGCTCCGGGCGCCAGCGCGTCTGGCAGGGCCTGGACCCGCAGCGCACCGCGCACGTCGCCGGCGAGGACCCCGTCGGCGCGTGGGCCGACTACGCGCTCGACGCGCCCGTGATGCTGCGCGGCGGCGTGAACGGCGACGCCGGCCCGGACGGCGACTGGGCGGCCGAGCCGGGGCTGCGGTTCCGCGACTGGCTCGCGCGCGACGACGGCCCGACGGAGGCCGACCTCGCGACGCACCTGACCACCCTCTTCCCGCCGGTGCGGCCGCGCGGCTGGTTCGAGGTGCGCTACCTCGACGCCCTGCCCTGGGAGTGGTGGCCCGTGCCGATGGCCGTGCTCACCGCGGTGGTCGAGGACCGGCTCGCCGGCGCGCAGGCCAGTGAGGCCTGCGCGAGCCTCGACGACTGGACGGCCGCCGCCCGCGACGGGCTGGCCGGCGCGGGCCTCCGCGAGGCCGCGCTCGGCTGCTTCGACGCCGCGCTGCCCGCGATGACGCGGTCCGGCGAGCACCCCGACCTCGTGGCGCTGGTCGCGGCCTACCGCGAGCGCTACGTCCGCCCCGGCCGCTGCCCGGCCGACGACCCGCTGGAGGTCGCGTGACCCTGCTCGACCCGGAGAGCCCGCGCGGCGAGTCCGCGGGCCCGCGCCCCGGCACCGACCCGACCACCCTGGGCGCCGAGGAGCTGCGCCAGCACGTGGCCGACGAGCTCGAGCGAGCGCGCGGGCGCAGCGCCGGGCTGACCACCGAGGTGCTCGACGAGGAAGGCCTGACCGCCCAGGTCTCGCGCCTGATGTCGCCGTTGGTCTGGGACCTCGCCCACGTCGGCAACTACGAGGAGCTCTGGCTGCTCCGCGAGGCCGCGGGCGCCGAGGCGATGCGCCCCGAGATCGACGACCTCTACGACGCCTTCGAGCACCCGCGCTCCGACCGGCCGTCGCTGCCGCTGCTGATGCCCGAGGAGGCCGGCCAGTACCTCGGTCTGGTGCGCCGCAAGGTGCTGGACTCGCTGGCCGGGCTCGACGTGGGCGCCGAGGACGGGGACGCCGACCCGCTCCTGCGGCACGCCTTCGTGCACGGGATGGTCATCCAGCACGAGCACCAGCACGACGAGACGATGCTGGCCACCCACCAGCTGCGCCGCGAGGACCCCGTGCTGCCGGCGACCACGCCGTCCGGCTGGGACCTGCCCGCGCCGGCGGCCCTGCTCGCCGCGAGCGAGGTCGAGGTGCCCGGGGGCCCCTTCCCGATGGGCACCTCCACGCAGGCCTGGGCGCTGGACAACGAGCGCCCCGCCCACGAGGTCGACGTGCCCGCCTTCTGGATCGACACCGTGCCGGTCAGCAACGCGGCGTACCGCGCGTTCGTCGAGGCCGGCGGCTACGACGACCAGCGGCTGTGGAGCGAGGCCGGCTGGCGGTGGCGCTGCGAGGGCGGCAAGCGCGCGCCGGCGTTCTGGTTCCGCGAGGGTGGCCAGTGGCTGCGCCGCCGCTTCGCCAGGGTCGAGGAGCTGCCCGCCGCCGAGCCGGTGCAGCACGTCTGCTTCCACGAGGCCGAGGCGTACGCCCGCTGGGTCGGCCGGCGCCTTCCGACCGAGGCCGAGTGGGAGAAGGCGGCCTCCTGGGACGCGGCCACGGGCACCAAGCGCCGCTACCCCTGGGGCGACGAGGCGCCGGACGACGCGCACGCGAACCTGGGGCAGACGCGGTTCCGCCCGGCGCCCGCCGGCTCCTTCCCGGAGGGCGCGGCGCCGTGCGGCGCCCTGCAGATGGTCGGCGACGTGTGGGAGTGGACCTCGACCGTGTTCTCGGGCTACCCGGGCTTCCGGTCGTTCCCCTACCGGGAGTACTCCGAGGTGTTCTTCGACGACGGCTACCGCGTGCTCCGGGGCGGCTGCTGGGCCACCGACCCGCAGGCGGTGCGGACCACCTTCCGCAACTGGGACCACCCGATCCGGCGGCAGATCTTCTCCGGGTTCCGCACCGCGCGGGACGCCTGAGGCCCGCTGCGATGTGCCGCCACCTCGCCTGGCTGGGCGCGCCGCGCTCGCTGCACGACCTCGTGGTCGCGCCCGCGCACGGGCTGGTGGAGCAGTCGTGGGCGCCGCGCCGCCAGTCGCACGGGACGATCAACGTCGACGGTTTCGGGGCGGGCTGGTACGTCACCGGCTCCTCGCCGGGGGCCCGCGCCGCGCCGGTGCGCTACCGGCGAGCGCAGCCGATCTGGACCGACGCGTCCTTCGCCTCGCTGGCGCCCACGATCGCGTCGTCGTGCGTGCTCGCGGCGGTGCGGTCGGCGAGCGTCGGCACGTCGGCCGACGAGGCAGCCGCGGCCCCGTTCACCCACGGCCGGTGGCTCTTCAGCCACAACGGCCGCCTGGAGGACTGGGGGGCCGCGCGGGCCGCCCTGGCGGAGCTTGCCGCCGACGTCCCCGACGCCCGGGTGGGCGTGGACTCGGCGCTGCTCTTCGGGCTGGCCGTCGCGCGCTGGCTCGACGGCGAGGACCTCGCCGCCGGCCTGGCCGGGGCGACCGCCGACCTCGTCGAGCACGGCGGCGGGCGCCTGACCACGCTCGCGACCGACGGCGAGAGCGTCGCCGGCGTGGTCTACCGCGAGCCGATGTGGCTGCACGAGGCCGCCGACGGTGTGCTGATCGCGTCCGAGCCCTTCGGTGATGACGGCGAGAGGGGCGGCCCCGTCGTCAGTTGGCGCGAGATCACCGAACCCTCAGTCGTGCGCATCGACGCCAGCGGCCGAACTGACGACCCAGTCGCCCCTCTCATCCAAGGAGCACCGTGATTCCTCGCATCGATCGGCACCTGACGCCCGAGGACCTGGCGGCGCAGATGCGCACCGACGTCCGCGCCGGCCTCACGGCGACGCCGAAGGAGCTGGCCCCGAAGTACTTCTACGACGGCCGCGGCAGCGAGCTGTTCGAGCAGATCACGAAGCTGCCGGAGTACTACCCCTTCCGTGCCGAGCGCGGCCTGCTCACCGAGCACGCCGCCGAGATCGCCGAGCTGACGAAGGCGCGCACGCTGGTCGAGCTCGGGTCCGGGTCGTCGGAGAAGACCCACCTGCTGCTGCAGGCGCTGCGCGCCGCCGGGACGCTCGAGCGCTACGTTCCGGTCGACGTGAGCGCCGACGCGATCCAGGGGGCGATGCCCGGCCTCGTCGAGACCTACCCCGAGCTCGAGGTGCACGGCGTCGTCGCCGACATCGAGCGGCACCTGCACCTGCTGCCCACCGAGGGCCCGCGGCTCGTCGCCTTCCTCGGCGGCACGATCGGCAATCTCTACCCCGAGCAGCGGGTCGCCTTCCTGCGCGCGATCGGCGCGTCCCTCGCCCCGGGCGACGCGCTGCTGCTGGGGACCGACCTGGTCAAGGGCGCGGACCGGCTCGTGCCGGCGTACGACGACGCGGCCGGGGTCACCGCGGACTTCAACCTCAACGTCCTGCGCGTGATCAACGCGCGGCTGGACGCCGACCTCGACGTCGGCGCCTTCGAGCACGTCGCCCGCTGGAACCCCGACGACGAGCGCATCGAGATCTGCCTGCGCTCGCGGCGCGACCAGCACGCGCGGATCGCGGCGCTCGACCTCGAGGTCTCCTTCGCCGAGGGCGAGGAGGTGCGGACCGAGATCTCCTCGAAGTTCACGCAGGCGCGGCTCGAGTCCGAGCTCGGCCGGGCCGGCCTGCGCCTGGCCGCGTGGTTCACCGACGGGGACTACGCGCTCTCGCTCGTGGCGCCCTGAGCGCGTGCGAGCGGTCGGCTGCGCGGCCGGGCGCGCACCGACCGAGGGGCTAGGTTCGCGACATGGACCGCAGCTCTGACCCGCTGACGACCAGCACGGGCGACCCGTGGGACCTGCTCGTCCTCGGCGGCGGCACCGCCGGGCTCACGGCCGCGCACACGGCGGCCACGCTGGGGGCCACGCGCGCTGCTCGTCGAGCGCGACCGCACCGGCGGCGACTGCCTGTGGACCGGCTGCGTCCCGAGCAAGTCCCTGCTGTCGGCGGCGCACGCGGCGTCGGTCGCGCGCGGCTCTGCCGCGCTGGGCGTGCACACCGACGGCGTCCGGGTCGACTTCGGCGCGGTGATGGACCACGTCCGGGCCGCGATCGCGCACATCGAGCCGGTGGACTCGCCCGAGCGGCTGCGCGAGGCCGGGGTGTCGGTGGCGCACGGCCACGCGCGCTTCACGGGCGCCGGCCGGGCCGAGGTGGACGGCCAGCCCGTGCAGTTCCTCCAGGCGCTGATCGCCACCGGGTCGGCGCCCCGGGTGCCCGACGTGCCGGGCCTCGCGCAGGTCGACCCGCTCACCTCGGACGACGTCTGGGACATCGGCGAGCTGCCGGGGCGCCTCGTCGTGCTCGGCGGCGGGCCGATCGGGTGCGAGCTGGCGCAGGGCTTCGCGCGGCTGGGGTCGTCGGTGGTGCTGCTCGAGATGGGCGAGCGGCTGCTGCCGCGCGAGCACGAGGACGCGGCCATGATCGTGCACGCAGGCCCTGGCCGCGGACGGCGTCGACGTGCGCGTCGGCGCCGCGCTCGCCTCCGTGGCGCCGGGCCGCGACGGGTCGGGCGAGGCGATCCTCGACGGCGGCGGGGGCTTCGCGGACGCGAGCGTGCCGTTCGACCGGATCCTGGTGGCGACGGGACGCCGCGCGCGCACCCGGGACCTCGGCCTGGAGGCGATCGGGGCCGAGCTCGATCGGGGCGGCACCGTGCGCGTCGACGACCGGCTCCGCACCACCGCCGCCGGCGTGTGGGCGGCCGGGGACGTCAGCGGGATGCCGCAGTTCACCCACAGCGCCGGGGCCCACGGCAGCCTTGCGGCCAGCAACGCGCTGCTCGGGCTGCGACGGACCGTCTCGACCGAGCTGATCCCGCGGGTGACGTACACCCAGCCCGAGGTCGGCGCCGTCGGCGCGGTGAGACCCCCGAGCGGAGGCAACGCCCGGCGTACCGGCCACGACGAGGTCGACCGGGCCGTCGCCGAGGGCGAGACCGGCGGCTTCTCCGAGGTGGTGCTGGACAAGCGCGCCCGCGTGGTCGGCGGCACGATCGTGGGGCCGCGCGCCGGCGAGAGCCTGGGCGAGCTGGTGCTCGCGGTGACGAAGGGGATGAACGCCCGCGACCTCGCGGGCACGATGCACAGCTACCCGACGTTCAACGACGGCCTGATGAAGAGCGCGCTGGCCCAGCTGCGCGTCGACCTGTCCGGCGCCGCGGCCGCGCGGGCGACGTCCGTGATGCTGCGCGCCCGTCGGGCCCTGGTACGGCGCCGCCGCGGGTGAGCGGGCCACGGCTTGTCGCCACACGAGCTCCCGACGGCACCGGGACCAATCCGGTCCAGACCGGGTGACGAACCCCACACGGAATGCCCGATCCGATCGAGGAGAACCCATGAAGATCCGCACCGCCGTCACCGCCGTCAGCGCCGCCGTCATCTCCGCCAGCCTGGTGGCCGCGCCTGCCAGCGCCGACCACACCAAGGGCAAGAAGTACCGCGACTTCGAGCTGACCCGCTCGGCCGCCATCGCCGCCGACGACGGGTTCGGCATCGCGCCCGAGGGGACCTCGGGTGACGGCGCCATGTACCTGAACAACGGCAAGAAGCGCTTCTGTCTCTTCCTGGACTTCGAGGTCCCGGAGGGCACGAGCATCGTTGCCCTGCACCTGCACGAGAAGGACCCGGAGAGCGACAACCCGCAGACCGGCCCGGTCGTGATCGACGCGAGCAGCTTGCTCGCCGATGGCGGCACGGCCTCGAGGGGCTGCGTCACCGGCGACCGCGAGTTCCTTCGCGGCGTGCTCTCCGAGCCGGACGAGTACTACGTCAACGCCCACACCAACGACAACCTGACCGTCATCCGCGGCGACATCGGCCGCAACTGAGCCACGCCGCCCCGGCCCGGGTCGGCGGGCGCCTCGGCGCCCGCGACCGGGGCTGGGTCAGGCGGGGGCGCCCCCGGCGCGGCGCGAGCGCCACCAGCCGATGGCGGTGAGCAGGACCAGCGCGGCGATGGAGAGCAGGAAGGGCAGGGAGCCCGGCTCGGTGCCGAAGGCGCCGACGGAGACGTAGACCGCCGTGCCGGGCAGGATGCCGACCGCCGTGCCGACCAGGAACGACGACAGCCGCACCGACGTCAGGCCGAAGGCGTAGTTCGCCGTCGTGAACGGGATCAGCGGCACCAGCCGCGCGACGAGCACCGTCGCCAGCCCGTGCTCGCGCACCCGGGCGTCCAGCGCGCGCACGCGCTCGCTGCTGACCTGCGTCACCGCGTCCCGCCCGAGGAACCGCGAGATGCCGAACGCGATCGTCGCGCCGAGCGTCGCGGCGAACAGCACGGCCGGCAGCGCCACCGGGAAGCCCAGCAACGCGCCCCCGACGATCGTGACCACCACCGCGGGCCCCGCCGGCAGCATCGCCACCAGCAGGTAGACCGCGATGAACGCCGGCACCGCCCAGGCGCCCAGGTCGTCCAGCGCCGAGCCCAGCTCCTCCTGGCTCGGCAGCCCGACCATCAGCTGCGCGACCACGGCCGTGCCGATGATCGCCAGCAGCACGACGAGCTTGATCCACGCGGACCTCGGGAGCCGGCGGATCACCGGGCCCCCTCCTCTCCTCGATCGGGCAGGACCGTGGCCGCCTCCGCCGGCACCCGCACGGCGACGCGGTCGCCGGGCCGCGGCTCGCTGCCGGGCAGCACGTGGGCGCACAGCAGCCGGCCGTCGGGCAGCGAGAGGTCCACGAGGATGTGGTCCCCCGCGAAGCGCGTCGCCTTCACCGGCAGCCGCAGGCCGGGTCGCCGGTCCCCGCCGGGCCGCAGCTCGACGGCCTCGGGGCGCACCAGCAGCACCGCCGGGCCGTCGCCGGCGCCGTCGGCGGCGACGACCAGGTCCCCCTCGTCGCCGCCCACGGCCGCGTCGGCGCGGAAGATGCCGCTGGCCACCCGGCCCCGCACCTCGTTGCCGACGCCGAGGAACCGCGCGGCCGCCAGCGTCGGCGGCGAGGTCCAGAGCTGGCGCGGGGTGCCCTCCCCCTCGATGCGCCCGTCGAGCAGGACCGCGACGCGGCCGGCCACGTCGACAGCCTCGGCCCGGTCGTGGGTGACCAGCAGCGTGGTCACCCCCGTCGCCGCCTGGAGCTCGCGCAGCAGCGAGCGCATCTCGGCGCGCAGGTCGGGGTCGAGCTGCGAGAACGGCTCGTCGAGCAGCAGCACGCGCGGCCGGCGTACGAGCGCCCGGGCCAGCGAGACCCGCTGCTCCTGCCCGCCGGAGAGCTCGTGCGGCCGCCGGTGACCGAGCCCCTCGAGGTGCACCCGGGCCAGCATCTCGTCGACGGCGGCGCGGGCCTCGGCCCGCGGCACGCGCTGCATCCGCAGCCCGAAGGCGATGTTGCGCGCCACGGTCAGGTGCGGGAACAGCAGCGGCTTCTGCAGCACCAGGCCGACCGGCCGCCGCTCCGGCGCCACGTCGGTGACGTCCGCGCCGTCGAGCAGCACCGTGCCGCGGTCGGGCAGGCGCAGCCCCGCGAGCACCGAGAGCGTCGTGCTCTTGCCGCAGCCCGAGGGCCCCAGCAGCGCGGTCAGCGTGCCCGGGGCGAGCGAGAGGTCGAGCCCGTCGAGGGCGGGTGCGTCGCCGAAGCGCACCGCCAGGTCGCGCGCCTCGACCGCGGCGCCGGCGTCGGGTGGCGCCTCCGTCCTAGGCACGGGCCAGCCCCATCCGGCCGGTGGCGCCGCGCCCCATCGTGCCGGCCGCCAGCAGCACCAGCAGCACGGGCGGCAGCACGACGAGCAGGCCCAGCGCCGCGGCCGCGGTCCGGTCCGAGGACTCGATCGCCGAGAACAGCAGCAGCGGCAGGGTCGTGACCCTGCCGGTGCCGATCAGCAGCGTCAGCACGTACTCGCTCCACGAGACCAGGAAGGTCAGCAGCCACGTCGTCAGCAGCGCGGCCCTCAGCTGCGGCAGCGAGACCAGCAGCACCGCCTGCCACGCGTTCGCGCCGAGCACCCGGGCCTGGCGCTCGTGCTCGTCGCCGAGGGTGCGGTACGCCGCCCCCAGCAGCAGCGCGGCGTACGGCACGGTCAGCATCAGCTGCGCGCCGGCGACGCCGGCCACGGTGCCCGAGAGCCCGAACCGGATGAACGAGACCTGGAGCCCCAGCGTCACCGCGAGCGGCGGCACCAGCAGCGGCGCGAGCAGCAGGAACTGCACCAGCCGCCGCCCGCGGAAGTCGTGCAGGCCCAGCGCGCGGCCCGCGGGCAGGCCGACCAGGCAGGCCGTCGTGGCGACCAGGGTCGCCACCAGCAGCGACGTGCCCAGCGCGCCGACCACCCGGTCGTCGGCGACGAGGTCGAGCCCGCGGCCGGTCAGCTCGGTGGGCAGCGCCTCGCCCGGCGGCCAGGCGCCGGCGACGGACCACAGCGCCACCGGCAGCAGCGGCAGCAGCAGCAGCGCGGCGAGCCCGAGCAGGCCGAGGGCGGGCAGGCGCGACCTCATCAGACCGCCCGCCTCGACAGGCTCGAGACCAGCGCGAGGTACGCCGCGACGACCACCAGGCTGAGCAGCACCAGGATCGTCGCGATCGCCATCGCCTCCGGTCTCGCCGTCAGGTCGGGGTCGCGGAACCGCTGGTAGGCCTCCACCGAGAGCATCGCCGGGAAGGGGCGCCCCAGCAGCCGCGGCACCTCGTAGGAGGCCGTCGCGAAGGCGAAGACCAGCACCGACGCCGCGGCCACCGGCGGCGCGAGCAGTGGCAGCGTCACCGTGCGCAGCCGGGCGAGGCGCGAGGCGCCGAGGGTGCGGGCGACGTCCTCGAGCTCGCCGACGCCGCGCCCCAACGCCGCGAGCGCGACCACGGCGACGAACGGGGTCTCCTTCCACGTGTACTCCGCGACGATCCCCCAGCCGAAGGCGTCCTGCACGAGGACCGGCACGTCCCCGGGGCCGCCGACGAGCCCGACCGCCCCGCCCGCGCGGGCCAGGAGCCCGGACGGCGAGAGCAGCAGCCCGATGCACAGCGCGCCCACGAGGTGCGGCACCGCCAGCGTGCCGTGGAACAGCGCCGTCATCGGCCCGCGCCCCCCGAGCCGGCGCACGGCCAGCGCCAGCCCCACGCCGAGCGCGGTCGCGAGCGCCGTCGAGGTGAGCGCGACCCGCAGCGTCACGCCGACCGAGGCCAGGAACGCCGGGTCGGCGAGCACGTCGCGGTAGGCCCTCAGGCTCCACCCGCCCTCCCCCACGAGCGGGAACCGGCCCGCGCTCTCGAGCAGCGCGCGGGCGACGCCGCCGCCGAGGAAGACGGCGACCACCAGCATCGCCGGCGCGAGCAGCAGCGCCGGCGCCAGCCACGCCGGCCTACGCCGCCGGCCGGGAGCCCCCTCCAGCGACGGGCTCACCGCTGGAGCACCTCCCGCTCCCAGTCCTCCTCGATCCGGTCGATGTAGGCCGCCGGCAGCTCGGGCAGCGCGTCCTCGCTGAGCTCCTGCGGGCCGAGCACCGACGGCGCCGTGCCCACCTCGGCGAACCGGCGGCGCACGCCGTCGGGCACCCGGTCGAGGTCGACGGCCGGGTAGATCCCGGCGCCCTCGAACAGGGCCAGCTGCACGTCGGGGTCCTGCAGCACGTTGGCCAGCACCAGCGCGGCCGCCTGGTCCTCGGCGTTCGCGGGCACGGCCAGGAAGCTGACGTTGCTGATGTTGCCGACCTCGGGCACCGCCTCGCGGGTGGAGCCGGGGAAGACGCCGTCGGCCACCAGCGAGCCGATCGCGCCGGGGCCGTAGGTCCAGAACGCGCTGATCTCGCCGTCCGCGTAGAGCTTCTCGACCTGCTCCTGGCTCTGCGGGTAGGTCTCCCCGCCCCGCCACAGCGACGGCTCGATCGCGCGGAGGCGCTCCCAGAGCGGGTCGAGGGCCTCGGCGTAGGCGTCCTCGTCGACCTCCTGCTCGGCCTCCACGCCGCCCTCGTCGTCCGCGGCCGGAGTCGGGTCCACGCCGAGGGTGTCGAAGAGGTCGGCGGGGCCGGCCGTGGCGTAGAGCAGCGTGCGCACGGCCATCGAGCCGGTGAAGTCGGGCGGGGCCGCGTAGGTGAACCGGCCCGGGTTCTCCTCGGCCCAGGCGAGCAGCGCGTCGACCGAGGCGACGTCGGACTCCTCCAGCTCGGCGCTGTCGTAGACCAGCGCGCTGCTGGCCTGCTGCCACGCGGCCTCGCAGCCACGGGTGGGCACGCCGAAGTCGGAGGCCACCTCGGGGGCCTCGAGGTCGACGTACCGCGCGTTGGGCAGGTCGTCGGCCCAGCCGCACCGCCACAGGTCGGCCTGCACGCCGGTCGCGAAGTTCTCGCCGTTCACCCAGATCGCGTCGACGCTGCCGCCGCTCGTGCGGCCCGCGCGCACCTCGCCGAGCACGGTGTCGAGTGCCTCGGCGGTGTCGGAGACCCGCACCTGGCGCAGCGTCACTCCCTGCTCCGCGAGGCGCTCGCTGACCACGCCCTCGACGAGGCGGTTCAGGCGCTGGTCGCCGCCGTACATGTACCAGTCGACCGTCTGGCCCTCCGCCTCCGCGAGGACGGCGTCCCAGTCGGTCGCGGCGGTGGCGCCGCCGGCGTCGCCGCTCGTGGACTGCCCGGAGCCGCACGCGGCGGCGAGCAGGGCGAGCGCGGGCAGGGCGGCCAGGGCGGCACGGCGGCGCGGGATGTCTCGGCGGGTCACGGGCTCTCCTCGGGGGCGGGGGTGGTTCGTGGCCCGGGGCCTTCCCGGATGTCCCCCGACTCCGCAGCCGACTCCGACGCCGACTCCGACGCCGACTCCGACTCTGGCGCCGGCGCGGGCGCGCCGAGCGCCCGCACCCCGAGCGCGAGCCGCTGCAGCGCCGTGACCCCCACCATGGCAGCGAAGGCCCACGCGATCACCTCGGCGTGCTCCGGAAACAGGCAGAACGCGACGTAGGCGAGGAAGGTCTCGGTGCCCTCGGCGAGGCCGCCGACGAAGAGGATCGACCGGCCGTCGCCCGGCGCGCCGCGTTTCTCCAGCGCGGGGGCGAGCAGCAGGAACGCCGTCCCGGAGAGGTAGTAGGCGACCAGCAGCGCGAGGCAGGCGACGCGCGCCTCGGGTCGCTCGATGCCGACGGCGAGCACGAAGCCGGCGTAGATGCTGAAGTCGGCGAGCAGGTCGAGGAAACCGCCCAGCTCCGTGTTGCTGCCGTGGCGGCGCCTGGCCAGCGGACCGTCGAGCCCGTCGGCCGTGCGATTGGCCAGCCAGAGGACCAGCGCGAGCGTCCAGTGGCCCGTGCCCGCAGCCACGCAGGCCCCCACACCGAGCAGCCAGCCGACCGTCGTGACCGCCATCGGGTGGACGCCCAGCCGCGCCATCCGGGCGGCGGCGAGGTCCATCGGCGCCGCGATCGCGCGGCGGGCGGGTGCGTCGAGCACCCCTCCATCCTGCCCGGCGCCCCTTGCGGGCCGCTCGCGCTCGCCGGGCCGGCCCCCGGGACCCGCCCCGCGTGCCTAGGCTGCCGCCATGTCAGTCGTGAAGATCAACGCGATCAGCGTCCCGAGCCAGGCCGGACCCGAGCTGGAGAAACGGTTCGGCGAGCACGCCGGGTCGATGGACGGGGTGCCGGGGTTCCTCGGTTTCCAGCTGCTGCGCCCCACGGCGGGCGAGGAGCGCTACTTCGTGGTCACGCAGTGGACCGACGAGGACTCCTTCGCCGCGTGGCGCGACGGCGATGCCCAGGCGATGCACACCGGGCGCAAGCCCGTCTCCAGCGGAGCGGACCTGCTCGAGTTCGAGGTCGTCCTCGACGTGCGGACCTCCTCCGGGTAGCCCCCGCCACCCCGGTCGGTTGCGGCGCCGGGGATGCTCGACGCGTGACCGAGGGAACCGTGCACCCGCAGGCCGCGGCCGGGGAGGACGCGGCGTACGAGCCCGACCCCCGACGCTGGCGGGTGCTGGCGGTCTCCCTGGTCGTCGGCTTCATGTCGCTGCTCGACGTCACGATCGTGAACGTCGCGATCCCCTCGATCCGGTCGGGCCTGAACGCCTCGCCGGGCGCGGTGCAGTGGATCGTCTCGGGGTACGCACTGGCGTTCGGCCTCACCCTCGTGACGGGTGGGCGCCTCGGCGACGCGCTGGGGCGGCGCCGGATGATGGCGATCGGGATGACGGGCTTCGTGGTCGCCTCGGCCGCCGTCGGGTTCGCGCCGACCATCGAGCTCGCGGTGGCGGCGCGGCTGCTGCAGGGGCTCTCCGCGGGCCTGCTCACCCCGCAGAACTCCGGGCTGATCCAGGACCTCTTCCGCGGCCCCGAGCGCGGCCGGGCGTTCGGGATGTTCGGGTTCACGGTGGCTCTGTCGTCGGCGCTCGGGCCGCTGCTCGGCGGCCTGATCATCGCCGCCGCCGGCGAGGAGGACGGCTGGCGGTGGCTGTTCCTCGTGAACGTGCCGATCGGCCTGGCCGCGCTCGTGGCGATCCTGCGGCTCGTGCCCGGCGCTCCCCCGGACCAGGCCGGCCGGGACACGCCCGGCCGGCGCGTCGACATCGACGTCGTCGGCGCGCTGCTGCTGGGTGGCGCGGTGCTGGCGGTGCTCTACCCGGTGGTTTCGCTGGAGGGCGGGGCCCGGTGGCCGCTGACGCTGCTGGTGCTCGTGCCGATGCTCTTCGGCGCGTTCGTGCGCTGGGAGCGCCGCATCGGCCGGCGCGGGCGGGCGCCGCTGCTGGACGTCGGGCTGCTGCGCCGTACGCCCGGCTACGCCGACGGCCTGGCGATCGGGACGCTCTACTTCACCGGGTTCACCGGCATCTTCCTCGTGCTCTCGGTGGTGCTGCAGGAGGAGCTGGGCTACTCCGCGCTCCAGGCGGGCCTGTTCTCGACGCCGTTCGCGCTGGGGGCGGCGCTCACCTCGCCGCTGGCGGGGCGGCTGGTGTCCCGGTTCGGCCGCGTGCTCACCGTCGTCGCGCTCGGCGTGATGCTGACCGGGATCGCCGCCCTCGCGCTGCTGCTGCCGCTCGGCACCGGCAGCCTGCTGTGGTGGGTCGCCGTCCCGACGCTGCTGCTCGCGGGCATCGGCGGCGGCGGCGTGATCTCGCCGAACTTCACGCTCACGCTCGCGGAGGTGCCGACCCGGATGGGCGGCGCCGCGGGCGCCGCGCTGCAGACCGGCCAGCGGATCGGCTCCGCGCTCGGCGCGGCGGTGCTGATGACGACGTACCAGGTCGCGCTGGGCGCCACGGACGACCCGATCGCGGCCTGGCAGGCGGCGCTCGTCGCGGCCCTGCTGCTCGTGGGGCTCGCGCAGGCGATGGCCGTGCACTCCTGGCGCCGCGCCGCCTGACGGCCGAGTGGGCGTCAGTCCCGCGCGCCGTACGGCCGAGTGGGCGTGAGTCCCGCGCGCCGTACGGCCGAGTGGGCGTGAGTCCCGGCCACCCCGCGCAGCTGTCGCAACCCTGGTGACGCTCCCGGGCCCGCGGAGGGTTGCTCAAGCGTCAATAACCCCGCGTGACAAGCGAAGGGGGGCGCCTCAGAGGATCTCGCCGGGGGCGTACGCCGCGGCGTCGGGGTGCTCCTTGGCGAGCGCCTCGACCCGGCCGACGACGGCACGCACCTGGTCGACGGCGGCGCCGGTGAAGGCCAGCGGCTCGGCGACCAGCGCGTCGATGCGCTCCCGGCCCAGCGCGAGCCGCTCGTCGGCGGCCAGCCGGTCGAGCAGGTCGTTCTCCTGCAGCCCCTGACGCATCTCGAGAGCGACCGTGACGGCGTGCTCCTTGATCGCCTCGTGCGCGGCCTCCCTCCCGACGCCCTGGCGCACCGCGGCCATCAGCACCTTCGTCGTGGTCAGGAACGGCAGGTAGCGGTCGAGCTCGCGCTGGATCACGGCCGGGAAGGCGCCGAACTCGTCGAGCACCGTCAGGAACGTCTGGAAGAGCCCGTCCGCGGCGAAGAATGCGTCCGGCAGCGCCACCCGGCGCACCACGGAGCAGGAGACGTCGCCCTCGTTCCACTGGGCGCCGGCGAGCTCGCCCAGCATCGACAGGTGCCCGCGGAGCACGACGGCGAGGCCGTTGACGCGCTCGCAGGAGCGGGTGTTCATCTTGTGCGGCATCGCCGAGGAGCCGACCTGGCCCTCCTTGAAGCCCTCGGTCACCAGCTCGTGGCCCGCCATCAGCCGCACCGTCGTGGCCAGGTTCGAGGGGCCCGCCACCAGCTGCACGAGCGCCGAGACGGCCTCGAAGTCCAGCGAGCGCGGGTAGACCTGGCCGACCGACGTCAGCACGTCGGAGAAGCCGAGGTGGGCGGCCACGCGGTTCTCGAGCCGGTCCAGCTTGTCGGGGTCGCCGTCGAGGAGGTCGAGCATGTCCTGCGCGGTGCCCATCGGCCCCTTCACGCCGCGCAACGGGTAGCGCGCCAGCAGCTCCTCGAGCCGCCGCACGGCGACGAGCATCTCGTCGGCCACGGTGGCGAACCGCTTGCCCAGGGTCGTCGCCTGCGCCGCGACGTTGTGCGAGCGTCCGGCCATCACGGTGGCCTCGTGCTCGGCGGCGAGCCGCGCCAGCCGGGTCAGCGCCGCGACCGCGCGGTCCCGCAGCAGCCCCAGCGACTGGCGCACCTGCAGCTGCTCGACGTTCTCGGTGAGGTCGCGCGAGGTCATGCCCTTGTGCACGTGCTCGTGCCCGGCCAGCGCGCAGAACTCCTCGATGCGGGCCTTCACGTCGTGCCGGGTGGCGCGCTCGCGAGCGGCGATCGACTCGAGGTCGACCCGGTCGACGACGGCCTCGTACGCCTCGACCACGCCGTCGGGCACGGCCACGCCGAGGTCGCGCTGGGCGCGCAGCACGGCGATCCACAGCCGCCGCTCCAGCACGACCTTGTGCTCCGGGGACCAGATCTGCGCGAGGTCGGCGCCGGCATAGCGCGTGGCCAGGACGTTGGGAACGCTCACGAGGCCCCATCCTCCCACGGGCCCGGGGCGCCTGCCGCCGGGTCAGGTCTGACGCAGGAGCGCCACGTCGGAGACGTGGCCGATGTGCTCGGCCATGGCCCTGGCCGCGCCGTCGGGATCACGGGCCTCGATGGCCTCGGCGATGCGGCGGTGACCGGCCAGGGACTGATGGGGCCGGTCGGGCTGACCGAGGGACTCGACGCGGGACTCGCGGATCAGCTCGGAGATGTCGCGCATCAGCGCGGCGAGCAGCCCGGAGTGACCGGCGACGGTGACCGCGGCGTGAAAGCGCTCATCGCCGTCGATCCCCCGGCCGCCGCCCTCGATGTCGGCGCCCATCGCGTCGAGGGCGGCGTCGATGTCGGCGAGGTCGGCGTCGGTGCGCCGTTCGGCGGCCAGACGGGCCAAGGTCGTCTCGAGGGCCTGCCGCGCCTCGAGCACCTCCGCGAGCCGGTTCTGCCGCGCCCGGAGGGTCTCGAGCACGTGGGGGCCGGCCGGGATATCGAGCAGCACCGCCCCGTCACCGTGGCGCACGTCGATGATGCCCTGGACCTCGAGCGCGACCAGCGCCTGGCTCAGGGTGGCGCGGCTGACGCCCAGCTGGGCGGCCAGCTCGCGCTCGGCCGGGAGCCGGTCACCGCGCACGAACGCCTCGCGGTGGATGTAGTCCAGGAGCTGGTCGGCGAGCTGCGCGTAGAGGCGGGGCCGTGCCAGACGGGTCAGGGGAGCGCGCTCCCCCGTGGATCGGTGCACCATGCGCGTGCCCCTCTTCGTCACGGCGAAAGGCCCTCCAGCCTAGCCGACCCCTCGGCCAGGCCACCGGGCCTGCCCGGCCCGGTGTCCGGGCTGCTCAACCCATCATCCAGACGAGGGCGAGGTAGAACACCGACGGGACGAGCAGCGCGCCCATCCCGGTGAAGAACGTCGAGGTCATGGCGCCGTACGGCACCAGCCGCTTGTCGGTGGCGGCGAGGCCACCGGCGACCCCCGACGTGGTCCCCATGAGCCCGCCGTAGACCATCGCCGACTTCGAGTTGTTGAGCCCGATGAGGGGGGCGATGAACGGCGTCCCGACCATCACGAGCACCGACTTCACCAGGCCCGCGGCCACGGAGAGCGCGATGACCTCGCTGCTGGCCCCGAGTGCGGTCCCGGTGACCGGGCCGACGATGTAGGTGGCCGCGCCGCCTCCGATCGTGGCCATGCTGACGGGGTCGGTGTAGCCGAACGCGAGGGCGATCACCGCCCCGACGACCGCGGCGACGAGCACGCCGAGCAGGATCGACAGGATCCCGGCTGCGCCTCCCTTGCGGATCTCGCGGAGGTCGACGCCGTAGGCCGTCGAGACGATCGCGAAGTCGCGGAGCATCGAGCCGCCCATCACGCCGAGGCCGGCGAAGATGGCGATGTCGGCGATGCCGTCCTCGCCACCGGCGACCCTGCCCCCGAGGTAGGCGATCACCAGTCCGACCGCGATCGCGATCGCCGAGCCGTGCAGGCGCCCGCGCGTGAACTTCCGCGAGAACATGTTGGACGCGAGGACGAGGGCGCCCACGAGGAAGAAGGCGAAGACGAGTCCGTTGTCCTCGAGCATGAGCGTGATGCGTTCCATCAGGCGTTCTCCTTTGCGGTGGGCGCGAGGTCGTCAGACCCCTCCTCGTCGAGCGGGGGCAGCGGCTCGGCCTCGCCGCCGATGCGGGCGAGGGGTGGGACGAGCGCGAGCCCGACGAGCGTCGCGGCGACGCCGACGAGCAGTGCCATCGGGCCGCCGCTCAGCGCCGAGACCACGTTCTGCGTGGCGGCCATCGCCACCACGATCGGGATGTAGAGGGCGCTCCAGAACAGGACGCCCATCTCGCTGCTGGCGGGGAAGCGGCCCCTGCGGCGCAGCTGGTCGGCGACCAGGATGAACAGCACCATCGCGAACCCGACGCCGCCGACGTTGGCTTCGACGCCGAGCGCGAGCCCGAGCAGCTCCCCGAGCAGTGAGCCGAGCAGGAAGCACCCGGCGAGCACCGCGACTCCAAAGATGACCATGACATCTCTCCGTTCCTGGTCCCCGTCCGGCCGCGGGGCGATGTCGTGCAGACTGGGTGGGCTGGTTCGCCCCGGTCGTGTGGCGGCCCGACCGGGGCCGCGCTGAGGCGCCCGGCCGCTTCTTCCGCGGCGGGGCTGGGTCGAGCGGGGGAAGCCCCCGTCATCGCCCGTGGCGGGCAAGTGGCCCGGTGGCGCACTGGCCTAGCCTCTGGGCCGACCCTCCTCGAACGGCGTCGGGCGTGTCAACACCCTCAGGTTGCCCCTCTCGCCACGGCGGCGTGCCCGACGGCCTCAGCCCGAGGCTTCCCGCGCGATGTCGGTGCGGTGCTGGCTGCCGTCGAACGCGATGGCGTCCACGCCCTCGTACGCCGTCGACCGCGCGGCGGCGAGGTCACCGCCGACCGCGGTCACGGCGAGCACCCGTCCCCCGGCGGTCACGAGCCGGCCGGCCTCGTCGCGCGCCGTGCCCGCGTGGATCACGTGCACCGCGGGGTGGCCCGCCAGGGCCTCGCACCCGGTGATCACGTCGCCCTTCGAGGAGCCGGCGGGGTAGCCCGCCGAGGCGAGCACGACCGAGACGGCCGCACCGTCCCGGAACCGCGGCGGCGGCACCTCGTGCAACCGCCCGGTCGCGGCGCCCCAGAGCTGCTCGACGAGCGAGGACTCGAGCAGCGCGAGCAGCGGCTGGGTCTCCGGGTCACCGAAGCGGGCGTTGAACTCCACCACCCGCAGCCCCCGCGAGGTCAGCGCCAGCCCGGCGTACAGCAGCCCGCGGAAGGGGGTGCCGCGGCGCGACATCTCGTCCACCGTCGGCTGCAGCACGTCGCGGCGCACGTCGTCGACCAGCTCCAGCGGCGCCCAGGGCAGCGGCGTGTACGCCCCCATGCCGCCGGTGTTCGGCCCGGCGTCGCCGTCGCCGATCCGCTTGAAGTCCTGCGCCGGCTGCAGCGGGTGCACCGTGGCCCCGTCGGTGATCGCGAAGAGCGACACCTCCGGCCCGTCGAGGAACTCCTCGACCACCACCCGCCCGCACCCCGCGGCGTGCTCGAGCGCCTCCCGGCGGTCGTCGGTCACGACCACGCCCTTGCCGGCGGCCAGCCCGTCGTCCTTGACGACGTACGGCGGCCCGAAGGCGTCCAGCGCCGCGGCGACCTCGTCGGCGTCGGCGCACACCCGCGCCTCGGCGGTCGGCACCCCGGCGGCGGCCATCACCTCCTTGGCGAAGGCCTTGGAGCCCTCCAGCCGGGCTGCCTCCCGCGAGGGCCCGAAGCACGCGATGCCGGCGTCGGTGACCGCGTCGGCCACCCCGGCGACCAGCGGTGCCTCCGGGCCGACCACGACGAGGTCGGTGCCGAGCCCGCGAGCGAGGGCGACCACCGCGTCGCCGGAGAGCGGGTCCACCTCGTGCAGCGTGGCGACCTCGGCGACGCCGGGGTTGCCCGGCGCCGCGTGCACCTCGCGCACCAGCGGGTCGCGCGCGAGCGCCCGGGCGAGGGCGTGCTCGCGCCCCCCGGCGCCGAGGACCAGGACGGACAGGGGCTGGCTGGGTGCGCTGGGTGTCACGGGCCGTGATCGTACGGGCGCCGCGCCCGCGTCTCAGTCCTGGCCGAGCGCGTAGGCCGCGGCGCCGGCGAAGCCGGCCGTGGTGACCAGGCCGAGCAGCTTGCTGCCCCGGCCGACCTCGTTGCCGGCGGCCAGGATCGCGAGCATGTTGCCGGCGCCGAGCGCGGCGGTGGTGACGAGGTGGTCGCGGCGCTCCCGGGCGGTCGAGGCGCGCAGCCCCTCGGCACTGACGGCGATCTGCGCCGCCCCCCACATCCGCGCGAACAGGCGCGTGGTTTCCTCGCCGCGCAGCCCGTAGAGCCTCAGGAAGGCGCCCGGCGCCACGGCGGCGACGACGCCGAACCCGAGCCCCGCATAGCTGAGGTAGTCATCGATCTGGTCGGACTCTGCGGACATGCGCCTCGCGCTCCTTCCGGCCCCCGGGCCCACGGTGGCGCCGCCGGCGCCGCTCGTGTCTCAACCTAGGGCGTCGGCGCCGGAGGTGGAACCCTCGCGATCGATGTGCCGCCCGCGTCAGGACGCGGTGCGGGGGCGCACCCGCGCCTCGTACTCGCGGCGCGCCTCCGCGTCGTAGCTCGCGAGGATCCGGTCGGAGCGCATCGTCCGGGCCATCTGGTCCTGCAGGGCCCGGGGCAGGACGGCGGTCAACCGGGCCAGCCCCTGGGTCCAGCGCGGCACCCAGCGCTCGGGGCAGGGGCGTCGGATCGTGCGCTCGATCTCGCGGGCGACGTCGTCCGGGGTCAGGTGGTCGATGCCGCGCGCGGCGCCGAGGCCCGCGGCCAGCTCGGTCCCGACGACCAGCGGCAGCACGAGCGAGACGTCGACGCCGTGCGGGCGCAGCTCGCCGCGTAGCGCCTCGGAGTAGCCGACCACCGCGTGCTTCGAGGCGGTGTACGTCGCCCCACCCGGGGCCGCGACCCGCCCCACCGCGGAGGCGATGTTGACCAGGTGGCCGCGGCCCCGCGCGACCATCGCGGGCGCGACGGCGCGGGTGCCGTGCACGATGCCGCCGACGTTCACGTCGAGCACCGCGCGCGTCACGTCCTCTGGCTCCTCGAGGGCCGGCCCCAGCGGCATCACGCCGGCGTTGTTGACCAGGACGTCGACGGGCCCGAGGTGGGCGACCTCGGCGAGGAACCGTGCCCAGGAGCCGGCGTCGGTCACGTCGAGCGGCGCGGCGACGACGCGGCCGGGCTCGGCGGCGTCCAGCTCGTCGGCGGTGGTGCGCGCCAGGTCGGCGTCCCGGTCGCCGATGGCCACCGACGCCCCGGCACCGGCCAGCCGCGCGGCCGTGGCGCGGCCGATGCCGCGGGCCCCGCCGGTCACCACCACGACGAGGCCGGCAGGGTCAGCGGTGGGGCGGCGCGCGAGGAGGCTCATGCCGCTGAGTCTGGACAGACCGGCTCGGTCTGTCATGCCCCCGTGCCGCTGAGTGGGCGTCCGTGTCCGGCGAGCGCGGGACTCATGCCCACTCGACGCGGGACTCATGCCCACTCGACGCGGGACTCACGCCCACTCGGCGCGGGAGTCACGCCCACTCGGCGGTCAGGGGTGGACGACGATCGTCTGGTCGCGGCCGGGGCCGACGCCGACGCCCCAGATGGGCGCGCCCGACATCTCCTCCAGCGCCTGCACGTAGGCCTGCGCCGTCCTGGGCAGCTGACCGAAGGCGCGGCAGCCGGAGAGGTCCTCCGTCCAGCCGTCGAGGAACTCGTAGACGGGCTTGGCGCGGTGGAACTCCGACTGCGTCATCGGCATCTCGTCGTGCCGCACGCCGTCGACGTCGTAGGCCACGCACACCGGCACCCGCTCCCAGCTCGAGAGCACGTCGAGCTTGGTCAGGAAGAACTCCGTCAGCCCGTTGACGCGGGTGGCGTACCGCGCGATCACCGCGTCGTACCAGCCGCACCGGCGGTCGCGGCCCGTCGAGACGCCGACCTCGGCCCCGACCCGCTGCAGCTTCTCGCCGTCCTCGTCGAACAGCTCGGTCGGGAACGGCCCCGAGCCCACGCGCGTCGTGTAGGCCTTGATCACGCCGATCACGCGGTCGATCCGCGTCGGCCCGACGCCGCCGCCGACGGCGACCCCGCCCGCGACGGGGTTGCTGCTGGTCACGAACGGGTAGGTGCCGTGGTCGACGTCCAGCATGGTCGCCTGCGCGCCCTCGAAGAGCACGGTCTCGTCGCGGTCGAGCGCCTGGTTGAGCAGCAGCGAGGTGTCCGCGACCAGCGGGCGCAGCCGGTCGGCGTAGGAGAGCAGCTCCTCGACGACCTCGTCCGGCTCGATGGAGCGCCGGTTGTAGACCTTCGTCAGCAGGTGGTTGCGCACGTCGAGGGCGGCCTCGACCTTCTCGCTCAGGATCTTCTCGTCGAAGAGGTCGGCGACCCGGACGCCCACCCGGTTCACCTTGTCGGCGTACGCCGGCCCGATGCCGCGTCCCGTGGTGCCGATCCGGTTCTTGCCGAGGAACCGCTCGGTGACCTTGTCGATCGTGGAGTGGTAGGACGCGATCAGGTGCGCGTTGGCGCTGACCTTCAGCTCGGCGAGCTCGACGCCGCGCTCGAGCAGCGCGTCCAGCTCGCTGAAGAGCGCCTCCGGGCTGACGACCACGCCGTTGCCGATCACGCACGTCGCACCGGGGGTGAGGATGCCGCTGGGCAGCAGGTGCGTCGCGAACTTCTCGCCGTCGACGACGATGGTGTGACCGGCGTTGTGGCCGCCGCTGGTGCGCACGACCCAGTCGATGCGCTGGTTCGTGGCGAGCAGGTCGGTGGCCTTGCCCTTGCCCTCGTCGCCCCACTGGGCGCCGAGGATGGCGATGGCGGGCATGGGTCCCCCTCAACACACGTCCGGGCACGGGGCCCGCACAGGAATCGGCCCCGGCAACAGCAGCGTTGTCGGGGCCCGTCGCGACGGCAGACTACCAAGGCGCCGCGGCGTGCACACGCCTCGACTAGGGTCCGGGGGATGGACCCGCTGCTCGTGATCACGAACGCGGGCGCCGGCTCATCCGACCGGCAGCGCACCCGGCAGGCGCTCGACGTGCTGCGCGCCAGCGCCGACGTGCGCGTCGAGGAGACCGCCGACCAGGACGACCTGTCGCGGGTGCTCGACGACGTGGGCACGCGCCGGCTCGTCGTCGCCGGCGGCGACGGAAGCCTGCACGCCGTCGTCGAGGCCCTGCACCGGCGCGGGACCCTCGGCGAGGTCGTCCTCGGCCTGCTGCCGCTGGGCACCGGCAACGACTTCGCCCGCGGCACGAGCATCCCGCTGGACCCCGCGGAGGCCGCACGGGTCGTGCTCTCCGGCGTCGAGCACGACGTCGACCTGCTCGTGGACGACGGCGGCGGCGTGGTCGTCAACAACGTGCACGTGGGCGCCGGCGCCCAGGCCAGCCGCCTCGCGCACCGCTGGAAGCAACGCCTCGGCCGGGTCGGCGTCGGCCGGCTGAATCTCGGCAAGCTCGGCTACCCGATCGGCGCCGTCCTTGCCGCGCTGCGCAAGCCGACCGTGCACCTGCGCGTCGAGGTGGACGGCGAGGTGGCCGCGCGCCCGCACGAGTCGCTGCTGATGGTGGCGATCGGCAACGGCTCGAACGTCGGCGGCGGCACCCCGCTCACCCCCGACGCCGAGGTCGCCGACGGCACGGCCGACGTGATGGTCTCCCGGTCGGTGGGGCCGTGGGCGCGCTGGGCGTACGTCGCCCGGCTGAGCCGCGGCGTCCACCACCAGCGCACCGACGTGTCCTACCTGCGCGGCGGTGAGGTGCGTGTCTCCGGGGCCCGGTTCTGGTGCGCGGCGGACGGCGAGCTCACCGGCCCGCACACCGAGCGCACCTGGCGGCTCGAGCGCGGCGCCTTCGCGATGACGCTGCCGCACGCGGCGACGACCACCGGCGACGCCGACCCGGGGGCCGCGGGAGCCGCGGCGCCGGCCTGAGTCTCCCGACCTGGTCTCAGAGCCAGCCGCGCCGCGCGGCCTCGACCCCGGCCTGGAAGCGGGTGTCGGCGCCGACCTCGGTCATGATCGCGGCGATCCGGCGGCGCACGGTGCGCAGGCTGACGCCGAGCGAGCGGGCGATCTGCTCGTCCTGGAGCCCCGCGGCCATCTGCTGGAGCAGGAAGCGGCGCAGGTCCGGCCGCGCCTCGCCGCGGTCGAGCTCGGGCACCGGCGAGGCACGCTCCCACATCAGCTCGAAGAGCAGGATCGCGAGCTCGACCAGCCCCCGCTGCCGGGTCAGGGTGCGCGGCTCGTCAGCCTGCCCCAGCGGCTCGGGGAGGACCAGGTGGGTGGGCGCGATGACCACCATCCGGGTGGGCAGCTCGGGCACCAGGCGGATCTCCTCGCCGGCCTCCGCCCGGTGCTGCACCGCGCTCGGGGCCTCCTGGAGCACCCGCAGCGGGTAGATCGCCCGCGACCGGCGACCGGTGGACGTGACCTGCCGCACCAGCTCGGCCATCCGGTCCTCGCGCGGCAGCTGCCACTGGTCCGGCCGCCACCAGAGCAGGTCGCCCTTGCTGCCCAGCATCAGGTCGGCGAGCAGCTGCACCGGCTTGCCGCCGGAGCTGATCTCGCCGTCGAGGGGAGTCACCCCCTCCACCTCGCCCGGCGCCGGCTTCATCCCGCTGACGGCGAGGAACGGCAGCGCCGTCGTCACCAGCTCGAGCTCGCGGCGCACCGCGGAGGCGGTCTCGGCCTGGTGGGCGAGCACGACCCCCAGCGCCTCCACCGGGCCTGCCACGAGCACCCGGTCGTCCTGCACGCGCACGATGCCGGCGTCCAGCAGGGGCTCCATCTCGGTGAGCAGCTCGCCCGGGGAGGTGTTGAGGCTGCTCGCGACGCTCGCGAGCTCGCGCCGCGGCTGGGCGAGCAGGCGTTGGTAGAGCCGGTCGATGGCCGCCGAGAAGCCCAGAGCCGTGAGCACGGAGTACGGAACGGAACGGGCCACCCTGACATCTTAGTGACAGCGGCCTTCAGGGACCATGTGGCAGGCACCGGTCAGGGCGATCATGACAGCGGAGCCGACGGCGACGGATCCCACGGCGGGGGATGTGATCCGCCTCCGGCGCCCGGCCGGACACCGCGGAAGCGGCCCGGTCGGGCCGGCCGCGGAGCGCCGGGGCCGCGCAGGGGCGGTTCCGGCGCTCCCCTCCGCTCCGCGTAGCCTGACCCGGCGTCCCGTCCCCCGAGCGCGCAGGAGCAGCCCCGCCATGTCCCGGAGCCGTGGTCGCCCCACCGACTGGGTCGCGCGCGCGGCCGACGACGCCATCCGCCACGCCGGCGGCGACGAGGCAGTCGCCCACGGCGCGCTCGTCACGGTCGCCTCGGGCATCTCCCCCTCGGGCCCGATCCACCTCGGCAACCTGCGCGAGTTCCTCACCGTGCACTTCGTGGCCGAGGAGCTGCGCCAGCGCGGCGTCCGCACCCGGCACCTGCACTCCTGGGACGACTACGACCGGTTCCGGAAGGTGCCAGCCGGAGTCGACGAGTCGTGGCAGGAGCATGTCGGCCGTCCGCTCTCGGCCGTGCCCGACCCCTGGGACTGCCACGACTCCTGGGCCGAGCACTTCAAGGCCCCGCTGCGTGAGGCGCTGGCCGAGATGGGCTGCGAGATGGACGAGGTCGACCAGACGCAGATGTACCGCGCGGGCATCTACCGCGAGCGGGTGCTGCACGCCGTCCGGCGGCGCGGCGACGTCAACCGCGTGCTGGCCCGTTACCGCACCAAGACGGCACCCGAGGGCGAGTCCGAGCAGGAGGCCGCGGCCCTCGCGGAGTCGGTGGTCAGCGACGAGGAGGCCGAGTCGACGGGCTCCGGCGACCTGGCCCGGTTCCCGTTCAAGCCCTACTGCCGCCAGTGTGGCCGCGACACCACCAGCATCACGGACTACAGCGACGACACCACCGACCTCGACTACGCCTGCCGGGCGTGCGGCTTCACGGGCACGACGAACCTGGCCACGCAGGACGAGGGCAAGCTCGTCTGGAAGGTCGACTGGCCGATGCGCTGGGCCTGGGAAGGCGTCAACTTCGAACCCGGCGGCGTCGACCACGCCACCCCGGGGTCGTCGTACACGGTCGGCAAGGAGCTGGTCGCCGAGATCTTCGACGGCCGGGCTCCCGCCTTCGTGGGCTACTCGTTCGTCGGGGTCGCGGGGATGGCCAAGATGTCTTCCTCGCGCGGCTCCGTGCCCACGGCGGCCGAGGCGTTGCGGGTGCTGGAGGCGCCGATCCTGCGCTGGCTCTACGCCCGGCGGCAGCCCAAGCAGGCGTTCAACGTGGACTTCGGGCCCGAGGTGGTGCGGCTCTACGACGAGTGGGACGCGCTGGGTCGCAAGGCCCAGGACCCCGACAAGCGCGACGCGCAGGTGCTGGCCTGGGAGCGCGCCAGCGCCACCTCGACGGCGGGGACGCTGCCCACGCCGCGCGTCGTCGTGCCCTTTCGGGTGCTCTCGTCGGTCGCGGACGTCACCGCCGGCTCCGCCGACCAGATCAGCCGCATCGTCGGCGACGTGGGGCACCAGCACGAGTCGGTGGAGGAGCTCGAGCCGCGCCTGACCCGGGCGATGACGTGGACGACCGACTTCGTGCCGCCCGAGGACCGGACGACGGTGCGCAGCGAGCCGGACGCGGCGGCGCTGCAGGCCCTGGACGGGCAGGAGGCGGAGTGGATCCGGCTGCTGCTCGAACGGCTGCCCGAGGACGCGGACCTCGGCCGCGTCAGCGACGTCGTCTACGGCGTGCCGAAGATCGCGCGAGGCCTGGACCTCGACGACCGGCCCACCGACGAGGTGAAGGCCGACCAGAAGGCGTTCTTCCGGCTGCTCTACCGGCTGCTCGTGGACGCGGAGCAGGGGCCCCGGCTGCCCACGCTCATCGTCGCCCTCGGCCCGGGCACCGTGCGCCACCTGCTGGGTGCGTGACCGCCCGCCTCTGCATGTAGCCCCTGCCTTCATGTAACGGAGCGGGGTCACGGTCGCTTCAGCAACCCTGTGACGGGGCACGAGCGACCGTACGGTTGCGACAGCCCGCGCGCTCTGCGGCGGCCAGGGCCGACGTACGCGCCCGGCCGGGTGTGCACGCCGGGTCGGCTGGCAGGATGGCGCGCATGCCGCACGTCGACCTGATGGCCCAGCCGCCCGAGACCCGCCTGCCCGAGGACCCGGCCGACGGTGAGCTCGCCGCCGGCGCGGCGCCCGCCGACGTCGTCCGCGCGCACCCGGCGTCGCCGGCGGCCTGGGCCGCGCTGGCCGGGCAGGCCCGCGACCAGGGTGCCGAGGACGTCACGGTCTACGCCTACAGCCGTGTCGGCTACCACCGCAGCCTCGACATGCTGCGCCGCAACGGCTGGGGCGGCCACGGGCCCGTGCCGTGGGACCACGAGCCGAACCGCGGCTTCCTCCGCGCCCTCGCGCTCCTGGCCGCCTCCGCCCGCGCGATCGGCGAGGACGACGAGTGGGACCGCTGCTCGAGCTTCCTCCGCGAGACCAGCCCCGCGGCGTACGACGCCCTGCTCGACGGCTGACCTGCCCCAGCCCCTCCACGCGCGCCGCCCCACTCGCTGTAACGCGGTGTCCATGACACTTCCGCTGTGATGTAACACCGCAGAACCGCTATGGACACCGCGTTACAGCGCGGAGGGCGGGACGCGGCGGCTCCGCACCCGGGCGTCGTACTCGCGCAGGTGCGGGGGCAGCACGGAGCCGTGGCGCTGGAGCGTGTCGGCGTACTCCCGGTGCAGGCGCGCCTTGGTCGACTCCCTCCGGGGGTGCCACAGCTCGTCCCACACGATGCGGGAGAGGCCGAGCCCCTCCCGCATCACGAGCTGCTCGCGCATCCGCTCCTCCCACGCCACCTCCGCCGCGTCGCGGGTGGCCACGCCACCCTGATCGCGTCGCCGGTACTTGACCATGCCGTCGAACTCGAAGACGTGGCAGCCGATGCGCAGGTCGCACCAGGCCGTCCTGCCGCCCTCGAGCCGCACCGCGAACTGGGTCTGGGGGCGGCCCAGTCCCAGCTCGGTCACGAGGAGCCGGGCGGCCGACTCGCCCAGCGACTCGGCCCCCGGATCGGCCAGATCGAGCGCGACGCGTGCTCCGCTGACCCCGGGCCAGAACGTCATCGCGGCCAGCTCGCGCCGCAGCGCCGAACACGCAACCCCACGGCGCAGCGCCTGATCGACGACGACGACGCCGTGCAGGGCACCGTGCTCGCGGGCGACGTCCAGGGATGTGCGAGCCAGCCCGGTGCAGCGCGGCCCCGGCACACCGGGCGCCGGCTCCAGCGGCACCCGGGTGAGGTGGTGCCGGACGCCGTGCTCCGTGCGCGAGCCGTGCACCCCGGGCCGCGTCACGTGGACCAGCGGTCGCCGGACGGCGAGCTGGTCGAGCCCGTGCGCCCGCGCCGCCGAGTCGTGGCTGAGCAGGTGCTCCCTCCTCATTGCCAGGCTCGCCGCGGCGTCGCGGAGCCGCCACCGCCCGACGTCGTCCGCGGACGACCAGCGGTCAGCGGGTGCGTACACGCTGCGGCGTACGGCGACCCAGGCGGACGCGCGCCCCCTTCGCGCCGCCAGCTGCCGGGCATCGACCCCGGCCGCCACGAGCTGGCGATGGGTCACGAGCCCGTGCTGCCTCGCGAGGAGCGCCACGATGTCCGGATGCACGCGCCTACGCTCGCCGGGCCATGCCCTGCGCGACGCGGCCTCCGCCTCACCTGTGGAGGCGCCGGGCCGAGCGCGACTGTGGACACCCACGCGCCGCCGCCTGCTGTAACGCGGTGTCCGTAGCGCTTCTGCGGTGTTGTAGCACCGCAGAAGCGTCATGGACACCGCGTTACAGCCAAGGGGCGGACGCGGGGCGTGCGGGTAGCGCCCGACGTCACGCGAGGCTGCGCGGGGGCCTCAGGCGGAGAGGGACGTCCCGGCGGAGCGCAGGTGCTCGCAGGCCTCGACGACGCGGGCGGCCATGCCCGCCTCGCCGGCCTTGCCCCAGGCGCGCGGGTCGTAGGCCTTCTTGTCGCCGACCTCGCCGTCGATCTTCAGCACGCCGTCGTAGTTGCGCAGCATGTGGTCGGCGATCGGGCGGGTGAAGGAGTACTGCGTGTCGGTGTCGACGTTCATCTTCACGACGCCGTAGTCGAGCGCCGCGGCGATGTCCTCGACCGACGAGCCGGAGCCGCCGTGGAAGACCAGGTGGAACGGCTTGCTGCCGGACTCCAGCCCGAACTCCTGCTCCACCGCCTCCTGGGCCGACTTCAGCACGTCGGGCCGCAGCTGCACGTTGCCCGGCTTGTAGACGCCGTGCACGTTCCCGAAGGTCAGCGCGGTCATGTAGTAGCCGCGGTCGCCGTGGCCGAGCGCCTTCGCGGTGGCGATGGCGTCCTCGGGCGTCGAGTAGAGCTTGTCGTTGATCTCGTGCGCGACGCCGTCCTCCTCGCCGCCGACGACGCCGACCTCGATCTCCAGGATGATCCTCGCCGCGATCGACTTCTCGAGCAGCTCCTCGGCGATCTGGAGGTTCTCGTCCAGCGGCGTGGCGGAGCCGTCCCACATGTGCGACTGGAACAGCGGCGCCTCACCGCGGTCGACCCGCTCCTGGCTCAGCGCGAGCAGCGGGCGCACGAAGCCGTCGAGCTTGTCCTTCGGGCAGTGGTCGGTGTGCAGCGCGATGTTCACGGGGTAGCTGCGCGCCACCTCGGCCGCGTACGCCGCGAAGGCGCTCGCGCCGGTCACCATGTTCTTGACCGAGGGGCCGGAGAGGTACTCCGCCCCGCCGGTGGAGACCTGGATGATCCCGTCGGAGCCCGCGTCGGCGAACCCCTTCAGCGCGGCGTTCAGCGTCTGCGAGGACGAGACGTTGATGGCGGGGTAGGCGAAGCTCTTGTTCTTCGCCGCGTCCAGCATCTCGGCGTAGACCTCGGGCGTGGCGATGGGCATCGGCGCTCTCCTCCTGTGCGCGGACCGGTGACGCGGCGGCGTGTCACCCGGCCTCGTGGGACGTCTCCCCCACCCTAGCCGTCCCCCTCCCCGCGCCGCTCCGCTCGTCCGGCCGCCGGGGCTACGGGTCCACCTCCGAGATCGGGCCGAACGAGTTCGACCCGTCCCGCCCCGAGCGAGGGCCCGACCGAGCGCGGCGAGCAGAAGCGGCGGCGGCTGCGCCGCTGCCCGCTGAGGCCGCGATCGCTGCCCGGGCGGGGTGCGGACGCCTGCACCCCGGCTGAAGCAGCGCGGGCTACGGTCGGCGCGTGCACCTGACGTCAAGCATCCGGCGCGGGACCATCGCACTCCGACCGGCCGAGACGTGGCGTGTCGTCGCCAACGGCCGCGAGGGGCCGCGGTGGTACGTGGAGGCGGCCCCGCTCGCCCTGCGGGCGTGGATCGACCGCGCCCTCGGCGGGCCCGGCGCGGACGCCCCGCCGCCCGGGCGCGAGCTGCTGCGCCCGGGGGACCACGCGGGGTTCTGGGAGGTCGACGCCGCCGACGGCTCACTGCTCGAGCTGCGCGCACGGGTGCGCGCGCCGGGCACCGTACGGCTCCAGGTCGAGGTGGACGCCGCCAGCGACCAGGACGCCAGCACCGTCACCACCACGATCCTGCTCGAGCCGAAGGGCCTGGTCGGGATGGCGTACCTCGTGGCGGACCTGCCCGCCCGGGAGACCGTCGCCGCGCTCACGCACCGGCGGCTGATGGACGAGCTGCGGCACGCCGCCCGCGAACGGCCCTGAGCCGACGCGCCGGCTCCGCTCGACCCGATCAGTCCACGCGCAGGGCCTCGGCGAGCCTCTTCACCGTGGCCAGGGTCGCGGGGATGCCCTCGCGCGCCCAGTGGGCGCGGGTGGCGATCGCCTCGTCGGCGCCGTCGCCGAACTTGTCGCGGAAGAACTCCGGCCCCCGCGGGCGCAGCAGCTCCCAGTGCTCGGTCAGGTCCGTGCCGCCGCCGGCCGGCTGGAGCCGGTAGCCCCAGCGGACGACGCCGCCGTTGACCTCCCAGGCGAAGGCCCGCCGCGGCTCGGCCTCGACGACCTCGGAGGTCGTGCTCCACGACCGCTCGGGCGTGCGGTTGTGCCCGACGAACCGGTCGCCCACGCGCGGGCCGTCGGGACCCGGCGCGTCGCCCTCCCACTCGCAGCCGACGCAGATCGGGCTCCACTCGCCCGTGCGCTCGATGTCGGTGACCAGGGCCCACACCGTCCCCGGGTCGGCGTCCACGTGCACGGTCTGGGCGATCGCCATCTCCATGCCGCCGAGGCTAACCGCTGTCGGGCGGCGCGTGCGCGTGCAGGCGCACCCAGGCGTGCATCGCGACCGCGGCGGCGGCGCTGGCGTTGATCGAGCGCGTCGAGCCGTACTGCGCGATGGACAGCGTCGCGTGGCATGCCCGGCGTGCTCCCTCGGAGAGGCCGGGCCCCTCCTGGCCGAAGAGGAAGCAGACCTGGCGGGGCAGCTCGGTGCTCTCCAGCGGGCGGGAACCGGGCAGGTTGTCGATGCCGAGCAGCGGAACCCCGGCGCCCCCGGGGCCGGGGAGGCCGCGGAGGTACGCGGCGAGCGCGTCGGCGTCCGGGTGGTGCCGCACGTGCTGGTAGCGGTCGGTGACCATCGCGCCGCGCCGGTTCCAGCGGCGGTGGCCGACGATGTGCACCTCGGCGGCGAGAAAGGCGTTGGCGGTGCGCACGACCGTGCCGATGTTGAAGTCGTGCTGCCAGTTCTCGACGGCCACGTGGAACTCGTGCCGGCGGGTGTCGAGGTCGGCGACGATCGCCTCGAGCCGCCAGTACCGGTAGCGGTCCACCACGTTGCGGCGGTCGCCGTGCGCGAGCAGCTCGGGGTCGAGCCGCGGGTCGTCGGGCCAGGCGCGGGGGCCGCCGGGCCACGGGCCGACGCCGACCTCGGCCGGGCCGTGCGGCATCGGGTCGTACGGCGCCCGGGCGTCCGCGCCGGGGCCGGTCTGGTCGGGTCCGCCGACGTCGCCCGGGGGCTGAGCGCCGTCGGGTCCCGTCACGCGGACGAGCCTAGTGGCGCTCGATAGGCTGAGGTGATGCTGGCCGAGACCGCGATGGTGGGGTTCGAGTTCCTCGACCCCAACCGCTGGCGAGAGGTGCTCGGGCCGGCGCTGTTCTGGGTGAGCCTCGTCGTGATCTTCGTGGAGTGCGGCCTGCTGCTTCCCGTTCCTGCCGGGCGACACCCTGCTCTTCGGGCTCGGGCTCTTCATCGCCACCGGCACGGTCGACGTCTTCCCCGGCACCGAGGAGGTCGAGCTCGTCGTCGCGACGACCCTGCTGGTGGTCGCGGCCTTCGCCGGCAACGTGGTGGGCTACGAGATCGGGCGCAAGGTGGGCCCGCCGCTCTACGACCGCAACGGGCGGATCCTCAAGCGCAAGTACTTCGACCAGACCCACGACTTCTTCGCGCGCCACGGCCCGATCGCGCTGGTGGCCGGGCGGTTCGTCGCGTTCGTGCGGACGTTCATCACCGTCGTCGCCGGCGCGACCCGGATGCCGCGGCGGCGCTTCTTCCTGTGGAGCGCCGTGGGCGCCCTCCTCTGGGTCGTCTCCATCACGATGCTCGGCTACTTCCTCGGCCGCCGCTTCCCCGAGCTGGGCGACCGCATCGACATCGCGTTCGCGCTGATCATGGTCGTCTTCGCCATCCCGCTGGTCTGGGAGTGGCGGCACAACCGCCGCCAGCGGCTCGAGCAGGGCGCCCCGGTCGATGCCGGGCCGGGCCTCGAGACCGCGCCGCCGGACGACGCGCCGCTGATCAGCGCGGCCGGGCGCACGACCGTCATGCCGGCGTACGCCGCCTCGCGGTCGAGCGCGGCGAGCGCTGCGGCCGCCTCATCGAGGCCGATGACGCGGCCGACGAGGTCCTGCGGGCGCAGCGACCCGTCGGCGACCTGCTCGAGCAGCGCGGGGTAGTCGGCGGCCGGCATGCCGTGCGACCCGTGCACCGAGAGCTCGCGCGAGACCACGAGGTCCATCGGCAGCGGCGGCGTGGCGTGCTCGCCGAGCAGCAGCCCGACCTGCACGTGCCGGCCGCGCGGACGCAGCGAGCGCACCGACGCGGCGGCGGTCTCGGGGCGGCCGACCGCATCCACCGAGACCCGGACGCCACCGTCGCTCGCCGCGGCCACCCCGGCCGCCACGGCGGCGGGGGTGCCGCTCGGGTCCAGGGCGGCGAGGGCGCCCAGCTCGCTGGCGCGGGCCCGGGCGGCGGGCGCCGGGTCGAGCGCGATCACCCGGGCGCCGAGCGCGACGCCGATCATCACCGCCGAGAGCCCCACGCCGCCGCAGCCGTGCACCGCCACGGTGTCGCCGGGGCCGACCTCGCCGTGCACGGTCAGCGCCCGCCAGGCCGTCGCGAACCGGCAGCCGAGCGACGCGGCCGCGACGGCGTCCACGCCCTCGGGCAGCGCGACCAGGTTGAGGTCCGCGGCGGGGACGGCGGCGCGCTCGGCGAACGTGCCCGGGTAGGTGAAGCCCGGCTGCTGCTGGTCGGGGCACACCTGGGCGTCCCCGGCCGCGCACCAGGCGCAGCGGCCGCACCCGCAGACGAACGGCGCGGTGACGCGCTCGCCGCCGCGCCAGCCGGTCACCCGCGTCGCCGACCTCGACGACCGTGCCGGCCCACTCGTGGCCCGGCACCATCGGCAGCGGCACCGCCTCGTGCCCCTGCCACGCGTGCCAGTCGGAGCGGCAGACGCCGGTCGCGTCGACCCGGACGACCACGCCGTCCTCGGGGCAGACCGGTTCGGGCAGGTCCGCGGGCGTGATCGCGCCGCCGTACGCGGCGTACCGTAGGGCTTGCACGGCCCCCACCCTAGGAAGCGGCGATGGGCCGCGGGCGCCCGGCTGCCGCAACCGTGTGGTCGCTCGGGGCCCCGCAGAGGCCTGCTTGAGCGTCGACAACCCCGCGTTACATGGAGGAAGCGCGGCGAGCCGAGCGGGCCTCGACGAGGATCAGCACGGCCACGACGGCGCCGCCCAGCAGCGCGAGCAGCAGCGGCCCGGCGACGGGGTCGTACGGCGCCGCGAGCGCTCCCGGGCCGTCGGCCTCGCCGCCGCCGGGCGCCTCCTGCCACGGCCACAGCGCGCGCAGGGAGCCGATCATCAGGCCGGTCATCGCGAGCAGCGTGGTGCGGCGGTGGGTCTCGAGCAGCCAGCGCAGCAGCTGCACGAACGATGCCAGGCCGATGATCGCGCCGGTGGCGAACAGCGCGAGGTAGCCGAGGTCCCGGTCGTGGATCGCGTCCAGCGTCGCGGTGTAGATGCCCACCGCCAGCAGGAAGAACGAGCCGGAGACCCCGGGCACCACGAGGGCGCAGATCGCGATCGCCGCGGCGCCGACCACGAGGTACGGCGGCGGGTCCGCCACCGTGCCGCTGCCGGCGGCCAGGGTGACCAGCCCGGCGGCGACGACGGCCGCGACCACGACGATGCCGACGTCGACGGCCGGCGGCCGGTGCGCGGCCGGCAGCATCCGCACGGGCACGGCGATGCTGACCGCGACGAGGCCGAGGAACAGGCCGCGCGCCAGCTCGGGGTGGTCGGTGACAAAGGCGCTCATCACCCCGGCGACCGTGACCACGGCGACGCCCATCCCGATCAGCACCGGCAGCACGAGCCACCAGTCGGTGCGCCGCAGCTCGGTGCGCGCGCCCGCGAGCCGGTAGGGGCCGGTGACGAGGCGGCGCCCGGCTGAGACGACGTGCGAGGCCGAGTCGATCAACCGCTCGTACACGCCGGTCACCAGCGCCACCGTGCCGCCCGAGACGCCCGGCACGAGCTCGGCCGTGCCGATCAGGAAGCCCCGGGCCGCGTGCAGCGGCAGGGCCGTGCGGGAGGTGGTCCGCTGCACGGCCGTCGTCCCCCGCTCGCCGTCAGCCACGCGCGGCGTCCAGCTGCGCCCGGGTGAGGGCGGCGCGGACCTCCAGCCCGACGTCGGCCAGCGGCTCGTCGTCGGCGGGGCTGCGGTCGATCGCGCAGACCACGACCTCGACGGTCGCGCCCGCGTCGCGCAGGGCGCGCGTGGCGTCCCGGACGGCGCCGCCGGTGGTGATCACGTCCTCGACCAGCGTCACGCGCCGGCCCGCGACGTCGGGCCCCTCGGCGAGCTTGCAGGTGCCGTACTCCTTGGCCTGCTTGCGCACGAACAGGGCCGGCGTGCCGGTGAGCTGGCTGAGCGTCGCGGCGATCGGGACGCCGCCGAGCTCGAGGCCGCCGAGCAGCTCGCCGTCGGCCGGCAGCAGCTGCGCCATCTCGCGCGCGACGCGCGCCAGCAGCCCCGGGTCGGCCTCGAAGAGGTACTTGTCGAAGTACTCCGTCGCGACCTGGCCGGAGCGCAGCGTGAACTCGCCGGTCAGGCGGCAGCTGGCGTCGACGTCGCGGGCGAGGTCGGGATCGGTGGCGGACACGGGGCCCACCCTAAGGTCGCGCGGGGTCGCGCCTTGAGGTCGGTCACCGTCGGCCGCACCCCCGGCCGGTATCCGCCACCGCCCCGTCGCCCGCCCCGTCGCCCGCCCACCACCGTCACGCCGCGGGACAGACCCCCGGCCTGATCCGGCCAACCGATTGACAGGCCCCCGCCCGAGGGACGTAACTGGCGAGACACCCGTTGAGCCCGGGTTTGCCCGCGAAGGTCGACGCCTTGCCCGCGACAGGTCGGTGCTCATGGTCCGGTACGAGTACGGGTGCCCCCGCGACGGCCGTTTCGACGCGCCCGCCCCGATGGGTGCCGCGCCGTCCACCGCCCCCTGCCCGCGCTGCGCAGGCGACGCGCCGCGGGTCTGGACGCCCGTGGCGACACGGCGCGGGTCCGACTCGGCGCGCCGCCTGCTCGAGCGCAGCGAGCGGAGCCGGGACGAGCCCTCCGTCGTGACCACGCTCCCGGGGCGTTCGGCGCCGGCCCGGCGCGCGACCGCCAACCCCCTGCATCACACGCTGCCCCGCCCCTGACGGAGGACGTCATGATCGCATCGCTCCAGCCCCGCCCCGGCGGCCCGTGATGGGCAGCGTCGGCCTGCTCTACGTGGGCGCCGTCCTCTTCCTCAACGGCGCCATGCTGCTCGGCTGGGTCGAGGCCCGGTCGGCGGCCCCGCTGAACATCTTCGTCGGCTTCCTGCAGGTGCTCACGCCCACCTACCTGATCTTCACCGCCGGCGGCGACCTCGACGCGATCCTGGGGGCGTCGGGGCTCTACCTCTTCGGGTTCACCTACCTCTACGTCGCCTGCAACCTGCTGTGGGGGCTGGACGGAACCGGCCTCGGCTACTTCTCCGCCTTCGTCGCAGCCTGCGCCGTGGCCTTCGCCGGCATCAACTTCTTCGACGCGGGCTTCGGCGACGTCGCCTTCGGGGTCATCTGGCTCTACTGGGCGTTCCTGTGGGGCCTGTTCTTCGTGCTGCTCGGGCTCGACAGGGCCCACCTGGCCCGGTACGTGGGCGCGGTGGCCGCCATCCAGGGCATCGTCACCGGAGCGATCCCGGCCTTCCTCCTGCTCACCGACACCTGGGCCGACGTCACCGGTCCGTATGCCGTCGCGCTCGTCGGCCTGGCCGTGGTCGCCTTCGGCGGCCTGTGGCCCCGGCTGGCGCACGCGCCCGAGCCCGCAAACCCCGCCACGCACGTCCCCACCTGAGCCGCCAACCTCGAGGAGCCACCATGCCGAAGAACGTGTACCCCCTGGACTCGTCGAAGTCCTTCACCGACCAGCAGTACGTCGGCCACAACCGGTGGCACCCGGACGTCCCCGCCAACGTCACGGTCCGGCCGGGCGACGTGTTCCGCGTCGACTGCCGCGAGTGGTTCGACGGCGCGATCGTCAACGACGACTCCGCGGACGACATCCTCAACGCCCCGCTGAACAGCGTGCACGTGCTCAGCGGCCCGTTCCACGTGGAGGGTGCCGAGCCGGGCGACCTGCTGATCGTGGACATCGTCGACGTGGGCCCCATCCCTCAGGAGGACTCCGGCCCCCTCGCCGGGCAGGGCTGGGGTTACACGGGCGTGTTCGCGAAGCGGAACGGCGGCGGCTTCCTGACCGAGCAGTTCCCGGACGCCTACAAGGTGATCTGGGACTTCCGGGGACAGGTCGCCACCTCGCGTCACGTGCCCGGTGTCTCCTTCACCGGCATCGTGCACCCGGGTCTCATGGGGACCGCACCCTCGGCGGACCTGTTGGCCAGCTGGACGGCGCGGGAGACGGCGCTGATCAACACCGACCCGCAGCGGGTGCCACCGCTCGCGCTCCCCCCGGAGCCGGCGGAGGCGATCCTCGGCACGCTCTCCGGCGACGAGTTCGACCGGGTGGCCGGCGAGGCCGCGCGGACGGCACCGCCGCGGGAGAACGGCGGCAACCAGGACATCAAGAACTTCACCAAGGGCAGCCGGGTGTTCTACCCCGTGTTCGTCGACGGGGCGAAGCTCTCGATGGGCGACCTGCACTTCTCGCAGGGCGACGGCGAGATCACCTTCTGCGGGGCGATCGAGATGGGCGGTTTCATCGACCTGCACGTCGACCTGATCAAGGGGGGGATGAGCACCTACGGCGTCTCCGAGAACGCCATCTTCATGCCCGGCAACACCGACCCGCAGTACAGCGAGTGGCTGGCGTTCTCCGGCACCAGCGTGACGCTGGACGGCGAGCAGAAGTACCTCGACTCGCACCTGTCCTACCAGCGCGCCTGCCTGCACGCGATCGACTACCTGACGAAGTTCGGGTACAGCGGCATCCAGGCGTACATGATCCTCGGCGCGGCCCCCGTCGAGGGCCGGCTCTCGGGGGTCGTGGACATCCCGAACTCGTGCTCGACCGTCTACATCCCGACCGCGATCTTCGACTTCGACGTGGCACCGTCGTCCGCCGGACCGCACCAGGTCGACCCCGGGATGGGGGTGCCCATGTCGGCGGGCTGAGCGCGCGGACGCCAGGCCGGGGCCGCACGGTGCGTCGAAGCCGTCCGGCCCCCGGGGCCGCCGGCGTCTACGGTGGCCTCATGAGCAAGGCATCCCAGTTCTCCGGTGACGGCGCAGCGCCCCGGGCGCGCAGGCTCCAGGGCATCGCACCCACGGTGTTCTCCGAGATGTCGGCGCTCGCGGTGCGCACCGGCGCGGTGAACCTCGGCCAGGGCTTCCCCGACGTCGACGGTCCGCCGTCGGTCATCGCCCGCGCGACCGCGGCGCTCGAGGAGGGCCGCAACCAGTACGCGCCCGGCATCGGCGTCCCCGAGCTGCGGCACGCGATCGCGGAGCACCAGCGCCGCTGCTACGGCCTCGACGTCGACCCCGACCGCGAGGTCGTGGCGACCACCGGCGCGACCGAGGCAGTCGCCGCCGCGATCCTCGGGCTGGTCGACCCCGGCGACGAGGTCGTGCTGCTCGAGCCCTACTACGACTCCTACACCGCGATGCTGCAGATGGCCGGCGCCGTGCGCCGGCCGGTGACGCTGCGCGCCCCGGACTTCCGGCTCGACGTGGCCGCCCTCGAGGAGGCGGTCACCGACGACACGACGCTGATCCTGCTGAACACGCCGCACAACCCGACGGGCACGGTGCTGACGCGCGAGGAGATGCAGGCCGTCGCCGACGCCGCCCAGCGGCACGACGCGCTGGTCGTCACCGACGAGGTCTACGAGCACCTCGTCTTCGACGACGCCGAGCACGTGGCGATGGCGTCGCTGCCGGGCATGTGGGAGCGCACGCTGACGCTCTCCAGCGCGGGCAAGTCGTACTCGTTCACCGGCTGGAAGGTCGGCTGGGCGGTCGGCCCCGCCGGGCTCGTGGGGGCGGTGCTCGACGCCAAGCAGTGGCTCACGTTCACCTCCGGCTCGCCGCTGCAGCCGGCGGTGGCTCAGGCGCTCACCGACGAGCCGGACTTCCCCCGCGAGCTGGCCGCCGACCTGCAGCGCCGCCGCGACCTGCTCTGCTCCGGGCTGCGCCAGGCCGGGCTGGATCCGCGCGTGCCCCAGGGGACCTACTTCGTCAGCACCGACGTGGGCCACCTCGGCTGGGAGGACGGCCGCGCCTTCTGTCACGCGCTGCCCGAGCGTGCCGGGGTCGTGGGCATCCCGATGCAGGGCTTCTACGACGACGTCGAGGCGGGGCGGCACCTGATCCGCTGGGCCTTCTGCAAGCAGGCCGACGTCATCGAGGACGGCCTGCTTCGCCTGCAGAAGGCGGACCTCTCCGCCTGACCGGGCCGGCCGGTGGGCCGCGGCGAGCCGGACGTCGGCCGCCGGCAACCGTGTCAGCCGTCGTCGGCGGACTTCCCCCAGGGGCGCTGCACCGTCGGGTCGTCGTACTGCGGCGGGTACGCCTGCGACGGCCCCGGCTCCGGCCCCGGCTCCGGCTGCGGCGGCGGCTGCTGGGCGTAGGGCTGGGTCGGCGGCGAGCCGTAGGGCTGCTGCGGGGGGTACGGGTCGCCGTACGGCTGCTGGCCGTACGGCTGCTGCGGGGCGTACGGGTCGGACGACGGCTGCTGGCCGTACGGCTGCTGCGGCGGGGGCGGGGTGCCGTAGGGCGGCTGCCCGTAGCCGCCGGGGTAGGTCGGGCCGTAGCCGGCCGCGGCGCGGCCGGCGAACCACTCGTTCGCACCCCCCACGAAGACCAGCACGATCGACGCGATCGCCGCCAGCAGCGTGACCACCGAGAACAGCGAGCCGATGGCCAGCAGCGACAGCAGTGCCGCGGCGCTGGCCGAGACGACGAGCAGGATGCGGCCGGCGCGCGAACGGCGCAGCACCAGCACCCCGAACACGCAGCCGGCGACGGCCCACAGCACCAGCACCACGAGCACGCCGACCGCCACCCCGTAGAGGTCCGCGGCGTCGAACCCGGCGTCCCGCAGCTCCGGTTGGGTGCGGAGCTCGCGCTCCAGGGACTCGCGGGAGGCGACCAGCGCGATCAGGCCGACGAGCGCAGCGACGGCCACCAGCCCGGAGCTGATCGCGGCGATCAGGCCGGCCGCGGTGACGGTCCCGGGGCGCTGGTCCGGGTCGCGCGGCCGGCCGTAGGCCGCACCGCCGTAGGGCGGCTGCCCGTACGACTGGCCGTACGACTCTCCGTACGCCTGCCCGTACGGCTGCTGGCCGTAGGGCTGCTGCCAGGCGCCGGGCTGGTCGCCGGGGGGCGGACCGCTCGAGGAGTCGCTCATGCCCCCATTGCACCACGGGCCACCGACGCCCGGCCCGGCCGCGGTCGGGCGCTCAGGCGCGCTGGAACCAGGCCCGCACGTCGGGGCGCAGCAACAGGCAGTACGCCGTGGCGCCGGCGGCCGCGGCGGGAACCAGCATCGCCACCGACCCCGCCGACAGCAGCAGCGAGCCGAGCGCGGCGACCACGGCGGAGGTGGCCAGGGCGATGCGCGCCCACGGCTGTCCCCGGACCACGAAGAACGCCGCGACCGACGCGGCCACGCACCACAGCAGCACGACCGCGCCGACGCCGATGGTCACGCCGACGAGGGTCGACTGCCCGACCTGGCCACCGAGCTCGGGGTTCTGCTGCAGCACCTGGTCCATGAGCGCGTCCGGCGCGGCGGCCAGCGTCGCGATCGTGGCGACCATGATCATCCCGACGGTCGCGCAGGTGGCCCAGGTGAGCACGGCCGCGACGAGCACGGCCGCGGGCCGCGGCGGTCGCCCCCAGCCCGACGGGCCCTGCGAGCGGGCCCAGGTGCCCGGCCGGCCCGGCGCCTGAGCGGGCTGCTGCCCCGGGTGCGGCTGTCCCCACGGCTGCTGGGGCTGCTGGGGCTGCTGGGGCTGCTGGGGCTGCTGGGGCTGTTGGGGCTGGGGCCGCTGGCCCGCCGCCCCCTCGGCGGGCGCCGAGCCCGGCTCGCCGAAGCCGACGTACGCCCGGGGCGCGGCCCCGCCGGCGCTGTGCGCGGCCGGCTTCGCCTCGCGCCGCTCGCCGCGCGCGCCCGCGCGCTCCTCGTCTGGGTCGTCGGCCCCCTCGCCGCCCTCGGGCCGGGGCTCCGGCTGTCCGGGCGGGTGGGCGTCGCCCGGCGGCGGCCCGCCGGGGCCTTGCTCGCCCCGGTCCTCCTCGCGGCCGAAGGGGTTCCCCTGGGGCGGACTGGGGCGGTTGACGCCGTTGAACCAGTCGCGGGCCGGCTGCAGCCACATCGCGACAGCGCCGGCCGCGACCACGGCCGTGAGGATGCCGCCCAGCGCGAGCCCGGCCAGGAACATCGGGACGACCACCGCGCTCAGCCCGATGCGGGCGCTCCTGCTGCGGCGCAGGACGTAGACGCCGAGGACGGCGGCCGCCGCCGCGCAGCCACCCGCGACGACGCTGAGCACATGGAGCAGGTCGAGCGTGCCCTCGACGCTCAGCCCGAGCCCGTCACCCGGCGGCTCGGCGAGGAACTCCTGCACGCGCTCGCGGCTGTCCAACGAGCTGAGCGAGGAGACCTGCTCGAACGCGCTGACGACGATGAAGCCGGAGCCGAGCACCACCAACCAGCCGAAGATGCTGACCGACAAGGGCCGTGGGGTCGCACTCGTGGCCATCCACTCATCGAATCACGCGCGACCAACGCGCGCCCGCCCGGTCAGGCCTTCTCCCCGCCGAGTGGGCGTGAATCCCCACCGGGGCAGGGGGACTCACGCCCACTCGGCTGGCGTGGGACTCACGCCCTGCCGCCGGGGACCAACGGCCGTACCGTGGGCATTGAACACGCGTTTAGGCTCCTGAACATGCGTTCAACCGACGATCGCACGACCCGGGTGCGGATCCGGGACGCCGCGATCGAGTGCTACGGCGAGCTCGGCGTCGCCGCGACGACGGCGCGCAAGGTCGCCGCCAGGGCCGGCGTCTCCGCCGGTTCGGTGATCCACCACTTCGAGTCGATGGAGGGTCTGCGCGCCGACTGCGACGAGTTCGTGACCGCGCGGATCCGCGAGGTGGAGTCCAAGCAGCTGCTCTCCGGCCTCGAGCTCGACCCCACGGCGATCTGGCGCGGCGCCGACCTCGGCCGGATCGGCGCCTATCTCGCGCAGGTGCTCTCCGAGGGGTCCCCGGCGGTGACGCGGCTCGTCGACGACCTCGTCGCCGACGCGGAGGGCTACCTGGAGGACGGCGTCGCGGCCGGCGTCGTGCGACCGACGGCCGATCCCCGCGCCCGGGCCGTCGTCCTGACCCTGTGGTCGCTCGGCGTCTTCGTGCTGCACGACCACGTCGAGCGTCTGCTGGGCGTCGACCTGACCAGCGCCGACAACGGCTCGCTCGAGAGGTACGTGCGCCCCGCGACCGAGATCCTCGCCGGTGTCCTGGCCGAGGGCGCCGTGCACCCCGACACCCCTGCGAGAGGAACGGACCCATGACCGCCGCCATCACCATGCAGGACGTCGTGAAGACGTTCGGCGCCACCCGGGCGCTCGACGGGCTCGACCTCGAGGTCGCGACCGGGGAGGTGCACGGCTTCCTCGGCCCGAACGGGTCCGGCAAGTCCGTGACCATCCGCACGCTCCTCGGCCTGCTGCGGCCCGACAGCGGCGCGATCCGGCTGCTGGGCGGCGACCCGTGGCGCGACGCCGTCGAGCTGCACCGCCGGATCGCCTACGTCCCGGGCGACGTGAGCCTGTGGCGCAACCTGACGGGCGGCGAGATCATCGACTACTTCGCGCGACTGCGGGGTGATGTCGACACCGCCAAGCGCGACGAGCTCGTGGAGCGCTTCGAGCTCGACCCCCGCAAGAAGAGCGGCACCTACTCCAAGGGCAACCGCCAGAAGGTGGCGCTGGTGACGGCGCTCTCCTCCGACGCCGAGCTGCTGCTCCTCGACGAGCCCACCTCGGGGCTCGACCCGCTGATGGACACGGTCTTCCAGCAGTGCGTCGCGGAGGTCGCCACCCAGGGGCGCACCGTGCTGCTCTCCAGCCACATCCTCGCGGAGGTGGAGAAGCTCTGCGACCGGGTCACCATCATTCGCAAGGGGCGGACCGTGCTCTCGGGCACGCTGGACGACCTGCGCACCTCGACCCGCACCAGCCTCAGCGTGCTCACCGAGAAGCCCCTCGCCGGCCTCGCCGAGCGCGACGGCGTGCACGCGGTGCGCACCGACGACGCCGGTCACGTGCACCTCGAGGTCGAGACCAGCGACCTCGACGCGTTGATGCGGCACCTGGCGGGCTTCGGTATCCGCTCGCTGGTGAGCCAGCCGCCCACGCTGGAGGAGCTGTTCCTGCGGCAGTACGGCGAGGACGTCTCGCCCGACGCCGAGGTGCCCGCATGAGTGCCCCGACCACGGCCTCCACCTCGACGGCGGCCACGTCCCCGGCATCCGCCCCGCCCGGGCGCCACCGGGCGGGCTCGGGCGGTGCGCCGTCGCGTCCCCTCGCCGGGCTCGGCCCGCAGCTGCGCTTCCTGGCCCGCCGGGACCGCCTGCGCGCAAGCGTGTGGGTGGCGGCGATCGTCGGCGTCTTCGCCGCCAGCACGGGCAGCGTGGTCGGGCTGTACGCCACCCAGAGCGACCTGCGCGGCTACGCCGAGCTGTTCGCCCTCAGCGAGTCCCTCAAGGCCTTCGCGGGGCCGGGCTACGGACTCGACGACCCCACCCAGGGCGCCGTCGTGATGAACGAGACGGCGCTCTACACGCTCGTCGCCGTGGCGCTGATGTGCCTGTTCCTGGTGCTGCGGCACACCCGCTCCGAGGAGGAGACCGACCGCGCCGAGCTCGTGCGCTCCGCCCCCGTGGGCCGGTACGCCACGCTGGCGGCCGCCATGTGCTGGGTCGGCGTGCTGGACGTCGCCGTGGCCGCCGGTGTCACCGGCTCGATGCTCGCCTTCGGGCTCGAGGCGGCCGGGTCCGCGGCCTTCGGGCTGGCGACGCTGGGGCTCGGCGCCGTCTTCATCGGCATCGCCGGCCTGGCGGCCCAGGTCGCCCCGAGCCAGCGGGCGGCCATGGCCTTGGGCGGCGCCGTTCTCGCGGTCTTCTTCCTGCTGCGAGCGGTGGGAGATCTCGGCAACGCGTGGCTGACGTGGCTGTCGCCGCTCGGGTGGGCGCAGGGCATCCGGGCCTTCGCCGACGAGCGGTGGTGGGTCCTGGCGCCTCTGGTCCTCACCGCCGCTCTGCTCGTCGCGGGAGCGGCCGCCCTGGCCTCGGGACGCGACCTCGGCGCCGGCTTCCTCCCCCAGCGACCGGGGCCCCCCGGGGCCGGGCGACGCCTGACGGGGCCGGTTGCGCTGACCATCCGACTCCAGCGGGGCTCGCTGATCGGCTGGGCGGTCGGGCCTCGGCGTCCTCTCGTTCTTCTACGGCATCGTCGCCGACCTGGCCGACGACTTCCTCGAGGACGAGGCGGTCGCCGAGTTCATGGCCCAGATGGGCGCCGCGTCGCCCACCGACTCCTTCTTCGCGACGATCATCCTCATGAACGCCCTGCTCGCCTCGGGGTTCACCGTCGCGTCGGTGCTGCGGCTGCGCGGCGAGGAGCTCGCCGGGCGCGCCGACCCCACGCTCGCGACGCCGGTGAGCCGGCGCCGGTGGTCGGCGAGCCACGTGGCCGTGGCCATGGGCGGCAGCGTGGCGCTCCTGCTCGTCGCCGGCCTGGGGACCGGTCTGGGCTACGCGGCGAAGACCGGGGACGCCGGCGAGGTCGTACCGCTGCTGGCCGCCGCGCTCGCCATGGCGCCGGCCCTGCTGGTGCTCGCGGGGCTGGCGTTCGCCCTCTACGGGCTGACGCCGCGCTGGTCACCGCTGGCGTGGATCGGCGTCGCCGTCCCCGCGGTCGTCGGGCTGCTCGCCAGCACCCTCGACCTGCCGCAGTGGACGCGCGACGTCTCCCCCTTCGAGCACGTGCCCGCGATGCCGGCCGAGGCCTTCGCTCTCGCACCCGTGGTCGCCCTGTGCGTGATCGCCACTCGCGCTGGTCGCGGTGGCGCTCGCCGCCGTCGGCAGGCGCGACATCGGCTGAGGGCCGTGCGGGTCGGGGCGGGTCTGCTGCGCGGCTCGCTTCTCCTCGACCTCGAGCTTGCGGCGTAGTGCCTCATCGGCCACCTGGGGCGACGGCCTCCAGGATCCGCTCCCCGACCCGGCGCAGCTCGCGGGAGTTCAGCGCGTGCTCCCCGCTCGCGTAGCCCAGCAGCGCATCCCGGGCCTCGTCCCGGACCCGCTGGTCCACCAGGTCCGCGGGCAGTGCGTCGACCGCGTCGGTGATCACCTCGGCCTGGTCCAGCCGCACCCGACCGGAGCCGAGTGCCTCGGCGACCACGGGGTGCGCGTCGAGCTTCTTGGCCTGGCGCGCGAGCCGGAACGCCTGCGCCGGGGTCTGCCCGGTCGCGTCCGCGTGCCACGCCGCCGTCGACGTCGCCCCCGCGTCGACACCGACGGCGCCCGCCTCGGCCTGGGCCACCACGGCCAGCCGCAACGCCGCCACCCGCGACTCGACACGGGCCAGCGCCACCAGCGCCCACCGCTGCTGACCCGCGGCCATCGCCCACGTCGGGTGACCCACCACCGCGTCCAGCACCGCGTCCATCTGGCCCAGCGCGCGGTTCACCGCGTCCTCTGCGACGCCCCCCGGTGCCTCCGCCATGACGGCACTCTGCCACCGAGCACCGACACCGACCCCGACGCTCAGAACCCTTGTGGACACAGGGCTCTGGCTGTCCTTGTGGACAACGGGGGCCTCGTGACGCGCTGAGGGCCCTCCTCGACCATCGAAGACCGGAGCCTGGCGGTCAGGAGCCTCCGACGGACTCCTCCCGGCCGGCATCGGGGCCCGGGTCCGCCGCGTCGGTGCCGGTGGCCTCCCCGTGCTGGCGCCGGGCCTCGGCGATCTGCTCCATCAGCTCGGTCTCGTCGCGCAGCATCGAGCGGTACTCGGGGCCGAGCTTGCGGACCTGCTCGCCCTCCTCGAGGAGCTTGGCGTAGATCCGCTCCCGCTCCTCGGCGTCGGCGGTGTAGTGCAGGTCCAGGTAGTCCCGGGCGTGCCGGCGCGCGTTGCCGATCGCGGTCTTGGCGCGCCCCTTCTTGCTCAGCAGGGAGGCCACGGTGGTGACGACGAGGATGCCGATGATGACGGCCAGGGAGAGGCCGGTGCCGATCTCGGTGACCTCGACGTGCTCCCCGTTGTTGATGAACGGCAGCTCGTTCTCGTGCAGGGCGTGCAGCACCAGCTTGACGCCGATGAACGCCAGCACCGTGGCGAGGCCGTAGGAGAGGTAGATCAGTCGCTCCAGCAGCCCCTCGATGAGGAAGAACAGCTGCCGCAGCCCCAGCAGGGAGAACGCCGTGGCCGTGAAGACGATGAAGGTGCTCTGGGTCAGCCCGAAGATCGCCGGGATCGAGTCCAGCGCGAAGAGGATGTCGGTGCCCCCGATGGCGACCATCACCAGCAGCATCGGGGTGAGCACCCGCTTGCCGTCGATCTCGGTGAACAGCTTGTCGCCGTCGTACTCCGGGGAGGTGCGGATCATCTTCCGGGCCAGCTTGACCATGAGGTTCACCTCCTCGTCCTCGTCCTCGCCCTTGACCTCGCCCTTGATCAGGTTGCCGGCGGTCAGCAGCAGGATCAGGCCGAAGATGTAGAAGACCCACGAGAAGAGGTTGATCAGCCCCGCGCCGATGAAGATGAAGACCGTCCGGGCGATCAGCGCGAACACGATGCCGAAGAGCAGGACCTTCTGCTGGTCCTCCCGGGGCACCCGGAAGCTGGCCATGATCACCAGGAAGACGAAGAGGTTGTCGACCGAGAGCGCCTTCTCGGTGATGTAGCCCGCGAAGTACTCACCGCCCAGCGTCGCGCCCCCGAAGACGAGCACCAGGACGCCGAACAGCAGGGCGACGCCGACGTACGCCGCGGACCAGATGCTCGCCTCGCGCAGCGACGGCACGTGGGCCTTGCGGGTGTGGAAGAAGAAGTCGTAGAGCAGCATGCCGACGATCGCGGCAATGCTGAGCCCCCACACCCAGATCGGCACGCTCACGGGCGGACGCTCCCCCGCAGCCAGGAGGCCACGGCCTCGCCGATCTCGCGCGGGCTGTCCTCCTGCAGGAAGTGCAGGCCCGGCACGGTCACCTCCGTCTGGTTCGGCCACGAGCGCGCGAACTCGCGCTGCGCGCCGATCAGGATCGTGCCCGGGTCGCCGTTCACGAACAGCGTCGGCAGCTCGGAGGTGGAGAGCCAGTCGGCGTAGGACTGCACGATCTCGTGCACGTCGCCCGGCTCGCCGTCGATCGGGATCTGCCGCGGCCAGGTGAGCGTCGGTCGGCGGTCCTCCCCCGGCGTGGTGAACGGCCGGCGGTACTCCGCCATCTCCTCGTCGCTCAGCGTGCGCTGGATCGACGCCGGCAGCACGGCCTCGACGAACAGGTTGCGCTCGAGCACCATGTCCTCGCCCGCGTCGGAGCGGAAGCCCTCGAAGATGCCGCGCGCCGACTCCGGCCACTCGTCCCATGTCACCGGCCGCACGATCGCCTCCATGTAGGCGATGCCGGCCACCCGGTCGCGGTGCCGGTTGGCCCAGTCGAAGCCGAGCGCGCTGCCCCAGTCGTGGACCACGAAGGTGATGCGGTCGCCGAGGTCGAGCTGGTCGAGCAGGCCGTCGAGGTACTCCCGGTGCTCGACGAACGTGTACGAGCCCGGGCCCGGGTCGTCGAGCTTGTCGGAGTCCCCCTGCCCGATCAGGTCCGGCACGATGCAGCGCGCCCGGTCCGAGACGTGCGGCACGACGTCGCGCCACAGGTACGACGAGGTCGGGTTGCCGTGCAGGAACACGACGGGGTCACCCTCGCCCACCTCGTGGTAGGCCATCCGCCTGCCGCGGACGGTGGCGTGCTGCTTGCTCAGCGGCTCGGTGCTCATGCCCCGAGTCTTACCGTCACCCGTCTAGCGGCGTCAGCACCAGGGGGCTGCTCGGGTCCTCGTCACCGCGGTCGACGCGCACCGCGCCGCCGTCGGCCACCTCGCCGGCCAGCAGCATCCGCGCCAGTGGGTCCCCGATCGCCGACTGCACGAGGCGCCGCAGCGGGCGGGCGCCGTACGCCGGGTCGTAGCCCTGGTCGGCCAGCCACTCCCTCGCCGCGTCGGTGACCTCGATCGTGACCCGCCGCGCGGCCAGCCGCGTCTCGAGCAGCCCCAGCTGGAGGTCGACGATGCGCGTGAGGTCGTCCTTGGTCAGCGCGTCGAAGACCACCATCTCGTCGAGCCGGTTCAGGAACTCGGGCTTGAACGAGCTGCGCACGACCGTCATCACGGACTCGCGGCGCTTCTCGGCGTCCAGGGTCGGGTCCACCAGGTACTGCGAACCCAGGTTGGAGGTCAGCACCAGCAGCGTGTTGCGGAAGTCGACCGTGCGCCCCTGGCCGTCGGTCAGCCGCCCGTCGTCGAGCACCTGGAGCAGCACGTCGAACACCTCGGGGTGCGCCTTCTCGACCTCGTCGAGCAGGACCACCGCGTAGGGCCGGCGGCGCACCGCCTCGGTCAGCTGGCCGCCCTCGTCGTAGCCGACGTAGCCCGGCGGGGCCCCGACGAGGCGCGCGACCGAGTGCTTCTCGGAGTACTCGCTCATGTCGATGCGGACCATCGCCCGGTCGTCGTCGAAGAGGAAGTCGGCGAGCGAGCGGGCCAGCTCCGTCTTGCCCGTGCCGGTGGGGCCGAGGAACAGGAACGAGCCCGTCGGCCGGTTCGGGTCGCTGATGCCCGCGCGCGAGCGGCGGACGGCGTCGCTCACGGCCGCGACCGCCGCACGCTGGCCGATCAGCCGCTCGCCGATCACGGACTCCATCTCGAGCAGCTTGGCGGTCTCGCCCTGGAGCAGGCGGCCGGTGGGGATGCCCGTCCACGCCTCGACGACCTCCGCGATCTGCTCGGCGCCGACCTGCTCGCCGACCAGCGGCTCGTTCGCGACGACCTGCTCGGCGTCGCGCGCGGCCTCGGCGATCTGGCGCTCCAGCGCGGGGATGCGGCCGTAGCTGATCTCGCTCGCGCCCTCGAGGTCGCCCTCGCGCAGCTTGCGCTCGGCCTCGATCTTGAGCTGGTCGAGCTGGCGGCGCAGCTCGCCCTCGCCCTCGAGCGAGGACTTCTCCCGCTCCCACCGGGCCTGCAGGCCGCGCAGCTCCTCCTCCTGGTCGGCGAGCTCGGCGCGCAGCCGCTCCAGCCGCTCGACGGAGGCGGGGTCGGTCTCCTTGGCCAGCGCGAACTCCTCCATGCGCAGGCGGTCGACCGAGCGGCGGAGCTGGTCGATCTCCTCCGGTGAGGACTCGATCTCCATCCGCAGCCGGCTGGAGGCCTCGTCGACGAGGTCGATCGCCTTGTCGGGCAGCTGGCGGCCGGTGATGTACCGGTCGCTCAGTGTCGCGGCCGCCACCAGCGCGGCGTCGGTGATCCGGACGCCGTGGTGCGCCTCGTACTTCTCCTGGACGCCGCGGAGGATCTGGATCGTGTCCTCCACGCTGGGCTCGCCGACGAAGAGCTGCTGGAAGCGGCGCTCCAGGGCGGGGTCCTTCTCGATGCGCTCGCGGTACTCGTCGAGCGTGGTCGCCCCGATCATGTGCAGCTCGCCGCGGGCGAGCATCGGCTTGAGCATGTTGCCGGCGTCCATCGAGGAGTCGCCGCCGGCGCCCGCGCCGACGACCGTGTGCAGCTCGTCGATGAACGTGATGACCCGGCCCTCGGCCTGCTTGATCTCCTCGAGCACGGCCTTCAGCCGCTCCTCGAACTCGCCGCGGTACTTCGCGCCGGCGACCATCGCCGCGAGGTCGAGGCTGAGCACGCGGCGGCCCTTGAGGCTGTCGGGCACGTCGCCGTCGACCACGCGCTGCGCCAGGCCCTCGACGACGGCGGTCTTGCCGACGCCGGGCTCGCCGATGAGGACGGGGTTGTTCTTGGTACGCCGGCTGAGCACCTGCACGACCCGGCGAATCTCGGCGTCGCGGCCGATCACCGGGTCGAGCCGGCCCTCCTGGGCCGCCTGGGTGAGGTCGATGGAGTACTTCTCGAGCGACTCGTACGTCGCCTCGGCGTCCTCGCTGGTGACGCGGCGGTTGCCGCGGACCGAGACCAGCGCCTCGCGCAGCGCGTCGGTCGTGAGCCCGGCCTCCGCGAGGACCCGCTGCGCCGTCGACTCGACGGTGGCCAGCGAGATCAGCAGGTGCTCGGTGGCGACGTACTCGTCCTGCATGCCCTGCGCGAGGTCGAGCGCACCCGCGAGGACGCGCGTCAGCGTCGCCGTCGCCCCGGGGTGCTGGACCGTCTGCCCCTGGGCGCGCGGCAGCGCGTCGACCTTGGCGCGCGCCTGCGCCTCCAGCGCGTCGGCGTCCGCGCCGCAACGGGTCGCGAGCGTGCGCGCCGTGCCGTCCGCGTCGCGCAGCAGCGCGAGCAGCAGGTGCACCGGCTCCGTGGCGGCGTGGCCGGCGGTCGTTGCGGCCACCTGGGCGCCCTCCAGCGCCTGGCGGCTGCGCGTCGTGAACTTCTCGCTCGAGAACTGGCTCATCGTGCTCCCTCGTACCCCGTGGATCGTGCACCGAGGCGGCCTGGCTCCGCCGCCTGCCGTCAGTCTAGCGGTATCTGTCGTCGATCACCATAGAAAACCTGAGTCGATTCAACTCAACTCTGGTCCCGTCCGCCAGCCGCCCCTCCCATGTGACGCGGGGTTACGGTCGCTGCAGCAAGCCTCTGCGACGGCGTCGGCGACCACTGCCCTGCGACAGCCGGATGGCAGGCCCCGGGGCACCGGACGGTGGCAGGCCGTACCCGGGCGGGTGCCAAGGTGGCGCCATGTCGCAATCCAGCAGCAGCACCCCCACGCCCGTGGTCGTCGTGACCGGAGCCAACGGCCTCGTCGGCTCCCGCGTCTGCGCCGAGCTCGTCGAGCGGGGCGCCAGCGTGCGCGCCGTGGTCCGCCGCGCCGGCACGGCACCGGGCGGCCTCGGAATCCTGGAGACCGTCGGCGACTTCGGGGACCCGGCCTTCGCCGCCGAGGTGGTCGCGGGGGCGGACGCGGTCGTCACCACGGTGCACCCGATGGGCAGCGACCGGGAGACCCAGCAGCAGGTCGGCGTCGAGGGCACGCTGACCGTCGCGCGGGCGGCGGCCCAGGCCGGCGTCGACCGCCTCGTGCACGTCTCCACGGCGGCGGTCTACCGCCGCTCCCCCTCCTCCGGCGACGTGGACGAGTCCGCGCCGCTCGTCGACGACGACGGCGGCAACTACCCCGTGACCAAGCGGGACGCCGACGCGGAGCTCGCCGCGATCGGCGGACTGACCCGCGTGCTGGTGCGCCCGCCGGCGATCCTCGGCTCGGGCGGGACCTCCATCTGGAACGCGATCCGCCCCGCCGGCATCCGCGACCGCGAGGAGGACCGGCACGCGGTGCCGCACGGCACGTTCCCCTGGGTGCACGCCGACGACCTGGCCGGCTTCATCGCCGACGTGGCCGCCGGGCTCGTGCCCGCCTCGACCGACCCGGACGAGGGCCCGGTGGCCGGCGGCTGCACCCCGGTGAACATCGCGGCCGGGCCGGCCACGCTGCAGGACTACTACGAGACCGTGACCCGCGCCCTCGGCGTCGACCCGGTCTGGGAGGACGGCGCCGCGTGGACCGGCCGCTACGTCACCGACCGCGCCGAGCGGTGGGGCTGGAAGCCGTCCGTCGCGCTGGACGTCGCCCTGGCCGAGCTCGAGTCCGACCTGCGGGGCTGACCGGCCTCACCGGGCCGGTCAGCCCCTCAGCCGGCCAGCCCCTCAGCCGGTCAGCCCCTCAGTCGTCAGCAGGGCTCCACCGCGTCGACCGTGAAGCCCGGGGCCGTCACGGCCGCGTCGGTGACCAGCTGCACCGACCCGCTCGAGGTCGGGATGCACGGTGACTGGACGTCGCCGAGCGCCGTCTGGTCGCCGTCGTAGGTCGCCAGCACGTTGCCGTCCGCGTCCTTGACGTAGACGTAGTCGTAACCGGCCTCGGTGTTCAGCAGGCTGAAGTTGAAGGCGAAGCCCGCCGAGCCGTTGTCGTAGGTCCACGTGCAGTCGCCGTTGTTGCCGTAGGGGTGCGGCGACTCGAACGGCAGCGACGCGTTCGGGTCGCTCTCGCACGGCGGCGGCGGCGGGGTGCCGCCCGCGCACTTCTTCGGGACACCGACGGCCGACCAGGCGTTCGCGAACTGCCGGTGGTCCGCCGCCTGGCCGGGACCGCGGCTGCTCGTCCGGGCCACGGCGACGGTGGCCCTGCGGGCGTCGCAGAAGTTCGCGTACTCCGTCAGGCCGGTGAAGGCCTCGTAGTAGACCTGCCGGGCCCGGTCCAGGCCGACGCCGTCGACCGTGACGTCGCAGTCCTCGGTGTGCGTGGGCTCGGGCCGGTTCGGCCCCGGGGTGCAGCCGCGGTTCTGGCCGCCCTCGACGCTCAGGTAGTAGGCGTGGTTGGCGATCCCGCTGTTGGTGTGCACGCCGCCGTTGTCCTCGTCGCCGGTGTACTGGTTGACCACGTGGTCGGGGTCGCCGTCCTGCTCCGGGTCGGCCATGTTGCGGAAGCCCGGCGTCGGGTCGCCGGGCGTGTCGATGACGTCCTCACCGATCAGCCAGTCGGGCTCGGCGGCCGGGTCGAGCCCGTTCCTCTCCGCGTAGAACTCGCTGGTGTTGGCCATCATGTCGCTGAACGCCTCGTTGAGCGCGCCGGACTCGTTCTCGTAGATCAGGTCCGAGGTGAAGTCGGTGACCCCGTGGGTCAGCTCGTGGGCGTCCACGTCGAGCCCGCCCGAGAGCGACTTGCAGGTCGTGCCGTTGCCGTCGCCGTACGTCATGTAGGCGCCGTTCCAGAAGGCGTTGCAGTACGCCTGCCCGAAGTGCACGACCGAGACGATCTGCATGCCCTGGTCGTCGATGCTGTCGCGCCCGAAGACGTCGCCGTAGAAGTCGTCGACGAGGTTCGCGTAGTAGTGCGCGTCCACGCCCGCCGGCTGCGCGGGGCTCGTGTTGCCCGGGAGGTCCCAGACGTCGTCCTCGTCGGTCATCACCGTGACGCGGAAGGGGATGCCGTTCTGCCCGGTGTTCAGGGCGTCGTAGGTCAGCTGTCGGTCGTCCTCCGAGCGCAGCTCGTAGACGCCGTCGGCGCGCTGCGAGGTGCTGAACGACTTGCGGTCGCCCCCCACCCCGACGCCCTCTCCGTGGGCCAGCGCGTTGAACGCCTTGACGACGGCACCCGACTGGGCGTCGATCCACCGCACCGGGCGGCTGGCGTCCCGGATGCTCTCGACCTGGTAGAAGAAGCGGTCGTTGCGCGGGTCGAAGCGCAGCGCGGCGTCGAAGTCGCCCTCCTTGCCGATCCGCTGCTTCACGAGACCCAGGGCCTTGCCCTGCTTCAGCTTGGGGGCGTTGCGCGGCTGGAGCTCGGGGAAGTACGCCCCGATCACCGAGCGGACGGTTCCGTCGGCGTCCCGCGTCACGGTGATCTGCCCACCGAAGACGGTCGCGTTGCGCAGCTTCTGCTGGTAGCGCGTCGCGGTGTGCCCGTCCGGGAACGTCTGCGTGTCGCCCTTCTTCATGTGCTTGGGCATCTCGAAGCTGCGTGCCTTCTCGCCGGTCAGGGCGAAGGACCCCGATGGCGTGGCCTGCTGTGACGGGGGCGCCTGTGGCGAGGGGGCGGGCGCCGCCGAGGCGGTGCCGCCGAACGGGCCGAGGGTGGTCCCGGCCGCGAGCAGAGTCACGGCAGGGATCGCCAGGAGCGATCGGATCTTCATGTGGAGTTGAACCTTCCCGAGAGTTCCGGGGACGCCGGTCACTCGTCCCCGCATGGACGTCCCGCACCGCCGAACGGCGCAAGGGGCCTGACCGTACGCCCGGTCGGGAAAGCGGTGAACCACCGCGCGGGGTGTTTCGTCGAACTCCCGACGACCGTCCCAGCGGTTGACGGCGGATCGCTCGACGGCCATCATCGCCGAATGGCGATGACATTTCCCGACGGCGCTGCTGAACCGGTCCGCTCCCCGCCGCCCCACCCGAGCGACGGGCTCGCGGCGGCGGCGTGCCTCTTCCACGGCTTCAGCGACCCGCACCGGATCGGCATCCTGCGGCAGCTCGCGCTGGGCGAGCACCGCGTCGTCGACCTCACCGCGCACCTCGGCCTGGCGCAGTCGACGGTCTCCAAGCACGTCGCCTGCCTGCGTGACTGCGGCCTCGTCTCGGCGCGGCCGCAGGGCCGGGCGACGTACTACTCGCTGGCCCACCCCGAGGCCCTCCAGGACCTCTGGTCCGCGGCCGAGCACCTGCTGGCGCTGACCGGCGACCGGGTCGTGCTGTGCGACACCCACGGCCTGGAGGCGCTGGCCGCCGAGCACCCCGACGGCGCCGCCGGGCAGGCGCTCGAGCGGGCCGACGGGGGCCCGCGGTGAGCGCCGCGCACGAGCACGCCCTGCGCCCCGCGCTCGACGCCGTCGAACGACGCCGCTGGGGGCGCCGCGCCCAGCTGCTCGCGGCGCTGGCGGTCGGGTGGAACGTCATCGAGGCGGTCGTCGCCGTGACCGCGGGGATCCTCGCGGGGTCGGTGGCGCTCGTCGGCTTCGGGCTGGACTCGGTGGTCGAGGTGTCGTCGGGCCTGATCATCCTGTGGCAGTTCCGCCATCCGCTGCCGGAGTCGCGCGAGCGCGCCGCGCTGAAGGCGATGGCGGTCTCGTTCCTGGCGCTGGCGGCGTACGTCTTCGTCGAGTCCGCCCGCGCCCTGCTGACCGGCGCGGACGCCGACCCCTCCCGCACCGGCATCGCGGTCGCGGCCGCCTCGCTCGCGGTGATGCCGTTCCTGTCGTGGGCGCAGCGCCGCAACGGCCGCGCCCTCGGGTCACAGGCCGTGGTCGCCGACTCGACCCAGACGCTGCTGTGCACCTACCTCTCGGCGGTGCTGCTCGTGGGCCTGCTGCTCAACGCGACGCTCGGCTGGTCCTGGGCCGACCCGCTGGCCGGCCTCGTGATCGCCGGCCTCGCCGCCAAGGAGGGCCGGGACGCGTGGCGGGGCGAGGGCTGCTGCGCTGGCCTCGGGACCGCGCACGAGGAGCACGACGACTGCTGCGCGCCCCCGACACCCTGAGGCGCGTGGCACGGGCGGGTCCGCCCCGATAGGTTGCACCGGAGTGGTCGTCTACCGATCGAGGAAGAGATGCTGTCTGTCGCGTACGTGAGCTCCATCACGAGCAGGCTGTCGGACGTCGACTTCATCAAGCTGATGCAGCTGGTCCGGCGGAAGAACCCCGAGATCGGGGTCAGCGGCATGCTGCTCTACTGCGCCGGGGAGTTCATGCAGGTCCTCGAGGGGCCCGACGACACGGTCCGCGACCTCTACGCCAAGATCCGGGCCGACCCGCGGCACGCCGACGTCGTCACGGTGCTCGAGGAGCCGATCCGGGAGCGCCGGTTCGCCGAGTGGACGATGGGGATGCGCCAGCTGACCCCGCGCGAGCTGAAGCGCGTCAGCGGGTGGAGCGACCTGCGCGACGCGACCGAGCACGACGACGAGGCGAACCGGGACGCGGTCTACGACCTGCTGATCACCTTCCGCCGCGCCATGAGCTGACCGCGGTGGCCGCCGCGGCGTCCCCACGCCGACCCCCACGCCCACGCGCTCGTCGCACCGCGGCCGGCGAACGGCCGGGTCGTCCCGCGTCGGTCCACAAGTTTCTCCCGGACCGCGAACAAGCACCCCCCGCGCCCCTTACCGTGCCTGTACGGCCGCTTGAGGCAGCGGCCCCGACGGAGGACGGCTGATGACGGGGATCACGGGCGGGCTGGCACCGGATGACGACGGTGGGTCGATCGCCGGGCTGACCATGGTCATCGGGGAGGACGCGGTCGACATCGCGGACCTGCTGGAGCTGACGCTGAGCAAGGCCGGGCTGCACGTCGTCGGCATCGCCATCAACGGCCGCGAGTGCATCGAGCTGGCCCAGACCCACCAGCCGGACATGATGATCCTCGACCTGCACATGCCCGAGATGGGCGGCCTCGAGGCGCTCCCGCGCATCGGCGAGGTGTCGCCCCGGACCAAGGTCGTCGTGCACTCCGCGATCGGCGCGACATTCATGACCGAGTCCACCCTGGCGGCGGGCGCCTACGCGTACATCCAGAAGGGCGTCACGCCCCGCACCATCGTGAAGCACCTGACGCGCGTGGCGGCCGCCGGCGCCGTGCGGCCGGTGCGGCCGTTCCCGCTCGACCGCGAGTACGCGACCAGCTGAGCCGGTCAGGTCGCCGACGGCGGCTCGGCCGCGTCGCCCTCGGGCGGCAGCGCGTGCTCGGGGAAGTCCGACGCCGCCTGGTGGGCGTCGACGAGGCAGGTCTTGCAGAAGTCCTCGCCGAAGGGTGTGAGGTGGATGCTTCGCCGCACCACCTTGGGGAAGCGCACCGAGTGCATCGCCGCCAGCACGTCCGGCTGGGCCTCGACGACCTGGTACTCCATCGGGTCGCTCAGCGACTCCCGGCTGAACCACACCATGCCCAGGCGGAACAGGTTGTTCATGTACGCCGGCACGTGGTCGAGGTAGCGGCAGCCGGCCCGCGCGCCGATCATCGTCAGGCCCGGCGCGACCAGCTGCGAGCTGACCAGCCCGACGGGCCCGCCGGTGCGCACGTCCACGCTCGGCTGCGGGCCGCCCTCGAGGAGCAGCAGCAGGATCCGCGCCTCGTCGGGCGCCAGCTCGTCCAGGATCCGCTCGTACGCCGGGTGCCCGGCGTCGTCGTCCCACACGTCGCGGCTGCGCTCGAGCAGCCGCGCCCCGCGGGCGCGCAGCGCCGCCGCCGACGGGGTGGGGTCCTCCAGGCGCCCGGGCGGGTTCTGCGTCCCCGGCAGCGCGGCGTCCGGCCGGGGGTCCCGGCGGCTCGGCGGCGTCGGCGTGACCGCGTCGACCCGCGACCCCAGCGAGGCGGCGAGGTCGCCCACCGCCCGCGGCACCGGGATCCCCGACGAGACGGCACGGGCCAGGCTCGCCATCGTCTGCGTCGTCTCGCCGACGTCGCGCACCAGCGCGCGCGCCTCCCGCGGGTCACCCAGCGAGCGCAGCACCCGCCCGCTCAGCCGCCACGAGGTGGACACGCCCCACTCGGCGGTGTGCCACGCCCCGGACGCCGCGATCCGCGCGACCCCGGGCAGCGCGTCGACCGTGGGGCGCACGGCGGGGAGGTGGCGCGGCCGGGCCTCGACCGCGTCGGTCACCTCGGACCAGCGGGCGCTCTCGTCGCCGCGCGGGGAACCGGGGTCGGGGGGCGGGGCCTCGTCGCCCGTGCCGTCGCGGCGCATCAGTGCGCCCGCCCCAGGAGCGCGAAGATGAAGTAGTGCAGGAAGCCACCGGCGAGCCCCATCACGGCGCCGTGGGCGTAGAGCATCCACTCGTCCTCCTTGATCGCCGACCGCATCATCTCGACGAAGTCGCGCGGCGGCAGCTCCTTGGTCCGGCGCGCGACGAGCACCCGGATCTTCTCGGCCTGCTGCGCGCTGAACTCGGGGTCCTTGAGCGGCGTCATGGTGCGGCCGACGGCCTCCCGGGCGACCTGCTCGCGGATGGTGTCGAAGCGCTGGGAGCCGATCGCCACGCGCACGGCCGCGCGCGCCGGCCCCGCGGCCCGGTCGATCGCCGGCCGCAGCGCCGTGGCCAGCATCTGCCGGGTGCGGTCGCCGCGGGGGCCGTCGAGCAGGAAGTCGCCGATGCGCTCGAGCGTGATCACGTCCTCGGCGATGATGCCGGCGTAGACCTCGGCCGCCTCCTCCTGGCGGCGCAGGAAGAGCCCGTGCGCCTTGATGCCGAAGTACCGCTTCGGCTCGGTCGGCTCGAAGATCAGCCACATGCCCAGCGCGTTGGTCATCCAGCCGACGATCACGCCGAGCACGGGCAGCGCCCACCACTGGCCGATCGCCTGGTCGATGAAGGCCGCGGGGATGCCGAGCAGGAACCCGAAGATGAAGCCGAAGCGGACCATCAGGTCCAGCTCGCGCTGCCCGAAGTCGCGGAAGATGCGCACGACCAGCGCCGGGTTCTTCTGGAAGTGGTCGATGACCATGATCTTGGGGTCGAGCAGCTGGTCGATGTGGATGCCGATCTCGTCGGTCACCCGCTGCACGACGGACGGCAGCTGCTCCTGCACGCGCTCGACGACGGCGGCCCGGACGGCCGGCGGCAGGTCGCGCCACAGCGCCGGGTGCTCGCGCCGCATCACCTCGTCGACGAGCTGGGGGATCTCCGGCCGGAACACCTCGACGATGTGCTCCGCGATCCGGTCCGGCTCGAGCTGCTGGTAGAACTCCGCGGGCGTGCCGAGCTTGGCGATCGCCTTGTCCACGGCGATCGACCCCATCTTGGCCGAGCGCGCCGGCACGATGCCCTGCCAGCCGATGCCGCCCTGCAGCACCCCCGGGATCTCCTGGATCGTGCGCGGGAGCGCGTGCGAGAGCTCGCGCATGCCCGGGATCGTGATGCCGCGGAAGCGCAGCGGGGAGAAGAGCATCCACAGGCCCGACCAGTTGATCAGCCAGCCGATGACGCCGGTGAAGAGCGGGATCGTGCCGAAGTACCACCAGTCGATGCCCGCGAAGTACTCCCGGAGATACTCGGCGACCACCTCGGGCACGGCGCACCTCCACAGTCCACGACGGCCCTCGCGCCGGCCCCTGGCGCGCCGCCGACTCCCGGTCTCCCGAGCGTTCAGGCTCCCCCCGAGGGTAGTGCCTCGCACGGGACGGGCGGGTGGGGTGTGACGGAAGACGCAACCCCGGTTGTCACACCCAGTTACCGGTCGCCGAGCTCCGGCGGAGCGGGCCCGGTGGCGGCGCCGTCGGCACCGCCGTCGTCCCCGCCGTCGTCACCGCCCGCTTCACGGTGGGCGTCGAGGCGGCGGGCTAGCCGCCGCGGCGCCAGACCACCATGGACTGGTTGCCCGGGGTGGGTCGCAGCACCGGGAGCCGGTCGGTGGCCGGCTGCGACGCCGCCTCGCGCGCGGCCTCGAGCGCCTGCCGCAGCGCCGCGCGGGTGCGCTCGAGCTCCCCGCCGAGCTCGGTGTTGCGCCGCTGCAGCGCCGTCACCTGGTTCTCCAGGCTCATGATCCGGCGCACGCCCTCGACCCCCACGCCGGACGCGGTCAGCTCGGCGATGTCGCGCAGCCGCTCGATGTCGTGGGTGGAGTAGCGGCGCCCGCCGCCGCCGGTGCGGCGCGGGGTGATCAGGCCCATCCGCTCGTAGGCGCGCAGCGTCTGGGGGTGCAGGCCGGTGAGCTCGGCGGCCACGCTGATCACGTACACGGCGCTCTCGGGCCCCGGGGTCGGGGCACGACCCGGGGAGGGAGGGCGCCGCCCGGCCATCAGGCTTCCTCGAACAGCTTCGCGCGCATCGGCCGGTCGGCGGTGGCCTCGCGGTAGGCCTCGACAGCGGCCCTGGCCTCGCCGTCGAGCACCGCCGGCACCTGGACCTCGACGGTGGCCAGCAGGTCGCCGCGGGTGCCGTCGGAGCGGCGGGCGCCCTTGCCGCGGACCCGGAAGGTGCGGCCGTTCGGGGTGCCGGGCGGGATCCGGAGGGTGACCGGGGCGCCGCCCATCGTCGGGATCTTCACCTCGGCGCCCAGCGCCGCCTCGTCGAAGGAGACGGGGACGTCGAGCGTCAGGTTGTCGCCCTTGCGCCCGAAGAGCCGGTGCTCGGCCACCTTGACGGTGACGAAGAGGTCGCCGGCCGGGCCGCCGCCCTCACCGGGGCCACCCTTGCCGCGCAGCCGGATCCGCTGGCCGTCCTTGATCCCCGCGGGGATGCGGGCGCGGATCGTGCGCGAGCTGCTGGCCCGCCCCGAGCCGCGGCAGGTGGGGCAGGCCTCGTCGTAGACCAGCTGGTTGCCGCGGCAGCGAGGGCAGGTCTCGTTCATCGAGAAGGCCCCGCCGACCGAGGAGGTCACGAACCCGGCACCCTCGCACTGGGGGCAGACCCGCGGCTTCGTGCCGGGCTTGCCGCCCGAGCCGCCACAGGTGCCGCAGGCGGCCTCCCCGGTCAGCCGCAGCGACACGGTGACGCCCTCCAGGGCGTCGGCGAAGCTGACGGTCGCGGTCGTCTCGACGTCGGCGCCGCGCTGCCCGGTCGACCGTCGGGAGCGGCCGCCGCCACCGAAGAGGTCGCCGAACATGTCCCCGAAGCCGCCGCCACCGCCGCTTCCGCCCATGCGCTCGCGCAGCAGGTCCTCGACGTCGAAGCCGCCCTGGCCGCCGGGCTGACCGCCCGGGAAGCCCCCGCCGGGGTAACCACCGCCGGGGAAGCCGCCGAAGCCGGCCGGCCCCGCGGCGCGCAGCTCGTCGTACTGCTTGCGCTTCTCGGGGTCGCCGACGACGTCGTACGCCTCGGCGACCCGCTTGAAGCGGTCGTGCTTCTTCTCGTCGTCGGGGTGGGAGTCGGGGTGGTTGGCGCGCGCCAGCTTGCGGTAGGCCTTCTTGATCTCGTCCTGGCTCGCGTCCTTGGCGACGCCCAGCTCGGCGTAGAAGTCCTTGTCGAGCCACTCCGCGTGGTTCATCGCACCAACCTCCCCTCATCCGTCCCCGGGGCTCCCCGTGGGAACCCGTCCGGCGATCGGGTCGTCAGGACCCATCCGCCGGCGGGTCGACCACCAGCACCTGGGCCGCCCGGACGACACGGTCGCCGATCCGGTAGCCCGCCTTGGCGATCACCTTGCAGGTGGTCACCTCGACCTCCGCATCCTCGCCCATGTGCGAGAGCGCTTCGTGCAGCGTCGGGTCGAACACGTCGCCGACGTCGCCGAACTTGGTCAGGCCGTGCTTCTCGACGGTCCGCTCGAGCTGGTCGGCGACCGTCTTCAGGCCCGGCTCCAGCTCGCCGTGCTCGCGCGCCCGGTCGACGGTGTCCAGCACCTCGACGATGGGCGCGAGAACCTCGTAGCGGGCGTTCTCCTTGAGCAGCTCGCGGTCGCGGTCGACCCGCCGCTTGTAGTTGACGAACTCGGCCTGGAGCCGCTTGAGGTCCGCCGTGCGCTCCTCGAGCGCGTGCTCGGCCTGCGCCAGCGGGTCGGGCTCGGCCTCCTCGGCGTCACCCTGGTGGTCACTCTGGGCGCCCTCGGGCGGCGGGCCGTCGTCCTCCCCGGTCAGCGGGCCGGCGTCGGCCTGCGTCTCGGGCACGCTCTCGGCGGCGTCGCCGTCGGGCGCCGGCCCGGTGGGGTCCTCGCTCATCGTCGCTGCCTCCTCGCCGGGCGCGGCGGGCGGGGGAGCCTGCTCCCCCGCCGCCGCGTCCTGCTGGGACTGCTCGCTCACTTGTCGTTCTCGGAGGAGCCCTCGGCGTCCGAGCCGCCCGGCTGCTCCTCGTCCACGACCTCGGCGTCGACCACGTCGTCGTCGGCCTCGCCCGTGCCCTCGGCGCCGCCGGCCGCGGCCTCGTCGGCCTCGGCCGAGGCGTACATCGCGGCGCCCATCTTCTGGCTGGACTCACCCAGCTTGGCGATGCCGGCCTGGAGGTCCTCGGCCGTGGCGTCCTCCTTCTCGAGCGAGGCCTTGAGGGCGTCGACGTCCGCCTGGACCTCGGTCTTGACGTCCTCGGGCAGCTTCTCGTCGTTCTCGGAGAGGAACTTCTCGGTCGTGTAGACGAGCGAGTCGGCCTGGTTGCGGGCCTCGATGGCCTCGCGCCGCTGGGCGTCCTCCTCCGCGTACTGCTCGGCCTCCTTGACCATCCGGTCGATGTCCTCCTTGCTGAGCGCGGAGCCACCGGAGATGGTCATGGACTGCTCCTTGCCGGAGCCCTGGTCCTTCGCGGAGACGTGCACGATGCCGTTGGCGTCGATGTCGAAGGTGACCTCGATCTTCGGCACGCCGCGGGGCGCCGGCGGCAGCCCGGTCAGCTCGAAGTTGCCGAGCGGCTGGTTCTCGCCCCACATCGGGCGCTCGCCCTGCGCGACCTTGATCTCGACGGACGGCTGGTTGTCGTCGGCCGTCGTGAAGATCTCGGAGCGCTTCGTCGGGATCGTCGTGTTGCGCTCGATCAGCGAGGTCATCACGCCGCCCTTGGTCTCGATGCCGAGGCTCAGCGGGGTGACGTCGAGCAGCAGCACGTCCTTGACCTCGCCCTGCAGGACGCCGGCCTGGAGGGCCGCGCCGATGGCGACGACCTCGTCGGGGTTGACGCCCTTGTTGGGCTCCTGCCCGCCGAGCAGCTCCTTGACGGCCTCGGTGACGGCCGGCATCCGGGTCGAACCGCCGACGAGCACGACGTGGTCGATGTCGCCGACCTTGACGCCCGCGTCCTTGAGGACGGCCTGGAACGGCGACTTGGTGCGGTCCAGCAGGTCGCTGGTCAGCTTCTGGAACTCACTGCGGGTGAGGCGCTCCTCGAAGTGCAGCGGGCCGGACTCGCCGTGCGTGATGTAGGGCAGGTGGATCGTGGTCTCGGAGCTCGAGGACAGCTCGATCTTCGCCTTCTCGGCGGCCTCCTGGAGGCGCTGCTTGGCGATCTTGTCGGCGCCCAGGTCGACGCCGTTGTTGTCCTTGAACTTCTTGACCATCCACTCGACGACGCGCTCGTCCCAGTCGTCACCGCCGAGGAGGTTGTCACCGGAGGTCGCCTTGACCTCGACGACGCCCTCGCCGATCTCGAGCAGGGACACGTCGAACGTGCCGCCACCGAGGTCGAAGACCAGGATCGTCTGGTCGTCGCCCTTGTCGAGCCCGTAGGCCAGGGCAGCCGCGGTCGGCTCGTTGACGATGCGGGCCACGTTCATGCCCGCGATCTCGCCGGCCTCCTTGGTGGCCTGGCGCTGGGCGTCGGAGAAGTACGCCGGCACGGTGATGACCGCGTCGGTGACGGTCTCGCCGAGGTAGGCCTCGGCGTCCCGCTTCAGCTTCTGCAGCACGAACGCGCTGATCTGCTGGGGGTTGAACGTCTTGTCGTCCTGCGTGGTCGACCAGTCGCCGCCCATGTGGCGCTTCACCGAGCGGATCGTCCGGTCGACGTTGGTGACCGCCTGGCGCTTCGCGACCTCGCCCACCAGCACCTCGCCGGACTTGGCGAAGGCGACGACGGACGGGGTGGTGCGGGCGCCCTCGGCGTTCGCGATGACGGTGGGCTCGCCGCCCTCCAGGACGGAGACGACGGAGTTCGTCGTCCCCAGGTCGATGCCGACGGCACGGGCCATGGTGAGTACCTCCTGAGTACTGCGGGTGCCGGGCCGTGGGTCGGGCCCGGCGGGGATTCGGGGTCGCGGTGCGACTGGGTGCCAGTCTGCGTCGCTGCTCCCATTGAATCAAACTAGTTGAGTGGAATCAACTCAACTTTGCTCATGCCGCTGCCCGCACCCCGCGCGCGGTTCGCTGCCAGCCACGGTTTCCCCGCTCGAGCGGGGAAACCGGTACTTCGTCGCCGTTGCAACGCAGCACAAGCACCGGGAACCCCAGCACAGTCAGGCCGAGCGCGCCCGGTCCACCAGCTCCCGGACGACGGCGGCCGTGGCGGGCACCTCCCCGGCCCCCCGGCGGTGCACCAGCCCGACCCGGCGGTGGCCCAGCGCCGGCTCCGCGAGCACCGTCGACGTCGGGGTGCCGGTACGCCGCCAGCGCCGACGCCGGCAGCGACGTCACCCCGAGCCCCCGCGCCACGAGCTGCTGCACGACCACGTAGTCGTCGGTCGTGTGCCGCAGCCGAGGCTGGAAGCCGAGCCGCTCGCAGCAGACCAGCAGATGGCCCCGGCAGCGCACGCAGCCGCCGATCCAGTCGGCCCCGGCGAGGTCGGCCAGGCCGGCGGCGGGCACGCCGGGCGGCACCACGAGGCGCACCGGCTCGACCAGCAGCTCGCGCCACTCCAGGCCGCCGGGCGCGTCGGCGCCCGGCGGCGGCTCGGCGTCGTGCGTGAACACCAGCGCCAGGTCGGCGTCCCCCTCCGCGATCGCGACCAGGGCCTCGGGCGGCTCCGCCTCCTCGAGCCCGACCTCGACGCCGGGGTGGCGCTCCCGCAGGGCGGCGAGCGCGCCGGGCACGACGGTCGCGGCGGCCGACGGGAAGGCCACGAGCCGCACGCGACCGGCGCGCAGCGCCCCGAAGCCGGCCAGCTCCTCGCCGGCCGCGCGCAGCTCCGCGGCGAGCGCGTCGGCCCTGCGCAGCAGAGCGATCCCGGCCTCGGTGGGCGTGACGCCCGCGGGCCCGCGCAGCAGCAGCGGCCCGCCCGCGTCCCGCTCGAGCCGGGCGAGGTGCTGGCTGACGGCGGGCTGCGTCCAGCCCGCCTCGCGTGCCGCGGCGCTCAGCGAGCCGGCGCGCACGACGTCGCGGAACAGCAGCACGCGGCGGGGGTCGAGGTCCATGACCCCAGCATGCCCCAAGTCTGACTTATGGCCTACCTCAGCAGATCGGGGATTCCTTGGGGTCGCCAAGGGCCCGATGCTGGGCGCATGCAGACGATCGGACTCATCGGCGGGATGTCCTGGCACTCCACCGCCGCGTACTACCAGCGGATCAACGAGCGCGTCGCCGCCGCCCGCGGCGGTCACGCGTCGGCGAAGGTGTCGATGCAGAGCCTCGACTTCGCGGAGGTGCGCGACTGCCAGCTCCGCGGCGACTGGGAGGGCTCGGCCACCCTGCTCGCCGAGGCCACCCGGCGCTGCACGGCCGGCGGCGCCGACCTGGTCGCGCTGTGCACCAACCTGATGCACAAGAACTTCGACGCGCTCGAGGCGGCCGCCGGCGAGGCCGGCGTCCCCGCGGTGCACATCGCCGACGCCGTCGGTCGCGCCGCCACCGCGAACGGGTGGGACACCGTCGGTCTGCTCGGCGCCCGCTGGGTGATGGAGGAGACGTTCTACGCCGAGCGGCTCGCGCGGCACGGCATCCGCGTCGTCACGCCCGACGAGGCCGGCCGCACGGAGGTCGACCGGGTGATCTTCGACGAGCTCACCCAGGGCCGCTTCCCCGACGCCTCGCGGGACGCCTACGTCGAGGTGATGCGCGACCTGCAGGCGCGCGGCGCCCAGGGAGTCGTCCTGGCCTGCACCGAGATCGGGCTCCTCGTGCCGCCCGGGGCCGCGCCGCTCCCGGTGCTGGACTCCGCGACGACGCACGCCGACCTGCTCGTCGACCTGGCGCTCGCGCCCGCGCGCGTCTGACGCGGACGAAGGGCGGCCGGGTCGTCAGTTCGCAGGTGCACCGCGAGTGCCACGACTGACCACGAGCACACCGCCGCGCGAACTGACGACGGGGCCGCCCCCACCAGCCGCGGGCACCAGCGGTTTCGTGGCCGAGCGACACTCGCGGACATGAGGTCCGCGACGATCGCCGCTGTCGCGGCGGCGCTCGCACTGGCCGGCTGCGCCAGCGGGACTGATCCGGCCGGCGCGCCGCCGCCCGACGACTCGTCGAGCCCCACGGCCCCGGGGCCCGGGGGGACCTCGAGACCCGACCCCAGCACCGACCCGTCAGCCGACCCGACCGGCCCGGCCGCTCCCTCCCGCATCGCCGCCGCGGCCGTCGACGCCGACACCGCCGTGGCGGCCGTGCGCCGGCTGGCCGGCCGCATCGGCCCCCGCCCCGGGCACTCACCGGCGTACTTCCGGGCCGCCGGCTACGTGGAGAGCCGCCTGCGCGACCTGGGCTGGGTCGTGGAGCGGCAGCCGTTCCGCGTCCCCGGCGGCGTCTCCTGGGGCGTGCCCGTGGACGCCGGCCGGTCGGTCAACCTCGTGGCGACCCGCGGGGACGTGCGGCCCGGTCGCCCGTGGCTCGCGGTCGGCGCCCACCTCGACACCGTGCCGCAGGCGCCCGGCGCGGAGGACAACGGTTCCGGCGTGGGGGCGCTGCTGGCCGTCGCCGAGGCGGCCGCCGACCGGCGCACGCGGCTGCCCGTCGTGCTGGTGGCCTTCGGGGCCGAGGAGCCGCGCGGCCCCGGCGACGACGACCACCACTACGGCTCGCGGCACTTCGTCGCCGGGCTCGCCCCCGGCGAGCGCCGGTCCCTGCGCGGCATGCTCTCGCTGGACCGCATCGGCGTCGGCGACGCGGTCGTGGTCAGCAGCGCCGGGCCGCCCGACGCGCAGCGGGCGCGGGTGCTGGCGGCCGCCGAGCGGGCCGGCGTCCCGACGGCCCCGATGACCGGCGACCGCGCCAGCGACCACTGGTCCTTCGCGCGGGCCGGCCTGCCCGGCGTGCGGATCGGCAGCACGCCGTACGCCGAGTACCACTCGTCCGCCGACACCGTCGGAGTCGTGGACCGGACGCAGCTCGGTCGCGCCGCGCGGCTGGTCGCGGCCTGGTTGCGCTGAGGGCGCCGGCGCTACCGGCGCCAGGGGCCCCGGCTGCTGCCCCACAGGTCGCCGAGGATCCGGCGCGCGGCCGCGCCGCGCACGACGCGCGGCGCGAAGCTGTCGTCGTCCATCCGGTAGGGCACGAACCGCATCGCCTTCAGCTCCGCGCCGTGGAAGGTCGCCTCGAGCAGGACGCCCTCCATGGTCTTGGTCTGGAAGTCCATGTCGAAGACGAAGTTGCCGAGCGAGTGCACGACCGGGGTGCCAGCCGCGCGCTCGAGACCCTGCACCCAGTGCGGGTGGCCGCCGACGACGAGGTCGGCGCCGGAGCGCGCCAGCGCGGCCGCGACCCGGCGCTGGACGGGCTCGGGCCGGTGGGTGTACTGCGTGCCCCAGTGCGGCAGCACGACGACGACGTCGGCGCTCCCGGCGGCGCTCCGGACGACCCCGCGGACGCGGTCGAGGTCGGCCTCGACCAGGGGGCCCGTGCGCGGCGGCATCCGCACCGACAGCGCGCCGGGCCGGTCCGGGGCCGCGCGGGGCGTCTCACCGATGGCGTTGAAGCCGACGAAGGCGAAGCGCACCCCGCCGCGCTCGAGCACGAGGGGCCGGCTGGCGGCGGCGAGGTCCGCGCCGGCGCCGAACGGGCGGCTTGCGGAGTCGCGCAGCAGGCGCACCGTCTGCCGCAGCGCGCGGTCGCCGAAGTCGCCGGCGTGGTTGTTGGCCAGTGACAGGGCGTCGAAGCCGGCCGCACGCAAGGGCGCGCGGAGCGAGGCGTCCCCGCCGAAGCTGTCGCTCCCCTGGGTGGGGTCGCCGTCCGTCGACAGCGTGCTCTCCAGGTTGCCGACCGTCAGGTCGGCCGAGCGCAGCCGGGAGGACAGCGGGCGCAGCGCCGCGGCGGCGTCCGGGACGCCGCGCACCAGCATGAGGTCGCCCGTGACGGTCAGCGAGACGGCGTCCGGGGCGCTGCGCACCGGGTCGCGCCCGCCGACGCTGGCCACGGTGACGGACGGGCGCACGACGTCCAGCGGCACGACCGCGACGGCGTCGCGATCCCGCTCCACCGCGTCGAGCCCCCGGACCACGCGCAGCGGCCGGCCGGGTCGGCCGAGCTCGCCCCAGCTGGTGACCTCGCCGGCGCGCACGGCGGCCGCTGTGGCGCCGTCCAGCCGCAGCTGCGGACGGGTCGCGTGGTGCACCAGCACGCGCTCGGGCCGCTGGCGCTGCGCGTCCTCCTGCCGGGTCGGCTCCCCGGCCGGGGACGCCGACGGCAGGCGCGGGGACGTGCTGGGCGCGGACGGCGCGTCCGCTTCGGGTCCCGGCGCCGCGGCGCACGCCGTCAGCGCACCCGCCGCGAGGAGTGCGGCGGCGACCCGAGGTGCGCGCCCGGCGGCCATGGGCCCACGGTAGGCCGGGGGCGATGGGACGGGTCCCGGCACGAGGTTTCGCGGCTGGTCGACCCGGCTCGCGGCCCGCGGACCGCGCCGGTCCGACCCCGGCACCGGCGACGGTGGTGATGCAATCCTGGTGGTTCGGCGGCGTTGCAACGCATCACCAGTACCGGTTTCCCCGCTCGAGCGGGGAAACCGAACGCGCGCGCCCAGCCTCAGAGGCGGCTGGTGACGGCGGCGGCGAGGCGCTCGGCGGAGCCGGGGGCGTGGTCGAGGAACAGCGACGGCTCCGCGAGCTCGACCTCGAGCACCATCGGCCCCTCGGCGGCGTGCAGGACGTCGACGCGGGCGTAGAGCGGCGGCTCGGCCGAGGCCGGCAGCGCGGCGAGCGCGGCGTCGCCCAGCGCGCGCTCGGCGGCGTCCGCCTCGCGCGGCTCGATCTCCTCCTGCGCGAACAGCCCCTCGACGAGCCCGGCGCCGCGCTCGAGCAGCGCCGCCTTGCGGATCGCGTGCGAGTACGCGCCGTCCAGGTAGATCAGCGCGGTCTCGCCGTGGTGGTCGACGGTGTCGAGGTAGGGCTGCACCATCGCGGTGCGCCCGCTCTCGTGCACGTGCCGCACGTGCGCCAGCGACCGTTCCCGCTCCTCGGGGCCCAGCCGCAGCGTGTCGCGCGAACCGGCCGACACGGTCGGCTTGACCACGTGCTCGGCGCCGAGGAGCGCGTGCGCCGGACCCTCGCCGGGCGCGAGGAACGCCGAGGGCACGACAGCCACGCCGGCGTCCGCGAGGCCGGCGAGGTACCGCTTGTCCGTGGTCCACGCGAGCAGGTCGGGGCCGTTCAGCAGGCGCGAGACGTCGTCCACGTGCCCGGCCCAGGCGAGGAACGCCGGGAGGTCGCGCGGGTAGTCCCACGTCGAGCGCACCACGACCAGGTCGTAGGCCGCCCAGTCGGCGGCGGCGTCGGTCCACACCGCGGGTCGGGCGTCCGCGCCGGCCCCGACCAGCGCGTCGAGCAGCAGCCGGCCCTCGGCGTCGAGGTCCGGCTCCTCGGCGGCAGTGGCGAGGGCGATGCGGGGGCGATCGGCGACCATGACGGCCATCCTGCCGCGCCGGCGCGGAATAGCGCCCGGGGGGCGCGGTGCTGTGCCCTCGCATGACCGTTCCGAGCATCACCCTCAACGACCGGACGACCATCCCGCAGCTGGGCTTCGGCGTCTTCCAGATCGACCCGGCGGACACCGCCCAGGCCGTCTCCCACGCCCTGGAGATCGGCTACCGCCACATCGACACCGCGCAGATGTACGGCAACGAGAAGCAGGTCGGCGAGGCCATCGCGGCCTCCGACGTGCCGCGCGACGAGATCTACGTGACCTCCAAGCTGAACAACAGCTTCCACCGGCCGGACGACGCCAAGCGCGCGTTCGACCAGACCCTCACCGACCTGGGTCTCGACCGCATCGACCTCTTCCTCGTGCACTGGCCGCTGCCGACGCGCTACGACGGCGACTTCGTGTCCACCTGGCGCACCATGGCCTCCTTCGTGGACGAGGGCCGCGCGGCGTCGGTCGGCGTCTCGAACTTCCAGCCCGACCACCTGCAGCGGCTCGCCGACGAGACCGGCGTCGCGCCGGCCGTGAACCAGGTCGAGGTGCACCCGTACTTCACCAACGAGGACGTCCGCGCCGCGAACCAGCAGCACGGCATCGCCACCGAGGCGTGGTCCCCGATCGCGCAGGGCGCCGTCCTCGACGACGAGGTGCTCACCGAGATCGCCGGGGCCAAGGGCAAGTCGACCGCCCAGGTCGCGCTGCGCTGGCACATCGAGCGCGGCGACATCATCTTCCCGAAGTCGGTCACGCCCGAGCGCATCAGGTCGAACTTCGAGATCTTCGACTTCCAGCTCACGCCCGACGAGGTCGGCCGCATCTCGGCTCTCGACCGCGGCGAGGACGGCCGCCGGGGCCCGCACCCGGACACGTTCGACTACATCCCGGAGCTGATCCGGCGCCGGGCCCCCGCGCCCGGCCCGCGACCTCGAGCGCACCGGGGGGCTGCGTCGGCGCACGCCGACGGGGCTCCCCGGTGGCGCGTCGGCCGCTACTGCACGCGGACGGTGACCGGGTTCGACGTCTTGTTCTTGTCGCTGTCGCGCACGCGGAACCGGTTCTTGCCGCTGCGCCCCGTCTGCACGTAGGTCGAGTAGGTGCCGTTCGCGACCGAGACGGTCACCGGGAAGTCCTCCCAGGTGCCGCCCTCGCGGCGCTGCACCTGCAGGATCGCCCCCTCGCCCCCTGGGTAGGAGCCGGTCAGGTCGATCCGGTCCATCGACCCGACCTGGTCCTGCCCGGCCTGCAGCGAGATCTTCTGCTGCTTCTTCTGCTTCGTGGCCTTGTCCGTGGCCTTGTCGTCGCCCTGCTGCGCGTCCGGCTGGGGCGCCAGCGTGATCAGCGGACCCGAGGGGCCCTCGGTCTTCGTCGGCGTGGGCACGAAGAGGGACTCGTCCTGGGACGAGCTCGCCGTCGCGGACTCGCCGCCGAGGCCGATCGTCCTCGTCGCGACCAGGGCGATCAGGCCGAGCAGCAGCCCGACGGCCAGCCCCACCCCCACCAGGGCGGCAAGGCCCGCGGCGACCGGGTGGTCATCGCTCGCTGACACTGGCGCACCTCCGCGGGGCGGTCTGACGGTCCGGGGCCGCCCGCGTCGCGGGGGCCACCGCCATTCTTCCGGGCGCACCCTGAGCGGCCAAGTCGCAGGCGGGTGAGCGGCGCGCCGCAGCGCCCCGCTCAGCGTGCCGCGACGCGCACGCGGGCCCCGCGGCGGGGCACGCTGGTGATGTTGCGGACCGTGGGCCGGTCCTCGCCGACCGCCGTGACGTCGTACGCCGCCAGCACCTCGCGCAGCACGGCGGCGCCCTCCATCAGCGAGAAGCCGGCGCCGATGCAGCGGCGGACGCCGCCCCCGAAGGGGATCCACGTGTTCGCGGGCGGGTTCCGGCCGAGGAACCGGTCGGGCCGGAACTCGTCGGGGTCCTCGTGGTTCTCCGGGCGCGCGTGGGCCAGCAGGATGGACGGCGCCAGCGTGGTGCCGGCGGGGTACTCGCGCCCGCCGATGGTGGCGGGCCGCGTCAGCGTGCGCAGGACCATCGGGATCACGGGGTGCCGGCGCATCGACTCCTTGAGCACGGCCTCGAGGAACGCGTCGTCCCCCTCGTCGGCGGCGTCCCGCGCGCGGGCGAGCAGGTCGGGGTGCCGACCGAGCTCGTGCAGCGACCAGGCGAGCGCGGTGGCCGTGGTCTCGTGCCCGGCCAGCAGCAGGGTGACCAGCTGGTCGCGCAGCTCGACGTCGCCGAGCGGGCGCTCCTCGACCTCCGCGTCACCGATGCGCAGCAGCGTCGAGAGCACGTCGGTGCGCTCGTGCAGGTCCGGGGCGGCCCGCCGCTCGCGGATCTCGGCGTGGATGAGCCGGTCGAGCTCGCGCTGGTTGCGGATCGCTGCCCGCCACGGCGGCAGCCGCTGCAGCTGGGGCACCGACCAGCCGAGCAGGATCGCCGGCGAGATGGTGACCGTGCGGTTCACGGCCGGGCGGAGCCGCGCGAGGCGTCCCTCGTCGGTCACGCCGAAGACGACCCGCAGGATCACGTCGAGCGTCAGGCGGTTCATCCGGTCCAGCGAGCGCATCTCCTCCCCGTCGCGCCAGGTCGCCACCTCGGCGCGCGCGACCCGAGCGACGAGGTCGCGGTAGCCGCGCAGCGCCCGGCCGTTGAAGGCCGGCATCAGCAGGGTGCGGGCCCGCTTGTGCTCGGCGGAGTCCTGGAGCAGCAGCGAGTGCTGGCCCATGACCGGGCCGAGGACGGCGTTGCCCTTGCCGGCGTGGAAGACCTCGGGGTCGCCGGCGAAGATCTCGCGGGCGTGCTCGGGCCGCGCGAACAGCACCAGTCGTTGCCGGCTCGGCAGCATCCGGACCGTGAACGTGTCGCCGTGCCGCCGGTGCATCGCGGGCACGAACCGGTGCCGGAAGCGCAGCATGGCGACGGCCTGCACGAGGGCGGGCCACCGCGGCCCCGGAGGCAGGTCGGCCGCGGGGTCGGGGCGGGGGTCCCCCTGGCTGCTGGCGGCCGACATCGCGGCGAACCGCTGCGCGGTGAGCACCTCGACCGGCGTGGTGGCCGAGCTCGCGTCGGGGTCCTGCTGCGCCGCCTGGGCGGCCGCGCTCTCCGGGAGGGCGGTCACGGGTCCTCCTGCTGTCGGGTCGAGGGGCCCGCCAGCCTACTTGCGTTGGTTCAGTAACGGAACCGCTCAGGCCGGGCGGGCCTCCAGCACCCGGTGCGCCACCGTCGGCTTGGTCGCCGCGTCCCCGCAGGACTGCCGCCGGACCCCGCCGGGTTCGCTGCGCACGACCACCCGCCAGCGCTCCTCCCCCGCCGCCACCGCGACGCGCGTCGCCGCCGGGTCCACCTGCTCGATCGCGAGCGGTCGCGCAGCCGGCCCCGGCCGGCGCTCGGCCACGTGCGCCAGCGCCACCTGCACGGGCGCGTCGACGCCCACCCGGCCGCGGAGCACCCCGCCGAGCACCCCACCCGCCGCGTCACCCGTCTCGAGGGCCCCGCAGGCCGCGACCGCGGCGGTCGCGTCGAGGCGGCCCAGGCACACCCCGGCGGGCCACGCGACCATCGTCCCCGCGAACCGGTGCCCCCCGAGGTGGGTGGTCTCCCAGGTGGCCTCGGGCCAGCGCCGCGCGAGCGCCGCCGCGACCGGGCGCCCCGACTCCGCACAGCACACGTCGCGCCGCCCGTTGGTACAGACCAGCCACACCGGCCCGGCGTACGGCGGCAGCGGCTGGCGGCCCGACACGAGCGCGGCCAGGTCGAGCTCGAGGACACCGCCCACGTCGTCGAGGACCGTGCGCCCGAGTGCCACCTCCCCGTCGGCGCCGACCGTCGCCGCGAGCACGGTCACGCCCCGTCCGGCGTCGGCGCGGCCGTGCCGCCGGATCAGCTGGACGCGGACGCCGTCGAGGCCGAGCAGCGCCGCACGCACGTCGTCGGGCAGCCGCGACTCGGCGAGCGCCTTCGCCCCCCAGGGAGCGTCGTGCTCCACCATCAGCCAGCGGTCCTCGACCGGGGCGGTGCCGGGCATCGGCTCGCCGTCATCCCGGCTCGCACCGGCGCATCGGAAGTCCACGCCGGCGATTGTGCCGGGGCCGGCCACACGTGCGGCCCGGGCGGGGCACGGCGGCGCGCCGCCCGGGCCCACGGCTGGGTCACACTCTCCGGATGGACTTCGACGAGGTGGTCCGCCGGCGCCGGATGGTGCGCCGGTTCGACCCCGACCGCCCGGTGGACCCGGCCGCCGTGGACCGGATGCTCGAGCACGCCACCCGCGCGCCGAGCGCCGGCAACAGCCAGGGCTGGGCCTGGCTCCGGCTCGACGGGCCCGCCGACGTCGACCGCTTCTGGGCGGCCACCTCGGAGACCAGCACGTCGAACCGTTGGCTGGACGGCATGCGCACCGCCCCCGTCCTGCTCGTGCCGCTGGCCGACGAGGCGGCGTACCGGGCCCGCTACGCGGAGCCGGACAAGACGCGGGCCGCGGCGACCGCCGCCTGCTGGCCGGTGCCCTGGTGGTTCGTCGACCTCGGCATGGCATCGCTGCTCGCGCTCCAGACGGCGACCGACGCCGGGCTGGGCGCGTGCTTCTTCGGCGTCCCCGGCGCGCGGTGGGGCGCCTTCCGCGCGGCGTTCGGCGTCCCGGCGCGGCTCGTGCCGGTCGGCGCGATCGCCGTGGGGCACCGGGTGCCCGGGGACGCCGGGGTGCGCGGCTCGGGCGACCGGGGGCGGCGGCCGGTCTCCGAGGTCGTGCACCGCGGACGGTGGCGCGGCGAGGACGACGTCGCGTCGACAGAGGACCGGACATGAATAGGTGGCGGAGAGCGCGACCCCGGGCGCTCCCCGCCACCTCTTTCCCTGCCCCTGCGGCCGCGTGGGGCCGGGGGCACACCCAGAAGGGTGCGGGTCTTGTGTTGTCCGGGCGTCCTTCCCGAAGGGGTGGTCCCCCGGCGGCTTCGAGCCCCGTCGTACCGGCGACGCGTCGGCGCGACGGAAACCGCCCCTCCGTCCACGGACGCTGTTGAGAGCAAACGTCCGATCAGAGGACCCGCTGGCGATGGTGGGAGGGCCTCTATCGCCGCCGGGTGGGGTTCCACCGGCAATCAGTCAACGCCTCGGGACCCGCACGGTCCAGTGTCCGCACGTGGACGGATGCGGCATTGGCAAAATTCGGTCAGCAGGGGACGGCGCGTTCCGTACGATGGGCGCGGGGTGATCGACATGCCTGACCGGGAGCGGCAGCCGCCGCGCGAGTCCGCCGACCCGCGCGTGCCCGACCGTCGTCGCGCCCGGGACCCGCGCACCGGCCGCGACGCCGCACCCGAACGCGCGCGACAGCAGGGCACCTGGGTCGACCTCCAGGTGCGGCAGGCCATCCAGCGCGGGGACTTCGCGGACCTGCCCGGCTACGGCAAGCCGCTCGAGGGCCTGGGCGACCGTCACGACCCGCACTGGTGGGTCAAGCGACTGGTCGAGCGCGAGCAGGTCAGCGTGCTGCCGCCCGCCCTGGCCGTGCGCAAGGACGACGCTCGAGCTCGACGAGCAGCTGGACGCGCAGCCCAGCGAGCGGGAGGCCCGGCGCGAGCTGGAGGAGTTCAACCAGCGGGTGCGCGCCGCCCGGATCCAGCCGCTCGGGGGGCCGCCGATGATCACCGCCGAGCGCGACGTCGAGGCCGAGCTGGCCCGGTGGCGCGAGCGCCGCGACGAGCGTCGCGCCGCCGCGGCCCGCCGCGCCGCCGCCGGGGAAAGCGCGGACGGCACCGCCGACCGCCGTCGCCTTCCGCGTTGGCTCCGCCTCGGTTCCGACGGCTGACCCTGGGTGCAACGCGGGGTTACGGTCGCTTCAGCAACCCTCTCCGGGGCTCCGCGCGACCGTTCGGTTGCGACAGCAGGGCCCGGTCTCGGCGAGGGATGCGTCATACCGAGGCACCGACACACGTGGTTAGGCTCCGGCCCATGCGTTCTGCCAAGGACTTCTTCGCCCCGCTCGCGGTCGGCGCCCCCGCGCCGCTGCGGGAGATCCCCGCCCGCCCCTCGCGCGCGATCCACTTCTTCGACCCCAGCAACGAGAAGATGGCCTCGAAGGTGCCCGACATGATCGGCACGGTCGACGTGCTGCTCGGCAACCTCGAGGACGCGGTCAAGGCCGACAACAAGGACGCCGCGCGCGCCGGGCTGGTGCGGATCGCCCGGGAGAACCCGACGATCGGCGCCCGCAACGGCCCGACCCAGCTGTGGACGCGGGTCAACGCGCTCGAGTCCCCGTGGGTGCTCGACGACCTCACGACGCTCGTCGCCGAGGCCGGCGACAAGCTCGACGTGATCATGGTGCCGAAGGTCGAGGGCGCCGAGGACATCCACTACGTCGACCGCCTGCTCGCCCAGCTCGAGGCCAAGGCCGGGCTCACCGAGCCGCTGATGGTGCACGCGATCCTCGAGACCGCCCGCGGCATGGCCAACGTCGAGGAGATCTGCGGCGCCTCGCCGCGCATGCAGGGCCTCTCGCTCGGCCCCGCCGACCTCGCGGCCGACCGGCGGATGAAGACCACGCGCGTCGGCGGCGGCCACCCCGGCTACCTCGTCCGGCAGGACCCGCCGAACGGCGACGTCGACGCCGAGCGCACGACGTACCAGCAGGACCTGTGGCACTACACGATCGCGCGGATGGTCGACGCCTGCTCGATGCACGGGATCTCGCCGTACTACGGCCCCTTCGGCGACATCGCCGACGTCACGGCGTGCGAGGACCAGTTCCGCAACGCGTTCCTGCTCGGCTGCGTCGGCACCTGGACGCTGCACCCCAAGCAGGTCGCCATCGCCAAGAAGGTGTTCAGCCCCTCGGTCGAGGACGTGCAGCACGCGCGCCGCGTCGTCGCCGCGATGGGCGACGGCACGGGCGCGGTCATGCTCGACGGCAAGATGGAGGACGACGCCTCCCTCAAGCAGTGCCTGGTGATGGTGCAGCTGGCCGAGGAGCTCGCGGAGATCGACCCGGAGCTCAAAAAGCAGTACGACGCCATCGAGGTGCCCGAGGAGTCCGGCGCATGAGCGACTACACCCCGCTGCGCTCGGTGCTCTACATGCCGGGCTCCAACGAGCGTGCGCTCGAGAAGGCGAAGTCGATCGCGTGCGACGGGCTGATCCTCGACCTCGAGGACGCCGTCGCGCCGGACGCCAAGCCTCACGCCCGCGAGACGGTGGCGGCCGCGGCGGCGTCGGGCGAGTACGGCCGGCGCACGGTGACGATCCGCGTCAACGGCCTCGGCACCGAGTGGCACGACGCCGACCTCGCGGCCGCCGCGCAGGCGGGGCCCGACGGGGTCGTCGTCCCGAAGGTGGGCTCGGCCGACGAGGTCCGCTCGCTGGTGGCCGCGCTGGAGGCGGCGGGGGCGCCCGACCACACGGCGCTGTGGGCGATGGTCGAGACGCCGCAGGCGATCCTCGACTGCCGCGCGCTGGCCGGGGCGTCGGAGCGGCTGACGGTGCTGGTGCTGGGCACCAACGACCTGGTCAAGGAGATGTTCGCCGAGCACGTGCCCGGGCGGGCGCCGATCCTCGGGCCGCTGTCGACGGCGGTGCTGGCCGCGCGCGCGACGGGCACCCAGGTGCTCGACGGTGTCTTCAACGACGTGAAGGACGCCGACGGCTTCCGCGACGAGTGCACCCAGGGGCGGCAGCTGGGCTTCGACGGCAAGACGCTGATCCACCCGAGCCAGGTCGAGCCGGCCAACGAGGAGTTCGCCCCGAGCGCGCAGGCCGTCGAGGACGCCCGGGGCATCCTCGACGCCTGGGAGGCCGGCCAGGGCTCGGGCGTGGTCACCTACAACAACAAGATGATCGAGAACCTGCACGTGGAGTCCGCGCGGCGGGTGCTCGCGATCGACGAGGCGATCAGGGCGCTGCAGAATTCCTGACGCCGAGGCGGCGCCAGTCCCGCGGGACTCACGCCCACTCGACGTCCTGCACCCGCCGAGGCGGCGCCAGTCCCGCGGGACTCACGCCCACTCGACGTCCTGCACCCGCCGAGGCGGCGCCAGTCCCGCGGGATTCACGCCCACTCCGTCCTGCCCCCGGCGAGGCGGCGCCAGTCCCGCGGGACTCACGCCCACTCGGGTCAGCAGTCGACGAGCACCTTGCCCACGGCGCCGGCCTCGACGGCCGCCTGGGCGGCCGCCGTCTCCTCGAGCGGGTAGCGGTGCACCGGCAGGCCGGCGTCCTCCCCCACCCGCAGGGCGCCCTCGGCGACGGCCAGCGCGACACCGTCCACGGCCGCGCGCTTCGCGGCGTCGCTGACCGAGTAGAGCAGGATCCCCTGCCAGCGCAGGTTCTTCGACATCGAGCCGCGGACGTCGGCGCTGAACGCGTCGCCGCCGTTGTTGGCGTAGTACGCGATCGACGCGCCGGTCGCGCAGACCTCCACGTCCAGCGCGGCGTTCGCGGCCGGCGCGACCTCCACGACGTGGTGGACGCCGCCGGGGGCCGCCTCGAGGATCCGCTCGGCCGGGTCCCCGGTCGTGTAGTCCACGACGTGGTGCGCGCCCGCCGCCCGGGCCAGCGCGGCCTTCTCGTCGCTGCTGACCGTCGTCACCACGGTGGCGCCGGCCCAGCGGGCCAGCTCGATCGCCGCGTGGCCGACGGCGCCGGCGCCGCCGGCGACGAGCACGGTGCGCCCCTCGAGCGCGCCCGCGGCGAGGCGCCCGGGCCCGTCCTCCGCGACGGTCAGCGCGCGGTGCGCGGTCATGGCGGGCACGCCCAGCGCCGCCCCGAGGTCGTAGGACGCCCCCTCGGGCAGCGGCACCGCGTGCGCCTCCGGCACCACGGCGTACTCCGCCGCCGTGCCGCCGCCGACGAACGCGCCCAGCCAGACCCACACGCGCCGCCCGACGAGGTCGCCGTCGACACCCGCGCCGACCGCCTCGACGTCGCCGGCGCCGTCCTGGTGCGGCACGTACTCGCCGCTCCGAGTCGGCGGCGTCGCGCCCGCGCGCGTCTTCCAGTCGGTCGGGTTCACCCCCGAGACACGGACGCGGACCAGGACCTCGCCGCGGCCCGGCTCCGGGGTCGGGCGGTCCACGAGCCGGAGCACCTCCGGCCCGCCTGTGCTGTCGAACACCACCGAATACATGACCCCACCGTGCCACGACCGCTAGCGTCAGCGGCGTGGCGCACCACGACGGGAGCGAGCCCGACCTCAGCTTCGTCCGCCGCGTGACCAGCGGGGTCACCGGGCGGGTGGTGCAGGCCGTCGACCCGGACGCCGTGCTCGCCGAGATCGACATCGACGCGGTGGCGCAGCGCATCGACATCGACCGCCTGCTCGAGGGCGTCGACCCCAACGCCCTGCTCGACCGCGTCGACCCCAACGCCCTGCTCGACCGCGTCGACCCCGACCGCCTCCTGGAACGCGTCGACCCGAACCGGCTCCTCGACCGCGTCGACCCCGACCGCCTCCTCGACCGCGTCGACCCCGACCGCCTCCTCGACCGCGTCGACCCGAACCGGCTCCTGGCCCGCGTGGACGTCGACGCGCTGCTCGCCGACGTCGACCTCGAGGCCCTGGTGCGGCGGTCCGGCGTGCCGGACATCGTGGCCGAGAGCACGAACCAGCTCGCCGGGCGCGGCCTCGACCTCGCCCGCCGCCAGCTGGTCGCGCTCGACGTGGTGAGCGACCGGCTCGTCGACAAGCTGATGCGCCGACGCCTCGAGGACCAGCCGGCCGGGCCCCCGAGCCTCGTGGGCGCGAACGAGCACCGCAGCGACCCCCGCCGGGCGGCCGTCACCGGCTTCTACACCGGCGGCGTGACACGGTTGATCGCCGCCGGTCTCGACGCCGCAGCGATCATCTTCAGCTTCACGCTCAGCGTCGCCGGCCTCGACTACCTGCTGCGGGTGTTCCTGGGGCTGTCCATCCCGACGGGCGGCACGTCCCCGCTCGCGGTCGTCGCCCTGCCGCTGTGGGCGTGGTTCTACACGTTCGGCTCGCTCGCCGTGGCGGGCCGGACGCCCGGCAAGGGCGTGGTCGGGATCCGGGTGGTGAGTCGCGACGGCGGCACGCTCACCGTCCGCGAGGCCTTCGAGCGCACCCTCGTGCTGCCCTTCAGCCTGCTCTTCTTCGGGCTCGGCGTCGCGATGATCCTGGTGCAGAAGGAGCATCGCGCGCTGCACGACCTGGTCGGCCACACCGCCGTCGTCTACGACTGGGGCGACCGCGCCGCCGAGCTGCCCGGCCCGCTCTCGGCGTTCCTCGAGCGCCGCGCCGGCTGAGGGGGGTCACGCATGCGCGCCGTCGTCCAGCGCACCCTCAGCGCCTCCGTCACCGTCGACGGCGAGGTCACCGGTGGCACCGACGGCCCGGGCCTGCTCGTCTACCTCGGCGTCACCCACGACGACGGGCCCGACGACATCGCCTGGACGGCGCGCAAGGTGTGGCAGCTGCGGCTGCTGCGCGAGGAGCGCAGCGCCGAGGAGGCGGGCGCGCCGGTGCTCGTGGTCAGCCAGTTCACGCTCTACGGCGACGCCCGCAAGGGTCGACGCCCCACCTGGAACGCGGCGGCGCCCGGGCCGGTGGGCGAGCCGGTGTACGAGGCGTTCTGCGCCGAGCTCGAGCGGCTCGGCGCCACCGTCGCGCGCGGCCGGTTCGGCGCGGACATGCAGGTCGCCTCCGTCAACGACGGGCCCGTGACCATGGTGCTGGAGAGCCCGCGCTAGGCAGCCCGCGCTGCCCGGGCGGCGTCAGCGCATCCGCAGCGCCCGCGCCAGCACGTGCCGGAGCGTGCGCACGTACGTCCCGGTCAGGTGGCCCCGGTCGCGGTAGGTCAGCCACGCGCGGTCGGAGACCACGGCCGGGCAGGTGTTGCGCCAGCACACCCACGGCTCGGGGTCGACGATGCGCACGCCCTTGGCGCGGGCCGCCCGCGTGGACTGGTTGGCGGTCTGCCGCCAGGACGGCGACGGCGTCCGCAGGCAGGCGCGGAGCCGGCCGCTGGAGCGCAGGCAGGGCACCGGGTCGGTCTTCGTGCGCGGCACGTCCTTGAGCAGCACCGCGCGCCGGGCCAGCGGCTTGATCCGCGAGAACAGCCGCTTCCAGCCCGCCCGCATGGCCCGCGCGATGCGGTCCTTGTCGCGGGTCCGCGAGCCGTTGAGGTAGATCCCGGCGGCGGGGCCCGAGGACGAGGCGACGACCAGGTCCGGGTTCAGCCGGTCGACCATCCGGGCGCTCCAGCGCCGGAACCTCGCGCACTCCCGGTCGGGGCGGCCCGAGCCCAGCTTGGCGGTCAGCACGTAGGAGGACGTGCACTGCGTCCGCACGAGGTAGAACGCCTGCCACCCGTGCCGCCAGGCGAGGGCCTCGAACGCCGGGATCCAGAACCGCGCGTGGCTGTCGCCGAGGACGACGACCCGGCGCTTGCCGTTCGGGTCGCCCCGCCGGCACAGGCGTCGGGTGCCGGTGGCGTAGTCGCAGCTGCCCAGGTTGCCGAGGTCGCCCTGGGCGGCCCCCAGCGAGGGGCGCAGCCGCGCGGGGACCGGCGCTCCGCGGCGCGCCACGCGCACGGCCGTCGCCACCTTCTGGGCGGGCGTGCGGCGGGCCGACCGGCGGCGCGGGGCCGCGGCGACGGGCCGGGCCAGGGACTCGGGGTCCGCCGTGGTGTCGGCCGCGGTGTGCGGCCTCGCGGCCGGCGTCGGGGTCGCCGGGGGTGGACGCCGGCGTCACCACCAGCAGGGCGGCGAGGAGGGCGAGCGGCAGCACCACCGCGGCCGCCACCAGCGCGGCCCGGCGACCGCGTCGCGGGGGTCGTGCGTCCCTCATCGTCGTCACCGCCCGGTCGGGGCACGCCACGGACGGCGGCCTGCTGCGGCATTCTTGACCGGACCCGCGGCGCGGGCCAAGCACCACCCCTCGGACGCGCCGCGGCCGGAACCGGCTCAGCCGAGGTCCGCGGTGCCCGCGAGCACCGTGCGGCTGCGGCCGCCCACCCAGCGCGCCCCGCCGTCGTCGCTGGTCACGCGCACCTCGCCGCGGCGCCCGAGGGCCGTGCCCTGCCGCGCCGTGTAGGCCGGCGGCAGCACGCCCTCGTCGACGAGCCACACCGCGAAGCCGGCGTTCAGCGACCCGGTCACCGGGTCCTCGGGGACGGCGTACTCGGGGCAGAACGCGCGCACCTCGACGTCCGCGGGGCCGCCGGCCGGGTGCCTGCCGAGCACGCCGACGTCGAGCTCGCCGAGCGCGCCGAAGTCGGGCCGCAGCGCGAGGACGGCGTCCGCGGACTCGAGCTGGATGCCGATCCAGCCGGGGCCGTTGTCGATCCAGGCGGAGCGGAGCACCTGCTCCGGCGGGACGCCCAGCGCGTCGCGGACCCGCTCGTGCAGCGCGGGCTCCAGCGGGCCGGAGCGCAGGAAGCCCGGCGCCCGGAACGCGAGCTGCTCGTCACCCCGGCGCAGCTCGATCAGGCCGAGGCCACACTCCTGCACGACCGTGCCGGGGTCTCGCGGCGTGCCGCCGCGCTCGAGCCAGGCGTGGGCGCTGCCGAGCGTGGGGTGACCGGCGAACGGCAGCTCCTGCGTCGGCGTGAAGATCCGCAGGCGGTAGTCGGCGCCCGCCCGGCGCCCCTCGTTGGTCGGCGGAAGCACGAACGTGGTCTCCGAGAGGTTCGTCCACCGCGCGAACGCCGCCATGGTCGCGTCGTCCAAGCCCGCCGCCTCGTGGACCACGGCCACGGGGTTCCCCGTCAACGGGGCCGGGGCGAACACGTCCACCTGCGAGAACGGTCGGGCGCTGATCACGCGCCCAGCCTGCCAGCCGGCCGCGAGATCGGCACCACGAGACCGGCCGGCGTGACCCCGGCAGGGGTGGCGCGTTGAGCGGTGAGAGCCCGCCCCGCTCGACGAGGAGAGCCCATGCAGCAGCACGCCCGACGTCGGATCCGCCTGGCCGGCTCCGCCGGCCTCGCCACCGCCCTGGTCGCCACCGCGGTGGTCCTGCTCTCGTACGACGGCGAGCGTGCCGGCTCGCTGGCCGACGCGTACGACGCGCAGGTGGCGCAGCGCACCGGCGCGGCGACCACCGCGAGTGGCGACGGGCACGCCGGGCACGACGCCCTCGACGGGCACGGCCATGACCACAGCGACCCGAGCACCAAGAACGACATCTCCCGGGGCGGCGTGGCAGCGGCGAACGCGCAGGACCCGACCACCACGGCCGAGCGCCGCCGGGCCCGGGAGGCGGTCGCCGAGGCCCGAAGCACCTCCGACCCCGAGCTCCGCACCACCCGAGTGCGCCAGCCGCGCCGGCAGGAGCCCGAAGACCGCTACGCGATGGCCGGCGGCTGCTACGCCGTCGGCGGCGAGGCGCTCCGGTTCCGGGCCACCGACCTGGGCACCTACCTGCTCTACACGACCGACGAGCGCTTCGTCGGCCCCGACGGTGCCCGTGACGAACCGTCGCAGGAGACCGTCTGGCGCGCCCGTCCCCGCGGCGGCGGTTACGCCCTCCGCGCCACCGACGGCAGCGGCAACTGGCTGCGCGCCACGCCCGACGGGCTCCGCGCCGGCCCCGGCCCGCAGGCGTTCGAGCTGCGCCGCACGCGCAGCTGCCCGGCGTACCCCGAGATCGATGTGAACGTCGAGGGCCGCCCGCACGCGGGCGTCACCGGGTACCAGGAGGTCCGCGGCTGGGCCGACCTGCACACCCACGGCATGGCCTTCGAGTTCCTCGGCGGCAAGGCGCACTGCGGCAAGCCGTGGGACCCCTTCGGTGCGCCGTACGCCCTCGTCGACTGCGAGGACCACCGCGCCACCGACGGCAAGGGCGCGGCGCTGGAGGCCGTGCTCTCCGGCGAGCCCAGCCACGACCCCGTCGGCTGGCCGACGTTCCGGGACTGGCCTGCGCCGAACTCGCTGACGCACGAGGGCACCTACTACACGTGGATGGAGCGCAGCTGGCGCGGCGGCCTGCGACTGTTCACCAACCTGCTCGTCGAGAACGGCCAGCTCTGCACCCTCTACCCGCTGAAGAAGAACTCGTGCGACGAGATGGAGTCCGTGCGCCTGCAGGCCAAGCGGATGTACGAGTTCCAGGACTACATCGACGCCCAGTACGGCGGCCCGGGCGAGGGCTGGTACCGCATCGTCCGCAGCCCGCAGCAGGCTCGCCGCGTGATCAACGACGGCAAGCTGGCGGTGATCATGGGCATCGAGACCTCGGTGCCGTTCGGCTGCTCCTTCACCACGGTGCCCGGCGGGGACGTCGACGCCTGCGACGTGGACTCCATCGACCGCCAGCTCGACGAGATGTACGACCTCGGCGTGCGGCAGATGGAGCTGGTGAACAAGTTCGACAACGCGCTGTCGGGCGTCGCCGGCGACGCCGGCGAGACCGGGGTCGCGGTCAACGGCGCGAACTTCCTCGAGACGGGCACCTTCTGGGACATGCGGCACTGCGAGCCCGACGACGGCGAGTCCGCCGACAAGACCCAGCACGCGGCCCCGGAGATCAGCGCCGATCAGCAGGACGCGCTCTTCGGGGCGGTCGCCGAGATCAGCGGCGCGTTGAACGTGCCCCGGCTGCCGCTCTACCCCACGCCGAAGCACTGCAACGCCCGCGGCCTGACCGAGCTCGGCGAGCACCTGCTGGACCGGATGATGAGCAAGAACATGCTCATCGACCCCGACCACATGAGCGTCAAGGGCCGCAGCCAGCTGCTGGATCACCTCGAGTCCGCCGACTACGGCGGGCTGATCTCCAGCCACTCGTGGGCGACGCCCGACGCCTACCCCCGCGTCTACGAGGCGGGCGGCACGATCGCGCCGTACGCCGGCGACTCCGAGGGCTTCGTCGACAAGTGGCGGCGGCACCTCGGCTGGGCCGACGACCGCTACTTCTTCGGCTTCTCCTACGGCGCCGACATCAACGGCCTCGGCGCGCAGGGCGACCCGCGCGGCGCGGATGTGCCGAACCCGGTCACCTACCCCTTCGAGGGCATCAACGGCATCACGGTGGAGCAGCAGCAGTCGGCCGAGCGCACCTACGACATCAACGTCGACGGGGTGGCGCACTACGGCCTCTACCCCGACTGGGTCGAGGACCTGCGCCGGGTCGCCGACGCCGAGGAGGGCGACGGGGACGCGATCATCGAGGACATGTCCCGCGGCCCGGAGGCCTACCTGCAGACCTGGGAGCGGGCGCACGGCGTCGCGCCGGACCCCTGCCGCAACCCCGGGCTGCGCCTGGGCGTGCGGAGCTTCCGGGGCCAGCTCGAGCGCGGCATGCGCCCGGGCGACGTGCTCGAGGCGGTCGGCCAGCCCTACACGCGCATCGGCGACGAGTTCCGCTACTGCGCGAGGACGCCGAAGCGGGCCAACCAGCCGATGACGGTGCGGTTCGGGGACGACGGCCGGGTCGCGGCCGTGCGCCGCGGCTGAGGGCCGGCACCCGGTCGAGGCGCGAGCGCAGCGAGCCACTGCGGTGGTCGAGGCGCGAGCGAAGCGAGCCACGAGACCCCCCACGTCCCTTCGCGGCTCGGCTCCGCCTCGCACCTCAGGGACCGGAACCGATGGTCGAGGCGCGAGCGAAGCGAGCCACGAGACCCAGCCCCCGTCCCCCGCAGACGCACCGCCCATGATGGGGGCGTGAGCCACGGGGGCCGTCTCGGCCTGTTCCAGATCTGCCTCACCGGCGTGCTGTGGGGCACGATCGGTCTGGCCGTCGCGCTCGTGCGCGAGCGGGACGACCTGTCAGTGCTGACGATCAGTGCCTGGCGGCTCACGGTCGCGACGGTGGTGCTCGTGGCGCTGCTGCTCGCGCGCCGCGCGCTGCCTCGCCTCGTCGTCCATGCTGCGGGCGCGCCCCCGCCGCGCGGTGGCCGTGGGCGCCGCGACGGCCGCGTTCCAGGTGCTCTACTTCGCCGCGGTCACGCAGGTCGGCGTCACCGTCGCGACGGTGATCGCGCTGGGGCTGGGGCCGCTGCTGCTGACGACGTCGGAGGCGGTCCAGGCGCGCCGGGCGCCCGGAGCGGCCACCGTCGCGACGGTCGTGACGGCACTGGCGGGGCTCGTGCTCGTGAGCGCCTCCGCGGGTCTCGAGGCGACCGGCCCCAACCCGCTGGCCGGCTCGCTGCTCGCGGTGGGATCCGGGACGGCGTACGCGATCGCCACGGGCGCCAGCACCACGCTGGCGCGGATGACGGACCCGATGACGCTGGCCACCGCGACGATGTCGGTCGCGACGGCGCTCATGCTGCCGCTCGCGCTCGTCTTCGGCGGCCGCCTCGGCACCACGGACGCCGCCGCGATCGGCCTGCTGGTGTGGCTCGGGGTCGCGACGATGGCGGTGGCCTACGGGCTGCTGTACGCCGGCCTGCGGACCACGTCGGGCTCGGCCGCGGTCGTGGCGACGCTGCTCGAACCCGTGGTCGCGGCGCTGCTCGCGGCGGCGCTGCTCGGCGAGCGCGTCGGGGTGACCGGCGTCCTCGGCACGGTGCTGATCCTGCTCGCGGTCGGCAGCCTGGCGCGGCGCCCGCCGGTGCCGGCACGTGCGGCCATCCCCGTCTCCTGAGACGCGCAGCACCGGGCTGACCCCCGAAAGTTACTACTGGGTAGAATCCGACGCGGCAGGGATGGCCCCACCACGGGCACCCCGCCGGACAATAGGCTGCAACAGCGTCACGCCCCGGTGACCGCAGGATTGGGAGTTGCTCGTGGAGACCATGCCCCTCTGGGTGCTGATCGTCGGACTCGCGATGCTGGTGGTCGGCCTGGGTCTGGCCGGCAAGCGGATCGTGTTCCTCTTCCGCCTGATCACGAGCGGTCAGCCGGCGCCGGACCGGATCGAGGGCGTCACCTCGCGCCTCGGCCTGGCGCTGAAGACCCAGCTCGTCGAGGTGTTCGGCCAGAAGAAGCTGCTGCAGTGGACGATCCCGGGCGTCGCGCACTTCTTCACCTTCTGGGCGTTCGTCATCCTCGGCACCGTCTACCTCGAGGCGTTCGGCATCCTCTTCTCGCGCAACGAGGCCTGGGCGATCCCGATCGTCGGCCGCTGGGACGCCCTGGGCTTCCTGCAGGACTTCATCGCCTGCGCCGTGGTCGTCTCGCTGGTGGTGTTCTGGCAGATCCGCGTCCGCAACTCACCGGCCCGCCTGGGCAACAAGTCGCGATTCAAGGGCTCGCACACCACGGGCGCGTACTTCGTGCTCTTCATGATCTTCAACGTCGTCTGGACGATGTTCCTCTTCCGCGGCGCGGCCGTGGCGCACGACGAGTTCCCCTACGGCTGGGGCGCCTTCATGTCGCACCTGTGGGGCCTGTTCCTGCCGGGCTCGCAGACCCTGGTCGCCGTCGGCCTGCTGCTGCACATCGCCGTGATGCTGATCTTCCTGGTCGACGTCGTGAACTCGAAGCACCTGCACATCTTCGTGGCCCCGCTGAACGTCCTGTTCTCGCGCCGCCCGAAGGCGCTGGGCGCCGCCAAGCCGCTGATGTCGGGCGGCAAGCCCGTCGACCTCGAGGACATCGAGAACCTCGACGAGGACGCCACGCTCGGCGTCGGGTCGGTCGAGGACTTCAGCTGGAAGGGCCTGCTCGACATGGCGACCTGCACCGAGTGCGGTCGCTGCCAGGACCAGTGCCCCGCCTGGAACACCGACAAGCCGCTGTCACCGAAGCTGCTGATCATGGCGCTGCGCGATGCGTCGTTCGCCCGAGGCCAGTACACGCTGGCCGGCGAGGAGGACCGCGCGAAGATGCTCGAGGGCAACGACACCCTCACGAAGGAGGTCGAGCGCCCGCTGGTCGGCGACACCGGCGACGACTGGTTCTACATGCCCGAGGACGGCTCGGGGGCGATCGACCCGGACGTGCTGTGGTCCTGCGTCACCTGCGGCGCCTGCGTCGAGCAGTGCCCGGTCGACATCGAGCACGTCGACCACATCGTCGACATGCGCCGCTACCAGGTGCTCGTCGAGAACAACTTCCCGCCGGAGCTCAGCCAGCTCTTCAAGGGCATGGAGCAGAAGGGAAACCCCTGGAACCTGTCGGCGTCCGCGCGGATGGAGTGGGCCAAGGGCCTGGAGTTCGACGTCCCGGTCGTCGGCGAGGACATCGAGTCGCTGGACGAGGTCGAGTGGCTCTTCTGGGTCGGCTGCGCCGGCGCCTACGAGGACCGCGCGAAGAAGACGACGCGGGCCGTCGCGGAGCTGCTGAACACCGCGGGCGTGTCCTTTGCCGTCCTCGGCAACGGCGAGACCTGCACGGGTGACTCCGCCCGCCGGGCGGGCAACGAGTTCGTGTTCCAGGGCCTCGCGCAGCAGAACGTGGAGTCCTTCAAGGAGTACAAGGTCAAGAAGGTCGTCTCGACCTGCGCCCACTGCTTCAACACGCTCAAGAACGAGTACCGGGAGTTCGGCGTCGAGCTCGAGGTCGTGCACCACACGCAGCTGCTGAACCGGCTGGTGCGCGAGGGCAGGCTGACGCCCGTCGCCGAGGGCGCGGGCGCGCACAAGCGCTCGATCACCTACCACGACCCGTGCTACATCGGCCGCCACAACGGCGTGTACAGCCCGCCGCGCGAGCTGCTGGAGATCCTGCCCGGCGCCGAGTTCACCGAGATGCCGCGCAACTCGGAGCGCTCCTTCTGCTGCGGCGCCGGCGGCGCCCGCATGTGGATGGAGGAGAACATCGGCGAGCGGATCAACATGAACCGCACCAACGAGGCCGTCGGCACCGGCGCCGACCAGATCGCCGTCGGCTGCCCCTTCTGCCGCGTGATGCTCTCCGACGGCCTCCAGGCCGCCCAGGGCTCCGGGGACGCCCGCGAGGAGGTCGAGGTCCTCGACGTCGCGCAGATGCTCCTCGCGTCGGTGAAGGGCGAGCAGGCCACGAAGCTCGCGCCGGGATCGACCAACGGCCAGGCCACGAACGGCACCGCCCCGGCGGCCGCCGGTGCGGCCGCCGGTGCCGCCGGTGCCGCTGGTGCCGCCACGGCGGAAGCCGAGTCGGCGCCAGTCGCCACCGACACCAGGCCCGTCGAGGAGACCAAGGCGGAACCGGAGGCGGGCGACGCCACGCAGACCGCCGGCACCGTGACCGAGACCCAGGACGCCGGCCCCGCGGCCAAGGCCTCGGGCGGCTCGTCGCTGTTCGACACCCCCACGGACGACCAGGCCCAGGGCAAGGGCGGGGACAAGGCCGAGGACGAGGCCGACAGCGGGGCCGCACCGAAGCCCTCCGGCGGTTCGCTCTTCGACACCCCCGCCGAGGAGAAGGCGGAGCCGGCCACCACCGCGTCGGAGAGGAGCCTGCCCGAGGAGGCGAAGGCCGCCGAGCCCGCCTCGAGCGGCGGGTCGCTCTTCGACCTGGGCGGCGACGAGCCCGCCGCGACGGCGTCAGCCCCGGACAAGCCCGCAGGCAAGCCCGAGTCGGCGTCACCTTCCGGGGAGAAGCAGACAGGCGGGTCGCTCTTCGACCTCGGCGGCGACGAGCCCGCCGAGCAGTCGAAGGCGGAGTCGAAGCCTGCCGAGGACGCGCAGGCCGAGCCGGAGCAGCCCGCGCCGGAGCCGGCGGAAGCCTCCCCCAGCCCGGCCGCCGACTCCGAGGCGACGCCCGCCTCGAAGCCGGCAGCCTCGGTCCCGTCGTCCGGCTCGCTCTTCGACATCCAGCCGGAGGAAGCGGCCACCCCCACGCAGAGCGCTCCGGCGAAGGGTGCGCCGGACCCCGACCCGGCGCCAGCTCCCGCCGAGGTGGCCGCCGACGAGACGACCGAGCCCGCCCCCACGGCGTCCTCGTCGGGCGGCGGCTCGCTCTTCGACATCGCCGCGCCCAGCAACGTCGCGGCACCGGCCAGCACGGCACCGGCCCCGGCACCGGCGGCCCAGCCCGGGCCGAGGACGCCGGGACAGAGCAGGCCGGGGCAGAGCAGGCCGGGGCAGACTCCGCCCCGGAGACTCAAGCCACCGAGACGGGCGCCGACTCGGCGGAAGCGTCGGCTGACCCGGGCTCAGAGCCGGCGAAGGCCCCGGCGAGCGGCGAGGCGCACGAGCCGAAGAAGGATGTCGACCTCGGCGAGGCCGGCTCCCTCTTCGACATCTGAGGCCACCGGCCCCGCCGCGGGGGCGCCATCCCATCGGGGTGACGCCCCCGCGGCGTCTCGTGACGCCACAGTGGCGCTAACTCTTCGTAGGATCGCTTGCGCATGACATCACTATGATGTCACAGTAGCGCCATGGACATCACCCCGTACGTCGACGGCCTCCGCCGCGACCTGACGGCGGCCGCCGAGGCCGGCAGCGACGAGGTCCGCGCGGCCGCGGATCGGCTGCTCCTCGCGGTCGAGCCCGCGACCCGGCTGGCGCTGATGGAGGCGCTCAGCGAGGCGGCGTCCGAGATCACCTCGGAGCTGCCTGCGGGCACGGTCGACGTGCGCCTGGCGGGTCGCGAGCTCGAGTTCGTCGTCCACGCCGATGCGCCCGGGCCGCCCGCGCCTTCTCCGCCAGCACCGCCCGCCCCCGAGCCGCCCGCGGGCGACGAGGAGGGCGGCCTCGCCCGGGTCTCGCTGCGGATCCCCGAGTCCCTCAAGGTCCGCGCCGAGGAGCGCGCCGCCGACGCCGGGCAGAGCCTGAACACCTGGATCGTCCACCTCGTGCGGCAGGCCACGCGCCAGGACGCCATCACCGTCGACGTCGACCTCTCGAGCATCCCCTTCTTCGGCAGGGACCCCTTCGCCGACACCCGACGCCCAGGACCCCGCCGCCGCAACGGCTGGGTCTGACCCACGACACCGAGGAGCCCGGCATGGCCACCACCACCGACGCGACCCGCCACCGGTTCGAGAGCCCCCGGCCGGTCGAGCTGGTCGTCGAGCTCGGCAACGGCAGCCTGCGTGCCGAGGCGGTCGAGACCACCAGCACCGAGGTGCTCGTCAGCGGCAACCGAGCCGGCCAGGCGTCGGTGCAGCAGACGGGCGACCAGGTGCGGGTGCGCGGCCCGAGACCCGCGACGGGCTTCTTCGACCGCGACGACCACGTCGACGTCGAGGTGCGGCTCCCGCTCGACAGCGTCGTGTCGGTGCGCTCCGCCAGCGCGCCGGTCGCCGTCACGGGGCGCATCGACGGCGGACGGATCAAGACGGCCTCCGGTTCGGTGTCGATCGAGGCGACGACCGGGCCGACGCTGGTGGAGACCGGCTCGGGCAGCGTCGACGTCGCCGAGGCAGCCGACAGCCTGCGGGTCAAGAGCGGGTCGGGCGACGTCTCGATCGGCCGGGCCGGCTCCACGGTCGCCGTCTCCGCCGGCTCGGGAGACGTGCACGTGGGTGAGGGCCGCAGCACCGTGGGGGTGAAGACCGGATCCGGCGACCTGCGCGTGGGCGAGGCACGCGACGACGTCTCCCTGCACAGCGGCAGCGGCGACCTCGTCGTCGGCACCATGCACCGGGGCTGCCTCACCGCCCGGGGCGCCTCCGGAAGTGTGGACGTCGGCATCCCCGCGGGCACCCCCGTCTGGACCGACATCAACACGATCTCGGGGCGCATCGACTCCGACCTCGCCAGCGTGGGCGAGCCCGGACCCGGCCAGGACCACGTCGAGGTGCGCGCCACCCTGCTGAGCGGCGGCGTGCGCCTCCGCCAGCGCTGACCACCCGCCACCCGGGCCGGCACCGGAGCGGGACGAACGCTCAGGCCCGCATGGCCACGCCCCGGCGCCAGTAGCCCATGAAGGCGACCCGCGATCGGTCCACGCCGTGCTCGCGCACGAGCGCCCGGCGCAGGGCCGTCACCCAGCCCGACTCGCCGGCGACCCAGGCGTGCAGGTCGTCGGGCCCGGGCGGTCCCCCCGCCGGGACCACAGGCTCCCCGGCGGCCGAGTACGCCGGGGTCTCCCAGGTCAGCTCCCCCTCCCCCGGCGCCGCGGCGCCGGTCGGGGCGAGCGCGGGCTCGGCGCCGGGCGCCAGCCCGAGCGACCGCCGCACCGCGGGCAGGACCCGCGCGCCCACCTCCACCCCGGCGCCACGGGGCAGCCACGTGACCCGCACGCCGGCGGGGCACGGGAGGTCGGGCAGGACGTCCCCGGCCACGGGCACCTCGAGGTACGCCGCACCCGTGAGGCCCTCCGGCCAGTCGGACAGGATCGACGCGGCCGCCGGCACCGACGACTCGTCGGCGACCAGCAGCACGTGCCCGGCCTCCGGGGGACGGAACTCGATGCCCCCGAAGGCCTCGCCGCGCCGCGGGGCCACGAGCAGCACCCGGTCCCCGACCGTGGCGGCCGAGGCGAACGCCGAGCCCGGCCCGTGGGCGCCGGGGTGCAGCACGACGTCCACGACCAGGCGCGTGGCCCGGCCCCGGCCCCGGACGGTGCGCACCGAGTAGGTCCGCATGGCGCCGCGCCGCTCCTCGGGCAACGCGCACCAGGCGGCGTACCAGTCGTCGGGGGCTCCCTCCGGGCCGACACCGAGGTCGGCGGCGCGCACCACCGACCCCGAACCGCCGGGAGCCGGCACGACCAGCTTGATCCGCTGGTCCCACCAGGGCCCTTCGACACCGAGGTCGGCGAGGGCGTCCCCGCCGATCTCGAGACGCACGAAGCTCGGGGAGAGGCGCCGCGCGGCCGTGACGGTGGCGTCGGCGACCAGCGGGCCCCTCACCGGACCGCTCCGCCCGCCGCGCACGGCACGGCCTCCGGGCTCGGCCCCGCCCGGGCGCGGTGGCGCCCGATCGGCAGGACGAGCGGCTTCCCCGAGACCGGGTCGGTGATCACCTGGCTCTCCATGCCGAAGACCGCCCGCACCACCTCGGGGGTCAGCACCTCGGCGGGGTCGCCCGCGACGTGCAGCTGGCCACGGCACACGGCGACCAGGTGGTCGACGTAGCGCGCCGCGAGGTTCAGGTCGTGCAGCACCATCACGATCGTCGTGCCCCGGTGGTGGTTCAGGTCCGTGAGCAGGTCCAGCACGTCGACCTGGTGCGCCACGTCGAGGAACGTGGTCGGCTCGTCGAGCAGCAGGACGTCGGTCTGCTGCGCCAGCGCCATCGCGATCCAGGTGCGCTGGCGCTGGCCGCCGGACAGCTCGTCGACGGGGCGGTCGGCCAGCTCGGTGGTGTCCGTCAGCCGCAGGGCCTCGGCCACCGCCTCCTCGTCGGCGGGCGTCCACCGGCCCAGCATCCCCTGGTGCGGGTGCCGGCCGCGCGCCACGAGGTCGCCCACCACGATGCCCTCGGGAGCGATCGGCGACTGCGGCAGCAGGCCCAGCGTGCGCGCCACCTGCCGGGTCGGGGTCCGGTGCAGGTCCCGTCCGTCGAGCACGACGCGGCCGGCCTGCGGGACCAGCAACCGGGCCATCGCGCGCAGCAGCGTGGACTTTCCGCAGGCGTTGGCGCCGACGATGCCCGTGACGCGTCCGGGCGCGACGGCGAGGTCGAAGGCCTCGACGACCGTCCGGTCGCCGTAGCCGAGCGTGGCGCTGTCGACCTGCAGGGAGTGGGATTCGGTCACAACGAGCCTCCGGCGCGGTTGGTGCGGACGAGCAGGTAGACGAGGTAGGGCGCGCCGAGCACCCCGGTCACCACCCCGACGGGGTAGCGGCTGTCGAAGGCGAACTGCCCGGCCAGGTCGCCCACCAGCACGAGGAGCGCACCGGTCAGCGCGGCGGGCACCATCAGCGACCCGCCGGTGCGCACGATCCGGGCGGCGATCGGCCCGGCGAGGAACGCGACGAACGCGATCGGGCCGGATGCCGCCGTCGCGAAGGCGATCAGGGCGACGGCGGTGACGATGCAGGTCACGCGGGTCCGCTCGACCCGGACCCCGAGGCCGGCCGCCGAGTCGTCCCCGTGCTGGAGCAGCTCGAGGTTGCGGGCCTGCATCAGCAGCACGGGGGCGACCAGCACGACGGCAACGGCGAGCGGCGCCAGCTGGCCCCACGTCGCGTTGTTGAGGCTTCCCGTCAGCCACTGCATCGCCGTCTGCAGGTCCCACTGGGCCGCCCGGACGATGACGTAGGCGACGACGCTGTCGAGCATGGCCGCGATCCCGATGCCGATCAGGATCAGGCGGGTGCCGACCACGCCGTCCTTGAACGAGAGCAGGTAGATCGTCGCGGCCGTGGCGAGCGCGGCGGCGATCGCGACCAGCGAGACCAGCGCCCCCTCCATCTCCAGCACGACGATGGCGACCACGGCAGCCGCGCTCGCACCGGAGCTGATCCCGATCACGTCCGGCGCTGCCAGCGGGTTGCGCAGCATCGTCTGGAAGGTGACCCCGCCCATCCCGAACGCCGCGCCCGCGAGCACGGCCAGCACCGCGCGCGGCAGCCGCAGCTCCCCGACGGTGAACGAGGCCCCCGGGACGACCTCGCCGCGAAGCACGCCGAGCACCTCGACGGGGCCGTAGAACGTGTTGCCCACCATCAGGGTGGTCGCGAACAGGGCGACGAGGCACAGGGCGAGGCCGGTCTCGACCCACCGCCGACGTCGGGCGCGGAGACGGCGGCCGCGCACGAAGGGCGCGGTCTCCTCCGTGCGGGACGGCGGGGGCAGGAGGCCGGTCACAGCGCCCGCACCTGCTGCCGGCGCACGATCCAGATGAACACGGGGGCGCCGACCAGGGCGGTGACGATGCCGACGTCCACCTCCTCGGGACGCGCCACGAGGCGGCCCGCCACGTCGGCGCACGTCAGGAGCAGGGCCCCCACCAGGGCCGAGAACGGCAGGAGCCAGCGGTGGTCGATGCCCACCAGCAGGCGGCACAGGTGGGGCACCGCGAGGCCGACGAAGGCGATCGGCCCGGCCACGGCCGTGGCGGCGCCGCAGAGCAGCAGCGCCCCCGCGGCTGCGAGCAACCGGGTGCGGGCGACCTGCTGCCCGAGGCCGCGGGCGAGGTCGTCGCCGAGCGCGAGCGAGTTCAGGCCGCGCGCGGCGGCCGCGCAGACCAGCGCGCCCAGGAGCAGGAACGGCAGCACCTGTCCGGTCCGCTCGGCCGTGGCCCCGCCGACCCCACCGATCTGCCAGAAGCGGAACTGGTCCATGACGTCGATCCGCGGCAGCAGGATGGCGCTGATCAGCGACGCGCAGGCGGCGGACGTCGCGGCGCCGGCCAGCGCGAGCTTCAACGGCGTCGCGCCCCCGCGGCCCAGCGACCCGACGGTGTAGACGAACCCCGCGGCGACCGCGGCGCCCCCGATCGCCACCCAGATGTAGGCCGACGGCGACGAGAGGCCGAAGAAGGCGATCCCCGTCACCACCGCCAGCGCGGCGCCCGTGGTGACCCCGAGGATCCCGGGGTCCGCGAGGGGGTTGCGCGTGACGCCCTGCATCACCGCGCCGGCGAGGCCGAGGGACGCACCCACGAGCATCGCGAGCGCGGTCCGCGGCACGCGGCGCTCGACGGCCGCCTCGGCGACGGTGTCGGTGCCACCCGCGACGCCGGCCGCGATGTCGGCCCACCCGACCTCGCGGACCCCGAAGGCCACGGACGCCGCCGCGGCGAGCCCCAGGGCCACGAGGGTCACGACGAGCCAGACCAGACGCACCGGCACCGGGCGCCGCGCGGGGGCGGCGATCGGTGCCGGGGTGACCCGCCGCTCGAGCGTCGTCGTCATCGGGTCGGCCTCAGCCCCGCAGCGGCTCGGCGAGCGCGTCGAGGTACTCGTCCAGCCCCCAGCCCAGCGACAGCGGAGTGGGGTTGGCGGACGCGGCGAGGGGCGTCGAGTCGGGCAGCACGGCGACGTGCCCCTCGGCGACGGCCGGGATCTTGGAGAGCAGCGGGTCGGACTGCATCTGCTCGACCAGCTCGCCGTCGGGGTCACCGTAGGTGACGACCAGGTCGACGTCGCCGAAGGCGTCCGCCCGCTCCGCACTGACGGTGACGTAGAACTCGTCGGTGCCCTCGGACTCCTCGCCCACGATCTCGGGCGTGCCCATGCCGTAGTCGGCCAGGAAGCCGGGCCGGGTGTCCAGGGTGGTGTAGAAGCCCACCTGGCTGAGGTCGTTCGGGTCGACATAGGCCATCAGGACGTTCTTGCCCTCGAGCACCGCGTACTCGTCGAAGGACTCCTCCACCTCGTCGTCGAGCTCGGCCACGAGCTCCTCGCCCTCGTCGGCCATGCCGATCGCCGCGCTGTTCATCGAGATCATGTCCTGGTACGACGTGCCCCACGCCTGGTCGGGGTAGGCGACGGTCGGCGCGATCTTGCTGAGCGTCTCGTACTCCTTCTTCGTCAGGCCCGAGTAGGAGGCGAGGATCACGTCGGGCTGGGTGTCGGCGACGGCCTCGAAGTCGATGCCCTCGGTCTCGTCGAAGAGCACGGGCGTCTCGGCGTCCAGCTCCGCGAGCTGGTCCTCGACCCAGGGCAGGACGCCGTCGCCGTCGTCGTCACCCCAGGCGGCCTCGCTCATCCCCACCGGGACGACGCCGAGCGCCAGCGGCACCTCGTGGTTCATCCACGCCACGGAGGCGACGCGCTCGGGCTTCTCCTCGATCGTCGTCTCGCCGAGGGCATGCTCGATGGTCACGGGGAAGGCCCCGTCGCCCGACGAGGAGGCCTCGGCGTCCGGCTCGTCGGCGGCCCCGCTGGCGCAGCCCGCCAGGGCGGCGGCCAGCGTGCCGGCGAGGACGGCCGCGAGCGCCGCTCGCCGGCGGGGACGGGTGGGGAGGAAGGACATGGCGCGACTCCGATTAGGTTAGGCAACCCTTATTTAGGGCACCCTAATCGAACGGCGCGGGCGCGCGGCACCCCCACCCCGCGCAGTCAGCAGCAAGGACGGGGCGCGCGCGTGCTCGCGCCGACGCGGCGGGCGCCCGGGCCCGTCAGATCGAGGTGCGGTGGAAGCGCTGGAACGAGCGGGACGCCGTGGGCCCGCGCTGACCCTGGTACCGCGAGCCGTACTTCTCCGAGCCGTAGGGGTGCGCGGAGGCCGAGGTGAGCCGCAGGAAGCAGAACTGCCCGATCTTCATGCCGGGGTAGAGCTTGATCGGCAGGGTCGCCACGTTGGCCAGCTCGAGCGTCACGTGCCCGGAGAAGCCCGGGTCGACGAAGCCGGCGGTCGCGTGGGTGAGCAGCCCCAGGCGGCCCAGCGAGGACTTGCCCTCGACGCGCGCAGCGATGTCGTCGGGCAGCGTGACCGCCTCGTACGTCGACCCCAGCACGAACTCGTTCGGGTGCAGGATGAACGGCTCGTCGCCCTCGGTCTCGATGATCCTCGTCAGGTCCGACTGGTCGGCCGCCGGGTCGATGTGCGGGTACTTGTGGTTGTCGAAGACCCGGAAGTAGCGGTCCAGCCGGACGTCGATCGAGGAGGGCTGCATCATCCCCTCCTCGTAGGGGTCGATGCGGACCCGTCCGGCGTCGATCTCGGCGACGATGTCGCGGTCGGAGAGCAGCACGGGCGGCACTCTAGCCCGGCGGCTGGCGCGGGCGCGGACGTCGGTTAGACTCGCCGCCGATCGGCCACGGGGGCACCCTCGCCGGCGATCGTGCGGATGTAGCTCAGTTGGTAGAGCGCGACCTTCCCAAGGTCGATGTCGCGAGTTCGAGTCTCGTCATCCGCTCCACTCCACAAGTCGTGGGTCGAGCAAGGGGCACGGGGTCTCGATACGCTCGCTGGCGCTCGCTACTCGACCAGCGAGAACCGGCCTCGTTGGTCGAGCACAAGGTGCGCGGGGTCTCGATACGCTCGCTGGCGCTCGCTACTCGACCAGCGAGACCACGCTCGCTACTCGACCAGCGAGAACCGGCCTCGTGGGTCGAGTAGGGCGCGCAGCGCCCGTATCGAGACCTCTCCTATCGGGGGACGCGGCCGGTCTCGTAGGCCCACATGGCCACCTCCACGCGGTTCCGCACGCCGAGCTTGGTGAGCAGGCTCGCCACGTGGGTCTTGGCGGTGCTCGCGCTGACGTGCAGGTCCTCGCCGATCTCGGCGTTGGTGAGGCCACGCGCCACCCCCAGCAGCACCTCCTCCTCGCGCGCGGTCAGCGGGTCCAGCGGCTGGCGGGGCTGGGAGTCCGGGGTCCCGGCGAAGCTCGCCAGCAGCCGGCGCGTGACGCTCGGCGCGATCAGGGCGTCGCCGGCCGCGGCGGCGCGGACCGCCTGGCCGAGCAGCTCGCCGCCGGCGTCCTTGAGCAGGAAGCCGCTGGCCCCGGCCCGCAACGCGCCGTGCACGTACTCGTCGAGGTCGAAGGTCGTGATCACCACGACGGCGACCGGCTCGGCCACGTCGGGCCCGGAGAGCCGGCGCGTGGCCTCGACGCCGTCGAGCACCGGCATCCGCACGTCGAGCAGCGCGACGTCGGGGCGCAGCCGCTGCGCGAGCGACACCGCCTCCTGCACCGTTGGCGGCGCGGCCGACGACCTCGATGTCGGGCTGGGCGTCGAGGATCATCGACAGCCCGGTGCGCACCATCTCCTGGTCGTCGGCCACGACCACCCGGATCGTCATCGGTCGCCCGCAACCGTCGTGGGTGTCGGGGGCGCGTCGGCGCCCGGCACCCGCGCCTCGGGCGCTACCGGCAGCACGGCCCGCACGGTCCAACCGCCCCCGGCGCGCGGGCCCGCCTCCAGGCGGCCCCCGAGCAGCGCGGCGCGCTCGGCCATGCCGACCAGACCTTGACCACCGACGCCGGCCGGCCCCACCGGCCCCCCGTCGTCGCCGACCTCGAGGTGCACGGCGTCCCCCGAGGCGTCCGAGCGGCGCTGCACGTCCACGCGGACGACCTGCGCCCCGGCCGCGTGCCGGCGCGCGTTCGTGACCGCCTCCTGGGCGATCCGGAAGAGCGCCTGGTCCACCGCGCCGGGCAGGGCGTCCACCCCGGGCCCGCGCCACACTTCCACGCGGGGCCCGGACGCCTGCCCCAGCCGTTCCAGGTCGCCGACCCCCGGCTTGCGGCGCGTACGACGCACCGTTGGTGCGCAGCACGCGCACCATCGCGCGCATCTCGTCGAGCGCCCGCCCGGCCTCGGCCTGGATGTCCTGCAGCGCCCGCGAGGCGGCCTCCGGGTCGGTCGGGGCGGCCGCCCGGCCCGCCTCCGCCCGGATCGCGATCGCCGAGACGTGGTGGGCCACCGTGTCGTGCAGGTCGCGCGCCAGGTCGACCCGCTCGGCGCTGCGGACCCGGTCGAGCTCGCGCTGGCGCGACGTCGCCCGGGTCGCGCACCGCCACCGCCACCGCCACCGTCGCGGCAAGAACGCCGAAGCCGCCCACCGCGTCCTCCCACGGGCCGCGGGCGCTGAGCACGGTGAGCACCGAGGAGGCCATCACCAGGGCGAGCCCGATGACCGCGTCGCGCCCCGATGCCCACCGAGCGACGGCGTACGGCAGCAGCAGCACGAGGACACTGGAGTACGCCGCCTCGCCCGGCGCGTCCACGACCCGCGCCACGACCTCGAGCACCGTGAACGACGCGAACACGACGACGAGGACCGTGAGCGGCCGGGACCGGCGCCACACCAGGAGCACGCACGCAAGCAGGGTGAGCGGCACCGAGCCCGCGGGCAGCAGCAGGTCGGTGCGCAGCAGCACCTCGAGCAGCAGGCCGACGGCCCCGACGCAGGCGATCGCCACGTCGCGCGCGCCCGGCGGCGGCGGGTCAGGCGCCGCCGGCTCCGCGAGCACGGCTCGCAGCAGGCGTCCGGATCGGGTCATGCGGCCAGCCTAGGGAGCCCACCGCCGGACCACAGCCGCCGAACGGCGGAGCGGCGCCTCCACCGATCGGCGGAGGCAGGCTCTGGCCACACCACCGATGCCGCCCGGGGCCCGCCGGACGAGCGTGGGCATCGCCGTCAGACCCACCCACCAGGAGGCCCACGATGTCCCACGTCCTCGACCGTTGGGGGCGCTTCGCCGCCCGCCACCCCTGGCGCATGATCGGCGCGTGGGTCCTGCTCACCGTCGTCGTGGTCACCAGCGCGGCCACGTTCGGGCGCGACCTCGAACGGAGCTCGAACCCGGCCGGGATGGACTCCCAGGTGGCCGCCGACCTGCTCGCGGGGGCGGGCCTCGACGAGGGCGGCATGACCGCGGACGTGGTGGCGACCCCGCGCGGCGACGCCACCTTCGACGAGTCCCCCGCCGCGCGGGCCGATCTCGCCGACCTGCGCGAGGCCGTCCTGGCGAGCGGCTCCGTCCTCGACGTCTCCGACCCGCTCGCCCGTGGCGGCGCCGGCGTCTCGCCGGACGGCCGCGTGGCCCTGGTGAGCGTGCAGTACCCCGACCTGCGGGAGCTGTCGGCGGCCGACCTCGACGACCTGAAGGCGACCGTGGACGAGGCCCGCGCCTCCGGGTCGGCGCTCGAGATCGAGGTGGGCGGCGCGCTGGCGTGGGAGTTCGGCGGGTCCAGCTCGGGGACCACCGAGCTGATCGGGCTGGGGGTGGCCGCGGTCATCCTGCTGCTCGCCTTCGGGTCGCTGCTGGCGGCCGGGGTGCCGCTGCTGTCGGCGATCGTCGGCCTGACCATCGGCGTCTCCGGCCTGGGCCTCGTCACCCGCGTCGTCGAGATCCCGGACTTCGCGCCCACCCTGGCGGCCATGGTCGGCCTCGGGGTCGGCATCGACTACGCGCTCTTCCTGACCACCCGGTTCCGGCAGGGGCTCGCCGAGGGCCTCGACGTGCCGGCGGCCGCCGGCCGCGCCGTGGCGACCGCGGGGGCGGCCGTGATCGTCGCGGGCGGCACCGTGGTGGTCTCCATCCTGGGCCTGGCCGTGGCGGGCCTGCCGTTCCTCACCGCCGCCGCCGTGGCGATCTCGGTGGTCGTGCTGGTCATGGTCATCGCCTCGGTCACGCTGGTCCCGGCGGTGATGGGCCTGGCCGGCCACCGGCTCCTGGGCCGGCGCGCCCGGCGGACGCCTGACCCGCACGGTCGCGGCCTGCCCTCGACGCGCTGGCACGCCTGGGGCGACCACGTCGCGCGGCACCGCTGGCCCTGGGCCCTCGGCGCGGCGGTGCTGCTGCTCGCGATGGCCGCCCCGGTGCTCGCGCTGCGGCTGGGGACGCCCGACCTGGGCACCTACCCGGCCGACCAGACGGAGCGCCGGGCCTACGACCTCGTCGTGGACGGCTACGGGCCGGGTGCCACCGGGCCGATGCTGGTCGTCGTCGACACCGCTGGCGACCCGACCGCCGTCGACGACGCCGCCGCGGCCGTCGCCGGCGACCCGGGCGTGGCCTCGGTCTCGCCTCCGCGGGTCGACGCCGCCAGCGGGGTCGCGAGCTTCGCCGCGCTGCCGGTCGACGCGCCCAACGACCCGGAGGCGCGGGAGACCGTGCTGCGGCTGCGTGCCGAGGTCCTCCCCGCGGCGCTGGACGGCGGCCCGGCCACGGCCCACGTCGGCGGCCAGACGGCCGTCCTGGCCGACCTGTCCGACCGCGTCGAGGAGCGGCTGGGTTGGTTCGTCCTCGCCGTCGTCCTGCTGAGCCTGATCCCCCTGGCCGTGCTGTTCCGGTCGGTGGTGCTGCCGATCAAGGCGGCGGTGATGAACCTGCTCAGCATCGGGGCGGCGTACGGCGTGCTCGTGATGGTCTTCCAGTGGGGCTGGGGCGCCAGCCTGATCGGGGTCGACGCGCCGGTGCCGATCATCTCCTTCATCCCGCTGATGATGTTCGCCGTGCTCTTCGGGCTGTCGATGGACTACGAGGTGTTCCTGCTCTCGCGGGTGCGCGAGGCCTGGCTGCGCACGGGCGACTCCGACGCGGCGGTCGTCGAGGGGCTCGCCGCCACCGGGCGCACCATCACCGCCGCCGCGGCGATCATGGTCGCCGTGTTCACCGGGTTCGCGCTGGCCCCGGACCCGACCGTCACGATGCTCGGCCTGGGCATGGCGACCGCGATCGCCGTCGACGCGACCATCGTGCGGCTGGTGCTGGTGCCCGCCGCGATGCGGATCCTCGGGCGGCGCCAACTGGTGGCTGCCCGGACTGGCTCGACCGCGCCCTGCCCCACCTGGACGCCGAGCCGGCGCCCGCGGCAGGGAGGCGCCCGCGCCGACGGACCCGCCCGCCCCCGTCGGCCCGCGCGCCGCTCCTGGGCGCGGTCCCCCAGCCGTCAGGCTAGGGTAGGCGATGGGGAGGTCGAGCTGGGCTCCCGGGCGGCGCCGGCTCCGCCGACCTGGGCTGGGTCAACGCCGCGTGCGGCGCGGCGCCCTCCAGCGCGGCAGCCAGCCACGCGACCAGCGGGCCGCGAGGCGCGCCGACTCGTCGGCACGGCGTCCGCGAGTTCGGCGGGCGTGGACCTACCGGCCCTAAGCCGCACGAGCGGCTCACGGCGAGCGACTTGCGCCGCAGCAGGTCGCATCCGCGGGTGGCTTCGGACGCGCCGCCGCGCGGCGAGGTCTTGAGCCGGTCACCGCCGCGGGTCCAGCCCGCCGCCTCGAGGTCGGCGAGGCTCGCCTCCAGCTCCGGCCCGCGCCGGTCGTCGACCATGGCCTCGCGCACGGCCGCGGCCCCTCGGACGACGCCGCGTAGAACCCCGCACCCACGAGCGACACCCGGGGCGCTGACCTGGACGTACCAGCCCGTCGCGGGCGCACTGGCGGCGACGTAGGCGCCCTGGTGGTCCTGTACGGCGTCTTGTCCTTCGCGAACCGCACGTCCCGGTGGGGCCGGAACACCTTCGCCGCCCCGAACTCGGGCTCCAGGGCCGCGCAGAGCGCGACCATCGGGCCGCGCACCGCGTCGGCGTACACGCCCTTGTGCTTCTCCCAGAACGCCCGGGTGTTCTCCTGCTCGAGGTCGTCGTAGAAGTCGAGCGCGGCCACCGGGAACCCCTCGAACTCAGCCACGCCCCGAGCCTAGGCGACCGGCGTCAGCGCCGATCGCCCCGCGCAGGTCGGTCCGACGACCCCGGGCGGCGTGGTGGGGCGTGTCACAGTGGGTTCATGCGCAGGGGCCGCATGAGGAGTTGGACCGGTGTCGCCGTCCGACGGCTGGTGATCGAGGTGGCCGGCTGGACGGTGCTCCTCGTCGGCATCGCCGCCATCCCGCTGCCGGGCCCCGGCCTGCTCATGGTCTTCCTCGGCATGGCGATCCTGTCCCAGCGCTACACCTGGGCCGAGCGCCGGGTGCTGTGGGTCAAGCAGCAGGCGCTCAAGGCCGCGTCCGACGGCGTCCAGACGGTGCCCGCGGATCATCGGCTCGCTGCTCGGTTGCGCCTGGCTCATCGCGCTCGGCGTCGTCTGGGGGCTCGCGCTGATGGCCGTGCCCGGCTGGTGGCCGCTCGACGAGGCGCTCTGGCTCGCGGGCGGCTGGGGAACGGGCGCCGTCCTGATCCTCTCCGGGCCTCATCGCGCTCGGGCTGATGGTCTACTCGCTGCGCCGCTTCCGGAAGGCGCCGTACGACCCGCGAGCACGACCGACCCCACCGCAGCGCCCGAGCACCCGGGAGTGCCGACGCCCGGACGAGGTCGCCTGACCTAGCGGCGGATGCTCTTGCGGCCTCCGCCGGCCAGGGACTCCGCGACGCCGATCAGCGCCATGGCGGCGACGACCGCCACGACCGCGCCGATGATGTTCAGCTCGAAGATGTCACCGGTGCCGATCAGGTTCGCCACCGTGCCGCCGATCACCGAGCCCGCGAGGCCGAGCAGCAGGGTCCAGAGCAGGTTGAGCTGCTGCTTCCCGGGGGCGAAGAGGCGCGCCAGCGCGCCGACGACGAGGCCGAAGATGATGAAGCCGATCATGGGGACCACGCTACTCCGGCGGTCCAGACCGGTGGCCCACCGCTCCGTGGGGCTGACCGGCCCGGGCGAACGACCCTGCCTGCTCGCGTGACCCCCGCGCGGCTCCCTCGTTGCGAAGGTATGCGCAGGATCGGACACGGGATGCCACTCACGGCCGTACGACGGCGGCAGGTGCTCTCCGCCGGCCTGCCGATCCTCGTGCTGGCCCTCCTCGCCCTCGTCGCGGCGATCATCATGGCGGCGACGGCCGCGGCCACGCCCTGACCCAGCCAGCGGCGAGGGCCACCGGCGCCCCGGCCGGCCCTGGCGGGTGCACGATGGCCGCATGGATCTTGGCTTCGACCTGCAACAGCTGCTGGGCCTGACTCCGACGGCGGCGCTCGCCGTGATCACGTCGACGGCGGTTCTCTACCTCGCCTTCGCCGGGCTGCTCGCGTGGGCGAGCCAGCGCCTGTTCTCCTCGCCGTCCGCGCTCGACGCCGCGATGGCCGGCGTGCTCGGCGCCATCATCGGGCGCACGATGCTCGGCACGTTCCCGACCCTGAGCGCGGCCCTGCTCTCGCTGCTGACGCTGGTCGGGATGGAGCTCGCCCTCGGCCGCGTGCGCATGCGGGCGATGAGCAACCCCCAGCGCCAGCACGCCGTCGCCCTCGTGGTCGCCGGCACCGTGAACTGGGACAGGCTGGGCGACTTCCAGCTCGACGAGGTCTCTCTGTGGCAGCTGCTGCGCACCCGCGGTGTCGGCGACCTGGCCGAGGTGCGGCTCCTCGTCATCGAGCGCAGCGGCGACATCTCGCTGATCAGGAGCGACGAGACGATCAGCCCGGCCGCGATCACCGGCATCCGGGACCCCGATTCGGTCCGCGCCGGGCTCGAGCTCTCCGGCTGATGCCGCAGGACCTCTCCGCGGTCCGGTGGCCGATCGCCACGCCGCGGCTGCGCATCCGCGCCTGCTTCACCGAGCTCGGCGTGCGCCGCGTGACGGCTGACTGCTTCGCCGGCAACACCGCGTCGTGGCGGCTGATGGAGCGGCTGGGCATGCGCCGCGAGACCGTCGCCGTGCGCGACGCGCTGCACCGCTCCGGCGCTGGCTCGACAGCTACGGGTACGCCCTGCTCGCGGACGAGTGGCGAGCGCGGGAGGCTCAGCCCGACGGCACCTCGACGTCGACGGTCTTCCCGCCGTAGCCGTTCTCGCTGTCGCGGCCCTCGACGGTGACGGTCTCGACGCCGTCGGCGATCTCGAGACCCGTCTGGGTGCGCGTGAAGGGCTGCTCGCCCGCGTGGTCGTGCGCGAGCTCGTGCTCACCGAGCACCTCGCCGGAGGGGTCGAGCACGCGCCAGCCGTCGGCGTAGCGCTCGGGGCTGTCGTACTCCGAGCTGATCGTCACGGCGACGTCGTAGGTGCCCTCGCCCTCGGGCGTCAGCTCGGCCTCGAGCACGGTCGGGTAGCGCGCCCCCGACGTGTCGGGCGCCGACCCGCCGTACCCGCCGGAGCTGCTCGACGCGTCGGAGCCGTCGCCCGAGCCGCCGCAGCCGGCGAGCGCGAGCAGGCCGAGCACGGCGGCCGCGAGGACGAGCCTCACGCAGGACCACCGTCGGTCATGTCGACCTCCGGCAGGGGGCCGAGGATCGCGAAGCAGTCCAGGTACGGCGCGACGTCGCCGCGCTCGGTCCAGGAGCGCAGCTGGTCGGCCGAACGACGCGTCATCACGGCGCGGGTGAGGTCGAAGTCGGGGGCGCGCACGACCACGGCGGCCGAGTCGACGTCGCCACCGTCGGTCACGAACGTCCAGCCGTCGCCGACCAGCGCGGCCGGGCCGAGCCCGGCGTCCTTCACGCCGTGGGCGAACCCGCCGGCCATCCGGTCGCGCAGCGCGCGCAGGCCGGCGGTGTCACGCGCCCCGGGGGCGTCGACGGCGCCGCGCAGGTCCTGCTCGTGGATGATCACGTCACCGAGGGGCCGGGTGGTGTTGGCGTACATCCAGTCGACGAGGTCCTTCTCCATCCCCTGCCACTCCTCGCGCAGCTGGGCGAGGCTGCGGGTGCTGCGCGCCTCGACCTGCGCGGCCGTCCACTGCTCGGGGTGATCGCCCGGCTCGTTGTCGTCGAGGACGTCCGCGAGCAGCCCGACCATGTGGGCGACCAGCTCGCGCACCGTCCAGTCGGGGCAGGCCGGCACGCGGGTGCCGACCGTGTCGTCGTCCAGGCCCTCGGTGAGCGCCCAGATCCGGGCCCAGGCGTCACTCCACTCGTTCACTGCGTCGCTCGTCTCCATGGGCCACAGTCCAGCACAGCAGGGGTTGCCGGGCTCGCCCTTCCGGCGCGGAGCCGCGGTTCAGGCGCTCGGGCAGACCAGGAGCCCGTGCCCGCCGCAGCCGCGAGGTGGGCCGTGTGAAACGGGTCGAGAGGAAGCGTGGTCACCAGCCCCGTCAACGGGCGAGCGGCACCGGGGGTCAAGCGCGCCCCGCGGGGGCGGACCGGGCGCCCATCCCCCGGGCAGCAGAAAGCCCGGCCGGGTGACCCGGCCGGGCTCCTGCGGCGCGCTCAGCGCGGCGAGATCAGCGGCGCGCGTACTCGCTGTACGGCGTCGAGGGCGCGAGCACCTCGTTGCCCCGGACCACGGTGGACCAGACGGCGCGGGGGGTGAGGGCTCGCGCGGCGGCACGGTCGGCCGCCGGCTGCGTGAACACGCCGGTGACGTACAGGGCCAGCAGCGGGGCGACGAGCAGGATGGCGACAGACAGGAACTCCATCTGGTCCTCCCTTCAGAGGAACGGGTGCGTTGACTCCTCAAGTATCCCGGGATGCACGGGGCGCCCCCAACTTCGCGACGACGCTTCGGGGGGAGATCCCCCTCACATGCCGCGGCACTGCATGACCGCCCGCGACGCTACGGTGGGCGCGTGGTCGAGACGGCGAGGGACAAGGGTGAACGCGTCGCGCTGGTCCTCGACGCAGGCGGTGCGCGATCGGCGTACCAGGTCGGCGCGCTGGAGGTGCTGCTGCCACGGCTCGCCGAGCAAGGACGCCGTCCGCACGTCCTGATCGGCACCAGCGCCGGCGGGCTCCTCTCCGCTGCGCTCACCGCCACCGCGCACCTCGACGCCGAGGAGCAGGTCGAGCGACTGCGCACCCTGCTCCACGGGGCCACGAAGCACAACGTGCTGCGTCCGCTCTGGCGGCAGGTGCCCGTGATGCTGATGCAGTACGCCTCGGAGACGCTCGGCTCGCAGATGTTCCGGCTCCGCGGGCTCTTCGGCACGCAGCCGCTGGCCAACACCCTTGCCACGCAGATCGACTGGAAGCAGCTGCACACCAACATCGACGATGGCACCGTCGGCGCACTGTCGATCTGCGCGACGGCCGTGCGCAGCGGCCGGATCACGTTCTTCACCGAGACCGGCGACGGCTGGGACGAGCCGCTGCCGCAACCGGACGCCGACAAGCACCGGGCCTACGTCCCGGCCCGCATCGACGTGGACCACCTGATGGCCTCGGCCTCGATCCCGGCCCTGTTCCCGTCCGTCAAGGTGCGCGATCCCGAGGAGGTGGCGGGCTGGTACGTCGACGGCGCGACCCGGCGGCGCGTCCCGCTGGCGCCGGCCATCGAGCTCGCCGCCGACCGCGTGGTGGTCGTCGGCACGGGCAGCATCCACCCGGCCCAGCCGGACCTGAGCAAGGACCGGGACCGGGTCGATCTCGGGGACGCCGCCGCCACGCTGCTCGGGGCGGTGATGGACGACCCGCTGCGCCACGACCTGCGCCGGCTGGCCGAGGTGAACGCCATGGTCGCCGACCCGCGCGTGGGGCCGGCGCTGAATCGCCACCGCAGCGACTGGGAACGCACGAGCTACCGCCAGCTGCCGTACGCCGCGGTCGCCCCGCAGCAGAGCGAGGAGCTGGCACAGATCGCGATCGACGTCTTCCGAGCCAACCACGGCAGCGTGCTGAGCACGGTCAACGACCCCGACCTGCAGGTGATCCACCGCCTGCTCGGCAGCGACAGCCCGCTGCAGGGTGAGCTGCTGAGCTACCTGCTCTTCGACCGCGACTTCTTCGACGAGGCCGCGGCGCTGGGCAAGCGCGACGCCCAGAACTGGCTCGAGGGCCAGCCGGGCCTCTGGACCACCGGCCCCCCGCGCGCCCTCGGCGCCAGCTACTGACGCCGACTGGGCGCGAGTCCCGCGGGACTGGCGCCCGCTCGGCACCCGCCCCCGCCGAGTGGGCGTGAATCCCGCGGGACTGGCGCCCGCTCGGCACCGTCCCCGGTGGTCAGGGAAGCAGCTTGAGGCCGGCGACGCAGCCGACGATCCCCGCCAGCAGCAGCAGCTTGGGCACGGACGCCGACTCCGCGCCGGTGAGCATCGCGTAGGCGACGGTGAGGCAGGCGCCGATGCCGACCCAGACCGCGTACGAGGTGCCGACGGGCAGCTCCCGCATCGCGTAGGCGAGCCCCACCATGCTCAGCAGGAGCGACACGGCGAAGAGCAGCGAGGGACCGAGCCGCGAGAGGCCGTCCGATCGCCCGAGGGATGTCGCCCAGACCGCCTCGAGGACGCCGGACAGGATGAGCACGAGCCAGTGCATGAGGTTCTCCTTGGCGCCGTCTTGTCGCACACCGGGTACGGCACCGCTCGTCCGGGGGCCCGTCGCGGGCCTCGCGGACAGTGAAGCAAACGCCGGCTGGGCGTCGATATCCCCCTCTGGCCGGGACTCACGCCCACTCGGCGCGGGGCTCACGCCCACTCGGCGCGGGGCTCACGCCCACTCGGCTCAGGTGCGGTCGTGCAGGCGGCGGAGCAGGGGGTCGAGGGCACCCGGCAGCTCGCGGTGGATCTCCCGCAGCTCGGCGTAGAACGGCACGGCACCGGCCTCCGGCTCGGTGGTCTCCCCCGCCGGCACCATCGCGGCCCGCGCCGCATCGAAGTCCGCGTGCACGCCCGCGCCCACCGCCGCGCAGATCGCGGCGCCCCGGGCCGCGGGGCTGCCACCCCCGGCGGCGACGACCGGGCGCCCGAACACGTCCGCGGAGACCTGCCGCGACAGCGGCGACCGCGCGCCCCCGCCGGAGAGCAGCACGCGCGCCGGCGAGCGTCCGAGCTCGGAGCACATCGCGTCGACGTGTGTCGCCATGGTCATCGCGAGCGCCTCGAGCACCGAGCGGTGCAGGTGCGCCGGCCCGTGCCGCGCGTCCAGGCCGACGAACGCGCCGCGGCGGTGTGGCTCGTCGACCGGCGGCAGCCAGTCCAGCACGGTGAGCAGGCCGTCCGACCCGCGCGGCAGCTCCGCAGCCCGGGCGTCCAGGTCGGCCACGTCTGCGCCGACGAGGTCGCGGACCCAGGAGACGGTCCACATCCCCCTCCGGACGCCGACGCTCTCGTGCAGGTAGCGCCCGGGCACCGCGGCGAAGTTGGTCCAGCTGTGCGCGGCGTCCTCGCGCGGCTCGTCGCCGGGCGTCATGGCGGCGACGTAGGTGCCCAGCGAGACCAGCACGTCCTCGGGCTCCGCGAGCCCGGCGCCCAGCGCCTCGACGCCCTTGTCGTTCGCGGTCGCGACCACCGGCAGCCCCTCCGGCAGCCCGGTGTGCGCCGCGGCCTCCGCGGTCACCCGCCCGAGCACGTCGCCGGGCTCGACGAGCTCGACGAGCACCTCGGGCGGCGTCCCGCACGCGGCGAGCACGTCGGGGTCGCGCGACCAGTCGCGGGTGTGCAGGTCGGAGGGCCACAGGCCGCGGTAGGCCGCGACCGAGTCCCGCGCCTCGCCGGTGAGCCGGATCGTGAGGTAGCCCGACGACGCGGTGACCCACCGCTCCCCCGCGAACGGCTCGTGCGCCCGCCCGACGCGCTCGTCCATCCAGCTCAGCACCGGGTGGGCCAGCGTGCCGTCGGCCCCCACCACCGCTCGGCAGTTGCGGATCCCGCACAGCCCCGTCGCCGCCAGGTCGCCGCGGCGACAGCCCCGCGTCGTCGTACGCCGCCGAGCGCCTCGCGCACGCACGACCCCATCGCGTCCCACAGGTCGTCGCCCGGGTGCTCGACCGCGCCGGGGTACGGCTGCTCGGTCGGACGCAGCGCCCGCGTCGCTGCCGCGACCACCGACCCCGCGGCGTCGAGCACCTCGACCTTCGCGCTCTGGGTGCCGAGGTCGATGCCGACCAGGTAGGGGCCGCTCACGTCGCGCGCCCGCTCACGCCAGCGGGTAGATCGTGCCGGGGTTCATCACGTTGCGCGGGTCGAGCTCGCGCTTGAGACCCGCGCAGCAGCCGGTAGGACGAGCCGTGCTCCTGCGTGATCCACTCGGTGCGGTACTTGCCGACCCCGTGGTGGTGCACCATCGTCCCGCCGACGCGCAGCGCCTCCTCCACGATGATCGCGTGCAGCGGCCTGTGGTAGGTCTCGAGCTCCTCGCGCACCTCGCAGCGCGCGTCGTAGTCGTAGACGAAGTAGAGGTTCGTGCCGTTCTGGTAGCTGTGCGAGGAGTGCGCGCCCAGCAGTACCAGGTCGCCGTACCGCGGGAACTCGTCGCGGATCCGCGTCATCACCGCGTCGTAGAGCGGGCCGACGCGCGACCACGTGGCGGCCACCTCGGTGGTGAACCCCAGGCGCGGCGCCTCGAGCATCGAGGCCTTCTCGGCCTCGAGCTTCTCCGGCCCCCAGTTCAGGCCCTCGAACCAGGCGCCGACCGCGGCGGGGTCCACGGGGTCGACCGCGCCGTCGGCCCGCATCGCCGCGGCTGCCTCGTCGACCGCGGCGGCCGTCGCCTCGACGACGCCGCGCGGCCCCTCGGTCATGAACACGACGACGCAGCGGCCGTCGGCGAAGTCGAAGTGCTGGCTCGCGTCCCCGGCGTCGTAGACCCGCGCGACCGCGGGCCGGTGGCCGGCCGTGACGACCTCGCGCAGCAGGTCCACGCCCGGCTGCACCGAGTCGACGAGGAAGCCCTGGTAGCGGCGCAGCTGCGGCGCGCGGAACACCTTCACCGTCACCTCGGTCACGAACGCCAGCGCACCCTCGTTGCCGATCAGGATGTGCCGCACGTCGGGCCCGGCGGCGCGCCGCGGCACGTCGCGCACCCGGACGACCTCGCCGCCGGCGAGCACCGCCTCGAGCCCGACCACCATGTCCTCGATGCCGCCGTAGAGCGTCGACAGCTGACCGATCGACCGGGTCGCCACGAGTCCGCCGAGCTGCGCGACCGGCTGCGACTGCGGGGAGTGACCCGTGGTGAGGCCGCGCTCGCGCAGCGCGTCCTCCAGCGCGGCGAGCGGCGTGCCGCACCGCACGGTCGCCTGCATGTCCCGCTCGTCGATCGAGAGGATCTCGTCCATCGCCGAGCCGTCGAGCACGACCGTGCCGGGCAGCACCACCTCGAGGCCGCCCTCGGTGCCGGTGCCGCCGGTGCGCGGCACCACCGGGATGCCGTGCTCGTGCGCCAGCGAGAGCACCGCCGAGACCTCCTCGGTCGAGGCGACGCGGGCGATCGCGAGCGGCAGCGGCCCCTCGTGGATGCCGTGCACGCTCTGGTACTTCTTCCACCGGTCCTGGCTCGCCGCGCGCAGCGCCTCGACGTCGGTGACGACGCGGTCGGCGCCGAGGATGCCGGCCAGCCTTCCCAGGACGTCGTCCGGGGGCAGGCCGGGCTCCGGCGCGGGGACGGCGGTGGGCAGCTCCGCCGACGGGACAAAGCGGTCGGGGTCGGGCACGGGGGCTCCTGATCGGGGTCGGCTGGTCGGGGGACGGCTGGTCGGGGGACGGCTGGTCGCGACGGGCTCAGCGGACGAGGTACCCGCCGTCGACGGTGAGCACGTGGCCGTTGACGAAGTCCGACGCCGGGCTGGCCAGGAAGACCAGCGCCCCCATCAGGTCCTCCGGGTCGGCCCACCGGCCGGCGGGCACGCGGTCGACCACCTCGCGGTTCAGGTCGGGGTCCTCGCGGGTCGCGGCGGTCAGCGCGGTGGCGACGTAGCCGGGCGCGATCGCGTTCACCTGCACGCCGTGCCCGGCGAGCTCGTCGCAGTAGGCGCGGGTCAGCCCCACGACGCCGTGCTTGCTGGCGGCGTAGGCCGGCGAGCGCCGGCCGCCGCGGAACGCGAAGAGCGAGGCCACGTTGATGATCTTGCCGCGCCCCCGGTCGACCATCACCCGCGCGGCCTCGTGCGCGGTCTCGAAGGTCGCGGTCAGGTTCAGCCCCAGCATCGGGTCCCAGGCGTCCCGGTCGAAGTCGAGCACGTCGCCCAGGGTGTTGCGCCCGGCGCTGTTGACGAGGATGTCCAGCGCGCCGTACGTCGCCACGCACCGCTCCACGGCCCGCCGCGGTGCGCCCGGCTCGGTGAGGTCGGCCCGCACCTCGTCGTACCGGCGCCCCCGGCCCTCCACGAGCGACCTCGTCTCCCCGCCGTCGTCCTCGACCGTCACCACGCACACGTCGGCGCCGGCGGCGGCCAGGCCCGCGGAGAACGCCTGGCCCAGCCCCGTGTTTCCGCCGGTGACGAGCGCGGCCCGGCCGGCCAGCGAGAAGCTCTCGAGCGAGAATCCGGTGAGGCCCACGCCACGCACCCTGCCACAGGCCGTCCCACCCCCGGCCGGTCGAGGGACGGCCGATGGCAGGGACGTCAGCCCGGCGCTAGTTCTCGGAGTGCTGGGCGCGGCGGCGCCGCTCGCGGTAGCCGTACGCCGCGTGTCGCACCGCCTCGTCGGTCTCGAAGCTCGAGCCGAGCGCGCCGGCCACCATGCCCATGGTCGTGAAACCGAGCGCGAGCTGCACGTAGTCGTTCCACGAGACGCTGGTGCTCAGCGTGCTCGACATCAGGTCCATGGGCACGAGCAGCACCGAGATCGCGATGTTCACCAGCAGGAGGGTCGCGAACATGCAGGCCACCCCGACGAGCAGCGTCACCACGGTCGACGCGTTGTAGAGCAGCGCCATCTCGCGGTCGGTGGCGCCGCGGTTCCGCGACTCCCACAGGTCGTGGTAGGCGATGAGCCACCCCGTCAGCACCAGCACCGACGCGATCGCCGCGACGAGGATCCGCCAGGTGCCGGTCTGGGTGCTGATCTGCCAGATCGTGCTCGAGGAGAGGCCGAAGGCGCTGGTGGCCAGCGCCGCCGCGCCCGCACCGGACAGGCTGTAGACCAGCCGCCACGGCCGGTTCGTGCGGACCATCCCTGCCAGCAGCCGCGCCAACCCGCGGCGCTTGGCGGCGCTGTACCGCACCATCTGCTCGGGCTGCCCCTCCTCCACCGGCAGCCGCCGGATCGGCGCGACGAACCGGGTCAGCCAGCTGCGCAGCCCGTGGCGCGCGCGGGACCGGTCCGGCCCGGCGGACCGGTTGGCGTGTCCCGTCAGGTCGTCGATCACCTGCTTGGTCATCTGCGCCGAGCGGCGGAACGGCTGCGCCGCCCCGAGCGCGGGGAGGCAGACCACGGCGACGCCGGCCGCCGCATCGACGTGGGCCAGGATCGCGCGCCATTCGTCGCGCAGTGGCAGGTCGGTGACGACGATCGCGTAGTCCCAGTCGCGGGCGTCCTTCATCTCGGCGGCGGCCACCAGGATCTCGTCGGCGCTGTTGCGCCCGGCCGCAAGCGAGTCGACCGCGATCTCGTAGGTCCAGTCGCGTTCGCTGCCGTCGATGTCCTCCGGGAGCTCGTCGGAGAGGTGCTCGACGACCCGCCTGGGCATGTCCGGCTCGGCGATGAGGCCCAGCGTCACCACCCGGGAGGGGTCGACATCCTGAAGGCTCCCGGAAGCCGCGTCGGCGCCGGTCTCCGAACCGGGCTCGGGGCCGCTCTCGGCGTCGACATCCTGCTCGGTGTCGGGGTCGGTGTCGGTGTCGGTGTCGGGGTCGGGGGCGGTGCGTGCGCGATCGTCGCTGTCGCGCTTCCAGAGGTCGGTCATGCCTCCATGGTGCCCCGTCCCCGGCCCACCGCACGCTCACTCGTCGGCGTGAGCCACGTCCGACCCGGCGTGATCTCGGTCTCGCCCCGGCCCGACCGGCGGACCGAGCGGCGGCGTCAGCGCCGGGCGAGCACCTGCAGCGTCCGGCGGGCCATCTTCCGCTCCCCGAGGGCGTTGGGATGCACGATCACTGGGTTGGTCCCCCCGACGACCGGCTCGATCCAGCGCGTCCCGATCGGCTTGCACGCGTCGTGGCCGTCGGAGACCCGGTTGAGACCGACGTAGGTGGCTCCCGTCTCGTCCGCCGCCCGGCGGACCGTGCGGTTCAGCACCCGCTGGATGGTGCGCAGGTAGGGCACGTCGCCTCGGGCGACGGGCATCTTCGGGTAGCAGCCCTCTCGCTTCGGCATGATCCACGGGTAGCCGAGGATCGCGACCTCGGCGTTCGGCGCGGCGGCCTGCACGTCCTCGAGCGCCTCCACGAGGGCCGGGTAGGTGTCCTCGCGGATGGTGTCGGTGAAGGACGAGCCGTACTCGTCCTCGCAGGGGCTGCCGCGGCCCGCGGTGCTCGCGCCCTCCTGGGCGCACTTCTGGATCGTGCCGGAGAAGACACCGCCGTCGTTGCCGCCGATCGTCATGGTGACCAGGTCGGTCTCCGCCGAGAGGGCGTCGAGCTGCGGCGGCACGTCGTCGTACTGCCGCTCGCGGAAGTCCTTCGTCTCCGCCCCGCCGCAGGTGACGTCGGTGAGCGACGCGCCGGTGCGGCGGGCGATCACGTGCGGGTAGTTGCGCAGCGAGCGCAGGCACTGCGGCGGCGCCAGCGGGGCGACCGGCAGCACGCCGGTCGCGGCGCTGTAGGAGTCACCCATCGCGACGTAGTCCACGGGCTCCTCGGCGGGCGCGGCCTGCGACGCGGGAGCCGAGACCCCCAGGCCGGCGACCAACGCCGCGGCCAGGGCGGCCACGGAGGCGGACAGGGCGGGTGTACGACGTGCCACGGGTGCTCCCTCGATCGTGGACGGGTCTCTGCACGGGTCAACGACCGGCGCGGGCCAGGGTGACGCCCCCTGTGAGCCAGAACTCACCTCCCGGCGGGGCGGCCCGGTCGTCAGTTCACCCGGCGGTCGCCTCCCGCCTCGCTCGCCAACGCCGGTGCGGGCGCGAACTAACGACGGGCTCGCCCCCGCGTCAGGCGGGCCCACGCGGCCGGTCGCGCGTCGACCGTGCCCTCGGCCAGCAGGTGCAGGGCGGAACTCCCGCGTGGTCGTCGGGCAGTCCGTGGGGGGCCACCGCCGGGCCGTTTGCCCCCAGGTCAGCGGAAGCGGACCCGCAGTCGCACCGTCCCCTTCACGACGGCCGGGAGCTGCCGGCCCGCGCTCCGGACGGTGATCCCGTCGCGCGCACGCCGGTCGCGGTAGGCCAGCGAGGTCGAGACGTCGTCGCCGGCGGGCTGGGCCTCCATCGCGTTGACGAGCTGCTTCAGGTTCTGCGGCTTGGCCCGCGGCGGGCCCGCCTGGCCACCGAACAGGATGGCCTGCTCGCTGAGGCCCGAGAGGACGCCGCTGCCGCCCTCGTCGAAGAAGAAGAAGTCGAAGAACGAGGAGGCGTGCCCCCGCAGCGTCAGCCGGCCCGCGCCGACGGCTCCGCGCCCCACGCGGTAGTGGGTGGTCCGCGTCTTGGTCGGGACCTGCGACCAGCGGTTGGCTGGCTCGAACGTGGTGCGCACGACGAGACGACCGCCGCGGGGGGCCGTGATGGTGCCGTTCTTCGGCACGGTGCGGAAGCGGCCGCCGCGCCGCACCTGCACCTTCCCGATCCTGTACTTCCGGAAGGCCTCGACCAGCCCGTGCTCGACGTCGATGTCGGTGATCGTCACCTCGCGGAACGGGTTGTCGCGCAGCGTGGCGACGTCGGCCGCGATGTCCCCCGTCACGTCCCAGAAGAGGTCGTGGCGGTCCGAGTAGCGCTGCGTCCGCGTGTAGGTGCGCGACCCACCGCCGGCCACGTCGAAGGAGATGGTCCAGCTCATCGCCGACTCGCCGGTGGGGTAGAACGCGTTCGCCGCCGACACGACGTCGTCGCCGACCTGCATCGCGACGACGTCCGGGAGCCAGTCGCTGTCCGAGACCACGGATCCCCCGACGAGGTCCTCGCCGTCGTGGCTCGTCGACGTGCTGATGGCGGCGGAGTCCGGCAGCGTGCCGAGCGTGCCGACCACGCCCTCCAGCCGGTCCTGGGTCAGCGCACCCACGGGCGCCCCGATCTGCGAGACGTCCTTGAAGGCGCCGAACCCGCCCTCGCTGGCGATCCCCAGGGCACGGGCGCCGTGCACCGTCTCGCGGGACTCACCCGACCAGAGGGACGGGTGCCCGAAGGCGAGCACCTGGTCGCCGCACACCGCCGTGACGCTGCCGATCCCGGCCAGCGTGATGTCGCCGTAGGAGCCGGAGGTGGCGATGTTGCCGCCGGGGAGGATCGGCAGCTCGGGCCCGGCGGCCGCGGCCGAGGCCCCGGCGACGTACGTGGTGTTGGCCCGGCGGGCCCGCTCGGCAACGGAGCGCGCTCGTTCGGGGGAGACCCCCGAGACGTAGGTGGGCGAGTCGAGCCGGCGCAGCGACGAGGCGCGCCGCACCGGGACGCCCTCCTCGGCGAGCGCGGCCCGCGCGGCGCGCGGCAGGTCGACGGTGCGCGGCGCGCCCGCGCGGTCGGCGCCGTCCGTGTCGAGGAGCTCCTCGTACATGTCGGCCGCCGGGGTCACCCCGGCGATCACGTCGTTGGCCCACGAGCGGCCGTAGGAGACGGCCCCGACGAGCTTGCCGGTGGCCTCGTCGTAGACGGGCGAGCCGGAGATGCCGGCCCACACGCCGGCGTCGACGTTGCCGTCCGCGTCCGTGATGCGCGACCCGGAGAGTCGGAAGACCAGCATGTCCCGGTTGCGGCCGATGCCGTCCGGGACCGTGTCGACGTACGTGCCCGCGAACGCCTCCGGCGTCGTGCCGCGCACCGTGGTCAGGCCGGTGACCGCCTGGTCCGCGGCGAAGGGCCCGCTCCAGGCTTCCGGGCAGGCGGGCGACGAGCCCGGGACGGCAGGCGCGGGGGCCGCCCGCACCGCGGTGGCCGCGGCGCCCGGCACCGCGGCGGCGGCGACCGCGGCCGCGAGCGTGGTCGCGAGCAGCGCGAGCCCCGCGGGCCGGGCCCGCCGGACGACGCTCGGCACGCTGGCGGACGAGGTCGAGGTGGAGAAGAGGCGACGACGCGGCATGGGGTCCCCCGAGAAGAAGCGGCCGCCGGACCGTCCGGGTCGACCGTGCTGCGGTGCAGCCTAGGTCCACCGGGGCGTCCCCACCCGAAAACTCCACAAGCGCGTCGCCCGGGCCCGGAAAAACCCGGCCCGAGGTCGACCGTGGGATCATCGCGTCCATGGAGACGGTCGACCTCGACGGCATCCTGAGCCGCAGTCGCACGTCCTTCCGCGTGCGCCGTGCCCGGCTGCGGACCCGCTGGTGGCAGGTCGGGCAGTGCGCCGTCGCCGCGGGTGTCGCGTGGTGGGTCGCCGAGGAGCTGCTCAACCACCCCGCACCCGTCTTCGCGCCCATCGCCGCCGTGGTCAGCCTCGGCACCTCCTACGCCCAGCGACTCCGGCGCGTGGGCGAGGTGACCGCCGGCGTCGCGATCGGGGTGCTCCTCGCCGACCTGCTGGTGCTCCAGCTGGGCTCCGGCGCCTGGCAGATCGGCCTGGTCGTCGGGCTCGCGATGACGGCCGCCGTGCTCGTCGACGCCGGCACCATCTTCGTGAACCAGGCGGCGATCCAGTCGATCTTCGTCGTGGCGCTGTTCCTCGACACCGGCCAGTCCCTGACGCGGTGGACCGACGCGATCGTCGGCGGCGCCGTCGCGCTGGTCGCGGCGACCGTCGTGCCCTCGGCCCCCCTGCGACGGCCCCGCGACCAGGCGGCCGTCGTGCTCGAGAAGGTCGGCGAGCTGATCCGCGGGTCGGCGGACGTGCTCGTCGAGGGCGACCGGCAGCGCGGTCTCGCCCTGCTGGCGGACGCCAGGAGCACCGAGCCGCTGATCCGCGAGCTCCAGGACGCCGCCGACGAGGGCATGGCCGTCGTCAGCTCGTCGCCGTTCCGCGTGCGGCACCGGCCCGGGATCCGCCGGATGGCCGAGCTGGTCGAGCCGCTGGACCGCGCCGTGCGCAGCACCCGGGTGCTCGTGCGCCAGGTCTCGGTGGCGACCTACCACCGGCGCCCGGTGCCGCCGGCCTACATCGGGCTGCTCGACGACCTCAGCGGCGCGATCGACCAGGTGGTCGCCGAGCTGCGCGCCGACCGGCGCCCCGTGCGCGCGCGGCCGGCCCTCGAGCAGGTGGGCGCCAGGACGGGAAGCGTCGAGCGGGCGCACGAGATGACCGCCGAGGCGATCCTCACGCAGATCCGGTCGGTGATCTCCGACCTGCTGATGCTCACGGGCATGGACACGCTCGGCGCCGACGCCGTGATGCCGCCGCCACCCGACTGACCAACTGGCCGGCCGGCGATCAGCAGATCTGAGTGCCGGCCGGGCCACGAGCCTAGCGACCGGCGATGATCTCCCGGTGCAGCGCACGGGTCTCGGACGAGGGCCGGCCGCCCGAGGCGGCGGACAGCTGCCGCCGGCAGCGCTCGAAGACCCGCAACGCGCTGCCGACCTCGCCGAGCTCGGCATGGGCGCGCATCTTCGACCGGTAGGCCCGCTCGACCGTGGGGTCCACGAGCAGCAACGCGTTGGCGTAGAGCAGCGCCTCGCGGTGGCTGCCCACGCTCACGCAGCACTGCGCAGCGTCGTCGAGCAGCCGCACCCGGCCCGACGCCAGGTAGGCCCGGACGCCCAGCGCCCAGTCGCTGGTGTCGTCGTCGGCGTGGAAGTCCCCCCGGTACATGCGCTCCACAGCCCGCGCCCCGCCGATCACGGACTCGGCCTGGCCGAGCCGCATCGCCTTCCCCCCGGCGTCGAGCATGCCCTTGAGGACCGCCGCGTCGACCCAGGCGTGGCACAGCATGAGCGTGCCCGGCCCGCGCATCAGGCAGTGTTCCCGCAGCGTGCGACGGATCTGGCTCGCGGCCGTGCGCAGGCTGCCCCGGGCGTGCGGTGGCGAGGCATCGGGCCAGAGCCGGTCGATCAGCAGCTGCGTCCGCACCGGGTGCCCCGCGCTCAGCGCCAGCAGGCGCAGCAGGTCGGCGGTCTTCCCGGTCTTCCACTCGCTCCGGTCGACGTCGCTCCCGTCGCGGCGGAGGACCACCAGCGGACCGAGGAGCCGGACGACCGGTCCCGGAGAAGGTAGGGCTCGACTGAAGGCCGGCGGCGCGGTCCGTTGGCCCGGTACGGGCGTGCGCGTGATCCCCATGCTTGCGATCCCCTCGCTTGCAATCCCCCTGCTTGCTGTCGCGAACCACCCGAAGCGGGGGTTTGCCACGTGCAGCTGGTCCCATCTTTACTCCAGCGCCACACCATCGTTAACCCCGGAACGGGCCACATCCGGCCAGTGACCGGAGCTTTTTGACGCTGCCGTTACGCGGTTTGCCCGGGCAGCTACGGCCCCTCGGCGGCCCACAGGGCGCGGTAGTGCGCGCGGATCCGCCCCGGTGCCAGCGCCCGGTCGAAGAACACCACGTCACCGATCGCGCCCGCGAAGTGGCTGCGCCGGTACCCGGTGCCGACGCGCAGCGGGGCGGGTCCGTTCACGGGGTCGACGTCGTAGCTGGCCAGGGCGTCCGAGTCGCGCCATACCCCGTCCTTGTAGAGCGTCACGGTGCCCGTCGGCGCCCCTGGCGCGGACCGCCGATCGAAGACCAGCACCAGCTGGATCCACTGCCCTGGGGTCACGGGATCCTGCACGTAGGCACCGGCGCCCTGGCCCCCCTTCGGGTTGAACGCGTACCCGCTGATCCGGGAGGGGCGACCCTCGTCGTTGCGCTCCGAGTACATCCGCACGAACCACTCCTGATGTCCCGGATCCCCCTTTCCCAGCACGTAGACGTAGCCCGACCCCTCCTCGTCGGGGAACTGCAGGAGGTCCGGCCGCAACCAGCACTCCACCGAGAGCTGCCCCGTCTCCGGGATGCTGTACTGCGCCCGGTCCGGGAAGAACACGTGCTCGTCCCGCCCGGAGAAGAGAGGGACGACGGCCCCGTCGGGCATCCGGGCGAGCCCGGGCCGGCCGACCTCCCGACCGATGCGGCGGCCGGTGACCAGGTCCAGCGTCCCGCGCAGGTGCGCCGTCGGCCGATCGGCTGCCACCACCGTGTCGAACGCGGAGCGGCGGTCCGCCGGCGTCGTCTCGGCCGCGCCCGGCGGGGGCGCCTCGTCGTCCGTGGCGCCCGGAGGCCAGTCGTGGGTCACGGCACCGAGCGCGGCCACCAGGCAGCCCAGCACCCCTCCGATGAGCACGGCCCAGCGCGTCCACGTGCGCAGCCGCCGGTTGCTCACTGTTCGCGGAGGATCTGCAGGTGGAACTCGCGGATCTCCGGCGACGGGTCGACGCCCAGGTCGTCGGGGAGCCGGCGCCGGTAGTGCTCGAAGGCCCGCAGCGCGCTGACGCGCTCCCCGAGCTCCGCGTGGGCCCGGATCTTCGCCCAGTGCGCCACCTCCAGGCCGGGGTCGACCAGCAGCGCGGCCTCGGCATACAGCAGGCTTCGCGGAAGCTGCCATGGTCCAGGCAGACCTGCGCCGCCTCGGTCAGCAGCGCGAGCCGCCCGTGCGTGAGCGTGGCGCGCTCGTGGCGAGCCCAGCTGCTGTCGTCGTCGTGGGCGTGGAACTCCCCGCGGTAGAGGCGCTCCACGGCCCTGGCGTGCGCGAGGACGCGGTCGGTACGGCCCGCGAGGACGTCGTCGAGGGCGGTCTTCAGCATCGCCTCGACGACGACGACGTCGACCCAGGCATGCACCAGCGTGACCGTGCCCGGCCCCCGCACGATGCAGTCGTCCCGCACCGCGCGCCGGATGTGGCTGGCGGCGGTGCGCAGGCTGCCCATCGCGTGGCCCGCCGAGGCGTCCGGCCACAGCCGGTCGAGGATCTGCTGGGTGTGCACGGGCCGGCTGGCATGCAGCGCGAGCAGGCGGAGCAGGTCGGTGTCTTGCCGGTGCGCCAGTCGCGCGGGGCCACCTCGGTCCCGTCCCGGCGCTTCACGACGAGCGGTCCCAGGAGCCGGATCTCGAGGTGTGGCGAGATGGCGGTCATAGGCGAGCTGCCCTCAGGGTGAGTGGCCCGCGGACCCCGACGAACAGGGGAACGGCGACGGCCCAGGCGGTCTAGGTGAACCTCCGAGGCTAGCCGCGCGGCGCCAGGCGGACATGTCCCCGCGCCCAGCGAGGGCGGATCGGGCGCCGAGTTGACGTTCGGATGACGCGGGCAGCGCCGCAGGTCATCCGCGCCCCCGGGCGGACCCGCGACCTACCGGTACATGGCGCGGTAGTGCGAGCGGATCGTGGTGGGGCCGAGAGCCCGGGAGAAGAAGACCACGTCGCCGACGGCGCCCTCGAAATGGCTCCCGAGGTAGCCCATGCCCACCCGGAACGGCGACGCGCCGGCGCGCGGACAGATGCCGTAGTCGGCCAGGGAGTCGCGATCCCGGAACCGCCCGTTCTTGTACAGCTCGACGGTGCCCAACGGCGCACCGGGCGCGCGGCGGGTGTCGAAGACGAGCGCGAGCTGGATCCACCGACCGGGTGTGACGGCGTCCTGCACGTAGGACCCCGAGCCCAGCCCGCCGGAGGGATCGAAGGCGTACCCGCTCAGGCGATTGGGACGGCCCTCGCTGTTCCGCCGCGAGTACATCCGTGCGTACCACTCGTGCGACTCCAGCGAGCCCTTGCCGAGCAGGTAGACGTAGCCGGAGCCCTCCTCGTCACGGAACTGCAAGGTGTCCGGGCGGATCCAGAACTCGACCATCAATCTCCCCGTGGTGGCGATGCTGTAGCGCCGCGAGCTCAGAAGCTGACGTGCTGCCGGTTGCCCGAGAAGCGGGGCGCGCGCCTGCCGTTGGGCATGCGGGTCCACCGGTAGCCGTTGACAGCCCGGCCGAGCCGACGCCGACTCTGGTCGTCCCACCGGCCCCGGAGGTGCGCAGTCGGGCGTCGGACGCGACGAGCCGGCGATGGGCCGAGCGGCCGCGCCGTGCCCGCGGGGCCGACCTGACCTCCCGGGGCGCGACGGTCCGTGGCGCTCGGTCCACGGCCGACGCGGAGGCCCCGTCGGTCGCCGTGGCGGCCCCACCGGCGACCAGGGTCGCCATGGCGGCTGCGGCGACCAGGGCAACCAGGGCGGCGCCCGCCCGCGTCCGGAGGCGGGGCGCACCCGGCGGGCGAGGGCAGGCGCAGGGAGGGCAAGGGCACGGGCGGTCCTCGAAAGAAGGTCTTCCCCATGAACGAGTTCCCAATGTAGGTGACAGGCCCAGCCCAGGGGGTGAATGCGAAGATCGGCCCCGGCCCGGCAGGGCGGGCCAAGGCGCGGGTCAGGTCAGCGCGTGTGCCACGAGGTCGAGCGCAGCTGCGTGAGGGCCCAGTACGCCGCCGAACGCAGGACGACGAGGCCGAAGACGGGGTAGAGCGGAAGAGCAGCGAGGTGCCGACGCGCTCGCGAAGCGCGAGGTCCGGCCTGTAGACGGCGTACACCCAGGTCATCGCCGCGGCCACGACCGTCCAGTAGAAGAGCCCGTAGAGCAACCCCGGGGTCCCGTACTGCAGGTAGAGGGCGGCGAGCAGCACCACCACCAGCGGCCACAGCAGCACGAAGGCGAGAGGGTAGAAGTAGAAGAACCACACCAGAGGGCGCATGTTCGTCGAACGAACGGCACTCCCAACCAGGCCGACTTGCTCCAGCGCATCCGCTGCCGGAAGGTGCCCCCCACCGTGGTCGGCAGGTCGGTCTCCACGACCGCCTCGGTGACGCCCACCACCTCGCCCTCGAGCAGCGCGTAGAAGCTCAGGCGGCGGTCGTCGCCCGCGGTCCCCGAGGACACGTAGTCGTCGAGGTTGTCGAAGATCACGTGCGCCCGGTCGAGGGCGAGCGCCCCTGAGGTCGGCGTGACGACGCCCAGCCACGAGCGGATCATGCGGAACATGAGGCACGAGGTGACCACGTTGATGTCCACGAGCCTCGTCAGCACGTTCTCGGTGCGGTTGCGCACGAAGATCATGCCCGTCACCGCCTGCACCCGCTGGTTCGACATCGAGCGCAGGAGGTGCTCGAGGGCGTCGGGTCGGCCACCGAGTCCGAGTCGACGGTGAGGACGAAGTCCCACGCGGAGGCGTCCGCCTCCCGCAGGATCAGCGCCTGAGCCTCCCGCTTGCCCGCGTTCTCCTGCCGGTGCCACGTGACGCCGGGCAGGTCCACGGGCTCGACGGCCGGCTGCGAGCCGTCGTCCACGACGTGCACCTCGTCGGGCGCGATCGTCTCGTCGAGCAGCGAGCGGACTGCGGCCTCGAGCAGCTCGGGCTGCTCGTTGAACACGGGCACGATGGCCAGCACCCGCCCCGGGGCCGGGGAGAGGTCGTCGAACCGGCGCCACCGGACGCCCGACAGCATGATCAACAGCGTCAGGGACGCCACGGCCGAGTAGAAGAGGACCAGGGGCCAGGTGTCACCAGTCGCCCAGCCCACGTCCGCCCACACCACGTAGGCCACGAACATGGCGATGCCGCACAGCGCAGTGAGGGCCTGGCGACGGGAGAGGCTGTTGCTCCGGCCGGTCCGCCGCTCAGCGGAGCCGACCGGCGGAGCCGGCCGGTCGAGGGGCAACGCGAGGGGGACGCGACGGGGCGCCGGCACGGTGACGGCGGGTGCGAGCGAGGTGCCGGCGTCGGCCACCGTCTCGGTGCTCATCGGTACCTCCTCGATCGCGTCGCGAGCCGGTGCCCCAGCAGCAGGGCGGTCATCAGGAGGAGGCCGCCCCCGAGGAGCGCCAGCTGTCCCACCGGCACCCCCAGGACGTGCACGACGTGGAGGCCGGCGCCCCCGCCGGAGGCTCGGTCCCGGCCAGCCGACGCCCGCAGCGGCACGGACCCCGTCGCGTCGATCTCCTCCACCACGGTGCCCACGGGGAGGACGACGGTTTGCCGGGGCCGCGTGGTGAGCCAGGTGGTGAACGCGTCGATCGTCTCGAGCGAGACCGACTCCTCGGCGCAGCCGTCGCAGACCCGGTGCATCACCAGCGGCACCCACCCGCCGGTCCGCTCCGCCGCACGCACGAGCCTGGCCAGGTCCCGCCAGTCGTCGTCGGCGCGCACCGTGCTCGGCGTACGGATGTTGAAGCGGTGGTCGATCGGGAACAACGACTCGGCGTGCGGGCAGCTCGTGCAGCTGCGGTCGCCCACCCGCAACCCCGAGCTCGCGCGGGCGCTGCGGTAGCCGCACGCCTGCACGTCCGCGACGACCTCGTCGTCGTAGGCCCCGAAGGGGTAGGCGAAGGTCGTCGGGCTCGCCCCCAGGGCCTCGAGCATCCGCCGGTCGCGGCAGATCGCCGCCCGCCGGTCCGCGGCGGGCATGTCCACCAGGTCGACGTGGGTCGTGGTGTGACCGCCGACCTCGTGGCCCTTCTCGACCAGCTCGGCGACCCAGGAGGGCGCGGCGTACGGCGTCGTGTCCAGCAGGCCGGAGTTGAGGTAGAAGGTGGCCGGCACACCCCGGTCCGTCAGCATCTGTGCGGCCGCCCGCTGGGACCCGTAGCCATCGTCGAACGTCAGCGACACCACGGTCGGCCGCGGGCCCTTCACCGGACCCGGGCGCTGCCCCTCCGGCGACGGCTCCCGGGAGGTGGACGTGGCCAAGGCGCTGGCCGACGCCTCACTGGTGCGGGGGGCGGCCCACCCGACCACGGCCCCGGCGACGACGACGAGGGCGAGGACCGGCGGGAGGAACCGCCACGCACGGGTGCGGCGCGAGTGCGGAAGGGTCACAGACGGGACACCCCCGGGCCCGGTTCGATGCTGTTGCGGCAGTCGAGCACCATCTGGGCGTTGGCCCGCACCTTGTCCAGGTCGAAGGCGGCGTGGTCGGCCAGCACCACCACCAGGGCAGCCATCGCGGCCTCGCGCTCCAGCGACTCCGGCGGCACCAGCGGGGTTGCCGTCCACCCGGAGGCCAGCGGGTCAACCGCTTGCACCGTCGCCCCGCGAGCGCGCAGCTGCTTGACGAGCGGCAGTGCGGGGATCTCCCGGATGTCGCTGCTGTTGGCCTTGTAGCTGACCCCCAGGAGCAGCACGGTGGCCCCCTTCAGCCCGAACGGCTGCAGCAGCTGCTCCGCGCGGTAGGCGACGTAGCGCGGCATCGAGTCGTTGATCTCCTGGGCGAGCTCGCTCAGCCGCAGGGGCAGGCCCAGCCGGGTGCGGGAGAGCCACGCCAGGTAGCCGGGGTCGATCGGGATGCAGTGCCCGCCCACCCCGGGCCCCGGATCGTGGCGCAGGAAGCCGTGCGGCTTGGTGTCGACGGCGTCGAGCACCTTCCACATGTCGATGCCCAGGGGGTGCGCCACCGTGGCGAGCTCGTTGACCAGCGCGATGTTGACCTGGCTGAAGACGTTCTCCACCAGCTTGGCCATCTCGGCCGTCGCCGGGTCCTCCACGGGCACGGTGCAGTCCACGATCGTGTCGTAGAAGGCGCGGATGCGGTCGAGCGCCGGCGCGGTGGTGGCGGAGACCAGCTTGGGCGTGTTCCGGAACGTGTAGAACGGGTCCGACGGCGCGATCCGCTCGGGGGAGAAGCCCAGGTCGTAGTCGCGCCCGGCGACGAGACCCGACCCCTCGCTGAGGATCGGCCCCAGGACCTCCACGGTCGTGCCCGGGTAGGTCGTGGACTCCAGGACCACGGCCGCCCCGGCTCGAGGCTGCGCGCCACGATCCGGCCCGCGGACCGGACGTGCTCGAGACACGGCTCGCTGTCCCGCAGCGGGGTCGGCACGGTGATCAGCGCGACGTCGAAGGGGTGCCGCCGGTCGTCGCCGGCGGCGAGGAACGAGGGCCTGTCGACGGCGACGTCGAACGTGAGCATCCCACTGTCGAGGGCCCTCGCGAGCTGCTCCGAGGGCACGTCGTCCACCGGCGAGGTGCCTCCCCGGAGCATCGCCACCCGGCCCGCGTCGATGTCCAGCCCGATCACCCGGTGCCCCACCTCGGCAGCGCGTACCGCCACGGGGAGCCCGACGTACCCCAGTCCGACCACCATCACCCTGCTCATGCCGACACCTCCGCCGCCTCGTGGGTAGCCAGGACCCGCTCCAGCGGGTCGTCGTAATCCATCAGCAGGGTGACCACCGAGTCGCCCGTGACGGGCCGGTGCGCCGACCACTGCACCGAGATGCCCGCGTCGTGGAACTCCTCGCACTCGCCCATGTAGGCACGGCCGCCCGTGCCCGCGAGGTAGGTGTCCGCGCCGTATCGGCGCATGACGTCCACCAGCCCCTCGTTCTTCCTGCCGCGGGGCGCGGGGGCGATTGCGACGGGCGTGCCGATGCCGAGCATGTCGCGCACACCGAGGATCAGGTGCAGGTTGAACTGCCACAGCTGTTCGGACCCGTTGCTCTCGACCAGGTCCAGCAGCGCCGGGCCCCACGTGTCCCAGTGCCGTGCGCCCTGGTAGCGCCCCGTGAGCAGGTTCCGCAGTTCGTTCCGCGCGACCTCGGGGACGATCCGGACGTCGCAGATGCGGGCCCGGCGCGGGTTGCCGACCACCGGGACCGAGGCCCAGGTCTCCCGCATCTGCACCCGTCGTTGGTAGCCCCTGACCTGGAACTGATCGTAGATCTTGAGGTCGAAGACGTCCGAGACGGCCATCTTGTGCCAGAAACCGCTGTAGGGCAGCAGGTCCGCCTGGTGCCCGCCGACGATCACGACGACACCGGGGTCTGGACGACGTGGTCGGTACGGGCATGCCCGTTCCTGTCGGGGTGCGGCACCCAGGCTCCGGCTGTCCGGACGGTGCGCACCAGCGCGAACCGTTCGGCATAGTCGACCCGCCGCGCGACGCCGACCGTGTGTGCCTGCTGCTTCACGTCGTGCATCGGGTGCGGCCCGGCGACAAGCTGGGATGAGTACGCGCCCAGCGCCTTGACCTTCGCGTCCACGTGCGGCTCCTCGAGGGCCTCGAAGGTGTTCCAGCGCAGGTCGGTGGGGTACAGCGACAGGTCGTAGGCGGGCACGTCGTAGACCAGCACCGTGGGCGGGAACCAGTGCCCCTCCGTCATCGAGAGCCGTGCAGACCGGATGCCCGCCTTGTAGGTGGCCATGTGGTCCTGGTGTGCCGTCTGGAAGGAAGGTAGAGCTCGCGGGGGCGGCAGCGGTCGAGCACATGGTCGAGCATGCCGACCAACGCGTGCATGTCCCGTCCGACCGATCCGTCGGGCAGGTCCAGGAAGTACGCGGTTCGGTAGCCGAGCACGCGCTGCGCGTTCAGGAACTCCTCGGCCGCACCCGGTCGGGACAGGCGACCACGGCGACCGCCGAGTCGTCCGGGAACTTGGCCAGCATGCCCCCACAGCCCAATGCTTCGTCGTCCGCGTGCGGTGCGACGACCAGACGCTCGACCGGACGCGGCTGGTCCGGCGCCCCCGTGCTGTTTGCGATCCTCATGAGCACCCCCATTTCCTCGAGGCACGATGGGCCGCGATGCGCAAACAACCGTGAAACGGCAGTTCAGGAGAGGTGTCCCGGGGGTTGGGGCCCGCGAGAGGCGCGCGTCTCAGCGACCGGCGATGATCTCCCGGCGCAGCGCGCTGGTCTCGGCCGAGGGCCCGGTGCCCCAGTCCGCGGACAGGTACCGCCGGTAGCGCTCGAAGACCCGCAGCGCGCTGCCGAGCTCGCCGAGCTCGGCGTGGGCGCGCATCATCGACCGGTAGGCGCGCTCGATCGTGGGGTCGACGAGCAGCAGCGCGCTGGCGTAGAGGAGCGCCTCGCGGTGGCTGCCCTCACTCACGCAGCACTGCGCCGCGTCGTCGAGCAGCCGCACCCGGCCGGAGGCGAGGTAGGCGCGAACCGCCAGCGCCCAGTCGCTGTGGTCGTCGTCGGCGTGGAGTCCCCGTGGTACAGGCGCTCGACCGCGCGCGCCCGGCCGATGACGGACTCGGTGTGCCCGAGCCGCATGGCCTGCCCCCCGGTGTCGATCAGGCCCTTGACGACGGTCACGTCGACCCAGGCATGGCACAGCATCAGGGTGCCCGGCCCGCGCACCAGGCAGTTGTCCTGGAGCGTCCGACGGATCTCGCTCGCGGCGGTGCGCAGGCTGCCCCGGGCGAGCCGGGGCGAGGAGTCGAGCCAGGACGGTCGATCAACAGCTGCGTCAGCACCGGCTCCCCCGCGCTGACCGCCAGCAGGCGCAAGAGATCCGCGGTCTTCGCGGTCTTCCACTCGCTCCGGGCGACCTCGCTCCGGTCGCGGCGGAAGACCGTCATCGGCCCCAGGAGCCGGATCTCGATCGGCGCCGCGTCGTGGGACGTCATGGCCGGGCTGCCCCCAGGAAAGAGCGACACGAGCGCCCGCGGAAGGGGCCAGCACCGGCGGGACAGCGCCTCGACAGTACGCCCGTGACGAGCGGCGCGCCACGCGAGGGGCTCAGCCCTCCAGCAGGAGCCGCCTCGTGCGAGGCGGGTCCTCGAGCAGCTCGCGGGACAGCGACGTCAGCGAGGACCCGGCGCCCCGGGCACGCGTGAGCATCAGGCTGAACGCCTCGCCGACCTCGACCTGGAGCATCTCGGCGACGACCCCCTTCGCCTGCTCGACGACCACGAGGTCGTTCAACGTGCTGTGCAGCTGCTCGGCCACGACCTCGCGCTGCCGCGTGGTGCGCTGGTGCAACAGGCTCATCGTCGCGACGCTCGTGAGCGCCGACGCGATGGCGATGTCGTCCTCCCCCAGCGTCAGGCGGCTGCGCCACATCAGGCTCATCGCCCCGAGGACGTCGCTTCGCAGGCGCATGGGGAACACGTTGATGGCGCGGACCCCCGCCGCCTCCGCCGCCTCGGTGAAGTCGGGCCACCGCGCGCTCACGTCCTGCGGCTCGGTGTTCACCACCGGTCGCCCTGTCGACACGGCGTCGAGGCACGGCCCCATGCGGGAGGCGAGCGCGACCACCTCGAGCTCGGCGGCCGCGTGGGTCGTCGAGCCCACGATCTGGAGCTCGCCCCGGTGGTCGCCGAGCACGATCGCCGCGGCGTCGCTGCCGAGCAGCGCCACCGACCTGGTGGTCAGGTTGTGCAGGAAGTCGAGGACGTCGAAGTCGTCGACCAGCGTGTCCGCGAGCTCCACGAACGTCTCCGAAAGCACCCTCTCCCGGTTCATGTCATCGTCCCTTCCACCGGCCCGACCTTCTGCGCGCCGGTCATTCCCGATCCCGGTCATTGCTACCCGGCCGCTCGAAACGAATCAGCCGGGACGTCACATCGCTCGCCACGTCCTGCAGGGGGCGTTCGTCAGCGAACGCGCGACCCCGCAGCAGCAGCAGGGCCTCCCCCAGACCGACGGCCGCCTGCACCGAGACCATCCCGGTGGCCTGGTGCACCGCCGCCTGGACGCCGGACATCTGCTCGGCCGTCTCGGAGACCGACCAGGGCTCGAGCTCCTCGCCGTGCATCAGCACCAGGGCCGCCGCGTCGAGGAAGCGCAGCCCCCGCGTCAGGTCCACCTCGCCCAGCGCGCCGGGCTCGGTGTGGTGCAGCTCGAGCACGCCGAGCCGGATGCCGCCGATCTGCACGGGCAGCGCGAACACCGCGGCCACACCGAGGCCGAGTGCGGCGGCGGAGTAGGCCGGCCAGTCGGTGCGACCGACCAGGTCGGCGGCCAGCACGAGTCGGCCCTGATCAAAGGCGTCGACCGACGGCCCCTCCCCGGTGACGAACGCGATGTCCTCCAGCGCGGCCGCGTACGGGCCGGCCGCCGCCACCATGGCGCGCGCCCCCTCGGGCGTCATCACCACCAGGCTCACCCCCGAGACAGGCATCCGGGCGACGACCTCCTCGCACAGCAGCGTGGCGAGGCTCGTCTGGGGGCGCGCCCGGTCGACGAGCGCCATCAGGATCCGGCCTACGGCGTCCACGGTGGGCTCCGTCCGCGGTCGGGTGCCGGGCCGTGCCGGGTGATCTCGAGCGCCAGGTCGCGGACCTGGCGCTGGGTCTCCTGGGACCACCGCCGCAAGAGGCTCATCGCGCCGTCGGCGTCGAGCTCGAAGCGCTCCATCAGGATTCCCTGGGCCTGGCTGATCAGACCGCGCGTCTCGAGGGCGATGGTCAGGTGGGCGACGCGCTCCACGGCAAGCAGCGACAGCGACGCATAGGCCGCGAAGCGGGCCGCGGCAAGCAGGTCAGGGGAACCGAAGAAGCCCTCGGAGTCGTCCTGGAGCTGCAGGCAGGGGCGGTCCCCGGAGGCCGCCCGCCAGGGGTCGCCCGAGAGGTCGACCAGGAGCGCCGACCCCGGCACCGACACCTCGGCCGGCCACCAGGCGCGGGCCGGCAGCGGCAGCTCGGTCACCTCCCGGCCGGCGGTCAGCCGCGCCGGTGGCAGCACCGGCTCGTCGCTGCCGCGCACCCGTGCCCGCCGAGGCACCGGCTGGTTGCGCAGCGGCTTGGCGCTGGCGACGGCGAGCGACACCTCGAGCTGGGCGACCGCACGCTCGGCGATACGGTCCAGCAGGTTCTCGACCCGGTGCAGCCCCCGGATCTCACGTCCCCATGAGGCTGTGCCCGGGATGTCGTCCTCCACGGAGCGGCTCCTCACCGCGGCGCCCGCCCCGATCGGCCGCGCCGCGTGGTTGCCACACTACGCCCGGCGGCGTCCATCGAGGGCAGGCGTCAGCGGCGGTCCCCCGGGCGCGCCAGCCGGTGCGCCACGACCTCCCAGACGTCGGGGTCGTTGCCGAGGCCGAGGTGGGTCGAGCGCACCTCGACGTTCTCGGCGCGCGGCGACGTGCGGTCGACGCACGCGGCCCAGTGGACGATGGCGTCGCGGCGCGACCAGATCGCGGTCACCGGCACGCCGATGGGCTCCTCGCGGTCGCGCTGCGCGATCAGGTCGGCGGCCTCGCGGCACAGCTCCTCGCCCCAGGTGGGGGCGCCGATCGTGTACGTCGGGCCGCCCACCGCCGGCGAGCCGTAGGTGATCACGCGGCGCACCAGGTCCGGCCGCTCGCGGGCCACCTCGCGCGCGATCACGCCGCCGAGGCTCCAGCCGAGCAGGGAGACGGGCCCGTGCCGGTCGACGACCGGCTCCAGCCGCTCGACCATCCGGCCCGCGTCGCCCTCGGGGTCCCCCAGGTTGGTGCCCAGGCCCCACGCCCGGGCGTCGTAGCCGCGGCAGCGCAGCCAGGTGCGCAGCGCCAGGCCGGAGACCTCGGGTGCCTTCCACCCGGGCAGGTCGACCACGACGTGGCCGTCGCCGCGCGGCGAACGCGCGAGCCGCAGGGCGGCCGGTCCGAGGCGCAGGCCCCCGGCCGCGCCGACCAGCTCGTGCACGAGCGCCCGGCCACCGGGCGGGCCGGTGGGCAGGTCCAGGTCGTCCGCGTCGTCGACCGCGCGGTGCCGCGCGGCCGCGCCGCTCCAGCGGAGCACGGGCGCGACGGCGGGTGTGGTCATCCGGCGAGCGTAGCCAGCCCGCCCACGGGTGGGCCGACCTACGATGCAGCCACGACCGCGGACAGGGAGTGGACCCATGACCAGCTCGAGCACCTGCACGTTCCCCTCCGGGCGGGGGCTGGACCTCGCCGCGCGGCTGGAGCGCCCGAGCGGTCCCGTTCGCGGCACGGCCGTCTTCGCGCACTGCTTCACCTGCTCGAAGGACCTCCGCATGGAGCGGCAGATCACGGCCGCCCTCGCCGTGAAGGGCATCGCCGTGCTCTCCTTCGACTTCGCGGGGCTCGGGCGCAGCGGCGGCGACTTCGCGGACTCGACCTTCGCCGCGGACATCGCGGACCTCGTCGCCGCCGCCGACTACCTCGGCGAGACCATCGCCCCGCCGTCGCTGCTGGTGGGTCACTCGCTGGGGGGCGCGGCGGTGCTCTCGGCCGCCCCCGGCATCGAGTCGGTGCGCGCCGTGGCCACCATCGCCGCCCCGGCCGACCCCGCCCACGTGCAGCACGCGCTCGACGGCGACCTCGAGTCGGTGCGCCGCGACGGCTCCGGCACGGTGACCATCGCCGGGCGGTCGTTCACCATCGGCAGGGACTTCCTCGAGCACCTCGAGCAGGCCGATCCCACGGCGCGCATCGCGGAGTTCCGCGGCGCCACGCTGCTGATGCACTCGCCCGTCGACGAGACCGTCGGCATCGACAACGCCGAGGAGCTCTACCACGCGGCGCGGCACCCGAAGAGCTTCGTCTCCCTCGACGACGCCGACCACCTGCTGACCGACCCGGCCGAGGCGGCGTACGTCGCGGGCGTGATCGCCGGCTGGGCCCACCGCTACCTGCCGGCCGACCCGGTGGCGCCGGCCACCGGCGAGGCGTACGACACCGACGGGGCGACCGCGCACAACGCCGGGGGGTTCCTGACCACCGTGGCCTCGCGCGGCCACGAGCTGATCGTCGACGAGCCCGCGGAGGTCGGCGGCAGCGAGCAGGGCCCCACGCCGTACGACTACCTCGCCGCGGCGCTCGGCTCCTGCACCGCGATGACGATGCGGATGTACGTCGACCGCAAGAAGTGGGAGGTCGGCGAGCTCGCCGCCACCGTGACCCACGACCGCGTGCACGCGACCGACTGCCGGGAGTGCGAGCACACCGACGGCCACGTCGACCGGCTGCACCGGGTGCTGCACCTGCCCGAGGGCCTGGACGAGCGGCAGCGCGAGGCGCTGGTGCGCATCGCCGACCGGTGCCCGGTGCACCGCACGCTCGAGGGGCAGATCGAGGTGCACACCCGCACCGGCTGAGCCTCAGGGTGTCGGGAGCCCGTGCTCGCCCTCGCGGTCGAGGTCCTCGAGGTCGTAGCCGAACGCGGCGGCGCGCTCACGCCGCTCACCGCGCCAGCTCGGCGACGCCCTCGAGGAGCCGGTCGACCTCGTCGGCGGTGCTGTACGGCGCGAGACCGACCCGCACGCCGCCGGCGTCACCCAGCCCGGCGTGCCGGGAGGCCTCCAGGGCGTAGAAGCTGCCGGCCGGCGCCGCGACGCCGCGGGCGGCGAGGTGCTCGTGCACCGCGGCCGGCGGGTGACCCGCGAGCGAGAACAGCGCGGTCGGCGTGCGGTGGGCCGGCCGGCCGTGCACCGTCGCACCGGGCACGTCGGCGAGGCCGTCGAGCAGGCGTGCGAGGAGGCCGTCCTCGTGCGCCTCGACCGCGGCCATGGAGGCCTGGATGCGCTCGCGCCGCGCGGCGTCGCGGGTGGGCTCGCCGAGGCCGGCTACGAAGTCGACGGCGGCCGTCACGCCCGCGAGCAGCTCGTAGGGCAGCGTCCCGAGCTCGAACCGCTCGGGCACCGCGTCGGTCGACGGCAGCAGCTTGTCGGGCCGCAGGGTCTCCAGCAGCCCGGGGTCCCCGGCCAGGGCGCCGAGGTGCGGCCCGAAGAACTTGTAGGGCGAGCAGGAGACCAGGTCGGCGCCCAGCGCCTCCCGGTCGACCAGCGCGTGGGCCGCGAGGTGCACCGCGTCGACGTGCACGATCGCGCCGACCTCGTGCGCGGCGTCGGCGACGGCCCGCACGTCGGGCCGCGTGCCCAGCAGGTTGGACGCCGCCGTGACGGCGACGACGCGGGTGCGCTCCCCCAGCAGCGGGCGGACGTCGCCCAGCTCGGCGGTCGCCGGGTCGAAGTCGAGCCACCGCACCGTCGCGCCGGAGCGCTCCGCGGCGATCACCCAGGGCCGGATGTTGGCGTCGTGGTCGAGGCGGGTGACCACCACCTCGTCGCCCGGCCCCCAGGAGCGGCCGAGGGTGCGGGCCAGGTCCATCGTGAGCGCCGTCATCGAGCGGCCGAGCACCACGCCTGCGGCGTCGGCGCCGAGCAGGTCCGCGATCGCCAGCCGCGCCTCGCGGACGGTCTCCTCCGCGCGCCGGTCGGGCGCGCTGACGCTTCCCCGCTGGCACATCCCGCTGGTCATCGCCGCGGCGACGGCGCCCGCGACCTCGGCCGGGACCAGCGACCCGCCCGGCCCGTCGAAGCGGGCCAGCCCCGCGGAGGGTCCGCTGGCCAGGGCCGGGAACGAGGCCCGGACGCGCCCGACGTCCAGGACGGTTGTTGCGTCAGTGGTCATGACGGCATGCTGCCACCGCAGGCGAAACCAGAGGAACGGAGCGCCAGTGGCGCAGGGTGACGGCGAGAGCCCGGGGACCGTCGGACTCGTGCTGGCCGGCGGGGGCGCCCGGGGCGCCTACGAGGCGGGCGCGCTCTCGGTCCTGCTGCCCGCGCTGGCGGAGCGCGGCCACACCCCGCGCGTGCTCGTCGGCACGAGCATCGGCGCGCTCAACGTCGCCGTCCTCGCCGGGCTCGCGCACCGGCCGGCCCCGGAGGTGGCGGACGTGCTGCTGGCCCGCTGGCGCGACCTCGAGACCGCCGACGGCCTGGTGCCGCTGCACTCGCTCGGCTACCTGCGGCGGCTCGCCCGCCTCGGGGGCCAGGCCTTCGGGCTGCGGCCCCCGAAGTCGCTGCTCGACCTGTCGCCCTACGCCGCGACGATCGGCCAGCTCGTCGACTTCGACCGGTTGCACCGCAACGTGGCCGACGGCGAGGTGATCTCCGCGGCCGTGGCGACCACCTCCTACGCCACCGGCGAGTGCGTGGTCTTCCACGAGTCCGAGCCCCAGCTGAGCCCGCCCTTCGACCGGGGCCGCCAGATCCGCTACGCGCGCACGCGGCTGGGCACGGAGCACGTGCGCGCCTCCGGCTCGATCCAGGTGCTCGCCCGGGCCACGCACGTCAGCCGAGCCGCCCGACCTGGCGGGCTGGTACGGCGACGGGGCGGCGCGGCTGAACACCCCCATCAAGCCCGCGCTGCAGCTGGGCGCCGACCGGGTCGTGGTCGTCGGCCTGGACCCCATCGCGCCCCCCGCCGAGGTCTCCACCGAGGAGCCACACGTCTTCGAGGCGACCAACCAGCTGTTGCAGGGGCTGCTGGCCGACGAGCTGGCGCAGGACGTCGCGACGCTGGCCTCGCGCAACGCCGCGGGCCAGGGGCGCGCGGTGCCGTACGTGTTCGTGCGTCCGCAGCACCGAGACCGCCTCGGCGAGATCGCCCAGCACACCTACAACGAGCACCTCGGCGGCCCCCTCGCCGCGCTGCGGCACCGCGACCTCGTCACGGTGGGCCGGATGCTCGGCGCCGGCCAGAGCGCCGCCCAGGGGTCGCTGTTCAGCATGCTGTTCATCCACCGCGAGTTCGCCGAGGCGCTCATCGAGGAGGGCCGGGCCGACGCGGCGGCCTGGCTCGCCAGCCACCCCACCGACCTCTGGGAGACGTGATCGTGATGCCGTACGAGGAACTGCCGGACGCCGCCTCGGTCGTGGTGATCGGCGGCGGGGTGGTCGGCCTGAGCACGGCCTACCAGCTCGCGCGCAGCGGCGTGCCCGACGTCGTGCTGCTGGAGCGCGACGAGTTCGGCTGCGGCTCGACGAGCCGTGCCGCGGGTGGCGTCCGCGCGCACTTCGGCGACGCGGTGAACGTCGAGCTGGGGATGCGGAGCCTGCGGACCTTCGAGTCCTTCGGTGAGCGCTTCGGCCAGGAGATCGACCTGCACCGCGTGGGCTACCTGTTCCTGCTCGACAGCCCCGAGCACGTGGAGTCGTTCGAGGCCGGCGTCGCGGTCCAGAACGAGCACGGCGTCCCGAGCCGGATGATCGGCCCGGAGGAGGCCCGCCGCCTCTCACCGATGATCCGCACCGAGGGCCTGCTGGCCGCGGCCTGGTCGCCGGAGGCCGGGCACTGCACCCCCGAGTCGGTGGTGCTCGGCTACGCGTCCGCGGCCCGCCGCGCCGGGGCGCGGCTGCTGCGCCGCACGACCGTCGAGGACATCCTGGTCGAGGACGGCGCGATCCGCGGCGTGCGCACCGACCGCGGCACCGTCCGCACCGGTGCGGTGGTGTGCGCGGCCGGCGCCTGGTCCGGGGGCGTCGGCGCGATGGCGGGGGTGGACCTGCCGGTCGAGCCGCTGCGCCGCCAGGTCGTCACGACCGAGCCCGTGGACGGGCTCGACCCGGCCACGCCGTTCACGATCGACTTCGCCACGAGCTTCTACTTCCACGCGGAGGGGCCGGGGCTGCTGCTGGGGATGTCCGACCCCGACGAGACGCCCGGCTTCCGGACGGGCCGCTCCGAGGACTGGCTGCCCCGGCTGGCGCACGCGATCGAGCACCGCGCCCCCGCGCTCGCGGACGTGGGCCTCGCCGGCGGCTGGGCGGGGCTGTACGAGATGACCCCCGACCGCAACGCCCTGATCGGGGAGTCGGCCGACGTCTCGCGATTCCTCTACGCGACCGGGTTCTCGGGCCACGGGTTCCTGATGGGCCCTGCCGTCGGCGAGGTGGTGCGGGACCTCTACCGCGGCGACCAGCCCGTCGTCGACGTCACCGCCCTGGGCGTGGAGCGCTTCCGCGACCGGGCCGTCCGCCCCGAGGTCGCCATCGTGTGAGTCACCGGCGCCTGGTGGAGAACTTCATCCGCGGCTCGGCGAGCTCGGCGGGCGGGCCCGTCCACGCGTACGCCAGCAGGCACGGCTCGTAGTCGCCGGTGGTGATCCGGTGCTCCGCCTGGGCGCGGTTGAGGATCAGCGAGCCGGGCGCGTGCACCGCGGCGTCGTTCTCCGACCAGGCGCCGGCGAGCGACACGTAGCTCTCCTCGATGCCCTGGTGGTGGTGCTGGGGGTACGTCGTGCGCGGGCCGAAGAGCACGAGGCCGAGGATCAGGTTCTCGGCGTGGATCGGCCCGCGGGGCCCGAGGATCTCGCAGTAGGCGTACTTCTTGCGCAGCGCCTGCGGCACCCGCTCGTAGCCGTACTCCCAGGTGAGGTCGTCGCTGACGCGGGCGATCGTGCGGCACATCCCGTCGAGCACACCCTGCGTGCCGAGGTCGAGGGCGCGCGGCAGGTGCGCCACGACGGGCAGATCGGCGGGCTCGCGGTCGACCACCCCGGGGTTCGCCTCGATCACGTCGGAGACCGCCTCGCGCACCCGCCGGCGATGGCTGCGGATCGCCTTGCTGCCGCCGGCCGAGCCGTACCGGTAGACGGCGTCGTAGTCGCGCAGCAGGTACAGCCACTGCGGCGCGTCGAACAGCCTTCGCGCGCTCGTCACGACCGACACGGTAGGCGCGGGCTGCGCGCCCGTCATCGTCACGCCGGGTGACCGGGCGTCACCCGGCGGCGACGTTCTCCAGCACGACCGCGAGCCCCTGGCCCACGCCGATGCAGATCGCGGCGACGCCCCACCGCTCACCCGAGGCGCGGAGCCGGCCGGCCAGTGTGCCGAGCACGCGCCCGCCCGACGCCCCAAGGGGGTGACCGAGGGCGATCGCGCCGCCCCAGGCGTTCACGAGCCCGGGGTCCACGCCCCACGCGTCCACGCAGGCCAGCGACTGCACCGCGAAGGCCTCGTTCAGCTCGACCGCGCCGATGTCCCCCCAGCCGATACCGGCCCGCGCGAGCGCCCGCTCGGCCGCGACGACCGGGGCGAAGCCGAACTCCCGCGGGTCGAGCGCGTGCACGCCGCGGCCGGCCACGCGCGCGACCGGGTCCGTGCCGATCGTCGCCGCCGCCGCCTCGGAGCCCAGCAGCACCGCCGACGCGCCGTCGCTGAGCGGGCTGGCGTTGCCGGCCGTGATCGTGCCGTCGGACCGGAACACCGGCTGAAGGGACGCCAGCTTCTCCGCGGTCGAGCCGGCGCGGATCCCCTCGTCGCGCGCGAGCCCGTCGACGCCGTCGACTCCCACCACGAGGTCGTCGTACCGCCCGGCCTCCCAGGCCGCGTCGGCCAGCTGGTGAGAGCGGGCCGCGAACGCGTCCTGCCGCTCGCGCGAGATGCCGAAGCGCTCCTGCAGCTGCTCGTTGCACTCCCCGAGCGACGCCGTCCACTCCTCGGGCATCCGCTCGTTGACCAGCCGCCAGCCCAGCGCCGTGGAGACGGCGGTGGCGTGCCCGGCGGGGAACGGCTTGTCGGGCTTCGGCAGCACCCAGGGGGCGCGGGTCATCGACTCCACCCCGCCGGTGAGGACGACGTCGGCGTCGCCGGTCTCGATCGCGCGGGAGGCCTGCATCGCGGCGTCGAGCGACGACCCGCAGAGCCGGTTGACCGTGCTCGCCGGCACGGAGGTCGGCAGCCCGGCCAGCAGCACGGCCATCCGCCCCACGTTGCGGTTGTCCTCCCCGGCCTGGTTGGCGCAGCCCCAGAGGACGTCCTCCACGGCCGCCGGGTCCAGGCCGGGCACCCGGTCGAGCAGGCCGGTCACCGCCGCGGCGGCCAGGTCGTCGGGACGCACGCCCGCCAGGGCGCCGCCGAACTTGCCGAACGGCGTCCGCGCCGCCGCGTACACGTAGCTCGTCGTCACCCCGCCACGCTAACCGCCGGCCCGGTGACCGAGCCGCTCGAGCATCGCGACGAGCTCGCGGTGCAGCGACGCCGCCCCGACCACGGGGCCCCGAGCGGCCCAGAGTCCGCTGGGGGCCACGACCATGCCCCGGTCCTGCGGGCCGCCCAGGCCGCCGTGCGATCCGACGAGGTCCTCGAAGGCGGCGACCTCGTCGGTGCTCGGGTCGACGGCACTGTTCACGTAGAGGTCGGGCGCCCTGTCGTCGCCAAGCGCCTCGAGGAGCACCTGGCGCGCGTGCCCGGGGAGGTCCCCCAGCGGGTCGACGCCCTCCACGGCGCCCGTCGCGAGGACCACGCGCCCGCCCTCGCCCACGGCGACCGGGCCCTCCCGCCGACTGCTGCCGGCCACGAAGCACACCCCGGGGTGCCGGGCCAGGCCCGGGACGAGCAGGGGCCACCGCGCGTCGATCTCCTCGAGCGTGAGGCGGTCGGGGCCGCCCGCGTACAGCAGGGCCAGGTTGCCCGAGCCGAGCACCACCGGCGACTCGTCGGCCTCGGCGGGGGCCGCCGCCTCCTGGGGCCGGCGGGAGCGCTCGACCATCGGCCCCGCGAGGCCCCGGCCGCTCCCGCCGGCCGCGGCGACGTCCTCGGCGATCGAGCCCGCCCGGCCCCAGCTCTCCACGGGGTCGGACAGCGACGCCACGGGCGCGCCCATCAGGCCGCGGCAGTGGTCGGCGAGGCTCTCCCCGAAGCGCGACTCGAAGGGCTCGCCCAGCGCCTGCCCGTGGTCGGAGAGCAGGGTGATCTCGTAGCGCCGCCCCGCCGACGCGGCGAGACCCTCGAGGGTCGCGACGACGCGGTCGAGGTCCTGGAGCACGGCCAGGGACTCCAGGCGGGTCGGCCCGGCGTGGTGGGCCACCTCGTCGAAGTCGACGAAGTCCACGTAGATGGTGCGTCGCCCGAGCTGCATCTCCCTGGCGACGACCGCGAGGTTGAGGTCCCGCAGCAGTCCGTTCGTCACCGCCCGGAGGCCACGGAAGCTCCACGGGCGCGCGATGCGCGGGCGGACGTCGCGGCGCCGCTGGCGCACGGCCTGGTGCCACTCGCGCGCGATCTCGGCCACGACGCGGCTCACGCTGCGCGCCAGACCATCGGGCCTGGTCACGAACCACGCCATGCCTCGCCGGGTCTCGACGCTGCCGCGGGTGAAGCCCAGCTGGCTCATCACCATCGAGCACCGGGCCGCGTCGCCGGAGAACAGGTTCGACACCGAGGCGCCGTCGTCGGCCAGCAGCCCCCGCCCGTCCGAGGCCCGGGCCTCGATGATCCGCGCGTCCCCCGGACGGTTGGCCACGAGGACACGGCCGAGCTCCCGGTCGTACCACCGGAACGCGGGCACGCCGTCCGTCGTGCCGTGCAGGATGCCGAGCTGGCTGGCCGGCGTGGTGCACGGCAGCTGGACCGTCCACTCCCGCGCCACGTGGCTCCCCTGGTCCACCCAGCGCCGCACCGTCGGCATCAGGCCCGACTGCAGGGCCCACTGCAACAGCGGGTAGGGGACCCCGTCGAGCTGCACGAACAGCATCCCGGTGACGTCGCCGTCCGGCGGCGCGGGGCGCCGGCCCCGGCGGGAGCGGGACAACGAGGCCGTCAGGGACTCGGGCGTCCCGGCGGTGGCCAGCCACACGATCGCCGTCGAGACCGCGGCAGTCACCCAGGCCGCCACGAGACTGGTCCAGAACGGTCCCTCCTCGATCCCCGGCACCAGCGCCAGCGCCACGTGCAGCACCAGCGCCTGGCCGACGAACGCGACCACCGCGACTCCGAGCCAACCGACGGCCGCTGCCATCACGACGAGTACCGGGCGGAGCAGGGCCCCGACCACACCGGTCGCGGCGGCCGCGGCGATCCAGCTCCACCAGCTCGTGGCCGAGAGATCGGGCAGCACCTCGGCCGCGACGGCCAGGGAGACGGTGCCGACAGCCCACGCCGCCAGCATCCGGCCGAGGTCCCCGCGGTGCAGCACGTCAGGCCCCCTCGTCGTCGCCGGCGAGCCCTGCGCCGGTGCCGGCCTCGACGCGCTCGCCGGGGCGGAGGAGGTGGGCACGGCAGCCGGGCGCGTGCCGCGCCAGGGCCTCGACGAACGCCGGGCCGGGGCGGTCCATCCAGCCCGGCGGCCGCTCCGCCGCGCCGGGCGGGTGCAGGGTGCCCCAGTGGACGGGGATCGCGGCCCGGGCCCCGGTGAGGGCACAGGCCCGGGCTGCGTCCTCGGGGTCCATGTGGCCGCCGGAGAGGCGCGGCCCCCACCCTCCGACGGGCACGAGCGCGAGGTCGATCGGCCCCCCGGCGACCGCCGGCAGCTCGGCCAGCTCCTCGTACAGGCTGGTGTCCCCCGCGACCCAGACCCGCGCCGAGGGGGACGTCGACCAGGTGGCCGTGCGCCGCGTTCGGCCGGTGCGGCATCGGCCGGTGCGCGTGGTCAGCGCGCGTCAACCGGACCTGCAGCGGCGTCCCGGGCACCGCGTGCCAGCGTTCCTCGGGCAGCCCGGTGGCTGTCGAGACCCCGCGACGTCGCAGCCAGGCCGCGTTGGGCTCGGCGGTCAGGACCGGCGCCCCGGCGATGCGGGCCAGCGAGGACAGCTCGGCGTGGTCGTGGTGCAGGTGGGAGACCAGCACGACGTCCGGGCCCGCCCACTGCTCCGGACGCGGCGCCCGGCCGCGGCGCCGCAGCACCCCCGCGTGCCGGTTGAGCAGCGGGTCCGTGAGCACGGTGACCCCGTCGAGGCGGATCACCGTCGTCGCGTGGCCGAGCCACGTCACCTCGACCGGCACGGCCCGCGTCGCCGAGTCAGGTGGCGGGCGCCGGCTCGGCGCCCGGCGCGGTCAGGCGGGTCGCCGACCGGCCCGCCACCATGATGGCCGTGCCCTCGAACAGCACCTGGACGCCCAGCAGGATCCCCAGCAGCGAGTAGCTGGCGTCGACGAGGTTGAACAGCACCAGCAGGCCCAGCAGCGTCGAGGCGCCGCCGGCGATCAGCAGGGCGCCCCGCGCCTCGGGGACCTGGGTCGCCGCAGCCAGCCGCGCGATCCCGGTGGTGAGGAAGACGGCGCCGGCCACCAGCGTCAGCGTCACCGCGGCCGCGTCCGGGTTGCGCAGCATCACGAAACCGAGCGCCGCGATCAGGCCGCCGCCGAGCAGACCGGACCAGAACCCGGCCTTGCCCAGTCGGAACAGGGACACGAAGACCGTCATCAGCCCGATGGCGAAGGCCAGCCACCCGATCGTCAGGATCGACAGGACGGTCGCGACCACGGCGTGCGTCATCAGCACGACCGCGGCGACGACCAGCAACCCGCCCAGCACGAGGTCCCACCCGCTTCGGCTCGCGACACCCTCGGTCATCTGGGCTCCCGTCTCCCGGGGCCGGCCTCACGCCGGCCTCGCGCGATCGTGACCCTACTACGGTTCGGGGCCCCGGTCCCGGCTGCCGACGATCCCCGTGGCGCGGCGCACCGGGGGCCGCGAGGTGCCGGGAAGGGGAGGCGGCCTACTCCATGTCCTCGAGCTCCTTGTTGCGCGTCTCGGGGACGAAGCGGGCCACGAAGACGAAGGACGCCCCCGCGGCGAGGGTGTAGAAGCCGTAGGCGAACCACAGGCCCAGCTCGGCCATCGACGGGAACGTCGTGGAGATCGCGAAGTTGGCCAGCCACTGCGCCGCCGCGGCGACGCCCAGGGCGATGCCGCGGATGCGGTTGTTGAACATCTCGCCGAGCAGCACCCACACCGCCGGGCCCCAGGACATCCCGAAGAAGACGACGAACAGGTTCGCCGCCACGAGCGCCATCGGGCCGGCCGTGCTGCCGAGGCTGGGCTCGTCGTTCACGATCGGCGCCTGGCTGAAGATCAGCGCCATCGCGCCGAGGCTGACGAACATGCCAGCCGATCCGATCATCAGCAGCCGGCGCCGGCCGATCCTGTCGATCAGCATGATCGCCACGACCGTCACGGCGATGTTCGTGACCGACGTGATCACCGTCTGGGCCAGGGCGTCGGACTCCGTGAAGCCGACCGAACGCCACAGCGTCGTCGAGTAGTAGAAGATCACGTTGATCCCGACGAACTGCTGGAACACCGAGAGCGCGATGCCGACCCACACGATGGGCAGCAGCCCGCCGCCGGGCTTGCGCAGGTCGCCCAGCGAGGCGCGGCGCTCCTGCCGCAGCGTCCGCTTGATCTCCGCGATGCGCTCGTCGATCCCGCCGTCGAGGACGCTGCCGAGGATCTTGCGGGCGCCCGCCTCCTTGCCCAGGGCGACCAGGTAGCGCGGCGACTCGGGGATCGTCGTCGCCAGGACGCCGTACGCCACGGCGGGCAGGGCCTCGGCGATGAACATCCAGCGCCACGCGTCCGCGCCGAGCCAGAGCGTCTCGTTCGCCCCGCCGGCGGCCCCCGCGAGCGCGTAGTCCGACAGCAGCGCGACGAAGATGCCGGAGACGATGGCCAGCTGCTGCAGCGAGCCCATCCGGCCGCGGATCGCGGCGGGGGAGATCTCGGCGATGTACGCCGGCGCGATCACCGAGGCCGCACCCACGCCGAGGCCGCCGACGACCCGCCAGGCGATCATGTCGACGGGGCCGACCGCGAGGCCGGCCCCGAACGCCGACAGCGTGAACATCGCCGAGGCCAGGAACATCACCTTCAGCCGGCCGATGCGGTCGGCCAGCCGCCCGGCGGCGTAGGCGCCGATCATGCAGCCCAGCAGCGCGGACGACACCACGAACCCGGTCAGACCGGCGCCCATCTCGAAGTCGGACTGCATGGCGTCGACGGCGCCGTTGATCACGGCCGTGTCGAACCCGAAGAGGAAGCCGCCGAGGGCGGCCACCGCGGCGAGGCCGACCACCCGGCTCGTGTGGTACCCGACCTCCGGGTCTGCGCCGCCTGTGTGTGCCGTCATGGCGCGTCAGGCTAGGGGGCCGGGGACGGCGCTGGCGAGCGGGGCAGCACGCGGAGGCGTCCGCCGAGCCGCGCGCCGGGCAGCAGGGGCAGCGAGGCCGCGGCCGCCGCGAGCAGCAGCGTGCCCGCGTAGCCGAGCGGGACCACGTACAGCGCCAGCACGCAGGCGACCAGCACCCGCCCGCGGGTCATCACGACGCAGACGGCGGCGATCCCCGCGACGATGGCCAGCTCGGGCTCGACGCCGAGCGGCCCGTGCACCGCGACCGCCAGCGCGGCGACGGCGAGGAACAGCGGGAAGAACGGGCCGCCGCGCCACCCGGCGGCGAGCGCGATCGCCAGGGCGGCCCACTTGGCGACGGCCAGGTAGAGCAGCGCGCCCGTGCCGAGGCCGACGACGTGCGGCAGCGCCTGCTGGCCGGAGAACAGCACGTTGCGGTCGCCGAGGGCGAGGATCGCGAAGAGGAGCCCGCCGAGCATGCCGGCCCGCACGGGCGCCCGGTGGTGCCACCCCGCGTGCTCGGCGCGCCGGACGACGGACACCGCCCAGGCCGAGGGGAACACCGCCAGCACCGCCACGAGCACCGCGGCGGCGAGCTCGCGCGGGTCGGCCCACGAGTCCGCCGGCTCGAGGCGGAACCCGAGGTCGAGGGTGCCGAAGGGCAGGGCGCGGAACGTCGCGAGGCCGACCAGCGCCGAGAGCCAGATCGGCAGCGTGCGGGCTGCCCGGGGCAGCCCGTCGACCCGGTCGGCGCCCCACGCCTCGCGGACCAGGCGCCCGGCGGCGCGCACGTGCCGCGCCATCGCCGCGACCGTCGCGCCCAGCACGCTCGTCAGGGCGGCCTCGAACCCCAGCGGCCCGCCCGAGGCCAGCGCCGTCAACGAGTTGACCGCGCTGGCCGGTCCGGCGCGGGGGTCCGGGGCCACACCGCTGCGCCAACGCTCCAGCGTCGCCTCCAGCGACTGCGGGTGGTCGCCGAGGAAGCGCGCACCCAGGCCGACCAGCGCGCCGCCGACGACCGGCACCAGCAGCGTCCACGCCGCGTCGCCCCCGTCGAGGCCGAGCGCCTCGGGGAGGTGCACCCACAGCAGCGCCGCGGTCTCCTCGACCACGAAGATGAACGAGGCGGCCACCACAGCGGCCGCCGCGCCCGCCAGGGCGGCGACCGCCAGCAGCAGCGCCACGGACGGCACGCGCCCCGCGGCCGCGCGGTCGGCGTCCGGCATGGGACGCAGACTAGCCGCGGCTGACGGCGACGACGCGGCATGACAGGCTCGCGGGTATGAGCGCGCATCCCGACGCAACCGGCGAGACACCCGCCTACCAGTGGGCGATCGGCAGCCAGCCGGACGCCGTCTACGTGCAGCTCCCGCCCGTCGACGCGGCCGCCGGCGGCGGGGCTCGCGATGCGCTGCGCACGCTCTTCCGGCAGCGCGGCTTCGCCGAGCCCGGCGGCGATCGGGACGAGGACGCCCCCGAGCCGGTGACCCCTTCCGTGACGCAACGCGTGGGCCAGGGCCTCGAGGGCGACGTGGGCGTGGCGAACGGCTGCGCCCTGGTCTGCGAGGACGACGAGCGCGCGCTGCTGGTGGTCTCGATCAGCGATCGGATCGGCGCGACCCGGATCCCCCTGCCGCACGGCGACGCCGCCTGGTCGGAGCGAGTCTTCGCCGAGGGCCGCGCGCTGGTGGTGCTGACGGAGGACGCCATCGACGCCGGCGAGGTCACCGACGACGGGCTGGCCCGCGACGCGGAGGCGGGCGGCCTGCTCGCGGCGCTCGTCCCGGCCGGCCAGCTCTGAGGGCCGGCCGGGACGCGCGCGTCACAGGTCGATCGGCCGCAGCACGAACAGGATGCCGTGGGCGATCTGCTTGTTGCCCTGGTTGATGTCCAGCTCCCGACGCAGCAGGAACGGGTCGATGTCGTTCCGGTCGTTGTCGCGCAGCCGGATCAGGCCCCACCGCCGCGAGATCACGTCGACGGTGAACTGGCCGCCCTGGGCGGTGTCGAGCGCGACCCCGTCGGAGCGCAGCGCCGCGCGGGCGTCGATCGTGGCGCCCGGGACCACGTGGTAGAGCAGCACCGTCTCGACGGCGTCGACGCCCACGGCCTCGACGAGCTTGGTGAAGACCTTGCGCTCGGACCAGTACCAGCGGCCCGTCAGGTCCTTGACGAGCACGCGGAAGGCGAAGTCGTTCGGGATGAACGCGGTCAGCGGCACGCTGCCGTCGGCCAGCAGCGCGACGGGGCTGTCCGGCTTCGCGTCGATCACGGCGAGCACGGCCTCGGTGAGGATGTCGTAGTCGCGGGCCTTCCGGTCGAAGGTGTTGCCGTCCGAGGTCAGCACCTCGGCGAGCGAGCGCTCGCCGGACGGCGCGGGCGCCGCGCCGGCGCTGGCCGGGGCCGCGGTGGCGGCGGCGAGGCCGAGGCTGAGCGCGCCGGCGGCGACGACGGCGGTGAGGCGCTGCCAGGCGCGTCCCCGGCGGATGGTGCTGGTGTCCATGGTGTCTCCCGATGTTCCCGTGGCCGCCCGCTGCGACCTCGCTGCTGCCCGTCCAGACCGGTGGTCCCGTCGGGTTAGACAAACCTTGCACAGGATGGTGCCGCGGGTCGACGGGCCGAAAGGCCCGCGGCGACGGAGTGGCCCGGACGGGGAACAATGGGGCCGAGCCGATCGACCCCCGATCGACCCACCCACGTGCCCGGGAGGACCCGTGTCCACACCGCCGCTGCCCGACGACGCCGTCGCGCTGCTCCGCCAGCCCAACCCCTCCGTCGTGGCCACGCTGCGCGCCGACGGGGCGCCGGTCACCGCGCCGACCTGGTACCTCTGGCAGGACGGCTCGGTGCTGCTGAACATGGACGAGGGCCGGGTCCGGCTCGGACACCTGCGCCGCGACGCCCGGCTCTCGCTGTCGGTGCTCGAGAAGGACTCCTGGTACACCCACGTCACGCTGCTCGGCCGCGTCGTCGAGATCCGCGAGGACGAGGGCCTGGCCGACATCAACCGGCTCGCGCAGCACTACCTCGGCCGCGACTACCCCAACCAGGAGCGCACCCGCTACAGCGCCGTGATGGAGGTCGAGCGCTGGCACGGCTGGGGCGAGATGAAGGACAACAGCCAGTCCGGCTGAGCGCCCGGCGGCGCGGGTGCCGTGGGCGGCTCACGGGTGACGTGTCAGGCGGCACCCCGCGCCGGGTAGTCGTTCTTCTCGGCGAACTGCAGCCCGGCGAGCACGTCGTCGAGAGCGGGCCGCCCGAAGGGCATCGAGGAGACGTTGCTCCAGAAGACGGTCCCGTCCGAGTCCAGGACGAACACGCCGGGCTCGTTGAAGACGGGCGCCTCGCCGTCCTTGATCGCCGTGGAGACGAACAGCCCCCACTCGCGGGCCGACTCCTCGCTGAGGCCGTAGGCCACCGGCAGGGCCTCCAGGTGCCACTCGTCCACCAGCTGGGCGCTGCGCTCGGCCGTCTCCATGCTGACCGCCACGACGCGGCCCACGCCGTTCTCCCGCAGCTCAGCGACCCGGCGGTCGATCTCGCCCAGCTGCTTGCGGCAGACGGGGCAGTGCAGCCCGCGGAAGAAGACGACCAGCGAGAAGCGCCCGTCGGCTCCGGTGCCCGGCGCCACGTCGTCGGTGCTGCCCCCGCCGGCAAGCGGGAGCGAGAGCGCGGGTGCGGTCTGGGTAGGCATGAGAGTCATAGGGGCCGCAACACCGACCCTGGCCCGCGGCATTCCCGGCGCCCGCCGACCCAGGTCTCGCTGACGATCGGCACGCCCGGCCGGTAGGCCAGGTGGATCGCGGAGGGCGCGTCGAGCACGGCGAGGTCGGCGCGCATCCCGACCTCCAGGGTGCCGACGTCGTCGCGGCCCAGGGCACGGGCGCCGCCGGCGGTGGCGGCCCACAGCGCCTCGCCGGGGCTCATCCCCATGTCGCGCACGGCCAGCGCCACGCAGAACGGCACCGAGCTGGTGTAGCTCGACCCCGGGTTGCAGTCGCTGGCCAGCGCCACGACCACGCCCGCGTCGAGCAGGCGCCGGGCGTCCGGCCAGGGCTGCCTCGTCGAGAACTCGACGCCGGGCAGCAGGGTGGCCACCGTCCCGGAGGACACCAGCGCCTCGACGTCGGCGTCGGCCAGGAACGTGCAGTGGTCGACCGCGGCGAGCCCGAGCTCGCAGGCCAGGCGGACGCCGGGACCCTCGCTGAGCTGGTTGGCGTGCAGCCGGCCGCGCAGCCCGGCGGCCGCCCCGGCCTCGAGCACGGCGCGCGCCTGGTCGGCGTCGAAGGCGCCCTGCTCGCAGAAGGCGTCGATCCAGCGCGCGTGCGGCGCGGCGGCCTCGAGCATCGGGCCGGTGACCAGGTCGACGTACGTCGCGGCGTCGGTGCCCTCGGGCACCACGTGGGCGCCCATGAACGTGGTCTCCGGGGTGTGCCGCGCTGCCACCGCGAGGCTGCGCGTCTCGTGCTCGACGGTGAGCCCGTAGCCGCTCTTGATCTCGATGGTGGTGGTGCCCTGGCGGCGCATCTCCGCGACGAGCCGGGCGGCGGTGGCGTCGAGCTCGGCGTCGCTGGCGGCCTGCGTGGCCGCGACCGTGGTGCGGATCCCGCCGGCGGCGTACGGCTGGCCGGTCATCCGCGCGGCGAACTCCTCGGACCGGTCGCCGCCGAACACGATGTGGGAGTGGCTGTCGACGAAGCCCGGGATCACGGTGCGCCCCGCGACGTCGACCCGCTCGTCGGCGGCCGGCGCGTCGGAGTCGGGGCCGACCCAGGCGACGCGCTCGCCGTCGACGACCAGCGCGGCCCCGCGCAGGGGCTCGCGCGACGCGTCCACGACCAGCTCGCCGATGTTGCTGAACACGGTGCTCATCGTCGTTCCTCCCTCTCCCCGGGCCGTCACGGCAGCAGCCTCCCGATCGCCTGGTCGAGCTCGCGCGCGATGTCGGCGCGGTCCTCGCGCCGGTGGACGACGCGACCGTCGGCGACCACGTGGGTCACGTCGGCCGCGGAGGCCGCGAAGACGGCGGTGTGCTCGTCCGCGCCGGTGCCGGCGGTGCGAGGCGTCCCGGTGTCCACGCTGACGAGGTCGGCGCGCGCGCCGGTGGCGATGCGGCCGGCGTCGGGCCAGCCGAGGCTGGCGTGCCCGAGCTCGCCGGCGGCGTCGAGCAGCTCGCGCGCCGCCCAGTGGCCGCGCTCCTCGCTGACCAGCCGCTCGTTCAGCTCGACCGCGCGCATCTCCTCGAAGGGGTCGATCACCGCGTGGCTGTCGCTACCCAGGGTCAGCCGCGCGCCTGCGTCGCGCAAGGCCACGCTCGGCCCGACGCCGTCGCCGAGGTCGCGCTCGGTGGTCGGGCAGAAGCCGGCGAACGCCCCGGCCTCCCCCAGCAGCGCGATGTCGTCGTCAGTCAGGTGGGTGGCGTGCACGGCCGTGCTGCGCGGACCGAGGTGGCCCGTCTCCGCGAGCAGCCGCGTCGGCGTGACGCCGTACGCGGCCAGGCACTGCTCGTTCTCCGCGCGCTGCTCGGAGACGTGCGCGTGCAGCGGGCGCGAGCCGTCGTCCGTGGCCGCGGCGAGCTCGGCGGCGACCAGCAGCTGGTCGCGCGGCACCGCGCGCACCGAGTGCAGCGCGAGCCCGACGCGCGCCCGCTCCGGCGCCGGGAGACCCGCGACCCGGCCGAGCCAGGCCTCGACGTCGCCGTCGCTGAAGCGGCGCTGCACCCCCTCGGGGGCCCGGCCCACGCCGGCGGCGAGGTAGAGCGTGTCGAGCAGCGTGATCCGCAACCCGGCCTCGTCCGCGGCCGCGAGGAGCGCCTCACCCATCGCGTTCGGGTCGGCGTACGGCGTGCCGTCCGGGCCGTGGTGCAGGTAGTGGAACTCCCCGACGCAGGTGATGCCCGCGGCGACCATCTCGCGGAACACCGCGCGCGCCAGCGCGTGGTAGGAGTCCGGGTCCAGCCGCTCGGCGACGGCGTACATCTGCTCGCGCCAGGTCCAGAAGGTGCCGCGCTCGCGCTGCGTGCGCCCGCGCAGCGCGCGGTGGAAGGCGTGGCTGTGGCTGTTCGCCAGGCCCGGCAGGGTCAGGCCCGCCAGCCGCGTGGCGCCGTCCGCGGCGGCCCGGGGGGTCGACGCGGGGGTGGCCACCCCGGTGAAGCGTCCGTCGGCGACCGTGACCAGCACGTCGTCGGCGACACCGCCGGGCAGCAGCGCGCGCTCGAGCAGGTAGCGCTCGGTCATGCGTCGCCCCGGTCCCCGGTCAGCTGCTCGAGCGTGTCGGCCAGCGCGACCACCCCGGCCAGGCAGTCGCCGGTCTCCGCGTGCTCGGCCGGCGCGTGCGAGACGCCGGTGGGGTTGCGCACGAAGAGCATCGCCGTGGGGATGCCCGCGGCCGAGAGGATGCCGGCGTCGTGACCGGCCTGCGTCGGGATGACCGGCCAGCCGCGGGGTTCGGCGATCCGGCGGGCGAGGGCCGGGTCGAAGTGCACCGGCGGGCTGACGGACTCGGCGTCGACGGTGACGCCGGTGCCGTCGGCGCCCGCGCGCTCCTCCGCCACGGCGGCGATCGAGGCGACCAGCGTCTCCAGGGCCCCCTCGTCCGCGGAGCGGGCGTCCAGCCAGGCGGTGATCCGCGAGGGCACGGCGTTGGTGCCGTTGGGCTCCACCGCGAGCCTCCCGAAGGTGGCGCGCTCGCCCGCGCGCCGGGCCAGCTCCTCGGCGACGAGCGCCGTCGCGGCGTAGGTGAGCATCGGGTCGCGGCGGTCCTCCATCCGCGTGGCGCCCGCGTGGTTGGCCTCGCCGGCGAAGTCGAACCGGTAGCGGCCGTGCGGCCAGATCTCGCTGGCCACGCCGATCGGCTCGTCGCGGTGCACGAGGTCTCGACCCTGCTCGACGTGCAGCTCGACGAAGCAGTCGACGCCCTCGAGCAGGTCGGAGCCGACGGCGGGGTCGAGCTCCGCGTCGGCCCAGGCGTCGCCCAGGCGCACGCCGTCGCCGTCGGGCAGCGCGGCGGCCTTCTCCACCGCCATGGCGCCGGTCGCGAGCCGCGAACCCAGGCACGCGATGCCGAAGCGCGAGCCCTCCTCCTCGACGAAGGTCCCCACGCCGATCGGCCGGGCCGGCGTGCGGCCGCGCTCGCGCAGCAGGTCGATCGCGGCGAAGGCCGAGACCACGCCGAGCGGGCCGTCGAAGGCGCCGCCGTCGCGCACCGAGTCCAGGTGCGACCCGGTGAGCACGCCGCCGCCGGCCTCCCCGGGCGGGCCGCCCCACCAGGCGACGACGTTGCCGAACCCGTCGCGGCGCAGCTCCAGGCCGCGCCGCGTCGCCTCCTCCTCGAACCAGGCGGCACACTCTCGCTCGGCAGCGCGGAACGGCTGCCGGAAGTAGCCGCCGGTCGCGGCCGACCGGCCGACGTCGCGCAGGTCCGTCCACATCCGCTCGAAGCCCACGCCGGTCACTCCTCCCGCATCGGCACGCGGACGCCGCGCTCGTCGGCGACCTCGACCGCGCGGTCGTAGCCCGCGTCGACGTGCCGGATCACGCCCATGCCCGGGTCGTTGGTGAGCACGCGCTCGATCTTCTGCGCGGCGAGGTCGGTGCCGTCGGCGACACAGACCTGGCCGGCGTGGATCGAGCGGCCCATCCCGACGCCGCCGCCGTGGTGGATCGAGACCCAGCTCGCTCCGGAGGCGGTGTTGACCAGCGCGTTGAGCAGGGCCCAGTCGGCGATGGCGTCCGACCCGTCGAGCATCGACTCGGTCTCCCGGTAGGGCGAGGCCACCGAGCCGCAGTCGAGGTGGTCGCGCCCGATCACGACGGGCGCCGAGAGCTCACCCGAGGCCACCATCTGGTTGAACTTGAGCCCCGCGCGGTGCCGGTCGCCGTACCCCAGCCAGCAGATGCGGGCCGGCAGCCCCTGGAAGGAGACACGCTCGCGGGCCATGGTGATCCACTTGTGCAGCTTCTCGTACTCCGGCGACTCGTCGGCCGGGAAGAGCTCGAGGATCGCCCGGTCGGTGGCCGCGATGTCGGCCGGGTCGCCGGAGAGCGCGGCCCACCGGAAGGGGCCCTTGCCCTCGCAGAACAGCGGCCGGATGTAGGCGGGCACGAAGCCGGGGAACTCGAACGCGCGGTCGTAGCCGCCCCGGCGCGCCTCGTCGCGGATCGAGTTGCCGTAGTCGAAGACCTCCGCGCCGGCGTCCTGGAACTCGACCATCGCGCGCACGTGCGTGGCCATCGAGGCCTGCGCGTCCTTGGTGAAGCCGTCGGGGTCGCGGCGGGCGGCGTCGTGCCAGTCGTCGATCGAGACGCCGGCCGGCAGGTAGGAGAGCGGGTCGTGGGCCGAGGTCTGGTCGGTGACGACGTCGATCGGGGCCTGCCGCTCGAGCAGCGCGGGGAAGACCTCGGCGGCGTTGCCGAGGAGCCCGATCGACAGCGGGCGCCGGGCGTCCCGCGCCTCAACCGCGCGGGCCACGGCGTCGTCCAGGTCGTCGGCCTGGACATCGAGGTAGCGGTGCTCGATGCGCCGGCTGATCCGGGCCTGGTCGACCTCGACGCAGATCGCGACGCCGTCGTTCATCGTGACCGCGAGCGGCTGCGCGCCACCCATGCCGCCCAGTCCGGCGGTCAGGGTGATCGTGCCGGCGAGCGTGCCGCCGAACCTCTTGTCGGCGACCGCGGCGAAGGTCTCGAAGGTGCCCTGGAGGATCCCCTGCGTGCCGATGTAGATCCACGACCCGGCGGTCATCTGGCCGTACATGATCAGCCCGAGGTCGTCGAGCTTGCGGAACTCCTCCCAGTTGGCCCAGTCGCCCACGAGGTTGGAGTTGGCGATCAGCACCCGCGGCGCCCAGGCATGGGTGCGCATCACGCCGACCGGCTTGCCGGACTGCACGAGCATCGTCTCGTCGTCCTCGAGGTCGCGCATGGTGCGCACGAGGGCGTCGTACGCCTCCCAGCTGCGCGCCGCCTTGCCGGTGCCGCCGTAGACCACGAGCTCCTCGGGGTTCTCGGCGTTCTCCGGGTCGAGGTTGTTCATCAGCATCCGCAGCGGCGCCTCGGTCTGCCACGACTTCGCGGTCAGCTCGGTGCCGCGGGCGGCGTGGATGGGCAAGCGATCGTTCATTCCAGTCCTCCGATGACGTCTTCCACAGCGTCCAGCACGGTTCCCGAGGCGACCAGCCCGACGGCGGTCTCGATCTCGGGGGCCAGGTGGCGGTCGGGTCCGGGCCCCTCGACGCCCGCGGCGCGCAGCGCCCGGACGGCGGCCGCGGTCGCGGGCGAGGGCTCCAGGGGGGCGCGCAGGTCGAGCGCCCGCGCGGCGGTGAGCAGCTCGATCGCCACCACGCGCGTCAGGCCGTCGACCGAGCGGCGCAGCTTGCGCGCGGCGGACCAGCCCATCGAGACGTGGTCCTCCTGCATCGCCGACGAGGGGATCGAGTCCACCGACGCGGGCGCCGCGAGCCGCTTCATCTCCGAGACGATCGCGGCCTGGGTGTACTGCGCGATCATGTGCCCGCTGTCCACGCCCGGGTCGTGGGCGAGGAACGGCGGCAGGTCGTGGCTGCGGTGGCGGTCGAGGAACCGGTCGGTGCGCCGCTCGCTGATCGAGGCGACATCGGCGGCGACGATCGCGAGGAAGTCGAGGACGTAGCCGACCGGCGCGCCGTGGAAGTTCCCGTTCGACTCGACCCGCCCCTCGTCGGTCAGCACCACCGGGTTGTCGACGGCCGAGGCCAGCTCCCGGCCCGCGACGAGCGCCGCGTGGTCGACGGTGTCGCGGGCGGCGCCGTGCACCTGCGGCGAGCAGCGCAACGAGTAGGCGTCCTGCACCCGGTTGCAGTCGGGTCCGCGGTGCGAGGCGACCACGCCCGAGTCGGCGAGCAGCCGCGTCAGGTTGGCCGCCGAGACGGCCTGCCCGACCTGGGGACGCAGCGCCTGCAGCTCGGGCGCGAACACTCGGTCGGTCGCGAGCTGCGCCTCGACCGACATCGCGGCGGTGAGGTCGGCGACCCGCAGCAGCCGGCGCAGGTCGGCGATCGCGAGCAGCAGCATCCCGAGCATCCCGTCGGTGCCGTTGATCAGCGCGAGGCCCTCCTTCGCGGCGAGCTCGACCGGGGCGAGGCCCGCCGCGGCGAGCGCGTCGGCGGCCGGGGCCAGGGCGCCGTCCGCGTCGCGGACCTGGCCCTCCCCCATCAGCGCCAGCGCGCAGTGCGAGAGCGGCGCGAGGTCGCCGGAGCAGCCGAGCGACCCGTACTCGTGGACCACCGGCGTGATGCCGTGGTTGAGCAGGTCCGCGATCAGCTGCGCGGTCTCGACGCGGATGCCGGTGTGGCCGGTCGCGAGCGTCGAGAGACGCAGCAGCATCAGCGCGCGGACGACCTCGCGCTCCACCTCGTCGCCGGAGCCGGCGGCGTGCGAGCGCACGAGCGACTTCTGCAGCTGGGCCCGCATCTCGTGGGGGATGTGCCGGGTGGCGAGCGCCCCGAACCCCGTCGAGATGCCGTACGCCGGGGTGGAGGCCGCCGCGAGCTCGTCGACCACCGTGCGCGAGCGCGCCATCGCGGCCAGCGCGTCCTCGCCGAGCTCGACCCGGGCACCGCGGCGAGCCACGGCCACCACGTCCTCGCCGGAGAGGGGGCCGGTCCCGATCGGCACGGCCTCCTGCGGCGCTGTCTCGTTCGTCTGCATGCTCGCCATCCAACGCGCGCAACGACCGGAGGGCCATTCCCTTCCCGGGGAACTCGTCTCGTATCCGAGACTCCCGGCTAGGCTGGTCCGGTGAGCAACGTCCCGGCCGCCACCCGCGCGATGCGCGTGCTCCGGTTCCTGGCCGCCCAGCCGCACCCGGTGCCCATCGAGCACGTGATGCGCGAGGTCGAGCTGCCGCGCAGCACCGCGTACCACCTGCTGGCGGCGATGGTCGACGAGGGATTCGTCGTGCACCTGGCCGACGAGCGCCGCTTCGGGCTGGGCGTGGCGGCGTTCGAGGTGGGCAGCGGCTTCGCCAGGCAGGAACCGCTCCAACGCATCGCCCGGCGCCCACTCGTCGCGCTCGTCGACGCCACCGGTCAGTCGGCGCACCTCGCGGTGCTGCACGGGCGCGACGTGCTCTACGTGCTCGAGGAGCGGGCGCCCGGCCGCCCCTCGCTGGTGACCGACGTCGGCGTGCGGCTGCCGGCCCAGCTGACCGCCAGCGGGCGTGCGATCCTCGCGGCGCTGCCCGCCAACCAGGTGCGCGCGCTCTACCCCGACCGGTCGGCCTTCGTGCAGCGCCGCGGTCTGGGCCCCACCTCGCTGAGCGCCCTCCGCGGGCTGCTCTCCGAGGCGCGCCGCCACGGCTACGCCACCGAGACCGAAGAGGTCAGCCCCGGGATGCGGAGCGTCGCGGCGCCCGTGACCGACCACAACGGCCTCCCCCTCGCGAGCGTCGCCGTGACCTACGAGGGCGACCTCGCGCCCGACCCGATCGTGGCGCGGGTCCGCGCCACCGCCGCGACAGTGACCCGCCGGCTGCTCGGGCGCTGACGTGCATGCTCCTCCCACCACACAGGGCTAGGGCACACGAGTCAAACGTGCACGGGGGCGTGATCGGCGTGAGCCCTCCGCGCGGCACCGTCGGAGCGGCTGACGGAGTCCGCTGCGGGAGCGTCGCATCTTGTGGTGGTCCGGCACGGGTGGAGTCGTGAGTTCCCATGATCGCTGGGCATCCGTCCCGAGACAGTTGATCGAGCGGGCCGTCGGCCGGCACTGACCGTGGTGCCAGCCTTGGCCCGTTTGCACGTCCACGATTACGTCATGGCCGCCCTGCTGCCGTGGGCGCTCGGGCGATTCCGGAGACCTGCTGCGGTGGCGGACGCCATGCCAGCACCCGCGTGCCGATCACGTCGAGGGGTGAACAGGTCTCGACACTGTTGGACCGGCTCAGGGGTCAGCAGTATGACAGTGCATCGGTCGCCGCGGTGTGTGACGGAGAGCTCTTGGTGGGTGTCGTGACGATCGAACGGCTCCTCAGCGCCAAGCCCCATGCATCGGTCGACATGGTCATGGACAACGACCCGCCGACCGTGACTCCGGCGACCCATCAGGAGCACGTCGCCTGGGCGGCCATTCAACATGGTGAGCCTGGCATCGCAGTGGTCAACGACCGCGGCAGTTTCCGCGGACTCATCTCAGCACAGTCACTGCTCGTCGTCCTCCTCGAGGAGCACGACGAAGACATGGCGCCGCTGAGTGGGTTCCTCGGAAGCGCATCAGCCGCTCGCTCGTCGAGACGGCACGGTCGGTCGACGACTGTGGCACCGCTCCCCTGGCTCCTGGTCGGGCTGGTCGGCGCCCTATTCGCCGCCGTGGTCGTGGGCGCCTTTGGGGAGCAGCTCGAGGAGCGTACTGGTCGCGTATTCGTGAACGGCGTTCTACATCGCCGGTGCGGTCGGCATGCAGACCGAAACGCTCGCATGCCGGGGGCTGTCCCTTGGTGTCGGGATCCGCCAAGTGGCCACGCGCGAGGTTGTCACCGGAGGGCTCCTGGGGTTGATCTTCGGCGAGCCTCGCGTTCCCGCTTGTCTGGGCTCGCCTGCGGCAACTTCGTACTTCGCGGCCGCGTCGGCTCGCCATGCGCGCAGGCGCGCCGCCCTGGTCGCCCTGGATTCCTCCGGTGAGCAGCTCCATCACCTCGCAGCACCCGGCCTCGGCTCGGCCCCATCCCTGTGCCTCTCCCTCTGGTCCACTCGGACCGAGCAAGTCCTCGCTTTGGCCAGCCGGGCCTTTCCGCCACCTCGTGGTGAGCGAGCACGGTGTGGCACCCTGCCTCGGTGCGACCCTGAACGGGGCTGCCCGAGGCCACTCCGCCAGGTCCTTCGCGGCCCGGGGTCGGACCCCACCTCGGTGCGTCTTGCCGAACAGCCATCTCTCGACGCTGTGGGTCCGGCAGCCGCTGAGCGGGCGCACCTTGGGCGATCCCGAGGCCCCTTCAGCGGCCAGGTCGTGGGCCGACTGCATGGCCAGCCAAGCCCGCGCGGTTCCTGCTCCTGCCTCTTCCAGTCGCACGGCCAGGCTCGGGCTGATCCGGGCGTGCTCGTGCAGAACCCTGCTCAGCGCCACCCGGGAGATGCCCAGCCGAGACGCGGCCTCGCCGACCCCAGGCCGAGTTCGGCCAGCACGTCCTCGCGCAGAATTGCGCCAGGGTGCACCGGATTCTTCATCGTCACAACCCTCGCCTCCTCTCAGTGGTAGTCCTGATGGTCAACAAGTTCGACATCGTTCTCGACGAACCTGAAGGTGATCCGCCAGTTCCCGTTCACCCAGATCGACCAGGAGCCCGCCAGCTCGCCTGTCAACCGGTGTGACTGAAACGACGGGATCGCCAAGTCGTCGGGGCCTTGCGCCACGTCCAGTGCCGACAAGGTGCGATGCAGCTTCGGAAGTGGGATCGACACGCGATACACGGCCTCGATCACCCGTTCTGCCGCGCGACGGTTCGGAACTAGGCGGGTTGCCTACTTGCCCGCGGGTCTCAGCCAGGTGCGGCCTACCGCCGCGAAGGCCTTGGGTCTATGCGCCAGCCGCATGTACGCCCCGTCGACCGCTCGCAGTGGTCCTCCAGCTCTCCCAGCGGCGCGCTCTCGCGGAAAGCTAGAAACGAGCGGAAAGCACCTCGGACGCGCTGGTTTGCCTGCCACCGCAACGCTGTGCACGCCCTCATTCTGTCGCCGAACGGGCGTCCGACGCGTTCGACGCAGGGCTGGACCTGCGCCAGTAGACGACTGCGAGGGCCATGCTGACGCCGAACGCGATCAACAGCTCCCAACCACCGGGTGCGGTTCCGAGTCTGGCCAGGGCGGTGAGCACCAAGAAGGGAAGCACGAAGGCGATCACAAGAGTCCCGAGGACGCGGCGCATGCCCGGACCCTGTCACGTGCGCAGGACGCGCACGCTCATAACGCGCGGAGCGCGAGATGCGAGATGCCTCGTACCGCGAAGCGCCGTTCGGCAGGTGCACTCGTCGGCCCCTGGCCTTCACAAGTGGTGCAGGCGCGGGCATTGTGAAAGGACGCCTCGACAGGAACCGCACCGGGAGGCCGGATGAACAACCTGGCCGGGGACGGTGCCGTCCTCGTCGCTCAACTGCGCAGCGCGACGGTGTCCAGGGCCGTGAGCGGCGAGCTACTCCCGGCGCGCTTCGCCCTGGAGCTGCGACCCGACCAGGATCCGGATGGTGTCGCCGCCACGGTGAGGCAGGACCTCGCGGACCTGCGAACGAGTATTGCGCCATTGTCTGCCGTGGAGCCGGGGGTACTGGTCCTCGACCTCCTCGACCGAGCGCTGGAAGCAAGGCGTCCCACGGCCTGCTTCGCTGCGGGGTATGCGCTGGCCGAGCGGTTCGACCTGGCCGGCGCCGAGCCCGACCTGCCCACCGCCTTCTTCCCCGAGTACGACACCACCGAGGGTGGGGCGCTGACGGGCGGGACCCTCGCCGGATTGCCGCCGGGCTGCTTCGTCGACCCGCAACCCGCGCTCGAACCCACGCCCGCGTGGGCGCTCGACCGGATGCACGTACCTTCCGGCTGGACCTACTCCGAGCAGAGCGATCGGCCCAGTCAGGGAAGGGACGTGATCGTCGCGCAGCCCGACACCGGGATCACCCCGCACGTGGAGCTCGTCGGCGTCGCCTTCGTGCCCGGCTTCGACGTCATCGACGAGGACAACGACCCGACCGACCCGTTGACCGAGTCAGCCAACGCGGGCCACGGCACGGGAACTGCCAGTGTCCTGGTGTCTCTGGAGAGCTACATCGTCACGGGATCAGCCCCACGGGCGCGGCTCATGGCGATTCGCACCATCGAGAGCGTCGTGCGGATCCGGCAGATCACGGTCGCCCGCGCCATCGACTGGGCGATCCAGGAGGGGGCCCATGTCGTCACCATGAGCCTGGGGGGCATCCCCGCCAGCGCCTTGCACCGCGCCGTACGGCGAGCGGTCGAGGCCGACCTGATCGTTCTGGCAGCCGCCGGGAACTGCGTCCGCTTCGTCGTGTGGCCAGCCCGGTACGACGAGTGCATCGCGGTCGCTGCGACGAGCGCAGCGGATGAACCGTGGCCCGGCACCTGTCGCGGCGCACCGGTAGACATCTCGGCACCTGGCCAGAACGTCTACCGCGCGGTCGTTCCTCCCGGCGGTCCCCCTGACGCCGACACGGTCGGCCAGGGGCAGGGCACGAGCTTCGCGGTCGCTCTCACCGCAGGAGTGGCGGCCATGTGGGTTGCCCACCACGGACGAGCCAACGTGATCGCCGCGGCACATGAGCGTGGCGAAACCGTGCAGGCGATGTTCCGGCGACTGCTGCAGGCCACGGCTCGGCGGCCCACCCCATGGGACGCCGGGGCAATGGGCGCGGGGATCGTCGATGCCCGCTCACTCCTCGAGGCGGGTTTCGACGCCGGCCTCGCTGGTCCGGGCCCCAACGCCGACGCGCGGGCCAGCGGCGCCTCGAGCGTCGTCTCCCTGGTGGCGGAGGCCGTGGACCCAGCCGCCGCACCCGACGACGCTCTGGACTGGCACACGTTCGGACCGGAGCTGGCCACCGCTCTGCTTCGACGGCAGGCCGCCGGCCCACCGGCGGAAGCGCACGCTGAACTGCTCAGTGAGCCTCTCGCGCGTAGCATCACGAACCCGCTGCTGCGCGACTCGCTCGGACTCGGCAGCGCCTGACTGCCGTGTCTGGACCCGGCTCAGAACTCCGACATCTTGTCCCAGCCGTCGCGATCAGGGAGGTCGATGTAGAGGATGTCGGGGCGCTCGGCGATGTACTGCTTCGCGTCGCCGTCGGCCCCTTGTTGGAAGTGCTCCGAGTTGACGTGCGCTTCGCCGGCCGCTGCGTCATCGAAGGCCTCGATCGTCAGGATCGTGTCGGGGTCGTCGACGCTGCGGTAGTGCTCGTAGAACTTGTTGCCGGGCTCGGCGCGCGTCGCGTCGGTGTAGGGCTGGCTGGCCGCGAGGTAGGCGTCCGCGGTGCCGGGCTTCAGCTTCTTCTTCACGGTGATGTAGATCAAGGCATCCTCCTCAGTTGGGGTGCGCGGGCAGGTGCGGGTCCCGCCTGCTCTGCTCGAACTCTGGCACGGTCGCCGCATCTGGGGGTGGCCCCAGCCCCGGGCACAACGCTCGCCCGGCCAACCGGCCTCTGCCTGCGCTCAAGCTCGGCGTCCCGCTCGCCGATCAGCTCTCGCGACGATCAGTAGGCGCCTTGGGATGCGTCGACCACGAGCTGCACCAGCACCGCGAGGATTGCCAGCACGGCCCCAGCAGGTCGAATCCACCGTGCGCCGCAACGCCGCGACGGCCGCCGTCGCCCTTTCGGATACTCGACCTGGGCTGTCAGGACGGCGCGCCGAGTCGGTGTCGCACCACCCTCCGGCGGAGGGTGGGCGATGCCTCGACCTCATAGCCGGCGGCGAGGAAGACCTGGAGCAGCCCCACCGACGCCTCGTCCCAGATCACGGTCTTCCCCGGCAGCGGATCGGTGGGGTAACCCTCGAGGACGCGAGCGCCGACCCGCCTGCCGTACTCGACGGTGGCAGCGGCGAGGTCATACATCAGCCCCTGTCGACGAAAGCCCTTGCGCACGACGAAGCAGGTGACCGACCAGACGTCCTCGAGGTCGGGGTGCATCCGCATCCACGACTTCTGCCGGGCCCAGATCCTCGGGTAGTTCTCCCGCGGCTCGACCGCGACCCAGCCAGCCGGCTCGCCGTCGACGTACCCCACGAGGCCAGACGTGGGGCCGCTCGTGCCGCAGCCGGCCTGCTCCACGAGCGCGGCGTCGCGCTCCTCCTGGGTCGTGTCGCGCCAGATCCAACCCGGGACCTTGAGCGCCTGGCAGCGGCACTTCTGGGCGCCGGCGGCCTCGAACACGGCCTCGACGTCTTCCGTCGTCGTCTCGTTGGCCGGTCTCCAGCAGAACTCGGGCACACGGCGAGACTAGCCGCGGAGGGCTCCGTGGCGTTCGACCCGCGAGCTCGTGGTGCCCACGCCATTCGACCGGGGTCCGGGTGCCACGACTGACACACTGCCGTCATGTCGTCTGCCCCTCGGCCCGATGTGCTGCCGGAGAAGGTGTTCGACACCCCCGTGGCCCGACAGGCCCGGACCCGGCTCTACGACAGGTTCTTCTTCGGGCTCGGGACCCTGGGAGCGATCTGGCTCGCCGTCGTGCTGGTCGGCTCTCCCCTGAGCCTGAGCTGGTCGAGCCTGACGGCGCTCGTCCTCATGTGGGTGGTCCTGGCCTACCTCGTCCTGCCGCGGCTGAACCGGGTCATGACCGCCATCTACGTGCCCGACTACTTCATCGGCCGCACCCGGACCAGCGACGGGCTGCTGGGCGATCCGCTCAACCTGGCGGTCCGAGGGACCGGTGAGCAGCTGGCCACCGTCATGCGCAGAGCCGGGTGGATCCACGCCGACCCGCTGACGCTGCGCACCTCGATCAACATCGTCCGGTCGACGCTCACCAGGCGCAGCTACCCGGAAGCGCCGGTCAGCCCCCTGATGCTCTTCGGTCGTGCTCAGGACAGCGCCTTCGAGCAAGAGGTCGCAGGCAATCCCGCCCAGAGGCACCACGTCCGGTTCTGGCGCACGCCGCAGGGCTGGCCGCTCCCGGGCGGTGCGTACGTCGACTGGCTCGCCGGCGGCACCTACGACCGCAGCGTCGGCCTGTCGTTGTTCACCCTCCAGATCACCCACAAGATCGACGCCGACATCGACGTCGAGCGCGACCACATCGTCGCGACCGTCACGCGGGCGGAGCCGACCGCCACCGTGGAGGTGCTGCGCGACTTCACCACGAGCTACCACTCCCGCAACGGCGGCGGGGACAGCGTCCACACGGACGGCCACCTGCCGATCCTCGACGTGACGGCGGTGGAGCCCGACCCGGACGCACCCGACCTCGGGCCGCGACCACCCAGCGGGGTGCCGATGCAGGTCTGGCTGCCCGCCCTGGTCAACCTGTTGGTGGTCCCGTTCCTCATCTGGTGGACGGTGCAGTCCTGGTCGGACGACGACATCGCCCGCGGCCTGACCGCGGTCGCGCTGGTCGGTTCGGTGGTCGTCACGGTGCTGGCGCTCTTCGTGTTCGGGCACAGCGCGGTGGTCCGGCGGGTGCTGCTCGCCATCGCTGCGTTCGTCGCGCTGACCCACATCGGCGGGTTGACCTACGACGCGGCCGACCTGCGGACCGCACACACCCTGAGCGCGCTGGGCGCGATCCTCATGCTGGTCGCCCTGTCCTCGCCCAAGGCGACCGAGTGGACCGCGCGCGGCTCCTGACCGCCCCGGCGACACGTCTCGAATCCGAGACAGTCCTCGCGAGCGCCGGGTGGTGACGCCCCGGCTCCCCTTGCCAGCATCGGGAGCCGAGTCGCCGTGAGGGCGCTCACACCGGAGGAGGTCCCGTGACTACCCTGCAATCCGACCGGCAGAAGGCGGCGTCGCTTGCCACCGCCTGGCGTTTCGTGGTCTTCAGCGCCGTCGGCGCGTTCGTGTTCTTCGTCCCGGTCACGATCGGCGGGACGACGAGCATCCTGCTCGACCACATCGTCACCGCCATCATGGAGGCGGTGCCCTCGGTGCTGCCGTGGGCGGCGCTCGCCGTCATCGCCGCCGGCGCGGCGCACCCGTTCGTGACCGGCAGCTGGCGCCGCAGCACGGTCGACGGGGTCTTCACCGCGGCGAAGGTCGTGGGGCTCGTCGTCGGGGTCGTGCTGGTCCTCGACGTCGCTCCCGGCTGGCTCGCCGCCCCGGACGTCGGCCCGTTCCTGCTGGACAAGCTGGTGATCCCCGTCGGGCTCCTGGTCCCGATCGGCGCCATATTCCTCGCGCTCCTGGTCGGCTACGGGCTGCTCGAGTTCATCGGCGTCCTCCTGCAGCCGGTCATGCGACCGATCTGGCGCACGCCCGGCCGGTCGGCCGTCGACGCGGTGGCGTCGTTCGTGGGCAGCTACTCGCTCGGCCTGCTCATCACCAACCGGGTCTACCGGGAGGGCAAGTACACCGCCCGGGAGGGCGCGATCATCGCCACCGGCTTCTCGACGGTCTCCGCGACCTTCATGATCGTCGTCGCCACGACGCTGGACCTGATGGAGTCGTGGAACACGTACTTCTGGTCGACGCTCGCGATCACCTTTGCGGTCACCGCCGTGACCGTCCGCGTCTGGCCGCTCGGCTCCATCCCGGACACCGCCCACCCCGAGGCCGACCCCCACCCCGAGACCCCCGCCGACGGGCGTCGCCTCCAGCGGGCCTGGGCCGAGGCCCGCGAGACGGTGGCTGGGAGCCCCGGCCTGTTCACGCTCGTCGGGCGCACCTTCCGCGACGGGCTGCAGATGGCGATGGCGATCCTGCCCTCGATCCTCTCGATCGGCCTCGCGGGCTTGTTGCTCGCCAAGCACACGCCCGTCTTCGACTGGCTCGGCTACGCCTTCTACCCCGTCACGTGGGCGCTGCAGCTGCCCGAGCCGATGTTGGCCGCCAAGGCATCCGCGGTGGGGATCGCCGAGATGTTCCTGCCCGCCCTGCTGGTCGTGGACGCCCCGACCAGCGTGCGGTTCGTCGTGGCGGTCGTCTCCGTCTCCCAGATCGTCTTCTTCTCGGCGCTGGTGCCGTGCGTCGTCGCGACGGACATCCCGATCCCGGTGTGGAAGATGGTGGTGATCTGGTTCGAGCGGGTGCTGCTCAGCCTGGTGCTCGCGATCCCGCTCGCGCTGCTGCTGTTCTGACGGTCGGCATCGCTGATCAGGGGCTGTGCGGTCGTCAGTTCGAGCGCCAGGTGGTGTCGGTCAGCCTGTCCGACACCACCGCGAGCCGAACTGACGACGGGGCCGCCCCGGATCGCGGCTCCGAGGTCCTGGTGCTCGAGTCAGGCAGGGACGTAGGTCAACCTGATGGCATCCTCGCCCATCGGATCATGGGCCACGAGGCGTAGGGGCGGCCGCGGGCCGGCGAAGTACGGCGTGCCGTGACCAAGCACGACGGGGTGCAGGTAGATCCGATACTCGTCGATCAGACCAAGATCGGTGAGGCTCTTCGCCAGGTCTGGACCGGCAACGTCGATCTCCCCGTCCCGCTCGGCCTTCAGCGCGAGCATCGCGCCCTCGAGGTCATCCGCAACCAACGTGGCGTGGGGGCCGACCGAGCTCAGCGAGCGCGACACGACCCATTTCGGCTGGCTCCGCCACGCCGCCGCGAAGGCCTGCTCGTCGGCGCCCCATGCTGGATCGTCGTCGTCCCAGTAGCGCATCACCTCATACATCCGGCGGCCGTACACACAACCCGCCTGCGCCTGCACCTCCTCGATGAAGTGCCGGAAGAGCCTCGGGCCCGGCGCGAACGCCATGTGGTCGACGTAGCCGTCCAGGGACTGGTTCATCCCGAACACGACCTTGGCCATGCGCGGCTCCTTCCCAGTCGAGCCTTATCGATCAGGGGTGCCATCGGTGCTGCCGTGGGCGGCCTGGCCGTCAGTCGAGACAGAACTCGTTGCCCTCGACGTCCTGCATCACGAGGCACGACTCGTTCTCGTCGTCAGCGCGGAGCAGGTGCAGCCGCCGGGCGCCGTGCGCCTCCAGCCGGGCCGCCTCGGCCTCGAGCGCGGCGACGCGCTGCTCACCCCTCATCCCGGTGCCGACGCGGACGTCGAGGTGCAGCCGGTTCTTCACCGCCTTGGCCTCGGGCACGCGCTGGAAGAACAGCCGAGGACCGACACCGCTCGGGTCCTGGCACGCCCAGGTCGCGCCCTGCCGCTCGGGCGGGCCCGAGGCGTCCACCGCGTCCCACGAGTCGAACCCCGGCGGGACCGGCGGGTCGACGTACCCGAGCGCGACCTTCCAGAACTCGGCGACCGCTCGCGGGTCCGCGCAGTCGAACGTCACCTGGACCTGCTTCACCTCAGCCATCGAGCCACCGTAGGCAGGACGGCGCTCGACCGCGACCGTTGGCCCTCCACCGATTCACTCAGACCCCTCCTCCACTGGGCTCCTGAGCGTCGGACCGGGGGTCGGTGATCGATGTCCTGCTCAAGAGATCAGCGCAGAGCCCGCCGCGACACCGGGAAGTCGAAGTAGGTGTCCGGGAAAGGCTCCGGGTCGAGCGTGTAGTGCCACCACTCGGCGGGGTAGTTGGAGAAGCCGGCCTCCTCGAGGATGTCCTTGAGCAGCAACCGGTTCGCCTTCGCCTCCCCGGTGATCCGCGGGTCGAGGGTCGTGGACAGCGGGTCGAAGCAGTCGAAGCCGGTCCCCATGTCCACGGTGTTGTCGGGGAACCGCTCCCCGTACGGCGCGTAGCACGGCACGAGTTCCTCCCGGGGGCGCCAGCGTGGCTGCTCCGCCGCTGGCAAGCGCACCAGGGTCAGGTCAACGGTGCTGCCGCGGCTATGTCCGGACTGGCTGGCGATGTAGCCGTCGGCGAACAGGTCCGACTTGGCCACGTCGGGATAGAACTCGTCCTTCATCCGGTCGTCGCGCAGCCGCTTGGCCCAGCCGACGAAGTCGTCGACCGCCGTTTGCGGGCGGTAGCAGTCGTACACCTTGAGGGTGTGGCCCAGGTCCAGCGCGGCGGCCTGCGCCTCGGCGAGCGCCTCGGCCGCCGGCCGCGTGAGCACGCAGATCGGGTCGCGGTAGGCGTGGATGCGGCGACCCACGAAGTTGTGCTGCGTCGTGTACCGGATGTCGTGGAGGATCGTCGGATCGACCTCGCCCAGCGCGACGAAGGCCTCCGGTGCGTCGGCGGACCCGCCCCCCTCGGCGGGCGACGCGGTCGCGTGCGCGGGTACGACGGCGAGCCCGGCGAGGAGCAGCGTGCAGAGCAGGCCGCGGAGCTTCCCGAGATGGGTCATGCCGTCAACCTAGCGATCCGCCTCACTGACGGGTAGGTCCGTGACCCCGCCCCGGGCGTACGCACGCGCCGCCGCGGGGCTGCTCACGGCGCCCGACTCGCCCCCGGGCCGAAGGACCTGTGAGTGATCGATGGCCAGGCGCGCGGGTCCGTGGTAGTCGTGTGACACCCGGGCCGCATCGGGGTGGCTCGCACCTGATCGGAGCCGCCCGTGTCCGCTGGCCACCCCCGCATCGTCCTCTCGCTCCTGGCGGTGGGCCTCGCCGGCGCACTGCTCGTGCCCGCGGGCCCGACCTCGGCCGCTGCGCCCGCTGCAGCCCCGGACGAGTACGTCGCCCTGGGCGACTCCTACTCCTCGGGCACGGGCACCCGCACCTACGTCGACGACGGGACGGCCTGCCTGCGCTCGCCGCGCGCCTACCCCAGCCTGCTGGCCGGCCGGCGCGGGTGGGAGCTGAACTTCCGGGCCTGCTCCGGCGCCGAGATCGACGACGTGACGCGCGCCCAGCTGGGTGCCCTCAGCCCCGCGACGCGGCACGTGACGATCTCGGTGGGCGGCAACGACGCCGGATTCGCCGACGTGCTGACCACGTGCGCGCGCCCGTGGTGGTTCGGCAGCTGCGACCGCGCGATCGACCGCGCCCGGGCGTTCATCAAGGGCGCGCTGCCCGCGCAGCTGCGGGCGCTGTACTCGCAGATCAGGAGCGCCGCCCCCAACGCTCGGGTGGTGGTCGCCGGCTACCCGCGGATCTTCGGCGGGCGCGACTGCAACCCGCTGACCTTCTTCTCGGGCCGCGAGATGGACCGGCTCAACGCCGCGGCGAACCTGATCAACCGGCGCACCCGCTGGGCCGCGTCGAGCCGGGGCTTCGCCTTCGCGAACCCGACGCGGCGCTTCGTCGGACACGCCGTGTGCGCCGACGCCGAGTGGATCAACGGGTTGTCCCTGCCGATCGTCGAGAGCTTCCACCCGAACCGGCCGGGCCACCGCAGCGGCTACCTGCCCGCCGTCGGTTACCGCCTGCCCGCCCTGGCCGGGAGGCCCGCCGGCGGGGCGCGCGACCGGGTCCCGGCTGGCGAGATCGCGACCGAGCAGCGCCGGTACGCCCGCCTCGACGCGGGCATCCGCCCGCAGCGGGTGCGCGCCCCCGACCTGACGACCCAGCGCGCCCGGCGCGCCGCGCGCCGCGCCGGCGTCGACATCGACCGCTGGATCGCCCGCCAGCGCCGCTGACACGACCGCTCGACCACCGAGACCCGGCCACGTGCCCCGACAGAAAAGTGCCCGACCCATCTGGACGGGGGCCCACCCCGCGGGTGAGGGTGACCTCGATCTCGGATCCCCCGCCCGCGCCGTCACCCAGCATCAGGGAAGTGCCCGATGAGCAGAGCTCACCCCACGACCGCCGTCCGTCTCGTCGCCGCCGCCGCGCTCGCTCTCACCGCGCTGACCGGCACCGCGACCCTCGCGTCCGCCGACCCCGGCGACCGCGCGGCCGACCGGGCCCGCGCTTCCAGCGAGTCGGGGCAGGACCGCGCCGCCGCCCAGCGCCAGAGCAAGGGCCAGGCGAAGGGCCAGAAGCGCAAGGGCCAGGCGAAGGGCCAGAAGCACAAGGCCGAGAAGGGAGAAGGGGAGAGAAGGGGAAGGGCAAGGGCAAGGGCAAGGGCCCGAAGCCGGTCGAGCTCCAGCTGCTCGCGTTCAACGACTACCACGGTCACCTCGAGTCCGACACGCCCGGCGAGGTCGACGTCGACGGCGCCGAGGTCGCGGCGGGCGGCAGCGAGTACCTCGCCACGCACCTCGAGCGGCTGCGCCGCGGCAACCGCAACTCGCTCACCGTCGCCGCCGGTGACCTCATCGGCGGCAGCCCGTTCCTGTCGGGCCTGTTCCACGACGAGCCGTCGGTCGAGACGCTCAACGAGATCGGACTCGACGTCTCGAGCGTCGGCAACCACGAGTTCGACGAGGGCGTCACCGAGCTCAAGCGCATGCAGCGCGGCGGGTGCCACCCCGAGGACGGCTGCTACTTCCCCAGCGACCCCTACGACGGGGCCGACTTCCCGTGGCTGGCCGCCAACGTCGAGAACGAGCGCGGCCGCTCCCCGCTGCGGCGCACCTGGGTCGAGCGGGTCCGCGGCATCAAGGTCGGGTTCATCGGCATGACGCTGGAGGGCACCGACCAGCTGGTCGCCCAGTCCGGCATCCAGGGCATCTCCTTCCTCGACGAGGTCGAGACCGCCAACCGCATCGTGCCCCGGCTGCGCCGCCGCGGCGTCGAGGCGATCGTCGTCCTGCTGCACGAGGGCGGCTTCCAGGCCGGCAGCTTCAACGCGTGCGAGGGCATCTCCGGCCCGATCGTCGACATCGCCCAGCGCCTCGACAGCGAGATCGACGCGGTGATCACGGGCCACACCCACCAGCCGTACAACTGCCGCATTGCTGCACCCGACGGCACTCCGCGGCCGGTGACCAGCGCGTTCTCCTTCGGCCGCGTGGTCACGGAGGTCAACCTCGAGCTCGACCGCCGCACCCGCGACGTGATCAGCGAGCGCACGCGGACGCGCAACCACGTCGTCACCCAGGACGTGCCCGCCGACGACGGCCTCAGCGCGATCATCGCCAAGTGGTCGGCGCTCGCCGACGAGGTCGGCGGCCAGGTGGTCGGCTCGACGTCCGAGCCCATCGAGCGGCGCGGCAACCGCCAGCTCGAGTCCGGGCTCGCCAACCTGATCGCCGACGCGCAGCTGTGGGCGACCGAGGGGAACGGCGCCCAGATCGCCCTGATGAACCCGGGCGGCGTGCGCGCCGACCTCGACCAGGGGGACGTCACGTACGCCGAGGCGTTCGACGTGCAGCCGTTCGGCAACCTGCTCAGCACGATCCCGATGACCGGCGAGCAGGTTCTCAGCGTGCTGGAGGAGCAGTGCCAGCCTCCGGGCTCCAGCCGCCCGTTCCTGTTCCTCGGCGTCTCGGACGGGCTGACCTACACGCTCGACCGCACGGTGGCCGGCGGGAACTGCACGAGCATCACGGTCACGGACGTGCGGCTGAACGGCGTGCCGCTCGACCCGCAGGCGACCTACCAGGTCACCGTGAACAACTTCCTCGTCGACGGCGGTGACAACTTCGCCACCTTCGCGGAGGTGTCGGCGGACGAGCGCGTCGGCGGCGGCGAGGACCTGGCCGCGTTCACCGACTACCTGGGCGAGTTCGCGCCGGTCGCCGACCCGGGCACCGACCGGGTCGACGAGGAGTTCGACGAGGGGTCGGGGGTCGTCAACTAGCGACTCGCCGCGCGCCCCGGGGCGCCCCGGCCCATGCCGGTGCGCCCCGGGAGCGGGCGTAGGACATCCTGAGTCGCGTGGAGATGCGCGAGACGCTGGAGAAGGTCGCCGAGGCGGCGCGGCCGTACGTCGGGCGCGGCGACATGGCCGGCTACATCCCGCGCCTCGCGGAGGTCGACCCGGACCAGTTCGGGATGGCGGTGGCCTCGGCGGACGGCAGCGTCGACGTGCATCGGTGACGCCGACACCCAGTTCTCGGTGCAGAGCATCACCAAGGTGTTCACGCTGGCGCTCGTCAGCGCGCAGGACGGGCACACGCTCTGGAAGCGCGTCTCGCGCGAGCCGTCGGGCAACCCGTTCAACTCGCTGCTGCACCTGGACCAGGAGCGCGGGGTCCCGCGCAACCCGTTCATCAACGCCGGAGCGCTCGTGGTCACCGACCGCCTCACCACCATCACGGGGGACGCCTGCGGCGCGCTCCGCGAGCTGGTGCGCGGCGAGGCGGGGCGCGCCGACATCGACGGCGACCCGGCGATCGCCGAGTCCGAGCGCGCGAACGGCCACCGCACCGCGGCCCTCGCGCACCTGCTCGCCAGCTACGACAACCTCGAGAACGACGTCGACGCGATCATCGAGCAGTACTTCGAGCAGTGCTCGCTCTCGATGACGTGCCGCGAGCTCGCGTCGGCCTCGCTCTTCCTCGCGCGCGACGGCGTGCTCACCGACGGCAGCCGGCTGCTCACCCGCAGCCAGAACAAGCGCATCAACGCCGTGATGCTGACGTGCGGCACCTACGACTCCGCGGGCGAGTTCGCCTACCGCGTGGGGCTGCCCGCCAAGAGCGGCGTCGGCGGCGGCATCCTCGCCGTGATCCCCGGCCGCGGCACCATCTGCGTCTGGAGCCCTGCGCTCGGTCGCACGGGCAGCTCGGCCGCCGGCCTCGCCGCGCTCGACGCGTTCACCACGTACTCCGACTGGTCGATCTTCTAGCGCTCGCGGGGGCCCGGGCGGTGATCCGCGAAGACCGACGGGCATATCAGCCGTGTGGCCCGACGTGCTGAGCGTGCCGACCCTGCGGTGCCAGCCGTTGTGCCCGTTCGACTACGAGCTCTCGCCTGCCATCGCGCCTGAGCCGGGATCGCGGGGCCGGCAGTGCTCGGCGGCCGCGGTGCGCCCGGTCGCGACCGCGCCGGATCCGCTGACCGGAGGCGCCACGGGCTCGACAGCGCCGGCGCGCGGCACTCAGGCTGGGGGCATGACCCGACCTCCTCCCCCGCTGGTCGCCCTGGGCGCCGGGCTCGCCCAACGCGTCCTTGCGGGGCCGGGAGGGCCCGGCGGCGGCCGGGCCGCCCTGGCGGCCGCCGTCGCGCTCGCGTCGGCGGCCCTCCCCGCAGCGGCCATCAGCAGCTTCCGGCGCGTGGGCACCACCGTCGAGCCGTTCCGCCCCGAGGAGGCGACGACGCTCGTCACCGACGGCGTCTACACGGTCACCCGCAACCCCATGTACGTCGGCCTGACCGGCGTGCTGGTCGCGCACGCGCTGTGGCGCGGCTCCTGGGCCGCGCTGCTGCCGGCGGCGGGGTTCGTGGCGCTGATGGATCGCACCCAGGTGGCCGCTGAGGAGGCCGCGCTGCGGGCGACGTTCGGCGACGCGTTCGTGGCCTACGAACGGGCGACGCCGCGCTGGCTCGACGGGCGCTCGCTGCCGCGGGCCTGACAAGCCCCGGCAGGTCAGAGCCCCTGCTCGACCAGGGCCACGGCGGCGGCCAGGTCCTCGGTGAGCGGGCGATCGGCGCGGTCCTCGCCGAGCACGCCGGCGGCCTTCTCGAAGACCTCGCCAAGCGGCCCGCGCGGGATCCGCTCCGGGTCCATCCGCAGCGCCCGCACGGCGGCCAACAGCTCGCACCCGACGACCACGGGGGCCTGCTCGACCAGGTGCTCGCAGGCCCAGGCGGCCTGGGTGGCGAAGCTGGCGTGCTCCTCCAGCCCCAGCGAGATCGACATGTTGCCCGTCGACACGGGCGTCGTCAGCATCCGGCAGCGCGCCAGCACGTCCTGGGCGACGTACTCCAGCACCATCGCGCCCGAGCTGTCGGCCGGGCCCGACGCGAGGAACGCGGGCAGCCCGGTGAGCGACGGGTTCAGCAGGTGCGAGAGCCGCGCTCCGGACAGCGAGATGACCGGGTAGCTCGCCTGGCGCAGCGCGTCCAGCGTCGCCGACAGCCTGGCCGTGAGGTAGCCGCCGTGGTGCAGCGGGACGCCTTCGTCGACGACCAGCGGGTTCTCGGTCGGGTCGTTCACCTCGATGAGGACCGCCTCGACCGTCGTCGCCAGGGCGTCGACGAAGGGTGCGTGCACCTGCGGAACCGTGCGCAGGGCGAACGGGTCCTGCACCCGCGCCGGCGTCCAGTGCGCCTCGGAGCAGAGCGCCATCAGCCGCGCGGCGACCCGCTGCTGCGAGGCGTCCGGCCGGCCGGCGTGCACGCGCGGGTCGAGCGTCTGCAGCGAGCCCTGCAGCGCGGCGAAGGAGAGCGCCACGACCTTCTCCGCGGCGACCGAGAGCAGGGTGAGCCTCCGGTGCAGCAGCGCCGAGGTGGCCAGCGTGAGCGCGTTGCTGGACATGAACGGCAGGGCGTCGCCGTCGTCCACGGCCGCGATCCGGGCCGACCCCGTCCGCCACCGCCGCTCACCGACCAACGTGAGCGCCAGCTGGGCCAGCGGCACGATGTCGCCGGTGCCGATCGATCCGGAGCGGTGCAGCTCGGGCACCGCCCCCGAGCCGATCGCCGAGCCGAGCGCGGCGGCCAGCTCGGCGCTGACGCCGGACCTGCCCGAGGTGATCTGGTGCAGGCGGATCGCCATGCCCGCGCGCGCCGTGGGGTCGTCGTAGGTGTTGCCCAGCCCGAGGGCGTGGCTGCGCCACAGCCGCAGCGCGGGCGAGGAGCCGTCGTCGGAGGAGAGGTCGCGCGGCACGTTGCGCAGCGCGCCCACGCCGGTGGTCAGGCCGTAGACCGCACCCGAGCGGGCGGCCGAGCGCAGGTGCTCCTGCGCCATCGTGATGCGCTCGACCGAGGCGTCGGTCAGCTGCACGGGCGCCGGCCCCCCGCGCAGCGCCCACGAGACCAGGTGGTCGAACGACATGTCTCCGTCGGTCATGGTTCCCTCTCACTCCGCGGGCCGGCACCTCCAGCATGGACCACCCGACCGCGCGCCGACCCGAACCGGTCTCGGGTCCCCCCGCGGGGGCAGCGTGACCGCTACGGTCAGCCGATCCGGAGGGAGGCACCATGGGCCCAGTGCGTCGGCTGGTGGTCACGCAGGCACTCGAGCGCCGGTTGCGCGAGGGCGCCGCGCGCGCCGCTCCGCGCGAGTTCTGCGCCCTGCTCAGCGGCAGCATCGAGGCCGATGTCCTCATCCTCGACTCGGTGACGCCGGTGCGGAACCACGCGCGAGACCCGGGCATCTTCGTCATTCGCGCCGCGGACCTTGCGCCCCTCGCGAAAAATCAGGCATTCTTTCACAGCCACGTCGATCGAGATTCGACTCCCTCCATGCACGACCGTCGCTGCTCGACCAAGCTCGGCGGCATCGTCGTGGTGGGCAGTTGGTCCCGGGCAATTCCCCACCTGAACGGATTCGATCGCGACCATGGATCTCTACCAGTCTCTGTCGGGCCGACGGTCCTACAACAGGATGCGGGACCGCCTGGTTGACCTGTCGCGCGAGTACCAGCTCGACGACATCGTGCGCCTGGAGAAGCTGGCGTTCCGTCATCCCAACCCCGACGAACCGGTCGCGCTGCGGACAGGCAAGTGGGCCATCGGCGTGGTGTCCACGGATGCGGAGCTGGACGCCTACGTCCGGCGCATCATCCGGCAGCTCGACATCAGGACGGGCGACGGCCCGAGCGACGAGTTCGTCGTGGGCGCCTCGTGGGACGGCTGTGGCGATGACGACGAGGACGAGCGACAGTCGCGCACCTTCGACGACGTCGAGGAGATGGCGGAGTTCTACTCCCGGATGGAGCGGGAGGGGCGCAACCCCAGCCACAGCAACACGCACGGGCCGGCCGCCTGGCAGGTCACCTACGACCGGGCGGACGAAGACTGATGTCCCCGGTGCGCCAGATCGCGCTCAGGGAGCTCGAGTACCAGCTGACCCTCATGGTCGGGGAGGCCGAGGTCCGCATCCTCGGGACCACGAGAGCGCTGAAGGGTCTGCACGTCGGCGGCGTGCCCGAGTGGATCGCCGAAGCATCGGGGCGCCGGCTGCGCACGCAGCTGCACGAGTACGAGGAGGAGCGGGCCCTGCACCAGCGCAACCTCGACTCGATCCGGAAAGAGCTCGCCGATGGCTGACGTGAAGAACTTCAAGCTCGCCTCCGTCGAGGCCCTGCACGACGCGGGCTACACCGTGGCGGTGCACGGCGCGGTGGCGGCGGCGCGGACGCGGCTGTGGATCAACATGTTCTACGTGGGGGTCGCCCCACGCATGGACCAGGACTTCCACTCGCGGCGCCTCCTCGAGCTCGTCGCCGAGAAGGCGGAGGACGGGCTCAACGTCAAGGTGCTCCTCGGCACCCAGGACCTGAACACTCCGCTCGAGATCCAGAACGGGCTCCTCGCCCACACGTGGGGCGCCAGGTTCCCGGTCCGGTTCTACACGAGCGACCGCCGGCAGTACTCGCACAGCAAGTACCTCCTGATCGACGAGGACCAGGCCGTGGTGGGCTCGCACAACTGGAGCCACCGCTCGTTGGCCGTCGGTCGGGACGACTCGGTGCGGGTGGTGTCTGCCGACCTCGCGGCGTACCTGTCCAACGACTTCCACCGGAAGTGGGTCGATTCGCGTGTCCTTGCGTGATCGTCTCGCCGACGAGTTCGGGAAGCTGGTGGCCGCCGCCCCCGCGCAGGCGCGCGACGAGTGCCTCGACCTCCTGGAGGAGATCGGTCGACTCAACGGGGGGTTGGTGGCCCCGCCCACGGACGAGGACGAGACCTACTTCGCGAGCAGGGTGCACCACGCGATGGAGCGCCAGGCCATCTACTACGCCAACGTCCTCGGGGGCCGACGCAACGCGGACTTCCTCAGCTCCTGGTACCTGCGCGAGCTGGTCGCCTCCGGATCCGCAGTGGAGGACGACACCCTGAGGCTGTCGGCGTTCGTGCGGGTCGACCTCCCGGACGTCGCGGCGCTCGTGGCCTCCCCCACCGCCGCCACGTACAACGAGCGCTTCCTGGAACGGGGCCAGACGCTCGCCGCGTCGCACCGGGGAGACGTGGTCCTCGACGAGCTCACCGCCGTCCGGGACCGGTTGCGCAGTCATGCCGGTGCCCATCCGCCGGCCCGCCACGCCAACTCGTTCATGCTCGACGGCGAGACGTCGCTGCTGGCGGCGGCCGGGGCGGACGTGGTCGGGCTGACGACCACGTCCCGGGACCGCGTCGCGGTGCTGTTCAACCACGTCTACTTCGACGCCCTCATCGAGGCGCTGGACGGTGCGAGCAAGAGCATCGCCGTCCTGATGTTCTACTTCCCCTACGACGGGCGCCGCACCCGGGCGGTCACCACCGAGGTGTTCCGGGCCCTGGTCGACGCTCGTCAGCGCGGCGTGCGCGTGGAGGTCGTGCTCGACCGGGACCGCAAGGACCAGAAGTACGGCACCCGCTCGATCAACGCGAACGCCATCCGCGCCCTGCGCGACGCCGGCGTCGAGGCGCGGTTCGACTCCGAGGAGCACGTGACGCACTCGAAGATCATCACCGTGGACGACCGGCTCACGTTCATCGGCGCCCACAACCTCTCCAGCTCGGCCAGCTACCGGTACGAGGAGGTCAGCCTGCTCATCCGGAGCACGAGCGTGGGCAAGTACTACCGGGCGTTCATCTCGGCAGCGTCATGAGCGACCGCACGCGGGCGGCGCTGGCCTCCGCCTACGAACAGATCAAGGGCGTCCCGATGACGTTCGGCGACGACGTCCGCCTCGACGAGGCCGAGATGGACAGCCTCGACCTCCTGGAGGCCGCCGTCCTGGTGGAGCACGACCTGGGCCTGCGGACCCCCCTCGAGCCGCGAGCGTTCGTCGGCGTCAACACGTTCGCCGAGCTCCTCGCCGTGATCGACGCAGCAGCCGCCGAGGGGACGACCGCGAGCGCCGAGACCTCGCGGTGAGGGCGCGCCTGCTCGCAACCGGGGTCCGCTCGCCGCTGGGCCAGTCGCTGACCGAGGTGGTCGAGGCGTTGCACCGCGGGCTGCGGCCGGCGACGTGCGTCACGCACGAGTTCCCCGACCGGGCGCGCTCGTTCGTGGTCTGCGAGGTCCCGGGCGAGGTCGATGACCGGTTCACCCATGCCGAGCGGCGGCGCATGGACCGCGTGCACCTCCTCGGCGTCTCGGCCGCGCTCGACGCGTGCGAGGCGGCTGGCGTGCCGATGTCGGGTGAGCGGGTCGCGGTCGTGGCGGGGGTCGGCCTTCCGTCGCCGGGCACCCTCGAGACGCAGCACCGCCTGGCGTTCACCGAGCCGCGCCGGGTGAGCCCCCTGGCCATCCCGCTGACCATGGTGAACGGGGTCGCCGCCGAGGTGGCGCGCCGGCTCGGGGCGACGGGCCCGTGCCAGACGCTCTCGACGGCCTGCTCGTCGGGGGCCGACGCCATCGGGCTTGCCATGATGCTGCTCGCCAGCGACGCGGCGGACCGGGTGCTCGTCGTGGGCGCGGACGCGCCGCTGACCCCGTCGGTGCTGCACGGCTTCGACCGGTCCTCGGCGCTCTCGGGCCGTACCGAGGAGGCCGCCCTGGCCTCACAGCCGTTCGGAGCCGACCGCGACGGTTTCGTCCTCGCCGAGGGCGCGGCCGCCGTGGTGCTGGAACGAGACGAGGACGCGGGGGCCGCGCCGCTCGGGCGGTTCGTCGGGTACGGCGCCTCGAGCGATGCCCACCACCTCACCGCCCCGCACCCGACCGGGCGCGGTGCCCTCGAGGCCATCGACCGTGCCCTGGCGACGGCGGGGATCGCGGCCGCGGACGTCGTGAGCGTGAACAGCCACGGGACGTCCACGTCCCTGAACGACGCCATCGAGGCCTGGGGTGCTCGCCCAACGCTTTGCCGGTGCTCCCGTGACGGCGACGAAGGCGGCCACCGGCCACATGATCGGCGGGTCGGGGCTGCTCGAGGCGTTGGTCGCCAGCCGGTCCGCGGTCACGGGATCGGTGCCGCCCGTCGGTGACTACGCGGTCGACCCCGAGCTCGACGTCGCGCTGGTGACCGGGGCGGGGACGACCACGCGCCCGGGCCCGGTCGTGTCGAGCTCGTTCGGGTTCGGCGGCCAGAACGCGGTGGTCGTGGCCGCGCCCTGAGCCGGCGGCGACCTACGCCTGGGCGGCCTGATCGGCGGGATCGATCGTGACGCCGTCGACGAAGCAGTACGCCCACGACTCCCCCGGCTCGGCGCTGCCCATGACCTCGTGGCCGGTCTCGTGGTGGTGGGCGGTGGCGTGCTGCCCGGGCGAGGAGTCGCAGCAGCCGACGTGGCCGCACATCAGGCAGATCCGCAGGTGCACCCAGTCGTCCCCGTCGCGCAGGCAGGCCGCGCAGCCCGACGCGCTGGGCAGCACCGGCTGGGAGGACTCCGCGTGCCCGCAGCCCGCCTCCTGGGGCACCGGCCGGTGGACGACCCTGGTGGTGTCGACCCAGGTGCCCCGCGAGCCGCCCGGCGCGGCGCCGGGGGCGTCGCCGGGCGTCGGCCAGGGCGTCCGCGGGATCCCGAGGTTGTCGGCGACGGCCTCGAAGAGCCGGCTCCGGCTCGCCGCGCGCGGGTCGATCACGTGGTCGGCGCCGGCGACGGCCAGCTCGGCGAGGTCGATGCCACCGCGGGCCCGCACCATCACCGGGGCGTCGGTCAGCCCCCGCGCGATGGTCGCCACCCGCGCCGCCTGCTCGGGCACGTCCTCGGCGATCACGACCAGCCGCGCCGCGGGCACGCCCGCCATCTCCTGCACCGCCCCCCGCACGGAGTCGCCCGTGATCACGGGGACGCCGACCCGCTCGGCCGCCGCCGCCCCGCCGGGGTTGAGCGTGGTCATCAGCACGGGGACGTCCTGGCCGATCAGGTCCTGGGCGAGGTCGAGGCTGTCGTCGCCCCAGCCGAGCAGCACCACGTGGTCGGACCACGACCCCTGCGCCGCGGCCGCCGGGTCGGGGGCCGCACCGGGCTCGGGGTCCGGCTGCGAGCGCAGCAGCCGGTCACCCGCGGCGGCCAGCAGCGGCGTGGCCATCATCAGCAGCACCGTGGTCGCGACCAGCGCCTGGAAGCCGTCCTCGCCGAGCCCGGCGGGGCTGAGCCCGGCGTCCTCGCCGACGTTGAGCAGCACGAACGAGAACTCGCCGACCTGCCCCAGCAGCAGCGCGGCGGCGACGGCGTGCCGCCAACCGACCCCGAGGGGAAGCAGCGCCACGGTCGTCGTCAGCCCCTTGATCACCAGGACCGCGGCCGCGAGCCCCAGCACCAGTGGCAGGTTCGTCGCGAGGAAGCCGAGGTCGAGCAGCATCCCGACCGAGACGAAGAAGACCGCGGTGAAGATGATCTTCAGCGGCAGGATCTCGGAGAGCGCCTGCGTGCTGTGCCGGCTCTCGCTGACGACCAGGCCCGCCAGGAACGCGCCCAGCGAGACGCTCACGCCGGCCAGCGCGGTGAGGTACGCCGTCCCGAAGCAGATGGCGACCACGGCGAGCAGGAAGACCTCGGGCGAGCACAGCGCGGCCACCCGGGCGAGCAGGACCGGCATCAGCCGCCGCGCGACGACGAGGATCACCGCCACGATGCCCCCGGCGGTGGCGACGGCGCGCAGCAGCGGGCCCGGGCCGCCCTCGGCGTCCGCGGCGAGCAGCGGGACGAGCACCACCATCGCGACGACCGCGAGGTCCTGCAGCACGAGCACCGACAGCGCGAGCCGCCCACGCACGGTGTTGGTCTGGCGGCGGTCGGCGAGCACGGTCAGCACGATCGCGGTGGAGGACAGCGCCACGAGGAAGCCGGTGAAGAGGCCGATGCGCCAGTCCCTGCCGGCGATGGCGGCCAGCCCCGCAGTCGCGGCGATCGCGAGCAGCACCTGGGCGCCGCCGCCGAGCACGATCCAGCGCCACACCCGCGCCAGCCGCTCGAGCGAGAACTCGATCCCGATCGTGAACAGCAGCAGGATCACGCCGACCTCGGCCGCCGCGTCGACGGCGTCCGTCGAGGCGACCAGGCCCAGCTGGTAGGGGCTGATCAGCACGCCGGCGAGCAGGAAGCCGACGATCGGCACCACCCGGGCTCGGACGCTCAGGTAGCCCACCGCCGCGGCCGCCACGACCAGCGCCGCCGCCGGGGCGAGGTAGCCCGGCACCTCTGTCGCGGCCAGCGCCGTCGTCCCGGTCAGGTCCATGCTCCGTCGTCCTCCACGCTCGCCACCGGCCGCACCGATCGGTACCTCAGCCCGCGCGAGGCGGGTTCTATTCCGCGAGGCGGCGGGCCGCCTCGACGATCTCGTCCTCACCGAGCAGCACGGCCTGCGCCGCGGGGCCCAGGGGCACGTAGCTGTCCGCGCTCGCGACCCGCGCGACCGGCGCGTCGACGCCCGCCTCCACCAGGGCCGTCACGACGCCCTCGGCGACGCCGCCGCTGGCGCGGGTCTCGTCGACCACCAGCACCGCGGACGCGGACCGGGCCGCGGCGACGAGCGCCTCGACCGGCAGCGGGGAGAGCCAGACCAGGTCGAGCACCGTGCACGCGACGTCCTCGCCCGCCAGCGTCGCGGCCGCGCGCCGGCTCATGTGCACGCCGTTGCCGAAGGTGACCAGCAGCAGGTCGGCGCCGTCGCCGTGCGTGCGCACCTCGCCGGGCGCCAGCGAGCCGGCGTGATCGTAGTCGGCCAGCCACGCCTGGTCGCCGTCGACGAGGTCGCGCGTGTGGTAGCGCGCGATCGGCTCGAGCACGACGCACACCCGGCCCTCCCGGCGCGCCAGGTCGAGGCAGCCGCGCAGCAGCGCCGGCGCCACGTCGGGGTGGCTGGGCACCGCCAGCACCAGGCCGGGGATGTCGCGGAGCGCCGCCACCGAGTTGTCGTTGTGGAAGTGCCCGCCGAAGCCGCGCTGGTAGGCCAGGCCGGCCACCCGCACGACCATGCCGTTCTCGTACTGCCCCGCCGAGAAGAACCGCAGGGACGCCGCCTCGCCGCGCAGCTGGTCCTCGGCGTTGTGCACGTAGGCGAGGTACTGGATCTCCGGGACCGGCACGAAGCCCGCCAGCGCCGCGCCGAGCGCGACCCCCAGGATCGTCTGCTCGTCGAGCAGGGTGTCGAACACCCGCCGGGCGCCGAACCGGTCGTGCAGGCCGCGGGTGACGCCGTACACCCCGCCCTTGGCGGCCACGTCCTCCCCGAAGACGAGGACGTCGTCGTGGGCCGCCATCTCCTGCGCCAGCGCGGCGTTGATCGCCTGGGCCAGCGTCACGCGGCCGCGGGGGGCCGCCGGGTCGGCCGGGCGCGCGGGCGCCGCCCGCCCGGCGCCGTGGGCGAGCGGGGCGACGACGTCCGCGCGGGTCTCGAGCCGGGTCTCGCCGCCGACCCGCTGCGCGGCCTCGGCGACCGACGCCCGGATCTCCTCGTAGCGCGCCAGCGCCCGGTCCGGGGTCCACGCGCCGGAGCCGACCAGCGCCGCGGCGGTCGCGACCAGCGGGTCGCGCGCGAGGTCGGCCTGGATCGCCCGCGGCGACCGGTAGGCGCTCTCGACGTCGGAGCCGGCGTGGCCCATGAACCGCACCGCGCCGAGGTGCAGGACGGCGGGGGCGCGGCGTTCGCGCACCGACGCGAGCGCGTGGTCCGTGGTCTCCAGCAGGGCGTCGGGCTCGTGCCCCTCGGCGCGCAGGTACGGCAGGCCCGGCAGGTTGCGCAGCGCCGCCTCGGTCCAGCCGCGGGGCGACCGGGTGCTGATGCCGATGCCGTTGTCCTCGCAGACGAACAGCACGGGGCACGCCTGCCGACGGTGCGTCAGGTACGCCGCCGCGTTCAGCGCGCCGGCGGCCGTGGAGTGGTTCACCGACGCGTCACCGAGGCTGCACACGACGAGCGCGTCGTCGGGCCAGGGGGTGCCCCGGCCGAGCTGCGCCGCCGCACCCAGCGCGTAGCCGAGCCCGACCGCGCGCGGCAGGTGCGAGGCGATCGTCGAGGTCTGCGGCACGATGTGCAGCCCCGCGTGGCCGATCACCTTGTGCCGGCCGCCCGAGATCGGGTCCAGCGCCGAGCAGGTCAGGCTGCGCAACGTCTCGGTGACCGGGTCGACCGTGCCCTCGAGCCTCGCCCGGGCCGCGTAGAAGGCGCCGGAGCGGTAGTGCAGCAGCGCCGGGTCGCTCACCCGTGCGAGCAGCCCGACCGCGGCGTTCGACTCGTGCCCGGCCGAGCCGATCGTGTAGTAGCCCAGCCCCTGCTTCTGGAGGTCCCGGGCCGCGAAGTCGAGGTGCCGGCTCGTGGCCTGGGCGTCGAAGAGCGCCTCGAGCCGCGGGTCGGGCGCCGACGCCGGATCCGCGTCGGCGTCCAGGCGGCGGACCGCCGCGCGGAAGTGCTCGTCAACGGCTTCCAACGGGGTCCCTCCGGGGCGTGCCCCGGCCTCCGGTGCCGGCGGCGTCGTCGCGTGTGCCGGCAGCCTCTCAGCCGGCCACGCGGTCCGTCGCCTCGACCCCGGCGTGGCGCCCTGGATGCTGTCGATCCCGATACCCGCCGGCGCCGTCGCCATGCCCGCCGCGCAGCGACGACTCCACCTTCCGGGCGACTCCCCGCGGGTGGTGCACCGCGCCGTCTGCGGCTCCTAGGCTCTGGCTGAGCAGTTCTCCCCCGTACAGACATCGCGGGGCCCCTCCGCCATCCCAGGAGGCCCCCATGTCCCAGGACCACGCGGCCGCACGCCCCGAGCCCCGCACCGGTGCCCAGTGGGTCGACCGCGACGAACGTTCCCGCCGCACCGCCGAGCTCTTCGCACGCGCCGACGGGGCCGACGACTCCGAGCGCCGGCGCCTCCTCGAGGAGGTCGTCCTCACCAACCGTGGCGTCGCGCAGGCGATCGCCAACCGCTACGCCCGCAAGGGCCTGCCCCCGGAGGACCTGCTCCAGGTCGCCTACGAGGGCCTGGTCAAGGCGGTGCACCGCTTCGACCCGACCACCCGCAACGACCTGCTCAGCTACGCGGTACCGACGATCCGCGGCGAGCTGCTGCGCTACTTCCGCGACCACGGCTGGGTCGTGCGCCCGCCGCGGCACCTCCAGGAGATGCGGATCCGCGTCAACCAGTGCCGCGAGCAGCTCGAGGACAGCCTGGGCCGCACGCCCACCACCGAGGAGATCGCGGCCGAGGCCGGGTGCTCGGTCGACGACTGCCGCGAGGCGCTGTCGACCGCCGCCTGCTTCTCCCCGACCTCGCTCGACCGCGAGATCGGTCACGACACCTCGCCGGGGACCACGCTCGCCGACTGGCTCCCCGGCCCGGTCGGCGCCGCGGACGAGGACGCCGCGGAGGCGCGCGTCATGCTCGCGCCCGCCCTCGCCCGGCTGGCCGAGCGGGACCGGCGCATCCTGCGCCTGCGCTACATCGACGGGCTCACGCAGCGGGAGATCGGCACGAGGCTGGGCATCACCCAGACGCAGGTCTCGAAGCTGATCTCGCGGATCCTCGACGACCTGCGTTCGGAGCTCGGGGACACCCCGGAGGACGTCCTCCGGGAGACGGGGGCCGCCGCTGCCCCCGTGGCAGCGGCGACCCCCCGCGTCCCGGGTCGTGCCTAGCCGGCCCTGCCGGTCGAGATCGCTGTCGTCAAGATCTCTCCCTTCGCGACGGCGTGACGCCGTCGCGTCACCGGTTCCCGGACCGGCGCGGGTGACCGCCGCCCGACCGGGTGGATCAGGGGCTGAAGACCACCTTGATCATGCCGTCCTCCTTGTCGCGGAAGCGGCGGTACGCCTCGGGCGCCTCGTCCAGCGGCAGCCGGTGCGTCGCGAACTCCTCGGTGCCCAGCGGGTCGGCGTCGTCGAGCAGCGACGGCATGATCGCGTCGGTCCACGCGCGCACGTTGGCCTGGCCCATCCGCAGCTGCAGCTGCTTGTCGAACATCTGGACCAGCGGCATCGGGTCGGCCGCGCCGCCGTAGACCCCGAGCAGCGAGACCGTCCCGCCTCGGCGGACCGCGTCCAGCGACGTGTGCAGTGCGGCGAGCCGGTCGACCCCCGCGGTCTGCACGAGCGGGGCGGCGACCGCGTCCGGCAGCTTCGAGACCAGCTTCTGCAGGCCCTCGGCGACCGGGTTGCCGTGCGCCTCCATGCCCACGGCGTCGATCACCGCGTCGGCACCGCGGCCGGTGGTGCGCGAGCGCACCTCCTCGGCGACGTCGTCGACCTCGGCGAGGTTGATGGTCTCCGCACCGCGCTTGGCGACCCTCGCCAGCCGCTCGGCGACCGAGTCCACGACGATGACGCGCTGGTCGCGCGACATCGCGATGCGCGCGGCCATGTCGCCGATCGGGCCCGCCCCCAGCACGAGCAGGACGCCGCCCTGGGGCACGTCGGCGTACTCGACGCCCTGCCAGGCGGTGGGCAGCACGTCGGAGAGGAAGAGGAACCGGTCGTCCTTCGGCCCCTCGGGCACCTTCACCGGCAGGAAGTCGGCGAAGGGCACGCGCAGCAGCTCGGCCTGCGCGCCGGGCACGGCGCCGTAGAGGCTGCTGAAGCCGAAGAGGCTCGCGCCCGTGCCCGTGTCGCGGTTCTGGGTGGTCTCGCACTGGCTGTGCAGGCCGCGGTCGCACATCCAGCAGTCGCCGCAGCTGACGTTGAACGGCACGACGACCCGGTCGCCCACCGACAGGTGGCGTACCTGCGGTCCGACCTCCTCGACCACGCCCATCGGCTCGTGGCCGACGACGTCGCCGGGTGTCATGAACGGGGCGAGCGGCTCGTAGAGGTGCAGGTCCGAGCCGCACAGGCCGCTGGAGGTGATCCGGATGACCGCGTCCGTCGGCTCGACGATCGTCGGGTCGGGGACCTCCTCGACGCTCACCTTCTGCGGGCCCTGCCAGGTCACTGCCTTCACGCTGCGTCTCCTCCTCGGTCGGCGGCGCGCCCGGCCGGGTGGGCCGGGTCGCGTGCCGGCACCGGCGCTTGCCGGTGCCTCGGGCCGGGTACCCGGCGGGGCAGCAGGCATTCCCGGAGCCGCCCGTGGCCGGCGGCGCGAGCGTCACCACGCTCGACCTGGCGCACTACGACGCGGCGGTCGCGGACGTGATGCTGCCGCACGTCGCGGGGCGCCCCCTGACGATGCAGCGGTTCCCGGACGGGCTCGACGCGGGCGGCTTCCACGAGAAGCGCCAGCCGGCGCACTTCCCCGACTGGTTCGGCCGCGTCCAGGTGCAGACCGCCACGGGGCGCAGCTCCAGCCAGCCGCGGAGTCCGCCTCCCAGCTGGCCCACCTGGCGAACCAGGCGTGCATCACGCCGCACGCGTGGCTCTCGCGCGACCCTGGCCTGCCCGCTCACCCTTACGTCCTAGCCCGCGGGGAGACGGTGCCGCGCATGAGCCTTGGGCAATGGGGCACTGTCATGACGTACCACTCTGTACCTACACCGGCGGGCCTCGCGCCCGCCATTCACCGGCGGCCGGCGACAGCCCGGTCGGGATGGGGGAACCATGGCGAAGCTGGCTCTACTCCTCGGCGGAGGCATCGGATACGTGCTCGGCGCGCGCGCCGGGCGGGAGCGCTACGACCAGATCGAGCAGCAGGCTCGCAAGCTCTGGAACGACCCCCGCGTGCAGGAGAAGAAGTCCGAGGCGCAGGCCGCGGCCCGCGAGAAGGGCTCCGAGGTGGCCGACAAGGCCGCCGAGAAGGCCCCCGGCTCATCGACGGGCTCATCCTCCAGCGGCCCCGCCGCCGACACCGGCGGCGCGAGCGCGGGCTCCAGCGCCACCACCAGCAGCAGCACCGGCGGCACCAACGCCGGCGGGAGCAGCCGATGACGGAGCCGTCGACCCGGGCCACACCCGACCCGGTGCCCCCGCAGCGGGCAGACCGCCGCGAGGACGCCTCGACCGCGCAGCTGCTGACGGACGCCAGCGAGCAGCTCTCCTCGCTGGTCCGCTCCGAGATGGAGCTGGCCCGGGCCGAGCTGAAGGAGGCCGGCAAGCGCGCCGGCATCGGCGGCGGCCTCTTCGGCACCGCCGGTGTGCTCGCGCTCTACGGTCTCGGCGTCCTGATCGCCACGGCCGTGCTGGCGCTCGCGCTGGCCATGCCGGCATGGCTCGCCGCGCTCATCGTGACGGTGGTGCTCTTCGCCGCTGCCGGCGTCGCCGCCATCGTCGGCAAGAAGCAGGTGGAGAAGGCGCCGCCCGCGGTGCAGACCAGCGTGCAGAGCGTCCAGAAGGACGTCGCGACCGTGAAGGGGGCCCGCTCGTGAGCGGCACCGAGAAGCAGACCGGCGCGGAGACCCGCGCCGACGCCGAGGTCCCGGAGCAGCGCAGCCCGGAGCAGATCCAGGCCGACATCGAGCAGACGCGCCAGCAGCTGGGCGAGACCGTCGACGCGCTGAGCGCGAAGATGGACGTCAAGGGCCGGGCCCGCGACAGGGCCGTTGCCACGCGCCAGCAGACGGTGGCGCGGGTCGAGGCCGCGCGTCGGCGCGCGACGGACGCCGCCACGAACGCGGACGGCAACGTCCGGCCGGCCGTGCCGGCCGGCGCCGCGGTCGTCGTCGTCGCGGCCGCGACGATCGCCGTGATCGCCTGGCGGCGACGGCGATGACCCGCTCCAGCACCGACGCGGCCACCGCGCCGCACCCGGAGCGGGAGGAGAAGCCCGACAGCCCGGACGACATGACCGCGACGTCGTGGAAGTTCGTGGCACGCAAGACGCTGCGCGAGTTCAGCAAGGACCAGTGCACCGACCTGGCCGCCGCACTGACCTACTACGCGGTCCTCGCCATCTTCCCCGCGGCCATCGCGCTGCTGTCACTGGTCGGCCTCGTCGGCCAGGGGCAGCAGACCGTCGACACGCTGACGCAGATCCTGCGCGACGTGGCGGGCAGCTCGGTCGCCGACACCCTCGAACCCACGCTGCAGTCGCTGAGCGGGGCCTCGGGGGCGGGTATCGCGCTGATCATCGGCTTCGCAGCGGCGCTGTGGTCCGCGTCGGGCTACGTCAACTCGTTCGGTCGGGCCATGAACCGGGTCTACGAGATCGACGAGGGCCGACCGATCTGGAAGGTCCGGCCCGCCATGCTGCTGGTCACCTTCGTCGCGGTGGTGCTGGCCGCAGCCGTGCTGGTCGCCCTGGTGGTGACCGGCCCGGCGGCCGACTCGGTCGGCCGGGCGCTGGGGCTCGGCTCCACCGTCGTGACGATCTGGAGCATCGCCAAGTGGCCGGTGATCCTCGGCGTGGTGATCCTCGTCGTGGCGATCCTCTACTGGGCGACGCCCAACGTGAAGCAGCCCAAGTTCCGCTGGATCAGCCTGGGCGCTGCGTTCGCGATCCTCGTGTGGATCCTCGCATCGGCGGCGTTCGGCTTCTACGTGGCGTCGTTCGGCAGCTACAGCAAGACCTACGGGTCGATGGCGGGCGTGATCGTCTTCCTGCTCTGGCTGTGGATCACCAACCTGGCGCTGCTCTTCGGCGCCGAGCTGGACGCCGAGCTCGAACGCGGCCGCCAGCTGCAGGCCGGCGTGAGGGCGGAGGAGTCGATCCAGCTGCCGCCCAAGGACACGAGGAACATCGAGAAGGCCGAGAAGAAGCAGCGCGAGGACGAGGCCCGGGCCGCGCAGCTGCGCCGCACCCGCGGCGAGTCGGACGACCCCGAGCAGGTCCCCGAGCAGCGCGCCAGCGACGACCACGCCACCGACCGGGCCGGCCGCCGCGACGCGGACCACGCCGGCGAGCGAAAGGACTGAGCACCGTGGCACAGGAGAAGACGACGAGCACGTCGGCCAGGATTCTCTACCGGCCGTTCGGCATCATGGCCTCGATCGTGGCCGGCCTCATCTCGGGCCGCATCTTCGAGCAGGTCTGGAAGCGCGCCACCCCCGGGCCGCAGAGCACCGCCCCCCAGGCGCTGCAGTCGCAGTACCGGATGCGCGAGGTCGTGCTGGCGGCCGCGATCCAGGGAGCGATCTTCGCGGCGGTCAAGGCCGTCGTCGACCGCGGCGGCGCGCGGTTGTTCGAGCGCGAGACCGGCGAGTGGCCGGGCGACTGACCACGCCCGCCACTGTCGCAGGCGTACGGTCCTTCGTCGGCCGGAGAGGCCTGCTCCAGCGAGCGTGACCCCGCGTTGCATGTTTTTTGTCCGAGCTGGGCGGACCCGCGGGGGCCCGCCCGGTTCGTCATGCGTCGGCCTCGCCCTCGAGGTCCTCGTTGGACCGGCCGCTGAGGACCGAGCGCGGCTGGGTCGCGGCCGGCTTGCGGCGCCGGTCGGCACCGGCGTCGTCGAGCTTCATCAGGAGCCAGTTCCGCTCGTCGCCGCCCATCTTGCTGTGCGTCAGCACGAAGGCGCCGGTGAGCTTCTCCCCGGAGAGGCGGAACTTCAGGTGCCCGCCCGCGAGCGCGTCCGCGGCGTCCACCGGCTGGTCATCGGTCTCCGTCAGGTTCTCGAAGGCGCCGGTGTCCCAGACGACGACGGTGCCCCCGCCGTACTGCTCCGCCGGGATCTCGCCCTCGAAGTCCGCGTAGTCGAGCGGGTGGTCCTCGGTCCGCGTCGCGAGGCGCTTGTCGCGCGGGTCCAGCGACGGCCCCTTGGGCACGGCCCAGGAGACGAGCACGCCGGCGATCTCGAGCCGGAGGTCGAAGTGCAGGCTGGACGCGTCGTGCCGCTGCACGACGAAGCGCGGGGTCGCCGACGGGTCGCCGCTCCACCCCGCGGGCTCCCGGGAGCTCTCCGGGTCGCGCTTGTCCCGGTACTCGGCCAGCCCGTCGTCGCGCGCCACGCCGTCAGCCCCGCCGGGAGGCGCCCGGGCCCGGCGTGGCGACGCGCTCGTCGAACAGGCCGCGCGCCATCTGCAGGTGGATGTCGCGCAGGCGGTCCAGCTGGCTGTCGGCGCGCTCGATGAGCCGCTCCAGCTCCACCCGGTCGAGCCGGTCGTCGTGCGGAGCCGCCGCGAGCAGCACCTCCCAGCCGAGGCGCTTGGCGGCCACGCTGGAGCGCAGCTTCTCGAGCTCGGCCAGCGACGAGAGGTCGGCCCCCCAGTGCAGCGAGCGCGTGACCTGACCGGCGCCCTCGAGGGTCCACCGCAGCAGCCGCCGGGGCGGCGTGTACGTCCGGTGCCCGAGGCGCTGGAGCAGCTCCTGCAGCGCGCGGCGGTCCCCGGCCACGTCGTCCGCCAGCGACGCCAGGGTCTCGCCCCAGGGCGCGCGCTGGTGCCGCTCGGCCGCGGCCCGGAACATGGCCACGCCGACATGGGCGGCGGCGCGGTGCGCCGCGACGTACCTGCTGACCCGGTCGCGCGTCACGGGTCCACCTCCTGCTCACGGGCGACGATGTCGTGGTCCCGCGGCGGGGGGGCCGCGCCGCGGGCAGGAGTCTGGTACCCGGGTGACGGCACATCCATGCCCCGAGGCAAGCCCGGGCCAGTCGGCGACCACCCGTCCGGGCGAGTGTGCGGCGCTCCGGCGGGGGTATCGGGAGGGTGCGGACGCGGACAGGGCTTCGACCCGCTGGAGGCAGACCCGGCCACCCGGGTTCACGCATCCTCCGGCATGGCCGGGGCCTCGTCCCGTCCGCTGACCGCCTCCGTCCGCCGGGCCCCGCCCGGCACGACGGGGGCGGTCGTTCGTGCGCCGCCCGACCGGCCGGCCACCGCTAGCCGGTGCGCGTGTCCTCCTCCGGCTGCTCCTCGCTGCCGGGGTCGGTGCCGGGCTCGCGCACCGCGCGCATGGAGGCCACGTCGTCGACGACGTCGATCACGTTGATGAGGCCGGTGATCAACGCGCCGTAGAAGGGCCACAGCAGCCCGGGGAGCTGCTCGTGGGAGAGGTGGCGCGTCAGGTCGTCGACCTCGCCGCGCAGACCGCCCACCTCCGCGTCGGGGTCGGCCACCCGGCGGCCGGTGCGGCCGAGGAGGTCGGTCCAGCGCCGGCGGAAGTCCTCGTCCCACTCGTCCGGCGGCGTGGCGGACTCGTTGACCGCGCGGGCGATCGCGCGGGCCTGTGCCACGCCCTCCTCGAGCCGCACCAGCAGCTGCTCGCCCGAGGTGGGGTCGCCGGCCCACGCCGACCGCCACTTGCGGGGGTTCCAGGCCTGGCTCTCGCGGGTGAAGGAGAGGGTCTGCTGCGCGTGGTCGAGCAGGTCGTCGATCTCGCGGGTCTCGTCGATCCACGCCATGGCGTGCTCGTGGCTGTCGGGCTCGTTCAGCTCGTCGGCCATGCGGCCGAGGAGGTTGCCCAGCCGGCGGTTGACCTCGTCGAGGTGCCGCTCGGCGCTCCGGTCGTCCAGCGGCGGGATCACGATCAGGTTGATCAGCAGTCCCGTGGCCACGCCCAGCACGGTGTCTCCGAACCGGTGCAGCAGCAGGTCGCCCTGTGTCCCGTCGCCCTGCGTGAGCAGGAAGAGGCACGTGGTCGCGATCGTCACGCCTTCCTCGCGCACCGGACGGAACCGCGCGGCGAGCAACCCCACCAGCACGGCGAGCCCGAGCGTGAGGGCGCCGTAGCCGAGCAGCTCGACCGCGAGGAAGGAGAGCATGATGCCGACGAAGGTCGCGGCCACCGACTGCACGCCCCTCCAGAAGGTCCGGTAGACCGTCGCGTGCACGGTGAGCAGGGCCGCCCAGGCGCTCAGGAAGGGCTGCTGCAGACCGAAGACCTCGGTCGCGAGCAGCCACGCGACGACCGTGGCCAACGTGGCCTTCGCGACCTGGAGCAGGTCGGTCTGCGTCTCGGGGTGCTTCAGCGTGGTACGAGCGCTGTTGATCCCCGCGCGTGCATCGAGCGCCATGCCCCCAGACTGCCTCATCGTGGGCGCCCCGCGCCTTCCTTCTCGCCCGGAGGGGCGGGGTCACCCGGCACGGTCGGGGGCCAGCGTCCCCGGCGGAGATGACCCGGGTCCCTGCCGGACGCGCTCCCCGGGCGGCAGCGTGGGTGCATGGACACCGAGACCATCACCAACGACCACATCCACACCGCTGCCGCGGGCGCGGTCGTCGTCGGCATCGACGGCTCGCCGCACGCGGAGGAGGCGCTCGCCTGGGCGGCCGAGCAGGCCGCCCTGGAGAACCGCCCGCTGGTCGCGCTGTACGCGGCCGACAGCGCGGCGGCGTACGCGCAGGTCTGGCAGGACGGCCGGGCGATCGACCACATCGAGATGATGCGCGACGTCGAGTCCAACGCGCGGGCCATGGCCGAGGAGCACGCCGAGCGCGTCCGCGCACTGCACCCCGGTCTGGAGGTGCGCGCCGTCGTGACGCTGAGCGACGCGCGGCGCGCCCTGCTCGAGGCCGCCGAGCACGCGACGCTCGTCGTCGTCGGCTCGCGCGGGCGCGGCCCCGTCGGGTCCCTGCTGCTCGGCTCGGTCAGCGCCGCGCTCAGCCGGCACGCCGCATGCCCGGTGGTCGTGCTCCGCCCCGGCGCGGTGCGGCACGAGGGTGGCGTCGTCGTGGGTGTCGACGGTCGCCCCGCGGCCCAGCCGGTGCTCGACTTCGCGTTCCGCGAGGCGTCGCTGCGCGGCCGACACCTGACGGTGCTGCACACGCACGTCGACCAGCTCGCGCTGGCCTACGGGCTCTCGGGGCTGGGGGACCCCGTCGAGGCGAAGGAGGCCGAGCGCACCCTCGCGGAGGCCGTCGCCGGCTTCGCCGAGAAGTTCCCCGACGTCGAGGTGACGCGCAGCGTGCGCGGCGAGGAGGTCGGCCAGGCGCTCCTGACCGCGGACTCCGACGCCTCGCTGATCGTCGTGGGGCGCCGCCGCCGCGGGGGGCCGCTCGCCTCCCTGCACGCGGGCGTCGCCACCGCCGTTCTCGAGCACGCGGAGACGGCCGTGGCCGTGGTCCCCACCGCCTGAGCCACCGGCCGCCCCGCGCCGACACTGCTCCTCCTCAGCCCGGCGCGGGGACGCACCACACGAGCCGCGTGCCGCCCGACCCCGAGTCGATGGACATCGTGCCGCCGTGCCGCCGCGCCCGCTCGCGCATGTTGGACAGCCCGCTCTCGGCGACCTCGTCCGGCAGGCCGCGCCCGTCGTCGGCGACGAGGAGGCACACCTCGGAGCCGGCGGACAGCTCGACCTCGACGGCGCGGGCCCCGGCATGCCGGCTCGCGTTCGAGAGGGCCTCGCCGAGCACCGCCAGCAGGTCGGGCGCCAGGTCCGCGTCGATCACGGCCCGCACGGGCCCGGCGAAGGTCAGCGCCGGCCGGAACTTCAGCGTGGCCGCGGCCCGGTCGACCATCCGCGTGACCTCCGACTGGATGTCCTCCGAGCCGTCCGGGGTGGAGAGCGCGAAGATCGTCCGCCGGATGTCCTTGATCGTCTGGTCGAGGTCGTCCACCGCGCGCGAGGCGCGACCCGCGAAGCGCTCGTCGCCGCTGCGACGCGCGGCGTTGTCGAGGCTGAGCGAGACGGCGAAGAGCCGCTGGATCACCAGGTCGTGGAGGTCGCGCCCGATGCGGTCGCGGTCCTCCAGGACCGCGAGCCGCTCGGCGTGCTCGCGGCCCCGGGCGGCCTCGGCGGCGAGCGCGACCTGCGCCGCGAAGCGGCTGGGGAGGCTGAGGTCCAGCGCGTGCATCTCCTCGCTCCGCTCGACCCGCCAGCGCAGCACGAGCGCCTCGAGGGGGCCCGACGTGCCCGTCGGCGAGCGCAGCGGGACGGCGACCACGCACGCCTCCGCGTCGCGCACGGGCCCTCCCCCGGCGAGGGCGCGCGCCTCGGGGGAACCCTCCCGCGCGTCGTCCGCGGCGACGATCGCTGCCTCGTCCGCCCCGGCCGTCTCGCGGGCGCTGCGCGCCACGGCGTCGCGCGCCTCCTCGTCGTAGCGGGACCGGCCGATCGTCTGGGTGGCCTCGGCGGTGGCGGTCGCCCAGGCCTCGCGCCGGTGCGCCTCCTCATAGAGCTCCGCGTTCTCCAGCGCGACACCGGCCGCGGCCGCCAGCGCGACGACGACCTCCTCGTCGCGGTCGGTGAAGTCGAGCCCGTCCTCCTTCTCCGACAGGTAGAGGTTGCCGTAGACGCGGTCCCGCGAGCGCACGGGCACGCCCAGGAACGAGTGCATCGGCGGGTGGTGCGCGGGAAAGCCGGAGGAGGCCGGGTGGCTGTCGATCTCGCGCAGCCGCAGCGGCTCGGGGCGGTCGATGATCAGGCCGAGCAGCCCGTGGCCGTGCGGCAGGTCCCCGATGGCGGCCACCTGCTCGTCGGTGAGCCCGTGGTGCACAAAGGCGCGCAGCCGCTTGCCGGGCGCGCGGGCGAGGACACCGAGCGCGACGTAGCGGGCGCCGACCAGCCGCGCCGTGGTGCCGACGATCCGCTGCAGTACCCCGTCGATGTTGAGGTCGCCGTTCACGGCGAGGACCGCGTCGAGCAGCAGCCGCAGCCGTTCCCGCTCGTCGACGACACCGTGCACGCGGCCCAGCAGCTCGCGCAGCAGCTCGTCGAGCTCGGCGCGACCGAGCGCCGGTCCCTGCTCGTCCTCCGCCATGCCACTCCTCGTCGAGCGCCCCACGGGACCGGGGTCCCACCCGCCATGGTCGACGGTCCCCGGGTCGGTGACGTCCCGCCCTAGGCTAGCCACCCCCGTCCGGTGGATCGTGGAGGCGAACCGACCACCACAACCCCCGGGAGGCGCGCCATGGACGAGCGCACCGCATCACAGCAGATCCTGTCCGGGCACCTGCGCGACCTCGACGAGGACGCCTGCCGCGCCCTGCTCGCCGAGAGCGAGGTCGGCCGACTCGTCTGGCAGGGCGACGAGGGCCTGAGCGTCGTGACCGTCAACTTCGCCCTCGACGGCCCGGACATCCTGCTGCGCCTGGCGCCGTGGTCGAGCGCGGCGCGCGAGTGCGACCGCTCGGCGGTGGCGTTCCACGTGGACCACATCGACGCCGGGCTGCGCACCGGCTGGAGCGTGCTGGCGCGCGGCTGGGCCCGGGTCGACCTGATGGCCGCGATGCACCGGGGGGCGCGGGTGGACGTGTGGCCCGAGGGAATCCGGCCCGTCTCGCTGCGCATCGAGATCAGCCGGCTGACCGGGCGGCGGCTGGAGGGGCCGGTCTGAGGCGTGGCTGCCGCGCGGTACCGCTAGCTAGCGCGGCGGGTGCTTGGTCGCGAAGATCGCCGCCTGGGTGCGGCTGGTCAGGCCGAGCTTCGTGAACATCGCCGAGGTGTAGTTCTTCACGGTCTTCTCGGCCAGGAAGAGCTCGGCCGCGATCTCGCGATTGGTCAGGCCCTGACCGATCAGCTCCAGCATCCGCTGCTCGCGCTCGGTGAGGCCCGCGAGCGCCTCGTCGGCGGGCGGGCCGGAGCGGACGCGCTCCATCACCCGTTCCGTGACGGCCGGGTCGAGCGCGGACTGCCCGGCCGCCACGCGGCGGATCGTGTCGACGAGGTCGGCGCCGCGCACGTGCTTGAGCAGATAGCCGGCCGCCCCGGCCATGATCGCGGCGAAGACCGCGTCGTCCTCGTCGAACGACGTGAGCACCAGCGCGCGGATCTCCGGGTGCCGGGAGCGGACGTCGCGACACACGTCGATGCCGGAGCCGTCGGGCAGGCGGTTGTCCAGCACCATCACGTGCGGCCGCAGCGCCGGGATGCGCCGCGTCGCCTCCTCGGCCAGCCCGGACTCGCCCACGACCTCCATGTCGGCCTCCTCCTCGAGCATCTCGCGCAGGCCGCGGCGCACCACCTCGTGGTCGTCGACGAGGTAGACGCGGATCGGTTCGGACGCCGCTCGGCTCTCCATGCAGTCACGGTAGCGGCGGGGCGCTAGGGCCGCTCCCGGCCTACGGCCTCCTCGACCACGGCCAGCGCCGTCCGGGTCAGCGGCGTGACCAGCGCGACGGACCGGCGCAGCAGCTCGGTGTACGCCTCCTCCATCGTCAGCCCCTCGGTGTGCGCGAGCACGCCCTTGGCCTGCTCGACGAGCTCGCGGGCGCTGAGGGCCTCGGCCATCCGGGCGCGCACCTGCTCCTCGCCGACCGGGCTCGAGTGCACGACGAGCAGGGTCGCCATGTCGGCGACGGCCTGCGCCAGCTCGTGCGTCTCGCGGGACGGGGCGGCGCCGGCGTAGAAGAGGTTGAGGCCGCCCAGGGCCACCCCCCGGTAGTGCATCGGCAGGGCCAGGACGGCGTGGAACCCGGCCGCGGCGATGGCCTCGCCGACCTCCCCCCACCGCTCGGCCAACGCCTCGACGCCCGTGGCAACCACAGGCGCGTCGGTCTCGAGGCAGTCGACGCACGGCCCGGCGCGGTGCTGCGCCTGGAGCATCTCGAGCTCGACGGCGCGGTGCGACGTCGCGCTCAGCAGCCGCAGACCGTGGTTCGACCCCTCGCTGACCAGGAGGGCCGCAGCGTCAGCACCCAGCAGGGCCCCGCTGTCGGCCACGAGCTGGGCCAACGAGTCGGCGACATCGTCGTGGTCACCGATGAGAGCGGCCGCCGCGTGGGCGAACAGCTCCACGCCCGACATCCGGTTCATCACTCCTCCTCCTCGCCCATGTCCCGGTCTCCTCGCTGATCCGCAGCCTCATCGTCGGAGAAGTCGAGCTCGCGGTCCAGCACCCGGCGCGCGATCTCGGCGATCGGCAGCGCGAGCGCGAACGCGTGCGCCCTCAGCACCGCGGCGGCGTCCGACGGCGTCAGACCGAGCTGCCCGATCACCATGCCCGTCGCCTGCGAGACCCTGTCACGGTCCCGCCAGAACTCCTCCCCGGGCTCCTCCCGCGGCACGGCCCCGCGGATGGCCGCCCCGACCGCGTCCACGAGGAACTGCAGCTCCTCGGGGGGCGTGCCGTCCCGGTCACCCGCGCCGTGGTGAACCGTCACGACGCCGATCACCGTGCCGTCCGCGCGCATCGGGATCGCGTGGATCCGCCCGGGCGCCGCGTGCGGGGCCGCGCTGGTCAGCTGCGGCCAGCGCCGGCCGGTGTCGGCGGCGTCGCTGCTCCAGACGGCCACGCCGGTGCGGAACGCGTCCAGGCTGGGCCCCTCGCGCACGAGGTCCTGCGCCTCCTCGTACCGGGCGGCCACGTCGTCCGTGGCCACCAGCAGCGACCGCTCGGTGGTGCTGAAGCCCAGGGAGACGGCGCCACGCTCGGCCCCGACGATCTCGACGAAGGCCCGGCACAGCCGCATGGGGAGCGGCTCCGCCAGAGGCTGCCCCGCCAGCGTGCGTGTGAGGCGGGCCAGCAGCCGGGGATGGTCCGACACGGGCACCCCCCCTCGTCATTCTTCTTCTCACCCCACCCTACGCCGCACGCGGGCGCGCGAGCGCCGCCCGAGGGGTTTGTCGGGCACCGGGCCGACGCCGACTGCTTGACCCCGGCCCGGGCCGCCCCGGGCCGGCCAGGGCTCGGCCGGGACACGCCCCTAGTTCCCGCTCGCGCCGGAATCATGGCCGAGGCGCTCGGCCGCCCCGTGCGCGGCGACGTCGGCGGTGTGGTGCGCGACGATCTCGGCCGCGACGTCTCGCAGCTTGACGTTGGCGTGCGAGGAAGCCCGCACGAGGAACCCGAAGGCGCGCTGCTCGTCGAGCCGGTAGCGCTGCATCAGGATGCCCACGGCCACGCCGATGCGCTGGCGGTGGTGCATCCCCTCGTACAGCTGGTCGATGGTGCGGGCCTTGCCCATGGCGACCGCGGCCAGCGTGGCGAAGAGGTCGGCGCTGTGGGCGCTCTCCTCGGTCAGCGCGTGGGGTTTCTCGGCGTAGATGTTGAGGCCCGAGAGGGTGCGGTCGTCCCCACGCATCCGGACGCCGATCTGCGACCCGAGGCCCAGCCGGCCGGCTCGGTCGGCGAACCGCGGCCAGCGCCGCTCGTCGGCGATGTCGTCGATGCGGACGAGCGTGTGCTCCTCGATGGCGTAGAGGCAGGGCCCCTCGCCGAGCTCGACCTGGAGCTCGTCGAACTCCCGGACCCGGGTGCTCGTGGCCGCCAGGGTGTCGAGCCGCCCGTCCTGGTGGGCCTCCGAGATGCCGACGTGGTCGGCCCCGGGGATCGAGCGGACCGCGACGTCGACGATCATCGCCAACGTCTCCTGCGTCGAGGAGACCTCGTTCAGGCTCTGCGCCGCGTGGGCGAGCGAGTCTGCAAGCACATCGGTGCCGGGCATCGCGAGCTCCCCCTCCCCGGGCTGGGCGCACGGCGGTATCGGATCACGCCCCCGCACTCCCGCCACCGTACGCTTGATGGGCGCCTACGCCGCCGAGGGCCGGCGCCGGGCCGGGTTCCGGCAGCGGGTGGCGGTGGTCGAACCACCAGCGCACGGCCTGGGCACGGTTCGAGACGCCGAGCTTCTGGAAGAGCGAGCGGAGGTGCGTCTTGACCGTGTTCACGCTGACGAACGACTGCTCGGCGATCGCGCGGTTCGTGCAGCCCTGCGCGAGGAGCGCCAGGATCTCCTCCTCGCGGGGGGTGAGCCCCCACGCCCGGTGGAGCGCTGACACGTCGTGCGCACCCGCCGCCTCCGGGAGGGTCGGTGCGACGAGCTCCCCCGCGGCCAGCCGATCCAGCGCCGCCATCAGGGCCTCGGGCTCGAGGGACTTCGGCAGGACGCCGCGGGCCCCGGCCCACAGGGACCGGCGGGCCCGGTCGGGGTCGTGGTTCCAGCTGAACAGGGCGACCGGGACGCCGGTGCGCAGCAGCGCCGCCAGCGCGGTCTCGGGCAGCTCCGCGTCGCAGAGCAGCAGGTCGGCCCCGGCCGCGAGCGCGGACCACGACGCGTCGGCGCATCGGGGGAGCACGCGGAAGCGGTCGCGGTGCGCGCCCAGCAGCGTGCGGACGCCGGCGTCGACCACCGGCGAGTCGACGACGCGGAGGCTGAACGGTCGCTGGGTGAGCGGGCGCTGCGTGATCGGGCGCTGGGTGTCCGGGAGCTGGGTGTCCGGGCGCTGGGTGATCGGGCGCTGGGTAGTCGAAGCCTGGGTGGCCGGGCACGGCGGCACGCCGCGGCCAGCGATGGCGGTCACGGCCGGGGCCCCGGTGGTCGAAAGCGGCTCTGTGTCATCGGGACTCCCCCGAGAGTCGGGCGCAGGCGCGCACACGACGGTGGGCCCGGCCTGGTCCCGACCGGTGATCGAAGCGTAGGTCGCCCCGGCGACGCATTCAAACGCCCCCGCGAGCGCCGACACGTCAGTTGTCGTGCAGCAGGTCGGCCTGCGCGACGCCCTGTAGCCAGGCCCCGGGCACCAGCAACGCCGACCGGACGTCCTCACGCGCGGCCGAGACCGGCTCAGCCGGAGGACGGCCCCTGGCGGAGCTCGGGGAACTGGTCCTCGCGCCACTCCGTTGCGGAGGACGCGCGGTCGGCGGCGAGGGTCTCCTCCCGCTCGCGCAGCTCCACGCGGCGGATCTTCCCGGAGATCGTCTTCGGCAGCTCGGCGAACTCCAGGCGCCGGATCCGCAGGTAGGGCGCCAGCCGGCCCCGCGCGTGCCGGAAGATCTCCAGCGCGGTCGCCTCCGACGGCTCGTAGCCGGCCGCGAGCACGACGTACGCCTTCGGCACCGCCAGGCGCACCGCGTCCGGGGCCGGCACGACCGCGGCCTCGGCGACCGCCGGGTGCTCGATCAGCACGGACTCCAGCTCGAAGGGGCTGACCTTGTAGTCGGAGGCCTTGAAGACGTCGTCGGTGCGCCCGACGTAGGTGATGTAGCCATCCTCGTCGACCGTCGCGACGTCGCCGGTGTGGTAGCGGCCGCCCGCCATGGCCTCGGCGTTGCGCTCCTCGTCGTCCTGGTAGCCGGTCATCAGCGGCAGGGGGTGCCCGGCCGGCCCCTCGAGGTCGAGGCAGATCTCGCCCTCGGAACCGGGGGCGGAGACGTCCTCGCCCGTCGACGGGTCGACGAGCACCACCGGCACCCCGGGCAGGGGGCGGCCCATCGACCCCGGCTTGACCGGCTGGCCCGGGGTGTTCCCGATCGCGGCGGTCATCTCGGTCTGGCCGAACCCGTCGCGCAGCTGCAGGTCCCACGCCTGCTGGACTTGCGCGATGACCTCCGGGTTGAGCGGCTCGCCGGCGCCGATGATCTCGCGGAGCCGGCCGCGCCTGCCGGCGAGGTCCGCCTTGATCAGCATGCGCCACACCGTCGGCGGAGCGCAGAAGGTCGTCACCTCGTGCTCGCCGAGGATCCGCAGCAGCTCCGGGGCGTCGAAGCGCGTGAAGTTGTGCACGAAGATCGTCGCCTCGGCGATCCACGGCGCGAAGAAGCACGACCAGGCGTGCTTGGCCCACCCGGGCGAGGAGATGTTCAGGTGCACGTCCCCGGGTCGCAGGCCGAGCCAGTACATCGTGGTGAGGTGCCCCACCGGGTAGGAGACCTGGGTGTGCTCGACGAGCTTGGGCAGGTTGGTCGTGCCCGAGGTGAAGTACAGGAGCAACCGGTCGTCGGCGGCCGTGCCGGGGTGGTCGAGGTCGGCGTCGTCCAGGCCGGCCGCGGCCGAGAGGTCCGGTACGCCGCCCTCTCCCGCGCCGCCCACGACGAGGCGCCGGACGGCGTCGTCGGTCCCCTCGAGCTTGTCGAGGTCCGCGGCGTTGCAGATGACGTGGGTGGCGCCGCCGCGGGTCATCCGGTCCTGCAGGTCCGACGCGCCGGCGGCCACCGCGGTCGGCATGATCACCGCGCCCAGCTTCATCACGGCGAGCATGGTCTCCCACAGCTCGACCTGGTTGCCGAGCATGATCATGACCGGGTCGCCGCGCGTGACGCCCTGCTCGCCGAGCCACCGCGCGACCTGGTTGGAGCGGCGGCGGACCTGGTCGAAGGTCCAGCTGGCGACGCGGCCGTCCTCCTCCACGATGGTCAGCGCGGGCTGCTCGCTGTCCCGGGCGATCACGTCGAACCAGTCGACCGCCCAGTTGAAGGTGTCGCCGACGTCGGGCCAGGCGAACTCCGCCAGCGCACGTTCGTGGTCCGTCCCCACCGCCAGCAGGTGGTCCCGCGCGGCTCGGTAGGCGTCGGTGCGGCTGCTCATCTGGTGATCCCTCCGGTCGGGCGGCGGCAGGTGACCCAGACCGTACTCGCGTCGGCCTCGCGAGGGTCGCGGTGTGCGGCCTTCGTGCCCCTCCGCAGGCGGCTCACACCACGCGGACGCTGAGCTCGGGCGCGTGGCGCAGCGTGTTGGAGACGTAGCAGACCCGGGCGACCTCGTCCATGAGGTCCACGAGCGCGTCAGGGGTCTCGCAGGTGACCGAGACGTCGATCCGCTCGAACCTGAGCCCGGCGTAGGTACCGACGGCGCGGACCTCGAGACCCGACAGCTCGACTCCGCGCCTGCGCGCGACCCAGGCGACCGCCAGCGTGATGCAGGAGGAGACCGCGGCCAGCAGCAGGTCGGTGGGCTGGGGCCCGGTGTCGGTGCCACCGGCGCTCTCCGGCTCGTCGGTCACGATCTCGAACCCGCCGGCCTCCGAGACGGCGCGCATGCCCCCGCTCCACCGGGTGCGGACGCTGCGACCGCTCACGAGGACCCGCCCGCTCCCGGTGCGGGCTCGCGGCCCCCGCCGTCGTCGTCCGCGGCCAACGCGCCCACCGCTTCGCGGAAGCACGCGACCGGCGCGGTCGCCACGCCGGCACCGATCTGGCCGATGCCGGAGCTCGCGTGCAGGATGCCGGTGGTGACACGGGGCGGGGTGTCCAGCTCGACCACGCGGCGCGCGTCGACGCCGAGCGGCGTCCCCCGCCCGTGCCAGCTCGGGATCCGGAACCGGCTGCTCTCGGCGACGCAGATCGCCGCCATCTCCTCGGTCATCGCCACCGCGTCGCTCATGCCCCCGGGGAGGAAGCCCGCCACGGCCGGGGAGCCCGCGGCCGCCGCGCCGCCGAGGCCGGCCAGCTCGAGGATCGCGCTGTCCCCGATGTCGGGTGCCGCGACGCTGGCGTCGTAGTCGGGGTAGTACATCGCGGCGGCCACCGGGGGCGCCTCGGCGAGGAAGACCCGCTGCGAGCCGGCCAGCCGGACGGCGTAGGAGGTCCCGTTGCGGCACATCATCGTGACGACGCTGGAGGCGGACCCGACCTGCTCCGCGGCCAGGGCAGCCGACTTCGCCGCTGCCATGGCCAGGTTCAGGAAGAAGAGGTGGTTGCCGGCGAGGAGCTCCGCCAGCTCGACCCGTCCCCGGTCCGGGAGGGCGGCGAGGTGCCCGAGCAGCTGGCGCACCATCAGGCTGGTCGTGCCCTGGGTGCGCATGTGGACGTCGTCGCCCACCTGGACGCCCTGGGCGGCCAGGGCGAAGAGGTCGATCGGGCCGGCCGAGTCCACGATCCGGCGCCACATGGGCCCTGCGACGTCACGCAGCAGCTCGAGCCGGGCGATCGCCGCGGCCGTCTCCCGGCCGAACCAGGCCGTCTCCCCGGGGCCCTGGTTGATCGGGGCGAAGGCGCGCGTGCCGAAGACCCGGTTCTCGACCACGAAGAGGGGCGCCGACGGTCCGACGACGCTGGCCATCGGCAGCACGACGTCGTGCAGGTAGGCCGGGCGCAACCGGACCTCGCCGGCCGACAGCAGACGGTCGGCCTCCTCCACCGTGGGGGCCCATCCCTCGGCGACCGTGACCGCGCGCAGGGACCGCCGCAGCGGGTCGCACGCCCGGGTCCACGCGACCTCGGGCCCGCAGTGCAGGAGCACCCGGTCGGCGGTCTGCGGGACGACCCGCTCGGCCGGGACGACGTCCACGAGGACCGGGACGCTCTGGTCGAGCCGTCGCGCGACCTCGGCGTTGGCGGCGTCGATCTCGGCGGCCCGCGGCCCGTACAGCTGCTCCAGCGCGTCGACCATCGCCAGGTCCCCGGCCGCGGGGATCCGCCAGGCGACCTGCTGCACCGGCGAGGCCTGCTGCTCCACGGCATCGGCGAAGAGCGACAGGCCGAGGTTCACCACGGACACCTCGTCCGGCAGCGAGATCGGGCGGGGCGGGTCAGCCACGGGAGTCCCCCCACTGCTCGGCGGTGCGCCTGGCCCGGTCCAGGAGCCGGGCCTCGGCGCGGTCGACGACCTCGCGGCGCCGCGTCACGGCGTCGTGCAGGTCCGACGCGTCCCGCTCGCAGTTGCGGATCATGGACTCGACGGCCGCGGGGGCCGCGCCGCCGGTCGCGCGGCGGGTGCCCACGATCGTCCACGGGTCGAGCGCCGCGGTGAGGTCGACCTCGCGCCATCCCCCACGGCTCGCCGGTCTCGGCCTCGGCCGCGGCGTCGAGCATGGCGCCCGTGATCTCGCCGACCCGGGATCCCCCGGGCGCTCGCGTCCCGGACCGTCCGCCCCACGACCTCGTAGGCGGTGCGGTAGTCGGCGCCACAGGTCTGCACGACGTACTCGGTGAGGTCGGTGGCCTGGGTGTAGCCGGCCTCGAGACCGGCGGCCATCCCCTCGACGTTGACCTCAAGGGTGCGCGTCACGCCGGCCATCAGCCGCGTGACCCGGATCGAGAGATCCAGGGCACGCGGCAGCTCCCCGTAGGCGAAGATCAGGTTGTCGCTGCGGGCCGAAGGGCTCTTGGCCACGGCGAGGAACCCGGTCAGCCGCCCGATCAGCACCCCGGAGGCGCCGCGAACGATGGAGAGCGCATAGGGGTTGCGCTTCTGCGGCATCAGGATGCTCGCCCGCGAGTACGCGTCGTGGAGGTCGACGAAGTCGAACTCGCTGCTGGACCAGATCTCCAGGTCCTCGGCCAGCTTGCTCTGCGTGGAGAGCAGGCTGGACGCGGTGGCCAGCACGTGGATGAGCCCGTCGATCTGCCACATCGCGTCGCGGGTGTGCTCGATGATCGCGTCGAAGCCCAGGTCGGCGGCAAGGTACGTGCGGTCGTCCAGCAGCCGCGTCCCGTTGACGCAGCCGGCTCCGGCCGGGCTGCGGTTGATCTCGTCGAACTCCTCCAGCATCCGCCACGCGTCGCGCAGCGCCGGGTAGACGAACGACAGCACGTAGTGGCCGAACGTGGAGGGCTGGGCCTGCTGCAGGTAGGTCTGGTCCGGCATCAGCGTCTCGACGTGCCGACCGGCCAGGGCGGTCGTGTCGCGGGCGAGGCCGACCACCTCCTCGACCAGGTCGAGGAGCCGCTCGCGGACGTGGAGCCGCAACGCGATCCGCACGGCCTCGCGGCGCGGGCGGCCGGCGTGCAGCCAGCCCGCGACCTTGCCGAGCCGCGCGACGAAGAAGCGCTCCCGCGAGTTGTACGGCTCCCCGAACTCCGGGTGGTAGGGGAAGGAGTCGGGGGGCATCTCGTGCACCTCGAGCAGCAGCAGGACGAGGTCGCGCGCGGCCGACTCCGGGATGAGCTCGCGCCGCCGCAGGTCGAGCACGTGCGCGATGTCGGCCAGGTTCAGCCCCTCGTGCAGGAAGGGCGCGTCCGCGTTCTCGAGCGCGAACCCGCTGTCCACCAGCTCGGGTGCCGGCCCGCTCTGCGGGGGGCCGCTGCGCCGCGTCCGCGGCGTCACCAGGCACCTCGCGCGAGTGAGGTGAGCGCGGCGGCGACGCCGCCGGTGCTCCAGAACAGCGCGGGCGTGCTGTCCGGCTCGCGGACCAGGCTCCTCAGCAACGTCATCGCCTTCGCTCCGTAGTAGTGGTCGAGCACCAGGCCCTCGTGGTCCAGCGCCAGGCGCGCGCTGGCCCGGTCCTCGGCCGACGCGATCCCGAACCCCTCGCCGCGGCAGTCGACGACCTCGACGGCCTCCGGGCACGGCGGGGACAGCCCGGCCCGCTCGGCGCAGGCTCGTGCCGTCCGCAGGACCTGCTCGGTGACCTCCTCCGCCGGCCTGCTGACGCTCGCGCCGACGAGCCGCCAGCGGTCCCTCGCGCCCGCCCCTCCGGCGACGAGCCCCGCCTGGGTCCCCCCGGAGCCCGTCGCCACGACCACGGTGCGCGGCCGCACGCCAGCCGCCTCGCACTGCTCCGACACCTCGTCCACGGCGTGGGCGTAGCCGAGGGCGCCCACCGCCGTGGCCCCGCCGCGGGGGACGGCGTACGGGCGCCGGCCCTCGGCCCGGAGGGCCTCCGCGTGCTCGCCGACCGCGGCGTCGAGCCCGTCGCGGGTCCGGGCGGCCCCGAAGACCAGCCGGGCCCCCGCGGCCCGGGCCAGCTCGACGTTCACGGAGCCAGGCGCCGCGGGGTCGCCCGGGAAGAGCAGGTCGCACCCCAGGCCGGCGACCCGCGCCGCCATCGCGGCGGCGGCGCAGAAGTTGGACGAGGTGCTGCCCGCCGCCACCAGGACGTCGGCCCGCTCAGCGAGTGCGTCGCCGAGCAGGAACTCCAGCGCCCGCGCCTTGTTGCCCGCGATGCCGAAGCCGGTCAGGTCGTCGCGCTTGAGGTAGACCGGCCCGGCCCCGAGCGCGTCCTCCAGGCGCGGGGCGCGCACCAGCGGGGTCGGCAGGACCGCGAGGGCGAAGCGCGGGGGCGTCACGGCCACGTCTCCGGCTCGCGCGCGCGGGCGGAGCGCGCCCGCGCGACCACCTCGTCCACCATGGCCCCGGACTCGCCCGTCTCCCACGGCACCGACGCGGGGCGGTCGCCCTCCTCGAGCACCCCGGCGCGGACCAGGGCGTCCACGAGGTCGTGGACGTCGGCGGTGCCCGGCGTCAGCGCCTCGTGCATGGCCCGCTGGGCGGCGTGCTTGCCCAGCCGCGGCGTCAGCAGGGCCAGCAGCCGCTCGGAGGCGGGCTGGTCGCCCCGGCGCTCCAGGTTCGCCCGCATGGCCGCGGCCTCCACGACGAGGCCGGCCGTGAGCCGGTCGGCGAGGCGCAGCGCCACGCCGGTGAGCAGGCAGACCTCCGGCAGGGCGAGCCACTCCGCCTTCCAGGCGCGCCCGTCCCGCTCGTGGCCGGCGACCATCCCCTCGGTGAGCAGGTGCGCCTGGGCGCGCGCGAGCCGGGCCAGGGTGTCGAGGTGCTCGCTGCCCTCGGGGTTGCGCTTGTGGGGCATGGTGATGCTGCCGACGACCTCGGCGGAGGTCGGCTCGCGCAGCTCGCCGATCTCCGGCCGCTGCAGCTCGTAGACCTCGTCGCCGATCCGGGCCAGGGTCCCGCAGATCATCGCCAGCACGTGGCCGAACTCGGCGACCCGGTCCCGGGAGCTCAGCCAGGAGATGCCCGGGTCGCCCAGGTCGAGCTCCGCGCAGAAGGCGGCCCGCAGCCGGCCGCCCTCGGGGGCGAAGAACCCCAGCGTGCCCACCGCGCCGCCCAGCTGGCCGACCAGCCAACGCGGCCGCCCCTCGGCGAGGCGGTCCAGGTGCCGGCGCACCTCGTCGGCCCACGAGGCGACCTTGAACCCGAAGGTGATCGGCGAGCCCGGCTGACCGTGGGTGCGCCCGGCCATCGGCGTGTCCCGGTGCTCCCCGGCCAGCGCGAGGAGGTTCGCCTCGATCGCCCGCAGGTCTCGCCAGGCGATCGCCCCGACGTCGCGCATCGCCAGGGCGAACCACGTGTCGGTGACGTCCTGCACGGTGGCCCCGACGTAGACGTGCTCGCGGGCCTCCTCGGGCAGGATCCGCTGCAGCGCGGCGATCAGCCCCAGCATGGAGTGGGAGGTGCGCCGCGTCTCCCGGGCCACGAGGTCGAGGTCCAGCCGCTCGGCCCGGGCGTCCGCGGTGATCCGGGCCGCCGCGTCAGGGGGCACCAGCCCGAGGCCGGCCTGCGCGCGGGCGAGCGCGGCCAGGACGTCCAGCCAGCGCTGCAGCCGGGCGCGTTCGGAGAAGACGCCCACCATCTCGGGGGTGCCCCACAGGTGCGCGTACTGGACGGAGTCGCTCAGGCGGGTGCCCATGCCGGCTCCCAGTGGTGGGCGAGCGTGCCCAGCGCCTCGGAGATCTGGCCGAGCGAGGCGCCCCAGGGCACCACCACCCGGCCCTCCTCCACCTCGACGTGGGTCTCCAACAGGCAGCACTTGGTGAGCATCGGCCCGTCGCGGGGCGGCCTCCGCCGGGGGCAGATGTCGCGCTGCTCGGCGCGCTCGCCGTAGAAGGCCTCGTGGATCTGCTGGGACCGCTCGCAGCCCAGGAGCGTCCACGACCGGCGCTCCGGGCGCTCGTCCAGGTAGTCGGTCGTTGCGCCGTCGATGCTGACCCCGCCGCCGCGGCACGGCAACAGGTAGCTCTCCGCCGGCGACGCCGCGGCCAACCGCTCGAGGTCCACCAGGTCGGGCACCAGCTCGATCGGGGGCAGGTCCTCGGCCACCTCCAGCACCCGGCGGGCCTGGTCGAGCAGCTTGGCCGGCGTGGGAGGCACGACCTCACGCACGACGACGCGCAGCGGGGCCGGGTCCAGGATGAAGCTGACGTGGCCGTAGCGGCCGCGCACCACGACCCCGCGGGCGCCGGGGGCCTCGGCGACGGCCGCGCGGGCCAGCGCGCTCGGCACCGCGGTGTCGACCTCCGGCCGCTCGAGGAAGACGCACTCCTCGGCGCCCGCCAGGAGCCGGACCTCCGTGATGGGCGAGAACAGCGGCTCGTCGGACTGCTTCGCCACGGCGGCGACGGCGGTGCGCGCCCCGCTGCGGATCACCAGGAAGCGGGTGCGCCGGTAGGCCTCCCGCCCGACGAGGTGGCGGCTCAGCGAGTCCTCGTCCAGCCCGCCCTCGACCGACGTGACGGCCACCCCCCGGTAGGCGCCCGGCACCAGGTTGGCCCGCGTGCCCGCTGCTGGCCGGCTCACACCGGCTGCCACGTCCCGGCCGAGTCGCAGGTGTCGGCGCGCAGCCCCAGCCGCAGCGTCTCCAGGCCGAGCGTCTCCCCGGGCTTGATGTTGGCGAGGTTGACGTCGGGGCCGAACTCGCGGATCAGCCACGCCTGCTGGTCCTTGCGCGGCGCCTCGAAGAGCATCCGCTCGACCCCCGCGGCGGCCACGGCGGCAGCCACGATGTCCGGTCGGACCGAGCCGTCCTCGCGGTAGATGCCGACAGTCCCGCTCTCGCGACCCTCGGCGATCACCCATCGGGCGCCCACCTCGAGGTCGCCCGCGACCTCGGTCATCCACTGCTCGGGGGTCAGCAGGACGCGGGGGTCCTTGCTGCCCACCTCGGTCAGCACGACGAACGTCGTGGCGGCCCGCCGCACGAGGTCGTGCTTGTCCCCCAGCGTCATCGGGGCCACGCCGCGCGAGACCTCGACGCACTCGAACCCCGCCTCGGCGGCCCAGTCCAGGCACGCGCCCCGCCCTGCCCCTGCATCCACGAGATCTCCAGCAGCGTCCCGCCCAGGCAGGCGCGCACGCCGTGGTCCTTCAGCAACGCCGAGCTTGGCCGGCAGCTCGTGGTCGACGTAGGCCGTCCCCCACCCGAACTTCCAGACGTCGACGTAGGGCGCCACCGCGGCGAGCGCCGACCGCGTGGAGTCGAGCGTCGAGCCCGGCGTCCAGCACGTGCGTCAGCCCGACGCGCCGGGGCTTGGCCTCCCGTTCCGGCAGACTCAGGAACGTGGGCGCAGACACGTTGCTTATCGTACATAGAGCATCTACTTTCCGACAGATGGAGCGGGCATGGTCGCGCCGGTGATCTCCCCGGGGGAGCTGGGCGGGCTGGCTCGGCTCCTGCGTTCGCACCCGGCCCTGCTCGCGAAGCGCGAGATCGGGCTCGTCACCGACGTGACCGGCCGTCGGGGCCCGACGGCCGGCTGGGTGCACGGACCCGGTGACGACGGGGCGGTGGTGGCCCCCCGGCACCGGCAGCCCGTCGCGGCCGGCGACGCGCACGTGGTCGCCTGCGGCGAGGCCCTGCTGCCGGCGTTCGTCGCCGCGGACCCCTACGGGGCCGGGATCGCCGCGGTGCTGGCCAACGTCAACGACCTGGCCGCGATGGGGGCGGACCCCGAGGCGATCGTCGACACCGTGGTGGGCAGCCCCGAGGTGGCGCGCGAGGTGCTGCGGGGCATGCGCGACGCCTGCGGCTGGTACGACGTCGCGCTGGCCGGCGGCCACCTCACCCTGCACGAAGGCGAGCCGGCGGTCTCCGCCTTCGGCGTGGGCCGCGCCGCGGCGGTGCTGTCCTCGACGCACGTCGCCGTCGGCCAGTCCCTCCTCGTGGCGGCGTGCGTCACCGGCGCGATGCGCACCGACTTCCCGTTCTTCCGGTCCTTCGAGGAGCGCGCCGACCGGCTGGCCGGCGACGTGCGCGTGCCGGCCGCGCTCGCGGCCTCGGGGGCCTGCGTGGCCGCGAAGGACGTCAGCATGGCCGGCCTGGTCGGGTCGCTGGCCATGCTGCTCGAGTGGAGCCAGCTCGGGGTGACGCTGGACCTCGACCGGCTGCCGCGCCCGGCCGGCGTGGCGCTGGAGGAGTGGCTGACCTGCTTCCCGGCCTACGCCTTCCTCCTCTGTGCGCCCGCGGGCCGGGAGGACGAGTGCCTCGCCGCGTTCCGGGAGCGCGACCTGGAGGCCCGGCGCGTCGGCGAGATCGACCGGTCGGGGCTGCTCGTCCTGCGGTCGGGCGGCCACGAGGCGCCGGTCGTGGACCTCGCCGTCGACCGGGTCACGGGCCTCAGCCGCTGACGCCCTCGGCCAGGCTCCGCGCGATCGCCGCGCCATCCTCCCGGGCGGGCAGGTCGATCCGCATGGGCTGGTGCGGCAGCCCCGCGTAGATCTCGGTCGGTCCCGAACGCGACCAACCCAGGCGCTCGAAGAAGACGACGTTCGCGGTCTGGATGTGCGCGACCATGGTCCGCCCGCCGTGGGCGCCCGCGGTCGCCACGGCGCACCGGACGAGCGGCGCGCCGACCCCGCGCGTGCGGTAGGCCGGCAGCACGGCCAGGCGGTCGCCCTGCCACACGCCGCGGGCGGGGTCGAGCGCGAAGAGCCGCACCGTGCCCGCGGCGCGGCCGTCGCAGAACCCAGCAGCGCGATCGACGCACCGTCGTCGCGAGCATCGCGGTCGGAGCCGGCGAACACGCGCTGCTCCTCGACGAAGATCCGGTGCCGGATCGCGAGGTGCTCGGCCAGCTCCTCGGGCGACGAGGCCGCCCGGCAGACCACCGCCGCGTGCGCCGCGGCCGGCGGGACCGTCACGGGCCCGGGGAGCTGCTCAGACAGCATGCGAGGCCTCGGCCGGGCGGCGACCGATCTGCAGCAGCGTCTGGACCCCCTGGAGCCCCGAGCACGCCTGGCACCGGGCGCAGCCCGCCTTCGGCGCGATGGCGTCCAGGCCGCGCTCGCTCATGTAGCCGGCCACGCGGCGGTAGATCCGCTCGGTGTAGGCGCGTTGCGGCGGGACGACGTCCTCCATCAGGCTCCCGGCCACGGGGCGGATCGGCACCACGAAGGGGAGCACCCCCATGTCGACGGCGCGGCGGCACCCCTCGACGGTCACCTCCGGGTCCTCGCCCATGCCCAGGATCACGTAGGTGGAGACCTGCCCCTCGCCGAACCTCGCGACCGCCCGCTCCCAGGCCCGGAAGTACTGCGCGATCCCCGTCCGCGCCTTCGCGGGCGCGACGCGCGCGAGGACCGCCGGGTCGAAGGACTCGACGTGGATGCCGACCGAGTCGATGCCGCGGTCGGCCACCTCGTCGATCACGTCGAGGTCGACCGGCGGCTCGAACTGCACCTCCACCGGCAGCCCCGCCGACTCGCGGACGGACTGGCCGCACCGGGCGACGTACCGGGCGCCGCGGTCGACGCCGCGGGAGCTCCCGGTGGTCAGCGTGGCGTCCACGGCCCCGTCGAGCTCCCGCGCGGCCGTGGCCACCTCGGCCAGCTGCTCCGGGGTCTTCTTCACGATGGTCCGCCCGGCGTCCAGGGAGACGCCGATGCCGCAGAAGCCGCACTGGTCGTCGTTGCCCCAGTAGGCGCAGGTCTGCACCACCGTGCTCGCGAACGAGTCCAGGTGCATCAGGCCGATCTGCCAGTAGGGCACGCCGTCCGCGGTGCTGAGGTCGTAGAAGGCGGGCCGGCGCTGGGTGGAGGCGCCCGCGCGGCGCACGGCGCCCTCGAAGATCGCGAAACCGTCGTCCTCGGCCCGCAGCACGTACGGCGAGTCCGCGGCGGCGGCGTTGTCGGTGGGGACGGTCAGCGGAAAGCCGCCGACCCACAGCATGCCGGAGTCGGACGGGCCGGCGCCGCCCCGGCGCTGCTCGAGCGGCACCTCGACGCGCAGCCCGCGCGACTGCAGGTCCACCACGAGCGACGCGAGATCCTCGGCCTGCGTGCCGGTTCCACGGCCTTGCTCCATGACCTCGCCCCACATCTACTGTCCGACACGATCCGTGCACTTCACTACACGCCCGCCGGGTCGGCCTGTCAAGCAGTGCCCGCCTGCAGCTCGCGGCAGCGCAGAGCCGACGCGGCGTCCACCACGTCGACGGCGGACACGGCCGCGAGGTCCGCCCCCCGGGCCTCGGCGAGCGCGGGCAGCCCGGCCACCATCGCCTCGCGCCGGGCGAGCACGGCCGGGATGTCGGCGCACTCGCGGCGGAGCTCCCCCGCGACCAGGCCGACGAGGATCGTCGCCCGCTCGAAGCCCTCCGGATCGGTCAGGACGGCCGAGTAGAGGCGCCCCTCCGCGACCGCGAGCCTGGTCTCCACCTCGGGTGGGATCCGCGCGTCGGGGGAGGCCATCAGGAGGAGGTCGCCCGCGGGCGGGCGCCTTGTGCGCGGCCGCACCGTTCACTATCGTTCATAGCCGCTGAGTATGGTCAACGACTCGACGTCCTGTCCATCCTCGACGGCCTGTCCATCGGATGGTCGGCGCCGGCCGTCCGTCGCCCGGAGGGGGTGGTCATGGCCGGCACCGCCGTGGTCGCGCTCGGTGGCAACGCGCTGCTCGCCGAGGGGCAGCGCGGCACCTACGAGGAGCAGAGCGCGAACGCGGCCGCGATGGCGGGCCCCATCCGCGCCCTGCTGGACGACGGCTGGCGCGTCGTGGTGGTCCACGGCAACGGCCCGCAGGTGGGCAACCTCGCGATCCAGCAGGAGCTGGGGCGGGGCGAGGTTCCCGAGATGCCGCTGTTCAGCCTCGGGGCGATGACCGAGGGGCAGCTCGGGTCGCTGGTCGCGATCGCCCTGTACCGCGCCTGCGGCAGGGCCCAGCCGATCGCCGCGCTGCTCAGCCACGTCATCGTCGAGCTGGACGACCCGGCGTTCGACCGGCCCACCAAGCCGATCGGGCCGTTCCTCACCGCGGAGGCCGCCCGGGAGATGGAGCAGTCGCGGGGGTGGCAGGTGGTCGAGGACGCCGGCCGCGGCTTCCGGCGCGTGGTCGCCTCGCCGAGCCGCGGGGCTTCGTCGAGATCGAGGCGATCCGCGCGCTGCTGGACGCCGGCCACCTCGTCGTCACCGGCGGCGGCGGTGGCATCCCGGTGGCCCGCCGGGCCGGGGTCTGGGACGGCGTCGACGCCGTCGTCGACAAGGACTACGGCGCTGCGGAGCTGGCCCACCAGCTGCGGGCCGAGGCGTTGCTGATGATCACCGGTGTCGACGCCGTCCGACTCGACTTCGGCCGGAGCACCCAGCGCCGGTTGACCTGGCTGGGCGCGACGGAGGCCGAGCGCCACCTCGCGGACGGTCAGTTCCCGGCGGGGAGCATGGGGCCCAAGGTGCGTGCCGCCCTGGAGTTCGTGCACGGCGGCGGCGCGGTCGCCGTGATCACGAGCCCCGCGCTCGCGGCCGAGACGCTGCACAACGTCGATCCCGACGACGAGACCGTCGGCACGCGTATCGTCTCCGACGGCCGGACCCGGGAGGAGATCCCGTGAGCACCCTGGTGGCGATCTACGCCGACACCTATGTCGACTCGGTGGTCCAGCTGCGCGGCATGCGGGTGATGCGCGAGGTGCCCGGGGTCGAGTGGGCGAGCGCCGCCATGGCGACCCCGGCGAACCTCGAGGAGCTGCGCCGGGCCGGCGTCGACGCCGGCGAGCTCGTCGGGGCCGGCGCCGGCGACTTCTTCCTCGCGGTGCGGGGGCCCTCCGAGGAGACCGCCCGCGAGGCACTCGCCGCGGGCGAGGCCGCGGTGCGCTCCGCCGACCCCGCCGGCCCGGGCGGCCCCGGCGACGAGCGGCCGTCCGCGCCGGGGTCGCTGCGCGCGGCGGTGGCGACCGACCCGGGGGCGAACGTCGCCGTCGTCTCGGTGCCCGGCGACTACGCGGCGCTCGCGGCATACGAGGCGCTCTCCGCCGACCTGCACGTGCTGCTGTTCAGCGACAACGTGCCGGTGGAGAAGGAGGTGGCCCTGAAGGACTACGCGCTGACGCGTGGACGCCTGGTCATGGGCCCCGGCGCCGGGACGGCCGTGCTCGCCGGGGTCGGCCTCGGCTTCGCGAACGCGGTGCGACCGGGCCGCGTCGGGGTCGTGGCCGCGGCCGGCACCGGCGCGCAGGAGGCCATGTCCCTCCTGGACCGCTGGGGTGCCGGCGTCAGCCAGGTCGTCGGCGTCGGCGGCCGGGACCTCTCGGCCGCGGTCGAGGGGCGCATGACGCGCGCGGCGGTCGCGGCGCTGCGCGACGACCCCGGCACCGAGGTGATCCTCGTCGTCTCGAAGCCGCCCGCGCCCGGCGTGGCGGCCCCGGCGCTCGCCGCCCGCGGCGACACGCCCCTGGTCGCGGCGCTCATCGGCGCCGGGCCCGGCACCGAGGCCCCGGAGGGGGTGCTGCTCGCCGACACCCTGGAGTCCGGCGTCACCGCCACCCTCGCCGAGCTCGGGGTCCCCGCGCCCGACACCACCGCGACGTCGGGCCCCTCGCTGGCCGACGTGCGCGCGCGCCTGGCGCCCGGCCGCCGACTGGTGCGCGGGCTGTTCTCCGGCGGCACGCTCTGCTACGAGTCCCTGGTCCTGCTGGGCCGGACGCTCGGCGAGGTCCGTTCCAACACCCCGATCAACCCGGAGTGGGGGCTCCCCGCCCCACCCTCCTCGCACCAGTGCCTCGACCTCGGGGAGGAGGAGTACACCCGGGGCCGACCCCACCCGATGATCGACCCCGAGGCCCGGCTCGAGCTGCTTCGCCAGCACGCGGCGGACCCCGAGGTCGCGGTGATCATCCTCGACGTCGTGCTCGGCCACGGCGCGCACGACGACCCCGCGTCGGTCTTCGCCGAGCCCTGCCGGGAGGCGATGGCGGACGGCGGGCCGCAGGTGGTCGCCTACGTCCTGGGCACCGAGGCGGACCCGCAGGGGTACACCGAGCAGCGGGAGCGCCTCGCCGCGGCGGGGTGCGTGGTCACGGAGACCGCCGCGCGGGCCTCCCTCGTCGCGGCCGCGATCGCCACCGGTGACGCGAGCCTGGCGGGCAGCCGGCTGTGAGCCCGCCGGACCGCCGCGGCCCCCGCGTCGCCCTGGTCACCTACTCCACGAAGCCCCGCGGCGGCGTGGTGCACACCCTCTCCCTGGCCGACGCCCTGGCCGACCGCGGTACGCCGGTCCGCGTCGTGGCGCTGGGGACGCCGGAGGACGGCCTCTTCCGCTCGGTGCGGGCGCCGTCCACGCTGGTCGCGCCGTCGCCGCCCGCCCCCACGCTCGAGGAGCGGGTCTTCGCGTCGATCGACGACCTCGAGGCCGGGCTGGCGAGGATCGCCGAGCACGTGGACGTCCTGCACACCCAGGACTGCATCTCGGCCCGCGCGGCGGCGCGGGTCCGCGACGCGGGGGCCCGGGTGCGGGTCGTCCGCACGGTGCACCACGTCGACGACTTCACGACGCCGGCCCTGATCGAGTGCCAGCGCCGGGCGATCGAGGAGCCCGACCAGCTGGTCGTCGTCAGCGACGACTGGCGAGAGCGGCTCCGGGCCGACTACGGCGTCGACTCGGTGGTCATCCACAACGGCGTCGACCCCGCCCGGTTCCCGCCCGTGGCCGATCAGCCGCACGGGCCGCGCGGCGCCGCGGCGCCGGGCTCGAGGACCGCTTCGTCTTCTTGTCGGTCGGCGGCATCGAGCCCCGCAAGGGCAGCGTGTACCTGGTCGAGGCGATGGCGATCCTGGCCCGCGAGCTCGACCCAGCCCCGGCCCTGGTCGTGGTCGGGGGGCACTCGTTCCAGGACCACAGCAGCTACCGCGAGGACGTGCTGGCCCGCGTGCCGCGGCTCGGCCTGCGGCTCGGCCGCGACCTCGTGCTCGCCGGCACGGTCGGCGACCGCGCGTTGCAGGAGTGGTACCGCAGCGCCGACGCGCTCGCGTTCCCGTCGGTGACCGAGGGCTGGGGCCTGGCGGTCCTCGAGGCGATGGCGGCCGACCTGCCGGTGGTGTCCAGCGACATCGCGGTGCTGCGCGAGTACCTCACGCACGACCGGACCGCGGTGCTGACCCGGGCCGGCGACCCGGAGTCCCTGGCCGCGGGGATGCGTCGGCTGGCCACCGACGCGGGCCTGCGCGAGACGCTGGTGCGCGGCGGGCGCGCGCTGGTCCCGCGGTTCAGCTGGGCGCGCGCCGCCGAGGAGCACGCGCGCCTCTACGACGCGCTGCCGGGCTGACGCCGGCGGACCACCGCCGCGAGGCGGCTCTCGAGCCCCGCGGCGTCCCCGGACCGGCGTCCCCGGGACCGGCGCCCTCAGACCGTCCACGTCTGCATGATCAGCGCGTTGTTGCGCCGCGCCGTCAGCACCGAGTCCAGCACGTCGAGCGGGTTGATCGGCTTGACCCCCTCCATCATGTCGATCTCGCGCATGCCGTAGAGCGCGGCCGCGGAGAAGCGGCACGCGTACACGTGGCCGCCCTCGTCCATGAACGTCTGCAGCTGCTTGTTGTAGCCGAGCGCGCCCGGGAACGCCTCGTCGCCCACCTTGGGGTAGCCCCGGGTCGCGGAGGCCATCAGGGAGCCGGGGCCGTAGAGCACCAGGTGCGTGTCGAAGCCCTTCCGGTTGATGCGGGTCGCGGTCAGCATGTTGACCAGCCCGACCGATCCCTCGAAGGGCACGGTGTGCATCAGGATGTAGGCGCTCTCCCCCTCCTCGGCCTGGATGTCCTCGAAGACCTTGTCGTCGTAGTCGACGATCGCGTCGCCCTTGGAGACGCGCTCACCCACGATGTCTGCCATGGCCAGACTCCTTACTGTTGTTGGTGTGGTGCGCCCCTCCGGAAGGGGGGCACGTCGGCGGTCCGAGCGGGTGGCGGCGTCCACGTCCGCCGGTGGCTGCCGGGCATCAGGCGCATCACCCGCTGCCGGACCGGCCACGGGAGCAGGCGGTAGAGCGGCGCGAAGACCCGCAGCCAGAAGAGCTCCACGACGCCTCGGGGGCCGCGCGGGCCCGGGCACGCCGTGCTCCCGGGCGACCCGCTCCTGGGCGGCGATCATGAGGTAGTGCTCCGAGTTGCTGCGCAGCCACCGGGAGAACGACATCGTCAAGCCCTGGCCGCGGCGTCGATGCCGTTGTTGGCGGCCACCACGATCGGCTCGTTGAGCGCCCCGATCGCCGGCGAGTAGACGTTCTCCATCCCGCCCAGGTCGTGCAGGGTGAGGCCGAACTTGACGGCCACCGCGAGGAAGTCCGCGCGCTCCTTGATCCCCTCGCCGCCGACCATCTGGGCCCCGAGGAGGCGCAGGGTGCCCGGCTCCGCGAGCAGCTTGACCTTCACCGGCTTCACGCCGGGGTAGTAGCGCGCGCGGGAGATCCCCTGCGCACTGCCGATGACGAACGGCAGCCCGAGCGCCTTGGCGGTCGTCTCGCCGAGGGAGGCGCCCCCGATGATCCACTTGCCCGCCGCCGTGCCCCACGGGACGTACACGGCGCTGTAGGCGCGGGACCCGCCCCCCGCGTTGATCCCGGCCGTCTTGCCCTGGGCGTACGCGTGGCTCCCGGTGAGTCCCTGGAGCCCCACGCCCGTGAGACCGTTCGGGATCTCGGCGCAGTCCCCGGCAGCCCAGACGTCCGGTGCCGAGGTCGCCATCCGCTCGTCGACGACGAACCCTCCGGTGGACCCGGTCTGCAGCCCGGCCGTGACGCCGAGCGCGGTGTTCGGCTCCTTGTGGGTGCAGACCACCACGAGGTCCGCCGTGATCTCGCCGTCCGAGGTCTGCACGGCCCGCACGCGGCCGTTGCCCAGGAACGCCTCGAGGGTGGTGTTGAAGTGCGCGATGACGCCCAGCTCGTCCCAGGACTCCTGCACCGGCGCCATGATGTCGGGGTCGGCGATGTCGGACATCGCCCACGGGCCCGGGTCCACGAGGTGGGTCTCGATCCCCCGGTGCGCCAGCGCCGTCACCATCTCGACCCCGAGCGGCGAGGCCTCGACCACGACGGCCGACGAGACGTCGTCGAGCACCTTGTCCCACTCCATGGCCTCGCGGATGTTCTTGACGTAGTAGAGGCCCCCGAGGTCGCCACCGGGCACGCCGGGGTCGGCGTAGCTGAAGCCGGTGGCGAGCACCAGCCGGTCCCAGGACACCTCGCCCTCGGCGGCGACGTCGACGACCTTGCGCTGGAGGTCGACCCCGGTGACGTCGGCGTTGTAGTGCACGTCGATGCCGGCGTCGACGTACGCCTGCTTGGAGGCGAGGAAGAGCTTCTCGAAGTTCTCGATCTCGCGGCCGTGCACGTAGGGGATCCCGCAGGGGCTGTAGGCGACGTCGTCGAAGCCGGTGTAGAGCACGACCTCGCAGCCGGGATCGGCGGCCTTGGCGCCCCCGGCGGCACCCATTCCCCCGGCCCCGCCGCCGACGACCACGATCCTGCGCGCCACGTCGATGCCTCCGTCCACAGGGACGCCTCGAAGCCACCCCCCGGTGCGGCAGAATTGCCCACCATGGTTGACTTTCGTTCACTATAATCTAGGCCGCGTCCGCGTCAAGGGAGCCGCATGACCGACACCGCCCAGCCCGCCACGAGAGCGACCCGCGTCGAGGAGCACGTCGACGGGATCGTCGGCTCGATCGGCCCCAAGGTGCGGCGACTGCGCCAGGAGCAGCGGCTCTCGCTGCAGCAGCTGGCCTCGAAGGCCGAGGTGTCCGCGGCGGCGATCCACAAGATCGAGCGCAACGACATGGTGCCGACCATCACCACCCTGCTGAAGGTGGCGAAGGCGCTGGGCCGCCCGGTGACGTACTTCGTGGACGAGGAGAACGCGCAGCCCGACCCCGTGGCGTTCACGAGCGTGGCGAGCCGACCCGCGCTCTTCACCCCGCACGCCGGGCTCAGCCTGGCCGGGGTGTCCGGCCCCTACGCGCCGTTCCGCAGCGCCGCCGCGGTGGCGACCGTCGAGCCGGGCGCGCACAGCGGCGACAAGGAGCTCGTGCACTCCGGCGAGGAGCTCGTCTACGGCATCGAGGGCGAGCTCTGCTTCGACATCAACGGCCTCCGCCACGAGATCGGCCCGGGCGACGCGCTGCACTTCATGGGGGACCAGCCGCACCACTGGGTCAACGAGGGCGCCGCGCCGGCGCGCGTCCTGTGGGTGGCGCTGCGGGACTCCTGAGCCACTCCTGGGCGTCCGCCCGAGCACCCGGGCGGCGGACGGGCGCGACCTCTACTATCCGACACGATCCTGCAGTATCGTCACGGAATGGCCCGCACCATGGTGAACGACGCCCACCGACACATCGGCCGGCTGCCGGCCTTTCCCTTCTACGGCGGTCCGCCGGTGCATCCGGACAGCACCGCCCGGGGCACGGTGCACGAGCTGATCGCGGACCTCGACGCCGAGGGCACCGAGCGGGCGCTGGTGCTGCCCAACTACGGCGTGCCGGACGCGTCGGTGTCCTTCTCCTTCAACGAGCTGGTGCTCGAGGCGGCGGCCACGGACGACCGGATCCGGTGCGGACTGTGGGTCTCCCCCCGCCCCCAGGACGCGGAGCTCAACGCCGAGGCGCTGCGGCACACCGGCGAGAAGGGGGTCAAGGTGCTCAAGACGAGCTTCCTCCTCGGCGGCGGCGTCGACGAACCGGACTGCCAGCCGCAGCTGGAGCAGATCTTCACCAGCGCCCGCGAGCAACGACCTGGTGGTGCACGTGCACACCTCCTCCGGCGGCGCCTCCGACATCGACCAGGTCGGCCAGCTCGTCGACCGCTACGGCGACGACGTGAAGATCCACCTCGTGCACCTCGGGGGCGGCGTCAGCGCGCACATCAAGCTCATCGGCAAGCGGCTGTTCGACTGGATCGAGGCCGGCAAGCAGGTCTACACCGACACCAGCTGGGCGGTCGGCTTCGCCCCGCGCTGGCTGGTGCAGGAGATCGAGAAGCGCGGGATCGGCCAGGACCGGCTGGTCTACGCGAGCGACGAGCCGTGGGGCGACTACGCCGGCGAGCTGGCCCGCCTCGCCGCCGCGGCCGGGGACGGCGAGCTGGGCAGGATGGTGCTGCGGGAGAACTTCGCCGCGCTCTACGACTGACGGCCGGGCAGCCGGCCGGGCAACCTCCCATGACCACCCAGCGCCTGGTGCTGGCCGGTGTCGTGGCCAACGCGGCCGTGGGTTCGCTGTTCGCGTGGAGTCTCGTCTCCGGCGAGGCCGCGGCCGACCTGGGCCTGACGTCCGGCGGCGCGGCGGCGGTGTTCGCCCTGGCGATCGCGGTGATGGCCGCGCTGGTGCTGATCACGGGACGGGCCGTCGGGCGGACCGGCCCGCGGCCCCTGCTGGTCGGGGCGGCGGCGGCCGCGGGAGGCGGGCTCGTCCTCGCGGCCTCCTGGCAGCACCCCGCCGGGCTGTGGCTGGGCGTGTCGGGGCTCTTCGGCGCGGCGAACGGCGTCGCCTACTCGCTGGCGGCGACCCTCGCCTCGAGGGTGCCCGTGGCCCGCCGGGGGATGGCCACGGGCCTCGTCGTGGCGGCGTACGCCGGGGCGCCGGTGCTGCTCGGCGTCGTCGCGCCGCCCCTCGTCGCCGAGCACGGCTGGCGGACGAGCACGGCGGTGCTCGGGGGCGTGGCCGGCGGGCTCCTGCTCCTCGCCGCCGCACTCGCCCCGGCGGCGCCGCGCGGGACTGGCGGGGCCACGACCGCCGGGGCGACCGGCGCGGCCGGGCGGGCGCCGCGCGGCACGCTGCTCTGGCTGTGGGTCCTCTTCGCCGGGGGCACGGCCCCCGCCCTCATGGTGTTCGCCCACGCGGTCGCGCTGGCCGGCCTGCGCGGACTCGACGCCGCGGCCGCCGGTCTCGCGGTCTCCGTGCTGGCGGGCGGCAACCTCGCCGGCCGCGTCCTCGGCGGGGGGCTCTCCGACCTGATCGGCCGGTCGTCGAGCCTGGCGGTCGCCGTGGCGGCACCGGCCCTCGCGCTGCCGGCGGTCGCCTGGGGTGGCACGGGGGCGCTCGTCGGCGGGTACGCCGTGCTCGGCTTCTGCTACGGCGCCGTCTCGGCCCTGGTGCCGGCAGCCACCGCCGACCTCGTCGGGGTCGGCGCCTTCCCGCGCGCCTTCGCGCGCGTGTTCTCGGCCTGGGGCGTGGCCGGGCTCACCGCGCCGGTGGTGGGGGCCGGACTGATCTCGCTCGGGACGGACACGCCGGGGTTGCTGCTGCTCGCGGGGCTGCCCCTCCTCCCGGCCGGCCTCGCGTTGTGGGTGCTCTCGCGACCCGCCCGCCCCGCCGGATCAGGAGGAGAGCGAGCCGCCGGCGAGGTCGGAGGCCGCCAGGACGACCTCTGAGCAGACGGCGGCGGGCACGTCCTCGCCGTGCGCCGCGACGACCGACGGCCCAGGCCGGGTCCTCGGGACGCCGCCGCGGCACCACGGCGGCGGCACACGCCACACCGTCGCGGAACTCACCGTGCTCGACCACCGGCGAGCCGGGCGGCACCGCCGCGAGCTCGCGCTGCAACAGCTCCGGGTCGGTGCGCGTGTGGGCCGTGAACGGGCGCAGCTCGTGCTCGACCAGGAACCTCGCGGCGCTCCCGCGGGGTCATCGCCGTCAGCAGGGCCTTGCCCAGCGCCGTCGCGTGGGCCGAGACGTCGAGGCCCACCTCGAAGTCCTCCAGGTAGGGAGAGCCCGGGCCCTCGACCACGCCGGCGACCGTCACCCGGTGGTCGCGGAGCAGGCCGAGGTAGGCGCTCAGCCCCACCCGCTCCGCGAGCTGCCGGAGCACGGCGACCCCCTCCGGCGGACGGTCGAGCCGGGTCACCAGCTCGTGGTAGCGCCGGGCGACCGCGTCCCCGGGCGCGTAGGTGCCGTCGGGCAGCCGGACGACGTAGCCCTCGTAGGCCAGCGTGCGCACCAGGTGGTAGGTCGTCGAGATGTTGAGCGAGCAGCGGCGCGCGACCGACTTCACGGGCAGGCCGGGCCGACGGCTGACCACCTCGAGCACCCGCATCGCGCGCCCGACGCTCTGCACGAAGTCCTCCGGGGGCGCGACGGCCTCACCCGAGCCCGCTGCCGCCGTCGGCTCCACGACTCTCCTCACGCCGCTCCGCGACACCACGCTAGGCACCCCGCTGGGGCCCGTCCAGCGTTTCGCCATGGGAAATCCAGGGGCTGTCGGACGGCTCGGGCCGGGTCGAGACTGACCTCGTCGGGGCGTGGCAGCGAACCAGCCTGGAGGCCTGAGGATGACCGCAGAGGAGACGGCGACGATCGACGCCTCGGTGCGCGAGGTCCTGGGCGGCGTGTACGACCCGTGCTGCCGGGACAAGGGCATCTCCGTGGTCGACATGGGGCTGCTGCACCGGGCCGAGGTCGAGGCGGGGGCAGCCCGCGTCGAGCTGATGCTGACCTCGGGCTGGTGCCCCTTCGCGACCCAGGTGCTCACCGACATCGAGTCCGCGGTCTGCTCCCTGCCGGGAGTCGACAGCGCGAGTGTGGAGCTGGTGTGGCACGAGGCGTGGTCGCCCGCCCGGCTCTCCGACAGCGCCCGCAGCAAGCTGCGCTTCCTGCCGGACCCGAGCAGCGTCGCCGACCCGTCGGCGTACGTCGCCCGGCACTGGCCGGCCCACCCGGAGCAGGACACGGAGGATTCCCATGATCGGTGACGCACTGGTGTTCGACGGGGTGGCCCACCCCTTCAACTTCGAGGACGACAACGCCTACGGCCCGCCCGGCCAGATGTTCTCCCAGCACCTCTACGCGTTCCACGCGACGCTGACCCCGGACGGGGAGCCCGTGATGAGCGCGGAGGAGTTCCTGCACAAGTGGAGCATCGACGAGATCCGGGAGATGGTCTACGAGAAGTCGCAGACCGACATGCTGGTCGCGATGCCGCTCCCGCTCACCGACCTCTACAAGGACGGCCTCTCGCCCTGGGAGGAGTGCGCCAGGCTCGCGGAGCGCGACCCCGATCGCACGGTCTTCTGGGGGACGGTCAACCCGCTGGAGGGGAAGAAGGCCCTCGACGACGTCACGCGCCAGGTCGAGGAGCACGGCGCGAAGGCCTTCAAGTTCTACAACGTGCGCTACGAGGACGCCGGGCCGGTCCCGTGGCGGATGGATGACCCCAGGGTCGCCTTCCCGGTCTTCGAGCGGATGCAGGAGCTGGGGGTGAACCTGGTCGGGGTGCACAAGGGCGTGCCGCTCGGCCCGCAGCCGATCGAGCACACCCAGACCTGGGACATGGACGGCGCCGCCGCGAACTTCCCCGGCATCAACTTCGTGATCTACCACGTCGGGCTGCCGTTCATCGACGAGACCTGCTGGCAGCTGATCCGCTACCCCAACCTGCACGCGTCGCTCGCCGCCTCCATCAACTTCGTCGTCCGGGCGCCCCGGCTCTTCGCCGAGCTGCTCGGCAAGCTGCTCTTCTGGTGCGGCGAGGACAAGATCGTCTACGGCAGCGAGGCGCCCATCTGGCAGCCGCAGTGGGCGCTCGAGGCGTTCTGGAACTTCGAGATCCCCCAGGACCTCTGCGACGGCTACGGCTACCCGCAGCTCACCGAGCAGGCCAAGCGCAAGATCCTGGGCGAGAACCTGCTGCGCCTCCACGGCATGGACGTCGAGGAGACCCGGTCGCGCCTGGCCACCGCCTGACGCTCAACCCCAGCCCTCAGCTCCAGGCCCCGAGCCCCCAGCCCCTGGCCCTGAGCCCCAGCCCGGGCCGTCACCGACGCCCCTGCCGGGCGCCGTCGACGGGCCCGCAGAACTGCTCGGCCGCGCGGACCAGGGTCAGCACGCAGTCCAGGGTGCTGGAGAGGCTCACCCACTCGACCGCGGCGTGGGCGCCCTCGCCCGCGGGGCCGAGCAGGGCGGTCGGGATGCCCGCCGCGGCGATGAGGGCGGAGTCGGCGAAGTAGCTCACGCCGCCGGTCTCGAGCTCCCGCCCCAGGGCGTGCCGGCCGGCCTGCCGCAGGACCCGGACGATCTCGGCGTCCTCGCCCACCTCGAACGACGGGCGGTCCAGGAGCAGGCGGGCGGTGACGGCGAGGTCGGCGTCGCGCGCGCGGCACCCGGCGAGGACCTCCTCGATCTCGCCCATCACGGCACCGGCCGACTCCCCGGGCAGCGTCCGCCGCTCGACGACCAGGGTGCAGCTCTCGGGCACGGTGGAGGCCTCGCGGCCACCCGTGATGGTCGAGGCGTGCAGCACGCCGCTGCCCAGCAGGGGGTGGCGATGCTTCTCCAGCGTGCTGTTGAGCCCGTCGAGCGCGGTCACCACCGGGGCCATCCTGGTGATGGCGTCGATGCCCAGCTGCGGCCGGGAGCCGTGGGCCGCGCGCCCCTCGACCGAGATCTCCACCCAGACGAACCCCCGGTGCGCGGTGGCGACGGCCATCTCGGTGGGCTCGAGGACGACGGCGGCGTCGGCCCCGTGGCCGCGCAGGACCTCCTCGATCCCGAGGCTGGCGTCCTCCTCGTCGGCCACGGCGGCCACGAGGACGTCCCCGGCCAGCCCCGCGCGGGCGGACTCCCGCGCGGCGACGAGCGCGGCGGCCAGGCCGGCCTTCATGTCGTAGGCGCCGCGGCCGTACAACCGGTCCCCGTCGATCCGCGGAGTGAGCCCGGCCGTGCCGATGCCGACCGTGTCGAGGTGCCCGCAGAGCATCAGCCGCGGCCCGCCGCCCCGGCCGGGCGCGGCCACCACCACCGAGGGCCGGCCGGTCGTGGCCTCCAGCCGCTGCGCCCGCAGGCCACGGTCCGTGGCCCACTCCTCGACGAACGTCGCGATGGCGTCCTCGCCGGCCCCGCCCGGCGCCAGCCCGGGGTTCTCGGAGTCGATGGCCACCAGCTCGCCGAGCAGGTCGACGACCTCGCCTCGCAGCTCGTCGGCGCGTGTCGTCATGCTGCGTCCCCGGCCCCGGTCGCGCCCTCGGTGTTGATCAGGACGACGACCGAGGCCGCGCCCAGGCCCAGCTCGCGCCGACGGGTCGCGGACCCCGCGCCCGTCAGCGCGGCCTCCACGCCCGCGAGCGACGCGGCGCCGGACGCCCCCGCCCGCACGCCGCTGGCGGCGAGGAGCGCGACAGCGGCGGCGGCCTCGGTGTCGGTGACGGCGACGGCGGCGTCCAGCCCCTCGCTCAGCACGGGCCAGGCGAGGCTGGAGGGAGTCCCGCAGCTCAGCCCGGCCATCGTGGTCGTGGCGGTCTCGATGCTGACGGGCTCGCCCCGCTCCAGGCTGGCGAGCACGCAGGCGGCCGCCTCCGGCTCGCAGGAGAGGACCGCGGTGCCGCTCGGCGGGTCCTGCCCGCGGTAGTAGCCGACCACCGCCTGCGCCAGGGAGCCGACCCCGACCGGGACGGCGACGAGGTCGGGCTCGCCCAGGCCCAGGCCGGCCAGCTGGTCCGTGGCCTCGGTGAGCATCGTCTGGTAGCCCTCGACGATCCAGCCGGGGACCCGCTCGTAGCCCGGCCAGGCCGTGTCCTGCACGAGGACCCGGCCGGGCATCGCCTCGGCGCGGGCCGCGGCGGCGCGGACGGTGTCGTCGTACCCGGCCTCCGTCCGGAGCACCGCCGCACCCTCGGTGGCGATCGCCGCGGCGGCGGACTGGGTCATCACGTCCGGGACGAGGACCTCGGCCGCCAGGCCGAGCAGCCGGGCGAAGCGGGCGACGGCGCGTCCGTGGTTGCCGTCCGTGGCGGTCACGAGGGTGACGGGGTCGGCCTCGGCCAGCGCCACGAGCTGGACCCAGGTGCGGCTCGGGTCAGCGCCCGCGCGGTCCGCGAGGACCCTCGCGATGGCGTACGACGCCCCCAGCGCCTTGAAGGCCGGCAGCCCGAGGCGCGAGGACTCGTCCTTGACCAGGACACGTCCGACGCCCCACCGGGTGGCGAGCGCCGTCGCCTCGACGAGCGGCGACGCGGCGTACCCGGGGAGCGCCCGGTGCAGGTCGCGGGCCGCGGTCGACGGCCTCGGGCCGCGGCTCGACCGGGCCTCGGGCCGGGCGATCCAGCCTCGGCTGCCGACGGGGGCGGGTGCTGGGCTCACGCCGCCATGCTGGGCCGCGCCCCGCCCATCAGTCCAGCGATCCTGAGCGCGGGTCGCCGGGGGCCGGTCCTCGGCCCGGCGGACTAGGACGTGGCGGCGCGCGCCGCCACGTCCCGGTCGCTGCAGAAGCCCGTCCGCGACCGCTTCAGGCACAACAACCCCAGCAGGGCCCCCTGCCTGTCGACGACCGCCAACCGACGGGCACCCGCGGCCAGCATCAGCCCCCGCACCTCGTCCGCCGGCGCGGAGGGCGCGACCGTCCTCCCGGCGAGGTTCGCGAGCCCCCGCGCGGGAGCGGCGTCCGGCGCCTCACGGAGGTCCTCCCGCACGAGCGTGCCGACGAGCGCGCCGGCGTCGGTCAGCAGCACCATGTGCACGTGGTCGTCGCGGAAGGCCGCCCGCACGTCGCCGGTCGTGACGCCGGGAGGCATGGTCTTCGGCTCGGTGACCATCACCTCGACGACGGTTCGGTGGCCGACGAGGGGTGCGCTCCGCCGACCGGTCCGCAGGCGCATCTCAGCCGGTCCGGTCCCAGCCGCGCCGTGGCCGGTGGCTGCCCAGCTGGTCGTCGCGGCTGCGGTAGACGATGTAGGGGCGGGTCAGGTAGCCCACCGGCGCGCTGAACACGTGCACCAGCCGCGTGAACGGCCACAGGGCGAACAGGCCGAAGGCGACCAGGGCGTGCAGCTGGAAGCCCAGGGGGGCCGCCGCCATCAGGTCGGGATCGGGCGTGAAGGCGAGGAACGAGCGGTACCAGACCGAGACGCCCTCCCGGTAGTTGTACTCCCCGCCCACGGTGAGGATGGAGCCCGCGATCGTGTTCCACATGCCGAGCACGATCACGACGGCCAGGAAGGCGTACATCACCTTGTCCATGGCCGTCGTCGCCGAGAAGACCGGGCCCACGGTGCGGCGGCGGTAGATCAGGATGGCCATGCCGACCACCGTGGCCACCCCGGCCGCCAGCCCGCCGACGACCGCGACCAGGTGGTAGAGGTGGTCGTCCACCCCGATGGCGTCGGTCCAGGCGAGCGGCACCAGCAGGCCCACCACGTGTCCGCCCACGACCCCGAGCATGCCGAAGTGGAACAGCGGGGAGCCCAGCCGGAGCAGGCGGTCCTCGTAGAGCTGCGAGGACCGGGTGGTCCAGCCGAACTTGTCGTAGCGGTAGCGCCAGACGTGTCCGACGACGAAGGTCGTCAGGCTGAGGTAGGGGACGATGACCCACCAGAAGATGTCCATGTCAGCGGGCTCCCGGGAACGAGGGGCTGGGCAGGGGGACGGGACCCGCTGGGCCCGGTGACGCCGGGCCGGGGTCGAAGCCCGGGGTCTCGTACGGCGTGAGGCCCACCTCCTCCTCGGGCGGGCCCTCCGCGGCCAGCCGGCGGATGGCCTCCCGCTCCTCCCCGCGCAACGGGGGCAGGGTGGCGGTGACCGCCGCGACGGCCCCGGCCCAGCGGGATCCACTCTCGGCCAGCGAGGTCCGCAACAGCTCCAGCCCCGCCCGGTGGTCCAGCAGCAGCTGCCGGCCCTGCTCCCGGTCGACGGTCGCGGCGTACTCCAGCACCACGCACAGGTGGTCGGGCAGCTCGTCGCCGTACGGACCGTCGCCGTCCAGGTCGACGCCCGAGGACTGGTACACCTGCTTGAAGCGCAGCAGCGCCAGCCCCCGCTTGCGGGTGTCGCCGTGCGCGAAGTAGGTCAGGAACAGGTTGTGGCGACGACGCGTGTCGAACGTGTCGACGTAGTCGGCCTGCAGGTCGCCGAGCTCGGCGCCCGCCAGCCGGTCTGCGGTGGCGCGCAGCGGGTCCCCGACGCGTGCGGGCAGGGCGTGCGCCTCGCGCCGCACGAGGGCCACGTGCTCGGCCAGGTGGTCGTCGGGGTAGCCCAGCAGCAGGGACGCCGCCTGCCAGGCCAGGCTGAGCTGCTCCCCGGTGAGGGGGTGCGCCACGGTCGCTGCGGCGCCGGAGCAGCGAGGGGCGGGTCAATCGCCGCTCACCCTCTGCTGCCCGGTCCTCGGGCCGGGGCGGGAAGAGGCCGCTCGGCGCGCCCTTCCCGTCCCAGTTGAGGAGGTTCACCCGCGAGCCCTTGTCCTCGGGGGCCGCCACGGAGTCCGCCCCCTGCCGGTTCTTGAGCATCTGGAAGTTCTCGACCGCGATCGGCGTCGGCGTCCCCGAGCCCTCCCCGAACAGCTCGGGGTTACCGCCGCCGTAGTCGGCGACCGCGCACTCGGTGCCGATCTCCTCCAGCGAGTGCGCCTGCTCGGCGTGGGCGGTGGGGATGACGTAGCGCTCGTCGTACTTGGCGATCGCCAGCAGCCGGTACATGTCGTACATCTCCTCCTCGCTCATCCCGACGGCGGCGGGGATGGAGGCGTCCGGCTCGCGGCCCAGATTGATGTCGCGCATGTAGGAGCGCATCGCGGCCAGCTTCCGGAGCACCCGGTCGACCGGCGCCGCGTCACCCGCGGTGAAGAGCTCGGCGAGGTACTCGACGGGGATCCGCAGGGCGTCGATCGCCGCGAAGAGGTTGCCGCGGTCCTCGGCGTCCTCCCCGGTGTCGCGGACGACGTCGACCACCGGGGACAGCGGCGGGATGTACCAGACCATCGGCATCGTGCGGTACTCCGGGTGCAGCGGCAGCGCCACCTGGAACCGGTTGATCAGGTCGTGGATCGGCGACCGCTGGGCGGCCTCGATCCAGTCGTGGGGGATGCCCTCGCGCTCGGCGGCGGCGACCACCTCGGGGTCGCTCGGGTCGAGCAGGACCGAGCGCTGGGCCTCGTAGAGGTCGTGGTCGTCGGGGACCGAGGCCGCCTCCAGCACCCGGTCGGCGTCGTAGAGGACCAGCCCGATGTAGCGCAACCGGCCCACGCAGGTCTCGGCGCACACGGTGGGCAGCCCGACCTCGATGCGGGGGAAGCAGAAGGTGCACTTCTCCGCCTTCCCGGTGCGGTGGTTGAAGTAGACCTTCTTGTAGGGGCAGCCAGAGACGCACATCCGCCAGCCGCGGCACCGGTCCTGGTCGACCAGGACGATGCCGTCCTCCTCGCGCTTGTAGATCGCCCCGCTGGGGCAGGACGCCGCGCAGGAGGGGTTCAGGCAGTGCTCGCAGATCCGCGGCAGGTAGAACATGAAGGTCTCTTCGAACTCGAACCTCACCTTGTCGCCGATCTTCTTCAGCATCGGGTCGAGGTGACCGGTCTTCGTCGAGCCCCCCAGGTCGTCGTCCCAGTTCGCCGACCACTCGATCTTCATGTCCTGGCCCGACAGCAGCGACTTCGGCCGGGCGACCGGGGTGTGCTCCTGCGCCGGGGCGTCGGTCAGGGTCGAGTAGTCGTAGGTCCAGGGCTCGTAGTAGTCCTGGATCGAGGGCATGATCGGGTTGGAGAAGATGGTGGCCAGCTTCTTCAGCCGCCCCCCGCCCTTGAGCTTGAGCCGCCCGCGCGAGTTGACCTCCCAGCCGCCCTTCCACTTCTCCTGGTCCTCGTAGGTGCGCGGGTACCCCAGCCCGGGGCGGGTCTCGACGTTGTTGAACCACACGTACTCCGTGCCGGCGCGGTTGGTCCACGCCTGCTTGCAGGTCACCGAGCACGTGTGGCACCCGATGCACTTGTCGAGGTTCATCACCATCGCCATCTGGGCCATGACCTTCATCAGTAGGTCACCTCCTGGGAACGCTTGCGGATCACGGTGACCTCGTCGCGCTGGTTGCCCGTCGGGCCGAGGTAGTTGAAGGCGAAGGCCAGCTGCGCGTACCCGCCGATGAGGTGGCTCGGCTTGACCAGCAGCCGGGTCAGCGAGTTGTGGATCCCGCCCCGCTTGCCCGACGTCTCGGCCAGCGGGACGTCGATGAGGCGGTCCTGCGCGTGGTACATGAACACGGTGCCCTCGGGCATCCGGTGCGAGACGATGGCGCGCGCGACCACCACCCCGTTGCGGTTGACCGCCTCGATCCAGTCGTTGTCCTCGATCCCGACCTTCGCGGCGTCCTGGTCGCTCATCCAGATGTTCTGGCCCGCCGCGCGAGAGCGAGAGCATGAACAGGTTGTCCTGGTACTCGGAGTGGATCGACCACTTGTTGTGCGGCGTCAGGTAGCGCAGCGTGATCCCCAGCTCGCCGACCGTCCCGACGTCCGGCTCGGCGAAGAGCGCGCCCATGTTCAGCGGTGGCCGGTAGACGGGCAGCCCCTCGCCCAGCTCGGTCATCCAGTCGTGGTCGAGGTAGAAGTGCATCCGGCCGGTCAGGGTGTGCCAGGGCTTGAGGCGCTCCACGTTGATGGTGAAGGGCGAGTAGCGGCGCCCCCCGGACTCCGAGCCCGACCACTCCGGCGAGGTGATCACCGGGACGGGCGCGGCCTGGGTGTCGGCGAAGGTGATCTGCTTGCCCTCGTGCTCGGCGGCCAGGTCGTGCAGGTGGACCCCGGTGCGCTTCTCCAGCGTCTTGAAGCCCTGGGCGGCCAGGTGACCGTTCGTCGTGCCCGACATGCGCCAGGATCGCCTCGCAGACGTGGACGTCGCGGTCGAGCGAGGGCCGACCGGCGGCCACGCCGCCGCGCACCGCGCCGTTCTTGCTCCGCAGGTAGTCGACCTGCTCGCCCAGCTCGAAGGTCACGCCCTTGGTCGTCGCGCCCAGGGTGTCCATCAGCGGACCCAGCGCGTTCATCTTGTCGCTGACGGCGGCGTAGTCCCGCTCGACCTCGACCAGCTTGGGCATCGTCGACCCCGGGCACCGGCCGCACTCCCCCGCCTTCCAGTCCCGCACCACCCCGTGCGGGTTGGCCATCGCGTCGGGGGTGTCGTGGGTCAGCGGCACGGCGACGACGTCCTTGCGGACGCCGAGGTGCGTCGGCCGCGAGCTCGCTGAACTTCGCGGCGATGGTCTGCCAGGCGCCCAGTCCGTCCGGGTCTGCCAGGGCGGCGCGATCGCCGGGTTGAACGAGTGCACGAACGGGTGCATGTCGGTGGTGTTCAGGTCGTGCTTCTCGTACCAGGTGGCCGCCGGACAGCACGACGTCGGAGAAGACCGTGGTGCTGGTCTGCCGGAAGTCGATGCTCATCAGCAGGTCGAGCTTGCCCTCGGGCGCCGGTCTCGTGCCACCGCACGTCGCGCGGCCGGTTCGCTCCGGGGTCTCGGTCGCCCGCAGCGAGGCGTCGGTGCCGAGCAGGTGCTTGAGGAAGTACTCGTTGCCCTTGCCGGAGGAGCCCAGCAGGTTGGCCCGCCAGATCGGAGAGGATGCGGGGGTAGTTCTCCGGCGCGTCCGGGTCCTCGGCGGCGAAGGCCAGCTCGCCGCTGTTGAGCTGCGTCGACCACGTGCTCGGCCACCGGGCGGCCGGCGGCCGCGGCCTCGTCCGCCACCTCGAGGGGGTTGCGGTCGAAGGTCGGGTAGGAGGGCATCCACCCCATCCGCGCGCTCTGGGCGATCACGTCGGCGGTGCTCTTGCCCGCCAACTGGCCCTGCCCGGTGGTGGCCGCCAGCGTGTCCGCGCCGAACTGGTCGTAGCGGAACTGGTCGGTGTGCAGGTACCAGAAGGCGGTCTGGATCATGTTGCGCGGCGGCCGGCTCCAGTCGAGCGCGTTGGCCACCTGGGTGTAGCCGGTGATCGGGCGCACCTTCTCCTGGCCCACGTAGTGGGCCCAGCCGCCGCCGTTCACGCCCTGGCAGCCGGTCAGGTTGGTCAGGGTCAGGAAGGCTCGGTAGATGGTGTCGGAGTGGAACCAGTGGTTGGTGCCCGCCCCCATCACGATCATCGAGCGGCCCTGCGAGTCCTCCGCGTTCTGCGCGAACTCGCGGCCGACCCGCGCGGCAGCCGCCGCCGGGACACCGGTGATCGCCTCCTGCCAGGCCGGGGTGCACGGCGCGGCGGCGTCGTCGTACCCGTCGGGCCACTCCCCCGGCAGCCCGTCGCGGCCCACCCCGTACTGGGCCATCAGCAGGTCGAAGACCGTGGTGACGAGGTGCCCGCCGACGCGTCGCGTCGGCACGCCCCGCGGGAGGTCGCCGGCGGCGCCCGTCGGGGGTGTCGAAGCGGGGGAACCGCACCAGCGCGGCGTCGGCCGGCCGCCGCCTCCCCCTCCGTTCGAGCAGGGAGAGGCGCGGCTCGACGTCGCCGAGGTCGAGGTTCCACCGCCCCTCCCCGCTCTCGCCGTAGCGGTGGCCGAGCGACCCGTTGGGGACGACGGGCCGGTCGGTGGCGGCGTCGACGAGCACGGTCTTGAAGGCCGCGTTCTCCTCGTCGCGGTGCTCGTCGAGGTCGGCGGCCGTGAGGAACTTGCCGGCGGTGTGCACGCCCCCCTCGGCGGTCTCCTCGAGCCGCACCAGGAACGGCAGGTCGGTGTAGGTCTTCACGTAGTGGTCGAAGTACGCCGTGGTCCTCTCCACGAAGAACTCCCGCAGCACGACGTGGCCCATGGCCATCGCCAGCGCGCCGTCGGTGCCGGGTCGGGCCGGCAGCCAGTCGTCGGCGAACTTGACGTTGTCGGCGTAGTCGGGCGCCACGGCGACGACCTTCTGCCCGCGGTAGCGCGCCTCGGTCATCCAGTGCGCGTCGGGCGTCCGCGTGACCGGGAGGTTGGAGCCCCACATGATCAGGTAGCCGCTGTTCCACCAGTCGCCCGACTCCGGGACGTCGGTCTGGTCGCCGAAGACCTGCGGCGAGGCCACCGGGAGGTCGGCGTACCAGTCGTAGAAGCTCAGCATCGACCCGCCGACGAGGTTGACGAAGCGCGCCCCGGAGGCGTGCGAGACCATCGACATCGCCGGGATCGGCGAGAAGCCGGCGACCCGGTCGGGGCCGTAGGTCTTGATCGTGTGCACGTGGGCGGCGGCGACCATCTCGACGGCCTCGTCCCACGAGGCCCGGACCAGGCCGCCCTTGCCCCGGGCCGACTTGTAGGCCCTGGCGCGCTGCTTGTTCTCCACCACGTGCGCCCAGGCGGCGACGGGATCCCCGCCGTGCTGCTTCTTCGCCTCGCGGTACATCTGCAGCAGCACGCCGCGGACGTAGGGGTAGCGCACCCGGGTCGGGGAGTAGGTGTACCAGGAGAAGGCGGCGCCGCGCGGGCAGCCGCGGGGCTCGTACTCCGGGGAGTCGGGGCCGACCGAGGGGTAGTCGGTCTGCTGGGTCTCCCAGGTGATGATCCCGTCCTTGACGTAGACCTTCCACGAGCACGAGCCGGTGCAGTTGACCCCGTGGGTGGAGCGGACGACCTTGTCGTGGCTCCAGCGGTCCCGGTAGAAGTCGTCCGCCTGCCGCCCACCGCGCCTGGTCATGGTGCGGAGGTCCTCGGAGACGGTCGCCCTGGTGAAGTAGCGCCGGGTGCGCACCAGCGCCTCGGCCAGGGGGCCGTCCAGCCCGGGGGGCTGCCCCGGACCCCGCGGCGTGGTGGCCCTCGGGCTGCACGTCGGCGCTCATGGCGTCTTCCTTTCCTCGAGAGATCGACAGCCTGGTCCGGTGTCGACGATCAGGGTGTCGACGATCATCCGGGCTTCGGGGCTCCCCGCCGCGCGTAACGCTGCCAGGTGATCGCGATGCACATCAGGGCCCAGGCGATCCCGATGGCGAAGAAGGTCGTCGGCCCCAGCGTGGTGACGCCGACACCGAAGAAGAACGGCCCGAAGGCGGCGATGGCGGCCGTCCACCCGATCACGCCGCCGGCCTGGCGCCGCTCGAAGATCATCGGCATCTGCTTGAAGGTCGAGGCGTTGCCGATCCCGGAGAACAGGAAGATCGCCATCATCCCGCCGAGGAACTGCCAGAAGTCCGACCGCAGCGCGTCGGCCGAGCTCAGGTCCGGGGTCAGGGCCGGCAGGGTGACGGCGATCGAGACCACCAGCCCGATCCCCGAGACCAGCGTCCAGACCGCGCCGCCCATCCGGTCGGTCAGCGGTGCGAACCCGACACGGGCGGCGGCCCCCACGAGGGGACCGAGGAACACGAACGCCACCGGGTCCGGCACGGAGTACCCCTCGATCAGCAGGTCGGCCGAGGCCCCGGAGCCCCGCACGATCGCGTCGTTCCCGGCCCCGTAGAGGTTGCTCATCAGGAGTCCGAACTGCGCGGCCAGGCCGGCGAAGGTGCCGAAGGTCATGATGTAGAGCAGCGTCATCAGCCAGGTGTCGCGGTTGCCGAAGATGTCGAACTGCTGGCGGAAGTTGGCCGTCACCGGCACCGACTTGAGCATCGTCCAGGCGAGGACACCGCCGACGACCATGAGGGGGATCCAGACGAAGGCGGCGTTCTGGTACCAGACCTCCTGCGGCTCCTCACCCACCACCGCGAGCTCCTGGCTGCCGCCGAAGACCGCCAGGGCGGAGAGCCCGATCAGGAGCGGGGTGAGCAGCTGGACGAGGGAGACGCCGAAGTTGCCGAGCCCGGCCTGCAGCCCGAGGGCCGTGCCCTGCTTGGCCTTCGGGAAGAAGTACGACGTGCTCGGCATGAAGCCGGAGAACGCCCCGCCGCCGATGCCGGCCAGGAACGCCAGGGTCATCAGCTCCCAGTAGGGGGCGTCCGGGCTCTGCACGCGGACGCCCCACCCGAGGGTCGAGGCGATCAGGAGGAGCGTGGTCAGCGAGACCATCTTGCGCGTCCCCATGATCGGGGGAAGGACCATCCAGACCAGCCGGAAGAGACCCGCGGAGAGCCCGGGCATCGCGGCCATCCAGTAGAGCTGGTTCTGGGAGAACGTGTACCCCAAGGCGTTGAGCTTCGGGATGATCGCGCTCGGCAGGAACCAGGCGACGAACGCGAGGGTCAGGCAGAACGTGGTGATCCACAGGGTCCGCCAGGCCAGGCCGCTGTCCCAGGCCTGCGCGTCCTCGGGGTCCCAGTTCTCCAGCCACTCCGTGCCGCGTCGCGGGCGTTCGCTGGTCGGGCTCGTGCTCATCGCGTCGACGCCTCCGTCGTGGTCGGTTGCTCGAAGTGGTCGGCCAGCTCGGGGGACTCCGCGTGCAGCATGTGCACCACCGTGGTGTGCATCCAGACCGCGCACACCAGCGTCAGCAGGAAGAGGACGAAGAACGTCGCCGAGGGCAGGCCCGTCCAGGAGGTGGTGTAGGCGAACAGCGGCGGCAGCACGAAGCCCGCCCAGGCCTCCGAGCATGCCGACCAGGCCGCCCACCGACCCGACGTCAGCCGGGAAGTACTCGGGGATGTGCTTGTACACCGCCGCCTTGCCGATGCCCATGGCACACCCCAGCACGAAGACGAGCAGCGCGAAAGGCACCAGGCCGATCGAGTAGGGCAGCACCTCCCGGGTGCCGCTGGCCGCCATCTCCTGCGAGACCTCCACGACGACGTAGCCGTTGGGCATCATCAGGACGAAGGTCGAGACGAGCATCGTGGCGAAGGTCGCGTACATCACTCGGCGCGCACCGAGCCGGTCGGAGAACCAGCCGCCGACGGGTCGCAGGAGGCTGGCCGGGAAGATGAACGAGGCGGTGAGGAGCGCGGCCGTCGAGAGCGAGACCCCGAAGTTGTCGACGTAGTACTTCGGCAGCCACGCAGCGAGGGCGACGTAGGCCCCGAACACCGCGACGTAGTAGAGGCTGAACCGCCAGACCCGGAGCTGCCGCAGCGGGACCAGCTGCTCGCGCAGCGGCCGGCCGGCGCCGGGCTTCCGGTCCTGGCGGGGCGTCAGCACCCAGAGGGCCACGGCGACGAGGACCAGCGCGACGGCGTAGATCACGGGCACCAGCCGCCAGCCGCCCTCGAAGCCGACGTAGGTCGCCCCGGCGGTCGCGGTGATCAGCACGGGCCCGATCAGCTTGGTGACCGACGCCCCCACGTTGCCGGCTCCGAAGACGCCGAGCGCGAAGCCCTGCCGGTGGCGCGGGAACCAGGCCGAGTTCCAGGCCACCCCGGCGGTGAACGAGTTGCCGGCGAAGCCGATCAGGAACGCCAGCACCAGCAGCGCGGCGTAGCTGCCCGCCAGCGAGACGAGGTAGCAGAAGACCGCCGTCGTCAGCAGCATCACCGTGAACACGATCCGGCCGCCGAACCGGTCGGCCGCGATGCCCGCCGGGAGCCGCCACAGCGACCCGTTGAGGATCGCCACCGCAGCGAGCCACGAGAGCTGGACGTCGCTGAGGCCGAACTCCTCCCGGATCGGCAACCCCAGGATGCCGAACATCAGCCACGCCGCGAACATCAGCGTGAAGGCGATGGTCGAGAGCGTGAGAACCCGTCGGGCGGCCGGCGGCGTGGCGGGGTCCGCATCCCGTGGCGAGGAGGCCGGGCGGTCGGCAACCGCCACGCGGGCAGGGTCGCGACTGGTCGCCCGGTTGGCCATGGCCACACCCTGTCGAGTCGACGGGCGGCGCGGCAGGGACCCCGGTCCTCGCCTCCGGGGACCCGGGCCCCGCCGCCGGGACCGGGAGCCGGGTGGCCGCGCCCTCAGGCGTGTCGGACGTGCGCGAGCACGATCCCGACGACCACGCCGATGCTGAGCACCAGCAGCACGCCGCGGTAGAGCGCGGGCCACCCCTGCCGCCGCCGTGCCGGGCGCCGCGCTCCCGCCACGGGCTCGCCGCCGGCCGCACGCCAGCCGAGGAGCAGCGCGAGCACCAGGTACGCCGCGACCCAGCTGCCGTGCGCCAGGTCTGGGGGTCTGCGACGGCGGCGACGAGACCACCGAGGACCACGGCCGTGATGCCGGTCGCGACCATGGTCCCGCCCGGGTCCGGCCGGGCCCGTCGGTCCGGCGGGGGCCGGCGTACCCCCGTCGCCCGGCGCTCACCGTGCCGCGTCGGCGACCACGGTCAGCAGCACCACGGAGTCCTCGAGCGCCGCCAGGTCGTGCCGCACGCGAGGTATGGCGAGGTGGTCGCCGGCGGCGAGGTCCCAGTGGTCCGGCCCGGCGGTCAGGCCCACGCGGCCGAGCAGCACCTGCAGGGTCGCCTCCCCCGGGCTCTCGTGCTCGCCGAGCGCGCGCCCGGCCGCCAGCGCGAGGACGGTCTGTCGCAGCGCCGCGCCGCGTCCCCCGTGGACCGTGTGGGCGGCCCTGCCGGACGACGCGCCGCGGGCCGCGGCGAGCTGGTTCTCGGCCAGGGAGACCAGCGACACCGCCGTGTCACCGCTCGAGAGGTCGCTCATCCCGTCTCCTCGATCGCGCGCTGCGGGGGCAGGCTGGTCACCAGCGGACCGTCGCCCTCCTGGGGGCCGAGCTTTGCGGCCCCGCCCGGCGAGCCGAGCGCGCCGGGGCTTCCCGGCAGCCGTTGCTCGAAGAATCCCTCGTTGTCGGCCTGGTAGGGCGCCCACGGCGCGGGCAGGTCGGCCTCGTAGTAGATCGCCTCGACGGGGCAGACCGGCTCGCACGCGCCGCAGTCCACGCACTCGTCGGGATGGATGTACAGCGATCGTCGGCCCTCGTAGATGCAGTCCACCGGGCACTCGTCCACGCACGCCCGGTCCTTCAGGTCCACGCAGGGCTCGGCGATCACGTAGGTCATGCCGTAGAGTTTAGACTAATCTTGTTCGTTTAAACCAGAGGTGGCCCCATGAGCCTGCTCCCCCCGATCGATCCCGTCCCGGCGCTGCTCGACGTGCGGGGGATGCGCAAGCCCGACAAGCACCCCACGATCTTCGCCGCCTACGCCGACCTGCCGGTCGGAGGTGCGTTCGTCCTGGTGAACGACCACGACCCGCGGCACCTGCACGACGAGTTCGAGGTCGACCACGCCGGGAGCTACGCGTGGGAGTACCTCCGCCGCGAGAAGCGCGACTGGCGCATCCGCATCAGCAAGCTGTCCAGCACGCCCTTGCCGCGCGTGCTGACCGACACCGGCGCCACGAACGACGCCGTCGGCGCGCACCCGGACGCCGCCGCCGGGGCCTCGTGGCGGCTCGAGGTCCGGGACCGCGACCTCGACTCGAACATCATCGTGCTGCCCCCGGGCCAGCACGTCGACACGCATGCCGGACCCGACCTCGACGTCCTCATCCATGTCCTGGCCGGCTTCGGCACGCTGAGCACGGAGGCGAGTGAGATCCACCTGACGCCGGGGCAGCTGGTCTGGCTGCCGCGCCGCTCCCGCCGCGCGTTCGCGGCCGGGCCCGACGGGCTGCGCTACCTGACGGTGCACCAGCGCCGCCAGCCGCTCGTCATCGGCACGAGCCGGGCCACCGCCCGCTGACAGCTGGAGCTCTCACTCCCCGTCCTGCTGCGCCTGCAGCCTGGCGATGCACAGCTCGGGCGTGGGGAAGGGCTCCAGCGAGGCGACGCTCACCGGGGCACCCAGCTCGTCGAGAGCCCCCTGCATCAGGCCCAGGTGGATCGCGCACACGACGTCCGGGTGCTGCCGCGCGACCTCCCGGAAGGGGCAGTGGTGCAGTCGCACCTCCACGGTGTGCTCCGCGTGGCGCACCACAGGCTGGAACCCGATCTCGTCGAGCAGCCGGTTCAGCCGGTCGAGCGCCTCGCTCGCGCCGACGGGCGCGTGCGGTGGGGCGCGCTCGACCAGGTGCCGGCCCCAGGCTCTCCCCGTCTCTCGGGTCGCGGGGCCGGCGTCGTCCAGGGACGAGACGAGGCCCGTGAGGACCTCTGCCAGCAGGGCGTAGCTCCGGGCGCCCGACGAGGGAGGCTCGGGTGCGTAGAGGACCCGGGGTCGCCCCGGCGCCTCCCGCGGCTCCGGCGCCCGCCGCGCCAACCCGTCGTGCACCAGGCCGTCCAGGTGGAAGCGCGCGGTGTTGACGTGCAGCCCCACCGACGCGGCGACGTCCGCGGCCGACGCCGGACGCTCGGCCTTCTGCAGCGCGGCGAGCACCTCGGCTCGCCGGTCGCCCAGCGCCCGCTGCGGGGTGTCGACGAGGTTGGCGGCCACGCGCGAATTGTCACATGCCCACTTGTTCATAACAATCGCGCGCCGGACGCTGGGCCACCGGGGTGAGGAGCCCACGCGGACTCTCACCCGGCGAGGGGCTGACCGATCCGGCCGGGGTTGAGATGCTCGTGGCACACGCAGGAGGTGGGCATGGGACGACGACGCCGATCACGGCGCGGAGCCTCGCTGGGGACTCCGTCGTCACGGCTGGACGAGGCGCCGCCCTCGGTGGACCAGGAGGCGAACTGGGTCGTCAGCGGTGGCGACCCCGAGCTCGCGGAGCGCCTGCTCACCAGCCCTGACGACGACGCGCCCGCGCCCCGCGCCGCCTTCCCCCAGGTCGAGGAGGCCGACGCGACCGGCACGCTCGCCGGCGCGTACGCCGACATGCGCGCGACCCTGCGCGTGCCGTGGGTGATGTTCGCCGCCCGTGCGTTGGCACCGTTCGGCGGTTTCGTGCCCGCGGCCTGGGAGCGGGCGGCCCCGGTCGTCGGCGCCGCCGGGTTCGAGGCGGCGGCCGACGACATCCGCGCTGCCGCGCTCCACGAGCCGGCCCCGACCGGCGACCTGCGCCGCGCCCTGGCCGAGGCGGGCGTCGATGCGGACGAAGTCGCGGCCGTCCGGGACGCCGTGCGGGCGCTGCACTACGGCAACAGCAAGTACCTGCTCGTGCTCACGGCGTGGGCCGAGGGCATCCAGGGCCGCTCGAGCGGCGGCACGGACCCGGACCCCGCGTGGGACGGGAGTCCGCTCCCCCGCGGCACCCCCGCGGACATGCCCGGCCTGACGTTGGTCGACCCCCGCCACGCCTCGCGCGACCTGCTGCTGCTCCTCGACCGCGTCGTCGACCGGCACCTCCACCACGGGCCCGCGAGCGACTTCCGGGTGCTCGCCGGCTGGCCGGCCGCACTCGACGCGATCGACCGCGAGGTGCTCGCGCCGGTGGTGCGCACCGAGCCGTACGACCTCGCGGCGCGCGCGCTGCTGCACCGGGCCCGCGCGGCCGTGCACGCCTTTCCCCAGCCGGCGGGACTCGACCCGGCGGAGGCGGGCGAGGTCACCTCGCCGCGCGAGCGGGCGGCCGTGGTGTCGATGCTGTGGATGTTCCAGCGGTTCATCCTCGACGTCACCCTCGACATGGCGCGGGTGACCCAGGCGCTCGAGGGCCCGGCGGCGGCGCGGCGGAACCCGTTCCCACCCGACCTCACGGCCCCCGCGCCCTGAGGCTCCCTACGCTCGCCCCATGACGACGATCATGGTCACCGGTGCCAGCGACGGCCTCGGGCTGGCGAGCGCCCAGCGGCTCGCCGACCTCGGCCACCAGCTCGTGCTGCACGGCCGCGACGAGAGCCGGCTCGACGACGCGCGCTCGGCCGTGGAGGAGCGCCGGCAGGGCGCGGTGGCGGGGACCGCGGTCGCGGACCTCTCCGACCTCTCCGGCCTCGACCGGCTCGCCGACGAGGCCGCCGCGCACGGCGTCGCCGTGCTGGTCAACAACGCCGGCGTCCTCCGCACCGGCTCGCCGGTGACCGACGCCGGGCTGGACGTCCGGTTCGCCGTCAACGCGATCGCGCCGTACCGCCTGACGCGGCGGCTGCTCCCCGCACTGCCGGCCGACGGCCGCGTCGTGAACCTCTCGTCGGCGGCCCAGACGCCCGTCGACCTCGACGCGCTGGCCGGGCGCGCGGAGCTCGAGGCCATGGACGCGTACGCCCAGAGCAAGCTCGCGCTGACCATGTGGTCCCGGCACCTCGCCGACGAGCTCGGCCCCGAGGGGCCGGCCGTCATCGCCCTCAATCCCGGCTCGCTGCTGGCCACCAGGATGGTCCGGGAAGGGTTCGGCGTGGACGGCAACGACATCGGCACCGGCGCCGACGTGATCAGTCGCGCCGCGGTCGACGCGGAGTTCGCCGACGCCACCGGCCGCTACTACGACAACGACGCCGGGGCCTTCGGCGAGCCCCACGCGGACGCCCTGGACGAGCGCAAGAACGCCGACCTCGTGCGCGCGATCGACGACGTGCTGGCCCGCGTCGGCGCCTGAGCCTCGCGCCCGCCCTACGGCTGCGCGGCCGGCGCGTCCCCCGCGGGGGCGGGCGGCGGCACGCTCCTGGCGAACCGCTTGCTCGGCCAGGCGCTCGCGGGGCCGAGCAGGATCAGCAGCTCCGGCACCAGCACGACCCGCACCAGCAGCACGTCGAGCGCGATGCCCAGGAACATCAGGAACGCGAGCTCGCGGAACGGCGCCAGCGGCACCAGGGAGAGCAGCCCGAAGCTCGCCGCCAGCGCGAGCCCTGCGGTGAGCAGCGCCGCGACCGAGTGCGGCGTGGCCCGGCGGATCGCTTCCTTCAGGGGTCGGCGTCGCGCCTCCTCCCAGATGTTGCCGACGGCGAAGATGTTGTAGTCGGAGCCGAAGGCCAGCAGCAGCACGGCCCCCGCGAACGGCACGTAGAACGTCAGCCCCGCGCCGGGCGAGACGGTGTCGAAGAGCAGCATCGTGATGCCCAGGGACGCCGACAGCGACAGCAGGCTGGCGAGCAGCAGGAACACGGAGGCCACGACGGCGCGCAGGAAGATCACCAGCATCAGCAGGTTCATGCCGAGGGCGGCCAGCGCGATGCGCAACAGGTCGTCGGTGGTCTGCTCCACGATGAAGGCGGCCGTGGCGGTGTCGCCCGCGACCCCCGACGTGGTGCCGGGCGGCAGCCCGCTGGCGGCCAGGAGCTCCGGCAGGTCCTGCTCGATGCCCTCGAGCGAGGCGATCGCCGCCGCGCCGAGCGCGGGGTCGTCGAGGATCACCAGGTAGCGGGCCGCCTGCCCGTCCGGGGTGACGAGGATGCGGCGGTCCAGCGCCCCGGGCAGCGTGCCCGGGCCGAGGACGCCCGCGACGCCGGGCTGGTCCTCCAGCCGCTCGCCGAGCGCGGCGAGCCCGTCCTCCTGGTCGTCGAGGTCCTCCCCCTCGACCAGCACCGTGGTGGGCGAGAGGATGCCGGGCGCGAAGCCGGCCCGGGCCGCGTCGGCCACCTGGCGGACGCCGCTCTCGGGCGGCAGCGACCCGATGAAGGAGACGCCCAGGCTCAGGCCGCGGAGCGGGGTGGCGGCCAGGAGCAGCCCGGCGGCCACCACGACGACCGCGACCGCCGCGACGTCGCGCCGCTGCGCGAGGCGCACGAACCGGCCCGGTGGCCGCGACGGCGCGGGCGTGGGCCCCGACCCCGGAGCGGGGCGAGCAGCCGGCTCCGGCTCTGGTTCTGGCTCGGGCGCCGCCCTGGGCCGGCTCGGCCAGAACGCGACGCGCCCGAGCACGGCCATCAGCGCCGGGACGAGCGTCACCGAGACGACCAGGGCGATGATGACCGTGAAGACGAGCGCGGGGCCGAGGGCCCGGAAGAACAGGGACTGGGCGAAGATCAGCGCCGCCGTCCCGGCCGCGACGGCCAGCCCGGCGACGGCCACGATGGGGCCGTACGCGGCGGTCGCGGCGGTGGCTGCCGCGAGCCGGTCCGACCCGCGCGCGATCTCGCGGCGCAGGGCGAACAGGTAGAAGACCACGTAGTCGGTGACCACGCCGAGGAGCAGCGCGATGATCACCGGTTCGAGCTCGCTGGGGGTGGTCGTGCCGAAGAACTCGGCCACCGCCCCGGAGAGCCGCAGGGTCATCACGAAGGCCACCCCGGTGGTCAGCAGCGCCACGACCGGCGCCACGAACGAGCGGAAGGCCACCGCCACGATCAGGACGATCGCCCCCAGGGTGAGGGTCTCCGCGAGCGGGAGGGCGTCGCGGATGATGCTGCCCTGCGCGGCCCGCGCCGGCACCGACCCGGTGATGCCCACGACCTCGTCGCGGGGCTCCAGCACCTCGGTGGCGTACGTGCGGGCCGTCCGCGTCTGGGTGCCGAGCGAGACGTCGGGGTCGAACAGCAGGTAGGTCAGCGCGGTCGTGCCCGACTCGCTCGAGGACGGGAAGGCGCCCAGCGCGTTCGTGACGGGCAGGGCCCCGCGCAGGCTCGCCATCTCGAGCGAGGGCCGCAGCGTGGCGTCGACGGCACGCACCACGGTGCGCGACTGGTCGAACGGCGAGAGGCCCTCCTCGTCGCGCTGCACGACCACCGTCCTCCCGGACAGCGGGAACCCGAACAGCTCGACGGAGCGCAGCTCCGTCGCGATCGCCGGGGTGTCCTCGGGCAGCAGCCCGCGCAGGCTGCTGTCGGAGTCGGCCTGGAACAGCGACGGCAGCACGTACGTCAGCACCACGCAGGCCGCCACCCAGAAGGCGATGACGAACCACCGCAGGCGGATGAGGACCCGGGCGGCGACGCGGGCGGCGCGGCCGCCCGCGTGCCCGGGCTCGCTCGGCGCCCACGCGCCGTCCGCCGGGCGGGTCACGGACGGCTCACGGGCGGCTCACGGGCGGCTCACGGGTCGGCGGAGCCCCACGCGGGCCAGCTCCGCGTCGGCCAGCGGGCGGGCCCGCCCCTCGTCCACGGCGCGCCACGGGTCGCCGACCAGGCCATGGACCTGGGCGTAGGGCATGGACCGGATCGCGCGCTCGGCCAGGTAGCGGTCCATCTCCGCCTCGGAGCCGGTGGAGCGCAGGGCCTGGTCGAGCGCCCGGAGGTCGCGCCGGCGCGCCAGGCGCTGCGGGACGTAGAGGCCGATCACGGGAGTGGTCGGCATGAACGCGATCGCCAGGCCCAGCAGGAGCGAGAGCTGTCGCAGCTGGGACTTCACCACCTGCCCGCGCTCGGCGATGTCGACGCCGGTCGCGGACGTCTCCCTCCCGAGCTCGAGGGGCCGCTCGCCGACGAGGGGCACGCCCCCCAGGGACTCCAGGGCCTCGCCGGCGGAGTGGATCGACTCCCCGCTCGCGGTCACCGTGTCGCCGAGGTCCGAGAGGTTCCAGATCGTCCAGCCGGCCCAGCCGCCGACGACGAGCCACAGCACGAACCAGAACACGACCAGGCCGTCGAGAAGCCGTATGGTTGAGGCGTCGGACGTCCGGACGGTCAGATCCATCCGGTCAACCTACGCGCACCGGGCCGCCGCGGGTTCGCCTTTTGGGCCGGTTCGCCCACGGGGAGGTTCCATGAACGAGACCGGGTCCGGGTCGGGCAGCACGCCGTCGGGCAGCACGCCGTCGGGCAGCACGCCGTCGGGCAGCACGCCGTCGAGTGGTGCGACGTCGGGGTCAGGCCCCGCGGGGTCCGGTCTGCGCTGGGCCTTCGTCGCGGTGCCTGCCGCGACGTTCGTGCTCGGGCTCGTCATCGGCGGTCTCGTCATCGGGGTCGGCTCGGACGGCGACGCGCAGCCGGGCGTCACCGAGACCGTGTCGGTCACCCCCTCGGTGACGCAGTCCGCCGACACCGAGATCCGGGTCCCGGCCGAGTGCGTGGCGGCCGCCGAGACCGCGCAGGACGCGACCCAGCTGATCCTCGACAACCTGACGGCCTTCGAGAACTTCCAGGGCGACACCATCATCGAGGTCCTCGACGAGCTCGAGGAGCTCTCGCGGGAGAGCAACGAGCTGTCGAGGAGCTGCCGCGACATCGACGTCTCGGACGCGGTCGACGAGCCGTCGGACTCGACGTCCTCGACCGACTCGGCCTCCCCCACCGACTCGGCCTCGCCCACGCCCTGACCGGGCCCAGGCCGTGCGCTTCGTCCACGAGTCGCTGCCGCAGCGCGTGGTCTTCGCGGCTGGCGGAGCAGCCGACGCTGTGGCCAGCGAGGTCGGGCGCCTGGGCGCCGCCCGGGTGATGGTGCTGGCTTCACCCAGCGCGGCGGGCGCGGCCGACCGCGTCACTGCCGGGCTGCCGGTCGCGCTGCGGCACGCCGAGGTGCTCGCGCACGTGCCCCTCGAGGTCGCGGCGCGGGCGCGCGCGGCGGCCGAGGACCACCGCGTCGATGCGATCGTCTCGGTCGGCGGCGGGTCGGCGACCGGGCTGGCCAAGGCCGTCGCGATGACCCGTCGGGTGCCCGTGGTGGCCGTGCCGACGACGTACGCCGGCAGCGAGGCCACGCCCGTGTGGGGACTGACCGAGGCGGGTCGCAAGACGACCGGGGTCGACCTCGGCGTGCTGCCTCGCGCGGTCGTCTACGACGCCGAGCTGCTCGCCGGCCTCCCGCGCGACGTGGCCGTCGCGAGCGGCCTCAACGCGCTGGCCCACGCGGTCGACGCGCTGTGGGCGCCGGCGGCCGATCCGGTCGGCGCGGTCCTCGCCGGCGAGGGCGTGCGCGCGCTCGACCGGGGCCTGCGGCTCGTCGCCCGGGCCCCGGCCGACGTGGCGGCGATCGAGCCGACGTTGTACGGCGCCTACCTCGCCGCGCGGGCCTTCGCGGCCGCCGGCTCCGGGCTGCACCACAAGATCTGCCACGTGCTGGGTGGCCGATTCGGCCTGCCGCACGCGCCGACCCACGCCGTCGTGCTGCCGCACGTGCTCGCCCTGAACGCGCCGCACGACCCGGCGGCGGAGGCCCGCCTCGCCGCGGCGTTCGGGGCGCCCACGGCGCTGGAGGGTCTCGAGTCGCTGCACCGCGCGGTCGACGCGCCGCGCGCCCTGCGCGACCTCGGCCTCGCGGAGAACGACCTGGCCGACGCCGCCGCGGACGTGCTGGCCGTCGTCCCGCCGTCGAACCCGGCGCCGGTGACGGCCGGGACGGTCGCGGCGCTGCTGCGCGCGGCGTGGGCCGGCGAGTCGCCGACGTGACTGCGCGGCCGCCCTCGGCGCCGCGGCCGGGCCGCCTGGCGGCGCCCGTTGACAGGGACGAGCGGCAGGGGAACAGTCGTTGCCACATCTCGGGGTACCGGGGCCGCCGGGCTCCGGCCTGACTCGAGGGGGCCCCGTGGCCGGGATCGACCTGGACGCCATCGCCGCGGAGCGGGAGCGCATCAAGCAGGACCTGCTGGCCGAGCCCTCGCAGCGGCCGCCGAGCAGCGCGCGCGGCCTGCACCACTTCGCCCTGATCTGCTCGGACGTGCGCACGACCATCGACTTCTACCAGGGCTTGCTCGAGTTCCCGCTGACCGAGATCTTCGAGAACCGCGACTACGCCGGCTCCAACCACTTCTTCTTCGACATCGGCCACGGCAACCTGCTCGCGTTCTTCGACCTCCCCGGCCTCGACCTGGGGCCCTACCGGGAGGTGCTCGGCGGCCTGCACCACCTCGCGATCTCCGTGGACCGCGAGCGCTGGGAGCACCTGCGCGGCAAGCTCGACGACGCCGGCATCGAGTACGGCGAGGAGAGCGACGCGTCGCTGTACTTCAACGACCCCGACGGCGCCCGGCTGGAGCTGCTCGCCGACCCGCTCGGGGAGATGTACGGCACCGCGGTGCTCTGATGGCGGTGGCGGCCCGAGGGAGAACACCGAGCCACAGGCGCCCGGGTGCTTGACGGTGAGCGGCCGCGACCCTACGTTCGCCAGCGGTAGGCAGGTTCATCCGGCAACCAGCTGCCGCGCCGCCGGGGCTTCGCACGCAGGCCGCCCCGGCCGCCGCGGCGAAGGAGACGAGTGCAATGGAGTCAGTCCTGGTCGGCGTCGACCGGAGCGACGCGTCGAAGCGAGCGCTGGAGTTCACGCTGCGGCGCGCGAAGCTCAACGAGTGGCGCGTGAAGGTCGTCCACATCATCAACTGGTCTCCCTACAGCTACGTGATGCCCGAGGAGTTCGAGGGGCAGAAGGGCGCCATGCGGGACCAGACCGCCAAGGCTCAGCAGGAGGTGCTCGACCCCCTGCTCGAGTGGGCGGCGTCCGAGAAGCTGAGCGACGGCGTCGAGCTGGTCGCGGAGGTCCGGCACGGCCGGCCCTCGGAGGACCTCAGCGACCTGGCCGCGCACGAGGGCCACGACATGATCATCGTGGGCCGCGTCGGGGAGGCGAACCTGCGCAGCGCCATCTTCGGGAGCACGGCGAGTCGGCTGGCGCAGCACGCGCCCGTGCCGACGCTGGTCGTGCCCTGAGGCTCGAGGCTGCGACGGTGGCCTCGGGGCACCGGGTCACCGTTCCGTCCTCCCCGGTGGGCGCTCGCGCAGCGCGGGGGGCAGCCCCGCAAGCGCCGCCGGGGCACCGAGCGGGTCCGCGGGCAGCGCTGCCACCTGCTGGGCGCACCAGGGACTGACCTCCCGCTCGCCGCGGCGCACCTGGGCGGCGAACCCGCCGTAGTCGACCCAGGCGACGGCGTCCACCTCGGCGGGATCAGGGTCGAGGTCGGCCGGGTCGCACCGACCGACCAGGACGGGGCACATCTCGTTCTCGACGGTGCCGTCGCCCATCACCGCGCGGTACCGGAAGGCCGGCAGCACGACGCGCAGCCCGGTGGGCTCGGCCCCGAGCTCCTCGCGCACCCGGCGCGTCACCGCGTCCAGCAGCGACTCGCCCGGAGCGGGATGCCCGCAGCAGGCGTTCGTCCAGGCGCCCGGCCAGGTGCGTTTCGACCGGGCTCGCTGCGTCAGCAGCATCGGCGCCGACGCGCCCGCCGCCCCTCTGCCCGCTGCGACCGTGTCCCTCCGGCCGCGCGAAGAGATAGCACGAGAAGGCGAGGTGCAGCGGCGTCGCCGCGTGATGCACGTCCGCCTTCGCCTCGGTCCCGATCCGGTTGCCGTCCTCGTCGAGCAGGACGACGCGTTCCCCGCCGCCCCGCTGCCCGACGCCCCGCTGACCGACGACCGGGCAGCCGCCGCTCACGCGGGCCTCGCGAGCTGGTCGACCGCCGCGCTGAAGACGCCCGGCGCCCGGGAGGCGGCAGGCACCAGCCGTCGGCGAAGCCAGGGCACCCGCGTGGCCGTCAGGAGGCCGCTGGTGAGCAGGTCGTGCCGGCGCCGCAGGTGGCGCCACCGGCGTTCGTAGGCGGCCGGGTCGCCGTCGACGACCGCGGCCACCGCGGCGCGGGCCTCCGCCAGGCCCAGGGCCAGGCCCTCGCCGGTGAGCGCGTCGACATACCCGGCGGCGTCGCCGACGAGCAGCACCCGACCCGCGACCCGCCGGGTGCTGCGCTGCCGCAGCGGCCCCGCGCCGCGCACCTGGGTCCAGCCGCGGTCGGGCAGCCGGGCGAGCAAGCCCGGGAAGTCGGCGACCAGCTCCGCGAGCGGCCGCCGCGCCGCGCTGAGCAGGGCCACGCCCACGCGGTCGGCGGCGACGGGCGTCACGTACGCCTCCGCGCGGGGCGACCAGTGCACCTCGACGTGAGAGCTCCACGGCGTGACCGAGACGTGCGTGCGGAGCCCGTACCGGCGCAGGCGCGCCGGCGGCCCCTCCAGGCCGACCCGGCGCCGCACGGTCGAGTGCAGCCCGTCCGCCGCGATCACGTGGCCGACACGCTCGCCGTCGACGACCACCGCGTCGCCCCGGGTCTCGACGGCGTCGACGCCGCGCTCGACGACCGGGACCCCCGCGGCCGCGACGGCCTCGCGCAGGGCCCGGTGCAGCGTGGTGCGGCGGACCCCGAGGCCCGCACCGTGCCTGAAGTCCGCGCGGGCCTGCCGGACGCCGTCGAGGTACCGGATGCCGAGCAGGGGGTGGCCCTCCAGCGGCGGCACGCCCAGCTCGGCGAGGGCCGCCACCGCGCCGGGCATCAGGCCCTCGCCGCAGGCCTTGTCGAGCACGCCGGCGCGGCGCTCGCGCACCTCGACGTCCAGCCCCGCCCGGGCCGCGTGCAGCGCGGTCGCCAGGCCGACCGGTCCCCCGCCGACGACCAGGAGGTCACGCATGCCCAGCCCCAGCCTCAGCACCGGCCCCCGGCCCCGCGCCGCCGCAGCGTGGCCAGCGCCGCGTTCTCGACCCGGATCCGCACGGCCAGCAGCAGGGCGTTGAGAACGGTGAAGGTCACCGCGGTGATCCAGCAGGCATGCACCAGCGGCAGCGCGACCCCCTCGACCACGACGGCGACGTAGTTCGGGTGGGAGAGCACGCGGTAGGGCCCGCTGCGCACCGGCGGCAGACCCGGGACCACGATCACGCGCGTGTTCCAGCGGGGCCCGAGGGTTGCGATGCACGCCCAGCGCAGCCCCTGCGCCGCGACGGCCAGGGCGAGCATGCCGCCCGCCAGGGCCGGGCCCACGTCGGGTCGGCGCACCCACGCCTCGACCAGCATCGCCCCGAGGAACCCGGTGTGCAGCACCACCATCACCGGGTAGTGCCCGCGCCCGGTCTCGCGGCCACCGGCCGCCAGCGCCCGCGCCGCGTTGCGGTTCGAGACCACCAGCTCGGCGACCCGTTCGAGGGCGACGAGCGCGACGACGGCGGTGAAGAAGACCGGCGAGGTGAGCAGGTCGGTCACGACCCCTCCCCGGGCCCGGCTCCGGCGCGCAGCAGCACCAGCTCGGAGCAGAATCCCGGCCCCATCGCCATCAGCAGTCCGTAGCTCTCCGGGGGCGGCGGGCGCTCGCGCAGCGTGTCCGCCAGCACGTGCAGCACGGACGCGGACGACAGGTTGCCGATGCTCGCCAGCGAGGCGCGGGTCAGGGCGACGTCGTGCTCGGCGAGGCCGAGGGAGTCGCGCAGGGCGTCGATCACCTTGGGGCCGCCAGGGTGGCAGACCCACCACTCGATGTCGCCGCGGGCGAGCCCGGCGTCGGCGAGGAAGGCGTCGACGTCACCGGGCAGGTAGCGGTGCACGAGCCTCGGCACCTCGGCGTCCAGCACGATCTTGAGCCCCGAGGCGCCGACGTCGAAGCCCATCGTGCGCTCGCTGTCCGGGTAGAGCCGGCTGCGGCTGTCCAGCACCCGCACGGCGCCCGGTGCGGGGTCGCCGTCCCCGCGCGCGACGACGGCGGCCGCCCCGTCACCGAAGAGACCACTGGCGACGAGGTTGGGCACCGAGGTGTCGTCGCGCTGGACGGTCAGGGAGCACAGCTCCACCGTCACGAGCACGGCCACGTGACCGGGGTGGCCGAGCAGGTAGTCGTGCAGTCGGGCGACACCGGCGGCGCCGGCGACGCACCCGAGACCCACCAGCGGCACCCGCCGAACGTCGGGACGCAGGCCGACCACCGCGGCGATCCTCGCCTCCAGCGACGGGATGGCCAGCCCGGTCACGGTCGCGCAGACGATCTGGTCCACGTCGTCCGGGGTGAGGTCGGCGGCCTTGAGGGCGTCCTCCAGCGCCCGCGCGCCCAGGGGCACCGCCTGCTCGATGAAGTGGTCGTTGGCCTCGCCGAAGTCCCCCATCCCGGCGTAGTCGCGCAGCGGCAGCGCCAGGTGCCGCTGCTCCACGCCGGCGTTCTCGTGGAAGCGGCGCAGCCTGCGTTCGTCGAGGCCGTCGGTCGCGATCACCTCCGCGAACGCGTTGGTGATCTCCTTCTGGTCGTGCCGGTGCGCGGGCAACGCGCCCCGCACCGCGAGGACCTGGGTCATGTGCCCCTCATTTCCTGGTGCTGTCGATCGGGGCCGGCTCCGGTGGCGAGACCCGCCACCAGGCCGGCGGCGAGGCGCGGCGTGATCCGGCCGTCCCCGAGGCCCAGGGCGACCAGCGCGTCGAAGGCGGACCGGTCGCGCGCTGCCGCCCGGATGCCGGCGCCGACGACCGCGGGGCGCGCGCTCAGCCGGGCGGCGAGCCACGTGTGGTGGAGGTGCCGGTCCAGCAGGCGGCGGGTGGCCCGGCGGTGCCGCGCCGCTGCCGAGGACGGGTCGCCCGCTCCGAGCGCCCGGGCGGCCGAGCGGCCGGCGATCTCCCCGGTGGCGACCGCGTAGTAGATGCCCTCCCCCGTCATCGGGTTGATGAGGCCGGCGGCGTCTCCGGCGAGCAGGATCGGGCCGTCCGCCTGCTCCGCGCCCCACCGCCATCCCGACAGCGGCAGGTGGTGGCCGCGCCAGGCCACCGCCCCGTCCGTCGAGCCCGGCAGCAGCCGGTCGAGCTGCCCGAGCAGCACCGACCGGGTCGGGGGTTCGTGTGAACCACCTCGGTCGTCGACGAGCTCGCCGTACCCCACGTTCGACCAGCCGTCGCCCCGGTCGAAGGACCAGGCGTAGGAGGGCTGGCGGCGGTCGCCGTAGCGGATCACCTGGCGCGCCGCCCGCGCCGCCGGGGTCGGTGCGTAGCCGCGGATGGCGAGCGCGCGGCGCTCCGTCCGGCCCAGCCGCAGGGCCCCGCGCACCACGGAGTGCGCCCCGTCGGCGCCGATGACGACCCGGGCGCCGCCCATCTCGTCGACGCCACCCAGCCCCTCCAGCGTCACCCCGGCGCGGTCCCGGCGGACCCGGCGCACCCGGCCCTGCTGCAGGGTGGCCCCCCGGGCGACCGCGCGCTCCACGAGCCGCGCGTCGAGGACCGCTCGCGGGATCACGTGCACCGGCCTCGCCATGGCGCCGGCCACCCGCTCCTCGCCGCGCGAGAGCTCGAGGGTGCGCACCGGCGTCCAGCCGGTCACGACGTCGTCGGCCCCCAGCGGCCGGAGCACGTCGAGCACGTGCGGGGCGATCCCGTCGCCGCAGCTCTTGTCGCGCGGGAACGCGTCGCGGTCGACCAGCAGCACCCGGAGACCGGGGTCCTCGTCGAGCGCGGCCAGCGCGGCCGTCGCGCCGGCCGGGCCCGCGCCGACGATGGCGAGGTCCCACGCGGCCGCCTCGTGGCTCGCCGGCGACTCATCGCGCGGCCACCAGCAGCACGACGTCGACGGCGGCGATGCCGACGGCGGCACGGAAGGGGGCGCGCCCCTGCCCCAGCAGGGCCACCACCCCGAGCGCGCCGGCGGCCAGGAGCGCGAGCAACCGCGCGGCGAGGGCGACCTCACCGGCGCCGAGCGCGACGGTCAGCGTGGCGGCGGCCAACGACCCGACCGCCAGCCGCGCCGAGCGGCGTGCCCCCAGCCGGTGGCCCAGCCCCCGGACCCCCGTGGCGGCGTCGTCCTCGAGGTCGGGGAGCACGTTGACCAGGTGGGCGCCGATGCCGAGCAGGGCGCCCGCGAGGGGGACCCAGGCCGGCGGCGGGGAGCCCGGGCCGGCGAGGTCGACGAACACGGGCAGGGTCCCGAAGGCCACCGCGTAGGGCACCCACGACCAGACGGTGGACTTGAGCCCGAGGTCGTATGCCCAGCCCGCCGCGACGACGACGAGGTGCGCGGCGCCGGCCACTGGTCCGGCGGCCAACGACAGCACCACGGTCGCCGCAAGTGCGGTGGCGCACGCGACCGCCGTGACCCGTGCCGACAGCTCACCCGTGGCGAGGGGCTTGTCGGTGCGGCCGACGGCCCGGTCCCGGTGCCGGTCGACGAGGTCGTTGCACCAGCCGATCGACAGCTGACCGGCGAGCACCGCGGCCACCACGATCGCGGCGCGCGGCGCCGACAGCGGGACCGAGACGGCGTACGCGCCCGCGAGCAGGGTGACGGCGAGGGCCGGCCCCGGGTGCGCGGCGCGAAGCAGCCCGCCCGGCGTCGTGGGCCGATGCGCGGCGATCGACGAGCCGCGATGCATGCCCTGACGCTACGAGACGGGTCCAATCCACGCGGCGGCACCCGACCTGGGCACCACCCCGGCGGCCGTGCCCGCGACTCCCGGATCGGCTGCGTGGCAGAATCGTCGACGCTCACGGCAACCCCGGAGGAGCCCCCACGATGATCTTCATCTGCGTCACCTTCTCGGTGAAGCCCGAGCACGCCGACGCCTTTCCCGACCTGACGCGCGACTTCACCGAGGCCAGCCGCGCCGAGGAGGGGAACCTCTTCTTCCAGTGGTCGCGCAACGTCGAGGACCCGGACGAGTACGTCCTCGTCGAGGCGTTCCGCGACGACGCCGCCGAGGCCCACGTCGGCAGCGAGCACTTCAAGCGGGCCCAGCGCGAGCTGCCGCAGTATCTTCAGGAGACGCCGAAGGTGCGCAACATGCAGCTGCCCGGCGACGACTGGGACCGACTGGTGGAGTTCGAGGTCACCTGACCGCGTCCAGGTCCGGCCTCATCCGGCCGCCCACCGCTTCGCGGCCTCGAGCCCAGCCAGCGGAAACGCTCGCGCCTCTCCGGGCCACAGGATGCTGAAGATCTTGATCGCCGGGCCAGCCCAGCGTGCGTCCGTCACGATCGCGATGCGCTCGAACGACGCCGGGTGACGCGCACCGAGCTTCAGGTCCTCCCAGACCGCTTCCCCTTCGTACTCGTCGAACTCCGTGCCGAGCACGTAGACCAGGCGAACCTTCCCGTGCTCGGCGATGGCGGCTTCGACCGCGGGCACGAGCACGTCCGTGTAGTCGTCCTCGTCCACGTCGTCGACAGCCTCGAGCCCGACAACGCCCGGCGGCATGCTTTCGAGTACCCGGATCAAGGACTCCTTCTCCCTCCTCGCGCACTGAGCAAGGGCTCGACGGAGGACCCGTGAGCCCCATGCCGGTCAGCAGGTGTCGCCGACCGCCTCTCGAAGGTCGCCGACGGCGGCCGAGAAGGCGCCGAAGTCGGCGGAGACCTCGGTGATGGCTGAAGCCGGAGGGGGCCTGCCCGGCGGACTCCACGCTCGATGTGAGGTCTTGGGTCGCGGACTGCACCGCGTCGATCTCGGTCTCGTACTCGGACGAAGCGCTCTCCGCGAGCCGGTCCACATCGGCCTCGACTTCGTCGAGGGAGGCCGAGAAGTCGGCCAGGCTGCCGGGCTGGATCTCGATCGTCCCCAGATCATCGAGGTCGGCGCGCAATGCCTCGACCTCGCCACACACCTCAGGCTCGCCCGCACAACCGGACACGCCGACCGCGAGCCCCAGGGCGAGCACCACTGCAACGGCATGATCGGTCAGCGTCATGTCGACGATTCTAAGGGCGTTGGTCGTCGTCGGATCCTCCGGAACGGATGAAGTCCGGCTGCCACCGGTGCAGGCATCGACGGGGCGTGCGACAGGGTGCGCCGCAGCCGCGGTGGCCTCGCCGATCACGGTCGGCGGCACGAATGGACCGTCAGGTGTCACGGTGGTCGCGTGGGTCAGCCGGAGATCTTCGAGCGGGAGCGGCCACGACTGGTGCGCCTGGCCGCCGGCGTGCTGACCGACGGCGCCGAGGCCGAGGACGTCGTGCAGCAGGCCTGGCTCCGGCTCGAGCGCTCCGACACCGACATCGACAACCTGCCCGCGTGGCTGACGACGGTGACGACCCGGCTGTGCCTGGATCGTCTCCGGTCCCGGACGCCGGTGCCGACGGCCGAGGTCGAGCCTCCCGAGGTCGTTCCCGACGTCGCCGAGGACATCGTGCTCGCCGACACGGTCGGGGCCGCCCTCCAGGCGGTGCTGGACCTACTCTCGCCGCAGGAGCGGGTGGCCTTCGTGCTGCACGACAGCTTCGGCTTCGAGTTCACCAGCATCGCCTCCCTGCTCGACACCACGCCCGTGGCGGCCCGCAAGCTCGCCTCGCGGGCTCGCGCCAAGGTGCGCCAGCCTGCCCGCGAGGACCAGCTGGCCGACTGGGAGGTCGTCGACGCCTTCATGGCGGCGGCGCGCGACGGCGAGTTCGACCACCTGCTGCGCCTGCTGGCTCCCGACGTCACCCTGACCGCGGATGAGTCCGCTGTGCTGCTCGGCACACCCGAGCGGATCGACGGGCGGAAGGGCGTGGCGACGTTCTTCAACGGCAGTGCCCGCGCCGCCCTCCCGGTGTACGTCGACGACCGGCCGGCCGCGGCCTGGTTCCACCGAGGAGAGGCAAGGGTGCTCTTCGACATCACCGTGGTCGACGGTCTCGTCGGCAGCATCACGTTCCGCGCGGACCCGGAGGTCCTCGCCCGGGTGACCCGCCGCCGCGGAGAGAACCAGCGGCCCTGACTTCCAGGTGTGGTCACACTCGCGGCTCGCCACTCGTCACCACCACGAACGACCACGCCACCACCACGACCCCCGGGAAGGACCGAGACGTGAAGACCATGACCTGCAGCCAGCTGGGAGGTCCCTGCGACCACGAGCACCGGGGCGAGACCGCCGACGACGTCATCAAGGCCAACGACCGCCACCTGCGGGAAGCGGTGAAGGCCGGCGACGCTTCCCACCAACCGGCACGTGACGCGATGAAGGGTCGCTGGCGGCACCCGAAGCGATCGCTCGGCTGGTATCACGAGGTCAAGAGCACCTTCGCCGGCCTCCCCGAGAGCTGAACCCACCCGGGCCGCACGGGACGCCCGTGCCCCGTCAAGGAAAGGAGCACGCCGTGGACCCAGTCTGGGTCATCTTCGTCATCGCCATCGTGATCGTCGCGGCCATCGCCTGGAAGACGTACGGAGAACGACGTTGAGGCGGGCAGGCCCGATGTGGTCCCGCATGCCTTCGACGGTGACGGCGAGGGCCTGCCCGGAAGGGCTCCGTCGAGACCGGGCCGCAGGCGTGATCGCGTGAGCGAACCGGTCGTCGTCGACCTGCCGCTGTCCGGACGCTCCCTGGTGCAGAACTCCCCCGCGCGGCGGGTCCCCAGCCACGGCACGCACGCCCTGGCCACGACCTACGCCATCGACCTCGTGCCCGTCGATGCGCAGGGACGCAGCGCAGTGGAGCGCGACTGGCGCACCGTGCTCGCCACCGAGCCACCGGAGAGGTTCCTGGGCTTCGGTGTGCCCGTCTCGGCCCCCCGGGGCGGCCGGGTCGTGCGCGTGCACGACCACGAGCCCGACCACGACGCCAGGCGCGGACAGCTCCCGCTGCTCCGCTACACGCTCGGGCAGGCCAGCAGGCTTCGCCGCGGCGCGGCCGGCCTGGCGGGGAACCACGTCGTCCTCGAGCTGCCCCGGGGACGGGGACACATCCTCCTCGCGCACCTGCAGAGCGGGTCGATCCGGGTGGGCGAAGGGGACTTCGTCGAGCCCGGGCAGCATCTCGGCGCGTGCGGCAACTCCGGCAACTCGACGGAACCGCACGTGCACCTCCAGGTGATGGACCGGGCCGACCCGACGGAGGCTGTCGGCCTCCCCATGGCCTTCGCGCGGTTTCGCGAGCAGCGCCGCGGCAGTGAGCGGGTGGTCGAGGCCGGCCTGCCGGCCGAGGGGTCCGTCATCGAGCGCGTGCCCTAGCCGCCGGTACGACGACCGCGCCCGAGGACGTCAACTCCCGACCACAGGGTGGGCGGGGGCCTGACCGGGATGCACCGGCCGGTGCTCTGCGCCCCGTGACATCTCCCACGTCAGCCAGAAGCCGGCACCGAGCACCAGCACGGCGCCGAGGATCGTGCCTCGCCCCGGCACCTCCGCGAAGATCACGTAGCCGAAGACCGAGGCCACCAGCGGCGAGACGATGATGTCCACCAGCGAGTAGAGGTTGGCGTTGATCGACTTCAGGACGATGGAGATACCGAAGTAGGCGAATCCCGTCGAGACCACCCCCAGGCCCGCCACCCAGACCACCACCGGGACATCTGTCCCCAGTGCCGGATAGGTGATCGTCGCCGTGACCGCGCCGGGGCCGGCGAGGAGCAGGGAGGGCGAGAGCACCAACGCTGCGGTCAAGAGCGACCAGGCGATGTCGTTGCCGGTCTCGGTCTTGCCCTCGTGGCGCATGTACGTGACCATCGCCGCGTAGACGACCCCGGTCGCGAGCGCCACGAGGTTGCCCAGGGTGTGGCCGCCACTGAGCGGGTTGGCCACGACGATGCCCGCCAGCGCCATGGCGAAGATCACGAGGAAGCGCTTCCGCGCCCTCTCGCCCAGGAACACCGCCGAGAAGATGAACACGAAGAACGGTGCGATGCTCCAGAAGATCACGGCATTGGCAATGGGAACCAACGACATCGCGTAGTTGAACAGGCCGCCCTGGGCGGCGATGAGCACGCCGATGACGGCCGTGTCCCTCACGTTGTCGCCGGGGAACCGGGGCCGCTCGCGCGTCACCACCGACCGCGCAGCAAACAGAAAGGCTGCCGCGAAGGCCATCGCGTAGAAGGTCAGCGTCTGGATCGGGATCAACCCGTCGCTGAGCTTGACGAAGACACCGATGGTCGCCTCGGAGACCGTGATCAGGGCCAGCAGCAGCAAGGCCTTCATGCTTCCTCCGAACCGTTGCGTCGACCCTCGGGCCGGTTGACCAAGGTCCCACGATCGAGGGCGCGGGGCCCTCCGCCAGCGGGCTCGTCGCGTTCGACCATGGCGGTGTCGGACACAAGTCGCCCCCTGGAGAGCCATCGTGGCAACGACCTACCCCGCACACGTGCGCGGTCACCTGGATCCACGGCTCAGCCGATGGCTGTGGCTCGTCAAGTGGCTCCTCGCGATCCCCCATGTCGTGGTGCTGGTGTTCCTGTGGATCGCGTTCACGGTCCTGAGCGTCGTCGCCTTCGTGAGCATCGCCGTGACCGGGCGCTACCCCCGGGGCATCTTCGACTTCAACGTCGGCGTGCTGCGTTGGCACTGGCGCGTGGCGTACTACGCCTGGGCGGTGCTGGGCACCGACCGCTACCCGCCGTTCACCCTGGCGGACGTCCCGGACTACCCCGCGCGCCTGGACGTCGACTACCCCGAGCAGCTCTCCCGCGGCCTCGTGTGGGTGAAGTGGTGGCTGCTGGCGATCCCCCACTACCTCGTCGTGGGTGTGCTGCTCGGCGGCACCTGGGCGGCCAGCGAGGTCGACGAGCCCACCGGCGCTCCCGGCCTCATCCCGCTGCTCGTGCTGTTCGCAGCGATCGCCCTGCTCTTCACCGGGCGCTACCCGCAGGCGCTCTTCGACCTGGTCCTCGGCCTGAACCGGTGGGTGCTCCGCGTCGCGGCGTACGCCGGCCTGATGACCGACGACTACCCCCCGTTCCGCCTCGACCAGGGCGGCGACGCCGACACACCGGCCTCCCCCGACCCGGCCTCCCCCGACCCGACCTCCCCCGACCCGACCTTGCCCGGCCCGGCCGTCGCCGGCCCCGCCGGTTCGCCCGCCCCCACAGGCCCGGCGCGCGGGTGGACATCCGGACGCGTGGTCTCGATCGTGGCCGGCAGTGTCTTCGTGCTGGCGACGATCGGGCTCGCCGTGCCGGGCCTCGCGCTGCTGGCGGCCGACACCGCGGGTCGCGACGACGACGGCTTCCTGAACAGCCCGACCCTCGAGCTCCGCACCGACGCGTACGCGATCACCTCCGGCGACGTGACGCTCCACACCGACGCACCGCCCCCGTTCACTCCGGACGCCGTCGTCGGCGACGTGCGCCTCACCGCGTCGGCCGTCGGGCTGACCGGGGACCCGGGGCCGGTCTTCATCGGCCTCGGGCCCACGGACCGCGTGCGCGACTACCTGGACGGGGTGGCCACCGACCGGCTCACGGGCGTCGTCGGCGACGACGGGACGTATCGCGGCAGCCCCGGTGGGGCGCCGGCCGGGCCGCCGACCGGGGCCGACGTCTGGACCGCGCAGGCGTCCGGCTCCGGGGAGCAGGAGCTCACCTGGTCACCCCGCGACGGCGACTGGACGGTGGTCGTGATGAACGCCGACGGCAGCCGCGGCGTGCTCGCGGACGCCTCGGCGGGCGCGGAGATGCCCTCCCTGCCGTGGCTGGCTGGCGTGCTGCTGGGCCTGGCGGCCCTCAGCCTGCTCGTCGCGATCGCGCTGATCGCGATTCCTGCCGTGTCCGTCGGGCGCGAGAACCGCCAACGGCGCGTGCAGGAGCGGGCATGAGGGTCCTGGTCGCCTACGCCACCCGGCACGGCGCCACCGCGGGCATCGGCGCGCGGATCGCCACGGTCCTCACCGAGCGCGGCTTCGAGGCCGAGGCGCGTGACGTCGGGGAGGTCGAGTCGATCGACCAGTACGACGCCGTCGTGCTCGGCGGCGCCGCCTACCTGTCCCACTGGCTCCGGCCCGCGACCGCCTTCGCGCGGCGGCACCGCGCCGAGCTGGCCGCCTGCCCCGTCTGGCTGTTCAGCAGCGGGCCGCTCGGCACCGACCGCCTCGCCGCGACGGGGGAGGACATCCTCGAGGCGTCCCGGCCGGAGGAGCTCGAGGAGCTGACCGAGCTGCTCCGGCCACGGGGCGAGGTCGTGTTCTTCGGCGCGTACGACCCCGGCTCCCCGCCCGCCGGGCTCGGCGAGCGGCTGGTGCGGCGCATGCCCGGCCGGAGCACCCTGCTCCCCGAGGGCGACTTCCGCGACTGGGTCCGCATCGACGCGTGGGCGGGCGAGATCGCGGACGAGCTGGGCGCGCGGAGTACGCCGTGACCGCGCACCGCGCGGGGTGGCTGGCCATCGCCCTCGGCGCCGTCGTGGCGCTCGTGGCGCTGCTGGGCCCGCTGGCCACCGGCGCGCTGACCTACCACGTCTCGGCCAGCGCCACGGACCAGGTGCGGGGCGGCGACGCCGTCGCGCTCGTCCTGGTCGCCCCCGTCTCGGTGCTGGCCGGGGTGCTCCTGCTCCGCGGGGTCACCGGGGCGGCGTACGTCGCGCTCGCACCGGCGGGGTACGCCGCCTACACCTACGCGCAGCTGGCGGTCGCGGGCGAGCCGTTCCGCTACGGCGGGAACAGCGAGCGGTTCTTCCCGCTGCTGCTGGCCGGCTTCCTGCTGGCCGTGGCGCTGTTCGCCGTGGCGTGGCGGGTGTGCGCCGCGCTCCCGGGCGTCGACCGAAGACCGGCGCTCGGCCGCCGGCTCGGCACCGCGCTGCTGGTCGCCGCCGCCTTCCTCGTCCTCGGGCTGCACCTGCCCGGCCTCGTCGGCGTGTGGGTCGACCCGGCGGAGGTCGAGGCGTACCGCCAGGATCCCGGCCTGTTCTGGCTGGTGAAGTTCATGGACCTCGCGATCGTCGTGCCGGTGCTCGTGCTGGTCGGCCTCGGCCTGCGCCGCGGCACGGACTGGGCCTGGACCGCCGCGAGCGCGGTCGTGGGCGGGCTCGTGCTGCTGGCGGCCAGCGTGTCGGGCATGGCCGTGGTCATGCTCGCGCGCGACGACCCAGGGGTCACGTGGTGGCAGGTCGCAGCGTTCCTCGCGCTCACGGCCGGGCTCGGCGGTCTCGCCTGGCGCTTCTACCGGCCGCTCGTCGCCACCGAGCCGGAGCGGACAACCGCGCGCGATCAGCACGAACGCGGCGAGCAGGAGAGGAGCTCGCGATGAGCGCCACCACCGCCAGGACCAGGGGACCCGACCTGGGTTCGCCGGGACCGCGCCCAGGACGCAGCCGGCGCGCCTGGGCGCCGTGGCTCGTCGTGCTCGCCCTGGCCGCCGCCTGGGCATTGGTGTCGGCGTGGTGGATGCCGCGCGGCCCGGTCTCGACGGCGCAGTCCCTCACCTGCGTCGGCCTGGGCCTCGCGCTGGGCGTCACGGCGGGTTGGCTGACCGGGTCTCGCTGGGCCATGCTCCTCGCCCCGCTGGCGTTCGCGGTCTTCTACGAGGTGGCCCGGGTGCCCGTCGACGGGCCGACGGTGGACGGGTTCCACGCCTCCTTCTACGGGGCGGTGGCGCTGGTGACCGGGCGGCTGTTCCACGCCCTCGTGGCCCTCCTGCCGATGGCGTGGGGAGCGGCGGCCGGCGCGGCCGTGCGGCGCCGCGCGGACGGGCGGCCCGCCGGGACTCGTCTGGCCCGGTGGTCCGGCCGCGCCGCGCTGGCCGTCACCGGGGTCGCGCTCCTGGCCCTCACGGTGGGGCTCGCCCGGCCCGCGTCGACGGCGCCGATCGTGGGCGAGGACGGCGAGCCGCTGCCCGGCAGCGTCGCCGAGCTCACCACCGTGGACGTCAACGGCCACGACCTCGGCCTGATGATCCGCGGCCACGACCGCGACAACCCGGTGCTGCTGTTCCTGGCGGGCGGACCCGGCGGCACCGAGCTCGGCGCCATGCGCCGCCACCTGCCCGCGCTGGAGCGGGACTTCACGGTGGCGACCTGGGACCAGCGCGGCACGGGACGCAGCTACGGCGAGCTCGACCCCCGGAAGACGCTGACCGTCGACGGGACCGTGGAGGACGCCCTGGAGGTCACCGACTACCTGCGGGACAGGTTCGACCAGGACCGGATCTACGTGGTCGGCCAGTCGTGGGGCACGATCCTGGGGGTGCTGGCCATCCAGGCCGCCCCGGAGAAGTACGCCGGCTACGTCGGCGCCGGGCAGATGGTCAGCCCGCTGGCGACCGACCGGATCTTCTACGACGACACGATCGAGTGGGCCGAGGACACCGGCCGCAACGAGCTCGCCGACGACCTGCGCCGGCTCGGCCCGCCGCCGTACGACGACCCGGTCAGCTACGGCCTCGTGCTCGGCCACGAGATGGACATGTACCCCTACGACCACAGCCGCAACAGCGAGGGGCGGGGCCAGATGTCGGAGAACCTGATCGTCGAGGAGTACTCGCTCACCGAGCAGGTGCGCATCCTGGGGGCCACGCTGGACACGTACGTCACGCTCTACCCGCAGATCCAGGACATCGACTTCCGGGAGAGCGCCACCGACCTCGACGTGCCGGTCTTCTTCGTGCAGGGCGCCCACGAGGCGCCCGGCCGGGCCGACCCGTTCCGCGGCTGGTACCCCGACGTCGTGGCGCCGACCAAGCGCCGCGTCGTCTTCGAGACCTCCGGCCACCGGCCCCTCTTCGAGCAGCCTGGCGAGTTCGTCGACTACCTCACCGAGGTGGTGCTCCCGGCGACAGGCGGTACCGGCTGACCGCCCCGCCGCGTGACCGTTTGCCGCGCCGCCCGGGCTGCGAGAGCCTGCGGACATGGAGACCGACGCGCCCACCAACGACCACCTCCGCCACGCCGCGACGGGTGCCGTCGTGGTCGGCCTCGACGGCTCGGCCCAGGCCGACGAAGCCCTCGCCTGGGGGGCCGAGCAGGCCGCCGTCGAGCGGCGACCGCTCACGTTGGTCCACGCCATCGACAGCGCCACGGAGTACGACACCTTCTGGCGGGAGGGCGAGCCGACCGACCGGCCCGCCAGAGTGGACGACGTCGAGGCCGAGGCGCGCCGCATGGTCGGCGAGGCCGCGCAGCGCGCCCGCGCGGTGCAGCCCGCCCTGGAGGTGCGAGAGCACGTCGCGCCCGGCGACGCCGGCCACACCCTGCTGCGGGCGGCGGAGCACGCCTCGCTCGTGGTGGTGGGCTCGCGCGGCCGCGGCCCGGTCGGCTCCCTGCTGCTGGGCTCGGTCAGCGCCGCGGTGAGCCGGCATGCGACGTGCCCGGTCGTCGTGCTCCGACCGGGGGCGGCCGAGCGCCGGGGCGGCGTCGTGGCGGGCGTCGACGGGACAGCCTCCTCGCGGCCCGTGCTGGGCTTCGCGTTCCGCGAGGCCTCGCTGCGGGGACGGTCGCTGACCGTGCTGCACACCAGCGTCGAGGTCGAGGACGCGTCCCGCGTGCTCGCCGAGGCGGTGGCCCGCTTCTCGGAGGAGTACCCCGAGGTCGAGGTCTCGCGCAGCGTGCGGGGGGAACAGGTGAGCGACGCGCTCCTCTCGGCCGACGCGGACGCCTCGCTCATCGTGGTCGGACGGCGAACCGGCATGCTGGCGGCACTGCACCACGGCCAGGCGACGACCCTGCTCGAGCATGCGGGCACGGCGGTGGCGGTGGTGCCCGCGACCTCCTGACCGGGCGGCCGCCGGCAGGCAGGATCGGAACATGGACAACGCCAGCGACCGGACCGCGTCGGCCCCCTGGGTGCTGGTGCTCAATGCCGGGTCCTCGTCGCTGAAGTACGCGGTCGTGGACCCGGGGAGCGGCGACGTCGCCGTCCGGGGGTCGCAGGACCGCCTGGTGCCCGCGGACCTCGGGCAGGCGCTGGAGGCTGTGGTCGAGGAGCTGAGGGCGCAGGGCGTCGGTGCCGGGGACGTGCGTGCAGTCGGCCATCGGGTCGTGCACGGTGGCCCCGACCTCACCGGGCCGACGCGCGTCGACGCACAGACGCTCGCGCGGATCGAGCAGGCCGCCAGGTGGGCGCCGTTGCACAACCCCCCGGCGGTGACGGGGATCCGGCGCGCCCGACGAGCCTTCGGGAAGGTCCCGCACGTCGCCGTCTTCGACACCGGGTTCTTCGCCGGGTTGCCGCGGCCGGCCGCGACCTATCCCATCGATCGCGACGTGGCCCGTGCGCACCGGCTGCGCCGGTTCGGCGCCCACGGCATCAACCACGCCTGGGTCACGGCGCGCGCCCACCTGCTCCTCGACCGGGACCCGGACGACCCGGCGTCCGCGCTCGACGTCGTGAGCCTGCATCTCGGCAGCGGCGCGTCGGCGGCCGCCGTGCGGGGCCGCCGGCCCCTCGACACGTCGATGGGTCTGACGCCGCTGGAGGGCCTGGTCATGGGCAGCCGCCCCGGCGACCTCGACCCGGGGCTGGTGCTGGACCTGCTGCGCCACACCGACCTCGGAATCGACGGGGTCGAGGACCTGCTCGAGCACCGGTCGGGACTCCGGGGCATGACGGCGGCGAGCGACATGCGCGACGTGCTCATGGCCGCGGACGCGGGCGACGAGGACGCGCTCCTCGGCTACGCCGTCTACTGCCACAGGGTGCGCAAGTACGTGGGCGCCTACCTCGCCGTGCTGGGTGGCGCCGACGTCGTGGTGTTCACGGGGGGAGTCGGGGAGCACCAGCCCCGGGTGCGCCACGACGTCCTCGCCGGGCTCGAGCCGCTCGGGCCCACGGTCGACCCCGAGCGCAACGCAGCGGCGGGCGGGCAGGCAGGGTTCATCTCGCCCGAGGGATCGCCCGTCTCGGTGCTGGTCGTGCCCGCCGACGAGGAGACCGCGATCGCCCGGGAGGTCGCCTCGCTCCTGGACCGGCCCTGAGCAGCGCCGCTCATCCCCGGGGCGGACGGGGTTCGGCCGTGGTCGACGGCGAGCGGTGCCGGTCCGGAGGCGCGGCTCCCGCCCAGGACCAGTCGCGCACCTCCGGCAGGTCCTCCCCGTGCTCGCGGGTCCACGCCCGCGCCCGCATCCGGGTGTCCTGCATCTGCTGGCGCAGCACCGCGGCCCGCGACCCCAGCGCCGGCACGCGGTCGATCACGTCCATCACGAGGTGGTACCGGTCCAGGCCGTTCATCATCACCATGTCGAAGGGCGTGGTCGTCGTGCCCTCCTCGACGTAGCCGCGGACGTGGATGTTCGGGTGGTTGGTGCGCCGGTAGGTCAGCCGGTGGATGAGCCACGGATACCCGTGGTAGGCGAAGATCACCGGCCGGTCGACCGTGAAGACGGTGTCGAAGTCCCGCTGCGAGAGCCCGTGCGGGTGCTCGCGGTCGTCCTGCAGGCGCATCAGGTCGACCACGTTGACGAACCGGACCTTGAGCCCGGGCAGGTGGTGACGGAGGAGTGAGACCGCGGCGAGGCCCTCCAGGGTGGGTACGTCGCCGGCCGTGGCCAGGACGACGTCGGGGTCCTCCGGGTCGGTGGAGGCCCACTCCCACACGCCGAGGCCCCGGACGCAGTGCGCCGCCGCCGCGTCGGCGTCGAGCCAGTCGAACTGCGGCTGCTTCCCGGCCACCACGACGTTCACGTAGTGCCGGCTCTCCAGGCAGTGGTGCATCGTCCAGAGCAGCGTGTTGGCGTCCGGCGGCAGGTAGACCCGCACCACCTCGGCCTTCTTGTTGACGACGTGGTCGATGAAGCCGGGGTCCTGGTGGGAGAACCCGTTGTGGTCCTGCCGCCACACGTGGGAGGTGAGCAGGTAGTTCAGGCTCGAGATCGGGGGACGCCAGTCCATCGTGCGGGTCGTCTTCAGCCACTTGGCGTGCTGATTGAGCATCGAGTCGACGAGGTGGATGAACGCCTCGTAGCAGCTGAAGAGCCCGTGCCGCCCGGTCAGGAGGTAGCCCTCCAGCCAACCCTGGCAGGTGTGCTCGGAGAGCATCTCCAGCACCCGCCCGCTGGTGGCCAGGTGCTCGTCGCCGGGCTCGATGCGGCCGGCGAAGACCTTGTCGGTCACCTCGTAGACGGCGTCGAGCCGGTTGGAGGCGGTCTCGTCGGGGCCCACGATCCGAAAGATGTCCGGGTTCTGCTCGACCACGCCGGCGAGCCAGCGCCCCAGGACGCCGGTGGCGCCGTGGATCGACCCGCCGGGCTCGGTCACCTGCACGGCGTGCTCGCGCACGTCGGGCAGCCGCAGCGGGCGGCGCAGCAGGCCCCCGTTGGCGTGCGGGTTGGCGCTCATCCTTCGGGGGCCGACGGGTGAGCACGCCAGCAGCGCGGGGGCCGGGCGGCCGTCGTCGTCGAAGAGCTCCTCAGGGCGGTAGGACGACATCCAGTCCTGCAGCTGGGCCAGGTGCGCCGGGTTGTCGCGCGGGTCGGTCAGCGGGATCTGGTGGGCGCGCCAGGTCCCCTCCACCGCCACGCCGTCGACCTCACGCGGGCCGGTCCAGCCCTTGGGGGTGACGAGCAGGATCATCGGCCAGGCGGGCCGCCGCCCAGCGCCCTGCTCCCGGGAGGCCCGCTGGATCTCCCGGATGCGGTCGTGGGCCGTGTCGAGGGCGCCCGCCAGCTGCCGGTGCACGTCCTCGGGGGCGGAGCCCTCGACCGTGAGGACCTCGTGCCCGTAGCCGCGCAACAGCGACAGCAGCTCCTCGCGGTCCAGGCGCGCGGGGATCGACGGGTTGGCGATCTTCCACCCGTTGAGGTGCAGCACGGGCAGGACAGCCCCGTCGCGCACCGGGTCGACGAACTTGTTGGCGTGCCACGACGCCGCCAGCGGCCCGGTCTCGAACTCGCCGTCACCGACGACTGCGGTGACCAGGAGATCGGGGTTGTCCATGGCCGCCCCGTAGGCGTGGGAGAGCACGTAGCCGAGCTCGCCGCCCTCGTGGATCGAGCCCGGCGTCTCGGGGGCCACGTGGCTGGGCACTCCACCGGGGAACGAGAACTGCCGGAACAGCGCCCGCATGCCGTCCTCGTCCCGCCCGATGCTCGGATAGACCTCGGAGTAGGTGCCCTCGAGCCATGCGTTGGCCACCGCAGCCGGGCCCCCGTGGCCCGGACCGCACAGGAAGATCGCGTCGACGTCCCGCGTCCGCACGAGCCGGTTCACGTGCGCCCAGAGCAGGTTCAGGCCGGGGGTGGTGCCCCAGTGACCCAGGAGGCGCGGCTTCACGTCCGCCGGGACCATGGCTCGGCGCAGCAACGGGTTGTCGCGCAGGTAGATCTGGCCCACCGAGACGTAGTTCGCGGCGCGCCACCAGGCGTCGAGCCGGTCGATCTCGTCGTCGGGCACGGCGGAGGCGTGGGTGGCGTCCCCGGCCACGGGGCTCGTCATCCCCGTCAGCCCGCCGGAACGACGGCGACAGGGCAGGGGGACTTCTCCAGCACCGGGGTCGCCAGGCCGGCGTGCAAGGCCCCCCGCAGGCCGGCCGGGTGCCTCCGGCCCACGACCACGAGCGAGGCCCCTTCAGCGAGCTGCAGCAGGGCGTCGAGGGTCAGCTCCCCCCGGAGCTCCCGGTGCACGGGGACGTCCGGGAACTTCTCGGCGAAACCGGCCAGGGCCTCGGCCAGCGACAGGTTCGCGTCCTCGATGTCCACGGGCGGCGTGAGCTCGCCGAGCCCGTAGATCATGGCCAGGAGGTCCGGGCGCGTGTGCAGGACCGTGAGCGGACGCGCGTGCGTCGAGGCGTGGCGGAAGGCGAACTCCAGGACGGGGCGGGATCCCGGGCCGGCGTCCACGGCCGCGACGACCGGGAGGTCGGGGGTGTCCTGCTGGTCGGGTCGCACGACCACCAGCGGGCAGCTCGCGTGACGGCTCACCGCGATGCTGACGGAGCCGAGCAGCAACGATGCCACCGGCCCCCGCCCCCGGGACCCGAGGACCACGAGCGAGGCCCGCTCCGACGCGTGCAGCAGTGCTTGCCGCGGGTCCTCGGAGCCGACGCACGTCGTCACCGCTGCTCCGGGTCGCCGGCTCACCACGCGCTCCCGGGCCTCCCGGCACAGCCGGTGGCCGGCCTCGATGGCGTCGTCGACGAGCCCGGTCGGGTCGAAGCTGCTGCCCGGGACCGACGCGTGGGCGTAGATGGCGGGGGCGTCCGCCGCATGCAGGAGCACCAGGGCACGGTGGTCGACCGCCGCCTGTCGGCTGGCCCACTCCAGGGCCGCGCTGCCGTCGTCGGAGCCGTCGACCCCGACGACGACGGCCCCGTCAAGCTCGGGCTGGGAGGCTGCGGTGTCCATGGGAGCCAGCCTGCCGGTCGAACGGTCTGCGTGTCAGGGGCGACCGTCCCTGGTCCCACGGACCCGCGTCCCACGTGGACGGACCGGGGCGGCGCACTGTGCCGAGAGGTCCAAGGACACCTCGCGAGCAGCCGCCAGCGATGGCACGCTGTGCCCCATGAGTGCCGAGCAGCCCACGAACGAGGACCTCCACGGGGAGGCGGCCGAAGCCGTCGTCGTCGGAGTCGACGGCTCCCCCCACGCCGAGGACGCGCTCGCGTGGGCAGCTGAGCAGGCGGCCCTCGAGCACCGGCCGCTCATGCTGCTCTACGCCCCCGACAGCGCGGCGGCCTACTCTCGCGTCTCGCGCGGCGAGGGGGCCGTCGACCACCGGCAGATGCAGCGCAACCTCGAGGCGGAAGCGCGCCGCCTGGTCGACGACGCTGCCGAACGGGCGCGCGGCCTGCAGCCGGAGCTCGACGTGCGTCCCCACGTCACGTGGAGCGACGCGCGCCACGCCCTGCTCGAGGTGGCGGAGCACGCAGCCCTCGTGGTCGTCGGCACCAGAGGCCGCGGCCCCATCGGCTCGTTGCTGCTCGGCTCGGTCAGTAGCGCCGTGAGCCGCCACGCGACCTGCCCGGTGGTGGTGCCGCGCAGCGGCGCCCTGCAGCACCCCGGGGGCGTCCTCGTGGGCGTGGACGGGAGGCCCTCCTCCCGACCCGCCCTCGACTTCGCGTTCCGCCAGGCGTCGCTGCGCGGCCGCCCCCTCACCGCGCTGCACACCCACGTGGATCAGATCGCGATGGCCTACGGCCTGCACATCGTCGCCGACAGCGCCGAGGTCGACGAGGCCTTCCGCACCCTTGCCGAGGCCGTCGCCGGCTTTGCGGAGGAGTACCCCGACGTGGAGGTCACCCAGACCGTCCGCGGCGACCGGGTCGGCGACGCGCTCCTCTCCGCCGGCTCCGATGCCTCGTTGATCGTGCTCGGGCGTCACCACAGCGGGCCGCTCGCCGCCCTGCACGGTGGTTTCACGACCACGGTGCTCGAGCACACCGACACCACAGTGGCCGTCGTCCCCACGACCTGACCGCGCTGTGTCCGCCGCCGGCGGCGGGTCACCCGATCCCGCGTCCTGCGACGGGCGGTCGGCTGGGAGCTCCAGGTCGTGACGCGTCGGGCGAGTCGATGGGTCGGGCGTTCGGTTCGACGGGCCCGAGAGTGGCGTGTTCCAGCAGCGAGGTGGTCATGCCCGGGTGGCGTCCTCGACGTCAGTCCCGCATTGGCGGCACTGCCACCGCCCCGTCAGCGAGCACACGCACGGCCGCCTCGGCTACCTGATCCTCGTGCCCGACGCACACCGCCACGTTCGGAGGCGTCTCCTCCTGCTGCTCCGTCTGCGGCAGGAGCTCGACCGGGTATGGTGCGAGGACGAAGCGATTGGGCCGTTGACGCCAAACCGGGGGAGAACACGATGCCCGACCCGGTCGTCGTCGGAGTCGATGGCTCCGGACGCAGCCTGAAGGCGCTCATGTGGGCAGCGCGCCGCGCATCGTTGCACCGGGTGCCGCTTCGCATCCTGCACGCGCTACCTCGGTACGAGGCCGACTTCCCACTGTTCCCGCCGGGCCGGTTCGAGGAGGCGCAGCACCGCGGCCAGGCGATCATCGAGGAGGCCACCTCCCTGGTCCACGAGGCCCACCCCGACCTGGACCTGGTCACCGAGATGCCGATGAGCACCCCGGCACGCCTCCTCCTGGCCGAGTCAGAGCACGCGCACGCGGTGGTGATCGGCGCCAAGGGCGACGACATCGGCAACCTCCTCCTGGGTTCCACCACCCTCCAGGTGGTCGGTCATGCCGCGTGCCCGGTCGTGGTCGTGCACCATGTCACCACCGGACACCACCTCGTCGCGGTCGGCACCGACGGGTCACCGGACTCCACCGAGGCGCTCGCCTTCGCGTTCCGCGCAGCCTCCCTCGACACGGCGCGGCTGCAGGTCGTCAGCGCTCTGGGTCTCCCGCAGGGCTGGCCGACACACCTGCTACGACCCTTGCCGGAGGACGACGACGACGTCGACGAGCGTCGCCGCCAGGTGGAGGACCAGATCGCGCCCTTCCGTGAGCAGCACCCCGACATCGAGGTCGACCTTGACATCCACCGGGTCGGGCCGCTGCGCGGCCTCGTGACCGCATCACACCGAGCAGACCTTCTCGTCCTCGGCTCCCGCGGACGCGGCGGATTCCACGGCCTCGCGGTCGGTTCGACGACACACAAGCTGCTGCACATGGCCGGCTGTCCCCTGGCAGTCGTCCACGCTCGCCGCACGTAGACCCCACGAGGGCACCGCAGCCGGGAGCCGGCCGCGCCGAGGGCCCGGCTCAGGCGTGCTCGTCCGGCGGCGGCTCGACTGGCTGCACCGACCAACGCGGTGGCTCATCGGCACCGGCAGCTTCGTCCTGCTCGGCGTCCTCCGCCGTGGGGTGGACCGTGCCGCTGGCATGGTGGACCGGGGCGTAGACGGCGTACAGCCGCATCGGCTCGTCACCGATGTTGGTGACGTTGTGCCACGTGCCGGCGGGCACGAAGATCGCCCATCCGTCCTCGACCTCACGCTCGAAGTCGAGCCGGTCCTCGGCGGGGCCCATCTGCACGCGGCCGCGACCGGCATCGAGGCGAAGGAACTGATCGGTCTCCGGGTGCGCCTCGAGTCCGATGTCCGCGCCGACCGGGATCGACATGAGGGTCAGCTGGAGGTGTTTACCCGTCCAGGCAACCGACCGGTAGTTCGCGTTCTCGACCGTGGCGGTCTCAAGGTCGAAACTCTGCGGCCCCGGGCCGATGTCCTCGATCACGACGCCATTCTCCGGCGTCCTCCCCGAGCCGACAAGCCGCTACGGGTGTGACTGGCCTCGCGCCTTGTCCCAGGCCGTCGCCACCAGCCCCGATGTGTCCACCGGCGGGCTCAGCCGTGCCCGGGCTCTGCCGGGTGGGCGGTCCGAGTCATGGCGTAGAGGTAGGCAGGCGACGGTACGACCGGCACGGCCGCGAGAACCGTGACGACCAGCAGGCCCTGGAGCGTGGCTGGTGCACCGGCCGCCTCGGCGATCCGGACCTCGATCCAGCCGAGCTCGACGGCCGGCCACCGCGCGGAGTACGCCGTCCCGGTCGATCGGGGACTTCACCCCGCGCGCACGCCGCGGCACGATGGAGGCTTCCCTCATCGACCCGCCCAGGCGGGAGGTGGTGCGCCATGTCCAGCCCGACCGAGTCCCCCGCGACCGGCGATGAGTCGTGGTCGCCGGACGCCGCCTGGGTCGTGACGGGCAGCCCGGGCTGCAGCCGGCGCATCGCCCTCGAGGAGCGTCGGCCGGCCCAGCTGGCCCCCGGGGAGGTGCGGCTGCAGGTATCCGTCTGCGGTGTCTGTCGCACCGACCTGCACGTGGCGGACGGTGACCTGCCGCCCCACCTCCCGCGGGTGGTCCCCGGCCACGAGGTGGTCGGACGCGTGACCGAGGTTGCCGGAGACGTCCACGACGTCGTGGTCGGCGACCGGCTCGGCGTGGCATGGCTGCGCGCGACCTGCGGTGCCTGTCGGTGGTGCCGACGGGCGCGGAGAACCTCTGCCCTCGCTCGACGTACACGGGCTGGGACGCCGACGGCGGCTACGCCAGGCAGGTCACCGTGCCGGCTTCCTATGCCTACCGGCTCCCCGACGAGCTGTCCGACGCCGAGGCCGCGCCCCTGCTCTGCGCCGGGATCATCGGCTACCGCGCCCTGCGGCGGGCGCGGCTGCCGCGTGGCGGTCGGCTCGGCGTCTACGGCTTCGGCGCGAGCGCGCACCTGACCACCCAGATCGCGCTCGCGGAGGGTGCGCGGGTGCACGTGATGACCCGCGGCGAAGGGGCCCGCGAGCTCGCTCTGGCAATGGGGGTGGACTCCGCCCAGGCCGCCGGCGCCGCGCCTCCCGAACCGCTCGACGCGGCTGTCCTGTTCGCCCCCGCCGGGGAGCTGGTGCCGGTCGCGCTCGAGGCCCTGGACCGCGGCGGCGTCCTTGCCGTGGCCGGCATCCACCTGACCGACGTCCCGGTGCTGGACTACCAGCGGCACCTGTTCCGCGAGCGGACGCTCACGACGGTCACGGCCAACACCCGTGCCGATGGCGACGAGCTCCTGCGGCTGGCGGCGCGACTCGGCGTGCGCCCACGTGTGACGACGTACCCGTTCGAGGCCGCCGACCGGGCGCTGGACGACCTCTCGGCGGGCCGGGTCGTGGGCGTCGCCGTCCTGGACGTCGCGGGAGAGGTGGACTGATCAGGTGAGCAGCACACCGCCGCCGACCACTGGCTCGCCGGATGCCTCCCAGGCGCTGAAGCCGCCGAGGAGGTCGGAGACGTCGTCGAAGCCGCGGCTGCGCAGGAAGGCGGCACCCACGCTGGAGCGCCAGCCGCCGGCACAGTAGACGACCAGCGGCTCGGCGCGGGAGAGCTCGCCGAGGCGCCGGGGCAGCTCGGCCAGCGGCAGGATCAGCGCGCCGGGGACGATGCCGGTGGCCGCGACCTCCCCGTGGTTGCGCAGGTCGACCACGGTGACGGGCCGCGCCGGGTCGGCCAGGGCCTCCTCGAGCTGCGCCGGGGTGAGCCGGCTGGCGTGCCCGACTGCAGCGGGCTCGCAGTAATCGGCGAGCACGCTCTCCACCTCGGGCAGGTACCCGATCACGTTGTCGAACCCGATCCGCGCGAGGCGGGTCACGGCCTCGGCCTCGTGGCCCTCGGGCGCGACGACGACGAGGTCCGCCCGCGGGTCGAGCAGCATGCCGGCGGTCTCGGCGAAGCGGCCGTCGAGCGGCACGCTGAGGGAGCCGCGCAGGTGGCCCGCCGTGAAGTCGGTCTGGTCGCGGGTGTCGAGCAGGACCGCCCCGCCGGCGAGCGCCTCCATCGCCTGGTCGACTCCCAGCTCCGGCGCCGAGCCGTCGAAGGTGTCGTGCACCTTGCGGTTGAGGGTGGCGTCGTAGACGAAGTAGTCCGGCGCGGAGGGCTGGTCGGCGGTCACGAGCGCGACGAACTGCTCCTTCGACATCGGCTGGCAGGCGTAGTTGAAGCGGCGCTGCTCCCCGATCGTGGACTGCTTCTCGGTGGAGAGGTTCTTCCCGCAGGCCGAGCCCGCGCCGTGGGCGGGGAACACGCGCACGGCGTCAGGTAGGCCCATGAGCCTGCGCTGGACCGAGTCGTAGAGCATGTCCGCCAGCTCCTCGGCGGTGACGCCCAGCGAGGCGAGGAGGTCAGGACGGCCGACGTCGCCGATGAAGAGCGCGTCGCCGGTCAGCACGCCGTAGGGCACCTCGTCGCCAGCGCGCTCGCGCACGAGCACGCTGATGGACTCCGGGGTGTGACCGGGCGTGTGCATGATCTCCAGCTGCACGCCCGAGCCGTCGCCGAGGTCGATGCGCTCGCCATCGGCCAGGCGGCGGATCGGGTAGTCGGCCTCCGCGGCGCTGCCGTAGCCGATCCAGGCGCCCGTCGCCCGCGCGACCTCGAGGTGACCGGCCAGGAAGTCAGCGTGGAAATGGGTGTTGATCACACCCACGATCCTCAGGCCGTGCTGCTCGGCATCGTCGAGAAAGTCCTGGATGTCGCGGCGCGGGTCGACCACGACCGCTTTCCCGGTGTGCTCGTCACCGATGAGGTAGGTGGCCTGCGAGAGGCAGTCCAGATAGTGCTGCGCGAAGTACATGGCGCTCCTCCGGTCCTCCGAGGGCGGCCGACGCGGCCGCGGCGGTGCCCGTCCGAAGCGGGCATGCCTCCAGAATATCCCCCCGGGGGGATACTTGGCAAACCCCCCGGGGGGATACGCTAGGAGCTCTGACACGACCCCGGGAGGACACCCGCCATGCAGATCGACCCCATCGAGCTCCGCCCGGTCCTCAACCGGATCAAGCGGGCCCACGGCCACCTCGGCAAGGTCATCGCACTGATGGAGGACGACACCGACTGCGAGGAGGTCATCACCCAGTACGGCGCCGCCCTCAAGGCGCTCGAACGCGCCGGCTACGCACTCGTCGCGACCGGCATGCGCCAGTGCCTCTCCGGTGAGCCCGGAACCGACGGCTACTCCGCCGAGGACGCCAAGCGCATGGAGAAGCTCTTCATCAACCTCGCCTGACATTGGTTGTTGCCGCCGGCTTCGACCGGGGATACGGTGCAGGTGAAATGTCCGGTCATCGTCAGGGGTGGGCTACCTGGTTGACGGCGACGATCCTGTCCCGTTGACCGAACGACCAGCGACGCCGGGAGCTCCAGTCGAGAGCCGTGCCCGGGGACGGTCCCCGGGCAGCACGTCCACGAGGGAGACAGATCATGGCCGACCACCACCGGGTAGTCATCGTCGGCGGAGGCACCGCCGGCATCAGCGTCGCCGCCCGCCTGCGCAAGAAGGGCGTCACCGACATCGGGCTCATCGAGCCCTCCCTGGTGCACTACTACCAGCCCCTGTGGACCCTCGTCGGGGGCGGCTGCGCGCCCGCCAAGGAGTCCGAGCGCACCGAGTCCTCCGTGATGCCCGACGGCGTGGACTGGATCAAGGACGCGGCCGAGGCAGTCGACGCCGACAACCGCGTGGTCACCCTGCGCGACGGCCGCCAGGTCGGCTACGACTACCTGGTGATGTGCCCGGGCATCCAGCTCGACTGGGAGGAGATCCCCGGCATGGCGGAGGCGATGGACTCGCCCGCCGTCGCGAGCAACTACCGCTTCGACAGTGCCCCCAAGACCTGGAAGCTGATCCAGGACCTGCGCCGAGGCACCGCGATCTTCACGATGCCCTCCAACCCCATGAAGTGTGCCGGTGCGCCGCAGAAGATCGCGTACCTGGCCGCCGACTACTGGCGCCAGCAGGGGGTGCTGCAGGACATCCGGGTCGTGCTCTCGCTTCCGACGCCCGGCATGTTCGGGGTGCCCGTCTTCGCCCGGGAGCTCGAGCGCGTCGCCCAGTCCTACGGCATCGAGGTGCACACCAGCTCCGAGGTCGTCGAGATCGACCCCGACTCGCGCCAGGCCGTCATCGCGGAGGACGACACCCGCAACAGCATCGAGTACGACATGATGCACGTCGTGCCCCGTCAGTCGGCCCCCGACTGGGTCAAGAAGACCCCCCTCGCCGACCCCGACAACCCGCTTGGCTACGTGCAGGTGGACAAGCACACGATGCAGCACACGCGCTACCCCGAGGTGTTCGCGCTCGGCGACGCGGGTTCGACGCCGAACTCGAAGACGGGCGCGGCGATCCGCAAGCAGGCGCCCGTGGTGGTGGAGAACCTCGTGGCGACGATGAACGGCAAGCCGCTGCCGAAGTCCTACGACGGTTACGCCAGCTGCCCGCTGACCACAGCGCGCAACAAGATGCTGCTGGCCGAGTTCGACTACGACTTCAACGTCGCGCCGTCGTTCCCCATCATCGACACCACGAAGGAGCGGCGGGACATGTGGTACCTGAAGCGCTACGGGCTGCCCTTCATGTACTGGAACCTGATGCTGTCGGGCCGCGCCTGAGCCGATGAGCGCGACCACCCGGCGTGGCGCGGTTCCTTCCGTTCCTCGCCTGGTGGCCGCGGGTGGACCGCGCGACGAGGCGGACCGCCGGCTCGCCGAGGAGGCCTCAGACGACCGCGAGGGGTAGCGGCCGGCCCACGAGGCCCCGGCGCACCACCGGCAACGAGCCGGCGATCCGCACGAGCTCGGCGGTCGACCGGGCGGCCGGGGCGGCGACCACGGCGGGGGCGCCCGCGTCCCCGGCCTCGCGAAGCGCGACGTCCAACGGGACCTGGCCCAGCAACGGAACGTCCAGCTCGCCGGCCAGCAGCCGTCCGCCGCCCTCCCCGAACAACGGGGTCCCCGTGCCGCAGGTCGGGCACACCAGCTCGGTCATGTTCTCGATCACCCCGGCCACCGGCATCCGGGAGTCCTTCGCCATCCGGCCCACCCGGGCGGCGACGGTACGCGCGGCCGGCTGCGGGGTGGTCACCACGAGCAGCTGCGCGTCAGGCACCAGCTCGAGCAGGGACAACGTCACGTCCCCCGTGCCGGGTGGCAGGTCCACCAGGAGCACGTCCAGCCCGCCCCAGTAGACGTCGGTGAGGAACTGCTCGATGGCCTTGTGCAGCATGGGCCCGCGCCAGACCACCGGCTGGTCGTCCCCGACGAAGAAGCCCACCGACATCAGGGCCACCCCGTGCGCCTCGACGGGCAGCATCACGCCCTTCAGGGCGACGGGTGGGCGGCGCACGCCGTACAGGTGCGGGATCGAGTAGCCCCACACGTCCGCGTCGAGGACGCCGACCCGCTGGCCCTGCGCGGCCAGGGCCGCGGCCAGGTTCGCGGTCACGGTGGACTTGCCCACGCCTCCCTTGCCGCTGGCCACCGCGTAGACCGAGGTGGCCGAGCCGGTGCCGAACGGATGCGAGCCCAGCCCCTCGCGAGCACCGCGCAACCGCTGCGCCAGCGCCATCCGCTCGTGATCGGCCATCGCGGACCACGAGACGTCCACGCGACTCACGCCCGGGACCGCGCCCGCCGCGTCGGTCACGGCGCGCCCCAGCGCCTCGCGCAACGGACAGGTGGGCGTCGTGAGCCGGACGACGACCTCGACCGTGCCGCGGCGGCCCACGCGCACGTCCTCCAGCATCCCGGCGTCCGCGAGCCCCAGGTGCAGCTCGGGGTCCTGCACCCCGCCGACCGCCGCCCACACCGCCGCGGCGTCGACCTCGGTGGCCCGCCGCATCAGGCGTCCGCCCCCGAGGTGCCGGCGGGCACGCGGTAGGCCGAGCGCCTGGGTGCGACGTGGCGCATCATGAATTCCGGCCGGCGCTGCCCGTCGGGCCCGGGGCCGGGGCGCGCCATCGCGAGCCAGCGCCGGTATGCCTCCCGCGCGGCGTTCACGTCAACCTGGACGTCGCCGTACTGGTCGTCGGCACGGGCCTTCTCGACCCGCACCTTCTGGTGCCAGCAGTGCATGCCCGACACCGGGTCGGGCTGCACCGGGAAGGTGAGGTTCTGGTGCACGCCCGGGTCGTCCCAGAAGATCCGCTCGGAGTCGGGATCATCGCTGGTGAAGGGCCGCACGCCGTCGGTGTAGCGCAGGTTCCACACGCCCGCGTCGGTGCGGTCGAGCTTCACCTTGCCCATCACCCAGCGGCTGCCGGGGTGGCCCTCCTGGCTCCACCGGCCGAAGTGGTGGGAGAGACCGACGACGCCGGGGCGGATCGCCTCGGTCGACCAGACCCGCGCGACGAGGTGGCCGATCTCGGTGGTGATCCGCACCAGGTCCCCCGTCGTCACGCCCAGGGCGTGCGCGTCGGCGCTGTGGGTCCACAGCGGGTGGGTGTTGGAGATCTCGTTGAGGTACTTCGCGTTGCCGGAGCGCGTGTGGATCATCGTCGGGAGCCGGAAGTTCGGCATCAGGACGAACTCGCCGTTGGCCCGGTCGATCCGCGACGCCGCCACGTGGGACTCGATGTAGCCGGGGGTCGCCTGGTCCTCCCAGCCCCACTCGGCCAGGGTCGTGGACCACAGCTCGAGCCTGCCGCGAGGGCGACATCCAGCCCGCGGTGACGGTGCCGTCCTCGTGCCGCAACGCCGACCGCGCCGGCCTCGCCGACCAGCGGCGGGGCGACGTCGAGCGAGACCTCCTTGCGCACGACGCCGTTGGCGTCGACGTGGGTCGCCCTCGAGCTCGGCCTCGGAGAGCACCCGTTCGTCGAGCCGGTACTGGTCGCGGGCGACCTCGAAGACGCCGTACTTGCGCATGTACGCCAGCGGCGTGAGCCCGAGCTCGGCAGCCGCCTCCGGCAGCCCCGGCACCGAGGAGGAGAACAGCCGGTCGTAGTACTCCTCCATGGTCATCTTCTGGCCCGGGTGCTCGGCGGACTCGAAGTACCGCCGGATGCCGATCGACCCGTCCGGGTCGATGCGCCAGGAGAGCTCGAACCAGAACTCGTTCTCCTCCCACACCTCGCCGGGGTTGGTGTCCCGGGTGTCCTGGTAGGGGACGCCCCGCTGGTCCATGACCACCCGGGTGACCGGCTGCCGGAAGGAGACCCACTTGCCGGTGTGCGTCTCCATCGACACGGTGTCGTGACGCTCCCCGGCGTGGCCCATCGGCAGCACGTAGTCGGCGAAGGTCGCCGACTCGCTCCACGTCGGCGTCAGCGCGACGTGACAACCCATCTTCTGCTCGTCCTTGAGCACCTCGATCCAGGTGAACCCGTCCGGGTTGGCCCACAACGGGTTGTAGACGCGGCTGAAGTAGACCTCCAGCCGTCCGCGGCCGTCCTTCAGCAGGTGCGGCAGCAGGATCGACATCTCGTTGGTGCACAGCGGGTACTCCACGGGCCAGAGCAGCTCGCTCCAGGTGTCGTTGGGCTCCGGCATCTGGGGGAAGTGCGGGACCATCTTGTCCCAGCCGTTGGGGTGCGTGCCGCCCTCGGTGCCCACGCTTCCGGTGAGCACGTTGAGGAAGAACATCGCCCGGGTGATCTGCCAGCCACCCAGGTTGCCGGCCGCCGCCGAGCGCCAGGTGTGCGTCGCCAGCCGCGTCCCCGCCTCCCCGACCAGCCGCGCGAGCTCCTCGACCTGGGCCACCGGGACGTCGGCCAGCTTGGCCGCGCGCTCGAAGGTCCACTCGGCGTAGTCGGCCTCCAGCAGGTCGAGGAACGTCTCGAAGCGCTCCTCGGCGGTCGACCCCGCCGGTGACGCGACCCCCGGGTGCCGGTGCTCCAGGTAGGTCTCCCAGTTGACCCAGCGCCGCAGGAAGTCGCGGTCGATACGGCGGGTCCGGAGCAGGTAGGAGGCCGCCGCGAGGAAGATCGCGCCCTCGCTGCCCGGCCACGGCGCGACCCACAGGTCGGCGTGCGAGGCCGTGTTGGACAGTCGCAGGTCGAGCACGACGACCTTGGCGCCCTTCTGCTTGGCCTCCATGATCCGCTGCGCGTGCGGGTTGAAGTAGTGCCCGGTCTCCAGGTGGCTGGAGAGCAGCAGGATCGTCCTCGCGTTGGTGTAGTCAGGCGAGGGGCGGTCGAAGCCCATCCACTGCGTGTAGCCCGCCCGACCGCCCGAGGAGCACACGTTGGTGTGGCTGTTGTGCCCGTCGACCCCCCACGCGGCCAGCACCCGCTCGGCGAAGCCGTCCTCGCCGGGTCGGCCCACGTGGTACATCACCTCGTTGCCGCGCTTCTCGACGATCGCCCCGCCGGATGCGCGCGGCGATGTCGTCCAGCGCGTCGTCCCAGGAGATCCGCTCGAACTGTCCCGAGCCCCGCTCGCCCGACGCGACGCAGGGGGTGCAGGATCCGCTCCGGGTCCTTGACCTGGTTGATGGTCGCCGGGCCCTTCGCGCAGTTGCGCCCCCGCGACCCGGGGTGCACCGGGTTGCCCTCGTACTTCTTCGTCGAGAGGTCCTCGTGGTCGACGTAGGCGAGCAGGCCGCAGGAGGACTCGCAGTTGAAGCACGTCGTCGGCACCAACGAGTAGGTGTGCGGCACCTTGCGCGGGTGCGCCTTCGCGTCGTGCTCGACGTGGTGGTCCCAGGTCTCCGGCGGCGGATAGTTGCGCAGGTTCTCGTGGCTGCGCCCACCCGGCAGCGGCGGCTGCTTCTGCTCGGTCACTCGTGACTCCTCAGGAGAGCGGCGGGTCCTGGCCCGCGCGGACGAACGCGGACTCGTAGGCGAGCAGGGCCGGCTGCGACCAGCACCCCGGCCACGACCAGCAGGGCCAGCGGGCCGCCGGCCCACGTCACGGCACCGAGCACCAGGGCCACGAGTGTCGGCGCGACCGAGCCGAGCCAGAAGAGCCGGGCATACCGGCCGTGGGTGATCACGCGCGCGGCGACGCTCGCCTGGCGGCTGGCGTGCTTCCCGGCGTACTCGACCAGCAGGATCAGCAGGTGCGCCACCGTGCCCAGCACGAAGAACGCCGCGACGAGGTCGAGCGCCGCGCCCTCGAGGGTGCCCACGCCGAGCACGGCCATCGCCCCGCCGCCGACCATCGCCGCCTGGGCCAGGAGGTGCCAGAAGAGCACCGGTGACTGCCACAGGTCGCGTCCCTCGGCCTGGCCGAACAGGAACGCGGTGTAGCCGGCCATCAGGGCGGCCATCGGGATCCCGAGCCACGCCAGGATCGTGCGGGCTCCGTCCAGCTCCGCGACCGACGCCAGCATCCACAGCAGCGACCCCCCGGCGAACGCGGCGAGCACGAGGCCGCCCAGCACCAGCCACGAGCCCCACTGCGGCTTGGTGAACAGGTAGTGGAACCGGTCGCGGCCGCTTGAGGTCCCAGATGAGCAGCCCGCCCGTCGTGGCTGCCCCGAGCACGCCCAGCACGGGGGCGACCACGCCGCTCAGCGCGCCGCCCAGCTCGACGTCGAGCAGCCAGGCCAGCAGGGCCAGCGCGAGGGCCCCTGCGCCGACGCCCTTGGTCCACAGGTAGGTGACCACCCGCCAGCCCCACGGCCGGGCGTGGGCCGTGTTCAGCGTCGTGCGGGCGCCGGTGGTCGCGTCGGGCGCGTAGTCGCCCTGCGTGCGCAGCCGCTGCTCGTCGGGGTGCGCGAAGATGTAGGTGTCGTCGACCGGGGCGCCCAGCGGGTCGAGCACGGCGCGGTCTGCCCCGAGGTAGAACACGTTCGGGCCCGGTGCCCTGCTCCGGCGAGCGCACGGCCGTCTCCTCGGTCTGCACCAGCCGCGCGATCCCGGACGTCGGGTCGTCGAGGTCGCCGACCCAGATGGAGTGCGTCGGGCAGACCACGACACAGGCGGGCTCCAGGTCGTCGTCGACCCGGTGGGCGCACAGGTTGCACTTGGCCGCGGTGTGGGAGTCCTCGTCGATGTAGATCGCGTCGTAGGGGCACGCCTGCATGCAGGACTTGCAGCCGATGCACCGGTCGGAGTCGAAGTCGACGATGCCGTCCTCGCGCTTGTACAGCGCCGTGGTCGGGCAGATCTTGACGCAGGGGGCGTCGGTGCAGTGATTGCACCGCATCACCCCGAACGAGCGCGTGGTGTCCGGGAACGAGCCGCTGTCCACGTACTTGACCCACGTGCGGAACTGCCCGACCGGCACCTCGTGCTCCGTCTTGCACGCGACCGTGCAGGCGTGACAGCCGATACAGGTGCGCTGGTCGATCGCAAAGCCGTAGCGCATTCGACAGCCCTCCCGTGTGCACACCGCGCACCCAGCACCTGTGCCGGGAGGCTACGTGAGGTGGACCACGTGCAACAGGCCTCGGAGACAAAAAGTCCGGACATCCATCTCCGCGCCTCACCCGGGGGCGAGGATCCAGAGGTCCAGCGCCAGCGCGACCACGGTGATGCTGATGGAGCCGGCGGTCACGAGCACGAGCGCCCGCAGCCACCGGTCCAGCGCCACGAATGCGTCGAACGAACCCGCGGCCTCGAGGCGTGCGCGCGCCCGCCAGTACCTCAGCGGCCCCGCGACCAGCACGCTCAGGCCGGCGACGACCAGCAGCAGGGCCCCCGCGCCCCGGGTCGCCCACCCACCGTCGACGAGCTTGAGCAGCAGCAGCCCGACGGCTCCGAGGGCCAGCGCGGTGCGCTCCCACGACAGCGCCGTCCGCTCGAGGGCGGCGACGCTGTGGAGCAGCGGCGCGGCTCCGCGCCTACGGGAAGACACGGGCCCTCAGGCGAGGACCAGGACGGCGACCAGGACCGTGACGACCACCAGACCACCGGTGACCAGTCGGAGGAGACCCGCCTTGGGGAGGGACTCACCGAGCCGCAGGGCGCGTTCGGTCGCCGACCAGCGCTGGTAGGCCAGCGGCGGCAGGAGGGCGGCGAGGACCAACAGCGCAACTCCCCCCGCGATCCGCACCGCCGCGTTGCCGACGTCGTCCAGCACCGCCACGAGCACGACGGCCCCGGCGAGCAGGCCGAGCGAGGTCCGGATCCACGCGAGGAAGGTGCGCTCGTTGGCGAGGGTGAACCGGTAGTCGGGGTCCTCGCCGCGCCACCCGCCTGCCGGTTCGCCTCCGCCGCCCACCAGATCACCCTTCTCCGCCGCACCCGGAGCCGTTCCGGGTCACGTGAGCCTACGACGACGGTGCCGGGTCTTGGCAGGGGAACTAAATGTAGGTACATTTGAGTTCTCACCGGGACCCGACGCCAGGAGGCAGACCCGAGATGCAGGTACAGATCATCGAGACCAGCGAGCTCGGCGACCGCAGCTACGTCGTCCACGAGGGCGGCACCGCGGTGGTCATCGACCCGCAGCGCGACATCGACCGCGTGCTCGCGCTGCTGGAGGAGCAGGGCCTGACCCTGGCCGCCGCGGCGGAGACCCACATCCACAACGACTACGTCACCGGTGGGCTCGAGCTGGCCCAGCGCACGGGCGCGGACTACCTGGTCAACGGCGACGACGACGTGGCCTACGACCGCACGCCGGTCCGTGACGGCGAGGAGCGCAGCCTACGGCGACCTGACGGTGCGCGCGATGGCCACCCCGGGTCACACGCACACCCATCTGTCCTACGTCGTCTCCACCCCGAACGGCGACGCGCCGGTCGTGTTCACCGGCGGCTCGCTGCTGTTCGGCAGCGTCGGGCGCACCGACCTGCTCGGCGAGGAGCACACCGACACGCTGACGCGCCAGCAGTACCGCACGGCGCACCGGCTGGCCGAGGCGCTCCCGGACGACGCGGCGATCTACCCGACCCACGGCTTCGGCAGCTTCTGCTCGACCGGGGCGGTCTCGGGCGCCGACGAGTCCACCATCGGCCAGGAGAAGCAGCACAACCAGGCGCTGACCACCGACGAGGAGCAGAGGTTCGTCGACGAGCTCATCGCCAACCTGACGGCCTACCCCGCCTACTACGCCCACATGCAGCCCCTGAACGTCGCCGGCCCGACGCCGGTCGACCTGAGCAAGCCGGCGCCGGTCGAGCCCGAGGAGCTGCGGGCGCGCATCGAGCGCGGCGAGTGGGTCGTCGACCTGCGCAGCCGCACGCTCTACGCCAGCGGCCACCTGTCCGGCTCCATGGGCTTCGAGCTGAACGAGCAGTTCTCCACCTACCTCGGCTGGCTGATCCCGTGGGGCACCCCGCTGACGCTGATCGGCGGCACCGAGGACGACGTCGCCGCCGCGCAGCGCCAGCTCGTGCGGATCGGCATCGACCGCCCCGCCGGCGCGGCCGTCGGCTGCTGCGGAGGACCTCGCGCGCGACGGTCAGGAGGTCGACTCCTACCCCGTGATGTCGTTCGACGACCTCGACAAGCGCATCCAGGACGGCCTCGGCGACGCCGTCGTGCTGGACGTCCGCAGTCGACGGCGAGCGCGCCGAGAGCGCCGTCCCCGGCTCGGTCCACGTCCCGATCCACGAGGTCCCCGACCGGATGGCCGAGATCCCGGACGCCGAGCTGCTGGTGCACTGCGGCAGCGGCCTGCGCGCCGCGATCGTCTCGAGCCTGCTCCGCCGCGCCGGCCGCCAGGTCGTCCTCATCGACGACATGTACGCCCGCGCCGAGGAGCTCGGGCTCACCGAGTCGGCCAGCTGACCAGCCGAAGCCCCGGTGTGCGCAGCACCCACCCGGGTGCCGGGCCGGGTGCCCGCTCAGGTGATGGCGGCCTGCTCGGTCGCCAGCATCTGGTAGCCCGAGCGCGCGGAGAAGTCCGCGCTGACGGCGAAGCGGTCGCCGCGCACCAGGGTGTGCCGCCACTCCAGACGCTCCTCGCCCCGCAGGCCGAGCCGCTCGATGGCGAACGCCGCGGTCCCCGGCGGCGCCTCGAGCAGGCGGCACTCGCTCTCGGTGGGCACCACGGCACGGATCCGCTCCTCGCCCCCCGAGAGCCGCACCCCGCACCGCTCGGCGAGCTCGCCGTACAGGGCCGCGCGGGTGAAGTCGGCCTCGAGCAGCGGCGCGGCGATCGACGCGGGCAACCACACCCGGTCCAGCGCCAGCGGGAGGCCACCGGCCAGCCGCAGCCGCTCCAGGTAGACCAGCGGCGTCGACTCCTCCCGACGCAGCCGGCCCGCCACCACACCGTCGGCGCGGACGTCGAGCACCCGCACGACGCTGCGCTGCTCCTGGCCCTGCGCCTCCACCGAGGCGAACAGGCTGTACAACGCCCCCAGCGGCTGGTCGATCTCGGCGGCCCCGGCCACCTTCGAGGTGCGCCCCCGCTCACCGCTGACCACACCGTCAGCACGCAGCCGACGCAACGCCTCACGCACCGTGTGCCGACTCACGCCGTACTCCTCGACCAGCCGCAGCTCGCCGGGGAACTCGGCGACGAACTCCCCCGCCTCGACGCGGCGCAACAAGTCGTCGTGCAGCTGCCGCCACAACGGCGCCGCGCCCCGACCACGGGCCACCCGGCCCGCACCGGCGGTCCCCCCGGGTGCGTCGGCGAGCCATACGCCCACCGTAACGGCCCCGGGCGACCCGACGACGCCACCTGTCCGGACACCACCGCGCGAGTTGCGGAGACACCCGACGTGGACGTCGACGTCGGGCCGCAGCGGCCCGAGGGCCTCGCCTTGGCACGGGCCCCAACAACCTGGGCCGACCGGAACTGCGTTCTCGCAGGTCGTGATCATCTTCCTGACTGCGCGCCCGTAGGGATTCGAACCCCAAACCTTCTGATCCGTAGTCAGATGCTCTATCCGTTGAGCTACGGGCGCCCATCAGCGCGCGGGGCGGACCCCGAGCGCGGACCCGCAGAGCCTACCTGCCCCGTCGCGGACCCGTGAAATCGGATGGGGGACAGCGCCTCGGCGCCCGGAGTCGACCGGCTTGCCCGGCGCGCCCCACGGCGCTGGGAGCAGCAGCCGTCAGTTGAGCCACCAGATCGAGGCGTTGAGCGCGGTCGCGAAGGCCACCCAGGCGGCATACGGGAGCAGCAGCAGCGCGGCCGCGGGGACCCGGCGGCGGAACAGCACCAGCATCCACGCGATCGAGGCCAGCAGCAGGAGGATCTCGACCAGCGCGAGCCCGTAGCGGTCACCGGCGAAGAACAGCGGCGTCCAGGCCATGTTCAGCACCAGCTGGACGGCGTACACGGTCAGCGAGCGGTCCCAGCCGAACCGGCGCCAGACGAGCCAGCCGCCCACCGCGAGCGTCGCGTACAGCACCGTCCACACCGGCCCGAAGAGCCAGCTCGGCGGCGCGAACGGCGGGCGCTCCAGCTCGGCGTACGTCTCGCTCGCCGACGCGGCGGCCTGGCCGCCGATCGCGGCCACCGCGATCACGGCGACGCCGAAGCCGAGGAGCCCGAGCGCGCTGCGCCGGGTCGAGGCCGGCGCGGTCGTCGTCGTCATGCGCCCAGTGTTCCCTACCCCCGTCGAACCGCACCGCTCGCGCGGCGACGGCGTACGGCGGAGTCTGTCGCAGGCGAACTGTCGGTGCCGGGCCCGCAGAGACCTGCTGAAGCGACCGTAACCCCGCGTTACATCGAGAAGGCGGGGCTGGCCGGGTGGGGGCGGGGTCGGTTCAAGAAGACACGCGGTCTCAGGTGGAACGATCCAATTCACCCGCCCGGTGACCGCCGGGTAGCCTTCGGCCAACCTCGGGTCTCCGGCCGACACCACCCCCGGCGTACGCCGCCCACGGGCGTCACCGGGCCCCGCGGTTCGCAAGGACAAGACAGTCGCCGACAACGACGCCGCGCGATCACACGAACTCCACGACAGCTCCGTCGACACGCTCGACGGCCGGGGGCGCCTCCCCCGCACGGGGCACCCCCGCGAGAAGCGCGAGAGGGAAGCCCAGGCATGACCGCCGACACGCAGGTGCCCACGACCCACGAGGGAATCCTCGGCTGGGTCAACAAGATCGCCGACCTCACCCAGCCGGACCGCGTCCACTGGTGCACGGGCTCCGACGAGGAGTGGGCCACGCTCACCGACGCGCTCGTCGCCAGCGGCACGTTCACGCGGCTCGACCCCGCGAAGAAGCCGAACTCCTTCCACGCGGCCTCCGACCCCACCGACGTGGCGCGCGTCGAGGACCGCACCTACATCTGCTCGGTCGACGAGAAGGACAGCGGGCCCACCAACAACTGGATGGACCCGGCCGAGATGAAGTCGATCATGACGGACCTCTACGCCGGCTGCATGCGCGGCCGCACGATGTACGTCATCCCCTTCGTGATGGGTCACCTCGACGCGGAGCAGCCGATGTTCGGCGTCGAGATCACCGACTCGGCCTACGTCACGGTCTCGATGCGGGTGATGTCGCGGATGGGCTCCGACGTGCTGCGCCGCATGGAGGAGCTGCACCAGGCCGGGCAGGACGTGAAGTGGGTCCCCGCCCTGCACTCCGTCGGCCACCCGCTCGAGCCGGGCGAGGACGACGTCGCCTGGCCGTGCAACGACACCAAGTACATCGTCCAGTTCCCCGAGGAGCGGATGATCTGGTCGTTCGGCTCCGGGTACGGCGGCAACGCCCTGCTCGGCAAGAAGTGCTACGCCCTGCGCATCGCCTCGGTGATGGCGCGCGACGAGGGCTGGCTGGCCGAGCACATGCTGATCCTCAAGCTGACCTCGCCCGAGAACGTCGTGAAGTACGTCGCCGCGGCCTTCCCCAGCGCCTGCGGCAAGACCAACCTCGCGATGCTCGAGCCGACCATCCCGGGCTGGAAGGTCGAGACGCTCGGCGACGACATCGCCTGGATGCGCGTCGGCGACGACGGCCGCCTCTACGCGGTGAACCCGGAGTTCGGCTTCTTCGGCGTCGCGCCGGGCACGAACGAGAAGACCAACCCCAACGCGATGCGCACCATCGAGAAGGGCAACTCGGTCTTCACCAACGTGGCGCTCACCGACGACGGCGACGTCTGGTGGGAGGGCCTGGAGAACCCGCCGGCGCGCGGCGACCTCCTGGAAGGGCGAGCCCTGGACGCCCGAGATCGCCGAGCAGACGGGCGAGCTCTCCAGCCACCCGAACAGCCGCTACTGCACCCCGATCAAGCAGTGCGACATCCTCGCCCGCGAGTACGACGACCCGAAGGGCGTCCCGATCGACGCCATCCTCTTCGGCGGCCGCCGCAAGACCACGGTCCCGCTGGTCTTCGAGGCCCGCGACTGGACGCACGGCACGTTCCTCGGCGCGACGCTCTCCTCGGAGACGACCGCCGCGGCGACCGGCGCGGTCGGTGTCGTGCGCCGCGACCCGATGGCGATGCTGCCGTTCATCGGCTACAACGCCGGCGACTACTTCAACCACTGGATCCGGGTCGGCAAGGACAACGACGCCTCGCTGCTGCCGCGGATCTTCTACGTGAACTGGTTCCGCCGCGACGCCGACGGCGGCTTCATCTGGCCGGGCTTCGGCGAGAACAGCCGCGTCCTGAAGTGGGTCGTCGAGCGCATCGACGGCCAGGCGGCCGCCGAGGAGACGGCGATCGGCCACGTGCCCACGCCGGAGTCGCTGGACACCAGCGGCCTCGACATGACCGCCGAGGAGGTCGAGGCCTGCCTGCGCGTCGACGCCGAGGAGTGGAAGGACGAGATCCCCCAGATCCAGGAGTGGTTCGACAAGTTCGGCGACTCGCTGCCCACGGTGCTGTGGACCGAGCTCGACGGCCTGCGCACCCGCCTGGGGGCCTGAACCGCCTCGACCACGGACGACCGGGGGCCGGCCCCCCGAGGCGTGTCATCATGACGCCGCGGGGGATCGGTGCTGGCATCCGCTTGAAGGAGAGGCGTTGCAGGGACTTGGGCCCGACGAACGCCGCCTGCTCGAGAAGGAGGCGGCGTCGTTCTACGAACAGGTGCTCGGGCAGGGCAGCCTGCGGACTGACGACCCCCGCGTCGCCGAGGGCGCACCCGACCGCCCGGTCTTCGAGCTGCTGCGCGAGCTCGGCCTGCTCATGCTCGACGGCACGGGCGAGTCGTACGAGGCGGTCGACCCGTCGGCGGTGCAGTCCCGCGTCGTCGCACCGCTCGGCCAGCAGGGCGCCGAGCTGCTCGTGGAGTCGGCGGCCTGGGCCAAGGTCTTCGGCACCCTCGGGCAGGTCTGGCGCCGCGCGCCGCAGCCGGCGCAGGGGCCGATCACCGAGCTGCGCGGCGACGCCATCCACCCCTTCATCGCCTCCGCCGTCGCCGACGCGGAGGAGGAGCTGATCACCGCGCAGCCGCAGACCGGCCGCGACGCCCCGACCCTGGCGGCGGCGGCCGAGCGCGACACCGCCGCCCTCGAGCGCGGGGTCAAGCTGCGCACGCTGTACCAGCACGCCGCCCGGCGCAGCGCGATCACGCACAAGTACGTCACCTCGGTCGCCGCCCGGGGCGCCGAGGTGCGCACGCTCGACGAGTTCTTCAACCGGCTGATCGTGGTCGACCGCAAGCTCGCGGTGATCCCCGGCCACCAGGGGCTGGGCGTCGCCCTGGCGGTCCGCGAGCCCTCGATGGTGGCCTACCTGGTCGACATGTTCGAGCGGCACTGGGAGCGCGGCCGCCCCTTCGCCAACCGTGAGAGCTCGATGATGCGCGACATCGCCGAGGAGCAGCGGGCGATGACGATCCGGATGCTGATCGAGGGCCACGCCGACCCCAGCAGCGCCAAGCGGCTGGGCGTCAGCCCGCGCACGTACGCCGGCTACGTGGCCGAGCTCAAGGACGAGTTCGAGGCGCAGACGCGCTTCCAGCTCGGCTACGCGATGGGCCAGCTGGGCATCTCCGGCCACGAGGCCGACGACCCGCCCGACGCGGGCTGAGCCCTCCGGCGCGGCGCCTCGACGCCCCCGGGCGAACAGCCCCAAATAGGGGCGAGGGCAGCGACCGAGTCGCTGCCCTCGCGGGGGGTGAGACGGCCGGGGGGAAGGCTGCGGAACCGGGCCTTGTGGGGGGGTGGCCCGTGCTCCCGTCTCACATCTGTGGTGACCGTCCCGAGACGGTCAGCAATTGTTGTCCTGCCTGGAGGGGCGCCCCGGCGCCCCGGTGGGTCAGCGGCCCCAGCCGCTCGAGACGCGGGCGCCGCCCCAGCTGGTGTCCCGGCCGGCGTCGGCGGGCCCGGCGCCGATCAGGCCGACGCTCAGCAGAACCGTGACGAGGACCGTTCCGGCCCGGCGTACGAAAGTCATGACGTGCTCCCTCGGGGATCGAAGGAGGCCCGCCCCCCGGGCCTCTTTCATCATCATGCGGTACACGGGGAACGGCGTCACCGCTCGCCGTCCTTCAACTCTTTGCATTGCATGATCCTGCAAAAGTCGAACGGTTCAAGAAGGAGCAGGAACGGCCCCCTCGGCGGGGCCGAGGGGGCCGTTGACAGCTGGCGGAGGCGGAGGGATTTGAACCCTCGATGGGGTTGTAGCCCCAAACCCGCTTAGCAGGCGGGCGCCATAGACCAGACTAGGCGACGCCTCCCGGCAGCGCGCTCAGGTTACAAGGCGTCCCCGGCCGACGCCGAATCCCCCGGGCCGCGCCCCGGGGCGCCCGGCGGCGGCCCGGCGGAGGCTCCTGCAGAAGCTCCGTCAGGAGCGCCGGCGGCTGGCCTTCAGCCGGGCGCGGACGTCGTGGGCGAGGGCGTCGCGGTCGGCGGCCAGCACCGTGACGGGCACGGTCGTCGAACGGCCGTCCTTGAGGCGCAGCACCACGCAGTCAGCGCCGGCCACCCGGGCCGCGACGACGTCCTCGACGTCCTCCCACCGGGCCGCGGTGGTGCCGGCGCCGCGGACCAGCCGCACGCGGTAGCCGGCGGGCGTCAGGCGGATGACGTACGCCCGACGGGTCACGAGCGCGCCGGCGACGGCGACGCCCAGCAGCGCGCCGAGCGCGACGGGCAGCACGACCACGGTCTGCAGGTCCAGCAGCGCCACGAGGAGGGTCGCGAGGAGGATCAGCACGGCGATCCCGACCAGCGCGACGCCGAACAGACGCGCGGCCAGGGCCGGCGAGAGCCGGTAGTCGGTGCTCTCCCCCGAGGCGGACGTGCCGGGCACGGGGGGCTGCTGCGCGCTCACGCCGCCCATTGTCGCGGGCGGCCCGGTCCGGCCGCGCCGGGCGGGTCCGAACCAGGGGCTCACCCGGAGGGACGAGCAGCGCTCTTGTGGCGTGGCTCACAATGGGCCGGGAGTCTCGGGGGACCAGTCGACCGGCCGGAGGTGGCCATGACCTCGTCAACCGTGCCCGAGGGCGCGCCCGCGGCGCGCACCGCGGCGGCGCTGCGCGCGCTCCGGGGCGCCGTCGAGGCGCCGCCCGGGGAAGGCGTGGCCCTGGGCAACTGGCGCTGGACCGTGCGGCAGAAGGTGCAGGCCCTGCGGGACGCCCTCACCGTCGACAGCACCCTGACGACCGATCCCTGGGCCGCGGCCGTGGGCGGCGCGCTGCTGCGCGAGCGCAACGCGCTGCTGCTGCGGCTCTCCGAGGCGGGGCCGGCGGTGCTGGTCGACCAGGACCCCCAGGCCGTGCGCTCGGAGCTCGGCCAGCTCGTGGCCGACGTGCAGCAGCACATGAGGTCGGCCGTCGCCTGGCGGGAGTCCCAGACCGTCCCGGACTGAGCGCGCCCCTAGGATGTGCCCCGCGGCGGGCGCGTCCCGCCGCGCCCGGAGGGGTGCCGGAGTGGCCTATCGGAACCGCCTTGAAAGCGGTCGCTGGCGAGAGCCAGCCGCGGGTTCGAATCCCGCCCCCTCTGCCACGTCCCGGAGGCTGCACCCGGGCGCGCCGGCCCGTCCGGTCAGGTCAGCGTGAGCATCACGGTGCCCTCCTGGACGACGTCGCCCGAGGCCACCTTCACCGCCTCGATGGTGCCGGGCGTCTCGGTGAGCACAGGGATCTCCATCTTCATGGACTCGAGGAGGATGACGACGTCCCCCGCCTGCACCGTCTGACCGACCTCGACGGTCACCTCGATCACGTTCGCGACCATCTCGGCGGCGATCTCGACCTGCTTCGCGCGTGCCATGGCCCGAACCTAGCCGTTACCGCGGCGTAGACGCAGCCGGGCACACCTGGAGCAGGGCACCTAGAGCAGGGCGCGCCAGCGCCGCGGCTCCGGGCGGCGGGCGTGCTTCTCCTCCTCGCGACGGGCGCCGGCGCCCCGCGGGCCCCGCAGGCGGAGGTCGAGGCGCACCAGCGCCCAGCCCAGGACGATGCCGATCACGATGGAGTAGGCCAGCGAGATCCCCTCGGTCGCGAAGCTCGTGCCCGGCTGCACCAGCGATTGCGCCGTGCGCACCGTGGCCACCGCCCCGAAGGCGCACACCCACCACCCCTGCCGCCGCCGCGCACGCAGGTGGGTGCCCCAGATCAGCGCCGGGATCCCCAGCAGGCTGGGCAGCGGCTGCGGGGCGCCCCCGGCGTTGACCCGCAGCCAGTCGACGGCCTCCAGACCGGCGCCGACCACCTCCGGGGTGCCGTAGCGGCGCAGCAGCTCGGCGTAGGCCAGCACGAGCGCCAGCACCAGCGCACCGCCGACCACGACCACCAGGCCGCGGCGGCCCAGGCCGTGCCAGCCGGCGCCGAGCCGGTGGACCAGCACGAAGCTGCCGCCCAGGGCGAGGGCGAGGGTGACGTACTCGAACCGGACGACGTCCAGCGTCGGGTCCCAGCCGACCGTGGCGACGGCGCCGATGGCCGCCACCGCCGTGGCGAAGACGGCCTCGCCGACGGCGCGGCGGATCCGCCGCGCGGGCACCGTGGCCATCACCGCGAGCACCGCGGAGACGGCGCAGGTGAGCGCCGCCGCCCCGCTGCGCAGCACCATCGAGTCGGCCACCAGCACCGTCGCGGACATGACGGCGGCGAGCAGCCCGACGACGTACGGCCGCCCACCGGTGCGGGCGGCCAGCGCCCAGGCGTACGCGGTCGCGATCACCGCGGCGCCGACCTGCCCCGCGCGCGCGGGCGCCAGGTCGAGGGTGGTCGCCGCGAGCGCGGCGAGGCCGAGGCCCACGAAGCCGAACAGGCCCAGCAGGGGCCAGCGCGACGCGTGGAAGCGGGCGATCGCGCCCGGAGAGGTCACGCGCGCCGCGACGGTGGACCCGCGGCTGGGGCCGGTGCCGGCCCCCGAGGTCAGAGGTGGACACCCGGATGACGCTACATGCGTCGGTTGCCGAGCGACGGGTTGGTCGAGCGGGCGTCCTCCAGCACGGCCCGGTCGAGGCGCGCCCGGAGCGTCTCCTCGTCGTCGCCGGCCTCCGCCACGACCTCGCCCCAGGGGTCGACCACGAGCGAGTGCCCGCAGTAGCGGGGCGCCGGCTGGCCGACCGCCACGACGTACGCCGTGTTCTCGATCGCCCGCGCCCGCGCCAGCGTGCGCCAGTGCTCGACCTTGCGCGGTCCGGCCAGCCAGGCCGCGGGCACGAGCAGCGCCTCGGCGCCGCGCTCGACCAGCGCGCGCGCCAGCTCGGGGAAGCGCAGGTCGTAGCAGGTCATCAGCCCCAGCCGCCAGCCGCCGACGGTGACGACCAGCGGCTCGACCTCGCCGGCGACGAGCCGGTCGGACTCCTTGTAGCCGAAGGAGTCGTAGAGGTGGATCTTGCGGTAGTCCGCCGTGGCGCCGCCGCGCAGCAGCAGGGTGTTCCACGGCCGCTCGGGGTCCGCACTGGCCTCGAACATCCCGGCCAGCGCCGTCGTCCCGGCCGCGTCGGCGACGCGCGCGAGCTCGCTGCCGAAGGGGCCGTCCACCGGCTCCGCGTGCGGCCCGAGCTCGTCGTCGGGTGGGCCGAAGTCCCGGGCGTAGGCCTCGGGCAGCACCGTGAGGTCGGCGTCCGCGGCCACCAGGTCGGCCAGCCGCGCGCGGTTCTCGGCGGCGTCCAGCCCGGAGGCCACCTGCGCCAGGGCGACGTCGAACGTGTCGCCGGGCCGCGAGGTGGGCCCGGGGGTGGAACGGTTCTCGCTCATGTGCCCAGCCTGTCACCCGCGGCTGGGACACTGGCCGGCGTGCCGGAGGAGCAGCAGCCCGACCAGCCCGGGTTCGACCAGCCCGGGTACGAGCCCGGTCACGCCCGGGTTCGACCTGACGGCCGGCGACCTGTGCGCCGTCGTGCTCGCCGGCGGCGGGGGCGCCCGGATGGGCGGCGTCGACAAGGCCGGCCTCGAGCACCGCGGGCGCACCCTGCTCGACCTGGCGCTGGAGGCCTGCCTCGACGCAGCCGAGGTGGTCGTCGTCGGCCGCGAGGTGCGCACCGACCGCCCGGTCACCTTCGTGCTCGAGGACCCGCCGCGCGGCGGTCCCGTGGCCGGGCTGCTGACCGGGCGGGACGCGCTCTACCGGCAGCCGTCGCAGCTGGCCGTCGTGGCCGTCGACATGCCGGGCCTGACGCCCGCGACGCTGCGCCGTCTGCGCGCGGCCGCCCGCGGGCGCGACGGCGCCTTCCTGACCGAGCCCGGACCCGGCGGCCGGCGCCAGCTGGCCGGGGTCCTCGACGTCGCGCGCCTGGACGCCGTCCGTCCCGGACTGGAGGAGCAGCACGGGATGCCGATGCACCGCCTGCTGGCCCCGCTCGACCTCGCCGAGGTGCCCGCCGAGCGCGACGAGGCCGTCGACGTCGACTCCTGGGAGGACGTGCGCGCCCTGCGCGAGCCCGGTGGCCCGGGCGAAGCCTCCGGGCCCTGATCGACCGACCCGGGACGTTCAGGGTCTTGCGGTCCGGCGGCGACCGTCAGACAGTTGGCAGGTGAACCTGCACGACTGGATCGACGAGCTGTGCGACGTCCTCGACGTCAGCACGGAGGTCGACGAGGGACTCGTCAACGACCTGGTCACCGTCGTGGGCAAGGCGGTGCAGCCGACGGCGGGGCCGGTGACCGCCTACCTGCTCGGGTACGCGGCGTCCCGCGTCGGCGGCGACCCGGAGCAGGTCGAGCAGCTCGCGGCGCGGGCGCAGGAGCTCGCCGAGAACTGGGACCGCCCGCCCGACGCCGGCGACGACGATGACGACGAGGTCGAGAGCCTCATCGGGGACGACACCGAGGTCGAGGTGCTCGAGGACGAGGACGAGTTCGCCAGATAGGCCCGGGCGCTCCTGACGCGCGCCTAGGGTGTCCGCATGCGCGCCGTGATTGCCACCGAGGACGGTGGCCCCGAGGTCCTGACCGTCGCCGACCAGCCCGACCCCAGCGCCGGGCCGGGCGAGGTGCTCCTCGACGTCGCCGCGACGGCGGTCAACCGCGCGGACACGCTGCAGCGGCAGGGGCTCTACCCGCCGCCGCCCGGCGGCCTCGGAGATCATGGGCCTCGAGTGCAGCGGCACCGTCGCCGAGGTCGGCGAGGGCGTCACCGGCTGGTCGCCGGGCGACGAGGCGTGCGCGCTGCTCGCCGGCGGCGGCTACGCCGAGAAGGTCGCCGTGCCCGCCGGCCAGCTGATGCCCGTGCCCGACGGCATCGACCTGGTGACCGCGGCGGCGCTGCCCGGAGGTGGCCTGCACCGTCTGGTCGAACCTGTTCATGGTCGCCGGGCTCCGGCCCGGCGAGCAGCTGCTCGTGCACGGGGGCGGCGGCGGCGTCGGCACGTTCGCGATCCAGCTGGCCTCGGCGTTGGGCGCCACGGTGCTGACCACCGCGGGCTCCGAGGCGAAGCTCGAGCGCTGCCGCGAGCTCGGGGCGTCGCTGGCGATCAACTACCGCGAGGAGGACTTCGTCGGCGCGGTCGCCTCCTTCGGCGACGGGCACGGTGCCGACGTGATCCTCGACCACCTCGGGGCGGCGTACCTCGACTCCAACACCAAGGCGCTGGCCACCGAGGGCCGCCTGGTGATCATCGGGATGCTCGGCGGCGCGAAGGCCGAGCTGAACCTCGCGCGGCTGCTCGGCAAGCGCGGCGCCGTGATCGCGACGACGCTGCGCGGTCGGCCGGTCGAGGACAAGGCGGCCATCTGCGCCGGCGTGGTGGAGCACGTCTGGCCGCTGGTCGCCGAGGGGCGCGTGCGCCCGATCGTCCACGACACGATGCCGCTGGAGCAGGTCGCGCGGGCGCACACCGTCGTGGAGGAGTCCAGCCACACCGGCAAGCTCGTGCTCACGGTGCGCTGAGGCCCTTCCGAGGCCGCCCTAGGCTGGGGGCATGGCTGAGCAGGAGGAGCACGTGGTCGTGGTGGGTCCCGACGGGCAACCGGTGGGGGCGGTGCCGGCCAGCGCGCTGCAGCAGATGGGCATCGATCCCGACGCCGCGCGCGAGGGCGACGTCGTGGAGGACGAGGCGTCCGACGAGCGCAACCTCTCCGAGCTCGTCGAGCAGCCGGCGAAGGTGATGCGCATCGGCTCGATGATCAAGCAGCTGCTCGAGGAGGTGAAGGCGGCGCCGCTGGACGAGGCGAGCCGCGCCCGCCTCAAGGAGATCCACCACGCCTCCATCAGCGAGCTCGAGGACGGCCTCGCGCCCGAGCTGGTCGAGGAGCTCGAGCGGCTCTCGCTGCCGTTCACCGACCAGACGCCCAGCGAGGGCGAGCTGCGCATCGCGCAGGCCCAGCTGGTCGGCTGGCTGGAGGGCCTCTTCCACGGCATCCAGACCGCGATCTACGCCCAGCAGATGGCCGCGCGCGTGCAGCTGGAGCAGATGCGCCGCGGACTGCCGCCGGGGCACCAGCAGGGCCAGCCCGGCCGCCGGGCCAGCCGGGCCAGCCGGGTCGCCCCGGTCAGGGCGAGCAGCAGCCCGGCCAGGGCGGCTCGAGCGGGATGTACCTCTGAGCCACGGCTGACCAGCCGCTGGACGGCGGCCGGTCAGCCCTTGCGCGCCCGGCGCCGGACCAGGAGCAGGCCCAGCAGGCCGACGATCGCGAGTGCGGCGCCCGGCGCGGCGGTCCGCCCGAAGTCGGGCGGATCGTCGACGGCCAGGCTGGTGCGCTCCGGCGGCGCGCTGGTCGGCGTCGACCCGCCGCGGGCCGCGGTGCCCTCCCCGAGCGCCGCCTCGACCTGCGCGGTGTAGTTCTTGCTGGTCTGGCGCGTGCCGGTGCAGATGTTGGTGTTCAGCGACGAGCCCTGGGCGAAGGCGAAGACCATGTACTCGGTGTCCTCCGGCACCACGCCGAGCCCGCAGCGCGCGGTGTTGGCCGAGGCGCCGACCTCGACCGTGGCGTTGGTGATGGTGCCCTTGTAGACGCGCTCGACCCGCACGGTCAGCGAGAGCTGGTCGGCCTTGGGGCGGCCGGCCTCGACCTCCACGCGGTCGACGTCGACGACCGTGCCGCGCACCACCACGTCGACCTTCTCCGCGGCCTCCGGCACGTCGGAGCGGGGGCAGCTGCACGCCGACGCCGGGGCCTGGCCGGCGGCGAGCAGCAGGGCGCTGAGCAGCCCCGTGAGCAGGCCGGTGAGCAGCACGGTGCGCAGGGCGCCACGGCGCATCGGCTTGCGGGTCTCGGATCGCACGCACCGAGCGTAGTGGAGGCCGCCGCGGGGCGTCACAGCCGGAACAGCTCCGCGAGCACGCGGGCCACGCCGTCCTCCTCGTGCGGCGGGGCGACAGCGGTGGCCGCGGCCCGCGCGCTCTCGTGCGCGTTCTCCATCGCGTACGCCGTGCCGGCCCACTGCAGCATCGGCACGTCGTTGGGCATGTCCCCGAAGGCCACGACGTCCTGCCGGTCGACCCCGAGCTCGGCGCACAGCAGCTCGAGCGTGGACGCCTTCGTGACGCCGTGCGCGCTCATCTCGACCAGCGCGCCGGTCGAGGACCACGTGGTCGTCACGTGCCGGCCGACGGCCTCCTCGACGCGGCGCCAGAAGTCCTCGGGGCCGTGCTCCTCGTGCCGGGCCAGCAGCTTGACGACGTCGTCGCCGGCCAGCTCCTCCAGCGCGCCGACGGGGACGCCGTCCGGCGGGGCCACGCGGGGCATGAAGTCCGGCTCGCGACCGAAGCCGGTGGTGCGCTCGACGGCGAACGCGGTGCCGGGCACGGTCTCGCGCAGCTCGGCGCCGACCCGGCGCACGACGCCCGGCGCGATCGTGCGGGCGCTGCGCACGGCCCCGGCGGCGACGTCGTAGATGATGCCGCCGTTGCTGCAGACGGCCAGGCCGTGCCGGCCGACGACCTCCCAGAGGTGCTCCATCCAGCGGATCGGCCGGCCGGTCACGAACACGACGGGCACGTCCCGCGCGTCGAGCGCGTCGAGCACCGCGCGCGTGCGGTCGCTGACCACGCCCGTGGGGTCGAGCAGCGTGCCGTCGAGGTCCGTGGCCACCAGGCGCGGCTCGGCTCGCTCGCTCATCGGGGGCCGGCGGGGAACCAGCGCTCCAGCTCCACGGCCGCGCCGTCGTCGTCCACGGTCGCGGTGACGTCGTCGGCGGCCGCGTGGACCTCGGCGACGGCCTGGCCCATCGCCACGCCCCGGCCCGCCCAGCGCAGCATCTCGAGGTCGTTGCGGCCGTCGCCGATCGCGAGCACGTCGGAGGCCGTGAGGCCCAGCGTCTCCGCCACGTGCTCGAGGCCCGAGGCCTTGGAGACACCGACGGGCTGCAGGTCGAGCCAGGCGGTCCAGCCGACGACGTAGTCGGTGCCGTGCAGGCCGAGCTTCTCGACGAGGTCGAGGAAGTCCTCCGACGTGGCCTGCGGGTCGCGGATGATCACGCGGCTGACCGGCTCGCCGACGAGGTCCTCGACCTCGGTCTCGATCATCTCGCCGGAGAGCTCGCCGTCGGGGAACACGCGGTTGACGCGGTAGCCGACGCCCCGCTCCTCGACCGCCACCAGGGCGTCGGGCACGTGGGCCAGCACCTCGCGCACCGCCGCGGAGGCGTCGAACGTCTCCTCGTGCACGATGTCGAGCGGCGGGTAGCGGAAGACCACCGCGCCGTTGGAGGCGACCACCCAGAGGCGCTCGTCGGCCTCGCGCACCTCGGGGTCGCCGCCGGCCGGCACCGGGCCGGTCTGGCCGCGCAGGTCGAGCAGGTCGGCCACGCGCGTCATGCCGTGCGGCGACCGCCCGCTGGCCAGCACCACGTGCGCCCCGGCGTCCAGCGCCCGCTGCACGGCGGCGCGCACGCGCGGGCGCAGCTCCTCGCTCGACTGGCCGGAGCCCTCGATCCAGCGCAGCAGCGTGCCGTCGATGTCCAGCGCGATCAGTCGCGGCTGCCAGGCGGCGTCCTCGTACGCGGCGGGCTCGGTGGCGGCGCTCACGCGTCGACCGGCTTCAGCAGCTCGGTGCCGCCGAGGTAGGGCCGCAGCGCCTCCGGCACGCGCACCGACCCGTCGGCCTGCTGGTGGGTCTCGAGCAGCGCGATGATCGGCCGGTTGGTCGAGCAGAGCGTGCCGTTGAGCGTCGCGACCGGGCCGGATCTCCGAGCCGCCCCCCTCGACGGGGAAGCGGCCCGCGGGTGTCGAGCCGCCGGGTCTGGAAGTCGGTGCAGTTCGACGTGGAGGTCAGCTCGCGGAACCGGCCCTGGGAGGCGATCCACGCCTCGCAGTCGAACTTGCGCTGGGCCGACGTGCCGAGGTCGCCCGCGGCCACGTCGATGACGCGATAGTGCAGCTCGAGGCGGTCGAGGAACTCCTTCTCCCAGGCGAGCAGCCGCTCGTGCTCGGCGTACGACTCCTCGATCGTGGTGTAGACGAACATCTCGACCTTGTCGAACCAGTGCACCCGGAAGATGCCGCGGGTGTCCTTGCCGTGCGAGCCCGCCTCCTTGCGGAAGCAGGGGCTGAAGGCGGCGTACCGCAGGGGCAGCCGACCGCCGTCCAGGATCTCGTCGGAGTGGTACGCGGCCATCGGCACCTCGGAGGTGCCGACGAGGTAGAGGTCCTGTCCCTCGATCCGGTAGACGTCGTCGGCGGCCTGGCCGAGGAACCCGGTGCCCTCCATGGCGCGGGGCTTGACCAGCGACGGCGGCACGACCTCGGTGAAGCCGCGGTCGGCGGCCATGTCCATCGCCATGTTCACCAGCGCGCGGTGCAGCCGGGCCCCGATGCCGGTGAAGAAGTAGAAGCGCGAGCCGGAGACCTTGGCGCCCCGCTCGATGTCGATGGCGCCGAGCATCCGGCCCAGCTCGACGTGGTCGCGCGGCTCGAAGCCGAGCTCGGGCGCGGCGCCGACGGTCTCGAGGACCGTGAAGTCCTCCTCGCCGCCGGCCGGCGACTCGTCGGAGGCGACGTTGGGGATCGACATCAGCGCGTCGCGCCAGGCCTCCTCGGCCTCGGCCTGGGCGGCCTCGGCCGCCTTGACCTCGGCCGCGAGCGCCTTGGTGCGGGCGAGCAGCTCCTGCTTCTCCTCGCCCTCGGCCTTCGGGATGAGCCTGCCGAGCTGCTTCTGCTCGCCGCGCCGCGCCTCGTACTCCGCGATGGCGCCGCGGCGCGACGCGTCGGCCTCGAGCGCCCGGTCGACCGGCTCCGAGGAGAGCCCCCGCTTGGCCTGGCCGGCGCGCACGCGGTCGGGGTCGTCTCGCAGCAGGCGGGGATCGATCATGCGTCGAGGTTATCCGCCGGGTCCGACGCCGCGCCGCCGAGTCGGCCGGGTCACCGACCCGCGCCGCGTGACCTGCGCCGCACGCCGGTTCCCCGGGCGCGGGGTGGGTCCCCGGGCGGCTCCCGCCGCGGCGGCATACTCGCCACCGTGGCCGACCCCTCCCCCCGGAACGCACTGACCTGGGGCGGGGTGTGCCTCGCCGCGGTGGCGCTGCTCGCCGCGCTCGTGGCCGCCGACTGGGGGCCGCTGGTCGACCTCGACGGCCGTGGGCTGGGCGTCACCGACTGGGCGACCGGCCGCACCTGGCTGACCGACCTGCTGCTCCTCGTCGAGCGCGTCACGGTGCCGGCGGCGATGATCGGCTACACGCTCGTGCTCGCGGGCCTGCTCTTCTGGAAGAACCACCGCCGGGCGGCGGCCTTCGCCGTCGCGGCGGTCGTGACCACCGCGCTGGTGACGACGCTGCTCAAGCGGCTGGTCGGGCGGGTCCGGCCGGAGTGGCAGGACCCCACGGCCCTGCTGGAGAACGGCGCGTACCCCTCGGGCCACGCGTCGGCGACCGCGGCGTTCGCGGGGGTCTCGATCGTGCTGGTGTCGATGCTGGTGCGCCGCGCCAGCACGCGCCGGGTCCTGAACGCGCTCGCCGTCCTGCTCGTCGTGGTCGTGGGACTCGACCGGGTGCTGCTCGGCCGGCACTACTTCAGCGACGTCGTCGGGGGCGTGCTGCTCGGCACGGGCATCGTGCTGGTCGCGATGGTGGTGCTCTCGCCGCTGCCGCGCCCGCTGGCCACCGTCAGCCCGCCGATGCCCGAGGCACTGCCCAGCGGGCGGCGGCTCGCCGTCGTCCTGAACCCGGTCAAGGTCGAGGACGCCGGGCAGTTCCGGTCGATCGTCGAGACGATGGCCCGCGAGGCGGGCTGGCAGGACCCCACGTGGCACTACACGACGGTGGAGGACTCCGGCACCGGGATGGCCGAGGACGCCTCCGTCGCGGGCGCCGACCTGGTGATCGTCTGCGGGGGCGACGGCACCGTGCGCGAGGTCTGCGCCGAGCTCGCCGGCACCGGCATCCCGGTCGGGATCGTGCCCGCCGGCACCGGCAACCTCCTGGCGCGCAACCTGGCGATCCCGCTCTACATGCGCTCCGCGATCGATGTCGCGCTGAACGGGCAGGACCGGGCGATCGACCTGGTCGCCGTCAGCGGCGACGGCATCGAGGACACCCACTTCATGGTGATGGCGGGGATGGGCTTCGACGCCGCGATCATGGAGGGCGTCAACGACAGCATCAAGCAGAGGGTCGGCTGGATCGCCTACGTCTTCTCGGGGCTGAAGTCCCTGATGTTCCCGGCCGTGCGGGTCGACATCTCGCTGGACGGCGGGGAGTTCACCCGGCACCGCGCCCGCACGATCGTGGTCGGCAACGTCGGCTACCTCCAGGCCGGGATGCCGCTGCTGCCCGACGCCGAGATCGACGACGGCACCCTCGACGTCGTGCTGCTGCACCCGCGCAAGTTCCTCTCCTGGATCCCGCTCGCCGCCCGCGTGCTCCTCAAGCGCTCCCGCGTCGACGAGCTGGTGAACCGGATGACGGGCGCCACCGTCGTCGTCCGCGCCGGCGTCGACACCCCTCGCCAGCTCGACGGCGACTCCATCGGCCCCGGCCGCGAGCTGACCCTGCGCTGCATCCACGGCAAGGCGCTGGTCCGCGTCCCACGCTGACCGCCGTACGTCGTCGCCGCCCGGCCCGCCGGGCGCCTCCCCTTGCGCCAAGCCCTGAATCCACGTTCAATGCTTCCCGTGGCCTACCGACGCACGCCGGCGACGCAGGAGCGGCTGGACGCCGCCCGCGAGGCCGTCGTCGCCGCCGCGGCCCAGCTCGTCGCCGAGCAGGGGTACGCCGGCTGCACCGTCGCCGCGGTGGCCGCGCGGGCCGGCGTGGCCACCGGCACCGTCTACCAGCACGTGCCGGGCAAGGGCGCGCTGCTGGCCGAGGTCTTCCGCCGCATCACCGCGCGCGAGCTGGCCGCCGTCGAGCAGGCGCTCGGCGCTGGCGGCGACGCCCCCGGAGGCGCCGCTGCCGCCCGCCTCGCGGCCGGCGTCCGCACGTTCGCCCACCGGGCCACGCGCTCGCCGCGCCAGGCCTGGGCGCTCCTGGCCGAGCCGGTGGACCCGCTCGTCGAGGCGGAGCGGCTCGCGTTCCGGCGCGCCTACCGCGACCTGTTCGCCGCGGTCGTCGGCGACGGCGTCGCTGCCGGCGAGCTCCCCCGCCAGGACCCCCACGTGACCGCCGCCGCCGTCGTCGGCGCGATCGCCGAGGCCCTCGTCGTCCCGTTGCGGGCCGGCGACGTCCCGCCGGCCACGGTCGACGACCTGACCGCCGTGGTGCTCCGCGCCGCCGGCGCCGCGCAGCCGACCGATCGCGCCCAACCCACGCAGCCCCGACCCACACAGCCCTGACCCATGCAGCCCCGGCCCACGCAGCCCCGACCCACGCAGCCCCGAAAGGTCCCCGATGCACCGCACCCACGAGGTCACCAACCAGGCCCCGCCGCTCGTCGGCCACGACACGGCCGACGACCCCGCGCTGCTCGAGGGGCTGCACCGCGAGGGCGCCGGCTGGGCCGAGAGCGAGGTCCACGAGCTCGGCCTGCTCGCCGGCTCCGCCGAGGCGCAGGACTGGGCCCGCCAGGCCGAGCAGCACCCGCCGGTCCTGCACACGCACGACCGGCACGGCCACCGGGTCGACGAGGTCGAGTACCACCCGGCGTACCACCAGCTGATGCGCACCGCCGTCGAGCACGGCCTGCACGCCGCGCCCTGGCGCGACGACCGCCCCGGCGCGCACGTCGCGCGGGCGGCGAAGTTCATGGCCTGGAGCGCCGACGCCGGGCACGGCTGCCCGATCTCGATGACGAACGCCGTCGTGCCCGCGCTGCGCGCCAACCCCGACCTCGCCGCGCGCCTCGAGCCCCTGCTGGCGGCGCGGGAGTACGACCCCGGCCTGCGGGCGCCGGAGACCAAGCGCGGCCTGATCGCCGGGATGTCGATGACCGAGAAGCAGGGCGGCTCCGACGTCCGCGCGAACTCCACGACCGCATCGCCGGCCGGCGACGGCGCCCACGAGCTCGTGGGTCACAAGTGGTTCACCTCGGCGCCGATGTCGGACCTGTTCCTCACGCTCGCCCAGGCGCCCGGCGGGCTCTCCTGCTTCCTGGTGCCGCGGGTGCTCGACGACGGGTCCCGCAACGGGATGGAGCTGATGCGCCTGAAGGACAAGCTCGGCAACCGCTCCAACGCCTCCTCGGAGATCGAGTACGACGGCGCGCTCGGCTGGCTCGTCGGCGAGGAGGGGCGCGGCGTGCGGACCATCGTCGAGATGGTCAACCAGACCCGGCTCGACTGCGTGATCGGCTCGGCGATGGGGATGCGGACCGCCGTCGTCCAGGCCGCGCACCACGCCCGGCACCGCTCGGCGTTCGGGCGCCCGCTGGCCGAGCAGCCGCTGATGCAGAACGTGCTCGCCGACCTGGCGGTCGAGTCCGAGGCCGCGACGACCGTGATGATGCGGCTGGCCGGCGCCAACGACCGCGCGAACCGCGGCGACGAGGGCGAGGCGGCGTTCCGCCGGCTGGCGCTGGCGGTCACGAAGTACCACGTCTGCAAGCGCGGGCCGGCGGTCGCGGCCGAGGCGTTGGAGTGCCTCGGCGGCAACGGCTACATCGAGGACTCGGGGATGCCCCGGCTCTACCGGGAGCTGCCGCTGCTCTCGATCTGGGAGGGCTCCGGCAACGTCGCGGCCCTGGACGCCCTGCGCGCGATGGGCCGGGAGCCCCAGGTCGTCGAGGCGTTCCTGGGCGAGGTGCAGCAGGCCGCGGGCGCCGACCACCGCTTCGACGACGCGGTCGCGACGCTGACCAAGGAGCTCGCGGACACCGACGCGATGGAGGTCCGCGCCCGCCGGGTCGTCGAGCTGATGGCGACGCTGCTGCAGGGCTCGCTGCTGCTCCGGTACGCCCCCGAGCCGGTGGCGGACGCCTTCTGCGCGACGCGGCTCGGCGGCGACCGCGGGGCCGCCTTCGGGACGCTCCCCGCCGGCCTCGACCTGCGCGCCATCATCGCCCGCGCCGACCAGGCGTGAACCCCGCGCCCAGTGGGCGCCAACCCCGCGCCCAGTAGGCGTGAATCCCGCGCCCAGTAGGCGCCAATCCCGCGCCGAGTGGGCGCGATTCCCGCCTGCGCGCTGAAACTGGCGCCGACTCGGCGGCGCCGGTTGCAAGGATGGGCCCGTGACCGCCGACTCCGGAGACCCCGCGACCCGACGCATCGCCTACCAGGGCGAGCCGGGCTCGAACTCCCACCTGATCTGCAAGCAGGCCTACCCCGACTGGGAAGCCGTCGCGTGCGCGTCCTTCGAGGACGTCTTCGCCGCCGTCGAGAACGGTGCCGCGGAGCGCGCGATGATCCCCATCGACAACTCGATCGCCGGCCGGGTGGCGGACATCCACCACTACCTGCCGACGTCCGGGCTGCACATGGTCGGCGAGCACTTCCTCCGCATCCGGTTCCACCTGATGGCGGTGCCCGGCGCCACGGAGGCCACGATCCGCACGGTGCACAGCCACGTGCACGCCATCGGCCAGTGCCGCCGCATCATCGGCGAGCTGGGTCTGACGCCGCTGATCTCCGGCGACACCGCGGGGGCTGCCCGGGAGATCCGGGACGCCGCCGACCCCACTCAGGCGGCCATCGCGCCGCCGCTGGCCGCGGAGATCTACGGCCTCGAGGTGCTCCGGCGCGACGTCGAGGACGAGGACCACAACACCACGCGGTTCGTCGTCCTGGCGCCGACGATGGAGACCCCCGAGCTGGGCACGGGCCCGGTCGTGACGACGTTCGTCTTCAACGTCCGCAACATCCCGGCGGCGCTCTACAAGGCGCTCGGCGGATTCGCGACCAACGGCGTGAACATGACCAAGCTCGAGTCGTACATGGTGGACGGCCGCTTCACGGCCACCATGTTTCTCGCCGAAGTCGACGGCCACCCCGACGAACCCGGCGTCGCCCGCGCGCTCGAGGAGCTGCGCTTCTTCACTCACGAGGTCACGGTGCTGGGCGTGTACGCCGCGGCACCCGACCGGCGCGAGTAGCCGGGGTTCACGCCCACTCGGCGCGGGGTTCACGCCCACTCGGCGCGGGGTTCACGCCCACTCGGCGTCAGACGCGGGCGCGGGCGATCGCCTCCTCCTCCTCGGGGGAGAGCTGCTGGTCGGAGGTCCAGCTCTCGACCTCCTTGGCGTAGGTCCGCACCTCGGAGCGTCCGCTGATCGAGGTGACGACCACGCCGCGGCCGGCGTCGTCGAGCATCGACAGCGACCACGACAGGTGCCCGCCCATGTCGCCGAAGGCGTCGTAGCGCACCACCGACGAGTGCCGCATCGCCCCCGCGACGCCGGAGCGCAGCGTCGCCACCTCGTGGCGCAGGCCCGGCACGTCGTGCGGCACCGACTCGAGCTTGCCCCGGCGCCACGGCGCCCCGGCCACGGAGACCCAGAGGGCCAGCGCGGCGAGCGCCAGCGCGGCGACGGCGAGGACGACGGCCACGGCGAGCATGGACGCAGCGTAGGAGTCCCGGGCCCCTCGGCGGTGGCGGCGCGTCGAGTAGCGTCGCGCCGTGACCGAGCAGCAGCCGGCCCCGGGGGGCCGCGACCCCGGACCGGGCCCCGAGGTCGCCGACCTCGGCTTCGCCCGCGTCGACCTCGACCGCGCCGGCCGCACGGGCGACCCGGAGGTCGTCTACGGCGCCGGCAAGACGCCCGACCAGGTCGCCGCGCTGCTCACCACCCTGCACGAGCGCCACCCCGAGCGGGCCGTCCTCGCCACCCGGCTCTCGCCGGAGGCCATGGGCGCCGCCGCCCGCGCCGGCGCCACGGTCGACGAGGTCGCGCGCGCCGCCACCCTGGGCCCGCTGCCGGCGCCGCGGGGCCGGGTGGCCGTCGTCAGCGCCGGCACGTCCGACGCCACCGTCGCCGCCGAGGCGGCACTGGCCGCGCGGGTGCACGGGACCGCCGTGCACGCCGTCGGCGACGTCGGCGTCGCCGGCCTGCACCGGCTGCTGGCCGTCCGCGACGAGCTGGACGCCGCCGACTGCCTGGTCGTCGTCGCGGGCATGGAGGGCGCGCTGCCCTCGGTCGTCGGCGGGCTGACGGGCGTCCCGCTCGTCGCGGTGCCGACGAGCGTCGGCTACGGCGCCTCCTTCGACGGCCTGGCCCCGCTGCTCGCGATGCTGAACTCCTGCGCCCCCGGCGTGGTCGTGGTCAACATCGACAACGGGTACGGCGCCGGCGTGCACGCCGCGCGCGTCGCCCGCCGCGCGGCACCCGGCGACACCACCGACGAGGCGCCGCGATGACGGTGTGGGTCGACGCCTCCGCCGGCGCCAGCGGCGACATGCTGCTCGGTGCCCTGCTCGACACCGGCGTCCCGCTCGCGGTGCTCGCGGAGGCGGTCACCGCCGCAGCCCCGGAGCCGGTGACGCTGCGCCCCGAGGCCGTCCGCCGCAACGGGCTCGCCGCGACCCGGTGCCACGTGGAGGCGCCGGAGTCCCGTCACGGTCGCACCTGGCGCGACGTCCGGGCGCTGCTCGAGGCCGCCGACCTCGACCCCGGCACCGCCGTGCGCGCCCTGGGCGCCTTCGCCCGCCTCGCGGCCGCCGAGGCCGCCGTGCACGGCACGGACCCCGACGAGGTCGGCTTCCACGAGGTCGGCGCGCTCGACGCGATCGCGGACGTGGTCGGCGTCGCCGCCGGCTTCGCCCACCTCGCCGCCGAGGGGCACGACCGCGTCGTGGTCTCGCCGGTCGGCGTCGGCCACGGCCACGTCACCGCGGCGCACGGCACGCTGCCGGTGCCGCCGCCGGCCGTCGCCGCGCTGCTCCTCGGCGCGCCCTCGTACGCCGGCCCGCCCGGCGCACCGCCCGCCGAGCTGTGCACGCCCACCGGCGCCGCGCTGCTCGTCGCGCTCGCCGACGACTGGGGCCCGCAGCCGCCGATGACCGCCACCGCCGTCGGCAGCGGCGCCGGGCGGCGCGACCCCGAGGGGCACGCGAACGTCCTGCGGCTGCTCGTGGGCGCGACCGACGAGCCCGGCACCCCCGACCAGCTGCTGCTCGAGACCAACGTCGACGACCTCGACCCGCGGCTGTGGCCCGGCGTGCTCGCCAGCCTGCTCGAGGGCGGCGCGAGCGACGCCTGGCTGACCCCGATCCTGATGAAGAAGGGCCGGCCCGCGCACACCCTGAGCGTCCTGGTCGGCGCCGACAGCGCCGCCGCCGTGCGCGCGCGGCTCTTCGAGGAGACCTCCGCCATCGGCCTGCGCGAGCAGGCGGTCGGCAAGCGGGCGCTGGAGCGCGAGCTCACCGCCGTCTCGGTGCGCGGCCAGCCGATCGCCGTCAAGATCGCCCGCGACGGCGGCGCCGTGGTCAACGCCCAGCCCGAGTTCGAGGACGTCGCCCGGGCCGCGGCGGCCCTCGGCCTCCCGGTCAAGCGGGTGCTGGCGCTGGCCGTCGCCGCTGCCCGCGACCTGCTGACCTGATTCGCGACCGACGCCATGGATCTCGCCGTCGTCGCGCTCGCCTACGGGACGATCTTCGTCGTCGAGCTGCCCGACAAGACGTTCATCGCCACGCTGCTGCTCACCACCCGCTACCGGCCGCTCCTCGTGTGGCTCGGCGTCGGCCTCGCCTTCGGCCTCCAGACCGGCATCGCCGTGGGCCTCGGCAGCGTCGCCGGCCTGTTGCCCGAGGCCGCCGTTTCTGCGGTGGCGATGCTGCTCTTCGCCGCCGGCGGCGTCCTGCTGCTGCGGGAGGCCCGCGCCGGGTCCGACGAGGGGTCCGACGAGGGGTCCGACCAGGAACCCGACGCGCAGGGGGCGGCGCGGGCGCGGGACGCCCGGGGGTGGCGTGCCGTCCTCGCCAGCTTCGTCGTGCTGTTCGCCGCCGAGTGGGGCGACCTGTCCCAGCTGCTGACGCTCTCGCTGGCGGCGCGCTACGACGACCCGCTGTCCGTCTTCGTGGGCGCCTGGGCGGCGCTGCTGTCGGTGAGCGGCCTGGCCGTGCTGGTCGGCCGCGGGCTGCTGCGACGGGTGCCGCCGCGCGTCCTGCACGGCGTCGGCTCCGCGGTCTGCTTCGTGCTGGCCGTCGCGACCGCCGTCGAGCTGCTGGCCTGACCCGCCGGCCCGCCCGGCCGCCCCGGGCCACCGTCGGCAGCGGGCCACACGACGCCGGCCGCCCCCGGACCACTATCGTCACCGGGATGACGCAGACGGCTCCCACCCAGGCAGGTCCCCTCGGCGCCGACAGCGAGGTCGGCACGCTGCGCACGGTGATGCTGCACCGTCCCGGTCCGGAGCTGCGCCGACTCACGCCGCGCAACAACGACCGGCTCCTCTTCGACGGCATCCCGTGGGTCGCCAAGGCGCAGGAGGAGCACGACGCCTTCGCGGCGGCGCTCACCGACCGCGGCGTCGAGGTGCTCTACCTGACCGACCTGCTCACCGAGGCGCTCGCGAGCGAGACGGCCCGCAACCACGCGATCACGACGACGCTGGGCGGCCGGCATCTCGGCGACACCCTGCGCGCCTACCTCGCGACCGCGCTGGCCGACTGCACCGCCGAGGAGCTGACCGGCTACTTCACTGCCGGCATCCGCAACGACGAGGTCCGCGGCGGGCACGGCCTGGTCACCAGCCTCCTGGCGCCGGAGGAGTTCCTCGTCGACCCGCTGCCCAACCTGCTCTTCACCCGCGACTCGAGCGTCTGGGTGCGCGACCGGGTCGCGGTGACGAGCCTGGCGATGGATGCCCGGGCCCGCGAGACCCAGCTGACCGAGCTGATCTACGCCGAGCACCCGCGCTTCACCTCGACCCGCCGCATCCACGGCTGGATGCACGAGCACGTCGAGGGCGGCGACGTCCTCCTGCTCGCGCCGGGCGTGCTCGCGATCGGCGTCGGCGAGCGGACGACGCCCGCGGGCGTGGAGCGGTTCGCCCGCCAGGCCTTCCACGCCGGGCTCGCGCACACCGTGCTGGCGGTGCCGATCGCGCAGGACCGCGCGACGATGCACCTCGACACCGTCTGCACGATGGTTGACGTCGACAAGGTGGTGATGTACCCCAACATCGCCGACACCCTGCAGGCCTACACCGTCACGCCGGGCGGCCCGGTCGGCGACGGCGACGGCGGTCTCCGCGACGTCACGCTCCCGCTCCAGGTGGCGGGGCCCGAGCCCTTCCTCGCCGCGGCCGCCCGCGCCATGGGCATCGACTCGCTGCACCAGATCGACACCGGGCTGGACCCCGTGGTCGCCGAGCGCGAGCAGTGGGACGACGGCAACAACACCCTCGCCCTCGCCCCGCGCGTCGCGGTCGCCTACGAGCGCAACCACGAGACCAACGCGCGCCTGGAGGAGTCCGGGATCGAGGTCGTCCAGATCGCCGGCTCCGAGCTCGGCTCCGGCCGCGGCGGCCCGCGGTGCATGAGCTGCCCGATCACCCGGGACCCGCTGCCCGTCTGAGGCCCCGGCGCGCCCCGTCCCGACGGCTCGCGCGCCCGCGTGTGACCGCCGCCGCACCCCGCGCGCATGACGGAACAGGTGTTCACTCGTTGGTTGGACAGGCATCCTCGGGGTTCGGGAGGATGCCGCCCGGAGCCCGCCCCCGGGGCTGCCGGCGGGAGACCGACGCAGAGGAGTCCGCATGTCCGTGTTCGACGGCTTCAGCGACGCCGAGGCCCGCAGGATCCGCGAGGCCGGCACCGAGGTGACCATCCCGCAGGGCTGGTCCCCGATCTCGGAGTCGACGCCCGCCGACAAGGCCTACATCGTCCTGGAGGGCGAGGTCTCCGTCCGCTCGCACGGCGACGAGATCGCGCGGGTCGGCTCCGGGCGAGATGATCGGCGAGGCCGCGATCATGAACCACCAGCTGCGCAGCGCCTCGATCGTGGCGGTCACGCCGCTGCGGCTGCTGCACTTCACCGCGGAGAGCCTCAACGCGCTCTGCGAGCAGATGCCGAGCTTCCGCGAGGCGCTGGCCGAGACGCAGGCCGCCCGGGCCGCCAAGCAGGCCGCCGAGGGACCAGGCCTAGGAGCCGCCGGGACCCGCGGCGGCCCGCACGGCCGATGACCGACCACGAGCAGGACCTCCTCGCCCTGCGTCGAGCAGAGCCTGCTCGGCGAGCAGCCCCACCTGACCCGGGGCGAGGTCAGCGAGCGCGCCGGCGTGCCGCTCGAGGTGGCCGAGCAGCTCTGGCGCTGGTTCGGCTTCGCGGCGCTGGACGACGAGGCCGTCGCGTTCACCGACGCCGACGTCGAGGCGCTGCAGCAGGTGTGGAGCCTGATGCAGGCCGGCATCATCTCGACCGACTCACAGGCGGCGCTGGTCCGCACCTGGGGCCGCAGCTTCGCGCGGCTGGCCGAGTGGCAGGCCGACCTGCTGGCGGAGGCCGCGACCGAGGCCGCCGTCGAGACCGGCCGCTCCGGGGCCCCGGCGGAGGACGCCCTCGAGGGTGCGCCGGCGCGGCTCGAGGAGCTGTCGCGCGAGGTGCTCCCCCGCCTCGAGGCACTGCAGAGCTACGCGTGGCGGCGGCACCTCGCCGGCGCGGCGGGGAGGCTGCTCTCCCACGCCGGGGAGGGCGACGGCTCGGTCGCCACGGTCTGCTTCGTCGACATCGTCGGCTACACCACCCGCAGCAAGGCGCTCGCCGAGAGCGAGCTCGTCGACTGGCTCGAGCACTTCGAGGACCACGCGAGCGCGGTGGTCGTCGAGGCCGGCGGGCGCATCATCAAGACCATCGGCGACGAGATCCTCTTCGTCACCGACGACCCGCGCGCGGCGGCGGACGCGGCCACCGCGCTGGCCGCGCGGGGCGAGGACCCGGACGACCCGTTCCCCCGCGTGCGCGCCGGCCTCGCGCACGGCTCGATGGTGCACCGGCTCGGCGACGTCTACGGGGCGACGGTCAACCTCGCCGCCCGCCTCACCTCGGTGGCGCGACCCGGCGCCGTGCTGCTCGACCAGGGCGCGCACGACGTGCTCTGCCCCGACCACGGCGAGCAGCCGGGCGACCCGCCGTACCGGCTGCGGCGCGTGCGGCGCATCTCGGTCAAGGGGTACGCCCGGCTGCCGGCCTGGTCGCTGCGCGCACCCGCCTGACCGGCCTCGCGACGACGGAACAGCGTTCCGGGCCCGACGCCGAAACCCCTTGCGGGCATGGAAAAGCCCGGCCGCTGTTGACGGGGGATACAACAACGACCGGGCAAGGAAGAACCTACTGCCTGACGCCGGCCCAGACAACGCCGCGCCGCGGGATTTCGCCTGCGATCCATCTAACAAAACTCGATGCCCGAGGGGGTGTTCCCCACCCTCCGGGACCGATGGCCCGGGCCTACCGGATGGTGACCTGACGACCCGTGATCCCGGCGCGCGCCGAGCGCTCCTCCGGGGTCAGCGGGCGCGGGTCGGCCAGGGCCGCGTCGAGCGCCTCGCCGAACTCCGCGGCGGGGTCCTCGACGGCCTCCGGCCCGGTGCCGACCGGGAGGTCCCAGACCGGCACCGACCAGACCGTGCGCGCGGAAGTGCCCGACCAGCCGGGCGCCCTCGACCAGCACGTCCTGACGCTGTGACGTGCAGCCGCGCCAGCGCGTCGAGCAGCTCGCGCTCGGGCTCCGGCCGCACCCAGCGCAGGTGCTCCTTCGTCGTGACGTTGGTCCAGTAGGCGGCGGGCACGGAGGCGAGCCTCGCGGTCGGGCTGACGACGCCGTTCGCCTGCTCGAGCGCCGCCTCGACCTCGGGGGTCCGCTCCTCCAGGTCCTCGGCCCAGAACCCGAAGCCGTCGTGCACCGTCACGTCGAGGGCGCCGGTGCGCGACGAGGTCCTGGATCCGGGTGCCGGGGCCGGGGTCGCTCGTCAGCCCGACCGTCTCCCCCGGCTCCGCCTCGAGCGCCCGCTCGAGCACGGCGCCGAGGTCCCGGGCCGGGTCGCCGAAGTCGTGCCGCACCTGCAGCCCGAGCCAGATGTCGCCGCTGGGGCGCACCATCGCGGGCACCGCCCCCGGCAGCAGCGTCGCGAGCAGCACCGTGCGGTCGGAGTCGCGCAGCGGCAGCGGCGCGGTGGCCGCGGGCACGAGCTCGCGCAGCGCGATGACGTCCGGCTCGGAGGGCATGCCCTCGAAGGGCCGGGCGACGTACGGCGTCGAGCCCGTCGCGCCGTGGCACGCCTTGTAGCGCTTGCCCGAGCCGCAGGGGCAGGGCTGGCGCGGCCCGACGGCGCCCTCCTGCTGCTCGCTGCTCGGCTTGGCGGCACGTGCCCGGTCGCGCGACTTCTTGCCCATGCCGCGGAGGCTACTGGTCGGGGCCGACGCCCTCGTGGGGGCCGGCGTCGACCAGGCCCCGCACGTAGCGCGGCCGGTCGGTGATCAGCGCGCTCACGCCGTAGGCCCGGCACACCTCGACGTCCTCGGGCGTGTTCACGACCCAGCTGTGCACCTCGCGGTCGGAGTCCCGCAGCCGCCGCCCGAGGCCGGGGTGCTCGCGCAGCTCGACCACGTCGGGCCCGATGATCCAGTCGGGCGGCAGCATCCGGCGCACCATCGGCCAGTGGTGCGCCTTCTCCAGCAGCTGCACGACCGGCACCTCGGGCGCCCAGCGGTTCACCCGGTGCAGCGCCGTCGTGGAGAAGCTCATCACCCGTACCGGCGGGTCGTCGCGGTCCCAGCGGAAGTCCCGCAGCAGCTCGACGAGGCGCTTCTCGACGAGGCCGCCGTACCGCGTGGGGTGCTTGGTCTCCACGGCGATCTCGACGCGGCGGTCGAGCCCGGCGACGGTCTCCAGCAGCGCGCGGAGGGTGAGCACGCGGCCGTGCTCCTGCTCGCGCTGCGGCGCCTCGTCGTCGAGGTCGACCCAGGGGTTCTTCCAGGTGCTCACGTCGAGCTCGGAGAGCTCGGCGAGCTCCATCGTCGAGATCAGCCCGCGTCCGCCCGGCGACGCGGCGCAGGTCGCGGTCGTGGACGCAGACCAGGTGCCCGTCGGCGGTCAGCCGCACGTCGCACTCCAGGCCGTCCGCCCCGTCGTCGAGCGCCGCGAGGTACGCGCCGAGCGTGTGCTCGGCGACGTCGTGGCTGGCCCCCCGGTGCGCGACGACCCGGGGGGCCGGGGGCGGGGTCATCTCCTCCATTGTCACCACGAGTCGTCGCTCGGGGGGAGCCCCCTCGCCGCGCCGTTGACGTCGACCACCTCGCGGCGCAGGGTGGGCACTCAGGTTCCCGAGTTCCCGGAGGTCCGCATGGTGCAGGTCGACACCTCAACGGTGAGCGTGACGCGCGAGGGCGAGGTCGCCGTCCTGCGGCTCGAGGAGGAGGGGCGGCGCAACCCCCTCTCCCTGGACACGATGCGCGCCCTGACGGCCGCGCTCCGCGAGGTCGCGGACACGGGCGAGGCCCGCGCGATCGTCATCGAGGCCGGCGGGCCGGTCTTCTCGGCCGGCCACGACCTGGGCCAGATGGTCGACCGGACGCTGGAGGAGGAGCGCGAGGTGTTCGCGGCCTGCACCGAGCTGATGGAGCTCGTCCAGGCGGTGCCGCAGCCGGTGATCGCCGCGGTGCAGGGGCACGCGCTCGCCGCCGGCTGCCAGCTGGTCGCGACCTGCGACCTCGCGGTCGTGGCCGACTCGGCGGTCTTCGGGACGCCCGGGGTGAAGATCGGGCTGTTCTGCTCGACGCCGATGGTGGCCGTGAGCCGCGCCGTCGGCCGCAAGCGGGCGCTGCAGATGCTGCTCACGGGCGACGTCATCGACGCGGCGACCGCCGCCGACTGGGGGCTGGTGAACGAGGTCCTGCCCGCCGAGCGCGTCGGCGAGCGCGCCCGCGAGCTGGCCGCGCGGATCGCCACGGCCAGCCCGCTGACGCTCGAGATCGGCAAGCAGGCGTTCTACCGGCAGATCGACCTGCCGCAGTCCGAGGCCTACCAGGAGATGGCCGAGGTGATGGCCACCAACGCCATGACCTGCGACGCCCAGGAGGGCATGTCGGCGTTCCTGCAGAAGCGCACGCCCGAGTGGCGGGGCATCTGAGCCCAGCCCCCCGGGCGAGGCTTGGTGCCCGACCTACGGTGGCAGTGATGAAGCCCACAGGTCGCCGCCCCCTGACCATCTCGCTGGCCGCCGCCGCGGTCGCCCTCGGCGTCCTGGGTCTCGCCGGCCCCACGGCCGCGGATCCGCCGGACCGGGCGGACCGCACCGGGCAGCCGTTCCCCGAGCGCATCGACCTCCCGGACGGCTTCCAGCCCGAGGGCATCGCGGTCGGTCGCGGCCCCACGGCGTACGTCGGCTCGCTAGCCGACGGCGACATCGCGCGCCTCGACCTGCGCAGCGGGTCCGTCGACCCCGCGTTCAGCGAGGGACCCGGCTCGCCGTCGGTGGGCCTCGACACCGACCAGCGGGTCGGCTCTTCGTCGCCGGCGGCCCGGCCGGGGACGCCCGGGTCGTGGACACGCGCTCCGGCGAGGTGATCGCCAGCTACCAGGTCGCCGCCGCGGACGGCAGCGCGTTCGTCAACGACGTCATCGTGACCCGCGACGCGGCCTACCTGACGGACTCGGCCAACGCCCGGCTCTTCGTGCTGCCGCTGGAGCGCAACGGCGGCCTGCCGAGCGCGGGCGAGGTGCGCACGCTGCCGCTGGGCGGCGAGTGGGAACAGGTCGACGGCTTCAACGCCAACGGGATCACCGCGACGCCGGACGGGGAGGCGCTCCTCGTCGTGAGCTCCACGACCGGAAACCTGTTCCGCGTCGACCCCGCCACCGGCGTCGCGACGCAGGTCGACCTCGGCGGCGACGGCGTCCTCACCAGCGGCGACGGGCTCCTGCGCGAGGGCACGACGCTCTACGCCGTGCGCAACCAGCTGAACGAGGTCGCCGTCGTCGAGCTCTCGCGGGACGGCACCCGCGGCACGCTCGAGCGGACGCTCACCAGTGACGAGCTCGACGTGCCCACGACCATCGACTCCTTCGGTGGCGCCTTCTACCTGCCGAACGCGCGCTTCGGGAACGCCTCGCCGCAGACTGCCGACTACTGGGTGACCCGGCTGGAGGAGTGAGACCGGGCCGCCGCCGGTCGACGAGCCGGTCGCGTCCGCGTCGCCGCTACGGTCGGGGACATGCACGACAGTGACGCAGACGTGGCGGTCGTCGGGGCGGGCGTGCTGGGCCTCTCGACGGCGTACGCGCTGCTGGAGCGGGGCGTCTCCGTGCGCGTGTACGAGCCGGGCGTGCCGGGCCAGGCGCAGTCCGGCGGCGAGTCCCGGCTCTTCCGGCACGCCCACGACGACCCCCGGCTGGTCCGGCGCACCGTCGAGAGCCGGGCGCTGTACGACGCGTGGTCCGAGCGGCTCGGCGTACCGCTCGTCTCCGGAGACGGCGCCCTCGCCATCGGCGCGGCCGCCGAGGAGCGCCTGGCGGTGCTCGAGCGGGAGGGCGTCGCCGCCCGCCCGCTCGGCGCGACGGAGCTCGCCGGCCACCTGCCGCTGCTGGCCGCGTACGACGGCCCGGCGGTGCTCGACGAGCGCGGCGGGTCGATCCGCACCGGCGCGATGGTGCGCGGCGCTGGTCGGCGCGCTCGGCGACCGGCTCGTGCCGGACGAGGTGCTGGCCGTGCGGCCCGTCGACGGCGACGGGACGGACGGGCGCGGCGTCGAGGTGCGCAGCGGCGGCGCGACGCGTCGCTACCGCCGCGTGGTCGTCTGCGCGGGCCGGGCCACCGAGGGCTTCGCCCGCTCGCTGGGCCTCGCGATCCCGGTGACGCACGGCGCGCAGGTACGTCTCACCTACCCGGTGCGCGGCGCCCCGCCGCCGGCGCTGTCGACGCTGCAGGACTCCAGCGGCGCGTTCGGCGCCGACCGGGTCTACGCCGCGGCGGTCGCACGGCAACGCGGCGTACTCCGTGGGCCTCGGCGAGGTGACGCCGGCCCGCGAGGACGGCAGCCTGGACGCGCCCCGACGACCTGGCGGCCTTCGCGGCGGCGACGACCGACTACGTCCGCCGCGCCCTGCCCGGGCTCGAGCCCGAGCCGGTCGACGTGCGGCACTGCTGGCTGACCCGGCTGCCCTGGGGCGACGACGGCCTCGGGGTCTGGGAGCGCGGCGGCGTGCTCCTGCCGGTCGGCAACAACCTCTTCAAGCAGGCGCCCGCCTGGGTCGCCACCTCGCTGCCGCGGCCGACGGCGAGCCGCTGCCCGACGACCTGCGCCCGGAGGCGCGGCTGGGCTGCTCCGGGCGCTGAGCTCCTAGCCGCCGGCGCCGACGGGCGAGAAGGCCGGATCGCGGGTGCCCACGTCGCGCGCCACCGTGAGGTGGGCGCCGAGGTAGGCGCCGAACCCCGAGGCCGCGGCCCCCGCCAGCGCGAGGCCGGCGCCCCTCGCGCGGCAGCCGCGACCGCGGGCCTTCCAGGAGGCGGCGTAGAGGCCGACGGCGAGGCCGTTGCTGACCGCGTGCACCAGGCCGACGCGCTTCGCCTCGGGCCCGGGGGCCTCCAACCACTGCGCCCAGCCGGTCCAGGCGGTGGGTCCGGCCGCGAGCAGGCCCACGGCGACGAGCCGCCGGGCCGCGACGGCGGAGTCGGCGCCGCCCAGGAGGTCGAGCACGCTGGCCGAGGTCCAGCTGCCGAGCACGAGGTCGGTCATCGCCGGGTGCAGCGCGTGGCCGAGCCAGTCGCCCCGGAGCAGCGAGGCGCGGGGCTCGGTGCCGAACGCCTTCCGGATGCCCGGCTCGATCAGCCGCACGGGGGCGTCGAGCGCGGCGAGCCCCTCCAGCCGTCGGGTCCACAGCACGACGCTGGGGGACTGTTCGGTCGTCCGCATGGTTCCTCCTCGCTCGCGCCTCTCGTCCTCGCGGTCCCGGCGGCGCTGGGTCCCGCCGCCACTGAAGCGCAGCTCGGCGCGCCCGTCAACGGCCGCGGGGGCCGCGTACGGGGCCGGCGTCCCGGACGTGCGGTGGCGCGCCGGCCTAAATGTCCGTACTATTGGTCAGGAGTCGCACGACCCACCCGACCGGATCCGAGGAGAGGCTCCTGATGACCGCCACCCACCACACCGGCGAGGCCATCCGATGAGCGACCTCTCGACGGAGATCCTCGTCCTGACGCTCGCGCTGGCGACGCTGGTCGGCGTCTCGCTCGGCCTGCTCGGCGGCGGCGGCTCGATCCTGACCGTGCCGCTGCTGGTCTACGTGACCGGCCTCGACGCCAAGGAGGCCATCGCGGCCTCGCTGGTCGTCGTGGGCGTCACCTCCGCCATCGGGTCGCTGGGCCACGCCCGCGCGGGCCGCGTGCGCTGGCGCACCGGGTTGCTGTTCGGCACGGCCGGCCTGGGTGGCGCCTTCCTCGGCGGCCTGCTCGGCGGCTACCTCCCGGGCACCGTCCTGCTCGGCGCGTTCGCGCTGATGATGGTCGCGACCTCGGTCGCGATGCTGCGCGGCCGCAGCGACGACGCCCCCGTGCGGCACGGCGACCTGCCCGTCGTCCGGGTCCTGATCGACGGCGTCGTCGTCGGCCTGGTCACGGGTCTGGTCGGCGCCGGCGGCGGCTTCCTCGTCGTGCCGGCCCTGGCGCTGCTGGGCGGCATGCCGATGGGCATCGCGGTCGGCACCTCGCTGGTGGTCATCGCGATGAAGTCGCTCGGCGGCGTCGCCGGCTACCTGAGCAGCGTCAGCCTCGACTGGGGCCTGATCGCGGCCGTGACCGCGGCCGCGGTGGCCGGCAGCCTGGTCGGCGGTCGGCTGGCCGGGCACGTGCCCGACGACGCGCTCCGCCGCGGCTTCGCCTGGTTCGTGCTGATCATGGGCGGCTTCGTGCTGGCGCGCCAGCTGCCCGACCCGGCGGTGCTGCCCACCCTGGTCGCCATGGCCGTGACCGGGGCCGCGGGCGTGGCGTGCTGGCACGTCGTCGCGTCCTGCCCGCTGCGCACGCTGATCCCGAAGGGGTCCGACGACGAGCGCGTCCCCGAGCGCGTGTAGGCGTCCGGCCTCGTCGCGACCGCGGGGAGCACGACGCCGGCGACGCTCGGCAGGCGTGGCAACCTGTGTCGAATGACGCCTGACGACAACCCCGGCGGGGACTGGCTGCTCCAGGGCCCCAGCGACGCCCGCGAGGTCGCCGAGCACTACGACGCCTGGGCCGCGACGCTACGACGCGGACCTGGACGCGTGGTCCTACCAGGCGCCGGCCGTGGTGGCCGGGGCGGTGCTGGCGCGGGACCCACGACCGGGTTCGGTCCTCGATGTCGGTTGCGGCACCGGGCTCTCGGGTGTGGCGCTGCGCGCGCAGGGCTTCGGGGGTCGGCTCGACGGTCTCGACATCTCCGAGGCGTCGCTGCGGGTCGCGGCAGCAGGCGGGCAGCCTACGACAGCCTCGCCCGCGCCGACCTCGCCGAGCGGCTCCCGGCCGGCGACGACGCGTACGACGGGCTCGTGTGCGTCGGCGTGCTGACCTACCTCCCCGAGCTCGAGGCGGTGTGGCGCGAGTTCGCCCGCGTGGTCCGCCCCGGCGGGATCGTCGCGATGACGCAGCGAGAGGACCTGTGGGAGCCGCGCGGCTGCCGGGCGCTGCTCGACCGGCTCGAGTCCGAGGGCGTCTGGCGGGGACTCGACGTCAGCGGACCGGCACCGTACCTGCCGGGCTCCGAGGGCCCCCTGGCCGAGCTGGGCGCGTACTACGTGACGGTCGAGGTCCGCTGAGGTCGTCCGTCAGGACTGCGCGACGTTCCTGGCCGTGCGGGCGCTCACGGACCGGCCCAGGTTGGCGACGTCGGCGTCGGTCTCGGCGAGCAGCCGGGAGACGTCCTCGAGCAGGCTCCGCTGTCCCGCCGCGCTGTTGACGACCGAGCGCAGCCGCGAGATCGCGCCGACCCAGCGCGGGACGTACACCCGCCGGCGCCGGCGCGCGATGCCGTCGACGAAGGCATCCACACAGGTCCCGAGATCGGTGTTGCGGTTCAGGGGCGGCGGCATCGACGCGATGGCGCGCGAGAAACCGACGCAGCTCGTCGCGCAGCTCGCGGACCATCGGCGTCTCGATCCACGCCATGTGGGCCGAGCCGACCCCGACGCCGTGCTGGGCCACCTCCAGGCGCAGGCAGTGGGCGAAGTTCTCGGCCGCCGCCTTCGACGCGTGGTACGCCGCCGCGCCCGGAGACGCGGTGAACGCCGCCAGCGACGAGACGACGAGCACGTAGCCGCGGTGCTCGATCACCGAGGGCAGCGCGGCCCGGACGGTGTGGAAGACACCGAGCAGGTTGACGTCCATGACCCGCTTGAAGGCCTCGGGGTCGACGTGGAGCACGGACCCGAAGGCGCCGATGCCCGCGTTGGCCACCACGACGTCGATCCCGCCGAACCGCTCGACGCCCGCGCTGACGACCTCCCGCAACGCGTCCAGGTCGCGGACGTCGGCCACCCGGCCCACCGCCCGCTCCGCACCGATGCGGGCCACGGTCTGCTGCAGGCCGGCCTCGTCCACGTCGCAGAGGACGAGCCGGGCGCCCCGGTCGGCGAGCGCGGTGGCCGTGCCGGCACCGATGCCGCTGCCGGCCCCGGTGATGAACGCGACGCGACCGGCGAGGGACGGGGTCTGCTTCCGCTTGGAGGCCATCGCCACACCCTCGCCGGAACGGGCGCGCACGTCTACGGGTTGTCGAGGCACCCGCCTCGTCCCCGGCGGGTGCTCGACCGGCGGGGGCTACCCGGCGAGCGCCGCGAGCACGTCCTCCTCCAGCCGCGCGTAGCTGGCCTCCATGCCCTCGGCCATGCCGGTGGCGAGGATGGCGTCGCGCGTCTCGGCATCGGGGAAGACGAAGACCACCGCGAGCAGCGTGCCGCCCTCGACGGGGGTGAGCGTCAGCTCGTTGACGACGCCCGGACCGTCGGTGCCGAGCATCCGCTCGACGGCGACCTCGCGCACCGGGGGCATCGACTCGAGCAGCTCTCCCTCGAAGCCGAAGCGGGCCTGCTCCCGCTCGGCCTGCGTGCCCTCGGTGGGCTCCCACTCCTGGCGGTAGGTCTCGCCCACGGTCGTGGCGACCTCGCAGACGGGCATCGTCCAGCCCGACGGCCCCAGCATCCAGCGCGTGATGAGGGCCGGGTCGTGGTGCGCGCGCCAGACGTCCTCGACGCTGCCCCGGATCACCCGGCTGACGCGCGCCCGCGTGTCGGAGAGCAGCTGCGTGACCGTGCCCTGCCCGGCGGCGAACGACGTCAGGTCCGCGAGCACGGCCTCGATCTGGCCCATGGCCTCGCGCATGCCCTCGTCCATCCCCATCTCGAGCAGCTTCTCGAGGTCGTCCAGCGAGGCGAAGTGCGTGGTCGTGGTGACGCGGGAACCGTCGTCGGTCGCCTCGAACGCGAAGCGCATCCGCATCGCGGGCATCTCCGCGTTGGGCTCGCCGTCCGGGCCCGCGAACCCGTCGAGCACCTCGAAGCCCCGGCCGGGCTCGACCGAGAGCCACTCCCAGTAGCCGCCGTGGGCCTCCCCCTCGGGGCCGGTCATCGTGTACGCCGACCGGCCGCCGGCGGCGACGTCGTGGCGGGTGAAGGTCGCCGGGTAGGTGGGCGGCCCCCAGAACCGCTCGAGCTGGCGCGGGTCGACGTACGCCTCCCAGAGGCGCTGCACGGTCGCCGGGAAGTCGGCGACCACGGTCATGGTGAGAGCGTCGGTGTCGCGGGTGACGGATGTGACGGGCATGGGTTCCCCCTGAAGTCGGATGGGTGGTCGGACGGGTGTGCTTCGGCGGCGGGCAGCCGCCGGCTAGTGCGGCGGCGTGTCGGGGCCCTCGGCGAGCAGTGCGTCGAGCCGGTCGACGCGGGCGCGCCAGATCTGCTCGTAGCGGCTCAGCAGGCCCTGGGCCCGGCGGACGGTCTCGGGGTTGCCGCGGACGATGCGCTCGCGGCCGTGCGGCTCCTTGGTCACCAGACCGGCCCCCTCCAGCGCCGCGACGTGCTTCTGCACCGCCGCGAACGACATGTCGTAGGCGGCAGCCAGCCCGGAGACCGACGCCTCCCCCGCCATCGTGCGCCGGAGGATGTCGCGCCGCGTCGCGTCGGCGAGGGCCCGGAAGATCCGGTCCACCTCGTCGTCGGTGAGGTCCAGCTGATCTACAACCATTTGGTTGCACATTAGACCTGCGCTCGGGCCGGGTCAAGACCCGGAGGCAGGCGCGGCCATCGGCCCTCCTGCGCGAACCCGTGCTCTCCGGACCCGTACTCTCCGAACTCGTGCTCTCCGAACCCGTGGGCAGCCCGGGCCGCTTCGTGGGCCTCGACCTGGCGTGGGGGACCCGCGCGCGGACGGGCCTGGCCGTCGTGGACGACGCCGGCGCGCTGGTCGCCTCGGGCAGCGCCGTCGGCGACGACGAGATCGCGGCGTGGCTCCGCACGCACGCGGCCGAGGTCGTCGTCGCCGCCGTCGACGCGCCGCTCGTCGTCCCGAACGCCACCGGCCAGCGGCGGTGCGAGACCGAGATCTCGCGCGCGTTCTGGCGGTTCAAGATCGGGGCGCACTCCAGCAACCGCAGCCGCGCCGCCTTCGACCCGCCGCGGGCGGCGACGCTCGCCGACCGGTTCGGCTGGTCGGTCGATCCGGCGCATCACGGCACGGTCGAGGCGCCCGTCTGCCTCGAGGTCTACCCGCACCCGGCGATGGTCGCGCTCTTCGGGCTCGCCGAGCGCATCGCCTACAAGTCAGGCCCCGCGCGGGCCGCGGGTTTCGCCCAGCTCGTCGGGCACCTCGCGGAGATCGCGCAGCTGCGGCTCGCCGAGCACCCGCGCTGGGCGGAGCTGACCCGCGTCGTCGCGGACCCGCGCCGCGGGGACCTGACGCGCATCGAGGACGAGCTCGACGCCATCCTCTGCGCGCACCTCGCCTGGCTCTGGCACCACCGACCCGGCACGCTTCGCGTCTACGGCTCCCTCGCCGACGGCTACATCGTGGCGCCGCCGGCACCGACCTGACCGGCGCCGACCTGACCGGTCCGTCACCAGCCGCATGACAGGGTGACGCGGTGTCACGGTGACGCGGTGGGACAACCGGGAGGGATGCCGCATGCGGCTCGTGCTGAACCTGCTGTGGCTTGTGCTCTCCGGCTTCTGGATGTTCCTCGCCTACGTGGTCGTCGGCGTCCTGTTCTGCCTCACGATCATCGGCATCCCGTTCGGCGTCGCCGCGTTCCGCGTGGGGCTCTTCGCGCTCTGGCCGTTCGGCCGGATGGTCGTCGCGAAGCCCGGTGCCGGGGCCGGCTCCGCGATCGGCAACGTGTTCTGGTTCGTCCTCGCCGGCCTCTGGCTCGCCATCGGGCACGCCGCCAGCGGCGTCCTCCTGTGCCTCACGATCATCGGGATCCCACTCGGGCTGGCGAACTTCAAGCTGATCCCGGTCTCGCTCCTCCCGCTCGGCAAGGACGTCGTCCCCACCGACAGCGTCGGGGCGGCGTACGGCCAGGCAGCCGTGGTCGGCCCGCGCGCCCGGCGCTGAGCCCCGCTCAGGCCACGGCCACCGCGGGAACCGGCGCCACCCGGCGCTTCCGGACCACCAGCAACGCCGCCAGGCTCGTGCCGATGGTCCAGGCCAGCAGCACCGTGACGACGCCCCCCAGCGACACCACGGAGCCACCGGAGACGAGCTGGCTGGCGCCATCCACGTAGGCAGGCAGCGGCAGTGCGCGGTTGAGCGCCGCCAGCGGCTCGGGGGCGGTCTCGATCGGCAGCACGTTGCCCAGCGCGGCCAGCTGGAGCAGCAGGAACAGGACGAAGCCGATGATCCCGGCCGTGCCCATCGCCCACCGCATCGCCAGCGCCACCAGCGTGAACGTCACCGCCGCGAGGACCGTGAGCAGCCCGAGCGCCAGCGGCCTCGCGACGGTCACCGACACCAGCGGAAGGGCGGCGAGCACGGCCACGCCCTGCACCACCGCGAGCCCGGCGGCCGGGCGCAGCTGCAGCAGGGTGAGCCGGCGCGAGGAGATCGGCGTCCCCGCGCTGCGCAGCACCTTCCCGAGGTCGCGGCGCAGCACGCCGAGCAGGGCGGCGAGCCACAGGATCGTGGCGAGGACCGCGCCGACGAGCCACCCGTTGCCGTTGTCGCCGTGCTCGACCGACGAGGCCAGCGCCACGGGCTGGCTGACCACGGTCTCCAGCGCCGTCTTCTGCTGCTTGGAGTAGGTCGGGGTCTGCGCGGCCAGCTGGTCGAGGCCCTGGCTCAGCTGCTGGGCACCGGAGTCGGTGGACGCCGCCCCCTCGTCGAGCGAGGCCGCCCCGGACGCGACCTGGCTGCCGGCCCCGGCCGACGAGTCCGCCCCCGAGGAGAGCTGGTCGGCGCCCTCGTCGCTCTCGGTCGCACCCGCCGCGACGGACGCGGCCCCGGCGCTCACCTCGCGGGCCCCGGCGGCGAGCTCCCGCGACCCCGCGTCCGCCGCCCGGGCGCCGGCGGCCGTCTCCCCGGCCCCGGCGGCCAGCTCGCCGGCCCCGGCGGCCAGCCGGCGGGAGCCGGTCGCGAGCTCCGCGGCGCCGGCGGCCAGCTCCCTGTTGCCGCGGGCGACGTCGCGGGTCAGGCCGCCGACCTTCTCCGCGCCCTCGGCCTCCAGGGCGGCGCGGTTGCTCGCCCGGCCCAGCCGGCGGCAGAACGTCGCGGAGCCGCCCTGGCTCTCGCACCGCTCCGCCAGCAGCCGCACGTTCGCCGCGACGAAGCGGCTGCCGAGGGCGAGCAGCCGGGCGCCCTCCGCCACCCGCGCGGAGCCGGCCGCGGCGCGGCGGGTCTCCCGGGCGTACGCGGTCTCGGCGTCGGCCAGGTCCCGCGTGCTGCCCGCGAGCTCGCGGGCGCTCCCAGCCAGCTCGCCGGCGCCCCGGGCGAGGCGGCCGGCGCCGCCCGCGAGCTCGTCCGCGCTGCCGGAGAGGCGCCGGGCGCCGCCGGCGAGGTCGTCGGCCCCGCTGCGCAGGGAGGCCGTGCCGTCGGCCAGCGCCCGCGCGCCGGTCGCCAGCTCGTCGAGGCCGCTGGACAGCTCCGACGCCCCGGCGTCCAGCTCCTCGGCACCCTCGCTGAGCTGCGCCGTGCCCTGGGCGAGCTGGTCGCCGCCGGAGGCCGCGCTGGCCGTGGAGGAGGCGATCTGGTTGAAGCCGTCGTAGACCTGCCCCAGGTAGGCCTGCGTGCTCTGCTGGCCCAGCGAGTCGGCGGCGGCGGAGGCCACCGCCTCGCTGATGAACGGCACCGTCGTGCTCGCGGCGCCGTTGCTGGTCAGCGTCACCTTGCCCTTCGCGGGGTCGTCGGTGCCCGTCGAGAGGATCGCCCGCGAGAAGTCCTTCGGGATCGTCAGCACGGCGTAGTACGTGCCGTCCGCCAGGCCCGCCGTCGCGTCGTCGGTGTCGGCGAGGGTCCAGTCGAGGTTGGTGTCGTCCGCGCTGGGCTGGGTGAGCGCCGCGGCCAGGGCGCGTCCGGCCGCCATCGGCTGGGGCTTCTGGATGATCTCGTCGTTGTTCACGACCGCGACCGGCACCTTGTCCAGGTTCTGCGGGCGCTCCGTGGCCGCCCACACGAGCACGGCCGCCGCCACGAGCGGGAGCACCAGGCCGATCTGGACGAGCCGGCGCCACCGCGGATCCCGTATGCGGCCGCGCCGGCCGGCGGTCTCGAGTCCCTCGGAGCTGCTCATGGCTGGTTCCCCTCGCCTCGCTCGCGGACCGCGGTTCCGCCCCCGGCGGTGACCACGGACGACCTCGCCCACACCTCGGGTCGCAGCAGCACGACCGTCACGCCCTCGCGCGCGAGCGCGACGGCGAGGGCCTCCGCCGTCCCGGCCGGCACGTTGCTCTCCGGCCCTTCCTCGATCAGCACCAGCAGCCCGACGCCGCCGGCGACCGCCATCGCGGCCTCGACCACGGCGGCCCGCGTCGCCGCGCGCCCCACCGGGCCGGGCCGGCCGCCGACGCTCCCGGCCGCGGCCTGCAGGTCCGCGGCCCAGGCCAGCGCCCGGTCCTCGAAGTCCGACCGGCGCCGCCCCGACCCGGTGGTGAGCCGGGCGCGCACCTCGACCTGCTCGGCGACCGGGCGTTCGTCCCCGCCCCGCCCGACCTCCACGTACGCCGCGGTCGTGTGCACGAGCTCGCGCTGCTCGGGCAGCAGCAGGCCACCCACGACGAGCTCGCCGTCGTACGCGTGCTGCCGGCCCACGAGCACGAGCGCGAGCTCGACCGGGTCGACCTCCGCGGGCACCGCCACCGGCGTCACCTCGGCGGGGAGGGCCTCGACGTCGACGGGCGTGCTGCCTGCGCGCACGGCCACGTCCCGCGCGACCAGGGCAGCGGTGCCGTGGGTCCGCTCCCAGTCCTCGTAGTCGACCTTGCGGTGCATCGCGGCCCCCTCGACGTCGATGGCCGGGATCCGGGCGTCCAGCCAGGGAGGCAGCCACCACGCCCTGCGCCCCAGCAGGACCAGCACGGCCGGCACCAGGGTCATCCGCACCAGGAACGCGTCGACGAAGACGCCCACGGCGAGGCCGAACGCGATCGGCATGATCGTGGCGGACCCGCCGGGGACGAACGCCGTGAACACCGAGGTCATGATCAGCGCGGCGGCCGCGACGACGCGCGCCGATGCCCGGAACCCGGTGAAGACGGCGTCGTGCGCGTCGCCGGACGCGACGTACGACTCGCGCATCGCGGAGACGAGGAACATCTCGTAGTCCATGGCGAGGCCGAAGAGCACGCCCATCACGAAGATCGGCAGGAAGCTGACGACCGTGCCGCCGCTGCTCAGCGACGGCGCGACCGACTCGAGCCAGCCCCACTGGAAGACCGCGACCACGGCCCCGAGCGCGGCGCCCACCGAGAGCAGGTAGCCCAGCGTGGCCTTGAGCGGCACGGCCACCGAGCGGAAGACGATCATGAGCAGCACCAGCGACAGGCCCACGACGATGGCGCCGAACGGCAGCAGGGCGCCGCCGAGCCGGTCCGAGACGTCGATGTTCACCGCGGTGGGGCCGGTCACCAGCATGTCGGTGACGCCGTACTTCTTCTCCAGCTCGGGGCTCCGGTCGCGCAGCTCGGCGACCAGCCGGCCGGTGGACGGGGCGTTCTGCCCGGCCGTGGGGATCACCTGGAACAGCGCGGTGTCGCCGCTCTGGTTGGGCGTCGCCTGCGGCACGGCGTCGACGCCGTCCAGCTTCCCCATCGCCGTGGCGAGCTGGTTGACGGTCTTGGTGGGGTCGTCGCTGGTGATCACGCCGGCGGTGACCGTGAGCGGGGCGTTGTAGCCCTCGCCGAAGGCCTGGGTGATGTCGTCGTACGTCACCCGCTCCGGCGACCCCGCCGGCGCCGACCCGTTGTCGGCGAGCGCGAGGTCGAGCTTCAGCGCCGGGAAGGCGGCGAGCAGGAGGACGCCGACGACGACCGCGATCGTCAGGGCGGGGACCCGGGTGACGGCGCGCACCCAGCGGGTCGGCCAGTCGGCCGACCTCTCCTTGGCGGGGGTCTCGTCCTTCGCGTGCGCGGTCTTCGCGTGCGCGGCCGCCTGCGCGCGGCGGGGCCGGCGCAGCCACCGCGGCCGGCGCGACGCCCGCGGCTCCGTCCGCGCCTTGGGCCGCAGCCTCTCGCCGAACATCAGCGCCACCGACGGGACCAGGGTCAGCGCGACCGTCACGGCGACCGCCACGGCCGCCGCGGCCGTCATGCCCATCACGGTCAGGACCGGGATCCGCGCCACGCCCAGGCCGAGCAGCGCGATCACCACGGTCGTGCCGGCGAAGACCACCGCGCTGCCGGCCGTCGCCATGGCGCGCGACATGGCCACCCCGGGCGAGACCGCGGGGTCCCGGAGCTGCGCGCGGTAGCGCGAGAGCAGGAAGAGCGCGTAGTCGATGCCGACCGCGAGCCCGAGCATCTCGGCGAGGTTCGGGGCGGAGCTGGAGACGGCCACGGTGTTCGAGAGCACCGCGACCGCGCCGAGGGTCGCGCCGACGCCGATCAGCGACGAGATGATCGGCATCCCCGCGGCGAGCAGCGAGCCGAACGTGACGGCGAGGATGACGAAGGAGATCCCCAGGCCGATGAGCTCGGGGACCTTGCTGGTCTCGGTCGTCGTGTTGTACGCGTCGCCTCCGACGGAGGTGCTGATCCCCGAGCCCGCCGGCGGCCGGGCCGCCTCCTGCACCGCCTCGAGCGTCCCCTCCGACGGGGTCGCCTCCGCGAACGGCGCGCTTCCCAAGGTGGAGGCCCCGTCGGAGGAGAGCACCGGCGCGGACTGGCCCGGGGGCGGCCCGAGCGGGTTGCTCATGTCCACCTTCGGCACCGCGTCGATCGCGGCGGTGACCTGCTTGACCGCCTCCGCCGCGGCGGGTGCGGTGATCCTGCCGCTGTCGGCGGTGAAGACGACCTGGGCCGCCGTGCCGCTCTGGTCGAACCGGTCCTGGATCAGCTCCAGCCCCTCCTGGGACTGGGTGCCGGGGATGGAGAACGAGTCGTCGTAGTCCGCCCCCACCATCGCGGAGGCACCGACGACGGCGGTCAGGAGCAGCACCCACACGCCGGCCACGACGACGTGGAAGCGCGCCAACAGGCTCCCCAACCGGTACAGCGCTACGGACATGCGATGTGCCCCACTCATCCAGGCGGTGACGCGCGGTGCTCGTAGTCTCGCGCCGGCGAGCCGTCGTCAACAGAGTCCTGCACCGGTGCCCGACCGTCAACGTCCCGGCTCGGCGCCCGCCTCCCCTCGCCGCGCCCGCGCGCGCAGCGCAGCGTCCGGGGGCGGGGAAGGATCGGGCGGCCTCCTTGGTTGGGGCCCCATGCGCATCTTCTTCACCGGAGGCAGCGGCAAGGCCGGCCGGCACGTCGCGCCGTACCTCGCCGAGCAGGGCCACCAGGTCACCAACGCCGACCTCGTCGGCCTGGGCCACCCCGACGTGGCCGACCTGCGGGTCGACCTCACCGACGCCGGCGAGACCTACTCGGCGATGGCCGGGCTCGCGACGATGGGCGAGCTGGACCTGCCCGAGAAGCCCGCCTACGACGCGGTCGTGCACTTCGCCGCGGTGCCGCGGATCCTGCTCGCCCCCGACGCGACGACGTACGCCACGAACGTGCTCAGCACCTACCACGTGCTCGAGGCCGCCACGCGGCTCGGCGTCCGCAAGGTCGTCTTCGCCTCCTCGGAGACCACGTACGGCATCTGCTTCGCCCAGGGCGAGCGGCGGCCGCAGTACCTGCCGGTCGACGAGGAGCACCCGACGGTCCCCGAGGACTCGTACGCGATGTCGAAGGTGGCCAACGAGGTGACGGCGCGCTCGTTCCAGGCGCGGACCGGCGCCGACGTCTACGGCCTGCGGATCAACAACGTCATCGAGCCGCACGAGTACGCCGAGCTGTTCCCGCCGTTCCTCGAGGACCCCTCGCTGCGGCGCCGAAACGTCTTCGCCTACATCGACACCCGCGACCTCGGCCAGATGGTGCAGCGCGGCCTGGAGACCGACGGGCTGGGCTACGAGGTCTTCAACGTCGCCAACGCGGACATGTCGGTCGCGGCGACGACCGACCAGATCCGGGAGCGGTTCTACGAGGGCGTCGAGCTGCGGCGCGAGCTGGGCCGCGACGAGACGTTCTACTCGATCGACAAGGCCCGCGCGCTGCTCGGCTACGAGCCTCGACACTCCTGGCGCGACGTGCTGCCCGACCCGGGGGCCGGTTCCGGGCCGGGAGAGGGTCGGCGACGCGGGTGTGAGACTGGCGGCATGACCAGTCACGAGCTGCCGAGCCAGATGCGCCGCCTGCACTCCCTCGTCCGCACGGACGCCACGCTCGAGCTGAGCCTGGCCGAGGTGCCGACGCCGCAGCCCGAAGCCGGCGAGGTCGTCGTCCGCGTCGAGGGCTCCCCGATCAGCCCCAGCGACATGGCGCTCCTGCTGGCGTTCGCCGACCCGAGCACCGCCGAGTCCGCGGGCACCGCCGAGGCGCCCGTGACGACCATGTCGCTGCCCGGCGGCGCCATGCGGATGCTCGGCGGCCGCGTCGGGGAGCCGATGCCGGTGGGCAACGAGGGTTGCGGTGTCGTGGTGGCGGCGGGTGACTCGGACGACGCGCAGGCGCTGCTCGGTCGCCGGGTCTCGTTCGCCGGCGGCGAGGCGTACGCCGACTACCGCGCCGTCCGGGCCGCAACCTGCCTGCCGCTGCCCGACGACGCGGCGCCGGCCGACGCGGCGGCCAGCTTCGTGAACCCGATGACCGCGCTGATGATGCTGGAGACCATGCGCGCCGAGGGCCACTCCGCGCTGGTGCACACGGCGGCGGCGTCCGCGCTGGGGCAGATGCTGGTGCGGGTCTGCCGGGCCGACGACGTGCCGCTGGTCAACGTGGTGCGCCGCGAGGAGCAGGCCGAGCTGCTGCGCGGCCTCGGCGCCGAGCACGTCGTCGTCAGCGGGGCCGACTCGTTCCGCGACGACCTCAACCGCGCGGTCGCCGAGACCGGCGCGACGCTCGGCTTCGACGCGGTCGGCGGCGGCAGGGGCGCCAGCCAGATCCTGAGCGCCATGGAGGCCGCGGCCGGCGCCGGGCAGCCATACAGCCGCTACGGCACCGACGTGGCCAAGCAGGTCTACATCTACGGCTCCCTGGACCCCTCGCCCACCGAGCTCGTCCGGTCGTTCGGCCTGACGTGGGGCGTGGGCGGCTGGCTGCTGATGCCCCGGCTCTCCGCGCTCGGCGGCGAGGGCATCGGCCGGCTGCGCGCGCGGGTGGCCAGCGAGCTCACGACCACCTTCGCCACCTCCTACGCCCGCGAGATCGGCCTGGCGGAGGCGCTCGACCCGACGACCATCGCGGCGTACGCGAAGCAGGAGACCGGCGGGAAGGTCCTCATCCGCCCCGACCTCGGCTGAGCCGTCGGGGCTGATCCGGGCCCGGACGCCGGACGGTCAGGCCGGGACAGCGGTGACGACCAGGTTCTCCTGGTAGCCGCCGGCGTCGGGGAGGTACGCGCCGGTGCAGGTGACGATGCGCAGCCGCTCGGGCCCGCTGCGCGCGAAGACGGAGTCCGGCAGCGCCTGGCGGTCGAACCGCTCGATGCTGTCGATGCGGTAGCGGCGTTCCTTGCCGGTGGCGAGCCGGACGACGACCTCGTCCCCCGTGTCGACGGAGCCGAGGTCGGCCAGGGGGCCGACGCCGTACCGCTCGGAGTCGAGGTGCCCGGCCACGACGGCCGAGCCGGCCCCGGCGCCGGGGGCGGGCCCGAAGCGGTACCAGCCCAGCACGCGGGGGTCGTCGGGGAGGCGCATCTGGCGATCCGCCTCGACGCCCACCGGGTCGACCGACACGTCGATCCCGGCCGAGTCGATGCGCACGCGTTGCGGCGCCTGCTCGGTGCGCGGGGGCCGAACGCAGCGCCGCCGAGCTGCGGCCCACCGGGCCCGCTTCGGGCGACGGCTCGGTGGAGGCGCCGGGGGTGGGGTCGCCCGAGGGCGCCGTGGTTGGTTCGGGTCGTGCTGCCGCGGGCCCGGCCGCGGCGTCCCCGCGGGCCTGATCGACGGGCGGGACCGTGTCCCGCCCGCCGAGGCCACGGCGAGGCTGAGCAGCAGTCCCGCGGCGGCGGTCACCAGGACCACCCACCAGGTGCGCGTGCTCAGCCTCGCCATGACCTTGGGCCTCAGCCGCGCCGGGCGGCCGGGGAGACCCGGACGGCGGCGAGCATCAGGGCCAGCAGCGACGCCGAACCGAGGGCCAGGGCCCAGGTCGGGACGCCGGCCACGGCGGCCTCACCCGTCTCACCGCCGGGGACGCCCGACGGGGAGGAGTGCAGGCCGTCGATCGTCTGAACCGCGAGGTCGAGGTTGCCCTCCTCCGCGGAGCCCCACGCGTAGACGATCGTCGAGGTGCCCTCGGCGAGGTCCAGGTCGGCCGGGCCGATGACCGGCTCGTTCTCGCCGGCCAGCGTCACGGCGGCCGAGTAGGTGTCCGCCGGGACGTCCGCGGTCTCCTCGTTCGGGTTGGTCAGCCCGCCGAAGAGCACGTCGCCGTTCGCCTTGATGTCGACGGCGGGGGCCGCCGCGTCGTGGCGGACGGTGAGGCGGGCCTGCCCGGGCTCGGTCGCCGAGACGTCGTTGACGTACGGCGTGAGGGTCGGGTTGCCCTGCGCGTCGAGGTGGGCCACGACCGTGGCGTTGGCGCCGGCCGGGACCTCGACGCCGTTGGCCTCGATGGCCGGCTGGCTGTTGGCCGGGTCGTCGCCGTCGGCGTACACGGCCAGGTCGTAGGTGCCTGCGGGCAGCGCCTGCGGGTCGGTGAGCGTGCCCGGCTCGAAGTCGGGGATCAGCTCGTCGCCGTTGGCGTAGACGTCCACGGTGAGGCCGGGGACGGCGTGGAGGACGGAGACGGTTGCCTCGCCCTGCTGCGCGGACGCGGGGGCGGCGAAGGCCGTCGTCGCGATCGCGCTGACTGACACCGCCGTGGCGGCGGCCAGGATCTTCTTCATGATGGTGCTCCTTCTCCCTGGGGGGCTGCGGTCGAAGGGAGTTCGGAGCAATCCTGGACGCGGATGGGAGATTTCAGAAGTTTTTTTCGACGCGCCGTCTAGATGCCTCCCACCAGGCGCCGTCGTGCGTGCGTCACGCAGCTGGGTGCGGGCTGCCCGCGGCCCGCCCGGCGGCGAGCGACGCGGCTAGCTCGTGTGCTCCGCCAGCAGGGCGCAGAAGTCGACCTCGCTGTTCCCGGTGGAGGGGCGGACGATCTCGAACGACCCGGGGACCTCCTCGTCGTCCTCGGGGTCGAGCGGCGTCCCGCCGTAGTCGAGGTCGAACCTGAAACCGGTCATGCCCGGGTCCCTGGCCACGAAGCTGCCCTCGGAGTCGTAGTAGCGGGACCCGCCGGAGCCGAACGCCGTGATGGTGATCGTCCCGTCGCCGTTCTCCACGATGGAGAGGTCGCGGCTGTTGGCCGTGAACTTCTCGGTGACGGTCCTTCCCGTGCCGAGGTTGGTGGTCACGATGGTGCCGCGCGTGCTCGACCGGACGTACGGGTGCGGGGAGGAGCCCCGCAGGTTGACCAGGAGGCTCCCCCGCACGTCGAAGTCCTCCTGGGCAGTGATGCCGTCGCAGAAGTCGACCGGCGAGGTCCCGACGTCCGTGAAGTGATCCTGGAAGACCGGCTTGGCCGAGGCGGCCGGGCCGGACAGGACGCTGGCCGCGACGGCGACCCCGACGATGAGCACGTGTTTTCCCCGCATGACCGATGCTAGGCACGACGCGGCGCCGTCAGGGAAGCCGGACAGGCGCCCGCAACCGGTCGTGACCGGATGAGGAGTCCTCCGGCACGCGGGAGGTGGGCCCCGGGCAGCAGCGCCCGGTAGTCAGGCCCAGCGGCTCACGAACTCGACCGCCGCCTCGTTGACGACGTCCGGGTGCGACGCACTCATGAAGTGCTGCCCGCCGTCGACGACCCGCAGCTCGGCGTGCTCCGTGCCGGTGAACATGGTGATCTCGTCCTGTGCGTTCGCGACCGAGTACACCTGATCGGCAGTCCCCTGCAGCCACAGCACCGGGCAGCGCACGCTGCCCAGCCGGGCGTGCAGGCCGTCGCGGTCGCGCAGGTTGATCGAGCACACGCGCAGGCGGTGCCGGCCCGCGTCGCCGGTGTAGTTCTGCTGGTACACCCCGTGCCAGAACCGCCGGTCCTCCTCCGAGACGTCCTCGCCGAGGCCCGCTCCCAGGACACCGTCGACGAAGCCGGGGTCGACCACCCAGTCATCACCCACCGGCTCGGCGAGCGCATCGATGGCGGGGGTGCAGAACTCGATGCCGTCCCAGCAGCCGAGCTCGCGGCTCCGGGGAGACTCGTAGTCCATCGACGTGCCCAGCGGGATGATGCCGCCGACCGCGTCGGGCGCCAGCATCGCCATGCGGGCGGCGATCCAACCGCCCTGCGAGGTGCCGAGCACGAAAGCCCGGTCGATGCCGAGCGACTCGAGCACCTGGAGATTGGCCACGGCACTGTCCCAGTAGGTGAACTGCTGCCACGGCGTGCGGGTCGCGCCGTGCCCGAACGGCTCGATGGCGAGCAGGTTGGCCGTCTCGGCCAGCTTCTCGTCGGCGAACTGGGGCCGGTAGAGCTGGACCGACGTGGTGAACGAGTTGACCAGCACGAGCGTCGGCTTCGAGGCGTCGTACTCCCGCCCGAACGCGTAGCCGATCTGCGATCCGCCGAGATGCGGGACGCTGGTGGTCTGCAGGTCGATGTTCATGAGCGCTCCCAGGTTGTCGTGTGGCGACGCCCAGCCTTTGTCGTACCCTCGCGGGGACGCCGGACCGCCAGCCGACCACCTTCGCGCCAGGAAGGCCACCCCCAAGCTGATCGCACCCGCGGACCGTCCGGTCCTCGCGTCCGTCAGCGTGGCTTGCGACCCACCGCGCAGCGTGCGACGGCGCCGAGGGTGAACTGCCCGGCGGGCTCGGCCAGGCGGTGCCAGAGCTGCTCGCGCAGGGCGGCCCGGCGCTCCTCGGTGAGGCCGACCGTGTAGGCGCCGGCCGGGCCGACGCCGGCAAGGAAGCCCTGCCAGAGCTCGTCGAAGTCGCCGTAGGTCGAGCTGACCCGCACCGTGCTCTCCTCGACGTCCTCCAGGCCGGCGGCGGCGAACAGGTCGACCAGCTCGCCGGGACCGCCGAAGCGCAGGACGCGTGCCTCGTCCGGGGCGTCGGGTTGGACGGCGAGGGCCGCGTCCCAGAAGGCGCGGAGCATCTCCATGCCCTCGGCGAAGTCCCACACGCACGCGGCGACCGTGCCGCCGGGGCGCACGACCCGCGCCATCTCGCGCGCCGCTCGCGGAGCGTCGCTCACGAAGTGCAGCACCAGCTGCGCGAGCGCAACATCGGCGACGCCGCTCTCGAAGGGCAGATCCTCGGCCGCGCCGGGACGCACGTCCACCCCGGGGAACCGCGCCGAGCACTCCGCGACGAACGGCGGCGAGGGGTCGCAGGCATGGACGGCGTCCGCGCCGAGCCGTTCGACGAGCACGGCGGTCAGCGCGCCGGGACCGCAGCCGACGTCCACGGCGACGTGGCCGGCGGTCACCCCCGCGGCGTCGGCGAAGGGGATCGCGAGCGGACCGGAGTACCGCCCCATGAAGCCGTCGTACGTCGCGCCGGCGACGGCGAAGTCGCGCGCACCGACGGTCTCTTCCACCCTCGGATCATGCACCCTGCGGCCTCCCGCGTCGATGGCTGCGCACCGCCGGGAATGGCGGCATCGTGGGAGCGGTTGCGGGTCCACGCGGGAACCCGCGGCCAAGTCCGCGGCCAGGAGGGAAGCCCCATGGTCAGGTTCCGTCGCCGAGGCGAGTCGCCGCTGTCCTACGACGCGGTGCTGGAGGCCGTGGGCCGCGCCCACGACATGGGCACCTACACCGACGAGGTCCCGCTCGACGCGGTCGTCGGCTCGGTCGCCCGGTCCGCGGAGCTCGGGCCCGGCTTCCGCCCGCGCGGGCGCTCGGACCGGCTCGAGGGCGTCCGCCGCCAGTTCGACCAGGGCCGCTACCCGCCGCCGATCCAGCTGCTGAGGCTGGGCGAGCTGTTCTTCGTCGTCGACGGGCACCACCGCGTCGCCGTGGCGCGGGAACGGAACTGGGCCTCGTTGCCCGCACGGGTGCGCCGGCTCTGCACGGTGGCCTACGCGCGCTGCTGCCTGCGCGCCTCGACCCTGGCGAGCAGCGCGGCCGAGCGACGGTTCGTCGAGCAGGTCCCGCTGCCCGACGAGGTCCACCGGGCGAACTGGCTGGCGTCACCCGCGGACTGGGCACGGCTCGGCGACGCGGCCATGGCCTGGGGATTCCGCCGCCAGCTGCGCGACGGCGCGACGTACTGCTGCGCGGCCGACCTCGCCGTGGCGTGGTGGGAGCAGGAGGTGCAGCCCGTCGTCGCGCAGTGGCGGCGGGCGGCCGCGGACGCCGGCACGCCGACGGACCTCCCCGACCTGCAGGTCTTCGTCTCCGCACTGGCGCACCGCGACGGGCTCGGACAGCTCGACTGGTCCGACCCGCTGAACGAGCAGGCGCCCTGCCACTGAGCAGACGTCTCGGCGGGCCGCCGCCCTTCCGGAACCGGCGTAGCATGGAACCATCACTCGCGGATGGGTGGTCACATGTGGTGGCTCTTCTGGCTCGCAGCGGCGGTGGCGCTCGGCGTCGCGGAGTTCTTCACCCTGACCATGGTCTTCAGCCTCGTCGCGGCAGCGGCCCTGGTGGCCGCGATCGCCGCCGGCCTCGGGGCCTCGCTCCCCGTCCAGCTCCTCGCCTTCGCCGCCACGGGCGGCCTCGGGCTCGCCGCGGTCCGGCCGATCGCGAAGCGCCACCTGGCCCTGCCGCCGCTCTCCCGCGAGGGCAGCGACGCCCTGGTCGGCCGGTCCGCGTGGGTGACCCGCGAGGTGTCGGCGACGGGCGGGCTGGTGCACCTCTCCGGCGAGGACTGGTCGGCGAGGCCCTACGACGAGGACCTGGTGATCCCGCCCGGAGTCCGCGTCGACGTCTTCGAGATCGACGGCGCCACGGCGCTCGTGCACCCGCGCGATCCCCTGCCCGACGCCGTCCTGCCCGACCCACCATCCAGAGAGCGGTGAACGACGATGGAACTCCTCCTACCGATCGCCATCCTGGCCGCCCTGGTCGCCCTCGTCGTGGCCTCGGCGGTCCGGATCGTGCCGCAGGCCCGGCGCTACAACATCGAGCGCTTCGGCCGCTACCAGCGCACGCTGCAGCCCGGGCTCAACGTGCTGATCCCGCTGGTCGACCGGGTGAACACCAAGCTCGACATCCGCGAGCACGTGTACTCCTCGAACCCGCGGCCGGTGATCACCCAGGACAACCTGGTGGTCGCCATCGACACCGTCCTCTACTACCAGATCACCGACCCTCGGGCGGCGGCGTACGAGGTGGCCGACCACCTGCAGGCGATCGACCAGCTGACCGTCACCACCCTGCGCAACCTGATCGGGTCGATGGACCTCGAGAGCACGCTGACCTCCCGGGAGACCATCAACACCCGGCTGCGCGAGGTCCTGGACGAGGCCACGGGCAAGTGGGGCATCCGAGTGAACCGCGTGGAGATCAAGGCCATCGATCCGCCGACGTCGATCAAGGAGGCGATGGAGAAGCAGATGCGGGCCGAGCGCGACAAGCGCGCGGTGATCCTGCACGCGGAGGGCGAGCGGCAGTCGCTGATCCTCACCGCGGAGGGGACCCGCAACAAGCTGATCCTCGAGGCCGAGGGCAAGCAGCAGGCGATGGTGCTGGAGGCGGAGGGCGAGGCGACGGCGCTCGAGCGGGTCTTCCAGTCCCTCCACCGCAACGACGCGGACCCGAAGGTGCTGGCCTACAAGTACCTGGAGATGCTCCCTCGGCTCGCCGAGAACGGGAACGGCTACTTCGTGATCCCCGGCGAGCTGACCGAGGCCGTGAAGACCGTGGCGTCCGCGTTCGCCAGCGAGAACGGCGCGAAGCGCGGCGCCGAAGACGGTCAGGGTGGCGAGGACCCGGCGCGGACCGACCTGGACACCTCTCCCGGCGAGCTCGGCCCGGCGGCGCCCCCGCAGCCCCCGCCCCCAGCCGTGACCCAGCGGGACGTCGAGGTCGCGAGGGCCGCGGCGGACGAGGCGAAGGCCGAGGCACAGCAGGCGAAGCGCACCTCGCTGATCGAGTAGCGCGTATCGAGATCCCGGTCCGGCCTATGTGCGCCGGTGGAAGGTGACCGAGCCGTCGGGGTGGCGGGTGTGCAGGTAGGCGGGGTCGTGGGCCCGGGCGTGGTGCCGCGGGCACAGAGCAGCCCCGCGTCCGTGGTGCTGGTCCTGCCGCCGCGGCTGAACGGGGTCCAGTGGTGGACGTGGCACATCCCCGGGGGCCAGTCACAGCCCTTGGTCGAGCACTGTTTCTGCTGGTGCTGGATCGCCAGCCGCATGACCCGGGTGTGGAACCGCCGCTCCCGGCCGGCGTCGAGCACCTGGGACGTGCCCGCCGAGCACGAACGGGATGATCCCCGCCTCGCAGGCCAGCATCCGGGCCTTGCCGGCGGTCATCGCCTCGCCGGTGTCCAGGGTGGCGGCCTTCTCCGCGCCGAGCAGGGTCGCCAGGTCCATGGTGACCACCACGGTGGCGTTGACCCCGCCGGCCTTGGGGAGGTCCTCGGCGGGGTACCGGGTGACGTACTCGCAGAACGCCTCGCCCAAGCCGCAGGGGCCGGGGCTTGCCGTTCCCCGGTGGCGTCGCGCAGGTACCTCCGGTCCGGCCCTTGGGTGGCGTGCTGGTGCTTGGGTGCGGCGATGGCCTGCAGCGCCTTGCGGAGCATCGCGCCGACCGCGGAGGGCAGGGTGAACCGGCCGTGCACGCATCCCTGACCGTCGTCCGACATGGTGAGCCGGGTCTTCTCCGCCGCCCGGCTTCTCCTCGGCCTCCAGCTTCCGGCGCCAGCGCCTCGTCCGCGACCTCGGGGGCGACGGCCTCCAGGATCCGCTCCCCGACCCGGCGCAGGCACGGCGCGTTCAGCGGGTGCTCGGCAGTCGCATAGCCCAGCAGCGCGTCCCCGGGCCTCGTCGCGGACCCGCTGGTCCACCAGATCCGCGGGCAGCGCGTCCACCGCGTCGGTGATCACCTCGGCCTGGTCCAGCCGCACCTCACCGGCGCCCAACGCCTCGCGCACCCTGTCGTGCTGCTCCAGCTTTTGCGCCTGCCGGGACAACCGGAACGCCTGCGCCGGCGTCTGCCCGGTCGCGTCCGCGTGCCACGCAGCGGTCGAGGTCGCCCCCGCGTCGACACCGACGGCGTCCGCCTCGGCCTGGGCGACCACGGCCAACCGCAGCGCCGCCACCCGCGACTCGTGACGCGCGATCGCCACCAGCGCCTCCGCTCCTGGTCCGGACTCATCGACCACGTCGGCCGCCCGACCACGTCGTCGAGCACCGCGTCCATCTCGGCCAGCGCCCGGTTCACCGCGTCCTGCGCGATGGCCCCTGGTGCCGCCGTCATGAGCCACACCCTGCCACCGACCACCGACACTGACCCTGACGCTCAGAACCCCTGTGGAAACAGGGCTCTGGGTGTTCCTGTGGACAATGATCGCCCGTGTGACGGCCTACACGAACGCAGGTACCGGTGGGTCCCGTCTGGGCGCCCCGTGCGAGAGGACCGGCCAGCCGCCAGCCCGCTCTCGGATGCCACCGACAGCGTGCCGTAGCGAAATTCGGCATGGGTATATCACCCCATCGCGGCCGACGTCGGTTGGGTGTGCTGACCGATGTGGCGGAGGGCGCGGCGTCCATAGCGTCGCCGACATGACCACTCAGCACATCGAGACCCTCGTCGTCGGCGCCGGCCAGGCCGGGCTGTCCGTCGGCTACCACCTCGAGCAGCGCGGCCGCGACTGCCTGATCGTCGACGCGCTCGACCGGATCGGCGACAACTGGCGCCGCCACTACGACAGCCTGAGGCTGTTCACCCCGTCGCGCGCCGACAGTCTCGACGGCACGCCGTTCCCCGGCGACCCCTGGGCATTCCCGACCAAGGACGAGTTCGCGGCGTACCTGGAGTTGTACGCCGTCGAGCACGGCCTGCCGGTCCGCATGCAGACCCCGGTCGACCGGCTGTCCGCTCGCGACGGAGGCGGATTCACCGCGACCCTCGGCGCCGACGAGGTCACCTGCGACAACGTCGTGGTCGCCACCGGCACGTTCGGCCGCAGCCCGCCCTGCCAGACTTCGCCGCCGATCTCGACCCGCGGATCCACCAGGTGCACTCGGGCGAGTACCACCGACCCTCGCAGCTGCCCGACGGCCCGGCGCTGGTCGTCGGCGCGTCGCACAGCGGGCTCGACATCGCTGCCGAGCTGGCCGAGACCCGGCCCACGACGCTGGTGGGTCCGGAGCGCGGGAACATCCCGCTCGAGTGGGACTCGCGGCGCTTCCGCCGGGTGTTCCCGGCGATCGAGTTCGCCTTCAACCACGTCCTCACCCGGCGTACGCCGATAGGGCGCAAGGTGATGAAGCAGCTCCGCCACCACGGCGCCCCGCAGCTGCGGGTGAAGCGCCACCACCTCGAGGCGAGGGGCGCCGAGTGGATCGCAGACCACGTCGCGGGCACGACCGACGGGCTGCCGCGCCTGGAGGACGGGCGCACCCTCGACGTCGCCAGCATCGTGTGGGCGACCGGGTTCCGGCAGGGCTTCGACTGGGTCGACCTCCCGCTGCAGATCGAGGACGGCTGGCCCGTGGAGTACCGCGGCATCGTCGACTCGGTGCCGGGCTTCTACTTCTGTGGCCTGGCCTTCCAGTACTGCTTCGCCTCCGGCGAGGTCAACGGCGTCGGTCGCGACGCCGCGCTGCTCGCGGACCGCATCATCGCCCGGATGGCGGCCCGTGCCCCCGCGGCCGCCGAGACGTCACACCACTGACCCCGCTCCAAGGAGCTCCCGATGACCACGCCACTCGCCACCCACGCCCACCCCACCGCGGAGACCTCCGGGGCCACGGCGAGAGCGCTGCTCGTCGCCGCCGCCCCGGTGCTGCTCACCGCCGCGCTGCTGTGGCACCCGCCACTCCCCGGACGCCTGCCCGACAGCGCCGGCGTCGCCGAGGCCGCCTCGGCGGACCTCACCCGCTGGGGGCTCTCCCACCTCGCACTCGCCCTGGCGTCGGGGCTGATCGCCGTCGCCTTCGTGGCGGTGCGCGGCTACCTCCGCGAGCGCGGTGACGGCTCGGCCAGCGCGATCGGGCTTGGGCTGGTGCTGATCGGAAGCGTCCTCTTCGCCGTGCTGCCCGGGATGGAGTTCGCGGTGCTCGCCGCGCACGAGACCGGGACCGACCTCGCGGCGACCCAAACCGCTCTGGAGCCGTGGTTCGTGCCGCTCGTCGCCCGTCCAGGGCATCGACCTTCGCGCTCGGCGCCGCCTTCTTCGCTGGGGCCGTGCTGCGCACGGTCCGCTTCGACCGGCTCCCCCCGATCGTGGTCGCCCTCGCCCTCGTGATCTTCGGGCTCTCCCGGATCGTCCCCGTCGGGATCGCGCAGTTCTACGTGCAGGCGATCGCCGGCGCTCGTGGCGCTGGTGCCGCTGGCGGTCGCGATCGGCGGCCACGAGCGCAGCGACCACGGGCACTGAGGCTCGCCGTCTCGCCGCCCGGCTGGGCGCCCGCCCCGGTCAGAGGCTGCGTACGCCGCTCCCGCCGACTAGCCTCGGAGCGAGGTGGTGCGCGATGAGCGTGATCGACGACCTGCACCGGGCCCGGGAAGCCTTCGAACGCCGCGAGTGGGTGGCCGCCTACCGCGCGCTGTCGGACCTGGACGACGCCCACCTCCAGGCCGACGACTTCGCCGCGCTGGCGACCAGCGCGTTCCTCCTGGGGCACGGCAACGACTGCGTCCAGGCGCTGCAGCGGGCCTACCGGGCCCGGCTCGACGACGACGACACGGTCGGCGCCGTCCGCGCGGCGTACTGGCTGGCGATGACCCTGTGGCAGCGCGGCGAGATCGCCATCGGCAACGGCTGGCTGGCGCGGGGCGAGCGGCTGCTCGAGGACGTCGAGGGCGACGTGGTCGAGCGCGGCTACCTGCTCGAGCGCGCCACCTTCAACCACATCGCGCAGGGCGATTCGAGGAGGCGTTCGCCGTGGCGCCGCAGGTCACCGACTACGGCCGCCGGTTCCGCGACGCCGACCTCACGGCCATGGGCCTGCACACCGAGGGCCGGCTGAGCATCTTCGCCGGCCGGGTTGGCGACGGGTTGCGCTTCCTCGACGAGGCGATGGTCGCGGTCCTGGCCGGGGAGGTCTCCCCGATCTACTCCGGGATCATCTACTGCTCGTGCATCGAGGCGTGCCAGCAGGTCTCCGACTTCGGCCGGATGGGCGAGTGGACCCACGCGCTGACCGCCTGGTGCGACAACCAGCCCGGCCTGGTCGCATACACCGGCCAGTGCGCGGTGCACCGCGGGCAGCTGATGCGGCTGCACGGCGCCTACGTCGACGCGATCAGCGAGCTCGAGCACGCGGCCCGGCGCTACGCCGAGGCCGGCGGTAGCCCCGCCGTCGGCCAGGCCCACTACGAGCGCGGCGAGGCCCTGCGACTCCGGGGCCAGTACGACACCGCCGAGGCCGCGTACGCCGAGGCCGCCGCGGTCGGGCACCCGGCCCAACCCGGCCAGGCGCAGCTGTGGGCGGCGCTCGGCCGGCTCGACGCGGCGACGGCGGCCATCCACCGCGTGGTCGGCGAGGCGCAGGACCCGGTGCACCGGTCGCAGGTGCTGCCGGCCGCCGTCGACGTGCTCGTGGAGGCTGGGGAGATCGAGGACGCCGCAGGGCTGGCCGGCGAGCTCCAGGAGCTCGGGGCGGGCTTCGGATGCACGGCGCTGCGGGCCGCCGCCGCGTACGCCCGGGCGTCGGTGGCCCTGGCCCGGGCCGAGGCCGAGGATGCGCTGGCGCCCGCGCCGCACGGCGTCCGAGGCGCTGGGCCCGGCTGTCCGCGCCCTACGAGACGGCCCGGTGCCGCGTGCTGATCGGGCGGGCGCTGCGGCTCCTCGGCGATCTCGAGTCGGCGGCGGTCGACCTGACCGAGGCCCGGCGGGTGTTCGCCGACCTCGGCGCCGCGCCCGCCGAGCGCGAGGTCGCGGTGGTGCTGGGGGACGAGAGGACGCCCGGCGGCCTCAGTCCCCGCGAGGTCGAGGTGCTGCGCCTCGTCGCTGCCGGCCGGAGCAACCCCGAGATCGCCGCGACCCTGGTGCTCTCGGAGAAGACCGTCTCTCGCCACCTCTCCAACATCTTCGCCAAGCTCGACGTCGGCTCCCGCACCGCCGCTGCCGCCTTCGCGTTCGAGCACCACCTCGTCTGAGCGGCTCGGCCTCGGAGTCAACGTGCAGAAGGCGGTCCAGCTGGCCGCAACAACGCCCGAGGGCGACTTCTGCACGTTCGTCTACGGGATCCCCGCCCACACTTCCCACCAAGGAGCGCGCCCATCGTGGGGCCGTGTCAGGAGCCGACGGGGCGCAGCCCGGTCTTGGACGTCGCGGCCGGCCCGGTGACTTGTTGACAATCGATCACTGATAGGCAAGTCTTCTATCACCGATAGGCAACACAGAGGAGGCGCCAGGCATGCCCGTAGACAAGGTCGCTCAGCGCCGAGAGGCCAAGATCGCCTCGATCGTCGAAGCGGCCTGGGGCCTGGCGCGGGAGCACGGGATCCAGCTGATGTCGCTGCGGGACCTCGCCAAGGAGGTCGGCATCCGGCAGCCGTCCCTGTACGCCTACTTCGACTCCAAGAACGCCCTGTACGACGCGATGTTCGCCGACGGCAACCGGCAGCTGCTGAACGTGTTGGACGGCCTCGAGCCCGACGCCGACCCGAGGACCGCGCTCAAGGCCCACCTCCGCGCCTTCGCCGACTTCGCCGTCGAGGACCCGGCACGCAACTCGTTGCTCTTCCGACGGGTGATCCCGGGCTTCGAGCCGAGCGCTGAGTCCTACGCCGTGGCCCGGGAGGCGCTCAAGCGCGTCGTCGACGTGATGAGAGCGGCCGGCGTTTCCGAGGCAGGCGACATCGACTGCCTCGTAGCGATGACCGGTGGGCTGATCGAGGCCCAGCTCAGCAACGACCCGGGCGGCGACCGCTGGCTCCGGCACCTCAACCACATGACCGACCTCCTGGTCGACGACGCCCTGCAAAGGAGTTCCGATGAGCCTCGACCAAGACCGCTGGAGTCACCCGGATAGACCGCAACGAGGCTCGCGAGCTCGCCTCGGCTGAGTTCGGGAAGTTCGCCGGCCTGGTCGCCTCGCTCAGGGAGGAGGAGTGGGCGACCGACACCGACTGCGTCGGCTGGGACGTCCGCACGATGGTCCTGCACGTCCTCGGCTCCGCGGACGCCCAGGCATCCCCCCTGGTCTTCCTCCACCAGCTGCGCCGCGGCCTGCCGCTGAACAAGGAGATCGACGCCGGCCACTGGGTCGACGGTCTCAACGAGCTCCAGATCCGGGAGCGCGCCGCGCTCAGCAACTCCGAGGTGATCGCCCAGCTCCAGGTCGTCGGCGCCGAGGCGGTCAAGGGCCGGTTCGGCACCCCGGTGCCGATGCGCTGGACCCCGATCCCGTTCGGCGCCCCGATCGGCTGGAAGCCGGTCAACTACCTCCTCGAGGTGGGCTTCACCCGCGACACCTGGGCCCACCGCGTGGACATCCACGCCGTCATCGGCCGACCCATGGAGCTGGAGGCCAGCCACGACGGCCGCCTGGTCGCCGACATCGTCGGGGAGTGGGCCGAGCTCCACGGAGAGCCCTTCGAGCTGCACCTGACCGGCCCGGCCGGCGGCACCTTCGGCCAGGGCCACGGCGGCGAGCACGTCGAGATGGACGCGCTCGACTTCGTCCGCACCCTCGCCGGTCGCCTTCCCGGCGAAGGGGTGATGCGCCACCCGCTGCCCCTGTGAGGCCAGCCCATCCGCATCAAACCCACCGGGAACGTCCACCGAAGGAACCCGCCATGTCCACCACAGCCGTCCAGCAAGACCTCCGCGCCCTCCTGCAGCACTTCATCGACGACGTGATCAACGCCCAGGATCTCGACGATGCCCTCGTCGCCCTGGTCGCCGAGGACTTCGTCGAGCTGAACCCGTTCCCCGGGCAGGGGCCCGGTCGCGACGGCCTTGCCGACGTCTTCCGCATGATGTTCGCCGGCTTCCCGGACCTCCGGTGGAACCTGCACGACACGCTCGTCGAAGGCGACCGCATCCTCGGCTTCTCCACCTGGACCGGCACCCATGAGGGCGAGTTCATGGGCATCCCGGCGACCGCACGCAACGTCACGGTCGAGGCCTGGACCCTCGACCGTTACCGCGACGGCATCTTCGTCGAGAGCCGGATCATCATGGACGTCGCCGGACTGCTCGGCCAGGTCGGCGTCCTCCAGGCCCCGGGCGCCGCCTGAGCACGTTGAATCATCTCGCTGCACGAGCCGCTGCCGGGCCAGGTCCGGTGCGACACTCGCGCCATGGGCGTCCCCGAGCAGGTGCAACGACTCATCGACCTGGGCGTCCCGGCGATGGCCGGCAGACCCGACGGCGAGCTCGCCGAGCTCGGCGCCTCCCTGGAGGGTGACGGTCTCGTGTGTGTGCACCCCTCGCTGGTGCCGCCGTCGCGCCTGGCGCCGCTCCTCCGCCACGGCGACCAGCCCGGCTTCGTGGTGGAGGACATGACCGACCTCGACGAGTTCGCGCCCCTCGACTCGGTCGACGTCCCGGACACAGGCTTGTACCTCGCCGTCGGCGTCGAGCGCGGCGACGAGTACCGCGGGGTCACCCCGAACGCCGCGCTGCCCCGGATCGAGGAACGCGGCCGGACACCGCTCACGGTCGACGAAGGCATCAGCTGGCTGCTGCAGGAGCCCGAGGCCCTCGTCGACGACCACTGCTTCATGTGCGTCGGGTCGCGCAAGCGCAGGGGCACGAAGCTGGACGCCCGCACGCCCGCCATCTGGATCAGCCGCGGGACCGGGCGCGACGGACCCACGCGCAAGAACGCCCCCAAGGTCGGCTGGTGCTGGGCCGGCAACCACCACACCTGGCTCGGGTGCGCGTCCGCAGCCGAGCGCCGCGGCTGAGTCGGAGGGTGCCGGCCGTGTGACTGACGGTGGCGGCCGACACTGGAGCGCTCTTGACGCCGGCTCCGGCCGCGCGTAGTTTCCAAATCAGTTAATTAACCGATTCGGAAAGTGCGGCGGTGCTCGTGACGCTCACTCAGGAGGCCCGCCTCGACGAGACCTTCGCGGCGCTGGCCAACGCGACCCGCCGGGCGATCCTGGCGCGGCTCGTCGAGGGCGAGGCGAGCGTCAACAAGCTCGCGGAACCCTTCGATCTCTCGCTCCCGGCCATCAGCAAGCACCTCAAGGTGCTCGAGCGCGCCGGGCTGGTCGCGCGGAGCCACCGCGCGCAGTACCGCCCCTGCACCCTCAACGCGGCGCCGCTCGAGGAGGTCGCCACCTGGGCCGAGAGCTATCGGCCCGTCTGGGAGGAGCGCTTCAACCGGATGGACACCTACGTCCAGCAGCTCCAACAGCAACGGAAGACAGGTGAGGACGATGACTGACGACCTCGGCGTCGAGGACCTGGTGATCCAACGGTCCTTCGACGCCCCGACGGACCTCATCTGGCAGATGTGGACCGAGCCGGAGCACTTCGCGGCGTGGTACGGCCCTGCGGGGGCCACGATCCCGGTCGCCGAGATGGACGTGCGCGTGGGCGGACGACGCCTGCTCTGCATGGAGGTGACGACGCCGGACGGCCCGATGCAGATGTGGTTCACCGGCGAGTACCTCGCGGTCGAGCTCAACCGACTGCTCGTCTACACCGACTCGATGTGCGACGAGCACGGCAACGTGAAGTCGCCCGAGCAGCTGGGCATGCCCGAGGGCCACCCGACCACCACCGAGGTCCGGGTCGAGCTCGAGCAGACCGACAGCGGCACGAGCATGGTGCTCACCCACGTCGGCGTCGCCGCCGGCTCCCCCGGTGCCGCCGGTTGGACCATGGCGGTCGACAAGCTGTCCTCGCGGGTGGAGGAGGCGCAGCGGCTGGGGTAGACCCGGGGTCCAGCGCACCCTCTGAACGACGGTCGAGCGTCAGCGACACCGTTCCGCGTCGCGGGGCTCGCTCGGGTCACTCCACATCGACGTACCCGAGGACCGCCTTCCACCACTCCGAGAGCTCGAACGCATCGAGACATTGATTGTCGTGTGGGACAAGCGGCAGACCCTGCCGCTGACCGTAGGTCCCACCACCGCGAACGGCCCGTGAGTTCCCCGGCGTTCGCGCCGACGTCCGGTGAGATCACGCTCCTGCCAGCACCACCCGATTGCCGTCGGGGTCGACCAGCAGCACGATGCGACCGTCGCCGCCGGCTTGCGGCCCGTCGTGGGCCAGGCCCTCGTCCCGAGCCCGGAAAGCGGCCCCGTCGAGGTCCGTCACCCCCAGCACGACCGACGACGTCCCGGCCCGGCCCGGCTCCGACCAGACCTGCAGCCCGGCGGAGTCGCCGACGTGCCACTCGACCAGGCCGGGCATGGGGCGGGAGTCGGGTCCGCGACCGAGCAGCCGCGCGTACCAGTCCTCAGCGCGGTCCAGATCGGTGACAGTGCACTGCGCCAGCACACGGTGGAACATGACCAGTCCTTCCCTGGAGCGGGGACCGCGAAGCGGGGGCTCCGCACGTCGATGCCGACCGCCGCGAGCGCGCCAACTCATCGCTGGACGTGGCGTCGCGCGTGGTGAAGGTTGGCCAGTCACGGCCTCGACCGAAGGAGCCCCATGACCCTCGACGACTTCGACCGCTACCCGCTCACCTTCGGGCCCAGCCCGGTGCACCCGCTCGAGCGGCTGACCGCGCACCTCGGCGGGGCCGAGGTCTGGGCCAAGCGCGAGGACTGCAGCTCCGGTCTCGCGTACGGCGGCAACAAGACCCGCAAGCTGGAGTACCTCGTCCCCGACGCCATCGCCGCGGGCGCCGACACCCTGGTCTCGATCGGCGGCTACCAGTCCAACCACACGCGGCAGGTGGCCGCCGTCGCCGCGAAGGTGGGCATGCAGGCCGTGCTCGTGCAGGAGAACTGGGTCGACTGGCCCGACTGCGTCAACGACCGCGTCGGCAACATCCTGCTCAGCCGGATCATGGGCGCCGAGGTGCGCCTCGACCCCGCCGGCTTCGGCATCGGGGTCAAGGACTCCTGGAGGCGCGCGGTCGAGGACGTCGAGGCGCGCGGCGGGACGCCGTACGCCATCCCGGCCGGCGCGTCCGACCACCGTCTCGGCGGGCTCGGCTTCGCGCGCTGGGCGCGGGAGGTGGCCGCAGCAGGAGCGCGAGCTCGGCGTCTTCTTCGACACCGATCGTCGTCTGCTCGGTGACCGGGTCGACCCACGCCGGGATGATCGCGGGCTTCGCCGCGCTCGAGCAGGCCGGCGGGCGACCGCGGCGCGTGATCGGCATCGACGCCAGCGCGAGGATCGACGAGACGCGCGACCAGGTCGCCCGGATCGCGCGGAACACGGCGTCACTGATCGGGCTCGACCGGGAGCTGCGCGACGACGAGATCACCGTGCTCGAGGGCTGGGCGGGCGATCTCTACGGCATCCCGGTCGAGTCGACGCTCGACGCGATCCGGCTCACCGGCCAGCTCGAAGGGGTCATCCTCGACCCGGTCTACGAGGGCAAGTCGATGGCCGGGCTGGTCGACCTCGTCACCGGCGGGGAGATCCCGCGCGACGCCACGGTGCTCTACGCGCACCTCGGGGGCCAGCCCGCGCTGAACGCCTACAGCGGGCTGTTCACGCACACCCAGCCGGCGACTCGCTGACGCGCTCAGTAGCCGCTGGCCCGGTAGGCGACCCCGTCCGGCTCCTGCCCAGTCGGCGCCAGCTCCGTCCCCGCCGCTGGCTCGGCGCGCAGCTCGGCGAGCAGGAACGCCGTGACGTAGTGCCGGACGACGTCCCGGGCCCGCGCCCGGTCCCAGGCGGGGTCGGAGCAGAAGCCGGCGTCGACCATGGTGAGCAGCCGGCGGCGGCTGCCGCAGTCGCCGGCGAAGACGAAGTGGTCGGCGCCGTCGAGCGTCACCTCGACCTTGCGCTCGCTCGCCACGTGGTCATACGCCAGCCGGGTGCTCCAGTCGTACGGCGAGTCGTCGTCACCCGTGCCGCCGACGACGAGCGTGGGTGCCGTGACGCGGGCCAGGCCGCGCTCCCCGAACATCGCCGCGTCGCCCGCGAGCGAGACCACGGCGTCCACCGGGTCGCCCTCCGTGGCCTGCGAGCGCACGTCGGCGAGCTCGTCGAGGCGAGGCAGCAGGGCGTCGCAGAGGAACCCGATCGGGTCGTCCGTGGCCGCCGCCTCGCAGCCAGCGGCGAAGGCCTCGGCCTGGACGCGGGCACCCCCGGACGCGAGCGCGGTGTAGCCGCCGTACGAGTGGCCGAGGACGGCGACCGTCCCGGCGTCCACCAGCCCGGCGAGGCTCACCGGGGGGCTGGGCCGCGGCCTCGACCCACGCCCGGGTGTCGTCGACGAGCTCGGGCCGGTCGATGGTCGAGCGCCAGAGGTTGCGCGGGTCGAGCGTCTCCGGGTGCTCCGGCGCGACCACGACGAAGCCGTGGGAGGCGAGGTGCTCCGCCAGCCACGCGTACGTCCCGGGCGTCATCGCGAAGCCGGACGACAGGACCACCAGCGGGTAGGGCCCCCGCGCGAGGTCCGGCGCGGCCCCGAGGCGTCCCGAGCCGGCGTACGTCGCGAGCGCGGTCGTGCTGCCGGCGCCGAGCACGGCCAGGGCGTAGGAGTACGTCATCGGTGTGCCGTCGTCGGGGTCCGCGACCGCCGGGTACCACGCGGTCATGGGAGCCGGAGCCCGGCTCACCGTGGGGTCCGATGCCGAGTCCGGGTCGATCCGCCGGACCCCCACCGGGTGCGGACCGGGCTGCGCGTGACCCAGCCCGGTCGCCGCAACCGCCTCGCGGACGGGGCCGGGCGTGGTGAACCCGAGCAGGTAGGAACCCGCCTGCGTCACCAGCCCCACGACCACGACCAGGGCTACGACCGCAGCCACCAACACCCGGGCGGCGGCCCGGCGGATCGCGGTCATCAGTCCCGACCCCCCGCGGCGATCCACTGCCCGGTGTCGGCGCCCTTGATCAACAGCCACAGGGCGAAGACCAGCTCGCCGGGGATCGCGAGCACCAGCACGACCAACGCCCAGGTGTCGGTGAGCCCGGGGGCCAGCAGCGTCCCGAAGCTCTGCGCGAAGTACCCGACGCCGGCGAGCGCGAGCAGCACGCCCGACACCTTCGGGAAGAAGCCCGACCGGTAGACGAGCCAGCCGGTGAGCACGAGCGACAGGGCGAAGAAGAAGCCCCAGACGAGCACGACGTACTCGTTCGCCTCCTGGAAGAACAGGGCCAGCCCGTCGCGCTGGTCGCCGTCGAACGCCCCGAGGTAGCCCGGGTCGCCGATGACGACCGGCCGGCGTCCATCACCGAGGCGCACTCGTTCTTCGGCTGCCCGGTGCGGTACGGCGAGCGCGCGAACGGCGTCCAGATCGACGGGCGGACGCTGGCCACGCGCGCGAAGCTGGCGGACGAGGGGCTGTCGTCGTTCCTGGTCACTCAGCTCGAGCAGATGCGCGTCGGGGAGGCCGAGCGCTCCCTGGTGTCCCAGGTGCACGCCACGATCACCGACCTGCTGCCCGACGGCGGCCCGACGAAGGCGGTGATCGCGCGCCGTCTCGGGATGAGCGAGCGGACCCTGCACCGCCGGCTGGCCGAGGACGGCGAGACCTTCGCGTCGATCACCCACCGCGCCCGCCGCGAGGCCGCCGAGACCTTGCTCGCCGACGACCGGCACACGATCGCCGAGGTCGCCTTCCTGACCGGTTTCTCGGACCAGAGCTCGTTCCAGCGCGCGTTCAAGGCGTGGACGGGTGAGACGCCGCGGACGTTCCGGGGCTCGGTCTCGGCATAGGCCCGGCGCACCGGCCGGCGTCGGGGTCCCATCCGGTCCGGGTACCGTGTCCCGCGAAACGGTGGAGGAGAACCGGTGGACGACAGGTTCGCACGCAGGGTGTCGCGGATCAGCGCGGCGGTGGTTGGCGCGCTCGGCGTCTTCGGCGCGGGCATGTTCGTCTCCGCGCGTGAGCTCCCCCCGGTCCCCCAGCTGCGGGAGCTCGAGGACACCTACACCTCGCTCGTCGGTTCCGGGGAGCAGGAGTGGTGGACCGCGCCCTCCCAGGGTGGCGACCCGGTGCAGACCCCCCTCCCCGACGAGCTCGAGCCCGGCCTGCTCCTCGTCTCCACCGCGCAGCCGGGCGAGATGCTGATCAAGGTGATGGACCGCGACGGGGACGTCGTCCACTCCTGGACACCCGACTTCGACGAGGTCTGGCCCGAGGGCTACCGGGACTTCCCGCCGCGCGTGGCCACCGCCGACCACATCTTCGGCCTCGAGCTGATGCCGGACGGCTCGATTGTCGCCAACTTCGCGCAGCAGAGCACGTTCCGCATGGACGCGTGCGGCGAGGTGATGTGGCGGCTGCCGAACCTCGGGCACCACTCGGTCAACGTGGCTCCGGACGGGACGCTGTGGGTGCCGGGGGAGGACTACGTCCCCGAGGACGGCGAGGTGGACATCCCGAACGCCGAGGCGCCGTTCCACGACTGGACCATCACGAACCTCAGCCCGAGCGGCGAGCAGCTGAGCTCCCACTCGGTCGCCGACATCCTGCGGGACAACGGGCTCGAGTCCCTGCTCTACCTGACCAGCCGGCACAGCGGCTCGCCGGAGATCACCTACGACCCGCTGCACCTGAACAGCGTGAAGGCCCTGCCCGAGGGCGTCCGCTCGCAGTTGTTCGAGCCCGGGGACCTGGCCGTGTCGCTGCGCAACATCAGCACCCTGCTGGTGCTGGACCCCGACACCATGAAGGTCAAGTGGCACACCACCGGGCCGTTCTTCCGGCAGCACGACCCGATCTTCCTGCCCGGCGACCGCATCTCCCTCTTCGACAACCGGCCGGTCGCCGACGACGACGGCACCCGGGAGAGCCAGATCATGGAGCTTGACGCGCGCACGGGCAAGGCCACCGCCGTCCTCGGCGGGGACGGCCCCGGCGAGGAGCCGTTCTACAGCGCGATCATGGGCGACCACGAGCGCCTGCCGAACGGCAACATCCTGGTCACCCCGGGCAGCGAGGGCCGGGTGCTGGAGTACACCGGGGACGGCCGCCTGGCGTGGTCGTGGCAGAACCGTCTTGACGAGGGGACCAACGGGCGTACGTTCGAGGCGTCGGTCCTCCCGGCGTCCATGGACCGTGAGTTCTTCGAGGAGAAGGAGGCCGCATGCGCGGGCTGATCGACTGGAGGCGTCTCGGCCTGATCCTGGTGGTGGTCGCGACGGCGGCGGCCACCAGCGGCTACATCGGGCCCGGGGCCGGAGCGGGCGCGATCGTGGTGTTGATCGCGGTCGTGCTCGGCGTCCTGCTGCTGTTCATCGGGGTGCTGTGGTACCCGGTCAAGCGGATGATCCGCTCCCGCCGGGGTGAAGCGGCCGCCGAGGAGGACGTCGTGCGATGACGCTCGTCGTGGCGAGCGCGGCAGTCCTCGGGTTCGCGCTCGTCCTGGCGGCCTCCCGGATCGGCGCCGCCGTGCGCCGCGTCGTCCGCGGCGCCCTGGACGGGATCACCGCCATGCTCGACCCCGACCTGGACGACCTGGCGAAGGAGCGGGCCGCCAGGCGCGGCGGCGTGCGCCTGCTCGGGGGCGCGTTCGGACTGACCTGGCGGGTCGGTCTCGCCCTCGGCGCCGCCGGCCTGGTCGTCCTCGGCGCGGACGCCACCGGGCTCGAGCCGGCCGACCGCGTGCTCGACCTGATGGCGAGCCTGGGCTTCATCGTCGGGATCTCCGTGGCGGCCGCGGCGGTCTGGTGGGCCCTGGGCAAGGCCGGAGTCCTGGGGCGCCGGCGCCCGGCCGAGGAGCACGCCTACGCGGAGGCCGACCAGCTGCTGCACCGCCTGGCCTTCGCCAACCGCAGGGTCGTCCGGGCCTCGGCCAGGCTCGACAACCGGGTCTTCCGCCGCTCCGTCGAGCGGGCGGTGGGCGCCCCTCCGGTGTTCATCGTCTCGCTCCCCCGCGGGGGCACCACCGCGCTGCTCAACGCCCTGCACCGGCTGCCCGGGGTGGCCACCCACGAGTACCGGGACATGCCCTTCGTCACCGCGCCGCTGCTCTGGTCGCGACTCGGCGGTGACCGCAGCGACCGGGTCGAGAAGCGGGAGCGCGCGCACGGCGACGGCATGGAGATCGGGCTCGACAGCCCGGAGGCCTTCGACGAGGTGCTGTGGCGCGCGTACTGGCCCCGGAAGTACGCCGCGGGGCGCATCGGGACCTGGGGCGAGGGCGACCTCGACGACGACGCGACCGGGGTCTTCGCGCGGCACCACGCGAAGGTGGCGGTGGTCCGCAGGCGGGAGACCTCCGACGCCTGCCGCTACGTGTCGAAGAACAACGCCAGCATCGCCCGGCTGCGCGTCCTCGACCGGATGTTCCCGGGCTGCTCGATCGTGGTCGCCCTCCGGAGGCCGGCCGCGCACGCCGCCTCCCTGCACCGTCAGCACGAGCGCTTCCTTCGGCTGCACGCGGAGGACCCTTTCGTCCGCGACTACATGCGCGACATCGGGCACCTGGAGTTCGGCGAGCTGCACCAGCCCATCGACTTCCCCGGGCTCGACGACCTCGTCGGTGCGCGCGACCCGTCGCAGCCGGACTACTGGCTGGCGTACTGGATCGCCGCCTTCGAGGAGGTGGAGCGCCACCAGAGCGAGGTGCAGGGCGAGTGCAGGGCGAGGTCGTCGTGGTGCAGCAGGACGACCTCCGCGCCCGGCCGCAGGCCACGATGGAGCGGGTGTGCTCGAGCCTGGGGATCGACGGCGCGGGCACCGACTTCACCGCCGAGTTCCGGCCGGGAGCCGACCCGACGCCGGATGACCTGTTCTCCCCGGACCTGCTCGCCCGGGCGGACGCCGTCTACGAGCGCGTCGCCGCGCAGGCGATGTCGACCGACGGCTGACCGCGGCCCCGTTGATCGAGTAGCCGGCCGAACGAGGCCGGCGTATCGAGATCCCAGGTCTCGATACGCTCGCTGGCGCTCGCTACTCGACCACCGACGCATCCGTTGATCGAGTAGGCGCGCCCCTCGCTGATCGAGTAGCCGGCCGAGGAACGAGGCCGGCGTATCGAGATCCCAGGTCTCGATACGCTCGCTGACGCTCGCTACTCGACCACCGAAGCGTCACCCGTTGATCGAGTAGGCGCGCCCCTCGCTGATCGAGTAGCGCGCACAGCGCGCGTATCGAGATCCCGGAACTGCTGCGGGCTCACGCCGTGCTCGCGCTTGAAAGCGGTGCTCAGCGAGAACGGCGTGCGGTAGCCGACCTGCCGGGCGATCGCGGTCACCGTGGCGTCGGAGGCGAGCAGCAGGTCCGCCGCCAGCGCGAGCCGCCAGCCGGCGAGGTAGCTCATCGGCGGCTCCCCGAGCAGCGCGGCGAACCGCCGGCCGAGCGCGGCCCGGGAGACGCCCACGGCGGCGGCCAGCTCGTCGACCGTCCAGGGGCGGGCGACGTCCTCGTGCAGCAGCGACAGCGCCTGCGCGACCGCCGGGTCGCCCTGCGCGCGGAACCAGCCGGGCGCCTCGGCCTCGCGCCCGGCGAACCAGGTGCGCAGCGAGGAGATGAGCAGGACGTCGAGCAGCCGGTCGAGCACGGCCCGCTGGCCGGGCGCCTCGACCTGCACCTCGGCGGCCAGCACGTCGAGCAGCGCGGCCCCGACCTCCGGGCGGGCCAGCATGACCACCGGCGGGAGCGCGGAGAGCAGCGGTTCGCTGGTCCGGGAGTGGCCCTCGTAGGTGCCCACGAGCAGGACGCACTCGCCGTCAGCGTCGTGCCCCCAGGTGCGGACGCCCAGCGACCACTCCTCGGCCAGCGGCCGGCCGTCGTCCTCGCTGGTGCAGCGGCCGCCCGGGTAGATCACGACGCTCGGCGGCGTGGTGGGGCGGTCGGCGACCGTGTAGTGCTCGGGCCCGCGGACGATCGCCACCTGCCCGGGCTCCAGGCACAGCGGGGGCCGCCCGTCGTGGCAGATCCAGGCCTCGCCGCGGAGCGCCGCGAGCACGGTCAGCGGGGCCTCGTCCTCGATCCGCAGCGACCACGGCGGGTCCAGCAGGCACCGCAGGAGGAACGCGCCGCGCGCCCGCGGTCCGTCGAGCAGTGCCTCCAGCACGTCCACCCGGGTCAGGCTAGTCGCGCGGGCGTCTTCCGCGCCGGTCACGCGGAGACCGAGACGGCGCTGCGCAGGCGGGTCCGGTCCTGCGCCCGGGCCAGGAGGAAGGCGGCGACGTCGGCGCGACCGATCTTCAGCGCCAGGCCGCGCTCGCCGGGCCCGAACCCGTGGCGGACCGGCGCCGGGCTCTCGTCGGCGAAGGCGGAGGGGCGCACGATCGTCCAGTCGAGACCGCTCTCCTCGACGACGCGCTCCTGGCGGACGTGGTCGGCGTACGCCGCGCGCAGCAGTGCGCCGAACATGACGTACTTCCACACCCAGTTGAGGTTGGCGCGGCTCGACCCGACGCCGAGCGTGGACTGGACGACGAGCCGGCCGCCGCCGGCCTGCTGCATCGCGGTGACGACGCCGCGGGTGCCGGCCTCGCGGACCTCGCCCTTGCGGCCGTTGCCGAGCGCGACCACGACCGCGTCGGCGTCCTTGACGGCGAGCAGGGAGGCGGCGGGGTCGGTGACGTCGCCCTGGACCACGCTCAGCCGCTCGCGCTCGGCGGTGACGCGGGCGGCGTCGCGGGTGAACGCCGTGACGTCGTGGCCTGCGGTGAGCGCCTGCTCGACGACGAGGCGGCCGATGCTGCCGGTGGCGCCGAAGACGGTGATGTTCATGGTGGCTCCTTCTGGTTGGTGAGTGGGTCAGCCGGGTGGCTGGTGGGTGGGTCAGCCGGCCGCGCGGCCGGCGACGAAGAGGGCCCAGGCGAGGGCGGCGAGCGATCCGGTCGAGGTGACGGTGCGGACGACGTTCCAGCGCACCCAGCGGCCCTCGAACCGCTCCCGAAGGCCGGCCGCGTCAACGAACGCGGGTGCGGCCTCCTGGACCGCCGCGTTCAGCGGGAGGTGGACGGCTCTGGTGATGGCCACGGTGGCGATCGTCAGCAGCCCGGCCGCGATCAGCCACGGGACGGCCTGGCTCCGGTCGGGAAGGTGGAGGAGCAGTGCCGCCAGCGCCAGAACGGGACTGCCAAGGAAGGTCGCCATCATCCAGGGGTTGGGGATGGCCGCGTCGATGCGCTGGAAGCCGGTGAGGAACGCGAGATCGTCCAGGGTGCCGAGCCCCGGCATCATCGTGTGCGCGGAGAAGAAAGTCAGGCCGGCGACCATAGCCGTGGCGAGGATGGCTGCCACCAGGGCTGCGACGCCGAGTGCGGTGGTGGTGGTCATGCACTCAGTGGACCGCTGTGCGTGGCCCACCGGCCATGGCGCCGCGGCTCAACGGCATACGCGAGACGCTCATACTCACCAAGGGGGCTGGCGGACAAGACGGTTGCAGGCACGTGCGCGACGTCGGTCGCGAGCTCGCCACCGACGATCGATGGCCGGCGGTTCATGGTCTGGCGCGCGGAGCCGCCCTAACAGCGGCATGGTCGGACGCTCCGCTCCGACAGCGGCATGAGCGGATGGTCGGGACGCGCTCGGGCTCGTGCCGCAGGTAGACCTGACCTTCTCCCAGGAACAGGTCCAGCGGGGCACGTTCAGCCACGGCTGAGGCGACGCTCGCGTCCTGGGGTCGTGTCTGCGATGCAGTTCGCCTCCGAGTGACGTGCACGCACGCTCGGTGTCACCGAGGTCCCCCCGCTAGCGGTATCTCGCCTCGCCGCTCTGACCAGTTCCGTCCGAGCGCCGCGCAATCGGCGATGAGAGTGCTTTGCGCGGAGGTCTCACCCGCTGTGGGGGATCCGGCCGGCAGTCCGGTGAACAACGTTGAAGGGGCGGCGCTACCCGGGCACGGCGATCAGCACCCACGCCGATCAGCAAAGGAGAACGTGCATGCCTAGGCCTACCCGGTCCGATGCTCTCGACCATGTCGTGGTCGTCATGTTCGAGAATCGCTCTTTCGACAACCTGCTCGGTCGGTTGTACGAGCCCGGTCAGGTGCCGTCGTTCGAAGGGGTGCTCGGCAAGGACTTGAGCAACCCGATCCCTGAGTGGGCCGAGCACGGGGCGGACAAGAGGTTCGTGCGGTATGGGGTCGCGCCCAACATGAATACCCCGTGGCCCGATCCCGGCGAGGAGTTGCCGCACATCAACACCCAGTTGTTCGGGATCCTGGACGAGGCCAACCGGGGCGTTCTGCAACCGGAGCAGACCTTCAACACTCCGGACTACCCAACCCAGCAGCCGAGCATGGACGGGTTCCTCACCGACTACATCAGCACGTTCACGGCCGAGTTCGGCAGACAGCCGACGTATCAGGAGTACGCGCAATACATGACGGGCTACACGCCCGACCAGATGCCGGTCATGGCCGGTCTGGCACGCGGGTTCGCCACGTTCGACCACTGGTTCTGCGACGTGCCCTCATGCACCTTCCCCAACCGTTCGTTCTTCCACGCGGGCACCTCGTCCGGCTACGTGGTGAACCTGAGTCCGCCGGAGTCGTTCGTCGCCCACAACGACGCCGAGACGCTGTTCGACCGTCTCGAGGACCACGGGCTCACCTGGAAGGTCTACTGCGACCCGCCCTCGCACTACTCGCTGACCGGGCTCATCCACGCCCCGCGGCTGCGGGACAGGTTCGCTACGCACTTCTTCTCCACCGACCAGTTCCTCGAGGACACCGAAAAGGGCGAGCTGCCTACTTACTCCTTCATCGAGCCCCAGATCATCGGCCACGCCCACAACGACATGCACCCCGCCTACGGGATGCTCACCCCGGGATTGACCTGGGACCCGCCGTCCTCGCTCATCGGCGGCGAAGACCTGCTCGCTCGGCTCTACAACGCCATCCGTTCGTCGTCCTCCGAGACCGGATCGAACTACCTCAACACGACCCTGCTGGTCACCTTCGACGAACACGGCGGCACCTACGATCACGTCACCCCGCCTCCGGCGACCCCTCCCGACCCCTCCGCGCCTGCCGGTCAGTTCGGCTTCACCTTCGACCGTTCGGGGGTGCGGATCCCGACGTTGGCGATCTCGGCATGGATCCCCGAACGCACCGTGGTCACCGAGGAGCACCGGGCCACGTCGTTGATCGCGACCATGCGTGAGCGGTGGGACCTCGGAAAGCCCTTCACCGAGCGCGACGCGACCGCACGCAGCTTCAACTCGATCTTCACCCTCGACGAGCCGCGCGAACAGGCCGACTGGCCCGACATCTTCGCCCGCCCCGTCGAGAAGATGGCCGAGCCACTCTTGCCTCTGTCCGCCCCCCTGAACGGGCTCGGCCAAGCTCTCTTCGGCGGCCTCATGGCCCTCGGCAAGCAGATGGGAGTTGCGGTGCCGGACCTAGACCCCGACGCCGCCATCACCGGCGAGGAAGCCGTTGCCATCACCCACGACATGTTCGGGGACCTGTTCCCCGCTTTGCGGGCTTCGGCCGATACATGACCGATCCGGGTGACCAGCCATTCGCGGAGTCAGCGGCAGTCCGGGGTCGCAGTCCGCTCTGGGGTCTCCCGCCCGATCGTTCGAACCGCATTACCTCGGCAGCAAGTCCCTGACTGGCTCGACCTTCTCGAGGACGTGAGCGGCCAGGAGCGTTGGACCGGCGCATCCCTGGCTCGTTGACAACGCACCCTCATCGGCATGGGCGTGCGCCCTGCTCGCGGCGCTGTGACGCACCCCGGCTCCTTAGGTTGAACGGGAACCTGAGGCTGTGTACATTGTGTACACACCTAAGCAGGAGACCCGATGACTACCCCCACCGTGAACTACGGCAGCGCCCGAGAGGCACGCGAGCACTTCAAGGATCTGCTCGACGCCGCCGACGAGGGTCGACCGGCCACGGTCACCCGCGACCAGCGACGGGTCGCCGCAGTCGACGCCGACCGGCTCGTGTACTTCCTGACCCGGCTTCATCCCTCCGGCGTCCAAGCTGTCGCCGACGGCGATGGCTGGAGCCTCTTCCTTTCAGGTGTGCCGGTCGCAGCGGACGGCGCCACCATCGAGGAAGCCGTCGAGGAGATGGTCGACGCCCTACGCGACTATGCCGAGGCCTGGACTGAGCGTCTAAGGCTCGCCCCCAACCATGAGGACAACTGGGGACTGGTGCAGATCGTCATGCTGGCCTCCGATGACCAACTGCGCCACTGGCTGCTAGCCGCCTGACGATCCGTGCCCGAGAAGCGACCTCCGGCCACCCGCAGCGATCACGAGACTTTCTGTACCACCGAGGGCTGGACTGAACGCAAGCGCGCCACCGGCAAGCGCGGCAGCCATCACGTCAACTACGAGTTGCCGCTGCCTGACGGCCGAATCCTGTACACCCGCATTAGTCATCCGATCGACCGGACCGACTACGGGCCGAGCATCTGGTCGCACATCCTGCGAGACCAACTGGAAGTCACCGCAGAAGAGTTCTGGGACTGCGTCAACAACCAGGTCTTGCCGGAGCGAGGACAGGCGCAGCCGGTCGCTGAGGCGATCCCGGTGGGAGTGATCCGCACGTTGACCCAGGAAGCTCACATCCCCGAGGCCGAGGTCCGCGCCATGACGAAAGCCGAGGCCATCGCCAGACTGACGCGGTACTACACAACCGGGGAGTAATTCCTCCTTCCGCCCGGCTGGGACGCGATGCTGATCTCCATCCGAGGGTCCCTTCGGCTTGCCGAGATGGGGTGGGGCGACCACTGCCTCAGACTCCGGCGACGTAGGCGGTGAGGAAGTGGACGCCGTGGCGGTCGAGGTTGCCGCGGGCGCGGTCGTAGTGCTCGGTGGTGCGGGGGTCGGCGTGGCGGGCGAGGATCTGGGCGTCGCGCAGCGGGACGCCGGCGTCGAGGGCGTTGGTGATCGCCGCGTGCCGTAGCGAGTGGGGGCTGATGTGCCGTGGGATGCCGGCGGCCTTGGCGATGCGGGCGACCATCCGATAGGCATCGCGCCGGTCGATTGGGTTCTGCGAGACCGGGCGTAGCACCAGCGGCCCGGCGGTGCGCTGTCCGCGGCAGGTCTCGAGGACCCGCAGCACGGGCACGGTCAGGGGCATGGTGGCTGGTTTGTCGCCCTTGCCGACCAGCCGCAGCACGCGGTGGCCGCGCAGGGTGTCGGCGTAGTCCTCGATGCATACGGCGGCGGCCTCGGAGGCCCGCAGGGCGTTGATGCCCAGTAGGTAGGCGAGGGCGCCGTGGTGCACGCTCATCGTCCGGGCGACCTGGAGGAACCGGATCAGTTCGAGCCGGTCCAGGCCCTGGGTGCGGGACTCGTCGCGGTGGACCTTGGGCAGTCGGGCGTAGACCGCGGGGTCGGCGGGGATCAGCCCGTCGATGTGGGCGAACCGAAAGAATCCCCGGACGCCGTGCATCATCGTGGTGACCGAGGAGCTCATCAGCCCGGCGTCGCCGAGCTGGCGGATGTAGAGCTCGACGTGAGCGCGCTGGATCCCGATCAGCGGGTCCAGCCCGTTGTCCTCACACCACGCGAACCACCGGCGTAGCTGGTAGGCGTACAAGGCGTGGGTGCGCCCGGAGTACCGGGCCAGATACGAGACCGCCGCAAGTTGCGCGGTCGACATCGCGATCGGCTGTGAAGGAAGAAGCGGAGCTGAACCAGACATCGAGATCACCTCTTGCGGCGACCCGGCACGGACCGGACCGCCCGCCGCCAGCAGGCCAGGCCCACGGACACAACGACGCTAGACCCAGCGGCTGGTCTAGCGGCGTTCGGCGGTCAGCGGAGTGACTCGATCGCTGACTTCTCAATTCCGAGATAGGGTTGCTCAGGCGCCTCTAGCCTTTCACGATGCTGGAATTGGTGGTCGCCTGTCTGGTGCTCTACATCGTTGTGCGGGGGGCGGCCCGACACGGCGTTCTATCCGGCGAGCGAGTTCGTACCGAACGCGAACGCTGCGAGGCATTCGAGCAGATGATCGAGTCCGGCAACCTGCCGGATGCACCACGCCCCAAGAAGCCCGACACTGCCTGAGCCACCACATCCCACTCATCACGAGAGCCGGCTGCGTAGGCCCCGAGAGCCAGCGCAGTCGAGCGAGCCCGCGCGGTCAGCCGACTGCGGCGGAGTGACGCGGCGGAGTGACGCGGCGCTGTGACGCAAGCACCCGACTGCACGCATGGCGTCATGAGCGGTCGTTGAGGGGCCTGGCCGAACGTGCAACTGTCGCAGCATGTTGAGGCTTGGAGCACTGGTGCTGAACGTGTCGGATGTCGAGCGGGCCGGGGCGTTCTGGGCCGAGGCGCTCGGCTACGCAAGGCAGCCGCACAACCGCGCGTTCTTGTCCCCCGAGGATTCGCAATGTCCGCGGCTTCACCTGGACGCGGACGACAGGACGCATCTCGACCTGTGGGCAGACGACGAGACCGAGCAATTGGCCGAGGTGGAGCGCCTTATCTCGCTCGGCGCTCAAAGAGTCGCTTGGGACTACCCCGACGACGCTGACTTCATCGTATTGGCAGACCCCGACGGCAATCTCTTCTGCGTCATAGACCTAAGCCACTAGGCCGCTCGCACGCACCGCTTGCTCATCGGCATGACAGTGCGTCCGGCTGGCGGCGAAGTGACGCACGTTGGTCGAGTCCGGACTGCGCCTGCCGCTTGTTCGGGCCGAGACTCGATCAGCGCAGGGCGTAGGTCGCTACGGAAACACCCACGTAGTGCGCGATGAAGGCCAAGATCGTCAAGGAGTGGAACACCTCATGGAAGCCGAACCACTCGGGATTCGGATTCGGCTTCTTGAGGCCGTACACCACGCCACCGAGGGTGTACAGCAGCCCGCCCATCACAACCAGGCTCAGGGTCGCGATAGCTATCGGATTGCTCAATCGATGGGCGCCATCGATGAATTCGGGAATGAAGAAGACAGCAAACCATCCGAGCCCGATGTAGACCGGCGTGTAGAACCATCGCGGGGCGCTGGTCCAGAAGACTCGGGAGAACAGTCCAAGAAGGGCGCCGCCCCAGATGCCCGTGAGCAGCCAGACGCGCGCGTTGCCGTCCAGCAGCAACATCGCGAAAGCCGTGTACGTGCCCGCGATCAAGATGAAGATGCTCGAATGATCGAGCCGGCGCAGCAGCGCCCAGATGGCTGGCTGCCACGTGCCGAGATGGTAGATCGCCGAGATGCCGAACGACAGCAGCGCGGACGAGACGAAGACCCCCGATCCGACCTTCGTGCCGACCGACGGGGACAGCATGATCAAGACGATCCCAGCAACCAACACGAGCGGGATCGACCCCGCGTGGACCCACCCCCGAAGCCGTGGCTTGACCTCAGCCATCTTGTCGGCCATCACCACCGCGGCCGCATCATGGTCCAAGAATTTGCCCACGACGCCATCATGATCCCCGACGGAGCTGCAGACGAACCGGGGTTCGCTAAGGCGTCCTGCCGATCAGCTTCGGTACTGGGCGGGCTCAACTGGTCGTTGCGGGGGCACGGCAGGCGGCGCTAAGACGCAGCATCGGATGGCGCTCATCGCGGCAGATCCGGGTGACCATAACTAGACGTGTCGGACTCACGGTCTAGCCTCGTTGCATGACTGAACTTGGGGACATCACACCAGTCACGAGAACCGACCTGACCGTGCTCTCTATGGACGTCCCCCTGGACCTTGCGGCGGTTCAGAGGTCCTGGCCCAAGTTCGAGACATCGCTGGACTCCCTTCAGGGACGCCGAATGTTGGGGCTCGTCTTCAATCGGGAAGACATCTATCGCCTCGCCACTTCGAAACTGGAACGAGACAGTGACCACTCCTACGACTTAGAAGAGACAGTCGTGCCTGGGGGTGACTACCTCCGCCTCACCCTCGTCGGCAATCCTCCGGAGGTCTACTCGCGGATCGGCGCTGCCTTTGATGCGATTCTTGAACATGCTGACCACGACGCCGAGCGTCCACTCATCGAGTTCTATCGGCGTGAGGGCGAAATCGACTGTCTCGTCCCGGTCAATACCTGACCTCGGTGACGGCAGCACACCCCACCTAGCGACCCCGCGAAGCGGAAACTGAACGCACTCAACTCGGCATGAGCGCGCGCCCGGCAGGCGGCGGTAAGACGCGGGCGAGTCGAGCAGCTGCAAGGCGCGGATCGTCCGGCGAAGACTCACCGACTGGACATGCCCACCACGGCTAGCCTTTGTGCGTGACAGTCGAGGCGCACCTGCAGGAGACCGGAGTCGGTGCCTACGCCAACTTCGTCGTTCCCGATCTCACTGGTGGACATGGATTGCCGGTCGACCTGGTGATTCTCCTTGAGTCTCCTCACGTCGACGAGCTGCACGCACAGCACCCACTCGCCGGACGTGCCGGAAGGGACGCCCTCGCATTCTTGGCGGGGAATGTTGACCCGGATAGATCCCTTGGCGAGGAAGTTGCCCGCCGGCAGCAGGGCGGTGACTTTCGTGTGGCAATCGTCAACGTCAGTCAGGTTCCACTGCAGCGCCAGGCCATCACGCCGGCAACTCCTCTCGATGACAACCAGTGGATTCCAATCGAGGGCCCACGCCGATCGCGGGCGAGGGAAATCCGAACGCTGAGAGCACCCCCGAAGGCAATACGCTGAGTACCTCCTCTCTGACCTCGGCCGGCGCGTTGCTCTGTTGGGCATCAGCCCTGCGACGACCGTGGCGGCAGCGGGGAAGTTCGCCCAGATGTTCTGGCGATCCCTCCCGTCAACGCCGACGTGCGCGCTGTTGGAAGTGCCGCACCCGGCCCGTCGCCAGTGGACACGAGCTGCTGGAGATGCTGCTGACGGACTTGGGTTAATCAGAAAGCGCTACGACGCCGCCTCAACGGCGCTCTCCAAGTGATCATTAGCTCGACCTGGCAGGGAGAGTGGGGCGAGGGACTCCCGACAGCGATTGTGGCTGACGCAACACGCGGCTGTTGTCGCGACCGGTCGGTACGCGGCAGTAGGACGCATGGCTGTCCGCGCGCTCGCGGGCGCCTGCCCCGCTGGGGGAGATTGCCTCGGCACTTGGGCGCTGCGCTGACCGGCTGCGATCCCACTGCACGATTTCTCAAGTGAGACGGCATTGCTGATCAGATGGGCGGTCACAGGACCGCGCCGCGGGGTGTGACTTCCACGGCGGAAACGCCCCTTGCGTAGAGCACCAGAAGCCGATCGCCGTGCCGGCACCGCAGCACACCGGCATCTTCCGCAAGCGCGGTGACGAGGTGGTCGATGACCTCGTCCTCGCTACCCGCACCGGGCTCCTCGTACGTCAGATCCAGGTTGTCACCGCTGATGAGCCGAACACGAATCACGATGCCTGCCATGCTCACGCACATTAGACGCGTGTTCCTGCCCCGTGAACACCGAGAACAGTGGACCACCGCTCACCGGAAGACCCGGTTGGCGGGAATGCGGGCATACGACATGCAACAGAACCGATGCGCGGCTACTAGATTCCCCCGCCAGGACCGGTGTCCGGCCAGACTCGGTCCGCTTTGACGCAGCCCCGGTCAGTAACCCCCACCGCCTGTTCCGCCTCCGCCATCTCCGCCGCCGTACACAACCAGCAGCACGACAAGGACGGCGACCAAGACCCCCGCTGCCACCATGATCCATCGGTTGCTCGACATCGAGGCGCTGGCTCCTCTCTATACAAGGCGAGCGTCGGGCGTCCCCAGTTGGAACGGCGGGAACGCTCCTCGGCTGCTCTTCCAGCGATTCTAGGCGCCGTCCAGTTCACCAACCGGCCGGCGCTGCAGCGCTTCGGGAGCCCAGCCGTAGATCACGTGCCGACGGACGATCAACCGGCGCGCACAGGCAGAAAGACGCGGCAATGTGACGGCCTTCGTGGCAGGGCTCACGGCCTCTGGTCCTAGCGGCGCAGGGGTTCGCTCTTGAGGCGAGAGCACGGTCGCGGTATTGGCCGAGGCACGGCGGCGGATGCTCCTTCCTGTGTTGACAATGGCGACCGCCCCGCAGCTCTTTCAGCGGTCGAGCTCCAGACGGGACCACGCACGAACGGTGAGGGCCGCAGACGCAGCCGGTATGACAGCCACCAGCGCGAGCTGGCCCGCGCGCACCTCTCCCGGGGCGATAGCCCACAGCGCGGGCGCTGCGACCGGAAACCAGGCTCCGGTTCCCGCGACCACGAACGTTTGGGCCGTCACGATGAGCACCACGGTCGCGGCGATCCCCGGCAGCAACCCACGCCCTAGCGTGGCGACCCAGGCCGCGGGCCAGACGACGAACCCGGTCAGCATCGTCAGAGTGAAAAGGCGCGCCAACCCGCTCCACGCGTCAGGGGCGGGTGCTCCGAGCCCGGAGGCCAGACCGACGAGGAGGACACCCGCGGTGAGCGCCAGCGCGACCGGGACCGTGGCGCCCGCGAACACCGCCAGCTTGGCCAGAGCGACCTGCCCACGGGACACAGGCAAGGCGAACAGGCCCGCGATCGTTCGTTCGGCGAACTCCCGCCCCACGAGCCAACTCAGGGCAACACCAAAGGCCAAGAACCCGCCGGCCGCAGTGATCTGCGCAGCGGCGCCGATGAGCTGCGGCCAGGGGTCGGCGTCGGCGAGATCTGCCAGCTGAGCGCGAATTTGCTCGTTGCCACCGCGGGCCGCTGCGGTCATGACGCCTGCCAGAATGGCCACGCCCGCGACGAGGAGCACGCCGGTTGCGAGAAGCACACGAGAGGACGTGGCCTTGCGGCCCTCGACCGCGAGGAGGGTGGCGGCCCGCGGTGCGATCAGGCTCACGAGATCTGCTCCGAACGTGACTCGTCGTCGGCGAGCACAAGCGCGAAGAAGTCTCGCTCGAGGTCTTTGCCTCCAGGGTCGAGCATGCCGATCACCTCTCCGTGGTTGATCACCGTGATTCGGTCGGCGACCCGCGCGACCTCGTCGAGGTGGTGACTGGAGACAAGCACACCCGCACCGTCCGCCGCACAACGAAGCAGCGCCCTGCGAAGCAGGATCACGCCGCGCGGGTCGAGCGCGCTCGTCGGCTCGTCGAGTACCAAGACGCGTGGCTTGTGCTGCAGTGCGGCAGCAAGGTTGAGGCGCTGGCGATTGCCCTGGGAAAGCGCACGAGCGCGGCGCCCTGCATAGGCGTCGATGCCCAGGTCGGCCATGCCGGCTTCGACGACCTCGTCCACCTTCGCCCTCGGCACCCCCCGCAGTCGGGCGGCGACAGTGAGGTTGGCGACTGTGGTGAGGTCGGGATAGCCGAAAGGCTCACCGACGGTGTGGCCCACTCCAGACCACGGCACGCCGACCGCGACGGTGCCGGAGTCGGGCCGCAGCATCCCGAGCAGCAGGCGCATCAGCGTCGTTTTGCCGGCGCCGTTGAGCCCAACGAGCGCATGTACCTCGCCATCCCCGACGTCGAGGTCGATCCCGTGGACGCCTGCGCCCCCTGGGAAGGTCCGTATGAGCCCCTTGGCCCGGATCGCGCGGTCACCCATTGCGGCCCCCGAGCGTCTCGAGCGCGACCAGCAGCGCCTCACCTAGCGCCATGTCGTCGTGCGTGGCCCACTCGAGCATGGCCGCCGTGATCGCCGCCATCGTCGCCGCCGAGGCCGCCCGCGCGGCCAGTGGCGCGACCCCGTCGTCCACGAGAGCCTCAGCGATCAATGCCTCAGTCGCCGCGTTGTTGCTGGCCATCTCGCTCGCGATCGACGGGGTCTGCGCAATGATGCGCACCTTGCGGCGCACCACGGCTTCGTCAGCTTCGGGCAGACTCGCCCAGGCAGACTGCACCCCACGCACGACACGGCTGAGCGGATCGAGAGCCAACGGCTGGTCGGCCACCGCAGCAGCAATGACCGGGTCGTAAGGGTCGTCGAGCAGCACCCGGGGCTTGGTGGTGAAGTGCCGGAAGAACGTCATCGGCGCAACTTCCGCTGCGGCCGCGATCTGCGCGACCGTCGTCTGGTCGAACCCTTGGCGCTCGAACAGGTCGAACGCAGCCTGCTCGAGGCGGGCCCGGGTGCGGTCGCGCCTGGTAGATGACACGATGGTGAATGTTAGTCGATAACATTCAGCCTCAACAGCCCTCAGTCCGTCGGGGCCCGGGCGCTTCCATGACCTACCCAGATTCCCGAGCGTGGCCGCGGAAGAGAGGTCCCGGAGAGCGAGTTCGAGCACTCGAATAGTCACTGCCGTCCGCCGATCCATGAGACTCAGCACTGCCATCGCCGCGGTATGCAGCGACTGGCCGGAGGAGTGGGCGTTGGAGACTGAGTGCCTGACCCCTTGTTGGTCGCGGTCGATGACGAATTGCCCTCCCTCGAGCCGGCGGGGACGGAGTGGCGGGGCTCTTGAACCTCGGGCACCATGGAGCTGTGACCGATCACCGGTTGCGGCTGATGGATCTGCTGGCTGCGCTGTCCGTCAGCACCGATTTGGGCATGGGGCAACCGCCGGAGACCGCGCTGCGGTCCAGCCTGCTCGCGAGCAAGCTCGCCCGTGCGATGGATCTCCCTGAGGGCGACGTACGCAGCGCCTGCCTGGGCACGCTGCTCCGCCACGTCGGGTGCACGGCGACCGCCGCGGCCGAGGCACGCCTGTTCGGCGGTGATGAGCTTGTGTCGCGTCAGGCGGCCCAACCCGCGGACTTCGGTAACCCCCGCGAGATGCTTTGGCTGACGCTGGGGACCGGTCGCGGCGCAGGGCTCAGGCGCCCCGCGAAGGTCGCCACGGTGCTGGTGGGCAATGCCCGGCACGGTGATGAGATCCTCACCTCTGTTTGTGATGCGGCGTCGATGATCGCGGGCCGTCTCGGACTGGGCCACGCGGTGCAGGATTGCGTGGCGCAGCAGTTCGAGCGGTGGGACGGCAAGGGTCCCTACGGCATGGCCGCCGACGAGGTTGCGCTGCCCGCGCGGGTAGGTGAGGTCGCCACGCAGGCGGTGCTCTTCCTCGACGCAGCGGGGCCGCAGGCGGCGCTCGGCATGGTGGAGCAGCGTGCTGGTGGCTGGTTCGACCCTGAGGTTGCGGCCGCTTTCGGCAAGGCAGGGCCGGGGCTGATGGCCGAGCTCGTCGCCGCCGATCCGTGGCAGGCGGTGCTCGAGGTCGAGCCGAGGCCGGTCGCGCTCATCGATGAGTCGGATCTGGACCGCGTGGCGCGGTGCTTCGCCGACATGGTTGACCTCAAGTCGCCGAACACGGTGGGTCACTCCAGCGAGGTGGCCCGACTTGCGGAGACCGCCGCGCGCACCCCCGGCCTCGCCGAAGGCGATGTCGTCACCCTGCGGCGGGCGGCACTGCTGCACGACCTCGGCCGGGTGGGCGTCTCGAGCGGAGTCTGGGAGAAGAAGGGCCCTCTCACCCGTGGCGAGTGGGAGCAGATCCGGTTGCACACCTACCACACCGAGCGGATCCTCTCCTGCTCTCCGACCCTGGCGCCGCTGGGCCGGATCGCCGGGCTGCACCACGAACGCCTCGACGGCAGCGGCTACCACCACGGGGTCTCCGCGGCCGCGCTCCCGATGTCAGCGCGGATCCTCGCGGCGGCCGACGCCTTCCAGACCGCCACCCAGGACAGGCCCCACCGGCCAGCCCGCTCCGTCGAGCAGGCCGCCGAGCACCTCACCGCCGCGGCAGCCGCAGGTCGCCTCGACGCCGACTGCGTGTCGGCCATCATCGCCGCCGCCGGGCAGGAGCGGCCGGGGGTACGCCGTGAGTGGCCCTCCGGTCTGAGCGACCGCGAGGTCGAGGTGCTGCGGCTGCTTGCCCGTGGCCTGTCGAACCCGGAGGTCGCTAAGCGGCTGGTGATCTCCAGGCGCACCGCCGAGCACCATGTCCAGCACATCTACACCAAGATCGGTCACTCCACCCGGGCTGCCGCGGCGCTCTTCGCGATGGAGCACGACCTGCTCACTCCCTGACGAGCTCGCTCACGATCTCTGCCACCATCGCCGGATCCGTGCGGTGCGCGATGTGGGCGTGACCGGGCATCGTCCGCACGCGGGCGCCGGGGATCGCCGAACGCGCCGCCGTGGCGTGCTTGATGTCCGGCGGGCTCGCGGTGCCCGACAGCAGCAGTGTTGGCGCGGTGATCCGGTCCATCCGGCCCTGTCACTCCTGTTCGGCTCGCGCCTCCGGCGACGTCGGTGCCGTGGGACCCGGCCCGCCCACTCGGGCTCGGCGCGTCGCTCCTCGATCTGCTCGTCGGTGAACTCACAGGTCGCGCAGCACCATCACGATCGCCTCCTCGAGATCACCGTCGGCCACCAGCTGCTCCGCCTGGTCGATCCAGCCGGTCGGGTAGGGGAGGCCCAGGCTCGGCTCGTAGAGCACCAGATGCCTGACGTTGTCGGTGAGGGCCGCGGCCCCCATGGCACAGCTCGCGCCGAACGAGTGCCCCCACAACACCACCGGTTCGCCGGCCCGAGCCGCCACCTCGTCGACCACGGCCGCCACGTCGGCGAACTCCCGATCCAGCGAGTACGACGGCCCGTCGCTGCTGGCGCCGAAGCCACGCCGGTCCATCGCGTACGTCGTGAAGTCGGTCTTCAGTTCGGCCACCAGCGCAGCGGAGATGATGTGGTCCTGGATGGGCCCGTGCACCAGCACCAGCGGCGGTCCCTGGCCCTCCACCCAGACGGCCAGGTCGACACCGGCGGTAGAGCGGACGGTCAGGCGCTCGACCTCGGTGGAGGTGGTCATCGCCGGGTCACCTCGTTCGACTCGATGAACCTCACCAACTCGGCGACAGACTCCTTCGGGTGCGTTACGTGCGGGATGTGCCCGGCGCCGGCGTAGGTCGTCCGCTTCGCTTGCGACAGCAGCCGGGCGAGCCGATGTTCGACGTGCCGGAACATCGGCGGGCTCTGCTCGCCGGAGGTCAGCAGGGCCGGGCCGTCGTAGCAGCTCAGTCGCGTCTCGTCGACGACCTTCCACTCGGTGTCGTGGAGCTCGTCGAGGTAGGTGGGCGCGTTGGCGATCATCATCGCTCGCATGGGTTGGGGCAACTGGACCCAGCTACCGGGGCCGAGGGCCACCTGTTCCACGAACTGTTCGGCCGCGCCGGCGTAGTCGCCCGCGGCGATGCGCTGCCCGACCTCGGCCAGCGTGCCCGTCTCGATCTCGGTTACCGCGTGGGCCTCCGGGCTGCCTGCTTCGAGCAACCCGAAGAGCGGCGGCTCGTGCACGACGATTCCGCGCAGGACCTCCGGCCGCCCAGCTGCCAGCTTCACCGTCATGGCCGCACCGGAGGAGTTGCCCACCACCCATGCCGGCGCGATGCCGAGCTGCTCGATCAGCGCGGCGAGATCGGCCACGTCCTCGGAGAAGTGTCCCTGTCCCGATGGCCGTTCGCTCTCGCTGTGGCCACGACGGTCATAGGAGACGACCCGGAAATACTCGGCCAGCCCGGGAACGACCAAGTCCCAGTTGTGGTGCGACCCCCAGGAGCCGTGGACCAACACCACGGGAGTCCCCGTGCCGCCGGTGTCGGCGTACGCGATCCGGACGCCGTTGACCGTGAGGAACTCCAGCTCCTCCTGCCGGACGCTGACTGCTGTGGCTGCCATCATGACCACCCCTTCCTGACTGATGTGGCATGCCACCAGCGTCATCGGGCGATGAGGGTTGCAGCATCGGTAGCTCTGCCCATCTGTCCGGGAGGACCACGGGGTCGCCAACGACCCCTTCGGTGGAGCCGAGCTTCGAGCGAGCGTCTCAGCGCGACGTGCTCACCTCAGCGGCGCGCTGCCACCTGGGCGGGTGGCTTGTTGGCCTCGCGCTGCTCGCCGCCGGCTCTGTTGGTTTCTGTCGGTGCCGGACCGACTCGGCGACGAGCCTGAACCGCTCATCGCGCGCGTCATAGTGGGCTACTAGAGACTCCCCTCAGGGCCGGTGTCTGGCCAGACTCGGTCCAGGTGCTCGGCGGGTTCGCTCTCTTTTGGGCTGCCCACTCCATCGCGGGTGTGGCTCACTTTCGGTTTGCAGCCCGCCGAGCACCGTGACGAGGCGTGGCTCAAGAGGGGACTGCCCAGCTCGTAGTAGCAATGCCCACCTCGCCGTCCCATCGACACGAGCGCAGGCGGGAGCAGCGCATGGAGCAGGTCATCATCGGGGTCGATCCCCACAAGCTGTCGGCGACGATCGAGGTCATCGACCAGCACGAACAACTTCTCGGGTCGGGTCGCTTTACCACCGACCAGCCCGGCTACGCCGCGATGCGAAACTACGTCAAGGCCTGGCCGGATCGCGTCTGGGCAGTCGAGGGCGCCAACGGCGTCGGTCGCCCGCTGGCTCAACGGCTGCTCGAGGCCGGCGAGCGTGTCGTCGACGTGCCGGCGAAACTGGCCGCGCGGGTGCGGCTCTTCGACACCGGCCACAACCGCAAGACCGATGCCCTCGATGCGCACTCGGTCGCCGTCGTCGCGGCGCGCACGTCCAGCCTGCGAGTGCTGCAGGTGGACGGCGAGCTGGAAGCTCTGCGGATGCTGACTGATCGCCGCGAAGCTCTGACGCGTCGTCGCGTGCAGACGGTGTGCCGACTTCAGGCACTCCTCGCAGAACTACTGCCTGGCCAGGCGAAACGTGACATCACCACCGGTCAGGCCAAGGCAATGCTGGCGACCGTCCGGCCGCGGGACATCGCCGGCAAGACCCGCCGCCGTATCGCCGCTGAGGAGCTGGCCGAGCTGGTCGCAGTCGAGGCGAAGATCAAGAAGGCCACCGCCGAGCTCAAGGCCATGGTCCTGGCGCGGAACTCGCGGCTGATGGACATCCACGGCGTCGGCGCTGTCGTCGCGGCAAGGATCCTGGCCGACGTCGGCGACGTCGCCCGATTCGCCGACCGCAACCGCTTTGCGTCCTGGACCGGGACCGCCCCCTTGGACGCGTCATCCGGCGAGCAGAACCGACACCGACTCTCCCGAGCCGGCAACCGCCGGATCAACCACATGATCCACATCGCCGCCGTCACCCAGCTACGACTGGAAACCGAAGGCCGGGACTACTACCGACGCAAACGAGCCGCCGGTAAGAAGCCGAAGGAAGCGCTCCGCTGTCTCAAGCGACGCATCTCAGACGCCATCTACCGCCAGCTCGTCACCGACGCCCTACGACCACAAAGCGCGGACCCGGGAGGGCACTGCGGGGCGTCTCAAGAATCCAGCGCGGCCGACCTGCCCCCGCACATCGACACTTCGGATCAGCCACTCCCGGACCCGCGACCCCGACGCTACGCCGGACCTCCTCCGCCGCGAAAGCCCACGCCAGCCGCACCACTCCAGAACGCCGGTTGACGACAGAAGGGAGCCGAAAGGACACAATCACGCGTGCTGGCGCAAGTACCGTCCGAAGTGCGGCACGGTGAACGCGATCCGGCCGCGCTCCCCGGAGTAGATGAGCCCCTTCTTCAGCAGCGAGTCCCGGGCCGGCGACAGGGACTGGGGCCGCTTGCCGAGCACGGAAGCGACGTCCGAGGTCCCCACCGACCCGACGGCGTCTGGCTCGCCGTCGTCGGCGACCTCGACCGCGGCGTCGGCCATCGCGCGCAGGTAGTCCCGCTCCCCCGGCGTCGCGCGCTCGTACCGCGAGCCGAAGAAGCCCACCGCCAGCTCGGCCTCGGCCTCGGGCGCGGCGACCGAGACGTCCTCGGCGGTGATCGGGCTGCGCGGGGCGCGGTCCCAGACCGCCTTGCCATAGGCCTGGATGAAGTAGGGGTAGCCGCCGGTCACGGCGTACATCGCGTCCAGTGCGTCGGCGGCCCAGGCGGTGTCCTCCTCGTCGGCGGGCGAGGTGAGCGCGAGGTCGGCGTACTCCCGCGTGAGCCGGTCGATCCGCTGGTAGCGGAACAGCCGCTCGGAGTACGACTTGCTCGCGCTCAGCACCGCCGGCAGGTGCGGCAGCCCGGCGCCGACCACGATCACCGGCAGCCCGTTCTGGCTGATCTCGTGACACGCCGCGCACAGCGCGGAGACGTCGTCCGGGCCGAGGTCCTGCATCTCGTCGATGAACACCCCGATCCCGCGGCCGAGGTCCGCGGCCAGACCGCCGAGCTCGGTCATCAGCTCCACGAGGTCGATCTCGATGTCGCCGGAGTCGGCGCGGCCCTTCACCGCCGGCACGTCGATGCCCGGGGACCACTGGTCCTTCAGCTTCGCCCCGGCCCCGGCCTCGCGCTGCGCGAACGCCCGCACCACCCCGAGCACGTGGGAGACCTGGTCCTCCTGCGGGTGCCCCAGCTCGCGCACCGCCTGGTGCACCGCCGAGGCCAGCGGGCGGCGCAGGCCCTGGTCGGGGCGGGCCTCGAGCTTGCCGGTGCCCCACTGGCGGCGTACGGCGGCCGAGCGCAGCGCGTTGAGCAGCACCGTCTTGCCGACGCCGCGCAAGCCGGTCAGCACGATCGACCGCTCGGCCCGCCCACGCGCCACGCGCTGGAGGACCACGTCGAACGCGTCGAGCTGCTCGTCGCGGCCCGCGAGCTCGGGCGGGCGCTGGCCGGCGCCGGGGGCGTAGGGGTTGCGGATCGGGTCCATCGCGAGGACCGTATCCGGCTCTCTAGCGTGACCCGTAGATTGGCCGATCGAGGGGCATCGGCGTGTCCCCACGGCTGCCCCGGCGAGCGCTGCGCAGTGCGCCCGGTCCTGCCATCGTGAATCCTGTGGAGACTCGGGGGCCGCCCGGGGGGCGTGAGTCGGGCAACAGGGTCAACGTCTGGTTGGCGCTGTCGCTGGGCCTCGTCACCGGTCTCTTGGGCCTGCTGGGCAACGTCGTGGCCTCGTTCCTGGCGACGTGGTCGGGCGCGCTCACCTGGCTGGCCGTGCCGGTGGCGGCGCTCTGCGTCTCGGTGATCACGGCCCTCGCCCAGGCCCACGTCCACGCCCGGTTCCGGTCGTCGCCGACTTCGCCCCATCCCCCTCCGGGGCCGGCGGCCGCCGCGGGACCCTGGCGCCGCAGGGGGATCTCCCTCACGGCGGCCCTCCTCACCGTGCTGCTGGTCATCGGCGTCGGCGGGTTCGTCGTCACGTGGGGGGTCCAGTACGCGGTCGGGTACGTCACCGGGAACGAGAGCGGAGAAGACCGTCTCGCCGCCCCGGCGGCCGCATCGGCCGCCGGGCTCACCCTGACAGTGAGCCGCTTCGAGGAGACGCGTCACTTCACGCGGCTGACCGTGAGCGTTCACAACGACGTGGGTGAGTCGCTGGCTCTGCCTCTCTACGGGAACTGCGTGCTGACCGGCGGCGACGGCACCACCATCGAGGCCGACGCCTTCCGCAGCGACTGGAGCGACTCCGTGGCAGCGGGCGCGCGGCAGAGCGGCACCATCGTCGTCAACGGCCACCTACCCCCGGGCGTGCGGAGGGCGAGCCTCGCATTCGCGAGGGTCTACGGAGGAGGTTTCTCCGGGCCCGACTCGATCCGGATCGACGGCATCGCCCTGGTCGCGCGCAGTGACGCGACGGGGCAGACGTCGCCGCGCCCGAGGCCGAGCGCGGCCGGCGGTTAGAGCGCGGCCTGTTGGCGATCCAGGCCGTTGGCGCTGTCGGCCCGGGGTGGTGTGATGCCGTCATGACGGACGGGGCGGAGGGGTCGAGCCCGGCCGAGGTCCGCGTGCTGCCGGACGGGCCGTACCGCGTCACCGGTGACGTCGCCATCGCCGACGCCGAGGGCCGCCCGGTCGCGACGGGTGCCCCGGCGATCGGACCTCTGCCGCTGCGGCGGCTCGCGCAGCAAGCCGCTCTGCGACGCCACCCACGGCCTCAAGCGGTTCGACGGCGCCGAGACCGCACCGACCGCCACGGACGCCGCCGAGCGGCACAAGCCGGGCGACGACGAAGGGCGCGCCGCGGATCGCTGCCGCGGGCCGACGGGCCGTACCGGCTCACCGGCGACGTGCGCGTGGTCGGCGCCGACGGGCAGGAGTACGACACCCGCGGCCGGCGCAAGCTCTGCCGCTGCGGCCGCAGCGGCTCGAAGCCGTTCTGCGACGGGTCCCACCGCGCAGCCGGCTTCCGCGACCCGGCCCGCCGAGGCGTGCACCGGGTCGGCGAGCGCCGAGGTCAGCTCAACCGTCGATCCAGGTGCACCGTGACGTCGTCGCCGTCGGACTTGCCGATGGCTCGCCGGACCGGGGCGGCGATCGGGAGCTTGTGGGTGCCGTCGCCGAGTGCCATGAAGGCGCCGGTGAACGGCTCGCCGTCGACGGTCCCGCTCACCTTGACCAACCCGCGGGTCGCGAAGATGTCCGCGGAGCCGGGCAGCTGCACGCACGTCCAGCGTGTCCCCCGGCCGCGCCTTTCCGAGGCGCGCCGTGAAGGTGATGTCCAGCTCCTGCGCTGTGGTCTTCATGAGGGCTCCCGCCGTCGTCGTCCTGTGGGTGTAGACGCCGCCCACGGGGCCGAGTCATCGCCCGCCAGCGCACCTGAGCTCGCTGCCCCCGTCAGCCCGCGTCGGCGTGACCCGGCCGATCGAAACCCGGCCGATCGAACCCGGCAGCTCGACGGTCCCCTCGTCCGACGCGGCCGCCGCCTCGGCGAGGCCGGCCGCGACCTCGCGCCGCTCGACCACGTCGAGCCCGTCGGCGAGGAAGGCGATCAGGCCCGACACCTCCTCGCGGCGCAACCGGAAGGTGCCCGAGCAGACGTTGCCGCGCCACAGGCTGAGCACGACGAGCGGGTCGGGCTGGCCGTCGGCGTCGCGGCCGCCCACCGAACGGCTCAGGTGCCAGGTGACCCGCAGCGCGCGGTCGTCGCCGCGGTCATCGACGTGGACCGCGGTGGGATTCCTGCCGTTCCCGGCCGCCATCGATCCAGTCTCCCCCGCCCCGCCAAGCGGCGCCAGCGCCGGGTCGCCGACCACCCCGGCCCCGGTCGTGAGGTGGCTCACCACGACCCCCGTACGTTCGGCCACTTGCCCGGGCCACCAGCGACGGAGGGACTCCTCATGCCCGCACGTGTCACCCGCCCCCGCACCACCCGCCCCCGCACCACCCGCGCCCTGGTCGGCGCCGCCGCGGCCGCCGCGCTCGGCGTCCCGGCGCTCGCCGCCGCACCGGCCGGCGCCGCCGACGGCGACACCTGGGACCGCCTCGCCCAGTGCGAGTCCAGCGGCAACTGGTCGATCAACACCGGCAACGGCTACTACGGCGGCCTGCAGTTCTACCAGCCCACGTGGAGGGGCTTCGGCGGCACGCAGTACGCCCCGCGCGCCGACCTCGCCACCCGCTCCCAGCAGATCGCCGTCGCCGAGAAGGTCCTCGACGTGCAGGGCTGGGGCGCCTGGCCCGCCTGCTCGGCCAAGCTCGGCCTCGGCCCCGCCGAGGCCTCGGGCTCGCCGGGCACCGCCCCGCGCGACCCGGACGCCTCGCGCTCCGGCGGCCGCACCGAGGGCGGCGGCTACACCGTGCAGGCGGGCGACACGCTCGCCAAGATCGCGCGGCAGCAGGGCGTCGACGGCGGCTGGCGGGCGGTCTACGCCGCCAACCGCTCCCGGGTGAGCGACCCGGGGCTGATCTACGTCGGGCAGACCCTGCAGCTGCCCTGACGCGCCGGCGGCCCTGACGACCCGGCGGCCAGCGCCGTCCACCGGCGATCCCGCGCTCGGGGCGGGCGTCGCGGGGCGGCTCTACACTCGCTCCCGTGCCCGAGCTGCCGGAGGTGGAGGCGCTGGCCCTGGACCTCAAGGGCCGGCTGAGCGACCGCGCGATCACGCGCGTCGACCTCGCCGCGTTCAGCGCGCTGAAGACGTTCGACCCGCCCATCACCGCGCTCTACGGCACGCTGGTCGATGACGTCACGCGGCACGGCAAGTTCCTCGACGTCAGCGCCTCGGGGCTGCACCTCGTGCTGCACCTCGCCCGCGCCGGCTGGGTGCGCTGGCGCGACGAGGTGCCCGACAGGCCGCCGAAGCCGAGCAACAAGTCCCCGCTCGCCGCGCGCATCATGCTCGACGACGGCTCCGGCCTCGACGTCACCGAGGCCGGCACGCGCAAGAGCCTCGCGATGTACGTCGTCCGCCTCCCCGCAGGACGTCCCCGGCATCGCCAGCCTCGGGCCCGACCCGCTGGGCGACGGCTTCACCGTCGACCGGTTCCGCGAGATCCTCGCCGAGCGAGGGGCGCGGCAGATCAAGGGCGTGCTGCGCCACCAGGGCACGATCGCCGGCATCGGCAACGCGTACTCCGACGAGATCCTGCACGCCGCGAAGATGTCGCCCTTCAAGCCGGCCAGCAGCCTCACCGAGACCGACGTCCAGACGCTCTACGACGCCGTCCAGACCTGCCTGGGCGACGCCGTCGCGCGCTCCCGCGGCCTCGCGGCCAGCGAGCTGAAGGGCGAGAAGAAGTCACACCTCGACGTGCACGCGCAGACCGGCCAGCCCGTGCCCGGTCTGCGGCGACACCGTGCGCGAGGTGTCCTTCGCCGACTCGAGCCTGCAGTACTGCCCGACCTGTCAGACCGGCGGCAAGCCGCTGGCCGACCGGCGTACGTCGAAGTTCCTGAAGTAGATGCCGGAAGGGTCTCCGCTCGACCGGTTCCCCACCTGGCTCCTGCTGGCGATCGCGGTGGCCGGCGAGGTCGCGGGCACAGCGTCCCTACGGCTCTCCGAGGGCATGACCCGGCCTGGCTTCGCCATCGGCGTGGTGGCGCTCTACGGCGGCAGCATTGCGATCTTCGGGCGGGTTCTGGTTCGCGGGATCGCCCTGGGCGTGGCCTACGGCGTGCTCACGGCGACGGGCCTGATCGCGGCGGCGGGGCTCAGTGTCGTCGCCTTCGGGGAGCCGCTCACGCTCGTCCAGGCCGGCGGCATCGTCGTGCTCGGCGCCGGCATCTGGCTGCTCCAGCGGGACGCCGCGTGAGTGCCGGGGTGTGGATCGCCGTCGCCGTGGCCGTGCAGGTCGGCGGGCTGACCGCGCTCCGCGCCTCCGACGGGCTGCGCCGACCGGTGCTCGCCGTCGGCGCGTACGCCGGCCTGATCGGGTCGCTGCTGCCCGTGGCCCGGGCGATCGAGAGCGGGATGACCCTGGCCGTGGCGTACTCCATCTGGACCGGAGCCGGCATCGCCCTCGGAGCCCTCACCGGCGCTCTCGTGTTCGGCGACCGGCTCAGCCGCCAGCAGATCGCCGGCCTCGCGCTGATCATGCTGGGCGTCGTCGCCCTGGAGGCCGGCGGCAGGTGAGGCGAGCGCCGAAACGACGCCGCAAGCGCACCGTGGCCAGCCCCGAGCTACTGCCGGGAGCCTGGGCCGCCGGCCTTGTGCTCGCTTGGCTAAGAGTGTTAGCCTTACAACTAACAGCCATAGCCAAGGAGCCACGATGACCGACCACCTCCCCCTCGACGGCGGCACGCTCGCCTACGAGGTCACCGGCAGCGGGCCGCTCGTCGTGCTGACCCACGGCATGGGCGACGACCGCTCGGCCTACCGCTTCGTGGTCCCCCGGCTCGTCGCGGCCGGATACCGCGTGGCCGCGGTCGACCTGCGCGGCAGCGGGGAGTCCAGCGCCGACTGGCCGGCGTACAGCCGCACGGACATCGCGGGCGACCTTGTCGCGCTGGTCCGGCACCTGGGCGGCCCGGCGGTGCTGGTCGGGCACTCGATCTCGGGAGGCGCGGCCACGATCGCCGCCGCACAGGCCCCGGAGCTGGTCGACGGCCTCGTCGAGCTGGCGCCGTTCACGCGCAAGCAGGCGGTGCGGCTGGGCGACCTGAGGGTCAAGCGCTACCGCACGGCGATGACCCGGCTGGGCATGGCCGCCGCTCTGGGCAGCGTGACCTGGTGGCACCGCTACCTCGAGCTCGCGTTCCCGGGCGACAAGCCGGCCGACTGGAGCGACCAGCTGCGACGCAACGAGGCCATGCTGCGCGAGCCCGGCCGGATGAAGGCGCTGCAGCGGATGGGCCGCTCCGCGCCGACGGACGCCGGCGCACAGCTGGGCAACGTCCGCTGTCCGACCCTGATCGTCGAGGGCTCGCTCGACCCCGACTGGGCCGACCCGCGCGCCGAGGGGGAGGCCGTCGTGACGGCGATGCCCGTGGGGCTCGCCGAGCTCCGGGTGATCGACGGCGCGGGGCACTACCCCCACACCCAGCTCCCCGAGGAGACGGTGGCGCTGCTCCTGCCGTTCCTCCGGGCACACGCCCGTGCCTAGAGCGGGGTTGGACCCGCGCGTCGTCACCGACTGCGCCGCCGACCTGGCCGACGAGATCGGCCTGCCCCACGTGACGATGGGCCGGCTGGCCGACCGGCTCGGTGTCCGCGCCCCGTCGCTCTACAAGCACGTCGACGGGCAGGAGGACCTCCGACGCCGGATCGCCGAGCGGGCCCTGCTCGAGCTGGGCGACGCCTTGCGCGACGCCCTCCAGGGGCGGGCCGGACGCGACGCGTTGGCCGCCGCCGCGACCACGGTGCGGGCATTCGTCCGAGAGCACCCGGGGCGGTACGCCGCCACCGTGCGCCTGGACGCCACCGGCCCGGACGATCCGCAGACCGCCGCCGGGGACCGAGTCCTCGGCTCGCTCTCGGCGGTGCTCGCCGGCTACGACCTCGACCCGGCCGAGACCATCCACGCGCTGCGGATGCTGCGCAGCCTGCTGCACGGCTTCGCCGTGCTGGAGGCCGCGGGCGGCTTCCAGATGGAGGCGAGCGTCGACGACAGCTTCGCCTGGCTCGTCGGCTTCCTCGACCGCGGCCTGCGCCGGTAGCCCGGGGAAATCAGCGTCCGGGGTGGATGCTGGACACCGGCGCGAGCCCGAGCCCGAGGGCGAGGGCCTCGTGCCTGGGCGTACTGGTGTGTCGGCGGGAGTCCTCGGCGAGGGCGTGGCCCACGCCCTTGACGGCGCGAGAGATGGGGGACGCGACACGGCGCGCGAAGGACATGATGACCCCTTCCGAGAGGGCGCTACACCGATCGGTGCAGTGCACCTCCCATTGTGCCTCGCCCCCCACCCATCATCAACACCGATCGGTATAACTCACCGCGTGTCGCGATAACCTGTCCAGATGTCTGAACCCGAGCCGGACATCCGCGAACGCCTGCTCGCCGCCGCGGAGCGCTGCTTCTACCGGGAGGGCATCGTCGCCTCGGGGGTCGACACGCTGGCCGCCGAGGCGGGCGTCTCGAAGCGGACGCTCTACAACCAGTTCGGCTCCAAGGAGGCGCTGGTGGCGGCGTACCTCGAGGCGCGCGAGCAGCGCTGGCAGGCGCACCTGGCCCAGCTCGTGGCCGACGCCGGCGACGACCCCCTGGAGCAGGTGCTCGCCTACGCGCGGGGGTACGCGATGCCGACCAGCGGGGTCTTCCGCGGCTGCGCCATGATCAACGCCGCCGCCGAGCTCGCGGAGGAGGACGACCCCGCGCTGGCGCTCGTGCAGCAGTCGCTCGACACCGTCCAGCGGGGAGTGCGTCGCATCCTGCGCCGGGCCGGCCTCCCGAGGGCGCGGGCGGCGCGGCTCGCGCAGCAGACGCTGATCGTGCTGGAGGGCGCCATCTCGGTCGGTGGGGTCCGGCGCGACGCCCGGGAGGTGCTCGCCGCCCTCGACCTGCTGCGCGACCTGCTCACGCCGGCGCTCGCGGGCGCGGCCGTCCCCGCGCGCTGAGGCCCGCTCAGCCCACCGGCGTGGCCAGCCGCTCGGCCGCCACAGCGAGGTCGTCGACGCCGGCCGCGAGCTCGTCGGCGTCCGTCGTGGCGAGGTCGAAGTGGAAGCCGCACAGGCCCCAGTCGACGAGGCGGGCGATGCGCTCGACGTCCTCATCGGGCGCGCCGCTGCGGCGCAGGTAGTCGCGCAGCGCCTCGCCCCAGCGCGCGTTGCCGGCGCGGGTGCGGGTCCGGTAGGGCTCCGCGCCGATGAGGCCCGTCGCCGCGGCCTGGTAGTACAGCCACAGCAGCGGCCGCAGCGGCTCCTCGCGGTAGGCGTTCCACAGCCGGTTCACGCCGTCCCGCACGGTCGCGGCCGGAGCCAGGTCGGAGAGCGCCGCGATCGCGCGCTGGTTCGAGACGTCGAGAACGTCGGAGACCAGGTCGTCGCGGCTGCCGAAGTGGTAGATGAGCATCCGGTCGCTCGTGCCCACGGCCTTCGCCAGCGGGCGCAGCGTCAGCCCGATCAGCCCGTGCTCCACGACGTGGTCGGCGACCCGCTCCAGCAGCTCGTCCCTTCGGTGCATGGTCACCGAGTGTAGCGGTTGCTACACTCAATACGTAGCACCCGCTACAGGCATGTCGAAGGAGGTTCGCCCATGGGACTCGCGATCGCGCTGCTGCTCGCGGCCGTCGCCGTCGAGGTCGTCTCGACCGCGCTGCTGCCACGCGCGGAGGGCTTCACCAACCCGGGCTGGACTGCCGCCGTCCTCGCCGGGTACTCCGTCGCGATCTGGCTGCTGGCCCTGGTCGTGCGCACCCTGCCCGTCTCGATCACGTACGCCATCTGGGCCGGGCTCGGCACCGCCCTCGTCGCGGTCATCGGCTACGTGGCCCTCGGGGAGCAGATGAACTGGCTCAAGGCGGCGTCGCTGGGGATGGTCGTCCTCGGCGTGGTGGGCCTGAACCTCGCCGGCACCCACTGAGCCTCGCTCGGGTCGAGCGGCCCTTGTGGCCGGCCGGGGGCCGGAGCAGGCTGGCGCCATGAGCACGACGTCCGGCGTGCGCCCCCGCGGCACTACCGGCCACACGCTCCACGAGGTGCGCTTCGCCGCCGACGACCTCACGCTCGCCGGCCACCTGCGGGTGCCCGGCTCCGCGGGCGAGGCGCCCCTGCCCGCCCTGGTGATGACCGGCCCGCTCAGTGGGGTCAAGGAGCAGGTCACCGGGCTGTACGCCGCCCGTCTGGCCGACCGCGGCTTCGTCACCCTCGCCTTCGACCACCGCAACTTCGGCGCCAGCGAGGGCCACCGCCCCCAGCACGAGGACGCCGCCGGCAAGCTCGCCGACCTCGGCGCCGCCACCAGCTGGCTCGGGCGCCACGAGGCCGTGGACGCCGACCGGCTGGGTTGTGTCGGCATCTGCATGGGCGGTGGCTACGCGCTCAGGCACGCCGCCTTCGACCGCCGGATCAAGGCCCTCGCGCTGGTCGCGGCCGCCTTCAACGACCCGCGCGTCATGCGGCGCAACATCGGCGAGGAGGGGTACCGGGGCCTGATGGAGGCCTTCGCCGCGTGCGCCGGTCGCGAGCACGCCACCGGCGAGCCCGAGATGATCGCCACGGTCGCCCAGGAGGGCGAGGCGCTGATGCCGGGGGCGGAGCCGTTCGCCTACTACGGCACCGAGCGGTCGGCCGCGCCCGGCTGGGGCGCCGAGATGACCCGGCTGTCGCTGCGCGAGCTGCTCACCTTCGACGCCGCGATGGGGGCCGACTTCGTCGGGCCCACCCCGACCCTGATCGTGCACGGCCGGCGCGACGACTTCTGCTCGCCGACCGGTGCCCAGGATGCGTACGACCGGATCGACGGGCCCAAGCAGCTGCACTGGCTCGACACGACGAACCACATCGACCTCTACGACGTGGAGGAGTACGTGGGCCCGGCCGTCGAGCTCGTCGCCGACTGGATGCGCACGCACCTGTAGCCACGCGGCGCGCCGCGACCGACCCAACTACCGCAACCGAACGGTCGCTCGCGGTCCCGCACAGGGTTGCTGCAGCGACCGTAACCCCGCGTTACATGGACGAGCGGGCCGCGGCGAGGCGGGCGAGGGCGTCGTACGCCGCGGGGTCGTCGAGTGCCTCCTTCGACACGGCGGCGTCGGGGTCCGCGCCGCGGAGCACCCGCTTCACCGGCACCTCGAGCTTCTTGCCCGAGAGCGTGTGCGGCAGCGCGCGCCACGGCGTGGAAGGTGTCGGGCACGTGCCGCGGCGAGAGCCGCGTACGCAGCTCGCGCGCCACGCGCTCGCGCAGTCCGTCAGGCTCGGCGTCCCCGCCCGAGGACGAGCCCGACGAGAGCCCGCCGCCTCCCCCACCGCCACGAAGAGCACCAGCTCGCCGGCCCCACCCTCGTCGTCCTCGAGGTGCACGACCAGCGAGTCGCGCACGCCGGGCAGGTCCTCGACCACCCGGTAGAACTCCGAGGTGCCGAGCCGCACGCCGCCGCGGTTCAGCGTCGCGTCGCTGCGCCCGGTGATCACCAGCGAGCCGCGCTCGGTGATGGTCGTCCAGTCGCCGTGGCGCCAGACGCCGGGGATGTCCTCGAAGTACGCCGCCCGGTAGCGCGAACCGTCCTCGTCGCCCCAGAAGCCCACGGGCATCGAGGGCATCGGCCGGGTCAGCACCAGCTCGCCGACCTCGCCCACCACCGACTCCCACGGTCTCCCCCGGGTCGCTCGGCCCACGCCTCGACCGCGAGGCCGGGCAGCCGCCCGGAGATCTCGCCCTCCCAGACCGGCAGCATCGGCGTCGGCCCGGCGAACGCGGCGCACACGTCGGTGCCGCCGGAGACCGACCCGATCTGCCGCCGGCGCCCGACACCGCCTCGTGCACCCAGCGGAACCCCTCCGGCGGCAGCGGCGCGCCCGTGGAGCCGACCCCGCGCAGCCGCGACAGGTCCAGCCTCCGCGCCGGGCCGCAGCCCGCCTTGCGGCAGGCCATCAGGAACGGCGCCGAGCTGCCGTAGTACGTCAGCCCGGTCTCCTCGGCCATCCGCCACTGCGCCATCAGGTCGGGGTGGGCGGGGTTGCCGTCGAAGAGCACCACGGTCGTGCCGACCAGCAGCCCGGAGACGAGGAAGTTCCACATCATCCAGCCGGTGGTCGAGAACCAGGAGAACCGGTCGCTCGGTCCCAGGTCGGTGAAGAGCCCCAGCGCCGCGGCGTGCAGCAGCGCGATGCCGCCGTGCCCGTGCAGGATCGGCTTCGGCAGCCCCGTCGTGCCGCTGGAGAACAGCACGTAGAGCGGGTGGTCGAAACCCACCGGCTCGAAGGCCAGCGGGCCCTCCTCGGCGCGCAGCTCCGCCCACGTGCTCGCGCCCTCGGGCGCCGGGGCGTCGGGGTCGAGGTAGGGCAGGTGCACGGTGTGGCGCAGGCCCGGCAGCCCCGCGCGGATCTCCGCCAGCTCGGCCGAGCGGTCGACGCGGCGCTCGCCGTACGCGTAGCCGTCGACCGCGACCAGCACCGCCGGCTCCACCTGGCCGAGCCGGTCGACCACGCTCTGGGTGCCGAACTCGGGCGGCACCGAGCAGAACACCGCGCCCAGGCTCGCGGCCGCCAGCAGCAGCACGAGCGTCTCGCCGATGTTCGGCGCGTACGCCGCCACGCGGTCGCCGCGCCCGACCCCCAGCCGCGCCAGCCCGGCGCGCACGCGGGCCACCTCGGCGCGCAGCTGCGCGGCGGTCCAGCTGCGCTCGTTCGCGGGCCTGGCTGCGCGAGACGACGACCACGTCGTCGTCCGCCCGGCCCGGCAGCCGCAGCATCGCCTCGGCGTAGGAGGTCGTGACGCCCGGGAACCACACGGCGCCCGGCATCCGCTCCTCGGCCAGCGCGACCTCCGGCGCCGGGTCGCGCGGGCAGGCCCAGCTCGCGCCACGCCTCGAGCCACCAGGCGTCCGGGTGAGCCACGGTCCACCGCCGGAACGCCTCGGCGTCGCCGCCGAAGGAGACCCCGTGCCGCCGCTCGATCCCCAGCGCCAGGCGCCCGAGGCGGGAGTCCTCCCAGGGGCCGGGTCGCCAGAGCACCGCCGGCTCGTCGTCGCTCGCCATCGGGCGAGTCTGTCACCGGACGGGCGCTCCCGGCACGCCGCTCGACCGGCGTGCTCGCCTCGGAGCCCGTCGGCGCACTAGCCTGCCGGGCATGACCGGGACGGCTACCCCCACGACGGAGGTCTCGCAGCTGCCCGACCCGCTGCCGGACGACCTCACCATCCTCGACGTGCGCGAGCCGGTGGAGTGGGAGCACGGCCACATCCCCGGCGCCGTGCACGTGCCGATGCGCGACCTGCCCGGCGTGCGCCACGAGCTGCCCAACGACAACGTCGTGGTCGTCTGCCGCATCGGCGCCCGCAGCGCCCAGGCGGTCGACTGGCTCAACGAGGCCGGCCACTCGGTGGTCAACCTGCGCGGCGGGATGATCGAGTGGGCCTCCGCCGACCGGCCGATCGTCAGCGAGAACGGCGAGCCGCCCCGCATCGTCTAGGGCATCGTCGAGGGCATCGTCGAGGGCATCGTCGAGGGCATCGCCTCGAGCACCGACTAGAGCCCGGCGCCCCCGCCGCCCGGGGCCCCACAGGTCGTGGCGCCGTAGTCGAGGAACTCCCTGGCCTGGCGGACCTCCTGGCTGCTCACGTTGGGGTCCTCGAGCTCCTCGAGCGAGGCGTCCTCGTCGAGGCCGCCGGCCACCCGGACCACGACGTCGAAGCCGGCGCGCCCGTCCTCGCTGATGTCCGCGGGGGTCCCGGTCGCCCGCAGCTGCTCGGCCAGCCTCCGGAAGTCGGCGCCGTTGGAGGCGTCCGCGAGCAGGTTGTACGCCGAGCAGAACTCCTCCTGGGAGGCGTCCGTCGGCGCCCCCTCACCCGAGCAGGCCGCCAGTGCGGGCAACGCCGCCAGGAGCGCGACCGCCACGGCCCGGACCCCGGTCAGCCGCAGTCCGCGGCGGAGGGCTCGGCTGCGCACGTCGCGCTCACCTCCCTCCGCTCCCGCCGGCCGGGCGCCTCACCCCGGACGCGGCTCATCGTACGGCGGCCCGCCGAGCGCCGAGGGGGGTTCCAGCGACAGGGCCTACGCCGAGCCGCTCCAGGTAGTCCGCCCGGCCGATCTCCACCACGCCGAGGCTCGCCAGGTGGTCGGTGCGCCACTGCACGTCGAGCAGTCGCCGTTCCGCGGCGGGCGCCGCACGCAGCATCTCGACCAGCGCGACGAGCGCGACCTTGGAGGCGTCCCGCTCCCGGTGGAACATCGACTCCCCCGCGAACAGCCCGCCGACCGCCACCCCGTACAGCCCGCCGGCCAGCTCGCCGCTGCGCCACGCCTCGACCGAGTGCACCCAGCCGAGCCGGTGCAGCTCGAGGTACGCCTCGCGCACGTCGGCGTCGATCCAGCCCGAGGGCCGACCCGGGTGCGCGCACGCGTCGATCACCTCGCGGCAGGCAGTGTCGACGCGGATCTCGAAGTCGCGCAGCGACCGGCGCAGCGACCGGGAGACGCGCAGCCCGTCCAGCGGCAGGACGCCGCGGCGCAGCGGGCAGAACCACAGCGGCGGGTTGCCCCGCTCGCCCGACGGCATCGGGAACAGCCCGTGCCGGTAGGCCTCGAGCAGCGTGCCGGGCGCGTAGTCGGCCCCCACGGCGACGAGGTCGTCGCCCGCGTCGAGCTCCTCGGGCGGGCCGAACCGCCACCGGCTGGGCGGCGGCTCCACGGGCGGGTCGGGAGCGGCCACCCCGTCACGCTACCCGGCGCTCGGCGGCTCCGTAGGCTTCTTCCATGAGCATGAGGGGACGCGTGGGCCGGCACATGGCGCCGCACCTGACCCGGATGGCCCCGGAGCTGACGACCGGCTTCGTGCGCGAGGCGCTGACCCGCGCGATCCGCGGCGCGGGGCCGCTGCCGCCGGCGGCGTCCGCGGCCGACAAGCAGCTGGCCGAGCAGCACGGCGACGTCGAGCGCGGCGTGCACGAGGTGATCGAGAACCACGTGCGGCTGGCCGGCGCCGGCGGCTTCGTCACCAACCTCGGCGGCGTGGTGACCGCGGCGGTGACGATCCCGGCGAACATCACCGGGCTGGCCGTCATCCAGTGCCGGATGGTGGCCGGCATCGCGCACCTGCGCGGCTACGACCTCGAGGACCCGAGCGTGCGCAACGCCGTGCTGGTCTGCCTGCTCGGCGAGGACGAGGTGGCCCGGATGGTCAAGCGGGGCCGCCTGCCGGGCACGCCGTACGAGCTCGCCGTCGCCCCGCCCGCGGACGAGGAGTCGCGCCGGGCGATGGACCGGGCCGTCTCGCGCGAGGTCGCCGCCGGGCTGGTCGAACGCGTCGTCGGCAAGCGGATGGCCTCGACCGTGGCGCGCCGGGTGCCGATGGTCGGCGGGCTCGTCGGCGCGGGCGCCGACGGCTACCAGACCTGGCAGGTCGGCCGCTACACCGACCGCGAGCTGCGCCCCCGCGCCCGCCGGTAGGCGCGCAGCGCCGCGCGGCCCGCGCGGCTGCCGCGCATCCGGCCCACGAGCCGCTCGCGCAGCCGGTAGCTCGGCCGCAGGTAGGAGCGCTGCAGCGCGGCCTGCAGGTCGCCGACCTCGTCGCGCAGCCCGGCCTCGGTCTCGCGCAGGCGGGCGTTCTCGAGCAGCAGCGCCCGGACGGCGTCCACGCCGGCGTCGGCGACCAGCGCCTCGTCGGGGGCGTCGGGGTCGGCCCACTCGACCGCGTCCGGAGAGGCCGCGTCGGCACCGGCCCGCGCGGCGCGGTCGCCGAGCAGGTCGTCGAGATCGCCGACCACGTCGTAGCCGCGCTCGCGGATCTGCGTCGACCACTGCCGCGAGAGGTCCGCGGCCCAGGCGGCCTCCTTCGGGGGCAGCGCCAGCCGGGGGGAGCCCGTGCGCCGGGACAGCGTCCGGTGCGCCAGCAGCTCGCGGACCAGCGGCCGGTAGTGCGCCGGCGGCACGTCGCGGTTGGCGGCGGCGTTGATGCGGCGCACCAGCGCGGTCTCGGGCACGCCGAGCGAGGGGTTGGCGCGTTCGGTGCCCTCGTCGAGCGGGATGTCCGTCAGCCCGAAGACGTCCTGGAACCGCCGCCAGAGCTCGTCGGGCGGCGACCCGGGGCCGGGCACCGTGACGACGTGCACGCGCTCCGGCGGCAGCCCGCCGCCCCAGCGCTCGAGGATGTCGGGGACCTCCTGCACGCTCCAGAACCACGCCGCGATCCTCGAGGCGCGGTCGGGGTCGTGGATCTGGTCCAGGAACCTCTGATAGCTCAGCGTCGCCCGGTGCTTCACGTTCTCCTGCCACTCGGCGGGCACCTGGCGCAGCAGGTCGCGGGCCGAGACGACGAGGTGCACCTCGGGGCCCTCGCCCGGCCGTCGGCCCCTCAGCCTCGTCCCCGGCGCCCAGCGAGTCCAGCGCGCGGCGGACGTGCGCCTGCGTCGCGTGGGCCAGGATCTCGTGGCTGATGATCGCGGTGCCGTCGAAGCCGCGGACCTCCTCGGCCAGCCGGTCCCAGGCCCCGACCGCCTCCTGCTCGAGCCCGCCCCAGGTCAGGCGCATCAGGTCCAGCGCGGCCAGGAAGTGGCCGTCGAACCGGTCGCCGGGGTAGAGGATGCCGTGCTCGCGCAGCAGGTTCCGGTTCCGGAACAGCACGTCCTGCAGGTACGAGGTGCCGGTCTTGGGGGTGCCCACGTGCAGCAGCACCCGCCTGGCCGTCACGGTCGCTCCTCCTCGGTCGGGTCGAGCTCCTCCGGCGCCGGCCGGCCGGCGGGGTCCCACCGGTCGGGGCCCTCCGCCGCCAGCAGCGCCGCCACGGCCACCGCCAGCGCGGACGCCGGCCCCGGCGGCCCGCCGCGCGTGCGCTCCAGCAGCGCGTCGGGGTCGCCGTGCACACGGTAGCCACCCGCGGCGACGGCGTCGCGCACCACCCGCGCGCGGGAGCCGAGCCACGGCTCGACCCCCGGCGGCACCGCGATCGGGTGGTCGGCGCCGGGCACGCGCAGCGCCGCGAGCCGCGGCAGCAGCACCTGGCCGACGAGCCGGCGGCGCTCCGGCGGCTCCACCAGGACGCCGAGCACGGCGCCCACCCGGCGGGCGAGCTCGGCGGCCCCCGCGCCCGGGGGCGGAGGCGGCGGCTGGGCGCGGCTGCCGAGCAGCGGGGTCGTGCCCAGGGCCCGGGGCAGCGCCCGCGGGTCGAGCAGCACCCGCACCCGGCGGGCCCCGCGCCGGCGGGCCCACTCCTGCGCGAGGGCGGCCACGTCGGCGCGCGGCGGCGTGGCGTCGCGCTCGGCCCAGCCGCGCAGCCAGGCGTCCCACGGGGGCGCGCCCGGCCCCAGCGCGCGGGCGCACCACACGTCGGCGAGCGCCTGCTCGAGGCCGGCGCCGAGGACGAGGACGCGGCCGGGCCGGCCGCCCAGCGCACGGCCACGGCGGGCCGCCTCGACGCGCGCGTGAGCGGCCAGGCGCGGGTCGCCGACCACGCGGTAGCGCCGCCGCCACGGCCGGCGGCGCCGGGTCGGCGGGACCGCGGGGGCCCAGCCCGCCCCCGCCCCCGCCGGCGACGGCTGGCCCGCGACCAGGCCGTCCGCGACCAGGCCGACGGCGATGCGCAGCAGGTCCGCGGCCGGCAGGGCGGCCGGGTCGACGGGTGGGGCGCCGTACGGCCGCGCGGGGGCGTCGCCCACGAGCTCGAGGTCGAGGCGGCCGCGGCCGGTGCCGCCGGCGGCCAGCACGCGGTCCGCGAGCCGGCGCGACGGGCGACCCGCGACGTTCAGCCGGCGCAGCAGCTCCAGCTGCTGCGCGCCGGGCAGCGCACCGCGGGGCAGCGGGCCGGCCGGGCCGGTCCGCTCGCGCCAGGCCAGCCAGGGCGTCGTGCCGCCGGCGCGCAGGTGCGCGACCCAGCCCGGCCCGCCCGCCGCGTCCGCGAACCCGGCGTCCCCGCCGGCGGGCGCGGCCGCGCGGCCCGGCGGGGTCACCGGCGCCCCACCGGGGGCGTCACCGGCGCAGCCTCCGCGCCTTCTTGCGCAGCCGCTCGCCGACGCCGGCGGAGGGCTCCTGGCGCCGGGCGGCCTCGCGGATCATCGCCTCGAGCGCGTCGAGCGAGGCGCCGAGCAGCATCGGGGGCCGCACCTGGTCGGGGTTGCGCCAGCGCTGGCCCTCCGGGGGGCGGCGGGGACGCAGCTCCTCGGGGTCGCCGACGACGTCGACGCCGCTGCCGGCGATCCACTCGATCCACTGCGCGGCGCGCTCCTCGGCCCAGTCGAAGCGCTCGGGGGGCAGGCGCACCGGCGGCGAGCTGCGCTCCGCGAGCTCCTGCTGCGCCAGCAGGTTGCGGACCAGGTGGTCGTAGGCGACCTCGCGCCGCGCGGCGCGGCCCATCCGCCGGTTCAGCCGGCGCACCAGCTCGACCTCCGCGATGCCGAGCGAGGCGTTGGCGCGCTCGCTGTCCAGCGGCGCCCACGCCGGGTCGATGCCCAGCACCGAGCAGAACCGCTGCCACAGGGCGTCCGCCGGGGTGTCCGGCCCGGGGTGCGGCACGGTCACCACGTGCAGCCGCTCGGGGGGCACGTACGCGCCCCAGGTGGTGAGCACGCGGGGCAGGTCGAAGGCGCGCGAGAACCAGGGGTCGCCGCTCTCGACGCGGTTCAGGAAGCGCCGGAACTTCCACCTGCGGCCCTGCTTGACGCTCTCCTGCCACGCGGCCGGCAGCTGGCGGCCCAGGTCGCGGGCCGAGTAGACGACGTGCACCTCGCAGTCGGCGAGGTCGTTCATGGCCTTCGCGACCTTCTCCGCCGGCGCCGGGGCGAGGATCTCGTGGCTGAGCACGGCCGTGCCCTCACCGCGGGAGAGCCGGCGGGCCATCGCCTCCCACGCGCCGTCCATGTGCCCCGAGGGGCCGCCCCAGTCCTGCTCGAGCAGGTCGAGCGCCGCGCGGAAGTGGAAGAGGTCGGCCGGCTCGAACCGCGACCGCGCCGGGAAGTCCACGCCGTGCGAGGCGAGCCGGTCGGCGTTGCGGGTGAGCCGGTCCTGCAGGTACGTGGTTCCGGTCTTGGGCGCTCCGACGTGCAGGTGGACGACGCGGCTCATGGGCGCGATTGTGCCCGACCCGGGCAGCCGCCCCGCCGGTTGCCCCGCGGGCGGCGGGTCACCCGCCGCTCGCGTCGCCCGCCCCGTCGGCCACGTCGTCGGCATCGGCGGCGGTCACGACCAGCAGCCGCGCGCCCAGGGCGACCTGGTCGCCCGCGGCGACGGCGACCTCGGCCACGGTCCCGGCGAACGGGGCGGTCAGCGCCAGCTCCATCTTCATCGCCTCGAGCGTGCCGAGGGTCTGGCCCTCCTCGACGGCGTCGCCGGCGGCGACCCGGACGTCGAGCACGGTGCCCGGCATCGGCGCCTCGACGGTGCCGTCGCTGACGGCGACCGCGCCGGCCAGCCGGTCGGGCGGGGTGAACGCGTGCCGCTGGCCGCGCAGGGCGACCTCGAGCGAGGCCTTGTCGACGTCGACCACGGCGTGCACCTCGCGACCGTCCACGACGACCTCGAGGTGGTTCCGGTCGGCGGCGAGCTGGCGCACGGGCACGCCGTCCACCGTGCCGCCGCGACCGTCGGGGGCGCGGTCGACGAAGACGTCCCGGTCGAGCTCGACGCGGATCGGCGCCCGCGGCCCGGCGACGCGGAAGCCGTCGGACTGGAACGGGTGCGCGAGCCCCGGCGCGGTGTCGGCGGCCGCGCGCCCGGCGGCGGCCCAGGCGACCAGCAGCCGCGGCAGCTCGTCGTCGGGTGCCGGCACGTCGTGGCGGTCCAGCCAGGCGGTGTCGATCGTGGCGTCGCGGAAGGCGTCGCCCGCGGCGAGCGCGCGCAGGAACCCGGCGTTCGTGGTGAGCCCGAGGATGGCGGTCTCGTCGAGCGCGGCGACCAGCACCCGGCGGGCGGCCTCGCGGTCGGCGGCGTGCACGACGATCTTGCCGAGCATCGGGTCGTAGGCGGTCGAGACGACCTGGCCCTGCTCGAGCGCGTGGTCGACGCGGACGTCGCCGTGCCGGGGCCAGTGGACCAGGGACGCGGTGCCCGCCTGGGGCAGGAAGCCGGCGAAGGAGTCCTCGGCGTAGACCCGCGCCTCGATCGCGTGGCCCTCCAGCCGGACGTCGCCCTGGGCCAGCGGCAGCGGGTCGCCGGCCGTCGACGCGCAGCTGCAGCTCGACGAGGTCGAGGCCGGTGATCATCTCGGTCACCGGGTGCTCGACCTGGAGGCGGGTGTTCATCTCCAGGAAGTAGAACTCGCCGGTGTCGGCGTCCAGCAGGAACTCGACGGTGCCGGCGTTGACGTAGCCGACGTGGCTGGCGAGGTCGACCGCGGAGCGGGTGATCCGGTCGCGGGTGGCGTCGTCGATGGTCGGGGCGGGCGCCTCCTCCAGCACCTTCTGGTGCCGGCGCTGGGTGGAGCAGTCCCGCTCCCACAGGTGCAGCACGGTGCCGTGCTCGTCGCCGATCACCTGGACCTCGATGTGCCGGCCCCGCTCGACGTACTTCTCCACGATCATCGTGTCGTCGCCGAAGGAGCTCTGCGCCTCGCGGCGGGCGGCGGCCACGGCGTCGTCGAGCTCGCCGGCCGAGCGCACGATGCGCATCCCCTTGCCGCCGCCGCCGGCCGCGGCCTTGACCAGCACCGGGTAGTCGAGTCCGGCCGCGTCGGGGATGGCCCCGCCCTCGGCCTCGAAGGCGGGCACCACCGGGACGCCGGCGGCGACGGCGATCTCGCGCGCGGCGTCCTTGCGGCCCATCCGGTCCATCACCGAGGCGGCGGGGCCGACGAGCCGGACGCCCGCGTCCTCCAGCGCCGCGGCGAACGCCGACCGCTCGGAGAGGAAGCCGTAGCCGGGGTGGACGGCGTCGGCGCGCGCCTCGACCGCGACCGCGACGACCTCGTCGACGTCGAGGTAGGAGTCGACGCGCACCGCCTCGTCGGCCGCGCGCACGTGCGGCGCGTCGGCGTCGAGGTCGGTGAAGATCGCAACCGTGCGCACGCCCATGCGGCCCGCGGTGCGCATCACGCGCACCGCGATCTCGCCGCGGTTGGCGACCAGCAGCTTGGTGATCAATGGTGCTCCCTCTTCGTTGGTCGAGTAGCCGCGCGAGCGGAGCGAGCCGGCCACTTCGTTGGTCGAGTAGCCGCGCGAGCGGAGCGAGCCGGCCACTTCGTTGGTCGAGTAGCCGCGCGAGCGGAGCGAGCCGGCCACTTCGTTGGTCGAGTAGCCGCGCGAGCGGAGCGAGCCGGCGTTATCGAGACCACCCATCGCTACATCCGGAAGACGCCGTAGCGCGGCGCCGGGACGGGGGCGTGCGCGGCGGCGGCGAGGCCCATGCCGAGCACGCGGCGGGTGTCGGCGGGGTCGATCACGCCGTCGTCCCAGAGGCGGGCGGTCGCGTAGTAGGGCGACCCCTCTTCCTCGAACTGCTCGCGGATCGGGTCCTTGAAGGCCTCCTCGTCCTCGGCGGACCACTCCTCGCCCTTCGCCTCCAGGCCGTCGCGGCGCACGGTGGCGAGCACGGACGCCGCCTGCTCACCGCCCATCACGGAGATCCGGGCGTTCGGCCAGGTCCACAGGAAGCGCGGGTCGTAGGCCCGCCCGCACATGCCGTAGTTGCCGGCGCCGTAGGAGCCGCCGACGACGACGGTGAACTTCGGGACGACGCTGCACGCCACCGCGGTGACCAGCTTGGCGCCGTCCTTGGCGATGCCGCCGTTCTCGTACTCCCGGCCGACCATGAAGCCCGAGATGTTCTGCAGGAACACCAGCGGGATGCCGCGCTGGTTGCACAGCTCGATGAAGTGCGCGCCCTTGAGCGCGGACTCGCTGAAGAGGATCCCGTTGTTGGCGATGATCCCGACGGGGTGGCCCCAGATGTGCGCGAAGCCGCACACCAGCGTCTCGCCGTAGAGCTGCTTGAACTCCTGGAGCCGGCTGCCGTCGACGACGCGGCGGATCACCTCGCGCACGTCGTAGGGCGTGCGCGGGTCGGTGGGGACGACGTCCGGCAGCGTGGCCGGGTCCTCGGCGGGCTCCTCGACCGGGCGGACCTCCCACGGCGCCGCCGGGGGCGGCGGCAGCGTGTCGACGACCCCGCGGGCGATGGCGAGCGCGTGGTCGTCGTCCTCGGCGAGGTGGTCGGCCACGCCGGAGGTGCGGGCGTGCACGTCGCCGCCGCCGAGCTCCTCGGCGGTGACGACCTCGCCGGTCGCGGCCTTCACCAGCGGCGGGCCGCCGAGGAAGATCGTGCCCTCGTCGCGGACGATGATCGTCTCGTCGCTCATCGCCGGCACGTAGGCGCCGCCGGCGGTGCAGGACCCCATCACGCTCGCGATCTGCGGGATGCCCGCGGCCGACAGGTTGGCCTGGTTGAAGAAGATCCGGCCGAAGTGCTCGCGGTCGGGGAAGACCTCGTCCTGCATCGGCAGGTACGCGCCGCCGGAGTCGACGAGGTAGACGCACGGCAGGCGGTTCTCCTGGGCGACGGCCTGCGCGCGGAGGTGCTTCTTGACCGTGACCGGGTAGTAGGTGCCGCCCTTGACGGTGGCGTCGTTGGCGACGACGACGCAGAGCCGGCCGGAGATGCGGCCGATGCCCGTGACGATGCCGGCGCTGGGGACCGTGTCGCGCTCGGCGTCGGGGTCGCCGTACATGCCCGTCGCCGCCAGCGGGCTCAGCTCGAGGAACGGGCTGCCCGGGTCGAGCAGCCGGTCCACCCGGTCCCGCGCGAGCAGCTTGCCCCGGTCGGTGTGCTTGCGCCGGGCCGCCTCGCCGCCGCCGGCCCGCGCCCGGTCGAGGCGCTGGCGCAGCTCGTCGACGAGCCCCTTCATCTCCTCGGTCACCCGGCCGAGGTTAGCGATCGTTAACCGGGGCCGTCCACCCGCTGCGGGGTGACCGGGCGACGTACGCGCTCAGGGTGTGCTCGGACTTCTGCTACTTGTGCTGCGTTGCAACGCAGCACAAGCGTCGGAATCCCCGCTCGAGCGGGGATTCCGACGCTTGCGGCAGCCGGAGCTCGGGGCTACTTGCCGACGGTGCTCGCGGGACTCCTGCGAGGCCTCGCCGGCTGCCTGGGCCTGCTTCTGCGCCTCGCGGTCGGCCTGCATGTCGCCGGCACGGGGTGGACGGGTCCGCTCCGCGAAGGCCCGCATCCCGGCCATCGGGGGCGGGTTCTTGATGTCCGGTCGCTCGATGTGCTCGTCGCGCAGCGCCTTCGTCAGGCCGATCGCCATGAAGATCAGCAGGGCGAGCACCGGCAACCCGGCGGCGATGGAGGCGGCCTGGAGCGCCGCCAGCGCATTGTCGCCCGTGGTCGCGGATGCGATCAGCAGCACGGCGGCCATGGCTCCCTCGATGACGGCCCAGAACAGTCGCTGCTGCCACTTCGGGTTCGGGTCGCCGCCGTTGGTGAGGATGTCGACCACCAGCGAGCCGGAGTCGGAGGAGGTCGCGAAGAACAGCACGACCACGATGACCACCAGCAGCGAGGCCAGCGTCGCCATGATCCCGCCGATCGGCAGCTGCCTCGAACAGCACGTAGACGCTGTTCTCGGGGCTGTTGATCGCCGTGTCCTGCAGCCCGCTCGGCGTCGCCGCTCAGGATCTGGCGCAGGGCGGAGTCGCCGAAGACGGTCAGCCAGACCATCGAGGCCCCGACCGGGGCGAAGAGCGCGCCCGCGACGAACGAGCGCAGCGTGCGCCCGTAGGAGATCCGGGCCAGGAACATGCCGACGAAGGGGGACCAGGAGATCCACCAGCCCCAGTAGAAGAGGGTCCAGCCGGCCTGCCAGGTCTGGGCCTGCTCGCCGCCGTTCGGGAAGGTCTCCATGCCCAGGCGCGGCAGCGTCTGGACGTACGCCCCGACGTTGGCGCTCAGCGTGTTCACGATGTCGCGGGTCGGCCCGAAGACGAAGACGAAGACCATCAGGCCGAAGGCCAGCCACAGGTTCAGCAGCGACAGGTTCCGGATGCCCTTGTCGACGCCGAGCATCACCGAGACGGCCGCGACGGCGGTGATGGCGCAGATGATGGCGACCTGGGTGGTCGTGGTGTTGGGGATGCCGAACAGGGTGTCCAGGCCGGCGCCGACCTGCTGGCCGCCGATACCCAGCGAGGTGGCCAGGCCGAAGAGCGTGCCGAACACCGCCAGTACGTCGATGACCGCGCCGGGCCACCCGTAGATGCGCTCACCGAGCAGCGGGTAGAGCGCGGAGGCGGGGCGCAGCGGCAGGCCGCGGCGGAAGGTGAAGTAGCCCAGCGACGCCGCCAGCATGATGTAGACGGCCCAGGGGTGGAAGCCCCAGTGGAAGAACGTGTACGTCATCGCGTCCGAGGCGGCCTGGGCCGTCTCGCCCTGGCCGGTGGGCGGGCTCGCGAAGTGGTTCACCGGCTCGGCCACGGCGTAGAACACCAGGCCGATGCCCATGCCCGCGGTGAAGAGCATGGCGAACCAGGAGAGGGTGCTGTACTCGGGCTTCGAGTCGTTGGGTCCCAACTGGATCGAGCCGAAGCGGCTGAACATCAGCCAGAGCACGAAGACGATGAACCCGGTCGTGCCGAAGATGTAGAGCCACTCGAAGTTGGTCGAGATGAAGGCCAGGGTTTCCTGGGCGACGGTGTTCACGGCCCCCGGGACCACGACACCCAGGACGAGGAACGTGAGCACCACGATGGCCGACCCGATGAAGACGGGTGGGTTCGTGTGCTCCTTCAGATATTCACGCATCGGAATCCTTCCGGACGGGGTCACCGTCGCTCGCGCACCGGAGGGTCAGCCCCGGTCGCGGGCGCGCGGCGGTATCCCCACTACGTAACCCCATCGGCACGCCTGCGCCAAGTCACGCGGGCATGACATAAATGACATCCCCGCTGGCCGAGATCGGATCGTGACCTCGCAAAAGTGCCCACCACCCCCTGTTGGGGGGTCAACGCTCGTAGACGTGCCGGCCCTGCGTCCAGGTGCCCACCACCTCGGCCGCGCCGATCTCCTGCGCGGGCCCGGAGAAGGGGTCCCGGTCGAGCAGCACCAGGTCGCCGCGCGCGCCGACCTCGACGTGGCCGGCGTCCTCGTGGTGGTTCACCCACGCCGAGCCCCGCGTGTAGGCGCCCAGCGCCTGCGCGAGCGTGATGCCCTGCTCGGGGATCAGCGCGTCCTCGGGGTCGGGCCCGGAGTCGCGCCACTCGGAACGGTTCACCAGCACGTGCACGGCCGCCATCGGCTGGGGCGGGTTCACGGGCCAGTCGCTGCCCCCGGCGAACCGCCCGTAGCACTCCACGATGTCGGCGAACGGGTAGTGCCAGCCGAACCGCTCCTCGTCGAGGTGCGGCTCCAGCAGCTTCACCGCAGGGGTGTCCCGGTGGGCCCACATGCCCTGGAGGTTGGCGACCACCTCGAGGTCGCCGAAGCGGTGCCGGTCCTCGGGACGGATCAGCTGCAGGTGCGCGATCTGGTGCCGCAGGTCGCGCATCCCGTTGGTGCGGCGGGCGACCTCGACGGCGTCCAGCGCGTGGGTCACCGCCTGATCGCCGATCGCGTGGAAGTGCACCTGCAGCCCGGCGGCGTCGAGCGCCGTGACGGCCTCGAAGGCCTGCTCACGCTCGAGGAACGCCATGCCGCGGTCGCCGCACGGGCAGCCGTGCAGGTCGACGTAGGGGTCGGTGAGCGCGGCCGTGAACGTCTCCGAGATGCCGTCCATCATCACCTTCACCGACCCGGCGTCGAGGCCGAGCCGCGCCAGCCGATCGCGCTCGGCCAGCAGCTCCTCGACCTGCTCCGTCCCCCGGTGGCGGTCCCAGACCATCGAGCAGCGCACGTGGGCGGTGAGCTGCTCTGCCTTGATCAGGTCCAGGTAGGCCTGCGTCGGGTCGTCGATGCCGGCGTACCCGCCGATCAGGGCGTCGTGCCAGCCGGTGACGCCCCAGCCGTGCAGGTGCGCCTGCGCCTCGCGCAAAGCCTCCGCGTACTCCTCACGCGAGGTCTCCACGTGATCACCCACGAGCGCGATGGCCGCCTCGCGCAGCGTGCCCGTCGGGTTGCCGTCACGGTCCCGCTCGATCCAGCCGTCGGACGGGTCGGGGGTGTCCTTCGTGATGCCGGCGATCTCCAGCGCGCGGGAGTTCACCCATGCGTCGTGGTGGTCGGTGCTCGGCAGGAACGCCGGCCGGTCGCCCACCCGCTCGTCGAGCATCGCGGCGGTCGGGCCGTGCGGCCCGAACATGTCGACCGACCAGCCGCCGCCGCGGAACCAGGCGTCCTCGGGCCTGCGCCGCGCCGCCTCGCCGATCGCGTCGAGGCACTCCTCGGCGGTCGAGAGCGTGAACATCTCGCAGCGGCGCCGCTCCAGGCCGCCGAGCAGCGGGTGCATGTGGGAGTCGAAGAACCCGGGCATCAACAGCCCGCCGTCGACGTCGACCTCGTCGGCGCCCTGGCGGACCATCGGGTCGACGATGTCGGGGGTGTCCACGGCGTAGACCCGCCCGTCGCGCAACAGGACCGAGGTCCCCTCGCGGTAGCGCTGCCCGTCGAACACGTTGCCGTTGCGGAAGTGGATGTCGCTCACCCGCCGGACGTTACCCCTGCCGCGTGGCCGCCCCACCCCAGGTGAACGATCGCTAACCTGTGGGGGTGGAGCGGCGCGACCAGATCCTCGACACCGCGGCGGAGCTCTTCGCGGCGCGGGGGTTCCACGGCGTCTCGGTGGCCGACCTCGGCGCCGCCTGCGGCATCTCCGGGCCGGCGCTCTACAAGCACTTCGCCAGCAAGGACGCGATGCTCGCCGAGATGCTGGTCTCCATCAGCGAGGTGCTGCTCTCGGTGGGGCGCGAGCGCGTCGCCGCCGCCCCGGGCGCCGCCGCCGCGGTCGCGGCTCTGGTCTCCTGGCACGTCGAGTTCGCCCTGCGGCACCGGCCGCTGATCGTCGTGCAGGACCGCGACTGGTCCTCGCTGCCCGCGGAGGCGCGCGAGCGGGTGCGCGAGCTGCAGCGCGCCTACGTCGACCTGTGGGCCGAGCAGCTGCGCGCGCTGCACGCCGACCTCGGCGCCGACGAGGCACGCGCCCGGGCACACGCGGCGTTCGGGCTGATCAACTCCACCCCACACTCGGGGCTGCTCGACGACCGGCAGATGCGCGCGACGCTCGCCACCATGGCCCTGCGGGCGCTCGAGGTGCCCGCCTAGACAAACCGGGGCGGCCCGGTCGTCAGTTGGTGACGCGACCGGTCGAGGCCACGCTCAGACGGTCGGCGCGGCCGGCGAACTTCCGACCGGGCCGCCCCTGGCGGCGCGCTGGGCCCGCCGCAGCAGGGGCTGCGCGGCCGTCGAGAGCACCACGGCGACGGCGGAACCGACGACCGCGACGGCGAACGAGGCGGTGTGGCCCGAGGCGTCGCCCAGCGAGCCGGCCACGGCCGCGCCCAGGGCGTAGCCCAGCCCGGTGGCCGCCGCCATGAGGGTCATCGCGGCGCCGACGCGGGAGCGCGGCACGAGCCGCTCGGCGAGCGTGAAGTTGCTGATCATGTAGGGCGCGATGACCACGCCGAGCACCAGCAGGGTCATCGCCGAGGCGCAGCAGCGACTCGACCGCCAGCAGCGGCGCTGAGAGCAGAAGCATGCCGACGGCGAAGGCCTGGATCCGGCGCGGCAGCGAGAAGCGCGGCGGCATCGCCGCGACCGCCAGGCCGGCGCAGACCGAGCCGACGCCGAGGACGGCGTGCAGCAGGCCGGCGACTCCGAGCTGACCCTCCGACCCGGCGAGCACGCTGGTGCCGGTCTGCACGGAGCCGAACAGCACGCCTACCAGGGCCTGGGCGAAGAAGAGCACGATGAACGCGGCGGAGACCAGGCCCCCGGTCCCGTGGTGGTGCTCGTGCTCGGGCAGCTGCGCCGTGCGGTGCAGCGCGAACCAGGTGCCGAAGACCAGCAGCAGCCCCGCCGCGAGGCCGACGGCCGCCCCCGGGCTGACGAGCGCGACGACCACGCCGATCAGGGCCGGACCGGCCACGTACGACGCCTCGTCGGCCGACCCCTCGTAGGAGAACGCCGCCTCGATCAAGCGCCCCTGGCGCTCGCCCTCGGCGAGGGTGATCGGCGACCAGCGCACTCGGGCCAGCGGGCCGACCTGCGGCACGAGGAACCCGGCCGCGGCGGCGGCGACGACGAGCACCGGGGTGCCGGCGTCGCCTCTGGCCAGCGCGACCAGCAGGAGCAGCAGCAGCCCGCCGCCCACCGACTGTGACGGTGACGACCAGCCGCTGGCCCGACCCGGTCCGCCAGCCCCCCGGCCAGCGGCGAGCCGATCGCGTTCGAGACGGCCAGCGCGCCGGCGGCGAGGCCGCCGGCGCCGTAGGAGCCGGTGGCGTCGGCGACCAGCAGCAGCGTGCCCATCTGGGACATCGCGGCGGGCAGGCGGCCCAGGAAGGCCACAGCCACGTAGAGCGGGCCGGCCAGCGCGAGCAGTCGGCGGTAGGAGGCGAGCGCGGTCACGGGGTTCCTCGGTCGGGTCGACTCCCGCGGCGTGGGTGCACGCCGCGGCGAGTGCGCCTACCCACCGCCTGGCGCACCGGAACCCTGTGCGCCCTCATCGTACGGCGGGCCCGAGCCGCCGGCTGAATCTGCGAGCACGCCGGTCGGGGTGCGAGCCCAGCACGCCGACCACGCCCTTCGCGGCTCGAGCTGGCGCCTCGCACCTCAGGGGCCGACCACGCCGACCACGCCCTTCGCGGCTCGGCTGGCGCCTCGCACCTCAGGGACCGACCACGCCGACCACGCCGGTCGAGGTGCGAGCGCAGCGAGCCGCGAGACCCCGGCCAGCCCGCCGCTCAGCCGACCGGCGCCAGCCCCTTGCGCGTGGAGCCGTAGGTGAACCGGAGCAGGTCGGTCATCTCGAAGGTGCCCTTGCGGGGGCCGAGCGACGGGGTGAAGCCGGGGTTGCGCAGCAGCGAGACGCGGCTGCCCTCCATCGCGCGGTGGAACGTCTCGGCCACGATCCGGGCGCCCACCCCGGTCAGCCTCCCGTTGTTCAGCTCGGCCTCGCGCAGGATGTAGAACCACAGCGGCGTGCGCTGCGGCCAGCGCGTCGCGCTGGGGCCTCGTGAGGCTGCCGAGGTCGACCCCGCCGTTGCCCTGGAGGATCTGCCGCTTGGTCAGCGTCGTGACCGGCACGCCCGCGCTGCCGCAGTCGCGCCGCCATCTCCTGCCCGGTGGCCAGGTCGACCATGGCGGCCCGCGCCAGGTTGCGGAACGCGAGGTTGCGCGGCAGGTCCGGCAGCCTGCTACCGCCGCCGACGATCTTCGGGTCGCAGACCGGCGCAGCGGCCGGGTGACCTGGGTGTCGATGCGCGACGCCCGGTTGAGCCTGCCGGGGCCGTCGAGGCGCGGCGCGCCGCCGGCCGGGGAAGTCGTACAGCCGGCGCCAGTCCGCGAGCCACATCTCGGTCAGCTGGTCGTCGAAGCCGAGGTTCCCGCCCGTCGCGGAGAAGGTGAAGAGGTCGAGCAGCCGGCCGGACGTGCCCGAGAAGATCCCGTTCCAGTTGTAGTCGCGCCGCACCATCGCGTGCCCGAGCCGGAAGGCGGCGATCGAGAACTCGATGGGCATGCGCCGGCACCGAGAGCGGGTCGGCGTTCGGCTGCACGATCTTCCGACCGTTCTTGAAGACGTCGTTGACGACCTTGGGGTCGCAGATGCGCGGCAGGTAGTCGTGCCGGACCAGCCACTGGTAGTGCAGCGTCACCCGCCGCCGCGCGAGCCGGAACCGCCGGCGGTTCGACTTCTTCTTCACGCTGGCGGGCTGCCGGTCGACCACCTGGTTGTGGAAGTTCATCATCGCGACGTGGGTCTGGGCGATGGCCAGGTTCTCGTCGTTGCGGGGGTCCGGGATCACCGCCTTGCGCCGGGCGGCCGCCCGCCCGTGCCCGGCACGGGGCAGGTCGCGGTCGTTGAACCGTCCGCTCCTGCCCAGCTTCAGGTGCAGGCCGTCGGCCTTGTAGAACTTCTCGTCCTCCTCGTCGTCGGGGCCGAGCGCCGTACAGCGAGTCGAGGTCCAGGCTCGGCGACCGACCCTGGCGCAGATCGGCGAGGTCGACCTCGTCGCCGAGCCTCCCCTGCGTCCGGTCCATGGTCAGGTCGTGGTCGAGGAACTGGCCGAGGTACGTGTAGCCGGCCGGGATCCTGCCGTCCGGCCCCTCCGGCCCCTCGACCATCGCCTCGGCCAGGGCACCGAGCAACGCCCGGCTCAGCGAGGCCTTCGTGCTCTTCGGCCCGACGCGGATGAACCGGAACGGCGGCATCTCGCCCGCCGCCAGCGGCCGCGGCTGGACCGCCCCCGGGTCCTCCTCGTCCATCGGGTCGGCCTGCGTCGCCCTCCCGTCCGCCGATCTCCGGTGACGACGACGCCCTCGCCCTCCATCCAGAAGCTCTCCGAGCCGTGCTTGCGGTCGTGCGCCATCACCCGTCCCCCTTCCGGGCCGCGGGCCCGGTGGCGGCGAGGAGTCCCCGAGACTACGACGGCGATCGACCTCGCCTGTCTCGCAATATGGCACCACCGCGCGGCGCGCGCCAGACCAGCGGCGGGCGGCGGGCGGGCGCGCCGCCCGCCGCCCGGCCGTCGCTCAGGCGGCCTCGGTCAGCCGGTAGAACCGGAAGACGTCGTTCTCGATCGGCAGGATCTCGACGTCGGCGAAGCCCGCGTCGCGGGCGTAGTCGCGCAGGACGTCCGGGCGCATCACCGTGCCGGTGGCCGCGGTCTCGCCGTGCGCCATCCCGTCGGGCAGGCAGACCAGCAGCGAGATGCCGTACATCAGCTGCTCTACCGGGTCGCCCGGCCCGGTGAACTCCTCGGGGACCCGCTCGTCCATCACGAGCACGGTCCCGCCGGGCCGCACCAGTCGGCGCACGGCGCCCAGCACCGCCACCGGGTCGGGCATGTCGTGCACGCACTCCAGCGCCGTGACGACGTCGTAGCGGTCCTCGGTGCCCCCGAGGGTGCCGGCGTCGACGTGGTGGAACGCGACGCGGTCCTCGACGCCGTACGCCGCCGCGTGCTTGCGCGCGATCGCGACCGAGTCGGCGTCGATGTCGTACCCGTCGACCCGCGCCTGCGGGTAGGCGAGCGCCGCCCCGATCACCGCCCAGCCGTCGCCGCAACCCACGTCGGCCATCCGCCCGCCGGCCCGCAGCGCTTCGTGGGCCTCGGCGATCGAGGGCAGCCACGACGAGCCCAGCGAGTCGAGGAAGAGCGGGCGGTTCTGGTCGGCCTGCGCGACCCGCATCGCCGCGCCGAACTGCGTCCAGCCGACGCCCCCGCCGGTGCGGTACGCCTCGAGCAGCGCGGGCATCTGCGCCGCGGCCGCCGTGATGATCTCGAGCATCGGCGAGAAGTAGGCCAGGCTGTCGCGGTCGCTGAGCACGGCCGCGTGCTCGTCGTCGATCGAGTACCGGCGCTCGGCCGCCGGGCGCGCCGGGTCGTCGACGTCGATGAGCGAGGACACCACCTGCTGCTCGCACCACTCGCGGGCGTAGCGGGGGTGGAGCCCAGCGGCCTCGGCCAGCTCGTCGCTGGTGCGGGGGCGCTGGTGCAGGAGGGCGTACAGGTCGAAGTGGGTGCCCACGGCCACGGTGAGGGTGTCGCAGGCACCCAGGACGGAGCCGAACAGGTGGTCGGCCAGCTCGTCGGTCTTCACGGGGATCTCCTCTCGACGGCCGGGCGGGCGCCCGGCTCGTGCTGCCGAGCAGCCTGCGCCCGCCCGCTGACACCCGGCTCACACCGGGCTGACAGCCGGGCTCACCCCGGGCGGACTGCCCGCCGGTGCCCCGGGGCCGGCGGCTCCGGCGCTGGACACCGTGCCGACGCCGACCCGATGCTGAGCAGGTGGCCGGGGACGGCATCGTTCGGACCGGCTCGCCGCGGCGGGCCGGCCCCACCGACGGCCCGGACGAGGGTCCGGGCCCCCTCGCGGTGCGCCTGCTCGGTCAGCCGGGGCTGGGGCCGGCGGAGGCGCCGCGGCCGTTCCCCGCCGGCCGGCCGGGACGGCTGCTCGTGCGGCTGCTGCTGGCCCGCGGCCGCGCGCTCGCGCCGGACCTGCTCGTCGCCGACGTCTGGCCCGACGACCCGCCGGGCGACCCGCGCGCCGCCATGCACACGACCGTCGGGCGCGCCCGGCGCGCCCTCGGCCCGCACGCCGTGCTGCTGCGCCGGGCGGGGTCGGGCTACCGGCTCGAGCCCGGTCCGGTCGAGCTGGACCTCGACGCCTTCCTGGCGCTGGCGGCGGCCCCGGCCGCCGAGGAGCCGGCCGCCGCGCTGGGGCGATGCGACCGCGCGCTGGCCCTCTGGCGCGGGCCGCCGCTGCCCGGCTGGGAGGACCTGGCCCCCGACGAGGTGCACCGGCTGGTCGAGGCCCACGCCACCGTCCGCGAGGACCGGGCGGCGGCGCTGCTCGCGGCCGGCGCACACTGCGACGGCGGCCGGCGAGCTGCGGATGCTCGTCGGCGAGCACCCGCTCCGGGAGCGCGGCGTGGCGCTGCTGATGACGGCGCTGCACCGCTGCGGCGACGTCGACGCGGCGCTGGCGGCGTACGACCAGCACCGGCGGCTGCTCGCCGACCGGCTCGGGCTCGACCCCTCCGCGGCCCTGACGCGGCTGCACGCCGGGGTGCTGCGCCGCGAGTCCGGGGACGCCCCGCTCGGCGTCCCCCCGGCCGCGGACGCGAAGCCGGCGGCGGGGGTCCGCGCGCCCGGCGCCCCGCGCCTGCACGGGCGGGAGGCGCACCTCGCGGGCCTGCGGGAGCTGCTGACGCGGCACCGGCTCGTCACCGTGGTGGGCCCGGGCGGCGTGGGCAAGACCAGCCTCGCCGCGCACGCCGCCGCGGCGACCCCGCACTGGTGGGTGGACCTCGCGAGCCTGACGGCCCCGGCGCTGGTCCCCGGCGCACTGGCCGAGGCGCTCGGCGTCGAGGTCTTCCCCGGCGGCGGCCTCGACGAGGCGCTGCACCGGCGCCTGCAGGGCGCCGCCGGGCTGCTGGTGCTGGACAACTGCGAGCACCTGCTCGACGGCTGCGCCGCCGCCGTCGAGGACGTGCTCGCGCACGGCCCGGGCCTGCGCGTGCTGGCCACCTCCCGCGAGCGGATCGGCCTGCCCGCGGAGCAGGTCCTGCCGCTGCCACCGCTGCAGCTGCCCGCGGCCACCCCGGAGCCGGGGGGCGGCGCCCCCGGCGCTGCGACCGGGAGCGGGGACGCCTCCGGCGCCCCGGCCGTGGCGCTCTTCTGGGAGCGCGCCCGCGCGGTGGCGCCCGACCTCGAGCGCACCGCCGCTGCGGACGAGCTGGTCCACGACCTCGTACGGCGGCTGGACGGGCTGCCGCTGGCCATCGAGCTCGCCGCCGGGCGGGTCGACGCCATCACGCTCGACGACCTGCGAGCGCGGCTGGAGGCGCGACCCGAGCTGCTCCGCACCCGCTCCCGGCGGCACCGCACCCGGCAGCGCACCCTGACCGCGACGGTGGCCTGGTCCTACGACCTGCTCGGACCCGCGGAGCGGCGCGCGTTCCGCTGGCTGGCCACCTTCGTCGGCGCCTTCGACCTGCCGATGGCCGAGGCGCTGCTCGGGGACGACGCGGTCGAGCTCGTGACCGGGCTCGCCGAGCGGTCGCTGCTGGTGCGTCCGGCGGCCTCCGGGCCGGGCCGGTACCGGATGCTGCAGCCGCTGCGGGCCTGCGCCACGGGGCTGGGGGACGAGGAGGACGCGGCCGCGGCGCACCGCGCGCACGCGCGTTGCGTCGCGGGCGCCGTCGCGCGGGCGGCGTCCGCCTACCTCGGGTCGGAGGAGCGCGCCGCGGGCCAGGCGCTCGACCGGCTGGCCCGCGACGCGATCGCCGCGGTCCACTGGGCGGTCCGCGAGGGGGAGGCCGAGCTCGCCGCCGCGCTGGTCGGCGACCTGCGCCAGTGGGCGTACCTGCGCCTGCGCAACGAGGTGCTGGCGCTCTCCTTCGACGTGCTCTCGCTGGGGCCGCCGGCGGCCACCGCCCGCGTGCACGCGGCCGCGGCCGCGTGGTTCTGGCGGGCCGGGCGCACCGAGGAGTCGCGCGTGCACGGGGCGGCGGCGCTGGCGGTCGCCGCGCCCGGCTCGCACGACGAGCTCGTCGCGCTCGACGCCCTCGGCGACGTGGCGCTGGCCGTGGGCGACCACGACGAGGCGGCGCGGCTGCTGCGCCGCGCGCTGGAGGCCTCCGCCGCGGACGAGCGCTGGCGCGACGCGGCGTTCGCGGCGATGGGCCTGGCCCTCGCCGGGACCTACGCCGGCAGCCCCGACGACGAGGTCCTGGTGCGGTCGCGGGTGTGCGCCGAGCGGTCCGGCAACCCGAGCGCGCTGGCCTTCTCGTGGTTCGCGGAGGGCGAGGCCCTCGCCGACCGGGAACCGGAGGCCGCCCTGCGAGCCCTGCACCGCGCCACGGCCATCGCGGAGGAGGTGGACAACCGGATCGTCGTGGGGCTCAGCCTCACCGTGGCCACGGCCGTCCGGGCCCGCACCGGCGCGCTGACCCCCGACACGGTCGACCGCTGCGTCGCGGCGGTCGAGCACTGGCGGGCCGCGGGCAACGAGCGGCTGTCCCTGACCTGCCTGCGCAACCTGGCGCCGCTGCTGGACCGGTTCGGCGCCGCCCGGGCGCTCGTCGAGCTGGTCGCGGCCACCCGGCCCGAGGACGCCGCCGGCGCCGAGGCCGCGCGCCTCGAGGACGCCCTCGCTCGCGCCCGCGCCGAGCTCGGCGAAGAGGCCTGGGCCGCGGCCGTCGCGGCCGGTAGCGGGCGCAGCACCCAGCGGGCCGGCGAGGTGCTGGTCGCGGAGCTGCGCGCCCTCGCCGCCGAGTGGGCGTGAGTCCCGCACGCCGACTGGGCGCCAATCCCGACCCGAGGGGGCGCCAATCCCGACCGGACGCGGGACTTACGCCCACTCGGCGCGGGGCTCCGCCCACTCGCGCGGGGCTCACGCCCACTCGGCGCGGGACTCACGCCCACTCGGCGTGGCGGGAAGGGTCAGCCGCCCGTGGCGAGGGCCAGCGGGAGGACGGCGGGGGCGCCGGCCTCGCGCAGGGCGACGGCGGCGAGCGTGAGCGACCAGCCCGTCACGACGCGGTCGTCCACGAGCAGCACCGGCCCGGCGACGGGCACGTCGAGGTCCAGCCGGTGCCGGCGGTGCACGGCGGCCACGCGCTGGGCCGAGTTCGCGGCGCCCCGGTCCGGCGGCACGGACGCGTCCGCGACCGCCCACCGCCCGACGACCGGCACCTGCAGGAACCGCGACAGCCCGGCCGCGAGGTCCGCGACGAGCCCGGGTCGTCGCGCCGACTCGACCACCACGATCCCGGTCACCGACGGGCGCCACTCGTTCAGCACCGCGACGACGGCCCGCGCGAGCGGCTCCGGCACCGGCCCGTCGGGGGTGTCCTCGCGGAAGAGCGCGCGCAGCGCGCCGCCGTGGCCGAGGTCGGTGAGCCGCGCGACGGCGCGCCCCTCCGCGGCGGGCTCGGCGATCCTGCCCTTGAGCTCGAGGCCCCGGGCGGCCAGGCCGGTCGGCCACATCTTGCGCGGCGCGATCTCCACACCGGGCCGCGCCAGCCGTGCGCCGGCCTCGCCGGCCGCGTCCTCGGAGACCTCAGCAGACAGGTCGAGCCCGCCGCAGGTGTCGCAGCGACCGCAGGGCTCGGCGGCCGGGTCGTCCAGCTGCTCGCGCAGGAACTGCATCCGGCAGCGGTCGGTCCCGAGGTACTCGAGCATCGCGGCCTGCTCGCCCTCGCGCGCCTCGGCGACGCGCGCGAACCGCTCCCGGTCGTACTGCCAGGGCCGCCCCGGTCGCCTCCCAGCCGCCCTGCACGCGCCGCACGGCACCGTCCACGTCGAGCACCTTGAGCATCGTCTCGAGCCGGGTGCGGTTCAGCTCGACGTGTGACTCCAGCGCGGCGGTGCTCATCGGTCGCCCGGCGCCGGCCAGCACCTCGAGGGTCTGGGTGACCAGCTCCTCGCGCGGGAAGGCCAGCGAGGCGAAGTACGCCCAGATGTCGCGGTCCTCCGGCGCCGGCAGCAGCACCACGGTGGCCTCGTCGGTGCCGCGGCCGGCCCGGCCGACCTGCTGGTAGTAGGCCACGGGGCTCGACGGCGCCCCGAGGTTGATGACGAAGCCGAGCGTCGCGTCGAAGCCCATCCCCAGGGCGCTCGTCGCCACCAGCGCCGTGACCCGCCCGGCGGCCAGGTCCTGCTCGAGCGCGAGGCGCTCGGTCGGGTCCGTCTGCCCGGAGTACGCCGCCACCGCGTGGCCCCGCTCCCGCAGGAACGCGGCGACCTCCTGGGTGGCCGCGACCGTGAGGCAGTAGATGATCCCGGAGCCGCGCAGCTCGCCGAGGTGGTCGGCCAGCCAGCCCAGCCGCTGCTCCGCCGTCGGCAGGCGCAGCACCCCGAGCCGCAGCGACTCCCGGTCGAGCGAGCCGCGCAGCGTCAGGGTGTCGGCGCCGAGCTGCTCGGCGACGTCCTCGGTGACCCGGGCGTTCGCCGTCGCGGTGGTGGCCAGCACCGGGACGCCGTCGCGCAGCTCGCCGAGCAGCGTCGCGATGCGCCGGTAGTCCGGCCGGAAGTCGTGGCCCCAGTCGCTGATGCAGTGCGCCTCGTCGACGACGAGGAGGCCGGTGGTCGCGGCCAGCCGCGGCAGCACGCGGTCGCGGAACGACGGGTTGTTCAGCCGCTCGGGGCTGACCAGCAGGACGTCGACCGCGCCGCCGTGGATCTCGGCCTCGATCGCCTCCCACTCCTCGAGGTTGGTCGAGTTGATCGTGACCGCCCGGATCCCGGCGCGCTCGGCCGCCTCGATCTGGTTGCGCATCAGCGCCAGCAGCGGCGAGACGATCACCGTGGGGCCCGCGCCGCCCGCGCGCAGCAGCGCGGTGGCCACGAAGTAGACCGCCGACTTGCCCCAGCCGGTGCGCTGCACCACCAGCGCGCGCCGGTGGTCCACGGCCAGCGCCTCGACCGCCGTCCACTGGTCCTCGCGCAGCGCCGCGTCGTCGCGGCCGACCAGCGCCCGCAGGTGGGCCTCGGCCCGCTCCCGGACGTCGGCCCGCTCGGCGGCCTCCGGCGCCGCCGTCCGCTCGGCCGTCACCAGATCCGCACGCGCTCCGCGGGGTCCAGCCACAGCCCGTCGCCCTCGGCCGTGCCGAACGCCTCGTGGAACTCGTCGAGGTTGCGCACGATGTTGGCGCGGAACTCGGGCGGGCTGTGCGGGTCGACCGTGAGGTACTGCAGGTCGAGCTCCTTGCGGCGCTTGAACCGCCAGACGTAGGCCCAGTTCTTGAACAGCCGCTGCACCCCGGTCAGCCCGTCGCGCTCGGGCACCGGCTCCTCGCCCAGCGAGATGCAGTACGCCTTCAGGCCGATGGTCAGCCCGCCGAGGTCGCCGATGTTCTCGCCGACGGTCAGGGAGCCGTTCACGGTCTCGCCGGGCAGGTTGCGCGGCTCGAGGCCGTCGTACTGCGCGACCAGCGCCGCCGAGCGCTTCTCGAAGGCCGCCTTGTCGTCCGCGGTCCACCAGTCGTGCAGGTTGCCCTGCGGGTCGTACTGCGCGCCCTGGTCGTCGAAGCCGTGGCCGACCTCGTGCCCGATCACCGCGCCGATGCCGCCGTAGTTCTCGGCCGGGTCGGCGTCGGGGGCGAAGAACGGCGGCTGCAGGATGCCGGCGGGGAAGCAGATCTCGTTGGTGCCCGGGTTGTAGTAGGCGTTGACCATCTGCGGGAGCATGAACCACTCGTCGCGGTCGACCGGGCCGCCGAGCTTGCCCAGCTCGCGGTCGGTCTCGAAGGCCGCCGCGGCCAGCGCGTTGCCGAGCAGGTCGCCGGGGCTCACCTCGAGCGCGGAGTAGTCGCGCCAGGTGTCGGGGTAGCCGATCTTGGGCCGGAAGGTCGCGAGCTTCTCGAACGCGCGGCCCTTGGTCTCCTCGGTCATCCAGTCCAGCGCGGAGATCGACTGGCGGTAGGCCTCGATGAGGTTCGCGACGAGCCGGTCGATCTCGGTCTTCGCCTCGGGCGGGAACCAGCGGGCGACGTACTCCCGGCCGACGGCCTCGCCGACCGCGCCCTCGACGAACGCGACGCCGCGCTTCCAGCGCGCGCGCAGCTCGGGCGTCCCGCTCAGCGTGCGGCCGTAGAACTCGAAGTTCGCCTCGACCACCGCCGCCGGCAGGTACGGCGCCGCGCCGCGCAGGACCCGCGAGACCAACCAGGGCTTCCAGTCCTCGAGGGGCACCTCGTCGAGCACGGTCGCGAGGTGCTCGAAGTAGGAGGGCTGCCGGACGACGACCTCGCCCAGCACCGCCTCCGCGTCGCGGCCCCCCGCGGAGAGCGCCTCGACGTAGCCGTCCCAGTCCCACGCCGGGCACAGCTCGCGCAGCTGGGCCAGCGTCGTCAGGTTGTAGGTCTTCTGCACGTCGCGGGTGTCGGCGCGCTCCCAGTGGCCCGCGGCGAGCCGGGTGTCGATCTCGAGGATCCGCCGGGCGCCCGCCTCGGGGTCGGCCTGGCCGGCCAGCGTCAGCATCCGCGTCAGGTGCCCGACGTACTGCTCGCGCGTCTCGGCGAACTTGTCCTCGCGGTAGTAGGACTCGTCGGGCAGGCCCAGCCCGCCCTGGGTCATCAGCACCAGGTAGCGGTCGGAGTCCTTGGGGTCGGTGCTCACGTAGCTGCCGAACAGCCCCGGGGCGCCGCCGCGCTCGAGCTCGCCGAGCAGCCGGGTCATCTCGCGGGTGTCGCGCAGGGCGTGCACGCGGTCGAGCAGCGGCTGCACGGGAGCCATGCCCAGCGCCTCGACCGCGTCGGCGTCCATGAAGGAGGCGAAGAGCGCGGCGATCCGCCGGCCGTCGTCGTCGAGCTCGGCGGCGGGGCGCGCCGCGATCTCCTCGACGAGCGCGCGCACGCGCTGCTCGGCGGTGTCCGCGAGCTGCACGAAGGGGCCCCACGCCGAGCGGTCGGCGGGGATCTCGGTCTCCTCCAGCCAGCGCCCGTTCACGTGGCCGAAGAGGTCGTCCTGGGGGCGGACCGACGGGTCCATGCCCGCGGTCGCGTCGTCGAGAATCGTCACCCGCCCGACCCTACGTCCGTCCGGGTGGCGCGCCAGCGGCAACAGGCCCGTCGGTGGAGAACCTCAGCGCAGCGTGAGGACCAGCTTGCCCAGCGCGCGCCGCTCGGCCAGGTCGCCGAGCGCCCGGGCCACGTCCTCGAGCTCGTACGTCGCCCCGATCGGCGGCGCGACCGTGCCGGCGTCCATCAGCGGCTCGAGCGCCGCCCACTGCTCGCCCATGAATCCCGGGCGGGCCATCGCGTAGGCACCCCAGCCGACGCCGCGGACGTCGACGTTGTTGAGCAGCAGCCGGTTCACCTTCACCTCGGGGATGCCCTGGCCCGACGCGAAGCCGAGCACCAGCAGCCGGCCGCCGGTGGCCAGCGAGCGCAGCGAGTCGGTGAACACCTCGCCGCCGACGACGTCCACGACCACGTCGACGCCGCGGCCCTCGGTGCGGTCGGCGACGGCCTCCTTGAACCCCGCGAGCGCGACGGTCTCGTCGGCACCCGCCGCGGCGGCGTAGGCCCGCTTCTCCTCGGTCGAGCAGACCGCGATCGTGCGCGCTCCCATCCCGCGCGCTACCTGGATCGTCGCGGTGCCGAGCCCGCCGGAGGCGCCGTGCACGAGCACGGTCTCGCCGGCCTGCAGCTGGCCGCGGTGGTGCAGCGCGAACTGCGCGGTCAGGTAGTTCATGCCGATCGCGGCGCCCTCGACGAACGAGAACGCGTCGGGCAGCGGGAAGGTCGAGACGGCCGGGACGACGGCCCGCTCGGCCGCGCCGCCGTAGGGCAGCACGCCCGCCACCCGCTGGCCGGGCTCGAAGCCCGCGCCGGAGACGACCGTGCCGGCCACGTCGACGCCGAGAGTGAAGGGCGGCTCGGGCTTGAGCTGGTACTCGCCGCGGCTGAGCAGCAGGTCGGGGAACGAGAGCCCGGTCGCGTGCACGTCGATCAGCACCTCCCCCTCGCCGGGCGTGGGCTCGGCGACGTCCGCGACGCGGACGTCGGCGGGGCCGGTGGGCGAGACGACCTGGGCTGCGCGCATGCCGCGACCGTATCGCCGGGTGCGGAGCGGCCGGGCACCGCACGGTGCGCGGGCCCGGACCGGCAGGCAGGATGGTCGCGTGAAGTTCACCGAGCGCGAGATGACCGTGGGCGTCGACGCGGCGGCGAAGCAGCTGCACGCCGCCGGGCGGCCGCCCTGGCGCCGCGCGAAGGCGGCCCAGGACTGGCAGCAGCTCGACGCGATGTCGCGCTACCAGCTGCGCGCGACCGCCGGCGAGATGGTGCTGCCGACGCTCGTGGCCCTGCCCGAGCGCCCCACGGTGGGCGCCGCGCCGGAGTTCAGCGACGCCGAGTACGACGCGGCGGCGGAGGCCGGAGCGCAGGCGCTGGTCAGCGCCCGCAAGGAGCAGGCCTGGGAGCAGCTCGGCGAGAAGCAGCGCGCCCGGATGGTCGCCGCCACCGCCAGCGTCACGAAGGTCGCCGTGCAGGCGATGCCGCACCGCCAGGACCCCGACGCGCTGATCGTGCCGGACTACTTCGAGTAGCCGGGCGAGCGGCTGTGCGGGTCAGCCGACCTCGACGAGCCGGGCGAGCTCGAAGTGCATGGGGTCGGTGTAGTTCCAGTCGCCGCCCCAGGCGAAGCCCCACTTCTTGAAGATCGCGACGACCTCGCGGTTCATCTCGCCGGCGGTCCCGCGCTGGTTGCCGGGCACGTTCATGTCCAGCGCGATGCCGAAGGAGTGGTTGGAGAGGCTGCTCGTGCCGGCGATGAACCGGGGGTAGTAGCACCCGGCGTACTCGTCGGGGTTGATCTCGGCGGCGAGCCCGCGGGTGGCGACCTCGTTCAGCGCCGCGCGCAGCTGCTTGAGCATCACCGTGTGGCAGCGCACGTCGCCGAGGATCGGGACCTGCTCGGTGCGGATGTTGGCGCTCTCCCAGGCCTGGTCCGGCTGCACCCGGCCGCCGCCGAGCACCTTGTAGCCGAAGGTGCCGACGGCCTTGGCGACGGAGCCGCCCGTCAGGATCGCGGTCTGCTGCACCGACGTGTCGAGATTGGGGCCGAGGATCTGCACCGACGCCTTGTCGCCCAGCAGCTTCTGGATCTTCGGGCGCACGACCTGCGGGGCCGTCTTGAAGGTCGCCACGAGCAGGGCGTTGCCCTCGGTCATGCCGAGGTCGTCGGCCCACGTGGGGTTCACGACGGCGTCGATCTGCTTGGCCTGCTGGGCATAGGCCCCGATGTGCACGCGCGGCGCGCCCTCGTCGTTGCCGAGGGTCACGAAACCCTCGTCGTCCTGGATCCGCTCGCCGAGAGCCGGGTTGATCGCCATCTCGCCACCGGCCACGCGCTCCCAGACCTCCCGGAGCTGGGCGGGGCCGGCGTCGGTGAACCGCCGGTACGATCCCGGGTTCACGGCGGCGATGGTGATCACCTTCGCCTCGACCGTCACGTTGGACATCGACATCTGCTCGACCGCCTCGACGCCGTCCATGGCCGCGATCTTCTCGGCCGCACCCTCGGGCAACGGCTCCTGGCTGTAGACGAGCATGTCGTCGCCCCACAGGGGGCGCTTCACCGGGCCGGGCGCCTCGATCGCGTGCTCGGGGTCGACTCCGTCCGCACCCGCAGCGTCCTCGTCGGCCCCGCCCGAGATTTGCTCGTTCTCCTTGCCGGCGGCGCCGTAGCTCGGCTCCTCGCCTGGGTCTCCCCGGAGGTCGCGGTCTGGTCGCCACGGTCGTCGTCGGCCGTCCGGGCGCCGCCGGAGCCCCCGCAGGCCGCCACCAGCACCGCGAGGGCGAGCGCTGCCGCGAGCAGCGCGGACCGGCGGGCGGGCACGACGGGTGGGCCACCCGGCGTACGGCGCGCGGGCTCGACCGCGCCCCCGACCACCGGGTCGCTCTCGTCTGCTCGACCCATCGGCTTCCTCCCGGGGTCAAGCGTAGGGCCGGGCACCCGATCGCGGGAACGCACGCCGAAGTCCGCCGAGGCGGCGCCAGTCCCGCGGGACTCACGCCCACTCGGCGGGGCGGGTCGCCGAGGCGGCGCCAGTCCCGCGGGACTCACGCCCACTCAGCGGTCAGCGGTTGAGGAGCAGGCCGGCGAGCCACGAGAGCTCCTCGGCGGCCTCCTCCGGCGTGCCGGAGGGCTGCATCACGTGGCTGAGCACCACGCGCACGACCACGTCGATGACGACGTCGACGCGCTCGGGCGCCAGCCCGGTCTCGTACGCCGCCACCCGCTCGCGCAGGACCGCCTTCGCCGCCGAGAGCAGCGACCCGGAGTGGGTGGTCAGCAGCGGCAGCAGCTCGGTGTCCGTGCCGTGGGTGGCGGTGACGACCGCGTGCATCAGCGGGTTGTCCTGGGCCATCTCGAGCACGCCGCGCACGGCGTCGAACATGGCCGGGAGCAGGTCGTCCGGGTGCTCGTCGAACGCTCCGGCGACGACGCCGAGGAACCGGTCGAGCTCGCCGAGGATCACGGCCTCGGCGAGCGCCGGCTTGCCGCCGACCTCGTTGTAGACCGTCTGCCGGCTCACCCCGACCTCGGCGGCGATCCGGGCCATGGTCACGCTCGACCAACCGTCCTGGCTGGTCACCCGCACGGTGGCGTCGAGGATGCGGGCGCGCAGCGGCGGCGCGGCGGCGAGGTGGGCGGACACGGGGACGATCCTAGGCGCCGGTCCCCGCGCCCACCTCCGCCGACCGGACCCGACCGCGCCGGGATCGGGCTCCCGCCGGTCGGCCCGGCGCCCGCGAGCCGGCTCAGCCGGTCAGCCGCAGCGCCGCGACGGGGCAGGCGTCCACGGCGGCGGCGACCTCCTCGCGCGCGTCCTCCGGGGGCTCGGTGTCGAGGACGTCGACCACGTCGTCGTCCCCCACCTCGAAGCGGTCGGGGTCCATCGACTCGCACATGCCGATGCCCTCGCAGACGGCGGTGTCGGCGACGATGCGCATCAGGCGGCGCTCCCCTCGCGGGTGAGCGGCAGGAAGTCGACCTTCTCGCGCACGCCGCAGTCGGGGCAGCACCAGTCGTCGGGGATCTCCGACCAGGGTGTGCCGGCCGCGAATCCCTCGCGCTCCTCGCCCGCATCGACCTCGTAGACGTAGTCGCAGCCGGGGCAGCGGGCCGCGGCGACGTGGTCGTCGGGCTGGTCGGCGACGGGGTCTCGATACGCTCGCTGGCGCTCGCTACTCGACCGGCGAGGGGCGGGCCGGTCACTCGACCGGCGAGGGGCGGGCCGGTCACTCGACCGGCCAGGGGCGGGCTTGTCACTCGACCGGCGAGGGGCGGGCCGGTCACTTGACCGGCGAGGGGCGGGCCGGTCATCCGACCGGCGAGGGTCTGCCTGGTCGGCGGCGGGGTCTCGATACGCTCGCTGGCGCTCGCTACTCGACCGACGAGGGGCGGGCCGGTCGGACGCCGCGGCCTCGGCGCCCTCCGGCCGCTCGTACCTGGCGAGCACCGCGGCGCGCTTGCGCGGGTGGATGTTGGCGCGGGTCACGTCGCCGTCGAAGTGCGCCAGCACGCGGGGATCCATCACCCGGCGCCAGAGCGGCGGGAACATCGCCAGCACGATCATCCCGGCGTAGCCGGTCGGCAGCACCGGCGACTCCTCGAAGTCGCGCAGGCTCTGGTAGCGCCGCGTGGGGTTGGCGTGGTGGTCGCTGTGCCGCTGCAGGTGGTAGAGGAGCACGTTGGTCGCGATGTTGTTGGAGTTCCACGAGTGCGACGGGTCGACCCGCTCGTAGCGCTCCCGGCCCTCGCGGCCGACCTTCTGCCGCAGCATGCCGTAGTGCTCCATGTAGTTGACGACCTCGAGCAGCGAGAAGCCGACGATCGCCTGGACGACCAGGAACGGCAGCAGCTCGACGCCGAACGCGAGCACCAGCCCGCCCCAGAGCACGGCCGACATGAGCCACGAGTTCAGCACGTCGTTGCCGAGGCGGAACGGGTGCTTGCCCTTGCGGGCGTACCGCTTCTTCTCCAGCCCCCAGGCGCTGCGCAGCGACCCGCCGACGGTGCGCGGCCAGAACGCCCAGAACGACTCGCCCAGGCGCGAGGACGCCGGGTCCTCCGGGGTCGCGACGCGCACGTGGTGGCCCCGGTTGTGCTCGATGTAGAAGTGGCCGTAGAAGCTCTGCGCGAGCGCGATCTTGGAGAGCCAGCGCTCGTGGCTCTCCTTCTTGTGGCCGAGCTCGTGCGCCGTGTTGATGCCGATGCCGCCGATCGCGCCGATCGACAGCGCCAGCCCGATCTTGTCGACGAGCGAGAGGTCGAAGGGCCCGCCGCCGCCGATGACCCACATCGCGGCGACGAAGCCGGCGTACTGCAGCGGCAGGAAGAGGTAGGTGATCCAGCGGTAGTAGCGGTCCTCCTCCAGCGCCTCGATCACGTCATCGGGCGGGTTGGAGCGGTCCAGCCCCGTGACCAGGTCGATCGCCGGCACGATGACCAGCACGACGATCGGTCCGATCCACAGCCAGACGCCCAGGCCCGTGGCCGCGTGCAGGCCGAGGCCCACGAACGCCAGCGACGGCACCACCAGCCCGACGAGCCAGAGGTATCGCTTCTTGTCCTTCCACCGCTCGGTGGATCCCTGCGGGACCGTGCCGCTGGCCTCGAGAGCCATCTCGCCTCCACGCCGTCGTGTCGGGGGCCCGCCAAGGCGGGCTGGTTGACACGACCATAGGGATTGTCAAGAACGTTGACAACCCCCGGCGCTTTGTAAAGCGGGCGTGCGGGCTACTCCTCCCCGGAGATCGCGGCGGCCACGGCCTTCGGCACGTCGCGGTCGAAGACGCTCGGGATGATGTAGCTGGCGTTCAGCTGCTCGTCGGTCACGACCATCGCGATCGCGTCCGCCGCCCGCACGAGCATCTCGGTGGTGATGTCGCTGGCGCGCGCGTCGAGCAGCCCGCGGAAGACGCCGGGGAAGGCGAGCACGTTGTTGATCTGGTTCGGGTAGTCCGAGCGGCCGGAGGCCACGACGGCCGCGTGCTTCGAGGCCAGGACGGGGTCGATCTCCGGGTCGGGGTTCGCCAGCGCGAAGACGACGGGATCGTCGGCCATCGCGTCGATCATGTCGGTGGTGAGCACGCCCGGCCCGGAGACGCCGATGAACACGTCGGCGTCGGTGAGCCCCGCCGCCAGGTCGCCCCGCAGGCCCCGGGGGTTGGTGCGGCCGGCCAGCTCGCGCTTCGCCGGCGAGAGCTCCTCGTCGTCGGCGGCGAGGCAGCCCTCGCGGTCCCAGACGACGACGTCCGCGACGCCCGCGTGCAGCAGCAGCGTGACGATCGCCGAACCCGCGGCGCCGGCGCCCGCGACGACCACGCGGACGTCCGCCAGGTTCTTGTGCACGCACCGCAGGGCGTTGCGCAGGGCGGCCATCACGACGATCGCGGTCCCGTGCTGGTCGTCGTGGAAGACGGGGATGTCGAGCGACTCACGCAGCCGCGCCTCGATCTCGAAGCAGCGTGGCGCGGCGATGTCCTCGAGGTTGATGCCGCCGAAGCCGGGGGCGATCAGCTCGACGGCGCGGACGATCTCGTCGGTGTCCTGGGAGTCCAGGCAGATCGGCCAGGCGTCGATGCCCGCGAACCGCTTGAACAGCGCCGCCTTGCCCTCCATCACCGGCAGCGCGGCGCCGGGGCCGATGTTGCCGAGGCCGAGCACGGCCGAGCCGTCGGTGACCACGGCGACGGCGTTGCCCTTCGACGTCAGCCGCGGGATGTCCTCCGGGTGCTCGGCCAGCGCCCGCGAGACGCGGCCGACGCCGGGGGTGTAGGCCATCGACAGGTCGTCGCGATTCTTCAGCGGCACCTTGGACGAGACCTCGATCTTCCCGCCGAGGTGCAGCAGGAAGACCCGGTCGCTGACCTTGTGCACCACCACGCCCTCGATCGCGGCGACCTCCTCCTGCAGCCGCTCGGCGTGGTCCGAGTCCGAGGCCGAGCAGGTCAGGTCGACGACGAGGCGGTCGTGGCGCGACTCGGTGACGTCGATCGCGGTGACGACGCCCCCCGCACCCGAGATGGTGGTCGCCACCTGGCCCACGACCGCGTGGTCGGGGTTGGTGTGCAGACGCATGGTGATCGAGTACGACGAGGTCGTGGCGGCCATGACGGAACCCTCCACCCCCGGCGTCGCTACCGGCAAGTCACCCCGGCCCGGCGGCCGCAGGCGAGCCCCCCGGGGTCGCTCCAGGCCGGGCGGCGGGCACGGCGCTCAGTCGGCGCCGAGGTGCCGGATCAGGTTGTGCGAGAACCGGCGGCCCATGGTGCCGACGACGCCCTTCATGGTGCCGGTGACCGCGGGCGAGAGCCGCTTGGACAGCGGCAGCTCGACGCTGATCGTCAGGCTGATCTCCAGGTGCGTCGCGTCCGGGCCGTGGTCGCTGAGCTGGTACCAGCCGTTCACGCCCGTGCGCTCCGTGCGGCCCTCGGGAGGCTCGTGGTGGAACTCGATGCGCTCCTTGTCGGCGAAGACCATCCGCTCGGTGAACGACGGGCTGATGGCCGTCGTCAGCACCGGGATCTTCTGCATGTTCCAGGTCCACAGCTCGCCCTCGGCGTCGATCGAGGTGAGGAACGGCGTCAGCGCGGGCAGCAGCTCGGGGTCGGTCAGCGCCTCCCAGATCTGCGCTCGCCCGGCGTGGACCGTTGCCTCGGACTCGTTCGTGGCCGTGAAGCGATGCATGCCGCCCATCGTGACAGAGGGCCCCACCCCGGCGGCCCGCCCGCGGCCCTCCCGGGAGGGGGGGGGTCCACGCAGGGGTGGCCCGCGCCCGGCGCGCGTGGGTCCGCCCCCCTAGCCTCGGTGGCGACACCCCCTTGCTTGGAGGACCCGTGCAGATCCGCCGCACCGTCGTGACCGCCGCCTCGCCGGCGAAGGTCTTCGCCTACCTCAGCGACTTCACCAACACGGAGTCGTGGGACCCCGGCACCGTCGAGACCACCCGGCTCAGCGGCGAGGGCGGCGTGGGCACCGTCTACGGCAACGTCTCCCGGTTCGCCGGCCGCAGGACCGAGGTCACCTACGTCGTCACCGACCACGAGGCGCCCGCGCTCTTCGCGCTGCGCGGCGAGAACGCCGGCGCCGTGGTGCACGACACCATGCGCATCGAGGCGCTCGGCACCGGCAGCCGGCTGGTCTACACGGTCGACTTCCGGTTCAAGGGCGTGATGCGCCCGCTGGCGCTGATCGGCCGGCCGGTGCTGTGCCGGGCGATGCGCAAGCTCGGCGACGAGGCCGAGGTGGGGCTGAGCGAGGCCCTCTCCTCCCTGCCGGCCACCGTCTGACCACGACCCGCTCGACGACGGGGACGCGGTGAGCACCGGCAGCCCCGTCCGCTGGCTGTTCGGCGACCAGCTCGGGCCGCACTTCGTCGAGGACTTCGGCGGCGACCTGCTGATGGTGGAGTCCCGCGCCGTGCTGGCGCGTCGCCGCTTCCACCGCCAGAAGGCCCACCTGGTGCTCTCCGCGATGCGGCACCGGGCGCGGGAGCTGGGCGACCGGCTCGACTACCGGCAGGCCGGGTCCTACGGCCCCGCGGTGCGCCGCGCCGTCACCCGCGGGGGCGGCCGGCGGCCCGTCCAGGTCATCCACCCGACGTCGTACGACGCCGTGCGGCTGGTCGACGCGCTCGCCGCGGGCCGCGCCGGCGGGCTGGGCGGGTCGGGGCTCGAGGTCGAGCGGCTGCCGGCCCGCGGCTTCGCGACCAGCCGGGAGGACTTCGAGGCCTGGGCGGCGGCGCGCGGCTCCCGCCGGCTGCTGATGGAGGACTTCTACCGCGACTCGCGCCGGCGGCACGGCGTGCTGCTCGAGGGCGACGGGCCGGCGGGCGGGCGCTGGAACTTCGACCACGAGAACCGCGAGCCGCCGCCCCGCGGCGGCCTGGGCGTGCCCGAGCCGTGGTGGCCGGAGGAGGACGAGGTCGACGAGCGGGTGCGCGCCGACCTCGACCGCTGGGAGGCCGCCGGCGACGTCGCGTTCCTCGGCCGCGACGGCCCGCGCCGGTTCCCGGCCACCCGCCGCGAGGCACTCGCGGCGCTGGACCACTTCGTCGAGCGTCGGCTGCCGGCCTTCGGCGCGTACGAGGACGCCGTGCTCGAGGCGGACCCCTGGATGGCGCACTCGCTGGTCTCCGCGCCGCTGAACCTGGGGCTGCTGGAGCCGCTGGAGGTCGTCCAGCGCGCCGAGGCGGCGTACCGCTCCGGGGCCGCGCCGCTCGCCTCGGTCGAGGGATTCGTGCGGCAGGTCATGGGGTGGCGCGACTACGTGTGGCACCTGTACTGGCACCTCGGCGAGGGCTACCGGCGCCGGAACGAGCTCGGCGCCGACCAGCGGCTGCCCCGGTGGTTCGCCGAGCTCGACGGCTCGGCGACGCGGGCCCGCTGCCTCTCGCACACCCTCGACCGCGTGGCCGAGCACGGCTGGGCGCACCACATCCCGCGGCTGATGGTGCTCGGCTCCTACGCGCTCCAGCGCGGCTGGTCGCCGCGGCAGGTCACGGACTGGTTCCACCGCGCGTTCGTCGACGGCTACGACTGGGTGATGGTGCCCAACGTCGTCGGCATGTCGCAGCACGCCGACGGCGGCGTGCTGGCGACCAAGCCCTACACCTCCGGCGGTGCCTACCTGGACCGGATGACCGACCACTGCGGCTCGTGCGAGCTGAACCCGAAGGTGCGGGTGGGCGAGGACGCCTGCCCCTTCACCGCGGGGTACTGGTGGTTCCTGCAGCGCCACCGCGAGGCCCTCGCCGGCAACCACCGCATGGCGCAGCCGCTGCGCGGGCTCGACCGGCTGACGGACCTCGACCCGCTCGTCGCGCAGGAGGAGCGCCGCGGCAACCGCGCGCCGTGACGCGTCGGCCGGGGAGAACCCCCGCTGGGGAGCCCCGAACCGGCCGGGCAGGGACCCCCGGCCGGTCGGCAGGCGTTGTGGCCCGCCGGTAGCCGACGCACGTCGCTCGTCGACCCGGCGGGCAGCCACCAGCGTCCCGCGATCGGGCCGCGGCGGCTCACCCGAAGGTTTCCACAAACTGTGGACGCCGTGGTGGAAACCTGCGAGATCCGCACCCGCTGGCTAGTCTCGCCGGCGTGAGCACCTCCCCGCCTGCGAGCCTCGCCCGCCCCGCCGTCGCGCGCGCCGTCGACCGCCTCCTCGACGTCACCGTCGCTCCCGGCTACACCTCCGTGGGGCTCGCCGTTCGCCGGCGGCTGCCCGGCTGGCCCGCCGACCCCGCGCCGGGCTCCCTGCGCGGCCGCCGCGCCCTGGTCACCGGCGCCAGCAGCGGCCTGGGCATCGCCACCGCCCGGGGACTCGCCCGGCTGGGCGCGACCGTGCACCTCGTCGTCCGCGACACCGGCCGCGGCGAGCGCGCCGCCCGCGAGGTCACCGACGGCATCCCGGGCGCCCAGGTGACGGTGGACCGCTGCGACCTCGGCGACCTCGACGACGTCCGCCGCTACTGCCGCGAGCTCGACGGGTACCTCGCCGGGGCCGACCGGCCCGACGACGGCGCCGGCGACGGCATCGACGTGGTGGTGCACAACGCCGGCGCGCTGCCCGCGACGCGCACGGAGTCCGACCAGGGCCACGAGCTGACGATGACGCTGCACGTGCTGACGCCGGTGCTCATGACCGAGCTGCTGCGCCCGCGGCTGGCCGGGCGGGACGCGCGCGTCGTGCTGGTCTCCTCCGGCGGCATGTACGCCCAGGCGCTGCGCGCCGACGACCCGGACTACCGCAGGGGCGAGTACGGCGGCACCACCGCGTACGCCCGCAGCAAGCGCGCCCAGGTCGAGCTGCTCGGGCGGTTGGCCGAGCGCTGGCGCGGCGACGGCATCGGGGTGCACGCGATGCACCCGGGCTGGGCCGACACCCCGGGCGTCGTCGACTCGCTGCCGCTCTTCCACAAGATCACCGGACCCGTGCTGCGCGACCCCGACGAGGGCGCGGACACCACCGTGTGGCTCTGCGCCACCGAGCCGGCACCGGGCAACGGGCTCTTCTGGCACGACCGCCAGCCCCGGCCCACGCACTTCCTGGGCCGCCACCGGCCGGCCGAGGCCGACGTCGAGGCCATGTGGCGCTGGGTGAGAGACACGCTCGACCTGTGAGGTCCGTGCGGGCGCGCGCCGCGCGCCCGTGACTACGGTGGGCCCACCAGCCGCCGCGGCCCGGCCACGCGTCCGGGCCGCACCGAACAGGGGGTGAGGCCGCGTGCTCTCCCGGGTGCTCGTGGCCGGCCTGCTCGCCCTCCTCGGCCTGGCCGTCGCCACGCAGGTGCAGACGCGCGGCGGGGACGAGTCGCTCGAGGCCTACCGCGAGGAGGACCTGATCGCGCTGGTCGACGGGCTCGACGGGAGCATCCGCCGCACCCGCGCCGAGCTGGCCCGCGTGCGCGCGACCCGGCAGCAGCTGCGCGAGGGCCTGGCCGAGGACGAGCTCGTGGCCTCCCGCGCCGAGGAGCGCGCCGCCCCGCTGGAGCGCCTCGCCGGGCTCGAGCCGGTCCGCGGCCCGGGCCTGCGGATCACCATCGCCGACCCCGCGGGCGAGGTCGGCTTCGACCTCGTCGTCGACCTGCTGCAGGACCTGCGGGCCGCCGGCGCCGACGCCATCGAGGTCGACGACCGCGTCCGGCTCGGCACGGACTCGTGGGTCTCCGGCCTCGGCGGCGGCATCACGGTCGACGGCGCCGACATCCCTCGCCCCTACCGGCTGGAGGTGGTCGGCGAGCCGGCGACGCTGGCCGGCGCCCTGGCGTTCCCCCGCGGCGGCGCGGACCGGATGCGCGACCAGGGCGCGCGCGTGACCTACGAGGAGGCGGCGAGCCTGGACGTCTCGACCGTGCGCGACCTGCCCGCCCAGCCGCGCGCCGAGCCGACGGGGCCGGCGCTGTGAGCAGGCGCTCCCCGCACAGCTCGGACCACCCGTCGTTGCTCGACCGGGTGATGGCCGGCTCGCTGGAGCCCGACTACGAGCTCGTCGCGCGCCGGAAGGCCGAGCGCCGGGCGGCCGGCCCCGGCGGGGCGGAGGCGCGGCCCGACCGCTCACGCGGCCGGCGGGTCGCCACGGCCGCGGTGCTCGGGGCCTTCGCGCTGCTGATCGTCGCCGCGAGCCTGGAGAACCGGGAGGACGAGCCGGCCGACGCCCTGGTGCGGGAGACGCTCATCTCGACGGCCACCGAGCGCCGGGACACGCTGGGCGACCTGCAGGAGGACCTCGCGGCGGCCCGCGAGCAGAACACCGAGCTCGCCTCGCGCAGCCGGCAGGCCGAGCGGGACCGGACGCAGGCGATCGGCCGCCTCGAACCGCGTGGCGGGCGCGTCCGGGTTCCAGGCGGTCACCGGCCCCGGCCTGCGGCTGGTGCTCGAGGACGCCCCGCCCGACGCCGGCGGCGAGCTGATCCGCTCCGACGACCTGGCGCTGCTGATCAACGGCCTCTGGGAGGCCGGCGCCGAGGCGATCGCCGTCAACGGCGAGCGGCTGACCGCGCGCTCCGCGACGACCACGGCGAACGTGTCGATCAACGTCAACCGCCGGCCGGTCACGGCGCCGTACACCGTGGAGGCGATCGGCGACCCCGACAGGCTCGAGCAGCGGTTCGGCGAGACCCAGGGCGGCGGGGCCTGGCTGCTGCTGGTCGAGGAGTTCGGGTTCGGCTACCGCACCGCCACGAGCGACGACCTCGAGCTGCCGGCCGCGCGCGACCTGCTGCTGACGACCTGCGGCGCCTGCTACGCCGACCCCGCGGCGGACCCCGGCGGGCCCGGGGACGCGCCCTGACGCCGGCCCCCCGCCCCGCAGGCTTTGCCCGGGCTGTCTACCGGGGACTAGTCCACCGGCGGTACGCTCGTCGCACCGGTATCCATCACACGACAAGGGCGGTCGTCTCGGGAGCCCGGCAAGGTTCCTCATGCACAGACCACTGCACGTGGTGGTCCCCGTCCAGGGCCCACCGATCACCCTCGAGGTCGGCCTGCGTCGCGTCCGCCTGATCGGCGACCTCGACGCCTTCACCGGGCGCAACATCGAGGCCGAGCTGCTCGCCGTCGCGCTCGAGCGCCGCTCCGTGGTCGTCGACCTCTCCGACCTCGACGTGCTGACCAGCGGGGGCATCGCGGTCCTCGAGCGCTGCCACGACCGCGCGGTCGCCGAGGGACACCGCTTCATCCTGGCCGTGCGGCCCGCGACGATGGTGCAGCGCGTGCTCGCCTACGCCGGCGTGAAGCACCACGTGCTCAGCCACACCGACGAGCCGAAGCCGCCGCGGCAGCGACGCCCCGACCGCTCCGCCTGAGCGCCCGCGGCTCGCCGAGGGGGTTCCAGGTACCGGACCCGACCACGCCGTGATGCGTGACCCGGCATGACCGGGCCCGGTTCCCCTGAGAGCGGACCCCCGACCCCTGGGGGCCCGCTCCTTCCACGTTGCCCGCTCGCGCCGCCGCGATGCTCGCCCGTCCGAGTGATTGCGTCCGCCCGGGGGCGGCCCGGTCGTCAGTTGGGCGAACACCCCTCGGCTGCCCGCCTGCGCGCACGGGTCGACCGGTCGAACTGACGACGGGGGCGCCCCTCGGCGGGAAGGAGAACGGCCCCGGATCCGAAGGACCCGGGGCCGTGGTGGTGCGCGAGGGGGGAGTTGAACCCCCACGTCCTCTCGGACACACGGACCTGAACCGTGCGCGTCTGCCTATTCCGCCACTCGCGCGAGAAGCGGGCTCAGGCTATCCCAGCGCGGGAGGCCCACCCAAACCGGGCGGGCACCCCGCGGGGCACCCGCACCCGTGAGCCCCACCCGTGAGTCCGGGCACACCGGCGGTCCACACCAGTGGCGCGATGCGGCGCCCCGCCCGCCCACCGTTACGATCGACCCGCGGCCGGAGCTCAGATCCCGCGCCGTCCGGGCGTCGTGCCGCGGCGCCCCCCGCACGGGGCGCGCACGCCCCCGGCGGCCGAGCAGAGACAGTGGGCAAGGAGATTCGCGTGGGTGGCTTCCAGCGCTTCGAGAACCGCCTCGAGCAGGCGATCTCCGGCGCGTTCGCGAAGGCCTTCCGCAGCGCCGTCCAGCCCGTCGAGATCTCGGCCGCCCTCGAGCGCGAGGTCGACAACAACGCGCAGATCCTCAGCCGCGACCGGCGCCTGGTGCCCAACGTCTTCGTCGTCGAGCTCTCCGAGCCCGACCTCGAGCGCCTCTCCGCCTACGACGCGGCGATGGCCGACGAGCTGACGCACAGCCTCGAGGACCACGCCGAGAACCAGTCGTACGTCTTCCCGGGCCCGGTGAGCATCACCTTCGAGCTCGCCGACGACCTGACCACGGGCCGGTTCCGGGTGCGCAGCCGCGCCCAGGCCAAGGTGACCGGCAACGACACCCGCACCTCGGTCGGCCGGGCGAGGGTCCTGCTCGACGTCAACGGCAGCCGGCACGCCCTGCACCCGCCGGGTCTGGTCGTCGGGCGCGGCACCGACGCCGACGTGCGGATCAACGACCCCGGCGTCAGCCGCCGGCACGCGGAGTTCGGGATCGAGCTGGGCCGCAACCGCGAGACCCTGCGGATCGCGGTGCGCGACCTCGGCTCGACGAACGGCCTGCTGGTCGACGGCGTCAAGGTCGCCCAGTCCCCCCTCGAGCACGGTTCGACCGTGAAGATCGGCAACACGACGCTCACCGTGCGCGTCGTCGACGAGGAGGACGCCGGGTGAGCGAGCTGACCCTCTTCCTGATCCGGTTCGCCTACCTGGCGATCCTGTGGATCTTCGTGCTCTCCGCGATCTCGGTGATCCGCTCCGACATGTTCGGCGCCCGGATGCCCGAGCCCGCGCGGGCCTCCGGCGGCGGCCGCGGTCGCGGCCGCGGCAAGGCCAAGCAGCCGAAGGCCCCGCCGAAGCGGCGCGGCTCCCCCAGCCACGCGCTCGTGGTGGAGGGCAGCAACGCCGGCGCGAAGGCCTCGCTCGACCAGGCGCCGATCCTGATCGGCCGCGGCACCGACGCGGCGATCCGCCTCGACGACGACTACGTCTCCACGCGGCACGCCCGGATCGTCGCCTCCGGCGACCAGTGGTTCGTGGAGGACCTCGGGTCCACGAACGGCACGTACGTCGGCAGCTCGCGGATCACCGAGCCGACCGCCCTGGTGCTCGGCACCCAGGTGCGCATCGGCAAGACGATCATCGAGCTGCGGAAGTGACCACGGGACATGGCCGGCACCGGCGGGGGCGACGGGGTGGACGAGCACGACCCCGACGTCGTCGACACCGGCACCCTGCCGCCCACCGACGGCGGCGCCCTGCACCTGGCCTACTCGGCGGTCTCCGACGTCGGCCGGGTGCGCAAGGACAACCAGGACTCCGGGTACGCCGGCCCCTGGCTGCTCACGGTCTGCGACGGTGTGGGCGGCGCGGCCCGCGGCGACGTCGCCTCCAGCACCGCCGTCGGCCAGATCCGCAGGCTCGACGAGGCGCCGGGCGAGGACCTGCTCGGCCTCGTCGCCGGCGCGCTGCACCGCGCGCACGACCGGATCGGCGAGCTCGTCGACGAGGACGCGTCCCTGAACGGCACGTCGACCACGGCGGTCGTGGCCCTCTTCGACGGGCACCGGGTCGGCATCGGCCACGTCGGCGACAGCCGCGCGTACCTGCTGCGGCGCGGCGAGCTGAAGCAGCTCACCACCGACCACACCTTCGTGCAGAGCCTCATCGACGAGGGGCGGATCACCCCCGACGAGGCGCGCACCCACCCGCACCGCAACCTGATCCTCAAGGCGCTCGACGCGGTCCAGGACCCCGAGCCCGACCTGTTCACCGTCGACGTCGCCCCCGGCGACCGCCTGCTGGTCTGCTCCGACGGCGTGCTCTCCCTCGACGACGCCCGCATCGCCCGCACCCTCGGCTCGGGCACCCCCGACTACGCGGCCGTCGAGCTGGTCCGCGAGAGCCTCGACGCCGGCAGCACGGACAACGTGACCGTCGTGGTCGCCGACGTCGTCGAGGACCCCGCCGACGTGCCCGCCGGCCTCGAGCCGCTGCTGGTCGGCGCGGCCTCCGACCTGCCCCGCCGCGGCAGCCGCGGACCGATGAGCGGGATCTTCCGCAGCCACCGGCACGCCGCGACGCCGGCCGAGGCCGAGCTGCCCGACGAGCTGCCCGACGACGTGCACGCCATCCCGTCGGACCCGATCGACCCCGAGGAGGCGCGGTACGCGCCGCGGCCGCCGCTGCGCTACCGCTGGCTGCGCCGGCTGCTCGTGCTCTGCCTGCTCGTCGGCCTGCTCTGGGTGGCCGTGGCCGGCGCGTGGGCCTGGAGCCAGCAGCAGTACTACGTCGGCGTCCACGACGAGCAGGTCACCGTGTTCCGCGGCATCAACACCTCGCTGCCGGGCCTCGACCTCTCCGAGCCGTACGAGACCTACGACATCGACCTCGACCGGCTGCCGGAGCTCGAGGCGACCAAGGTGCGCGAGGGGATCGCCGCCGACAACCTGAGCGACGCGCGCAGCACCGTCGACGAGCTCGCGGCACGCCAGTCCCCCGCGGACGACGACGGCTCCGGGTCCGACGGCTCGTCGCCGGGCCCGTCCCCCACCGAGCTCCCGAGCGAGTCGCCCGACCAGGCGGCCGCCCCGGCGACCAACCCGGCGACCAACGGTCGCCGGGTGGAGGTGACGCATGAGCGCGCGCACCTCGGAGCCCCACAGCGGCGGCCTCTTCGGCTTCGCCCACCGCCGGCGGCGCGGCGCCGAGCTCTTCCTGCTCGTCCTGGCGCTGATGGTCGGCGTCGGCGCCTACGTCGCGGTCGGCATCGGCGTCCAGGGCGAGGTGCCCGCCAACTTCGTCGGGTACGCCAGCGTCCTGGTGCTGCTGATCGTGGCCTGCCACGTGGTGGTGCGCTTCTTCGCGCCGTACGCCGACCCCGTGCTGCTGCCCGTCGTCGCCGCGCTGAACGGGCTGGGCCTCGCGGTGATCCACCGCCTCGACCTGGCCTACGCCGAGAACGGCGAGAAGTCCGACTACGCCCAGCAGCAGCTGATCTGGATGACGCTCGGCGTGCTGCTCTTCATCGGCACGCTGGTCTTCCTGCGCGACCACCGCGTCCTGCAGCGCTACACCTACACCTGCGGCCTGGCCGCGATCATCCTGCTGCTGCTGCCGATGCTCCCGGGCATCGGGCGCACCATCAACGGCGCCCGCATCTGGATCAACGTCGCCGGCTTCAGCTTCCAGCCCGGCGAGGTCGCCAAGGTGCTGCTGGTGATCGCCTTCGCGGGCTACCTGGTGCTGCACCGCGACGCGCTCGCGCTGGCCGGGCGTCGCCTGCTGTTCGTCGACCTGCCGCGCGGCCGCGACCTCGGGCCCATCCTCGCCATGTGGCTGCTCAGCCTCGGCGTGCTGGTCTTCCAGCGCGACCTCGGCTCCTCGCTGCTGTTCTTCGGGCTCTTCCTGGTGCTGCTGTTCGTCGCGACGGAGCGCCCGGGGTGGCTGGTGGTCGGCGGCGGCCTCTTCGCCGCGGGGGCGCTGGCGGGCTACCAGTTCTTCAGCCACGTCCGCACCCGCTTCGACATCTGGCTGAACCCCTTCGCGCACTACGGCGAGGGCACCGACGACAAGGCGTTCCAGCCCGTCGAGACGATGTTCGGCATGGCCTGGGGCGGCCTGCTCGGCCGCGGCTTCGGCAACGGCAGCCCCGAGCGGATCCCCTTCGCCAACTCCGACTTCATCGTCGGCGCGATCGGCGAGGAGCTCGGTCTGACCGGCGTCATGGCCGTGATCCTGTGCTACGGCCTGATCGTCGAGCGCGGCCTGCGCGCCGCCCTGGTCTGCCGCGACGGCTTCGGCAAGCTCGTCGCCTCCGGCCTGGCGATCACCCTCGCGCTGCAGGTCTTCGTCGTGATCGGCGGCGTCACGCGGCTGATCCCGCTCACCGGCCTGACGACCCCCTTCCTCTCCTACGGCGGCTCCTCCCTGGTGGCGAACTGGGTGATCGTGGCGTTGCTGCTGCGCATCAGCGACCAGGCGCGGCGTCCCGTGCCGGACCTCTCCGCGGAGGGCGAGGCCGACGACGACGCCACCCAGGTCGTGAAGGCGGTGCGCTCGTGAACAAGCCGATCCGCATCATGGCGATCTGCACGCTGCTGCTCTTCGTCGCGCTGATGGTCAACGCGACCGTGCTGCAGTACGTCCGCGCCGACGGCCTGAACGAGAACGCGGCGAACCGCCGCGTGATCGAGGCGTCCTTCTCCCGCGAGCGGGGCGCGATCCTGGCCGGGCGCGACCCGGTGGCGCGCAGCGTCGAGTCGGACGACCAGTTCGACTTCCAGCGCACCTACCCGCTGCCGCTGAAGTACGCCCACCTCACCGGCTACTTCTCCTACTACTCCCAGACCGCGGTCGAGCGCTCCGAGAACGACGTGCTCTCCGGCGACGACTCGCGGCTGTTCGTCACCCGCCTGGTCGACCTGCTCAGCAACACCGAGCGGCAGGGCGGCAACGTCCGGCTGACGATCGACCGGGCCGCGCAGGACGCCGCGTACAACGGGCTCGCGGCTCTCGGCGAGTCCACTCGGGGCGCCGTCGTGGCGATCGAGCCGTCGACGGGCAAGATTCTGGCAATGGTCTCCTCGCCCAGCTACGACCCCAACCGCCTGGCCGACCACGACCTCAGCGCGGTCACGAGCGCCTACGACGAGCTCGAGGGCCGGGAGGACCAGCCGCTGCTGAACCGCGGCATCCAGCGCACGTTCCCGCCGGGCTCCACGTTCAAGATCGTCACGGCCGCCGCCGCGATCGAGACCGGCAACTACGACGCCGACTCGCTCGTGCCCGGCGGGCCCACGTTCCAGCTGCCGCTCACCGAGGGGCCCACGGGCCTGCATCGACAACGGCGGACGCGACTGCGGCAGCGACCAGATCCCGATGACGCAGGCGATCGAGCAGTCCTGCAACACCACCTTCCTCGCGCTCGCCGACCAGCTCGGCGCGGAGAAGATGCGCGAGCAGTCCGAGGCCTTCGGGTTCAACAGCGAGTACCTCGACGACCTGCCGGCCCAGGCCGAGTCGCGCTACCCCGAGGGGCTCGACCAGGCGCAGACGTCGCTGAGCGGCATCGGGCAGTCCGAGGTGGCGGCGACGCCGCTGCAGATGGCGATGGTCTCGGCCGGGATCGCCAACGGCGGCGTGGTGATGAAGCCCTACGTCGTCGACGAGATCCGCTCGCCCGACCTCGACGTGCTCGAGCGCACCGACCCCTCGGAGCTCTCCCGCGCCACGTCGGCGTCCACCGCGCGCGAGATCACCGACATGATGGTCTCCACCGTCTCGGCGGGGACCGCGACGCCGGCCCAGATCCCCGGCATCGACGTCGCCGGCAAGACCGGCACCGCGCAGAGCAGCGGCGACCGGCCGCCGTACGCCTGGTTCGTCTCGTTCGCGCCGGCCGACGACCCCCAGGTCGCCGTCGCCGTGCTCGTCGAGTCGAGCGACGTCGCGCGCGACGAGATCGCGGGCGGGGCCCTCGGCGGCCCGATCGCGAAGGCCGTGATGGAGGCGGTGATCAACCAGTGAGCGAGACCCCCGACAGCCCCAGGTTCGTCGACCAGGCCCAGCGCTACCAGCTGGGCTCGCGGATCGCGACCGGCGGCATGGGCGAGGTGTGGCGCGCCCAGGACACGGTGCTCAACCGCACCGTCGCCGTGAAGCTGCTGAAGTCGGAGTACGCCGACGACGCGTCGTTCCGCGCCCGCTTCGAGAGCGAGGCCCGCAACGCGGCGGCGCTGCACCACCCCAACGTCGCCGCCGTCTTCGACTTCGGCTCGGCGCCCGCCCCCGACGGGTCCGACGCGCCGCGGCCCTACCTCGTGATGGAGCTCGTCGACGGCAAGCCGCTCTCGGACCTGATCCGGCGCGGCAACCCGATGGACCCCGACGCGATGCGCGAGCTGCTGGCCCAGGCCGCGGACGCCATCGGCGCCGCGCACGCCGCGGGCATCGTGCACCGCGACGTGAAGCCGGCGAACCTGCTGGTCACGCCCGACCGGCGGGTGAAGATCACCGACTTCGGCATCGCCCGGGCCACCGAGGGCATGGCGCTGACGCAGACCGGCCAGGTGATGGGCACGCCGCAGTACCTCTCGCCGGAGCAGGCGCAGGGCAAGGGCGCCACCCCGGCCTCGGACGTCTACTCGCTCGGCGTCGTGGCCTTCGAGTGCCTGGCGGGCCACCGGCCGTTCGAGGCGGAGTCGCCGGTGGCGACCGCGCTCGCGCACGTCCGCGAGCCGGTGCCGGCGCTGCCCGACGACGTCCCGGCCGACCTGGCCTCCGTCATCTACAAGACGATGGAGAAGGACCCCGCGGACCGCTTCCCCGACGGTCGCGAGCTGGCCGCCGCCCTGCGCGACCCGGCCACCGCGGCGACGATGATCCCGGGCGGGCCCCAGGACGGGCGCACCGCGGTGCTGCCCGGCGCGGCCGCGGGCGCGGGGCTGGGCGCCGCCGCCGGCGCGGCCGCCGGGTACGCCGCGGGCCGCGGCGGCGGCGCCGAGGGTGAGGGCACCGGCACGCGCGGCTTCGACACGCAGGGCGGTGGCGGCACCGCCGGGGCCGGCGCGGCCGGAGCCGGTGCCGCCGGGGCCGGCGCGGCCGGGCCCGGGGCCGCCGGCGCCACGTCGGCCCGCACCGCCCAGGACGACAAACGGCGCCGCGGCAACCCGGTCTGGCTGTGGGTCCTGCTCGCGGCCGCGGTCGTCGTGATCGCCGTGCTGCTGCTCACCCAGCTCGGCGGCGACGACGAGCCCACCGACTCCCCGGAGCCCACGCCGACGCAGGCGCCGTCCGAGACCCAGGAGCCCGCCCCGGAGCCCACCCCGGAGCCGACGCCGGAGCCCACCGAGGAGCCCACGCCGACGCCCACCGAGGAGCCCACACCGACGCCGACGCCCACCGAGGAGCCGACCCCGACGCCGACGCACGAGGAGCCGACCGACACCGCGTCCCCCAGCGGTCCGGAGACGCAGCCCTCGAGCCAGGACCCCACGGAGGCGCCGACGACGCCGGGGTCGGGCACCACCGAGCCCCCGCCCTCCGCGGAGGCGTCACCCTCCGTCGCCCGGGCCGGCGAGCAGCCGGTACGGGAGCGCGGACGACGAGGGCGCGAGCCCCGACGGTGCGGCGGCCGCCGCGTGGCGGGGCGATCGATGAGCCCCACCGGAGCCGACGGCACCGTGATCGGCGGTCGCTACGAGCTCGGCGAGCTGCTCGGGCGCGGCGGCATGGCGGAGGTCCGCAAGGGCACCGACACCCGGCTCGGGCGCACCGTCGCCGTGAAGCGGCTGCGGACCGACCTGGCCAGCGACGCCACGTTCCAGGCGCGCTTCCGGCGCGAGGCGCAGTCGTCAGCGTCGCTGAACCACCCCTCGATCGTGGCGGTCTACGACACCGGCGAGGAGATGTCGACCGACGGCTCCGAGGTCGCCCAGCCCTACATCGTCATGGAGTACGTCGAGGGCCGCACGCTGCGCGACGTGCTGCGCGAGGGCCGCAAGATCCTGCCCGAGCGGGCGCTCGAGATCACCGTGGGCGTGCTCTCGGCCCTGGACTACAGCCACCGCGCCGGGATCATCCACCGCGACATCAAGCCCGGCAACGTGATGCTCACCCGCACCGGCGACGTGAAGGTGATGGACTTCGGCATCGCCCGCGCCGTCTCCGACGCGGCGGGCTCGATGACGCAGACCGCGGCCGTCGTCGGGACGGCGCAGTACCTGTCCCCCGAGCAGGCGCGCGGCGAGACCGTGGACTCGCGCTCCGACGTCTACTCCACCGGCTGCCTGCTCTACGAGCTGCTCACCGGGCGCCCGCCGTTCGTGGGCGACTCGCCGGTGGCGGTGGCCTACCAGCACGTGCGTGAGCCGGCGTCGCCGCCGTCGCACCACGACCTCGACCTGGCACACGACGTCGACGCGATCGCGATGAAGGCGCTGGCCAAGCGCGTCGAGGACCGCTACCAGTCGGCCTCGGCGATGCGCGCGGACATCCAGCGCTACCTCGACGGCCAGGCCGTCTCCGCCCCGGCGGTGCCGCCCGGCCTCGCGGGCGCGGCCGCGGGGTTCGCGGGCGGTGCCGCCGCCGGGGCGGCCGGCGGCGCCCTGGCCTCGGGCGCCGGCGACACCGGCGGCTGGTACGGCTACGGCAACGGCGCCCCGCCGACGGCGACCGCCGGCCAGCCCGTGCCCCCGCCGCCCGCGCCCGAGGAGGACGACGAGCCGCCGAACCGGACGCCGCTGCTGATCCTGCTGGGCCTGCTGATCCTGGCGCTGATCGGGCTCGCGGCGTACTTCCTGCCACGCCTGATGGAGAGCCCGCCGGACCAGGTGCAGGTGCCCAGCGTGATCGGGATGAGCGAGGACCAGGCGCGCGCCGCGATCGGCGACGCGGGCCTGGTCGTCGGCACGCCGGAGTTCTCCACCGACCCCGACGTGGACGAGGGCACGATCCTCAGCCAGGACCCCAACCGGGACACCTACGTCGACCCGGGCAGCACGGTGACGTACGTCGTCTCGACCGGGCGGCCGATGCGGGACGTGCCGTTCGTGCTCGACCAGCCGCGGTCCGAGGCGCGCGCCGCGCTGGAGGACGCCGGGTTCACCGTGACGATGCAGCGACGCGACTCCGACGCCGACCAGGGCATCGTGGTCGCGACCGACCCGGCCCCGGGCGCCAGCGCGCCCGAGGGCTCGCAGGTGACCGTGTTCTTCTCCGACGGGCCGGAGCAGGTGCCCGACGTCGTGGGCCAGAGGGAGAAGAAGGCGACCACGACGCTCGAGGACGCCGGCTTCACTGTGGAGAAGCTGCGCTCGAGCGACACCGGCCAGCCCAGGGGCACGGTGGTCCGACAGTCCCCGACGGGCGGCACCACCGCCGACGAGGGCTCGACCGTCACCCTGGTCGTGTCCAGCCTCGAGCCGTCGCCGACCGAGTCGCCGTCGGAGTCGCCGTCGGAGTCGCCGTCGGGCTCCCCGTCGGCCTCGGGGTCGGGGTCCGCGTCGGGCTCGGGGTCGGGCTCCGGGTCGGGCTCGGGGTCGGGCTCGGGGTCGGGCTCCCCGTCGGGGTCGGGCTCCCCCTCGGGCACCGGGTCGCCGTCCGGGAACGGCGCCTCCGGGGCGTCCCAGCCCTAGCCGACTGGGCGTGAATCCCGCCCCCCGAGGCGGGACCAGCGCCCGCTCGCCACGTTCCTCGCGCCGAGTCGGCGTGAATATCGGGGCGGTCAGCCCTCCAGCGGCTCGGCGTGCCCGATGTCGAGCAGGCCCTCGTACCCCGGGGCGGTCACGTCCTCGCTGGCCTCGAGCTCCCAGCCGACCTGGACGTCGGGGTCCTCGGAGGCGAGCCGGTAGCCCTGCAGGTAGCGGTCGGAGGCGATCGACTCGAGCAGCGCGTCCTGGTCGCCGACCGCCTCGATCACGTACGGCTGCGGGTACGGCACGCCCTGCAGCTGCACCGAGTTGCCCTCGCACTTGATGCCGGTGGTCGTGACCACCCGCTGCCCCTGCACCGTCACGGCCTCGGCACCGCCGGCCCACATCGCGTTGAGCACCGCCTGGATGTCCTGCTGGTGCACGACGAGCGGGTTCACGTCGCCCTCGGTCGCCTCGATGAACTCCTGCGGCGCGTCAGCGAGCACGACCGTGACCCCCTCGCCGCTGACCGGCTCCAGGCCGGCGCGGTCCTCGAGGCGCTCGGCCCGGTCCCGCAGCTCCTCGACCTGTGAGTCCGGCACCTCCTCCGTGAGGTCGGCGACCTGCTCGTCGAGGTCGGCCGCGCGCTCGCGCAGCGCCTCGACCCGGGCGGCCTCGTTGGCCACGAGCGACGAGAGGTCCGTGTACCGCCCCGGTCGCAGGTCGGTGCCATCGCTGCTCTCGGCGCTGACCACGAACAGGGCGCCGCAGAGCAGGCCGATCAGCGGGGTGCCGACGCGCCAGCCGCGCAGCATCCGGCGCAGGCGAGCGTGGTGGCGCTCCGGAGGCGCCGGTGCCTCCGCGGGGCGCGCGTGGGGATCGCCGGCCATGACCACTAGGCTAGCCGGGGCACCCAGCTGGGCGCCCGCACCAACGCCCGCACCCGCTCGCTAGGAGAGACCCGTGGCCAAGTCCCGGATGGACGAGGACCCCCTGAAGGAGCCGCGCACCGGCCCGCGCTTCTCGGTGCGGTTCGTGATCGCCCTCCTGCTGATGGTCGCGGGCATCGCCTGGGTCGCCTACTTCTGGTTCGTCGTGCGCGTCGATCCCACGCAGCTCCCGCCGGGCGAGCCCGGCGGCCCGGCGTTCATGGGCGACCTGGGCCGCGCCAACTACGCCATCGGGATCGGCGCGTTCATGCTCGGGCTCGCCGTGTCGGCGCACCCGAGCACGCCGCTCGGCCGCGGCCGCGGCGTGGTCGCCGGCATGGTCGGCTGCTTCATCGTCGGGCTGATCTGGATCTGCACGTTCTACCTGTTCACGAACACCTCGACGGAGCTGCCGATCCTCGGCGACCTCGACCAGTGGAACCTCGTGGTCGGCATCGGCTTCATGGCCGTCGGGTTCATCTTCGCCACCCACTGGGAGTAGGCACGCCCCGCGCCGGGGCCGGACCGCCGTACGCCTGAGGCGTGCGGCGGTCTTGTCATGCCGGTGTCCTTGTCATACCCGTGTCCGGCCGCGCCGTCGGCCCGTGCCGGTTCTGCACAGCTGTGCACACACCTGTGGAGAACTACACGGGTGTAATTATCCACAGGGGATTCCACACCTGTGGACGATGCCACACCAACCGTTCGGTACCCCCACCGGTGTGCCGCCTTCTCGCCCGATGCGGCGGCATGCCCCTCGTGCGCCGGCCGGGGACTCACGCCCACTCGGCGCCGCGGGACTCACGCCCACTCGGCGCCGCGGGACTCACGCCCACTCGGCGCCGCGGGACTCACGCCCACTCGGCGCCGCGGGACTCACGCCCACTCGGCGTCAGAGGAGGACGAGCGTGCGGGCCGCGAGGGCCACGACGAGCAGCAGCGCGAAGAGGCCCAGGCCCAGCCACTGCCAGCGGGCCCGGTGGCGGCGCGGCGCGTAGACGAGCACCAGCGCGATGGCCGCGCCGCCGAGGAAGCCGCCGAGGTGTCCCTGCCAGGAGATGTTCGGGACGGTGAAGGTGATGAACGCGTTGATGGCGAGCAGCATCAGGATCTGCTGGTACTGCCCGCCCATCTTGAACACGACGACCAGCAGCGCGCCGAGCAGGCCGAAGATGGCCCCAGAGGCGCCGAGCGTGCCCTGGTACTCGGGCGCCGCCCAGTAGACGAGGGTCGAGCCGGCCAGCCCGGAGAGCAGGTAGAGCGCGAGGAACCGCGCCCGCCCCAGCACCAGCTCGAGCTGCGGCCCGAGGATCCACAGGGCCAGCATGTTGAAGCCGATGTGCCAGACCTCGACGTGGGCGAACATGCTGGTCAGGAGCTCCCAGACCGCCCCGTCGGAGACACCCGGCACCCACTGCGCCCCGGGGACGGTCGAGCACTGCGCCTCGTCGACGGCGAAGCCCGCCTCCGCCGTGACGCACAGCCCCTTGGCGCGCAGGAGCAGGTAGTCCAGCAGCCGGCTTCCCGAGCCGCCCGTCGCCAGCACCGCGACCCACACGGCCGCGTTCAGACCGATCAGGACCATCGAGGTCAGGCGCGGGTCGCGCGGGCGCACGCCGCCGTACGCCGTCCGGTTCTGCCGGGTGGCCTTCTGCCCCTCGGCCACGCACTGCGGGCAGTGGAAGCCGACGGCGGCGTCGCGCATGCAGTCCGGGCAGATGGGGCGCTCGCAGCGCTGACAGCGGATGTAGGTCTCCACCGAGGGGTGCCGGTAGCAGACCGGCACGCCGGTCTCGGGGGGCTGCGGGTCGCTCACGGCGCTCTCTCGGGGGCTGGCCGGCGCGGCCGGCCGACGGGGATCAGCCCCGGTGGACCTCGACGGACTCCATCACGACCGGCTCGACGGGCTTGTCCATCGCGCCGGTTCGCACGTTCCCGATCTTGTCCACGACGTCGCGGGACTCCTGGTCGGCCACCTCGCCGAAGATCGTGTGCTTGCCGGTGAGCCACTGGGTGGCGCCGAGCGTGACGAAGAACTGCGAGCCGTTGGTGCCCGGCCCGGCGTTGGCCATCGCCAGCAGGTAGGGCTTGGTGAAGGCCAGCTCGGGGTGGAACTCGTCCTTGAACGTGTAGCCGGGCCCGCCGGTGCCGGTGCCCGTGGGGCAGCCGCCCTGGATCATGAAGCCCTCGATGACCCGGTGGAAGGTCAGCCCGTCGTAGAACGGCCCGGAGGTCTTGCCGCCGTCGGCCTGGTAGTCCTTCGAGCCCTCGGCGAGGCCGACGAAGTTGTCCACCGTCATCGGGGCGTGGTCGGGGTACAGGTCGAGCACGATGTCGCCGTAGTTGGTGTGCAGGGTCGCCTTCAGGTCGGCCATGGCTGCCTCTCGCGGGATGGGGCGGACTGCGTACGGCCTGCGTGGGTACTGCACGACAGGCCGACTCGCCACCGATCCAATCACGCGCCGCCCACCGTGCCCGCGCCGCCCACCCGGGCGGTGGTGGAGTGCCGATACCGGGCATGGTTCGATGGACGACGTAACACACCACACAGGAAGGCCACCGATGGGCATCCGCAAGAAGAAGTCCTTGCTGGAGCAGGCGCGCGACGAGGCGTCCGGCCTCGCCGAGGCCGCCCGGCCGAAGCTCGTCGCCGCGGTCGAGGGCACTCGCGAGAGCGTCGAGCAGGCCCGCGGGGCCGCCGCGCCCGTCATCGCCGAGGTGCGCAAGCAGGCGCCCGTGTACGCCGCCGAGGTGCGCAAGCAGGCCCCGGTGTACGCCGAGGAGGCCCGCCGCCAGGCCGGCGAGCTCGCCAAGCAGGCCCAGCCCTACCTCGAGGAGGCCCGCAAGCAGGCCCAGCCCTACCTCGACGAGGCGAAGAAGCAGGCCCAGCCCTACCTCGACGAGGCGAAGAAGCAGGCCGACCCGTACGTCAAGGACGCCCGCAAGAAGGCCAAGCCGCACGTGAAGAAGGCGCGCAAGAAGGCCGCGAAGGCCCGCAAGCAGGCGCAGCCCTACCTGGACGACGCCCGCAAGCAGGCCGCCGGCGGCGCCTCCGCGGTGCGCGAGCTGGCCGAGCAGAAGGTCGACGAGCTCCAGGGCGGGCCGCAGAAGCGGCGTCGCCGCCGGCTGCGCCGGGTCGCCCTCCTCGCCGGCCTGGCCGCGACCGCCGGCGTGGTCGCCAAGAAGATGGCCGCCTCGGACGACGCCGGCTGGCAGTCGTCCTACACGCCGAGCCCGCCGCCGCGCCCGTCGCACCCCACGGGTATCGCCGAGGCCGACCCGAACCCGGTCCCGGCCGACGCCGCCGCCGCGCGGAAGGCCGCCGACGAGGACGAGGCGGCCGCCAACCCGGGCGAGGCGATCGCCGACGCGGGCGAGGCTCCGCACCAGACGAGCACGCCCGACCAGCCGGCGGACCAGAAGGACGTCAAGAAGAAGAGCTGACGGCCGCGTGCCGTGACGGCGGCAGGTCGACCGGCCGGTGCCGGTCGACCCAGCCGTCGATCTCCTCCCACCACCCGTAGAGCCAGTCGATGCGCTCGTCGCGGCCGGCGGGGATGTCCGCGCGCGGCACGCGCCACCAGCGCATCGCGATCCGCTTGTCCATGGGCAGCTCGCGCCAGAGGTCGCGGGGGCCGTCGACGTGGTCGAGCCCGGTGTGGGCGACCATCAGCACGTCGGCGTCCGGCGCGGCGTCCAACGCCGCGAGCAGGCCGCCGGGGCGGGGTGCCAGCACGTGCCGCATCCCCTCGGCGCGGTCGGCCATCGCGGCGTGGCCGCGCTCGCGGAGGCGGCTGATCTGGCGCCTGCGCCGGGACGCCGTGAAGTTCCCGCCTTCGGGGAAGATCACGAAGGCGTCGTCGGCGTCGAGGTCCGCGGCGAGCGCGCCGATCTGCTCGACGACGTCGTCGCCCCCGCTGACGAACCGCGCGGGGATCCGGCGCAGCAGCACGTCGATGACCGGGTCCCAGGCCAGCGTCTCCTTCAGCACCACCCGCGGCTCGCGGTGGTAGTCGTGCATCAGCGCGTGGATCAGCGTGAAGGAGTCCGCGGGGCCGGCGTGCCGGCAGCAGACGAGCAGCCCGCGGCCGGGGAAGGCGTCCGGCGTCGGCCCGACGGTCTGGATCTCGAGGTGCACCACCCGCCGCGCCTCGGTGAACAGCAGCCAGGTGATGCCCTGGACGAGCTCGTAGTGGATGCCCTCGAAGTACGGCGTCCGCAGCCGCCGCCCGCACCCGCTGGCCAGCCAGAGGCCGAGCAGCGTGGGCAGCAGCAGCGCCTGCATGCTGAGGTAGAGCACGAACATCCACAGCAGCCGCGGCGCGCGCCAGCGCCCGGGCACCCACGGCGACGCGGCGGCCGCGCCGAGCAGCCACAGCGGCAGCCCCACCCAGACGACGACACCGAGCGCCACGACCGCCGGCGCCACGACCCCCCGGCGCAGCAGCGTCATCGGCCAGCCCGTCACGCGACCCCGGCCTCGTCGAGGTACGCCACGCTGGCCGCGTACGTCGCGTCGATCCGGCGGCGCACCGAGCCGAAGTCGCGGTGCGCGAGCAGCGAGTCGTCGCGCGGGCCGGTGCCGCCGGCGGGCAGCACGTGCACCTCGACCCCGGGCGGCAGCTCGCTCAGCTCGCGCACGAACCGGTGCCGGCGCGCGATCTCGAAGGAGACCCGCGCCACCTGCCAGGGGCGCCGCGGCACCTGCAGCGGCCGGTCGACCCGGCCGACCTGGAGCACGAACACGCGGTCGGCCCCCAGCGCGACGGCGCGGCCGAGCGGGATGGAGTTCACGATGCCGCCGTCGAGGTAGTGCTCGCCGCCGACCTTCGCCGGCGGCAGCAGGCCGGGGACGGCTGCGCTGGCGACGACGGCGTCCACGACGGGGCCGCTGTCGAACCAGGTCTCGGCAGCGCGCTCGATCGAGGCGGCGCAGACCTGGAACGGCACGGCGAGGTCCTCGAAGCGCAGGTCGCCCAGCTCCTCGGCCAGCCGTTCGCGCAGGGGCGCGGCGCTGTAGACGTGCGTGCCCGAGCTGAGGGCGCGGCGCACCGTGCCGATCGGGTTGCCGCCGTAGACGTCGCCGCTGCTCGCGGCCTGCTCCCACAGCGCGACGAGGCGGTCGACGACCCCGGGGTCGGGCTCGCGGGCCACCAGCGCGCCGTTGAGGGCGCCGACGCTGGTGCCCAGCACGAGGCCGGGCCGGACGCCGCGCTCGAGCAGCGCGCGCAGCATGCCCACCTCGGCGGCGCCGAGCACGCCGCCGCCGCCGAGCACGAACGCGGTCGTGCCCACGGCGTCAGGCGCGCTCACCGACGGGGGCGTGCTCGGCGTGGACGCGCGCCGTGGCGCGGCGCTCGGCCCAGAACGACAGGATCGGGACCGTGCCGAGCACGAGGGTGACCACGGTGAACGTGGGTTCCCAGCGCTCGCGGCGGGCCAGCAGGAAGGCCGCGACGAGGAACAGCATGTAGAGCCAGCCGTGGGCGACACCGAGATACTCGGTGATCGCCTCGCCGACCTCGTGCGGGGTGCTGCCGACCGGGAACAGGTCGGGCGTCGCCGGGATGACGAACCACATGCCGGAGCCGTCGAAGTTCGCCAGCGGGACGCCGACCAGGATCAGCACGACGAGCAGGACGCCGACCACGGTGGCCATGAAGCGGTAGCGGAAGAGGGCGTCCTTCATGGGGCCGAACCTACCGGCTGGTCCTCGTCCTCCGGCTCGGGCGTCTCCTCGTCCGCGGCCCGCTCCGCGAGCACGACGTCGCGGGCCCAGCGAGCCCAGACGAGCGCGGCGAAGGCGCCGAAGAGCCACCACTCGATGGCGTACAGGACGTTGCGCAGGCCGGTGGTGCCGTCGGCCGACGGCAGCTGCCCGGGGCTGGCGGCCTGGAGGCCCTCGGTGGCCGCGGCCGCGTCGGTCGAGCGCTCGGGGTCGAGGACGGCGTACCCGCCGTAGAGGTCCTGCTCCTGGCGCTGGACCAGGTCGGCGGTGCGCAGCTGGGGCAGCACGTCGTCGCCGGCGTCGTCGTCCACCGCCCCCGTGCCCTCCGGGGGCTGGAGCAGGGCGACGAGCTCGGCCTCGGCGGCCGGCGGCGGCGGGGCCTCGTTGTTCGTCGTGAAACCACGGACGACGTAGATCGCGGAGCCGGAGTCCGTGACGAGCGGGGTGGCGACCCAGGAACCGGTGTCGCCGTCCTGCTCGCGGCCCGTCACCCGGACGGTCGCCTCGGGCAGCCAGCGCCCGCTCACCTCCACGGGGAGGCCGACGGCGTCCTCGCTGAACGGGTCGTTCGGACCGAGGGCGTCGTCGAGCGCGACCGGCTCCGCGCCGCTCCGGTCGCGCGCCTGGTCGGCCCGCGCGTCGCGCCAGTTCTCCAGCTGCCAGGCGCCGAGCAGACCCGCGGCGCCGACCGCCGCGACGACGAGCAGGTGCGCCAGCCAGGCGCGGGGAGCCAGCAGCGCGCGCATGCCTGCCAGCGTACGGCTGGCCTCAGCCCTCGGCGCAGACGGCGTACGGCGTCACGCCGGCCGGCGACCGGCCGCAGCAGGCCGCGTGTCAGCAGGGCCGCTCGTGCCGGACACGTGCGCGGGCAGGCGTGGCGGTGACCACATCGGGCGCCGCTGCCTTGTCCGAGCGCGCCCGCCCGGTCAGGCTGGCAGCGTGGACCTCCAGCACAAGCGCACCCCGGGCAAGCAGCTCATCGCGGCGATCGTCGTTCTTGCCATGGTCGTGGCCGCCGGGTCCGTGGTGTTCGGCCTCCTCAGCCGCGTGCTGTGACGCCGGGCGGCCGCTTCCGGGCCTGGGTCCCTGCGGCCTGACCACGTTCCCGTGGATGGCGTCCGAGGGGCATGTCCGATCGGAGCAGGTGCCACTGCCCAACCACCGACAGCCGGGCCGCGAACGCGAGCGCCAACAGCCGAGGTCTCGGTGGAGCCTAGGGGACTCGAACCCCTAACCCCCTGCTTGCAAAGCAGGTGCGCTACCAATTGCGCCAAGGCCCCTTGCCGCCGCACCCACGGGTGCGGCGGGCGGCTCACGCCCGGTTGACCGGGTCGGTCGACTCGGCCCAGAGCGCGCGCTCGGTGCGAGACTCGTCCAGCTTCTTCTTGGCGAGCACCGCGCCGACGGCGCCGAGCACGATCAGGAGGACCTTCTTCATTGCGCTGTCTCCTCGTCGGGGACGGGTCCCCGGGTTCGGTGGCTGATGCCGGGCCAGCCTAACGGTGTGCACGCCCCGGGCTCTCGGCGGTCGGCAGGACCTGCCGGTCTCCACAGCCCCACGCGACGGACACTTCTCCACAGCTCCCCACGACGCCCCCGGACTGTCGGTGCTCGAATGTATGTTCGATCCATGGAGGCGGCCACGCACCGGATCGAACGGGCGGTCGCGGACGCCGACGAGGCGCTCGCGGCGGTGACCGAGCAGCCCGTGTGGGCGCTGGACGCCGCGGGCACCCGCGAGGCGCTGACGGCGCTGGCCCGGCTGGAGTCCCGGGCCGCCGAGCTGCAGGCGCGGCTGGCCGGCCACGCCGACACCGTCGAGGCGTACGCCGCGTCCGGGGCGGTGTCGACGCCGGCGTGGCTGGCGCACGCGACCCGCATGACCCGCCGCGATGCCCACGCCACCGCCCGGCTCGCCCGGGCGCTGGAGGCACACCCGCTGACCCGGCAGGCGCTGGCCGCCGGGGGCATCCGCGCCGACCAGGCCGCCGCGATCTGTCGCGCCGTGGACGAGCTGCCCGACCCCGAGGACCTCCACCGGGGTTGCACCGATCCGGAGCTGCGCGAGCGCGCCGAGAAGCACCTGCTCGCCGAGGCCGAGCACCACGACGCCAAGGCCCTCCGCATCCTCGGCCGGCGCCTCCTCGAGGTCGCCGACCCCGCCAAGGCCGACGAGCACGAGGCCCGCCGACTCGCCAAGGAAGAGGCCGAGGCGCTGCGCGGCGCCCGGCTGACCCTCGCCGACATGGGCGACGGCACCACCCGCGGCCGGTTCAGCCTGCCCACCGCCCACGCGGCGATCCTGCGCAAGGCCCTGCACGCGCTCTCCGCGCCCAAGCACCGCCGCGCCACCGACGGCGCCGGCGCCTACGACCACCGGGTCCCGCGGCCGGACCGGCTCGGCCGGGCGTTCTGTGAGTACCTCGAGCGCTACCCCACCGACCGGCTCCCGGCCACCGGCGGCGTCTCCGCCACCGTCGTCGTCACCATCCCGCTCGGCACGATCCTCGGCGCGCAGCAGGCCGCCCGGCTCGACGACGGCACGGCGATCTCACCCGGCCTGGCCCTGCGGTGGGCCTGCGAGGCCGGGATCATGCCCGCCATCACCAACACCCGGGGCCACCTCCTCGCCCTCGGGCACCGCAAGCGCCTGCACTCCGAGGCCCAGCGCACCGCCCGCATCGTCGAGCTCACGCTCGCCGACCCCACCGGCACCCCCGCCTGCGAGCACCCGACCTGCGACGTACCCGCCGCCTGGTGCCACGCCCACCACCGGACGCCCTGGTCACGGGGCGGACGCACCGACCTGCGCGAGATGCAGCTGCTCTGCCCGCGGCACCACAGCCTGGCCCACGCGAAGGCCCCGCGACCGCCGATGCGGACGTGAGCCGCGGGCGACGGAGAAGAGTGAGAGTGGGCCTAACTGGACTTGAACCAGTGACCTCTTCCTTATCAGGGAAGCGCTCTAACCGTCTGAGCTATAGGCCCTCGCCGGGTCACCGACCCATGGCGCACGACGTGCGCCGAGCCGGAACACTACCGGACGCCTCGCGCGCCGCAACAAAACGGTGCTGGGGTCTCGATACGCGCTGCGCGCTTGCGCTCGCGCTACTCGACCACCGAGACCGCGGGGTCTCGATACGGGCGCTGCGCGCCCTACTCGACCACCGAATGGGTCACTCGACCAGCGGGAGGTGCGTCCTCAGTGCTGGTCCTCCGCGAGGGTCACCTCGATGCCGCCGAGGAGGGCCGCGGCCATGTTGTAGAGGAACGCCATCAGGGTGGCGACCGCGGTGATCAGCACGACGTCGATGGCCGAGACCAGCATCGTGAAGCCGAGGACGCGGGAGAGCCCGATGTAGTTCTCGACGTCGAAGTCGCTGGTCTGGTCGGTCCCGACCACGTCGGCCACGGTCGCGTTGATCGACTCCCAGACGCCGGCGGCGCCGAGCACCGACCAGACGATCATCACCGAGACGATCGTGACGACGCCGATCGCGATCGAGAGCAGGAACGCGGTCTTCATCACCGACCACGGGTCCAGCCGCGTCAGTCGCAGCCGGGCCCGGCGGGGCGGACGCCGTCCGCTGCTCTTCGCGGCCCGGGTCGACGCGGACGACGAGTCCGGCGCGGCGTTCGCACGGTGCTCGTCCTGGGCGGCGGTCAGCCGGTCGCCGAGCCGCTGGGTGGCGGCGCCACCGGCCGCGCGGCCACCCTTCTTGTCGGCGGCGCTCGCCTTCTTGCCGCTGGGAGCGGGGGACTGGTCGTCGCCGGCGTCCGTGGTGCTGCCGGTGCGGCTGCGCTCAGCCATCAGTCCTCACCCTCCCGGGACGGTGCCTGGTCACCCTGGTCCCCCGCGTCAGGGGCGGGCTCCCCGGCGATTGTTGCATCCGGCCCCACAGGCGCCTCCCCCTCCGTGGGGGCGTCCCCGGCGGGGGCGGCCGAAGCCGCCTCCTCGAGCTCGTCGTCCACCTTCGCCTCCACCGAGCGGGCCACGACGGCGACGGCGTCGCCGTTCTTCGGCTTGACGAACCGCACGCCCTGGGTCGAGCGGCCGGTGGCGCGGAACCCCTCGTCGATCCGGCTGCGCACGACCTGGCCGGCCTGGGTGATCGAGAGGATCTCGTCGCCCTCCTCCACGATGAACGCGCCGACGAGGCCGCCGCGGTCCTCGTTGGTCAGCGCCATCGCCTTCACCCCGAGGCCGCCGCGCGACTGGAGGCGGTACTCCGAGATCCGGCTGCGCTTGGCGAACCCGCCGTCGGTGATCGTGAAGACGTACTTCTCGACCACGTCGAGGTCGCCCGGGTCGATCGAGCCGCCGGCCTCGGCGGCCCGCGCCTCGGCGGCCTCCTCGGCCTCGACCTGCGCCGCCGAGATCACCGACATCGACAGCAGCGAGTCGTCGTCGCGGAACTTCATGCCCGCGACGCCGGAGGTCGCCCGGCCCATCGGGCGCAGCTGTGCGTCGTCGGCCTTGAACCGGATCGCCTGCCCGTGCCGGGAGACCAGCAGCACGTCGTCGTCGGGCCCGACCAGCTCGGCGCCGATCAGCTCGTCGTCGTCGTCGCGGAAGTTGATGGCGATGACGCCGGCCTGCCGCGGCGAGTTGTAGTCCCCGAGGCCGGGTCTTCTTCACCAGCCCGCTGCGGGTCGCGAGCGCGAGGTACGGCGCCTGGTCGTAGTCGCGCACGGCGAGCACCTGGGCGATGTCCTCGTCCGGCTGGAACGACAGCAGCCCGGCGACGTGACCGCCCTTCGCGTCGCGGCCCGCCTCGGGCAGGTTGTAGGCCTTCGTGCGGTAGACCCGCCCGGCCGTGGTGAAGAACAGCAGCCAGTGGTGGTTCGTCGTGGCGATCAGGTGCTGCACCACGTCGTCGCCCTTGAGCGCCGCGCCGCGGACCCCGCGACCGCCGCGCTTCTGCAGCCGGTACTGGTCGGCGCGCGTGCGCTTGGCGTACCCGCCGCGGGTGATCGAGACGACCAGCTCCTCGTCGGGGATCAGGTCCTCCATCGAGAGGTCACCCTCGGCCGCGACGATCTGGGTACGCCGGTCGTCGCCGTACTTCGCGACGATCTCGCCGAGCTCGTCGGAGACGATCTGCCGCTGCCGCGACACGTTGGCGAGGATGTCCTCGAGGTCGGCGATCACGAGCTCGATCTCGGCCAGCTCGTCGATGATCTTCTGCCGCTCCAGGGCGGCCAGCCGGCGCAGCTGCATGTCGAGGATCGCGTTGGCCTGGAGCTCGTCGATCTCGAGCAGCTCGATGAGGCCGCGGCGGGCGTCGTCCACCTCGGGCGAGCGCCGGATCAGCGCGATCACCTCGTCGAGCATGTCCAGCGCCTTCACCAGCCCGCGCAGGATGTGGGCGCGCTCCTCGGCGCGGCGCAGCCGGAACTCCGTGCGCCGCCGGATCACGTCGACCTGGTGCTCGACCCACCACGAGATGAACTGGTCGATGCGTCAGCGTGCGCGGCACGCCGTCGACCAGCGCCAGCATGTTGGCGCTGAAGTTGGTCTGCAGCTCGGTGTGCTTGAGCAGGTTGTTCAGCACGACCCGCGGCCACGGCGTCCCGCTTCAGGACGACGACCAGCCGCTGGCCGGTGCGCGAGGAGGTGTCGTCCCGCATGTCGGAGATGCCCTGCACCTGCCCGCTGTCGGCGAGCTCGGCGATCTTCAGCGCGAGGTTGTCGGGGTTGACCATGTAGGGCAGCTCGGTGATCGACAGGCAGGTGCGGCCCTTGCTGTCCTCGTCCACGTCGATCACCGCGCGCTGCGTGATCGAGCCGCGGCCGGTGCGGTAGGTCTGCTCGATGCCGTCGCGCCCGACGACGGTGGCGGCGTTGGGGAAGTCGGGGCCCTTGATCCGCTCGACGACGGCGTCCTGGAGCTCGGCCCGGGTGGCGTCCGGGTGCTCCAGCGCCCAGTGGCAGGCGTCGGCGACCTCGCGCAGGTTGTGCGGCGGGATGCTCGTCGCCATGCCGACCGCGATCCCGGCCGAGCCGTTGACCAGCAGGTTCGGGAACCGCGCCGGCAGGATCATCGGCTCCGAGGACCGGCCGTCGTAGTTCGGCTGGAAGTCGACCGTGTCCTCTTCGATGTCGCGGACCATCTCCATGGCCAGCGGCGCCATCCGGCACTCGGTGTACCGCATCGCGGCGGCGGGGTCGTTGCCCGGCGAGCCGAAGTTGCCCTGCCCGTTGATCAGCGGCGCGCGCATCACCCACGGCTGCGCCAGCCGGACGAGGGTGTCGTAGATCGCCGAGTCGCCGTGCGGGTGGTACTGACCCATCACGTCGCCGACCACGCGCGAGCACTTCGAGAAGCCGCGGTCGGGTCGGTAGCCGCCGTCGAACATCGCGTAGAGCACGCGCCGGTGCACCGGCTTCAGGCCGTCGCGGACGTCGGGCAGCGCGCGGCCGACGATCACCGCCATCGCGTAGTCGATGTAGGAGCGCTGCATCGAGGTCTGCAGCTCGATGGGCTCGATCCGGCCGCCGGGGCCGGGCGCCGGGGCGAGGCCCTCGCTGGGGGTGTCGGTCACGTCTGGCTCGCTCTCGCTTGCTCTCGATTCAGGCTTCTATCGATCTCTAGCGCTCGTCGTAGACGCTGGTAGCGACGGCTGGGCGTCCGCGACGAGGGCGGCTAGATGTCGAGGAAGCGGACGTCCTTGGCGTTGCGCTGGATGAAGGAGCGGCGCTGGTCGACGTCCTCGCCCATCAGGATCGAGAAGATCTCGTCGGCCTGGGCGGCGTCGTCCAGCGTCACCTGGAGCATCAGCCGGTTGTCGGGGTCCATCGTCGTCTCCCAGAGCTCGTCGGCGTTCATCTCGCCGAGGCCCTTGTAGCGCTGCACCGGGTTCTCCTTGGGCAGCTTCTTGCCCGCCTCGCGGCCCGCCCGCAGCAGGGCGTCGCGCTCGGCGTCGGAGTAGACGTACTCGTGCTCGGCCGGCTTGTTCCAGCGCAACCGGTAGAGCGGCGGCTGCGCCATGTAGACGTAGCCCTGCTCGATCAGCGGCCGCATGAACCGGAACAGCAGCGTCAGCAGCAGCGTGTTGATGTGGTGGCCGTCGACGTCGGCGTCCGCCATCAGCACGACCTTGTGGTAGCGCAGCTTGTCGAGGTCGAACTCGTCGTGGATGCCCGTGCCCAGCGCGGAGATGATCGCCTGGACCTCCTGGTTGGCGAGCACCTTGTCGAGCCGGGCCTTCTCGACGTTCAGGATCTTGCCGCGGATCGGCAGGATCGCCTGCACGCGCGGGTCGCGGCCCGACTTGGCCGAGCCGCCGGCCGAGTCGCCCTCGACGACGAAGACCTCGCACTCCAGCGGGTTGGTCGACTGGCAGTCCGACAGCTTGCCGGGCAGGCCGCCGCCGCCGAGCAGGCCCTTGCGGCTGCGCGCCAGGTCGCGCGCCTTGCGCGCCGCGATCCGGGCGGACGCCGCGGCCTGCGACTTGCGGACGATGTCCTTGCCCTCGGCCGGGTTGCGCTCGAGCCAGTCGCCGAGGTGCTCGTGCACCACCCGCTGCACGAACGAGCGGGTCTCGGTGTTGCCGAGCTTGGTCTTGGTCTGGCCCTCGAACTGCGGGTCGCCCAGCTTGACCGAGATGATCGCGGTGAGGCCCTCGCGGATGTCGTCCCCGGAGACCCGGTCCTCGCGCTTCTTGATCAGCCCCCACTCCTCGCCCCAGTGGTTGACCAGGGAGGTGAGCGCCGAGCGGAAGCCCTCCTCGTGGGTGCCGCCCTCGTGGGTGTTGATGGTGTTCGCGAAGGTGTGCACCGACTCGGTGAACGAGGTGTTCCACTGCATCGCGACCTCGAGGCTCTGGTGGGTCTCGACGTCCACGGCCGTCTCGGCCTCGAAGGAGATGACGGTGGGGTTGGCCTTGTCCTTGCGCTTGTTCAGGTGCTCGACGTAGTCGACGAGCCCCTGGGCGTAGCAGAACGTGCGCTCGATCCCGCCGCCCTGCGCGCGGTGGATCGCGTCGGCCTCGGTGTCGTCGCCCGTGACCTCGTCCTCGGCCGCGAGGTAGTCCGAGCGCGGGCGCTCGTCGCGGACCACGATCGTGAGGCCCTTGTTGAGGAAGGCCATCTCGCGGATCCGGTTGGTGATCGTCTCGAGGTTGTAGTCGGTCGTCTCGAAGATGTCCTGGCTGGCCCAGTAGGTCACCGTCGTGCCGGTGCCCTCGTCCGCCTCGAGCGGGCGCACCTGCTCGAGCTCGGCGTCCGGGACGCCGAGGCGGAACGCCTGGCGCCACAGGTGACCGCGGTTCTTCACCTCGACGACGAGCCGGCTGGCCAGCGCGTTGACGACCGAGACGCCGACGCCGTGCAGCCCGCCGGAGACCTTGTAGCCGCCGCCGCCGAACTTGCCGCCCGCGTGCAGCAGCGTCAGGGCCATCGTGACGGCCGGGATGCCCTCGGTCGGGTGCACGTCGGTGGGGATGCCGCGGCCGTTGTCCTCGACCCGGATGCCGCCGTCACCGGTCAGGGTGACGACGATCCGGTCGCAGTGGCCGGCGAGCGACTCGTCGACCGCGTTGTCGATGATCTCCCAGATCAGGTGGTGCAGGCCGCGCTCGCCCGTGGACCCGATGTACATGCCCGGGCGCTTGCGGACCGCCTCGAGGCCCTCGAGCACCTGGATCGCGGAGGCGTCGTACGACGCGGTCACCGCCTCCGCCACCGCGGCCTCGACCCGGGCCGCCGCCTCGCCCGTGATCTCGGGCCCGGCGCTGGCGGCATGGGCGCTGTCGGAATGGGCGCTGTCCGGCTCGGGGCCGTCGGGGGGAGCGGGGGTGCCGGGCTGGTCGGGCTCGGGGGTCGCCCCGTTCGCTTCCGACTGCGTCTGATCGGCCACGCGTACCTCTTCACTTCTCGGCCACGGTTGGGGCTTCGAGCATGCAGAGAGCCGTCGGGGCACACCTCGAACGGCTCGGTCACAGTCTACCGGCCACGGGGGCGGCGTCCACGCCCGGCACGCTCCCGTGGACAGGGTTCTGGGCCCCCAGATGCCGCAGCAGCGGCCCGTGACGCCGGATGTGAGCGGTGAGCGGGGGTGGCGACAGGTCCCCCCACGGCCCCGGGGCCGCTGAGACGTCAGATCGGGGGCCCGGATCAGCCGTAGGTGTCCCGCGGACCGCGGGCGCCGCGCACCGAGCGCCGGCCCTTCGTCCAGGTCGGCAGGTGCGGTCCGAGCACGTCGATGACGAGCACCGTGCCGTGGCCCAGCTCCTCGTTCAGCCGGCGCACGAGGGTGGGGGCGAGCAGCTTCAGCTGCGTGGCCCAGGCGGTGGAGTCGGTGCGCACCGTCAGCCGGCCCTCGGCGAAGGACTCGGGCGTCGTGTGCTCCGCGACCTCGGGCCCGACCAGCTCGGCCCAACGCCCGATCACCCCGTGCACGCGCAGGTCGAGCGTCCAGCCGTGGTCCCGGACCAGCCGGCCGAGCGTCGACTCGATGCTCTGCGGGTCCCGCTCGTCGGCTCCCGCCCCGGACATCCCGCCGCGCCCGCGGGCGCCGGAGCCGCGGACGCCGCCGACCGCCGCGTCGGCCGTCCCCGCCCGCCGGGGGCCGCGGCCCGCCTGGCGGCCGCCCGGCGGGCGACGTTGCGCCGCGCCCGGCGTCGGGCGACTCTCGGCGGTGACCCGCGCCATGGCGCGCGCGAGGTCGAGGCCGCGGTCGTCGTGCTGGTCCGCGCCCCCCGCCGACCCACCGTCGTCCGCCGAGTCGGCGCCAGTCCCGGGCTCCTCGGTCACGACAGCCCCCCGTCCACGCGGCGCACCGCACCGTCGGCGACGGCGTAGCGCACGCCGGCCAGCGCGTCGGGCACGTCGGCCTCGACGGCGGCCGTGACCAGCACCTGCTCGGCGCCGGAGACCAGGTCGGCGAGCTGGTCGCGCCGGGTGGTGTCGAGCTCGGCGAAGACGTCGTCGAGCACCAGGATCGGGTCGTCGCCGTCGGCGCGGAGCAGGTCGTAGGAGGCCAGCCGCAGCGCGAGCGCGAACGACCACGACTCGCCGTGCGAGGCGTACCCCCGCACCGGCAGCCGCAGCTCGGCGCTGCCGAGCGTGCAGGTCAGGTCGTCGCGGTGCGGGCCGACGAGGCAGACGCCGCGGTCGAGCTCGTCGCGGCGGCGGTCGGCCAGCCCGGCGCGCATCGCCTCGGCGAGCGCCTCCCGCCCGGGCACCTGCCCCTCCCCGGGGACCGTCCCGGGGGCGGGCAGCTCGAACGACGACCGGTACTCCGCCTGCGCGTCGTCGCGGCTCGCGCCGCGGGCCACGGTCTCGTAGGCCTTGCCGAGGTACGGCGCCAGCTCGTGGGTGAGCCGGAGCCGCGCCGCGAGCAGCTCGCTGCCGGCGGCGACGAGGTGCTCGTCCCAGACGTCGAGCGTGGCCAGCGCGCCCTCGGCCGCGCCGCGCCGCGCGGCGCCCGCGGTCTTCAGCAGCGTGCTGCGCTGCTTGAGCACCCGCTCGTACTCGGCGCGCACCCCGGCCAGCCGCGGCGCCCGCAGCACCAGCAGGTCGTCGAGGAACCGCCGGCGCTCGCCGGGGTCGCCCTTGACCAGCGCGAGGTCCTCCGGCGAGAAGACCACCGTGCGCACCAGCCCGAGCAGCTCGCGTGCCCGCGGCAGCGGCGACCGGTTGACCCGGGCGCGGTTCGACTTGCCGGGGTTGATCTCGACCTCGAGCGTCGCGGTCCGGCCGTCCCGCACGACCGCGGCGCGCACCAGGCCGCGCTCGGCGCCGGCCCGCACCAGCGGCGCGTCGGACGACGACCGGTGCGAGGCCAGCCGCGAGAGGTAGTCGACCGCCTCGACGAGGTTGGTCTTGCCCTGGCCGTTGCGGCCCACGAAGGACGTCGGGCCGGGCCCCAGCGCCAGGTCGAGCTCGGCGTAGGAGCGGAAGTCGTGAAGCGTCAGGTGCGAGACGTGCACCGGGTCATCATCCCCGCCCCGGGTCAGGCCGGCTCAGGCCGGGTCGGGCGAGGGTCCCGGCTCGCCGGAGCTGTCGCGCGTCGCGTGCCCGCCGAACTGGTTGCGCATCGCCGCGACCGCCTTCATCGCCGGCGAGTCCTGCTGCCGGGAGACGAAGCGCGCGTAGAGCGCCGAGGTGATCGCCGGCGTGGCGACGGCGTTCTCGATGCCGGCCTCCACGGTCCAGCGGCCCTCGCCGGAGTCGTCGGCGTAGCCGGCGATCGAGGAGAGCCCGGGGTCCTCCTCGAGCGCGCGCACCAGGAGGTCGAGCAGCCACGAGCGGATCACGGTGCCCTCGCGCCAGGAGTCGAAGACCGCGGTGACGTTCTCGACGGTGTCGACGGCGTCGAGCAGCTCCCAGCCCTCGGCGTAGGCCTGCATCACGGCGTACTCGATGCCGTTGTGCACCATCTTGGAGAAGTGGCCCGCGCCGACCTTGCCGGCGTGCACGGCGCCGTGCTCGCCCGGCGGCTTGAGCGCGTCGAAGGCCGGCTGCACCTTCTCGACGTCGTCGCTGGAGCCGCCGTACATCAGGGCATAGCCGTTCTCGAGGCCCCAGACGCCGCCGGAGACGCCGCAGTCGACGAACCCGATCTCGCGCTCGGCGAGCATCGCGGCGTGGGTGGCGTCGTCGCTCCAGCGGGTGTTGCCGCCGTCCACGACCACGTCGCCGGCCTCGAGCAGGTCCACGAGCGCGGCGACGGTCTGTCGGGTCGGCTCGCCCGAGGGCACCATCACCCAGACGACGCGCGGCGTGGGCAGCGCCTGCACGAGCTCCTCGAGCGAGGACACGTCGGAGCTCTCGGGGTTCTGGTCGTAGCCGGTGACCTCGTGGTCTGCGCGGCGCAGGCGCTCGCGCATGTTGCCGCCCATCTTGCCCAGGCCGACGATTCCGAGGTGCATGGTGTCCTCCTCTGCGCGCTGCTCAGGAGAGCAGGCGGCGCGGCATCAACAGGTAGCGGAACCCCGGGTCCTCGCCGCCCTCGGGCGCGCCGCACATCACGACGGGCTTGGAGGGCTGCGTGAACGCGAGCTCGACGACGGACTCGTCGATGGCGGTCAGGCCGTCGAGCAGGAACTGCGGGTTGAACCCGGTGGTCAGGTCGTCGCCCTCGATCACGGCCTCCACCGACTCCGAGGCCTGGGCCTCGTCGCCGCTGCCGGCGTCGAGCGTCAGGACACCCTCGGCGAAGGCGAGCTGGACGGCGGTGTTGCGCTCGGCGACCAGCGCGACGCGGCGCACCGACTCGACCAGCGCGGCCTTGTCGACGCGCGCCACGGTGAGGTGCTCGGACGGGAACAGGCTGCGGACCTTCGGGAACTCGCCGTCGAGCAGGCGGGTCGTCGTCCGGCGCAGCCCACCGGGCGCGGCGCCCTCGAAGCCGATGATCCCCTCGCCGCTGCCGGTCGCGGCGAGCGCGACCGTGACCTCGCTGCCGGCGGTCAGCGACTTCGCCGTGTCGGCGAGCACCTTCGCGGGCACCAGTGCGGCCGCCGACTCGTCGGGGGTGTTCGGGTCCCACTGCAGCTCGCGGTGGGAGAGGCGGAACCGGTCGGTGGCGAGCAGCGCGATGGTGGGGCCGTCGATCTCGATCCGGACGCCGGTCAGCACCGGCAGCATGTCGTCGCGCCCCGCGGCGGTGACGGCCTGGGCGACGGCGTGCGCGAACAGGTCGCTGCGCACCGTGCCCGTCGCGGCGGGCATGTCGGGCAGGGCGGGGTAGTCCTCCACCGGCATCGTCTGCAGGCTGAACCGCGCGGAGCCGCAGGTCAGCGAGACGCGGGCGCCGTCGAGGACCATCTCCACCGGCTTCGCGGGCAGGCTGCGACAGATGTCGGCGAGCAGCCGGCCGCTGACCAGGGCGCGGCCCTCGGAGGAGACGTCGGCGTCCAGCGTGGCGCGGGCCGAGGTCTCGTAGTCGAAGGTCGACAGGACGAGGCCGTCGTCGCCGGCCTCGATGAGCAGGCCCGCCAGCACAGGGACGCTCGGTCGCACCGGCAGCCCGCGGGCTGCCCAGGCGACGGCGTCGGCGAGCACGTCACGTTCGACGCGGAACTTCACTGCGTGGGTCCTCCGAGAGCTCGTGTCCGGGCCCGGGTGACAGGCCGTGGTGGCAGGCCGGCTGCGTGGCCGGGATGCGCATCCTGCCATGCCGTCGCGCGGACGGGGAGACACGCGGGTCGGATCCACAGGTCGGGGGCCGGGAGACGTTCGGTGGAAAGTTGTGATGCGTAGAAGGTGTGCGTGGTAGCAGCGTCGGTGGAAACTGTGGAGAACTGCTTCCTGTGCAGGTCGCCGCGCTCGATCCGAGTGCACAGGGGCTGTGCACTCATGGGGGACACACTGCGCCGTCGTGTTGATGAGTGACACGAATTCGCGGCGCCGTGCAGCGCGTCCACAGCCTCTCCGCCGGTCGGGGCCCGGGGCTGCACAAGTTCTGCACATGCGGCGGGCGGCCGGGAGGGCCGGTGTCGGGCGCCTCAGGCGCGGGCGGCGACCTTGATGCGGTTGGTGAGCTCGCTGACCTGGTTGAAGACCGAGCGGCGCTCGGCGAGCAGCTGGCTGACCTTGCGCTCGGCGTACATCACCGTCGTGTGGTCGCGGTTGCCGAACTGCGCGCCGATCTTGGGCAGCGACAGCTCGGTGAGCTCGCGGCAGAGGTACATCGCGATCTGGCGGCCCTGCACCAGGTGCCGGCCGCGGCTCGGGCCGGTGAGGTCCTCGATCGAGACGCCGAAGTAGGACGCCGTCTGCGCGATGATCGCCCCGGCGGTGATCTCGGGCTCGCCGCCCTCGGGGATCAGGTCCTTCAGCACGATCTCGGCCAGGGAGAGGTCGACGCCCTGGCGGTTCAGGTTCGCGAACGCCGCGACCCGGATCAGGGCGCCCTCGAGCTCGCGGATGTTCGTCTGCACCTTCGAGGCGATGAACTCGAGCACGTCGGGCGGCGCGGTGAGCCGGTCTATCGCGGCCTTCTTGCGCAGGATCGCGATCCGGGTCTCGAGGTCGGGCGGCTGGACGTCGGTGATCAGGCCCCACTCGAACCGGTTGCGCAGCCGGTCCTCGAGCGCCTCGAGCCGCTTCGGCGCGCGGTCGGAGGTCAGCACGATCTGCTTGTTCGCGTTGTGCAGCGTGTTGAAGGTGTGGAAGAACTCCTCCTGCGTCTGGGTCTTCCCCTCCAGGAACTGGATGTCGTCGATCAGCAGCACGTCGACGTCGCGGTAGCGCCGCTTGAACCGGTCCTGCCGGTCGTCGCGGATCGCGTTGATGAACTCGTTGGTGAACTCCTCGCTCGAGACGTAGCGCACCTTGGCGCCGGTGTAGAGCGAGCGCACGTAGTGCCCGATGGCGTGCAGCAGGTGGGTCTTGCCCAGCCCGGAGTCGCCGTAGACCAGCAGCGGGTTGTACGCCTTGCCCGGCGCCTCCGCGACGGCGACGGCCGCGGCGTGCGGGAACCGGTTCGAGGAGCCGATGACGAAGGTCTCGAAGGTGTACTTCGGGTTCAGCCGCGTCTCGAGCGCCGGCCGCTGCGCCTCGCGGTGGGTCGCGACGCTCGGCTCGGTCACCTCGCCCTGGGCGGTCTGGTAGCCCGAGCCGTAGCCGGGGACGCCCGGAACCCCCGGGACGCCGGCGGTGGCCTCGCCGGCGGCCGACGGCAGGAGGCGGCCCTCGCTCGGCGGGGAGCTGGGCGCGCTGGGCCGTGCGGGGGTGACCGACCGGTCCTCGGTGCGGTGGCTCTTGCGTCGGTGCCGTCGGGGTGGCCGTCGCGGGCCGCGGGGACCTGCGGCCCGCCCTCGGCCGGGTCGGCGCCGGCGGGGCCCGGGGTGGGGCCCTGGCTCGGCTGGTGCGCCGGGTCGTGCGCCGGGTCGTGGGTCGGGGCGGCGCCGGGGGGCGGCTGGGTGCCGTCGTGGGCGGCGTCGTGGGCGGCGTGGCCCTCGGGGCCGGAGGGCCCGGGGTGCGGCCCGCCCGGCATCGCCGGGTCAGCAGAGGTCGGCATGTCGCCCTGGCGATATGTCGACATGTCGCGCCTGTCGCCCCGGCGGGGGCTGCAGGTCGTGGTCGTCCTGGGGGTTCACCGTGACTGCGATGCGGATCTCGCGACCGAACGACTCGCTCAGGGCATCCTCGAGGTGGCCGCGAAGCCGGCCCTCGAGCTGCGTCCGGGTGAAGTCGTTGGCGACGGCGATGATCGCGGTGCTGTGGTGCAGCGTGACCGGCTCGCTGGCGCGCAGCCAGGCCCGCTGGTGCGGCTGCAGGTCGGAGACGAGGCGGTGCCACACCTCGCCGAGGTCGGGCGGGGCGGCGCCCCCGTCGCCCTGACTGCCGTCTACCTGGCCGCCGTCGTCCATGCAGTCCTCTCGAGTTGCGCGGTCTCCCCAGCGGTGCCGTCCCGGGGGTGGCGTCGCGGACCCACGGTCCACAGAGTTATCCACAGGTTGTGCATCGGTGCCCCCGAGGGAGGAGCGTGTTCGTGTGTCGAGCCGCCCGGCGCCGCTCGCGGCGACATCGGTGCAGGTCAGCGGGCCGTGAGCAACCCCGTGGGCGAGAACACGACCGGAGCTGGAGCTGGCCGTCGGCGTGCGGGACGAGCGGTTCCGGAAGACGGGAACCTAACAAGGCGCGCGCGAGCGCGGCAAGGCGTCATCCACAGGCTGTGCGCCGGTGGTTCGTCCCGGTGCTCCACGGGCGTGCCGGGGGTGCCCGCGCCGGCTCGGCGGCGTCTCGCGCGCGCGTACGCGGTTTGACCCGGTCAGCGCCTGGCGCGTACCGTGAATCGGTCTGCCGGTCGTCGACCGGCGCCGCATGTCCACGAGGGCGCCCCGAGCGCCTGCCGTGGGTGGGCGGTGCCAGCCGAAGAGCGCGGGTCGTCTCGACGAGCCGCGCGCCCTGCTGCCGTGCCGCGCCCGCGGGGGACATCCCGGGAGGCGGCGGCACCGTCCAGACACCGGCCCGGAGAACGACCGGCCCCGACAATCCGGCTCAAGCAAATGGAGAGTTGACCAGTGAGCAAGCGCACGTACCAGCCGAACAACCGTCGCCGCCACAAGGTGCACGGCTTCCGACTGCGGATGCGTACCCGCGCCGGCCGCGCCGTCCTCTCCTCGCGGCGTCGCAAGGGTCGCAAGAACGTCTCGGTCTGAGGGCCGGCGCACCCGCGGCGACGACCGTGCTGCCCCCCGCACACCGGTTGCGGACCGGCGAGGACTTCCAGCGCACCGTGCGCGGTGGCCGGAAGGCGGGCTCGCGCACGCTCGTCGCCCACCTGGACGTGGCTGAGGCCGCCTCCCGCGAGACCCGGGAGTCCGCAGTGCGCGGCGACACGCCCGACCGCGGGGCGGCCGAGCCGCGCGTGGGTCTGGTGGTCAGCCGGGCCGTGGGCAACGCCGTGACCCGGAACCGGGTCAAGCGCCGCCTGCGCCACCTGGCGCGCGCCCGCCTGGCCGGGCTGCCCGCGGGGAGCACCCTGGTGCTCCGCGCGCTGCCGGCCGCCGCGAGCGCCAGCTCCGCCGACCTGGCCCGCGACCTCGATCGCGCGCTCGGCCGGGTGATCGCGTCCGCCGCGCCCGCCGCGGCCGCTGCGGCCGGACCGGCCGCCGACGCCGGGGGGCGGGCGTGAAGCACGTCCTCGTCGCGCTGCTGCGCGTCTACCGCACGGTGATCAGCCCCCTCTACGGCCAGGTCTGCCGGTACTACCCTTCCTGCTCGGCGTACGCGCTCGAGGCCGTGCAGGAGCACGGCAGCGTGCGCGGCAGCTGGCTGGCGCTGCGGCGCGTCGGCCGCTGCCACCCGTGGGCCAGCGGCGGCTACGACCCCGTTCCCCCTCGCCGCGACCCCGACGCGACCCCGACGCGACGCCGGCCCAGCCGCACGGCACCGCCTCCTAGGAGCCTGACTTGATCGACTTCTTCGTCCAGCTCGGCAGCTTCATCATGACGCCGCTGTACTACGCGGTGTCGGCGGTGCTGATCGCCTGGCACAACCTGTGGGGCCGGCTCTTCGGCGAGGAGTCGGGTGCCTCGTGGGTGCTCTCCATCATCGGTCTGACGCTGGTGATCCGGGCCGCGTTGATCCCGCTGTTCGTCAAGCAGATCAAGTCGAGCCGGAACATGCAGCTCATCCAGCCCAAGGTGAAGGAGGTGCAGAAGAAGTACGGCCACGACCGGGAGCGGCTCGCCCAGGAGACGATGAAGCTCTACAAGGAGAACGGCACCAACCCGTTCGCCTCCTGCCTGCCGATCCTGCTGCAGATGCCGATCTTCATCGCGCTGTTCCGGATGATCGACCAGGCGGCGAAGAACGGCGAGGGCCGCGGCGTCCTGACGGACGAGCAGGCGCGGCAGTTCGCGGACGCGGAGCTGTTCGGCGTCCAGATCTCCGCAGACCTTCATCGGCGCCGACGGCGCCATCGGCGTCATGGTGATGGCCGCCGTGCTCGTGCTGCTGATGACGGCGACGACGTTCCTGACGCAGAAGCAGCTGATGAGCAAGAACATGCCGGCGGACGCGATGACCGGCCAGTACGCCCAGCAGCAGAAGATGCTGCTCTATGTGCTCCCGCTGGCCTTCGGTTTCGGCGGCATCTTCTTCCCGATCGGCGTGCTCTTCTACTGGACCACGTCGAACCTGTGGACGATGGGCCAGCAGTTCTACGTGATCCGCCGCAATCCCGCGCCGGGAACCCCGGCGTTCAAGGCGAAGGCCGAGCGCGACGCGGCCAAGGCGCGGCGCAAGGGCATCGACCCGGAGGGCGGCGTCGAGGAGACCCCGACGCACACCAAGGGCGGCTCCACCGGGACCCAGACCGCGCCGGCGGGCACGCAGACCGACCGTCGGCCCGCCCAGCGGCAGCAGCCCCAACGCCAGACCCGGTCGCAGCGCACGAAGACGACCGCGGGCGGCTCCTCGAACAAGAACAAGAAGAAGAAGCGCTGAGCTGACGCTCGCGCCACCGACCACGCATGCACGCCCGCGGGCGCGTACCTCCCACGGAGAGGGGAAACAGTGACTGACGCCGTGAACGAGGCCACCGAGGCCGACCGCGACGAGACCGACGCCGCGGACCGACGCCGCGGCCGGAGGCTCGGGCTCCGCACGTCGAGCAGCTCGAGCGCGAGGGTGACATCGCCGCCGACTACCTCGAGGAGCTGCTCGACATCGCAGACCTGGACGGCGACCTCGACATGGACGTCGACGGTGACCGTGCCGCGGTCTCGATCGTCGGCGCCGACCTCTCGCACCTCGTCGGCGACGAGGGAGAGGTGCTGGAGGCGCTGCAGGAGCTGACGCGCCTCGCCGTGTACCGGGAGACGCGGGAGCGGTCCAGGCTGATGCTGGACGTCTCCGAGTACCGGGCCGAAGCGGCGGGCGGAGCTCGTCGAGCAGGCCGCGGCACGCGGTGGCCCGCGTGAAAGCATCCGGGGAGCGGGTCTCCCTCGAGCCGATGACTCCCTTCGAGCGCAAGGTCGTGCACGACGCCGTCGCCGATGCCGGTCTCGTCTCGGAGTCCGAGGGCGTCGAGCCGCGCCGCCACGTGGTCGTCCTCTCGTCGTGACGCCGGCTCCTGACCGTCCCGGGGCTGCCGGTGACGGCTCGGTTCCACGTGAAACGCCCCCCGCCCCCTCGCCGGTGCGGGGGGCGTTCTCGTCGGATCGCTGGCCGATCGCGGAGCGCTACGCGCAGCTCCTGGCGGACGACGGCGTCACCCGCGGTCTGATCGGGCCCCGCGAGGTGCCCCGGCTGTGGTCCCGGCACCTGGCTAACTCCGCGGCGCTGTCCGACGCCGTGCCCGACGGCTGCCGTCACGGTCTGCGATGTGGGGACCGGCGCCGGCCTGCCGGGCATCGTGCTGGCCATTCGGCGGCCCGAGCTCCGGATGACCCTCGTGGAGCCGCTGCTGCGCCGGACCTCGTTCCTGGACGAGGCGGTGCGCCGAGCTCGGCCTCGACAACGTGGAGGTCGTGCGCGCCCGCGCCGAGGAGGTGCACGGGCAACGAACGTTCGACGTGGTGACGTCCCGGGCCGTGGCCCCGCTCCCCCGGCTCCTGGCGTGGTCGATGCCGCTCGTCGCGCCGCGCGGCCAGCTGCTGGCGATGAAGGGGGCGAAGGCCGGCGAGGAGGTCGAGGCGGCGGCGGAGACGCTCCGGTCCTGGGGATGCGCCCCGGCCACTGTCCACAGCTACGGATCCGCATGGATTGATCCACCGACCACGGTGGTTCGAGTGGAATGGGCCGATCCCGAGGCCGTACGTTGGGCGCCTCGGACGGACGTGGCGGACGACAGTGCGCCGCGCCGCCGACCAGGTCGGCGCACGAAGGGGCGGTGAGGGGACCCGAGAGGGTTTCTCCACCGGGCTCGCACGGTCAGCCGACCGCACTTATCCACAGTTCGGCCGACTTATCCACATGCGACGAGGTTCCCGTGGTTTCACGTGAAACGCCCCTGATCGAGACCGCCGTGCCGCAGCAGACACCCCGCCGCCCGGTGCGGACGGCCGGCGACCTGGCGGACGCCGTCTCCACCCGCTACGACGACTCCACGCCGATGGCGCGCGCGGTCGAGCAGTCGGTCCTCGCGCGGCGTGGGGTGCACATCGGCGACCCGCTCGCCCGCCCGGCGGCGACGCGGGTGGTGGTCGTCGCCAACCAGAAGGGCGGCGTCGGGAAGACCACCTCGGCGGTCAACCTCGCGGCCGCGCTGGCGCAGCTCGACCAGCGCGTGCTGGTGGTCGATCTGGACCCCCAGGGCAACGCCTCCACGGCGCTGAACATCGAGCACCAGCGGGGGACGCCGTCCTCCTACGACATGCTCGTCGACCAGACGCCCATGGCCGAGGTCGTGCACCCGTGCCCGGACCAGCGGAACCTCTGGGTGGTGCCCTCCACGATCGACCTGGCCGGCGCCGAGATCGAGCTGGTCTCGGCCGTCGCCCGCGAGGGCCGGCTGCGGACGGCGATCAACCAGCACCCTCAGGTGGGCACCGCGGCGGAGGCCGGCGAGGAGCGCTTCGACTACGTCTTCGTCGACTGCCCGCCGAGCCTCGGGCTGCTGACGCTGAACGCGCTCGTCGGGGGCGCGGAGATGATGATCCCGATCCAGGCCGAGTACTACGCCCTCGAGGGCTTCGGGCAGCTGCTCGAGACCGTCGAGATGGTGAAGGCGCACCTGAACCCCCATCTCGTCGTCTCCACGATCCTGGTGACGATGTTCGACGGACGGACCCGGCTGGCGTCCGCCGTCGCCCAGGAGGTGCGCGACCACTTCGGCGCCCAGGTGCTCCGCACGTCCATCCCGCGCTCCGTGCGCGTGTCGGAAGCGCCGTCCCATGCCCAGACCGTGATGACCTACGACCCCGGCTCGCCGGGCGCGTTGAGCTATCTGGAAGCCGCGCGAGAGATCGCCAGACAGGGGAGTGCCGAATGAACAGCAAGGCGCCGAAGCGCGGACTGGGTCGTGGCCTCGGGGCGCTGATCCCCACCGCGCCCCCGGAGGACGAGGACCAGGCGGCCACGGACGCGGCCCCGGCGCCCGGAAGCGGGGCGCACGCCGCGTTGCGCGGGCACGAACGGCCTCGCCGCGGGTGCGGTCCCGGCGCCGCAGCGGGGCGCGGACGTGCCGTCGCAGCGCGTCGGCGAGGCGGTCCCCGTGGGCCCCACCGGGGAGACGGACGCGGTGGGTGCAGGCGGCGGCACCACGAACGACGACGGTCCCGAGCAGGCTGGTTTCACGGGAAACCAGCCGCCCGCCCCGGCACACGCGTACTTCGCCGAGCTCCCGCTCGACCAGGTGGTGCCCAACGCCCGCCAGCCGCGCCAGGTCTTCGAGGAAGAGGCCATGGCCGAGCTGGTGCACTCGATCCGCGAGATCGGGCTGCTGCAGCCCGTCGTCGTCCGTCCGACGGGCCCGGAGACGTACGAGCTCGTCATGGGCGAGCGGCGCTGGCGCGCCTCGCAGGAGGCCGGGCAGGAGACCATCCCGGCGATCGTCCGCGCCACGGGCGACGACGACATGCTCCGCGACGCCCTGCTGGAGAACCTGCACCGCAGCCAGCTGAACCCGCTCGAGGAGGCCGCCGCCTACGGGCAGATGCTCGAGGACTTCGAGTGCACGCACGACGAGCTCGCCCAGCGGATCGGGCGGTCGCGCCCGCAGATCTCGAACACCCTGCGGCTGCTGCGCCTCTCGCCGGCGGTGCAGCGCCGCGTCGCGGCCGGCGTCCTCTCGGCCGGCCACGCCCGCGCCCTGATCGGGGTCGAGGACCCGGAGCGCCAGGACGCCCTGGCCCAGCGCGTCGTCTCGGAGGGCATCTCGGTCCGCGGGCTCGAGGAGCTCGTCTCGGTCGGCGACGACAGCACGTCCCAGCGGGCCCCCAAGCGTTCCGCGCCGTCGGCGCCGGGCCTCGAGGACCTGTCGGAGCGGCTGTCGGGTCGCCTGGAGACGCGCGTGAAGGTCGACCTGGGCAAGCGCAAGGGCAAGATCACCATCGAGTACGCCTCGCTGGACGACCTGCGCCGCATCGTCGACATCATCGACCCGCCGCGTGAGGACGAGAACCCCGCCTGACCCCCGCCGCGGCGGCCGGGCACGCCGGCCGCTTCGGGCGTGCGCGTCCCAGCCGCGCGCGACCGGGCCGCGCGACGACGGGTCGACATGTCGAGGTGCCGCTTTGTCGACATGACACCGGGCGGCCGGTCTGGCTGCGCCGGCCCGGCCCGGCCTCCCTGTCGACAAACCGCTAGATCGCTGTGTCGAGCAATCGCTGTATGGATGACTGGCCGGGCCCACGCTCGCGGTGCGCCGGCTGCTGATGCAGCGGGGTCGCCAGGGTCGAGTCGGCAGGCGTCGCGGCGACCCGAGCAGGGCCCCGCGCGTCACTGCGTCGACACGACGCTCTGTCGTCAGGACGCTTTGTCGCCACCACGCTTTGTCGAGAGGGCGCTTTGTCGACAGCACACGGAGGCGCTCCGTGGGGCGCGAGCGCCCGGACCCCGTTCCACGTGGAACCAGCGGCGTCAGGACTGCCGGCGCTCCCGGGCCTTCGCGGCGCGGCGCGCGGCGCGCTCGCGCTTCTCCTCGGCGTCGAGACGCTCGGCCTCCTCCAGCGTCGGGGCGGTGCCGCCGAGGCGCTTCGGCAGCCACCAGGACCCCGGGGGCTGCTCCTCGTCCGGGTACCGGGCGATGGCGTCGTCGAGCATCGTCTGCATGGCGGCACGCAGCGCTGCGGTCTCGGCCGCGGGGTCCTCGCCGGTCGGGTGCAGCGGCTGGCCGACGTGCAGGCCGATCGTCTTGCCGCGGGAGAAGTCCCGCGGATGGTCCTTGGTCATCATCCGGTGGGTCCCCCAGAGGACCACCGGCACCAGCGGGACGCCGGCCTTGGCGGCGATCCGGGCCGCCCCGGTCTTGAACTCCTTGAGCTCGAAGGAGCGGGAGATCGTCGCCTCGGGGAAGATCCCGACGGCCTCGCCCCGCTGCAGGTAGTCGATCGCGGTGTTGAAGGAGCCGAGGCCCTCCCCGCGGTCCACCTCGATGTGGTGCAGGGACCGCATCAGCGGACCGGTCCACGTGTGGTCGAACAGCTCGCGCTTGGCCATGAAGCGGACCTTGCGGCCCGAGGGGTTCGCGGCGAGCCCGCCGTAGACGAAGTCCACGTACCCGATGTGGTTGTAGGCCAGCAGAACGCCGCCGGAGCGGGGCACGTTCTCGGTACCGGTCGTCTGGAACCGCTGACCGAGCAGGCGGAAGCTCGTCTTGGCCAGCGTGATGATCGGCGGGTAGGTCAGGTCGAGCACGGCGCTCCTCGGCAGGTGGGTCCCCCGGCGGAGCCATCCTGCCTGCTGGCGGGGCGACGTGCCCACAGGCACGGGCCTACGATCGAGGCAGGCGCACCCCGCGGGGTGACTCCGGTGGCGCGAGGAGGCGGCGTGGGACGCACGGTGACCCGGCTGACGGTCGACCATCTGCCGCTGCTGCCGGGCGGGTGCGGGTCCTGCCTCGCCTGGGAGCTCGACCCGGTCCGGCGCGACCGCGTGGACGACGCCGCCCGCGGGGCCGAGAAGGAGGCCTGGGTGACCGAGGTGCTCCGCGAGTGGGGCTCTTGCGGGCGGGTCCTCCTGGTCGATGACGTGCTGGTCGGTCACCTGCTCTATGCGCCGCCGTCCTACGTGCCCGGGGCGGACGCGTTCCCGACGGCACCGCTGAGCCCGGACGCCGTCCTGCTGGTCACGGCACACGTGGCGCCCCAGTGGCGCGGCGGGCTCGGCCGGGTGCTGGTGCAGGCGATGGCTCGCGACCTGGTGGGCCGCGGGGTGCGCGCGGTCGAGGCGTTCGGGTCGCACACGAACCACCCGTGCGTGCTGCCGGCGGATTTCCTCGGCGGCGTCGGGTTCAAGACGCAGCGCGCGCACGCGACGACGCCGCGGATGCGCATGGAGCTGCGGAACGCGCTGACGTGGCGCTCCGAGGTGGGTGCCGCGGTGGAGCGACTGGTGGGCGCGGTGCGCCCGGCGACGGTGCCGACCGCCCCCCGCCCGAGCGGGGTGCGGTCCACCGTCCATCGGGGGCGGCCGGAGCAGCCGCCCGCGTGACTCACGCCGATTCGGCGGGTCTCGCGGCGGGCTCCGGTCGCGGGGAGGTGCTCAGCCGATGAAGGGCTCGAGCTCGTTGAGCAACGCGGCCTTCGGCTTGGCGCCGACGATCGACTTCACGACCTCGCCGTCCTGGTAGACGTTGAGGGTCGGGATGCCGGTCACGCGGTAGGAGGACGGCGTCACGGGGTTCTCGTCGACGTTCATCTTGTAGAACGTCATCTTCTCGCCGTGGTCCGAGGCGATCTCCTCGATGATCGGGGAGACCTGGCGGCAGGGACCGCACCACTCGGCCCAGAAGTCGACCAGGACCGGCTTGTCGGACTTCAGGACCTGCGCCTCGAACTGGGCGTCGGTCACGGCATCGATGTTCGCCACGGGGACTTCCTCTCTTGCGTGCTGATGCTTGCTTGTCGGGGGACAGAACACGGGGGCGCCGACATTTCTTCCGTGCGTCGCCGCCCGCGGCGGCTCGTCAGGAGCGCGCGGAGGTGGTCTCGAGCACCTCGGCGTCGGCGCGGTCCTGCGCCTCGCCGGCGGTGGCGGCCAGGTGCTCCAGCTCGCCGAGGTAGCGCTCGGCGTCCAGCGCCGCGGCGCAGCCGGTGCCGGCGGCGGTGACGGCCTGCCGGTACTGGTGGTCGACCAGGTCGCCGGAGGCGAAGACGCCCGGCAGGTTGGTGCCGGTCGACGGGTGCTGCGCGACGACGTACCCGTTGTCGTCGAGATCGACCTGCCCGTGCAGCAGCTCGGAGCGCGGGTCGTGGCCGATGGCGACGAAGAGCCCGGTGACGTCCAGCGGGCGGGTCTCGCCGGTGACGGTGTCGCGCAGGGTCACGCCCTCGAGCTTGTCCTGGCCGTGGATCTCGGTGACCTCGGCGTTCCAGACCATCTCGAGCTTCGGGTCGGCGAAGGCCCGCTCCTGCATGATCTTCGAGGCGCGCAGCTCGTCGCGGCGGTGGATCAGGTAGACCTTCTTGCCGAAGCGGGTGAGGAAGGTCGCCTCCTCCACGGCCGAGTCGCCGCCGCCGACGACGGCGATCTCCTGGTCGCGGAAGAAGAAGCCGTCGCACGTCGCGCACCACGAGACGCCGCGGCCGGAGAGTCGGTCCTCGCCGTCCAGGCCGATCCGGCGGTAGCCCGAGCCGGTCGCCAGGATGACGGTGCGCGAGCGGTACGTCTGCGTCGCGGTGCGCACGACCTTCACCTCGCCGGTGAGGTCGACCTCGGTGGCGTCGTCCGCGAGCAGCTCGGCGCCGAAGCGCTCGGCCTGGCCGCGCATCTCGTCCATCAGGGCGGGGCCCATGATGCCGTCGCGGAAGCCGGGGAAGTTCTCCACGTCGGTGGTGTTCATCAACGCGCCGCCGGCGGTCACGGAGCCCTCGAGCACCAGCGGTGCGAGGTTGGCGCGGGCGGCGTAGACCGCCGCCGTGTAGCCGGCGGGGCCCGAGCCGATGATGATGACGTCGCGGACGTCGGTGCCCTGCTCGGTCGGGACGGTCTCGGTCGAAGCGGTCATGCGCGCGGCGCTCCTTCACCGGCCCGGGAGGGCCGGATCACAGGTGGGTACGGGGGTCGACGCCCCGAGCCGGGGCGCACGACTGGTCAACCGATCCTAGGCGAGTGTTGTTCCTGACGCGTGCCGTGCCGGTGGAGGCGCCTCAGCCCGCGGGCACGGAGGTGCTCCGGGTCACGCCGGGCTCGCCGCAGACGTAGAGGCGCGCGCGGACGACGCCCTCGTCCGGGGTGAGCAGGAGGGTGCCGAGGTCGCCCTCGTACCGGGCCGCGATCCGGCGACCCTCGGCCGGGGCGCCGCAGGAGCGCTCGGGCACGGGTCCCAGGCCGCCGCGCTCGACGAGGGCCGTCACCTGGGCCTCGAAGTCGGGACGGCTGAGGAGGAGCTCGCTGCCCACCGGGGCGGCCGGGGCGCCGGCGCCGCCCTGCGACTCGCTGCCGCGCCCCGCCTTCGGCGAGGCCAGCAGTCCGGGCGGGGGCTCCTGCCCGGCGCTGGGCGCCAGCCCGTCGGGCGCGGCCTCGTCCTGGGCGTCCGTGCCGGCCTCCTCGCCCGACTCGGCGCTTTCCCCCGCGGAGCCGTCCGCGGTGACCGACGCGTCGGGGCCGTCCGAGCCGGTGACCGAGAGGGCGACGGGGACGGCGACCACCACGACCGCCGCCGCGGCCGCCGCGCCGACAGCGCCTGCCGCACGCGCCGGCGGGGCAGCGTGATGACCGGGGCCGCCGACTCCTCGCGCAGCGACGCGAGCGTCGCGTCGAGACGGGCCGCCACCTCCGGCGGGGGCGGCCCGGTCTCCCGGGCCGCACCGAGCAGCCGGCGCACCTCGCCCTCGGTGCCCGGGTCGAGCCCCGGATCGGCGGCGGCCGCGTCGCGCTCGCCGGCGCGCTCGTCCCCGGCCTCGTCGGGCCGCTCGCCCCCGGGCTGGCCGGGGCGGCGCTCGTCGGTCACGGGTGCTCCTGCGGGATGGGTGGGTGCGCCTCAGCGCGGGTGGCCGGCCGGTCCGCCGGGCGGACCGCGCGGGGCCGGCATGCCTGTGACGTCCGGGCCGCCCGGCGGGTTCCCGGGGCCGGCGACGGGGCCGGGAACCGCGTCGTCCGCCGCCGGGGCGACGAGGTCGGCGAGCAGTCCCGCCAACCGCGCCCGCCCCCGGGCGCAACGCGACTTGACCGTGCCGACCGCGCAGTCCAGGACCTCGGCCGCCTCGGCGACGGGCCAGCCCTCCATGTCGACGAGCACCAGGGCGGCGCGCTGCTCGGCGGGCAGGGCGGCGAGCGCGTCGAGCACGCGGCCGCGCTCCTCGCGGCGTACGGCGGCCCCGGCCGGGTCCTCGGTATCGCCGGACCGGCGCGCGACGGGCCGGGTGCCGGCCGAGCCAGGCTCGACGCCCTCGGGCAGCGGGTCCGCGGCGCGCACGCGCTGGGCGCGCAACCGGTCGAGGCAGGCGTTCACGACGACGCGGTGCAGCCAGGTGGTGACGGCGGCGTCGCCCCGGAACGAGCCGGCCCGGCGGTACGCGGCGATCATCCCGTCCTGCAGGCCGTCGGCGGCGTCCTCCGGGTTGCCGGTCGTGCGCAGGGCCACCGCCCAGAGCCGGTCACGGTGCCGCGCGAAGAGCACCCCGAAGGCGTCGGGGTCTCCGGCGACGTGCGCCGCGAGCAGGTCGCGGTCGGACCGCTCCCCACGGCCGGACGCGGCCGGCTCCGGGGCGCCGGGCCGACTCACGCCCGGACCACGACCTCGCCGACCTCACCCCGGAACCCGCCGTCCACCGCCGGCAGGCTCGTCAGCCACACGACCAGGTACCGGCCCGACTCCTCGCCGGAGAGCTCCGTGGCACCGCGGCGGTCGGTGGCCTCGATCTCGCCGACGGGCTCGAGGTCGGCGACGTCGTCGGGCTCCTCGTCGGTGAGGTAGAGCTCCGCGGTGGTCGGGGCGCCCACCAGCTGCAGGTCCACCTCGCGCACCGCCGTGCTCTCGCCGAGGTCGACCACGAGCCCCACCCCGGTCTTGAGGCCCTGCGGTCCGAGCTGCTGGAAGTACCGCTCGGTGGTCCACGTGGAGGCGGGGTCGCCGTCCGCGGCCTGCGGGGCCTCGTCGGCCCGCTCCTCGCCGTCGCCCTGGGGGTCGAGGGTGCTCACCTCGAGGTCGCCCACGGGCTCCGGCTCGGAATCCTCGGCCACGCTCGGGGACTCGTCCGGCGCCGGCCCGACGCCCAGCGGCTGCCCGCCGCGCAGCAGGTCGGCGACGAAGATGACCATCAGGAAGGTGAGGCTGGCGATGCCGACGAGCACGGCCAGCCGGAACCAGCGCCGGCCCGGCACCGGCCCGCGCTCCGGCGTCGGCTCCTCCTCGAAGACGGCGCCGTCCATGGCGGCCAGCCGCCCGTGCCGCTGGGCCAGGAGCCGTGGTCGCCGCTCTCGGCCCGGGCCCGCCGCTGCGGCTGCCCGTCGGGCGGGTCGGGCGCGAACAGCGGCCGCTCGGGCGGGTCCTCGAGTGGCGGGGGCGGGGGCGGCTTCTCCTGCTGCTTGCCGACCCAGCCGACCTCGTCGGTGTCGTCGTGGAAGATCGGGACGCCCGCCTGCGTCGGCGCCTCGTGGGACCGCGAGCCCCAGGAGCGCTCCTCCGCCGCGGACGCCTCCTCCCCGGACCCGCCCGGCGGGACCTCGCCCGCGTCGGGCTCGTCGCCGCTGCCGCCGGGCTCAGTGCCCGGGTCGGTGTCGGGGTCGGTGTCGGGGGCGGTGTCGGTGTCGGGTCCGGTGTCGGGTCCGGCGTCGGGTCCGGCGTCGGGTCCGGCGTCGGTGTCGGGGTCGGGCTCGGGCTCGGCGGCAGCACCCTCCGCACCCGGCGCACCGACCACGGGCACGGCCGCGGTCGCGCCGCCCCCGCCCGGGAGCTCGACCTCCTGGGTCACCTCCTCGGCGGGCTTGGGCGGCGGCATCTCCCGGCGGGTCGACCCGCCCGGGTCGGGGTCGTCGAGATCGACCGACGGCACCGAGCCGTGGCCGAGGGCGGCCTCGGCGGCGGCCATCTCGAGCGGGTCGCCGACGAACTCCTGGAGCAGCGCGGCGATGCCGGCGGCGTCCTGCGGGGAGGAGCCGCGGCGGCCGTTCAGGACGCCGCCGTGCGCGGCGTCCAGCACGTCGCCGCAGAGCTGGTCGAGGGGCCGGGGGATGCCCGCGCGCACCCGCCGCGGGCGCAGCACGTAGCCGTCCTCGGTGGGCGCGGGCTCGACCTCCGAGTAGGACTGGCCCGCCCACCGGCCGGTGAGGCCGGAGTAGAGCAGGCCCACGATGTTGACGACGTCGTCCTCGGGCCGGCCGGGGCCGACGCCGCGCAGTGCCGCGTCCACGGCGTGCCCGATCAGCCGCACGGAACCCACCGTGTCCACCAGCACGTTCTCGGGCACGAGGTGGCCGTGCGGCACGTCCACGGCGTGCGCGGCGGCCATCGCGTCGGCGACCTCGGAGACGATCCAGGCCGCGCGGCGCGGACTCAGCGGCTGCTCGGCCAGCAGGATGTCGAGCGAGGTGCCGGTGCCCCACTCGTTGACGACGTAGACCAGGCCGTCGCGCTCGTCGGCGTCGAGCACACGCAGCATCCGGCGGTCCTGCACCGCGGCCGAGCGGCGGGCGGCGTCCAGCAGGCCGGAGGCGCGGTCGTCGTCCGCGGCGATGACGTGCAGGGCCACGTGCCGGGCGAGCACCTGGTCGCGGGCTCGCCAGAACCGGCCGCCCCGGCTCTCGCTGAGCAGGTCGACCAGCGTGTACCGACCACCGAGCTCGTCACCCGGCCGGTTTCCCTGCGGCACGGCCTTCCTCCGGACGCTGTCGTTGGCCCTTTCGGACATCGTAGGCGCGTCTCAGCTGCCCGCGTCGGCGCGGCGCATCCCGGGGAGCCGACGCGTCACGAACGAGACGACCTCGGTGACCTCGCCGATCCGCATCATCCTCGCGACCAGGACGAAGACGGCCACGTCCAGCAGCGTCACGGCGACCGCGACGAGCCCGGAGACGGCCTGGTGCGGGGCGTCCCCGAGCGGGCGGTGCACCACCAGGGAGAACGCCAGGGCGACGCCGGTGGCCAGCGCGCCCGCGATGCCCACGCGCACCAGGAACCGGACCAGGGTGCGGCCCTCGAGCCCGCCCAGTCGGTGCCGCAGCACGCTGAAGGAGATCACCGAGCCGACCAGGTAGGCCGTGCCGTAGGCCACGACCAGCGCCGGCACGGTGCGCTGCGGGTCGGTCGCGGCGGTCAGCGCGAACGCGACGCCGACGTTGGTGGCCGCGATGCAGCACTGGATCCAGAACGCGGTGCGGGTGCTCTCGAGCGCGTAGAGGCCGCGCAGCATCAGGTAGTGGACGGTGAAGAAGACCAACCCCGGCGCGAACAGCGACAGCGCGGGCACGTAGAGGCCCACGTCGGCGCGGGCGGCGCCGTACCCGAGGATCACGTTGGCGAGGTCGGGCGCCAGCACCGGCAGCAGCATCGCGAAGGGCAGGATGAACGCGAGCGTGGTGCGCACCGTGGAGCCCAGCCCGGTGGCGAGGCCGCGGAGGTCGGCCTCGGCGGCACGGGCCGAGAGCCGCGGCAGCACCGCCGTCGCCAGCGAGACCGTGATGATCGCGTGCGGCACCATCATGATCAGGAACGTGGCGGAGTAGACGGTGTAGCCGGCCGCCTGCCGTGCCCGCCTCCGCGGCCTCCGCGGTGCCGCCGGAGGCGAGCCGGACGACGACGGTGTAGGCGATCTGGTTGACGATGACGTAGCCGAGCGTCCAGCCGCCGAGCCGCAGCGTGCGCCCCAGGCCGGTGCCGCGGAAGTCGAAGCGCGGCCGGTAGAAGAACCCGGCGGACCTCAGGTAGGGCAGCAGGATCGCGAACTGCACGACGATCCCGAGCGTCGAGCCGAGCCCGAGCAGCAGCTCCTCCGAGGGCGAGTACGCGCCGGTCAGCTCGCTGCCGGAGGCCGGGCCGAACACGAACAGGTAGACCACCAGCACCAGCACGGCGATCACGTTGTTGGCGATCGGCGCCCACATCATCGGGCCGAACCGGCCGCGGGCGTTCAGCACCTGCCCGACCAGCACGAACATGCCGTAGAAGAAGACCTGCGGCAGGCAGTAGCGCGCGAAGTCGATCACCGAGTCGCGCTGCGCGGCGAGCTCGGGGCTGTCGTAGGAGGAGTCGAGGTAGATCTGCATCACCCACGGCGCCGCGACCACGAGGAGCACGGTGACGGCGCCGAGGAAGAGCGCGGCGAGCGTGATGATGCGGTTGGTGTAGGCGTCGCCGCCGTCCTCGTCGCCCTTCATCGCCCGCACCAGCTGGGGGACGAGCACCGCGTTGAAGATGCCGCCCGCGAGCAGGATGTAGAGCATGTTCGGGATCGTGTTGGCGATCGTGAACAGGTCGGCGTGCAGCTGCGCGCCGAGCGCGGCGGCGAGCAGGGTGGTGCGCAGGTAGCCGCTGAGCCGGGAGACGGCCGTGCCCGCCGCCATCACCGCCGAGGAGCCCAGCACGCTGGTGCTCTCCGCGGCGATCGGCCGGGTGCCCTCGGTCTCCTCGCGCTGGCGCGCGTCCTGGCCCTCCGCGTCGTCCCGTCGCTCACGCGGCTCCCTCGGACCCGGGCGCCGCCCTGCGCGAGCGCAGCCGGCGCACCAGGCGCACGGCGATGGCGCCGAAGAGCATGGTGGCGCCGACGGCGATGACGACCCAGATGATCCAGCTGACCTGGGCCGAGCGGATCGGCAGGTCGGCGCGCGAGCCGAGCGGGACGCCGTCCGGCGCCGTCACGACCAGCTCGACGTCGTGCAGGCCGATCCGGCTGGTGCTCGCGGTGAGCAGCACCGACGTGCGCTCGCCGGGGGCGAGCGCGATCGCCTCGGGCGCCCGGAGCTCGACGGGGCTGTCGGTGCGCGCCTCGAGCCGCACCGTGACCGGCTGGCCGAGGTCGTTGGCGAGGCTGGCGGCGAACTTGCCCTCCTCGCTCGACAGCGTCACCGACGGCGGCGCCTCGACCCGCACCTGGCTGAGCTGGGCGCGGATCGCCGCCGCCGAGTCCCGGTTCACCCGGCGCCACGCGCGCCGGAAGTCCCGGGCCGGGTACGACGCGGCGCCGAGCGCCTCGCGCGCCACCACGTCGCCGACGACGTCGTTGCGGGTCAGGACGTCCTCGAGCAGCCGGCCGGCCTCGGTGAGGCCGCGCACGGCGGCGAAGTTGCGCCGGCCGATCAGCTCCGGCTCCTCGCCCTCGGGGATGGTCAGCGCCTCGGGGTCGGTCTGCTCGGCCAGCCCGCCGGTCGCGGCGCCCATCGTGGCCAGGCGGACCCACGGCGCCTCCTCGATGCCGAGGAAGAAGCCGCGGGCGTCGGCCGGCACCCAGTTGCGGGGGAGCACGGCCGTCATCGGGGAGTCGTCGCCGGAGAGGCTCTGCATCGCGGTCTCGGCGAGCAGCCGCTGCCGCACCTGCACGCTGCCCAGCGGGTCGCTGGGTCCGGGGCCGCCCGCGGTGGCCGACGCGTCGGCGAGCACCACGTCGCGACCGGCGATCTCGCGCACGGGCGCGCCGGCGCGGTCGCCGTCCTCGACGGCCCGCTCGGAGAGCAGCGCGGTGGTGCCCTCGGCCAGCCCGGCCACGGCGTCGGCGTCGGCGAGCCCGTCCGGCGGCGCGAAGGCGGGCGCGGAGGTGACGCCGGCCGCCTCGAGGGTCTCCTGGGAGAAGGAGGCCGCGCGGGCGTAGGCCCCGGGCTCGTGCACGAGGGCGCCGGCGACGTCGAGGTCGGCGTAGGGCAGCGCCATCACCTCGCCGTCGGCGAGCAGCCCGCGCGCCCGCTTCGCCCACACGTCGGCGGCCTCCGCCGCGCGGCGTTCCGCCCGGGTGTCGGCCGTGCCGGCGGGAGGACCGCCGCCCTCGCCCGCAGACCCGTCGTCGCCGGGGCTCCCCGACGGCTGCGAGCCGTCGGAGTCGGGCGAGGTGCCCTCGGTGCCCCCGTCGGTGCCCCCGTCGTGCCCGTCGTGCCCTCGCTCGGTGAGCTCGAGCTGTCGCTGGGCGAGGCCCCCTCGCTGGGACCGGTGGTGGCCGGCCGGGTCGGCGCGATGGAGCGCTCGGGGTTGCCGGCGGCGAGGCGGTCGACGGCGTCCAGCACCGCCGGGTCGACCAGCCAGGTCAGGGACGCGTCGGAGCCGGCCTCCGCGAAGTCGAGCAGCGCGCGCAGCCGCCCCTCGGACTCGAGGTCGCGCACCCAGCCGTCGACCTCGTCGATGCTGCCGTCGGGGGCGTGCACCACCGGCCGGCGCATCGGCAGCACCAGGCTCACCGGCAGCTGGGGGCTGTCCGGCCCGAGTTCGGCGAGGAAGGTGCGCGCCCGCCCGTCGGCGGAGCTGTCGCGGCCGTCGACGTTGGTGCCGAGGGCGTGCACGCCGAACCAGTAGACGCCGGGCTCGTCGGCCGGGATGTCGAGCAGGTTGCGGGGCACCCGCAGCGTGAACCCGGCCGTCTCGCCGGGCTCGAGGTCGTCGACGGAGTCGAAGGTGTCCGCCGCGACCACCCGGCGCCCGACGGCGGTGCCGGGTTCGACCTCCAGCGCCGCGGCGAGCCCCTCGGGCGTGGTGATCGGGCGGCGGGAGGAGAAGGCGTACAGGTTGACGTTCGTCCAGGTCTCGTCGCTCTCGTTGGTGACCGATCCGGTGACCTGCACGGGCCCGCGCTTCGGCACCACCGCCGGGGAGAGGGTCTCGAGGGTGACGGCCAGCGGCTGCTCCGGGTCGTCCGGCGCCGGCCCCGGGCCCGCGTGGGCCGTCGCCGAGGCACCCACCAGGGCGGCCGACGCCGCGAGCGCGGCCGCCAGCGCCACCAGCAGCGCGGCCCGGGGGCCCGCCGTGGACGCCGACCCGGGTTCTCCGGGCGTGCGAGTACGACGGCGGGGGGGCACCCGACGAGGGTAGCCGTCGGGGGCTCCCCGCCCCGGCTGCCGCCCGGGGGCCCGACGCCCGGATCGCCGGCTCCGCGCGAGCGGAGGTCCGTGCTCGCGGAGCAGGCGGAGCACCTGGCCGCCCCACCGCGGTCGCCTATGCTTGTCGCGAGCGGGGGCGCGGGGTCGGACGGAGCGGGGCGCGCGTGGTGGACCACCAGCTGGAGCACAAGATCTGTTCGTTCTGCGGACGCACCGGCTCCCCGAGCAACCGGCTGGCGGGCGGCCTGGGCGCGATGATCTGCCTGGACTGCCTCGAGCACTACTGCGCCGAGACCCGGGACGCTGCGGCCGTGGCGGAGAAGACCGGCGCCGTGTGGGACGAGATGCCCACCCCCGAGCTGCTGAGCACGCTGCCGCTGATCCTCCTCTCGGCCGCCCAGAACCAGGCCTTCGCGTACGAGTGGGTCGAGCTGCTGCGTCAGCGCGGGGCGTCCTGGGCCGAGATCGGCAACGCGCTCGGCGTGACCCGCCAGGCCGCCTGGGAGCGCTTCGCGGGCAAGTCCGCGCGCTCGCGGGACGCGCTCGGCTGATCCAGGACCCCGCTCCAGGACCCCGACCAGGATCCCGAGACGGCCGCTCCGCGGGCTGCGTGAGCCCCCGGGTCCCGGCCCACCCCGTGGCGGCCGGGCCGACCGACCGCCTCGGTCTGCCTGGACGACGTGCGCGTTCTGCCGACCATGCAACGACATCGCGGGCCGATCGTCAAGCACCGCCTGACGTGTCGGCCGACCACCCCGCCGACCACCCGCCGACCGTCGCCGCGGAGCCGCCCGACGGCGGGGGCGTGTGCCCGCGGCCACAGCACTAGAGTGGTCCGCCGTGCCCGACGCCGCCCCGCCTCCCGTGCAGATCGCCGACGCGCAGCTCGCGGTCGAGCGCGAGCTGGACCGGGTCGGTGAGGTCATCGACGCGCTGGGACGGCGCTTCACCGAGGCCGGCGAGACGTTGGCGCTGGTCGGCGGCCCCGTCCGCGACGCGATGCTCGGGCGCTCGCACCACGACCTCGACTTCGCCACCTCGGCGCGCCCCGAGGTGACCGAGCGGCTGGTGCGGGGGTGGGCCGACGCGGTCTGGGACATCGGCCGGGCCTTCGGCACGATCGGCTGCCGCCGCGGGGACTGGCAGGTCGAGATCACGACCTATCGCTCCGACTCCTACGACGCGGCCTCCCGCAAGCCGGAGGTCGACTTCGGCGACACCCTCGCCGGCGACCTCGGCCGCCGGGACTTCACGGTGAACGCGATGGCCGTCACCGTGCCCGACCGCGGCTTCGAGGACCCCTACGGCGGCGTCGTCGACCTGGCCCACCGGGTGCTGCGGACGCCGTCCAGCCCGGAGGTCTCGTTCGGCGACGACCCGCTGCGGATGATGCGGGCGGCGCGGTTCGCCGCCCAGCTCGGCTTCACCGTCGACCCGGGTGTCGTCGAGGCGATGACGGCGATGGCCGACCGCATCGACATCATCTCCGCCGAGCGGGTGCGCGACGAGCTCGTGAAGCTGGTCTGCGCGCCGTACCCCCGCCTGGGGCTGACCCTGCTCGTCGAGACCGGGCTGGCCGAGCGGGTGCTGCCCGAGCTGCCCGCCCTGGCGCTGGAGCGCGACGAGCACCACAGCCACAAGGACGTCTACGAGCACACGCTGACCGTGCTGGAGCAGTCGATCGACCTGGAGCCCCGGCTCGCCGCGGAGGGCGAGGAGCCCCGACCGGACTTCGTCGCCCGCTTCGCGGCGCTGATGCACGACATCGGCAAACCGCGCACGCGCAGGTTCGTGGGCGACGGCACGGTGACCTTCCACCACCACGACGTCGTCGGCGCGAAGATGACGCGCAAGCGGATGAAGGCGCTGCGGTTCTCCAACGAGGAGATCGAGGCCGTCTCGAAGCTGGTGTTCCTGCACCTGCGCTTCCACGGCTACGGCTCCGGGGAGTGGACCGACGCCGCCGTCCGCCGCTACGTGCGCGACGCCGGCGACCAGCTCGAGCGGCTGCACGTGCTGACCCGCGCCGACTGCACGACGCGCAACCGGCGCAAGGCCGAGCGGCTGCGGCGCACGTACGACGACCTCGAGGCGCGCATCGAGCGCCTCTCCGCCGAGGAGGAGCTCGCCGCGCTGCGGCCCGAGCTCGACGGCCGGCAGATCATGGAGACCCTCGACCTGCCGCCCGGCCCGCTGGTCGGGGAGGCGTACCGGTTCCTGCTCGAGCTGCGCACCGAGCACGGCCCGCAGGGCGAGGAGGCCGCGACCGAGGCGCTGCGGGCCTGGTGGGCCGCGCGGGACGGTGCCTGAGCGGCGGACGCGCCCGGCTATCGTGCGGGCATGACGGACACGAGCGCCGACCCCAGCGCCCCCGCCGAGCTCGTCGAGACCATCGACGTCGCGGCGACGCCCGCCCAGGTGTGGGCCGCGGTGGCCGACCTGCGCGGCATGTCGGAGCGCAGCCCGCAGGTGTGGCGCAGCCACGTGCGCGGCGGGCCCGTGCAGCTGGGCACGCGGACGGTCAACATCAACCGCCGCGGCCCGCTCTTCTGGCCCACCCGCTCGACGGTCGTGCGATTCGAGCCGCACCGCGAGCTCGCGTTCCGGATCAAGGACAACTGGACGATCTGGTCCTTCACGCTGGAGGAGACCGACGGGGGCACGCGCGTCGTCCACCGCCGCGAGGCGCCCGACGGGATCGCCCCGATCTCCACGCGCCTGGTCAACGCCGTGCTCGGTGGCACCGAGAAGTTCACCGGCGAGCTGCGCGCCGGGATGCGCCAGACCCTCGCGCGCGTGCAGGCCGACGCCGAGGGCCGGGCTGGGGTTGTGACGGTTTCCCCGCTCGAGCGGCGGAAACCGTCACTTGCGCGGCGTTGCAACGCCGCACAAGTAACAGGAACCCGCGCACAGCTCGCGCCGGGCGCCCGCGAATGCGCCGAACCGGCCGGGCGGGTGGCCTGGCCGGCTCGGTGCGAGTAGCCGCGCGGCGCAGCGACCCGGCGATCGAGGTCACTCGCCCCGGATGAACTTCTCCACCTCGATGCGGCCGAGGTCGTCGGCCATCTGCACCGGCGGGGACTTCATCAGGTACGACGACGCCGAGAGCACCGGGCCGCCGTGGCCCCGGTCCTTGGCGATCTTCGCCGCGCGGATCGCGTCGATGATGATGCCCGCGGAGTTGGGGGAGTCCCAGACCTCGAGCTTGTACTCCATGTTGATCGGGGCGTCGCCGAACGCGCGACCCTCGAGGCGCACGTAGGCCCACTTGCGGTCGTCGAGCCACTGCACGTAGTCCGACGGGCCGATGTGCACGTCGCGGTCCTCGAACTTGTGCTGCACGTTCGAGGTGACGGCCTGCGTCTTCGAGACCTTCTTGGACTCCAGGCGCTCGCGCTCGAGCATGTTCTTGAAGTCCATGTTGCCGCCGACGTTGAGCTGGTAGGTGCGGTCGAGGTGCACGCCGCGGTCCTCGAACAGCTTCGCCATCACGCGGTGGGTGATGGTGGCGCCGACCTGGCTCTTGATGTCGTCGCCGACGATCGGAACGCCGGCGTCCTCGAACTTCCTGGCCCACTCCGGGTCGGAGGCGATGAAGACCGGCAGCGCGTTGACGAAGGCCACGCCCGCGTCGATCGCGCACTGCGCGTAGAACTTGTCGGCCTCCTCGGAGCCCACCGGCAGGTAGGAGACGAGCACGTCGACCTCGGCGTCGCGCAGCGTCTGCACGACGTCGACGGCCGGGGCGTCGGCCTCGTCGATGGTCTCGCGGTAGTAGCGGCCGAGACCGTCGAGCGTCGGGCCGCGCTGCACCGTCACGCCGGTGGGCGGGACGTCGCAGATCTTGATGGTGTTGTTCTCCGAGGCCTGCGTCGCCTCGGAGAGGTCGAAGCCGACCTTCTTGGCGTCGACGTCGAACGCGGCGACGAACTCCACGTCGGAGACGTGGTACTCGCCGAACGTGACGTGCATCAGGCCGGGGATGGTGCCCGCCGGGTCGGCGTCCTTGTAGTACTCCACCCCTTGGACGAGGGAGGTCGCGCAGTTGCCGACCCCCACGATTGCCACTCGTACCGAACCCATTGGTTCTCCTTCGGATCTCGTTGCGGCCCGAGCCGCGTTCACGTGCTGGTTCATCGCTGGTGTCTGTCAGGTGCCGGTGCTGCCGGTGGTGCCGCTCGGGTCGGGCCGCTCGGGCAGCGGGGTGCCGCTGCGCTCGGCCTGGATCAGCTCCGAGAGCCAGCGCACCTCCCGCTCCACGGACTCGACGCCGTGCCGCTGCAGCTCCGCGGCGTAGCGGTCGACTTCCTTCTGCGTGCGGGCCAGGTCGGACTGGACCCGCTCGAGCCGCTCCTGGAGCCGGCTGCGTCGCCCCTCGAGCACCCGGAGACGGATCTCCATGTCGGTGCGGCTGAAGAACGCGAACCGGATGTCGAAGTCGTCGTCCTCCCAGGCGGAGGGCCCCACCTCGGACATCAGCCGCTCGAACTCCGCGGAGCCCGAGTCGGTGAGGCGGTAGACGATCTTGGGACGCCGGCCCGCGGGGGTCGGCGCCGTGTTCTCGGCGATCAGCTCGTTGCGCAGCAAGCGCTTCAGCGCGGGATACAGCGAGCCGTAGGAGAGCAGGCGGCCCCAGCCCAGCATCAGGTTGAGGCGCTTGCGCAGCTCGTATCCGTGCATGGGTCCCTCGTGCAGCAGCCCGAGGACCGCCAGCTCGATGGTCTCTGCACGTCGTGCCATGCGATCTATCGTACCGATACATCGCGCGAGCGCATCATTGCGAAGCCTCGTGTCGTTGTGTCCTCGCTGACACCGGGGATGACATGGGTCACGGGCGTGCGCGAGGGGCCCGTCGGCCCCGTAGGCTGGCCGAGCCCCGTCCGGGGCTCTCGCGCGCCTGCCCCGGGGTCGGGCGCCCCCGGAGCGGCGATCCGACCCCGAGCGACGACGGAGACGGCACGACGTGAGTGGAACCGGCAGGACCGGCGGCAAGTCCGGCAAGCGCAAGCGCACGGGCAAGCAGAAGCTCAAGCGCCTCGCCGCGATCGGAGGCATCGGCTTCCTCGTGATGACCCTGCTCGGCGCCGCCGCGTTCGTGGTGCTCTACCAGGCCATCGACATCCCGGACCCGAACGAGGAGTTCCAGCAGGAGGCCTCGTTCGTCTACTACGCCGGCGGCAGCAACGAGCTCGGCCAGTTCGCGGTGCAGAACCGCGACAGCATCCCGCTCAAGGAGATGCCGCAGACGGTGAAGGACGCGGTGATCGCGGCCGAGAACCGCAGCTTCTACGACGACCAGGGCCTCGACTTCAAGGGCATCGTCCGGGCCGCCTTCAGCAACGCGCAGGGCAACGCCACCCAGGGCGCCTCCACGATCACGCAGCAGTACGTCAAGGTGCTCTACCTGACCCAGGAGCGCGCGCTGTCGCGCAAGGCCAAGGAGGCCATCCTCAGCCTGAAGATCCACCGGCAGCTGAGCAAGGACGCCATCCTCGAGGGCTACCTGAACACCATCTACTTCGGCCGCGGGGCGTACGGCGTCCAGGCGGCGTCGCAGGCGTACTTCGCCAAGGACGCCAAGGACCTGAACCTGCGGCAGTCGGCGGTGCTCGCCAGCGTCCTGAACAATCCCGGGTCGATGAACCCCTCGTCGGGCGAGGAGGCGGTCGCCAACCTCGAGGAGCGCTACACCTACACGCTGGGCTCGATGGCCGAGATCGGCGCGATCGACACCGCGCGTGCGGAGCAGGCGGCGAAGCGGCTGCCGAAGTTCCCCGAGATCCAGAGCCAGGACACCTACGGCGGCCAGCGCGGCCACGTGCTGACGATGGTGCGCCAGGAGCTCCTCGAGCTCGGCTTCACCGAGGAGGAGATCGACGGCGGCGGCCTCCAGGTCACCACGACCTTCACGCGCAAGGCGATGCGCGCCGCCGAGCAGGGCGCGCTGGAGGCGCGGCCGGAGGGCTTCGGCACCAAGCAGCTGCACACGGCGGTCGCGAGCGTCGAGCCCGGCACGGGCGCGGTGCGCGGCCTCTTCGCCGGTCAGGACTACCTGGACTCCCAGCTGAACTGGGCCATCCGCGGCGGGCAGGCCGGATCGACCTTCAAGGCGTTCGCCGTGGCCGCCGCGATCAAGGACGGCTTCTCGCTGAACGACACCTTCGACGGCAACTCGCCCTACGCGCTGCCGGGCGGCGGCGACGTGGAGAACCAGGGTGACTCCTCCTACGGTCGCGTGAGCATGATCCAGGCGACGCAGGACTCGGTGAACACGGCGTTCATCGACATGACGCTCGGCATGGACGACGGCCCCCAGAAGATCGTCAAGACCTCCAACGAGATGGGCATCCCGCCGGCCGACCCGAAGGGCGGCCGGACCCCCGGGTTCCCCGACTCCACCCCGGGGCTGGAGCCGGTGACCGGCGTGGCGCTGGGCTCCCAGACCGTGAGCCCGATCAACATGGCCAGCGGCTACGGGACGATCGCCAACGGCGGCACCCGGCACGAGCCGTACGTCATCGAGAAGGTGGTCGACGCGAACGGCGAGCTGCGCTACCGGCACCGCAAGGACGGCAAGCGTGTCCTCGACGAGGACATCGCCGCCGACGTCTCCTACGCCCTCGAGCAGGTCGTGCAGGGCGGCTCCGGCACGGCCGCGCAGGCACTCGGCCGCCCGGCGGGCGGGAAGACCGGCACCGCCACCAAGGACGGCGGCGACGTCTCCTCGGCCTGGTTCGTCGGCTACACCCCGCAGCTCTCGACGGCGGTGATGTACGTCCGCGGCACGGGCAACGGCAAGCTCGACGGCTGGCTGCCCAGCTTCTTCGGCGGCGAGTACCCCGCGCAGACCTGGGTGGCGGTGATGGAACGCTCGCTGGAGGGCGCCGACGTCCTCGACCTCGCGGACCCCGCGTTCGTCGACGGGGAGGCCCCGAGCTCGGGCTACGCGCCGACGCCGACCGCGCCGCCGTCCCCGACCGAGAGCCCCAGCCAGTCGCCGAGCCAGAGCCAGTCGCCGAGCCAGAGCCCGAGCCAGAGCCAGTCGCCGAGCCAGAGCCCGAGCCAGAGCACAGTCGCCGAGCCAGAGCCCGAGCGGCTCGCCCAGCGAGAGCTGCACCGACGGCCTGCTCGGCGATGACTGCGAGAACGGCGGCGGCGGCAACAACGGCGGCGGCGGCAACAACGGCGGCGGCGGCAACAACGGCGGCGGCGGCAACAACGGCGGCGGCGGCGGCGGGCAGCGGCGGCAGCGGCGGCGGCGGCGGGAACAACCGCGACAACGCGTCGTCCTCGACCTCGCCGAGCCCGTCGCGGAGCTCCCAGGCGCGTTCGGGCTCCAGCGGCTCCGGCGACTCCGGCCAGCGCGGCTGAGCCGGCCCACGGGGGCTGAGGTGCCGGCCGGGGCGGATTCCGGGGGAGCGCCGGTCGCGCCGACCCGCGACGACCCCGTGGTGGCCGGGTGGAGCGAGGCCGTCGGCGGCCCCCTGGGGGAGCACGCCGGCCGGCACCGCTGGTGGACGCCGGTGCGTGTCGTGCTCGCGGTCACCGCGCTGGTCTTCGCGCTGGGCATGGTGCAGAAGGCGCCCTGCTACGTCGAGACCTGGGGCGACGGCGACCGGCGCTACGCCGCGATGTGCTACTCGGACCTGCCCTACCTCTACACGGGCCGCGGCTTCGCCGAGCGGGCCTGGCCCTACACGGCCGCGGAGGAGACGCGGGACCGCTACGAGGCGATGGAGTACCCGGTCGGCATCGCGTACGCCGCCTGGGGCGCCGCGGTCCTGACCCACGCCGTGGCGGGCTGGCCCGACGTCGACGAGCGGGCCGCTGCGCCCACCGACACGCTCTTCGGCGACGCCGAGGTGCAGCGCGAGATCCGGGCCTTCGTGATCCTGCACGCCGTGCTGTTCGCGCTGAGCGCGCTCGCGGCGGCGTGGTTCCTGGCGCGCACGCACCGCCGCCGGCCCTGGGACGCGATGGGCTTCGCCGCGGCACCCGTGCTCGCGCTCTCGGGGCTGGTGAACTGGGACCTGTACGCGGTCGCGCTCGTCGCCGCGGCCCTGTGGGCCTGGAGCCGCGACCGCCCCGGGCTGACCGGCCTGCTGATCGGGCTCGGCACGGCGACCAAGCTCTACCCGCTGTTCCTGCTCGGCGGGGTGCTGGTGATCTGCTGGCGGCGGCGCCGCTGGGGCGACCTGGCGCTGGCCTCGGTCGCGGCGGCGGTGGCGTGGGCGGCGGTCAACCTGCCGGCGTACGTGTCGAGCGCCGGGGCCTGGCGGGTCTTCTGGACGTTCAACGCCGACCGGGGCCCCGACCTCGGCTCGCTGTGGCTGGTCGTCGGGCAGGCGGCGGACGCCGCCATCGCGCCGGGCACCGTGAACGTCGTGTCGTGGGCCGTCTTCGGCGCCTGGTGCCTCGGCGTGCTCGTGCTCGGGCTGCGCGCCCCCGAGACGCCGCGGCTGGCCCAGCTCGGGCTGCTGGTCGTGGCCGGTTTCCTGCTGGTCAACAAGGTCTACTCGCCCCAGTACGTGCTCTGGTTGCTGCCGCTGGCCGTGCTCGCCCGGCCGCGCTGGCGCGACCTGCTGGTCTGGCAGGCGGCCGAGGTCTTCTACTTCGCGTCGGTCTGGTGGTACCTCGGCGGCGACCTCGCGCCCGCCGGCGGCGGGGACGCCGGCTTCTACTGGCTGGCGATCCTCGTGCGCGTCGCGGGTCAGCTCTGGCTGGTCGGCGTGGTCGTCCGCGACGTGCTGCGGCCCGCGGGCGACCCGGTGCGGCAGGGCCGGTCGGCGTCCGACGCCGGCTCCCTGGCGGGCGCCCGGCGGCGCCCGAGGACCTCGGTCCTCGCCAGCGGGGACCTGCGCTCCTGACGCCCGGCCCGGCGGGTCGATCGAATGGGGGCACCGACCGAGGAGGAAGCCGTGGCTGCCGACGCCCCCAGCGAGACCCGACCCGCCGGGCCGGGCGACGCCGTCCCCGAGGAGGCCCGGTGGGTCGTCTTCGGCGACGACGGGTCGTCGTCCGCGGACGTCGCCTGGCTGTGGCTCACCAACCACGCCTGGCCGGGGTGGCGCGTCTCCGTGGTCACCGCGCGGCCGCCCGCGGACGGCCCCGTGGTCGGCGCCGCGCGCGCGACGCCGCACCCGTGGGAACCCGAGTCCCCCCGGCGCCTGCCCGGTGCCGAGGACTCGCCGCCGGTCGAGCACCTGCTCGCGGAGGCCGACCCCCGGCTGGTCCTCGACTCGTTCGGCGACGCGGGGCTGATGGTGATCGGTGCGCGGGGCACGGGGCCGATGAAGCGCCTGCACATCGGCAGCACCGCCGAGTGGCTGGTCTCGGCACACCGCCCGCTGGTCCCGGTGGTCGTGGTGCGGTCGGCCCGGCCCACCCGGCGGGTGCTGCTCTGCGTCGACGGGTCGGACGACGCGCGGCTGGCCGCCCGGACGCTGGCGGGGATGCCCTGGGTCGGCGGGGCCAGCGTCACGGTGCTGGGCGTGGAGGACGGCCGGGCCGACGCCGAGCGGGCGGTCGCGGAGGCCGAGGAGCTGCTCAAGGCCGCGGGCGTCGGGAGCACCAGCGTCCTGCGGCGCGCGACCATCGCCCGGACCGCGGCCTTCGACGTGCGCTCGACCATCCTCGAGGTCATCGCCGAGGAGCAGCCGGACCTGGTCGTGACGGGCACGCGCGGCGTCGGCGGCATCCGGCGGGCGTTCCTCGGCTCCACGGCGAGCGCCCTGCTCCACCACGCACCGTGCTCGGTCCTGGTGGCCCGGGACACCGACGCCCACCCGGATGCCCGGTCGGGCGCGGCGGCCCCGTCCTCCCGGGGGACCGCGTGAGCGCGGGCACGCCCGCCGGCGCCGTCGTGGTCGGTGTCGACGGCTCCGACTGCAGCGCCCGGGCCCTGGACTGGGCGGCGGCGGAGGCCGCGCTCGAGGCCCGCCCGCTGGTGCTCGTGCACAGCATCCCCCTGCCCACCCGCGGGCTGACCGCGAACCTCTACCGGGAGCACTTCGACGCGTTGCGGGCGGAGTCGCGGGCCTACCTCGACCAGGAGGTCGCGCGCGTCCGGGAGGCCCACGAGGGGCTCGAGGTGCACGAGGTGCTCGCCGAGGTGGACCCGCGCTCGGCGCTGCTCGACGCCTCGGCGCAGGCGTCGGTCCTCGTGGTCGGGAGCCGCGGGCTGGGGCCCGTCAACCAGCTGCTGCTCGGCTCGGTGAGCCACGCCCTGGTCAAGCACGCGGACGTCCCGGTGCTGGCGCTGCGCACCGGCGACGCGGCGAGCACCGAGGCCGGGGTGCTGGTCGGCGTCGCGGGCGACGACCGCGACGACGCGGCGCTCGAGCTGGCCTTCCGGCTCGCCCGGGCCCGCGGCCTGCGGGTGACGCTGCTGCACTGCTCCTACGGCGGCGTGCGGACGCCGGACGACCGGCGCCTGGTGCCCGACGACGCCCCGGGCTTCGAGGCGCAGCGTGCCGTGCTCGCCGCGGCGGCGCGGGCGGCGTCGGCGGCGTACCCGGGCGTCGAGGTGCGCCAGCTCCTCGCCCGCGGGTTCCCCGATGCGCAGCTCGTCGAGGAGTCCCGCCGCGCGGAGCTCCTCGTGGTGGGCCATCGGCACCGGTCGCTGGTGCAGGGGCTCGTGCACGGCTCCGTGGCGCCGCACGTGGCCGAGCACGCGCACTGCTCGGTCGCGGTCGTCCCCAGCACCGCCGCCGGAGGCCCCGCGCGACGCTGAGCGGGGGCAACGAGCCCGTCAGGTGATCTCGACGCGGTCGGGGGTCGTGGCGGTGAACCGCACCCGGACGTCGACGCGGTCCCCGACGGCGGGCAGCTCCGCGCCGCGGGGGAGGAACAGCATCGACGCCTGCATGTGCGGCGGCTCGGCGAACATGCGCGGCTTGCCCGCCACCGTGAACGGCGAGCGGACGAAGCCCGCGGCGTCCAGGCCGCCGCGGGCCAGCGTCGCCGCGCGCGAGCGCAGCGATCCCTCGCCGGTCGGCGACTCGAGCCCGATGCCGTGCGCCGTGCCCCCGGAGACCACGACCACGTGGCCGGGCCGGGGCGCCGGGCGGCGGCGGTAGCCGTACCGCTCGCCGCGGCGCACCTCGTGCACGTCGAGGACGTCGGCCGTGACCCGCAGCGCCCCGCGGTCGCCGAGCCACAGCGCGGTGCCGATCCGGGGGCGCAGGTGGTGGTCGGGGAACTCGGCGCGCAGGGTGTCCAGCTCGTCGGGCGTGAGGTGGCTGAGCCAGACCGTGCGGGTGTCGAGGCCGGCGCCGATCACGTCGGTCATCAGCGCGCGCACCTCCGGCACGTGCGAGCCCCGCTGGAGCGGCAGGTGCAGCGCGACGCCCTCCGGGCCGCGCCCGCGGCCGCCGAGCGCGTCGGCGACCGACCACAGCTGCTCGGCCGTCAGGCCGTGCCGCAGCATGCTGGTGCGCCGCTCGAGCAGGTAGCGGGCCCGCGGGTCGAGCGCCAGGAGCGCGTCGAGGTCCCCGGGCCGGGAGACGGTGTGCACGACGCGGCGGTCGCCGGCGCGGGCGACGTCCACCGCGGGGCCGAAGGGTCGCCACGGCGTGAGCACCAGCAGGTCGCCGTCGAACCGGGAGCGGACGGCGTCCAGCTCGGCGTACGTGCCGACCGCGATGGTGCCGACGCCGGGGCCGCCGGCGGCGCGGTCCCGCTCGTCGAGCCACTGCGCCTTGCGGGCCAGGCGGCCGACGCCGAGGCCGTAGCCGTTGCCCTTGACCACGGGCGCGAGGCCGGGGTTGCGGGCGGCGACCCGCTCGAGGTGCCCGCGCCAGCGCGGGCCGTCGACGGTGAGGACGAGGCTCATCGCGACCTCAGCCCCGGCGGGCCATGTAGACGGTGAACGCGGCGTACAGGGCGCGGCGCAGGGGGAGGTCCCACTCGCCGGCGTACTCGACCGCCTCGCCGCCGGTGCCGGCCTTGAAGCGGATCAGCCCGAGGTGCGGGTCGTCCTCGGCGAGGGTGTCGGTGATGCCGCGCAGGTCGTAGACGTCGGAGCCGGCGGCCAGCGCGTCGCGGATCATCGCCCACTGCACGGCGTTGGAGCCCTGCACCTCGCGCTTCTCGCTCGAGGAGGCGCCGTAGGAGTACCAGGTGTGGGCGCCGACCCGGATCGCCAGCGTCGCGGCGACGAGGTCGCCCTCGTGGTGGGCGAGGTGCAGGCCGATCCGGTCGGGCTCCTCGGCGGCCAGGGCGTCGTACATGGTGCGGAAGTAGGAGAGCGGGCGCGGCGTGAACCCGTCGCGCTCGGCGGTGTGCAGGTAGAGGTCGTGGAAGGCCTCGAGGTCGTCGCGGCCCCCGAGCGAGGTCGCCACCCCGGCCTTGTCGGCCTTGCGGATGTTGCGGCGCCACTGCTGGTTCATGCCCGCCAGGACCTCGTCCTCGGAGCGCTGCTCGCCGTGCTCGTCGCGCAGCGGCAGCTGGAAGACGTACTGCGGCTGGCCGGCCGCGAAGCCGCCCTCTCCTGCCTGCGGGCGCCAGCCCAGCTCGCGCAGCCGGGCGACGAGGCGCGCGCCGTCGGCGGACCGCTCGCGCGGCGCGACCTGGCGCAGGGAGCGGACGTCGTCGTCCTTGATGCCGTCCTTGACGGCGGCGGCGTCCCAGCGGCGGAGCACGACCGGCGGGCCGATGCGCAGGCCGAACGCGCCCTGGCCCCTGGCGTGCTCGGCGAGCGGGTCGAGCCAGGCGGCGGGGTCGCCGTCCTCGTAGTCGACGACCGGGCCCTCGGGGACGTAGGCGAGGTAGCGCTTCACCTTCGGCAGCTGGCGGTAGAGCACCAGGGCGGCACCGACGGGCTCGCTCGCGCCGTCGCGGAACCAGCCCACGGACTCGCGGCGCCACTCGGACTTCACCTGCCCCCACGCGGGGGTCTGCAGGAAGCTGGCCGAGCGCCGGCTGCGGATGAACGCCCGGTGCTCGTCGCTCGAGATCGGCCGCACGGCCAGGCCGGCGCGCTGTCGGGAGGGGTCAGGCACGCGCCCGAGGCTACCGGTGCCCCTCGGTCCGCTCGCCCCACCCGACGGTCAGGCCAGGACCCGCCCGCCCTGGCTCAGCCACCACCGCGCCCCGAGCCGTACGTCGGCCGGGCACCGCGCGTCGTCGGCCAGGGCGACCAGCCCGGGGTCGCCGGCCATGCCCAGCGCGTACAGCGCCGGTGCGGGCTGCTCGGCGAGCATCCGCTGCCGCAGCGGCGGCGCCAGGCGCTGCCCGGCGTGCGCGACGATCCGCAGGGCGGAGGCGCGCACCGCGGGGTCGTCGCTGGCGAGCAGCGGCGCCGGGTCCAGGTCGTGCCCCGCGCCCTGCGCGCTGGAGACGGCCGCGGTCGCGCCGCGGCGCGTGACCTGGTCGGCCGCCGGGTCCGCGGCGAGGTCCAGCAGCAGCGGCAGCAGATGCCGCGCGACCGGCGCGGCCCCCACCAGCCAGGCCGACGTGACCGCCCGCTCGGCGCGGTAGTCGTAGACCATCTCGAAGGCGAGCCGGATCAGCATCGGCTGCTCGGGCAGGCCGGTGCGACGGCAGGCCTCGTTCGCGACCCGCTCCGCGATCGCGTAGTGCCGGTTCCGCCGGCTCGGCGTCCAGTCGACCGGCTGCTCCGCCCGCGGCACGGCGGGGCCGAGCTGCTGCGCGATCTCCTCGCGCAGCTGGGGCGGCAGGTTGGCGAGGAGCCGGCTCAGCATCCCGCGCCGGTCGGGGGTCCCTCGCGGCGACGTCCATGCCGTCACGAACGCCGCCGGCACGGGGGCCCACGCCCGCCGCGGCACCCCGCCGATCGCCCGCGCGTTGGTCAGGGCGACGCCCGCGGCCCCGGCCACCTCGTCCCGCTCGTGGTCCAGCAGCCGGGCCGCCCACGCGAGCAGGCTCGCGCTCGGCCGCTCCGAGGCCGCGCTCATCAGCTCGACCAGCGCCTGGTGCCCGGGGTCGTCGACCGCCTCCCGCACGATCTGCGCGACCAGCTCGCCGTACGAGCCCAGCCGCATCCGCGTCAACGCCTCGTAGCGGGTGACGAAGGCCGGCCCGACCCCGCGGACGGTCTGCGAGGCGAGGTCGGTCAGCAGCGGCTCCATCAGCCGGCTCGGCAGGCCGACGCCGTCGTGCTGGTGCGCCCGGGCGAACCGCAGCCAGTCCCCGCCGAGCGGGACGCCGTCCAGCACCGGCGCGACCGCCGCGTCGAAGGCCGCGAGCCCCGGGCGCTCGAGCTCGGGCTGCTGGTCGGCGTCCGCGCTGCGGTAGGTCCTTGCCATCACGTCGATCGGCGCCCGGAGCCCGCCCGGCGGAATGCCCAGCACGGTCTCGTACGCGTCGGTGACGACGCCCATCCGCAGCGCGCCGGTCTCGATGCGGGAGAGCTGCGGCACCGAGACGCGGACGCCGTGCCGCGCCAGCCCCCCGGCCATCTCCTCGAGCGAGCGGGCGGCCGCGAGCCGGGACATCCGCAGCAGCCAGCCGGCGCGGGCCCCGACGTCGACGCGGCGGCCGGTCAGGGGCGTCTCGTCCACGACGAGCCGGGCGGGCCGGGCCACGAGCACCTCCGGGGCGTTGCGGGCGCGGTCTCGCCCGAGGGCCTCGACCGGACGAGGAGCGCCCGTTCTTTCACGGGACGCGATTTCTATCAGAACGGTCGGACATCTGCGGCCGGTTCGTAAAGTTTCTCGTGACTCGGCGGCACCCTCGGGTGCAGCCGATCGGGTCGGCGAGTGCCGGCCGCACGGGGGAAGGCGCGATCGTGGGGGCGTGCCACAGGCGGCCCGTGGCCATCAGGCCACGGGCCGATCCCTGTTTCCGGGGTCAGGAGCGGGGTCAGCATTCGGGCGCCCGGCCGCGGCCCGGCGGCGGTGCGGCTCAGCGCCGCGGCTCAGAGGCGGTCGCGGAGGGCGGCGAGGTCGGCGCGGTGCTCGTCCGGCCCGCCGGGGGTCTCCAGCACCACCGGCGCGCCCGCCGCCCGGACGACGTCCGCGATCGCGTCCGCGCCGATCTCGCCGGCGCCGAGGTTCGCGTGCCGGTCGGCGCCGGAGTCGAAGGCGTCGCGGGAGTCGTTGCAGTGCAGCAGGTCGATCCGGCCGGTGATGCCGCGCACCTTGTCGACGACCGTGTCGAGCTCGATGCCGCCGGCGTGGGCGTGGCAGGTGTCGAGGCAGAAGCCGACCATCTCCGCCTGGTCGGCGTCCTGGACGGCGTCCCAGACCCGGCCGATGCGATCGAGGTGCCGTGCCATCGCGTTCTCGCCGCCGGCGGTGTTCTCCAGCAGCAGCGGCAGCGTGAGGTTGGTGCGGTCGACGGCCTTGCGCCAGTTGTCGAAACCGGTCTCGGGGTCGTCGGCCTTGTTCACGTGTCCGCCGTGCACGACCAGGCCGAGCGCGCCGATCGCGGTCGCGGCGTCCACGTGCTGCTGCAGCAGCTTGCGGCTGGGGATCCGGATCCGGTTGTTCGTGGTCGCGACGTTCACGATGTAGGGCGCGTGCACATAGAGCCCGACGCCGGCCTCCTCGGCCGCGGCGCGCAGCGCCTCGGGGCCACCGGGGTAGCGGACCTCCGGGCCCTTGTACCCCTGCGGGTCGCCGAGGAAGAGCTGCACGTGCGCGGCCCGGCGGGCCTGCGCCTCCGCCACCGGGTCCGCCTGGTCGACGTGGGCACCCATCGCGAGCGTGGACATGGCCCCACCCTAGGCACGCCCGGTTGCGGGTCGCGGTCGGCGGTTGGTTTCCCCGCTCGAGCGGGGAAACCAGTACTGGGGCGGCGTTGCAACGACGACGAAGCAGCAGGATCCCGAGCACAGTTCGCGCCCGGCGTCCGGTCACCGGACGGACGCCGGACGCGGCCCCGCCCAGCGCGTCCGTGGATTGGGGCACCCCGCCCGTCCGCTGCTACCGTGACGCGGTTGCCGGCCGCCCGCCATCGGGCGCCCCTGGTGACACCCCGGCCCGACCGGGTGCTGACGCACAGCCCTCCTGCCACGGAGAGACCGTGGCCGCCGAGTCCACAGGAGGTGGAGACCGCTTTGCGCGCTTACGAAGTCATGGTCCTGCTCGACCCGAGCCTGGACGAGCGGACGATCGAGCCGTCCCTCGACAAGTACCTCAACGTCATCCGCAACGACGGTGGCACCGTCGACAACGTGGACGTCTGGGGACGCCGTCGCCTCGCCTACGAGATCAACAAGAACGCCGAGGCGGTGTACGCCGTCCTGACGATCCACGCGGAGCCGGCCACCGTGAAGGAGTTCGACCGCCAGCTCGGGCTCAACGAGAACATCCTGCGCACGAAGGTCCTGCGTCCCGAGCTGCACTGATCGTGTCCACAGCCGCGCGGCCCCGCGCCGACGCGGTGGACAGGCGCTTTGCGCTGTCGGCGCCACCGGCGACGATGGGCGCGCCCGCCCCGACCGGGGCGACGAGATCAGCGAGACACAAGGAGTCCTGACATGGCAGGCGAGACCGTCATCACGATCGTCGGCAACCTCGTCGACGACCCGGAGCTGCGCTTCACCCCGTCCGGTGCGGCCGTGGCGAACTTCCGGATCGCGTCGACCCCGCGCACGTTCGACAAGCAGGCGAACGAGTGGAAGGACGGCGAGGCGCTGTTCCTGACCTGCTCGGTGTGGCGCCAGGCGGCCGAGAACGTCGCCGAGTCGCTGCAGCGCGGCATGCGCGTCGTCGTGCAGGGGCGGCTGAAGTCCCGCAGCTTCGAGACCCGCGAGGGCGAGAAGCGCACCGTCTTCGAGATCGACGTGGACGAGGTCGGCCCGTCGCTGAAGTACGCCACCGCGAAGGTCACCAAGACCTCCCGCTCCGGCAGCGGTGGCGGCTACTCCGGCGGTGGCGGCGGCTACGCCGGCGGGCAGCAGTCCGGCGGCCAGCAGGCCCCGCAGGACGACCCGTGGGCGAGCCCCGCCCCGGCCGGTGGCGGCCAGTCCGGGGGCAACGACCCCTGGGCCGCGCCGGGTGTCTCGAACGACGAGCCGCCGTTCTGATCGAGCGGCGCTGACGCACCGCAGCACCACCGAGCAGCACCACCGAGGGGCCACCCGGGCCCCGCAACCGCACCCCGCCCCCATTCCGGCTCACGCCGGGCTTCGAGAGAGGAAGCACCACAATGGCCAAGGCAGTGATGCGCAAGCCCAAGAAGAAGGTTTGCCAGTTCTGCAAGGAGAAGGCGGACAGCGTCGACTACAAGGACACGACGCTGCTCCGCAAGTTCATCTCGGACCGCGGCAAGATCCGCGCGCGTCGGGTGACCGGCAACTGCGTCCAGCACCAGCGCGACGTGGCCACGGCCGTCAAGAACGCGCGCGAGCTGGCGCTGCTCCCCTACACGTCGACCGGGCGCTGAGGAGGCGAGCCATGAAGCTGATCCTGACCCAGGAGGTCGACGGCCTCGGCTCCGCCGGTGACGTCGTCGACGTGAAGAGCGGGTACGCCCGCAACTACCTCGTCCCGCGCGGCTTCGGCGTGCACTGGACCCGCGGCGGCCAGAAGATGGTCGACTCGCTGAAGTCCGCCCGCTCCGCCCGCGCGGTGCGCGACCAGGAGCACGCCGAGCAGGTCAAGGCCACGCTCGAGGCGAACCCGGTCAGCGTGTCGGTGAAGGCCGGCGAGAGCGGTCGCCTCTTCGGCGCCGTCACGCCCGCCGAGATCGCCGGCGCGATGCACGAGAAGACCGGCGAGGACGTCGACAAGCGCACGCTGGTCCTCGGCAACCCGATCAAGTCGCTGGGCGCCCACACCGTGGGCGTCCGGCTGCACGAGGAGGTCACCGCCACGGTGACGCTCAACGTCATCCCGGCCTGACGGGCCCGACGCACGACCGAAGGGCCGCTCCCGGCGACGGGGGCGGCCCTTCGTCGTCGGCGGGCGGCCCTAGTCCGACGCCACGTCGCGCGGCCGCCGCGTCGGCGCCCATCCGGCGTTGTGCCACCAGAAGAGCAGGACGACGAGCGCGAGCCAGCACAGCTGGGCGAGCAGCGCGAGGTCGCCGGGGATCGCCGCCTCGGCCGCCAGGAACGGCACCGGGCCGAACGCCGCGACGGCGAACAGGAACGCCAGGCTGGGCCAGATCCCCCCGGCGCGCTCGCCCTTGCGGCCGCCGTCGCCGGCCTCCTCGGGCCGGGAGCGGGCCGTGCGGCCCAGCGCCCAGCACAGCAGGGCGCCGAAGACGAGGTCGGGCGCGAGCAGCAGCAGCCAGTCGATCGACGGCTCGACCCCGGAGACCAGCGCGCGGCCGGCCGGCGGCCAGAACAGCGCCGAGAGCGCCCCGGCGACGACCCCGGCGGCCAGCGGCGGCAGCCGCACCTCGCGGGGCAGCCGCGCGACCCCGGGCAGGGCGAGCAGCCACCCGACCGGGTCGGGCAGGGCGTCCCAGGCGGTGCCGGTGTCGAGCACGACGAGCACGAGCCCCATCGCGATCTGCTGGAGCGGGGTCACAGCCGCCGAGACTAGGCGGGGCCGTCCGCCGCCCGGCCGGGGGTCCGCCGCGCTCCCTCGGGATTCGTCGGGGTCGTGGCGGACCGGCGCCGGTGGGATGCTCGGGGGGTGGAGCTCTCCACGGTGGACCTGGTGCGCCGCGGCCGCGCCGCCCTCGAGCGGCGGCGACGTCGACGCCGCGCTGGGCCCGCTGCGCCAGGCCGCCGCCCGCGAGGAGTCCGGCGACGTGCTGGACGCGTTGGCCGAGGCCACCCACTGCGGCGGCGACCGCGAGGCCGGCAGCGCGCTGCTGGCCCGCGCCTGCGCGGCGTACGAGCGGGAGGGCCGGCCGGTGGAGGCGGCGCGCTCGGCGCGCACGCTCGCCTACCAGTACGTGCTCAACGGCGACCGCGAGCTCGCCTCCGGGTGGGCCGGCCGCGCCCGGCGCCTGGTCGGCGACCGCCCCGAGACCGCCGAGGGCCAGTGGGTCGAGCTGTTCGAGACCCTCGCGGACCCGGACGCTGCCTCGCGGGAGACCCGGCTGCGCCGCCTCGTGGACGAGGGCCGCCGCCTGGGCGACCGCAACCTCGAGTGCGACGCGCTGGGCCTCCTCGGGGGGCTCTGCGTGGACGACGGCCGGCTCGCCGAGGGGCTCGGCCTGCTCGACGAGGCCCTCGCCGCCGTGCACGCCGGGGAGGTCGACGAGGTCGTCGTCGTCGAGGGCGCCTTCTGCATGATGCTGGCGGCCTGCGAGGCCACCCAGGACGTCGAGCGCGCCGAGCACTGGACGGCGGCCGGGGAACGCTGGGGCCGGCTGCGCGGTCTCGCCTTCCTCGCCCCGCTGTGCCGCGGCTACCACGGCGGGGTGCTGATGGCCGCGGGCCGCTACGCCGAGGCCGGCGACCTGCTCACCGACACCATCGCGCGGCTCGAGCGCGGCTACGTGCTGGCCCGCGACAACGCCCTGGTGCGGTTGGCCGAGCTGCGGCTGAGGCAGGGCGAGCCGGAGGCCGCCGCGGTGCTGCTGCGCGGGCTCGAGGAGCACCCGGACGCCGCCTACCCCCTGGCGGCGCTGCACCTCGCACAGGGGCGGCCGGGGATGGCGCGCGAGCGGGCGGAGCGCGCGCTGGCCCGCGTGCACGGCGTGACCGAGGGACGACTGCTCGGGCTGCTGGCCAGCACCGCGCTCGCGGAGGGCGACCTCGCCGCCGCCGAGGACGCGGCCGCCCGGCTGACCGCGCTCGCGGGGGACCGGTCGAGCGCCTACCTGGGCGCGCTCGCCGGGCTGACCCGGGGCCGCGTCTGCCTCGCCGGCGGCGACCGCGGGGCGGCGGACTGCCTGCGCGAGGCCCTCTCCGGGTTCGCCGGGGCGCGGATGCCGCTGGAGCTGGCGGAGGCCCGGCTGGAGTACGCCCGCGCCGTGGCGGCCACCGCGCCGGAGGCCGCCGTGAGCGAGGCTCGCCTGGCCCTCGAGGCCGGCGAGCTGCTCGCCGCCGGAGTCGTGCGGGACCGCGCCGCGGCGCTGCTGCGCGAGCTCGGGGCGCCCGGGCACGCGGCGCCGCGCGGCGCGGCAGCACTGACGCGGCGGGAGGCCGAGGTGCTGGAGCTGCTCGGGCACGGGCTGGCGAACCCGGAGATCGCGGCGCGACTGGTGATCAGCCGCAAGACCGTGGAGCACCACGTCAGCCGGGTGCTGCACAAGCTGGGCCTGCGCAACCGCGCCGAGGCGGCGGCGTACGCGACGCGGCGGCGCGCGACCTGACCCGCGAGCGCGGGCCGCGTGCTCCACGGGATGGGGGAGGTCCCCGATGCCCGCGGCCGCTCGGACCGTGGAACGTGGTCGCCACCAGCGCGTCGGCGAGAGGACCCGCGATGAGCACCGAGACGAACCAGCGCCGGGAGTCGTTCCAGATCACGCCCGAGCAGGCCGAGGTCTACGAGGAGCGGTTCGTCCCGGGCATCTTCGCGGAGTGGGCGCCCCGCATCGTCGCCTACGCCGAGATCACGCCGGGCGACCGCGTGCTGGACGTGGCCTGCGGCACCGGCATCGTGGCCCGCACCGCGGCCGCGGCGGTCGCGCCGGGCGGCGCGGTCACGGGGGTGGACCTGAACCCGGCCATGCTGGCCGTCGCCCGCCGCGTCAGCCCCGGGCTCGCCTGGCAGCAGGGCGACGCGGCCGCGCTCCCCGTGGCCGACGACGCCGTCGACGTGTGCACCTGCCAGATGGCGCTGATGTTCTTCGCCGACCGCCCGGCCGCCTGGCGCGAGATGGCTCGCGTCGCGCGCCGGCGGGTGGCGGTGCTCGTCCCGGCCTCGATCGCGGAGCAGCCGGCGTACTCGCTGCTGACCGAGGTCGTCGCCGAGCACGCCGGGGACGAGGGGGCCGCCCTGCTGATGGCGTACTGGTCGGCCGGCGACCTCGGGGAGCTGACGAGCACGGCGGGGGCGGCCGGCCTGCGCGACGTCGAGTCGAGCACCGTGCTCGGGACGGCCGCGTTCGACTCGATCGAGGCCCTCGTGGCCACCGAGGTCGAGGGGTCGCCGCTGATCGACCGGATCGACGCCGCGACCTACGCGCGCATCCGCGCGGACGCGAACCGGGTGCTGGCGCCGTACGCCACGCCCTCCGGGGCCGTCGAGGCCCCGCTGCGCTGCCACCTCGTCCGCGGGGTTCCGGCCTGACGGCGAAAACCGGGACCGTCCTGGTTTTGCTCAGCAAGGCCGCTGGCTCTGGACAAGAACCTCCCCTGTGGGTAAAGGGCGGTTACCTGTGGGTTTGGCCGCAAGCAGACTTGACCGCGCGTGTCGTCTGTGCATCCCCCGGGTAACGAGAGCGTGAACCAGATCACGCAACGACTGTTTCTTCATGCACAGGGGTGCAGCAGCGTTTCTGCAGGTCAGAAGGCTTCTCGCGGTCGCGGCGGCCCCCTTTTCCACAGGCTTCTCCCCAGCCAGTGCACAGCGGACGCACACCCCTCCACGGGTCCCACCCGGTTATCCCCAGGCCCTGTGGACAAGGTCCTGTCCAGCGGGGTCGCGGGGGGCCTACGGTCGGCGTTCAGTCGGTGCCAGCGCGGTGTCGGTGGGCCGCCCTAGCGTCGCGGCCGCGGCCCGCCATCAGGCGGTGCCGGTGGTCCGGGAGCCGGTGAGGTGGAGCGTCGATGAGCAGCACGGGGTACGACATCCACGTCGTGGACGAGCCCCCGGAGGAGTGGGCCGACGGGCCCGCCGCCTACGAGCCGGGCTCCGCGCCGCAGGGTGGCCCGGCCGACCGGACGCCGCCCCAGGACAACGCCGCCGAGCAGTCCGTGCTCGGCTCGATGCTGCTGAGCAAGGACGCGATCGCCGAGGTCGCCGAGATCCTGCGCGGCCAGGACTTCTACCGGCCCGCGCACGAGGCGATCCACGACGCGATCATCGACCTCTTCGGCCGCAGCGAGCCCGCGGACCCGATCACGGTGGCCGCCGCGCTCCAGCGCCGCGGCGAGCTCCAGCGCATCGGCGGCGCGCCGTACCTGCACACGCTCTCCGCCAACGTGCCGATCGCGGCGAACGCGAGCTACTACGCCGAGATCGTGCGCGAGAAGGCGGTGCTGCGCCGGCTGGTCGAGGCGGGCACGCGGATCGTGCAGATGGGCTACGCCGGCGAGGGGGTCGTCGACGACGTCGTGGACGAGGCCCAGGCCGAGGTCTACAAGATCACCGAGAAGCGCAACAGCGAGGACTACGCGCCGCTCGGCGACATCATGGAGGGCGTCCTCGACGAGATCGAGGCGATCGGCAACCGCGAGGCCGGGCTGTACGGCGTCCCCACCGGGTTCGCCGACCTCGACGAGCTCACCAACGGGCTGCACGCGGGCCAGATGGTGATCGTCGCGGCGCGTCCGGCGATGGGCAAGGCGCTCGCGCTGTCGACCCCGCTGCCCACGCCGACGGGCTGGACGACGATGGGCGAGGTCGGTGTCGGCGACGAGCTGCTCGACGCGGCCGGGCGGCCCACCCGCGTGCTCGCCGCGACCGACGTGCTCCTCGACCGGCCCTGCTACGAGGTCGAGTTCTCCGACGGCTCGGCCGTCGTCGCCGACGCGCAGCACCTGTGGCTGACGCGGCCGCTCGACTGCCTGCTGCCGGTCTCGCGCCGCGTCCGCACGACGCAGGAGCTCGCGCGCACCGTCGGCCTCGACCACGTCATCGACATGCCCGACGGCTCGGAGATGAAGGTCAACGACGTGCGCGCCGTGGGCTCGGTGCCGGTGCGCTGCGTGCAGGTCGACAACGACGAGGCGCTCTACCTCGCCGGCCCGTCCGCGGTGCCGACGCACAACTCGACGCTGGCGCTCGACCTCTGCCGGGCCGCGTCGATCAAGAACAACCTCACCAGCGTCTTCTTCTCCCTGGAGATGAACCGCTCCGAGATCACCATGCGGCTGCTCTCGGCCGAGGCCAAGGTGCCGCTGAACCACATCCGCACCGGCCAGATGACCGACGACGACTGGGCCAAGCTCGCGCAGAAGATGGCCGAGGTCTCCTCGGCGCCGATCTTCATCGACGACAGCCCGAACATGACGATGATGGAGATCCGCGCGAAGGCGCGGCGGTTGAAGCAGAAGCACGACCTCAAGCTCATCGTCATCGACTACATGCAGCTGATGAGCTCCGGCAAGAAGGTCGAGTCCCGCCAGCTCGAGGTCTCCGAGTTCTCCCGCAACATCAAGCTCCTCGCCAAGGAGCTCGAGGTGCCCGTGATCGCGCTGAGCCAGCTGAACCGTGGCTCCGAGCAGCGCAGCGACCGCCGTCCGATGATGAGCGACCTCCGCGAGAGCGGCAGCCTGGAGCAGGATGCCGACATGGTGATCCTGCTGCACCGCGACGACGTCTACGAGAAGGAGTCGACCCGCCCCGGCGAGGCCGACGTGATCGTCGCCAAGCACCGCAACGGCCCGACCCGCGACATCGTCGTCGCCTTCCAGGGCCACTACTCGCGCTTCGTCGACATGGCCCACTGAGCGCCGCGCCGGCGCTGCCGGCAGGCGTGGTGACGGCTCCGGCGTCCAGCCGGCACACGAGGACGACGCGGACAGGTCCGCCAGCTGCGCCCGGTGCTGCACGCGGACGAGTGCTCGAGGAGCGCGACGGAGGATCCCCGCGCCTGGGCTGCGGAGCCAGCCGGTCGCCGGTGACCAGCGGGGGCCGTCTTCCGCAACCGGATGGTCGTTTCCGGCCCCGGAGAGAGCTGCTGAAGCGTCGATGACCCCGCGTTACATGAAAGCCACGTCACGTCGTGGCGACCGGGCGCCCGCCCCCGTCGGGGCCGTTTGGCGATCCCGCGTAGCGTCGGTGCGATCGTCGACGTCGCCGAAGGGTGAATGCTGTGCTGAAGAACCGGTGGCTGGGACTCCTCCTGGCCCTCCTCCTCGCCGTGACCACCGCGTGCAGCGGGTCCGACGACGAGCAGGACGAGAGCGGCTCCGAGGGCGAGTCCTCGTCCGAGTCGGTCGACGTGCCCGACGTCCCGGACGTCGTCGCCGAGGTCAACGGCGAGGAGATCTCCAAGGACGCCTTCACCGACGCCTACGAGGCCCGCGCCCGGCAGGCCGAGGCCGCCGCGCAGCAGGGTCAGGGCGCCGAGCAGCCCGACCCGGAGCAGCTCACCGACGAGGTCGTCCAGAGCCTCGTCAACGAGGAGCTGCTCAAGCAGGAGGCGGACCGCCGCGACATCGACGCCTCCGAGAAGCAGGTGAAGGCGACCCTCGACGAGCTGGCCACCCAGAGCGGCATGCAGTCCTCCGACGAGCTGGTCAAGGCGCTCGAGGACCAGGGCCTCAGCCGCGAGGACATCGACCGGCAGGCGCTGCAGCAGACCCGGTTCGACATGCTCGTGGACGAGGAGGCGGGCTCGGTGACGGCCACCGACAAGGAGGTCCGCGACCTCTACCAGCAGGCGAAGCAGCAGCAGGAGGCCGCCGGTCAGGGCGGCCAGCAGCTGCCGCCGCTGAAGCAGGTGCGCCCGCAGCTCGTGCAGCAGGTCGAGCAGCAGAAGACCTCGGAGGCCGGCCGCAAGCTGATCGACGGGCTGCGCGAGCAGGCCGACATCACCGTCAACGTCTGAGTCAGGGGCGCGCGGCGACGGCCTCGTCGGCGACGTCCTGACCTGGCGCGGGGCCGGACGCATCGTCCGGCTCCCAGCGCAGCAGGTCGCCGGGCTGGCAGTCGAGCGCCTCGCAGAGGGCGGCCAGGGTCGTGAACCGCACGGCCTTGGCGCGCCCGTTCTTCAGGACCGCCAGATTGGCCGGCGTGATGCCCACCCGCTCGGCGAGCTCCCCGACGGCCATGCGGCGCTGGGCGAGCACCACGCCGATGTCCACGACGATCGGCATCAGATGACCTCGTCGAGCTCGGAGCGCAGGTGCCGCGTCTCGGCGTCGAGCGCGACGGCCTGCGCCAGCAGCGTCCGGAGCACGTAGACCACGAGCGCGAACCCCGCGACGACGAGCGCCAGCCCGCAGATGAAGCCGACCACGCCGGGGGCCACGGCGTCCCCGGGCTCGGCGTGGTTGGCCGACGTGGCCACGACGGCGACGCCGAGCACGAGCACGGAGCCGGCGACGAGGGCCCCGATGACGACGTCGACGTAGCGGAACGCCGCCGCCGAGAAGACGGTCCCGCGGCGGGCCATCGTGAGCAGCCGCCAGACGCAGAGGCCGATGACCTGCAGGGCGCCGACGCCGAGGACGCCGATCGCCGCGAGTGCGACGTCGATGCCGTCGGGCGCGCCGCCGGTCTCCGTCCACAGCGCCGCGACCAGGACCAGCTGCACCACGATCGACCCGGCCAGCGCGATGACGATCACGGTGCGGAGCGCGCGCACCACCCAGGGGCCCATGGCCACCTCCTCTTGTCGACTACCGATGCCAAACTATCGATAATCGACAAGTTGCGCCAGCCCTGGCGCTGGGTTACGCGAGCGCCTCGGCCAGCGACTGGTCGAGGATGTCGATGCCGGCGTGCAGCTCGCCCTCGCTCACGGTCAGGGGTGGGGCGATGCGGAAGATCCCTCCCATCCCCGGCAGCTGGACGATGTTCATGTGCAGCCCGCGACGCAGGCACTCCTCGGTGACCTGCTGACCGAGCCGCGCGGCCGGCTCGCGGCTGGCGCGGTCGGTGACGAGCTCGATCCCCTGCAGCAGCCCGCGCCCGCGCACGTCGCCGACCACGTCGTAGCGCTCGGCGAGGTCGAGGAGGCGTTCCGTCAGGGCCTTGCCCCGTCGGGCCGCGGCGTCGACGAGCCCGTCGCGCTCGAGAACCCCGCAGCACGGTGCTGCCCACGCTGGCCGCGAGGGGGTCAGAGACGTGCGTGGTGAAGAAGAGGAAGCCCTTCGCGTGGCAGCTCTCCTCGATCGCGGGCGAGGTCACGACGGCGGCGACCGGGAGGCCGGCGCCCAGCGTCTTCGACAGCGTGAGCAGGTCCGGGACGATGCCGTCGCGCTCGAAGGCGTACATGGCGCCCGTGCGCCCCAGCCCCGTCTGCGCCTCGTCGACGACGAGGAGCATCTCGCGCTGGCGGCAGTGCTCGGCGAGCCGGACGAAGTAGCCCGGCGGCGGCTCGATGACCCCACCCGAGGAGAGGATCGGCTCCACGAGGCAGGCGGCGAGGCTCCCGGAGGACTGCTGGTCGAGCACCGAGAAGCCGTAGTCGAGCTCCGCGCGCCAGTCGTGGCCGCCGTCCGGGGTGCGGAACGGCGACCGGTAGGGGTTCGGGGTCGGCAGCGTGAGGTTGCCGGGCATCGGTGGGCCGTAGCCGCGGCGCCCGGCCGAGTAGGTCGCCGCCGCCGCACCCGAGGTCATGCCGTGCCAGGACCGGTCGAACGAGACGACCTCGTACCGGCCCGTGTGCAGCTTCGCCATCTTGATGGCGGCCTCGTTGGCCTCGGCGCCGGTGGTGAGCAGCAGGGTCTTGCTCAGGGGCTCGGGCAGTGTCGCGGCCAGCCGCTCGGCCAGGTCCACGACCGGCCGGCTCACCATGCCGCTGTGCAGGTGGTCGAGCGAGGACACGGCCGAGGAGACGACGCGGACGATGTCGGGGTGGGCATGCCCGAGCACCGCACTCATCTGCCCCGAGGTGAAGTCGAGGACGGCCCGACCCTCACGGTCGTAGAGCCACGACCCCTCCGCCCGCTCGACGACCAGCGGCGAGAACCCGCCGCCGTACCGCACCAGGTGCCGGTCCACCGACGCCCAGAAGTTCGCCTCGTGCATGCCGTTCTCCCGGTTCATGCCCGCCAGTGTGCCCCCCGGCCGCGGGAGGCGTGTCACCACGCCGTTTCCCACCAGGCGGCCGCGCCGCGCAGCAGCAGCTCGGCGGCCCGGCCCAGGTCGGCGACCCGGACGCGCTCGTCGGGCGCGTGCGCCGCGTCCACGCCGCCGGGGCCGAGCACGACTGCGGGCAGGCCCGCCACGTGGCGCAGCAGCCCGGCGTCGCAGCCGTACGGCACGGCGACGGCCTCTGCGGACTCCGCCGCGTCGATGAACGCGTCCACCAGGGCGTGGCCGGCCGGGGTCTCCGACGGCAGCCACTGCGCGCCGACCCAGTCGACGCGCGGAGGGTGGTCGGCCAGCCACGCGTCGTGCTCGCCGGCGCGGGCGACCGCCTCCGCCAGGTCGTCGCGCGCGGCGGCGGGGTCCTCGTGCGGCGCGACGCCGAGCCGGCCGTCCAGCACGAGCCGATCGGGCACGTCGCACGGGTGCGATCCGCCCTCGACGCGGCCGACGCAGATCGGCCACGGGGTGGGGGCACCTGCCTCGGGCTTGACCAGGGGGTGCGCCAGCCGCGCGGCCCGCTCGCCCTCGAGCTCGGCCAGCGCCCGGTGCACGAGCCAGCCCTTGTCGATCGCCGAGACGCCCCGGTGGCGGACGCTGCCGTGGGCCGCGAGGCCGTCCACCGTCACGCGGAACCGCAGCGCGCCGGCGGTGGCGCGGGCCACGCGCAGGTCGGTCGGCTCGAGCACCACGGCGCCGGTGACGGGGAGCCCGGCCGCGACGGACGCCAGCGTCCCGAGGCCGCCGTCCTCCTCGCCGAGCACGGGGGAGAGCACCAGCCGGCCGGGCAGCACCCCGCCCGCGCGGGCCTCCGCGGCCAGCGCCGCGGCGACGTGCATCCCCGCCGCGAGCCCGCCCTTGGTGTCGGCGGTGCCGCGGCCCACCAGCCAGTCGCCGTCGCGGCGGGCGGTGAAGGGGTCGCCCGTCCAGCCGGCCTGGTCCGCGGCGGGGACGACGTCCACGTGCGCGTTCACCAGCAGGCCCGGGGCGTCGTCCGGGCCGACGGTGGCGGTGAGCCCCGCGACCTCGTCGCGGGCGGTCTCGAAGGACCACCCGGGGGGCGCCGGCACGTCGGCCACCGGCAGGTCCCACCGCTGCACGGGGACGCCGCGCTCGGTCAGCCAGGCCCCGACGTGGTCGAGGCACGCGCGCTCGCCGGGCGTGCCGCCGACGCTCTCGACCGCCACCAGCTCGGCGGTGGTCTCCGCGATCGCGTCGGCGTCCAGCCGCGCCAGCGCGCGCTCGAGCCAACCGGTCACGGGCAGGTCCGGCGCGCGCTCACAGCCGGTCCAGCGCCTGGGCGAGGTCGGCGACGAGGTCGTCGGCGTCCTCGATGCCGACGGCGTACCGGATCAGCCCCTCGGGAATGCCCGCGGCGGCCCGCTCCTCGGCGGTGAGCTCGACGTGACTGGTCGTCGCGGGGGGACCTGCGATGGTCTCGACCTGGCCGAGGTTGGCCGCGAGGTACGCGTGGTCGAGCGCGGCGCAGACGGTCTCGACCGCGGGCATGCCGCCGGCCAGCGAGAAGCTCAGGACGCCGCCGAAACCGTCCATCTGCCGCGCGGCCACCTCGTGCCCCGGGTGGTCGGCCAGGCCGGGGTAGAGCACCGTGTCGACCTCGGGGCGGCCGGCGAGGAACTCCGCGACCGCTTGGGCGTTGGCGTTCTGGCGCTGCACGCGCAGGCCGAGGGTCTTCAGGCTGCGCAGCATCCGCGCGGCGACGGTCGGGTCCATGCCCGTGCCGATGATCTCGCGCAGGCCGTAGACCCGCTCGACGAGCTCGTCGGACCCGACGACGACGCCGCCGAGGATGTCGCCGTGCCCGCCGAGGTACTTCGACGCCGAGTGCAGCACCAGGTCCGCGCCGTGCTCGACCGGCCGGGTGTTCACCGGCGAGGCGAAGGTGTTGTCGACGACGACCAGCGCGCCGACCGCGTGCGCGGCCTCCGAGAGCGCCGCGATGTCGAGCACCTTGCAGGTCGGGTTCGTCGGCGTCTCGAGGTAGACGACGTCGCAGCCCTGCGCGATCGAGGCGAGCAGCCCCTCGTGGTCGTCGGTCTCGCGGACGTCGCACTCGACCCCCCAGCCCGGCAGCAGCCGCGTCGCGAGCAGGTTGGTGGCGCCGTAGGTGTCCTGGACCGTGACCATCCGCCGGCCCGGGGCGAGCAGCGCCAGCAGCGTGGTGGTGATGGCGGCCATCCCGGTGCCGAAGCTGGTGCCGCGCTCGGTGCCCTCGAGCGCCGCGACCTTGGCCTCGAACCGGTCGGTGGTCGGGTTGGAGTTGCGCGCGTAGATGTGCCCGGCGGCCTCGCCGAGCGCGACGGCGCGCCACGTGGCGACGTCGGGGTAGGCGAACGCCGAGCTGGTGGTGGTCGGCGGGACGACGGCGCCGGTCTCCGGGTCGGCGGCCTCGGTGAGGTGGACCGACCGGGTGGAGGGGCCCTTGCCCGGCATGGGTGCGGACGGCGGGGGATGGGGAGCCATGCCCACTGACCCTAGCCCGGACTCAGGGACACGCAGGCCGGGGCCGGCGACCCTCGTGCGCCCGCGCGCCCGGCCCCGGGACCGCGGCCACAGCGGCGACGGCCAGGTCGTGGTGGCCGGCCTCGCACGACAGGGCGGCGTGCACCGCACGGCCGCAGCCCACGTGCTCCAGCGCCACCGTGGGCCCCCGCTCGTGGGGCAGCCAGCGGTCCGCCCACCCGAGCAGGGCGATGATGGCCGTGGCGAGGTCGCGACCGCGCTCGGTCAGCCGGTACTCGAACCGGGTGCGCGCGCCCTCCTGCTTGTACGGCGTGCGCTCGAGCAGCTCGCGAGCCTGCAGGTCCTTGAGCCGTGCGGAGAGCACCGGGGCGGTCAGCCCCGTGTGGCGCAGGAGGTCCTCGAAACGCCGCGTGCCGTAGAAGGCCTCGCGGACGACCTTGCCGGCACTCGGCGGGAGCAGCTGGTCGAGCGCCCGCTGCACCGAGTCCGGGGCCAGGTCCCAGTGCTCGCGATCCATCTCACACCGTTCCGTCCGTGTCTCGGGAGCGCCGCCCGCGTACGATCTGACTATGCTAAACCTTACTCAGCCTCCCCGGGCGGCACGCCGCCCCGTGCTGCGGGCCACCGGGCTGGTGGGTGCCCCCGGGGCCAGCGTCGACGTGGCGCCGCTGCCCTCGCCGCGCGCGGCTCCCGAGACCGCCGACGCCTGGCGCGACGCCCTCGGCCTGCTGACCGGCCTCCGCCTCCCCGCGGCCGCGCCGCGCCTGGCGCGGGTTCCCCGGGGGGACGGCCACGTGGTGATCGACATCCCGGGCTGGAAGGCCCCCGAGACGACCGGGGCGCCGCTGCGGCGCTACCTCCGGCTGCTGGGCTACGACGCCCGCGGCTGGGGCCGGGGCACCAACCAGGGCAATCCCGAGGCGGATGCCGAGGCGTTGATCGAGCAGGTGCTTGCCCTGACCGGGGACGGCTCCCGCGTCACCCTGGTCGGCTGGAGCCTGGGCGGCGTGATCGCCCGCGAGGTGGCGCGCCGCCACCCCGAGGCCGTACGCCACGTCGTCACCTACGGCACGCCCGTCGTGGGCGGGCCGACCTTCACCGTGGGCGCCCGCAGCTACGGGCGGGCGGAGTCCGAGCGCATCGCCCGGCTGACCGAGGAGCTCGACCGGGACGACCCAGTGCGCACGCCGTTGACGGTGATCTTCACGCGGCGCGACCGCATCGTCAGCTGGGAGGCGTGCCTCGACCGCACCTCCCCCGACGTCGAGCACTTCGAGGTCGGGTCGACCCACCTGGGGCTGGGCCTCGACCCGGACGTCTGGACTCGTCGGCGGCGGCTGGCCGCCGTCCGGTGACGGGGCTGGACGGGGCCGTGCCCGATCACGCCCGTCCCGATCACGCCGTGGATCACGTCGCGGAACCCGCCGCCGGCCTCGCCCGCTGGCACGCGCCGTCGACGCCGGCGACCTCGACCGCCTGCCCGACCTCGTCGCCCCCGACGCGACCTTCCGATCACCCGCGGTGCGCACGCCGGCACAGGGCCGCGACGCCACGGTCGCCTACCTGCCGCCGGCGCTGCACGTGCTCGGACCCGGCTGCCTACCACCGCGAGTGGCTCGGGTGCGGACTCCGCCGTGCTCGAGTTCACCACCGGGTCGCGGGCGAGTCGTGCACGGGGCCGACTTCATCACCTGGGACGACGCCGGGCTGATCACCGACTTCACCGTGATGATCCGGCCGGTCAAGGGCCTGCACGCGGTGATCGAGGCGATGGCCGCGGAGCTGGCCTGAGGCGCTCCCACGCCCTGTGGTTCGCGTATCGTGAGTCGGGTGGTGGCCGGAGCCTGGACGTTCCTCTCCAACTACGGGCACGTCGTCGTCGCGCTGGCGCGGGACCCCGACGCGCGCATCCGCGACATCGCGGACGGGGTGGGCATCACCGAGCGGGCGGTCCAGAAGATCCTGCACGAGCTCGTCGAGCAGGGGTACGTCGTGGCGCACCGGCGCGGCCGGCGCAACTCGTACGAGGTCGTCCGCGACACGCACCTGCGCCACCCCCTGGAGGCGCAGGTGCGCATCGGCGAGCTCACCGACCTCGTCGTGCCCGGGCAGGTCGGTCGCGACGGTCGTCACCACGGCTAGGCATCACGGCTGGCCGCCGGCCGGGGCGAGGATCAACGCCACCCGGCCGTGCTCGTCGAGGCTGCCGTCGGGGACGAGGGCGAGCTGGCCGCCCTCGTTGATCACCACCTCGATGAGGTCGTCCACGAGGTCGTGGCGGTCCTCGTCGAGCGCCGTCTCCGCAGCGCCGGCGGCCGGCCCGGGCCCGGCGGTCCCGTCGGGCCCGTCGGTCTCGGGCGGGGCGGTGAACCCCTCCTCCACCACGAGCATGCTCGCCAGGCGCCGGTGCAGGCTCTCCGGCTCCTCGGTCGCCACGTGCCACGCGGCGTCGATGCCCGAGACGACGCGGTGGGGCTCGTGCACGCCGACGTCTCGCAGCCGGGAGAGCGCCTCGGTGCCCCGGGCGGCCAAGTACTCGGAGAGCACCCGCGCCGCGTCACCGAAGAGGTCGCGCGGGAAGTGCGCGCGCTCGTCGAGCACGCGTCCGGCCAGGCGCCGAAGGTGCCGGCTGCGGTGGGCGAACAGGTGCACCAGCGCGCTCTCGCCCGCCAGCACGAGCGGACTCGGGTACTCCCCGCGGACCTCGCGCAGCGCCTCCTCGACCCGCTGGAGGTAGTCGTCCAGCAGGTCGTCCGGGCGCGCCGTCGCGCGTGGCGCGACGCGGACGGCGGTCCCGTCGGGCAGCTGGTCCACCCGCCGCAGCTGGGTCACGGCGGTGCCGACGACCCGGAAGAGCTGCGCGCCGAACCGGTCGAGGCGCAGCACGAGGTGTGGTGGGGTGCGGTGCAGGAACCGGAGCAGGTCGCGCGTGGCGAAGGTGGACTCCACGACCGTCTTGTCGGTGACCGTGACCGGCAGGACGTGCGCCTGTGCCGTCCCGTCCCCGACGAACAGGCACAGGGCCCGGTCGACGGCCGTGCCCCGCGCCCGGTGGACGAGCTCCCACAGCTGGCCGACGAGCCGGTCCCGGCCGGGGAGCCCCTGCCCGGCCAGCCGACCGGCCACGTGCCGGGCCATCGCCACCAGCCGGTCGAGGTCGGCGCCGGCGAGGCGGGCGCCGGGGTGCGTGGCCATCACGATCGAGAGGCACGGCTGCCCGGACACCTCGGTGAGCCGGGCGACGTCCGCCTCGGTGGGGAGCGTGAACGGCGCGGGTGCGGTGCGTCCGCCGGCCTCGGTGGGGGACGGTGCGGGACCGGTGGTGCTCATGGTGGTTCCTCCTGTGGGTGGGCGGTGCTGCTGGACGGCTCAGCCGCGCGGGGCGGCGGACGCGGGGCGGTCCTGTTCCGCCGCAGGCGCCGCGGGGTCGGGGGGACGCGGAGCCGCGCGCAGGCTGGCGAGGACGGCGACGGCGAGACACGTCGCGATCGCGCCGAGCGAGAGCCAGACCGGCACCTTCCAGACGTCCAGCAGCAGCATCTTCACGCCGACGAGGACGAGGATGGCGGCGAGGCCTGCCTTCAGGTGCACGAAGCGGTGGATCAGGTCGGCGAGCAGGAAGTACATCGCCCGCAGGCCCAGGATCGCGAACGCGTTGCTCGTGAAGACGAGGAACGGCTCGGTGGTGATCGCGAAGATCGCCGGGATCGAGTCGACGGCGAAGACGATGTCGGTGAACTCGACCAGCACGAGGACCACGAACAGCGGCGTCGCCACCCAGCGGCCGCCCTCGCGAACCCAGAACTTCTGGCCGTGCAGCCGCTCGGTGGTGGGGACGAGGCGGCGGACGAGCCGGACGACGGGGCTGCGGCCGGGGTCCGGCTCGGTCGAGCGCAGCCGCCACATCTTCCAGCCGGTCCACACGAGGAACGCGCCGAACAGGTAGAGGATCCAGGCGAAGTTCTCGATGAGCACGACGCCGCCGGCGATGAAGATCGCGCGGAAGACGAGCGCGCCGAGCACGCCGTAGAACAGGACCCGGTGCTGGTACTCCCGGGGGATCGCGAAGTAGCTGAAGATCAGCGCGAAGACGAAGACGTTGTCGACCGCCAGCGACTTCTCGATCAGGTAGCCGGTGAAGTACTCGCCCCCGGCCTGCGGGCCGTACGCCGTCCAGACGACGACGCCGAAGCCCAGGCCGAGTGCGACCCAGATCGCCGACCACGTCGCGGCCTCGCGCACCGAGACGACGTGCGCGTCGCGGTGCGCGGCCAGGTCGATCGCCAGCATGCCGATGATCAGGCCGAGCACGGCCGCCCAGGCCCACAGCGGGACGTCGAGCACGGTCACCAACCTCCAGACCCGCGAGCGGGTGCCGGAGGTCTCCCCCACTCGCGCCTGGCGGCCCGAGCCTGGACACCGGACCGCGCACGCGGCGGTCGGAGTGACGATGTCCAGTGGGTGGGGTACTCCCCTCTGTGTGAAACAGTATTCAGGAATCGAACTTCGTATGTCAAGCCGTCGGGGCGGCCGCCGGCTACGGCGGCGCGGGGCGGCGCCGGCCGCGCTGGGTGCCGGCCACCTCGTCGAGCGACTCCAGCGCCTCGAGGGCGGCGGCGATCGCCGGCTGTTCGCGGCTGCCGCGCCGCACGCTGGTGAGGATGTGCCGCGACGGCGACGGGTCGCCGCGCAGCGGCACCCGCACCACGTCGCCGCCGTCAGGGATGCGCGCGAGCCGGGGGATCAGGGCGATGCCCAGGCCCGCGGCCACCAGCGCCGCGCCGGTGTCCCACTCGCCGGCCTCGTGGGCGACCGAGGGCGTGAAGCCGGCCTCGGCGAAGGCGGTCAGCGCGAGCTGGTGGTAGGGCCGGCCCGGGCGGTCCAGGATCCACGCGTCGCCGGCGGTCTGGCCGAGCCGCACCGAAGCCTGCTGCGCGAGGGGGTGGCCCACCGGGACGAGCAGGTCGAGCGGGTCGTCGAGCAGCGGCTCCTGGTCGAAGCGGGGGTCCGCGCTCGGGGGCAGGGACGCGGTCGCGACGACGACCGCGACGTCCGCCCGGTCGGCGAGGAGCAGCTCGTAGCAGGTGTCCGGGTCCGCCTCGATGATGCGCACCTCGGCGCCCGGGTGCTCGGCCCGGACCCGCGCGGCCACCTGCGGCAGCAGCGCGGCCGCCGCGGTCGAGAAGCCGCACAGCCGCAGCGAGCGCACCCGCTGCTCGGCCGCCGCGCCGACCTCTGCGCGGATCTCCTCCCAGCGCGCGAACAGCGCCGCGGTGTGCCCCAGCAGCACGCGGGCGGCCGGGGTCAGCTGCACCCCGCGCCCCTCCCGGGCGAGCAGGGGCACGCCCAGCTCGTGCGCCAGCGTGCGCAGCTGGTGCGAGACCGCCGACGGGGTGTAGCCCAGCGCCTCGGCCGCGGCGGTCACGGTGCCGTGCGAGGCGACCATCTGGAGCACCTGCAGACGGTGATCGATCATGCAATCAGTTTGCACGATGACGTGGCAAAATGTTCGCTTCTCCTGTGGGTTCCCGCGGACCCAGACTCGCTCCATGCGGTCGTTCGATCCCCTCCTCGAGCCCTATGACCTGAGGCACCTCCGGTTGCGCAACCGGGTCGTCAGCACGTCGCACGAGCCGGCGTACGCCGTGGAGGGCATGCCCAAGGACCGGTACCGGCTCTACCACCTCGAGAAGGCGCGTGGTGGCGTCGGCCTGACCATGATCGGCGGCTCCGCGGTGGTCTCGCCGGACAGCCCGCCGGCCTTCGGCAACCTGCTGCTCTACCGCGACGAGATCGTGCCGTGGCTGCGGCGCCTGGCCGACGACGTGCACGACGCGGGCGCGGCCGTGATGTGCCAGGTGACGCACCTGGGCCGGCGTACGTCGAGCTACGCCGGCGACTGGCTGCCGCTGGTCTACCCCTCGCGGCTGCGCGAGCCGGCGCACCGCGCCTTCCCCAAGGTCGCCGAGCCCTGGGACCTGGACCGGATCGTGCGCGACTACGCCGCCGCCGCCGCCCGCTGCCGCGAGGCGGGCCTCGACGGCATCGAGCTGCAGCACTACGGGCACCTGCTCGACGCCTTCGTCTCGCCGGCGACCAACCTGCGCGACGACGAGCTCGGCGGCAGCCTCGAGCACCGGCTGGCGTTCCCGCGGCGGGTGCTGCGGGCGGTGCGCGAGGCCGTCGGTCCCGACTTCGTCGTCGGCATCCGGATGTCGATGGACGAGGACACCGACGGCGGCCTCGGCCGCGAGGAGGCGCTGGCGGCCCTGCGGGGCTACGTCGCCGACGGCGTCGACTTCCTCAGCGTCATCAAGGGGACCATCGAGAGCGACGCCGCCGTCTCGCGCGTCATCCCGTCGATGGGCACGCCCTCCGCGCCGTTCCTCGACTTCGCCGGCGAGATCCGTCGGGCAGTCGACGTGCCGGTGATGCACGCCGCCCGGATCAGCGACATCGCCACCGCGCGGTACGCCGTCCGCGAGGGCCTGCTCGACCTCGTCGGCATGACCCGCCCGCAGATGGCGGACCCGCACCTGGTGGCGAAGACGATCGCCGGCGACGAGGACCGGATCCGCCCGTGCGTGGGCGCCAACCACTGCCTCGACGGGCTCTACGCCTCGGGCGAGGCCGCGTGCATCCACAACCCGGCCACGGGTCGGGAGCAGACGCTGGCCCACGTCACGCCGCCCAGCCCCCGGCCGGGCCGCACGGCGGTCGTCGTCGGGGCCGGCCCGGCCGGCCTCGAGGCGGCCCGCGTGCTCGGCGAGCGCGGCCACCGGGTGGTGGTGCTCGAGGCCGCCGGGGCACCCGGCGGCCAGGTGCTGCTCGCCGCCGCCAGCCCCCGCCGGCGCGACCTCGTCGGCATCGTCGACTGGCGCGTCTCCGAGGCGAAGCTGGCCGGCGTCGACCTCCGGTACCACGTCTACGCCGAGGCGGCCGACGTGCTGGCCGAGGAGCCCGACGTCGTCGTGGTCGCCGCCGGCGGCCTGCCCGACCGGGGCTTCCTCGCGCACGGCCAGGACCTGGTGCTGGACACCTGGGACGTGATGGCAGGGTCGGCCCGCCCGGGCGGTCGCGTGCTGGTCTACGACGACCTCGGCGCCGAGCCCGCGCTCGACGCGACCGAGATGCTGGCCGCGCACGGCGCGAGCGTCGAGCTCGTGACGCCCGAGCGGATGATCGCGCCCCAGGTCGGCGGCATGAACGCGCCGGCCTACCTGCGCGCCTTCGACGAGACCGGCGTCGAGGTGACGCTCGCCCACCGCCTGCGCGGCGTCCGCCGCGAGGGCGGGCAGCTGGTCGCCGAGCTCGTCAGCGAGTACGCCGGCCACACGGTCGAGCGCCCCGTCGACCACGTCGTCGTCGAGCACGGGACGACGCCCAACGACGGGCTCTACCTCGACCTCGTACCGCTCTCCAGCAACCGGGGCGAGGTCGACCACGCCGCCCTGCTCGCCGGGCGCCCGCAGCAGGTGCGGACCAACCCCGAGGGTCGGTTCCAGCTGTTCCGCATCGGCGACGCCGTCGCCAGCCGCAACATCCACGCCGCCACCTACGACGCCCTGCGGCTCTGCCAGGCGATCTGAGGAAGGACCCCATGACCCTCACCACCCGCGAGCACACCGGCGCCTCCGACCTCGCCGCCGCCGTCGACCGCTGGACGCCCGGCCGGATGCTGCCCGCGCCGCTCTACCTGAGCCAAGAGGCCTACGAGCTCGACCTCCGGGCGATCTGGGCCTCCCACTGGATCGTCGTCGCCACCGAGCCCGAGCTGCCCGAGCCCGGGGACTACGTCACGGTCGAGCTGGGGCCCTGGTCGCTGATCGTCGTGCGCGACGACGACGAGCAGGTGCGGGCGATGCACAACGTCTGCCGCCACCGGGCGTCGCGGCTGCTGACGGAGCCCAGCGGCTCGCTCGGGAACATCGTCTGCGGCTACCACCAGTGGACCTACGCGACCGACGGCACGCTGCTGCACGCCGGCCAGCAGGCCCCGGGCTTCGACCCGGCCTGCTTCGGGCTCAAGCAGGTGCACGTCCGCACCCTCGCGGGGCTCGTCTACGTGTGCCTGGCCGCCGAGCCGCCGGCGGACTTCGACGACATGGCGGCCCGGGTCGCGCCGTACCTCGCCCCGCACCAGCTGCGCCGCACCAAGGTCGCCGCGACCAGGAGGACCTCGTCGAGGAGGGCAACTGGAAGCTCGTGATGGAGAACAACCGCGAGTGCTACCACTGCGAGCACGGCCACCCCGAGCTCACGTGCACGTTCTTCCCGACGTACGGCTACGAGCTCGACGAGATCCCCGACCGGCTGCTGCCGGCGCACGCGCGCTACCTGCAGGCGGAGGCCGACCTCGAGCGCGCCTGCCTCGAGCGGGGCATGCCGTACGCGCCGATCGAGGAGATCTCGGGCCGGCCGACGGCCTTCCGCACCCAGCGGGAGGCGCTGGACGGCGCCGGCGAGTCGTACACGCTCGACGGGACGGCGGCCTCGCGGCGGCTCCTCGGCGACCTGGACACCCCGCGCCTCGGGCGCCTCTCGCTGCACCACCAGCCGAACGCGTGGTTCCACTTCTGCGCCGACCACGCGGTCGCCTTCACGGTGCTGCCGCTGGGGCCCGACCGCACGCTCGTGCGCAGCACCTGGCTGGTGCACGAGGACGCCGTCGAGGGCGTCGACTACGACCTCGACCGCCTCACCGAGGTGTGGCGCCGCACCAACGAGCAGGACAGCGTCTTCGTCGCCCGGGCGCAGGCGGGGGTGGCCAGCCCGGCCTACGAGCCGGGCCCCTACGCGCCGAGCGAGTACCAGGTCGGCGCGTTCGTGCAGTGGTACGTCGAGCGGGTGCGCGCCCACCTGGGGCTGGGAGAGCGGGCATGACGCTGCTGCAGGACCCGGCCACCCGCGCGGGGTGGGACGGGATCGACGAGGTCGTCGTGTGCACCCGCGTCGAGGACGTGACGCACGACGTCCGCAGCCTCACGCTGGCGCGGGCCGGCGGCGCGCCGCTGGCGTTCGAGCCGGGGCAGCACCTGACGGTGACCGTGCCCCTCGGCGGCGGCACGCAGCGCTGCTACACGATCGCGTCGTCGCCCGCGCGCCCCGGCGAGCTGACGATCACGGTCAAGCGCGTGCCGGGCGGCCCGGTCTCGGGGTGGCTGCACGACCACCTCGACGTCGGCGACCCGCTGCGCGTGACCGGGCCGCACGGGCGGTTCAGCACCGCCCGGCGCCCGGCAGCGGCGTACCTCTTCCTGTCGGCCGGGAGCGGGGTGACGCCGCTGATGTCGATGACGCGGGCGCTGCGCGACGAGGTCGACGGCGGGGCGGCAGCGCCGGACGTGGTCTTCGTGCACAGCGCGCGGACGCCCGCCGACATCGTCTTCCGGGCCGAGCTCGAGGAGCTCGCCTCCCGCCCGGGCTTCTCGGTCGCCGCCGTGTGCGAGGCCGACGCGCCGGGCGAGGTGTGGCAGGGCCCGCGGGGCCGGCTCGACCTGCGGCTGCTGCTGCGCCTGGCGCCGGACCTGCACCGGCGCGAGGTGTTCACCTGCGGGCCGGCGGGCTACATGGCGGCCGTGCGGGAGCTGCTCGCCACGGCCGGGGTCGACCCCGCGCGCTGCCACGAGGAGAGCTTCGACCTCGGCGACACCGCGCCCGCGGCCGCCCGGGCGGCCGGGCCGGGGCACGCGGTCGCGTTCCGGCGCAGCGGGCGGACCGTCGACTGCGCGCCCGGCGAGACGATCCTCGCCGCCGCACGGCGGGCGGGCCTGACCCCGCCGTCGATGTGCACGCAGGGGTTCTGCGGCACCTGCAAGACCGACCTGCTGGGAGGCGACGTGGACATGCAGCACGCGGGCGGCATCCGGCCGCGCGAGATCGACCGGGGGCGGATCCTGCTCTGCTGCTCGACGCCGCTCGGGGACGTGGAGGTGGACGCATGAGCGAGCTGCTGGCCCCGCCCTTCGACGACGGGGCACCGGACGCGACCTGGGCGTCGGTCACCCCGATCGCGCTGGTGGACGAGGCGCGGATGCAGCGCGAACGCCTCGCGCGCACCCAGCGGGTGCTGCGGGAGCGCGGCATCGCCGCCGTGCTGCTGTTCGACCCGCTCAACGTCGCCTACGCCACGGCGACGGGCCCGTTCCCCGTCTTCAACATGCACTCGACCTTCCGCTGGGCGCTGGTGCCGGCGGAGTCGCCGCCGGTGCTCTGGGAGTACCCGCGGTCCATGCACGCGACGGCCGCACGCTGGTCGGGAGACCTGCGGCCCGCGTACGGCTGGACGTACTTCGGCTCGGGCTCCAACGACGCCGGCTGGGCCGCCGCCTTCGCTCGCGAGGTCGTCGCCGAGCTCGCCGCCCGCGGCCTCGAGCACGAGCAGGTGGGCGTCGACCGCGTGGAGGCGCTCGGCCACCTGGCCCTGGCCGCGGCCGGCGTCCGCGTCATCGACGCGCAGGCCGCGCTCGAGCAGGCCCGGTCGGTCAAGACGCCGGACGAGCTCGCCGCCCTGCGCGCGAACGCCCGGGCGTGCGACCGGTCGATCGACCGGATGCTCGAGGTGCTGCGCCCCGGCGTCACCGAGAACGGCTGTGGGCCACGATCGTCGGCCACGCCCTCTCGTCGGGGGCCCAGTGGTGCGAGACGCGGCTGCTGTCGTCGGGGCCGCGCACCAACCCCTGGATGCAGGAGGCGACCACCCGGGTCGTCGGCGACGGCGAGCTGGTCGCCTTCGACACCGACCTGGTGGGCGAGCACGGCTACCTCACCGACATCTCGCGGACCTACCTGTGCGGGGACCGGCCGCCGCTCCCCGAGCAGCGCCGGCTGTACGAGGCCTCGTACGCCTTCCTGCAGGAGTGCCTGCCCGCGTTCCGCGTGGGCGCCTCGTTCGCCGAGCTCGGCGAGCGGCTGGGGCCGCTGCTCCCGGAGGAGTACCGGGCGCAGCGGTACCCGTTCATCGCGCACGGCACCGGACTGGTCGACGAGTACCCCTGCGTGAACTTCACCGACCACCACGACGGGGAGCTGGAGGCCGGCATGGTGATGAGCGTGGAGTCCTACGTCGGGGCCGTCGGCGGGCACGAGGGCGTGAAGCTCGAGGAGCAGGTGGTGGTCACCGAGGCGGGCCCCGAGCTGCTCTCCTCCGCCCCCTTCGACGAGAGGCTCTTGACGGCGTAATGGTGTAAGTGTGTAATCAACCCATGGACGAGATCACCGGCTGGCTGGTGGGCCGGTTGCCCGCGGAGTGGTTCGAGGCCGCGCCGGAGGTGACCGCCGACCGCGAGGAGATCGTCGTGGTGGGCCGGCTCGCGGTGCCCGAGGCCGGCACGACGGGTGGCGACGGGGCGGCCGACCAGGAGGAAGGCGCGGCCCAGCGGGCCGCCGAGGAGGGTCGGATCGAGCGCTTCCGCGAGGAGACGCGTCGCGAGCGGATGCGGATCGCGGACGACACCGAGGCGCGCTTCGGGCGCAAGGTGGCCTGGGGCGCGGCGTGCGGCGAGTCCCGCGCCGTCTTCACCAATCTCTCGGTGCCGGTGATGACCCGGCTTCGCCAGCCGGAGCGCCGCGTGCTGGACACGCTGGTGGACGGCGGCGTCGCCCGCTCCCGCTCCGAGGCGCTCGCCTGGTGCGTGCGGCTGGTCGGCCGGCACGAGGGCGACTGGATCCGGCAGCTGCAGGACGCCCTGGTGGGCGTCCGCGAGGCCCGCGAGCAGGGCCCCGCCTGACCGGACCCGCCGACGGCGGGGCTACTCCGGCCGCTCCTTGCGGGGCAGCCCGGCCTGCTCGGCGGCCCCCTCGGCCACGGTGATGCCGGCGCCGTCGTAGAGCCCGAACACCGAGTGCACGCGCTCCCGCAGCTCGTCGGCCTCGTCGTCGTACCGCGCGACCACGGCGACGGTGCCGTCGAAGCCCGTCTTGTGGAGCCGGTTCATCGCGGCGACGTTCGCGCCGTGGAAGGGCATCGCCAGCACCGCGATGTCGACCGTGCCCGTCTGCGCGAGCCGCTGCCAGAAGTCGGGGTCGGTGGCGTCCCCCTCGAGCACCTCGTGACCCTGCCGGCGCAGGGCGGCGGCGCGGTCCTCCTGGCTCTCGATCCCGACGACCCGCAGGCCGAACTCCTGCTCGAGGTGCAGGTACGCGGCCCGGCCGACGCGCCCCATCCCGAGCACGACGGCGTCGGCGTGGCCGACGTCGACGGGCCGGTCGTCGGGGTGCAGGCTCTCCTCCGACTGGTGGGGGAGCCGGTGCTCGGCGAAGCCGACGATGCGCTCGGTGCCGGAGCTGACGATCGTCGAGAGCACGAAGCTGGCCGCCACGGTCGTGGCGAGGATGACCAGCCACTCCTCCTCCACCAGGTCGGAGGTGGCGCCCAGCGCCACCACGATCAGCCCGAACTCCGAGTAGTTGGAGAGCATCGTGCCGGCCAGCACCGACGTGCGCCGGCGCATCCCCTGCCACCAGAAGAGCGCCACGAACCCGACGCCCTTGACGGGGATCAGCAGCAGGAGCAGCCCGGCCAGCAGCAGGTCCTCCCCGGACGGCAGGCCCGTGAAGCCGATGCTGAGGAAGAAGCCGACCAGGAGCAGCTCCTTGACCGAGAAGAGCGCCTTCGACAGCTCCTCCGAGCGCGGCTCCGAGGCGAGCACGAGCCCCAGCACCAGGGCGCCCAGGTCGCCCTTGAGGCCGAGGGAGTCGAACAGCGCGTAGCCCGGCACGAGCGCCAGCACGACCCCGAACAGGGGCAGCAGCTCGCTGTGGTCGATGCGGCGCAGCAGCCGCCGTAGCACCCAGCCGCCCGGGACCACGGCGAGCAGCAGCCAGGCCCAGGGGCTCGGGGGCTCGCCCCCGGCGATCGTCAGGAAGACGACGGCCGCGAGGTCCTGGATGATCAGGACGCCGACGGCCGTGCGCCCGTAGCGCGACTGCACCGAGCTCTTGTCGTCGAGGACCTTCAGCACCAGCACGGTGCTGGAGAAGGAGAGGGCGAACCCCACGATCAGCAGGGCCCGCCAGTCCTGGTCGCCGAGGATGCCGATGCCGATCACCGTGAGCACCCCCAGGTACGCCAGTGCCAGCGTCGTGGTCACGCTCATGTGCACGACCGTGGTCAGCCAGATCTCGCGGCGCACCAGCACCCGCACGTCGAGCGTCAGCCCGATCGTGAAGAGCAGCAGCGCCACGCCGAGCTCGGCGATCACGTCGATGACGTCGTACTGCGGCACCCCGAGGGCGTTGAGCACGAAGCCCGCCAGCAGGAAGCCGACCAGCGGGGGCATGCGTACGACGACGGAGCCGAGGCCGGCGGCGAGCGTCACCAGCAGGATCAGGCTGACGTCGTTCATGGGGCCATTCTTCGCCATCGACGCCCCTGGGACGATTCGCGGGGCGTGTGGTTTCCCCGCTCGAGCGGGGAAACCGCTACTGCGGCATCGTTGCATCGCCTACTAAGCGACGGCTTCCCCGCTCGAGCGGGGAAACCGTAGGGGGCGCTGGCCCTCAGCGCAGGGAGAAGTACCAGGCGTTGGCCTGGCGACCTGCCCGCACGGCGCGCTCCCACGCGACGCCGACCGCCAGCAGCGCCGCCCCCGCCGTGGCGAGGACCACCACCGTCGGCAGCTGGCCGACCACCGGCCCGCCCTGGGAGGCGGCGACCGCGACGAGGACGACGGCGCCGGCGGTGACGGGCGCGCGCCACCGGCGCTGCAACCCCACCACCAGCACCGCGAGCGCGACGGCCGTGACCAGCGCGAGGCGGACCTCGTCACCGCGGTCGATCGCGACCGCCAGCGTGGGGCCGAGCGCGACGGCCAGGGCGGGCCCGGCGACGAGCATCGTGGGGCTCGGCTCCCCGGCCCGGGCGCGGCGCCGGGCCTGGACGGCGCCGATGCCGGCGAGCAGGGCGGCCAGCGGCAGGGACGAAGCCTCGACGGCCGCGACGCCGGCGGCGTCCACGAGCACCTCGCCGCCCAGCCACACCACGACCGCGCCGGGGTACGACCAGGGCAGGCGGCCGGGGAGGGCGGCGTAGGCCAGCACGACCACGCCGGCAGCAACCAGGGTGGTCGCCAGCACGCCGTCGGCGCGGGTGTCCGCGGCCAGCACGGCGACCCAGGCGCCCGCCGCGGCGCCCAGCAGCAGCACGCCCTCCGCCAGCGGCTCGCCCCGCCCGTCGCGGACCAGGGCCGCGGCGAGGACGGCGTTCGCGAGCAGGGCGGCCAGCCCCGCGGCGAGCCACCCCCACGCGGAGTCGACCTCGACCAGCACCCGGCCTGCGGCGAGCGCGGCGCCGAGCTCCGCGGCCACGACGTGCGGGACCAGCGAGCCAGCGCCCGTCCACCGGCGACGCGGGGTCTCGCCGGGGTCGACCTCGGGTTGGCGGCCCAGGCGGTAGGCGCGTCGGGCGCCGGCCGCCGAGGCCAGCGCCCAGAGCGCGGCGACGCCGGTCGTCGCCGCGGCGCCCGGGCCGTCGTCCGCGGCGCCGTACGGCCCGTAGAGCGTGTCCCGGCCGTCCAGGTCGAGCGAGGCGACCAGCAGCACCAGCACCGGCAGGGCCAGCGCCGCGAAACCGGTGGCCGCCCGCCGCCACCCCGGGGCCGGCGGACGCGGGTCCAGGTGCGCGGCGAGCGACCCGGCACCGACCAGGAGCGCGACGGCGACCACGCCCTGTGTGCGGCAGGTCGGTCAGGTAGATCCCGGCCGCCGGGGCCGCCAGCGCCAGCGCGGCGCCGGGCAGCCAGGGCCAGGGGCGCGCCAGCGACACCGCCGCGAGGGCCGCCGGTCCGATCAGCAGCACCGTCGCCACGACCAGCCGCGACGAGAGCGGCACCAGCTCGTCGTACCCCACGGACCAGCCGGCGAGCACGTGCACGAGGTAGGCGGTCGCGGCGCCGAGGCCGAGGACCTGAGCGGTCACCGGGGGGCCGAGGCGGGTGCGCCGCCCGTCCAGCCGCAGCGCGAGGAGCGCGCCGGCCGCGCTGGCGAGCGACACGGCGAGCAGGCCCAGGACCCCGCGCGCCTCGGCCTCGGGGGGCACCAGCCCGACGAAGGCGAGCCAGGGTGCGAGCGCCAGGGCGAGCGCGGCGGCGGGCCGGTAGGTGCGAATCACCTCGCCGGTCGGCACGCCCCGGTCGACCACGAGGAGCAGGGCCCCGGTCGCCAGCGCGGACAGGGCGCCGTACGTGCCCGCGTCGAGATCGTCCACGCCGAGCCAGCCGACCGCGTGGGCCGCCGCCAGCACGAGCACGGTGAGGCCGGCGACGAGCAACGCGGCCGTCTCGGCCGCCGCGGTCAGCTGCCGCCGCTTCGCCGCGTACGACGACCACGCGGCCGCCGCGACGAGCGCACCGACCGCGAGCAGCTGGCCGGCGGGCCCGATGAGGTCCCACACGACGAAGAGGAAGAAGCCGGCGGCCGACAGGGTCAGGGCCGCGCCGAGGCCGAGGAGCAGCTGCTGCCCCGACACCCGGGGCCGCACCCGGGGCCGCACCCGGGGCTGCGTGGGCACCGGCGCCGGGGCTGCGACGGGCCCGGCCTCGGGCAGCAACCGCCGCGTGAGGGCCTGGGACTCGGCCCACAGGGCGGCCAGCCGGCGGTCGACCTCGAGGAGGCGCTCGGCGTCGGGCCCGGTCAGCGCGATGCCGCAGACGCCGCAGGCCTCCGCCCCCGGCGGCAGCGGCGCGCGGCACGCGGCGTTCGGGCACCACGCGGCCCGGTCGGTCCCCGCCATCCCCACTCCTGTCCGGCACCCCGCCCCGGCACCCGCCGTCCGGGCACCGCGGCCGCCGGGCCATCATCCCGCGCCGCGAGCCGGCCGGGGTGTTCACACACGGGTCGGCGCCACCGGACTGCACCGGCGCCGGGCTCGGCCGGCCATCGGCGGCCGCCGCCGTTGGTCAGACGCGGTTGAGGAACCCCAGAACGCGGTGCATGAGCGCCGAGCCGGCGTTGGCGTCGAAGCCGGGCAGCCCCGGGTCGGCGAAGAGGTGCCGGTCGCCGGGGTAGAGGAAGAGGGCGCCGTCGTCGGCCTGCTTGACCAGCTCGCGCGCGGCGTCGAGGTCGCCCTCGCCGGCGAAGAACGGGTCGGACTCCTTGCCGTGCACCTGCAGCGGCACGTCGGCGGGCCAAGGAGAGCCCAGCTGCTCGGCGGGCACGCAGGCTTCGCAGAGCACCGCCCCCCGGGCGCCGGGCCTGGTCTGGGCGAGCTGCTGGGCGGGCAGCACGCCGAGCGAGAAGCCGACGTAGACGAGCTCGTCCGGGAGCCCGACGGCGGCGTGGACACCCCGCTCCCGCACGGCGTCGAACCCGACCCGCTCGGCGTGCTCGACCCCCTCGTCGAGGGAGTCGAAGACGCGCCCGTCGTAGAGGTCGGGGGTGTGCACCGTGTGCCCCCCGGTGCGCAGCCGGTCCGCGAGCTGGAGCATGCCGGGCGTCAGCCCCAGGGCGTGGTGGAAGAGCAGCACCTCGTTCATGGATCCCCCGTCGACCTGGTCGGTGTCGGCGCCCCGCTGGCGTCGCCCTCAGGCTAGGGCAGGCGGCAAGTCCCCCGGGCGCGATCGCTGGCTAGGGTCGCCGCGTGGACCCGGACCCGGCACCTGCCCCCGGGGAGGACGGTGGCGGCGCCCGCGCCCGCCTCGCCGGGCACGCCCGGCGGGCCCGCCGCCGCGTGGAGCGAGCCCGCGTCCGCGCCCGGCGGCGGGCCGAGCGCGTGCGGGAGCGGTCGCCGCGCGGGGTCCGCGGCGCCTGGACCCTCGTGCAGCGCACCGGCCAGGAGACCATCGAGGACCGCGTGCCCGGCCTGGCCGCCGAGGCCGCGCTGTTCACGCTGATCTCGCTGCCGGCGCTGCTGCTGGTGGTCCTCAGCTCGCTGGGTCTGCTCGCCGACGCGATCGGGCCCGAGGGGCAGGAGCAGCTCGAGCGGATCGTCTTCGAGCTGCCGCGGTCGGTGCTCTCGGACCAGACCTACCAGGCGTACGCCGACCTCGCCGGGCAGGCGCTCCGCGAGGAGGGCCGCGCCGACGTCGCCTCCCTCGGCGCGCTGGTGGCGATCTGGACCGGCTCGCGGGCGACCAACCGCTACCTCGAGACGATCACCATCGCCTACGGCGTCGAGCGCCGCTCGGGCTGGCGCCGGCGGCTGCTCGCGATCGGGATCACGGTCGCCGGCCTGCTCGGGGCCGTCGCCGTGTTGCCGCTGCTCGTCATCGGGCCCGACCTGGTGGAGGCCCTGGCCCCGCAGGAGGTCGAGAGCGTGACGCTCGACCTGCTCGGCAGCCTCTACTGGCCGGCGCTGCTGGTCCTGGTGCTGTTCGGCCTGGCCACGCTCTTCCACGTCGGCGTCCCCTGGCACACGCCCTGGCGCCGCGACCTGCCCGGCGCGCTCGCTGGCGATGCTGATCTGGCTGCTCGCGGCGGCCGGCCTGCGGGCCTACCTCGCGCTGAACAGTCGCGACGACGCCGTCTACAGCCAGCTCGGCACGCCGATCGCCGTGGTGCTCTGGCTCTACGTGACCGCCTTCGCCGTGCTGCTCGGCGCCGAGCTGAACGCCGAGATCGAGAAGCTGTGGCCCTCGGAGGAGAACCCGTGGCGGGTCCGTACGCTGCTGCGTCGCCGGCGGGGCCGCTGAGCGGCGTCCGCTTCGCGGCGCGGGCGTGGACGCGGGGCCGCGCGCGGGAGAGGGTGGGCGACCCGGACCGGGTCCCCTCGGGCGATCCGGACCCACCCCGCCCGCGCCGGACCCACCCCAGGAGTGCTCGTGCCCGACCCCCGCTCCAGCACCGTCGACGACGTGCTGCACCGCAGCGCCGCCCGCACGCCGGACGCCACCGCGCTGCTCTTCGCCGACCGCACGTGGACCTACCGCGAGCTCGACGATGCCGTGACCCGGGCCGCGTCCTCGCTGCGCGGGCTGGGGCTCGACCGCGGCGACCGGGTGGCGGCGTACGGCAAGAACTCCGACGCCTACCTGCTCGGGTTCCTCGGCTGCGCCCGCGCCGGGCTCGTGCACGTGCCGGTGAACTTCGCGCTGACGGGTGAGGAGCTGCGCTACCTCGTCGAGCAGTCGGGCAGCCGGGCCGTGCTGGTCGACCCTGGCCTGCGGGACGCCTACGACGCGGCCGGGCTCGAGGTCGAGTCCGTCGTGCCGCTGCGCGACGCCGAGGACTCGCTGCTGGCCCGGGCGCTCGACGGGCCGGTCGGCGACCCCCTGCCCGAGGGGGAGCCGCCCGTCGGCGACACCGAGCTGGTGCAGCTGCTCTACACCTCCGGCACGACCTCGAAGCCGAAGGGCGCGATGATGACCCACCGCGCGCTGGTGCACGAGTACGTCTCCTGCATCGTCACCGTCGGCTTCACCGCGGCGGACGCGCCGCTGCACGCGATGCCGCTCTACCACTCGGCCGGGATGCACTGCTTCCTGCTGCCCTACCTCGCCGTCGGCGCGGTCAACCACCTCATGGAGGTGCCCGACGTGCCCGAGGTGATGCGGCTGGTCGAGGAGCGCCGGCTCGGCGCGCTCTTCCTGGCGCCGACCGTGTGGGTGCCGCTGAGCAACCACGAGGACTTCCGCGACGCGCGACCTCTCCTCGCTGCGCAAGGCCTACTACGGCGCCTCGGTCATGCCCGGGCCGGTGCTGGCGCGGCTGCGCGAGGCGATGCCGGACCTGCGCGTCTACAACCTCTTCGGCCAGAGCGAGATCGGCCCGCTGGCCACCGTGCTCCAGCCCGAGGAGCACGACGAGCGGCCGGAGTCGTGCGGCCGCGCGGTGCTGTTCGTCGAGGTGCGCGTGGTCGACACCGAGGGCGAGGACGTGCCGGCCGGCGGCACCGGCGAGGTGATCTACCGCTCGCCCCAGCTCTGCGAGGGCTACTGGGACAAGCCGGAGGAGACCGAGGAGGCCTTCCGCGACGGGTGGTTCCACTCCGGCGACCTGGTGCGCGTCGACGCGCAGGGCTACATCACCGTCGTGGACCGGATCAAGGACGTGATCAACACCGGCGGCGTGCTCGTCGCCTCCCGCGAGGTCGAGGACGCGCTCTACACCCATCCGTCCGTCGCCGAGGCGGCCGTGATCGGGACGCCGGACGAGAAGTGGATCGAGGCCGTGACCGCGTTCGTGGTCGTCAAGGACAAGGTCAGCGCGGAGGACCTGGTCGCGCACGCACGCGGCTCACTGGCGGGCTACAAGGTGCCCAAGCAGGTGCGCTTCGTCGACGAGCTGCCCCGCAACCAGTCGGGCAAGCTGCTCAAGCGGGTGCTGCGCGACCTCTGAGGGCGGCCCGGTCGTCAGTTCGCGGGTCGCCCGGCCAGGTCCACGCTCGACGCGTCGCCTCGCCGCCACGAACTGACGACGGGGCGGCCCTGTGGAGAGGGAACCCGGCGCCGCCCGCAGCAGGTGAGGCTGGACGCGTGGATGCGGTGGCGGCACTGGTGCGGCTGGGCGGGGTGGCCGCGCGGGACGAGCTCCTCGCGCTGACCACGGAGAAGCGGCTGCGCACCGCGGTGCGGTGCGGGCACGTCGCCCGGGTCCGCCGCGGCAGCTACGCCCTCGCCAGCCTGTCCGCCGACCGGCTCGCGGCGGAGCGGGCCGGCGGCGTGGTCAGCCACCTCTCGGCAGCGCTGGCGCACGGCTGGAAGGTCCGGATGCCACCGACCCGCACGATGGTCACGGTGCCGCCGCACTCCCGCCGGCCCTCGGGCGTCGCGGTGAGCTGGAGCCCCGTTGCCGACGGGGTGGTCCACGGGATCACCACGCCGGCGCGCACCGTCGTCGACTGTGCCCGCGGCCTGCCGCTGGCCGACGCCCTGTCGGTGGCCGACTCGGCGCTGCGTTCGGGGATGGTGGGCCGACACGAGCTGCTGTGCGCGGCCGAGACGTCGCCGCGCACCGGGCGGGGCAATGCCGTGCGGGTGGTCGAGCAGGCCGACGGCCGGGCGGACAACCCCTTCGAGTCCACGCTCCGGGCGATCTCGATCGACGTGCCGGGGCTGCACCTGGTGCCACAGCAGTGGGTGGGGGACGTGGGCCGCGCCGACCTTCTCGACCCGCGGGTGGGGCTGGCGGTCGAGGGGGAGTCGTTCACCTGGCACGGCAGCCGAGCGGCGTTCGAGCGGGACATCACCCGCTACACGGCCTTCGCCTGCCTCGGCGTCGGTCTCGGTCGCTTCCTCTGGTGGGAGACGATGTACGACGAGAAGGGCGTGCGCGGGCGACTCGAGGCCCTCACCCGAGCCGGGCCTTGGCCCGTGGCCAAGGGCGGGCCCGTCGTCAGTTCGTCGACGCCGTCGGCCGACGAGCGGCGGAGTGGGGCACTGCCGGGTGAACTGACGACCGGGCCGCCCCCGGTCGACCGGGCTCAGACCTCGACGGGCACGAGCGGGTGGATCGCCACCTCGCCGGCCAGCGCGCCCTCCGCGGCGCCGAACGCCTCGGCGAGGTGGGGCGAGGACATGTGCGCGTCCAGCGCCTCCTGGCTCGCCCAGCGCTCGACCGTCACGAAGGTGTCGGGCACCGAGGTCGACTCGTAGAGCTCGTAGCTCAGGCAGCCCTCCTCCTTGCGCGACTCGACGACCAGCGCCTGGAGGGCGGCGCGGATCGCGTCCTCGGTCTCCGGCTTCGCCGGGATGGTCGCGACGACGTTCAGCTCGGTCATGCTGCTCCCTAGTGGTTGCGCCCTCGTGGCGAGCCCCACCTTACGGAGGTGGCGGCGGCTGTGAACCCTCCGCCGGCCCCGGATCCGGCGCGGTCGGGCGCTGGCCGCGGCTGTCGTGCAACCGACTCGTGCCGGCGCCGGGTCAGCGGCCGCAGGCCCGGGTCGCGTAGTCGAGCGCCGCCCGGGCGCCGGCCGGGTCCATCGGCAGCAGGACGTCGCCGACCCGCGCTCCCACGGCCAGGCGCACCCGGAACGTCGTGGCGCCGGCGGACTCCTGGAAGGCGTGCGCGTCGCAGCGGGCGGGAACCGCGCGCAGCGGGATCGTCACCGCGGCGCCCGTGCCGGGCACGCGCCGGCGCGGGGCCCACGCCTCGCCGGGTGCCGCGGTGAGGACGGGGGTGCCGGTGACGTCCCGGACCCGCAGCGCGCCGGGCCGCCCGGTGGGTTCGATCCGCAGCAGCAGCGTCGCGGTGGGCGGGTCCGTCGAGGGGTCCGCGCGCACCTCGTCGGCGAACGAGAGGCGGGCAACCCGGGAGGCGGCCAGCTCCAGGCACCGGGAGGCCACGTGACGGGCAACCACCTCGGCCTCGTCGGCGACCGGCAGCGTGCGGGTGCGGCCGCCGGCGTCCACCCGGACCCGTCCGGCGCCGCGCCGTGCGGCGCAGTCGGGCCGCGCGAGCGGGAGCGGGTAGCCGCGCTCGGACCCGGCGGGGTTCGGGCGGAGGCGACCGGCCGGCAGCGGGCGGCGAAAGCGCGGGTCGAGGTAGGTGATCGCCCGCGGGCGGAGGTCGGCCGCCAGGCCGTTCCCGATCCAGACCTGGAAGCGGTTGCCGGCGACGTCGCGCGAGGACTGGCGGAGGTCGGCGACCAGCCGGTCCTCCGGCGGCCCGCCGGCCGCCGGCGGCAGCGGCTCGAGCGTGGTGACCGTCCGGGAGGGCGACGGCGCGGCGGGCCCGGCGGGCTCGCCGCCGCCGGGGGCGGAGCACCCGGCCAGCCCGGCCAGGACGGCGAGCCCGGCGACCACGGTGGCGACGGCGAGCGGAGCCCGGTGAGCCATCGCGCACCTCTCCCGACGAACCATCGCGCACCTCCCCGCGCGGCAGGCCTCAGCCGGTGTTGCGCAGCCCCGCGGCGATCCCGTTGATCGTCAGCAGCAGGGCCCGCTCCAGCTGCGGGTCCGCCTCGCCGCCATCCTCCGCCTGCCGGCGCGTGCGGGCCAGCAGCGACACCTGCAGCGCGTGCAGCGGCGCGAGGTAGGCGTCGCGCAGCGCCAGCGTCTGACGCAGCACCGGCGCGCCCTCGAGCAGCTCGGACTGCTCGGTGACCCGGAGCACCTCGGCGACGGTGCGCTCGTGCTCCTCCCGGATCGCGTCGAACAGCCCGGCCGACTCCTCGGGCACCAGGGCGCGCACGTAGCGCGCGGCGAGGTCGAGATCGGTCTTCGCCAGCGTCATCTGCACGTTGGAGCAGAAGGTGCGGAAGAAGGGCCACGAGCCGTACATCTCGCGCATCCGCGTCCTCGCCGCCGGCTTCGCGCGCGGCCGCGAGCCCGCTGCCCACGCCGTACCAGCCAGGCAGGATGATCCGCGCCTGCGTCCAGCCGAAGACCCACGGGATGGCCCGCAGGTCGTCGAGCCCGCCCGCGCCGCCGGGGCGCTTCGACGGGCGCGAGCCGATGTTCATCTTGCCCAGCTCGTCCACCGGCGTCGCCGAGACGAAGAACGGCACGAGGCGCTCGTCGTCGACCAGGGCGCGGTAGGTCTCCTTGCCCGCGCCGGCGACGACGTCCATCGTCTCGTTCCAGCCGTCGAGCACCGCCTGCGGCAGCAGCGAGCTCCGGTGCAGCGTCGACGCCTCGATCACCGCGGCCAGGGCGACCTCGAGGTTCCACCGGCCGAGCTCGGGCAGCGTGTACTTGTCGGAGATCACCTCGCCCTGCTCGGTGATCTTGACGGGCCCGTCGAGGCTGCCGTTGGGCTGGGCGAGGATCGCCTCGCCGGTCGGGCCGCCGCCGCGGCCGACGGACCCGCCGCGGCCGTGGAAGAGGCGCAGCACCACGCCGTGCTCGTGCGCGATGTCGCGCAGGGCCCGCTGCGCGCTGTGGATCTGCCACTGCGAGGCGGCGATGCCCGCGTCCTTCGAGGAGTCGGAGTAGCCGAGCATGATCTCCTGCACGTCGCCGCGGGCGGCGACGACGCGACGGTACGCCGGGTCCTCCAGCAGCGCGTTCAGCAGCGGCCCGGCGAGCTCGAGCTCGGCGACGGTCTCGAACAGCGGCGCGAAGCCGATGCGCGCCACGTCGTCGGCGGGGTCCTGCGCGAGGTCGACCAGGCCGGCCTCCCGCGCGAGCAGCACCACGGCGTAGAGGTCGTCGACGTCGTGGGTCATCGAGACGATGTAGGTCTCCACGACGTCGGGGCCGTAGGTGTCGAGCGCGCGGCGCAGGGCGTCCATCAGCGCGAGCGACTGCTGGGCCGGCCCCTCGGGGACCGTCCGGCCGACCAGCGGCCGCCGGCCGCCGAGCTCGCGGGAGAGCAGCGCCTTGCGTGCGTCGCGGTGCAGGTCGGCGTAGGGGTGGTCGAGCTCGCCGAGCCGGTCGACCAGCTGGCCGAGCGCGGCGTGGTGCTGGTCGCTGTGCTCGCGGACGTCGAGCGTCGCCAGGCCGAGGCCGATCGCGGTCGCCGTGCGGATCACGCGCAGGATCGCGCCGTCGCCGGTCATCCGGTCCCCGGCGGCCAGCATCGCCTCGCGCACCAGCGAGAGGTCGGCGAGCAGCTCGTCCAGGCCGAGGTAGTCGCGGCCGGGCTCGTGCGGCGTCCCGTGCGCCAGGCGGTCGCGGGTGCGCTGGAGCCGCACGCGGACGAAGGACAGCTTGAGCCGGTAGGGCTCCTCCGCGTTGATCCGCTCGACCGTGCCGTAGGTGATCGGCAGCGCGGCGGCGTCGCGGCGGATGCTCTCCGCGAGCGGCTCGTGCGTGCCGACGACGCGGCGCGAGGAGGAGAGGTCGGTGAGGAGGTCCTCGACCTGCCGGACCAGCTCGCGCAGGCCGAAGTCGTGCTGGAGCCCGAGCACCTCGAGCGTCGCCTCGGGGGTCACGTGGGGGTTGCCGTCGCGGTCGCCGCCGGCCCAGGCCCCGAACCGCAACGGGCGCGCGCGCTCCGGCAGCGTCACGCCCACCTCGCCCAGCCGGCGGTCGAGCTCCTCGAGCAGGTCGGGCACCACCTGGGACGCGAGCTGGGTGAGGTAGTAGATCGCGGTGCGCGCCTCGTCGCGCGGCTCGGGCTTCGCGACCCGCAGCTCGTCGGTCTGCCAGAGCAGGTCGACCAGCTCGGCGAGCCGCCGCTCCTGGCGCGGGACGTCGGCCGCGCGGCGGCGCGGGTCCTCGGCGGCGTGCACGCCGACGGCGATGGCGCGCAGCAGCTCGAGCACCGACCGCCGGCTCGCCTCGGTCGGGTGGGCGGTGAAGACGGGGCGGTACTCCACGCGGGCGAGCACCTCCTCGACGAGGCCGTGGTCGACGTCGCCCTCCTCGAGCGCCCGGCCCAGCCGCCCGGCCATGGCGGCGAGCGGCCCCTCGGTGCCGTCGGTCAGCTCCTGCCAGCGGTGCAGCTGCTCGGTGACGTTGACCAGCTGGAAGTAGTTCGTGAACGCGCGGGCCAGGAGCACGGCGGTGTCCGCGTCGACACCGTCGAGCAGGGCGTGCAGCTCCTCGTCGTCCTCCTCGCGCGCGAGGCGGCGGACCTCCTCGACCAGCTCGAGCACCTCGGCGCCCTCGTGCCGGGTCAGCGCCTCCCCGAGCAGCCGGCCGAGCTCGCGCACCGACGAGCGCAGCGCCGCGTGCTGGCGGTCGGAGGCCACGCCGGAGGCGTACCGGGCGACGTCCGGGGCCTGCCGGTCGGCTTCGATGAGTTCCTGAGTCGTCCGGTCGCTGCGGCGGCTCGGAGGCGTCATGCCCTCAGTGTGGCCGCAGCAGGTGACGGCCGTGCCCCGGGTACCCCCCGCCCGGTACCGTCGCGGTCGACGCCGACCCCAGGAGTGCGCGTGCCCGAGCTGCCCGAGTCGTTGCAGGACCGCACCGTCGCCGTGCTCGGGGGCACCGGCCCGCTGGGGCGCGGGCTGGCGCGCCGCTTCGCTGCCGCGGGGCTGCCCGTGGTGATCGGCTCGCGGACCGAGGAGAAGGCCGCGGCGACGGCCGCCGAGCTGCCCGGCCGGGTCTCGGGCTCCGACAACGCCGGCGCCGCCGCGCAGGGGGACGTCGTGGTGGTCGCGGTCCCCTGGGACGGCCACCGCGAGCTGCTCTCCGGCCTCGCCGGACCGCTCGCCGGCACGGTGGTCGTGGACTGCGTGAACCCGCTGGGCTTCGACAAGCAGGGCGCGTACGCACTGCGCGTCGAGGAGGGGTCGGCCGCGCAGCAGGCGCAGGCCCTGCTGCCGGACTCGACGGTGGTCGGGGCCTTCCACAACGTCTCGGCGGTGCTCCTCGACGATCCCGGGATCGAGCGGATCGAGACCGACGTGCTCGTGCTCGGCGAGGGCGAGAACCGCGAGGTCACCGACCTCGTCCAGGACCTGGTCGGGGTGGTGCCGGGGATGCGCGGCATCTACGGCGGGCGGCTGCGCAACGCGCACCAGGTCGAGGCGCTCACCGCGAACCTGATCAGCACCAACAAGCGCTACAAGGCGCACGCCGGGATCCGCGTCACGGACGTGTGACCCCGGCCGGCGCCTAGGGTGGCCGGATGACCCCGGCCGAGCTGCTCACCGACGCGCTCACGCGGAGCGCCGAGAACGCCGAGGCCGTGCTCGACGGCCTCGGCCCGGACGACCTCGCGTGGCGCCCCGGCCCCGACGCCAACCCGATCGGCTGGTTGGTCTGGCACCTCGCGCGCGTGCAGGACGACCACGTCGCCCACGTCGCGGGGCACGAGCAGGTGTGGACGAGCCAGGGGTACGCCGGCCGGTTCGCCCTGCCGCTCGACGACGCCGACATCGGCTTCGGGCACGGCACCGACGAGGTGGCGCTGGTGCGGCCGCCGCGCGACCTGCTGCTGGCCTACCTGCGTGCGGTGCACGAGCGGACGCTGGCCTGGCTGCCCACCGTCGAGCCGGCCGACCTGGACCGCGTGGTGGACCAGCGCTGGGACCCGCCGGTGACGCTCGGCGTCCGGCTGGTCTCCGTGGCCGACGAGTGCGCCCAGCACGCGGGCCAGGCGGCGTACCTCCGAGGGCTGCTCGGCCGCTGAACCGCCCGGACGGGCGAGCCTGCCCTTCCCGTGCGCGCAGCCGCCTCGCACACTGGGGGGATGGACGTCACCCCGAGCACCTCCACCACCCCGACCGCCGCCGGCGGCCGCGTCGCCGCCGACCCCGAGCTGACGGGCCTCGCCGACGAGACCATCGCCACGGTCCGCCGCTGGCTGGAGGCCTCGGCGGAGATCCCGGCGGACGTGTCGGCGCAGCGGCTGGCGGGCGTCCTGAAGGACCCGAAGGGCCTCGACTTCACCGTCGGCTTCGTGGACGGCGTGATCCGGCCGGAGGACCCCAAGGTCGCGGCCCGCAACTTCGCGCACCTGGCGAAGGACGTGCCGAGGTTCCTCCCGCTGCACCTGCGGCTGGCCGTGCGCCTCGGCGGCCTGGTCGGCCTGCTGCTGCCCTGGCTGGTGATCCCGGTGGTGCGCCGGGTGCTGCGCGGGATGGTCGGCCACCTGATCATCGACGCGCGCGACCGCAAGCTCGGCAAGGGGATGGCGGCGCTGCGCCGGGACGACACCCGGCTCAACCTGAACCTGCTCGGCGAGGCCGTGCTCGGCGAGCGCGAGGCGTCGCGCCGGCTCAAGGGCACCCAGCGGCTGCTCGACCGCGACGACGTCGACTACGTCTCGATCAAGGTCTCCTCGGTCGTCGCCCCGCACAACCCGTGGGCGTTCGACGAGGCCGTGGCCCACATGGTCGAGGAGCTCACGCCGCTCTATAGGCAGGCGGCGGCGTCGAAGCACCGCAAGTTCATCAACCTCGACATGGAGGAGTACCGCGACCTCGAGCTGACGATGGCGGTCTTCATGACGCTGCTCGACCGGCCAGAGTTCCGCGACCTCGAGGCCGGCATCGTGCTGCAGGCCTACCTGCCCGACTCGATGGCGGCGATGCAGCGGCTCCAGGAGTGGGCCGCCGACCGCGTCGCGCAGGGCGGGGCGCCGATCAAGGTGCGCGTCGTCAAGGGCGCGAACCTGCCGATGGAGCGCGTCGAGGCCGACGTGCACGACTGGCCGCTGGCGACCTGGCACAGCAAGCAGGCCAGCGACACGCACTACAAGCGGGTCCTGAACTACGCGCTGCGCCCCGAGCACACCGCGAACGTGCGGATCGGGCTGGCTGGGCACAACCTCTTCGACATCGCCTTCGCCTGGCTGCTCGCCGGGCGCCGCGGCGTCCGCGACGCCGTCGAGCTGGAGATGCTGCTCGGCATGGCGCAGGGCCAGGCCGAGGCCGTGCGCCGCGACGTGGGCGGGCTGCTGCTCTACACGCCGGTGGTGAAGCCGGCGGAGTTCGACGTGGCGATCGCCTACCTGATCCGCCGGCTCGAGGAGGGCGCGAGCCGCGAGAACTTCATGTCCGCGGTCTTCGACCTGCACGAGAGCGACGAGCTCTTCGAGCGGGAGAAGAACCGGTTCCTCGCCTCGCTGCGCGACGTGGACGAGCGGGTGCCGGAGCCGAACCGCAACCAGGACCGGCGCCACGAGGACCCGGAGCCCGTGGGCTCGGGCTTCACGAACACCCCCGACAGCGACCCCGCGATCCCCGCGAACCTGGCGTGGGGCCGGGAGATCCTCGCCCGGGTGCCGCACAGCCGAGCGGGCGTCGACCTCGTCGCGGCGACGACGCTGGAGTCCGCCGAGGAGGTCGAGCAGGCGCTCACCCGCGCGACGACCGAGGGCGCGGCCTGGGGCCGCCTCAGCGGCGCCGAGCGGGCGGCGTACCTGCGGGCGGCGGCGGTCGAGCTGGAGCGCCGGCGCGGCACGCTGCTCGAGGTGGCCGCCTCCGAGTGCGGCAAGACGCTCGACCAGTCCGACCCCGAGGTCTCCGAGGCGATCGACTTCGCGAACTACTACGCCCACCTCGCCGAGGAGCTCGACGACGTGGACGGCGCCGTGCACCACCCGGTCGGGCTGACCGTGGTGACGCCGCCGTGGAACTTCCCGCTGGCGATCCCGACCGGCTCGATGCTCTCGGCGCTGGCCGGGGGCTCCGCGGTGATCGCGAAGCCGGCGCCGCAGGCCCAGCGCTGCGGCTCGGCGATCGTGGAGGCCCTCTGGGCCGCCGGCATCCCGCGCGACGCACTCCAGCTCGTGCACGTGGAGGAGGGCGACCTCGGCAAGCAGCTCGTCTCGGACCCGCGGGTCGAGCGGCTGATCCTCACCGGCGGCTTCGAGACCGCGCAGCTGTTCCGCTCCTTCCGCAGGGAGCTGCCGCTGCTGGCGGAGACCTCCGGCAAGAACGCGCTGATCGTCACGCCGAGCGCCGACCTCGACCTGGCGGTCAAGGACGTCGTCTACTCGGCCTTCGGGCACGCGGGGCAGAAGTGCTCGGCCGGGTCGACGGTGATCCTCGTCGGTTCGGTCGCGAAGTCGAAGCGCTTCCGCAACCAGCTGCTCGACGCCGTGCGCTCGCTGCCGGTCGGCATGCCCGAGGCGGCGACGCCGCGGATGGGCCCGGTCGTCGAGCCCGCCGCGGGCAAGCTGCTACGCGCGCTCACCTCGCTCGACCGCGGCGAGTCCTGGATGGTCGAGCCGAAGAAGCTCGACGACGAGGGGCGGCTCTGGCGGCCGGGCGTGAAGGAGGGCGTCAAGCGCGGCTCCGAGTACCACCTGACGGAGTACTTCGGCCCGGTGCTCGGCGTGATGACCGCCGACACCCTCGAGGAGGCCGTGGCGATGCAGAACGAGGTCGACTACGGCCTCACCGCCGGCCTGCACTCGCTGGACCGCGACGAGCTGGCCTACTGGCTCGAGCACGTGCAGGCGGGCAACCTCTACGTGAACCGCGGCATCACCGGCGCCATCGTGCGGCGGCAGCCCTTCGGCGGCTGGAAGAAGTCCGCGGTCGGCGCCGGCACCAAGGCCGGGGGCCCGAACTACCTGGTCGGGCTGGGCGACTGGACCTCGCGCCCCGCCAAGCGCGGCGCGGAGCCCGGCGCGGACGTTGCGGCGCTGCTCGAGGCCCTGGACACGCTCGTCGGCTCGGAGGAGTTCGACGCCGCGGAGCGAGGCGTGCGCTCCGACGCGCGCTGGTGGGCCGAGGAGTTCGGCATCGTGCAGGACCCCAGCGAGCTGGAGGCGGAGCGCAACCTCTTCCGCTACTCGACGGTGCCCGTGACGGTGCGGCACGTCGGCGGCTCGGTCGCGCCGCTGGTGCGGGTGGTCGCGGCCGGCCTGGTGGCCGGCGCCGAGGTCACGGTCTCGCTGACGCCCGAGGCGCACGACGGACTGTCCGAGCGGATGCGGCACGAGCTGACCTCGCGCGGCGTCGAGCTGGTCGCCCAGACCGAGGCGGGCTGGCGCGAGGCGGCCGCCGAGCTCGGGCAGGGGCCCTCCGGCGCGCGCGTGCGGCTGGTCGGCCCCGACGACGCGCTGCCCGCGGCGTACCGGTCGCTGATCGAGGCCGTCGACGGCCGCCCGGAGATCGCGATCTACGCCCAGCCCGTCACCGAGAGCGGCCGGGTGGAGCTGCTGCCGTTCCTCCAGGAGCAGGCGATCAGCATCACCGCGCACCGCTTCGGCACGCCCGATCACCTCTCCGCCGGCATCATCTGAGGGTCGCGCGGGTTCGGTTTCCCCGCTCGAGCGGGGAAACCGTCACTGGTGCGGCGTTGCAACGGCCCACCAGCGTCAGATTCCCCAGCCGAGGTGGCGGATGCGGAGCTTGGAAGCGGACTCCGGCGCCGCGCGCGCCGGCGCCGAGGCGGCGCGAGAGGCGATGGGTCAGCCACCGCTCCACGCCGCGGGCGGGGACGACCACGACCTCCTCGGCAGAGGGGTCGTCCAGCGGCGCGGCCAGCAGGTCGCCCAGGGCATCCGCGAGGCGGTCGGTGCGCTCGGCCCGTTGGACGGTCAGGGGCCCGCGGACACCCCAGGAGCGCGGGCACCCTGGGAGCCGGGTCCGGCGCCGGGCCGGGCCCTCCCCCTGGTACTACTGAGCCCGCCGCGGCCGCGGCCGAGCCCGGGCCCCGGCGGCGAGGACGACGCTCTCGTGGCCACGGCGCGCCCGGCCACGGGCGGCCTACGGAGTCGCCTGGGCCGGCGTGGCCTCGGGCATCCGGCGGCGGAGACCCTCGACGGCGTCGACCGGGCCTCCTGCCGGGGAGTCCGCACGGCCGGCGGCCGGCTCGGGCGCGGTGCCGCGGTGCGACTGGGTCCGCTGGTACGTCGCGACCGGGCCGCGCTCGTACAGCGCGACGAGTCGGCGCGTTCCGAGCACGGTGTTGCGCACCAGGCCCAGGGGGATCCATCGCCTCCAGGGCAGGCGCTCGGCGCGGGGGGTGGCCGAGTGGCCGAGGGCGGCCAGGAAGGCCACGAGGATGATGGGGATGAGTAGCGTCTGCATGGGGATCGCTTCCTCTCGATGACGGATCCTGGTGATCCGGGCAGCACCAGGTGTGCCTCAGGCCGGTGTCGGCGCTGCGTCGAGCGGTAACGGCCGGGTAAAGCCGGTGTTGACGCGGACCCGCGTCGGCGCGACGCTCCCAGTATGGGCGTGAGCCTGCTCGGGCCTGTCGCCATCGACGGCGGCAGCGACACCCTGGCGCCCCGCGACCGGGTGGTGCTCGCCGCGCTCGCGATGAGTCCGCGCGAGGTGGTGACTCCCGACCGGCTGGCGGACGCGCTGTGGGCCGACGACCCGCCCGCCACCTGGAGCAAGGTCGTCCAGGGGAGCATGGTGCGGATCCGCAAGGCGCTCGGGAGCGGCGCCGTACGCACCGTGAGCCAGGGCTATGTGCTCGACCTGCCGGACGACGCGATCGACGCGCTGCGGTTCGAGGAGCTGTTCCGCCGCGGTCGCGAGCTCCTCGCCCTCCACGAGCCTGACCGGGCGCGGTATGCGCTGACCCAGGCGCTCGACCTCTGGTACGGCCCGGCCCTCGCCGACCTGGAGGGGTGGTCGCCCGGCGAGGCGGCCGCCGGTCGGTGGGAGGAGCTGCGCCAGGACGCTGAGGAGCTGCGGGTCGAGGCCGCGCTGGCCGCCGGGGGGTGGCGCGAGGTGCTGACGGAGGCGGGACGGCTGGTCGCCGACCAGCCCTATCGGGAGAACCGGTGGGCGCTGCTGGCGCGGGCGCAGTATCAGGCCGGCCGCCAAGGGGAGGCGCTGGCCACGCTGCAGCGCGCCCGCGCCGTGCTCGCGGGGGAGCTCGGCCTCGACCCGGGCCCGGAGCTAGCCGCGCTGGAGCAGTCGATCCTGCACCAGGACCTGCGGCTGTTGCCGACCCCGGACGCCGCGCAGACGTCGGTGGCGTGCCCCTACCGCGGCCTGTTGACCTACGACGTCGACGATGCCGAGCGGTTCTTCGGCCGGGACGTCGACGTCCAGGCCTGCCTGGACGTCCTGACGCGCGAACACGTCGTGGCCGTGGTCGGCCCGTCCGGCAGCGGCAAGTCCTCGCTGGTGCGGGCCGGGGTCGCGGCGCGCCTGCGCCACGAGGGGCGCAGCGTGACCGTGATGACGCCGGGGCCGCGCCCGGTGGTCGCCCTGGAGAGAGCGGGCGGACTCCGTCGGGGGGGAGTGCTGGTCGTCGACCAGCTCGAGGAGGTGGTCACGCTCTGCGACGACGCCGGGGAGCGTGCCACCTTCCTCGCGACCCTGGCCGGGCATGCGGAGGCCGGGACGGACCTCGTGCTGACGCTGAGGGCGGACCGGCTCGGCCCGCTGTCCGGGTACCCCTCCTTCGCCCGGACGCTCGAGCGCGGTCTCCACCTGCTGGGGGCCATGGGCGAGGACGACCTACGCAGCGCCGTCGAGGGCCCGGCGCGGCAGGCCGGCCTGCTGCTCGAGCCCGGCCTCGTCGACCTGCTCGTGCACGAGGTCTCCGGCGAGCCGGGCGCCCTGCCGCTGCTCTCCCACGCGCTGGTGCAGACCTGGGAGCGCCGCGAGGGGCGGACCCTGACGGTCGACGGCTACCGTGCCTCGGGCGGCATCCAGGGAGCCGTCGCCCGCAGCGCCGAGGAGGTCTTCCTCGGGCTCGACGACGTCGAGAAGCGCGCCGCACGGGCACTCCTGCTCCGGCTGGTCGTCCGGGTGAGCTCCGGGGAACCGACGCGAAGCCGGGTTCCGCGGCGGGCCCTGGCCGCCGACTCCTCGCACGAGGAGATCGTCGAGATGCTGGTGGCCGCGCGACTGGTCACCTCGGACGGCGAGTCCGTGGAGCTCGCCCACGAGTCGCTCGCCCGCGCCTGGCCGCGCCTGCGGGGTTGGCTGGACGCCGACGCCGAGGGGCAGCTGATCCTGCGCCACCTCACCGTCGCCGCCGACTCCTGGGCGGCGATGGGGCGCCCCGACAGCGAGCTCTACCGGGGCACGCGCCTGGCGCAGGCGCTCGAGTGGCACGCCTCCACGTCGGCCGACCTGACCCGGACAGAGCGGGACTTCCTCGACGCGAGCGAGACCCTGGCGCGAGCCGAGGCCCGCTCGGCCGAGGAGCGGCTCCACGAGCAGGCGCGGAGCAACCGGCGGCTGCGCGGGCTCCTGGCGGGCGTGGTCGCGATGCTCGCGGTCGCGCTCGTCGCCGGGGCGCTCGCGCTGCGGGAGAGCAACCGCGCCGACACCCAGGCCGGCGTGGCGGCCGACCAGGCCAGCCTGGCCACGGTGCGCGAGCTGGCTGCCGCGTCGCGCGCCGCGATCGCCGAGGACCCCCAGCTCGCCGTCCTGTTGGCGCTGGAGGCGACCGCGCCGGGTGTCGCGGGCGCCGAGCCGGTCCGCCAGGCGGTCGAGGCGCTGCACGCCGCCGTGATCTCGAGCCGTGTCGACACGGTGTTCGAGGGCAGGGGCGGGTCGGTGTCCTACAGCCCCGACGGGCGGTTCCTGGCTCACGAGGGCCAGGAGGACACCGGGCTGGTCGAGGTCATCGACCTCGCCACGGGTGAGCTGGCGCTGAGCTTCCCGGGCCACGACATCGACGTGAACCAGGTCGCGTTCGGCCCCACCGGCCAGCTGGCGACCGTGGGCGACGATGGCGCGCTGCGGATCTGGGGGGCCGAGAGCGAGGACCTCGTGCACGAGCTGACTGGCGAGGGCGTCGTCTTCAGCCCCTCGTTCAGCACGCGCGGCCCGGAGCGGTTCGCCGCCGTGTGGCCCGACCAGGCGGTGGTCCGCGTCGCCACCGTCGGCGGCGACGGCAGCGCGTCCGTGACGCCGCTGAGGTTCGGCGACTGGGTGGGCGAGACCCACCTGAGCCCGGACGGCCGGTCGCTCGCCGTCATGGTGGACGAGCGGGCGGGCGCCGTCATCGCCGACGCCTCCACCGGCGAGGTCCGGCACGAGCTCGCAGGACACGGGTCACCGCTCCAGACGCTCGGGGTCAGCCCCGACGGTCGCTGGGTCGTCACGGCCGCCGAGGACGGCAGCGTCCAGATCCACGACGCCGTCACCGGCCGCAGCGTCCACCGATTCACCGACGCCGAGAGCGCCATCCTCGCCGTGGCCTGGTCCCCCGATGCGCGCCAGATGGCGGTGAGCGAGGTCGAGGGGGACGTCCGTCTCTACGACGTCACCCCCGGCGCCGTGCGTCCGAACCTGCACCTCCCCGGAGGCGCCAGCCTGCCGCTCTCGCTGGACTTCTCGCCCGACGGCACCCGCCTGGTCGCCGGGGACCTCGCCATCGCGACGGCCACCGTCTGGGACATCGGCATCACCGGGGACGCCGAGGTCATGAACGCCCGCGGTGCCACCGGGGCCCACGGCGTCGCCTTCGGCCCCGAGGGCCGGCTCTTCGCCGTCGGGAAGGGGGCGTCGGTCGCCGTCTACGACGACCGGGGCGGCGACGACCCCGCGTCGCGACTCCGCGCCCCGGGGGTGGCGGCGCGCACCGAGTCGCCGTTCCGCAGCCTGGGCATCAGCCCCGACGGCGGCGCCGTCGGCATCGCGCACTCAGGCTCCGGTGCCGTGGTGTGGGACACCGCCGAGGGGGAGCGACTCTTCGCCACGCCGGCGGCCCCGGCGCCGGAGGGGTACCGGACGCGGCCCTCCTTCGGCGCGGACGGCGAGCCCGCGGTGGTCAGCAGCGCGCAGGCGGTCGAGGTGTACTCCCTGGACGGTGAGGTGGCGGCCCGGCTGCCCGCCCCGGCCAAGCACGGGTTCCGGGACGCCGTGCTCAGCCCGGACGGCGACCTGGTGGCCGTTCTGCAGTACCGCATCGGGCGCACCGTGCGCGCCGGGCTGCCGAACGACCCCCTCATCGTGAACACGGGAATCACCCCGCGGCCCGTCAGCATGGAGGTCGTGTGGTGGGACTGGCGGTCCGACGAGGTGCTGCGGACGACGCCCGCGCCGACGGGGCACGACCCCAGGTTCTCCCCCGACGGCTCCCTGCTGGCCATCCCCCACGTGGGTGGACCGACGCCGCTGATCGACGTGGCCTCGGGCGAGGTCGCCTTCGAGCTCGAGGGGCACCCCGCCGGGGTCATCGACGTGGCCTTCAGCCCGGACGGGAGCCGCATCGCCAGTGGTGGGCTGGAGGGGAGCACCATCGTCTCCGACGCCGCCGACGGCAGCCCCCTGCTCGAGCTGCCGGCGTCCGAGTCCGAGGTGTCCTCCGTCGCGTTCTCGCCCGACGGCCGCCACCTGGCCACCGACTCGATCGGGGACGACGTGGTCCGCGTGTGGACCCTCGACATGGCGGAGCTGCGCGAGATCGCGGCCGACCAGGTCGCGCGCGACCTCACCGCGGCCGAGTGCCGCCAGTACCTGCACCGCGCCTGCGGCGCCGGGTGACGGCAGCGGGTCGGGCCACTCCGCGCATCACGTCCGGCGGAGGCGGTAGAAGACCTCGTCGAACGGCATCATCTGAGGGTCGCGCGGGTTCGGTTTCCCCGCTCGAGCGGGGAAACCGTCACTGGTGCGGCGTTGCAACGCAGCACCAGAAGCAGAAACGCAGCACCACCCCCGGCCCGCAGGTGCGGCGGGCGCCGAGCCCTGGCTGCCGGCCCCGCTCGCGGTCCCCGCACGCGCCGCGGGTGTACGCCGGCGCTGTCGGGGCGGCGTCCTAGGGTGACGCCGTGCCGCTGACCGTCCACCGCGCCGAGCGGACCGACCGCCTCGCCGACGCGCTGGCCGACCTGCTCGCCCAGCCGCTGGCGGACCCCTTCGCCGAGGAGGTCGTGGTCGTCCCGGCGCGCGGGGTCGAGCGGTGGCTGACCCAGCGGCTCTCGCACCGCCTGGGTGCGGGTGGCCGCGGCGGGGACGGCGTGTGCGCCGGCGTCCGCTTCCTCACCCCGCACTCGCTGGTCTCGACGCTGCTCGACCGCGGCCGCGACGACCCGTGGGACCCCGACCAGCTCGTCTGGCCGCTGCTCGACGTGATCGACGGAGCCGTCGGCGAGCCCGGGCTTCGAGGCGCTCTCGCGGCACCTGGGCCACGGCGGCCGGCCGGGCGACGACCTGCGCAGGTCGCGGCGCTGGTCGGTCGCGCGCCGGCTGGCCGGGCTGTTCTCCTCCTACGCGACGCAGCGCCCCCGGCTGGTCACCGACTGGTCCGAGGGCCGCGCCACCGACGGCTGCGGCGGCGAGCTGGACGCCGACCTCGCCTGGCAGCCCGAGATGTGGCGGCGGCTCGTCGCGGCGCAGGCGGCCGCCGGCGTCGCCTCGCCGCAGGAGCGGCACCGCGCCGCGGTCGCGGCGATCGAGGCGGGCTCCGGGCTCGACCTGCCGCCGCGCCTCAGCCTCGTCGGGCACACCCGGCTGCCGGAGACCGAGGTCGACCTGCTCCGCGCGCTCGGCCGCGCCCGCGAGGTGCACCTGTGGCTCCCGCAGGTCTCGGCCGGGTTGTGGGACGCGCTGGCGCCGACCGCCGTCGAGGGCCGCGTCGCGCGGGCCGAGGACCGCTCGGCCGAGCACGTCGGGCACCCCCTGCTCGCCTCGCTGGGCCGCGACGCCCGCGAGCTGCGCCGCAGCCTCGGTGAGCCGGACGCCGACGAGGTGCTGCCCGCGCCGGCCCCGCCCGCCACGCTGCTCGGCTGGCTGCAGGGCGACCTGCGCGCCAACCGGGAGCCCGACGCGGCCGAGCGGGCCGGTCGCGTCCCCGACCCCGGGGACGACTCGGTGCAGGTGCACGCCTGCCACGGCCCGGCGCGCCAGGTCGACGTGCTGCGCGAGGTGCTGGTCGGGCTGCTGCAGGACGACGAGACGCTCGAGCCGCGCGACATCCTCGTGATGTGCCCCGACATCGAGGGCTACGCGCCGCTGGTCTCCGCGGGCTTCGGGCTCGCCGACCTGGAGGACGACGCCCCCGCCGACCCCCGCCGGACGCCGCCCCACCCGGCGCACCGGCTGCGCGTGCGGCTCGCCGACCGGAGCCCGGGCGCCACCAACCCGCTGCTCGTGGTCGCGTCCACCCTGGTCGAGCTGGCGCCCGGCCGGCTCACGGCCGGCGAGGTGCTCGACCTGGCCGGCGACGGCCCCGGTGCGCCGCCGCTTCCGCCTCGACGACGACGACCTCGACCGGCTCGCGTCCTGGGTCGAGGCCGCGGCGATCCGCTGGGGGCTCGACGCCGAGCACCGCGCCGGGTGGGGCCTCGACCTGGATGCCAACACCTGGGCGCGGGGCCTGCGGCGCGTGCTCGTCGGCGCCGCCGTGTCGGGGGAGGACCACCGGGTCGTCGCCGACGTCCTGCCCCTGGACGACGTCGGCGACGGCGACCTCGAGCTCGTCGGCGCGGCCGTGGAGCTGGTGGACCGGCTGCACGCCTTCGTCACCGCGGCCGCCGAGGCGACGGACGGCGCGGCCTGGGCCGCGGCCCTGCGCGCCGCGCTGGCCGGGCTGACCAGCACGACGCCGGAGGACGCCTGGCAGGCCGCCCAGGTCGAGCGCGAGCTCGCGCGCCTGACCGGCGAGCGCGCGGGCGAGGCGCCGCGGGGCACCGGGCGCGCGGCGCTCCGGCACGCCGACGTGCGGGCGCTGCTGCGCCGCCGGCTCCGCGGCCGGCCCACCCGCGCCAACTTCCGCACCGGCACGCTGACGGTGTGCACCATGGTGCCGATGCGCTCGGTGCCGCACCGGGTCGTCTGCCTGGTCGGCCTCGACGACGACGTGTTCCCCCGGTCGCCCACCCCCGACGGCGACGACGTGCTGGCCCGCCGCCCGCGCACGGGCGAGCGCGACGCGCGCGCCGAGGACCGGCAGCTGCTCCTCGACGCGATCGGCGCCGCCACCGAGAAGCTGGTGGTCACCTACACCGGCCGCGGCGTGCACACCGGCCAGCAGCGGCCCCCCGCCGTCCCGCTCGGAGAGCTGCTCGACGCCGTGGACCGCACCGCCGCCGCCCCGCCCGGTGCGCAGGGCGTCCGGGGGCTGGTCGTGCGCGAGCACCCGCTGCAGCCGCACGACGAGTCGGTGATGCGGCCCGGCGAGCAGCGGCGCCGGGAGCCCTTCACCTTCGACGCCGCGGCGGTCGCCGGCGCGGTGGCCGCCCGCGACGCCGCGCCCCGGGAGCCGTTGCTGGTCCCCGTGCCCCTGCCGCCGCTGCCGCGCGAGGACGTCGCGCTGGCCGACCTGCACGAGTTCCTCGCGCACCCGGTACGCGCGTTCCTGCGCGGCCGGCTGCGCGTCGGCACCGGCCGCGAGCACGAGGAGCTCGGCGCCGCGGTCCCGCTCGAGCTCGACAACCTCGAGACGTGGCAGGTGGGCGACCGCCTGCTGCGCGACGTGCTCGCCGGCGCCTCGCCGCAGGCCGGGATGCGCGCCGAGCAGCTGCGCGGCGCGCTGCCGCCGGGGCGCCTGGGCGTGCGGGTGCTCGACGGGGTCAAGGACGACGTCCGCGGCCTGGTCGAGAAGGCCGCGCCGCTGCGCGAGGGCGAGCCGCGCGCGCTGGACGTCGACGTGCGCCTGCGCGACGGCCGGCGCCTGACCGGCACCGTGAGCGACCTCTACGGCAGCGGGCTGGTGCGGGTCTCCTTCTCCCGGCTCGGGGCCAAGCACCGGCTGGCGGCCTGGCTCGACGCGCTCGCCCTCGCCGCGGGGCACCCCGACGAGAGCATCACCGCGCACACGGTCGGCAAGCACCGCACCGGCGCCCAGCGGGCCCTGCTGCCGCCGCTCGACCACCGCGCCGCCGACTGGCTCTCCGACCTCGTCGACCTCTGGGACGCCGCGATGACCGAGCCCGTGCCGCTGCCGCTGAAGACGGGGCTCGCGTGGGCCGAGGAGTGGTGCCTGGCGCGCGAGGGCCGGCACGTCGACCCCGACGAGAAGGCCGCCAGGGAGTGGACGACCCCGCGGTTCAACGACAGCGGCTTCCCGCGCGAGGACGACGACCGCTGGCACGCGCTGGCCTTCGGCGACCGGGCGCCGTACGAGCGGCTCGCCTGCGGCGCCCGCGACGGCGACCCGGGGTGCGAGCCGGCCGGGAGCGGTCTGCCGGACCCGCCGCACCGGCTGGGGCGCTTCGCGTGGGCGCTGTGGCGCCCGCTGCTGACCGAGTCGGGGGAGCAGGTGCGTGCGCTGTGAGCGGCCCGACCGACGACGACGCGTTCCGTGTCGACGGCCCGCTGCCCACCGGCACCACGCTGCTCGAGGCCAGCGCCGGCACCGGCAAGACGTGGACGATCGCGGCGCTGGTCACCCGCTACGTCGCGGAGGGCGTGGCCTCCCTCGACGAGCTGCTCGTCGTCACCTTCACCCGCGCGGCCAGCCAGGAGCTGCGCGAGCGCGTCCGCGAGCAGCTGGTGGCCGCCGAGCGGGGCCTGGCCGCCGCCCTCGCCGCACCCCGGCCCCCGGCGGCCGGCGCGCCTCAGCGCGCCGGCGAACCGACCGGCGACGAGCTGGTCGCCCACCTGCTGGACGCCGACGACGCGGTGGTCGCGGAGCGGCACGCACGGCTGCGCGCCGCGGTGGGCGCGTTCGACGGCGCCACGATCGCGACGATCCACCAGTTCTGCCAGCTGGTGCTGCGCTCGCTGGGCGTCGCCGGGGACACCGACGCCGAGGCGAGGTTGGTGGAGGACCTCGAGGACCTGACCACCGAGGTGGTCGACGACCTCTACCTGGCCCGGTGGGCGCACGCCGAGGACGGGCCGCCGTTCGACCGGGGCACGGCGCTCGCGATCGCGCGGGCGGTCGTCGAGGACCCGCGCGCCGCGATCAGCCCGGACGACGTTCCGGACGGTGGCTCGGTGCCCGCGCAGCGGGTGGCCTTCGCGCGCGCCGTGCTCGCCGAGCTCGAGCGCCGCAAGCGGCGGCTCGGGATCCTGTCGTACGACGACCTGCTCGGTCAGCTCGCCGACGCGCTCGACGACCAGGACGCGCCGGCGCGCGCCCGGATGCGGCAGCGCTGGCGCGTCGCGCTGATCGACGAGTTCCAGGACACCGACCCCGTGCAGTGGGAGGTGTTCTCCCGCGCCTTCGACGGCGTCGCGACGCTCGTGCTCATCGGCGACCCGAAGCAGGCGATCTACGCGTTCCGCGGCGGCGACATCGTCACGTACCTCCGCGCCGCCGACGCCGCGACCACGCGGCAGACGCTGACCACCAACCGGCGCAGCGACGGCCCGCTCGTCGACCGCCTGCAGGTGTTGTTCGGCGGCGCCCGGCTGGGAGACGAGCGCATCGCCGTGCACCCGGTGCGGGCGCACCACGAGGGCTCGCGCCTGGCCGGCGCGGGCGAGCCGTTCCGGTTGCGGGTGGCCCGCCCCGAGCACCTCGGGCTGCGGCCCGAGGCGCGCGGCCGCGTCGACCAGTGGCGCGCGCACGTGGCCACCGACATGGCGCGCGACATCAAGCGGCTGCTCACCTCGGGGGCGACCTTCGAGGGCCGGGCGCTGGAGGCGGGGGACGTCGCCGTGCTCGGCGGTCGCCGCGCCGACCTGCAGGCCGCGCAGGATGCGCTCGCCGCGGTCGGCGTCCCGGCCGTCGTGGCGGCGGGCGGGTCCGTCTTCGCGACCCCGGCAGCCCGGTCCTGGCGGGCGCTGCTGGAGGCGCTCGAGCAGCCGCACCGCGCCGACCGCGTGCGCGCGGCGGCGCTCAGCCCGTTCGTCGGGCGCACCGCCGCCACGCTCGAGGAGGGCCCCGAGGACCTCACCGACCTGCTGGCCGAGCGGATGCGCGACCTGGGCGAGGTGCTCGCGGGCCGCGGCGTCGCCGCGGTGCTGGAGTGCGCCGTGCTGGACGGGATGATCGCCCGCGTGCTGGGCACCGAGGGCGGCGCGCGCCTGCTCACCGACCTGCGGCACATCGGCGAGGCGCTGCACCGCGAGGCCGTCGAGCGGCGGCTCGGCGTGGCCGGGCTGCTGGCCTGGCTGCGCGAGCAGATGGCGGACGACAAGGCCGAGGTCGCCTCCGAGCGCACCCGGCGGCTCGACTCCGACGCCGCCGCGGTCCAGCTGGTCACCATCCACGGCTCGAAGGGGCTGCAGTACCCGGTGGTCTACCTGCCGACGCTGTGGGACCGCTTCGTCTCGGGGGACCCGCCGCCGTTCCCGCGGTTCCATGACGACGCGGGCCACCGGTGCCGCGACGTCGGCGGCCCCGGTCCGCAGCAACGGGAGGCAGAGCGCCGCGCGCGCGACGAGGAGGCCGGCGAGACCCTGCGCCTGGCCTACGTGGCCGCCACGCGCGCGCAGAGCCAGGTCGTGGCCTGGTGGGCACCCGCCGGGAAGAACACCCCGGCCTCGCCGCTGCACCGGCTGATGTTCGGCCGGCGGCCCGGCCAGGCCGACGTGCCGGCCGAGTTCGAGCTGCCCGACCGGGACCGGCTCGACCGCGTGCTCGCCGGGTGGCGGGACGCGGGCGGCCCGGCGCCGGAGCCCGCGGTCCCGGCCGAGCTCCCGGCGGCCGACCTGCCGCGCGGCACGGAACCGCTGGCCGCGCGGGCCTTCACGCGCGACGTGGACGTGACGTGGCGCCGCACGTCGTACTCCGCGCTGGCGGCAGGCGGGGGCGTCGGGCACCGCGACGGGTCGCCGCTGAGCGAGCCCGAGGACGACGCGCGGCTGCGCGACGACGAGCCGGTCGAGGCCGAGGACGCGCCCGACGACGCCGTCCCGGCCGACGGGCCCGCCGCCGGGGACCCGGACGGCCTCGCCGCGGTGCCCTCGCCGATGGCGTCGCTCCCGGTCGGCGCGGCCTTCGGGTCGCTGGTGCACGCGGTGCTCGAGCACGCCGACCCGGCCGCCGCCGACCTCGCCGCGGAGCTGGGCGGCCACCTGGCCGAGCAGCTGGTCTGGTGGCCGGTCGGGGGGCTCGATGCCGAGGAGCTCGTGGCCGCGCTGGTGGCCGTCCACGACTCCCCGATGGGGCCGTTGGCGGGCGGCCGCACGCTGCGGGAGGTGCCGCTCGCCGACCGCCTGCGCGAGCTGGAGTTCGAGCTGCCGCTGGCCGGCGGCGACCTCGCGGCTGAGGCGGGAGACCCCGCCGTGCGGCTCGGACAGGTGGCGGGGCTGCTGCGGCGGCACCTGCCCGACGACGACCCGCTGCGCGCGTACGCGGACACGCTCGACGCCGACCCGGACCTCGCCGGCCAGTCGCTGCGCGGCTACCTCACCGGCTCCATCGACGTGGTGATGCGCGTGCCGGGCGCCGACGGGGAGCCGACCTTCGTGACCGTCGACTACAAGACCAACTGGCTCGGCGGCGCGGAGGGCGAGCTCACCGCGCACGACTACCGGCCGGAGGCGCTGGACGCCGCGATGGGCGCGAGCACCTACCCGCTCCAGGCGCTGCTCTACTCGGTGGTGCTGCACCGCTACCTGCGCTGGCGGCTGCCGGGCTACGACCCCGAGCGGCACCTCGGCGGCGTGCTCTACCTCTACCTGCGCGGGATGTGCGGCCCCGAGACGCCGCTCGTGGACGGCCGCCCGTGCGGCGTCTTCGCGTGGCGGCCACCGACCGCGCTGGTCGCCGACCTGTCCGACCTGCTCGACGGGGCACCACCGGGGGAGGACGCGCCGTGATCGACACGTTCGAGGCCACCGACGAGCACGACCCGCGCCTCGCGCGGCGGGCCGAGGGGCTGCTCGGCGAGTTCAACCGCGCCGGCGCGCTGACCACCGCCGACGTGCACGTCGCCCGGACGCTCGGCGAGCTCGCCGGCGAGGAGGACGAGCGCGTGCTGCTGGCCGTGGCGCTGGCCTGCGCCGCGGTGCGCGGCGGCTCGGTCTGCCTCGACCTGGCCGCGACCGCCGCCGAGCCGCTGCCCGCACCGGACGGCGTACCGGGGGAGGGCGACGGTGCCGACGGGCCCGGCGCCGCGTCCGAGCCGCCGGCCTGGCCCGAGGCGGGGCCCTGGGCCGAGGCCGTCGCCGGCTCGCGCGTGGTCGCGGCCGGGCTCGTGCGGTGGGAGCACGGGTTGGTCTACCTCGACCGCTACCACCGGCAGGAGTGCCAGGTGCGCGACGACCTCGTCGCCCGCGGGTCCGGGGCGCCGACGCCTCAGGCCGACCTGCTCGAGGCGGCGCTCGGCCGGGTGCTCCCGGGCGAGGGGTACGCCGAGCAGGCCGCGGCCGTCCGGCACGCCGCGGGCTCGTGGACGACGGTGCTCACCGGCGGTCCCGGCACCGGCAAGACCACCGCCGTCGCCGGCCTGCTGGTCACGCTCGCCGAGCAGGCGGGGGAGGGCCGGCGGCCCCGGGTCGCGCTGGCCGCGCCCACCGGCAAGGCCGCGGCACGTCTCCAGGAGTCGGTGGTCTCCTCGGCGGAGGCGCTCGACCCGCAGGGCGCGGCCGGGCTGGCGGACCTCCAGGCCTCGACGCTGCACGGCCTGCTCCGGCTGCTGCCCGGGCAGCGCACGCGCTTCCGCCATGACCGGCGCAACCGGCTGCCGCACGACGTCGTCGTCGTCGACGAGGCGTCGATGGTCTCGCTGACGATGATGGCCCGGCTCCTCGAGGCGGTGCGGCCGGACGCCCGGCTGGTGCTCGTCGGCGACCCCGACCAGCTGAGCTCCGTGGACGCCGGCGCCGTGCTCACCGACGTCGTGGCCGGCTTCGAGGGCCGCCCGGACGACCCCGTCGTGCGCCTGGCCACCACGCACCGGTACGGCGCCGAGATCGGTGCCCTGGCGGCGGCCCTGCGGGCCGGGGACGCCGACGCCGTGGTCGCCGCGCTGGCGGCCGGCGACGCGGCCGGGCGCTCGGCGGGCGGCGAGGCCGACCCCGCGGTGGTCTGGGTCCGCGACGAGGACCCCACCGGCCGGGTGCGCGCGGCGGCGCTGCCCGCCGCGCTCGCGCTCCGCGACGCCGCGCTGGCGGGCGACGCGTCGCGCGCGGTCCGGGCGCTCGACCGGCACCGCCTGCTCTGCGCGCACCGCGAGGGCCCTGCCGGCGTCCGGCGCTGGAACCGTCAGGTCGAGCACTGGCTCACCGAGGAGACCGGCGACCCGCTGTCCGGGCCGGCGTACCCGGGCCGGCCGCTGCTGGTCACCGCGAACGACCACACCCTGCGCGTCTGGAACGGCGACACCGGCGTCGTGGTCGCGGGGGACTCCGGCCCGCGGGTCGCGCTAGGCACGGGCAGCGGCATCCGCGAGCTCGCCCCCTCGCGGCTGTCCGAGGTGCTCACGATGCACGCGATGACGATCCACAAGAGCCAGGGCAGCCAGGCCGACGAGGTCACGGTCGTCCTGCCCGAGGAGGACTCGCGGCTGCTCACCCGCGAGCTCTTCTACACCGCGGTCACGCGGGCGCGACAGACGGTGCGCGTGGTCGGCTCGGAGGCTGCGGTGCGCGCGGCCGTGGGCCGCCAGGCCCGCCGCGCCAGCGGCCTGCGCCAGCGCATCGGCGACGCCTGAACGCCGAGTGGGCGCCAGTCCCGTGCCGAGTGGGCGCCAGTCCCGCGGGGTTCACGCCCACTCGGCCGTTAGGGACGGCGAGTGGGCGCCAGTCCCGCGGGGTTCACGCCCACTCGGCACCTTGCGAGGTCAGTGGGCGGCGATGGTCTCGGCGAGACCCACGAGGTGGCGGATCCGCGCGACCTCGGAGTCCAGGAACTCCGGCCCGCCGCGGCGGCCGACGATGACGAGCTCCCCGTCCTCGACGGGTGCGGCGACCGCGACGTTGACGTCGTCCAGGTCGACGGGCCCGGCCCGCGCGACCGGCGTGAAGGGCATGGACGTCGGCGTCGCCCGCGTCGCGTGGACGCGCTCCGCCCGCCCGTTCTCGGCCCGCCGCACCCGCGCCGCCCAGTCGGCGCGGAAGGTCGGCGGCAGCAGGTCGATCAGTCGCGACATCGCGTCGTGGCGGTGCTCGGTCAGGTCCTCCACCGCCTCGAGGTCGAGCACGAGCCCGCCGGCGGCCGCGTACCGGCTGATCCACAGCACCTCCACCCCGTCGAGCCGGGTGCAGGCCGAGACGATCGAGTCGGGCATGGTGCCGGTCGCGGTGTCGAGCAGCACGTCGTCGATGGCCGTCCCGTCGCGCTTCTCGACGATCTCGATCGCGGCGATGTCGCCGCCGGCCTCGCCGATCGCGGACGCGACCCGGCCGAGCGAGCCCGGGACGTCGGGCAGCTCGACGCGCAGCAGGAAGGGCACGCGGCGAGCCTAGCCCGTCGGGATGACGCTCCGGCGACGATCTCGTTGCGGAGGCGGACCGTCGGGCCGCCCGGCCCAGCGGACGGGCGGCGGCGATAGGTTGCCGTCATGAGTGCGATCGCGGGGGTGTCCGAGACGTTCGACCCGGACGCCTGGGCCGAGGTGCCGGGCTTCGAAGGGCTCACCGACATCACCTACCACCGCGCCCGCGAGCACGGCACGGTTCGCGTCGCCTTCGACCGGCCCGACGTGCTCAACGCCTTCCGGCCGCACACGGTCGACGAGCTGCTCGGCGTCCTCGAGCACGCGCGCAGCAGCGGCGACGTCGGCTGCGTGCTGCTGACGGGCAACGGCCCGAGCGAGGCCAACGGCAAGCGGGCCTTCTGCACCGGAGGCGACCAGCGGATCCGCGGCCGCGCCGGCTACCAGTACGCCGCCGGCGAGCAGCCCGACACCGTCGACAAGGCCCGGCTGGCACGGCTGCACATCCTCGAGGTGCAGCGGCTGATCCGGTTCATGCCGAAGGTCGTGGTCTGCCTGGTCAACGGCTGGGCCGCCGGCGGCGGGCACAGCCTGCACGTGGTCAGCGACCTCACGGTCGCCAGCGAGGAGCACGCGCGCTTCAAGCAGACCGACGCCGACGTCGGCTCCTTCGACGGCGGCTTCGGGTCGGCGTACCTGGCGCGCCAGGTCGGCCAGAAGAAGGCCCGCGAGATCTTCTTCCTCGGCCAGGAGTACTCGGCCGCCGACGCCGCGGCCTGGGGCACCGTCAACCGGGCCGTGCCGCACGCCGAGCTCGAGGCCACCGGGCTCGAGTGGGGCCGGCTGGTCAACGGCAAGTCGCCCACGGCCCAGCGGATGCTCAAGTACGCCTTCAACGCCGTGGACGACGGCCTCGTCGGCCAGCAGATCTTCGCCGGCGAGACCACGCGGCTGGCGTACATGACCGACGAGGCCCAGGAGGGCCGCGACCAGTTCCTGGAGAAGCGCGACCCGGACTGGTCGTCGTTCCCCTGGTACTACTGAAACAGCCGCCGTCGTCGGCCGATCGGGACGATGCGGCCGCCGGCGGATCGATCACCTGCTCTTCGACCATCGGCGGGGCGTGGAATCGCTGCATCCAGCGCGTGCGACAAAGCACAGGATCGGGAGCAGCGCTGCGCTTCGGAAGCGGCTTCCGGCGCTACATCGGGGCGGGCCATCACCGTCACGCCACCGTGCTGCGCGAACGAGCGCGTCAGTTGTCCTTCCCGCCCCGGTTCTTCCACTGGCTCCGCAACTCGTCGCTGAAGAGGTTCTTGATGGCGGCGTTGTCGAGCGCCCCGTCAACGCCGACCAGCTCACCGCGCGCGAGCCGCTGGCACACCAGCATCCACGCCTTGCCCATGGCGAGCGTGAGTCCCCCTGCGACGCCCGCGTTGATGGCCCCACCAACCACCGCGCCACCCGGGATCAGTTTGATCATTCCGCCCACCAACGACCGCCCGGCGGAGGTGGCTCCCACGGTCGCGGCGAGCCCCGCCATCGTGGTGCGTTCAAGCGACACCCCGTACGTTTGCGCGACGGCCGCCATCATCCCCAGCTGAATGGGCACCAAGATCATGGCGTCCGCGAACGGAATCGGGGTCGCCCCGGCGGTGCTGGCCGCCGTCACCGCGGCCGCGATCTTCGCGTCCGCCTGCTTCTGCTTCCTCGCCGCATCGATCTGCTGTGCCGCCGTCAGCGCTTCCTCAACGGCAGCGGGAGCAACCTGAAAGGTGGCATCGAGAACTTCCTTCAGTCCGTGCGGCCCCTGAGCTGTGAACGCGTCACCGCTCGCCATCGTGTAGAACGCCCGCCGCGCGTACACGGGCAGGTCGCGGGCCAGAATATTCTCGGCTAGAGCCACGGCATCCGGGTGCGGCTTCCCGTCCCGCGCCGGTACCTGCGTCAGCACCAGGATCACGGGTAGCCCCAGCCGATGCAGCGCCCCGATGACTTCGGCCTCGGCGTCCTCGAACCGGCGGTCTCCGGCGCGCACGCAGTACCAGGCGACGTGCAGTTGCTCGGAGACCGGCTTGCTCCGCATCGTGGTCACGTAGCCGGTCAGCTCGGAGATCAGCTGCTCGGTGTCGACGCCGATCTCCAGGCCGCGCGTGTCGTAGACGCCGAGGAAGTCGGTGGAGTGCACGTACAGGTGCGCGTCCATCGTGACCGGCTCACCGATACCGGTGGCGGCCACCTCCTCGCCGAAGATCGCGTTGATCAGCGTGCTCTTACCAACGCCGGTCTTCCCGAAGATGGCCAGATTGAAGCGGCCGTACTTCTCGGCCTGGTCGCGGTAGGCGCGCGTGAACTGGTCACGCAGCCAGTCGTCAGCCCCGGTCGGCATGGCACCCCCTGGTGTTTGGTCGGGTCAGCGGCGCCGACTTCTGACGTGCAGACGATACGTGGAGATGCCCCCGCCCCAGTGGTAGGCGCAGATGTACGTCGTCATCCATGACACGCCCATCCCGCGCACGGAATGTCCATTTCGGTCGTGCTCGGACTGATCCCGCTCATCCCACCGCCCCTGTGGTGTCGGGTGGGGGACACGGAATGGCGGGTTGAGCTGCGCGAACGCGTGTTTGGCCGGTGATAGCTTGTCGCCCGTGCCTCACCTGTTTGTCAACCGAACGAGAGCGCACGGCTTGGCCAGCCGGCACTCGGGCGGGCGCGAGAACCTGACGTGGGAGACCGCCAACACCACGGTCTACCTCGTCGGTGGGGTGATGTTCATCTGGGGCAGCGTGCTGTTCTTCCCGGAGCCCGAGAGCGTGTCCGACCGCGGGGCCTGGGTCTTCTTCTTCGCATCCCTGATGTACGTAGCGGTCACGGCCCATGACCTGCTCGAAGTGGTCCGCTACCGGGCCACGCTCGAGCACAGGCTCACCATCTGGGACCGGTACGAGGCATGGGCCGCGCTCAGCTACCTGGTGGGCAGCGTGCTGTTCACCGCCGGGAGCGTCTTCTTCCTGAATGCAGTCGGGTGGTACGCGGCCGGCTCCTGGACCTTCATCATCGGCGGCCTGCTGTTCGTCTTCGGGGCGGTGATCAACGTTCTCGAAGTCGTCCGGGCACCGGACATGAGCACCCTCCAGCTCATGAACCTCACGGCCATCACCTTCGTGACGGGGTCGATGCTGTTCGTGGTCGCGTCCATCCCGTACCTGTTCACCCTGCAGAGCGCCGCCGATCAACGCACGGTCGATGCCTTCCTCGCAGGTCAGTACGTCATCGGCAGCGTCCTGTTCCTGCTCGGCGGCTTGTTCAACTACCGCCGAGCGCGCATCGTCGCCCTGAGCGAGGGCGGGGGGCAACCGGCGGTGCCAGCCAGCGACGGGGGGAACTGAGCGCCGATACTGGCCGCATGCAGCCCGACCTGGTGGCCCGGGCGCTGGAATCGTTCGACCGCGGCGAGGCAGGAACTCTCGATCGCGTGCGCTCCTCAAGACGCCACCTCCGCGAGCGACTGGCTCTCGGGGCCAGATACGGACACCTGTTCAGGTAGGTGGCACGGCCGCGAGTTCGGGCTGGGGGTAGCGCTGTGCCAGTCGGTCGGCGACCGCGTGGACGGCGAGCAGGCCGAGTGCCAGCAGTCCGATGCCGGCCAGGATCTGGAGCCCGCGTTGCTCGGCGACGAAGGCCACGTCACCGGGCGTGGCGATGTAGAGCACGAGCGCCAAGGTGTACACCCCGTACATCCGCCAATAGATCTGCCGCTGCATCAGCGCAGCCAGGAGGGCCAGCAGGGCGAGTGCGGGGACCCAGTACGGCTCACTCCACGACAAGGCCACGCCAAGCCCCGCGGCGACACCCATCACGCCTCCGAACGCGAGGGCAATGACCGCGGCGACCGGCCAGGAGTAGCGGTCTCCCTCGACGATGGGTGGGACGCCGAACCGGCGAACGACAACGACGCCGTACCCGGTTCCCACGGCCACGACGGTTCCGAAGATTGCGGCGTCGCCGACGGCCGAGGTCGGCGTGACGAACGTGGCGGCGAAGGGCGCCATGAACAGGACGGGGAACCAGCCGAACCGGAACCCGAGGCCGGAGAGGAGGCCGGTTGCGGCGAGCAGCCCCGCCCACCACCAGTCGTAGGTGGTGTACGAGCCCAGACCGGCTGCGACGCCGACCGCGGGAGCGCCGTAGGCCGTCCATCGGGTGCCGCCCAGTTTGGCGCCCAACGCGCCCCACAGCGCGCCGGTGAAGAGCGCCGAGACGCCCAGCGCGCCGACCAGGACGCCCACGATCACCGCTGGAACGAGCACTCCGATGACGAGCATCCCAACGATGCGGGTGGCGCGCTGCACTCACGAATCTGTCGCGGCGTCCACGCCATCATCGGTGGCCCCAGCGCTGCTCGGCCCCTTTGCCTCCCCCATGGGGCTACCTCCCACCCGACTTCGTGGGCTCGCGCCCACGACCGATGTTGGCACCGCGCCGGACCCGTCCACCCACCCGATGAACGTGACTCAGCACCCGCTCATCGGCTGGGTGCGTCTCAGCTCGCGCCGACAGGCGGCGTTTGGTGCTCGAGAGACGGACCTCGGTCCGCCCGGAGCGAGCCCGCTTCGTCCGGGGAGTCACTCCACGCACCAGGTGAGGAAGCAACTCCCCAGTCGAGCGCGGGCTAGGTGCTGGTCGACGCAGACGCTCGCGCGGGCTCGCCGGAAGCGATCTCGGGCTCCAGGTCCTCCTCGACGCCCTCGTCGCCGGCGTCGGCGTGGTAGTCCGACGGCGAGGTCTGGTCCACGCCCTCCCCGGCGCCCATCCTGCGCAGCACCACGGTCAGGACGACGGCCAGGACCACGTTGACGGCGAGGGCGAGCAGGGCGATGTAGACCTGCGTGTCGGTGCCCGGCACGGTGGCCAGGGGGCTGCCGAAGTGGCTCCCCGGCTCGCCGACGCGCTCGACGCCGTACGCCGTCCAGGTGCCGTACAGCATCCCCGCGGCCCACCCGGCGAACAGCGCCCACCGGTGGAACCAGCGCGTGTAGAGCCCGGCCACGATCGCCGGGAACGTCTGCAGGATCCACATCCCGCCCAGCAGCTGCAGGTCGATCGCGAACTGGTTGGGCAGCCCGATGATGAACGCGAGCGCCCCCACCTTGACCAGCAGCGAGACGAGCTTGCTCTGGGTCGCCTCCTGCTTCGGCGTGGCCCCGCGGTTGAGGAAGGCCTTGTAGATGTTGCGGGTCCACAGGTTGGCGGCCGCGATCGACATGATGGCCGCGGGCACGAGCGCGCCGATCGCGATGGCGGCGAACCCGACCCCCGCGAACCAGCTCGGGAACTCGTTCTCGAACAGCTGCGGCACGGCCTGCTGGCCGTTCTCGACCTGCACGCCGGCGGCGATGGCCACGAAGCCGAGCAGCGCCAGCAGGCCGAGGAGGAAGGAGTACGCCGGCAGCAGCGCGGCGTTGCGCCGGATCACGCTGCGGCTGCGCGTGGCCAGCACGGCGGTGACCGAGTGCGGGTACATGAACAGCGCCAGCGCCGACCCGAAGGCGAGCGAGGAGTAGGCCCAGTGCGCCGCCGGCGGCGGCACCATGGCCTTGCCGCTGACCTCGCCGGCCGCGATGGCGTCGGCGTTCTCGGTGTTGAAGGCATCGAAGCTCTCGGAGACCGAGCTGAAGATCTCGCCCCAGCCGCCCAGCTGCATGGGCAGGTAGATCACGGCCACGAAGATCACGACGTAGATCAGCGTGTCCTTGACGAAGGCGATCAGCGCCGGCGCGCGCAGCCCGGAGGAGTACGTGTAGGCCGCGAGCACCGCGAAGGCGATGAACAGCGGGGCCTCCTTGAGGATCCAGGAGGCGTCGTCGCCGGCCTGCAGGCCCATCACCTCGAGCACGACCTCGATGCCCACGAGCTGGAGCGCGATGTAGGGCATCGTGGCGAGGATCCCGGTCGCGGCCACGGCGAGGGCCAGCGCGCGCGAGTCGTAGCGCCCCTGCACGAAGTCCGCCGGCGTGACGTACCCGTGGCGGTGCGACACGGACCAGAGCCGCGGCAGGAAGATGAACACGATCGGGAAGGCGATGATGGTGTAGGGCACGGCGAAGAAGCCGATCGCGGACCCGGCGTACATCAGCGCCGGCACCGCGACGAACGTGTACGCCGTGTAGAGGTCGCCGCCGATCAGGAACCAGGCGATGAAGGACCCGAACCCGCGGCCGCCCAGGCCCCACTCGTCGAGGTTGTCCAGCGCCGCGGCGCGGCGCCAGCGGGCGGCGGCGAAGCCCATGATCGTGACGAGGCCGAAGAAGAAGACGAAGATCGCGACGGTGATGGCGTCCACGTCGTCACCGCCCCTCGGGCCGGCGGCCGGCCGCGCGGTGCTCCGCGGCCGCACGGCGGCGTCGCTCGGCCGCCTTCGCCAGGTAGTAGGCCAGCACGGTCAGCCCCGCTGCCATCGGGATCAGCGCGAGCTGGGACCAGAAGAAGAACGGAAAGCCCCACAGCTCCGGGTCCTGCCGGTCGTAGAGCCCGACCAGCAGCGGCAGCGCGATCGCAGGCAGGAGCGCCACCAGGGTCAGCGCGCGCAGCACGCGCAGGGAGCGCCCTGCTGGTGGCGCGGTGGGTCGGTCGGTCGGGGACATGACGAACTCCTCCGAGTCGGAGCCAGCCCTGTGCCGGGCGGATTGCAGGTACGCGCCGGGACGCGGACCCGGCGATGCGACGCGGGCCACCCTAGGGGCCCGCGATGGCGCCGGGCGAGTCGGGGTCGCCCCTTCGGGTGATCGGCGCTAGGCCCCGGCGCCGTATCCCATCGCGGCGAACACGCTGCGCGCGTGCCGGTCGAAGGCAGCCTCGGGGTCGGCGTAGAAGGAGCCCAGCGGGCCGAGGAGCTCGAGGCTGATGAAGCCCTGCAGCGCCGCCCAGCCCCACAGCAGCACGCCGATGTCGGCGGGCTCGAGCTCGGGGGTGTGCGCCGCGCGCATCGCCTCGGCGGACTCCGACAGCCCCGGGTCCCGGCGCGGCACCCCCGCGGACGGGTCGATCGCGCCGCTGCGCACGCCGTCGAGGTAGTGCTGCAGCGGCGCCGCGAAGAAGGGGTGCGCCGCCTCGCCGACGGCCGGCTCCGTGGCGGCCTGGCCGCGCGGTCCGGCTCGACCGCGAAGATCAGCGAGAACTCCGCCCGGTGCCCCAGGCACCAGCGGCGGTAGGCGTGCGCGAGCGCCACGGCCTGCTCGAGGTGCGCCGCTCCGGACTCCGCCGGCGTCGGGAGGACCGCCCCGGTGTCGCTCAGCAGCGCGGCCCGCCCGGACTCGTAGGCGTCGCGGGCCAGGGTGGCGACGAGGTCCTCGCGCGAGTTGAAGTACCGGTAGATCCCCGATGGCGCGATGCCGACCGCCCTCGCGACGGCCCGGAGGCTGAGCTCACCGCTGTGGTGCGGCGCGAGCAGGTCACGCGCCGCGGCCTTGATCTGCTCGCGCGTCTCGTGGCGCAGCCGGTCCCGGCGGTCCGCCGGGGCCTCCGGCGGGGCCCCGCGCTGCTCGGGCACCCGCCGGTCGGCGTCCTGTCCCGGACCACGGGACGCCTCGTCGGGCATCAGCCGGGACCCGCCGGCGCCCGGGGAGGCGACCGCACCGAGGAGCGGCTCATGGCCTGGCCTCCGTCTCGGCTGAGCAGGTCCGCGCGCCCCCACCGGAGCCCGACTCGAGCTCGGCCACGAGGCTCACCCCGGCGACCGCAGGGCGATGCAGACGAGGCCCGGGACGAGCAGGAGCAGCACGCGGCGGCGCGGCGGCCACCCCGGCCCGGCGTCCCGGCGTGGGAGGGCGGTGGGCCTGCGTGGGCCCCGCGCCCCGGGGTCAGCCATGTCGGCACGCTCATCGCCCGCCGGTGGGCCGTCACGCCGTCCAGTGGGGGGCGGCGACCCGCGGGCCGACGGCCAGCCCCGGCGCGGACGCCCGGGCCGCCCGGAACAGGCCGCGCCCCTGGAGACGGCGGGCGCGGCGGCGCTCGGCGTGCAGGGTGCGGAGCACCCGGAGACCGTCCCGGCCCGCCCGGAGGTGACCGGCCCCGTAGCCGCGCGGCCGCTCGCGGCTGGGCACCTCGGTGACCGCCAGGCCCGCCACGGAGGCGCGGCAGCGGATCAGGGCGTCGATCTCGAAGCCGTCCCCCCGGGGCAGGGCGCCACCGGGGGTAGGGAGTCCGGTTGCGGGCAGCGCGAGCTCGTCGAGCACGTCGGCCCAGAAGGCGTTGAAGCCGTAGCAGAGGTCGGTGAGGGCCGTGTCGAAGAGGCGGTTCGCCCGGCGGCCCAGCGCGCGGTTGCCGAGCGCGCGCAGGCGGGTGAGGTCCTGGCTGCCGCCGCCGGGCAGGAAACGGCTGCCCTGGGCGACGTCGGCGCCGGCGAGCAGCGCGTCGACGAACCGCTCGATCTCCGCGGGGTCCGCGGAGCCGTCGGCGGGGAAGGTGACGACGATGTCGCCCGTGACCTCCGCGAACCCGCAGGCGAGGGCGTTGCCCTTGCCGCGCCGCGTCTGCTGCACGACCTGCACGCCGGGCAGCGCGGAGCGGGCCGCGTCGACGCTGCCGTCCACGGAGCCGCCGTCCACGAGCAGCACCTGCTCGACCGGCGGCAGGGCCGGGAGCACGGTCATCAGGTTGCGGGCCTCGTTCAGCACGGGGATGACCACCGAGATGCGCGGACGCGCCCCGCCGGTGTCGGTCTCCCCGCCCCATGTCACGCCCTGCTGGTCGTGTACCTGAGAGTCGACGGTCATGCGGTCACTCCATGTCTGTATCCCCGAGACATGTGTGCTTGCTGGTCCGGCCCCCGTCAGTGTTCGCATCGAGAACAGCGTTCACAATGCTCTAGACCAGTCCGGATCCGGTCGGACCCGGAACAGGTCGAGCAGACGCCCCACACGTCCCCTCGACGAAGCCCCACGCGGCCGATCCCCCTGATCGTGCCGCTGTCCGGCGTTCTTCCCGCCCGGGCGGCCGGTCATGCCTGATCCGGCCGATCTTCTGGATTTCCTCGATCGGTCTAGTCCACCTCGGAGAGACGCACAGGCTACTCCACGTCGAGCCAGCCGAGGTGCACGGCCCGTGCGGCGAGCTCGAAGCGGCTGTTCGCGTCGGCCTTGCGCTGCAGCTCGGTCAGCATCCGGCGGATCGTGCGGGCCGAGACCTGCAGGTGCCGCGCCGAGCTGTCGTCCGTGTGGCCGGCCATCAACAGCTGCAGCAGCTCCAGCTCGGCGGCCCGCGGCTTCGCGGAGGCGGGCCGCTGCCGCGAGAACGTCGACTCGCCCTCGCGCCACAGCGTCTCGAAGAGCGCGACGAGCGCCGCGACGGAGCCGGGGCTGGTGATGATCACGGCGCCCTTGTCGGGCTCGGTGGGGTCGACGGCGACGAGCGCGCACTCGCGGTCGTGCACGGTCATCTGCACGGGCACGGTCGGCGTGGTGCGCACGCCGCCGCCCTGCTCGACGTACCGCGCGAGGTACTCCTGCACCGCCTGCTCGTTGAGCGCGGAGGCGAGGTAGACGGAGCGGACGTTCACGTTGCGCTCGAGCAGCGCCGCGTCGACGTCCCGGCGCCGCGCCAGGTCGTCGGTGTCGGGCCGGTGGGAGACCAGGCTGAGCATCTCGTCGCGGGTGTCGGCGACGAGCTCGGCGAGCCGGGTGGTGATCTGGCCCTCCCCGTCGAGGTGCTCCATCCGCGTCGCGGAGCGCCGCTCGCGGCGGCGCCGGTAGTCGTCGGTGAAGGCCGAGACCTCGCTGCGCAGCCGCTGCAGCCCCACCTCCTGCCGGCGCAGCTCGTCCTCCTCCAGCGAGATCAGCAGCTCCAGGCCGATCTCGGGGCTGACCGGGCGCACGGTCGCGCGGCCGGGCAGCGGCACCGCCAGCCCCCGCGAGACCAGGCGCTGCGTGGAGGAGTCCACCTGGCGCACGGTCATCTGGAGCCGCTCAGCGAGCTCCTCGGTGGTGACGTCCGGGTCGAGCAGGCGGGCGCGGTAGACCGCGGTGGTCGCGGCGTCCAGGCCGATGCGCTCGAGCACGGGTCCTCCTGTGGCAAGGACGCGGATCCAGGGGGTCGCCGCGCCTGCTCACCTCGGGCATTCTGCCCGACAGACAGGATATTTTCCGCTCCTCCTCAACGGTGGGAAGGGGCGAACGGCCCAGCAGGGGGTTTCGTGCGAGTGGTGGTCTTGACCGGGGCCGGGGTGTCGGCGGAGAGCGGCCTGCCCACGTTTCGCGACGCCGAGGGGCTCTGGCACGGGCACCGGGTGGAGGAGGTGGCCACGCCCGAGGCGTACGCCGCCGACCCGGCGCTCGTGCACGCGTTCTACGACGCGCGGCGCGCCGCGCTGGACGTCGCGGAGCCCAACCCGGCCCACCGCGCGCTGGCCCGGCTCGGCCGGGTGCTCGGCGACGACCTGACCCTGGTCACCCAGAACGTCGACGACCTGCACGAGCGGGCCGGCTCGCCCGCGGTGGTGCACATGCACGGCGAGCTGCGCTCCGCCCTGTGTGCCGGGTGCGGGTGGCGCGAGCGGTGGACGGGCCCGCTGGGCGACGGGCCCACCTGCCGCTCCTGCGGCGCACCCGAGCTGCGCCCGGACGTCGTGTGGTTCGGCGAGGTGCCCTACCGGATGCCCGAGATCGAGCGGGCCCTGCTGTCGGCGGACGTGTTCGCCTCGGTGGGCACCTCGGGCGCGGTCTACCCGGCCGCGGGGTTCGTGCAGGTCGCCCGCGCCGGCGGCACGCACACCGTCGAGCTGAACCTGGCCCCGAGCGAGGGGACGGCCTTCTTCGACGACGCGCGGCACGGCCCGGCCGGCGAGCTGGTGCCCGCCTGGGTGGACGAGGTGCTCGCGGGCCGCTGAGCGGCGCCCGCCCCGCGGGGTCCGCGGCTCCCGCGAGGGAGCGCGAGCTCGCCGGGGTGGGTGAACCGGGGCCCGGTGTGACCCGTGCCCCACTGTCAGACTCGTGGGCGATGGAACGTGAGCTGACCAAGCAGCAGCCCAACCGGCAGCAGGTCGTCACCGTGGCCTTCGCGGTGCTCGGCGCGAGCCTGTTGGGCTTCCTGCTGCGCCTGGAGCCCGGGTCGGTGCAGTTCTACGCGCTGACGGTCGTGATCGCGACCGTGTGGGCGGTCGGTGCGTTCGCCGCCGGGCCGCTGCGGCTCGGCCGCGTCGGGCACGGCCTGTTCCTGCGCCAGATCTTCGGGGACGCCGTGTGGGAGTTCGCCCAGGGGCGTCGGCCGGTGATCATCGGCGTCGCGGGTGGCGTCGTGCTGTCGATGCTGTTCGTCGTGGGCGGGCTCGTCGTCCGCGAGATCGGCCCACTGGCGGACGCCATCGTCGCGGTGCTGCAGTACGCCTACCAGGGCAACGCCTGGCTGCTCCTGCTCGTCACCGTGCTCAACGGCGTGGCGGAGGAGATCTTCTTCCGCGGCGCCGTCTACGACGCGGTGCCCCGGCACAAGATCGCCTGGAGCACGGCGCTCTACGTGGTCGCCACCGCGCTGACCGGCAACGTGATGCTGGCGTTCGCCGCGATCCTGATCGGCGTCGTCACGGGCTACCAGCGCAAGGTGACGGGCGGCATCCTCGCCCCGATCCTCACCCACATCACCTGGTCGGTGACGATGCTCTACGCGTTGCCGGCGATCTTCCCGGAGGTCTGAGCCTCGCCGTCCGCGAGGGCGCGGCGCACGGCCTCGTCGTAGTCCATCGGCTCGCCCGGCACGATGTCGCGGATCCGGCGGTCCCGCACGATGCACTCGATGTCCATCGAGTCGATCAGGTTGCGCCCGGTCGTGAGGTCGACGTCGGTCACCAGCGCGAGCCAGTGCGAGGACAGGCGCGGCGTCAGCAGCGGGACGCGCAGCACCGGCACGCGGCGCCCGTGCATGAGGCGCCCGGCGCGCTGGAGCATGTCGACGTACGTCATCTGCTCGGGCCCGCCGAGCTCGAAGGTCTCACCCAGGGCCTCGTCGCGCCCGAGGACGCCGGCGAGGTAGCGGACGACGTCGTCCAACGCGATCGGTTGCGTCGTGGTCGACGCCCACTTGGGGGCGACCATGGCGGGCAGGTTCTTGACCAGCTGCCGGGTGATCTCCCAGGAGATGCCGCCGTGGCCGACCACGACCGCGGCGCGCAGCACGGTGACCGGCACGCCGGCCTCGCCGAGCAGCCCCTCGACCTGCCGGCGCGACCGGAGGTGGGCGGAGAGGTCCTCGCCGTCGTCGCCGAGCCCGCCCATGTAGATGATCTGACGCACGCCCTGCTCGGCGGCGACGCGCCCGAACGCGCGGGCGGCCTCGGCGTCGCGCCGCTCGAAGTCGGGGCTGTCGAGGGAGTGCACCAGGTAGTAGGCGACGTCGACGCCGGCCAGCGGCTCGGTCAGCGTCGCGGGGTCGTGGACGTCGCCGCGGACCGCCGTGCCCGGCCCCTGGTAGCGGTCGGGGCTGCGCGTCATGGCGCGCACGTCGTGGCCGGCGTCCACCAGCAGCGGCGTGAGCCGTCGGCCGATGAACCCCGACGCCCCCGTGACGAGGACCGTGGTCGGGTCGGGATTGCTGCTCATGGGTCGAGCATGCCCGGTCGGGCCACGCCCGTCTCACCTGCACCGGCGGTTCCCGGTGTGTCGCGGCCCGGCTGCGGCCGCCGGCGCGTCCTCAGCCGCCGGTGGCGCTGAAGTGCTGCCAGTCCTTGAGGCTGCGGTAGTCGCCGCCCCACGTCCAGCCGATCCGCGCGAACGCCCGGACCACCGGGCCGCCCGGTCGGATCATCCCCGGGGCGCTCCGGGACCGGTCGAGGTACGCCGACGCGAGCTCGGGCAGCACGACCCGGTCGGCCCCGGCGCCCTTCACGTAGGGGTTCTGGAAGGGGTTCACGTCCACCGCCAGGCCGTAGGCGTGCTGGGAGAACGACGTCCCGCCCGTCACCGGCCGGCACACGAACGCACCCGTGGTGTTGCCGTCGCCCGTCGGGGGCGCGTCGAGCGCCTGCGCGGGCGTGATCGCCAGCCGCTCCATGGGGAAGTCGGCGCGCCACAGGTCGCGGAAGACGGCGCGCAGGTCGGCGGCCGCGCGGCCTGTGTACGAGCAGCTCGCCGGTGTGCCGCTGCCCGTCGAAGCCGCGGAACGCCACCCGCAGCCAGGCCAGCTCGCCGCGGCCCACCGGGCAGCCGGGCCGCCAGGTCGAGCGCGCGACCACCCGGTCGGGGGCGGGGTCGGTGATGCGGGCGGCGTACCCCGGCCCGGGGAGCGAGGGCAGCTCGTCGGGCAGCGTGAAGCGGCGGGTGCGCAGGGACCTGGGGGTGCGGCGGACCTCCCCGAAGCCCGTGGACGCCTCCGGGAGCACGCGGGCGCCGAGCCAGGGCGGCGGCGTGGTGCCCGGCCCCGACGGCTGCCCGGGCGCGGTCCTGGCTCAGCGGTGGGCTCCGGATCGGTGGGCTCGGCGGTCGGCTTTGCGGACGGGGGCGCCTCGGTGCTCGCGTCGACGGGCTGCTCGCTGGTCTGGCGCCGGTCGGCCGACCCGTTCTCCGAGGGCGCCGCACCCGGCGAGCAGCAGCGCCGCGGCGGCCGCGCCCGCGCCGAGCCTCCGCGCGCCCGGCCTCATGCCGCCCGACGGTACGTCGGGCCGCGCGGACGAGGGCCCTGGCGCCGGGGCTCGTCGGCCGGTGCGGGCTAGGCTCGGCACATGCGGCACAGGGCGCGGCGAGCCCGGCGCGTTCTCGGGCTGGCCCTGGCGGCGGGCCTGCTGGGCGGCTGCTCGCTCGACATCGACGTGGACGAGCCCGGCAGCGCCGTCCGTCGCCCGCCGACGACGTGGCCGAGCAGATCAGCGAGCGACTCGCGTCATGGTCGGCCGCGCGCCGGACCTCGTGGAGTGCCCCGAGAACCTCGAGGCCGAGGTCGGCGCCTCCGTGCGGTGCACGCTCGTCGACGGCGAGATGAGCTCGGCATCGACGTCACGGTGACCGAGGTGGACGGGCAGGACGTCACGTTCGACATCCAGGTGGACGACGAGCCGCAGGGCTGAGCCCGTGCGTGTCTTCGCCGCGCTGCTGCCGCCCGAGGAGGCGGTCGCCGACCTCGACGCCTTCCTCGAGGTGCGCCGCGAGGCGGCGAGCTTCCGGTGGACCGATCCCGAGCACCTGCACGTGACCCTGGCCTTTGCCGGCGAGCTGGGCGAGCACCGCGTCGATGAGGCGGCCGCGGGGCTGGCGGCCGCGGCCGCACGGCGCTCGGCCGTGACGACCCGGGTCGCCGGCGGTGGGGCCTTCCCGCACGCCGCCGGGCGCCCGGGTGCTCTGGGCGGGCCTCGCGCTGGACGAGGCGGGCCGGGCCGAGGTCGACGCCCTCGCCGCCGGCGCCCGGACCGCGATGGCCCGCGCCGGCGCCCCGGTCGACGGCATGCGGTTCCACCCGCACCTCACGGTCGCCCGGCTCGGGCGCCCGCAGGAGGTCACCCGCTGGGTGCGGCTGCTCGACGCCTACGAGGGACCGCCGTGGACGATCGGCGAGGTCGCCCTCCTGGCCTCCCACCTGGGCGAGGGCCGACGCCGCCGCCCGCGGTACGAGGTGCTCGCCACGGCGCCCGTCGGTTCCTGAGCTCCCGCATGACCAGCACGGGAACCGTCAGTGCGCGGCGGCCTTGTGGTCGGCGGGGAGGTGGCTGACGATCGCGTTGACCTGCTCCTTGGCGTCGCCGAAGAGCATCCGGGCGTTCTCCTTGAAGAACAGCGGGTTCTGCACGCCGGCGTACCCGGTGGCCATCGAGCGCTTGAAGACGATCACGTCGCGGGCGTTCCAGACCTCGAGCACGGGCATCCCGGCGATCGGGCTGCCGGGCTCCTCGTTGGCCGCGGGGTTCACGGTGTCGTTGGCCCCGATGACGAGGACGACGTCCGTCTCGCCGAAGTCGTCGTTGATCTCGTCGAGCTCGAGCACGATGTCGTAGGGCACCTTCGCCTCGGCGAGGAGCACGTTCATGTGGCCCGGCAGGCGGCCGGCCACCGGGTGGATGCCGAAGCGCACGGCGATCCCCCGAGCCCGCAGCTGCGCGGTGAGCTCGGCGACGGGGTACTGGGCCTGCGCGACCGCCATGCCGTAGCCGGGCGCGATGATCACCGAGGAGGCGTCCGCGAGCAGCTCGGCCGCCTCGTCCGCCATCACCTCGCGGTGCTCGCCGTAGTCGCGCGCCTCGCCCGAGATCGCGCCGTCGGAGCCGAACCCGCCGGCGATGACCGAGACGAACGAGCGGTTCATCGCCTTGCACATGATGTAGGAGAGGATCGCGCCCGAGGCGCCGACCAGCGACCCGGTGATGATCAGCAGGTCGTTCTCCAGCGTGAAGCCGGCGGCGGCCGCGGCCCACCCGGAGTAGCTGTTCAGCATCGACACGACCACCGGCATGTCCCCGCCGCCGATGGCGGCGACGAGGTGGAAGCCGAGGAACAGCGAGAGCGCCAGCATCAGCAGCAGCGGCAGCAGGCCGACGCCCACCTCGCCCTCCTCGTGGCCCAGCGCCATGAAGACGATCATCAGCGCGAACGAGCCGACGATGACCCCGAGGTTCAGCCAGTGCCGGTACGGCAGCACCAGCGGCGTCGACTTCATCCGCCCGCTGAGCTTGCCGAAGGCGACCAGCGACCCGGTGAACGTGACCGCGCCGATGAAGACGCCGAGGAACACCTCGACCGCGTGGATGTTCTCCATGGCGGCGGTCGGCAGGTCGCCGGGCTCCAGGTAGGAGTTGATGCCAACGAGCACGGCCGCCGCGCCGACGAAGCTGTGCAGCAGCGCCACCAGCTCGGGCATCCCGGTCATCTCGACGGTCCGGGCGCGCCACTGGCCGATCAGCAGCCCCCCGACCATGGCCAGCAGGATCAGCAGCAGCGTCACGCCGAGCCCGCGGTAGTCCGGCAGCGTCGAGCGGCGGCCGGCCTCGAAGAGCGTCGCGACCAGGGCGACGCCCATGCCGATCATGCCGGCGATGTTGCCGCGCTTGGCGGTCTCGTGCTTGCTCAGGCCGGCCAGCGCGAAGATGAAGAGCACGCCGGCGATCACGTACGCGGCCCGGATCAGCCCGCGGAGCTCGGGGGAGCGCAGGAAGTCGTCCATGTCAGTCCTTCCGGAACATCTCGAGCATGCGGAGCGTCACCAGGAACCCGCCGAAGACGTTGATGCTGGCGATGAAGACCGCGAGCAGCGCCAGCAGCGACACCGCCAGGTTCTCGCTGCCGACCTGCAGGATGCCGCCCACGATGATGATCCCGGAGATCGCGTTGGTCTCGCTCATCAGCGGCGTGTGCAGGGCATGCGCCACGTTCGAGATCACGTAGTAGCCCACGAAGACCGCCAGTGCGAAGACCGTGAAGTGCCCGAGGAACTGTCCGGGCGCGAACATGGCGACCAGGGCGAAGAGCGCCGCGCCGGCCCCCGCGGCGTAGTACTTGCGCCGGGGGTCGACGGGCTTCTTCGGCTCCGCCGCGGGAGCCTCCATCTGCCTGGTCGCGTCGGCGTCCGGCTGGGGCGCCGCGGAGACCTCGACCGGGGGCGGCGGCCACAGGGTCTCGCCGTCCTTCGTCACCGTCATCCCGCGCTGCACCGGGTCGTCGAGGTCGAGGACCAGCCGACCGTCCTTCTCGGGCGTCAGCAGCTTGAACAGGTTCACGACGTTCGTGCCGTAGAGCTGCGAGGTCTGGGCGGCCAGCCGGCCGGCGAGGTCGGTGTAGCCGATCACGGTGACGAGGTTGTCGGTGACGACCTGCTCGTCGGCCACGCGTGAGCTCGCAGTTGCCGCCGTTGGCGGCCGCCATGTCCACGACGACGCTGCCCGGCCGCATGCTCGCGACGGTCTCCGCGGTGATCAGCTCGGGCGCGGGCCTGCCGGGGATCAGCGCCGTGGTGATGACGATGTCGGCGGCGCGCGCCTCCTCGTCGTACATGTCGGCGGTGGCCTGCTTCTGCTCCTCGGTCATCTCCTTGGCGTAGCCGTCGGCGGTCTTCTCGACCTCGATGTCGACGGTGACGAACTCGGCACCCATCGACTCGACCTGCTCGGCGACCTCGGGCCGCACGTCGAAGGCGCGCACGACGGCGCCCATCGCGCTGGCCGTGCCGATCGCGGCGAGCCCGGCGACGCCGGCCCCCACCACGAAGATCCGCGCGGGCGGCACCTTGCCGGCCGCGGTCACCTGGCCGGTGAACTGGCGGCCGAAGGCGTGCGCCGCCTCGACGACGGCGCGGTAGCCGGCGACGTTCGCCATCGAGGAGAGGACGTCCATCGACTGCGCGCGCGAGATGCGCGGGACGGCGTCCATGGCCATCGCCGTGACGCCGGCCCGCGTGAGGCCGTCGACCAGCTCGGGGCTGCGCGCCGGCGCCATCAGGGAGACCAGCGTGGCGCCCTCGGAGAGCCGGTCCACCTCGTCGTCGGTCGGGGCCTGCACCTTGACGACGGCGTCGCTCGACCAGACCCGGTCGCCGTCACCGACCTCGATGCCGGCCGCGGCGTACGCCTCGTCCTTCTGGTCGGCGGCGACGCCGGCGCCGTGCTCCACGACCACGTCGTAGCCGAGCTTCGCCAGCTTCGTCGCCGTGTCGGCCGTGGCCGCGACGAGGGTCTCGCCGGGGCGGGACTCGCGGGGGATGCCGATGCGCATCTGACCTCCTGTGGCCTCTCGCCCGGTGTAGGAGAAGGGGTGTCGGAGAAGGGGTATCCCGAGACGTGGGTGTCGGGGAAGGGGGTTCGGAGCGGGAGCGTGGGCCGTGGTCAACCTACAGCGCGCTCACCGGGCGCGGCGCCACGCCTCTCGAAAGCCGATACGCGCCCCCGTCTGCAGGACCGTCCGCTCCCAGACCCGCACGCTGAGGCGCACGAGCAGGCCCGCGGCGAGCACGGTCGTCAGCACGGCGACGGCGAGCTGCCAGGCCGGCACGTCCCCCTGGGCAAGCCGTGCCGGCATCAGCATGGTCGCGGTGATCGGCAGCATCGAGACCACGGTCTGCACCTGCTCACCCGCGGTGACCGCGATGATGTACGGCGCGAACAGCAGGATCTGCAACGGCGACGTGCTGGCCTGGAGGTCCTGCTGGCGCGAGGCGAGCGCACCGGCCACGCTCCACACGGCGGCGAGGGCGACGAAGCCGAGCACGAAGAACGCCACGTACCACCCCATCGCGGGGCCGACCACGCCCAGCGCCTCGGTCTGCCCGGTGGCCACCAGCGCGCCCGCGCCGACCGCGACCAGCACCAGGGTCTGCCCCACGGCGAGCACGCTGGTGCCCGCCACCTTGCCCCACAGCAGGGAGCGCACGGGCACGGCCGCGGCGAGGATCTCCACGACCCGGCTCTCCTTCTCCTGCGTCACGCTGGAGGCCATGGTCATCCCGAAGGACAGGGCCGTGACGTAGAACAGCGCCACGAAGACGAAGGCGGCCACCTGGCGCAGCGCCTCGTCCTCGGGGCCCGGGTCGAGCAGGCGTTCCTCCACGTCGGCGCCGCGCCCGAGTGCCGCGAGGTCGACGCCCTCCTGAGCGGCGTTCCGCTCCGTGACCGTCTGCACCAGCGCCGCGCTCACGAGCTCGCTCGCGGCGCCGTCCACGTCCTCCGCGCCGACCAGCTCGTACCCGCCGTCGGCGGGCAGCAGGGCGAGGTCGGCCTCGCCGGCACGCACCGCGGCCTCGGCGGAGGCGGCGTCCTCCTGCCGGCTCGCCTCGACGACCAGGTTCCGGTCCGCGGCCTCCGCCGCCGCCGCGCCGCGCTCGACCGCCGCGGCGGCGGTGTCGTCGGCCACGGCCACCCGGCTCGTCTGCGTCCGGTCCGCGAGCACCGCGTTGGTGACGACCAGCGCGACCAGGGCGAGGGCGAGCACCGTGCCGCTGATCAGGAAGGCCTTCGAGCGGCCCTGCGTCCGGACCTCGCGGCCGGCCACCACGCGCCACAGCGGCTGCGGACGCCGGCTGTCTGTCCTGCCGCGACTCATGCCGCGACGTCCCGGAACACCTCGGAGAGCCCGGGTCGCACCCGCGCCACCTCGAGCACCCCGCCACGGGAGACGAGCGCGGGCGTGAGGTCCGCGGGGGCCAGGCCGTCGAGCTCGAGCATCGCCTCGTCCCCCTCCTGCCAGACCGCGCGCAGCCCGGGCACCCCGAGCACCCACGCGGCATCGCGGTCGTGCACGCGGACGTGGTACCGGTCGGGGCCCCGTCCCCGAAGCTCCTCGACCGTGCCGGCCGCGACCACGCGTCCCCGCGCGAGGACGACGACGTCGTCGCAGAGGCGCTCGACCAGGTCGAGCTGGTGGCTGGAGAAGAGCACGGGCAGGTCGGCCGCCTCACGGTGCAGCAGCTCGACCATCGCGTCCGTGGCCAGCGGGTCCAGGCCGCTGAACGGCTCGTCGAGCACCAACGCCGTGGGCCGGTGGGCGATCGCGGCGGCGATCTGCACGCGTTGCTGGTTGCCGAGGGACAGGGTGTCGAGCAGGTCGTCCGCCCGGTCCGCGAGGTCGAAGAAGGCCAGCAGCTCGTCGGCCCGCCGGCGCGCGTCCGCCGCCGGCATGTCGTGCAGCCTGGCGAAGTACGCGAGCTGCTCGGCCAGCCTCATCCGGGGGTAGAGGCCGCGCTCCTCGGGCATGTAGCCGAAGCGACGCCGATCGGCGGCCGTGGCCTCGCGTCCGTCCCAGCGCACCGAGCCCGACGTGGGAGCGAGGACGCCCATCAGCATCCGCATCGTCGTGGTCTTCCCGGCGCCGTTCGCGCCGACGAAGCCGGTGATCCTCCCGGGGCGCACCTCGAAGCTCACCGCGTCGACGGCTCGTCGTCCGTCGAACTCCCGGACCAGGTCCCGAGCAGCAAGCACGCGGCCCACCGTAGGTCGGGCGGGCGCCGCCGGGAACCGGGGGTCAGTCAGCCAGGCCGTAGAGCCGGTCGCCCGCGTCGCCGAGACCCGGGACGATGTAGCCCTTCTCGTTGAGGCGCTCGTCCATGGCGGCGGTCACGATCGTGACGGGGACGTCGATGCCCTCGAGCTCGCGCTCGAGCCGCGAGCAGCCCTCGGGGGCGCTGAGCAGCGTCAGCGCGGTGATGTGGTCGGCGCCGCGGTCGGTGAGGAAGCGGATGGCCGCGGCCAGCGTGCCGCCGGTCGCGAGCATCGGGTCGAGCACGAAGACCTGCCGGCCGGAGAGGTCGTCCGGCAGCCGCTCGGCGTAGGTGGAGGCCTCCAGCGTCGACTCGTTGCGGACCATGCCCAGGAAGCCGACCTCGGCGGTCGGCAGCAGCCGCACCATGCCCTCGAGCATGCCGAGGCCGGCGCGCAGGATCGGGACGACGAGCGGCTTCGGCGAGGCCAGCCGGACGCCCGTCGTCGACGCCACCGGGGTCTCGACGTCGGTCTCGGTGACGCGCACGTCGCGGGTCGCCTCGTAGGCCAGCAGCGTGACCAGCTCGTCGGCGAGGCGCCGGAAGGTGGCGGAGTCGGTGGAGGCGTCGCGCAGGGTGCTCAGCTTGTGGGCCACGAGCGGGTGGTCGACGACCTGGGTGCGCATGGGCGGCACTCTAGTCTCCGACGCCGCGGGCGCCCGACGGGCCCGACGGGGGCCGGATGACTCACCCGCTGGATGGTCGGAACCGAGCCCTTGGCCCTTGGCGGGGGTGCCGCGACCTGCGACGCTGGGCCGGGGCATCGATCCCGGCAGGGGCGATCGAGCGACGCAGCGGCGAGGAGGCGACATGTCGGAGCAGATCGACGACATCGACTTCGCGCTCGCCGCCTACCGCGAGGCGGGCGCCTGGCAGGTCGCTGAGATCACCGACCCGTTCCTCGACGACATCGACACCCTCGCGGGCGGCCTGCGTCGGTTTCCCGGCGACGGCGGCGCCGTCGGGCTGGTCGCGGTCGACGAGGACTTCTTCATCGTCGTCCGCGTCGACCGGCGCCCGCACCCGCGTGCTGCTCTCCGACGTCACGGCCGCCGACGAGTGGGAGCTCGCCGCCTCCGCCGTCGAGCACCTGGGGCTGCCGATGCCCGAGGAGGACGACGACCAGGTGCCGGCCGGCGACCTCGAGATCGTCGCCGACCTCGGGATGGCCCCCGCCGATCTCGCGGCGCTGCTCGACGACGAGGAGCTCTACCCCGACGAGGTGCTCTCGGAGGTCGCGCGCCAGCTCGGCTTCGGCGCCCTCTTCGACGACGCCGTCGGCCTCACCAGCGCGTGAGCGGCGAGTTTCGCCGGCCGAGTAGCCGCGCGAGCGGCGAGCCTTCGCTGGTCGAGTAGCCGCGCGAGCGGCGGCCTTCGCTGGTCGAGTAGCCGCGCGAGCGGCGGCCTTCGCTGGTCGAGTAGCCGCGCGAGCGGCGGCCTTCGCTGGTCGAGTAGCCGCGCGAGCGACAGCGAGCCGGCGTATCGAGACCCTGGCCCCCCGACGTGAGCACCGACGAGGAGCTGATGCTCCTCGCGCTGGAGGAGGCGCGGGCGGCGCTCACGACGGGAGACGTGCCGATCGGTGCCGTCGTCGTGGACGCGGACGGCGCGGTGCTCGGTCGCGGCCGGAACGTCCGCGAGGCCGAGGCCGACCCGACCGGCCACGCCGAGGTGGTCGCCCTGCGCGCGGCGGCAGCCGCCCGGGGAGAGTGGCGCCTGGACGGCTGCACGCTGGTGGTGACGCTCGAGCCGTGCACGATGTGCGCGGGCGCGGCCGTGCTGGCGCGGGTCGACCGGGTGGTCTTCGGCGCCTGGGACGACAAGGCGGGCGCGGTGGGCTCGCTGTGGGACGTCGTCCGCGACCGGCGGCTGAACCACCGCCCGGAGGTCCGCGCCGAGGTGCTGCCCGGCGAGGCGACGGCGCTGCTCGAGGAGTTCTTCGTCCGGCACCGGTGAGTGCCACGGGAGGCAAGTCATGAGGGTCGCACTGCAGGTGACCTGCCTGGCCGACGGGATGTTCCCGGAGGTGGGCAAGGCGACGCTCCGGCTGCTCCGGCGGCTCGGGGTGGAGGCCGACGTGCCGGCTGCCCAGACCTGCTGCGGCCAGCCGATGATCAACACCGGCTACCTCGACGAGGCGGTGCCGGCCGTGCGGGCCTTCGCCGGGGCGTTCGCCGGGTACGACGCGATCGTCACCCCCTCCGGCTCGTGCGCCGGCTCGGCCCGGCACCAGCACGCGATGGTCGCGCAGCGCTCCGGCGACGCGGGGCTCGCGGCGGCCGTCGCGGAGACCGGGCCGCGCACCTACGAGCTCAGCGAGTTCCTCGTCGACGTGCTCGGCGTGACCGACGTCGGCGCCTCGTTCCCCCACGTCGCGACCTACCACCCGACCTGCCACTCGCTGCGGATGCTCGGCGTCGGCGACCGGCCGCGCCGGCTGCTCGAGGCGGTGCGCGGGCTGCGGCTCGTCGACCTGCCGGGCGCCGAGGAGTGCTGCGGCTTCGGGGGCACGTTCGCGGTCAAGAACGCCGACACCTCGGTGGCGATGGGCGCCGACAAGGCGCGGCACGTCGTGGGAACGGGCGCGGAGGTGCTGGTCGCCGGCGACAGCTCGTGCCTGATGCACGTCGGGGGGCTGCTGTCGCGGCAGCGGGCCGGCGTCCGCACCATGCACCTGGCCGAGGTGCTCGCCGCCACGGACGACTCGACGGACCTGACGAGGAGGGTGGACGCATGAGCCGCACGTTCGTGGGGATGCCGCCGTTCCCCGACGCCGCGCGCGAGGCGCTGCGCGACACCCAGCTGCGGGGCAACCTCGCGCACGCCACCCGCACGATCCGCGACAAGCGCGCGGCCGTCGTCGCCGAGGTCGACGCCGCCCTGGACTCGGGGTGGGAGGAGCTGCGTCTCGCGGGCGCGGCGGTGAAGGAGGCCGCGCTGCGCGACCTCGGCACCCAGCTCGAGCTGCTGGAGGAGCGGCTGCAGGCCGCGGGGGCCACGGTGCACTGGGCCCGCGACGCCGCCGAGGCGAACGCCGTCGTGGCCCGCGTCGCGCGGGCCCACGGCGCCGACGAGGTGGTCAAGGTCAAGTCGATGGCCACCCAGGAGATCGAGCTCAACGAGGCGCTGGCCGCCGAGGGCATCGCCGCGTGGGAGACCGACCTCGCCGAGCTGATCGTGCAGCTCGGCGACGACCTGCCGAGCCACATCCTCGTCCCGGCGATCCACCGCAACCGCGCGGAGATCCGCTCGATCTTCCAGCGGCGGATGGCGGGAGCCGGCCGCCCCGCGCCCGACGACCTGACCGACGAGCCGACCGTGCTCGCGGCGGCCGCCCGCGAGCACCTGCGCGAGAAGTTCCTGCGCGCGACGGTCGGGGTCTCCGGCGCGAACTTCGCCGTCGCCGAGACGGGGTCGCTGGTGGTCGTGGAGTCCGAGGGCAACGGCCGGATGTGCCTGACGCTGCCCGACGTCCTCGTCAGCGTCGTCGGCATCGAGAAGGTGGTGCCCACCTGGGCGGACCTCGACCCGATGCTGCGGCTGCTGCCGCGCTCGTCGACCGGCGAGCGGATGAACCCCTACACGTCGACCTGGTCGGGGGTCACCCCCGGCGACGGGCCGCAGGAGGTCCACGTCGTCCTGCTCGACAACGGCCGCACCCGTGCGCTGGCCGACGAGACGGGGCGCCAGGCGCTGCGCTGCATCCGCTGCTCGGCCTGCCTCAACGTGTGCCCGGTCTACGAGCGCACCGGCGGGCACGCGTACGGGTCGGTCTACCCGGGCCCGATCGGCGCGATCCTCAACCCGCTGATGCGCGGGGTGGGACGGCCCGGCGAGGAGGGCGCCCAGCTCGACTCGCTGCCCTACGCCTCGTCGCTGTGCGGGGCGTGCTTCGAGGTGTGCCCCGTGCGCATCGACATCCCCTCGGTGCTCGTGGACCTGCGCGCGCAGGTGGTCGATGCGCACCGCGGCGACCGCCCGCCGAAGGCGGAGGCGCTGGCCATGCGCGCGGCCGCCTGGGTCCTCGCGGACGCCTCCCGGCTCGGCCTCGTCGAGCGTGCCTCGGGGCTGTCGGGGCGGGCGCTCGGTCGGCTGGCGCGGTCCCGGCTGCCCGGCGGCCGACCGGCGCTCTCGCGCCTGCCCGCCGCAGGCGCCGCGTGGACCCGCGCGCGCGACCTGCCGGCGCCCCCGCCCGAGTCGTTCCGGGCCTGGCACGCCCGGACCGGCGGCCGGGACGACGACGGGGGCGGGGCATGACCGCGCGCGAGGAGATCCTGGGCCGGGTGCGGGCGGCCCTCGCCGGCGCGGAGCCGGCGGGCGTGCCGCCGCCCGCGCCCCGGCTGCCGGAGCGCCCGGCCGCCGAGGTCGTCGACCGGTTCGCCGAGCGCGTCGCCGACTACCGGGCGACGGTGACGCGCTGCGCCGCCGGCGAGGTCGCGGCCGCCGTGGCCGCGGCGCTGCCGGAGGGCGCCCGCGTCGTCGTGCCCGGTGGCCTCTCGGTGGACCTCGGCGCCACGGGGCTCCTGCCCCTGCCGGACCCGACCGGCGCCGCTGACCCGGGACGTCATACGGAGGGGTCGTCATCGCCGCCGGACCGGATGACGTCCGGCGAGCTGGACCGGGTGGACGGCGTCGTCACCGACGCGGCGGTGGGGATCGCGGAGACCGGCACGGTGGTGCTCGACCACGGCCCCGGCCAGGGACGGCGAGCCCTGACGCTGGTGCCCGACCGGCACGTCTGCGTGGTGCGGGCGGACCAGGTGGTGCCCGACGTCGCCGACGCGCTGGCCCTGCTCGACCCCGCGCGCCCCACCACCTGGATCAGCGGCCCCAGCGCCACCAGCGACATCGAGCTGAGCCGCGTCGAGGGGGTGCACGGCCCGCGGACGCTGCACGTCGTCCTCGTCGAGGCCGAGACCGGGGCGGAGCCCGGCGGATCCCGGCGGAGTCCGGCCGAGTCCTGCGGAGTCCTGGGTGGAGCGATGAGTCCGGGCGCCGGGGCGGGTCCACCCGTCATGGACACGATCGACTTCCGACCCGCCACCGACGAGCTGGCCCGCCTCGTGACCTGCGTGCGCGACGACCAGCTCGGTGACCCGACCCCGTGCACCCGCTACGCCATCGCCGACCTCGTCGAGCACATCGGCGGCCTGGCCGTGGCGTTCACCTTCGCCGCGCGCAAGACCCCGATGCCGCCCGAGCTCCTGCGCGACGGCGACGGCGACCAGCTCGAGAGCGGCTGGCGCGACCGCACCGCCCAGCGGCTCGCGGCGCTGGCGGAGGCCTGGTCCGACCCCGCGGCGTACGGCGGCAGCACGGCGGCCGGGCCGATCGAGATGCCGGGGAGCGAGGCCGCGCTCGTCGCGCTCGACGAGGTCGTCGTGCACGGCTGGGACCTGGCCGTCGCGACGGGGCGGGAGCTGCGCGTCAGCGACGAGGACGCGCGGGCCTGCGCCGGGTTCGTGGCCTCCTTCCCGGCGCCCGAGGGCGACGGCCCCTTCGGGCCGCCGCTGCCCGTCCCCGAGGGCGCCTCCGAGCTGGACCGCCTCGTCGCGCTCACCGGCCGCGACCCCGCATGGCGGCCGGCGTGAGCGCCCACCCGATCCGTGGCCCGGTCCCCGGACCGGCCCGGGGCCTCAGGCGTAGTCGGCCCAGAGCCGGCGCTGCTCGCCGTCGACGGTGAGCAGGCCGCCGTAGGGGAGGATCCACTGGGGCCGCGTGTGCCCGAAGGGCACGCCGACGACCACGACGGCGTCGGGGTGGTAGCGGTGCACCGTGTCGATCGCGACGTCGCGCTGCTCGGCCCGCCGGGCGGCCCGCTGGTCGGGGGAAGGCCGCACCTCGAAGCTGGACGTGGGCGGCCGGGCCACGACCACGGCGTCCACCGCCGCGAGCAGGCCGCGCTCGCCGAGCGAGCGGATGATGAACCCGAGCTCCCGGGCGGGGATCAGCTCCTCGGAGGTCTCCAGCAGCAGCACGCCGCCCGCCAGCACCGACGGGTCCGTGGGGAACCGCCCCGCGGCGAGGACCCACTGCACCACCTCGGCGCAGCCGCCCCAGGTGCGGCCCGTCACCGAGCGCGGGGGGCCGGCCCAGGCCCACGGTTCCGTGGGCTCGCGGTCGCCGAACTCGGACAGCGCCGCGGGGTCCTGCCAGTCCTTGCCGATGTCCTCGGACTCGCCGGGCTCGGTGATCTCGAGCCTCTCGCCGGTCAGCAGCGCGGCCCGCAGCGAGCGCGCGTGCACCTCGTCCACGGCCGGGCCGGGCCCCAGGTGCACCTGCGTCGACCCGCCGTAGAAGCCGGTGACCCCGAGCCCCCACAGCCAGTTGAGCAGGTTCGTGTTGTCGCTGTAGCCCAGGAACGGCTTCGGGTCCGCCAGCACCGCGTCGGGGTCGAGGTGAGGGACCACCGTGATCTGGTCCTCGCCCCCGATCGTGGCGAGGACGGCCCGGATCTCCGGGTCGCGGAAGGCCGCGTCGAGGTCGGCCGCCCGGGCGGCGGCGGGCGCACCGACCTGGCGGGTGGTGGCGTACTCGACCGGCACGAGCCCCGTGACCTCGGTGAGTCGCGCGAGCGCCTGCTCGTGCACGGCCGGCGCGACGCCGGGGGCGGCGAAGGACGGCGAGAGCACCGCGACCTTGTCCCCGCGGGCGGCCTTCGGCGGCTGGACGTGCGGCGCGCTCATCCCGCGCGGTCCGGCCCGCCCCTGGTGGCGGTGATCCGGATCAGCACGCGCCGCTCCTCCTCCATCGAGCGCCGGTAGGCGTCCTGGTCCTCGAGCTCGCCCGCGGCCCGCTCGTAGTAGTCGATGAGCGGGTCCATGGCCTCGGGCAGCGAGACGACCTCGGCCTCGCCCTCGACGTAGTACCAGGCGCCGAAGAACGCGTCGGTGAAGATGCACAGCTGAGCCCACGGGTCGCGGCGCAGGTGCTTCGTCTTGTACGCCGTCTCCCGGCTGGAGACGATGAAGCGTCCCTCCGCGTCGACGGCCACCAGCACCGGCGACTGCTGGATCGAGGACGACGACCGCGTGGCCATCACGGCGCGGTGGTGCTGGCGGGCGAACTCGCGGACGCGGTCGAGGTCCATGGCCTCAGCCTGCCCCGCCCGGGGCCTGCCCACCAGAGACTCGGGCGGATTTTCGGGCCCGGCGGGCCCTCTAGTACCGTCTCCGCCGGTGGCGTGTCCGAGCGGCCTAAGGAGAACGCCTCGAAAGCGTTTGTGGGTGCAAGCCCACCGAGGGTTCGAATCCCTCCGCCACCGCCGATCCGAGCACGGGAGGGCTTCCCGGCCGGTCCCGCCGCCTGCGCGCGGGGGGTCGCCGGCCGGGGCCTGTGCCCGCGACCGGCCTCGTCCGTCGGGGTCAGATCTGCCGCGCCGGGGCCCGGAACCGTGCTTGAGGGAGTAGAACAGTCCCCATGACGCACGAGCCGATCCGCGTTTTCCTGCTCGACGACCACGAGGTCGTGCGCCAGGGGCTGCGCTTCCTGCTGGAGAACAGCGGGGAGATCGAGGTGGTCGGCGAGGCGGGCACCGCGCGCGAGGGCATCGCCCGGATCCCCGCGCTGCGGCCCGACGTGGCGGTCCTCGACGCGCGGCTGCCCGACGGCAGCGGCATCGACGTGTGCCGCGACGTGCGCTCGACCGACCCGAGCATCCGCGCGCTCGTGCTCACCTCCTACGACGACGACGGCGCGCTGTTCGCCGCGATCGTGGCGGGCGCGGCGGGGTACGTGCTGAAGCAGGTCAGCTCCCAGGACCTGGTGCAGGCCGTGCGCCGGGTCGCGCGGGGCGAGTCGCTGATCGACCCGTCGCTGATGGTGCGCGTGCTGGAGCGGGTGCGGCACGGCGACCGCGCCCGCGACGAGCTCTCCGACCTCACCGACCGCGAGCGCGAGATCCTGGAGCTGATCGCCGAGGGGTTGACCAACCGGCAGATCGGCGAGCGGCTCTTCCTGGCCGAGAAGACTGTCAAGAACTACGTCTCCAGCATGCTCGGCAAGCTGGGCCTGGAGCGGCGGACCCAGGCCGCGGTGCTGGCCAGCAAGCTGCTCGGCTGAGCCCGGCGGCTCAGTCGCCGAGCGGCACGCTCCACTGCACCGCCGTGCCCCCGCCCGGGGGCGCGGCGATCTCGCACGTCCCGCCCAGCCGCTCGGCGCGGGCGCGCATGTTCGCCAGCCCACCCTCGCTCCGCTCGGCCGGCACGCCCACGCCGTCGTCGCCCACCACCATGGAGAGCACGCCGGGGCTGACCATCAGCTCGACCCAGGCCGCGGACGCGTCGGCGTGCCGCGCCACGTTGGTCAGGGCCTCGCGCAGCACGGCCAGCACCTCGTCGACCAGCGCGCCCTCGACCAGGGTGTCCACCGCCCCGTGCGAGCGGACCGCGGGCGTGAAGCCCAGCACGCCGGCGAACTCCCGGGTCAGCCCCAGCACCTCGCCACGCAGGCCCGTGGGGCTGGTGGACTGCAGCTCGAAGATGGTCGTGCGGATGTCGGCGATGGTCTGGTCGAGGCTGTCCCCGACCCGGGACAGCACGTCGATCGGGTCCACCGCCGACCCTGGTGGGGCCGTCACCGCACTCTGCACGAGCAGGCCGGAGGCGAAGAGCCGCTGGATCACCGAGTCGTGCAGGTCGCGCGCGATGCGCTCGCGGTCGGAGAGCACGGCGATCGACTCCCGGTCGCGCACGCCCTGCACCCGGTCGAGGGTCAGCGCCGCCTGGTCGGCGAAGCTGCGGATCAGCTCGAAGTCCGGCGGCACCCCGGGGGCGCCCCGGTCGAGCAGCACCGCTAGCACCGTGGCCCGGGCGAGCTGGGCGAACAGCGGCACCAGCATCACCGTGCGCTCCTCGCTCAGCCGCAGGTGCCGCTCGGTGCCGCCGAGCGCCTGGCTGACCGCGCCGCTGCGCTCGTCGACAAGGTGCTCCATCGCGGCCGCCTCGGGGCCGTCGGCGACGAGCAGCGTGGGCTGGCCCTCCTCCGCGGCCGCCACGATCGCCACGGCGCGCGCGCCGGTCATCATCCGCGTGTTCCCGGCGATCTCGCCCAGCGTCTCGGCGGCATCGGTCTCGGCCGTGACGGACTCCGCCATCCGCGCCGCCGCCTCGAGCCAGCGGCGCTGCCGCTCGCTGACCGCGTACGCCCGGGCGTTCTCGATGACGAAGCCGGCCGCGGCGCACAGCGCGAGCACGACCTCCTCGTCGCGCGCGGTGAACGGCTCGCCGTCGGGCTTCTCGGTCAGGAAGAGGTTGCCGAAGACCGTCCCGCGCACCCGCACCGGCGTCCCGAGGAACCGGGTCATCACCGGGTGCCCCGGCGGGAAGCCGACGAACGACGGGTGCTCGCCCAGGGCGTCGAGGCGCAGCGGGCCGGGATGCCGGACGAGGTCGCCGAGGATCCCGAGCCCCTGCGGGACGGGCCCGATCGCCTCGCGGGCGTCGTCGTCGATGCCGTAGGTGACGAAGTCCGAGAAGCGGTCGTCGGGCCCGATCACCCCGAGGGCGCCGTACTGCGCCCCCGTCAGCTGGCAGGCCGACTCGACGATCCGGTCGAGCACGCGGCTCACGTGCAGGTCCGACCCGAGGGAGATGATCGCGTCGAGCAGCTCGTTGTCCAGCGGCGAGACCGCGCCCTGCGCCGAGCTCGGGCCGCCCGCCGGGTCCGGCGCGCCAGCGTGCGAGACGCCCCCGTCCTGCATGGGGCGCATCCTGCCGCACGGCCGTGGACGCGTCATGCAGGCGCGGGGCCCACCTCGCGGCCGTTGACGTCCTCCAGGCGCATCCGCAGGTAGACGAAGCGGCCCGGGACCGCCCAGGGGCGCGGGTGCCAGGCCTCCAGCACCCGGTCGAGCAGCTCGGGGTCGTCGACGGCGATCGCCTCGCCGCGCACGACCACGGCCCAGCCGCTGACGTCCGCCTCGTCGAGCTGGTCGACCTCGAGGGCCACGGCGGCGCGGCCGCCCAGCTGGACGGCGATGCCGTGGTGGGCGGGCACGCGGAACCACACGACGTCGTCGAGCAGCGTGTGGTTGACGGGGTAGATCAGCGGCCCGTCGGGGCTCGACACGGCGACGCGGCCGACGCCGCGGGAACCGAGCAGCTCGAGGCAGCGCGACCAGGACAGCTCACGACGCTGCAGCATGCGCCGACCCCCGGCCCGCCGAGCCACCACCCATGGCGCACGACCCTACGGCCGCGGCGCCGACCGGCGAGCGGACGCGCCGCACGGAGGACGAGGTGGCAGCGGTCACCGGGCCTCGTGACCCGTGGTGAGGTCGGCGGCCCCGGGCCACGCGTTGCCCACGGCTTGGCCGGTGAGCTCGGTCCACCGCACCCGCAGGTGGTAGCGCCGCCCGCGCTCCTCCCAGGGGTCGGGGTGCATCGACAGCACGGGCGCGAGCGTCTCCAGCGTCGCCGGGTCGCTCAGCAGCTCGGCCCGGCCGCGCGCCTGGACGCACCAGCCGTCCCGCGTGACGGGGTCGACGTGGTCGACCTCGAACGCGACGAGCGCGCCGGGGGCGCACCGCGCGACGACGCTGTAGGGCTGCGTCCACAGGATGATCGCGTCGTCGACCACCGTGTAGCCCACGGGTGCCACCTGCGGTCCCAGCGGCGTGCTCATCCCGATGCGCCCGGTGTCGCTCGACGCGAGCAGCGAGCGGCACAGCTCCGGCTCGAGCTCAAAGGGACCCCGCCGCAGCACCAAGACCACACCCTTCCTCGCGGGCGGCTTCTCCACCCGGGATCACGGTAGGAGCGGGCGCGGACCCGCGGCAGGGCACGAGGTCCCGTCCGGGTGCGCAGAACGGCTCCCCAGCCGGCCGGCGCGGGGCGGCACGGCGCTGCTGCGGAGCACCCGCCCGACGAGCCCCGCGGGTGAACCGCTCCCGGGGAGGCTCCGGGCCTGCGGCAGGATGGTGCGCATGACCGCGGCCGCCTCCCCCGACGCCACGGGCGCCCCGGCGACCGCCTGGTTCGCCTCCCCCGACGCGGCCCGGGCCGCCCTGGGCGAGGTGGGCTACCTCGCCGACGCCGACACGGCGACGTCGGTCTACCTCGCCGGCGCGCTCGAGAAGCCGCTGCTGGTCGAGGGGCCCGCCGGGGTGGGCAAGACCGAGCTGGCCAAGGCGGTCGCGGCCGCGACGGGCTCCGGGCTGGTCCGCCTGCAGTGCTACGAGGGCCTCGACGAGGCGCGCGCCCTCTACGAGTGGAACTACAAGAAGCAGCTGCTGCGCATCCAGGCGAGCCGCGGCGACGAGGCGTGGGACGCCACCCACGACGACATCTTCACCGAGGAGTTCCTGCTCACCCGGCCGCTGCTGACCGCCATCCGCCGCGACGACCCGACCGTGCTGCTCGTCGACGAGGTCGACAAGACCGACGTCGAGGTCGAGGGGCTGCTGCTCGAGGTGCTCTCCGACTTCCAGGTCACCATCCCCGAGCTCGGCACCGTCGCCGCCACCCGCCGTCCGTTCGTCGTGCTGACGTCGAACGCGACCCGCGAGCTCTCCGAGGCCGTGAAGCGGCGCTGCCTCTTCCTGCACGTCGACTACCCGGACACCGACCGCGAGCGCGCGATCGTCACCTCCCGCGTGCCCGGGCTCGAGGAGCGGATCGCGGGACGCCTGGTCGACACGGTGGCGCGGCTGCGCGAGCTCGACCTCAAGAAGGCGCCGTCGATCGCCGAGTCCGTCGACTGGGCGCGCACGCTGGTGGCGATGGAGATCGGCGAGCTCGACGACGCCGTCGTCGACCGCACGCTGGGCGTGCTGCTCAAGCACTCCTCCGACCACGACCGCGCGCGGCGCGAGCTGGCCCGGCGCTGAGGGCCGCGTGGCGACCGGCCGGCACGCGGACGCCCTGCCCGCGGGACTGCTCGAGCGGCACCTCGGCTTCGTCGAGGCGCTGCGGCGCGCCGGCCTGGCCGTCTCGCTGGCGGAGGGCATCGACGCGCTGGACGCGCTCGCTGCCCTGTCCTGGCGCGAGCGCGAGACGGTGCGGGCGGCGTACGCCGCCACGCTGCTCAAGCGGCGCAACCAGCGGCCGACCTTCGACACCCTCTTCGACCTGTGGTTCCCGCCGCGCGTGGGCCGCGGCTGGCGGCGCGCTGACGGCGCGGGCGCACGAGGGGCTGGGCGACGAGGGGCTGGGCGACGAGGGGCAGCCCGACGAGGCCGGGCTCGCGGACGACGGCGCCGCCCTCGCCGACCTGCGAAGCCGGCTCGCGGAGGCGCTGGGCGGGCCGGGCGACGGTGGGGGCCCGGCCACCGAGGCCCTGGCGGCCGAGGCGATGGCGCGGTTCGGGGCGATGCCGGGGCGCGGGCCCACCCTGTCGTCGTGGTCGGCGTACACCGCGCTGCGGCGCGTCAGCCCCGGCGACCTCGTCGCCGACCTGGCTGCGGCACTGGCCGCCGGCGGGCTCGACGAGGACACCGCCCGCCGGGCCGCCGAGGGGCGCGTCGCCGCGTTCTCGGCCGCGGTGGAGGCGGACGCCCGGCGGCGCATCGCCGAGGAGCGCGGGCCCCGGCACGTCGCCGACACGGCCGTCCGCCCGAGCCTCGACCGCCTGGACTTCCTCTCCGCCCGCCGCGACGAGCTCGACCGGATGCGCCGCGAGATCCACCCCCTCGCCCGCCGGCTCGCCGCCCGGCTGACCAAGGAGCAGCACGCCCGGCGCCGCGGACCGCTCGACGTGCGCCGCACGGTGCGGGCGTCGATCTCCACGGGCGGCGTGCCCCTGACCACCCACCACCGGCCGCGCCGGCCGCACCGCACCGAGCTCGTGGTGCTGTGCGACGTGAGCGGCTCGGTGGCGCACTTCGCGCAGTTCACGCTGCTGCTGGTCTTCGCCCTGCGCGACCAGTTCACCAGCGTGCGGGCGTTCACCTTCGTCGACGACGTCGTCGAGGTGACCGAGCACTTCCGGCCCGGCGCGGACGCCGCCGAGGTGCTCGGGCGGCTGAGCGACAGCGCGGCGCACGCCGCGCGGTTCGGCCGCACCAACTACGGCCGCGCCCTGGCGGCCTTCGACGAGCGGCACCCCGACGCGCTGGGCCCGCGGTCGTCGCTGCTCGTGCTCGGCGACGCCCGCTCCAACTACAGCGACCTGCACCTGACCCGGCTGCGGGAGATGGTCTCCGGGATCCGGCACGCCTGGTGGCTCAACCCCGAGCACCGGCGGCACTGGGACACCGGCGACTCGGCCGCCGGGGCCTTCGGCGCGGTCGTGCCCATGGTCGAGTGCCGCAACCTCGTCCAGCTCGGCGAGTTCGTCCACGACCTGGTCTGAGGCGCCGCGCTCGCCGGTCGAGCCGCGTAGCTCACCCGGCGGCGGGGGCGGCCCGGCGGCCCGGCGGCCAGGCCGGCGACGACGCGCACGACCAGTTCGCCGACGACACGTACTCCGGGTCGCGCCCGGGCGCGGACGGCCGGTACTGCTACATCTCCTGGGCGGGCACCGCCGAGGTCTCGCAGCCCTCCTCCCGCCTCGCCCTCCGCCGCCGGGCGGGGTGCCGCTGGGTAGGATGACGCCTCCCGGCCACGCCCTGTAGGGGGAACGGTGACCTTCGACGTCGAGCAGCTGAACGGCGTGCTGCTCGTCGGCACGGCCGTCACCCTCCTCGCGATCCTCGCGGTGCGGCTCTCCGCCCGCGCCGGGCTGCCCAGCCTGCTGCTCTACCTGATGATGGGCGTGGTGCTGGGCGAGGCCGGCCTGGGCATCGACTTCGACGACGCCAGCGTCGCGCACGCCCTGGGGTTCGCCGCGTTGACGCTGATCCTGGCCGAGGGCGGGATCACCACGCAGTGGGGCGAGATCCGCAGCTCCTTCTCGCTCGGCGTGCTGCTGGCGACGCTGGGCATGGGCATCTCCGTCACCGTGGTCGCCCTCGGGGGGCACTACCTGCTCGGCCTTCCCTGGCAGCTCGCCGTGCTGCTGGGCGCCGTCACGTCCGCCACCGACGCCGCGGCCGTCTTCTCCGTGCTGCGCACGGTGCCGCTGCCGCGGCGCCTCACCGGCGCGCTCGAGGCGGAGTCGGGGCTCAACGACGCGCCGACGGTCGTGCTGGTCATCCTGGTCTCGGAGGGCGACGCCCTCGCGAACGGCTTCCACGGGATGGTCGCGATCATCCTGTTCGAGCTGGCCGCCGGCGTGCTCTTCGGGCTCGCGGTCGGCTTCGGCGGCGCCTGGCTGATGCGCCGGGCGGCACTGCCGTCGTCCGGTCTCTACCCGATCGCGGTGCTGAGCCTGGCCGTCTTCGCGTACGCCGGCGGTTCCGCGCTGCACGCCTCCGGCTTCGCGGCGGTGTACGTCGCCGCGCTGGTGCTCGGCAACGCCGACCTGCCGCACCGCGGCGCGACGCGCTCGTTCTCCGAGGGCGTGGCCTGGCTGGCGCAGATCGGGCTGTTCGTGATGCTCGGGATGCTGCTGTCCCCCGCGCGGATCGACCTGAGCACCGTCGCCATGGCGCTCGCCGCCGGAGCCGTGCTCACCTTCGTCGCGCGGCCGCTGTCGGTCTTCGCGTGTGCCATCGGCCAGCGCCTGCCTGCCCGGGAACAGGTGTTCCTCTCCTGGGCGGGCCTGCGCGGGGCGGTGCCCATCGTGTTCACCACGATCCCGTTGAGCGAGGGGGTCGCCGGCGGCGAGCAGCTCTTCGACCTCGTCTTCGTGCTCGTGGTGATCTACACGCTGCTCACCGGGCCCACGCTGCCGTGGGCGGCGAAGGTGCTGCGCGTGGCGCGGCGCTCGGAACCGCGGGGGCTGGAGGTCGAGGCCGCCCCGCTCGAACGCGTGGCCGCGGACCTGTTGCAGGTGTCCATCTCCCCGCGCTCCCGCATGCACGGTGTCGAGGTGGGCGAGCTGCGGCTGCCCGCGGGGTCGTCGGTCTCGCTGGTCATCCGGGGCGAGGAGACGCTGGTGCCCGAGCACCGCACCGTGCTGCGGCACGGCGACGACCTGCTCGTGGTCGCGCCGCGGCGGCAGCGCGAGGCGACCGAGCGCCGGCTGCGCCAGGTCTCCGCCGGCGGGCGGCTGGCCCGGTGGCTGGGGTCCGGCCCGGAGGCGGACTGAACCGTCAGGCCGGCGGCTCGCTCTCGGTGTCCGGCGGGCTGCAGATCGTCACGTCCTCGTCGACCGGCAGCTGGCGGCGCCCCTTCTTCATGCCGCTCCAGTTGTCGCCGACCACGACCGTGACGCCGGGGCCGAGCCCGGCGCGGCGCACGACGGTCACGTCCCCGGGCTTCTTGCCGAGGTGGGTGCGCACGAGGAAGACGGCGGGGCTCGGCTCCTCCGCCCACACCTGGATCCTCGGCACGCGCACCTGGCTGTTGCCGCTCTCGCCGATGCCGAAGCCGCGGTTTGCGAGCTTCTCGAGCGTCCGGCCGGCGAGGCCGTCCTGCGTGCCGCCGTTGTAGACCGAGACGGTCACGTCGCCGGGCCCGATCTTGCTGCCCGCCTCGACGACCCGGTCCACGCAGGCCGGGGGCTCCTCCGCAGACAGGTCGGGTGCGCCGAGCGGCTTGGTGAGCTGGGTCCAGCCGACCAGCACGCCCACGACCAGCAGGACGACGAGGACGACCAGGGTCAGCGCCGTGCGCACCCCGGGGTTCACCCGGGTGTCCTCGTCCGTCGTCACGCGGGCGATGCTAACGGCCGGTCAGGCGCGCTCCTCCCGCCAGGCGAGCTGGACGGTCCGGACCCCGTGGTCGCGGGTCAGCAGCCGCGCCCGGCCCGGCGGGGCCGGTTGGGGGCGCAGCGGCCCGAGCAGCGGGCCCTCGGCGGGGTCGCCGGCCAGCTGCAGCCCGGGCGCGGCCAGCTCGCGCAGGGCCCGGAGCACCGGCTCGTGGAGCGCCCGCGAGGCCCCGCCGGTGCGGCGCGCCAGCACCAGGTGCAGGCCCACGTCCCGGGCCTGCGGCAGCAGGTGCTCGAGTGCCAACAGCGGGGACTCTCGGCCGGTGGCGACGAGGTCGTGGTCGTCGACGAGCACGAACACGTCGGGCCCGCGCCACCAGGAGCGGTCGCGCAGCTGGCGCGGGGTCACGCCGGGGCCCGGTAGCCGCTCCTCGAGGCGGGCCGCGAGCTCGGCCAGCGCCGGGCCGGCGCCGGCGGCGCTGGTGAGGTGGTCGAGCAGATAGTCGCCGGGCACCTCGTCCAGCAACGAGCGCCGGTAGTCCACCAGCACCAGCTGCGCCTCGTCGGCGGCGTGGGTGCGCCGCACCTCGTCCGCGTAGGCCCGGAGCGCGGCCGTCTTCCCCGAGCCGCCGTCGCCGAGCACGACCAGGTGCGGTTCGCGCGTGACGTCCAGCGCGACCGGCGCGAGCCGGCGCTCGTCGACGCCGAGCAGCACGTGGGCCCCGTCGGGGCCCCCGGCCGCGGCGCGTCGCACGTCGCCCAGGTCCACCGACGCGGGCAGCAGGCGCAGGCGTGGTCCGCGCGGCCCGCGCCAGGACGCCGCGCAGGCGCGCGCCAGCTCGCCGGCCGCGCCCTCCGCGTGCCCGGTGCTCTCCGCGTGCTCGGTGCCGACGGGTGGCCCCGTGGTGCCCGCGGGATCTGCGCGGGCGTGCGGCAGCGCCCCGAGCACGTGCAGCGGTCCCGCGACGAGGCCACGGCCCGGCCGGTCCGCCGGCACCAGCGCGGCCGCGCGCCGGTCGACCTCGGAGTCGGCCGGGTCGCCGAGGCGCAGCTCGACCCGGCTGCCGAAGGCGTCCCGCACCCCGGCCCGCAGGTCCGACCAGCGGCCGGCGGCGACCAGGAGGTGCACGCCGTAGCCGAGCCCGTCGGTGGCGAGGCGCCGCAGCGAGACCTCCGCGTCCTCGCACTCCGCGCAGAGCGCCGCCCAGCCGTCCACGACGACGAACAGGTCTCCCCAGCCGTCGTCGTCCTCGAGCCCGCCGCGCGCCCGGCGCTCCCGGTAGGTCGCCATGGAGTCGATGCCCTGCGCCCGGAAGGAGCGCTCCCGGTCCTCCAGCAGCGCCGTCGCCTCGGCGAGGGCGCGCCGGAGCGCCTCCGGGTCGGCGCGCGTGGCGACGCCCGCCACGTGGGGGAGTGCCCCGAGGCCCGCGCACGTGCCGCCGCCGAGATCCAGCACCAGCACTCGCGTCTCCAACGGCGTGGTGGTCAGGGCGAGGCCGGTGACCGCGGTGCGCAGCAGCGTGGACTTCCCGCTGCGGGGGCCGCCCACGACGGCCAGGTGCCCGCCAGCCTCGCGCAGGTCGACGGTCAGGGTCTCCCGGCGCTGCTCGCGCGGGCGGTCCACGACGCCGAGCGGGAGGACATACGGGCCCCGGGCGCGCCACGCGTCGCTGACGAGGCCGGCGGCGGGGTCGACGGCGAGGTCGGGCATCAACCCGCCCACCGTCTCGGGGGCGCCGAGCGGCGGCAGCCAGATGCGCCGGGTCGGCGGGGCGGCCGCGGCGAGCCGGGACACCGCGCGGTCCAGCAGGCTCGGCGGCGCCGGCCCGCGGCCCGACTTGCCGGGAGCCTGCGGCGCCCCGCGGACCTCGGCCACGGTGAAGGGCAGGACCGCGGGCGCGTCGCCCGCGGCCCCGCCGCCGGGCACCGGGCCGCACCCGGTGTCGGGCCCGGAGACGTACCCCGCCCGGAAGGGGACGAGCTCGTCGGGCCCGGCGCGCAGGAAGCCCAGGCCGGGGGTGGCCGGGAGCCCGGCGGCGTCCGGCACGCCGAGCACCGCCCGCGACTCGGCGGCCGAGAACGTGCGCAGGCCGATCCGGTAGGAGAGGTGCGCCTCCAGCCCGCGCAGGCGGCCCTCGTCGAGGCGCTGGCTGGCGAGCAGCAGGTGGACGCCGAGCGAGCGGCCGAGCCGGCCGATGGCGACGAAGAGGTCGAGCAGCTCCGGCCGCGCGGCCAGCATCTCGGAGAACTCGTCGACGACCACGAAGAGGCTGGGCAGGGGCTCGAGGTCGGCCCCGGCCTCCCGTGCCCGGGCGTGCTCGCGCGCCGAGGCGTGCCCGGAGCGGCGCAGCAGCTCCTGGCGGCGCACCAGCTCGCCGGCGAGCGCGTCCTGCATCCGGTCGACGAGCGGCAGCTCGGCCTCGAGGTTGGTGATCGCCGCGGAGACGTGCGGGAGCGCGGCCAGGCCGGCGAACGTGGCCCCGCCCTTGAAGTCCACGAGCACCATCGCGAGCTCGTCGGGGTGGTGGTCCAGGGCCAGGCCCAGGACCAGCGTGCGCAGCAGCTCCGACTTCCCCGAGCCCGTCGCCCCGACGACCAGCCCGTGCGGCCCGATGCCCCGGTGCGCGGACTCCTTCAGGTCCAGGTGCACCGGCGCGCCGTCCGGCCCCACGCCGATGGGTGATCGGAGCCGGTCGCGCTCGGGGCGCGGCCGCCACCGTGCTGCCGGGGGTGCCGGGTCGGCGTCCACGAGCCCCAGCAGCGCGCGGGCGCCCGGTCCGAGCGGCCCGCCGCCGGTGGCCGCCGCGGCGAGCCGGCGAGCGGTCGCCTCCGCGGTGGCCGACCCGCACTGGTCGGCGACGCCGGCCACCGGCTCAGTCCCGGGGAACGCCGCGGCGAGCGGGACGCCGCCGTCAGCGCCCGCGTCGCCGACCAGCTGCAGGCGCAGCCGGCCGGGCTGCGCCGATGCCGGACCGGCGTCGTCCCAGGCCTCCGGCAGGTCGAGCACCGTGACGCCGGCGCGACCCCCGGGCGGGGACAGCGGGTGCTCCGGCCCCGGGTCGGCGCCGTCGACGACGAGCAGCAGGTGCGGCGTGGCCGGCGGCCCGGCGTCGCCGAAGGGGGGCCGGCCGGCGAGGCCCGCCGGCAGCAGGGCGAGCAGGCGGTCGGGATCGCTGTCGACGAGGCGGGCGGGGCCGACCGCGTCCCGCTCTCGGGCCGACGCGGCGTGCGGGAGCCACTTGACCCAGCCCCAGGTCGGCAGCGCCGAGCGGTCGCCGAGCACCGCGACGGCGAGGTGGTCCGGCGGGTGGGCGGCGGCCGCCGAGCAGACGAGAGCCCGCGCCAGCGCGCGCGCCTCCTCGGCCTCGCCGCAGACCTCGATCCGCTGGCAGGCGCGGAGGTCCGCCGTCGCGGGGAGGTCCGGCTGGGTGCCGTGCGCCGCGAGCAGCCGCCGCAGCCCGACCGCGGCGACCGGGTCGACCGGCCCCTCGGGCGGCTCCGGCGGCGCGAGGGCGGGGGACAGCCGGCGGTGGGACAGGCCGAAGCGCACCGGGAGCGGGCCGCCCCCGCGATCGGCCCGCCAGCGCCCACCCCGGCGCGCGGCCAGCGCGGGCAGCGCGTCCGGCCCGGGGTGCTCGTCGACCAGGACCGCCCGCTGCTCGGCCGCGGCGGCGCGCGCGGCGTCCCGGACCAGCCCGAGGTGGCGGCGGTAGGCCTCCCGCGCCCGTGCGGCGGCGCGACGGCGTTGCTGGCGCTGCCGATCCACCTGGACGAGCACGAACCCCACCGTGGCGAGGAGCATCAGGGCGGCGGCGACGAGCCCGCGCTCGCGGTGCTCGCCGCCGATGCTCGAGACCAGCGCGACCGATCCGAGGCTGCCCAGCAGGGGCAGGGCGACGAAGGCGGCGCCGCCGGAGCGGTCGTCCCCGGGCCGCTCGGGCGGCGGGCGCAGCGCGGCCGCCGACCCCCGGGTGCCGTCGGCCGGCACGGCGTCGGGGCGGGCCGCGCTCTGCTGCAGGGTCATGGCGTCCTCCTCGCGACGGACGCTAGGGCGGCCCGCCGACGCCGGGCGGCGCCGTGCGACTCATCCGTGGAGAGGCGGCACTCGTCCACAGCCGGCGCCCCCGGTGCTGTCGGGGCGTCCGCGGCCGCGGATAGGCATGTCCCGTGCCGGCGGACGCCGGCCGGAACGGAGGCGACGATGACCGAGCTGCGGCAGGAGGAGGGCGCGCTGCGTCGGGCGGCGGACCTGACGGCCGACGCCCGGCGGGGCTTCGACGCGCGCCAGCGACAGCTGTCCGCGCAGATCGAGGGCCTGCGGGCGCGGTGGCAGGGCGAGGGTGGCCTCGCCTTCCAGCGGGTGCACGCGGCCTGGCAGGAGAAGCAGACCCGGGTGACCCGCGCGCTCGACGACCTCGAGACCGCCCTGCGCGAGACCGAGCGCGACACGGTCGCCACCGACCAGGCCCGGGCAGCCGACCTGGGCCGGTACGCCCACCGGCTCTGACAGACGACGACCGAAGGAGCACGACATGGCAGGAACGCTGCGCGTCGACCACGGCGGCCTGGCCGCCGCGGCGGCCGATCTCACGGCGACCGCGCGGGCGATCGAGGCCGACCTCGACCGCCTGGAGCAGGACCTCGCCCCGCTGCGCGGCGACTGGTCCGGTGCGGCGCAGCTCGCCCACGACCAGGCGCGGGCGCGCTGGAACGCCGCCATGCAGGAGATGTTCCTCGTGCTCGGCGGCCTCGGCACTGCCGTGCAGGAGTCGGACGCGGCCTACCGCGCGGCCGACCGCCGCGGCGCCGGGCGGTTCGGCGGGTGAGCGACCCGGCGACCGTGGTCGGCGCGCGGCTGCGGGTCACGGTCGCCTGCGACACCCGCCGTGTCGACCTCGCGCTGCCGGCCGGGCTGCCGCTGGTCGAGCTGATGCCCGGCATCGACCGAGGCCTGGGGATCGCGGATCCGATGCCGGGGCGGCGCGCCGTGGTCACCCCCGGCGGGGTGCCGCTGGACCCGGAGTCGAGCCTGGGGGAGCAGGGGGTGCGCGACGGGGACCTGCTCGCGGTCGTGGCCGACCAGCCGGACCGGCGCGGGCGGCACGACGACCCGGCCGAGGCCCTGGGGGTGGCGCTGGAGCGCGGACACCCGGCGTGGCCTCCGCGCGTGGGTCGAGTGGCGGCCCTCGTCGGCGCGGCGGCGCTGGCGGGCCTGGCCGCGCTCGCGCTCGGCGCGGTCCCGGGCCGGTCGGCCGCGGTGCCGGCTGCGGCGACCGCGGCCTGCCTCGTCGCCGGAGCGACCCTGGCCGCGCGGCTGCGCGGGGCCGGTTCCGCGACCGTGCTGGCGTGGGGCGCGGCCGCGCACGGCGCCGTGGCCGGCGGCGCCGCCGCGGGGGTCCTCGCGCCGGCGGCCGGCACCGGCGCGGTCCTGGCGGGGGCCGGCGCCGGGGCCCTGGTCGTGGTGGCCGCGTGCCTCGCCGCCCTGCCGGGCCGACGGCTGGCCCTCGCCCCACCCGTCGCGCTCGCCCTCGTCGCGGTCGCCGGCGGCGCGGTCGTGCTGGGCCTGCCGGTCGGCCCCGGGACCGCCGCGGCGGGCGTCCTGGTGCTCGCGGTGCTGGCCGGCGGCGTGGTCCCGAGGCTGGCGCTGGCGGCGGCCCGCGCGCGCCGCGTCGAGCTCGGCGCACCGACGGGGAACGAGCGGCGACGACGGCCTCGAGCTCCCGTTCCCGGGGGTCGACCCCGACGAGGTGGCCGCCGACGCGGCGCTCGCCCACGCCGTCCTGGTCTGGGGCGAGGTCTCGGTGGGGCTGCTGGTGGCCCTGCTGGCGCCGGTGGCTGCCACGCGCGGGCCGGCCGGGGCCGCGCTCGCGCTGTGCAGCGGGCTCGTCGTGCTGCTCCGGGCGCGGCGCTACCGGGCCGGGGGACCCGCGTTGGCGTGTCTCGCGGCGGGGGCCGCGGCCCTCGCCGGCGCCTCGGTGACGGTGCTGCTGGCGCATCCCGGCGCCCGCGCGGTGCTCGGGGCCGCGCTCGCCGCCGGTGCCCTCGTGCTGGTGGCCGCGACGTCACCGCGCCCGGCCCCCGGCTGGCACCGCCTCGCCGACCTCGCCGAGTCGGCCGGCCTGGTCGCGCTGCCCGCGCTGCTCGTCACCGCCAGCGGGCTGCTCGGCTGGGTGGCCGCGGCCGCGGCCCGAGCGGGCGGCTGAGGCGATGCTGGAGACGTCACGGCGGGACCGCGCCGAGATCCGCGCGGACGACCGGCGCCGGCTGGTGGCCACGCTCGAGCGCGGCACCCCCGAGGACGTGGAGGCGCCGGCCCGCGGCCGGCTGGTCGTCGCGGGCCTGGTGCTCGGGGCGCTGGTCGCCGCCGGCGCCGCCGCGCTGGGAGTGCTCGGAGTGCCCGGAGTGCCCGGAGTGCCCGGGTGAGGCGGAGCCTCAGCGCCCCTTGCGCTTCTCCCGCACGCGGATCGTGGTGGTGCGGCCCTGCTCGTCGGCCTGCCGCTCCAGCTCGAAGAGGCCGATGGCCGAGATCAGGTCGACCAGCTTCGGGTAGCGCCAGTTGCGGGAGTCGAAGTCCGGCGCCTGGTTGGCGATGTGCGAGCCGACCGAGCCGAGGTGCGCCCAGCCCTCGTCGTCCGAGGAGGCCTCGATCCCGCTGCGCAGCAGGTTCACCAGCTTCGCGTCCTGGCGCAGCTCCTTGGCCTGCGGCCGGCCCTTTCCCTTCTCGGGGGCCTCCTCGCCGGGCTCGTCCTGCCGCCCGCGCAGCACGTCGAGGTAGACGAACCGGTCGCACGCGGCGACGAAGGCCTGCGGCGTCTTGCGCTCGCCGAAGCCGTAGACCGTGACGCCCTGCTCGCGGATCCGGCTGGCGAGCCGGGTGAAGTCGCTGTCCGATGAGACCAGGCAGAAGCCGTCGAGGCGCTCGCTGTAGAGCAGGTCCATCGCGTCGATGATCATCGCGCTGTCGGTGGCGTTCTTGCCGCTGGTGTAGGCGAACTGCTGGATCGGCTGGATCGCGTGCACGTTGGCCGCGTCCTTCCAACCGCGCAGGCGCGGCGTGGTCCAGTCGCCGTAGACGCGCTTCACCGAGGCGACGCCGTACTTCGCGATCTCGGCGACCAGCGCGTCGGCGATGCCGGGCTGCGCGTTGTCGGCGTCGATCAGGACGGCGAGCTTCGCCTCGCGTCGCTGGTCCGGCGGGGCCTGATCGGTGCTGCGCTGCGTGGGCATTGCGCCACGCTATCCGGCGGGCCCGGCCCAGCCGGGCGCCGGACCCGTGCGGCCCGCCGGGGCCGGACCGGACGGGTTCACCGAGCGGGGAAGAAGTGGCGGAGGATAGGGGATTCGAACCCCTGAGGGCTGTTAACCCAACCCGCTTTCCAAGCGAGCGCCATAGGCCACTAGGCGAATCCTCCGCGCCGCAATGTACCGGCCGCGTGGGGCGCGTCGGAAATCGGGCCGGGGGGTCCGCGGCCGCCTTGGGCGGCGTGGCGAACCTCCCCTAGAGTGGGGCCAACCCCCCGCGCGGCGGCACCTCGCCCAACTCCCCCAGGGCCGGAAGGCAGCAAGGGTAAGTGAGCTCTGCTGGGTGCGCGGGGGGCCTTTTCATGCCCCGGCTCATCCCCCGGGGGCGGGGTCGGGCGGGCGTCCGTCCACCGCGGGTCCTCCGCGGTTCCGGGTGTCCGCGGCGGTGGTTAGGGTGCGCAGGGTGGAGTCCCCCCTCGCGCTGTACCGGCGGTACCGCCCCGAGACCTTCTCCGAGGTCATCGGTCAGGACCACGTCACCCAACCGCTGCGGGCCGCGCTCGCCAACAACCGCGTCAACCACGCCTACCTCTTCTCGGGGCCGCGCGGCTGCGGCAAGACCACCTCGGCGCGGATCCTCGCCCGCTGCCTGAACTGCGAGCAGGCGCCGACCGCCGACCCCTGCGGCGAGTGCCGCAGCTGCACCGACCTCGCGCGCGGCGGCCCCGGCTCGATCGACGTGATCGAGATCGACGCGGCCTCGCACGGCGGCGTGGACGACGCCCGCGAGCTGCGCGAGAAGGCGTTCTTCGCGCCGGTGCACAGCCGCTACAAGGTCTACGTCATCGACGAGGCACACATGGTGACGCCGCAGGGCTTCAACGCGCTGCTCAAGCTCGTCGAGGAGCCGCCGCCGCACCTGCGCTTCATCTTCGCCACGACGGAGCCCGACAAGGTGCTGCCGACGATCCGGTCGCGCACCCACCACTACCCGTTCCGGCTCATCCCGCCGCGGCTGCTGAGCGGCTACCTCGCCGACCTGTGCGAGCGCGAGGGCGTGACCATCGAGCCGGCGGCGCTGCCCCTGGTGGTCCGGGCCGGCGGCGGCTCCGCGCGGGACACGTTGTCCGTGCTCGACCAGCTGCTGGGCGGCGCGGGCCCGGACGGCGTGACGCACCGGCTCGCCACCGACCTCCTCGGCTACACGCCCGACTCGCTGCTCGACGAAGTGGTGGACGCGTTCGCGGCCGCCGACGGCGCCGCCGTCTTCGGCGTGATCGACAAGGTGGTGGAGACCGGGCAGGACCCGCGCCGGTTCAGCGAGGACCTGTTGCGCCGGCTGCGTGACCTCGTGATCGTCTCCGCGGTGCCGGACGCACCCGCGACCGGGCTGATCGACGTCCCGGAGGACGCGGGGGAGCGGCTGGTCGCCCAGGCCGGCCGGTTCGGCGCGGCCGAGCTGTCCCGTGCCGCCGACCTCGTGGCCGCGAGCCTGACCGAGATGCGCGGCGCCACCGCCCCCCGGCTGCTGCTCGAGCTCGTCTGCGCCCGGGTGCTGCTGCCCGCGGTCGAGGGGGACGCCGACGGGATGCTCGCCCGCCTGGACCGGCTCGAGAAGCGCGCCGCGATCAGCGGTGGCGAGCCCGGGCGGCCCGCAGCCCAGCCCCCGCGGGCATCGTCCCCGCAGCAGCCCCCGCAGCAGCCCCCGCAGCCGCAGCCCCCCGCGGGCACCGCCGCCCCGCGTCCGGAGCAGGGGACGCCCGCACGCGAGGCTCCGGCCTCGGAGCCGACGACCGGACCGGACGCCGCACCCGCGGCTGCACCCCCGGCAGCGGCGGCATCGCACGCCGACTCGGCGCCGGCCGACACTGGCGTCGAAACCCACGCCGACTCGGCACCCGCCGAAGCTCACGCCGACTCGGCACCCGCCGACACTCACGCCGACTCGACGCTGGCGCCGAGGCTCACGCCGACGCGGGGGAGGGCGGGCTGTCGCTCGTGGACGTCCGGCGCCTCTGGCCCGACATCGTCGAGGCCACCAAGTCGCGCCGCCGCGTCACCTGGATGCACCTGACCCAGCACGCGCAGGTCGTGGGCGTGGACGGCGGCACGCTGACGCTGGGCTTCCAGGCCCCCGGCCCCCGGGACAACTTCGCCCAGGGTGGGCACGCCGAGATCGTCCGGCAGGCGGCCATCGACGTGGTCGGCGCCGACTGGCGGGTGGAAGCGATCGTGGCGCCCGGCGCCGGCGGCGGGTCCGGCTCGGCCCCAGGGCCGGGTGGCGGTGCCTCCGCTCCCGCGGCCCCCGCCCGGGCCGTCGCCCCGGCCGCGCCCGCCGGGTCCGGAGGCCGGGGCACCTGCCGCCTCGTCCGACCCAGCACCGTCCGACCCAGCACCGTCCGACCCGACACCGTCCGACCCGACACCGTCCGACCCGGCACCGTCCGGCTCGGCACCGTCCGACCCGCCTCGGCCGGGCCAGCCTCGGCCGGGCCAGCGCAGCCGGAGCCGCCGCGACCGCCGGCAGCCGTCGGTGCCCGGTCAGCCCGGCGAGGCCCCGGCCGACGGGCCCGCCGACCCGCCCGGCGTGCAGGCCGGTCCGGTCGACCCGCCGTCCGCGCCGCACCAGCGCACGAGCCCGGAGCCGCCCGCCCAGGACGCCGCGCGCGGCTCGGCCGTGGCGCGGGAGGCGTTCGCACGCACCCGCGCCGGCGGCCCGGGCGAGCCCGAGGCCGCGCCGGCCCCCGACCCCGACGCCTCCTGGTCGCGCGACGACCCCGACGACGACACCTCCGCCCTCGCCGGCGCCGAGCTGCTCCAGCGCGAGCTCGGCGCGCAGGTGATCGAGGAGATCGAGCACCGCTGACGAGCGCCCGCTCGTCGGGCCGGCCCAGCGACCCGGCCCACGACCCGGCACCCCGACCCGGCCCAGCAACCCGGCCCAGCAACCCGGCCCAGCACGAGGGGCCGCACCACCCCACGACCCAGGAAGTGACCCGATGACCCAGAACCCCTTCGACGCCCTCGGCGGCGGCGACATGGACATGAACGCGATCCTCCAGCAGGCCCAGGCGATGCAGGAGCAGCTGCAGGACGCCCAGGCACGCCTGGCCGCGGCCGAGGTGGAGGGCAGCGTCGCCGGCGGCGCCGTCGCGGTCACCGTCAACGGCATGGGCGAGCTCGCCGGCGTCACCGTGCGCCCGGGCTCCTTCGACGGCCAGGACCAGGAGAGCCTCTCCGAGCTCGGCGACATGGTGGTCGCGGCGTACCGCGACGCCAAGTCCCAGGCCGACGCCATGGCCGGCGAGGCGCTCGGCCCGATGGCCGGCGGCATGGGCGGAGGCCTGGGCGACCTCGGCGCGGGCGGTGACGCCGGCGGCATGGGTGGCCTCGGCAGCGGCGGCGACGACGCCGGCCCCGGCGGCTCCCCGGGCCGCGCCGGTTCCTAGGCCACCGACGTGTACGAGGGGGTCGTCCAGGACCTGATCGACGAGCTCGGCCGGCTGCCGGGAGTGGGGCCCAAGAGCGCCCAGCGGATCGCCTTCCACCTGCTGCAGGCGGACCCCGCCGACGTGCGCCGCCTCGCCGACGTGCTCGTCGAGGTCAAGGCGAAGGTCAAGTTCTGCAAGACCTGCTTCAACGTCTCCGAGGACGAGGAGTGCCGGATCTGCCGCGACCCGCGGCGGGACCCGAGCGTGTTGTGCATCGTCGAGGAGTACAAGGACGTCGTTGCGATCGAACGCACGCGGGAGTACCGGGGCCGCTACCACGTGCTGGGCGGGGCGATCTCGCCGATCGACGGGGTCGGGCCCGACCAGCTGCACATCCGCGAGCTGATGGTTCGGCTGGCGGACGGCACGGTCGAGGAGGTCATCCTCGCGACCGACCCGAACCTCGAGGGCGAGGCGACGGCGACCTACCTCACGCGATCTTTGCGCCCGCTGGGCTTGCGCGTCACCCGACTTGCCAGTGGACTGCCCGTAGGCGGCGACCTGGAGTACGCCGACGAGGTGACGCTCGGGCGGGCGTTCGCCGGGAGGAGGTCCACCGATGACTGAGCAGCTGGGTGACCGCGTGGGTGGCGCCACGGTCGACGGCGCCACCGAGGAGTTCGCGCAGCAGATCGCCGACCAGGTCGCCAGCTTCCTGCTCGCCCTGCGGGCGATCGCGCGCGAGGGCGACCCGGGCCGCGCGGTCTCGCTGCTGCTGCTCGAGGTCTCCCAGGTGCTGCTCGCGGGCGCGCGCCTCGGCGTCCAGCGGGACTTCACGCCCCAGAAGGAGTTCGAGCCCGACCCGGGGCCCGACCCTGACCTCGACGAGATGCGGCTGCGGCTCGCGACGATGCTCGAGAGCGTGGACGTCTACCACGAGGTCTTCGACCCGTACGGCGACCCGGAGGTGCTGCCGACCGCGCTCTCCGACGACCTGACCAGCGTCGCCGCGGCGCTGGCCCACGGCCTGCGCCACTTCCGCGACGGGGAGGTCGTCGAGGCCCTGTGGTGGTGGCAGTTCTCCTACCTCTCCCACTGGGGCGCGGAGGCCTCCGGGGCGCTGCGCGCGCTCCAGTCCGTGGTCACGCACGACCGCCTGGACACCGAGTTCGTCGTCGACGAGGAGCCGCTGGCGGTCGCAGAGCAGATGCTCGGCGAGGACGGGGGCTGACCCCGGTTAGACTCGGCGGCTGGCAGCGAGCCGAGCGACGAAGGATGCAGGCGTGGGCATTGTCGTGCAGAAGTACGGCGGTTCGTCCGTCGCCGATGCCGTCGGCATCAAGCGGGTGGCGCAGCGGATCGTCGGCACCCGGAAGGCGGGCCACGACGTGGTGGTCGTGGTCAGCGCCATGGGCGACACCACGGACGAGCTGCGCGACCTCGCGGAGCAGGTGACGCCGCTGCCGCCGCCGCGCGAGATGGACATGCTGCTGACCGCGGGCGAGCGCATCTCGATGGCGCTGGTCGCGATGGCGATCGAGCGGCTCGGCCACCGGGCGCAGTCGTTCACGGGCTCCCAGGCCGGCGTGATCACCGACTCCTCGCACGGCCGGGCCAAGATCATCGACGTCACGCCCGGGCGCATCGAGACTGCGATCGGCGAGGGCGCCATCGCGATCGTGGCCGGCTTCCAGGGCGTCTCGCAGGACACCAAGGACGTCACCACGATGGGCCGCGGCGCCTCCGACACCACCGCCGTCGCGCTGGCGGCGGCGCTCGGCGCCGACGTCTGCGAGATCTACTCCGACGTCGACGGCGTCTTCACCGCCGACCCGCGGATCGTGCCGGCCGCCCGCAAGATCGCCTCGATCTCGACCGAGGAGATGCTCGAGATGGCGGCCTCCGGCGCCAAGATCCTGCACCTGCGCTGCGTCGAGTACGCCCGGCGCCACGAGATGCCCGTCCACGTCCGTTCGTCCTTCTCCCAGAAGGAAGGCACGTGGATCTTTCCCGACTCCGCGAAGGAGACCGACATGGAGCAGGCGATCATCGCCGGCGTCGCCCACGACCGCAGCCAGGCGAAGATCACGGTCGTCGGCGTCCCCGACAAGGTGGGCGAGGCGGCGCAGGTCTTCGACGCGCTCGCCGGCGTCGAGGTGAACCTCGACATGGTCGTGCAGAACGTCTCGGCCGCGACCACCGGCCGCACCGACATCTCGTTCACGCTGCCCCGCGACGACGGGCAGGCGGCGATGAGCGCGCTGGCCAAGGTGCAGGAGCAGATCGGCTACGAGCGGCTGCTCTACGACGACCAGGTCGGCAAGGTCTCGCTGATCGGCGCGGGCATGCGCACCCACCCGGGCATCACGGCCACGTTCTTCGGTGCCCTGGCCTCCGCCGGCGTGAACATCGACATGATCTCGACCTCGGAGATCCGGATCTCCGTGATCGTCGAGGAGTCGGGCATCGATGCCGCCGTGCGGGCCACGCACTCGGCCTTCGAGCTGGACGCCGACGAGGTCGAGGCCGTGGTCTACGGCGGGACCGGCCGATGAGCGCCCGCATCGGCGTCGTGGGCGCGACCGGCCAGGTGGGCGTGGCGATGCGGCAGATCCTGCTCGAGCGGGGCTTCCCCGCCGAGGAGGTCCGGTTCTTCGCCTCCGCCCGCTCCGCGGGCTCGGTGCTGCAGTACGGCGACCGCGAGGTCACGGTCGAGGACGCGGACACCGCCGACCCGAGCGGGCTGGACCTCGCGCTGTTCTCGGCGGGCGCGAGCACCTCCCGGCGGCTCGCGCCGGCCTTCGCCGACGCCGGCGTCACCGTCGTCGACAACTCCTCGGCCTTCCGCCGCGACCCCGACGTGCCGCTGGTCGTCGCCGAGGTGAACCCGCACGCGCTGGAGACCGTCCCGCGCGGCATCGTCGCCAACCCCAACTGCACGACGATGGCCGCGATGCCGGTGCTCAAGGCGCTGCACGACGAGGCCGGGCTGGTGCGGCTCGTGGCCGCGACCTACCAGGCGGTCGAGCGGCTCCGGCGTCGCCGGTGTGGACGAGCTCGCGGGACAGGTTGCCGCCGCGGGCGACAAGGCGCGCGAGCTGGCGTACGACGGCGAGGCGGTCACCTTCCCCGCCCCGTCGAAGTACGACCGGACCATCGCCTACAACGTGCTGCCGATGGCCGGCTCGATCGTCGACGACGGGCGGAACGAGACCGACGAGGAGCAGAAGCTGCGCCACGAGTCGCGCAAGATCCTCGACCTCCCCGATCTGCCGGTCTCGGGGATCTGCGTGCGCGTGCCCGTCTTCACGGGCCACTCCCTGGCCATCAACGCGGAGTTCTCGCGGGCCCTCACGCCCGAGCGCGCCCGCGAGGTGCTGGCGGGGGCGCCGGGCGTGGAGCTCTCCGACATCCCCACGCCACTCCAGGCGGCCGGACGCGACCCGTCGTACGTCGGGCGGATCCGCCGCGACGAGGGCGTGCCGGACGACCGCGGGCTCGCGCTGTTCATCAGCAACGACAACCTGCGCAAGGGCGCGGCGCTGAACACCGTGCAGATCGCCGAGCTGCTCGCAGCGCGCTGAGCCGGTCGACGGCGGCGCGCGAGCGGGTCAGCGCCAGTCGCGGCCGGTGCCCTCGCCGAACTGCTCGGAGAGGGCGTGGGCGAGCACGAACGACGCGGCGGAGAGCGCCGGGATCACGGCGAGCATCCAGGCCGAGAAGATGACGTCGAGCAGCAGGAACGCGACGACCACGACGACGAGCGCCACCGCGAGGAAGCTGGTCACGCCGGCGTAGGCGGCGCCCGCGATGCGCAGGGCGGCCGTCGCGGCGAGCACCACGACCGTGCCGAGCGCCACGAGGAGCAGGAACCCGATTGCGCCGCCGCACGACGACGTGCCGCGGACCCAGTCGCAGGCCTGCATCGCCGCGATGGTGCCGCCGACCATCAGCGCTCCGGCGAGGACGCCGACGACCAGTGCGGCGAGCTGGCCGGAGACTCCCTCGAGGCCCCCCCGCGGCAGCGACATCGAGATCCTCGGCCGTTGCCGGCCGGAGCCACCGGACGTGCCGGCGTCGCCCCCGTCGGCGTGCTCGCCGACCTTCGGGTCGCGCCGGACGTGAGCCTCGTCGTAGACGCTCGTGAGGCTCGCCCACCGGCCGTGGCCGCTGCCGGCGCCCACGGGCTGCGTCGTGGGCTCCTCGGCCGCACGGGCCGCGGGCTCCTCGGTCGTGTGCCGGGGCGTCGCCGCGGCCGTCCGTTCCGCAGGCTGCTCGGCCGGCTGCTCGGCTGGCTGCTCTGTCGGCTGGCGGCTGCCTGGCTCCTGCCGGCTGCTCTGCCGGCTCGGGGGCCGGGGCGTCACCCGCGGCGTCACCGTCGGCGGCCGGAGCCCTTCCTGCGCTTGCGCCGGAGCCCGAAGGACGGCAGCGAGAGCGCCTCCTCGGTGGACTCGTCGGCGGGCTCCAGGTCGTCGTCGGCCATGGGCGCAGTCTGCCACGGGGCTGCCGACCCGCACCCACGGTTTGCCGCCGGTCGCCGTCAGCCGGTGACCGCGATCCGCGGCGGACCGAGCGCCGCGGTGCGGCTGCCGCCGGCGCCGCCGACGGCCTGAGAACAATGGTCGGGCTGACAGTGTGCTGGTTCAGGACATCGGCGACAGATGTCTCACGACATAGGCGACACCTGTCGCAGGTCATCGGCGACAGCCCCGCACGGCTGGACGCTCGGTCATGCCGCAGCCCGCCTCGAAGGCCCGCCTGGTCATCACCGCCCTGTTCGTCGACCACCAGACCCCCGCCGAGGTCGCCGCCCGCTACGGGGTCCACCGGACCTGGGTCTACAAGCTCAAGGCCCGCTACGAGACCGAGGGCGAGGCGGCCCTCGAGCCCCGATCGAGGCGGCCGAGGAATTCACCCACAGCGGTGCCCGCGGCGGTGGTGGACCTGATCGTGCGGCTCCGCAAGGAGCTAGACCAGGCGGGCCTGGACGCCGGTCCCGAGACCATCGCCTGGCACCTGGCCCATCACCACGGGCAACAGGTGTCCCGGGCAACGATCAGCCGCACCCTGACCCGCCAAGGCCTGGTCACCCCGGCCCCGGGGAAGCGCCCGAAGTCCTCCTACATCCGGTTCCAGGCGGCGATGCCCAACGAGACCTGGCAGTCCGACTTCACCCACTACCGACTCAGCACCGGCCTCGATGTCGAGGCGATCAGCTGGCTCGACGACTGCACCCGCTACGCCCTGCACATCAGCGCCCACCCGCGGGTCACCACCGACATCGTCAAGGCCACCTTCCGCAAGACCGCAGGTCAACACGGGATTCCGGCGTCCACGCTGACCGACAACGGGATGGTCTACACCGTCCGGTTCGCCGGCGGCCGCGGCGGCCGCAACGTCTTCGAACAAGAGCTCCACGACCGGCACGTGGTCCAGAAGAACTCCCGACCCGGCCACCCCACCACCTGCGGCAAGGTCGAACGGTTCCAACAGACGATGAAGAAATGGCTCCGCGCCCAACCCGTCCAGCCGGCCACGATCGCCGAGCTGCAGACCCTGCTCGACGCTTTCGCCGCGGCCTACAACCAGCACCGGCCGCACCGCTCCCTGCCACACCGAGCGACTCCAGCGGCGTTGTACGAGACCATGCCCAAAGCCGTACCCGGCGAGGTCACCGACCCCACCACCCACGACCGGATCCGCCACGACACCGTCGACAAAGCCGGCTCGGTCACCCTGCGCTACCGCAGTCGACTCCACCACATCGGCATCGGACGAACCCACGCCGGAACCTGCGTCGTTCTCCTCGTCCAGGACCTCCAGATCCGCGTCGTGAACGCCGCCACCGGCGAACTCCTCCGCGAACTAATACTCGACCCCAACCGCGACTACCAACCCACCGGCGCAGCACGCGGCCCCACGCGAACACCCCCGAAATGACAACACCCAGACCTGCAACCGCAGGTCTGGGTGTCGCCGATGTCTTGAGACATCACATGGTCGGGCTGACAGGATTTGAACCTGCGGCCTCCTCGTCCCGAACGAGGCGCGCTACCAAGCTGCGCTACAGCCCGATGGGTGGCACTCGGCCACGCCGCGGGCGAGCATACAGAACGCTCCCCGGCGGCCCGCAATCGGCCGGGGCCCGCGGGCGGCCGGCCCGCGACCGGCCTCAGCCGGCCCGCGGCAGCAGCGTCAGGAGCGTCGCCTCCGGGCGGCACGCGACCCGGAACCGCACGTACGGGCTGGTGCCGAGGCCCGCGCTGACGTGCAGCCACGCCGACCCGGGGTCGCCCGGCCGCGAGTCGGCCGGGTGCCGGTGCAGGCCCTTGGCCCGAGCGGTGTCGAGGTCACAGTTGGTCGTGAGGGCGCCGACGCCGGGCACGCACACCTGGCCGCCGTGGGTGTGGCCGGCGACGAGCAGGTCGTGCCCGGCGCGGGCGAAGTGGTCGAGCACCCGCAGGTAGGGCGCGTGCGCCACGGCCAGGCGGAGGTCGGCGCCGGCGTCGGCGGGCCCCCCGACGGCGTCCAGGTCGTCGTAGCCGAGGTGCGGGTCGTCGACGCCCGGCGAGCGCCAGCCGCAACCCGTCCACCGCGAGGTCGTCGCGCCGGTTGGTGAGGTCGGCCCAGCCGCCCGCCGTGAGCGCATCGCGCAGGTCCGGCCAGGGCAGTGACGCCGAGCTGGTGTGCCGCCGGCCGTCGTCGGGCAGCAGGTAGCGCAGCGGGTTGCGCATCGTCGGTGCGAAGTAGTCGTTCGAGCCCGAGCACGAACGCGCCGGGCACGTCGCGCAGCGGCCCCAGGGCCTCAAGGACCACCGGCACGGCGTCGGGGTGGGCGAGGTGGTCGCCGGTGTCGAGGACGAGGTCGGGCTCCAGCGCCGCCAGGCCCCGGACCCACTCCTGCTTGCGGGTCTGGCCCGGCGTCATGTGCAGGTCGCTGAGGTGCAGCACCGCGCAGCGGGCGGGCGCCCGGCGGCAGCACCGGCACCTGCACGCGGCGCAGCACGAACGCCCGCGCCTCGGCGGCGGCGTAGGCCGCCAGCGCGGCCCCGAGCCCCGCGCCGACGGCGGCTGCGGTGCCCAGCGCGCGGGTCGCGGGGCGCGGGGCGTCGGCGGTCGGGGGCACTGGGCCAAGGCTGCCACAATGGCGCGCATGAGCGCGCTCAAGGACCGCCTCCGCCAGGACCTCACCGCGGCCATGAAGAGCCGGGACGAGGTCACGTCGGGCACGCTGCGGATGGCGCTCGCCGCGGTCTCCAACGCCGAGGTCGCGGGCAAGCAGGCGAAGCAGCTCGACGACGCCGAGGTCGTCGGCGTCCTGGCCGCCGAGGCCAAGCGGCGCCGCGAGGCCGCCGCGGCGTACGACGACGCGCAGCGCCCCGAGCTGGCCGCCAAGGAGCGCGCCGAGGCCGAGGTGCTGGCGCGCTACCTGCCCGAGCAGCTCTCCGAGGAGCAGGTGCGCGACCTCGTGACCGCCACCATCGCCGACCTGGGCGTGGCCGAGCAGGGCATGAAGGCCATGGGGCGGGTGATGGGCGCGGTCCAGCCGCAGGTCAAGGGTCGCGCCGACGGCGGCGCGGTCGCCGACGAGGTACGCCGCCAGCTCGCCTGAGCGCGGGGCCGCCGAAGCGGCCCGCCCGGGGCGGCGTCAGTTACCGCCGCCGCCGCCGTTGCCGCCGCCGTTGCCGCCGCCGCCGCCGTTGCCGCCGCCGCCGCCGCCGTTGCCGCCGCCGTTGCCGCCGCCGCCGCCGTTGCCGCCGCCGCCGTTGCCGCCGCCGCCGTTGCCGCCGCCGCCGTTGCCGCCGCCGCCGCCGCCGCCGCCGCCGTTGCCGCCGCCGCCGCCGTTACCGCCGCCGCCGTTGCCGCCGCCGCCGTTGCCGCCGCCGTTGCCGCCGCCGCCACCGTTGTTGTTCGGCTGGGGCTGGGGCTGGGGCTGGGGCTCGGGCTCGGGCTCGGGCGGGGCGGGGGCGGGGGCACGTAGCCGGTGGACTGGTAGATGTACACGGTCGACCCGCTCGGGGCCTCGCTGCCGGAGCCGGGAGAGGTGTAGAGCACCAGCCCCTCGCTGAGCTCGTCGTTGACGTCCCCGCCGAAGGCCGGCGAGAAGCCGGCGTCGCGCAGGCGGCGCTCGGCCTCGGAGTAGCCGACTCCGTAGGTGGACGGCACGCCCACCTCGACGCCGGCGACGGCCTGGGCGTTCGGCTGCACGAAGTCCTCGTTCTTCAGCTGGTCGTCGATCGCCTGCATCGCGTCACCCCAGACCGGGCCGGCGAAGCCCGAGCCGGAGGCGGACGACACGTAGTTACCGCCGACCGTCTGGCCGACCAGGGAGATCGGCGTGCCCTGCTGGTTGGCCCCGGCGATCATGGCCGCGGCGGCCAGCTTGGGCGTGTAGCCGACGAACCAGACCGCCTTGCCGCTCTGCGTCGTGCCCGTCTTGCCCGCCGAGGCGGAGTCGAGCTGCAGGCCGTTCTGGGAGCCGAAGCCGTCCTCCTGCACGCCGCGCAGCACGTCATTGACGGCGTCCGCGGTCGAGGCGGGGATCACCTGCTGGCACTCAGGGCGGTACTTCTTCAGCTCGTTGCCGTTGGAGTCCTCGATCGCCACCACCGGCCGGGAGTCGCAGTGCAGCCCGCGGCCGGCGAAGGTGGCGTACGCCTCGGCCATCTCCAGCGGCGACGCGTTGGGCACGCCGAGGGTGAAGGTCGGGACCATCTCCGCGCCGTTGCCCTGCTCGTCGCCGCGCGGGCTGCTCAGCTCGACGCCCATCTTGCGGGCCAGGTTGAACGGCTCGCAGATGCCGGTGCGCTTCTCGAGCTCGAGGTAGAACGTGTTCACCGACTGCTGGGTGCCGCTGTAGAGGTCGAACGTGCCGGCTCCGGTGGAGTTGCTGATCGTGAAGTTGCCGACCAGGTTCGCGTTGCCGCAGGTCTTGTAGTCGGACTGGTTGAACGTCTTGGTCTGCGGCGCCGCGATCTGCGTGTTCAGCCCGATGCCCTGGTTCACCGCCGCCGCGAGCACGAACGGCTTGAAGGTCGAGCCCGCCTGGAAGCCGGCCGAGTCACCGAGCCGCTGCGGCACCACGTAGTTGAGGAAGGTCTGGCCCTCCTTGCGCAGCCGCCCCATCGGCCGCGACTGCGAGATGGCGCGAACCTCGCCGGTGCGCGGCTCGACCATCGCGAGCCCGCCGATCGCCGGGTCCTTGGGGAAGATCTGCGAGCTCACCGACTTGTCGGCGGCCTTCTGGAACGACTGGTCGAGCGTGGTGCGGATGGTCAGCCCGCCGGAGAGGATCAGCTCGCGGCGCTCCTTGACGTTCTTGCCCAGCGACTCGTCGGTCAGCAGCCACTGCAGCGCGTAGTCGCAGAAGAAGGGGGCGGCCGAGTACACGCAGCCGTTGCGGTTCGGGACGATCTTCAGCCCGAGCTTGCGCTGCTTCACCTTCTCGGCGTACCAGGGCTTGATCACCCCGAGGTCCGCCATCCGGTCGAGCACGACGTTGCGCCGCTTCAGGGCCCGGTCGGGGGAGTTGGTGGGGTCGTAGCCGTTGGGGTTGCGCACCAGGCCGGCGAGCAGCGCGGCCTCCTTGAGCTTGAGCTGCTTCGCGTTCGTGTCGAAGTAGTGCCGCGCGGCGGCCTGGATGCCGTACGCCCCGTCGCCGAAGTACGCGATGTTGAGGTAGCGCTCGAGGATCCAGTCCTTGGAGTACTTCTCCTCGAACGCGATGGCGTAGCGCAGCTCCCGCAGCTTGCGCGCGTACGTGTCGTCGATGGCGGCCTTGCGCTCCTCGGGGGAGTCGGCCTGCTGGATCAGCGTGAGCTTGACCATCTGCTGGGTGATCGACGACCCGCCCTGGACGATCTCGCCCTGGTTGGCCTGGTTGGTGATGAACGCGCGCAGGGTGCCCTTGAGGTCCAGGGCGCCGTGCTCGTAGAACCGGAAGTCCTCGATGGAGACGATGGCCTTCGTCATCAGCCGGGACACGTCGCCGAGCTGCACGTTCACGCGGTTCTCGTCGTAGAGCGTGGCGAGGACGTTGCCGTTGCGGTCGAGCATCTGGGTGCGTTGCGGCAACGCCTCGGTCTCGAGCTCGGCGGGCAGGCTGTCCATGCTGTCGGCGACCTGCTTCGCCCCCGTGCCCAGGACCCCGGCGAAGGGGACGGCCAGCCCGGCGACCACGACTCCGAGCACGACGGAGACGGCCAGCATCACCCCCAGCTGGGAGAGGACGCTGGTCGATCGATGGTCGCGAGGCTCGGCCATGACGTCAATGTACGGGAGCCGCGGGCACCGAACCGAGCCAGCGCGCGGCCAGGACCAGGGGTGGCCCGGGCGCGGGGGTAGCCCCCGCGTAGTCAATTGGGACTACGGCACTCCGCCCGAGAAGCCGTGTCTGGGCCCCCTCGCCCCTCTTTACCTTGAACTCACAAGGCAAATGGACTGGACCGCCGGAGTCGGCGGCCGGACACAGTGGGGTTGAGGGACATGTGGGTTGAGGACTGGTTTCAGGTGGCCGCGTGCCGGGAGGGTCAGCCGGACGACCTGTTCGTCCGTGGGGCCGAGCAGAACAAGGCCAAGCAGGTCTGCGCCGGGTGCCCCGTGCGCACCGAGTGCCTCGCCGAGGCCCTCGACAACGAGATCGAGTGGGGCGTCTGGGGCGGCCTGACGGAGCGCGAGCGTCGCGCGCTGCTGCGCCGCCGGCCGAACACCCACTGGCGCGGGGTGCTCGAGACCGCCCGCGAGCAGTACCAGGTCGAGGCCAGCTGATCCGGTCGGCCGGGAGTCACCCCCCGGTCGGGTCAGCAGCAAGCAGCCCGCCCACGCGGCGCAGGCCGTCGAGGTCGTGCACGTCGGTGGGCAGGGCCGGCACCACCACGGTCGGCACCTGCGGGTGCGCCGCCGTGAACCGGGCGCGCAGCTGCTCCTCGCGGTCCACGAGCCGCTCGGCGTCCGCGTGCAGGTGCAGCAGCCCCGCGGTGAGCCCCGCCTCGCCGTCGCCGCGCTCGAGCCGGGCGGCCGCCGCGGCGGCCTCGTCGGCCGAGAGCACGCCCCCGGCCGGGCGGCGGCCGGCGCGGTTGACGACGAGGCCGGCGAGCGGCATCTCGTCCGCGGTCAGGCGCTCGGTGAAGTACGCGGCCTCGCGCAGCGCGTCGGGCTCGGGCGCGGCGACGACCAGGAACGCCGTCCCGGGGTCCTGCAGCAGCGCGTAGGTGCGCTCCGCCCGCTGGCGGAAGCCGCCGAACAGGGTGTCGAAGGCCGAGACGAAGGTCTGCATGTCGCGGAGCACCTGCGCGCCGATCACGCGGGTCAGCGTGTTCGCGACCAGCCCGAAGCCGGCGGTCATCAGCCGCGCGGGTCCCTTGGCGGGGGTGAGCAGCATCCGCAGGAACCGGCCGTCGAGGAACCGGGACAGGCGCTCGGGGGCGTCGAGGAAGTCCAGCGCGGACCGCGAGGGCGGGGTGTCCACCACGACCAGGTCGTGGCTGTCCTCGGCGACCGCCCGGCGGTGGATCTGGCCCAGCTTCTCCATTGCCATGTACTCCTGCGTGCCCGCGAACGAGCTCGACAGCGCCTCGTAGAAGGGGTTCGCGAGGATCTGCCGGGCCTTCTCGGGCGAGGCCTGCGCCTCCACGACCTCGTCGAAGGTCCGCTTCATGTCCAGCATCATCGCCTCGAGCGACCCGCCGGCGGCGCCGTCGACGCCCGCGACGGCGTGCGGAACGTTGCCGAGCTCCTCGATGCCCATCGCCTGCGCGAGCCGGCGGGCCGGGTCGATGGTCAGCACGACCACGCGGCGTCCCCGCTCGGCGGCACGCAGGGCCAGCGCGGCCGAGGTCGTGGTCTTGCCGACCCCGCCCGAGCCGCAGCAGACGATGATCCGGGTGTGCGGGTCGTCGAGCAGGGCGTCGACGTCGAGGGCGCCCGCGGGCGCGCCGGCGGGGCCCTGCCGCGCGTGGTGCCTCACGCCATCCCCTCCCGCCGCAGCAGCCCGGCCAGGTCGTAGAGGGCGCCGAGGTCGACGCCCGAGGTGAGCCGGGGCAGCTCGTACGCCGGCACGCCGAGCCCGGCGACCACCGCGCGCTGGCGGTCCTCGAGGTCGCGGCGCTCAGCATGGTCGCGGGCCCCGGCGAGCAGGCCGTCGACCACCGCGTCGAGCCCGCCGTCCGCGACGGCCACGCCGGCGCGGGTGAGGTCCCCCGCAACCCGGTCGGCGGGCAGCTCGCCGCTGCGGGCGGCGGTGACGGCGGCCTCGCCGAGGCGCCGCGGCCGCGCGAGGTTCATCACGACGCCGCCCACCGGAAGGCCGGTGCGCCGCAGCTCGGCGACGCCGTCCCCGGTCTCCTGCACCGGCATCTCCTCCAGCAGCGTGACCAGGTGCACGGCAGTCGCGTCCGAGCGGAGCAGGCGCATCACCTGGTCGGCCTGGCCGCGCACCGGGCCGACCTTGGTGAGGCCGGCGAGCTCGCTGTTGACATTGAGGAACTGGGCGATCCGCCCGGTCGGCGGCGCGTCCAGCACGACGGCGTCGTAGGGCTGGGCGCCCTTGTTGCGGCTGCTGCGGCGGGCGGCCTCGTAGACCTTGCCGGTCAGCAGGATGTCGCGCACCCCGGGGGCGAGGGTGGTGCAGAACTCGATGAAGCCGAACCGGTCGAGCAGCCGGCTCGCGCGCCCGAGGCGGTAGTACATGCCGAGGTACTCGCGCAGGGCGGACTCCGGGTCGATGTGCAGCGCGTGCACCTCGCCGGCCCGGCCGTCGTCGGTGGGGAGGCCGGTGGCCAGCCGCCGCTCCTCGTAGGGCAGCGGGTCGACGTCGAACATCTTGGCGATGCCCTGGCGCCCCTCGACCTCGCAGAGCAGCACCCGGCGGCCGGGTCGCGCGAGCGCCAGGGCCAGCGACGCGGCGACCGTGGACTTGCCCGTGCCGCCCTTGCCGCTGACCACGTGCACCTGCACCCCGGGCCAGTCGCTCACGGGCGCCAACGTATCGGGCCGAGTGGGCGTGAATCCCGCGGGATTCACGCCCACTCGGCGGGATGGGGGCGGGATTCACGCCCACTCGGCGGGCCCACCTCGGCGGGCATGTCGCCGCGGGCCGGCGGCGGGCTAGGGTCGGCCCATGCAGAAGTGGGAATACCTGACGGCGCCGATCCTGACGCACACGGCGAAGCAGATCCTCGACAACTTCGGGTCCGAGGGCTGGGAGCTGGTGCAGATCGCGCCCGGCCCGAACCCGGAGAACCTGGTCGGCTACTTCAAGCGTCCGCTCGCCTGATGGCCACCGGACCCGGACACCCCGAGCAGCGCCTGGCCGACCTCGGCCTGGAGGTCCCGGGCGTCGCGGCCCCCGTGGCGTCCTACGTGCCGGCCGTCGCCAGCGCGGGCCACGTCTTCACCGCCGGCCAGCTGCCGATGCGCGACGGCGAGCTGCTCGCCACCGGCAAGGTCGGCGGCGCCGTCTCGGAGGAGGACGCGACCGCGTGCGCGCGCCAGTGCGCCCTGAACGCGATCGCCGCGATCAAGGCCGAGGTCGGCGACCTCGCCCGCGTCGCGCGCGTGGTGAAGATGGTCGTCTTCGTCGCCTCGACCCCCGAGTTCACCGGCCAGCCGCGGGTCGCGAACGGCGCCTCCGAGCTGCTCGGCGACGTCTTCGCCGACGCCGGCGTGCACGCCCGCTCCGCGGTCGGCGTGCCGGTGCTGCCCCTGGACGCGCCCGTCGAGGTCGAGCTGATCGTCGAGGTCGCGCCCCCGGGCGGACCCGCGTGACCGGACGCCGGCCGCGGCCGGGGCCGTCCGCGTGAGGATCCCGATACCGCCGGTGCCGCTGCCCGACGCCGTCGTCGAGAAGGCGCGCGAGTACGCCGAGGGGCGGCGCACGCCCGCCGAGCCGCGGGATGCCGCCACGGTGATCCTGCTGCGCGACGGCCAGCCCGGCGAGCCGGGGCCGGAGGTCTACCTGCTGCGCCGCGAGACCTCGATGGAGTTCGCGGCCGGCATGTGTGTCTTCCCGGGCGGCGGGGTCGACGAGCGCGACTTCGACGCCTCCATCGGCTGGGCCGGCCCCCCGCCCGAGGAGTGGGCGCGGCGGCTCGGCTGCGACGTGGAGAGGGCCCGCGCGCTGGTCTGCGCGGCCGTGCGGGAGACCTTCGAGGAGTCCGGCGTGCTGCTGGCCGGCGAGTCGGAGGACGACGTCGTCGCCGACACCACCGGCGAGGCGTGGGAGCGCGACCGCGTGGCGCTGGAGTCCCGCGCGCTGGCACTGACCGAGCTGCTCGCCCGGCGCGGCCTGGTGCTGCGCTCGGACCTGCTCGGCGCCTGGGCGGGGTGGCTGACGCCGGTGATGGAGCCGAAGCGGTTCCGCACCTGGTTCTTCGTGGCCCGGCTGCCCGACGGGCAGCGCACCCGCGACGTGTCGACGGAGTCGTCGTTCGTGCGCTGGCTGCCGGCCTCGCACGCGCTCGACGAGGTCGACGCCGGCGACCTGCTGATGATGCCGCCGACCTACCTCACCTGCCTCGAGGTCGACCAGCACGAGGACGCCGTCGCGGCCGTCGCGGCCGCGCGCGAGCGCACCGTGGAGATGTTCACTCCCGAGGTGGCCCGGCGCGGCGACGCGCACGTGCTGACCCTGCCGCCGCACCTGGAGCCCGTCGTCGCCGAGCGCGCCCGGGCGCGCGGCGAGGGCTGACCGGTGGCCGGGGACGACGCCCCCGCCTGGGGCGGTGGCGCCTTCGGCGAGCGCGCGCGCTGCGTCCTCGCGCCGAACGCCAACGAGATGACGCTGGACGGCACCAACACCTGGGTGCTCCGCGAGCCCGGCGCCCGGCGCAGCATCGTCATCGACCCGGGCCCGTCGATCGCCGAGCACCTCGACGCGATCGAGGAGGCCGCGGGCGACGTCGGCACGGTGCTGCTGACCCACCACCACGCCGACCACTCCGAGGCGGCCCGCGAGTTCGCCGAGCGCGTCGGCTGCGGGGTGCGCGCGCTGGACCCGGCGTACCGCCTGGGCGGCGAGGGCCTCGGCGAGGGCGACGTCGTGGAGCTCGACGGGCTCGAGCTGCGGGTCGTGGCGACGCCCGGCCACACGGCCGACTCCCTCTCGTTCCTGGTGCCCGCCGAGCGCGCCGTGCTCACCGGCGACACCGTGCTCGGCCGCGGCACCACGGTCGTGGCGCACCCCGACGGCCAGCTCGGCGCCTACCTCGACTCGCTCGACCGGCTGCACGCCCTGGCCGAGGAGCGCGAGGCGACCTGGGTCTGGCCCGGGCACGGCCCCGTCATCGAGGACGCGCTCGCCGCGATCGACTTCTACCGGGCCCACCGCAAGCAGCGCCTCGAGCAGGTCGAGGCCGCGCTCGGCCGGCTGCTCGGCGACGACCCGCTGCGCGCGGACGCCGCCCGCGCCGGGCTCGGCGAGGACGAGCTGCCCCGCCGCGTGGTCGAGATCGTCTACGCCGACGTGGACCCCGTGCTCTGGGGCGCCGCGGAGCTCTCGGTGCGCGCCCAGCTCGCGTACCTGCGCGGGCGCCAGCCCGACTGACGGGTCACCCGGCGGGGGCCGCTAGCGTGCAGCCCATGCCCGACCCCGAGCCGGACCTGCTGCTGCGCCACGCGCGCATTGTCCCGGTCGCCGAGGGCGTGGAGGTCTCCCGCGAGCCGGTCGACGTGCGCGTCCGCGCCGGCCGGGTGGTCGAGGTCGGCGCGGGGCTGCGCGGCGAGAGCGGCGTCGCGGAGGCCGACGCCGACGGCCGCTGGCTGATCCCCGGCCTGTGGGACCAGCACGTGCACCTCGCCCAGTGGACGCTGACCTCCCAGCGCCTGGACCTCGCCCCGGCGAGGTCGCCCGAGGAGGCGCTCGACCTGGTCGCCGAGCGCGTGCGCGAGTACCCCGACCACCCCGTCATCGGGTGGGGCCACCGCTCCGGCGGCTGGGAGCGCGACGTGACGGTCACCGAGCTGGACGCCGTGACCGTCGACACGGCCACGGTCCTGATCAGCGGCGACGGGCACCACGCCTGGCTGAACACGAAGGCCCTGCTGCACCTGGCGATGCCGGTGCGCGACTCGGTGGTGCGCGAGGCCGAGTGGTTCGCGGCCTACCCGCGGCTGGCCTCGCTCGTCGGCAACGACGGCACCTCCCCCGAGGCCTACCGGCGCACCCTCGACGCGGCCGCCGCGCAGGGTGTCGTGGGGCTGGTGGACTTCGAGTTCAGCGGCGGCGCCGAGGACTGGCTGCACCGCTGGGACCACGGCTGCGACACCCTGCGCGTGCGGATGTCGACCTACGCCGAGGGGCTCGACGACGTCATCCGCCGCGGGCTGCGCACCGGCGAACCGCTGCGCGCCGGCGAGGACCGGCTGACGATGGGCCCGCTCAAGATCATCTCCGACGGGTCGCTGAACACCCGCACCGCGTGGTGCCGCGAGCCGTACGGCGACGCCTGGCGGCTCGAGTACCCCTGCGGCGAGCCCAACCTCGACGGCGCCGAGCTGCGCGACCTGCTCCGGCGCGCCGACGAGGCCGGCCTCGCGGTGGCGACGCACGCGATCGGCGACGCGGCCGCCGGCGAGGCGCTGGCGGCGTACGCGGAGACCGGCGCCCGCGGCTCGCTGGAGCACGCGCAGATGGTCGGGCCCGAGGACGTCGCCGAGATGGCCCGGCTCGGCATCGCCGCCAGCATCCAGCCCGCGCACCTGCTCGACGACCGCGACCTCACCGAGAAGGTCTGGGGCGAGCGCTCGGCGCGCTGCTTCGCCTTCCGCGAGATGCTCGACGCCGGCGTCGTGCTGGCCATGGGCTCCGACGCCCCGGTCTCGCCGCTGGACCCGTGGCTCGCGATCGCCTCGGCGGTGCACCGCTCGGCCGACGGCCGGGAGCCGTGGCACCCCGAGCAGCAGCTCACCGCGCACGAGGCGCTGCGCTCCTCGGTGGACGGCGCGCCCACGGTCGGAGTCGGCTCGCTCGCCGACCTCGCGCTGCTGGACGCCGACCCGCTCGCCGGCCCCGAGGACGACCCGGCGGAGGCGGCCCGCCGCCTGCGCGAGATGCAGGTCGGCGCGACCTGGGTGGCCGGCCGGTCGGTGCACGACGCGCTCTGAGGACCCCGGCTACCCGGCCAGCGCGGCGCGGGCCAGCCGGGCCACGGCGCGTTGGCCGGCGGCCAGCGGGTGGTAGGCCAGCGCCTCCGAGCGGTCGGTGGTGCGGCCGTTGACCCACGGCTCCGCCGCGCAGACGGTGTGGCCGCGGCCCGCCGAGGCCACGTCGAGGTACGTCGCCCCCGCCTCCCGCGCGGCGCCGCGCAGCGCGTCGTTGAGGCCCGTGGTGACGCGGCGGGCGTACGCGTAGTCGCCGTCCGCCAGCGGCAGCTCGTCGCAACGGCCCTCGGCGGGCGCCAGCTGGGGATAGCCGACGACCAGCACCCGGGCCTCCGGCGCCCGCTGCCGGATCCCGGCGAGCACCGAGGCGAGCCGCTCGCGCAGGTCGGGCATCGTGGCCAGCAGCGCGTCCGTTCCCGTCCATGCGCTGGTCGTCCCGGCAGGGGCTGCCCCGGGGGTCCTCGTCGGCGAGGGCCGGGCAGCGCTGCACGAGCGTGCTGAAGACGTCGAAGTCGTTGCCGCCCAGGCCGAGCGTGACCAGGTCGGTGTCCCCGCTGAGCGCGTCGAACTGGGCGTCCACCGTGCCGTCGAAGGTCTGCTGGCGGCCGATCATCGCGGTCGCGTCCGCTCCGGTGCAGCTGACGTCCACGAGCTCGTCGGCGTCCACCGCGGCGGCGAGCAGGTGCGGGTAGTTGCCGTCGGAGCGCAGGCAGCCGGTCTGCTGCGCGGTGACGGGCACGAACGGGGCCGCGGTGTAGGAGTCGCCCAGGGCGACGTACCGCCCGACGGGCGGCGTCCGGCCCGTCGGGTCGGCGGACGACGCCGGGGGCCCGCTCCCGGAGCTCTCCCCGCGCCCGGCTCCGGCCCCGGCCGTCGGGCCGGCCGTCGGGCTGGACGACGGGCTGGACGACGGGCTCGCCCCCCAGACGGCCTGCTCGGCCGCGCCGTCGCCGGTGCACGCGGTCAGCAGGAGGAGGCCTGCCAGCACGCCGGTCAGCGGCCGCGGCCGCGGGGGACCGGGGCGGCGAGGCATGACTCGCAGGCTACGAGGACGCCGGTTGTCCGGGTGGGCCGAGCGTTCGTCGCCAGCGCGGACGCCGGCTCAGGCGGTCTCGAGCTGGGGGACGACGAGGTCCTCCGCGTCGAGCGCGGCGGCCGCGGCGTGGGCGGCGCCCGCCACGTCGGCGACGGCCCAGTCGCCGTCCTCCCCGGAGAGGCCGACGCGGCGCCAGGACCAGGCGTCGCTGGCCACGTGCAGCTCGCGGTGCAGCCGCGCCAGCAGCCCGGCGTCGGTCTGCAGCCATGCCTCGAGGTAGCCGGTGACGGCCTCGACGGCGTCGCGGACGTCGTCCTCGTCCTCGAGCTCGGGCACGTGCGGGTCGAGGCGGCGGGCCAGGTCGCTGGCGGCCGGGTCGATCACCTCGAGCACCGACTCGACCGGCGTGGTGATGCGGCCCTCGAGCCAGTGGGCGAAGCCGTCGCGGTCGGCGTCGGCCGCCCACGGAGAAGTGCTGCTTCACCAGCTCGCGGATGTCGTCGTCGGAGCCCTCGAGGCTGCGCTGGATGTGCAGGCGGGCGACCACGCCGGCGGCGCCGGTGGCGAGCTGGCGTGCCCACGTGTCGACCGGGTGCCGGGAGACCCTGCGGGGGTCGCCACCGAACGTGCGGTTGCCGGCGGCGAACCAGGCCTGGTGGGTCACGTGCAGCAGCCGCCACGTGACGCGGGCGAGCTGGAGCACGTCCTCGTCGAGCGTCAGCCGCGGCAACAGGCCGTCGCCCCAGCGGGGCAGCAGCACCAGCAGCTCCTCCAGCGGGCCGGCGGCGTCGCGCAGCAGCGAGACGTCGACGCAGCCGCGGCTGATGCCGTTCTCCAGCGCCCGGGCCATCGCCACGCCGAGCGCGGCCTCCGCGCCCGTCGGCGGCGCGAGGGGCTCGCCGTCGTGCAGCAGCTGCTGGAGCAGCGGCGACTCGGTGGCGAGGCCGAGCTCGTCCGCCCAGGCGACGTCGGCGTACGCGCCGAGGCGTCGCGCGAACTCGCGCCCCTCGCCGTCGAAGCCGGTCAGGGGGTCGCCCAGGCCGAGCTCGGCGGCCGTCACGGCCGCGGAGCTCGCGAGCAGGGCGTCCAGCCCCGAGCCGGGCAGCGCCAGGCGGACGCTGCCGTCGCCGTCCACGCGCGGCGTGGCGAGCATGAGCCCGCGGGGCCCGCCGTCGACGTCGTCGGAGCCCACGGGGCGCCAGGCCAGGGCCCGCGCGATCGAAGGCTCTGTGCCGCTCTCGTCGTCGAAGTCGCCGCCCATCGCGTCCCGTCCTCTCGCCCGGCACCGCCGGGTGGGCCGCGCGAGCGCGGTCCGGTGCTCGCCCCGAATCGGGCCTGTCGCGGCAGGATGGCACGGGCCGACCGACCCCGTGCCCGGTTCGTGCAGGTCAGCGGCCCGTCGGGGGCGCGGGCGGTGAATCGGCGCCGGCGGGCGCCGCACCGGTCCGGTCCACCCAGGCGGCGTCGGGGTCGCCGGGCGGCGGGTCCACGGCCAGCGCGACCGTGAGCTCCAGGACGCTCGCGGGGTCCTCGAGCCGGTCGCCGTAGAGCTCGCGCAGCTGCCCCATCCGGTAGCGGACGGTCTGCGGGTGCACGAACAGCGCGGTCGCGACGTCGTCGCGCCGGCCGTGGTGCAGCAGCCACGACCGCAGGGTGGCGGTCAGCTTCTCGGCGGCCGCGGGCTTGAGGTCCGTCAGGGGCGCGAGGGCGCGCTCGCGCAGGTCGGCCAGCGCCTCCGGGTTGGCGGTGAGCACCAGCGCGGCCAGGTGCTCCTCGCTGTCGAGCGCGGCGCCGCGGTCGCGACCGTCGCCGGTGCCGGCATCCAGCGGCCCGAGGGCCCGTGCCTGGACGGCGCGCTGCAACGAGCTCGAGGCGCGGGTCCAGGGCCGCGCCGGCCCGACGGCGGCGTCGCGACCGCGCAGGCTCTGCAGCAGGGCCCGGCGGGCGGTCCCCTCCGCGTCGGGGACGAGCAGCACGGAGCGGTCGGGGCCGCGCCCCGCGTCGGCCGGGACGAGGCCGGGCACCTCCTCGCCCGCCGAGAGCGTGCGGGCGTCGAGCAGCGCGCGGGCGCTGCCCGCCATCGAGCTCGGCAGCACCACCGCGGTGAGGGTCCGCGGCGGCGTCCAGCCGGCGTGCTCCGCCGCCTCCTCGAGGGCCTCGGGGTCCTGGCCGGCCAGGATCCGCTGCGCCAGCTGCTCGCGGCGTCGCTCGCGGATCCGCCCGGTCGACTCGAGCTCGTCCGCGTGCCCCGAGACGCTGGCCTGGGAGAGCTGGTCGATGTAGTCGAAGACGAGCTCGGCGAACCGTGCGGTGTCGCCCGCGGGCAGCCCCACGTCGACCGCGACGGCGCTGAGGTCCCGCCACGCGGTGCGCGCGCCCACGCGGTACGCCGAGGCGAGCGCGTCCATCGTCCGCCCGGCGCGCGCCTCACCGCGCCCGAGGGCGTACGCCGCCTCGAGCACCGACTCCACCCGGGTGGTGTGGTCGAAGCCCTGCCGGCTGGAGACCAGCTCGAGGAAGCCCCCCAGCGCGATCTCGACGGCGTTCTCGATGTTGCGGCCCATCCGACCGCGGAACGGCTCGGAGTAGGAGGGGATCTCGGCGATGACCGCGGCGACCACCTGCTCGGCCACGACCGGCAGCTCGGCGCGCAGCGAGCTGGTCACGCCCTTCGGGAGGCGCAGCCGGGCGCGGGAACGAGCCTTGGCCACGGCGTCCTCCCGGGGGTCGGGGCGCCGGGGTCCCCGGGGCCGACTTTGTTCGCGAGCACCAAAATAGGCCCTTCGGATTCACTTCGCCAGCACAGGATCTGACGCGGGGAATCGAGGACAGTAGAGGTATGCCCACGACACACGACCCTGCGCTCGCGCCGGGCCAGGCCGCGGAGACCCGCGGCGCCGACGCGGGCTACGCCGACGCCGGTCCCGAGCGGGGCTGGCACTCGGCCGTGCGGCGCACGGTCGGCCGCCGCGCCGGGCGCGTGGCCGAGGCGGCCGTGACCCCGCTCGTCCCCGCCGACTACCTCGACCTGGTCGCCCCGATGCGCTCGGGGGCCGACCTGCGGGGTCGCGTCGAGGCGGTGCACCCGGAGACCCGGGACGCCGCCACGCTGGTGATCCGGCCCGGCGCCGACTGGGCCGGCCACCAGCCGGGCCAGTACGTGCGGATCGGCGTCGACGTCGACGGCGTGCGGCACTGGCGCGCCTACTCGCTGACCCACGGCCCGCGCCGCGACGGCCGGATCGCCGTGACCGTCAAGGCGATGGCCGACGGCACCGTCAGCCCGCACCTCGTGCATCGCACGCAGCCGGGGACGATGCTGCACCTCGAGCAGGCCGCCGGGGAGTTCCTTCTCCCGCCCAGCGGCGACAAGCTGCTCTTCGTCACCGCCGGCTCGGGCATCACCCCGGTGATCGGGATGCTGCGCAACCTCTTCCCCTCCACCGACGACGGCGTGCTGCACCCGCACCGCAGCGAGGCGCACGACATCGTCGTGGTGCACGTGGCGCCGTCCCGCCCCGAGACGATCTTCGGACGCGACCTGGAGGCGCTCGCCTCGGCGGGCGCGATCCGTCTCGTCTCCCGCTACGACGACGAGCACGGCGTGCTCGACGTCGACGACCTCGCCGACCTGGTGCCCGACCTGGGCGACCGGCGCACCTTCGCGTGCGGCCCGCCGGGGCTGCTCGACGCGCTCGAGGCGCACCACGAGCGCGCCGGGCTCGCCCTGACCACCGAGCAGTTCCGCCCCGTCCGCCTCGCCGGCGGCGAGGGCGGCACCGTCTCCTTCTCCAGCGGCACCGAGGTCGAGGCCGACGGCTCCACGCCGATCCTCGACGCCGCCGAGGAGGCGGGAATGCTCATGCCGAGCGGCTGCCGGATGGGCATCTGCATGGGCTGCGTGCTCCCGATGCGCTCGGGCGCCGTCCGCGACCTGCGCACCGGCGAGGTGACCACGGCCGATCCCCGGCGAGACCAACGCCGGTGGCCTGCCGGTGCAGACCTGCATCAACGCCGTCGCCGGCGAGTGCGAGATCGACCACTGACCCGTCCGGCACCGACCGGGCACCCCGCTCCAACCCCACCCAGAGGAGCCACCATGACGACGACCACCCGCAAGCCCGAGAACCCCGTCGACCACCTGAGCGACGCCGACGTCGAGGCGATCGGCGAGGAGCTCGACGCCATCCGTCAGTCCGTCATCGCGACCCGCGGCGAGCGCGACGCCACGTACATCCGTCGGGTCGTGAAGGCCCAGCGCTGGCTCGAGGTCGGCAGCCGCACCGTGCTGCTCGCCAGCGTCTTCCCGCCGGCGTGGCTCGCCGGCACCGCCGGCCTCTCGATCGCCAAGATCATCGAGAACATGGAGATCGGGCACAACGTCATGCACGGCCAGTGGGACTGGATGCGTGACCCGAAGATCCACTCGACGACGTGGGAGTGGGACAACGCCTCGCCGTCGGAGGGCTGGAAGCACAGCCACAACCAGGTGCACCACACGCACACGAACATCGTGGGCATGGACAACGACCTCGGCTACGGCATCATGCGCGTGGACGAGGACCAGCGCTGGCACCCGATGTACCTGGGGCAGCCCGTGTGGAACTTCGTGAACGCCTGCATCTTCGAGTACGGCATCGCCGCCTACGACCTCGAGCTGGGCAAGAACCTGCGGGTCCCGAAGGAGAAGCGCGACCCCGCGTTCGTTTCCAGCGCCGCCACCACGCTGCCAAGATCCGCCGGCAGGCGACCAAGGACTACGTGGTCCACCCGCTGCTCTCGCTGCCCACCGGCTCGTTCCTGCCGACGATGGCCGCGAACGCGGTCGCGAACCTGGCGCGGAACCTGTGGACGCACTCGGTCATCATGTGCGGCCACTTCCCCGAGGGCGTCGAGACGTTCGAGCGCAAGGCGATCCCGGAGAACGAGACCCGCGGCCAGTGGTACGTGCGGCAGATGCTCGGCTCCGCGAACATCACCGGCTCGAAGGCCATGCACTTCATGACCGGCAACCTCTCGCACCAGGTGGAGCACCACCTCTACCCGGACCTGCCGAGCAACCGGTACGCCGAGATCGCGCCGCAGGTGCGCGCGGTCTTCGACAAGTACGGCCTGAACTACCACGCGGCGTCGCTGCCGCGGCAGGTCGGGAGCGCCTGGCACAAGGTGCTGCGGCTCTCGCTGCCCAACGGCTGGCTCGAGGAGACCACCCCGCGCAACGCGCCGCAGCAGGTGGCGAAGCTGTGGAAGCTCGCGACCGGCGGCAAGAAGACCCGCCGCGCCTACGACGCCCACCAGCGCCGCAAGCAGCAGCAGGAGCAGGCCCTGGCCGCCTGAGCCCCGCTGCCGGCCTCGATCGCGGGGGCTGCGGTTTCCCCGCTCGAGCGGGGAAACCGGTACTGGTGACGCGTTGCAACGATGACGAAGCGACCAGTTTCCCGCGCACAGGTATGCGGTCGCGGAGCGGCGCTCAGTCGCCGAGGTAGCGGACCGCCAGGGGCAGCTCGGCGGCCCGGTCGGCGCCGGGGGTCCGCTGCACGCGGTAGGCCCCCGCGTCCGGGCGCGATGAGACCGCCTCGGTCAGCTCGCCGTCGGTGAAGACGAGGGCGCACCCGTCGTCGGCCGCCCAGCCGGCGGGCAGGGCACCGCGGCCGACGAGGTCGAGGTACCGCGGCCGCCGCTCGGCCTCGCCGTCGTAGTGCGGACAGGCGCTGCCGGGAAGCATCCCCAGGCCGTCGGCGAGCGGCGCCATCGGCCCGAACGAGTCGGTGACCGACGCCTCGAACCAGCAGTTCATCCCCGCGCTGATGCCGGCGAGCACGACGCCCGCAGCGGCCGCCTCGACGAGGACCCGATCGAGGCCGTGCAGGCGCCACACCGCCAGCAGGTTGGCGGTGCTGCCGCCGCCGACGTAGACGACGTCCTGGGCGAGCACGAGCGCGCGCAGGTCGTCGTGCCCCTCCGCCGAACGGTCGAACAGCGTGAGCGCCGTGGTCTCGGCGCGCCCGGCGAAGGCTTCGCGGAAGGCGTCCACGTACCCGGCGGCGTCGCCGCTGGCGGTCGGGACGAAGCACACGCGGGGCAACCCGCTCGCGCCGCGCCGCCTCCCGGCCAGCGCGAGGACGTGGTCGTCCAGGAGGGGGTTGTCGGGCTCCATGCTGAAGCCGCCCCCTCCCATGGCCACCACGGTTCCGCGCACGGAGGGATCCTCGCAGGCGCGTGCGCGGGCGTACCCGGCCGGCGTACGGCGGGGTCGCCGGCATCGGCGGGCGGCGTGACTGTGCTGGAAGAACTGGTGCTTCGTCATCGTTGCAACGCGTCACCAGTACCGGTTTCCCCGCTCGAGCGGGGAAACCACAGCCCGCCCGAGCCCTACCGGCGGGCCTGGACGACGAGGGCGGGCTCGCCGCCGAGGACGGCGCGCCGACCGGACGCCTCGGCGAACCCCGCGCCCCGCAGCAGCGCGGCGACCGCCTCGGGGTCCACGGCCTCCATGCCGTGGTGCGACGGGCCGCCCGCGTCGTGCATCGAGTGGTCCTCGTGGTCGAAGTCCTCGTCCACGAGCAGCACCCGCCCGCCCGGGCGCAGCACGCGGCGCAGCTCCTCGGCGGCGCTGGCGAGGTCGTCCCAGTGGTGCATCGCGTTCAGCGAGAACACGGCGTCGACACACGCACCACCCAGCGGCAGGGACTCCGCCGACCCGGCCACGACGCGTGGGTGCGGACGGGGCCCGAACCGGGTGCGGAGCCGCAGGGCGGCCCGCAGCGACCGGGTGGGGTCGACGGCGGTGACGGTGCCGGAGGGGCCGACGGCGTCCCGGAGCAGCACCGTCGCGGGCCCGAGGCCGGACCCCAGGTCGACGACCCGCTCACCGGAGCCTGGCGCGAGCAGCGCCACGGCCTCCGCGTTGACCTCGGAGGCCCACAGGTGTCGCAGGGCCAGGGCGGCCGCGGCGTGCTGGGCGAACGCATGGGGCATGGGGCCAGACTCCCGCGCCGCCGGCGCGAGGGCAAAGCGTGGCCCCGAAGAGTGGTGCCATCCCCCGGGGTGCGTGCCTAGGGTCGGGCCATGCGCGTCGAGGCGGTGGGGTACGCCGCCGTGAAGGGCACCCGCCACCTCTCCCGGCCGTCGCTGCACGTGCGCGCCGACGGCGTGGCGGGCGACCGGCGCTGGTGCCTGGTCGACGTGGCCGCCCGCGGGGTGCTGCGCACGGTGCGACACCCGGCCCTGATGGCCCTGCGCGCCGAGACCGTCGAGACGGTCGACGGCACGGCCCTGCGGCTCGGCGCCCCGGGCCTCGGGCCGGTCGAGGGGGTCCCGGCGCCCACCGGCGAGGAGGTCAGGTGCGACTACTGGGGTCGCCCCGTGTCCCTGGCCCTGTGCGCGGGGCCGCACGGGGCGCTCGCCTCGGCCTGGCTGCGGTGCGAGGTGCGGCTGGCCGAGGCCCCGCCCGGCGCCGTGGTCTACGGCGGCGCGGTCAGCCTCGTCGGCGCCGCGTCGGCGGGGGCGCTCGCCGTCCCGGCGGGGCGCTTCCGGCCCAACGTCGTCGTCGCCGGCGTCGCGGCCTTCGGCGAGGACGAGTGGCTCGGCTGCGACCTGCACCTCGGCAGGGTGGTCGTGCGGCCGCGGGTGCGCACGCCCCGCTGCGCCGTGGTCGAGAGGGACGCCCACACCGGCGCGCGCGCCGGGGCGGCGGTGCTCCCCGCGCTGGCCCGGCGGGGCGCGGAGCGCGAGCAAGCGGCGCTCGGCGTCGACGGCGACGTGGTCGTGCCGGGCGTGGTGCGGGTCGGGGACGCCGTCCGGGTGCGCCGCCCGGGCGCGGCGCAGGACGCTCCCTAGGATGGCCGCCATGTCGCTGCGCTCCGGCCATCTCTCCTGCACCGTCGAGCGCGAGGTGGCGCACGTGCGCCTCGAGCGCCCGGAGAAGCTCAACGCGCTGACGCTGCCGGTGCTCGACGACCTGGTCCGGGTGGCGCACCGGCTGCGCCGCGACCGGGACCTGCGGGCGGTGCTGCTCAGCGGCGAGGGCGACTCCTTCTGCGCCGGCCTCGACTTCGGCGACGTGATGCGCTCGCCGGCACGCATCGTGACGAGCTTCCTGCCCCGCCCGTGGCGGGGGACCAACACGTTCCAGGAGGCGGTGTGGGCCTGGCGGCGGTTGCCGGTGCCGGTGATCGCCGCCGTGCACGGCCACTGCTACGGCGGCGGGCTCCAGCTGGCGCTGGGGGCCGACTTCCGCTTCACCACCCCGGACGCCCAGTGGTCCGTGCTCGAGGCACGCTGGGGCCTGATCCCGGACATGAGCGGCGTCCGCACGCTCTCCCAGCTCGTGGGCATCGACACCGCCAAGCGGCTGACCATGACCGGCCAGGTGCTCAGCGGCAAGGACGCGCACGCGCTCGGCCTGGCCACCGGGCTGGACAGCGACCCCGCCGCGGCCGCGCGCGACCTGGTCGAGGAGCTGCGCGGGCGCTCGCCCGACGCGGTGGCCGCGGGCAAGCGCCTCTTCGAGCAGGCCTGGCACGCCACCCCGCGCCGGACCTTCGCGCGCGAGCGCGCCGAGCAGGCGATGCTCCTGGTGGCCGGCAACACCCGCGCCGCCCGGCGCGCGGCCTTCTCGCGCTCGGTGCCGGCATTCGGGCCGCGCGCCCGCTGAGCCGCACCGCTGAGCCGCACCCACGGCTGGTGGTGACCCCCACGCGCGCCAGCGCTCCGCCAGATCATGGTGACGGTTCAACTGCTCTAGTCCCCTGCCGGATTTCTCTGTCCGCTCCTGCAAGCGCGGCTTCAATGTCTCCCCAACGACCTATTCGCAGGAGGCTCCATGAGGACCACGCACTGTCCAGCCATGCTCGTCGCGGCGCTCGCGACCGGCCTCGTGCTCACGACCACGGCCCCGGCGGCGGCCGCGACGCCCGGGTCCGCCGCTGCGGTCGCGTTGCCGCGGACGGCGGAGGTCGCGACGTCGCGGCCGCTGGCGCAGGCCCGGAAGCGCCTGTTCCCGGTACGCGCGAACGCCCACGCCTACGGCTCCAAGCTCAGCAACCACGCGTTGGCCTCGTCCGGCGGGACGGCGAGCTCCCAGGTGTGCACGCGCACCTACCCCCGGAAGAGCCGGAACGTGGTGCTGGCGAGCAAGCCGGCGCTGGACTCGGTCGCGCAGCTCGAGGCGGTCGTGTCGACCAACCGCACACACCGGGTGAACGGCCGCCCGGCGGTCACGTCGACGTCCAGGATCGCGGCGGGGACGCTGCTGGACGGGCTCGTCCGCTTCGAGGGCCTGCGGTCCTTCTCCCGCGTCGTCAAGACGGCGAGCGGCTTTCGCCGCGAGAGCTCGACGCAACTGGCCAAGCTGAAGATCGCCGGGCTCCGGGTCGCGTTGCCCTCCGACAACCGCACCCGCCGGTTCGGCCTGCCCGGTGTGGGCGAGCTGACCCTGAACGCGCGCAGCGGCCGGACCGGAGCCAGCTCGGCGGTGACGCGGAGCGTGGGACTGCGCCTGACGCTGCTCGGCGGCGCGAAGCTGCGGCTCGCGCGCAGCCAGGCCGCGCTCACGACCGGGAAGTACGACGTCTTCCGCGGCGGCGCCTGGGGCACCGAGGTGCCGACCGTGCTGGGCCTCGTCGAGGCGGGGCGGACCACGCACAAGGCCCTGCCCTGCCAGGGCACGGGCGGCGCGTGGCAGTCGAAGAACACGCTTGGCCTCACCGTCCCCGGCGTGCTGCAGGTCGATGAGACCAAGGCAGAGGGGAGGACGCAGCGCCTCCGCCACCGCCGCGCCAGCGCCGTGACGCGGTCCACCCTCCAGGACGTGTCGCTGCTCGGTGGGGTGGTCCAGGTCGGCGTCGTCGAGGGCGAGGCCCGGACGCTGCGGCGGACCGACGGCAGCGTGCAGCGGAACGCGAAGGCCCGGATCGTCGGGCTGCGGATTGCGGGCGAGGAGCATGAGATCCCCGCGACCGGCCGGGTGCTCGAGGTCGAGGGAGTCGCGCGGGTCGAGAGCCGCGTGGTCGACCACACCCGGAGGGGCGTCGGCGTCGTCGCGCTGCGGGTGACGTTGCTCGAGGGGCTGCCCGAGCCGGTGGTGGTGGACCTCGGCGTCGCCAACGCCGCCGTGATGCGCTGACGTCCGCGGCGGCGCTAGCCGGCCGGCCCGTCGAGCCGGGCGGCCAGGAGGGCGACGTCGTCGTCGGAGGTGCCGCGGAGCAGGTCCCCGCGCAGGCTGTCCAGCAGCGTCGGGACGGGGAGGTGGGCGTGCTCCTCCGCGGCCGCGCGGAGCCGGTCCAGCCCGGCGGACAGGTTCTCTCCCCGACGCTCGATCAGCCCGTCGGTGTAGAGGACGACGGTGGTGCCGGGCTCGAGCCGGAGGCGGTGGTGGGATCGCGTCGCCGTCGGGCGGACCCCGAGCAGCAGGTCGGGGTCGCCCTCGGCGAACCACGCCGACCCGCCGGGGTCGATCAGCAGCGGCGGCGGGTGGCCCGCGCTCGACCACAGCATGGACGTCGCGCCGCCCGGCTCGTCCGGGGGCTCGAGGTGCACGTAGAGCAGGGTCGCCATCGCGTCCACGCCGAGGTCGGCGATCGCGTGGTCGAGCCGCTGGACGGTCGCGGCGGGGGCGTCGCCGATCGCCCACGCCAGCGTCCGCAGCATGCTGCGCAGCTGGCCCATCGCGGCCGCGGCCTCCATGTCGTGACCGACCACGTCGCCGACGAGGACCGCCGTGCAGCCGTCCGCCATCACGACGGCGTCGTACCAGTCGCCCCCCACCTGGTCGCGCTTGGCGGCGGGCAGGTAGCGCGCGGCCAGCGCGAGGCCGGGCGCGTCGGGCAGGCGTCCGGTCATGGAGGACTGGAGCGTGACCAGCGCGTCGAGCCGGTCCTCGAGCAGGCGCGCCCGGTGCACCGCCTGGGCGGTGTACGAGGTCAGGGCGGCGATCGTGATCCGGCCCTCGTCGGAGAGCGCCCCCGGCTCCGGCCAGGCGAGCAGCAGCACCCCGAACGCCTGGCCGCGCACCATCATCGGCAGCCAGGCGTAGGACTCGCCCGGGGCGTCGTGGCCGCGGAGCCGGGGGTAGCGCTGGAGCAGGGTGTCGCGGTCCGCGAGGTACGCCGGTGCCTGGTCCAGCAGGCACCGGCCGAGGGGATTGGTGTCGTCGAGGGGCAGCTCCGAGGCCTGCTCCCCGTCGGCCCCCGGGGCGGGCACCACGCGCACGAGCCGCTCCGGCGGGCCGTTGAGGCGGGGGAGCGGCCCGGCCGGCGGCGCCTCCGGGTCCGTCTCGCGCACCCAGATGCTCGCGTGCGCGCAGCCGAGCTGCTCGCGGGCCGTCTGCTCGAGGGCGCGGGCCACGTCGAGCAGCGTGCGCGTGCCCGAGAGCATCTCGCTCAGCGTGAGCAGCGCGCGGCTGCGGTTGGACAGGTGCCGGGCCCGGGCCTCGTCGGCGAGCGCCTCGGCGCGCAGCCCGCGCTGGGCGATCTCGGCGGAGCAGGCCGCGGCCAGGTCGGCCAGCATGTCGCGCTGGTCCGCGGTCCAGTCGCGCCGCTCCATGGCGAGGGCGCAGAGGGACCCGACCACCCGGTGCTCGTGGTCGCGGAGGGGCCAGCCGGCGTACGCCACGACGTCGTGCTCGTGGATCAGCGGGTTGTCGCGCAGGCGCGGCTCCTCGCGGACGTCCGGGGCGAACAGGGGCTCGCGGTCGGCGACCACGTGGCGGCAGTACGAGCGCGAGAGCGTCGTCTCGCGGGTGGTCGCCAGCGGCTCGGGCAGGCCCTGGGCCCCGACGAAGACCTGGCGATCGGGCTCGACGATCGTGACCAGCCCGATCGGCACGTTGAGCGTCGTGCGCACCAGCCGCGCGTAGCGGTCGAAGGTGTCGCGGTCGCTCCCGACCACGGCCTGGCCGTCAGGCCCGGCCTCCTCGATGACAGACACGTCCCGCCCTCCCTCCCCCGGAGTGATCCTAGGACCACGGCCGCCGTCCGGCGTCCCGCGACGGGGGGGAAGGCGGCCACGGTACGACGGCCCGCCCCGGTGGTGCACCGGAGCGGGCCGTCGATGTCAGCCGGGTCGGCTCAGAACGCGTCCTCCTCGAGCTCCATGATCGAGGCGTCGGTGGCCTCGGCGATGGCGCGCTCGGCGGAGATCCGCGGCAGGTTGGTCTGCGCGAAGAACTGGGCGGCCGCGACCTTGCCCTCGTAGAAGGCCCGGTCCTTGCCCGGGTCCCCGGCCAGCTTCTGCAGGGCGACCTCGGCGCCCTTGAGCAGCAGCCACGAGCAGACGACGTCGCCGAGCACCATCAGCAGGCGGGTGGTGTTCAGGGCGACGCGGTAGACGTTCTTCACGTCGCCGCCCTCGGCCGACGGGTCCGCGGCCATCAGGTCGTTGACCATCGCGCCGACGATGGCGTTGGTGTCCTCCAGCGCCGTCGCGAGCAGCTCGCGCTCCTGCTTGAGCCGGCCGTTGCCCGACTCGTTGGCGATGAACGTCTCGATCTCGCTGGCCAGGTGGCCCAGCGCCGCCGCCTGGTTCTTCACGATCTTGCGGAAGAAGAGGTCCTGGCCCTGGATGGCGGTCGTGCCCTCGTAGAGGGTGTCGATCTTGGCGTCGCGCACGTACTGCTCGAGCGGGTACTCCTGCAGGAAGCCCGAGCCGCCGAAGGTCTGCAGCGACTCCGTGCCCAGCAGCACCCACGAGCGCTCGGAGCCGTAGCCCTTGACGATCGGGAGCAGCAGGTCGTTGACGGCCTCGGCCATCTCGTCCTTCTCGCCGTTCGCCTCGGCCAGCATCACGCGGTCCTGCCAGGACGCGGTGTAGAGCACCAGCGACCGCATGGCCTCGGCGAAGGCCTTCTGCGTCATCAGGGACCGGCGCACGTCGGGGTGGTGCGTGATGGTCACGCGCGGCGCCGTCTTGGCGGAGTCGGTGAGGTCGGCGCCCTGCACGCGCGTCTTGGCGTACTCCAGCGCGTTCAGGTAGCCGCTGGAGAGGGTCGCGATGGCCTTGGTGCCGACCATCATCCGCGCGTTCTCGATGACCTGGAACATCTGCGCGATGCCGTCGTGCACCTCGCCGAGCAGCCAGCCCTTCGCCGGCTCGCCGCCGCCGACCGACGGGTCGCCGAAGGTCAGCTCGCAGGTGTTGGAGACCTTGATGCCCATCTTGTGCTCGACGTTGGTGACGTAGACGCCGTTGCGCTCGCCCGTGAGCTCGCCGGTCTCGTGGTCGAAGTGGTGCTGCGGCACGAGGAAGAGCGAGAGACCCTTGGTGCCGGGGCCGCCGGCGCCCTCGACGCCCGCCGGGCGGGCCAGCGTCAGGTGCATGATGTTCTCGCTCATGTCGTGCTCGGCCGAGGTGATGAAGCGCTTGACGCCCTCGATGTGCCAGGAGCCGTCCTCGTGGGGCGTGGCCCTGGCCCGGCCCGCGCCCACGTCGGAGCCGGCGTCCGGCTCGGTGAGCACCATGGTGGCGCCCCACTGCCGCTCGACCATGATCTCGGCGATGCGCTTGTCGCGCGCGGTGCCGGCGCGGTCGACGACGCCGGCGAAGGCGGCGCCGGCGGCGTACATCCAGATCGGGGCGTTCGAGCCGAGCACCAGCTCGCCGATCGCCCAGTTCAGCGACGACGGCGCGGGCTGGCCACCGATCGACTCCGGGACCTGCAGGCGCCAGTACTCGGCGTCCATCCAGGCCTGGTAGCTCTTCTTGAACGACTCCGGCAGGGGAGCGGTGTTGGTCTTCGGGTCGAAGACCGGCGGGTTGCGGTCGGAGTCCTCGTAGGAGGCCGCGAGGTCCTCGCGCGCCATCCGGTCGACCTCGGCGAGGATCTCCCGGGCGGTCTCGGCGTCCAGCTCGGCGAACGGCCCCGTGCCGAGGACGTCGCCCCGGCCGAGCAGCTCGAAGAGGTTGAACTCGATGTCGCGGAGGTTGCTCTTGTAGTGGCTCACTGGCCCACCCTTCTCGTCGGGGCACCGGTCGCGGATCCGGTTCTGGTCGCGGCCCGCGGGCGAGCCGGCGGTTACCCGTCGGTCTACTCGCTGGTAACAAAAGTGTGCCCCGATTGTCCGGGCGGCGCAAGAACCTGTGGCGTGGACGGGTGCGTGGCGTGTCCGGCGCCACCCCGGCCTGCCCGGTGGGCCAGCCTCACGGGCGCGCCGAGTGGGCGTGAGTCCCGGCACAGTGGGCGTGAGCCCCGCGCCGAGTGGGCGCGAATCCCCGCACCCGCGGGGGCGGTGGTCGCGGCGTCAGGCGCCGATCCGGGCCAGGCGCTGCTTGAGCGAGGCGCGACGTCGCCCAGCGCCCGCGTGACGAGGGAGAAGGTCGCGGCCGGGTCCGGACCCAGCTCCCGGTCCGGCGCCGCTGGCAGTTCCTACCCGCGGGCCCGGGGCGTGAGGTCTCGGCTCATTCCGGGCTGCCCGTGTGGTCGTCCCACACGGCGTACCCGATGTGGCTCTGGTCCGGTCCGGCCAGCCCGAGGAGGGTGCTGGGCGACTCGGTGTTGCGACCGCGCGCCGCCGCCTGCATGACCCTCGAGGCGAGGCCGGGCTCGGTATCGCTGGGGACGACCAGCAGGCGCAGCCGCTGGCCCGAGGCCATCTTCAGGATGATCACGTGGGTGTCGTCGCTGGGGAAGGAACGCACCTTGACTGCGCCGTGGGCGGCGTGGATCCGGCGAAGGCTCGGGGCGCCGCTGACCGCGTCCCAGTCAGGCCGGGAGAACAGCAACCGGTCGATCCGACCGACCAGGCGCGGGAAGTGATCGACGAGGTCGGCGGCCTCGCGTTGAAGGTCGCGGGACTGTGGCCACCAGGCCCCGTCCACCGGGCCGGCCTGGAAGCTCGCGTCGAGCCGGATCCGCAGCGGGACGCGCTCGCCCGCGGTCGGCGGGGGGATGAAGCCTGTCGGTGACGTCGTCATGACGTCCACCTTCCGATCTGCCCTCGCGGACTCGACGAGTCCGGCACAGCAGGTGATTGACTCCAACCTACCCTCCCGAGCCGCTTCGGCGTGCTTCCCGAGGCCATCCTCGCCGACCTGCGTCGGGCCGGCGTCGTCGTGGCGCGGCGCGGGCGGTCGAGTGCCGGGGGTCGGCCGGGGTGCTGCAGCACGTGGGGATCGCGGCCCGGCACTCGCTGCGCGACGTCTTCGAGGCGGCCGCGATCCGGCAGCTCGCGGACGGGACGCTGCCGGAGGCGGTCACGAGCCGCACCGCCGACGGGGACGCCCGGCAGCCCCACTAGCGGTCCAGGGCGGCCAACCGACCCTTCAGCGTGCTGCGCTTGCGCTCGAGGCGTGCGTTGCGCCGCTCCAGGTCGACGACGCGGGCGCGCAGCCGGGCGACCTCGGCGGACGCCTCTGCCAGGGCGCCGGCGGCGAGCGTCAGGGCCTCCGGGGCCGCCGCAGCGTCGGCGTCCGGCTCCGGGTCGCGGGCCGGGCGGTGAGCAGGTCGTCGAGGTCGCCGAGCACCGGGGCGCCCGACTCCGCGACGCGGGCCCGCCACTTCTCGCCCAGGGCCGCCACCTCGACGGCCAGGTCGGCGGGCAGCGCCGGCGGCCGGCCCGGGTCGGGCGAGCCGCCGAGACGCTCGCCGACCAGGTCGCGGCGCTCCGCGCGGGAGAGGTGGTCCTTCGTCGCCGCGGTCACCTCGCGCACCGCGGCCGTGCTCGGCGGCGGCACGCCGCGGCGCGGGGCCTGCCAGCGCCTCGGGGTCGTCGTCGAGGCGGAGCAGCTCGAGCAGCCGCCCCCACAGGGCGGGCGCTGGATCGCCGCCGCGCGGGAGCACGACCGCGTGCACCTGCCCCGGCCCGAGGGCGCCGGTCCAGCGGTCGAGGAGCCCGGGCACGTCGTGCGCGGCCCAGAAGCGGGCCCCCTGCGCGTGCTCGGCGTCCGGGTCGAGCACCCGCTCGGCGTAGCGGGCGAAGGTCGGCGTACGGCCCCGGCGGACCTCCGCGGCCCACCCCTCCGCGAGCAGCGACGCCGGGTCCCGGAGCGCGACCACGGCGCGCGTGCGCATGCCGGCCAGCCCGTCGAGCAGCAGGGCGACCTGGTCGGCGTCGGCGGCCCCGAGCCGCTCGTGGCCGAGCAGCGACGCCGCGCTGCCACGCCAGGCGCGGCGGCAGACCTCGGCCCAGGCGCCCTCGACGTCGCGGCGCCGGTAGCCCTGCTCGTCGTGGTCGCGCAGGATCTCGGCGGCCGCCCGCCGCATCTGCTCGGGGGACGCGGCCGGGAGGCCGACACCGCGCTCGCGCAGCGTGTGCGCGTGGGCGGCGGCGGCCTCGGTCACGTCCGGACCGCCGGTGCCCGGCAGGCCGATGTAGAGCCACGCGGTGCGCTTCGCCATGCCGCCAGCGTCGTCCGCCCGCGCGTCCGGGCGCCGGCGCGTGGCGGCGCCCGGGCGAGGGGTCGGTGAACGGCGCGTGACGTCCGGCACGGGCGGCCCGCCGCCCGGGAAGGAACAACGCGACGCCCCGGCCGGTTCCGATTGAAGCGTTCACACACTTCCCCCGAGCCCCAGGAGTCCCCGTGACCCGAGCCTTCGAGACCGTCCGCGTCGGCAGCATGGACGCTGCCGCAGCGCTTCGTGATGGCGCCGCTGACGCGCAACCGGTCGGCCCGAGCACCGTCCCCGACCGAGCTGAACGCCGACCTACTACGGCCAGCGCGCCGGAGCCGGCCTGATCATCAGCGAGGGCACGCAGCCCAGCGCGGTCGGCCAGGGCTACCTGGACACCCCGGGCCTGCACAGCGCCGAGCAGGTCGAGGGCTGGCGCGCGCGTCGGCCGAGGCCGTGCACGCGGGCGGCGGCCACCTCTTCGTCCAGCTGATGCACGCCGGCCGCATCGCCCACCCGGACAACAAGGGCGGCCTCGAGACGGTCGCTCCCAGCGCCATCGCCGCGCCCGGCGCGATGGTCACCGCCGCGGGCATGCAGCCGCACCCCGAGCCGCGTGCGCTGGCAGCCGACGAGCTGCCCGGCATCGTCGAGGAGTTCGTGGCCGCGGCCCGGCACGCCGTCGACGCCGGCGTCGACGGCGTCGAGGTGCACGCCGCCAACGGCTACCTGCTGCACCAGTTCCTCGGGCCAGTCCAGCAACGCGCGCACCGACGCGTACGGCGGCTCGGCCCGAGAACCGCGCCCGCCTCGCCGTCGAGGTCACCCGCGCCGTGGCCGACGCGATCGGCGCCGGAGCGCGTCGGGCATCCGGATCTAGCCCGGCCCACAACATCCAGGGCGTGCTCGAGGAGGACGAGGCGGAGACCCGAGCGGCGTACGAGGCGCTCGTCGGCGGCATCGCCGACCTCGGGCTGGCCTACCTGAGCATCCTGGCGGACCCGCGCGACGACGCTGACCCGCGACCTGCGCCGCGCTTCGGCGGGCCGGTCGTGCTGAACAGCGGCTTCGCCGAGGTCACGACGCTCGAGGACGTGGAGGCGCTGCTCGCGGACGACCTCGCCGACCTGGTCGCCGTCGGGCGCCCGTTCCTCGCCAACCCGGACCTGCCCGAGCGGTGGCGCCGGGGTGCCGAGCTGAACGAGCCCGACCCGGCCACGTTCTACGGCGGCGGGGCCGAGGGGTACACGGACTACCCGTTCCTGCCGCAGGCGCGCGCCGCCTCCTGAGCCGACCGCGCGGCACGAGGCCCCCGGGACGTCGTCCCGGGGGCCTCGTCGTGTGCTGCGGCGGGCGGTGCGTCAGCCGGCGGCGTCGGCGGCGCCGCGCTCGGTGCCCTCGCCCTCGGTGGCGAGGCGACCGCCCTTGTCCTCGAGGTGCGCCCGCACGAACCAGTGGAAGAGCTCCAGCCGGTCCGTCTGCGAGATCAGCATGTCCTGGGTGACCAGGTCGAGGTCGTCGAGCTCGCCGATGTCGGCGCGGTAGTCGGTGATGACGCCGGTGTAGAGGACGTCCAGCGCGCCGAGGTGCTCCTGGGTGGGGGCGCGGCCGATGCTGTAGTCGTCCCACGAGCGCTCGGAGACGAGCCGACCGGGCGTGCCCGTCGGCGAGCCGCCGAGGGTGGCGATGCGCTCCGCCAGGTCGTCGGCGAAGCCGCGCACCTCGTCGACGTGCGGGTCGATCATCTCGTGGACGGCGATGAAGTGGGGGCCGACCACGTTCCAGTGCACGTGCTTGAGCGTCAGGTGCAGGTCGTTCGCGGCGTGCAGCCGGGCCTGGAGGAGCTCGACGACGCGGGAGGCGTCCGCCTCCGAGAGCCCGGGGGTCGTGTAGTGCAGCTTCTTCTTGGTGGCCATGGCTCCCTTCTACCCACCTGCGGGGCGCGAATGCCACCCGCACGGGTGGCGGCTCAGGCGTGGGCGCCGGGCCCGCGGCGGCGCAGGGGAGAGGTGTGCCACAGCCAGGCGACGCCCGCGACCGGCAGCACGAGCGGGACGTAGCCGTACCCGGCGCCGAAGGCCGACCAGACGGTGTCGTCGGGGAACAGCGCGGGATCGGCGAGGGTGATCGCGCCGACGGTCAGGACCCCGGCGAGCTCGACGGAGACAGCGGCGACGGCCACCCGGCGCGAGCGCGGGGACGAGCGGGCGAGCGCCACCGTCGCGACCACGTAGACCAGCGCCGCCAGCGCCGACAGCGCGTAGGGCACCGGCGCCTCGCCGGCCTGGGTGGCCAGCTGCAGCGACGAGCGCCCGGTCGCGGCGAGCGCGAAGACGCCGTACACCGCGACGAGGAGGCGGCCCCAGCCGCGCGAGGTGTCGCCGGGGCTCGGCTCGGCCACCGCCTCAGGCACCGGCGTAGACCTGGGCGACGCGCAGGACCAGGACGGGCAGCACCAGGCCGGTGACGATCCACACGGCCGTGCCCGCGCGGGAGGGCTCGCCGAGCGCCCACACCGCGCTGACCGGCACGATCAGGAGGACGCCGATCAGGTAGGCGACGAACACACCGGCCGACGCCCCCTCGGCGCGGTCGCCGAGCACGGCCAGGCCCACGACCAGCTGCGCGACGAGCGCCGCCTCGAGCGCGCCCGCCAGGCCGAGCAGCCAGCGGTCGGTGAGCCGGTCGAGGGCGACGTAGACCGCTGCCGCCGCGGTGAGCAGCAGCGACAGCGCGGTGATCGTCCAGCCGAGGGCCTCCGGCATCGGGCTCGCCTCAGCCGCGCAGCGAACGCAGGAACAGCGTCATCAGCGCACGGTTGACGCCCGCCAGCGCGAGGCGCTCGGCGCCCAGGCGCGGGCGGATGCTCAGCGACCAGCTGACCTCCGTCGCGCCGCCGCCGCGGTCGGCGAGGACGACCTCGCCGGCGTAGCCGCGGAACGGGACGCCGGACAGCGCCCGGTACGCGAGCCGGTGCGGGGCCTCGCAGGCCGTGACCTCCTCGACGATCGCCGGCGCGGGGCCGGGGGCGGCGATCCGGCGGACGGCGCCGACGCCGTGGCGCTCGGTCGGCGCCATCCTCCTCGATCGTCGCGCGCAGCCCGGGCGCCCAGCCGCTCATGCCCTCGTGGTCGACGAGCGCCGCCCAGACCGTGGGCAGGGGCAGGTCGACGGTGCGGGTGACGCGGGTGGTGGCGCTGGACACGGGGCCTCCGGGGCTGGGGGTGCGGGCGGCGCCATGGTCCCACCGCGCCCGGCTCAGCGGTTGTCGAGGGCGCGGTCGAGGTTGATGGCGGCGCTGACGAGGCTCAGGTGCGTGAACGCCTGGGGGAAGTTGCCGAGCTGGTCGCCGGAGAGGCCGACCTGCTCGGAGTAGAGGCCGAGGTGGTTGGCGTAGGTGAACATCTTCTCCAGCGCCAGGCGGGCCTCGTCGAGGCGCCCGACGCGGGTGAGCGCCTCGACGTACCAGAACGAGCAGATCGAGAAGGTGCCCTCCGGGCCCTCGACGCCGTCCGGGTTGCGCGCCAGGTCGTAGCGGAAGACGAGGCTGTCGGCGACGAGCCGCTCCTCGATCAGGCTGAGCGTCGACAGGAAGCGCGGGTCGGTCGGCGCCACGAACTTGACCATCGGCATCAGCAGGAGGCCGGCGTCGAGGACGTCTCCGCCCTCGGCCTGGGTGAAGCTCTGCAGCTCCTCGCTCCAGCCCTCGGCCATGACCTCGGCGTAGATCGCGTCGCGGACCTCGGACCAGCGCGGGACGTCGCCGGGCAGCCCCCGCTGCCGCGCCATCCGGATCATCCGCTCGACGGCGACCCAGCACATCAGCCGTGAGGTCACGTGCTCCCGCGGCTCCTCGCGGATCTCCCACATGCCGGCGTCGACCCGGTCCCAGTTGTCGGCGATCCACTCCACGATGCGGGTCAGGTCGCGCCAGACGTCGTAGGAGATGCCCGGGCCGTACTTGTTGTAGAGGTAGACCGAGTCGATCAGCTCGCCGTAGATGTCCAGCTGCAGCTGCTCGACCGCGGCGTTGCCGACGCGCACGGGCTTCGAGCCGCGGTAGCCCGCCAGGTGGTCGAGCGCGTGCTCCTCGTCGGGCACGTTCCCGTCGATGTCGTAGAGCACCCGCAGCGGCCCGAGGTCGGCGTCGTCCTTGCCGTAGTGGTTGTCCCGCTCGCCCATCCGCTCCGAGAGCCACCGCATGAAGGACGCGGCCTCGTCGGTGAAGCCGAGCCGCAGCAGGGCGTAGAGGCTGAACGACGCGTCGCGGACCCACACGAGCCGGTAGTCCCAGTTGCGCTCGCCCCCGATCGACTCCGGGCAGGCTCGTGGTCGGCGCCGCCACGATCGCCCCGGAGGGCTCGTGGCACATCAGCTTGAGGGTCAGCGCCGCGCGGTCGACCATCTCGCGCCACCGGCCGGCGTACGACGACTGGGCCAGCCAGTCACGCCAGAACCGCGCCGTCGTGCGGTACAGCTCCTCGGCGTCGTCCAGGTCGCAGGGCGAGACCGGCGCCTCCGCGTCGAGGACCTCCAGGATGAAGACGGCCGAGTCGCCGTCGCCCAGCGTGAGCTCGGCGGTGACGTCGTCGCCGTCGACCGCCAGGTCGCAGCTGGCCGCGAGACCGAGGTCGACCTGGCCGTCCCCGATCCGCACGCCGCCCTCCTCCTCGACCAGCCGCGGCCGCTCCGAGCCGTAGTGCGGGCGCGCCGCCAACCGCATGCGCATCGTCGACTCACCGCGCACCGACCTCACCCGTCGCACGAGCCGCTGGCGGTGGTCCGGGTCGTGGGCGCGGAGCACGGTCATGAAGTCGTGCACCTCGACCAGGCCGCCCGCGGTGTGGAAGCGGGTGATCAGGATGTTGGTGTCGGGCAGGTAGAACTGCCGTGTCGCCGAGCGGCCGCCCTCGGGGGCGAGCTCCCAGCCGCCGCCCTGCTCCGCGTCGAGGAGCCCGCAGAACAGCGCGGGGGCGTCGTAGCGGGGTGCGCAGAACCAGTCGATGGTGCCGTTGCCCCCGACGAGGGCGCAGGTGCGCAGGTCGCCGATCAGGCCGTGGTCGGCGATCGGGATCTGACCCCACGCAGCCGCGTCCCCGGGCTGCTCGATGGACTCGCTCACGAGAGCCTCCAGCCGCCCTCGGCCAGCTCGGTGGCCTGCTCGGGCCCCCACGAGCCGAAGGGGTAGGAGCGCAGCGTCGGGGGGTCGTCGAAGAGCGGCTGGCAGACCTCCCAGAGCCGCTCCACCTCGTCGGAGCGCGTGAACAGCGTCTGGTCGCCCCGGACGACGTCCAGCAGCAGCCGCTCGTACGCCTCCAGCGGGCGCTGCCCCGACCGCGCGTCGTCCTCGAGCACCGCGTCGGGCAGGTCGAGGCGCAGCGTGCCGCCGGTCAGCGACATGAACGCGCCGGGCAGCTTCGCGCGCACGTCGACGAGGATCTGCGGCTCGTCGGTCAGCTCGAGCACGAGCGCGTTGGGGCAGGGGAAGCCGGAGAACACGCGCGAGTCGGGCTCCCGGAAGCGCAGCGTGATCGTGCGCCGGGTCGCCGCCATCGACTTGCCGGTGCGCAGGTAGAAGGGCACGTCGCGCCAGCGGTCGTTGTCGACGTGCATCTCCAGGGCCACGAACGTCTCCACGTCGGAGTCGTCGCTCACGTCGTCGTTCTCGCGGTAGCCCTCGTACTGGCCGTAGACCACGTGCGCCGGGTCGAGCGGGCGGAGGTCGCGGAAGACGGCCGCCTTGGCGTCGCGGACGGTGTCGGGGTCGAAGCTGCCCGGGTCCTCCAGCGCCACGAAGCCGAGCAGCTGGGAGAGGTGCGTCGAGACCATGTCGCGCAGCGCGCCGGTCGACTCGTAGAACGAGCCGCGGCCCGCCAGGCCGGACTCCTCCGGCACGTCGATCTGCACCTGGGCGATCGATCGCCGGTTCCAGGCCGGCTCGAAGAGGCCGTTGGCGAACCGGAGGGCGAGGATGTTCTGCACGGCCTCCTTGCCGATGAAGTGGTCGATGCGGAAGACCTGGTCCTCCCCGACCACGTCCTTCAGCGCGGCGTCGAGGCTGCGGAACGAGTCCAGGTCGAGGCCGAAGGGCTTCTCGATGACGACCCGCGCCCGCTCCACCAGCTCCTCGCGGCCGAGCATCGCGATCATCGGCTCCATCGCCGCCGGCGGGACCGAGAGGTAGAGCATCCGCCGGACCTCGCCCACGTCGCAGCCCGCGTCACCGGCCAGCTTCTCCTCCGCCTCCCGCACGGCGCCGGCGAGCCCCGAGCCGTCGTCGGCGTCGGCCGTCTGGAAGGACGTGCGCGCGAGCAGGTCCTCGATGAGGTCGTCGCCCAGCTCCTCGGTCAGGTCGGAGACGGCCTCGCGCACCTGCTCGCGGAAGGCGTCGTCGCCGCCCGGGTCGCCGGCGGCCGCTGCCGATGATGCGCAGGTGCCGCGGGAAGAGCCCGGTGCACGCCAGCCGCAGGAAGGCGGGGAAGAGCTTGCGCTTGGCGAGGTCGCCCGTCGCGCCGAAGAGGACGAGCACGTGCGGGGCGAGGTGGTCCGTGGAGTCGGCGTCGGCCATGGGTACTGCCTACCACTGCGGAGGTCGGCACCACCCCCGGTCGTGCTGCCCCGTCGTGCTGCCCGGTCGTCATGCCCCGCATCCCGGTCGCCGTGCCCGGTAGGTGCGGGCCGTGGTCCCATGGGCCGTGTGGTGGAGGACCCGCTCGTGCCGCGGCTGCGTGCCGCCGGGTGCGTCTTCGCCGAGGGGGAGGCGGCGGAGCTGCGTCGCGCCGCGCGGGAGCGCGGTCTGGACGCCGCCGGGCTCGATTCCCTGGTGCGCCGCCGGGAGGCGGGGGAGCCGCTCGAGCAGCTGCTGGGCCGGGTGCGCTTCGACGGCCACGACGTGTGCGTCGCGCCGGGTGTGTTCGTGCCCCGTCGCCGCTCCGGGCTGCTCGTCGAGGAGGCCGAGCGCCGGCTCGTCGACCGGGCGGCGGGCACCGGGGCGCCGGTGCTGCTCGAGCTCTGCTGCGGCGCGGCCGCGATCACCCGGGCCCTGCTCGCCCGCGTCCCCGGCCTGCGGGCATGGGCCGGCGACGTCGACCCGGCGGCCGTGCGGTGTGCGAGCGCCACGCTGGCGGGGCTGCCGGGCGTGCTGGGCGTCGGCGTCTCCGACCTCGACGGCGCCGTGCCCGGATCCCTGGCCGGCCGCGTCGACGTGCTCGCCGCCCACGTGCCGTACGTGCCGACGTCCGCCCTGCCGACCCTGCCCCGCGAGGCCCGGCACCACGAGCCGCGGCGCGCGCTGGACGGCGGCCCGGACGGGCTCGGGCCGCTGCGCGCGGTCCTGGCGCTGGCCCCGCGCTGGCTGCGGCCCGGCGGCGCGGTCCTCGCCGAGCTCGCGCCCGGCCAGGTCGCCGCCGCCGAGGACGCCGGCCGCGCCGCCGGCCTGCACCCAGCGACCGTGCGCGACGACGGGGAGCGGGCCGGTCTGGTCCTCGTCGGGGTCCTCCCTCGCGCCTGAGCGGGGCGGAGCCGGCGCTCGCTCGGCCCTGGCTCGCCGCCGCGACCAACGGCGTCATCCGTCGTCAGGCGGGTCCGCAGGCCGCGCAGTCGGCCGGGCGGCTGACCGAGGACCTGGCCATCCCCGCCGTCGACGACTACGGCCCGGTGATGGCCGGGCTCTGGCTCGCCCTGCTCCTCGCCGCGCTGGCGTCCGCGCGGGACCGGCGCGCCGTCGCCGCGCTCGCGGCCGGGGCGACCGCCGTCACCAGCGCGCTCCTCTTCGTCGCGCTCGCGATGGGCGACGAGCTGGCCGTGGCGTCGCTCGCCGCGACCGACCAGCCGCTCGTGCGGACGGTCTACGACGTGCTGACGCGGGATCTGGAGCTGTGGGCCATCGTCGCGGTGGCCGCCTCGTTGGTCGTGGCCGCGGCGGCAGCGGTGCTGCCGCGCGCGCAGCCCGACCCGGTGGAGGCCTGACTACCGGGCGCGCAGCACCTGCGCGATGAGCGGCCCGGCGGTGCCGGAGCCGGACTCGCCTTGCTCCACGAACGCCGCCACGGCCAGGTCCCCCTGCGCCGCGACCATCCACGCGTGCGTGGGCAGCGATCCGTCCGGTCGGGGCGTCCCGTGCTCCGCCGTGCCGGTCTTGGCGAGCACCGGCTTGCCCGGCACCTCGGCCAGCACGCCCGCCGTGCCGTCCGCGACCACGAGCCGCAGCATCGAGCGGAGCGCCCGCGCCTCCGCCGGTTGCAGCGGTTGCTCGACCTCCGGGGTCTCGCCGTCGTCCGGCTCGACCCCGGGCAGCAGCCGGGGCAGCACGGCCTCGCCCGCGACCACCGAGGCGATCACCGCGGCCATCGCCAGGGGCGACGCCGTCACGGTGCCCTGCCCGATCAGGTCGGCGGCGGCCTGCGTCTGCGACGTCGGCTCGGGCACCTCGCCGAAGTAGGCGGGGTAGCCGACGTCGTGGTCGACGCCGAGCCCGAGCGCCGCGGCGGCCGGGGCGAGGCGCGCGTGCGGCGCCCGCGCGCGCCGCTCCACGAAGGCGGTGTTGCACGAGCTGGCCAGGGCGCGGCGCAGCGGGACCCGTCCGAGGTCGCCCGGCGGGTAGCCGTCGTAGTTCGAGAACTCCTTGCCGTCGACGGTGCTGCGCGGCGGGCAGGGCAGGCTGCTGCCCGGGTCGAGGCCCGAGCGCAGCAGCGCGAGCGCGCTGACGATCTTGAAGGTCGACCCGGGGGCGTACTGGCCGAAGGTCGCCGTGTTGTACCCGTCGGAGCCCGGGCCGCTGGCCGCGACCAGCACCGCGCCCGTGCTCGGCCGCAGCACGACCAGCGCGCTCGCGGACTCGACCGGGGCGAGGGCCTGCTCGGCCCGGCGCTGCAGGCGCGGGTCGAGGCTCGTGCGCAGCGGGCCCCCCGGCTCGGCGGGCACGGTGAACAACGCGCGGGTGTTGCCCGAGGGTGCGGTGGCGGAGACGCGGAAGCCCGGCGTGCCGCTCAGCCGCTCCTCGTACCGGCGCTGCAGGCCGGAGAGGCCGACCTGGTCGCCGGGCTGGATCTCGCCGTCGGACTCCTCGACGATCTCCGCCGTCGCGTCACCGACCCGCCCCAGCAGCGGCGCCGCGAACTCGCGGCTCGGGGCGAGCGGCAGCCGGTCGCTGACGCTGCGGGCGCCCGGGACCTGCTCGATCAGCGCGGGCACCACGTCGGCGTCGCCGGCGCGGAGCACGATCGCCTCGACGAAGGCCCGGGGGCCGGCCGACCGCACCGCGTCGACGTACGGCGGCCCCGCGATGTCGAGCGCGCGGGCGAGGGCTGCGCGCCGACCCGGTCGCCCGCCCCGGCCGCACCTGGGTCTTGTCGATGCCCACCCGCACGACGGGCCGCTCGGTGACCAGCCGCGCGCCGCCGCGGCCGAGGATCTCGCCGCGCTCGGCGGGGAGCGACGAGGTCACGAGCTCGTCGGCGCCCTCGAGCGTCGGCTCGATCACCGACGGGGCCCAGTCGACCCGCCACGCGGCCTGGCCGGCGTCGTCCTCGGCGGACGCGGCGCCGTCGCGCACGAGCCGCACCTCGGCGTCGTACTCCCACGTGCCCGCGGGGAAGGGCCAGGACCAGGTGAGCGTCGCGGTCGCGCCGTCGCCTCCGTCGTCGACCTCGACCGAGTCCTCGACGAGGGTGACCTCCGGCCGCCCGCCGCCGAGGGCCTCGACGGGCTGCGCCGTGGCCTGGGCGAGCTGGTCCTGGGCAGCGGCCGCGTTGGCGTCGGCCGGCAGCGGGACGTCGGCGAGGGACCCGGTGCCCAGCCCTTCCGCGAGCAGGACGGCCGCCGCCGCGGCGCCGTCGCGGCCCTCCTCGGCCGGGTCGGCCGGGTCGGCCGGCTCCCCGGTGCAGGCCGCGGCCAGCAGCGCCAGCGCCAGCGCGCCGGCGACCGCGGGTCGCCTCCGCGGCCTCACCGGCTCGTCGAGCGCCGGTACTGCGCGTTGGCGAGGGGCACGAAGACCGCCAGCACCAGCGCCGCCCAGATCAGCGTGTAGAGCTCCGGGTTGCGCAGGGCCCAGGAGGTGACCTCGGCCGGGTTGACGCCGGAGGTGTTCCCGAAGCGCTCGCGCGCGACCTGCGTCACCGTCGAGATCGGGTTCCACTCGGCGAAGGTCTGGAGGGGGCCGGGCAGCGTCGAGAGCTGGACGAACGTGTTCGCGATGAAGGTGAGCGGGAAGATCACGATGAACGCGGCGTTGTTGACCACCTCGGGGGCCGGCACCAGCATCCCGATCCAGGCCATGATCCAGCTGATCGCGTAGGCGAAGACGAGCAGCATCAGGTAGCCGATGACCGCGTCCAGGAACGACGAGCGGATCCGCCAGCCGACCAGCAGCCCCGTCAGCGACATCACGACCAGGACGATCACGTTGTTGAGCACGTCGGAGACCGTCCGGCCCGTCAGCACGGCCGAGGGGGCCATCGGGAGCGTGCGGAACCGGTCGATGATGCCCTTCTGGACGTCCTCCGCGAGCCCGGCCCCCGTGATCGTCGAGCCGAACACCACGGTCTGGGCGAAGATGCCGGCGATCAGGAACTCCCGATACGCAGCCCCGTCCCCGCCCTGGTCGATCGCGCCGCCGAAGACGTAGGCGAACAGCAGCACGAACATGATCGGGGACAGCGTCGTGAACACGAGCAGGTCGGGCACCCGCTTGACCTTGATCAGGTTGCGCTTGGCCACGACGAGCCCGTCGCCGATGGTGCCCCGGGCGCTGTCGATGATCGTGCTCACGAGGCCACCTCCTGCTCGGTCTGCTCCTCGCTGCGGTGGCCCGTGAGGGAGAGGAAGACGTCGTCCAGCGTCGGCCGGCGCAGGCCGACGTCGTCGACGGCCACGCCCTCGGCGTCGAGCCTGCGCAGCGCGTCGGCCAGCAGGGCCGCCCCGCCGGAGACCGGGACCAGCAGCCCCCGGCGCTGGTGCTCCCGCGTCACCGGGCCGGTGGCCATGGGCCGGAGCAGGCGCTCGGCGTCGTCGAGCCGGTCGGCGTCGGCGACCGTGATCTCGATCCGCTCGCCGCCGACCTGCGCCTTGAGCTCGTCCGCGGTGCCCTCCGCGATCTTGCGGCCGCGGTCGATCACCACGATGTTGTCGGCGAGCAGGTCGGCCTCCTCGAGGTACTGCGTGGTCAGCAGCAGCGAGGTGCCGCCCTGGACGAGGTTCGAGATGACGTCCCACATCTCGGTGCGGCTGCGCGGGTCCAGACCGGTGGTCGGCTCGTCGAGGAACAGCACCGGCGGGTCGGCGACCAGGGCGCCGGCGAGGTCGAGCCGGCGCCGCATGCCGCCCGAGTAGCCCTTGGCGACCCGGTTGGCCGCGTCCGAGAGCGAGAACTGCTCGAGCAGCTCGTGAGCCCGCTGGCGGGCCCGCTTCTTGCCGAGGTGGTAGAGCCGGCCGACCATCTCGAGGTTCTCGAAGCCGGTGAGGTACTCGTCGACGGCGGCGTACTGCCCCGAGACGCCGATGCGCCTGCGCACCTGGCCGGGCCGGTCGAGCACGTCGATGCCGGCCACCCGGGCGCGGCCCGAGTCGGGCGGCACCAGCGTGGTGAGGATCTTGACGGCCGTGGTCTTGCCGGCGCCGTTGGGGCCGAGGACGCCGAGCACGGTGCCGCGCGGGACGACGAGGTCGAGCCCGTCGAGCGCGCGCACGTCGCCGTACGTCTTCACGAGGCCCTCGGCGACGACGGCCGGCTCGTCCGCCGACGGCCCGCCGGGCGGGGCGTTGCGTGGGGAGGTGTTCACACCGCACAGCGTCTCAGCAGCCACCGACAGCCGGCGACCGGGTTTCGCCGGGTCGGCGGGTCCGGTCAGCCCAGGCGCATCAGGGCGATCATCCGTCGCGCGGCCTCGCCGCCGAGGTGCTCGGCGGCGTCCAGCGCGGCGGTCACGTCCAGGTCGTCGTGCAGCAGGCCCAGCGCGTGCTCGAAGCGGTCGACGCCGACCTGGCCGGGCGCGCCGGGGTGCGCGGCCGCGCGGTAGAGCCGCTCGAGCCGCTCCGCCGCGACGTCGAAGTCGGCCGCGTCGTAGTGCCACGGCTCGGCGTAGGGACGGTCGAGGATCACCAGCCGCAGCAGGGCGGGCGCGTGGTCGGCGAGCACGTCGTCGACGAGCACCAGGTTGCCCGTGGACTTGGCCATCGGCCTGCCATCGAGGTGGACGGCGCCGACGTGCAGCGCTGCCTGGGCGAACGGGGTGACGCCGGAGGCGGCCTCGACCATCGCGGCCTGCATGGCGTGGTGCGGCCACGCGAGGTCCTCGCCGCCGGCCTGCACGTCGACCACCGCGCCGTGGATCGCCATCGCCATCGCCGCACACTCGGCGTGCCAGCCGGGGCGGCCCCAGCCCCAGGGGCTCGGCCAGGCGGGCTCCTGGTCGCCCGAGGGCATCCAGAGCACGGTGTCGAACGGGTCCTCGCGGCCGGGGCCGTGCGGGTTGTCGCCGTACTCCTCGGAGAGGGCCAGCGCGCGCTCCTCGGTGAGGCCGGACGCCTCGAACGTCGGCCGGCCGCGGAAGCGGACCACCCCGTCGCGCTCGTAGGCGCGGCCGCGGTCGAGCAGGCGCTGCGCGAGCTGCTGCACGTGCACCACGTGGTGCCGCGCCCGCGGCTGGTGCGCCGGTCGGCCGACGCGCAGCGCACGCATGCTCTGCTCGAAGACGGCCTCCTGGGTCAGCGCGAGCTCGTCGTAGGGCCGGCCGCGGGTCATCGCGGCGCGCAGCAGCGCGTCGTCCACGTCGGTGACGTTGCGGCACACCTCGGTGCGCACGCCCGTGGAGTCGAGCACCTGCGCGAGCAGGTCGGCCCAGACGAAGGTCGAGGCGTGGCCGATGTGCGCGACGTCGTAGGGCGTGATGCCGCAGACGTAGAGCCGGGCCGTGCCGATCGCCGGGATCGTGCGGCCGCCGAGCCGGACCGCCGGCGGCACCGAGGGGAGCGCCCCCACCCGGAGCGCGGGATCGACGACACCGGAGCTCATCTGCGTGTCCACCCGGGCATCCTGCCACGCGGCGGGCGGGGAGAATCGCGGCGATCGCGGGGTTGCCCCATCCGGGGCGGGGCCCGCGACGCATCACCGGTGGGCCCGCGCCGCGGGCCCGCACACGTCCCAGCCCCGAGGAGCCCCCGTGACGACCCTGACCGACTTCACCGCCGAGCGCCTCGGCGGGGCCGAGGAGCAGCTGAGCGAGTACGCGGGCCAGGTGGTGCTCGTGGTGAACACGGCCTCCCAGTGCGGGTTCACGCCGCAGCTCGCGGGCCTCGAGGAGCTCTTCCGCAGCTACCGCGACCAGGGCCTGGTGGTGCTCGGCTTCCCGTGCAACCAGTTCGGCGAGCAGGAGCCCGGCGACGCGGAGGAGATCGGCGAGTTCTGCCAGCGCAACTACGGGGTCTCGTTCCCGATGTTCGAGAAGGTGGACGTCAACGGTGACGAGGCGCACCCGCTGTTCTCGTGGCTGCGCCAGGAGAAGGGCGGGCTGCTCGGCGAGAAGATCCGGTGGAACTTCACGAAGTTCCTCGTCGGCAGGGACGGCCGGGTGCTCAAGCGCTACGGCTCGACCACCAAGCCGGAGAAGATCGTCGGGGACGTCGAGAAGGCCCTCGCGGCCTGATTCCCGTCCCCCCGCGGGTCAGCGGGGCGCGACCGCGGGAGCCGTGCCGACCTTCGGCTCCCAGACGACGCGGGCGCCGGAGTCGCCCACCCGCACGACCTGCACGGTCAGCGCGACCGCGGCGAGTGAGGCCAGCACCGCGGTTCCGTGCCGCACCAGCGGGGGCACGCCGGCGCCCGCGCCGGTCCCGCCGGCGCCCCCCACCGGGCTCGGTGCCCCGGTGCGCCCGCGCTCGAGCAGCCACAGCGCGAGGGAGAGCACGAGGAGCGGGAGCGCGAACCACAGCACCGTCTCGCCGAGCTCGGCGTGCTGCGTCGGCTTGCCGACGCGTTCGGCCAGGGCCTCGCCGCTGTTCGTCGCGACGGGCACGAGCGCGGTGCCGCCGGCCGCGGCCAGCACGACGAGGGGGCCGTAGCGCACCCGCCACGCGGGGCGCACCGCCATGGCGATCGTCCCGAGCGCGGCGAGGGGGAGCACGACGACGACCGCGTGCACCACGAGTGCGTGCACGGGGAGACCGCTGATCAGGTCGAACACGGGGCCTCCTCGCGACCTCGGGGGTCTCCATGGAACACCCCGGGCGCCCGCGCAAGCCACGTTCCCTCGGCGCGTCGCTAGCGTGGCGGCCGTGCATCGCTTCGCCGGACACATCGCCGGGACGGGGTCGACCTCCGGCACCCGGGTCGTGGTCGGCCGCTGGCACACCTCGCCGCTGGGTGCGTTCGCGGACGCGATGGTCGAGACCGCCGACGGGCACCGGGTGCTGCTCGCCCCCGACGAGCAGGTCGCGGCGTTCGTGCGCGACACCTACGCCTTCGACGAGGTGCGCATCGAGCCCGTGCAGGTGACGGCCTGGGGGCCGGGCGGCGGCGTCGGCCGCGGCGCCCGGTGGGCGCTGCGCAGCCCCTCGCTGCGCCTGGACCTGCAGGTGGGCCGCCGGACGCCGCTCGGCGTCCTGCTGCGCGCCGTGCCGCCGCCCGTCGCCACGAGCCCCGCGTGGTGCGTCGTCACCGACCCCGTGGCGCGCGCGGTGCTGCCCCGGGTGCGCACCCGGGGCAGCGCCCGGACGGGGCGCCGGGAGTACTACGGCGCGACCGACACCCGCCACCTCGCCGCGGCCGGCGGTCGCTTCGACGGCGCGGACCTCGGCGGCATGGCCGCGGTCCGGCCGGCCACGCGGTTCGGGTTCTCCTCGGTGCCGCCGAGGCCGTCGCTGACCACGGTGGTCACGACGGTCACCGGGTAGTCAGAGCGCGATCGACCGGTGGTGCCAGGTCGAGACCACGCGCATGCCCAGGCCCTCGTAGAGGCTCCGCGCGTCGGTGCGCGAGTCGGTGGCCAGCGTGCACCGCCGGGCCCCCCGGGATGCGGCCTCCGCGTAGGCGTCCGCGAGCAGCGCCTGGGCAAGCCCCCGCCGGCGCTGGTCGGCGCGGACGGCCAGCCGGTCGACGTGGGCCCCGGGGTCACCGCCCCCGGCCGGGACCTGCAGCAGCAGCATCCCGGCGACGTCGCCCCGGGCGTCGAGGCACACGCGCAGGTGCCACGGTTCGAACCCGGGACGCTCCACCACGCCCGCCCGCCAGTCCGCGAAGGGTCGGCGCTCGCGCTCGGACCACTCGAGGAACGCGTCCTCGTTGACCTGCCAGGCCGCCTCCAGCTCGTCGTCGGCGGCGGCGCGGACCGCGTACCCCTCGGGCAGCGGCCGCTCCGGCACCGTCCCGGTCCCGGGGAGCTCCAGCAGCCAGCTCTGCCAGCGGTTCTCGTAGCCGAGGCCCTCCAGCAGCCGGTCGGCGGCGGAGCCGGCGGGCACCGACATGCCGATGCGGCTCATGCCCTGCGACCGGGCGGCCGCCTGCATCCAGCGCGCGAGCGCGGTGCCGATGCCGCGGCCCCAGTGGTCGGGGTGCACCGCGGCGCAGCCGAGCTGGTCGTGCGTGACCTCGGCGTAGCCGACGAGCCGGGGCCCGTCGGCGCCCTCGGCGAAGGCGCCGACCGTGCGGGAGGAGATGTTCCACGAGGGTCGCTGCCAGTCGGCGACGACGTCCGCCTCCTCGATCTCGACCGTGCCGAGCTCGCGTTCCTCCTCGGCAGCGAGCAGCTCGTACGCCGCCCGGGCGTCGCCGATCGACAGTGGCCGGGCGCTGAGCCCGTCGGGCAGGTCGGGGACGGCGGGCTGCGGGGCGGCGGGCGTGTCCACGCGGGGATGGTGGCACGGTTCCGCCGCCCCGGGCGAGCGCGAGGCGCGCGGGCCTCAGCCCTCGCGGATCGCCGAGACGTCGAAGACGAGCCGGACCTTCTCGGAGACGAGCACGCCACCGGTCTCGAGTGCGGCGTTCCAGGTGAGGCCCCACTCCTTGCGGTTCACGGAGAGCTCACCCTCGAAGCCGACCCGGAGGTTGCCGAACGGGTCGCGGGCCGAGCCGGTCGCCTCGAAGTCGACCGTGACGGGCTTGGTGACGTCCTTGATGGTCAGGTCGCCGGTGATCCGCCACGTGTCCCCGTCGCGCTCCACCGCCGTGGAGCGGAAAGCGATCTCGGGGTAGGTCTCGGCGTCGAAGAAGTCGCCGGAGACCAGGTGCCCGTCGCGCTGCTCGTTGCCGGTGTTGACGCTGGCCACGTCGATGCTGAGCTCGACGCTGGAGGCCGCCGGGTCGGCCGTGCTGATCGTGGCGGTGCCGGCGAGCTCGCGAAACTGGCCGCGCACGGTCGTCACCATCGCGTGCCGCGCGGCGAAGCCGACGTAGGTGTGGCTCGCGTCGATCGTGTAGTTGCCGGCGATGTCGTCGAGGGCCGCGCTGGAGTCGGTGAGCTGGTCGGTGGTCATGTCGTGCTCCTCAGGGTAGGTGTTCGCCAGAGCCCGCCGGATGGGACGGGTTGTTGAACGCTCAACCACAAGGGCGGCGCAATCATTCCCGGGTGGCGCGACGAGGTCGAGCCGGACCCAGGGCCCGGAGCTCAGGCCGCCGGGCTGACCGGCGGCGGGGTGGCCGACGCGGGCACGACCTCGGCGGGGTCGACGGGCAAGGAGGCCGCGGGCGCCTCGACGGCCCAGCGCATCTCCATCCGGGCGCGCCCGCGCTCGTCGGCGACCTCGACCCAGTGCAGCGTCAGCCGCTCGGCGGTTGGCCCGGAACCCATGCTCGTCACCTCTCGTTCATCTGCTGTTCACCTAGATTAGCCGATCCTCCCCACCCGCGCGACGGAACGGCCCACGAATCGCGCGTCTCCCTGCCCCGGCCGTAGGATTGGGCGGTGAACGAGCCCCCCGAGACCGAGCCGACCCAGCCCCAGTTCAGCGACCTCGGGCTCTCCGAGGACGTCCTCGCGGCCCTCGCCGACGTGGGCTACGAGACTCCGTCGGCCGTGCAGGCCGCGACGATCCCGCCGCTGGTCGCCGGCCGCGACGTCGTCGGCCTGGCGCAGACCGGCACGGGCAAGACCGCCGCCTTCGCGCTGCCCGTGCTCAGCCGGCTCGAGCGGGACGGTGCCAGCACCGCACCCCAGGCCCTGGTGCTCGCGCCCACCCGCGAGCTCGCCCTGCAGGTCTGCGAGGCCTTCGAGCGGTACGCCGCCCGCTCGCGCGGCGTGCACGTCCTGCCGGTCACCGGCGGCCGCGGGTACGGCGTGCAGCTCAGCGCGCTGCGCCGGGGCGTCGACGTCGTGGTCGGCACCCCGGGCCGGGTGATGGACCACCTCGAGCGCGGCACCCTCGACCTGTCCCGGATCCGCTTCCTCGTGCTCGACGAGGCCGACGAGATGCTCGCCATGGGCTTCGTCGACGACATCGAGACCATCCTCGCCGGCACGCCCGCCGACAAGCAGACGGCGTTGTTCTCCGCGACCATGCCGGCGCCCATCCGGCGGATCTCGAAGCGGTTCCTCAACGACCCGCAGGAGGTCAAGGTCCAGGGGCGCACCGCCACGGCCAGCGACATCCGCCAGCGCGTGCTCACCGTGCCGCACCACCGCAAGCTCGACGCGCTCACCCGCATCCTCGAGGTCGAGGCGTTCGAGGCGATGATCGTCTTCGTCCGCACCAAGCAGGCCACGGAGACGCTCGCCGAGCGGCTCCGCGCCCGCGGCTTCTCGGCGGCGGCGATCAACGGGGACGTGGTGCAGGCGCAGCGCGAGAAGACGGTGCAGCAGCTGCGCGGCGGCGACCTCGACGTGCTCGTGGCCACCGACGTGGCGGCCCGCGGCCTCGACGTGGAGCGGATCAGCCACGTCGTCAACCACGACCTCCCCACCGACGCCGAGTCCTACGTGCACCGCGTCGGCCGCACGGGCCGCGCGGGGCGCAGCGGCGACGCCATCAGCTTCGCCACGCCGCGGGAGAAGGGGCTGGTCAAGGCCATCGAGCGGGGCACCAAGGGCCGGCTCGAGCCGATGGACCTGCCCAGCGTCGAGGACGTGAACTCGACCCGGCTCGCCCGCTTCGACGACGCGATCACCGCCGCGCTGGCCGACACCGACCGCGTGGACTTCTTCCGCGACGTCGTCTCCCACTACGTGCACCACCACGACGCCGACGAGCTCAGCGTGGCCGCGGCGCTGGCCGTCGTGCAGCAGGGCGACGAGCCGCTGCTGCTCGACGCCGAGGCGATGGCCCGCGCGGCCGAGGCCGAGCGGCGCGACCGGGGCCCGTCCTCGGGGCCGGGCGGCGGCCCGCGGGGCGGGTCCGACGGCGGCGGCGGCCGCAAGCCGGGCGCCCGCCGGCGCGACGCGGTCCAGCGCTCGACCTACCGCATCGCCGTCGGCAAGCGGCACCGCGTCGAGCCGCGCCAGATCGTCGGCGCCCTGGCCAACGAGGGCGGCCTCAGCCGCGAGGACTTCGGCCGGATCACGATCCGCGGCGACTTCTCGCTGGTCGAGCTGCCGGCGCGGCTGCCGGACGGCGCCTGGGACAAGCTGAAGAGCACCCGGATCTCCGGCCAGCTCATCGACCTGCGGCCGGACAAGGGGTCGGGCGGCCCGCGCGAGGCGTGAGAACCGGACCCCTCACCGCATGGGGTCGGCGAGGGGCCCGGCACAACAAATAGTGCACCTGGCGCCCACCCCGCGCCATACGTTGAAGTGAAGCGCGGCTGATTCTTTACCGCGTGCACAGGGTCTGGCACGCGCTCGGTCAGGACCACCCGGACGGACGGACGCTTCCGGGCCCGGCGGTGGCAGGGTGGGCGGCATGAGCGACAGCACCCAGGACCCCCTTCGCGGCACCGGATCCCGCTTCAGCCCGCAGCTGCTGGTCGGCGGCACGTGGCGCGACGCCGCCTCCGGGGAGACCTTCGCCGTCACCGACCCGGCGGACGGCAGCGAGCTCGCCCGCGTCGCCGACGCCGGGGTGGAGGACGCCCGGGCCGCGCTCGACGCCGCCGTGGCCGCCCAGGCGGACTGGGCGGCCACGCCGCCGCGCGAGCGCGGCGAGATCCTGCGCCGCGCGTTCGACGCGATCCAGGACGCCACCGAGGACCTGGCGATGCTGATGAGCCTCGAGATGGGCAAGAGCCTCGTCGAGGGTCGCGGCGAGGTGGCCTACGGCGGCGAGTTCTTCCGCTGGTTCTCCGAGGAGGCGGTGCGGGCCGCCGGGCGCTTCATGACCGCGCCCGCCGGCGGCACCCGGCTGACGACCATGAAGAAGCCCGTGGGCCCCTGCTTCCTCGTCACGCCCTGGAACTTCCCGCTGGCGATGGCCACCCGCAAGGTCGGCCCGGCCGTCGCGGCCGGCTGCACCATGGTGCTCAAGCCGGCCGAGCTCACGCCGCTGACGACGCTCGCCGTGGCGCGGATCCTCGAGGAGGCCGGGCTGCCCGACGGCGTCCTCAACGTCGTCCCGACGACCCACGCCGCCGAGGTGAGCGAGGCGCTGCAGGGAGATGAGCGGTTGCGCAAGGTCAGCTTCACCGGCTCGACCGGCGTCGGCCGGATCCTGGTGCGCCAGTCGGCCGAGCGGCTGCAGCGGGTGAGCATGGAGCTCGGCGGCAACGCCCCGTTCCTGGTCTTCGAGGACGCCGACGTCGACGCCGCGGTCGACGGCGCGATGCTGGCCAAGATGCGCAACATCGGCGAGGCGTGCACCTCGGCGAACCGGTTCCTGGTGCACGCCGACGTCGCCGAGGAGTTCGCCGACAAGCTCACCGAGCGGATGGCCGGCCTCGTGGTCGGCCGCGGCCAGGACGAGGGGGTGGACGTCGGGCCGCTGATCGGCCCCGACGCCGTCGACTCCGTGGCCGGCCTCGTCGACGACGCGGTGCGGGCGGGCGCGACCCTTCGGTGCGGCGGCGAGCGCGGCGACGGGCCGGGCTACTTCTACTCGCCGACGGTGCTCACGGACGTGCCGGCGGAGGCCCGGATCACCCGCGAGGAGATCTTCGGGCCGGTCGCGGCGATCGCCACCTTCACCGACGAGGACGAGGCGGTCGCGCGGGCGAACGACACCGAGTACGGACTGTCGTCCTATCTCTACACGCGTGACCTCTCCCGCGCGCTCCGCGTCTCGGCTCGCCTCGAGCACGGCATGGTGGGCGTCAACTCCGGCATCGTGTCCAACCCGGCCGCGCCGTTCGGTGGCGTGAAGGCCAGCGGATTCGGCCGCGAGGGCGGCTTCGAGGGCATCGAGGAGTACCTGGAGACCACCTACGTCCAGCTGCCCGGCGCGTGAGGCGACAGGGAACGCTCGCGTGGCAGGCTGGCCGCATGGTGACGCGCCGAGCGGAGGGTTCATGACCGAGGACACCGACCGGCACCTCGACGACCACCCGGGCCCGCCGACCACGATCGTCCTGTTCGGGGCGAGCGGCGACCTGGCCAAGCGCAAGCTGCTCCCCGGCGTGCTGCACCTGTGGCGCAGCGGGCTGCTGCCGCACGTGCGGGTCGTGGGCACGTCGCTGGACGAGCACGACCGCGACTCCTTCGTCGCGCTGGCCCGCGACGCGGTCTCCGAGTTCGGCGACGAGGTCGGCGAGGACGAGTGGGCCGAGTTCGCCTCCTTCCTGCACTGGGCGCCCGGCGGCACCGCCCCGTCCCTGCGCGAGGCGGTCGACGCGGCGGAGGCCACCTTCGGCGACGAGGCCTCCGGGACGCCCCAGCGGCTGCACTACCTCTCGGTGCCGCCGTCCGCGGCGAGCGCCGTGCTCGCCACCCTCGAGAAGGCCGAGCTCGTCACTGACGCGCGGATCGTGATGGAGAAGCCGTTCGGCACCGACCTCGCCTCGGCGCGCGAGCTGAACGCCACCGTGCACGGGGTCTTCGACGAGGACCAGGTCTTCCGGATCGACCACTTCCTCGGCAAGGAGGCGGCGCTCAACATCCTCGCCTTCCGGTTCGCGAACGGGCTCTTCGAGCCCATCTGGCACCGCAACATGATCGACCACGTGCAGATCGACGTGCCCGAGGCGCTCGGGCTCGAGCAGCGGGCCGACTTCTACGAGGCGACGGGCGCCTACCGCGACATGGTCGTCACCCACCTGTTCCAGATCCTCGCCTTCACGGCGATGGAGGCGCCGACCGCGCTGGACCCCATCTCCATCACCGAGGAGAAGAACAAGGTCTTCCGCTCGATGCTGCCGATCGAGCCGCACGACGTGGTGCGCGGCCAGTACCGCGGCTACCTCGACGAGGAGGGGGTCTCGCCCGAGTCGGAGACCGAGACCTTCATCGCCCTGAAGTGCTACGTGGACAACTGGCGCTGGGCGGGCGTGCCCTTCTACCTGCGCACCGGCAAGCGGATGGCCCAGGGCCAGCGCATCATCTCCATCGCGTTCAAGGAGCCCCCGCAGTCGATGTTCCCGGCCGGGTCCGGAGTCGGTCAGCACGGCCCCGACCACCTGACCTTCGACCTCGCGGACGAGTCGCGGATGTCGCTGTCGTTCTACGGCAAGCGGCCCGGGCCCGGCTTCCGCCTCGACAAGCTCTCCATGCAGTTCTCGGTGGACGACACGAAGTGGGCGGGCTCGGTGCTGGAGGCCTACGAGCGGCTGATCCTCGAGGCCGTCAAGGGCAGCAGCACGCTGTTCACCACCGCGCGCGGCGTCGAGCGGCTCTGGGAGATCTCGCAGCCGCTGCTGGACAACCCGCCCCCCGTGCGGCCCTACGCCCAGGGCTCGTGGGGACCCAACCAGATCCACCAGCTGGTCGCGCCGAGCGCGTGGCGGCTGCCCTTCGAGCGCAAGTGGCGCGGCTCGTGACCCCGGCCCGGCGGGGCGCGTGCTGATCCACGCCCCGGCGCCCGAGGTCTACCGCGACTTCGCGGAGGCCGCCGCCGAGGAGTCGCCCTGCTTCGCGGACTGGGCGCGCGGCGTCGTCGACGACCCCGACGTGCTGGCGTGGCTGGACTCGCTGCCGGCGGCCAAGCGCCAGCCCAACCTGGTCTTCGCCGCCGCGCGCTGGCACGGCGTCCCCGCCCCCGGGCCGTACGCCGGGTTGCGCGCGGCGCTGCTCGAGGACGGTGGCGCCATCCGCCGGACCATCCTCGAGCGCTCGACGCAGACCAACGAGGTGGGCCGGCTGGCCAGCCTGCTGCCCGCGCTGGCCGGCATCGCCGCGGCCACGGACCGACCCCTCGCGCTCGTCGAGCTGGGGGCCAGCGCGGGGCTGACCCTCTACCCCGACCGGATGGCGTACCGGTGGAGCGGCGAGGCGTCCCGGTCGCTCGACCCCGAGCCGGGAGAGTGGCCGCCGGCGCCGGTGCTGCCCTGCGAGACCCGCGGTCCGGTGCCGCTGCCGGCCGCCCTGCCGGCGGTCGCCTGGCGCGGCGGCATCGACCTGAATCCGCTCGAGGTCACCGACGACGACCAGATGGCCTGGCTCGCCACGCTCGTCTGGCCCGAGCACGAGGACCGGCGAGCGCGGCTGGCCGCCGCGACAGCGGTGGCGCGGCACGACCCGCCGGTGCTGGTGCGCGGCGACCTGATCGAGGAGCTCGGCGCCACGGTGGCGACGGCCGCGCGGCACGGCGAGGTGGTCGTGATGCACAGCGCGGTCGCCGCCTACCTCGAGGAGGACCGACGCCGGGCGCTCGTCACCCGGATGCTCGACCTCGTGCGGCGGGGCGAGTGCCACTGGGTCAGCAACGAGGGGCCGCTGGTGCTGCCCGAGGTGACCAGCACCGGGCCCGCGATGCCCCCCGGCCGGCACGACTTCGTGCTCGGGCTGGACGGCCGCGCGACGGCGTGGGCGCACGGGCACGGCCGCCGCGTCGAGTGGCTCTGAGCCCCGCGTCGCTGGTCTGCTCCGTGCGCCCCGGGGCGGCCCGGGCGAGGCCAATGGCGGCAGCGTGCGCTACGGAGGGGCGCTGGGCGAGGGGGCCCGCTTCCTGATCGGCCTGCCCGCCGCCTGAGCCGCCTCGCGGCGGCCGAGCCAGGCCAGCAGGTCGTCCTCCGGGCCGGGCAGGTCGTCCGGCGGCGGGTCGAACCATCCCGCCCGCGCCGCGCCGCGGGGCACCAGCAGCCCGGCCGCCGGCGCGAGGTCGCGCGCGAGGCGGGCGTCGAGACGGGGCGCCGGGCACCGTGACGCGTCGCCGCCGGCGCTCCCCGCCACCGCCCACGCGACGTCCCACCCGTGCACGGCGACCTCCAGCGCCGCCGCGGGGACGAGCACCTCGGCGGCGAGCGCCTCCTCGCCGAGCCGGACGTCGACCGGGCCGCCGCGCCGCCAGGCGGCCACGAGCCCGCACGCCTTGCGCTCGAGCCGCGCCGCCCGGCCCGGAGCGGCGTCGCCGGCGCCGGGCGCGCCCACGCGCACGCGGCCGGTGGCCGCCTCGGTGAACGCGTCCAGGGCGTCCTCGAGGTGCCCGAGCAGCCGCTCGAGGTCCCAGCCGCGACAGGGGGTCGGGATGTCCTCCGGGTCGTCGGGGACCGCGCGGAGCACGCCGCCGGTCCAGGCGAGGGCGCGCTCCAGCAGGTCGAGCGTGCGGGCGTCCAGCCGATCGGCGGGCAGGTGCTCCGGGTCCGGCCAGCCGGCGGCCCCGGAGCCGGTCACGGGTGCGCGTCCGAGCCCGGCCCGGCGCGGAGCGAGCCGGCGTCCGGCCGCACGTCGGCGGGCAGCCGCTCAGGCAGGCCGAAGACCGCGAACAGCCGGGCGTCGAAGAAGGCGCTGACGTGCGCGACCCGGTCGCCCTCGAGCGTGAGCACCTGGAGGTGGAAGGGCACGAAGTCGCCCTCGGGGCCGCGCATGTACATGGCGAAGGCCGGCTGCCCGTTGGCCCGCGTCGCCACCATCGGCATGTCGGCGCTGCCGCCGGGGCACTGCGTCTCGATGAGCCAACCGACAGCCTCGGGGCCGGCGTACCAGCTGGTGAAGGGCGGCATCTCCCAGACGGCGTCGCGGGTGAGCATCCCGACGATCGCGTCGACATCCTTGCGCCAGAACGCCTCGACGTAGGCGTCGAGCATCCGGCGCTGGTCGGCGTCGAGGTCGTCCACGACCGTGTCGGCCGTGAGCCCGCGGCCGCCGATCGCCGCGTGCGCCCGCTGGAGCGCGGAGTTGACCGCGGCCGGGGTGGTCGCCAGCGCCTCGGCCGTCTCCGCGGCGCTCCAGCGCAGCACGTCGCGCAGGATCAGCACCGCGCGCTGACGCGGCGGCAGGTGCTGCAGGGCCGCGACGAAGGCGAGCCGGATGGTGTCCCGCTCGGCGACGGTGACGGCCGCGTCGGGCACCGGCTCGAGCCAGGGGACCTCGGCGGCCATCTCGGGCACGTCGCCCGCCTGAGAGTCGCTGGTGCCGAGACCCGTGGGCAGCGGCCGGCGGGGACGGCCCTCGAGGCTGGTCAGGCAGACGTTCGTCGCGATCCGGTGCAGCCAGGTGCGCACCGACGACCGGCCCTCGAAGTCGGCGGCCGCCCGCCAGGCTCGCAGCAGCGTCTCCTGGACGAGGTCCTCGGCCTCGTGGGCGGAGCCGCTCATCCGGTAGCAGTGCGCCAGCAGCTCACGCCGGTAGCGCTCGCTGAGCCCCCGGAAGTCGGCCAGCTCGTCGTGGTGGGCCGGGGTCCGGGGTCCGCTCCGGGGCCCGCGCGTGCGTCGTCATCTGCGCTCCGATCGTCCGTGCCGAGTCTGCTCGCTGGATCGACCGGCGTCGAGCGCCGAACTCATCGGTCGCCGGGAGGCCGTCCCGGAAGGGCGGCTCGGGGGCGCCGCTCAGGAGCGCTCCTCGAGGAACGCCCGGCCGAGCTCCAGGGCGCGCTCGGCGGCGGGCCGGGCGCGCTCGCGGTCCTCCGGCACGAGGCCGACCCGGGTGCGGCGGTCGAGCAGGTCGTCGACGTCGTGCGCGCCCTCGTGCGTGACGCCGAAGACCAGCTCGGCGAGGGTGATGGGGACGCCGTCGGCGACCGGCGCGACCAGCGCGTCGTCGCCCGGACCGGCGCAGTTCCGGCCGGCCCGGCGGGCCGTGTCGAGGACCAGCGCGGCCTCGGTGCCGTAGCGGCGGACCAGCCGGGGCGGCAGCCCCAGGGCCGCCAGATGGCGGCGCGGCGCGGCACCGAGCAGCGGGGTGGTCGCGGTCGCGCACGGCCCCGCGCGCCCGGCCAGTCCGTCGGTGGCGCCCGCGAGGGCCGCGTCCACGGCGTCCTCGGCCATCCGGCGGTAGGTGGTCAGCTTGCCGCCGACGACCGTCACCACGCCGTCGTCGCCGGTGACCACGGCGTGCCTGCGGGAGATGTCCGCGGTCTCGTCGTCGGAGCCGGGCGCACCCTCGAGCAGCGGGCGGAGGCCGGCGTACGCCCCGACGACGTCGCCGCGCCCGAGCGGGCGCTCGAAGGCGGCGGCGACCACGTCGAGCAGGAAGCCGATCTCGGGCTCGGTCGGCTCCGGCACGTCCGGCACGGGCCCGTCCACCGGCTCGTCGGTGAGCCCGACGTACACCGTGCCGTCGGGCTGCGGGATCACCAGGACGAAGCGGCTGGCCGAGCCGGGCACCGGCGCGGTCACCGTCGCGTCGAGGCCGGGCAGGGTCTCCGCGCGCAGCACGAGGTGGGTGCCGCGGCTGGGGCGCAGCCGGATGCCGGGGTCGACCTGGCCGGCCCAGACGCCGGCGGCGCTGATCACGGCGCCGGCGCGCACCGTGCGCTCGGCGCCGTCGACCTCGTCGCGCAGCCGCACGCTGGTGCCCGTCGCCGACAGCACGCGGGACCGGGTGCGGACGTCGGCCCCGTGCGCGGCGGCCGTGCGGGCGAGCCCGACCACGAGGCGGGCGTCGTCCTCGAGCTGGCCGTCCCAGGAGAGCAGGCCGCCGCGCAGGCCGGCGCGGCGCAGGCCGGGGACGAGCCGCAGCGCCTCGGCGGCCGGGACCCGGCGGGACCGGGGGAGCAGCGCGGCGGAGGTGCCGGCGGCGGCGCGGAGCAGGTCGCCGGCCCGGAGCGCGGCGTGCACCATCGCCTGGCGCGGCCGGGTGACGCTCGAGGAGAGGGGCAGCAGCATCGGCATCGCGCGGGTCAGGTGCGGCGCGGTGCGCTCCATCAGCACGCCGCGCTCGACGGCACTCTCGTGGGCGACGCCCACCTGGCCGTGCGCCAGGTAGCGCAGGCCACCGTGCACGAGCTTGGACGACCAGCGAGACGTCCCGAAGGCAAGGTCGTGGGCGTCCACGGCGAGCACGGAGAGGCCGCGGGTGGCGGCGTCGAGCGCGACGCCGGTGCCGGTGACGCCGAGCCCGACGACGACGACGTCGACGTCCTCCGGCGCGCCGGCGAGGCCGGCGGTCAGCGTGCCCGTCACGCCCGCACCATCCGCTCGACGAGCTGCCGCAGCTCGGCGTCCAGGTCGGCCTCGGTCACCGCGTGGTCGACCATCGTGTGCGCCGAGAGCACGAAGCCGTGCGCGGCCAGCAGCAGCGCGCGCGCCATCGCCACGGGGTCGCCCGGCCGGACCGCGCCGGACTCCTGCCCGGCGCGCAGCTCCTGCTCCACCACCGCGAGCACGGCGTCCTGGCTGCGGCCCCGGCGCTCCAGCAGGTAGGGCAGCAGCCGGTCGGGGTCGAGCTCGACGATGCGCGTGAAGAGCTCGTTCTCGCGCAGCGCGGTCACCGTGGCGCCGAGGCCGTCGACGAGCCGCTGCACCGGGTCGGCCTCGTCGGCCTGCCGGGCGGTCGCGGCGGCGACGACGGCGCCCCACTCCCGGGTCATCAGGTCGGCCAGCAACGAGCCCATGTCGCGGTAGGCGCGGTAGATGGTCATCCGCGAGACGCCCGCGCGGCGGGCGACCTCGGTGAGCGTCGTGCGCCGCCACCCGACATCGAGGATGCACGCGCGCGCCGCGTCGAGGTAGGCCTCGGAGGCGTCGTTGTGACGAAGTGACGTCATATGTCACACTGTAACACATGACCGAGACGCCAACACCCGAGATGCACCCGCAGCGCTGGGGCGACCCCGCCCGCGCGACCGCCCTGCCGGACTCCGCGGCCGCCCTCGTGGACCTCGCCTTCGGGCACCACGACACCCCCGCCGTCGACCTCGCGCAGGCGGTGCCCCCGCCGAGCGGCCTGGACGACGCACGGGTCGCGGCGCTGCGCGAGCGCTTCGGGGCCGAGCACGTGCGCACCGACGACGAGGCGCGGCGGGTGCGCACCCGCGGCAAGTCGACGCCCGACCTGCTCCGCGCCCGCGCCGGCGACCTCGGCGACGCCCCCGATGTCGTCGTCCGCCCCGCCGACCACCAGGAGGTGCAGGCGCTGCTGGAGTGGGCGGTGGCCGAGCACGTCGCGGTGGTCCCCTTCGGCGGTGGCACGTGCGTGACCGGCGGCCTGGTCGCGCGCCGCGAGGGGTTCGCGGGCGTGGTCAGCCTCGACCTCGGGCGCCTGCGCCGGCTGCTCGACGTCGACCCCGTCTCGATGACCGCCACCCTCGAGCCCGGCCTGCGCGGGCCCGAGGCCGAGGCGCTGCTGGCCGAGCACGGCCTGACGCTGGGGCACTTCCCGCAGTCGTTCGAGTACGCCAGCATCGGCGGGTTCGCCGCGACGCGGTCGAGCGGGCAGTCCAGCGCGGGCTACGGGCGCTTCGACGCGCTCGTCGTCGGGCTCGTCGCGGCCACCCCGCGCGGCCGGCTCGAGCTGGGCTCGGCGCCGGCCAGCGCCGCGGGCCCCGACCTGCGCCAGGTGCTGCTCGGGTCCGAGGGCACCCTCGGGGTGATCACCGCCGTCACCGTGCGGGTGCGCCCCGTGCCGGTCGAGAAGGTCTACGAGGGCTGGCGCTGGGCGAGCTTCGCGGCGGGCGCCGCGGCGATGCGGACCCTCGCGCAGGCCGGGCTGCTGCCCACGGTGCTGCGCCTCTCCGACGAGACCGAGACGGCGATCAACCTCGCCGACCCGGACTCCATCGGGGGCGCCGGAGCCGACCGGGGCGCCGCCGGCTGCTTGATGATCGTCGGCCACGAGGGCACGCCCGAGGCGGTCTCGGCGCGCCGCGCCGCCGTCGCCGCGGTGCTCGAGCCGCTCGGCGGCACCTACGAGGGCACCGGCCCCGGCGAGTCGTGGGCCCGCGGGCGCTTCGACGCGCCGTACCTGCGCGACAGCCTGCTCGACGCCGGCGTCCTCGTGGAGACGCTGGAGACCGCGACCTTCTGGTCGGGCGTCGAGGACCTGCACGCGCGGGTGCGCGAGGCCCTGGCCGCCTCCCTCGGCGAGGCCGCGATGGTGCTCTGCCACGTCTCGCACGTCTACGAGACGGGGTGCTCGCTCTACTTCACGGTGGCGGCGCCGCAGCAGGGCCCCTCCGGCGAGGCGCCGCTGGACCGTTGGCTGGCGGCCAAGGCGGTCGCCAGCGACGCCATCGCCGACGCGGGCGCGACCATCACCCACCACCACGCGGTCGGCACCGACCACAGGCCGTGGCTGGCCCGCGAGATCGGCCCGGTCGGCGTCGAGCTGCTGCGCGCAACCAAGGCCGCGCTCGACCCGACCGGCGTGCTCAACCCGGGGGTGCTGATCCCGTGACCGCCGCGTGCGCGCGGGCCTTCACGTTCCTGGTCAACCCGGCCTCCGGCGGCGGCGCGGCCCCCGAGGCCGTCGTCCCCGTGACCCGGCTGCTGCGCGACGCGGGCGCGCGGGTCGAGGTCACCTACTCGCCCGGCCCGCTCGCCGCGCGATCGCTCGTGCGGGCCGCGGTGGAGCGCGGCGACGTGGTCGTGGCCGTCGGCGGCGACGGGATGCTCTCCTCGCTCGCCGGCGAGGTGTCGCTGCGCGGCGGAACGCTCGGCCTGCTGCCCGCCGGGCGCGGCAACGACTTCGCCCGCGCGCTGGGGCTGCCGCGCGAGGCGTCCGGCCAGGCGCGCGTGCTGCTCGAGGGCCGGCCCCGGCAGGTCGACCTGATCGGTTGGGACGCCCCGGAGGCCGACGGCGCGACGCGGCGGGTCGCCGGGTCGGTGTACGCCGGCGTCGACGCGCGCGCGGCCGCGATCGTGGACAAGGCGCGCCTCGTGCCGCGCACGCTGCAGTACCCGCTGGCGGCCGTGCGCGCGCTCGCCGCCTACCGGCCCTCGCGCTACCGCGTCGTCGTCGACGGGGCTGAGCACGACGTGGAGGCAGCGTCGGTCGTCGTCGCGAACTCCGGCTGGTACGGCAAGGGCATGCACGTCGCCCCCGACGCCGAGCTGGCCGACGGCCTGCTCGACGTGGTGGTGATCGGCGCCGCCTCGAAGCGGGCGCTGATCAGCGCGCTGCCGACCATCTACGACGGGTCGCACGTGCACCGCGACGAGGTCACGGTCGTGCGCGCCACGCGGGTCGAGCTGACCGCCGACCCGGGGGCCGGCCTCGCCGGCTCGCGCGCCGGCGGCGTGCCGGTCGGCGGCGACGGCGAGCCGCTGGGCGACCTGCCGCGGCTCGGCGGCCCGCCCGCCGTCGCCGAGGTGCTGCCGGGCGCCCTGTCCGTGCTGGCCTGACCCGGGTCAGGCCAGGGCGGCCGCCAGCCGGCGCACGATCTCGGCGACGCGGTCGGGGCTGGTCGCGAGGTTCAACCGGGCGTGCCCGGGGAGCCCCGGGTGGTAGTGGTGGCCGGGCGCGACCCGGACGCCCCGGCGCGCGCCGGCCGCGGCCGGGTCCTCGTGCCGGTAGGCGCGCAGGTCGAGCCAGGCGAGGTAGGTCGCGCCCAGCGGCCGCGTCCGCGCACCCGGCAGGTCGGTCGCGAGGCGTTCGGCGAGCAGGTCGCGGTTGCCCGCGATCCGCTCGACCAGGGCGGCGAGCCAGTCGTCGCTGTCCCGCCAGGCCGCCACCGCGGCGGCCTCGCCCAGGGGCGAGTAGCCGTGGTTCTGCACCGGCGGGACCTCGCGCAGCGCCTTCTGGTCCGCCTCGTCCAGCACGACCACCTGGCCGCACGGCATGGCGGGCACGTTGAACGACTTGGTGTGGCTCGTGACCATGATGCCGGTCGGGTCGACCTCGAGGTACGAGGTGAACGGCACCGCGTGGGTCGGCCCGCCGGGCCCCGGCGGCAGCACGAGCGGGGCGTGGATCTCGTCGCTGATCACCCGGGCGCCGTACGCGTCGGCGAGGTCGCGCAGCCCCTCGAGCTCGGCGCGCGGCGCGACCCGGCCGAGCGGGTTGTGCGGCTGGCAGAGGAGCACGGCCCGGGCGCCGCCGGCGAAGGCGCGCTCGACCGCGTCGAGGTCGAGGGCCGCGTCGGCCGCGTCGGGATCGACCTCGACGTGCACGGCCTCCCGCCCGGCCAGCGCCACCACCTGGCGGAACGGCGGGTAGCAGGGCAGGGGGACCACCACGGGCCCCGGCTCGACGAGCACGTCGAGCGCCAGCCGGATGCCCGGCACAGCGCCGGGGACCACCGTCGTGGCGTCAGCGGGCACCTCCCAGCCCCAGTGCCGCCGGGCGAAGCCGGCGAAAGCCTCGCCGACGCCCGCGTCCCCGTCCGGCGGGTAGCCGGTGACGCCGCGGGCCAGCGCCGCCTGCGTCGCCTCCGCGACTGCCGGCGCGGGCGCGAAGTCCATCTCCGCCACCCACGCCGGGATCGTGCCCGCGGGCACCGAGCCCCACTTCAGCGGCAGCGCCGCCCGCGCCTCCTCGTCGCTCAGGTCGCGCAGCATGCCCGCCACGCTAGCCATCGCCTGATGCGGAGTCGTCATGGTCTCGACGCGCTCCCGCGCGTCCTGGCCCTGACGACCCGTCGCGAGTCGGGTACACCCAGCTGACGGAGGTCGTGCATCAGCTCGTCCGGCTCGTCGCGCAGCTCGCGCGCCGTGCAGCGGACGACCGTGCGGTCGGGCGTGGTCAGGGCCCGCTGTCGGCGAAGGTCGTCCTCCCAGTGCTCCACCGAGGAGTGGAACGCCCCGTCGACCTCGAGCACCAGCGTGCGCCCGTCGGGCAGGTCCCACTCGCAGTCGGTACGGCGCCGGCGTCCGGCCCGGTCCCGGCGTACGCGCTGGCGGGTCGGGCGGGCCAGCCCGAAGGCGTCACAGGCCTGGCCGACGTCCACCTCGGCCAGAGACTCGGCGCCGCCGTCAAGCTCGTCGAGCAACGTGCGGAAGAGGGCGGCACGGCGCAGCGGCTGGAGCTGGCGCAGCTCGGCAGCCAACCGTCCGGGCGTGGTGAGTCGCTGCTGGACGCAGGCGGCAAGCAGTCCTTGTGCGGCGCGGGCCGACGCGGTGGAGGCGGCGTGCAGCAGGACCGCTGGTTCCAGCCGGCACGTGGGCGGCCCGGCTCGCCGCGAGCGCAGTGGTTCGAGCGCTCGGCGCGTGCGCACGTAGCGGGTGCCGGGCAGACGGCCGGGCAGGTGCGTCCCCTGGCCGACCAGCGCGGTGATGTCGTCGCGGGGCCAGCCCTGCAGCCCGTGGTCGGCGGCGGAGGTCAACCCGGCGACGAGGGTCGTCCCTGCAGGGTGGAGCACCGCCAACCACCGGCGCTGCCCGGGAGACAGCGGGCCCGTGACGGCGCTGACCACCGTGCGACTCCGCACCGTCCATCGGCCGGCTGCCACCTGGTTTCGCACCCGGTCGGCGTCGACGCCCAGCTCGAGCAGCTGCCGGCGTGCCATCAGACCCTCCTGCTGCCACGCGAGCGCCTGCCACCCCATGGGCCCAGCCTCGCTGCAGGCACGCACGTCGGGGCGAGGTCATCCACAACCCCGGAAGTCGTCATGGTCTCGACGCGCACCATCGCGTCGAGACCATGACGACCTCGTGATCAGAGGGCCGCGGCCACCTCGGTGCCCTGCTTGATGGCGCGCTTGGCGTCCAGCTCGGCCGCGACGTCGGCGCCGCCGATCAGGTGCACGCGCTGCTGCTCGCCGAGGCGGGTCGCGCGGCCGCTGAGCTCGTCGTACAGCGCCCGCACCGACTCCTGGCCCGCGCACACGACGACGGTGTCGACGTCGAGCACGCGCGGCTCGCCGTCCACGCTGATGTGCAGGCCGTCGTCGGCGATGCGCTCGTAGGTGACGCCGGGGATCCGCTGGACGCCGGACTGCTTGAGCACCGCGCGGTGCGCCCACCCCGACGTCTTGCCGAGGCCCTTCCCGATCGGGGTGACCTTGCGCTGCAGCAGGAAGACCTCGCGGGCCGGGGTGCGCGGCTTCGGGTCGGTCAGGCCGCCGCGGTGCACCGACGGGTCGCCGACACCCCAGTGGGCCTTCCAGTCCTCGAGGTGCTCGGGGCTGCCGTCCGCGGGGTCGTGGGCCAGGAAGTGGCTGACGTCCACGCCGATGCCGCCCGCGCCGACCACGGCCACGCGGCGCCCGACCTCGGTGGCGCCGCTGAGGGCGTCCGCGTAGGAGACGACGCTGGGGTGGTCGTGGCCCGGGGTGTCGATGCGGCGCGGCTCGACCCCGGTGGCGACGACCACGTCGTCGTACGACGCCAGCTCGGCCGACACGGCCTCGACGCCGGTGCGCACGTCGACGCCGAGCACCTCCAGGCGCCGTCCGTAGTAGCGCAGGGTGTCGGCGAAGTCCTCCTTGCCGGGCACGGCCATGGCCAGCCGGAACTGGCCCCCGATCTCCGGGTCCTTCTCGTAGAGCGTCACGGCGTGGCCGCGCTCGGCCGCGCTGACCGCGGCGGCCAGGCCGGCCGGACCGGCGCCCACCACGGCGACCTGCCGGCGCGACCGGGTGGGTGTGAGCACCAGCTCGGTCTCGTGGCAGGCGCGCGGGTTGACCAGGCAGGAGGCGCGCGTGTTGGTGAAGGTGTGGTCCAGGCAGGCCTGGTTGCAGCCGATGCAGGTGTTGATCTCGTCGGCGCGGCCGGCCGCGGCCTTGGCCAGGAACTCCGGATCGGCCAGCCACGGGCGGGCCATCGAGACCAGGTCGGCCCGGCCGTCGGCGAGGATCGCCTCGGCGTCGTCGGGGGTGTTGATGCGGTTGGACGCGCACACGGGCACCCGCACGGCCTCGCGCAGCCGGGCCGTGTGCTCGACCCAGGCGGCGCGCGGGACCTGCGTGATGATCGTCGGCACGCGGGCCTCGTGCCAGCCGATGCCGGTGTTGAAGACCGTGACGCCGGCCTCCTCGAGCAGCTGGGCGAGAGCGACGGTCTCCTCCCAGGTCTGGCCGTCCTCGACGAGGTCGAGCAGCGAGATCCGGTAGACGATCGGGAAGCCCTCGCCGACGAGCTCGCGGGTGCGGCGCACGACCTCGCGGGGGAATCGCATCCGCTTCTCGACGCTGCCGCCCCACTGGTCGGTGCGGTCATTCGTGCGCGCGGCGATGAACTGGTTGAGCAGGTACCCCTCGGACCCCATGATCTCGACGGCGTCGTAGCCGGCCTTCTGCGCCAGCCACGCCGCCCGGGCGAAGTCGCTGGCCGTCTGGTCGACCTCGCGGCCGCTCATCGGCTTGGTGTCGAAGGGCGTGATGGGGCTCTTGCGACCCGAGGCGCTGCGGCTGAAGGGGTGGTAGGCGTAGCGCCCCGCGTGCAGCACCTGCAGCGCGACGGCGCCGCCCTCGGCGTGCACCGCGTCGGTGACCTGCTCGTGCCGGGCGGCGTCCAGCCGGGTGCGCATCTCGCCCGCGAAGGGCTTCAGCCAGCCGCGCCGGTTGGGCGCGTAGCCGCCCGTGATGATCAGCCCCGCGCCGCCGCGGGCGCGCTCGGCCATGTACGCCGCGAGCTTGGGCAGGTCCCAGGTGTGGTCCTCCAGGCCCGTGTGCATCGAGCCCATCACCGTGCGGTTGCGCAGCGTCAGGTCGCCGAGCGTGATCGGCGCGGTCAGGTGCGGGTACGGGGCCTGCTGCGGCGCGAGGGTCATCGGTTGCCTTCCGGGGTGGGGGCGTGCTGGGGCTGGGGTCCCGGCGGTGGCTGCGACGGCGGCCGGGCGGTCGGGTTCGTGGGTCGGGTCGTGGGCCGCGAGCCACTCGCCGAGCCACGCGACCCAGAACTCCTCGAGCCGCACGCCGCCGCGCAGCACGAGGTACTGGTCGAGGTCGGGCCCCGAGAGCGCCTCGGGCCTCGGGTAGTCGCGGGTGGCCATCTCGCGGTAGGCCGCCAGCCGGGTGGCGTGCTCGGCGCGGTGGCGGCGCACCTCCTCGACGACGGCGGCGCGGTCGCCGTACGACGCCCCGCGCAGGCGCACGGTGAAGTCGCTGCGGAACGACTCGGCCTCCTGGGGCTCGGCGAGCCAGGCCGCGAGGGCCGCGGCGCCCGTCGCGGTCACGTCGTAGACCTTCTTGGCCGGGCGGCCGGCCTGACCGACGGTCTCGACGGTCAGCCAGCCGTCGCGCACCATCCGGCCCAGCGTCCGGTAGATCTGCTGGTGGGTGGCCTGCCAGAAGAAGCCGATCGAGCGGTCGAAGCGGTGCGAGAGCTCGAGCCCGGACCCGGGGCGCTCCGTGAGGGAGACCAGCAGGGCGTGCTCGAGGGCCATGCGGTGATCCTGCCCGACCTATGCAACGAGTTGCAAACCGGCCGCCCTGAGCAGGTAGCGCGGGGTTGTCGTCGCTGGAGCAGGCCTCTGCGGGGCGACGAGCGACCACAACCCTGCGGCAGACGGCGGGCCCGCTGCGATGATGCGCCGCATGACGATCGAGCTGGGGCAGGGGACGGGGCCGCTGCGCGGCGTGCGCGTCGTGGAGATCGCGGGGATCGGCCCGGCGCCGCACGCCTGCATGACGCTGGCGGACCTCGGCGCCGACGTGATCCGCGTGGACCGGCCGGGCGGCAACCCGATGGCCGGCGGCCCGCACGACCTGCTCAACCGGGGGCGGCCGAGCGTGGCGCTGAACCTCAAGGAGCCGGCGGCGATCGACGCGGTGCTCGAGCTGGTCGAGGGCGCCGACGTGCTGGTCGAGGGCCTGCGCCCGGGCGTGATGGAGCGGCTCGGGCTGGGCCCCGGGGTCTGCCAGGAGCGCAACCCGGCGCTGGTCTACGCGCGGATGACGGGCTGGGGGCAGGACGGCCCGCTGGCGACCTCGGCCGGGCACGACATGAACTACATCGCGGTCGCCGGGGCGCTGCACGGGCTGGGGCAGGACCCCGCCCGTCCGCACTTCCCCTCCAACCTGGTCGGCGACTTCGGCGGCGGGTCGATGTACCTCGTGGTGGGCCTGCTCGCGGCGCTGCTCGAGGCCCGGGGCAGCGGGCGGGGTCAGGTCGTCGACGCGGCGATCGTCGACGGGACGGCGCACCTCAACGCGATGGCCTCGGCCTTCCTCGCCGGGGGGTCGATGCGCGAGCGCCGCGCCTCGAACCTGCTCGACGGCGGCGCGCCCTTCTACGACGTGTACGAGACCGCCGACGGCGAGCACATGGCCGTGGGCGCGCTCGAGCCGCAGTTCTACGCCGAGCTGCTGCGGCTGCTCGCGATCGAGGACGTCGCGCCCGACCGCAACGACCCGTCGAGCTGGCCCGCGCTGCGGGCGCTGCTCGCCGAGACCTTCGCGGCGCGGACGCAGGCCGAGTGGGTGGCGCTCCTCGAGGGCACGGACGCCTGCGTGGCCGGCGTCGTCCCGCCGTCGCGGGCCGCCGAGCACCCGCACCTCGCGGCGCGCGGGACCTTCGTGGAGCGCGACGGGGACCTGCAACCGGCCCCGGCGCCACGCTTCTCGCGTACGTCGGCCGCGCTGGGCGCCCCGCCCGCGCCGACGGCCGGGGCGCACACCCGGGAGGCCCTGGCCGCCTGGGGCGTCTCGGACCTCGATGCCCTGCTCGCCTCCGGCGCCGCCACCCAGGACTGAGTCGCGCGCCTCAGCTGCTGTCGCCCAGCTCCCCTGCTTCGCTCGTCGAGTAGGGCGCGCAGCGCCCGTATCGAGACGCATGATCTCGATACGCCGGCTCGCTGCGCTCGCGCGGCTACTCGATCAGCGAGATGTGAGCCGCCGCGGCTGCTCGACCGGCGAGACCGGTCAGCGGTTGCGCAGGGCGTCGATCAGCTCGTCCTTGGTCATCGTCGAGCGGCCGTCGACCTCGAGCTCGCTCGCACGCCTGCGCAGGTCGGCGACGGTCCAGTCCTCGTACTGCTCGCGCTTGCCGCCCTTCTGGCCGACCTTGCTGCGCGACCGGTTGGCGGCGGCGTTCGCGATCCTGGCCGCCTTCTCCTTGCTGTTGCCCTCGTCGCGCAGGCGCTCGTAGAGCTCGTCGTCCTTGACGCTCGACCCGGCGTCCCGGTTCTCCTTCTTCGCCACGGTGGCTCCTCGCTCGTCTCGACACGTCGGGACCGGGCGCACGCCCGCCGACGCCCCTCCGGTACCCGGCTCTGCCCGCGTTCATGTGCGCAGCGCCACAGGTGGGCGCGCCTTGACCGTGACAGTAAAGGTGTCAGAATCGGCCCACGGTCGGGGCGCACCCGGCCAGAACCCACGGACAGGGAGTCCCTTCATGGCGGAAGCTTTCGTGTACGACCACCTCCGCACGCCGCGGGGCAAGGGCAAGAAGGCCGGCTCGCTGCACGAGGTGAAGCCGATCGACCTGGTGGTCGGACTGCTCGACGAGGTGCGCAAGCGCAACCCCGGCCTCGACGCCGACCGCATCGACGACATCGTCCTCGGCGTGGTCTCTCCGCTCGGCGACCAGGGCGGCGACATCGCCAAGGCCGCGGCGCTCAAGGCCGGCCTGCCGGACGAGGTGCCCGGTGTGCAGCTGAACCGCTTCTGCGCCTCCGGCCTGGAGGCCGTCAACCAGGCCGCCGGCCGCGTCCGCAGCGGCTTCGAGGGCCTGATCCTCGCCGGCGGCGTGGAGTCGATGAGCCGCGTGCCGATGGGCTCCGACGGCGGCGCGATGGCGATGGACCCGGCCACGTCGTTCGAGTTCGGCTTCGTGCCGCAGGGCATCGGCGCCGACCTGATCGCCACGCTGGAGGGCTGGACCCGCGAGGACGTCGACGCGTACGCCGCCGAGTCCCACCACCGCGCCGCGAAGGCGTGGGCCAACGGCTACTTCGCCGAGTCGGTGATCCCGGTCGTCGACATGAACGGCCTGACGATCCTCGACCACGACGAGACGGTTCGCCCCGACACCTCGGTCGAGGGCCTCGCCGGCCTGAAGCCGAGCTTCGCCGACATCGGCAGCCAGGGCGGCTTCGACTCCGTGGCGCTGGAGAAGTACCACTGGGTCGACCGCATCGACCACGTGCACCACGCCGGCAACAGCTCCGGCATCGTGGACGGCGCGGCGCTGACGGTGATCGGCTCCGAGGAGGTCGGCGACGCGATGGGGCTGCGCCCCCGCGCGCGCATCGTCTCCACCGCGGTGACCGGCTCGGACGCGACCATCATGCTGACGGGCCCCGGCCCGGCCGCGAGGAAGGCCCTCGCCGTCGCCGGCCTCGAGCCCAGCGACATCGACCTCTTCGAGATCAACGAGGCGTTCGCGGCCGTGGCCATGCGGTTCATGAAGGACATGGGCATCACCGACGAGATCACCAACGTCAACGGCGGCGCGATCGCGATGGGCCACCCGCTCGGCGCCACCGGCGCGATGATCCTCGGCACGCTCGTCGACGAGCTCGAGCGGCGCGACCTGCGCCGCGGCCTCGCCACGCTCTGCGTCGGCGGCGGCATGGGCATCGCGACGATCGTCGAGCGGGTCTGAGCGCGGCGCGAGCCCGCACCCGCACCGCCCCCGAATCCCCTCTCACGAGAAGACCGAGGCAGATGACCCAGACCGACCAGCAGACCGCCGTGCGCTACGACCGCGACACCGATGGCATCGTCACCCTCACGCTCGACGACCCGACCGCGTCGGCGAACACGATGAACCAGCTCTACGTCGACTCGATGGCGGCCGCGGTCACGCGGCTGCACACCGAGGTCGACGAGGTCACCGGCGTGGTGGTCGCGAGCGCGAAGAAGACCTTCTTCGCCGGCGGCAACCTCAAGGAGATGTCCCGGGCCGGCAAGGCCGACGCGCAGGCGGTCTTCCGCTCCAGCGAGGACGTGAAGGCCGGGTTGCGCCGGCTCGAGCTCTTCCCGCGGCCGGTCGTGGCGGCCATCAACGGCGCCGCGCTCGGCGGCGGCCTCGAGATCGCCCTCGCCGCGAACCGCCGGATCGCCTGGGACGACCGTTCCGTGCAGCTCGGTGTCCCGGAGTCCACGCTCGGCCTCCTGCCCGGCGGCGGCGGGGTCACCCGCATCACCCGCATGCTCGGCATCCAGCCGGCGCTCATGGACGTGCTCCTGCCCGGCACCCGCTTCTCCCCCCAGGACGCCCTGGCCAAGGGCCTGGTCGACGAGCTGGTCGCCTCGAGGGACGACCTCGTCCCCGCCGCGAAGGCGTGGGTGCTCGAGCACCGGGACGACGACGAGGCGGCCCTGAATCCCTGGGACCGCCCCGGCTTCAAGATCCCCGGCGGCGCCCCGAGCAACCCCAAGCTCGCGGCGTTCCTGCCGGCCTTCCCGGCCCTGCTGCGCCAGCAGCTCAAGGGCGCGGACCTCCCGGCACAGAAGGCGATCATGTCGGCCGCGGTCGAGGGCGCCCAGGTCGACTTCGACACCGCCTCGCGGATCGAGTCGCGCTACATCACGAGCCTGATCGTGAACCAGAACTCGAAGAACATGATCCAGGCGTTCTTCTTCGACCTGCAGGCGATCAGCGCCGGGTCGCTGCGCCCCGACGGCTTCGAGCGGTACGCCGCCCGCAAGGTCGGCGTCCTCGGCGCCGGGATGATGGGCGCGGGCATCGCCTACGTCTGCGCCCGCGCCGGCATGGAGGTCGTGCTCAAGGACGTCTCCGCCGAGAACGCGGCGAGGGGCAAGGCGTACTCCGAGGGGCTGCTCGACAAGGCGATCGCCAAGGGCCGGTCGACGGCCGAGAAGAAGGCCGCGCTGCTCGAGCGGATCACCGCCACCGACGACCCTGCCGAGCTCGCGGGGTGCGACCTCGTGATCGAGGCCGTCTTCGAGGACCCGTCGCTCAAGCACCGGGTCTTCGGTGAGGTCGTCGACCACGTCGAGCCCGACGCGCTGCTGTGCTCGAACACCTCGACGCTGCCGATCACCGAGCTCGCCGCGGGCGTCACGCGCCCGAAGGACTTCATCGGGCTGCACTTCTTCTCCCCCGTGGACAAGATGCCGCTGGTCGAGATCATCCGCGGCGAGGAGACCTCCGACGCGGCGCTCGCCAAGGCGTACGACGTGGTGCAGGCCATCAGGAAGACGCCGATCGTCGTCAACGACAGCCGCGGCTTCTACACCTCGCGCGTCATCGGCACGCGGGTCAACGAGGGGATGGCGATGCTCGCCGAGGGCGTGCACCCGCTGTCGCTGGAGCGCGCCGGCACCCAGGCGGGCTACCCCGTCGGCACGCTGCAGCTCTCCGACGAGCTGAACATGGACCTGATGGACAAGATCGAGACGGCCACCCGCCAGGCCTCCGAGCGCGAGGGCACCGCGTACGAGCAGCACCCCGGCACCGCCGTCGTGAAGACGATGCTCGAGCTCGGCCGGTCCGGGCGGCTCCGGGGCGCCGGCTTCTACGACTACGTCGACGGCAAGCGCACGGGGCTGTGGCCCGGTCTCGCCGAGACGTTCCCGGTGGCCGAGGAGCAGATCCATTTCAAGGACGTCCAGGAGCGCCAGCTCTTCATCGAGGCGCTCGAGACCGCCTCGTGCTTCGAGGAGGGGGTGCTCGAGTCCTCCGCGGCGGCCAACATCGGCTCCATCATGGGCATCGGCTTCCCGCCGGCCACCGGCGGCGCCGCGCAGTACATGCATGGCTACGAGGGCGCCGACGGCACGATCGGCCTGGCCGCCTTCGTCGCCCGGGCCGACGAGCTGGCCGAGCGGTACGGCGACCGGTTCCGGCCCTCGACGTACCTGCGCGACCTCGCCGCCTCGGGGGAGCGCCTCCCCGACTGACGGGGTACGTCGCGCCACCCGGGTCGTCCCGAAGCCCTCGGGGCGACCCGGGTGCTGCGGTCACGCCATCTAGATGTGCTGACTCGGTACATTCAGACGGCTGGGCCGCCCCCTGCCGCGAATCTGGGCGAGCGCAGGACGCGGGGCGCCGGGGCGGGCGAGACTTGACGGGTGACAGCCGCCGACCCGACGCGCCCCGTCGCGCCCGCGACCGCGCCCGCCGAGGTCCCCGCCGCCGTCGACGTGCGCGGGCTGGTCGTCAGCTTCGGCGAGGTCGAGGCCGTCTCGGGGGTCGACCTGCTCGCCCAGGCCGGCCGCTCCACGGCACTGCTCGGGCGCAACGGCGCGGGCAAGTCCACGACGATGCGGGTGCTGGCCGGCGTCGTGCCGCCCACCGCCGGGCAGGTCGCCGTGCTCGGCCTGGACATGCGGCGGCACTCCCTTTCGATCCGGCATCGCAGCGGCTACTGCCCCGACGTCGGCGGGCTCGTGCCGCGCGCGACGCCGTGGGAGCACCTCCAGCTCGCGGCGCGGCTGCGCCGCCTGACCGGCTGGGAGGACGACGCCCGCGCGATGCTCGAGCGCTTCGAGCTCGGGCACGTCGCCCACCGCATCACCGCCGGGTTCTCGCACGGCATGGGCCGGCGGCTCTCCGTGGTGCTCGCGGCCTTCCACCAGCCCGAGGTGCTGCTGCTCGACGAGCCCTTCGACGGCGTCGACCCGCTGGGCGCCGAGGCGACGCTCGAGGTCGTCGCCGACGCGCGGGCGCGCGGCGCCTGCGTGCTGGTCTCGACGCACCTGCGCGACCTCGCGGTCGAGTCCTGCAGCCACGCGGTGGTCCTCCGCGGCGGCTCCCGGGTCGCGCTGCTGGAGGCCAGCGAGCTGAGCGGGGAGGAGGGTGCGCGTGCCTACCGCGCCCTCCTCGACTGAGGCCCCGGACCGCCGGCTCACCGACCCGCTGCCGCCCGGCTCGTCGCGCGCAGCCCGCGCCCGGCACGGCGGCCGCGCCGCGCTGCGCGCGATGTCCGACGTCCTCCCGCTCGCCCGGTTCCGCGCGGGCTCGATCCCGCGTCGGCGCTCCTACCCGTTCCTCGTCGTGGTCACGGCCATCACGGTGTGCGCCGCGTTGCTGCCGGCCTACGCCCCCGGCGCACGCGGCGAGGGCCGGGCCTTCGACATCCTGCTGCTGCTGCCGCTGAGCTTTGCCGCCTTCCTGGTGCTGGCGATCGTCTCGGCGATCGCCTCGGGCGGCGGCCGCGAGCTGCTGCCGCGCGACCAGGCGGTGGCGTTCCCGGTCAGCCCGACCACCGACCATCTCGGGGCGCTGCTGATGGCGCCGCTGAACGTGGCCTGGCTGCTCCAGGCCTGGGCGCTGCTCGGCGCGACGGCGTACGCGATGGGGCCGGGCAACCTGCCGGCCGCCCAGCTCGTCGTCCTGCTCTGGATCGCGCTGGCCACCGCGCTGGGGCAGGTCGTGGCCTGGGCGATGGAGGGCCTGCGCCGCGGCCCGCGCGGCATCGCCGGATCGCGTGCCGTGGTCGGCGGGGTCTTCCTGGCCGCGGTGCTGCTGCACCTGGTCGGGCGCCTCGACGACGCCCTCGACCGCGTGCCGACGGTGCAGCTGGTGCTGACCGCCGTCTCCGCGGACGAGGGCCTCGGTGCGCGCTGGTTCGTGACGATCGGCGTCCAGCTGGTGCTGATCGCGGCGGCCGTCGCGCTGGGAGCCTGGCCGGCGCACATCGCCGCGCGGCGGGTGCCGCACGACGAGTCGCGGGCCGACACGCGGCACCGGATGGTGCGACCGATGCCGGGTTCCGACTGGGTGGCGCTGCTGCGCGTGGACCGCGCCTCGGTGTGGCGGGCCGTGCCGATGCGCCGCGGCCTCGCGGTGCTCGCCATCGGCCCCGGGCTCGTCGCCCTGATCGGCGGCCTCGACTGGCAGACCGTGATCATCCTGCCGGGCCTGGTGGCCTCGGGTGCGGCGCTGCTCTTCGGCGTGAACTCCTGGTGCCTCGATGGCCGGGGGGCGCTGTGGCGGGGCAGCCTGCCCGCCGAGCCCTGCGTGGTCTTCGCTGTGCGCACCTGGGCCCTGACCGAGTGGCTGCTCGTCGCCTCGGCCGCGACGATCGTGCTCGCGGCGGTGCGGGCAGGCGTGCCCACGGCGGCGCAGCTCGCCGCCCTGCTCTGCGCCTGGGTGGTGGTCTGCGTGCAGGTCGTCTCGCTGGCGATGCGCTGGTCGAACCGGCGGCCCTACGCCGTCGACCTCCGCAGCGCCCGCGCCACCCCCGCGCCGCCGGTGGTGATGCTCGGCTACTCGACCCGCCTGGCGCTGGGCACGACGTTCGTGGGGCTGCTGTTCAGCATCCTCGCCCAGACGGCCCCGTGGCAGCTGTCCGTGCTCTTCGCCGTGCCGCTGCTGATCTTCTCCGGCGTGCGGCTCGTGCGGGCCCACGACGACTACAGCAACGTCTTCCGGCGCGCGCGGGTCGTCACGGCCGTCAGCGCCTGATCTCCCTCGAGGAGCTCGGCCAGCAGCGCGGCGGCCCGGCGTGCGCCGTCCGTCTCGACGGGCCGGGGGTCGCCTGCCGGTCCAGCGCTCCGAGCAGCGCGCCGGCGAGGGCGTCGGGGTCGCAGGCCTGCTCGTAGCCCAGGTAGGCGCCCGCGCCGTACTGCTCCAGCCGGTGACGCACGTGGAAGTTCTGCTCGAAGTGGTGCCGCAGCGGCACGTAGACGAACGGCCGTGCGAGCGGCGGTCAGCTCCATGCAGGTCGTCAGCCCACCCTGCACCACGGCGACGTCGCAGGCGGCCAGGTGCTGGTGGAGGTCCGGCACGTAGCCGCCCAGGCCTGCGCGCCCGCGCGTCCGCGGTAGCGACGCCGGGTCGATGCGCGGGCCGGTCACCACGCACGAAACGCAGCTCCGGCTGGTCGTCGCCGCGCCAGCGGCACCGCGTCCAGCACCCGGCGCAGCAAGGGCTCGCCCGACCCCGGACCGCCCACGGTGACGACGCACGACGGCTCGTCGGCCGGCACCCCGAGACCGGCGCGCAGCGCCTCGCCGGTCCGTCGAACGCCGCCGGGTCGAAGCCGGTGACGTAGCCGGCGAAGTCGAACGTGCTCGGCCGTCCACGTCCGGATGCCGGGCAGGCCGGGACCGAAGCGGTCCGGCACGACGTCCTCGGCGTTGCCGACGAACACCGACCGGTCACGCAGCCGGCGGAACCGGGCCCGCTGCTCGAGCATCTCGGCGTTATAGTCGGCCGTCAGCGCCGCCTCCTCCGCGCCCCCGTCGGGCATCGGCAGCCACCCGACGAAGTCGGTCAGCCAGGCGAACGCAGAACCGCTTGAGCTCGGGGTTCTCGTGCAGGAAGTGGTCGACGTCCCACGCCTCGTCGCCGATCACGAGGTCGTAGGTCTCGGCCTCCACCAGCTCGGCGAACACCATGAAGTTGTTGACCAGGATCTCGTCCATCCGCCGGATCGCGCGGAAGGCGTGCAGGTCGTGCTCGCCGGACTCCGCCTCGATGTGCGCCGGACTCGTTGGCCAGCTACGCGGAGGCCGGGTGCACGTGCTCCCCGGCGTCGCTCGAGCACGCGGGTCACCGGGTCCTGCGCCAGCCAGTCGATCTGCGAGCGTCGGGCGCGCGAGCCGCCGCAGCTCGCTCGGCCGATCGGCCACGTCCCGCCGGGCGTGGCCCAGCCCGATCGGCGAGGAGAGGTAGAGCGCTCGGCGGCGGCCGGCGCCAGGCGCGCGCACCGGGCCGGCGGGGCGGCCCGGGTGGTCGACCGGGCGCCAGGTCGTCGACGAAGCGCGCGGATCATCGTGGTTGACCTGCACCGGGTCGCGCGCGTGCGGCCCGTGCCCGCAGCCCTCGAGCAGCACCAGCTGGCCCGCCGGTCAGCTCGGCCAGACGTTGCCCCCCGGCGACGGGTCGCACGGGTCCGTCCGGTGCCGTGCACCACCGCGACCGGGCAGCGCACCCGCGCGCACAGCGGCTCGCAGGTCGGCTGCGGGTCGCGCCGTCGAGGCCCAGGTCGGCCGGCCGTGGTGTCCACCAGCGTCTCGGGACCGATGTCGGAGCCCCAGGCCGACGCCGTCCTCGATCTGCCTTGGTCGAGTGCGGCCTCGGAGAACATGCGGCGCGAAGAAGAAGTGCGCAGGAAGTCCTCGTAGCCACCCTCCAACCAGGTGTGGCGGTTGTAGTCCGGCCCGGCCCGGGCCCGGGTGGCGCTGGTCCCAGAGCCGCAGGTGCGTCCGCCTCGGGGCCGTCCAGGGACCGCACGCGGGCGCGATCGCGAGGAGGCCCGGCGACCCGCTCGGGGTGCTCGGCGGCCACCTGCACCGCCCACGTCGCGCCGCAGCGAGACCGAGACGAGCACGGCGGCGTCGATGCCCGCGGCGTCCAGGACGGCCACGGTGTCCGCCGCGTACTCGGCGTCGGTGTACGCCGCCGCGCCGAGCGGTCGCGTACGAGTCGCCGCTGCCGCGTCCGTCGAAGGTGACGACCCGGTACTGGCGGGCGAGGTAGGGCGACCTGCGCCTTCCAGACCCGGGAGGGGACGATCGCCCAGGTCGGCATCAGCACGACCGTGGGGGAGGCGCTCCCGTAGGAGGACCAGGCCAGCGAGACCTCGCCCCGCCGGGCGGTCCCCGTGGCGTCGGGGAGCCGCGCCCGGCTGGACCCGGCGGCCGCGTCACCGACACGCGCCCCCATCGCCGGGTCCGCCGGGATCGCGAGGTCGGTCACGGGCGGACCTCGCAGCACGTTGTTGAAGGGCGTCTGGGCCGCGACGCGGAACCCGGAGAATCCGGCCGCGGTGACGATGTCGCGGATCCGGGCCGGGCCCGCCTGGGTGCCGATCGCCAGTCCGACCTCCTGCGAGAGCGAGGCGGGCGTGCAGAGCAGCGTGGAGAAGCCATAGTAGGCCCGCCCGACCGGGTTGAGGTTGTCCTCGATCCGGTCCCCGGCCGCCGGCTCCACGATCATCCAGGTTCCGTCGGGCGGCGAGCAGGTCGTGCACCCGCCGCGCGGCACCGACCGGGTCGCCCATGTCGTGCAGGCGTCGAACGTGGTGACCAGGTCGTAGGTGCCGCCGCCGAGCTCGCCGGAGGAGACCGTCTCGAAGGTCACGTTGTCCGCGGACCCCGGCCGCGGCGGCGCGCTCCCGCGCCGTCTCGATCGACCCCGCGTGGGCGTCGCTGCCCACGAAGGTGGAGGCCGGGAAGGCCCGGGCCATCAGCACGGTCGAGGCGCCGTGGCCGCAGCCCAGGTCGTGGACCCGCGCCCCGCGCTCGAGCTTGGGCACCACCCCCTCGAGGGCGGGCAGCCACGCGGCCACCAGGTGCGCGTTGTAGGAGGGCGCGAAGAAGCGCTCGCAGCCGTCGATGACGTCCGCTCCGTGCTCGCCCCAGCCCAGCCCGTCGCCGTCGCGGGCGAGCTCGAAGACCTGGCCGGAGTCGCAGACGGTGCCGTAGGCGATCTGGAAGAGGCCCTGCAGGTAGAGCGGGCTGCTCGGGTCGGTGAGTGCCACGGCGTGCTCCGGCGGCAGCCTGTAGGTCCCGGTGGCGGGGTCGTAGTCGACGGTGCCGCCCGCAGCCTGCGCGTTGAGCCACTCGGTGGCGTAGCGCTCCCCGGTGCCCGCCCGCCGGGCCAGGTCGGCTGCCGAGATCGGGCCGCCGTCCGCCATCACCCGGTAGTAGCCGAGCCGGTCGCCCATCACGGCGAGCGCAGTGCCGAGGGTCGCGGCGACCTCCCCGACGCTGCGGAAGACGAACTCCATGAGCTTGTCCTGGTCGATGGCCGGGGGGTCCGCGGTGGCGGTCGGCGGTGCGGTGGTGGTCATGCGGGTCTCCTCCGGTGGGGGCCGACGGGTTCGGCCGTCTCGCACTCTTCGACAGCGGGCCGGGAGCGCGCATCCGGGGACCCCCCTGGGAACCGGCGCGTCCACCCCCCCCGGGCCCTAGAGTCACGAGACATGCTGATCGGTCGCGAGGGGGACCAGCGCGCCGTCGACGAGCTGGTGGCGGGCGCGCGCCTCGGGCACAGCGGCGTCCTCGTCGTCTCGGGCGAGGCGGGGATCGGCAAGAGCGCGCTGCTCGCGCGAGCGGCGGAGCGGGCCGAGGCGTTCCAGGTGCTGCGGGTCACCGGCACGGAGCAGGAGCGCGACCTGCCCTTCGCCGGGCTGGCGCAGCTGCTGCGGCCGCTGACCGGCGGGATCGGTGACCTGCCGGCGCCCCAGGCCGAGGCGCTCTCGGTGGCACTGGCGCTGCGGGCGGGCGCGGACGCCGACCGGTTCGCGGTGGCGGCGGCGGTGCTGGGGCTGGTCACCCGGGCGGCGGAGCGGCAGCCGGTGGCGGTGGTCGTCGACGACGCCCACCTGCTGGACCGGCCCTCCGCGGAGGCCGTGGTCTTCGCCGCGCGGCGGCTCGTGGCGGACGCGGTGGTGCTGCTCGCCGCCGTGCGCCCGGGCGAGGGCCCGACCTGGAGCGACAGCGGCCTCCCGCAGCACGACCTGGGCCGGCTCGACGCCGAGCACAGCCGCGAGCTGGCCGTGGCCTCGGCGCCCGCGCCGCCGAGCCGGGAGCAGCTGGGGCGGATCCTCGACCTGGCGTCCGGCAACCCCCTGGCGCTGCGCACCCTGGCGTCGCGGCCGATGCCCGGGACGACGCTGCCCGTCGACGTACCTGCCCCGGTGCCGGCGCTGCTGGCCGCCGCGTTCGGCCGCGAGCTGGAGCAGCTCACCGCCGGCGAGCTGCTCGCCGTGCGGGTGGCGGCCGTGTGCGGCGGGGACCTCGCTGTGACGGCGCGCGTGTGTGCGGACAACGGCATCGAGGGCGTGGCCCGGGCCGAGGCGCTCGGACTCGTGCGGGTCGCGGGCGGCCGGGTGGAGTTCGCCCACCCCCTGGTGCGCTCGGCGGTCTACGCGGGGACCCCCGCGGGCGAGCGCCGGGCCCTGCACGCACGGGTGGCCCGGGCGCTGCCGGCGGCCGACACCGACCGGCGGGCCTGGCACCGCAGCGCGGCCGCCCTCGGGCCCGACGAGCGTGTGGCCGCCGAGCTGGACGTCGTGGGCTCGCGCGCCGAGCGGCGCGGGGCCTTCGCGGTCGCGGCCTCGGCCGGGGAACGGGCCGCCGAGCTGTCGCCGGGCACGGCCCACCGCGCGGACCGCCTGCTGGCCGCCGGCCGGGCCGCCTGGTTCGCGGGGGAGGACGAGCGGGCCGAGTCGCTGCTGGAGGGCGCCGTCCGGCACGGCGACGCCCGGGTGCGGGCCCGCGCCCAGGCGGTGACCGGCATGGTCGCGGCGCGCCGGGGGCCGCTGTCGCGCGCCCAGCGCCTGCTGGCGCACGCGGCCGAGCAGGCCGAGGCCGAGGCGCCCGACGAGGCGCTCGAACTCTACGCCGAGGTGATCGACGTCAGCTTCTTGATGGTAGACACCGCCGGCGGCGGCCACGCGGCGGACCGCATCGAGCGGCTGCTCGAGGCGCGCGGTTCGGGCGAGCCCACCCGCGCCGAGGCCGTCGCCGAGATCGCCGTGGGCGCCGCGCGCATCCTCCAGGGCCGACCGGGCGCGGAGGCGATCCGGCGCGGCGCGGCCGCGCTGGCCAACAGCCCGGGCGGCGGGCCTCCGACCCAGGCCGCCTGGGAGGTCCTGGGCCCGCTGTTCCTCCGCGAGCGGAACGCCGGACGCGACCTGATGGTGCGGGCGCTGGACCAGCGCCGCGAGGCGTCGGCCCTCGGGGCGATGCCGCACCTGCTCTTCCGGCTGGCGCGCATGGACGCGGCGTCGGACCGGTGGGCGCGCGCCGAGGCCTCCTACGGGGAGGCGGTGGGGCTGGCGGCCGAGTTCGGGCAGCGGGCGGAGCGCGCGGCCTCGCTGGCGGGCCTCACCTGGGTGCTGGCGCGGCAGGGGCGCGCGGACGACGCGCGCCGCAGCGGCGGGGAGGCCCTGGCGCTGGCGCGCGAGGTGGAGGTGCGCCTGGCCGAGGTCTGGACGCGGTTCGCGCTGGCCGAGCTGGACCTCTCCCTGGGGGACGCCGCGGGGTCGGTCGAGCAGCTGGGCGCACTCGACGAGCTGCTGCGGGACCACGACATGCGCGACCCGGACCTCTCCCCGGCCCCCGAGCTGGTCGAGGCCCTGCTCCGCGTGGGCGAGCCGGCGCGAGCCGCCGAGGTCGCGCCGGACTTCCTGCGCCGCGCCGAGGAGAAGGGGCAGCCCTGGGCGCTGGCCCGCGCGGCGCGCGTGCGGGCCGTGCTCGGCGACGACCCCGACGCCCAGTTCGACGCGGCGCTGCGGTGGCACGCCGAGACCACCGACGTGTTCGAGGTGGCCCGCACCCGGCTGCTCCGGGGCGAGCAGCTGCGCCGCGACCGGAAGCGGGTCGCGGCGCGGGAGCAGCTGCAGGCCGCCCTCGACGCCTTCGAGCGCCTGGGTGCGCGGGTGTGGGCGGACGTGGCGCTGGGGGAGCTGAGGGCGACCGGGGTGAGCGTGCACCGCCGGGAGACCGGGCCGGTCGTCGACCTGACGCCGCGAGAGCTGCAGATCGCGCTGCTGCTGGCCGAGGGCCGGACGACGCGCGAGGCCGCGGCATCGCTGTTCCTGAGCCCCAAGACAGTGGAGTACCACCTCCGCCACGTGTACGTGAAGCTGGGCATCGCCTCGCGCGTCGAGCTGGCACAGCGGATGGGCCAGAGGGAGAGGTGAGGGGCGTGGTGAGGGTCGGGACCGGCTGGGGCGGGGCTCAGCCACCGGCCCCGTCAGTCGCTCGGGCCCGCCAGCGCGGCGGCCAGCGCCGGGGCGGCCCCGCGAGGTCGGGCCATGCCCGCGAGTGTGCCGGCGCCGCGCCTCGGGGAGGATGGCCGGCGTGGGACGACTACTGCTGGTGCGGCACGGGCAGGCGTCCATCACGGGCGACGACTACGACGTGCTCTCGCCGCTCGGCTGGGCACAGGGTCGGATGCTCGGCGAGGCCCTGGCCGCCCGCGGCGTGACCGAGCCGGCGCTGGTGCGCGGCGGCATGCGCCGCCACCGGGAGACGCTCGAGGCGATGACCGAGGCGGCCGGCTGGGCCGTGGAGCCGGCCGCCGACACGGGGTGGGACGAGTTCGACCACACCGCGGTGCTCGACCGGGTGCCGCCCCCGTTCGAGGGCCGGCCGACAGCCGCCCAGTTCCAGGACTGGTTCGAGCGGGCCGCGCTGCGCTGGACGCGTGCGGGCACGGACGACGGCTACGCCGAGTCGTGGCCGGCCTTCCTCGAGCGGGTGCAGGCCGCGCTCGAGCGGACGGCGGCCGCGGTCGGCCGCGGCACGGCCGTGGTCGTGACCTCGGGCGGCGTGATCGCCGCCTGCGCCTCGGGGCTGATCGACCTCGGCGACGACGCGGGCGTGCGCGCGGCGGTCTGGAACCGGCTGAACACCGTGGTCGTGAACTCCTCCGTGACGACCCTGGTCGTCGGCCGGCGCGGCACGACGCTGCTCTCCTACAACGAGCACACCCACCTCACGGGGGCGGCGCTCAGCTACCGCTGAGTCAGACCATCCGGCGGAAGACCGGCAGCGGCGCGTGCTTCATGACGTGCGAGAGCGGTGCCCACGGCAGCGGCGGCACGCAGGCGGATGCCTTCTCCTTCTCGATGGCGTCGACCATCGCGCGGACGCCCTTCTCCGTCGAGGCCGTCATCGGCGGCAGGTCGCCGCCCTGCTGCTCGTGGATCTCCGAGGCGATGTAGCCGGGGTAGAGCACCGTGAACCTCAGGTCGCTGCCGTACATCTCGGCGCGCACGCCCTCGACGAGGTGCGCGACCGCGGCCTTGGTGGCGGCGTACGTGGTCATCGACCTCGGCAGGCCGCGCATCGCGGACATCGACGACACCATCACCAGGTGGCCGAAGCCCTGCTCGCGGAAGACCTCCATCGCGGCCTCGGTCTGGGCCAGCGCGCCGACGACGTTGGTCATCACGGTCTCGCGGTTGGCCCGGAAGCCGCCCGTGCCCAGCGGCGCGCCCTTGCCGAGCCCGGCGTTGACGATGACGCGGTCGAGGCGACCGAGCTCGTCGCGGAACGACCGGACGACCTCGAAGACCTGGTCGTCGTCGGTGACGTCGAGGGCGCGCAGGGCGACGACCCGGTCGGGGTGCGCCGCCGTGATCTCGGCGCGCAGCTCCTCGAGGCGCTCCGTGCGTCGGGCGCAGAGCGCGAGGTCGTGCCCCTTCGCCGCGAGCTGGCGCGCCATCTCCGCGCCGAGCCCCGCGCTGGCGCCCGTGATCAGGGTCGTCCTGCCGTCGGTCATCCCGGCATCCTGTCAGGGGCCCGGCGGCGCCCCGACCTCAGTCGCGGCAGTCGGTGCCCACGCAGTCCTCGAGGCGCCGGGTGTCGGCCCGCAGTGCTGCGAGGTCGTCGGCGTGCTCGGGGTCGTCGTGCACGCTCGTCTCCTGGTGCCGGTCCCGCCGGAGGTCGAAGAGCTCCTCCTCGCCCGTGGCGTAGCGCACGTAGGTGTAGCGCTCGGTGCGCACGCCGACGTAGGAGCGGGAGTCGGGGCCGTTCGCACCCAGCTTCACGCCGCGCATCAGCTGCGCCCCGGCCTCGAGCAGGATCCGGCCGTCCAGGCGACGCAGGTCGCGCCCGTCGACCGGGTGCGGCAGGTCCTGCGTGATCCGCGCCGCGTGCGCGACCGTGCTGGCGAGGTCCACCGCCCCGACGAGCGTCGCGCTCCTCCCGGACCGGAACCCCGGGCCCCGGATCATCAGCGGGACCCGCACCGACTCCTCGTAGGGCACGACCTTCCCGACGACGCGGTGTTCGCCGAGCAGGTAGCCGTTGTCGCTGGTGAAGGCCACGACGGTGTTGCGCAGCTCGCCGGTTCGGCGCAGGGCGGCGATGTTCTGGGCAACGGCCTGGTCGACGGCCTGCAAGGACTCGGCCCGCAGCCGCCGCAGCGTGCGCACCTCCTGGCGTTGCTCCTTCCCGAGTCGGGGCAGGGCCCGCACGTGCGCGGGCTTGTCGCTCACGTCGGCCTCGTTGAAGGCGCCGGAGCGGAGCGGCGGCATCTTCCCGCGCAGGGAGCCGCGGTGCCGGGTCGGCGGCTGCGGCGGTGCCCACTGCCCGCGGACCCTCATCCGGTGCGGGGCCAGGTAGCTGACGGTGGCGAAGAACGGCTCGCGCTGGCGGGCCAGGCGGGTGATCACCTGGCTGCTCAGCTGGCCGTAGTAGTCGTCCGCGTGCCCGGTGCGCCACCGCAGCCGACCGTTGTGGTTCATCAGTCGGCGGTGCGGGGCGTAGGTCCCCTGCACGGGCGAGTGCCACTGCGACCAGCCGGGCGGGACGTGGTGGCGCCGGGCCCGGCCGGCCTCGCGGCCGGGGTAGCCGTTGAGGTACTTGCCGATGTAGGCGGTGCGGTAGCCGCGCTCGCGCATGGTCACGTTCAGGGTCCGGCGCGGTCTGAGCGCCGCGTAGCCCCCGTCCCGCCCCTTGTTCGAGAGGACGCCGTTGTTGTGCGTGTACTGCCCCGTCAGCAGGGTCGCGCGGAACGGGCAGCACAGCGGGTTCTCGGACAGGCCTCGCGTGAAGGTGGTGCCGCGGCGCCCGATCAGCCGGCGTGTCCTCGGCATGTACCGCATGTCGTCGGCCCGCATGTCGTCGGTGAAGACGACGAGGATGTTCGGGCGCCTGGCCCGCGCCGACGGCGCCGCAGCGGGGGGCGTCGCGGCCGACACCCGCTCCACGGCCGCCGTCGCCGGCGGCTCCGCGGGGTGCGAGCCCAGCAGCGTCACCGCGAGGGCCATGGCTGCGGTGCCGCACCAGGTCCGTGTCCTCATGCCGGGCCTCCCCACGTCGCGCGTCACGCCCCTGCCGCGGCGACGGTACGTCGGGGCGTCGGTCCGGATCTCGGCTTTGGCGGAACGCGACGAACCGACAGGCTTGACTGTTTGTTAGTGGCGCGGCAGGCTGCGCTCGCGTGACCGCCCCCGCCGCTCCCGAGGCAGCCGCCCGGGTCACCGCAGGAGGAGCGGAGCCGCGCCATGCGGGCGCGCCTGCTGGAGGCGACGGTCGAGTGCCTGGTCGAGCGCGGCTTCGCGGGCACGTCCACGACGCTGGTCTCCCGGCGCGCGGGCGTGAGCCGCGGGGCGCAGCTGCACCACTTCCCGGCCAAGAACGACCTCGTCGTGGCGGCGGTCGAGCACCTCTGGCAGGCGCGCGGCGACGAGCTCGCCGAGGCGGCTCGCGACCTGCCCGCCGGCCCCGGCCGCACCCGCGCCGTGCTGCAGGTGCTGGGGGACCACTTCGCCAGCCCGGTCTTCACGGCGGCCCTCGAGCTGTGGGTCGCCGCCCGCACCGACCCCGCGCTGCTCGCGGCGGTCGCGCCGCTCGAGCGGCGCGTCGGCCGGCAGACCCACGCCCGCACGGTGGACCTGCTCGGCGCGGACGAGTCCCGGCCCGGGGTCCGCGAGCTCGTGCAGGCCACGCTCGACCTGGTCCGCGGCCTCGGCCTGGCCGACACGCTCGGCGACGACAGCCGCCGCCGCGGCCGCATCCTCGACGCCTGGGCCGACACCCTCGACGAGCGGCTGGCCCCCACCTCCCCACGCGGCCCCCGCGCGAGCGAGGATGAGGCATGACCACCCGAACCGTCCTGGACGACGTGCTCTCCGACCTGACGTCCCAGTGCCTCGACCTCGAGGCGAGGCTGGCGCCGCTCACCGAGGAGCAGTGGCGCACGCCGACGCCCGCCGAGGGCTGGGACATCGCCCACCAGATCGTGCATCTCGCCTGGACCGACGAGAGCGCCGTGCTCGCCGCCACCGACAAGGCCGGGTGGGACGCGATCGTCACCGCCGCGTCCGAGGACCCGGAGGGCTTCGTCGACGCGGCCGCCGAGTACGGCGCGCAGGGCCTCGCGGGCGAGGAGATCCTGCAGCGCTGGCGCCACGCCCGCGAGACGCTGGTCGAGGTGCTCGGCGAGCACGACGCGAAGATCCCGTGGTTCGGGCCCCCGATGAGCCCCACCTCGATGGCGACCGCGCGCCTGATGGAGACGTGGGCCCACGGCCACGACGTCGCCGACGCGCTCGGGCAGGCCGTCGAGCCCGACGACCGGGTCCGGCACGTCTGCCACCTCGGGGTGCGCACCCGCGACTTCGCCCACGGCGTGCACGAGCTCGACCCGCCGGGCGAGGAGTTCCGGGTGGAGCTCACCGCGCCCTCCGGCGAGGTCTGGGCCTGGGGTCCGGAGGACGCCGCGCAGCGGGTGACCGGCCCGGCGTACGACTTCGCGCTGCTGGTCACCCAGCGTCGCCACCGCGACGACCTCGCGCTCGTCGCCACCGGCGAGGACGCCGACCGCTGGCTCGGCCTCGCGCAGGCCTTCGCCGGCCGCCCCGGCGGCGGACGGGAGGCGACCCGATGAGCGCCGCGGCCTCGCCCGGGGTGATCGGGGGCCCGATCGGCAGCGCCCCCGACCTGCTGCGCATCGGCAACTGCTCCGGCTTCTACGGCGACCGGATCAGCGCCATGCGCGAGATGCTCGAGGGCTCGGTGGGCGGCGAGACGCTCGACGTGCTCACCGGCGACTACCTCGCCGAGCTGACGATGCTGATCCTCGGCAAGGACGCGATGAAGGACCAGGACACGGGCTACGCCCGGACCTTCCTGCGCCAGGCCGAGGACTGCCTCGGCCTCGCGCTCGAGCGCGGCGTCCGCATCGTCACCAACGCGGGCGGCATGAACCCCGCGGGCCTGGCCGAGAAGCTGCGCGAGGTCGGCCGCGGGCTCGGGGTCGAGCCCGCCGTGGCGCACATCGAGGGCGACGACCTGCGCCCCCGCGCGGAGGAGCTCGGCTTCGGCGGTGCGCTCACGGCCAACGCGTATCTCGGCGGGTTCGGCATCGCCCGTGCCCTGACCGAGGGCGCGGACGTCGTCGTCACCGGCCGCGTCACCGACGCGTCGCTGATCGTGGGCCCCGCGGTCGCGCACTTCGGCTGGACCCCTGACCAGCACGACGAGCTCGCGGGCGCGGTCGCGCTCGGCCACGTGCTCGAGTGCGGTGCGCAGGCCACCGGCGGCAACTTCGCCGGCTTCAAGCACCTGCCCGACCGCAGCAGGCCGCTCGGCTTCCCGCTCGCGGAGATGGCGCCCGACGGCAGCTCCGTCGTGACCAAGCAGGACGGCACGGGCGGCGGCGTCCTCGTCGACACCATCACCGCGCAGCTGGTCTACGAGGTGCAGTCGACGCGCTACTTCAACCCCGACGTGACGCTGCACCTGGACTCCATCCGGCTCGACCAGGTCGGCGAGAACCGGGTGCGGATCAGCGACGTGCGCGGCGAGGCGCCCCCGGAGCGGCTCAAGGTCTGCGTGAACGAGATGGGCGGCTACCGCAACACCGCCGAGATGGTCGTCACCGGGCTCGACGTCGACGACAAGATCGCCTGGGTCAAGGAGCAGGTGGCCACGTCCCTGGCGGGCCGTGAGCCCGCGGTGCTCGAGTGGACGCAGTCCACGACGCCGCACCAGGACGCCGAGACCGAGGAGGCCGCGTCCTGCCTGCTGCGCTGCTCGGTGCAGGACCCGGACCCCGAGGCGGTGGGCAAGTCCTTCACCACCGCGATCGTCGAGCAGGTGCTCGCCTCCTACCCGGGCTTCGCGATGAACGCGCCCCCGGCCAAGCCGAGCCCCTTCGGCGTCTACAAGCCCTTCTACGTGCCGCGCGACGTCGTGGAGCACGTGGTCGTGCACGCCGACGGGAGGCGCGAGGTCGTGCCCGACCCCGAGACCGGCCGCCACGACGGGCCCGGCATCGACACCAGCGGCGAGCGCCCCTCGCCGTACCCCGCGCCGGAGGACCAGCTCACGCGGCGCGTGCCGCTGGGCACCTTCGTCTACGCGCGGTCGGGCGACAAGGGCGGCGACGCCAACATCGGGCTCTGGGTCGCGCACACCGAGCCGGGGGCGGCGGAGAAGCACGACGACCGCGTGCGCTGGCTCGCCAAGCTGATCACCCCGCGCAAGGTGCGCGAGCTGCTGCCCGAGGCGCAGGACCTCGAGGTCGAGGTCTACCTGTTGCCGAACCTGGGCGGGCTGAACATCCTGGTCCGGGGGCTGCTCGGCGAGGGCGTCGCGGCGTCGACGCGGTTCGACCCGCAGGCCAAGGCGATCGGTGAGTGGATCCGGTCGCGGCACGTGCACGTGCAGGACGGCCTCTTGTGACCCCAGCCCCCGGGCGCGCCCCCTCCCTGGCGGACCGGCTCCGCCGCGGGGACGCGGACGAGCTCGGGGAGCGGCGCGCGCTGCGGGAGACCGCGGTCGAGCTGGTGCGCCGCGAGGTCACGCCGCACCTGGAGGCGTGGGAGGACGCCGGGGAGATCCCGCGCGAGCTGCACCGCGCCGCGGCGAAGCAGGGACTGCTCGGGGTCGGGTTCCCGGAGGCCGTGGGCGGGTCCGGGGGCGACCTCGCCGACTCGGTCGCGCTGCAGGAGGCGATGCTGGCCGCCGGCGCCTCGAGCGGGCTGATGGCCGGGCTGTTCACGGGCGGGATCGCGCTGCCGCACCTCGTGGCGTCGGGGTCTGCCGACCTCGTCGACCGCTTCGCCCGGCCGGCGCTCGCCGGCGAGGCGATCGGCGCGCTGGCCGTCACCGAGCCGGACGGCGGCTCCGACGTCGCGGGCCTGCGCACCACCGCGGTGCGCGACGGGAGCCACTACGTCGTCAACGGCCGGAAGACGCTGATCACCTCGGGCGTGCGCGCGGACTTCGTGACCACCGCGGTGCGCACCGGCGGGCCCCCATCGGGCTCGAACCCCGGCCACGCCGGCATCAGCCTGCTCGTCGTCGAGAAGGGCACGCCCGGCTTCACCGTCGACCGCGCGCTGCGCACGATGGGCTGGCACTGCTCCGACACCGCCGAGCTGTCGTTCGCCGACGTGCGGGTGCCCGCCGAGAACCTCGTCGGCGAGGAGAACGCGGGCTTCTACCAGATCGCCGAGCAGTTCGTGGTCGAGCGGATCTCGCTGGCCGTGCACGCCTACGGCCTGGCCGCGCGGGCGCTCGAGCTGACCGCGGCGTACGCGCGGGAGCGGGAGACGTTCGGCCGGCCGCTGGCCTCCCGCCAGGTGGTGCAGCACGACCTGGTCGACATGCACCGCCGGGTCGACGCCGCGCGCTGCCAGACCCTCGACGTCGTCCGGCGGCACGTCCGCGGGGAGACCGTGGTCGCCGAGGCGTGCCTGGCCAAGCAGACCGCCGTCGAGGCCGCGGCGCACGTGACCGACCGGGCGGTGCAGCTGCACGGCGGCACCGGCTACCTGCACGGCACCGAGGTCGAGCGGCACTACCGCGACGCGCGGATCCTGCCGATCGGCGGCGGCGCCACCGAGGTGCTGGCCGACCTGGCCGCGCGCCTGCTGGGGTACGCGCCGTGAGCCACGCCGAGTCCGCCGAGACGGCGCCGCCCGGCAACCGCGAGGCGATGCTGACCAAGCTGGCCGACCTCGACGCCGAGCACGCCAAGGCCGTCGCGGGTGGCGGGCAGAAGTACGCCGACCGGCACCACGAGCGGGGTCGGCTGCTGCCGCGCGAGCGGATCGAGCTGCTCGTCGACGAGGGGTCGGCGTTCCTCGAGCTGTCGCCGCTGGCGGGCTACGGCTCCGACTTCGCGGTCGGCGCGAGCGTCGTCACCGGCATCGGCGTGGTCGAGGGCGTCGAGTGCGTGATCACCGCGAACGACCCGACGGTCAAGGGCGGGGCGTCGAACCCCTTCACCGTGAAGAAGATCTTCCGGGCCGCGCAGATCGCCGAGGAGAACGGGCTGCCGACGATCTCGCTCGTGGAGTCCGGCGGCGCCGACCTGCCCAGCCAGAAGGAGATCTTCGTCCCCGGCGGCAAGCTGTTCCGCGACCTGACGCGCGCCAGCGCGCGCAAGGAGACCACCATCGCGCTGGTCTTCGGCAGCTCGACCGCGGGCGGGGCGTACGTGCCCGGCATGAGCGACTACACCGTGATGGTCAAGGAGCAGGCCAAGGTCTTCCTCGGCGGCCCGCCGCTGGTGAAGATGGCCACCGGCGAGGAGTCGGACGACGAGTCGCTCGGCGGCGCCGAGATGCACGCCCGGGTCTCCGGCCTCGCCGACTACCTCGCCGAGGACGAGCGCGACGCCATCCGCATCGGTCGGCGGATCGTGGCGCGGTTGAACCGGCAGAAGCCGGTGGGTCTCGATACGCCGGCTCGCTGGCGCTCGCGCGGCTACTCGACCACCGAGACCGACGCTCGTCTGGTCGAGTAGGGCGCGGAGCGCCCGTATCGAGACCCACCTACGCCGAGCCGGACGCCGACCCCGACGAGCTGCTCGACCTCGTCCCGGCCGGACCTCAAGGAGCCGTTCGACCCCCGCGAGGTGATCGCCCGCGTCTGCGACGGCACGAGCCCGGGCAACGAGACGCCGTTCGACGAGTTCAAGCCGCTCTACGGCGCCTCGCTGGTCACGGGCTGGGCGCGGCTGCACGGGCGGCCGATCGGCATCCTGGCCAACGCCCAGGGCGTGCTCTTCAGCGAGGAGGCCCAGAAGGCCACGCAGTTCATCCAGCTCGCGAACCAGTCCGACACCCCGCTGCTGTTCCTGCACAACACCACCGGCTACATGGTCGGCGCGGAGTACGAGCAGGGCGGGATCATCAAGCACGGCGCGATGATGATCAACGCGGTCTCCAACTCGACCGTGCCGCACCTGAGCGTGCTGATGGGCGCCTCCTACGGCGCGGGCAACTACGGCATGAACGGCCGCGCCTACGACCCGCGCTTCCTGTTCACCTGGCCGAGCGCGAAGTCGGCCGTGATGGGCCCGCAGCAGCTGGCCGGCGTCCTCTCGATCGTCGCGCGCGCCGCCTCGGAGGCGAAGGGCCAGCCCTACGACGAGGAGGGCGACGCGGGGATGCGCGCCTACGTCGAGCAGCAGGTCGAGGAGGCGTCGCTGCCGTTCGTGCTCTCGGGGATGCTCTACGACGACGGCGTGATCGACCCCCGCGACACCCGCACCGTGCTGGGCCTGTGCCTGTCCGTGATCGAGAACAAGCCGTGGACCGGCGCCGAGCGCTTCGGCGTCTTCCGGATGTAGGGACGCCGATGATCACGAGACTCCTGGTGGCCAACCGCGCCGAGATCGCCGCCGCGGGTGTTCCGCACCTGCCGTCGGCTCGGCATCGAGACCGTGGCGGTGCACTCCGACGCGGACGCCGGCCTCGCCTACGTCGGTGAGGCCGACCTGGCCGTGCGGCTGCCGGGCACCAGCCCGGCCGAGACCTACCTGGGCATCGAGGGGCTGCTCGAGGCCGCCAAGCGCGCCGGCGCCGACGCGGTGCACCCGGGCTACGGGTTCCTCTCCGAGAGCGCCGACTTCGCCCGGGCCGTGGAGGAGGCGGGCCTGACCTGGGTCGGGCCCGCGCCGGAGTCGATCGAGGCGATGGGCTCGAAGGTGCGCGCCAAGGAGCTGATGCGCGCGGCCGGCGTGCCCGTGCTCGAGGCGCCCGAGCCCCCGGGGCCCGCCGACCTCCCGCTGATCGTGAAGGCCTCGGCCGGCGGCGGCGGCCGGGGGATGCGGATCGTCCGCGACCTCTCCGACCTCGAGGCAACGGTGGCCGCCGCGGAGGCCGAGGCGGCGTCGGCGTTCGGCGACGGCACCGTGTTCGTCGAGCCGTACGTCGAGCGCGGCCGCCACGTCGAGGTGCAGGTGCTCGGCGACGGGCGGGGGAGCGCCGTCGCGCTCGGCACCCGCGACTGCTCGCTGCAGCGCCGGCACCAGAAGGTCGTCGAGGAGGCGCCCGCGCCGGCGCTCGCGGAGGGCGTCGAGGCGGCGATGCTGGACGCCGCCCGCGCGGCCGCCGAGGCGATCGACTACCGCGGCGCCGGCACCGTCGAGTTCCTCTACGACCCGCAGGCCGAGCGGTTCTTCTTCCTCGAGATGAACACCCGGCTGCAGGTCGAGCACCCCGTCACCGAGGCCGTCCTCGGCCTCGACCTGGTCGAGGCGCAGCTCGGCGATCGCCGAGGGCGCGGGGCTGGAGGGTCTCGCCGGTCTCGACACGGGCGCTGCGCGCCCTGCTCGACCAGCGGATGTCGTTGGTCGAGTAGCGAGCGCCAGCGAGCGTATCGAGACCCCGCCGGCCGGCCACGCGATCGAGGTCCGGCTCTACGCGGAGGACCCGGCCGCCGACCACCAGCCCCAGTCGGGCGTGCTGACGGCGTTCGACATCCCGGCCGAGGAGGGCGTCCGGGTCGACACCGGCTTCCGCGCGGGCGACGAGGTCACGACGCACTACGACGCGATGCTCGCCAAGGTCGTGGTGCACGCGCCGACGCGCGTCGACGCGGCCCGCCGGCTCGCCGACGTCCTGCGCCGCGCCCGGATCCACGGCGTCACCACCAACCGCGACCAGCTGGTGGCGCTGCTGCGCGACCCGGAGTTCCGCGCCGCGACGCACAGCACCGCCACGATGGCGGAGCGGCCCTTCGCCGCGGCGCCGGCGGACCGCGGCGCCGTCACGGCCGCGGCGCTCGCGGTGGCCGCGGCGGCGGGGGAGCGGCGCACCGTCCAGGCCGGCCTGCCGGTGGCGTGGCGCAACGTCGCCTCGGCGCCCCAGACCACGACGTTCGCCGTGGGCGACGACGAGGTCGAGGTCGCCTGGCACGGCACCCGCGACGGGCTCGCCGTCGACGGGGCCACGGTCGTCGAGGCCGCACCGAGCCGCGTCGTGTTGGAGACCGACGGCGTGCGCACGACGTACGACGTCGCCGTCGGCGGCCTGCCCACCCGCGAGGTGGTCGACGTCGACTGGTCGGGCGGTCACCTGCGCGCGCGGCGCGTGCCCCGGTTCGTCGACCCGGCCGAGGCGGTCAGCGCGGGCAGCCTGCTCGCGCCGATGCCCGGCACGGTCGTGCGGCTCGTGGTCGAGGAGGGCGCCCCGGTGGCCCACGGCGACCCGGTGCTGGTGCTCGAGGCGATGAAGATGCAGCACACCGTCGCGGCGCCCGCCGCGGGACGAGTGACCTCGCTCCCGGTCGTCGCCGGGCAGCAGGTCGCGGCGGGCGAGGTGCTCGCCGTCGTGGAGACCGAGGAGGACGCATGACACAGGCGCCGAACCCCTACGTCGAGACTGAGGAGCGCCGCGAGCTGCGCAAGGCGGTCTCGAGGCTGGCGAGCGGCTACGGCCGCGAGTGGTTCGTGGAGAAGGCGCGCGCGGGCGAGCCGACCACCGAGCTGTGGCTGGCGATCGGCAAGCACGGCTACCTCGGCATCAACGTCCCGGAGGAGTACGGCGGCGGGGGCGGCGGCATCGGCGACATCGCCGCGGTGTGCGAGGAGCTGGCCGCCCAGGGCTGCCCGCTGCTGCTGATGGTGGTCAGCCCGGCGATCTGCGGCACGATCATCAGCCGCTACGGGACGCCAGCGCAGAAGCAGCGCTGGCTGCCCGGCATCTGCGACGGCACCGCGACGATGGCCTTCGCGATCACCGAGCCCGACGCCGGCACGAACACCCACAAGATCACGACCACCGCGCGCCACGACGGCGACGGCTGGGTGCTGAACGGCCGCAAGATCTGGATCTCCGGCGTCGACGAGGCCGACCACGTGCTCGTCGTCGCGCGCACCGAGGACGCCCGCACCGGCAAGCTCAAGCCCTGTTTGTTCGTCGTGCCGACCGACGCCGAGGGCTTCGAGGCGACCGCGATCCCGATGGAGATCGTCTCGCCGGAGCGCCAGTTCCAGGTGTTCCTGGACGACGTGCGGCTGCCGGGCGACGCGCTCGTCGGCGACGAGGACGGCGGGCTCGTGCAGCTCTTCGCCGGCCTGAACCCGGAGCGGATCATGGCGGCGGCCTTCTCGCTGGGCCTGGCGCGCTACGCGCTCGACCGCGCGACGGCCTACGCGAAGGAGCGCGAGGTCTTCGACGCCCCGATCGGCGCGCACCAGGCGATCGCGCACCCGCTGGCGGAGAGCCACATCGAGATCGAGATGGCGCGGCTGATGAACCAGAAGGCCGCGGCCCTCGTCGACGCCGGCGAGGAGATGGCGGCCGGGGAGGCCGCCAACATGGCGAAGTACGCCGCCGCCGAGGCCGCCTGCCACGCGGTCGACCGGGCCGTCCAGACCCACGGCGGCAACGGCGCGAGCCAGGAGTACGGCATCGCCGGCCTGCTGGTCGCCTCCCGCGTCGGCCGGATCGCCCCCGTGAGCCGCGAGATGATCCTCAACTACATCTCGATGCACTCCCTCGGCCTGCCGAAGTCCTACTGAGCGACGCCGTCGGCGAGTGAGGTTGGCACCGTCTCGACGCGCTGGGGCGCGTCCTCACGGTGCCAACCATCACGATCCCGGCCGAGGTCGACGCAGCCGCCAGAGACGCCCCAGCCGCACCGCGGCCATCCCGACCACCGCGAGCCCGCCCACCGCGAGGCCGACGAAGACGATCAGGGTGAGCAGCGCGAAGGCGCTGTCCACGTCGTCCGCCCGCGCGACCGCCAGGGCCGAGCCGACCAGCAGCGCGACCGCGCCGACCGGCAGCGCGGCCGCGCTGAGCACGCGCCGCCGCCGCGACAGGTCCTCCCAGCGCTCATCGCGCTCCGGCAGGTTGCGCCCGAAGGTCGCCACGAAGCCGAGCACCGCCAGCAGGACGAGCGCCGTCAGGATCATGCGGCGGGCCTCAGCGGAGGGGGACGAAGCGGTAGGGGCCGTGCTCGGTGACGGTCAGCTCGTCGCCGCGATCACGCGGGTCATGGTGCTGGCGACCGGGACGACCAGGACGCCGCCGTCGGCGAGCTGGTCCACGAGGTCCTCCGGCATCGAGCGGGCGCCGGCGGAGACCAGGATGCGGTCGTACGGCGCCCCGTCCGGCAGGCCGAGCACGCCCGGCGAGGCCGGCAGGACGCTGGCCCAGGTGCGGCCGGTCGCCGCGACGGCCTCCTGGGCGTCCTGTGCGAGCAGCGGCTCGAGCTCCACGCCGTGCACCTCCCCGTCGGGGCCCACGAGGTGGGCCAGCAGCGCGGTGGTCCAGCCGGAGCCGGCCCCGACGTCGAGCACCCGGTGGCCGGGGCGGACGTCGAGCAGCCGCAGCATGTTCTCGACGGTGCGTGGCTGGCTGTTCGTCTGCCCGAAACCGATGTCGAGCGGGCCGTCGTGGTCGGCGCGGCGCGCCAGCGCCGCCGGCAGGAACCACTCCCGCGGCGTGGCGGCGAACGCCTCCGCGACCGGGTCGGGGCCCCGCTGGCCGGGCACGGCTCAGGTCACCTCGCGCAGGGCGCCCGTCTCGACGTCGAAGACGAAGCCGCGCACCTGGTCGGAGTGCGGCACGAACGGGTTGTCCTGCACCCGCGCGACCTGGGCGCGGACGCTCTCGTCCAGGTCGCGGAAGGCGTGCGCGCGCCACTCGGGCTGCTGGCCGGTCTCCTCGGCCAGCGTGGCCGCGAACTCGTCGTCGTCGAGCTGCAGGAGCCCGCAGCCGGTGTGCTGGAGGATCATCACCTCGCGGGTGTGGAGCACGCGCTGGCTGATCGCCAGCGAGCGGATCTCGTCGTCGGTGATGATGCCGCCCGCGTTCGTGATCACGTGGGCGTCGCCCTCGGCCAGGCCGAGCGCCCGGTAGACGTCGAGCCGGGTGTCCATGCAGCCGACCACGGCGACCTGCTTGGCCGGCACCGCAGCCCGGGGGCCGGAGAAGGACGCGGCGTACTGCTCGTTGTTGCGGAGCAGCTCGTCGATGGTGGACATGGGCGCCTCCTCGGGGTCGCGGCAGGGCTTCGCAGCACCGAATCTACGGCGTGCGCGCGGGGCCCGACCACCCAGACCCCGGAGGTCCGGGCTCAGGCGCGCAGGCGGCGGGCCAGGGCATCGACGTCCGCGTCGCCCAGCCCCAGGCCGTCGCGCAGGTAGCCCGAGAGCCCGCCGTAGTCCTCCTCGGCGAGCCGGGTGCTCAACGCGAGGTACTCCGGGCGCACCTCGAGCACCGGGGCCAGCACCACCACCCGGTGGTCGCCGAGCGCCTCGGCGATCGCCTGCTCGTAGCCCGCCCGCTGCACCCGGGTGAGCTCGTTGGACAGCAGGTAGTCCGCCAGCACCACCTCCTCGTCGACCCCGGCCAGTCGCAGCAGCAGCGCGGCGGCCCAGCCGGTGCGGTCCTTGCCCGAGGTGCAGTGGAAGAGGTGGGCGCCCTCCTCGTGGGCGAGGTGGCGCAGCAGCGTGCCGAAGGCCGCACGCGAGCGCGGGCTGCGCACGAAGTCGGTGTAGACGCGCTCCATCATCGCCACCGTCTCGGCGGGGTCGGTGAAGGTCACCGCGTCGTCGGCCGCCACGCCGAGGACGTCGTGGTGGTGCCAGGTCGCGCCGGGGATCTCGACGTCCGGGTGCCGCTCGACCTCGTCCTGCCGGCGCAGGTCGTGCACGCCCCGCAGCCCGAGCCGGGTCACCGCGCGCACGTCCTCGGACGAGAGCAGCAGGTGGTTGGCGCGGAAGAACTCGCCGGTGCGCACGCGGCGGCCGTCGCGGGTGGGGTGCCCCGGCCCGGCCACGTCGCGGAGGTTCTCGGCGGAGGGCAGCGGTGGCAGTCCCGCGCGGTCTCCCTCGGTGCGAGCCACGTCCCAGCCTCCCTTCTCGCGTCTCATCATGCGGCGCGATGTGGTCACGGTCCGGTCACGGTGACGGCCACTGAGCGCACGAACACGCCGTCCCGGCACACCGCCCAGTCGAATGATGCGGTTGGCATCTGGCGGTCACCGGCAGGGGGCGGCTAGGTTGCCGCCACCGTGTGACCTCGGCCACGCCGCCGAGCCCCGCGTCTCGCATCACCCACGACCACGAGGTGCACCCCGATGCCGCAACCCCCGCCGCCGCCGCGCGGCGCCGCCCGTCCCCGGAGCCGCGTGTGCTGAGCGCACGCGGCCTGGTCGTCGGGTACGGCGCCATCAAGTCCGTGCTCGACCACGTCGACCTCGAGGTGCCCGACGAGTCGGTGGTCGCGGTGCTCGGCTCGAACGGCGCCGGCAAGTCCACGCTGCTGCGGACGATCTCGGGGACGCTCGGGATGCACGGCGGGACCCTGTACGAGGGCACCGTCGAGCTCGACGGCGAGGCGCTGCACACGCTGCCGCCGGCATCGGTGGCGCGGGCCGGCGTCGTGCAGTCGCCGGAGGGGCGGCAGGTCTTCGGCCGGATGACGGTCGACGAGAACCTGCGCGTCGGCGCCATGTACACGCCGCGCGAGCGCCGCGCGGCGGCCCGCGACCGCGTGATGGACCTGTTCCCCCCGCTGGCCGACCGCACCGCGCAGCGCGGCGGCCTGCTCTCGGGTGGCGAGCAGCAGATGCTGGCCATCGGGCGGGCGATGATGGCCGAGCCCCGGGTGCTGCTGCTCGACGAGCCGTCGCTCGGCCTCGCGCCGAAGCTGATCGACCAGATCGGTGAGATCGTCTCCACGATCAACGCCCAGGGCACGCCGGTGATCCTCGTCGAGCAGAACGCCGCGATGGCCCTGCGCGTCTCGCACCGCGCCACGGTGCTCGAGGTCGGCAAGGTCGCGATGAGCGGCGAGGCCCGCGAGCTGGCGGAGTCCGACGAGATCAGCGAGCTCTACCTCGGTGGCCACAGCCACCACCACGAGGAGGGCGAGGCCCCGGGCGCGGAGGAGCCGGCGCGCGACCGCCCCCGGCTGGAGAGGTGGACCGGATGAGCGGCACGACGGCCCCCGAGGCGCGCGAGGGCGGGTCCCCGCAGGCCGGCGGCGACATCCCGGCGCTCAGCGTCGAGGGCGTGACCGTGCGCTTCGGCGGCGTCACGGCGCTCGACGACGTCTCCTTCACGGTCCGGCCCGGCACCATCCACGCCCTGATCGGCCCCAACGGCGCCGGCAAGTCCACCTGCTTCAACGTGATCTCCGGGCTCTACGGCCTCAACGAGGGCAAGGTCCGCTACGGCGACGACGAGCTGACCGGGCGCCGTCCCCACAGCCTCGTGCACCTCGGCATCGGGCGCGCCTTCCAGAACGTCGCGCTCTCGGGCCACGTGCCCGTGCTCGACAACGTGATGCTCGGCCGGCACGCCCTGACCAGGGGCGGCTTCATGAAGGCCGGCCTCCGGCTGCCCGGCATGCGGAAGGAGCAGGCCCGGCACACCGACCGCGCCGTGGAGATCTGCCGCTTCCTGGGTCTCGAGGAGCACCTCGCGCGCCCGGTCGGCGAGCTGTCCTACGGCGACCAGAAGCGCGTCGACGTGGCCCGCGCGCTGGCCACGGAGCCGACGATGCTGATGCTCGACGAGCCGGCCGCCGGCATGAACGACACGGAGACGGCCGTGATGTCGACGGTGATCACCGACATCCGCGACGAGCTGGGCATCTCGGTGCTGCTGGTGGAGCACGACATGGCGCTCGTGATGGGCATCGCCGACCACGTGACGGTGCTGGACTTCGGCAAGCGGATCGCGGACGGCCCCCCGGCGAAGGTGCAGCGGGACCCGGAGGTCATCCGCGCGTACCTCGGCGACCTCGGTGCCGAGGAGAGGAAGGAGAGCTGATGGACACCTTCCTGCAGCTGACCGTGAACGGCGCGGGCCGCGGCGCGGTCTACGCGCTGCTCGCGCTCGGCTTCGTGATCATCTTCCGCGCCACGGGGGTGGTGAACTTCGCGCACGGCTCGCTGGTGCTGGCCGGCGGCTACCTCGCCTACCGGTTCTCGGAGGTCTTCGGCTTCGCCGCCGGCGCCATCCTCGGCGTGGCCTGCGCGGGCCTGCTGGCCCTGGCGATCGAGCGGCTGCTCGTGGCCCGGGTCAAGAGCGCCGACCCGATCGCGCTGGTGCTGCTCACCATCGGGGTCGACGTGGTCGTCCTCGAGGAGATCGCGCGCCGGCTCGGCACCGAGACCCCGTTCCTGCGGGCGCCGTGGGCCAACGAGGTGATCGACGTCGGGGGCATCTCGCTGCTGCGGGGGCAGATCGTGGCCCTGGTCGTGGGGCTGGTGATCATCGGCGGGCTGCTGGCGCTCTTCCGCTACACCAACTGGGGTCTGGCCATGCGCGCCCAGGCGGAGAACCGCGAGGCCGCGGCGCTGATGGGCATCCGCAACTCACGGATCACGGCGACGGCCTGGCTCGTCGCCGGGTTGCTGGCCGGCATCGCCGTGCTCTTCCTGGCGACCCCGGACTTCTCCGGTTCGGGCATCTCGCGGGCCACCCACGCGTTGGCCCTCGTGGCCTTCCCGGCCGCGATCATCGGCGGCCTGGACTCGGTGGGTGGCGCCGTGCTCGGCGGCTTCATCGTCGGGCTCACCGAGGCGTACGTCAGTCAGTACATCTCCTTCGACTTCTCCAAGGTGGCTGTCTTCCTGGTGATGCTGGTGATCCTGGTCGTCCGCCCGTCGGGCCTCTTCGGCAGCCGGGAGGTGCATCGTGTCTGAGACCAGCCAGCAGACCGGGGACAGGCCCGAGACCCCCGGGACCGGTGCCGACGACGGCCCGCGGCCGGCCGCGGCCACCTCCGGGCGGCGCAGCCTGCTCCGGCTGGCCGTCATCGCGGCCGGGGTGCTGGGGCTCGTCGTGCTCCTGGCGCTGCCCCTCTACCTCACGCCGGCCTGGCTGCGCGTCGGCGAGTTCGCGATGACCGGCGCCGTGGCGGCGATCGGCCTGACGATGCTGATCGGCCACTGCGGACAGCTCTCGCTCGGCACGCCGTTCTTCATGCTCTTCGGCGCGACCGTGTACGCCGTCCTCGCCGACGCGGAGCCGGCCTCCGACCTGGTCGGCCTCGGCTGGCCGCCGCTGCTCGCGCTGATCGTGGCGGTGCTGGCCAGCGCCGGTGCGGGACTCGCCTTCGCCCCGGTGTCCGGGCGCGTGGGCGGCATCTACCTCGGCGTCGCGACCCTGGCGCTGATCTTCGTCGGCCTCTACTTCGGCCAGCGCTTCAGCGAGCTGACGGGGGGCGCCGCGACGGGGCGGCCGACGCCGCCGTTCTCGATCGGCGGCTTCTCGTTCAGCTCCAACGACCCGGACTTCTCGCTGCTGGGTGTGCCGATGGGCCCGCAGGAGCGCCTGTGGTACCTGTTCATCTTCTTCGTCGTCCTGGCCGCCTTCCTCGCCACCGGCGCCGTGCGGTCCCGGCCGGGCCGGTCCTGGCGCGCGGTGCGCGACAACGAGGCCTCGGCGGCGGCGATGGGCGTCAACGTCGCCTGGGCCCGCGCGTCGGCGTTCGCCGTCTCGTCGGCCTACGCCGGCCTCGCCGGCGTGATGACGATCCTGTGGTTCGGCATCCTCAAGGCCGACGAGAACGAGTTCGAGGGCTCCTGGTCGATCGTCGTCGCGATCAGCCTGCTCGCGATGGTCATCATCGGCGGCCTCGGCTCGGTGTGGGGCGCGGTGTTCGGCGCCTTCCTCGTCTTCGGCCTGCCGCTCGCGCTCCAGCTGCTCGTCCCGAGCGTCCCGGCGCTCGAGGCAATCACCGGCGGGAGCGGCGGCTTCACGCCGGCGGTGCTCACCGCGTACGCCTACGGCTCACTGATCGTCATCGTCGTGATCTTCGAACCGGGAGGACTGGCCGCCATCGGCCGCCGCATCACCGCACGACTCAGCCGCTGACCACCACCGGCTGGCCACACCAAAGGAGAAGTTCCATGCAGTCACCACGATCGCTGGCCGCGCTCGCGCTGGCCGGCACGCTCGTAGTCGCCGGGTGCGCCAGCGACAAGGCCAGCGACGGGGGCAGCGGCAGCGCCGGCCCCGGCGTGTCCGAGGACACGATCAAGCTCGGCGTCCTCACCGACCAGAGCGGCCCCTTCGTCGAGCTCGGCACCGGCGTGGTCAACGGACACGAGATCTGGGCCGAGGAGATCAACGCGAACGGCGGCGTCTGCGACCGCCAGGTCGAGCTCGTCACCCGCGACAGCGGCTACGACGCCGACACGGGCGTCGTGCAGTACCAGGAGGTCGAGCCGAACGTGCTCGGCTTCATGCAGATCCTGGGCTCGCCGATCAACGCCGCGCTCGACGCCCAGTACGAGCAGAACGAGACGGTCGTGGTGGCCCTCTCGTGGTCCTCGTTCATCCTGGAGAACCCCTACATCGTCATCCCCGGCACCACCTACGACGTGGAGATGATCAACGGCCTCAACTTCCTGCTCGAGCAGGGGGACATCAAGGAGGGCGACACGGTCGGCTACATCTACCTCGAGGGCGAGTACGGCGAGAACGGCCTGCTCGGCGCCGAGTACTTCGCCGAGCAGCACGACATCACCCTGGAGACGGTGAAGGTCCTGCCGACCGACACCGACCTGCGCAACGTCGTCACCGGCCTGAACGGCAAGGGGGTGAAGGCCATCGGCCTCACCACCACGCCGGCGCAGACCCTGTCGGCCGCGGTGGTCTCGGCGCAGCTCGGCCTGAACGTGCCGCTGGTCGGCAACAACCCGACCTTCAGCCCGCAGATCCTCAACCAGCAGACGGCCGGGCCGCTGCAGCAACTTCTTCCTCGTGGCCAGCGCGGCGCCGTACTCCTCCGACGTCGAGGCGGCGCAGAACGTCGCGAGCGCGTACGAGGAGATGGGCGCCGACGCGCCGCCGAACGGCGGCATCCCCTACGGCTACGCCATCGGCGACCTGTGGGGCCAGCTGCTCGAGAAGACCTGCGACGACCTGACCCGCGAGGGCGTGAAGACCGCGCTGGACGAGTCGACCGAGATCGACACCGACCAGCTGGTGGCCGAGCTCGACTTCTCGGAGCCCGGTGCCCCCGCGACCCGCGAGGTCTACATCGGCGTGCCGAACATCGACACGCCGGGCGGCATCGAGCAGCAGGGCGACCTGTTCGTCTCCGAGGACGCGGAGAACTACACCGCGCCCGCCGAGGAGTGAGCGCACCCGCCTAGCGCCGCACGCAGCACCCGTCCCGGCCCCCGTGCCGCCGCGATCAGCGGCGGCGCGGGGGCCGCGGCACGAACATGGGCACCCGCTCGGCGTACTCCTGGAAGGCCTGCCGCTTCATCATCTCCTGCTCGAGCAGCTTCGCGCCGGTCACGTTGCGCAGGAAGTACGTCATCGCGGCCGGCGAGGCCACGGTCAGCAGCCCCGCCACCGGCCCCGAGGCCAGGGCGGCGGTGAGCCACAGCCCCCACCAGACGCTCGCGTCGCCGAAGTAGTTCGGGTGCCGGGTCCAGCCCCAGAGACCTTGGTCCATCACCGGCGGGCGCTCGTCGCGCGGCTGCGCCTTGTACTCGGCGAGCTGGCGGTCGCCGACGGTCTCGAAGGTGATGCCGAGCGCCCACACGCCGGCGCCGAGCACGGCCAGCGCCCACCAGTCCGCGGGCAGCACGGCGCCGACGACGACGGGCAGCGAGACGAACCACATGACGCCGCCCTGCACCGCGAAGACACGGCGCACGGCGACCCCGAGGCCCACCTCGTCCAGCGTCCCGCCGAGCATCCTGGCGTAGCGCGGGTCCTCCTCGCCGCCGTGCTCGCCGAGCGCGCGGCCGCGCACGTGCCACGCCAGCCGCAGGCCCCACGCGGCCACGAGGGCCACGACGACCCAGCGGCGGACGACGTCCGGGGCGCCGTCGGCCCCGGTCGCGCCGGCGGTGGCCTGGCCCCAGACCGCGGTCACGAGGGAGATTGCCACGAAGCCGGCGCCCCAGGCCACGTCGACCACGGCGACGAGGTTCAGGCTGCGCGCGCGCAGGGCCGTGACGCCCATGATGACGACGACGGTCAGCAGGGCGAGGGCGAGCGAGCCCACGAGTGCGGTGGCGGTGGTCATGCGGCGACGCTACCGCTCACCAGTCGCGGCGCCACGGCACCGAGTGCGCGGCTCCCGGGCGGACCATCAGGATCTGGTCGACCCCCATCCGGCCGTCGCGGAAGGCCATCGCGCCGCCCACCAGGTAGAGGCGCCACACGCGCACGACCTCCTCGCCGACGAGCGCGGTCAGGCGCGGCAGGTTCTTCTCGAAGCGCTCGAGCCAGGCGCCGACCGTGCGCACGTAGTGCTCGCGCATGCCGTGCACGTCGCGCACCTCGAGGCCGGCCCGCTCCAGGAACGCGACGGTCTCGCCGACCGGTCGCATCGTCATGTCCGGGGCGATGAAGCTCTCGATGAACGGCCCGCCGCCGGGGTGCCGACCGGCGCGGGACATCTGCTGGATCAGCACCCGGCCGCCCGGCCGCACGCTGTCGTGCAGCACCGAGGCGTACGTGGCGTAGTTCTTCTCGCCGACGTGCTCGCCCATCTCGATGGAGCCGACCGCGTCGAACGCGCCGGCGCCGAAGGTCGCGGGGACCTCGCGGTAGTCGAGCAGCCGGATGTCGACCCGGTTCCCGAGCCCGCGCTCGGCGACCCGCGCGTCGATGAACCGCTTCTGCTCGGCCGCGATGGTCACCCCGACCACCTCGGCGCCGTAGTGCTCCGCGGCGTGCAGCGACAGCGACCCCCAGCCGCAGCCGACGTCGAGGAAGCGCGTGCCCGGCTCGAGGCCGAGCTTGCGGCAGACCAGGTCGAGCTTGTCGCGCTGGGCGTCCTCGCCGGTGTACGAGGCGTCGGCCTCGTGCGCGGGGTCGACGGTCCAGTAGCCCGACGAGTAGGCCATGCAGTCCTCGAGGATCGCCTCGTAGAACTCGTTGGAGAGGTCGTAGTGGAAGCTGATGGCCCGCCGGTCGCGCAGCGGCGAGTGCAACCGGCCGCCGACGTCGGCCTGCGAGGCGGGGTTCGCCGGGGGGCGGCCCACGGCGCCGAGCGAGCGCAGGGTGCGCACGGCGTCCAGGGCGGCCCGCGGCGAGGGGCGTACGCCGCGCAGCCCGCGCTCGGCGGCCACGGCCCAGGCGTGCGACAGGGCGTCGTCGAGGTCGTGGTGCACCTCGAGCTCGCCGGTGACGTAGGCCTGCGCCGCACCCAGCTCCCCCGGGTGCCACAGCAGGCGGCGCAGGGCGTCGGGCGTGCGCAGCTCGACCAGCGGCGCGTCCACCGGGCCGGCCTCGGAGCCGTCCCAGGCGCGCAGCCGCACGGGCAGGTCGCCGCGCAGGATGGGCCGCAGCGCCTCGGCCAGCCGGTCGGCGACGGGGCCGCCCTGCGCGCCGGGGCGGCGGTCGTCGCGGGATCTGTCGGAGCGGTGCGCGCTCATCGGCCGCCCTCCGGGCTGCCGCCGAGCTGCTCGGCGGGCCGGGAGAACACGAGCTGCTCGACGTCGAGGTAGCCCGAGGCGAAGCCGGCCCGGGAGTACTCCAGGTAGAAGTGCCACATCCGCAGGAACGTGTCGTCGAACCCGAGGCGCCGCACCTCGTCGGCGCGGCCGAGGAACTCCTCGTCCCACTGGCGCAGCGTCTCCGCGTAGTGGCTGCCCATTGCGAACCGGTCCTCGACGCGCAACGCGGTGTGCGCGCGCAGCGAGGCGTCGATCGCCTCGACCGAGGGCAGGAACCCGCCGGGGAAGATGTACTTGTTGATCCACGTCCACGTGTTGCGGGTGGCGAGCATCCGGTCGTGGGGCATCAGGATCGCCTGGATCCCGGCGCGCCCGCCGGGCGCGAGGCGCGCGTCGAGCGCGGCGAAGTAGGTGTCCCAGTACTCCCAGCCGACGGCCTCGATCATCTCGACCGACAGCACCACGTCGTACTCGCCGGTCACGTCGCGGTAGTCGCGCAGCTCGACCTCGCAGGAGTCGGCGAAGCCGGCCGCGGCGATCCGCTCGCGCGCCAGCTCCTGCTGCTCCGTCGACAGCGTCACCGAGTGCACCGTGGCACCGCGGCGGGCCGCGCGGATGGCGAGCTCGCCCCAGCCGGTGCCGATCTCGAGGACGCGCGTGCCCTCGCCGACGCGGGTCGCGTCGAGCAGCCGCTCGATCTTGCGGCCCTGCGCCGACGTCAGGTCGGTGTCGCGCTCGGGCGGCGCGGCCACGGTGACGCCGCCGGCCCGCAGATCGGTGGGCGAGCGAAAGGTCGAGGTGTCGAACAACGCGGAGGAGTAGCTCAGCGTGCCGTCGAGGAAGAGGTCGAACAGGTCGTTGCTCAGGTCGTAGTGGTGCGAGATGTTGCCGCGGGCCTGGTCCTGGGAGTTCTTCTGGTGCCGCGGGGGCCGGCGCACGTACGCCGCGCGCAGCTTCTGCAGCGGCTGGGGCACCAGCGAGGCCATGTCGGCCGCCAGCACGGTCAGGAAGCCGCCGAGGTCGTCGGACTCCCACGCGCCGGTCAGGTACGCCTCGCCGAAGCCGATCAGCGCGTCCGCGCCGACGCGCGCGAAGAACTCCTCGCGGCGCAGCACCGTCATCGACGGGCCGCCGAGGCCGAGCGTCTCGACGCTGCCGTCGTTCCGGGGCAGGTGCACGCTCACGTGCAGCCGCCGCAGGGCGAGGCGGAAGATCCGCTCGGTGACGTGCGCGGCGACCCGCGCCCGGGGCCCGGCCGGGTATGGACCGAGGGCGTCCCACGCCGTGGGGTCGGGCCGCGGGTCGCCGGCGGGCAGGCCGGCGGGGCGCGCGGACGCCGGGCGCGGGGTCAGGTACTCGGGTTGTGCCGTCATCGGACGCCTTCCTGGTGCTGGTGCTGGGGGCGCGGCCGTACGGGCAGCCTCCGCAGCCACAGCCAGACGCCGTGCAGGCGGATCTGGAGGGAGCCGAGGAGGGCGGCCGGCGCGGCGCGCCACGCTGAGGTGGAGGTGCGGCGGCCCCGCAGGGCCGCGGTGAACGTGGCCTCGCCGTCGACGGACTCGGCGTCCGTGCGCAGCGTGACCGCGATGTCGAGCCGTTCGCCCGGCACCGGGACGGCGAGGTCGTAGCGGCCGTCGGTGCCGTGGAACGGGGAGACGTACATGGCCTTGTCCACCGACGCGCGCCCCTGCGCGTCGGGGTGGACGAGGTAGGCGTGCCGGTCCCCGTAGGTGTTGTGCACCTCGACCACCACCGCGAGCAGCTCGCCGTCGCCGGTGTGGCACCAGTGCACGCTGATCGGGTTGAAGCAGTAGCCGAACGCGCGGGCGTTCGCGGCCATCAGCACCCGGCCCCGGCCGCTGCCCCCACGGTCGGGCTCGGCGCCGTCGAGCTCCAGGCCGTGCCGGGCGAGGAAGCCGGCAACGTTGTCGCGGATGCTCGCGCCCGGGTCGCCGAGGTGGTCGCGGCCCTCGAACGTGCCGAGCACGCCGTGGTCGGGCAGGTCGTCGAGGTCGACCAGCCAGGTGTGGTTGCGCTGCGTGAACGAGCGCCGCCACGGCTTGCGGCGGATGTGGGTGATCTCGGTGGCGTACAGCGAGGGCGTCGGGACGGCGGGCGGGCGTCCCGCCCCGGCCTGCCGCTCGACCCCGTCCCACTCGACCCCGTCCCACTCGACCCCGAGGCGGCGCGCCGCCTCCACGCCGGAGCGGGCGCCGTCCTCGTGGAAGCCCCAGCCGTGCCAGGCGCCGGCGAGGGCGACGCGGTCGGTGTCGCACTCGGACAGCCGTGCCTGGGCGGCGACGGAGTCGGGGGTGTAGAGCGGGTGCTCGTACTCCATCGTGTCGAGGACGGCGGCCGGGTCGACGAGGTCGGTGCCGCCGAGCGTGACCAGCATCCGCTTGCCGGCGTGCGGGCCCTCGGTGGCGACCGGCAGCCCCATCAGCCGGGTCAGGTCGTAGGTGACCGTGACCGCGCCCGAGCCGGGCGGCCGCTTGAGGTAGTTCCAGGAGGCGCGGGCGCCCGGCAGCGTCGGCAGCAGGCTCTCGTCGGTGTGCAGCTGGGTGGCGTTGCGCGAGTACGTGATCGCGCCGAGGACCTCGCGCTGCGCGGGCGTCGGCTCGGCGAGCATCGCCAGCGCCTGGTGAGGGTGCGTGGCGATCACGACCGCGTCGTGCCGCTCGGTCGCGCCGTTGCCGTCGGTGACGAGCACGCCGTCGGGGGTCTCGTCGACCGAGGTCACCTTGGTGCCGGTGCGCACGTCCTGGATGCCCGCGGCGACGCGGTCCACGTAGGTGCGCGAGCCGCCGGTGACGGTGCGCCACGCGGGCGAGCCGAAGACGCCGAGCATCCCGTGGTGCTCGAGGAAGGTGAAGAGGTAGCGCGCCGGGTAGTCGAGGGCGTGCTCGGGGTCGGTCGACCAGACGCAGGCGACCAGCGACTCCATGAACGTGCTGCGGAAGGTCGCGGAGAAGCGCCCGCGGTCGAGGAAGTCGCCGAGCGTCTCGAGGTCGCCGGCGGGGTCGGTGGTCGGGTCCGCGGCCGCGAGCAGCCGCCGGGCGCGGCGGTGGAATCGGGGGATCTCCGCGAGCATCCGCAGGTAGGCGGGCCGCGTGAGGTTGCGCCAGGTCGGGAAGAGACCCCGGGCGCCGAGCGCGCCGGCCCACTCGAGGCCGGCCGCGTCGTCGCGCACGGACATCGACATCTCGGAGGGCTGCGTCTCGATGCCGAGCTCGGCGAAGAGACGCAGGAGGTGGGGGTAGGTGCGCTCGTTGTGGACGATGAAGCCGGTGTCCACCTCGACGGCCGCGTCGCCGGTGCCGACGGTGTGGGTGTCGGCGTGGCCGCCGAGACGGGTGTCGGCCTCGTAGAGCGTGACGTGGCTGCGGCGGGCGAGCACGTGGGCCGCGAGCAGGCCGGCGACGCCGGACCCGACGACGGCCACGCGCTCGGGCGCGGCGCTCACGCCTGCCCCGAGTCGAACGGGAACACGACGATCGGCTCGGAGGTGGGCACGCTCGAGCCCTCCGCCGGTTCCACGGTGACCGCGACCCGCGACGCGCGGGCGGCGTCGCCCTGGAGCACCAGGGTCTGGTCGGAGGTGGTCGACATCAGGCCGGCGGGGGTGAACCCCTTCTCCTTGTCGTCGAGCCACAGCTCGTAGACCATCCCCTCGGGCGGGGGCGGCATGTCCTCGGTGACGACGACGGCCCGGTTCAGCGCGACCGAGCGCACCACGGTCGCCTTCGCGCCGCCGTCGAGCTCCACGGCCACCTCCTCGGCGTCGTCGGCCTCCTGGACGCGCTCGGCGAGCGTCGGCTGCGCCTGCTGGACGGCGGCGTCGTCGCCGAGCTGGTTGACCACGACGGCGCCCGCGCCCACGGCGACGAGCACGGCGGCGGCGACCGCGCCGGCCGCCATCCGGAAGCGGCGGCGGCTGAGCACGACGACGTCGGCGTCGCGGCCCCGGTCGGTTCCGGTACCGGTGGCGCTGCCGGCGAGGGGCGGGCCGGTCGGGGCGTCGTCGCTCCCGATCGGCGTGCGGGCGGCGTGCGGGTCCGCCGGCCGCTCGGCGGCGATGCCGGCGAGCACGCGGTCGCGCACCCCCGCCGGCGGCGCGATCTCCTCGGTGCCGCCGATCAGGGCCGCGGCCTCGCGGAGGCCGGCGAGCTCGGCGCGGCACTCGGCGCAGCCGGTCAGGTGGTCCTCGAACTGGGCGCGCTCGGCGGCGTCCACGGCGTCGATGGCGTAGGCGCCCACGAGTGCGTGCGCCGACGCTTCGCGAGACTCGTTCACTGTCCTACTCCCATCGTGTCCCGCAGCCGGAGCAGTCCGTCCCGGATGCGGGTCTTGGCTGTGCCGACCGGCAGCTCGAGCCGGCCGGCGACCTGTGTGTGCGTGAGCCCGCCGAAGAAGGCGAGCTCGACCGCCTCCCGCTGCACCTGCGTGAGGGCCTCCAGGGCCTTGCGGACCCGGCGGGCCTCGAGCGAGGCGTGCGCCGCCTCGGCGGTGGTGTCGTGGTCGACGGCGGTGTTCTGCTGGTGGTACGTGACGTCGCGGCGGGTGGCCGCCTCGGCCGACCGGACCCGGTCCACCGCCCGCCGGTGCACCAGGGTGAGCACCCAGGAGGCGGCGGAGCCACGGTCGGGGTCGAAGCTCCGGGAGGTGCGCCAGAGCTCGAGGAAGGCCTCCTGGAGGACCTCCTCGGCCTGGGCCCGGTCCCGGATCACGCGGACGGCGAGCCCGAAGGCCCGGCCCGCCAGCGCGTCGTACAGGTCGGCGAAGGCCCGTTCGTCACCAGCGGCGCTGGCGACGAGCAGGGCCCCCAGGTCGGTCGAGCCGCCGGTGCCGGCCGACGCCCCCTCGCTGGAGGAGGCGCCGGCCGGGCCGGCTGGTCTGATCTGGTCCACGGTCATGATTGTCCCGGAGCGATCCAGACTTCTCGACTCGATGTGGTGACCCGGGGATCAGGGCATCAGCACGGTGTCGACGACGTAGACCGTCGCGTTCGCCGTGGGGATGTTCCCGCAGAGGATCGTCGCCTGCTCCTGCTTGTCCACCGTGAAGTCCTCGCCGGAGCCCTCGATGGTCAGCATGTCGCCGTTGAGGGTCTCGAACGTGCCGGAGAGGTCCTCGGGAGCGAGCTGCTCGCCGACCACGTGGTGGGTCAGGATGCTGGTCAGCTGCTGCTTGTTGGCGAGGACCGCGTTGAGGTCCTCCTCCGGGATCTTCGCGAAGGCGTCGTCGGTCGGCGCGAACACCGTGATGTTCTCGGCGGAGTTCAGCGTGTCGACCAGGCCGGCCTCGCCCACGGCGGTGACCAGGGTCTGCAGCAGCGGGTTGGCGCTGGCGGCCGTCGCGACCGGCTCGGTGGCCATGCCGTCGAACGAGCCGTCGCCGCTGGTCGGCACGGCCGAGCAGCCGGGGCCGAACGTCTGGGCGGCGGGGCCGGAGGCCTCGGTCTCCTCCTGCGTGGGCTCCGAGCTGGTCTCGTCGGAGGAGCTCGCCGAGCTGCTGGGCTCGTCCTCGCTGCACGCGGCGAGGCCGACGGAGAGGGAGAGGGCCAGGGCGGCGAGGCCGCCGGTGCGACGCATCGTCGTGGTCTGCATGGTGGAACCTTTCGTTGGTTCGTGCGGGCTGTGTCGTGGGTCATTCGGGGCCGGTCACCGTGCGGATGGCCCCCCGCCCGATCTTTTTGGGCGACTTTCGGCATGCAACGCGGGGTTGTCGACGCTGGAGCAGGCCTCGGCGGGGCCTCGTACGACCGTTCGGTTGCGACAGTCGCGGCAGTTGCGGCAGTTGCGACGGCTGCGACGGGTGCGGCCGCCGGTCAGCCGACGTTGACGACGATCTCCTGGATGCCGCTGGAGCCGTCGGGGAACGGGCGCGCGCGGGCGGAGGTCTGCACCTCACCGTCCTTGGTGGTGGCGCGGACGGCGACCATGTGCTGGCCCGGCTCGGCGTCCCAGCGGAAGAACCACTGGCGCCAGTAGTCGACGTTCGCCTCCGGACCCAGCTCGGCCGGCCGCCAGCCGCCGCCGTCGATGCGGACCTCGACCTTGCCGATGCCGCGCCGCTGCGCCCAGGCCACGCCGCCGAGCACGTTCTCGCCGGCGTCGAGGTTGGCCAGCGGGGCGGGCGTGTCGACGCGGCTGGCGATCTTCACCGGGGCGTCGATCGCCCAGTCGCGCTCGGTCCAGTACGCCATCTGCTCCTCGTAGGTGGTCAGCGTCAGGCGCTCGAGCCACTTCGTGGAGCCGACGTAGCCGTAGATGCCCGGCGTCAGCATCCGCACGGGGAAGCCGTGCTCGCGGGGCAGCGGCTCGCCGTTCATGCCGACCACCACCATGCAGTCCCGGCCGTCGGTGGCCACCTCGAGCGGCGTCGAGATGGTGAAGCCGTCGACGGCGGTGGAGAGGATCTGGTTGGCGCGGGACCCCACGCCGGCGCGCTCGAGGATGTCGACCATCGGCACGCCGAGCCAGCGGGCGGAGCCGACGTAGGTGCCGCCGACGTCGTTGCTGACGCAGGTCATCGTGATGTCGCGCTCGATCATCGGCATCGCGAGCAGCTCGTCGAAGCTGATCTCGAGCTCGTTCTCGACGTCGCCGTCGACCTTCAGCGACCACGAGTCGGGGTCGACCACGGGCACCGACAGGTTGATGTCGACGCGGTAGAACTCCTCGAGCGACGTGCGGAAGTCCGAGATGCCCTCGAAGGCGCCGCCTCGCTCCTCGAGGCCGGTGGGCAGCGGCGCGATCGAGCGCCGCGGGGAGGGCAGCGCGATGTCGGCCACGGCGGTCTTGGCGCGGCGCACGAGCTGTCCGGCACCCCCCATGACCGCGGCGACCGCCGCGGTGGTGCCGGCCAGGACCAGGAAGCCGCGCCGGCTGGTCGGGGTCCGCGCCTCGGACCCCTCGGCCGCGCCCGGGACCAGGCGGGCGGGGAGCCCGCGCAGCAGCACCGCGTACGTCGCGACCCCCACCACCGCGGTCACGGCGGCGGGCAGCAGGTAGAACGCGGTCGCGGTCGGGCGCAGCATCGCGGCCGCGCCGGCGGCGGCCACCAGCGCGACGAGGAGCCCCACGCCCAGGCGGAACCGCGTGCGGCCGACCAGGCCGATCAGCGCGGCGGCCACCAGGGTCACGACGATGACGCTGCCGATCAGGATCGGCTTGTCGGCGTTGCCGAACGTCCGGATCGCGAACTCCTTGACCGGCGTCGGCGTGGCGTCGATGACCGTGGCGCCCACCGCGAGCACGGGAGAGGCCTCGGAGTCGCCGAGCGAGGCGACGAGGTGGCCCGCGGCCATCCCGGCGACCGTCGCGAGGAGCCCGGCGGCCAGGGCGCGCGGGCGGGAGGTCAGGGATGGGGTCGGCATGGGGGTCATACGGCGCGGAGGCCCCGTCCGGATGGGCCGCCGGGCGGCGGGACCGCCGCCGCTTTGGCAGGATGCCGCCCATGAGCGACGCAGGAGACGGGACGCCGGGGCTGGTCCGCTACGAGGTCGACGGCCCCGAGGACGCCGTCGCCGTCATCACGCTCGACTCGCCGCACAACCGCAACGCCCTCTCGCGCCGGCTGGTGGCCGAGCTGCTCGGGGCGATCGAGCGGGCCGAGGGCGACCCGGCCGTGCGTGCGGTGCTGCTGCGCTCGGCCGACCGGGTGTTCTGCTCGGGCGCCGACCTCTCCGAGGCCCGCGAGGGCGCGCCGGAGGACGGGCCGCGGGCGATCCTCGAGGTGCAGCGCCGCATCCTCGCCTCGACGAAGCCGTGGGTCACCCGCCTGGCCGGCCCGGTGCGCGCCGGCGGCATCGGGATCGTCGCGGCCACCGACGTGGTGGTCTGCGCCGAGGAGGCGTCGTTCGCGCTGACCGAGGTGAAGCTCGGCCTCGCGCCCGCCGTGATCTCGCTGACCGTGCTGCCCCGCCTCACCCCGCGTGCCGCGTCGCTCGCCGCGCTGGGCGGGGAGGTCTTCAGCGGCACCGACGCCGAGCGGATGGGCCTGGTCACCGCCGCGGTCGAGGCCGGGCGTCTCGACGCGCACGTGCAGGAGGTGCTTGCCTCGCTCGTCGGCGGCGCCCCCCAGGGCCTGCGCGAGACCAAGGCCCTGCTGAACGCGGAGATGCTCGCGCGCTTCGACGACCAGGCCGAGGAGATGGCCGCCCGGTCGGCCCGGTTGTTCGCCTCCGAGGAGGCCCGCGAGGCGATGTCCGCCTTCCTGGACCGCAGGAAGGGCTGAGCGCGGGCCTGCGGTCGGCCCGGCGTGACCGCGGCGGGTAAAGTTCCGGTCTTGTTTCCCCGCCGACGGGGTGCGGGGGACCCGAGTGGGACGGAGGAGCGGTGGCCGAGCACGAGCCGGAGGCGGGCGCGCAGCCGATCGACGGCGCGAAGGGCGCGCCCGACGACGCGGCCTCCCGCGAGGTGGCCACCGAGCAGGCGTTCGTCGACGAGGTGCACGCCCGGTTGACGACCTCCACCGAGGCCGCCCAGGCGCTCGCCCGCGAGGGCCATCACCGCGGCACGCTCGGCCACGAGGGCGGCCTGGTCGAGCGGGACGCGATGGTCTACCAGGCGGCCCGGCGCATCGCCCAGCTCGACGCCGCGCACGAGGGCCTGGTCTTCGGTCGTCTCGACCTCGACCCGGGCGCCGACCCCGAGCCCGGCGTCGCGGACGGCGGGGCGGAGGCCCGCTACATCGGCCGGATCGGCCTGCGCGACGAGCACCGCGACGTGCTGCTCGTCGACTGGCGCGCGCCGGCGGCGGCGGTGTTCTACCAGGCCACCGCCGCGGAGCCGCGCGGCGTGCTGCGCCGCCGGGTGCTCCAGTCGCGGGGGCGCCGGGTGCTCGGCGTCGAGGACGAGCTGCTGGACGCCGACACCGCCGCCGAGCGCGGCATCGACCTGCCCGTGGTCGGCGAGGGCGCGCTGATGGCGCAGCTCTCCCGCGCGCGCGACCGGTCGATGCACTCGATCGTCGCCACCATCCAGGCGGAGCAGGACAAGGCGATCCGGGCGCCCGCGCGCGGCGTCGTCCAGATCTCCGGCGGCCCCGGCACCGGCAAGACCGTCGTGGCGCTGCACCGGGCGGCGTACCTGCTCTACACCGACCGGCGCCGCTACGAGTCGGGCGGCGTGCTGGTCGTCGGGCCGAGCGGGGTCTTCATGCGCTACATCGAGCGCGTGCTGCCGAGCCTCGGTGAGACGGCGATCGCGCTGCGCTCGCTCGGCGAGGTCGTCGAGGGCGTCCGCGCCACGCGGCACGACGAGCCAGCCGTCGCGGACGTCAAGGGCTCCGCCCGGATGGCCGAGGTGATGGGCCGCCTCTCCCGGCAGCAGGCGCCGGGCAGCCCGGACCACTTCCGCGTCTTCTGGCGCGACGACGTGCTCGAGCTCGACCGCGGCCAGCTGGGCCGGGTCCGGCGCCAGCTGATGCAGCACGGCCGGCGGAACCGGCAGCTGCCGCGCATCGCGCGCACGCTGGTGGACGTGCTCTGGCGGCAGGTGAAGAGCGAGCGCGGCCGCGACCGCGGACGCGAGCAGCTCGCCGACGACCTGCTCTCCGACGACCGGTTCGTGGACTTCGCCGCCGCCTGGTGGCCCGCGGTCACGGCGCCCCAGGTGCTGGGCTGGCTGCGCGACCCCGAGCTGCTGGGCCGGGTCGGCGAGGGCCTGCTGTCGGCGGAGGAGCAGCGGCTGCTGCTGAAGTCCTGGCCCGCCCCCGAGTCCGGCGAGGCCGGCGGGGCCGGCGAGAGGGGCCGGGTGTCGCACTCGGTCGAGGACGTGCCGCTGATCGACGAGCTGCGCTACGCGCTCGGCGACATCCCGACCAGCACGGACGCCGACCACGACCGCGACGACACGCTGACCGCGGCCGAGGGCGCGGTGGACCTCCAGGAGCTCACCACCGCGGCGGACCGCGAGTACGGCGGCGGGCGCGGCTGGATGCCGCCCACCCACCGGCTCGAGGACGACGGCTACGCGCACGTGCTCGTCGACGAGGCGCAGGACCTCTCGCCGATGCAGTGGCGGATGGTCGGCCGCCGCGGCCGCGCCGCCACGTGGACGATCGTCGGCGACCCGGCGCAGTCCTCCTGGCCCGTGCCGGAGGAGTCGGCCGCGGCGCGCGACGCCGCGCTGGAGCGCAAGGCACGGCACGACTTCCACCTGTCCACGAACTACCGCAACTCGTCCGAGATCTACGCCCACGCGGCGGCGTACGCCGACCGGGTCGGGCTCGACGCCGACCTGCCGACGGCGATCCGCGAGACCGGCGTCGGCCCGCGGGTGCTGACCGGCGTCGAGGACCTCGAGGCCGCCACCCGCGAGGCGGTCACGGCGACCGCGGGCGAGGTCGCCGGCACCGTCGGCGTCGTCGTGCCCGTCGCGCGGCGCTCGGAGGTCAACGCCTGGCTCGCCTCGTGGCCCGAGCTCGCCGGCGACGCCCCGCACGCCCGCGTGGCGATCGACTCCTCCGTGCCGCCGTCGGGCGAGGACCGCGTCGTGGTGCTCACCGGCCTCGACACCAAGGGCCTCGAGTTCGACGGCATCGTCGTGGTGCGGCCCGAGGAGATCGAGCAGGAGTCCGTGACCGGGCGGGCGACGCTCTACGTCGTGCTCACCCGCGCCACGCAGCTGCTCACCGTGCTCGGCTGAGGCCCTCGCGCCCCGACGGCACCGGCGCGTGCTGGGCGGGGCCGCCCCGGTCGTAGGCTCCCGGCATGCCCGCCACGCCCGACCCGGCCGCCGGAGGCGAGAGCCCGGCGCGCGACGCCCTGGCCGCGATCCGACGGCACGAGGCGTGGGCGGTGATCCGGCGCTCGACCCGGGTCGGGGACAAGCACACGGTCGGCATCGTCGGCGGCCGCCGCTGGGAGGCCGGCTCGCTGCTCGACGTGCCGCTCGAGGAGGGGCCGCCGCCCCCGGGGCGCCAGGCCGACCGGCTGGTCGCCGTGCCCTTCCGCCAGGTCGCCGAGCGCGGCTTCGAGGCGCACGACGACGGCACCCCGCTGGTCGTGGTCGACGTCGAGGAGGAGCACGAGTTCTCGGTCGCCGACGTCGTCGCGGCGCTGCCGGACCTGCCCGTCGAGACGACCGACCCGGGCGGCTTCGACGTCGAGGACGACGACTACGCGACGCTCGTCGAGCGGATCATCACCGACGAGATCGGCCAGGGCGAGGGAGCCAACCTCGTCATCGGCCGGCACTACCGGGCGGTGCTCGCCGACTGGTCGGCCGAGCGCGCGCTGAGCGTCTACCGCCGCCTGCTCGAGCGCGAGCGCGGCGCCTACTGGACCTTCCTGTTCTTCACCGGCGACCGCTACCTGGTCGGCGCCAGCCCGGAGCGGCACGTCAGCGTGCACGGCGGCGACGTGCGGATGAACCCGATCAGCGGCACCTTCCGGCTGCGCGCGGGGCACGGCACCGACCCCGCCGACCCGGGGTCGGCGCGCCCGGACCTCCGCCGCGACCTGCTCGCGTTCCTCGCGGACGAGAAGGAGGTCTACGAGCTCTTCATGGTGGTCGACGAGGAGCTCAAGATGATGTGCGAGATCTGCACGGAGGGCGGCCAGGTGCTGGGCCCGTTCCTCAAGCCGATGTCGCACCTGGTGCACACCGAGTACCTGCTGGCCGGCCGCACCCACCGCGACGTGCGCGAGGTGCTGCGCGACACGATGTTCGCCGCCACGGTGACCGGCAGCCCGGTCCAGAACGCGTGCCGGCTGATCCGCGAGTACGAGCCCGGCGGCCGCGGCTACTACGGGGCGGCGCTGGCGATCCTCGGGCGCGACCAGGCCGGGGAGCCGGTGCTGGACAGCCCGATCGTGATCCGCACCGCCGACGTCAGCCCCGACGGCGAGCTGCGGGTCACGGCCGGCGCCACGCTGGTGCGCGACTCCGACCCGGCGTACGAGGTCGCGGAGACGCGCGCCAAGGCCGGCGGCATCCTCAGCGCCTTCGGGCTCGCGCCGGCCGCGCCCACGCCGGACGTCGACGTCGCCGAGCTGGTCGGTGACGAGGACGTGCTGATCGCGCTGAACTCCCGCAACCACCGGCTCTCCGGGTTCTGGCTCACCGACCAGGAGGACGCCCCGCCCGAACCGTCGCTGCAGGGCAAGAGCGTGGTGATCCTCGACGGCGAGGACGACTTCGTGAACATGCTGCGGCACGTGCTCGGCGTGCTCGGCATGCACACCGACGTGGTGCGGCACCGCGACTACACGCCCGGCTGCCTGGCCGGCCACGACCTCGTGATCGTCGGCCCCGGCCCGGGCGACCCGCGCGCCGAGGAGCCCAAGATGGCGGCCCTGCGCGCCGCGGTCGACGAGCTGCTGGCGAGCGAGCGCCCGTTCCTCGCGGTGTGCCTGGGCCACCAGGCGCTCTGCCACCGGCTCGGCCTGCCGCTGGCCTACAAGGACATCGTCTTCCAGGGCACGCAGTCGCGGGTGCGGCTCGACGGCCGCAGCGAGCGCGTCGGCTTCTACAACACGTTCGTCGCGCGCGTCGGCGACGACACCGCGCTGCCCGCCGGCGTCGAGGTGGACGCCGACCCCGCCACCGGCGACGTCCACGCGCTGCGCGGGCCGCACTACCGCGGCATCCAGTTCCACGCCGAGTCGATCCTCACCGAGCACGGCTACGACCTGATCGCCGGCCTGGTGCGCGGGCTGCTTGCCTGAGGCCCCGATGTCCCGCAGCCCGGCGAGTCCCCGGTGAACCCCGACGTCGTCGTGGTCGACCACCACGACTCCTACACGCAGAACCTCGTGCACCTGCTCGCCGAGGTCACCGGGGCGCTGCCGCGGGTCCTCCAGCACGACGAGACGACCGCCGCCGAGGTGCTGGCGCACTCCCACGTGCTGCTCTCGCCGGGGCCCGGGTCGCCGACCGAGCCGCGCGACTTCGCCGTCGGGCGGGCCGTGCTCGCCGCGGGCACCCGGCCGGTGCTCGGCGTCTGCCTCGGGATGCAGGGCCTGGTCGCGGCGTACGGCGGCCGTGTCGGTCGCGTCGAGCCGGCGCACGGCGAGGTGGCGCGCATCGAGCACGACGGGCGCGGCGTGTTCGCCGGGCTGCCGCAGGGCTTCGCGGCGGTGCGCTACCACTCGCTGGCCGCGCTCGCGGTGCCCGAGGCGCTGGCGGTGACCGCGCACAGCGATGACGGCACCGTGATGGGCGTCCGGCACCGGCGCCTGCCGCTGGAGGGCGTGCAGTTCCACCCCGAGTCGATCCTCTCCGAGCACGGCGCCGCCCTGCTGGCGAGCTGGCTGCGCGCGGCCGACGCGCCGGCGCCGGCGGCGGGGGCGGAGCGGTGAGGTTGGAGGACCGGTTCGCCGCGACGGCGGCCGCGCACCCCCGCTGCTGCTGGCTCGACGGCGGCGGCGCGCGGGGCTGGTCGGGCGGCCGATCGCTGCTCGCGTGGCTCGAGGCCGACGACGTCTCGCTGACCTACGACGCCGCCCGGCGCGAGGTGGTGCGGCACACGGGGGGCCGCGCCGAGGTGGTCGGCGACGACGTCTTCGCCGCGCTCACCGCCGAGCTCGAGGCGGGCTCGCCGCGCGACCAGTGGTTCGGCTACCTCGGCTACGGCTGCCGGACCGACCTGCCGGCGCAGGTGGCGCCGTCGGCGCCCGGGGTGGCCCGGCTCCCGGACGCGGTCTGGATGCGCCCCTCCCGCGTGCGACTCGTCGACCACCCGCCGGCGCGAGCGCGCGCGGCCACGGACCCGGGCCGCCCGACCGCGCCCGGACCCGACGAGGCGGTGCCGGACGCGTACGCCGACCGGTTCGCCCGCGTGCAGGAACGGCTGCGGGCCGGCGACAGCTACGAGGTGAACCTGACGCACCGGCTGCACGTCGATGCCGGGGTCGACCCGGTGGCGGCCTACCGCCGGCTGCGCTCGCTGAACCCCGCGCCCTACGCGGGCTTCCTGCAGCACGACGCGGGCGAGCCCGGGGACGGCCACCGCGGGTGGCTGCTGAGCAGCTCGCCGGAGCGCTACGCGCTGGTGCACCGCGACGAGGCCGGTGCGCGCTGGCTGGAGACCAAGCCGATCAAGGGCACGTCGCCCCGCGGCGCGACCGAGGCCGAGGACGCGGCCGCCCGCGACGCGCTCGCCACCGAGGCGAAGACCCGGGCGGAGAACCTGATGGTCACCGACCTGCTGCGCCACGACGTGGCGCTGGTCTGCGAGCCCGGCACGGTCTCCGTGCCGCACCTGATGGCCGTGGAGAGCTACGCGTCGGTGCACCAGCTCGTCTCGACGGTGCGCGGCCGGCTGCGGCCGGAGGTCGGGACGGTCGAGGCGCTGCGCGCCCTCTTCCCGGCCGGCTCGATGACCGGCGCGCCCAAGCGGCGGACGATGGAGGTGATCGCCGAGGTCGAGCCCGACCCGCGCGGGCCCTACGCGGGCGCGTTCGGCTGGATCTCCGCCGACGGCCGCGCCGACCTCGGGGTGGTGATCCGCAGCCTGACCACCGCGGGCGACGGCCACTGGCAGGTCGGCACCGGCGGGGGCGTGACGGTCAGGTCGACCGCGGCGGGGGAGTACGCCGAGTCGCGCTGGAAGGCCGAGCGGCTCCTGCGGGTGCTGGCTCGCTGACCGCCGGGTCGGCGTGAGTCCCGACCTCGTCCTCCGCCGGGTCGGCGGCCACGCCCGCGCCCCAGTCGGCCGGCGGCTCGGGCGAGCCGGGCAGGTAGACGGCGACCCGCGCGCCGCCGGCGGGGGAGTGCTCCACCTCGGCGCGACCCGCGTGCCGGTCGACCACCTGGCCGACGATCGCGAGCCCCAGGCCGGAGCCCGGCAGCGACCGGGCCTCGCGCGAGCGCCAGAACCGCTCGAAGACGTGCGGGCGGTCCTCCTCGGCGATGCCGGGGCCGTCGTCGTCCACGGTCAGGCACCCGTCGCGCAGCACGACCTCGACCGTGCCCTCGGTCGTGCCCCACTTGGCGGCGTTGTCGAGCAGGTTGGTCACCATCCGCTCCAGCGCGGCGGAGTCCCCGACCACGCACCACCGCTCGGTCTCCGCGTGGAAGGTCATCGCCGGTGCCCGCCGTCGCACCCGGTTGACCGCGCGGACCACCACGTCGGCCAGGTCGACCGGCTCGATCACCGACGCGGGCGGCTCGTCGCGGGCGAGCTCGACCAGGTCGCCGACCAGCGTGGAGAGCTCCTCGACCTGCGCCCGGACGTCGTCCAGCAGCTCCTCGCGCGCGCCGTCGGGCAGCATGTGGTCGCCCTCCGCGCTCGCGCGGTCGGCCTGCATGAGCAGGTCGATGTTGGTGCGCAGGGACGTCAGCGGCGTCCGCAGCTCGTGGCCGGCGTCGCCGACGAGCTGGCGCTGGCGGTCCCGGGAGGCCGCGAGCGCCACGAGCATGTGGTTGAACGAGCTGGCCAGCCGCGCGATCTCGTCCTGCCCCTCGACGGCGAGCGGGGCCAGCCGCTCGGTGCGGGCGATCTCCTCGACCTCGTCGGTGAGGCGCCGGACCGGTCGCAGCCCGTTGCGCGCCACGCCCCAGCCCGCGAGGCCCGCCGCGAGCATGCCGGCGGCGCCGACGAGCAGCATCACCACGCCCAGCTTGGCCAGGGTGCGGTCCTGCGGCTGCAGCGACTGCGCGATCACCAGCGCCTCGCCGTCGACGCTGGGCACGGTCGCGACGCGGTAGCGCTCGTCGCCCGCGTCGATGGTGCGCACCGACCGCGGCTCCTCGCCCGCCGCCACCTCGAGCTCGGGGTCGCCGAGCCGGATCGCCGGCAGGTTGTCGGCCGAGCGCGCCTGCCGGTTCTCGCTGATGAAGAGGATCCGGACGTCGGCCGCGCCGAGCGCCCACGACGGCACCTCGGCCGTGGTCAGCTGGGAGAGGGCCCCGCCGCGGGCGGCCCGCTCGGCCCGCTCGAGGAGCGACTCGTCGAGGGTGGACTGCATCTGCACCCGCACGGTCAGGTAGACCGCCAGCGCCACGACCGCGACCGAGAGCCCGACCGCCAGCGTGGTCAGCAGCGTCACCCGGGTGGCCAGCGAGCTGTTGCGCAGCGGCCGGCGGCCGAGGATCCGCACCCCGCCCCCGCCCCGGCTCATGACTCCTTCAGCACGTAGCCGACGCCGCGCACCGTGTGCAGCAGGCGGGGCTCGTCCTCGGCCTCGGTCTTGCGGCGCAGGTAGCCGACGTAGACCTCGAGCGAGTTGGCCGTGGTGGGGAAGTCGTAGCCCCAGACCTCCTCGAGGATGAACGAGCGCTCCAGCACCCGGCGCGGGCGGCGCAGGAACATCTCGAGCAGCGTGAACTCCGTGCGGGTCAGCTCGATCGGCCGGTCGCCGCGGCAGACCTCGCGGGTGGCGAGGTCCATCGACAGGTCGGCGAAGGTGAGCACCTCGGCCTCGTCCCCGTCGGCCGGCCCGACGCGCCGCAGCAGCGCCCGGAGCCGCGCGAGCAGCTCCTGCAGCGCGAACGGCTTGGTCAGGTAGTCGTCGGCCCCGGCGTCCAGCCCCTCGACCCGGTCCCCGACGGCGTCCCGGGCGGTCGAGCACGAGGATGGGCAGGTCGTGGCCCGCGTGCCGCAGCGCCTTGGTCGCCTCGATGCCGTCGAGCCGCGGCATCATCAGGTCCATCACCACGACGTCGGGGGCGACGCCGCCGATGCCGGCCAGCGCCTCGGCGCCGTCGGCGGCCAGGGCGACCTCGTAGCCGTTGAACTCCAGCGAGCGTCGCAACGACTCGCGCACCGCGCGATCGTCGTCGACCACGAGGACGCGGGGGCGGGTGGCGGTGCCGGTCACGCGGTCAGTCTCCCACCAGCACCTGAACCGGCGCTGAAATCGACCCGGCGGGCGGGGCGGGCCCGGGAGCGTCGACGGGCGGGGTCAGTCCAGGCGCCGGACGGCGTCGGCCGCGCGGCCGCCGTACCCGCCGCCGAACATGCAGGCGTGCACGAGCAGCGGGTGCACCTGGTGGACGCCGACCCGGTCGCGCCAGCCCTCGCCCAGGGGTCGGCCGGCGGCCCCGGCCGCGGCGGCGTAGGACTCCAGCACCTTCTCCAGGTGCGGCAGCCCGAAGAGCTGGAGCATCGCGAGGTCGGTCTCGCGGTGCGCCGCGTGGGCGGCCGGGTCCACGAGCACCGCGCCGCCGGCGCTCCACAGCACGTTGCCGTTCCACAGGTCGCCGTGCAGCCGCGCGGGGCCCTCCTCGGGCACCAGCGTCGCCAGCCGGCCCAGCACCGACTCGACGACCGCGGCGTCCTCGGTCGAGATGACGCCGCGGTCGCGGGCGAGCTTGAGGTAGGGCAGCACCCGCCGGGTCGCGTAGAACTCCGCCCAGGTCTCGGCCGTGCGGTTGGGCAGGGGCAGCCGGCCGATGAAGCCGTCCTGGTCGGCCCCGTACGCCGCGGCGCCGGTCGCGTGCGTCGCCTCCAGCGCGGCGCCCAGCGCGCCGGCCGCGTCGGCGCTCGACTTGCCCGGCTCGACCCACGCCAGCGCCAGGCAGTCATCCGTGACGCCGAGCGGCTCGGGCACCGGGGCGCCGCCCCGCTCGGCGGCCTCGGCGAGCCAGCGCAGCCCGCGGGCCTCGGCCTCGAAGAACCCCTCGGGCGCCTGGTGGTTCGTCTTGGCGAAGACGACGCGGCCGTCGTTGAGCCGCAGCCGGGTCGCGGTGGAGATGTCCCCGCCCGCGACGGGCGCCGTCGCGACGACCGGGGAGCCGAGCAGCTCCTCCACGCGGCGGGCGACCACCGGCTGCCGGGTCACGCGCCGAGCTCCCGCTGCAGGTCGGTCACGATCGCAGCGCAGGTCCGCTCCACCATCGCGAACACCTCCTCGAAGCCGTCGGTGCCACCGTAGTACGGGTCCGGCACGTCGCCGCCGGGGTCGACGGGATCGAAGTCGCGAAAGAGCCGCAGGCGGGGAGTGCCGGCGGGGTCGGTGGCCTCCGACGCCGCGAGGCCGCGCAGGTCGGCCAGGTTGCCGGAGTCCATGGCCAGCACCAGGTCGTCCCCGTCGGGGCTCCCCGGGTCCAGCCACGCGGGGCGCACCTGCTGGGCGCGGTGCCGGCTGGGGTCGCGGTGGTGCTCGCGGAGGGTCGCGCCGGCGCGCGGGTCGATGCCCCGGCCCACGTGCCAGTCGCCGGTGCCGGCGCTGCGCACGCGGACGCGGTCGGCCAGCCCGGCGGCGTCCACCAGGTCGCCCAGCACGACGCCGGCCATCGGGCTGCGACAGATGTTGCCGAGGCAGACGAGCGCGACCCGGTAGCGGCCCGGTTGCACCGGCGCGGGCAGGTCCGTCATCAGTCGCGCCGCCCGAACAGCCCGTCGGCCGCCCAGGTGACGATGGTGATCACGATCGCGCCGCCCACGGCGGTCCAGAACCCGTCGACCCGGAAGCCGACGTCGAGCTGCTCGGCGATCCAGCCGGTGAGCAGCAGCATCGCGGCGTTCACCACCAGCAGGAAGAGCCCGAGCGTGAGGATGATCGCGGGGATCGACAGGATCGTCACGATCGGCTTCACCACCGCGGTGACGACGCCCAGGATCAGCGCGACCACGAGCAGCGGGACGATCTTGCCCTCGATCTCGGCCTGTCCCGTCGCGCGGGCCGGTGAAGCCGATGCCGTCGAAGATCAGCGCGGCGACGGCGAGCGCGAGGGCGTTGGACGCGAGCCAGGTCACGAATCTCATGGGCCGATCGTAGGAGCCCGGGCGTGCCCGGCGTCGTCAGTCGAGCCCGAGGGCGTGCAGGACCTGCTTCTCGGCGTCGTCGAGGTGGTGCGCGAGCTCGTCGTGGACGGCGTCGACCTCGCCGCGGTCCAGCTGCGCGACCAGCCCCGCGTGGGTGCCGGCCTGGTCGTGGGCGTTGCGGCGCATCCGGTCCACCTGGGCCAGGGCGACCTTGAGCTCGCTGGAGAGGTGCTCGGCCATGGTCACCAGGCGCTCGGAGCCGAGCAGCCCGACGAAGGCCAGGTGCACCGCGAGGTGGCGCTCGTTCAGCTCCTGGTAGCCGCCGCCGCGCGCCACCGCGTCGCCGTACGCCGCCGCGGCCGTGCGCAGCCGCTCGCGGTCGCCCTCGGCCGCGTGCGGCCAGTGCCGCACGCCGGCGCACTCGAGCACGGTGCGGGCGCGGATCACGTCGCGGATCGACGACGGGTCGGGCGTGAACACGGCCACGCCGCGGTTCGGCTGGCGCACGGCGATGCCCTCGGCCACGAGCATCCCGAGGGCCTCCCGGACCGTCGACCGGCTGACGCCGAGGTGCTCGGTGAGCGCCACCTCGCGCAGCGGCGTGCCGCCGACGAGGTCGCCCTCGAAGACGGCGCGCCGCAGCTCCTCAGCCACCCGCGCCGCCGTGGTCGTGCGCTCCACCGACAGCGTCTCGAAGCGCGATCGGCGGGCCGGCGTCTCCTGCGTCGAAGCCACCTGGCCATCCTCTCCGCTCGCCCCGGATTTTGCCTCGCCGATGGGGCCTTCCGTCGGGTGCGGCGTCATCATAGGAGTGTCTGATTGTCGGACAATCAGACGACGGTGGCCCGGGCGCGACCCGCCCGTGCCGCCGCGCACGCCGCACCCGGCCCGACACCCGGGCCCGAGCGAGCCGAGGAGGCGACCATGGGCGACACCCTGCACTGGGGCCGGCACTACGTGGCGGTCCGGCCGGAGCACTTCCGCGTCGACTACGTGATCAACCCGTTCATGGACCCCGCCGACCAGCCCGATCCCGGGCGCACGCTCGCGCAGTGGGACCACCTGGTCGCGACGCTGCGCGACCTCGGCGCCCGCGTCGACGTGCTCGACCAGCGCCCCGACGCGCCCGACATGGCCTACGCGATGAACCTCGGCCTCGCCGTGCGCCGGCCCCGGGCCGGCGGTGGCGCGACGCCGCACGTCGTCCTCTCGCACATGCGCCACGCCGAGCGCCGCATGGAGACCGGGACCGCCGCCGCGTGGTTCGTCGACCAGGGCTACGAGACGGCGTACGTCGGCCGCGACGGTGTCGGCGCCCACCTCGAGGCCGGCGACGTGTTCGCCTTCGGGGACGCGCTGGTCGCCGGCTACGGCCCGCGCACCGACGAGCTCGCGCTCAAGCACCTGGCCGCCGGGCTGGACGTGCGCGTGCGCGGCCTGCGGATCACCCACCCCGGCATGTACCACCTGGACCTGGCCTTCGCGCCGCTCGACGCCGGGACCGCGATGGTCTGCCCGGCCGCGCTCGACGAGGCCTCGGCCGCCGAGCTGCTGCGCCTCGTGCCCGACCCGCTGGTGCTCACCGAGGAGGAGGCGCTGACCAGCTTCGTCGCCAACTCGGTGGTCGTGGGTCGCACGGTCGTCGCGCCCGCGGGGGCGCCGGAGCGCGTGCGCCGGTGGCTGCACTCGCGCGGCTTCGACGTGGTCGAGGTCGACGTCTCCGAGCTGCACAAGGGCGGCGGGTCGGTCCGCTGCCTGACCAACCCGGTCGACGTGACGCTGGGTCGCGACCTGCCGCAGGTGACCGGCGGCGAGGTGCTGCTGCCGCGCTGACCGCGCCCCGGGCAGCACGGCACCGGCCCGCCCGGGTGGGCCCCGTGGCGGTGCCGCCCGCCGGAGGCGGCGGTCGCTAACCTCCCCGGGTGGTCCCCATCGGCGGCGTCGGCGTGATGGTGCTCGGCGCCGTGCTCTCCGGCGCGCTGCTGTCCCTGCTGGCGCTGTCGCTGGTGCGGCGCCTCGGCGTCGTCACCGCCTGGTCGATCGCCGGGCTGCTGTGGTCCCTGGTCGTGATCGGCCTGGTGACGCTGCTGCCCGCCGAGGCGACCCCGGGCCTCATCCCCGCCGACGAGGCGCAGGAGGCCTGTTCCTTCGACTACGGCGGACCCGCGCCCGAGGGGTTCTGGATCTTCTCCGGCACCCAACGGGCGCTGAACACCGCCCTGTTCCTGCCCTCCGGCGCCCTGGTCGTGCTCGCCGTCGCGCGGTGGCGGGCGGCCTGGGTGCTGGCACCGCTGGGCCTGTGCCTGCTCGTGGCCTACTCCGTGGCGATCGAGTACGCCCAGCTCGAGCTCGCGCGGATCAACCGCGCATGTGACGTCACCGACATGGTCGACAACACCGTGGGCGCCGTCCTGGGCTTCGGGGTGGGGTTCTTCCTGGCGGTCGTGCTCCGCCCGTGGCGGGCGCGCCGCCCGCGGCGTGGTTAGCCTGCGGGCATGCCCGAGGAGACGCCCGACCAGCCTGCCGACACGACCCGGGCCGCGCCGGCCGGCGAGTTCGCCGCCGACCTGACCGGACCGACCGACCGGCCGCGGCCGCGGGCGTCCGTGCGCGACATCCCCGCGTACGTGCCGGGCCGGCCGCCGGCGCCGCGCGAGGGGATGACCACCTACAAGCTCTCCTCCAACGAGAACCCCTACCCGCCGCTGCCCGGCGTCGTCGAGGCCGGCACGCGCGCGGTCGAGGCGATGAACCGCTACCCGGACATGGGCAGCACCGCCCTCTACGAGGCGCTCGCGCAGCGCTGGGAGGTGCCGGTCGGGCACCTCGCGGCCGGCACCGGCTCGGTCGCGCTCGTCTACCAGCTGCTCGCGGCGTTCTGCGACCCCGGCGACGAGGTCGTGCACGCCTGGCGCTCCTTCGAGGCCTACCCGATCGCCGTGGCCGCGGCGGGTGCGCGGGCGGTCCGGGTGCCCGTCACCCCCTCCGGCCGGCACGACCTGGACGCGATGCTCGCGGCGATCACCGAGCGCACGAAGGTCGTGCTGGCCTGCACGCCGAACAACCCCACCGGGCCCGCGCTGAACCAGACCGAGCTGGAGCAGTTCCTCGACCGGGTGCCGAGCCGGGTGCTCGTCGTGGTCGACGAGGCGTACGCGGAGTTCGTGCGCTCCGCCGACCCGGTCGACGGGGTGGCCGCCTACCGGGACCGCTCGAACGTCGTCGTGCTGCGCACCTTCTCCAAGGCCTACGGCCTCGCCGGGCTGCGCTGCGGTTACGCGATCGCGCCGGAGCCGGTCGCCGAGGCCCTGCGGGCGGTCTCGCTGCCGTTCGGCGTCTCGTCGGTCGCGCAGGCGGCGGCCGTGGCCTCGCTCGAGGCCGAGGACCAGCTGCGCGAGCGGGTCGACGCGCTCGTGCACGAGCGCGACCGGATCCTGCCGCTGGTGCGCGACGCCGGTTGGGACGTCCCCGACGCGCAGGGCAACTTCCTGTGGTTCGGCGCCGGCGACCGCACGGGCGAGCTGGCCGCGGCCGCGGAGGAGCGGGGCATCGTGATCCGGCCGTTCGCGGGCGAGGGCGCCCGCATCACGATCGGCGAGGTCGAGGCCAACGACCGGGTCGTGGAGCTGGCGCGCGCCTTCCCGCCCTCCTGAGCGCGAGGTCGACAGGGTGAGGACGCGCCCCGGCGCGTCGAGGCCCTGACGACGTCCGAGCAGGAGGGAACCGATCGCCGTGCCACCGGGTCTGAGGGGTGAGGGCGGCGACGAGGAGGTGGGCGTGGACGAGCGGGACGAGCGGGACTTCGAGGCGTTCGTGCACCTGCGCTGGGCGCGCCTGGTGCGCACGGCGCGCCTGCTCGGCTGCTCCGCCGCCGAGGCGGAGGACGTCGCCCAGGCGGCGCTGGCGCGCTGCTGGCGGCACTGGCGTCGCGTGCGCGGCGCGGACGACCCGGACGCGTACGCGCACCGGGTCCTCATCAACACCTGGAACAGCAGCCGGCGCCGCCGCTGGTGGGGCGAGCGGGCGACCGCCGACCTGCCGGACGCCGGTACGCCCGACCCGACCGAGGCCTACGACCGCCTCGACGCCGTCGTCCGGTCGCTCGGGCGGCTGCCCGAGGCGCAGCGCACCGCCGTGGTGCTGCGCTACTACGCCGGCCTGGACGAGCGGCAGCTGGCGGCGGCGCTCGGCGTCGCCCCCGGGACGGTGAAGAGCCGGCTCTCCCGAGCCCTGACCACGCTGGCCGAGGACCCCGGCCTGGCGGAACTGCGAGGCACCCCATGAGCGAACACCGACAGGTGAGCGACGACGAGCTGTTCGACACGCTCGGCGCGGCCGACGCGATGCACACCGGCGCGCCGCCCGTGTCGGCGATCGTCGAGCGGGGGCGCCGGGCCCGCCGGCGGATGCGTGCCGCGGCCCTGGCCGGCGCAGCGGCGGCCGTGGTCGCCGTGGTCGGCGGGCTCGCGCTGGTCTCCGGCCCCGACGAGGCGATCGCCCCGGCGGACGAGCCCGACTCCGCCGTCGAGGACGGCGGTGCCGGTGCCGACGGCCCGGTGCCGGCGCCGCCCGACGGGATGCGCTGGGTGGCCAAGGGCGGCCTGATGGTGGCCGTGCCCGCCGACTGGTCGACGAACGTGCTCCAGTGCGCCCGGACCCCGCTCGAGGACACGGTGATCGTCGACCCGGGGCCGCGGCCGATGTGCCAGGCCCCGCGCCCCGAGGGTGTCGCTTCCGTCGACCTGCGCCAGGACGGCGCGGCGCTGCCGGGCGGTGCCGAGGACCTCGGCGAGGGGGTCCGCCGGGGGGCGCCCACCTGCGAGGAGTCCGGGGCGTGCACGACCCTGGTGCGCGCCGAGGGCGTCACGGCCCGGGTGGTCACCGACGACGCCGGGCTCGCCGAGGAGATCAGCGCGTCGGCGCGACCGGTGCCCGAGGGCGCGGTCGTCGTGCCCGCCCGCAAGCTGCAGTCGCGGTTCGCGGGCGGCGAGGGGCGCGCGGGCTACCTGGGACAGCTGCGCCGCGCCGGCCTCGGGGGCCAGGTGGAGCCGGGCCTGGACCCCAGCGGCACCTTCGCCATCGAGCCGCCGCCCGGCTCCGTCGTCCCCGAGGGGTCGACCGTGCAGCTGGCGAGGCCGTCGGACTGATCGGCGGGCCCGTCGGGCCGGGTGAGGTGAGTGCGTGGTTGAACGCTCACCTAACGTCGAGGGCATGGCTGAGCAGACCGCGTACGTCGAGCAGGGGTCCTTCGAGCGCGACATGGACTACATCCCCGACCGGATCACGCGCGACAGCGAGCAGTGGCCGGTCGAGCCGGGGCGCTACCGGCTGCTGGCGGCCTGGGCCTGCCCCTGGGCGAACCGGGCGATCATCGTCCGCGAGCTGCTCGGGCTCCAGGACGTCATCTCGATGGGCGTCGCCGGCCCGACCCACGACTGGCGCTCGTGGAAGTTCGACCTCGACCCCGGCGAGCGCGACCCCGTGCTCGGCTACCACCGGCTGCGGGAGGCCTACGAGCAGCGCATCCCCGACTACGCCAAGGGCATCACCGTGCCCGCGATCGTGGACGTGCCGACGGGACAGGTCGTCACCAACGACTTCCCGTGGATCACCCACGACTTCTTCTTCGAGTGGCAGGACCACCACCGGCCCGGCGCCCCCGACCTGTGGCCCGAGGACCGCCGCGAGGAGATGGAGGAGGTGATGCAGCGCGTCTTCACCGAGGTCAACAACGGCGTCTACCGCTGCGGCTTCGCCGGCTCGCAGGACGCCTACGAGGACGCCTACGACCGCCTCTTCGCGGCCCTGGACTGGCTCGAGGAGCGGCTGACCGACCGCCGGTACCTGATGGGCGAGCACATCACCGAGGCCGACGTGCGGCTGTTCACGACGCTGGCGCGGTTCGACGCGGTCTACCACAACCACTTCAAGTGCAACCGCAACAAGCTGACCGAGATGCCGGCGCTCTGGGGCTACGCGCGCGACCTGTTCCAGACCCCCGGCTTCGGCGAGACGATCGACTTCGACCAGATCAAGGCGCACTACTACCTGGTGCACACCGACATCAACCCGACCGGCGTCGTCCCGAAGGGGCCCGACCCCGCCGTGTGGCACGCGCCGCACGACCGCGAGCGCCTCGGCTGACCCCGCAGCCCCCGGCGTCCCTACGCTGGGGGCCATGGGACACGGGCACGCGCGGGACGGCGGCCACGCCGCCGGACGGTCGGCCGACCGCCGGCGGATGCGCCTGGCGCTGACCGTCACGGCCACCGTGCTCGTGGTCGAGGTGATCGGCGCGTTGTTGACCGGCTCGCTCGCGCTGCTGGCCGACGCCGCTCACATGGCCACCGACGCCACGGCGGTGCTCCTCGCGCTGGGGGCGTCCTACCTCGCGGCGAGACCGGCCAACCCGCGCGTCACGTTCGGGTGGCACCGCGCGGAGGTGCTCGCGGCGCTGGCCAACGCCCTGGTGCTGCTGGGCGTCTGCGCCTACCTCGGCTGGCAGGGCGTGGCGCGGCTCCTCGAGCCCGCCGAGGTCGAGGCCGGCCTGATGATCGCCTTCGCGGCCGCGGGGCTGGTGGCCAACGGCGTCTCGCTGGCCGTGCTCAGCCGTAGCGCCACGGGCTCGATCAACGTACGTGCGGCCACGATGGAGGTCTTCGCGGACACCCTTGGGTCGTTGCTGGCGGTGGTCGCGGGGATCGTCATCCTCGCCTCCGGGTGGACGGGGGCGGACGCCGTGGCCTCGCTCGTCATCGCCGGGCTGATCCTGCCGCGAGCGGTCTCGCTGTTGCGGGAGTGCTCGTCGGTGCTGCTGGAGGCGGCACCGCGCGGCCTGGACCTCGAGCAGATCGAGCAGCGACTGCTCGAGGTGCCCGGCGTCGTCGGCGTGCACGACCTGCACGCCTGGACGATCACCACGGGCCTGCCCAGCCTGTCCGCCCACGTGACCGTGACCGACGAGCAGCTGGCCGAGCGGGGCGTCGGTGGCGTCCTCGACCGGCTCTGCGCGACCACCGACGAGCAGTTCGGCGTGAAGCACGCGACGTTCCAGGTCGAGCCCCAGACCCACCTCGACCACGAGGACCTCGGCGAGACCCACTGAGGCGGGCCGCCGGGCGACACCCGCACCGCCGGGCGCGGGATCACCCCGTTCGTGGGGCATGACTCCGGGGCCGCGCGGGCAGGGTGAAGTGGAGACTTCGATTCCGACCCCAGGAGGTCAACCCATGCGGCTCAGCGCCGTGAAGGACATCGTGGCCGAGCCCGGCCCGTACGTGACCGTGCACGCACAGGTCGGCCGCGCCAGCGAGAACCCCCGCCAGCAGCTCGACGCCCGCTGGACGACGGTCAGGCACGCCCTCGACGACGAGGACGTCAGCGACGAGGTCGTCGAGCGCATCGGCGAGAAGTTCGCCGAGCCGCCGGCCGAGTACGACCAGGCGTTCCGCACCATCATCGCCACCCGCGACCGCGTGCTCTTCGACGACACCGTTCCCGGTGACGGCCCCGCTCCGGAGGGCGTCGAGTCGGGCCTGCTGCCCGACCTCGCCCCGTGGCTCGCGGCCGCCGAGGGGCGCGCCGGCTTCGCGCTGGCGATCTGCGACCGCGAGGGCGGCGACGTGAGCTGGCACCGGTCGGCGTACGACTCCGCGCGCTCGGAGGCCGAGGCCGGCGGTCGGACGCTGCACGAGCACAAGGTGGGCGCCGCGTTCGCCGAGCCGCAGTACCAGCGGCACAGCGAGGAGACCTGGCGCGACAACGCGCAGGACGTCGCGGCCGAGCTGCGCTCGCTGGCCAAGCGTGCCGGCACCCGTGCGATCGTGCTCGCCGGCGACCCGCGGATCCGTTCGATGGTGGCCGACCAGATCGGCGAGGGGCACCTGCCCGTCGTCGAGGTCGAGTCCGGCAACCGCGCCGAGGGCTCCTCGCCCGAGGTGATGTGGAGCGAGATCGAGGAGGCGCTGGCCGCCCTCATCGCCCGCGAGGAGGGCGAGCTGGTCGAGCGCCTCGGCGCAGGCGAGGGCCAGGCCGGGGCGACGGCCCAGGGCCTCGAGCCCGTGCTCGAGTCGTTCGTGAACGGCCAGGTCGGCACCCTGCTCGTGGACCTGAACGAGATCCGCGAGCACCCGGTGGACACCGACGCGTACGCGGGGCTGCCGCTGCCCGAGGGGGTCTCCGGGTCGCTGCCCGCCGACCGCGTGCTCCTCGCGGTCGCGGCGACGACGGACGCCGACATCGTGCACATCGACGCGAAGCGGCTCGGCGGCCCGGTGGCCGCCATCCTGCGGTGGGACGACTGAGCAGTCCCCCGCTGCGCCGGGGCCGGGTCCTGCGGGACCCGGCCCTTCGCGCGTCCGGCCCCGCCGCCGGACGACGCGACGAGACCGGCGAGTCAGTCCTCCTCGAGCTCGGACCTCAGCTTGAGCACCTGCGCCCCGCCGTCGGAGTCGATGAGGTAGGCGGGGTTGTCCTCGGTGCCGTTGCGGGTGATCTCCTCACCCTTGATCGTGCGGCTGACCCGCTCGCGGTGGATCTCCGTGACCTTGCCGGAACCCTTGCCGCCGCCCCAGCTCCAGGAGACGCGGCTGCCCTGGTGGATGGCCATGCTCAGGCTCCCCGCTCCGTGTCCTTCTTGGCCTCCGCGGCGAGTCGCTGGAGCGTCTCCTGGATGCCGCGGCGGTTGCGCTCGGGGAACCCGGTCAGCTCGAGGCCCTTGCGGCCGGGCAGCGAGTAGCGGGAGTAGTCGAACGACTCCGTGACCCGCGTGCTGCCGTCGCCGACGGGCTCGAGCTCGTAGCGCCAGCGGTGGGCGCCGAAGTGCCGCCACGCGATGAGGCGGCCGTCCTCGAACTCCACCACCCGGTTGCGGATCCGGTAGGGGAGGCCGAACAGCTTCATGTCGACCCCGAAGGCCGCGCCCTCGTCGAGCCGCTCGGGGCCCCGGACGTTGCCCTGGAGCGAGCCCGACCCGTCGATGCGCTGGTGCTGCTGGGGGTCCGCGAGGATCTCGAAGACCACCTCGGCGGGTGCCTCGACGACCGTGCTCTCGCTGACGACGTGTGCGCTCATGACCCCACGCTAGCGAGCCCCCACGACAACCCCTGCGGGGATGGTGCCCCCGCCCCGCGGGGATAGGGTCAGCGGATTGGTCGCGCCCCGCGACGGGCGATACGGTGAGCGCGGCAAGGGTGTGCCCCGCATCACAGCCGCGGAGCCGCCCTCCCCGTGCGGACCGGAGACCCCGGCCCGTGTTTGCGAAGGAGTACCGGTGACCCCTCCATCCGACTTCGGCCCGGACCTGGCGCAGGTCTTCGGGCCCTCGCAGGCCGACGGCGGCCCCGAGCTCGTGCAGCTGCTCACGCCCGAGGGCGAGCGCCAGCACCACGACGAGTTCGACCTCGACTTCAGCGCCGACCAGGTGCGCGGGTTCTACCGCGACATGGTCCTCACGCGGCGCATCGACACCGAGGCCACGGCGCTGCAGCGGCACGGCGAGCTCGGCATCTGGGCCCAGCTGCTCGGGCAGGAGGCCGCCCAGATCGGCTCCGGCCGGGCGCTGCGGCCCCAGGACTTCGTCTTCCCCACCTACCGCGAGCACGGCGTCGCCTGGTGCCGCGGGATCGACCCGCTGCACCTGCTCGGCCTCTTCCGCGGCGTCGACCACGGCGCGTGGGACCCGGAGGAGTTCAAGTTCGCGCTGTACACGATCGTGATCGGCGCGCAGGCGCTGCACGCGGTGGGCTACGGCATGGGCCTCCAGCGCGACGACGCCGTCGGCACCGGCGACCCCAACCGCGACGCCGCGGTGGTCGCGAACTTCGGTGACGGCGCCTCCAGCCAGGGCGACGTCAACGAGGCCTTCATCTTCGCCGCCTCCTACAACGCCCCGGTCGTGTTCTTCTGCCAGAACAACCAGTGGGCGATCTCGGAGCCGATCGAGCGCCAGAGCCGGATCCCGCTCTACCAGCGCGCCCTGGGCTTCGGCTTCCCCGGCGTGCGGGTCGACGGCAACGACGTCCTCGCGACGTACGCCGTCACGCAGGCGGCGCTGCAGCGGGCCCGCGACGGCCAGGGCCCGACCTTCGTCGAGGCGTTCACCTACCGGATGGGCGCGCACACCACCACCGACGACCCGACGCGCTACCGGCTCTCCGACGACGTGGAGAACTGGAAGCTCAAGGACCCGATCGAGCGCGTGCGGGTCTACCTGGCCCGCAACGGGCTGGCCGACGAGGACTGGTTCGACGAGATCAAGGCGGAGGCCGACGAGCTCGGCGCCCACCTGCGCAAGGGCGTCAAGGAGCTGCCCGACCCCGGGCCGCTCGAGATGTTCGACAACGTCTTCGCCGAGACCACCGAGGAGCTGCGCGCCCAGCGCGACGGCTACGCGGCGTACCTGGAGACCTTCGAGGAGGCCCGCTGATGGCCGAGGGAACGCAGAAGATCACGCTCGCCAAGGGCCTGAACATGGGCCTGCGCGCGGCGATGGAGAACGACCCCAAGGTCCTGCTGATGGGCGAGGACATCGGCTCGCTCGGCGGCGTCTTCCGGATCACCGACAGCCTGCAGAAGGACTTCGGTGAGGACCGGGTCATCGACACCCCGCTGGCCGAGGCCGGGATCGTCGGCACGGCCGTCGGCCTCGCGATGCGCGGCTACCGCCCGGTCGTCGAGATCCAGTTCGACGGCTTCGTCTACCCGGCCTACGACCAGATCGTCTGCCAGGTGGCCAAGATCCACTTCCGCAGCAAGGGCCGCGTGCCCGATGCCGATCGTCATCCGGATCCCCTACGGCGGCGGCATCGGCGCGGTCGAGCACCACTCGGAGTCGCCGGAGGCGCAGTTCGCGCACACGCCCGGCCTGAAGGTGGTCACCTGCTCGAACCCGGTCGACGGCTACTGGATGATCCAGCAGGCCATCGCCAGCGACGACCCGGTGATCTTCCTGGAGCCGAAGCGGCAGTACCACGCCGACAAGGCCGAGCTCGACACGAGCGTGACGCCCGAGCCGCTGCACGAGTCCCGCACCGTGCGCCGCGGCACCGACTGCACGGTCGTGGCCTACGGGCCGACCGTGAAGACGGCGATGCACGCGGCCGAGGCCGCGGAGAAGGACGGGACGTCGCTCGAGGTCATCGACCTGCGCACGCTCTCGCCGCTGGACATGGGCCCGGTGCACGAGTCGGTGCGCCGCACCGGCCGGGCGGTGGTCGTCCACGAGGCGCACGTCAACCTGGGCGTCGGGTCCGAGGTCGCCGCCCGCGTCGCGGAGGAGTGCTTCTACTCCCTCGAGGCGCCGGTGCTGCGGGTCGGCGGCTTCGACACGCCCTACCCGGCCTCGCGGGTCGAGGAGGAGTTCCTCCCCGACCTCGAGCGCCTGCTCGACGCCGTCGACCGCTCGATCGCCTACTGAGCCGCCCCGCGGCCCGGACGCCCTGAGGAGCACCGCATGCCCGAGTACAACCTGCCCGACCCCGGCGAGGGGCTGACCGAGGCCGAGATCGTCAGCTGGAAGGTCAAGGTCGGCGACCAGGTCGAGATCAACGACATCGTCGTCGAGGTGGAGACCGCCAAGTCGCTGGTCGAGCTGCCCTCGCCGTACGCGGGCCCGGTCTCGGCCCTGCTGGTCGAGGAGGGGGAGACCGTCGAGGTCGGCACCCCGATCATCCGGATCGGCGAGGACGAGGGCGCCGCGCCCGCCGGCGACGCCGCCCCGGACCAGGGGCAGGGCTCCGGGGACGAGCAGGAGATCGACCTCTCCAACCCCGCGGCCAGCGGGGGCGGCGAGGGCGAGAGCCTCGTCGGCCGAAGCAAGGCCGACCGCGGCGCGACCCGGCGACCGCGCAAGAAGACGGCCGCCGCGCGGCAGGTCCAGGGCGCCTTCGAGCCCGCCGCCACCCCCACGGCTCCCTCGGCCGAGGAGAACGAGGAGGAGGACGACGCCGAGGAGTCGGTCCCGGCGGCGTCCGTGGCCCCCGAGCCGGCCGGCCCGGGCGCGGAGGCGCTGGTGCCCCAGCGCGCCACGTCGCCGGGCTCGGAGCGCGCGCTGGCCAAGCCGCCGGTGCGCAAGCTGGCCAAGGACCTCGGGGTCGACATCGCGCTCGTGCGCCCCAGCGGGGCAGGCGGCGTCGTCACGCGCGAGGACGTGCAGCAGGCCGCGGGCGGCGGCGGCGCCGCCCGAGCCCGAGCCCGCGTCCCAGCCGAGCGAGCCCGCCCGCGCGGCGGGCCAGCAGGAGCGCGAGCGGCGCGAGCCGATCAAGGGCGTCCGCAAGATGATGAGCCAGGCGATGGTCGACTCGGCCTTCAGCGCCCCCCACGTCACCGAGTGGGTCACGGTCGACGTCACCCGCACCATGGAGCTCGTCGAGCGGCTGCGCAAGCGGCGCGAGTTCCGCGACGTCAGTGTCTCGCCGCTGCTGGTCCTGGCGCGGGCGGCGGTGCTCGCGATGCGCCGCACGCCCGAGATCAACTCCTACTGGGACGAGGCGGCCCAGGAGGTCGTCTACAAGTCGTACGTGAACCTGGGGATCGCGGCCGCGACCCCGCGCGGCCTGGTCGTCCCGAACGTCAAGGAGGCCCAGGACCTGACGCTGCCCGAGCTGGCCGGGCAGCTGGGCGAGCTGGTGCAGACGGCCCGCAGCGGCAAGACTCAGCCCGCGGACATGTCGGGCGGCACGTTCACGATCACCAACGTCGGCGTCTTCGGCGTCGACGCGGGCACGCCGATCATCAACCCCGGCGAGTCGGCGATCCTCTGCTTCGGCGCGGTCAAGAAGCAGCCCTGGGTCGTCGAGGGCGAGCACGGCGAGGAGATGGCGATCCGTCAGGTGACCACCCTCGCGCTCTCCTTCGACCACCGGCACGTCGACGGCGAGAAGGGCTCCCGCTTCCTCGCCGACGTCGCGGGCATCCTGGAGGACCCGGCGACCGGGCTGGTGTTCTGACCACCGAACGCGCAAGCGTCTCGGCATCCGTCCGGCCTACGTCCGTCGGTGGAAGGTGACGGACCCGTCCGGGTGCCGGGTGTGCAGGTAGGCCGGGTGGTGGACGCGGGCGTGGTGCCTGCGGCAGAGCAGCCCGGCGTCGGTGGTGTTGGTCTTGCCGCGCGGCTGAACGGGGTCCAGTGGTGGACGTGACACATGCCCGGGGCCAGTCACAGCCCTTCGCGGTGCACTGCCGCTGCTCGTGGGCGATGGCCAGCCGCATGACCCGGGTGTGGAACCGCCGCTACCGGCCCGCGTCGAGCACCTGGCTGTTCCCGCCGAGCACGAACGGGATGACCCCGTACTCGCAGAAGGCCTCCCCGAGCCGCAGCGGCCGGGGCTTCCGCTCCCCGGTCGCGTCACGCAGGTGGCCATCGGGGCCACCGGTGGCGGTCTGGTGCTTGGGCGCGGCGATCGCCTCCAACGCCGTGCGGAGCATCGCCCCGACCGCCGCAGGCAGGGTGAACCGGCCGTGCACGCACCCCTGCCCGTCATCGGACATGGTGAACCGGGTCTGCTGCGCGGCTCGCTTCTTGGTCTGCCGCGAGAACCTAAACGCCTGCGCCGGGGTCTGCCCCGTCGCGTCCGCGTGCCATGCCGCCGTCGACGTCGCGCCCGCGTCGACACCGACGGCGTCCGCCTCGGCCTGGGCCACCACGGCCAGCCGCAGCGCCGCCCCCCGCGACTCGACACGGGCCAGCGCCACCAGCGCCTGGCGCTGCTGGTCCGGGGTCATCGCCCACGTCGGGCGACCCACCACCGCGTCCAGCACCGCGTCCATCTGGCCCAGCGCGCGGTTCACCGCGTCCTCTGCGACGCCCCCCGGTGCCTCCGCCATGACGACACTCTGCCACCGAGCACCGACACTGCACTCGAGGCTCAGAAGCCCTGTGGACACCGGGCTCTCGGCGTTCCTTGTGGGCAACGGGGTCTCGTGACGGGCGCTGCGCGCCCTCCTCGACCGACGGGGTGACGGGCGCTGCGCGCCCTCCTCGACCGAGGAGGGACGCGGTCAGCGGGCGTAGCGGTCGGTGCGAGTGGCGACCAGCCCGGCGACGTCGGTGGCGAGCAGCGCGGAGAGCTCGTACTCGAGCACCCGGCCGACCCGGCGGCAGAAGTCCTCGGGCTCGTCGGCGGCGTCCGGGTGCTCGGCGACGATGCGGTCCACGATCCCGTGCCGGTACAGGTCGGCGGCGCGCACCTGCTGGGCGCGGGCCATCTCGGGGGCGTGGTCGGTGTCGCGGTGCACGATCGCGCTGGCGCCCTCGGGCGGCAGCGGCGACAGCCAGGCGTGCTGGGCGGCGATCACGCGGTCCGTGGGCATCAGCGCCAGCGCGCCGCCGCCGTTGCCCTCGCCGAGCATCAGGCACAGCGTGGGGGCGTCGAGCGTGACCAGGTCGCGAGAGCGACCGGGCGATCTCGCCGGCGAGGCCGCCGTTCTCCGCGTCCGGCGACAGCGCCGCGCCCTGGGTGTCGATCACGGTCACCAGCGGCAGCCCGAGCTCGGAGGCGAGACGCATTCCCCGACGGGCCTCGCGCAGCGCCTCGGGGCCCATCGGGTGGTCCTTGGTCTGGCCGCGGCGGTCCTGCCCGAGGAAGACGCACGGCGCGCGCCCGAAGCGGGCCAGCGCGATCAGCAGCCCCGGGTCGGCCTCGCCCTGGCTGGTGCCGTTCAGCGGGACGACGTCCTCGGCGGCGTAGCGCAGGAGCCGGCGTACGCCGGGGCGGTCCTCGCGCCGGCTGCGGGTGACGGCGTCCCAGGTGTCCACGTCGGGCACCGGGTCCTCCGGGGGCTCGGGCACCTGCGGCAGCCCCTCGGTCCGCGCGTAGAGCACGCTGAGGGCGCGGTCGAGCACGTCGGCGATGTCCTCGAGCGGCAGCACGGCGTCGATGACGCCGCGGGCGTAGAGGTTCTCCGAGGTCTGCACGCCCTCGGGGAACGGCTCGCCGTAGAGCGCCTCGTAGACCCGCGGCCCGAGGAAGCCGACCAGCGCGCCGGGCTCGGCCACGGTCACGTGGCCCAGCGAGCCCCAGGAGGCCATCACCCCGCCGGTGGTGGGGTTGCGCAGGTAGACGAGGTAGGGCAGCCCGGCCTTCTTGTGCGCGGCGACGGCGGCGGAGATCCGCACCATCTGCACGAACGCCGGGGTGCCCTCCTGCATCCGGGTGCCGCCGCTGATGGGCGCCGCGAGCAGCGGCAGGTCCTCGGCGGTGGCGCGCTCGACGGCCGCGACCAGCCGGTCGGCGGCGGCGCGGCCGATCGAGCCGGCGAGGAAGCCGAACTCGCCCACGACGACGGCGACCCGGCGTCCGCGCATCCGCCCTCGCCGGTCAGCACCGACTCGTCCACGCCGGACTTCTCGGCCGCGGCCGCGAGGTCGGCGGCGTACTCCTCGCTGATGCCGGTGCGGTCGGGCGGGGTGTCCCACGACGTCCAGGAGCCGTCGTCGAGGACGTAGTCGACCAGGTCGCGGGCGGAGATCCGGGGCACGGGCGGCACCTTAGCCCCGGGTCCATGGGTGAGCGCCCCTCCCGGGCCCGAGGGCGCTCGCGCTTGGACCCCGGCCCGTCGCCTCCAGCAGGGCAGACGCTCCTCGTCGCGCGTGAGGCCGGTGACCGCCGCGTCGGGCGTCGCGCGCAGCCAGGCCAGCGTGTCGGCGGCGGTCTCGGGGACGGGTCGCAGGCGCAACCCGGCCTCCAGTGCCGGCGTCGGGTCGTGCGCGAGGATCCCGCCGGCCTCGGGCAGGGGCAACCACAGCGGCACCGAGCGCTCGCCCGCCCAGGGCTGCACGCTCGTGCGCGTGGAGGAACTCCTGGCCGACCCACGCCCAGCGCGGCGAGGCGCCGCACCCCGCGGCCACGGTGGCGAGCAGGTCGCCGCGGCCGGTCAGGCCGCCCACGGCGTCGAAGTCGCCGGTCGTCCGCCGCTCGGCGAGGTCGACGAGCCAGGCGGCGAGGTCGCGCACGTCGATCACCTGCACGAGGTCGCCGGGGTCGCCCGGCGCGAGCACCGGGTCGTCGGCGCCGGGCCGCTCGGGGTCGAGCCGCCAGGGCCAGTAGGAGAACCGGCCGGTCGGGTCGCCGGGCCCGACGATCAGCCCCGGCCGCACCACCGCGCACGACGCAGCCCCCTCGCGCACCAGCTCCTCGCAGCCGACCTTCATCGCGCCGTACAGGTCGGAGCCGGCCCGAGCTCCTCGTCGGTGCGCACCGCCTCGTGCAGCGGCAGGGTGCCGGGCCGGCCGCCCGGCGTGCGCTCGTCGGCGTAGACGTTCACCGTCGAGACGAAGACCCAGTGCGCCGCCGGGCACGCCGCCACGGCCGCCCGCACCCAGCTGGGGTGCCGCGCCACGTCGACCACCGCGTCCCAGCCGGGGCCGACGGCCGCGGCGACCTCGTCCGCGGTCGCCGCCGGCGCGGTCGAGCGGCAGGTGCCGGACGCCCTCGGGCGGCGCACCCGGACTTCGCCGCGGCAGGCGGCGCCGACCTCGTGCCCGCGGCGCACGCGCCTCCCCCGCCACCTCGCGGGACAGGAACCCGGTTCCGCCGAGCACGAGCAGCCGCATGCGCCGATCCGACCGCCGATCGGCCGCGCTGGCAAGCCCCCGCGGGCGCCGGTTCACCCGCGGCGGCCGGGGACTCCTCGCCGAGCAGCCACGCGTCGAAGAGCGGCGTGAGCTCCTCGCCGGTCTCCTCCTCGACCCAGTCGAGGTACTCCTCGCGGGTCGCGTTCTCGAACTCCTGCGACTGCGGCCAGCGCCGGACCATCCGCCAGAACGCCTCGTCGCCCACGCGCTCGCGCACCTCGTGCCACATCAGCGCGGGCGCCACGTAGACGACGCTCTCCGCGAACGCCTCGGGGTCGTAGTCGGCCGGCGGGCCGCCCTCGGCGCGCATCGCCGGCTCCACCGAGGCCCACCCGTCCATCACGGCGTCGATCGGCCGGCCGTCGCTGCTCCGCCTCGTAGACGAACTGGAGGTACATCGCCATGCCCTCGTTCATCCAGAGGTCGCTCCAGTCGGTCGGCGTGACCAGGTTGCCGTACCACTGGTGCACGATCTCGTGCACGATCACCGGCGCCGACTGCACGTAGTCGCGTGCGGCCCAGCGTGATCATTGTCTGGGTCTCCATGCCGCTCCGGGAGTCGGTCAGCAGCACGCCGAGGGACTCGAAGGGGTACTCCCCCAGCCGCTCCTCGACCCAGGCCAGGGCGTCGGGCGTCCGCTCGAGCGTTCCGGCGCCCGCGCTCGTCGCCGCGCAGCACCCAGTAGGACAGCGGCACCCCGCTGGCGCTCGTCTCCTCGGTGACCTCGTAGTCGCCGATCGCGATCGTGACCAGGTAGGACGCGGCCGGGCTCCCCAGCTCCCAGCGCGTCGTGGTGGTCCCGTCCTCGGTGGCGCGCTCGGCGAGCTGCCCGTTGGCGACGCCGACCAGCGGCGCGGGCGCGCTGATCTCCACGTCGTAGAAGGCCTTGTCGCTGGGGTGGTCGTGCACGGGGTACCAGGAGTAGGCGCCGTACGGCTCCTGCATCGTCCAGACGCTCGCCCGCCTTCGAGACGGTCCAGCCGGTGGTCTCGAAGTCGCCGCGCGTCGTCGGCGCCTCGACCGGCTCGGGCGTCCCGGCGTAGCGCACGACCAGCTCGTGCACCTCGTCCTCGGCGACGGCCGCCGCGACGACCAGGTCCTTGCCGACGTGGGCGTACGACGCCTCGGTGCCGTCCGTGTCGAGCTCGCTGTCGTCGGTGGCCTCCTGCACCTCCTCGCCGTCGAGGCGCACCTCCTCGACCTCGAGCGGCTCGCCGAGGTCGAGCCGCAGCTCGCCGGCGTCCTCGGCGGCACCGGTCGCGCGCACGGTGATCGTGGCCTCGCCCGTCAACCGCTCCTCGTCGGGGTCCCAGTCGAGGTCGAGCGCGTAGTGCAGCGCGTCGACGCCGGGGTCACCCACCGCGGGGTAGACCGAGTCCTCGACGGGGTCGGAGACCGCCGGCGCCCACGCGTCGGGCACGTTGCGCAGCTCCGCGGCCGCCTCGGAGTCCGGCGCGGGCTCCTCGGCGAGCTCGCCGCCGCCCCGCAGCAGCAGCAGCGCGCCGCTGGCCACGAGCACGAGCGTGAGCACGGCGACGAGCGCGAGCAGCCGTGGTCGGCGCACCAGGCGGCGGGTCACGAGAGCTCCTTCACCAGCATCGCCACTTCCTTGCCCCCGCCGCCCCAGCGTGCCACCTCCGCGAAGCCGCGCCCGGCGTGGAAGGCCAGCGACGGCTCGTTCGGCGGCTGGGTGTCGACCTCGACCGCGAGGCGGCCGAAGGCCGTGGCGCGCGCCTCGACCTCGTCGTAGACCCGCGACGCCAGTCCCTGCCGCTGGAAGGCGTCGTCGAGGACCACGCGGTCGAGGTAGTAGAACCAGCGGCCGTACCGGTCGGCGAACCAGCGGTAGTTGCTGGAGTCGTACGCGGTCCCGGGCGCGAACGTGATCGCGAACCCGGCCACCGCGCCGCCGACGTCCACGACCAGCGCGCGGTCGGCGAGGGCCAGCATCGTGACCAGCCGCGCCTGGTCCATGGGGGAGAGGCGCTCCACGTGGCGCGCGTTCAGCGCCAGCACGGCCGGGTGGTCGGCCGGGTCCATCGGCCGCAGCGTCGGCGCCGGCCGCGGCGGCCCCGCGGCGGGCTCGCCGGGCGGTGGCGGCGGAGTGCTCAGGGCCGCCTCAGCGGGCGCGTCGCGAGAGCCGCTCGATGTCCATGATCACCACGGAGCGCGGCTCGAGCCGGAGCCAGCCGCGGGAGGCGAAGTCGGCCAGCGCCTTGTTCACCGTCTCCCGGGAGGCGCCGACCAGCTGGGCGAGCTCCTCCTGGGTGAGGTCGTGGTGCACGTGCACGCCGTCGTCGGCCGTGCGGCCGAACCGGTCCGCCAGGTCGAGCAGCGCCTTGGCGACCCGGCCGGGCACGTCGGAGAACACCAGGTCGGCGACCACGTCGTTGGCCTTGCGGAGCCGGCCGGCGAGCTGCGAGAGCAGGCTGCGCGCGACGATCGGCCGGCCCTCGAGCCAGCGCAGCAGGTCCTCGTGCGAGAGGGAGGCGAACGTCGCGTCGGTCACCGACGTGACGGTGCCGGAGCGGGGGCCCGGGTCGAAGAGCGAGAGCTCGCCGAACATCTGGCCGGGCCCGAGGATGGCCAGCAGGTTCTCGCGGCCGTCCGAGGACGTCCGGCCGAGCTTCACCTTGCCGTCGACGATGACGTAGAGCTTGTCGCCCGAGTCGCCCTCGTGGAACAGGACCTCGCCGCGGCGCAGCTTCGTCTCGGTCATGGAGGCGCGCAACGCCGTGGCGGCCTCGTCGTCGAGCGCGCTGAACAGCGGCGCCTGACGCAGCACGTCGTTGTCCACTCCAACCTCCTGGTTTAGGCACCGCGCCGCCTCCCGCGCGGAGTCTGGGTGATCCTAGCGACGGCGAGGGCCCCTGTCCCCCCACCGTGCCGGTGCCGTGCCCGTCCGTGCCGTCGCAGGGGCCCCGTAGGCTGGGGCGCGTGGGTCAGGACGGGACGCGAGCCGGGGCAGGCGCCCCGACGGAGGCCCCGGCAGGCTCCCCCGCCGGCGCCGCGCCTCGCGAGGAGAGCCGGACGGCGCTCGTGCGCCGCGCGCGCAGGATGAACCGGGTGCTCGCCTCGACCTGGCCGGAGGCGCGCTGCGAGCTGGACTTCGACGACCCGTTCCAGCTGCTGGTGGTCACGGTGCTCTCGGCGCAGACCACCGACCGGCGGGTGAACGCGGTGCGCCCGCACCTCTTCGCCGCCTACCCGGACGCCCCCGCCATGGCCGCGGCCCCGCGGGAGTCCCTCGAGCAGCTGCTGGGGCCGCTCGGGTTCTTCCGGCAGAAGACCGAGACGCTGCTGAAGCTGAGCGCCGCGCTGGTCGAGCGGCACGGGGGCGAGGTGCCACCGCGGCTCGCCGACCTGGTCGAGCTGCCCGGCGTGGGCCGCAAGACGGCCAACGTCGTGCTCGGCAACGCCTTCGACATCCCCGGCATCACGGTGGACACCCACTTCGGCCGGCTCGCGCGCCGGTTCGGCTGGACCGACGAGACCGACCCGGTCAAGACCGAGCACGCCGTCGGCGAGCTGTTCGAGAAGCGCGACTGGACGATGCTGAGCCACCACCTGATCTGGCACGGCCGGCGGGTGTGCCACGCGAAGAAGCCGGCCTGCGGCGCCTGCACCGTGGCGCGCTGGTGCCCGTCGTACGGCACCGGGCCCGTGGAGGCGGAGGCGGCCGCGGCGCTGGTCAAGACGCAGGGGCCGGCGTGAGGCGGCTCGCCGTGGGTGCCCGGCTGGCGGGCGCCCTCGCGCTGGTCCTGGTCGCCACCGCCTGCGCCGCGGAGGGCCCCGACGGCGACGGCTCCGGCGACGGCTCCGGCGCCGAGCCGGCCGCCGCGTCCTCGGTGGAGCTGGACACCCCCGAGCTGCGGGCGGTTCGGCGCGAGGCCGGCCTGGCCCCCTGCCGCAACGGGCCGGGCGAGCCCGGGGACGCCGTCGACGGCGGCCTCCCGTCGGTCGAGCTGCCCTGCTTCGGCGCGGCGGGGACGGTCGACCTGGCCACGCTGCGCGGCCCGATGGTGGTCAGCCTGTGGGCCTCGTGGTGCCCGCCGTGCCGCCGCGAGCTGCCGATCTTCCAGCGGTTCGCCGAGCGCAGCGGCGAGAAGGTGACCGTGCTCGGCGTCGACTACGCCGACCAGCAGACCAGCAACGCCGGCGAGCTGCTGCTGACCAGCGGCGTGACCTACCCCCAGGTCGCCGACCCCGGCGGCGAGCTCAGCGGCGCCGCGCCGCTGCCGCGGATCCCCGGCCTGCCGTTCCTGGCGCTCGTCGACGGCGACGGGCGCATCGTGCACCAGGAGTTCCGCGAGGTCGAGGAGATCGGCGAGCTCGAGCGGCTCGTCGAGGAGCACCTCGGGGTGGTCGTGTGAGCGGCTCCCGCCGGCCCGGGGTCTCGCCCGACCCGGACCGGTCACCCTGGCCCGACCTGCCACCCTGGCTCGCCGAGCTGCGCGACGGGGCCGCGGCGATCCCGCCGGAGAGGCTCTCGACGTTCAGCCCGCCCGAGGGGGCCGACCCGCGGCCCGGCGCCGTGCTGATGCTCTTCGCGGACGGCCCGCGGGGTCGGGAGCTGCTGCTCACCGAGCGGGCGCACCACATGCGCTCCCACCCCGGCCAGGTCTCCTTCCCCGGCGGCGCGGTGGACCCCGGCGAGACCGCCGAGCAGGCGGCGCTCCGCGAGGCGCAGGAGGAGGTCGGCATCGCCCCGGCCACGGTCGCCGTCTTCGGGCGGCTGCCCGTGCTGTGGCTGCCGCCGAGCAACTTCGCCGTCACCCCGGTGCTGGCGTGGTGGCACGACCCCGGCGACGTCGGCGTGGTCAGCGAGGACGAGGTGCACGCCGTGCACCGGGTGCCGCTGACCGAGCTGCTCGACCCCGCGCACCGCATCTCCGTGCGCCACCCCAGCGGCTGGGTGGGCCCCGGCTTCCTGATCGGCGAGGACAACGACGTGATCCTCTGGGGGTTCACCGGGGGGATCATCTCGCGGATGTTCGACTGGCTCGGCTGGACGCGCACGTGGGACAGCGACCGCGTGCGGGACCTGCCCGAGCACATGCTCGCGGGCGCGCCGCCGCGGCCCTACGGCACCGGCAGCGAGTCGGCGGCGGACCCGGGCACCGACCAGCGCCGCGGCTTCCTGGACATCTCCGACGAGGAGGACGAGTGAACCTGCTGGACTGGTTGCTGGTCGTCCTCGTGCTGGCCTACGCGCTCTCGGGCTACTGGCAGGGCTTCGTGACGGGCGCCTTCGCCACCGGCGGGCTGCTCGTCGGCGGCCTGCTCGGCATCTGGGCGGCGCCGCGGCTGCTCGGCGGGATGGAACCCTCGCTGACCGTCTCGCTCGGGGCGCTGTTCGTCGTGATCGTCGCGGCCAGCATCGGGCAGGCGGTGCTGCAGTACGCCGGCGTGCGGATCCGCGACCAGATCACCTGGCAACCGGCGCGCGCCGTCGACGCCGTCGGCGGGGCGGCCCTCAGCGCGGCGGCGGTGCTCGTCGTGGCGTGGGCGCTCGGCGTCGCCGTCTCGGGCGCGGGCATCTCGGGCGTCACCCCGGTGGTCCGCGACTCGGCGGTGCTCAAGCGGGTCGACGGCGTGCTGCCCACCTCGGCGGGTCAGCTGCTCAACGCCTTCAACGACGTCGTCGGGACGACGTTCTTCCCGCGCTACCTCGAGCCGTTCGCCCCCGAGCGGATCGTCGAGGTGGGGCCCGGCCCGAAGCGCCTGCTGAACGACCCGGACGTGCAGGCGGTGGCCGGCAGCGTGCTGAAGATCCGCGGCGAGAACTCCTGCGGCCGCGGCGTCGAGGGCAGCGGCTTCCTCTACTCCGACGACCGGCTGATGACCAACGCGCACGTCGTCGCGGCCGTCGACCGGCCGCAGGTGCAGCTCGGGGACGACACGGTCGGTGCGCGCGTCGTGCACTACAACCCCGACCTCGACATCGCCGTGCTGAGGCTCGACGACGGCGGCCGCGCGCCCCTCGACCTGGCCTTCGACGCGGCCAGGCCCGACCCGGTGGCCGTGCTCGGCTACCCGCAGGACGGGCCGTACGACGTGCAGCCGGGCCGCATCCGCTCCGAGCAGCGGCTGCGCTCGCCCGACATCTACGGCGAGGGCTCCGTGGTGCGCGAGGTCTTCGCCCTGCGCTCGCTGGTGCGGCCGGGCAACTCCGGCGGGCCCATCGTCGACTCGGACGGCGACGTCGTCGGCCTCGTCTTCGCCGCCTCGGTGACCGACCAGGAGACGGGCTACGCGCTCACCGCCGAGCAGGTCCGCGAGTCCGCCGCGCGCGGCGTGGCCGCGCAGGACCCGGTCGGCACCGGCCCCTGCACCGGCTGACGTCGGGTGGGCTCAGGAGCCGCGGTTGGTCAGGGCCTGCTTCGTCTCCTGGGCCTGGTGGATGGCCCGCTCGGGGCCCTTCACCTTCTTGACCTTGCGCAGTCCCAGCAGTGCGAGGAGGGCGGCGATCGCGACGTAGGCGCCGAAGACGATCAGGTAGGCCCAGTGCAGGCTGAGCCCGTCGCCGTTCCAGTGGATCAGGTACGCGAACGCGATCGACAGGAAGATCACGCTGAGCAGGCCGATGAAGGCGGCGGCGAGGAACAACCCCAGGCCCGTGCCGCCGAGCGTGACGGAGACCTTGAGCTCCTGCTTGGCGAGCTCGATCTCCTTCTTCACCAGGGCGACCAGGTCGCGGTTGACGTCGGTGACCAGCTTGCCGATGGTCGGATCGGTGTCCTTGACCGGTTCCGGTTGCATGTGCGGCGCCCTCGCTCGTCGGCTGGTTGTTCTCGGTGCGGTTGGTGGGACCCTACCCAACCCCGCGTGGGGCGCGGTCCCGGCGCGGCGGGGCGGGCCCGGCGGCGGCTCAGCCCTGGGTGCCGGGCTCCTGGAAGACGTCGGGGATGCCGTCGTGGTCGGCGTCCACCTGCTCCCGCTCCTCGATGCGGCGGTACGCGCGGTTGCGGGCCCGCAGCACGACCGTCGCCAGCACGGTGGCCAGCAGCGAGCCCACGAGGACGCCCACGGTCGCGTGCTCGGCGAGCGTCTCGTCGCCCTCGAAGGCGAGCTCGCCGATCAGCAGCGACACGGTGAACCCGATCCCGGCCAGCATGGACAGACCGATCACGTCGATCCAGGACAGGTCGTCGTCGAGGTCGGCGGCCGTGAACCGCGCGAGCAACCACGTGGACCCGCCGATGCCGATCGTCTTGCCGAGCACCAGGCCGACCACGATGCCCATGGCGACCGGGTCGCGCAGCGACTCGACCAGGCCCGAGACCCCGCCGATGGTCACGCCCGCTGCGAAGAACGCGAACACGGGCACGGCGAAGCCGGCGGAGACCGGCCGCACCAGGTGCTCGATGTGCTCGGCGAGCCCGCGGCCCTTGATGTTGTCGCGGCGGAAGACGGGCACGGTGAAGCCCAGCAGGACGCCGGCGATGGTGGCGTGCACGTTGGACTCGTGCATGAACACCCACGCCAGCGCGGCGAGCGGGATCAGCAGGAAGGGGTTGCGGACCCGGCGCTGCACCAGAACGCCGAAGAGCAGGATCGGCACCAGCGAGAGCGCCAGGAACTCCAGCTTGAGGCTGGAGGTGTAGAAGACCGCGATGATCGTGATCGCCAGCAGGTCGTCCACCACGGCGAGGGTGAGCAGGAAGGTGCGCAGCCCGGTGGGGAGGTGGGTGCTGATCACCGCCAGGATCGCCACCGCGAACGCGATGTCCGTCGCGGTGGGGATCGCCCAGCCCCGCAGCCCGCCGCCGTCGCCCACCGCCAGGTTGATCGTGACGAAGACGAGCGCCGGGGCGACCATGCCGCCGACGGCCGCGGCCATCGGCAGCGCGGCGCGGCGCGGGTCGCGGAGGTCGCCGGCGACGAACTCGCGCTTGAGCTCCAGGCCGACGACGAAGAAGAAGATGGCCAGCAAGCCGTCGGCGGCCCACTTCTCGAGGGTGAGGTCCAGGTGGAGGCCGAACGGCTCGCCGCCGACCTTCGTGGTGCGCAGCGTCTCGTAGGAGTCGCTGATGGGGCTGTTCGCCCAGACCAACGCCACGATCGCGCCCGCGATCAGCAGCAGGCCGCCGGCGGTCTCGGCGCGGAGGATGCCGGCGACGCGGCTGCTCTCGAGGAAGGAACCGGGCGAGAAGAGGCGCGTGTTCCGGGCGGCCGCGGCGGCCCCGTCGCGCGGGGGCTCGCTGCCGTCCTCTCGGTCCGACGGGTCGTGCTGGGTGTCTTCGTCGGTCACGGCGCTCCTCGGCGGTCGCGGGCTTCGTGCCGACCAGACTTCCGGCGCGCCCTCGGACGGAACCCACCCTAGGCGCGGGGCCTGACGGCCGCGACCCCACCTCGGGGGTCGCGGCCCTCAGGCATCACTCGTCGTCCGAGCCCTGGGAGGCGCCCTGCTGGATCAGGTTCATCACGGAGGAGTCGGCCAGCGTGCTCACGTCGCCCACCTCGCGGTTCTCGGCGACGTCCTTCAACAGCCGCCGCATGATCTTGCCGGACCGCGTCTTCGGCAGCTCCGGCACGACCATCACCTGACGCGGCTTCGCGATCGGGCCGATCTGGGTGCGCACGTGGTTGCGCAGCTCCTCGACGAGGTCGTCCCCGCCGTCACCCGCGCTCTCGCGCAGGATCACGAAGGCGCACACGGCCTGGCCGGTGTCCTCGTCCTGGGCGCCGACCACGGCGGCCTCGGCGACCTTCTCGTGCGAGACCAGCGCCGACTCGATCTCCGTCGTGGAGAGCCGGTGCCCGGAGACGTTCATGACGTCGTCCACGCGGCCGAGGACCCACAGGTCCCCGTCCTCGTCCTTCTTCGCGCCGTCGCCGGCGAAGTAGAAGCCCTGCTTGCTGAAGCGGTCCCAGTAGGTCTCCTTGAACCGCTCGTCGTCGCCCCAGATCGTGCGGAGCATCGCGGGCCACGGCTCGGTGAGCACGAGCAAGCCGCCGTGCCCGTGCGGCACCGGCGTGCCCTCGTCGTCGACCACCTCGGCCGCGATGCCGGGGATCGGCGTCATGGCCGAGCCCGGCTTCGCCGCCGTCACGCCCGGCAGCGGGCTGATCATGATCGAGCCGGTCTCGGTCTGCCACCAGGTGTCCACGACCGGGGTGCGCCCGCCGCCGACGACCTCGCGGTACCAGACGTAGGCCTCGGGGTTGATCGGCTCACCCACCGAGCCGAGGATCCGCAGCGACGACAGGTCGTGGTTGTCCGGGACCTCGCGGCCCTGCTTCATGAAGGAGCGGATCGCCGTGGGGGCGGTGTAGAAGACCGTCACGCCGTACTGCTCGACGATCTTCCACCAGCGGCCGCGCTCGGGGTGGTCGGGCGTGCCCTCGTAGAGCACCTGCGTGACGCCGTTGGCCATCGGGCCGTAGACGATGTAGCTGTGGCCGGTGATCCAGCCGACGTCGGCGGTGCACCAGTAGACGTCGCTCTCGGACTTGATGTCGAAGACGCCCCAGTGGGTGTACGCCGCCCCGGTCAGGTAGCCGCCGGTGGTGTGCAGGATGCCCTTCGGCTTGCCGGTCGTGCCTGAGGTGTACATGACGAAGAGCGGGTGCTCGGCGTCGAACGCCTCGGGCGTGTGCTCGGGCGAGGCCTGGTCGACGGTGTCGTGCCACCACACGTCGACCGAGTCGTCCCACGCCACATCCTGGCCGGTGCGCCGGACGACGAGCACGTGCTCGACGACGTCGGTCTTGCCGCGGGCCTCGTCGACCGCCGGCTTGAGCGAGGACGCCTGGCCGCGGCGGTAGCCGCCGTCCGCGGTGATCACGACCTTGGCCTGGCAGTCGGTCAGCCGCGAGGCGAGCGCGTCGGAGGAGAAGCCGCCGAAGACGACGGTGTGCGGCGCGCCGATCCGGGCGCAGGCCAGCATCGCCACGACGGTCTCCGGGATCATCGGCATGTAGATCGCGACGCGGTCGCCGGTCTCGACGCCGAGGTCGGTCAGCGCGTTGGCGGCCCGGCTGACCAGCTCCTGCATCTCGCCGTAGGTGATGTCGCGGGTGTCGCCCTCGGGCTCGCCGACGAAGTGCAGCGCCACCTGGTCGCCGCGCCCGGCCTCGACGTGCCGGTCGACGCAGTTGTACGACGCGTTCAGCCGGCCGCCGACGAACCACTTCGCGAAGGGCGGGTTCGACCAGTCGAGCACCTGGTCCCACGGCTGGGCCCAGTCCAGGCGTTCGGCCTGCTCGGCCCAGAAGCCCTCGCGGTCCTTCTCGGCGCGCGCGTAGGCCTCCGAGGTGAGGTTGGCGTGCTCCGCGACCTGCGGCGGGGGCTCGAAGCGGCGCTCCTCGTGCAGCAGGTTGGACAGGGTGTCGTTGTCGCTCACGTGGCTCCTCCTGGTTCGAGACCCTCAGCGTGACGGGGCCCTCCCGGCCCACCCTAGGGGCGCGGACGGCACCCGGCGAGGGGGGTTTGTGGCCGCGATCACCAGCGTCGCCCGACGGCGGGCGCCCGGGGACGAGCGGGCGGTGTACCGGGACGAGCGGGCTCGTCCGGAAGGGTGAGACCGAGCCCGGGCGCCGGCCCCGCGAGCGGGGCTCAGCCGCGGTCGAGGTCGACCGTCTCGGGGGTGTGCAGCCGCACCATGAATCGGTGCGCCGCGGGGGAGATGCGGGTGCGCGTGGCCAGGCTGACCAGCACCATGGTCGCCGCCGCGGCCGGCACGCTCCAGGCCGCGGGCTGCCCCAGCACGGCCGCCAGCCAGCCCTCGTGGTCCGGGCCGACCAGCACCCACACCACCCCGGCGCCGGAGCCGAGGCCCCCGACCGCGAGCCCGGCCAGGGCGCCGGCGTCGGTCAGGCCGCGCCACCAGATCCCGAGCAGCAGCAGCGGCGCGAAGGTCGACGCGGAGACGGCGAAAGCGAGGCCCACCGCCCGCGCGACGCCGACGTCGGGCGAGGCGATGGCGATGATGCCGGGCACGACCACGGCGAGCACGGCGCCGAGGCGGAAGGCGGTCACGCCGCGCAGCCGGCTGCCGCGCCACCGGCGCCCGGTCACGTCCTGGCTGAGGACCCCGGCCACGGCGATCGCGAGGCCGGAGGAGGTGGAGAGGAACGCGCCGAACGCGCCGGCGACGACGAGGCCGGTGAGCAGGTCGCCGGCCGCGCCGTCGAGCATCAGCCGGGGCAGCTCGAGGACCACCACGTCGCTGCGGCCCTCCGCGACGAGCTCGTCGGCGTACACCCGGCCGAGCGCGCCGTAGACGGGCGGCACGAGGTAGAAGATGCCCAGCAGCGCGAGGACCACCGACGGTCGTGCGGCGGGCCGCGCGCCCGTCGGGGTTGGTGTAGAAGCGCACCACCACGTGGGGCAGCCCCATGGTGCCCAGGAACGTGGCGAGGATCAGCGAGTAGGTGACGTAGAGCCCCTCGGCGCCGAGCCCGGCCAGCGGCAGGGACCAGACGTCGGTCCCCTCCAGCGTGCCCGCGGTGTCGCTGCTGCCGGTGCCGGTCGCGATGTCCGGAGACGCCACCTCGCCGCCGCGCGGTCGGCCGTCGCCGAGCCACACGACCAGCAGCACCGCCGCGGGCAGCAGCAGCGCCGTCAGCTTCAGCCAGTACTGGAAGGCCTGCACGAAGGTGATCGAGCGCATCCCGCCGGAGGTCACGTTGGCCAGCACCACCCCGGCGACGAGCGCGACGCCGACCCACGGCGGCGCGTCGATCGCGGCCTCCAGCGTCAGCCCCGCCCCCTGGAACTGCGGCAGCAGGTAGAGCCACGCGATCCCGACGACGAGCACCGAGCAGGCGCCGCGGACCCGGCGCGAGCCGAGCCGCGCCTCGGCGAAGTCGGGCAGCGTGTACGCGCCCGAGCGGCGCAGCGGCGCGGCGACCAGCACCAGCAGCACGAGGTAGCCGGCGGTCCAGCCGACCGGGTACCAGAGCATGTCGGCGCCGAACGTCAACAGCAGGCCGGCGACGCCGAGGAAGGACGCCGCGGAGAGGTACTCCCCGCTGATCGCCGAGGCGTTCAGGCCGGGGCGGACCGTGCGCGAGGCCACGAAGAAGTCGCTGGTGGTGCGCGAGATCTTCAGGCCCCAGGTGCCGATGAGCAGCGTGGCCAGCGTGACGAGCAGGACGGCAGCCAGCACCGGGACCGGGTCGAGGTTCACGGGCGGACCCCGGTGGGGCCGTCGGGGCTCGCCGGGTCGTCGGGGTCGCGCTCGGTCATCAGCTCGGCGAAGGCGTCCTCGTTGTGCTCGGCGCGGCGCACGTACGCCCAGCCGAGCAGCAGCAGGTAGGGGTAGACCACGACGCCGAGCAGCAGCCAGGGCAGCGGCAGGCCGCCGAGCCGCCACCCGGCGGCCTCGGGCGCGAGGTGGAAGAGCAGCGGGAGCGCCCCGACCGTGACGGCGAGCAGCAGCAGCACGCCCAGCGCGAGTCGCAGCTGCTCGCGCAGCAGGGAACCGAGCAGCAGCGCGCCGACCGGCGTCCCCTCGTCGATCTCCGCGGTGTGCGCGGGGCGCGGGCCGGGCCGGTGCCGCGACGGGCCGCTGACGCGGACGCGCGGCGGGAGCGCCGGCCGGTCCGGACCGCGGCCCTGCTCGCTCACCCGTCCCGCCCCTGCTTGAGCAGCAGCTCGCGGAGCTCGCGGGTGTGCCGGCGGCTCACCTGCAGCTCGGCGCCCCGCTCGGCGGCGTCGCCCCGACCGTGACCGAGCAGCGTCCTGAGTCCATCCGGACCTCGCGGACGTGGGCGAGGTTGACCAGCAGGCTGCGGTGGATGCGGACGAAGCCGGCCGCGGCCCACTCCGCCTCCAGGGTCGTCAGCGGCGCGCGCACGAGGTGCGAGCCCTCGGCGGTGTGCAGTCGCGCGTAGTCGCCCTGGGCCTCGACGTGGGAGATGTCGCTCCGGCTCACGAAGCGCGTCACCCCGCCCCGCTCGACGGGGATCTGCTCGTCGCGGGGCTCGGTGGGGGCCGCGCTGCCCTCGACGATCCGGCGCACCGCCTCGGCCAGGCGCTCCCCGCGCACGGGCTTGAGGACGTAGTCGACGGCGCGCAGGTCGAAGGCCTCCACGGCGTGCTCGTCGTGGGCGGTCACGAAGACGATCGGCGGCGGCTGGCGGAACCGGGAGAGCACCTGCGCCAGCTCGAGGCCCGTCAGGCCCGGCATCTGGATGTCGAGGAAGACCGCGTCGCACGTCCTGCTCCTGCAGGAGGCGCAGCGCCGCCGTCGCCGAGTCGCAGGTCTGCACCCCGGCCGACCCGGGCGTCCTGGCCGAGCAGCCAGGACAGCTCGTCGAGCGCCGGTCGCTCGTCGTCGATCACCAGCACCCGGAGCCCGGTCCCGGCCCCCGGCGCGGGGGCCCGCTCGCTCACGCGTGCACCCCCGGGGTGAACTTCGGGACGCGCACGATCACCTTGGTGCCGGCGCCCGGGGCGGTCTCCACGACCAGACCGTAGTCGTCGCCGTAGGTGGTGCGCAGCCGCGCGTCCACGTTTCCGAGGCCGACCGAGTCCACGCCCGTGTCCCCCGCGAGGGCACGGCGCACCTTCTCGGGGTCCTCGCCGTCGCCGTCGTCCTCGACCTCGACCACGCACTCCTGGCCGAGGTCGCGGGCCACGATGGTGATGTGCCCGGCGCCGTCCGGGGTGTCCGCGCGGGCGGCGAGGCCGTGCCGCACGGCGTTCTCCACCAGCGGCTGGATGCACAGGAACGGCACCGCGACCGGCAGCACCTCGGGGGCGACCTGCAGCTGGACCTGGAGCCGGTCGCCGAACCGCGCCTGCTCGAGCAGCAGGTAGCGCTCGACCGAGCGCAGCTCCTCCGCCAGCGTGGTGTGCTCGCCGTGCGAGCGGAACGAGTAGCGCGTGAAGTCCGCGAACTCCTGGAGCAGCTCGCGCGCGCGCTCGGGGTCGGTGCGCACGAAGCTGGCGATGGCGCCGAGCGAGTTGTAGACGAAGTGCGGGCTGATCTGGGCGCGCAGCGCGCGGACCTCCGCCTCCATCAGCCGGGTGCGGGAGGCGTCGAGCTCGGCGAGGTCGAGCTGGCCGGAGACCCAGTGCGCGACCTCGTCCGCGGCCCGCAGCAGCCCGCCCGAGGGCTGCGGAGCGAAGACCTGCAGCGTGCCGACGACGCGGTGCTCCACGACAGCGGGCTGACGATCGCGTGCCGCAGCGGGCAGCCCGGCTTGTCGCAGGCGAGCTTGTCGCGCGGCGCCACCCGGGTGCCGCGCTCGATGGCGTCGGTGGCCAGCTCGGCCGCGAGCGGGCGGTGGTGCGCCCAGCCGCCGTCCCACGCCAGCACCGAGGCCGTGTCCGTCAGCGCCAGGGCCGGTGTGCCGAGCAGGGTCCGCAGGTGCCGGATGCTGCGCTCGGCGCTGGCGGCGGTGAGGCCCTCGCGCAGTGCGGGCGAGGCGAGCGAGGCCGTGTGGAGCGTCCGGAAGGTCGCGCGCTCCGCCTGGGAACCCAGGCGCGTACGACGCAGGCGGCGGCCGAGCACGCGGTCAGTGTGCCCCGGCTTCCCCCGCGGGGCGAGCCGCCCTACCGGAACCGGGTCAGCGGAAGTCGATCAGCAGCATGTCGGTGTCGGTGCCGTCGCTGCTGCGCGACTCCTCGCCCGAGGCGCCGCGCCCGGAGGCGTCGCGCTCGCCGTCGTCGCCGCGGCCCAGCGGCTCGCCCTCCTCGTCGCCGACCGGGATGCCGAGCGGCGGCGGGGCCAGCGTCGTGCGGTAGAGGTGCGCGGTCCAGGGCAGCTGCATCCCGTCGGCGCCGCGGCCGTAGCCGTCGTACAGCTCGGCGACGGCCGTCGTCGCGGCCTCGCGCTCCTCCTGCGGCAGCGCGAGCACCTCGGGCAGCGAGGCGACCACGCCGAGCAGCGCGCGGCGGTCCACCAGCTGCCAGAACCGGATCGTGGTCTCGTCGACGAAGCCGAAGCGGCCGTGCGTGATCACCGGCGCGAGCTCGCCGACGTTGCTGGCGGTGTCGTCGTCGGCGATCGCGGGGACCGGGGTGCTGCCGATGATCCGGTCGAGCTTGCGGACCCACGGGATCCGCTCGTCGCGGCGCGGCAGCATGATCGCCAGGCGCCCCTCGGGTCGCAGCACCCGGGCGATCTCGTCGAGGTCGCGGGGCCCGCGGTGCACCGCGACGACGACGTCGACGCAGGCGTCCGGGTGCTCCTTGGCCCGGCCGGTGCGCACGTCGTGGCCGATCGCCTCGAGGCGCGCGACGAGGTCGGCGTCGTTCGGGCAGAGCACGACGCGGCCGCCGTCCCCCGTCAGCCACGTGATCACGTCGTCGGGGTAGGTGGTGTGCTCCGGTGCCCGTGCCTGGTCCATCGCGCGGAAGCCTACGCCCGCTCGGTAGCGTGCCCGTCATGACCGCCCCGTCCTCGGATCCGCTTTCTCACCTCACCGAGCTCGAGGGAGTGCCGTCGGGGTACGCGGCGGCGCGCGACGCGATCGACAGCGTGCTGCGCGACCGGGGTCTGCGGCGCACGTCGCCGGAGACGACGGCCGAGTCGCTGCTGCTGGGCGCGCACGCCAGCGCCGTGCTGGAGGGCTCCGCCGCCACGCTCGACGACGTCCGCGAGGGGGAGGGCGACGACGTCGCGGCGGACGCCGTGCGCGTCTCCGCCGAGGCGCTCGGCCTGGCCCCGCTGATGAGCCGGTCGCCGCTGCAGGCACTGGCCCGGCTGCACACGCTGGCGGGGTCGGCCGCGGTGCCCGAGGCGCGGCTGGGGCGGCCGCGCGACGGCGCCTCCGCCGAGCGGCTGCGTGGGCTGGGGCAGCTGCTGCTCGCCCCGACCGAGGCGCCGGCCCTGCTGGTGGCCGCCCTGGTGCACGCCGAGCTCGCCACGGCCACGCCCTTCGCGTCGCACAACGGCATCGTCGCCCGCGCCGCGGAGCGCCTGGTGCTCGTGGCCCGGGGCGTCGACCCGACCTCGCTCGTGGTTCCGGAGGCGGCGCACCTCGCGCTGCGGCCGGCGTACGAGTCGAACCTGCGCGGCTACGCCACCGGCGGAGCGGCCGGCGTGCACGCCTGGCTGATGTACACCACCGAGGCCTACGCGGCGCCGGGGCCGCGGAGGCGCGAGCGCGCGTCCCGGGGGCCGAGCGGCGCGCCGGTGTCGAGTAGCCGTGCAGCGCCAGCGAGCCGGCGTATCGAGACCCGGGACAAGCGAACGGCGCCCGGTCGAGACCGGACGCCGTTGCTGACACGTGAACCTGGGGCTACCAAGCGTGCACTCACTATTGCTGCCCCGGCATTCCCGGTCGGCATGCGCCCTGGTGTGAAGGGTGGATCGCCGCGTGGGTACCCCGGTCCGCGTGTTGCTCGTGGAGTTGTGGTCCCTGTCTACGCCGGGTCGGGGGCCAGAACAAGACTTGACTTTCGCCCCGATCGGGCGTGGGAGCCGGGTGGTCAGCCGGTGCGGTGCCGGCGCGACTGCCACCACCAGGAGCCGGCCGCGACGGCCCCGCCCACCGCCAGCGCCGCGAGCGTCGGCCGCGCGGGCGGCAGCGTCACGGGCGAGCCCAGGGCCACCGGCCGGTCGAAGGTGAGCACGGGCCAGCCGAGCTCCTGCGCGTGCCGGCGCAGCTCCTTGTCGGGGTTGACCGCGTGCGGCAGGCCGACCGCCTCGAGCATCGGCACGTCGGTCGCCGAGTCGCTGTAGGCGTAGCTGGTCGCGAGGTCGTAGCCGCGCTCGGCGGCCAGCCGGCGTACGGCCTTCGCCTTCTCCTCGGCGTAGGCGTAGTACTCGATCTCCCCGGTGTAGCGGCCGTCCTCGACCCGCATCCTCGTGGCCACGACGTGGTCGGCGCCGAGCATCTCGCCGATCGGCTCGACGAGCTCGGTGCCCGAGGTGGAGACGATCACGACGTCGCGACCGGCGGCCCGGTGCTGCTCGATGAGCGCCACGGCCTCGTCGTAGACCATCGGGTCGACGACCTCGTGCAGCGTCTCGGCGACGATCCGGCGCACGGTGGCGACGTCCCAGCCCGCGCAGAGCTGCGACATGAAGGCGCGCATCCGCTCCATCTGGTCGTGGTCGGCGCCGCCGAGGGAGTAGGTGAACTGCGAGTACGCCGAGCGCAACACGACCGTGCGGTTGATCAGGCCACCGGCCTGGAAGGGCTTGGTGAAGGCGAACGTGCTCGACGAGGCGATGATCGTCTTGTCGAGGTCGAAGAACGCCGCGGCTCGTGCGGCGGTCGGATCCATCCCCCCAGCATAGGAAGGCGCCGTTCGGCGCCCGAGGTGGTGCGTGCACAGGCGTCCCGGCGGCGGGGTCGTCCACAGGGCAGCGGCCTCCGCCGGCGGCGAGGCCCGCGCTCGGGCAGCGTCGAGGCCATGGACGCGACACCCCTGATCGTCACCTCCGACCCGGACCTCCGCGACGCCCTGGCGCGGCTGGCGGCCGCCGCCGGAGTCGCGCCGGAGGTCGCCCCGGCCGCCGAGGCGCACGGCCGCTGGGTCCGTGCGCCCGCCGTGGTCGTGGGGGCGGACCAGGCTGCGGCGCTGGCGCGGCTCGACCCGCCGCGGCGCGACGGCGTGCTGGTCGGGTGCCTCGGGGCGGCGGAGGGTGACGCGATCGGTTGCGCGCCCGCCGAGGACTCGTCGGTGCTGCGCGCCGCGCTGGCGCTGGGCGCCGAGCGGGTGCTGACACTGCCGCGCGACGAGGCGGCGGTCGTCGCGGCGCTGAGCGACCTCGGCGAACCGGACCGCCGGGCGCCGGTGCTGGCCGTGACGGGCGGGTCGGGCGGGGCGGGTGCGTCGGTCCTCGCGGCGGCGCTGGCCGCACGCGGTGCCCGCGGCGGGCCGTCCCTGTTGGTCGATCTCGACCCGCTCGGTCCCGGCAGCGGCCGGCTGCTCGGGCTCGGCGGGTCGATGGGGTGGCCCGACCTCTCCCGCGGGGCGGGCCGGCTCGGCGCCGCTGCCCTGCGCGACGCGGTGCCGCGGACCGTCGACGGCGTCGGGGTGCTGGGGTGGCCGGACGTGCCGGGGGCGCCGGGCTCCGTCGACGAGGCCACGGTGCGGGAGGCGCTGGCGGCCGCCGTCCGCGGCCACGCGGCGGTGGTGGTGGACCTGCCCCGCGGCGCGGGGCACGGGTGGGCGGAGGTCCTGCCCCTGCCTCGGGCGTGGTGCTGGTCGCGCGCGCGACTCTGACCGGGGCAGCCGCCGCGGCCCGCCTCGTCGGTGGGTCGGCGCGGGACCCGACCGGGACGTCGACGCGTCCGCGGTGCGCGGGGGCCGCCGGCTTCAGGGGCGGGCGCTGCTCGTTGCGCGGGGCTCCCCGGAGGACGCCGACCGCCTGGGGCGGCTGCTGGGCCGGGTGCCCGTGGCCGTGCTGCCCGACCAGACGGGGCCTCGAGGAGGCAGTCGCGCTGGGCGCCCTCCCGGTGCCGGTGCGCGGGCGGCCACCGCGGGGTCGGTCCGGCGCGCTCGCCCGGGCCGCGGACGCGGTGTGGCGTGCCGTCGCCGGGCCCTCCGACGACCCGGTCGACCCGGTCGACCCGATCGACCCGGCCGACCCGCACGTGGCGCGGGCATGACGGCACACGCCGACGTCGTCGGGCTGGTCGAGGAGGTGCGGCACCGCCTCGTGGGCCACGACGGGCCGCTGACGCCGCACGCGGTCGCGGACGCGCTGCGCTCGGCCGGGCACCCGGTGGGGGACGCGACGGTGCTGGCGGTGCACGAGGCGCTGCGCCGAGACGTCGTCGGGGCCGGCGCGCTGGAGCCGCTGCTGCGAAGCGACGGCGTCACGGACGTGCTGGTGGACGGCGGGGGTCGCGTCCTGCTCGACCGCGGCGCGGGGCTGGAGGAGGCCGACGTCGCTGGCGCGCTGGGGTCCGAGGACGCGGTGCGCCGGCTGGCGCAGCGGCTGGCGGCCACGGCGGGACGCCGCCTCGACGACGCGAGCCCGTGCGTCGACGCGCGGCTCGGGGACGGCACCCGGCTGCATGCCGTGCTGGCCCCGGTGGCGCGGCCCGGAACCCTGATCTCCCTGCGCGTGCCGCGCCGGCGGGCCTTCTCCCTCGACGGCCTCGTCGCGGCCGGGTCGCTCGGCGCCGCGGGGGGTCGCCTGCTGCGCCGGGTGGTCGACGCCCGCCTCGCCTTCCTGGTCACCGGCGGGACCGGGACGGGCAAGACCACCGTGCTCGAGGCGCTCCTCTCGGCGACCGACCCCGCGGAGCGCCTCGTCGTGGTCGAGGACTCTGCCGAGTTGCGACCGGAGCACCCGCGGGTGGTCGGTCTCGAGGCGCGGCCGGCCAACCTCGAGGGCGCGGGCGAGGTGACGCTGCGGACGCTGGTGCGCCAGGCGCTGCGCATGCGCCCTGACCGGCTCGTCGTCGGCGAGGTCCGGGGCGGCGAGGTGGTCGACCTGCTCGCGGCGCTGAACACCGGGCACGAGGGTGGCTGCGGCACGCTGCACGCGAACCGTCCGGCGGACGTGCCTGCCCGGGTCGAGGCCCTGGCGTTGGCCGCCGGACTCGGGCGTGAGGCCGTGCACAGCCAGCTGGCCAGCGCGCTGGAGGCGGTCGTGCACGTCGACCGCGCCGGGGACGGCGTACGCCGCGTCCGCGAGCTGGCGGTGCTGCGGCGCGAGGGTCCCTGGGTCCGGGCGGTGCCCGCCGTCCGTTTCGACGACCGCGGACGCGGGGCACCCGGCCCCGGGGCAGACGAGCTGGAGCGGTTGCTCGGCGGCGGTGACGAGCACGCAACGCGGGAGGGGCCGTGAGTCCCTGGGCCGTCCTGGCGGCGGGCTGCCTGGCGCTGGCGGTGCCGCTGCTGCGTCCCGGGTGCCTCGTGGGCGCCGTCGACCTGCCGGCCGCGGCCGGGCCGGGCCCGGGCCCGGGTGCCGCGCGTCCGGCCCGTCGCCGGCTGGCGGTGGCCCTCGCCGGCTCGGGCGCCCTCGTCGTCCTCGGGGTCGCGCTCGCGCCCGCGGCGTCGCTGCCGCCGACGGCGCCGCCTGTGGCCGCGGTCCTCGCCGCAGGCTCGGCCGGGGTGGCCTGGCTCGTGGTGCGCCGGCGGGGACGGCGGGCCGCGGTCGCACGGGCCGGCCGGGTGCTCGAGGCGTGCGAGCTGCTCGCGGCCGAGCTGGCCGCCGGCCTGCCCGCCGGTCGCGCGCTGGGGCGTGCCGCCGACGCCGAGCCGTTGCTGGGGCCGGCCGCGTCCGCCGAGGCGCTCGGGGCCGACGTGGTCGACGCGTTGCGGCGCTCCGCGGAGACGCCCGGCGCCGCCGGCCTCTCGCGCCTGGCGGCGGCCTGGTCGGTCTCGCAGCGGACCGGCCAACGGCTCGCGCCGGCCGTGCGGTCCGTGGGCGCCGCGCTGCGCCGGGACCGCGCGACCCGGCGGGTCGTCGACACCGAGCTGGCCTCGGCGCGAGCCACCGCGCGGCTCCTCGCCGCCCTGCCGGTGCTGGCGCTCGTCCTCGGGGGCGGGACGGGCAGCGACGCGTGGGCGTTCCTGCTCGGCACCCCCGCCGGCGTCGCCTGCCTCGCCCTGGGCGTCGGCCTGGGCATGGCCGGCCTCGTGTGGATCGAGCGGATCACCGACGCCGCGGAGACGACGTGAGCGAGACGACGTGACGACGCTGCCCCTGCTCGCCTCCTCGGCCGCCGCCGGCGCCGCCCTGCTCCTGCTCGCCCGGCCCACCCTGCCGAGTGGGCGTGAGTCCCGCGGCAGGGGTGGGGCTCCGCGGCGCCGGGGCGACCCGGCGACGCCGGTGGGCGTGAATCCCGAGGCAGGGGTGGGGATTCACGCCGGCTCGGCACGGGGTGGCGGCGTCCCTGGCTGATGGCCTGCCTGGCCGGAGCCGGCGTGGCGGTCGTGCTGCCGGGCCCGGTCGGCTGGGTCGGGGGGCCGCTGCTCGGGGCCTGGGTGTGGCGCACGACCGCTGGCCTGGCGGGCGCCGACGCGCGACGCCGGGCCGCGGAGGCCGCTGCCGGGCTGCCGGTGCTGGTCGAGCTGGTGGCGGACGCGCTCCGCGCCGGCGCGACGGTGCCGCAGGCGGTCGACGCGGCCTGCGCCGCCTGGCCGGGTGCCGCGGCCGACCGCCTCGACGCGGCGCGCTCCCGCCTGGCCCTCGGCAGCGACCCCGTCTCGGTCTGGGAGGGCGTGGCCGCCGACCCGGCGCTCGCGCCGCTGGGTCGTGCCCTGGCCCGGGCGGCGTCCAGCGGCGCCCCGGTGGCGGAGGTGGTCGGACGCCTCGCCGACGACCTCGCCGACCGCGCCCGCGGTGACGCGGAGGACCGGGCACACACCGTCGGCGTGCGGGCCGCCGTACCGCTGGGGCTGTGCCTGCTGCCCGCGTTCGTGGTCCTCGGCATCGTGCCGCTCGCGGCCGGCCTGCTCGCCTCGCTCGCCTGACCGCCGAGTGGGCGTGAATCCCACGCGGGCCCGGGATTCACGCCCACCTGGCCGTGGGACTGGCGCCCACTCGGCGTTCGAGCGCGTGCACAGGCGGGCGCCCGCGGGGTTGTCCACAGCGGCCCGCGCACCGGCCCCGCGCCCGGGCCGCGGCGCCGACGCTGGTCCCGACCGCGCCACCGGAGCGCGGCGCGACCGAGGAGGACCCATGCAGCACCAGCCCCCGCAGCACCGCACGAACCGCGGCCGGGCCCGCGACGAGGCCGGCATCACCACCGCCGAGTACGCCGTGGGCACGGCGGCGGGGGCCGGGCTCGCCGGCCTGCTCTACACGCTGCTGACCGGCGGGCTCGGCGAACGGCTGCTCACGACGCTCTTCGACCACGTGCTCGGGCTGCTGGGCGTCGGGTGAGGCGCCCGCTCGGCGGTCGGCGGCGACACGCGGCCCGGGCGCGCGCGGAGCGCGGCGCCGTCACCGCCGAGCTCGCGCTGGGCCTGCCCCTGCTGCTGGCGGTCACGGCGCTGATGGTGTGGCTGCTCGCGGTGGGGGTCGGCCAGGTCCGCGCGGTGGACGCCGCGAGGGAGACCGCCCGGGCCCTGGCCCGCGGGGACGACCGCGCCGGCGCGCTGGCCGTCGGGCGCCGGGTCGCGCCCGACGGCGCCCGCTTCGCCGTCCGGGGAGCCGGCGGCCGCGTCGTGGTCCGCGTGGACGCCGAGGTCCCGGCGCCGGCCGGGCTCGGCCGGGTGCTGCCCGGCGCGATGCTCACGGCCGAGGCCGTCGCCGTGCGGGAGGAGGACGCCGATGGCGTGCGTCGACAGGCCGGGTGAGCGCGGGGCCGCCACGGTGCTCGTCGTCGCGATGGTGGCCGTCGTGCTCGTGGTGGGCGTCGCGGTCGCCGCCGCGACCGGCCTGCTCGTGGCCCACCGGCGGGCGCAGGCGGCAGCCGACCTGGCGGCCCTGGCCGCGGCGGTCGCCTGGCGGCGCGGCGACGACCCCTGCGCCGCGGCGGAGCACGTCGCCGCCGGGAACGGCGCCCGGCTCACCCGCTGCGACCGGCTCGGCGCCGACGTGGTCGTCCGCGTCGCGGTCCGGGCGCCCGGCGACCCGCCGTGGCCGGCCGAGCTGGTCGGTGCGGCCCGCGCGGGCCCCGACCGCTCAGCCGGGTGACTGCTCCGCCCCGGAGAGGAGCAGGTCGAGCAGGGCGGCGGCGCCGCGCTTGTCGAGGGGGTTGTTCTGGTTGCCGCACTTGGGGGACTGGATGCACGAGGGGCAGCCCTCGACGCAGCGGCACGACTCGATCGCCTCCCGCGTCGCGGTCAGCCAGCGCCGCGCCTGCCGGAAGCCGCGCTCGGCGAACCCGGCGCCGCCCGGGTGGCCGTCGTGCACGAAGACCGTCAGCCGGCCGGTGTCCGGGTGCCGCGCCGTGGAGACGCCGCCGATGTCCCAGCGGTCGCAGGTCGCGAACAGCGGCAGCAGCCCGATCGCGCAGTGCTCCGCGGCGTGGGCCGCCCCCGGCAGGTCGGCCTCGGCGAGTCCGGCGTCCGCGATCGCGTCATCGGGCAGCGTCCACCACACCGCGGTCGTGCGCAGCGACCGCGCGGGCAGGTCGAGCGGCTCCTCGCCCAGGACCTCGCCGCCGGGCTGGCGGCGCCGCAGAAACGAGACCACCTGGTGGCTGACGTCCACCTCGCCGAGGCTCAGCCGCGCCTGCCCCCAGGCGCGGTGCTCGCGCTCGGCGACGACGGTGATCTCGGTGACCTCGCGCGCGCTGGTCGAGTACGGCGGGTCGGCCGGCTCGATCTCGGCGACGTGCTGCTCCAGGTCGAGCGAGCGCACCAGCCAGGTCTCCCCGCGGTGCAGGTACACGGCGCCGGGGTGTGCGGTCGTGTGGGCGCTGCTCGCGTCGACGGTCCCGACCACGCGGCCGGTGCCGGCCTCGACCAGCTGCACCGCCGACCCGCCCGCCGAGCGGATGTCCGCCAGGTCGGCGGCGCGGCGCCGGTCGGTCCAGTACCAGCCGCGGGCGCGCCGCCGCAGCAGCCCGGCCTCGGTCAGCCCGGCCACCGTGCGCTCGGCCTCCGGGCCGAAGAGCGCCAGGTCCTCGCGCGTCAGCGGCGCCTCCTGGGCGGCGGCGCACAGGTGCGGGGACAGCACGTAGGGGTTGTCCGGGTCGAAGACCGTCGCCTCCACGGGCCGGCCGAACAGCGCCTCGGGGTGGGTCACGAGATAGGTGTCCAGCGGGTCGTCCCTCGCGACCAGCAGGCCGAGGGCGTCGCCACCGGCGCGCCCCGCGCGGCCGACCTGCTGCCACAGCGCCGCCCGCGTGCCGGGGAACCCGGCCACCAGCACGGCGTCGAGGCCGCGCACGTCGATGCCGAGCTCGAGGGCGCTGGTCGCCGCCAACCCGGTGAGGGCCCCGCCGCGCAGCGCCTCCTCGAGCGCCCGGCGCTCCTCGGGCAGGTAGCCGCCACGGTAGGCGGCGACCCGCCCCGGCAGCGACGGGTCGACGTCGGCGAGCAGCTCGCCGACCGTCATCGCCACCTGCTCGGCCGCCCGGCGCGAGCGCACGAAGGCCAGCGTGGCGACGTCCTCGGCGACGAGGTCGGCCAGCAGGTCGGCGGTCTCCGAGGACGCCGCCCGGCGCACCGGCGCCCCCTGCTCGCCGCCCCACGAGGTGAACGGCGGCTCCCAGAGCCCCAGCGCCACCTCGCCGTGCGGGGAGCCGTCCTCGGTCACCGCCTCGACGTCGAGCCCGGTCAGCCGGCTGCCCGCCACCTCCGGCTCGGCCACCGTCGCCGAGGCGAGCACGAAGGTCGGGGTCGCGCCGTAGGCGGCGCAGACCCGCCGCAGCCGCCGCAGCACCTGCGCCACGTGTGCCCCGAAGACCCCGCGGTAGTGGTGGCACTCGTCGACCACCACGTAGCTCAGCCGGGAGAGGAACCGGGCCCAGCGCTCGTGCGCCGGCAGCAGCGAGCGGTGCAGCATGTCGGGGTTGGTGAGCAGGTACTCGCCGTGGTCGCGCGCCCAGTCGCGCTGCTCGCGCGAGGAGTCCCCGTCGTGCGTCGTCGCGCGCACGTCGAGGCCCAGGCTGCGGACGCTCGCGAGCTGGTCCTGCGCCAGGGCCTTGGTCGGCGCGAGGTAGAGCACCGTCGCCCCGCGCTCGCCGCGCGGCCCCCGCGCCGCGCGCACGGCGGAGAGGGCCGGCAGCAGGTAGGCGAGCGACTTGCCGGACGCGGTGCCGGTGGCGAGGACCACGTGCCGACCCGCGTACGCCGCCTCGGCGGCCGCCACCTGGTGCTGCCACGGCGTCGCCACCCCGCGCTCCTCGAGGGCGGCCCGCAGCTCGGGCGCCACCCAGCCGGGCCACGCGGCCGGCCGCGCGGGCCGCGCGGCGAGCACCTCGACGTGGGTCAGCCGGTCCTCACGACCCGGCACCTCGGCGAGGCGCCGGAGCAGCTGCCGCGCGTCGCGGCGCGGGGCCCCGCGCGGCGCGCCCGGCGACCCGGTCGAGGTCTCCACGGACACGCGAGGAGTCTCCCAGAGCGCACCGACACGCCCGACCCCGCGCGGTGCCCGCACGCGCGAGACGCCGGTGGGACGCGGCGACCGGGGCACCCGTCCTCCTGCGACACGGACGGTCATCTGGTTTCATTGAGGCAGGACGTCCCGGCAGCGGGACGTGGAGGAGGACGAGCGCCCGTCCCGGGCGCCCCGAGGAGTGAACCGTGGACCTGACCCTGACGACGCGAGACGTCGCCGGCCGGACCATTGTCTCCGTGGGCGGCGAGATCGATGTCTACACCGCGCCCAAGCTGCGGGACACGATCACGGACCTCGTCGGCAGCGGCGTCTACGACATCGTCGTGGACATGGAGCAGGTCGAGTTCCTCGACTCCACCGGCCTCGGCGTGCTCGTCGGCGGCCTGAAGAAGGTGCGCGCGCACGACGGCTCGCTCGAGCTGGTCTGCAACCAGGACCGGCTCCTGAAGATCTTCCGCATCACCGGCCTGGCCAAGGTCTTCGTGATCCACGAGTCCGCCGACGCGGCGCTCGCCGGTCGCTGACCCGCCCCTCCCGGCAGACCCTCCGCCCTCGCGGGATCGCGGCGAGAACGCCCGGTCGACCGGGCGCGAAGGCCCGGCGCAGCGTCGGCGCCACGACCCTCGCGAACGCCCTGGTCTCGGGGCGCGAGCCCTGACGCGTCGCGTCCTGAGGCGTGCGTAGACTCCGCGGCGATCTTCTCGACGTGAGCCGACTCACACGCGGCTCTCACAACCATGGAGGAAACACATGACGGGGATCCATCCCGCAGTCGTGGACGTCTCCGGTGGAAACCTCGTGCTGGTCGTCATCGTCCTGCTCATCGCGCTCGGCGCGGTGGGCATGGCTGTGGTGTTCCGGCAGGAGGTGCTGGCCGCCGGCGAGGGAAGCGACAACATGAAGGGCATCGCCCTGGCGGTGCAGGAGGGGGCCAACGCCTTCCTCGCCCGCCAGTTCCGGACCCTGGCGATCTTCGCCGGGGTGGCGTTCTTCGTCCTGCTGGCGCTGCCGGCCGAGGACGTGGGCGTCCGGATCGGGCGGTCGATCTTCTTCCTCCTCGGGGCCGGTTTCTCGGCCTCCGTGGGCTATTTCGGGATGTCGCTGGCCGTGCGCGCCAACCTGCGGGTCGCCGCGGCGGCCAACGTCCCGGGCGGCCGCGAGAACGCCATGCGGATCGGCCTGCGCACCGGCGCCATGGTCGGCATGCTCACGGTCGGCCTGGGCCTGCTCGGCGCCAGCGCCGTCGTGATCCTCTTCAAGGACACGGCCCCCGACGTGCTCGAGGGCTTCGGCTTCGGCGCCGCCTTGCTCGCGATGTTCATGCGCGTCGGCGGCGGCATCTTCACGAAGGCCGCGGACGTGGGCGCCGACCTCGTCGGCAAGGTCGAGCAGAACATCCCCGAGGACGATCCGCGCAACGCGGCGACCATCGCGGACAACGTGGGCGACAACGTCGGCGACTGCGCCGGCATGGCGGCCGACCTCTTCGAGTCGTACGCCGTCACGCTGGTGGCCGCGCTGATCCTCGGCTCGCAGGCCTTCGGCGACCAGGGACTGGTCTACCCCCTCCTGATCCCCGCGATCGGCGCGCTCACCGCGGTGGCGGGCGTCTACCTGACCACGCCCAAGGCCGGGGAGAACGGGCTGGTCACGATCAACCGCTCGTTCTACCTCTCTGCGGGCATCGCGGCGGTGGCGTCGGTGCTCGTCTCCTTCATCTACCTGCCGACCAGCTTCAGCGGCTTCGAGGGCCTGCCGGCCGACAACGCGCTCAACCTCGTGGGCAGCGCCCCCGAGGGCAACCCGGCGCTCATCGCCTCCGTCGCCGTCGTCATCGGCATCGTGATGGCCGCGGGCATCCTGGCGCTGACCGGCTACTACACGGGCACCGAGTACGAGCCCGTCAAGGGCGTCGGCCGCACCTCGCTGACGGGGGCGGCGACCGTCATCCTCTCCGGCCTCTCGGTCGGCTTCGAGTCGGCGGTCTACACGACCCTCGTCATCGGCGGCGCGGTGTTCGGGGCCTTCCTGCTCGGCGGCGCCTCGCTGACGGTGTCGCTCTTCGCGGTGGCGCTCGCCGGCTGCGGCCTGCTCACCACCGTCGGCGTGATCGTCGCGATGGACACCTTCGGCCCGGTCTCCGACAACGCCCAGGGCGTGGCCGAGATGTCCGGCGACGTGAGCGAGGAGGGTGCCCAGATCCTCACCGACCTCGACGCCGTCGGGAACACCACGAAGGCGATCACCAAGGGCATCGCCATCGCGACCGCCGTGCTGGCTGCGACGGCGCTGTTCGGCTCCTACGCGACCGAGGCCTTCGAGGCGCTCGGCGAGGCCGGTCTCGCCGGCGAGGACTTCGCCTCCGAGCTCTTCGGTTTCTTCGTCTTCGACCCCTCGGTCCTCGTCGGGGTGCTGCTCGGCGCGGCCGTCGTGTTCCTCTTCTCGGGCCTGGCGATCAACGCCGTGGCGCGCGCCGCCGGTGCGGTCGTCTACGAGGTGCGTCGCCAGTTCCGCGAGATCCCGGGGATCATGGAGGGCACGGGTCGCCCCGAGTACGGCAGGGTCGTCGACATCGTCACGCGCGACTCCCTGCGCGAGCTCGTGACTCCGGGCATCCTCGCGATCTTCGCCCCGGTGGCGGTCGGCTTCGGCCTGGGCGTCACCGCCCTGGCCGGGTTCCTGGCCGGCGCGATCGGCGCCGGAACGCTGATGGCCGTCTTCCTGGCGAACTCGGGCGGCGCCTGGGACAACGCGAAGAAGCTCGTCGAGGACGGGAACCACGGCGGCAAGAACTCCCCGGCACACGAGGCGACGATCATCGGCGACACGGTCGGCGACCCCTTCAAGGACACTGCCGGTCCGTCGATCAACCCGTTGATCAAGGTGATGAACCTGGTCTCGCTGCTCGTGGTCGGCGCCGTGGTGCAGATCAACATCGGGGAGGAGGCCAACCGGCCCGTGGGCGTGCTGATCGCGCTCGTGGCCACCGCGATCATCGCCGGAGCGATCATCATCTCCAAGCGCCGCGTCGTGGCGATGGGCGGCGAGGCTGACCCGTCCGAGGAGCCGGCACCGGAGGGTGGCCCGTCGGCCAGCTTCGACACCCCGGGCGGTTACCAGGGCTGAGGCCCCCACCGCCACGAGGACGGCCCGCCCGGCAATCCGGGCGGGCCGTCTCCGTTGGCGCCCCGCGGGCCCGGCGCCGACGCCCCTCGCCCTACGCTGCGGGCGTGAAGCCCGAGGCGACCGCGACCCCCGACCTCCCGGCCCGCCTGCGCGAGGCGCTGCTCGCGGCCGACTTCACCCACGACGCCGTCGCCGACCTGCTGGGGGACGCCGCCCACGCGGCCCTCGGTCGCAACGAGACCGTCCCCGGCCTCCGGCGCACCACGGGCGGCAGCCCGCTGGAGACCCTCACGCGGCTCTTCCTGCTCCAGGCCTCCGTGCCGGCGGCCGCCGCCGAGGCGGCCCTGCCCGGCCTGGTCGACCGGCTGGCCGCCGAGGGCGTCCTCGCGCACGGCGGCGGCCAGGTGGCCGCGCGCCTCGACGTCCGCCCGTACGCCGCCACGGGCAGCACGGACGGCGACCGGCCGCTCTGGGTGATCAGCGACCTGACGCCTGGCCTCGACGGCACCCCCCACCGAGTCGACGCCGACCACGTGCTCGGCATCAGCTCGGCCTCGACGTCGTTGGCGCAGCTCACCCTGCGCCACCCGGTCGAGGACGCGCTCGACCTCGGCACCGGCTGCGGGGTGCAGGCACTGCACCTGGCCGCGCACGCCTCCCGGGTGGTCGCCACCGACGTGAACCCCCGGGCCCTGCGCGTCGCCCGGCTCAACGCGGCGCTCAACGAGGCGCCCGAGGTCGAGGTCCGCGACGGCTCCTTCTACGAGCCGGTCGCCGACGAGCGGTTCGACCTCATCACGACCAACCCGCCGTTCGTGATCTCGCCGGCGACCGGCGAGCGGCTGGTCTACCGCGACTCGGGGCTACCGGGGGACCAGGCGGTCGAGCACGTGGTCAGCGTTGCCCCGCGGCACCTGAACCCGGGCGGGTGGTGCCAGGTGCTCGCGAACTGGGTGATCACCGACGAACGGCCGTGGGGCGATCGGCTGGCGGGCTGGGTGGGCGAGGACTGCGACGCCTTCCTTGTGCAGCGCGAGGTGCTCGACCCCGCGGCGTACGTCGAGCTGTGGCTCAAGGACTCCGGCCACCACGGCGCGGAGGGCTACGTCCGCCGCTACGACACCTGGCTCTCCTGGTTCGACGACCAGGGCGTGGAGGGCATCGGCTTCGGCTGGGTGAACCTGCGCCGACGCACCGGCGGCGAGACCGGCGCGGCCGTGGTCGAGGCGCTCGAGTGGCCGTGGGAGGTCGAGCAGCCGGTCGCCCCGGCCGTGGCGGAGTGGGCCGACGGCGTCGCGCTGCGGCGGCGTCCTCGCGGACGACGACGCGCTGGCCGCCGCCCGGCTGGTGGCGCCGGCGGACCTGCGCCAGGAGACCCACGGCGCCCCCGGCGCCGAGGACCCCGAGGCGGTCGTGCTCCGCCGCCAGGCCGGGCTGCGCCGCGCGCGCCGGGCGGACACGGTCGAGGCCGCGCTCGTGGGCGCCTGCGACGGCGAGCTGACGGTCGGCCAGGTGCTCGACGCCCTCGCCACCCTGCTGGCGGCGGACGCCGCGGAGCTGCGCACGCAGTACCTGCCCGTCGTCCGCGAGCTCGTCGCGGAGGGCTTCCTCGGCGGGTGACCCCGCGCGTCCCGGTCCTCCGGCGCGTGGGTCCGCTCGACCACGCGCTACCGTGAGCGGCCGGCACGCCGTCGACAGGCAGGATCGAGAACGCACGTGGCACACAAGCTGGTGATCGTCGAGTCCCCCGCGAAGGCCCAGAAGATCGGTGGGTTCCTCGGGTCGGGGTACGTCGTCGAGTCCTCCATCGGCCACATCCGCGACCTGCCGATGAGCGCCGCCGACACCCCGGCCAGGATCAAGGACAAGCCCTGGGGCCGGCTCGCCGTCGACGTGGAGAACGGGTTCCAGCCCTACTACGTGGTCCCGCGCGGCAAGAAGGACCACATCAAGAAGCTCAAGCAGCTGCTCGCGGACGCCGACGAGCTCTACCTCGCCACGGACGAGGACCGCGAGGGCGAGGCCATCGCGTGGCACCTGCTGGACGAGCTGAAGCCCAAGGACATCCCGGTGCGCCGGATGGTCTTCCACGAGATCACCAAGCCGGCGATCCTCGCGGCCGCCGAGAACCCGCGCGACCTCGACATGGACCTCGTCGAGGCCCAGGAGGCCCGGCGGATCCTCGACCGGCTCTACGGCTACGAGGTCTCGCCGGTGCTGTGGCGCAAGGTGATGTCGGGGCTGTCGGCCGGGCGCGTGCAGTCGGTCGCCACCCGGCTCGTGGTCGACCGCGAGCGCGAGCGGATCCGGTTCCGCGCCGCGGGCTACTGGGACTTCGAGGGCACCTTCGACGCCGGCGAGCAGGCCGAGCCCCGGATGTTCGCCGCCAAGGTGCACAGCATCGAGGGCACCCGCGTGGCGCGCGGCTCGGACTTCGGCAGCGACGGCCGGCTCAAGGACGCCGCGGAGGGCAAGGTCGTGCACCTCGACCGGGCCCGCGCCGAGGACCTCGCGGCCGGGCTGCGGGGCTCGGACTTCGACGTCCGCTCGGTCGAGTCCAAGCCGTACAAGCGATCGCCCTACCCGCCGTTCCGCACCACGACGATGCAGCAGGAGGCCAGCCGCAAGCTCGGCATGACCGCCGCCGTGGCGATGTCGGTGGCGCAGCGCCTCTACGAGAACGGCTGGATCACCTACATGCGCACGGACTCCTCGGAGCTGTCCAAGGACGCCGTGCACTCCGCCCGCGACCAGGTGCGCGAGCTCTACGGCGGCGAGTACCTGCCCGACAAGCCGCGCACCTACGCCGGCAAGGTGAAGAACGCGCAGGAGGCCCACGAGGCGATCCGGCCGGCCGGCGAGACCTTCCGCACGCCCGCCCAGACGGGCCTGACCGGCGACCAGTTCCGCCTCTACGAGCTGATCTGGATGCGCACGGTGGCCTCGCAGATGAAGGACGCGACCGGCCAGACCGTCACCGTGCGGCTCGGGGGCCGGGCCCAGACCGAGGCGGGCGAGGACGTCGTCTTCTCCGCCAGCGGCCGCACGATCACGTTCCACGGCTTCCTCAAGGCCTACGTCGAGGGCACCGACGACGCCTCGACGCGGGCGGACGACGCCGAGTCCCGGCTGCCGCAGCTCGCCGAGGCGGACCGGCTCACCGCAGCCTCGGTCACCGCCGAGGGGCACCAGACCAAGCCGCCGGCCCGCTACACCGAGGCCACGCTGGTCAAGGAGCTCGAGGAGCGCGAGATCGGCCGCCCCTCGACGTACGCCTCGATCATCAAGACGATCGTCGACCGCGGCTACGTCTACAAGAAGGGCACGGCGCTGGTGCCTGCCTGGCTGGCCTTCGCGGCGACCCGGCTGCTCGAGGAGCACTTCCCGCGGCACGTCTCCTACGAGTTCACTGCGCAGATGGAGGACGTCCTCGACGAGATCGCAGCCGGCAACAAGGACCGCAACACCGAGCTCGCCGAGTTCTACTTCGGCACCGGGGACATGGACGGGCTGAAGACCCTGGTCAACGAGCTCGGCGACATCGACGCACGGGAGCTCTCGACGTTCCCGGTGGGCGACGCGGACTCCGGTGTGGTGCTGCGCGTCGGCAAGTTCGGGCCCTACCTCGAGGGGCCCGGGGACGACGGGACGCCGGCCGGCAAGAAGGCGAACGTGCCCGACGACCTGCCGCCCGACGAGCTCACCATGGAGAAGGCGACGGAGCTGCTCGCCAACCCCGCCGGCGAGGAGACCGAGCTCGGCCGTCACCCCGAGACGGGCAACGTGATCGTCGCGAAGAACGGCCGGTACGGCCCGTTCGTCTCCGAGCAGCTGCCCGAGGACGCACCCAAGAACGCCAAGCCGCGCACGGGCTCGCTGTTCAAGTCGATGTCGCTGGACACGATCACCCTCGAGCAGGCGCTGGACCTGCTCTCGCTGCCGCGCGTGGTCGGCACCGACCCCGAGTCGGGGGACGAGATCACGGCGCAGAACGGCCGTTACGGGCCCTACCTGAAGAAGGGCTCCGACTCCCGGTCGATCGACGAGGAGGAGAAGCTCCTCACGATGACGCTGGAGGAGGCCCTGGCGATCTACGCGCAGCCCAAGCAGCGCGGCCGCGCCGCCGCCGCGGCGCCGCTGAAGGAGCTGGGCAACGACCCCGTCTCCGGTCAGCCGGTGGTGGTCAAGAGCGGCCGCTTCGGGGAGTACGTCACCGACGGCGAGTACAACGCCACGCTGCGCTCCGGCGACTCCGTCGCCGAGATCGACCTGACCCGCGCCGCCGAGCTGCTGGCCGAGCGCCGCGCCAAGGGGCCCGCGAAGAAGACCGCCAAGAAGACGGCGGCGAAGAAGTCCACCGCGAAGAAGTCCACCGCCAAGAAGTCCACGGCGAAGAAGTCCACCGCCAAGAAGTCGACGGCGAAGAAGTCGACGGCGAAGAAGTCGGCCGCGAAGACCGCGTCGAAGAAGGGCTCGAGCAGCTCCTCCTGAGGCCGGGCCCGGCTGCGCCCCGGGTCACGACCCGCGCACGACGGGTGTCTCGCGCGACCGGGACGCCCGCGGCAGCGATGGCCAACCTTCCAATGAAGCACACGTCGGGGCCCCTGGGGGCGAACTTGAGGAAGTCCCCTGCCTTCCTTGCGGGGGTTGGCGGTCCGCCGCCGACTAGCCTTCTCTCAACGAGGCCGGCATGGGGTCGGGCCTCGATCACACATGGGGAGAATTTCATGAAGCGTTACCTGATCGCTGCCGGTGTCGGCAGCCTCGTCTTCGCCGCCGCCGTCGGCTCCGCGTCGGCCCTCGACGTCGACGCCGGCGTGGCCCAGACCGGGGTCGGCGTGCTCGGCGGGGACACCAACGGCGTCAAGGTCGTGTCCTACAAGGCCGAGTCGGACACCGGCGAGTCCTCCGGCGTCCGCGTCGCCGAGATCAACGATGTCCCGTCGGGCTCCCAGCTGTTCGCCGTGGCCTACGACAGCAACGGTGACAAGGTCGGCGGCGCCGAGGCGTCGACGGTCTACAACGGTGGCGGGGGGGCCAACTTCTCGTGGGACGGTGGCACTGTCGACATCGAGGACATCGCCTCGCTGCGCCTGACCGTCGAGTCCGGCGACTGATCGTTCGACTGACCGGCGGTCTGTGACCGCCTGGCAGGACTGGCAGGGGCGGTGTCCGCGGCTCTCGCGGACGCCGCCCCTGCGTCCATCCGCTCCGCTGACGAATCATGGGGGATTCGATGGCACGCACCGCTCGGCCGCGTACGGCCGGGATCACGCGCCGGGCCCTGGCCCTGGCGCTGGTGGCGGCGCTCGCCGCCGCCTGGTGGGCGTTCCTGCGCCCGAGCTTCGTCGCCGACGGACCGGTCCAGCTGATCAAGGTCCACGGCGTGAGCATGGAACCCGGCCTGCACACGGGCGACCTCGCCCTGGTCTACCGCCGGGACGCCTACGCCGCGGGCGACGTCGTCGCCTACCGGTCCGGGCGCACGCCCGACGGTGACCTGGTGGGCTCCGGTCCCTTCATCATCCACCGCATCAGCGGCGGCAACGCCACCGACGGCTTCGTCCTGCGCGGCGACAACACCACGGCCGACGACCCGTGGCGACCGACCGATGAGGACGTCGCCGGGGAGATGCTCTTCAGCGTCCCGAACTTCGCCGGCGTCGTCGAGTGGCTGAGCCGCCCGGTGCATGCCGGAGGCCTGATGGCCGCCGTCTTCGTCACCCTCGTCCTGGGTGCCGAGCCTCGGCGCCGCGAGGAACAGCCGGACGCCGGCTCCGACGCCGACGCCGCCACCGACCCCAGTCCGGGCTGGTGTCGTCGTGATGCGCGCCGATCACCAGGGCCGGCGTGGTCGCGCTGGTCGGCGCCACCGCGTGGGTGTCCGTCCAGTCGATCGCGGTGGGCAACGCGAGCCGGCTGGCGGTGGACGCCGGCCTCGTCCAGACCTGGCTGCTGCCCGGCCCGGACGCTCCCTCGGAGCCCTCGGAGCCCTCGAGCCCTCGGAGCCCTCGGAGCCCTCGGAGCCCTCGGAGCCCTCGGAGCCCTCGGAGCCCTCGGAGCCCTCGGAGCCGTCCGAGGTGGACCTCACCGCCTGCGGCGACCTCGACCACTACGACGACGTCGTCTACGGGACCGAGGGGCCCGACGAGCTCGTCGGCGGCAACCGCCCGCAGGTCCTGGTGGGCCTCGGGGGCGACGACGTGCTCCGCGGCGGCAACCAGCACGACTGCCTCGTCGGCGGAGCTGGCGACGACGAGCTCTACGGCGGCAACGGCGTCGACGTCCTGGTCGGGGGCCCCGGGGCCGACGTCCTGGACGGGGGCAACGGGGCCGACGTGCTGCACGGCGACGACAGCGACGCCGCCTGCTCCGTCCGCGGTCCGGATGTCGTCGTGAGCGGGTGCGCCGTGCTCGAGCCCGAGCGGCCGGAGGATGACGAGAAGCCGCGGGGCGAGACACCGCAGGCAGCCGGCTCGGAGGAGGGGGCGCCGGAGGCGACCGACCCGTCCCGGCCCCGGGCGCCCGAGAGCCAGCCGACGTCACGGCCGAGGCCCGAGCCGCAGCCGCCGGAGCTGTCGCCGCAGCCGCAGCCCGATTCGCAGCCGACCACGGCCGCCGAGGCGCAGGAACCGGCGGAGGCGCCGTGACGGCGACTCGGCAGTGCTGCCGACCCTCGTGGCCGCCTGTCGGTGGCGCGACGTAGGTTCGGCGCCGTGACCGAGGACGCGAGCGGGGCCGGGGCGTACGCCGAGCGCGGCCTCTTCCTGTGCCTCGAGGGCGGCGAAGGGTCGGGCAAGTCCACGCAGACGCGGGCGCTGGTGACCTGGCTGCGGGCCGAGGGCCACGAGGCGCTGCCCACCTTCGAACCGGGTGACACCGCGGTCGGGCGCCGGGTGCGCGAGATCGTGCTCAGCCCCGAGACCGGCACCCTCGCCGACCGCACCGAGGCCCTGCTCTACGCGGCCGACAAGGCGGAGCACGTCGAGGCCGTCGTGCGACCGGCGCTGCGGCGCGGCGCCGTGGTGGTGACCGACCGCTACGTCGACTCGACGCTCGCCTACCAGGGCGCCGGCCGGCAGCTGGGCGTCGCCGAGCTGGAGCGGGTGGCGCGGTGGGCGACCGGCGACCTGCGTCCCCACCTGACCGTCCTGCTCGACCTGGAGCCCGAGGCCGGGCTGGGGCGCTTCGCCGGGCGCGACCGCATCGAGGGGGAGTCGGTGGCGTTCCACCGGCGCGTGCGCGAGGCGTTCCTGGGCATGGCCGCGGCCGACCCGGCGCACTACCTCGTCCTCGACGCCAGGGCACCGGCCGACGAGGTGACCGGGAGGATCCGGGCGGCGGTGGAGCCGCTGCTGCCGGTCCGGGTGACCGGAGCGTCGGGGACGTCCTCGTGAGCGCGGCGACGGCCGGGGCCGCGGCCCGAGCGGAGACCCCCGGCATCGCCTCGGTCTGGGAGACCCTGGTGGGGCAGGCCCCGGTGATCGACACGCTGCGCGGGCCCGCCGCCGGCCACGGGATGACCCACGCCTGGCTCTTCACCGGCCCGCCCGGCAGCGGGCGCTCGAACGCCGCCGTCGCCTTCGCCGCGGCGCTGCAGTGCCCCGACGGGGGCTGCGGTCAGTGCCACGAGTGCCACACCGTGCTCGCCGGCTCGCACGCCGACGTCGCCCGCATCCGCACGCAGAAGCTGTCCATCGGGGTGGACGAGGTGCGCGACCTCGTGCGCCGCGCGGCGCTGGCGCCCGTCGGCAGGCGCTGGCAGGTGCTCGTCGTCGAGGACGCCGACCGGCTCACCGACCAGGCCGCGAACGCGCTGCTCAAGGCGATCGAGGAGCCCTCCGCACGCACCGTGTGGATGCTGTGCGCCCCGACCAGCGAGGACGTGCTGCCCACGATCAGGTCGCGGTGCCGGCTGGTGCCGCTGACCACCCCCACGGCGGCGGAGGTGGCGTCGTACCTGGTGCGCGCCCACGGCGTGCCGGAGGCGCTGGCGGCGTACGCCGCCCGCGCCAGCCAGGGCCACATCGGCCGCGCGAAGGCGCTGGCCCTCGACGAGGCGACGCGCAACCGGCGCCGCGACGTCGTCTCGATCCCGAAGCGACTCGCCGGGCTCGGGCCGGCGATGACGGCGGCGGCGAACCTCGCCGAGGTCGCCAAGGAGGAGGCCGAGGCGCTCACCGGCGCTCTGGACGCGCGCGAGAAGGCCGACCTGGACGCGTCCTACGGCGTGGTGGAGCGCGGCCGCCGGCCCCGGGAGTACGCGCCGGCCCTGCGCACCATGGAGCAGGCCCAGAAGACCCGCGCCAAGCGGCGCCACCTCGACGTCGTCGACCGTGGCCTGATGGACCTCGTCTCGGTCTACCGGGACGCGATCGCGCTCGCGGTCGGCGCGCCCGGCCACCTCGTGAACGAGGAGATGCGCGAGGACGTCGCCGAGCTCGCGCGCAGGTCCACCCCCGAGGGCCACCTGCGCCGGATCGATGCGGTGTTCGCGGCGCGTGAGCAGATGCTCGAGTACAACGTGCCTGTCATGCTGGCGCTCGAATCCATGATGGTCGCGCTCGTCGCGCCGGAAGAAGGGCGACGGTGACGTCGGTGCAGAAGAAGATCGTCGCGCTCGTTCTCGTGGTGGCGCTGGCGGCGACCGGTGGTCTCCTGACACTTGCCATGACCAGCGGCGACGAGGAGCCGGACCGCGGTGCGGACGCCTCGGCGGCACCCTCGCCCTCGGCCGTGCCGGACGCGGGGGCCACCGACCCGCCGGAGGAGGCCCTGGCGCCGTTCTACTCCCAGGAGCTCGACTGGCAGGAGTGCGGCGACAACGAGTGCAGCACGCTCGAGGTGCCGCTCGACTACGCCGAGCCCACCGGCGAGACCATCGAGCTCGCGGTGCTGCGGGTGCCGGCCAAGCAGCCGGAGAAGCGCGTGGGCTCGCTGCTGGTGAACCCGGGCGGGCCGGGCGTGCCGGGCACGTCGTACGCCGCGCGGGCCCCGCTGTCCTTCGGCGCGCCGCTGCTGCGCACCTACGACATCGTCGGCTTCGACCCGCGCGGCACGGGCAGCAGCGCGCCCGTCGACTGCCTCAGCGACGAGCAGCTCGACGAGTACATCGCGACCGACCCGGAGCCGGACACCGCGGCCGAGAGGGAGCGCTACGCCGAGCTCGTCGAGCTGATCGGCGACGGCTGCGCCGAGCGCACCCCCGACGTCTCCTCCCACGTGACCACCATCGAGGCCGCCCGCGACATGGACGTGCTGCGCGCCGCCCTCGGCCAGGGGGAGATGGCCTACTTCGGCGCGTCCTACGGCACGAAGCTCGGGGCCACCTACGCCGAGCTGTTCCCCGACCGCGTCGGTCGCCTCGTCCTGGACGGCGCCGTGGACCTCCAGCTCGACGCGCGCGAGCTGAACCTCGAGCAGGCCGAGGGCTTCGAGCGGGCTCTGCGCTCCTACGCGGAGGACTGCGTCGAGGGCGGCGACTGCCCGCTCGGCGACTCCGTCGAGGCGGTGCTGCAGACGTTCACCGTGCTCGTGGAGGAGATCGACCGCGAGCCGATGCGCACCGACAGCGACCGGGACCTGCAGGCGGGCAACGCCTTCTACGGCATCGTCGCGCCGCTCTACAACGAGGACTACTGGTTCCTGCTGACCCGGGCGATGGAGCAGGCCCTGAAGGGCGACGGCTCGGGGCTGCTGGAGCTCAACGACCTCTACCACTCGCGCGGCGCGAACGGCTACCAGGACAACAGCTCCGAGGCGATCTACGCGATCAACTGCCTCGACGACCCGACGCACATCGAGCCCGGCGAGGTGCCCGGCCAGTTCGAGGACTTCGAGGAGGCCTCGCCGACCTTCGGCCGGGTCTTCGCGTGGTCCCTGACCGGGTGCGCCGGACTCGAGGTCGAGCCGTCGGTCGAGCCGCTCGAGGTCGACGCCGAGGGTGCCGACCCGATCCTGGTGATCGGCACGACCCGCGACCCCGCGACCCCGTACGAGTGGGCCGAGTCGTTGGCCGAGCAGCTCGACTCCGGGCTCCTGGTCACCCGCGACGGCGACGGCCACACCGGCTACAACGCCGGCAACGCGTGCGTCGACACCGCCGTCGAGGACTTCCTCATCGAGGGCACGGTGCCCGAGGACGGCCTCACCTGCTGACGCTCGTCCGTTGGTCTCGATACGCCCGCCTCGAGTGCCTTCGGCGGGGCGCCTGCGACCAGCCGGGGGTGCCCGGGTTTCGCGCCAGCCGGGCGCGTTGGCTATCCTTCCCGGGTTGCCCGGAGTCGCCTCGGCGGACCGGGCAGCGCGCCGCCTTAGCTCAGTCGGTAGAGCGATTCACTCGTAATGAATAGGTCGACGGTTCGATTCCGTCAGGCGGCTCCGACGTCCCACGCCGGGGCCCGAGCCCCCGTCTCGTACGCCCCTCACCCGGCCGGGGGCGCCTCGGCCACGGCGTCGGGCTCGAGGTCGGCCGAGAGGCCGCGCAGGTAGCCCGCGAAGCCCCCGGCTACGCGGCCCAGGCTCCGCGCCGAGGTCAGCACCGACGGCCCCGCCGCTTCGCGTACGCCGGCGCGGCGCAGCGCCGCGACCAGCCGGACGTCCTCGTGCTCAGGCACGCGTGGAAAGCCGCCCGCCCGGTCGTAGGCGGACAGCCGCGCCCCGAGGTTCGCGCCGTGCACGCGCTCCCGGCGGTCGAGCGCCCGGTCCCGCGCGCGCCACGCGGCAAGCACCGCGGGGCTCGCCGTAGCGGGGTCCGGCCGGACGGCACCCAGCACGAGGTCGGCGCCCCGCTCGGCTCGGGCGACCTGGGCGGTCAGCCAGTCGGGCGGCACCTCGGAGTCGGCGTCGGTCGAGGCGACCCAGACCCGGTGCGGGGGCCGGCCGATGGCGGCGCGACCCGACGCGACGCCCGCGGCCCGAGCCGCGCCCACCGAGGCGAGCCGCACCTCGAGCGCCGTGCAGTCGTGGGCCGCGGCGACCGCCGCGGACCCGTCCGCGCAGCTGTCGAGCACCACGACCGTGCTGCTGCGTACCCCCGGACGGCGCCGGCCGAGCTCGCGCCGGGCGCGCCCGACTGCCCGCAGGCAGCGGCCCAGCAGCTCCTCCTCGTCGCGCGCGGGCACGACGACGAGGACGTGGGCGGGGCCGGTGCCGCCCGGCTGGAGCGAGGTCACCGTCATGTCGCGGGGTCCGGCGCCTGCTGGGGATCGGCGAGCACGAGGATCTCCACGTCGCGGTCGCGGTAGCGGGCGATCTCCGGGCGGACCCCGGCCCGGCGGAAGCGTTCGTGCACGGTCGGCCCGTCGAGCGGCCACCCGACGGTCGGGTGCCGCCAGTGGGCCAGCACCACGACGCCGTCCGGGGTGAGGCAGTCCCGGACGCGCTCGACCAGCCGGTCCAGGGCGACCGGGCTGAGGAAGTACCCCACCTCGGAGAGGACCACCAGGTCGAAGGCGCCGCCGGGCCACGACCACGGGACGTCGTGCCGCTCGAGGTGCACGTGACCGAGCCCCTCGAGCCGCCCCGCGGCGGTCGCGAGCGCCGCCGGGCTGGAGTCGACGGCGACCAGCTCGCGGCAGCGGCCCGCCAGGTCGGCGGCCAGCACCCCCGTGGAGCAGCCGACCTCCAGCCCGCGGCCGACCTCCGCCGCCGGAAGGCTGGCGAGCAGGAGCTGCCGCTTGCGTTGCTCGTACCAGCGCTCCGCGGCGCCCCACGGCTCCTCGCCGCCGCGGTGCAGGTCGTCGAGCGCGCGGTCGTCGCCGGCCTCGGCCCCCGCGCCGGCCATCGGCCCCGCCGCGGCCTCGCACACGAACAGCTCGCGCGGCCCGTCGAAGTGCGCCAGCACGCCCGGCGGCAGCAGGACCTCGTCGCCGGGCCGGTCCGACAGCGGCTCGACCTGGCTGCGGTGCGCCGCGACCGCCGACCGCTTGCGTGCGCGGTGCTCCTCGTCCAGCGGCACGGCGACCAGGTCTGCCCACGGTGCGTCGTGCGGGTCGCCCCAGTGCCAGAACCACACGGGGTACTCCCAGAGCGTCGCGCCGGTGCGCGTCGCCGCGACGCGCGCGGCCCGGCCGGCGGCCTCGTGGTCGGGGTGGCCGTCGCGCCGCCATGTCGCGGCCACCACCGTGTGCCGGCCGTCGCCGATCGCGGAGACCAGCCGCGCGGTGACCTCCTCCTCGACGTCGACGAGTCCGCCGTCGGGCAGGCCCGCGTGCGCGAGCCGGGCGGTGGGCGCGAGCAGCCCCAGCGCCTCGGCGGCCTCGTAGCGGCGCCGGGCCGCAAGCTGCGCGGGAGTGTGGGTCGGCGACTGTGGGTGGCTCGCCTCCCCGTCGGTGAGCACGACGACCTCGACCGCCAGGCCCGCCTCGTGCGCGACGGCGATGAGGCCGCCCGCGCCGAGGGTCTCGTCGTCCGGGTGCGCGGCGACGACCAGCAGGCGACTCGCCGGGTCGCCGCCCTGCGTGGTCAGCGACGCCGCGGGCAGGGACGCCGCGCGAGGGTGCGCGGCCCAGGCTTCCGGGGGCGTCCCCGCGACGTCGTGGGCGAAAGTGCTCACGAGTCCTCCCGCGGCACCAGCATCCGGCCCAGCGCCGCCTGGTCGCGCTCGGCGTGGTGCTGGCGGAGGTAGAGCGTCAGGTCGGCCACCCGGCGCACGTGCTCGGGCTCGGTCGCCAGCGGGCCGGGGCCCAGCGCGTGCCCCGCGCGGGTCAGGACGCGCTCGGCGGCGTCGGCGACGACCTGCCGGGTGCGCGCGGCGAGCAGCGCCGGCTCCGCGACGTCGCCGGCGTCGATCGCCTCGGCCGAGGCGCGCAGCACCGCCCCGGCGGCGGCGAGGTCGGCGTCCGCCGCGCCCAGGTGCACCAGCGCGACCTGGTCGGGCTCGCGCCGCCCGGCGGCGGCCAGCATCCGGCGCAGGAGGCCGACGGCGCCGCCGTACCAGACCGCCGCGACGCCGATGCCGCCCCAGGCGAAGCCGGCTCGCTCGAGGTACCAGCCCGGGCCGCCCACGGGCACCGCCGGGACGTCGGTCATCGTCACCGTCGCGGTGGTCACCCGGGCGAGGCCGGCGGGGTGCCACTGCTCGGCGTCCACCCGCACGCCGGCCGCGCCGAGCTCGACGGCGAACATGCCGCGCCGCTCGTCGTCCAGCCAGGCGGTCACCAGCGCGTGGCTGAGGTGGCCCGCCAACGAGCACCAGGGCTTGGTGCCGCCCAGCGCCCAGCCGCCGTCCGGCCCCGGGCGGGCCGCCAGGCGGACGCCGGGCCCCTCGGCCGCGTAGACCCCCCACGCGCGCCCGGGCTCGTGCAGGTCGCGAGCGGTCCGCCTCGGCCAGGATCGCGAGCGCGTCGAGGTGCGGCTCGAGCGTGCGCGCCACGGTGAGGTCCGCGGCGGCGACCGTCGCCAGCCACTCCCACCGCGCGAGGGTGTCGCCCCCGCCGGGCCGGGGCACGTCGTTGCCCACGTCGCCCGCCCAGGCGATCACGGCGTCGATGTCCGCGGCGGCCAGGCGCGCCGCCTGCTCCGCGGCCGTCGGCCAGCCGAGGGTCACCGTCGCTGTGGGTCGCGGTCAGGCGCACGGGGCGGGCGGGGTGCGGCACGGGTCTCGCTTCTCGGTTCGGACGACGCGCCGGGGGCGGGCGCTGGACGCGCGGCGAGCGGGCCGCGCGGCGATCCTAGGCAGACCCCCGGTCACCCGCGTCGACCTTTTGGTTGAGCGGCCGCCGCTCCGGGGGCGGCCGGAGGCCGCAGCCGTGCAGCCGCGCCTCCGGTCAGTCCGTGCGGCGTGGCCGCCTGACCCGCGGCGACCTCGGCCGCGGACCGGCGCACCAGCAGGCCCGAGACCAGGAAGACGACGCCCCACAGGAACGCGGTCAGGCCGATCACCCACGCCAGCGAGACCGCGCCCCTCCCGGGGTTGGCCGCGAAGAGGGCGCCGGCCAGCACCGACAGCGCGGCCGCCAGCAGCCCCAGCGGTCGCGAGCCGTCGCGCCGGCCCATCAGGGTCGCGGCGAGCTCGACGCCGCCGCGGAAGACGAGCCAGACCCCGAGGATCCAGGTCAGCGCCTCCGCCGTCTCGATGGGTCGCACCAGGGCGATGAGGGCCGCCACCACCGAGACCAGGCCGAGCAGGCCGAAGGCGACCCGCGACGTGCGGTCACCGCCCCGCAGCGCCGCGGCGATCGCCCCGGCGCCGTCGACCAGCGCCCAGGCGCCGAACACCACCACGAGCGCGAAGACCGTGGAGATCGGCCACACCATGGCGATGACCCCGAAGGCGATGCCCGCGACCCCGCGTGCGACGAGCAGCTTCCACGAGTGCTGCAACCAGTCCATGACACGTCCTTCCCGGGGCCCGCCCGGTGCGGCCCCGGTCAGGCTAGGAGCCCGGGCCGTCGGTGTCAGCAACCGTGACGGCCGTGGCGACTAGACCGCCGCGCCCCGATCCGGCTTCCGGCGGGCCCGGTTGCCGGCTTCCGGCCTCGCGCGCCCGGAGCCCGCCCTACGGTCGGACGAACCCCGCGAGCAGCCGTCGTGCGGGGTGACCGCAGGGGTGGCGGCTCACGCCGTTCAGCCGACGGCGCGCCGACCGGGATGCCCCCGCGGCGGGTCAGGAGGCCGCAGATGGTGCACCCGACCGGGAGGGCCGGCCTCTGCGCGGCCACCGTGCTCTCCCTGGCCGCGACCCTGACGCCGGCCACGCAAGCCACGGCGGCGCCCGACGCCCGGGTCCTCGCCGCGCCGGGGGTCCCGTCCGCGCCCGCGGCCGCCGACCCCGACGAGCTCGACGTCGCCTCGCCCGACGACGACCACGGCGGCGACCCCGTGGACGGCGTCGTGCCCCCCCGTCAGGTCGGCACGCCGCTGGCCCTCGACGTCACCTGGCGCGTCGCGCTGGGCCGCGACCTCGTCGTCGAGCTCTCCGAGGACGACGGCGCCACCTGGACGCCGGTGTGGTCGCGCACCTTCGCGGGCGGCGCGCCCGACGAGGGCGCCCACCGCGTCGCCGTCGCGCACCCGGACGGCGGGCGCTACGACTACCGCGCCCGGCTCACGTCCGCGGAGGCCGGCTCGGTGCCCGCGCAGGTCGCCGCACCGGTGCGGTTCACGCTGATCGACCGGCCCGTGACCTACGCCAGCCGAGTCCACCTGCGCGGCCCGTCGGCGTCCAGCGTGCGCGCTGGGACGAAGCAGGTCACGGTCCGGGGGCGCGTCACCGACGGCGCCGGCCGGCCCGGGGTCACGCAGCGTCGCTGGGTGACCCTGCGGTTCGCGGGGGGCGTCGACCCCGCGCTGGCGCGCACCCGCACCCGGCGCGACGGGCGGTTCACGATGACCGTGCCCACCTCCTGGTACTACTCCGGTCGGCTGCGCGCCTCGGTCGCGCGGGAGACGCACCCGCACGACGGCGGCGAGTTCGACGCGGAGGTCTTCCGGGTCGGGGACGCCCGGTCGGCGGCGCGGCGGATGTCCGTGCGCCCCGGCTACCGGCCCCGGGGAAGCGGCCGGTGGACGCGGCTCGGCTCGCTGCGCTGGAACCCCTGCGCAGGTCCGGTGACCTACCGGATCAACGACGCCCGGTCGCCGCGCGGCGCCCGCCGGCACGTGCGGCAGGCCTTCCGCGCCGTGGCGCGCGCGACGGGGCTGCGCTTCCGCTACCAGGGATCGACCTCAACGGTGCCGCTCACCTCGCGCACCGCGTGGCCCGAGTACGACGAGCGGGCCGACATCACCGTCGCCTGGGCGAACCGGAAGATGTTCGACACCTTCTCCGGCGGCGTCCTGGGGGTGGGCGGCTCCTCCGGCAACGCCGGGGCCGGCTACACCAAGGGCCTGGTGCAGCTGAACAGCGGCTGGAACCGGTGGCTCCGGCGCGGGTTCGGGCGCGGGCTCACGCTCGGCACCCTGCTGATGCACGAGATCGGGCACGCGGTCGGCCTCGGTCACGCGCGTGACCGCCGGCTCGTGATGAACCCGAGCCTCGGGCCCGCCTCGCGCGGCCGCTTTGGGCAGGGCGACCTGGCCGGGCTGCGCCGGCTGGGGCGCCGCCAGGGCTGCTGGTCCTCCTCGTCGCCGCCGGCCCGGGCCTCGGCCGGCGCGCCCATCTGGCTGCCCTGACCGGGCAGCGCAGCGCTGTGGAGCCGGTCTGGACCAGTGACGCGGCCCGCCCGGTGGCGTCGGGCGCGGCCGCCGGAGTCGAAACAATGCCTCAAGAACAGGCGCCCGCGGCGGAACCCTCTGGACCAGCCTGCCCTGACGGGTACACCCTCGACGCAGGGAGCGCCGTGGTCGGCCACGCTTCCGAGGTGCTGGGGCGCCGGGCCGGCCGGGGTGCACCACGGGGGAGCGCCATGGAGGAGTCTGACCGTTCCGAGCGACCCGAGATCCGGCCGGGCTCGGGTCATGCGGGTTGCCCGGACGGGCCGTCCCACCTGATCCGTCTGGTCGGCCCGTTGGACGCGTTCTCGGCCCGGGGCATCGAGGAGGAGCTGGCCGGGCTGGTGGTCGACCACCCGCGGCTGACCGTCGACCTCTGCGACGTCGAGGTGCTGACCAGCGGCGGCCTGGCGATGCTGGAGCGCTGCCGTGCCCGGGCCGCGGGTGCCGGGCACAGCCTCTGGTTCCGGGTGCGCCCGGGCAGCATCGTCCAGCGGGTCGTCGAGATGGGGGCGCTGCCCGGCCTCGTCGCCGCGGTCGAGAGCCGCGCCGCGCCGGCGCCGCGCGCCACCGGCAAGGCCTGAGCCGGCCGGGCGCCGCGGACGAGTGATCCGGCGGCGCCCGCCGACCGTCAGAAGCAGCGGCGCCAGGTGCTCGGCCAGGCGTTCCGGCCCCCCTGGGGGCGGTGCCCGCCCCAGCCGTGCCAGGCCACGCGCTTGGCGATGCGGATCTGCGCGCGGCGCGGGGCCTTGTGCGGGTAGCGCCGCCCCGTGGCCCGGACGCCCCCGTACGCCCGCCACGTGCTCCGCGAGAACTGCAGGCCGCCGTAGTGCCCGTTGCCGGTGTTGATGCGCCAGCGGTGCGTGGACTCGAAGTGCGCGAGGCAGTCCCAGCGGGACTTGTGGTGACCCATGGCGGCCGCGTCGGCCCGCGGGGCGGGGGCGATGGTGGCGACCAGCGCGACGACGAGCAGCAGGCTGGCGGCCAGCGTCACCAGCGGGCGGAGGAGGGGACTCGACACCCGGGACGGGGTGGGCAGGGCAAGGCGTGCAGGCACGGCGGGTTCCTTTCCGCGCCTGTGAGGTGAGCTGTCGGGTTGGAGCGAAAAGGTGCTCCGTCACCGCCGGCCGTCGCGCGTCCGCGCGTCGACCGCGGGTGACCTCACCCCGAGCGGGCGGCCGTCGTGCTGGCCGGCCCCGCGTGGATCGTGGGTCCCCCACTCCTGCCCGAGGGTGGTCGTGGGCCGCGGCGGGGCAGGACTCGGCGTCGCCGCGGGTGGTTTCTGTCGATGGGCGCCCCCGGACGTCCGGAGGGCCGCGCCACCCTAGCCACACCGGGCGGCCCGGCAGAAGGGTCGACAGCCAGGAGGGGACCACCGGCCCCCGGGCTACGGACGAAGGTCTCGGGCGGGCCCGCCCGACGTGGGCGGTCAGACGTGGCGGTCAGACGTGGGCGCTCAGACGTGGGCGCGCGTGCCCGCGGGGTGGCTGGCGCGGGCACGCGTCCGGGCGCGGTCGCGTCGTGCCTCGCGGATCATGTCCACGACAGCGAGGGCGATGCCACCGACGAGCGCGGTGGCGGAGAGCAGCGGTATCACCCCCCCATTGTCGCGCGTCCACGGGCTCGGCGGGCGACTTCTCGGCGAGTCGCGCGGCGTGTCTCAGGACACGCCCCCGGGGTGGCCGGCGTCAGCGTCGATCGGGAGGATGGCCGGCATGACACAGCAGCCGGACGCCGGCCTGGGCGCCTTCACCGAGTACCTCGGCCTCGAGCTCACCACGGTGCAGCCGGACCTCGTCGAGGGCACCTGGCGGGCCGGGGAGCCCCTCCACCAGCCCTACGGGATCGTGCACGGCGGCGCCCACTGCACCGTCGTCGAGACCCTGGCGAGCATCGCCGCGGCGGCCTGGCTCGGGGAGGAGGGGCAGGTCGTCGGGGTCAACAACAGCACCGACTTCTACCGGGCTGTGCGCGAGGGCGCGCTGAGCTCGCGGGCCGAGCCCGTGCACCGGGGCCGTTCGCAGCAGGTCTGGGTGGTCGAGACGCGGGACGCCGACGACCGGCTGGTCTCCCGGGGACAGGTGCGGCTGCAGAACCTCCGACAGGACGGCTGAGGCACCCGATGAGCGTGGTGGGCACGGGGGACGACGGCCGGGACGGTCAGGACGGTCCGGACGGCCGGGACGACCAGGCGCTGGCCGAGCGCTCGGTGGCCCAGATGTGGGCGGCCGACACCGCCAGCCGTGAGCTCGGCATGGAGGTGGTCGACGTCGCGCCGGGCCGCGCGCGGATCGCCATGACGGTCGAGGAGCGCATGGTCAACGGCTGGTCGGTGGCGCACGGCGGCATGGTCGCCACGCTGGCCGACACGGCCTTCGCGGCGGCCTGCAACTCCCGCGGCGAGCTGACGGTGGCCGCCGGGTTCACCGTCGACTTCGTCGCGCCGGCACACCTCGGCGACCGGCTGGTGGCGACCGCCCGCGAGGTGTGGCTGCGCGGCCGCGCGGGCCTGTACGACGTCGTCGTGGCGCGCGAGGGCGGCGACGGGTCCGGCGCGGGGTCCGGCGAGGGGTCCGGCGAGGGGTCCGGCGACGTCGTGGCCCACTTCCGGGGGCGCAGCCGCGCGCTCGGCCGGCCGATCGGCGAGGCGTGAGCCAGCCGGCGGCGCGGTCAGCGCCCGCGCCGCGACAGCCCGTCGAAGGCGACGTGCTCGACCGCGCGGGCCACGGCCTCGGGGTCGGCGGGGCCGTCCGGCCGGTACCACTCGACCAGCGAGTTCACCATCCCGAAGAGCAGCCGGCTGACCAGGTCGGGGTCCACGTCGTCGCGCAGCGACCCCTCCTCGGCTGCGGCGCGCACCAGCGCCGCGAGGCGCGCGTCGATCCGGCGCCGGCGCTCCAGGGCGGCGCGCTCGACCTCGCTGTTGCCGCGGACGCGCAGCAGCAGCGTCACCGCCGGCTGGTGCGCGGCGAGCACCGCGACGCTCTGGTGCACCACCCGGCGCAGCCGGTCGTGCGCGGTCGCGCCCGCCTCGGCCTCCGCCTCGGCGATCACCCGCACGAGGCCCTCGGTGGCCTCGTCGAGCGCCCGCGCGAGCAGGTGCTCCTTGCTCGGCACGTGGTGGTAGATCGCCGACTTCGAGAGCCCGAGCTCGGCGGCCAGGTCGCCCATCGAGGTGCCGTCGTAGCCGCGCTGGTTGAACAGCTCGATCGCCCGCCGCAGCACCGTCTCCTGGTCGTACCCGGGCCGCCCCCGGCGCGGTCTCGTGCCGCCCTCGCCCATGCGGCCCACGATCCCACACGACCCGCCCCGCGCCGCCGACCTGCGGTCCGCCACACCGACCACGCCACCGACCGTGCACTGCCCGCCCAGCCCACAGGAGTTCCGCGATGAGCGACCAGTCCGACCAGTCCGACCAGTCCGACCAGTCCGACCAGGCCGTCACCGTCGAGCGGCGGGGGGCCGTCGCCACGGTCACGATGCAGCGCCCGGAGGCCCACAACGCGCTGGGCACGGCGCTCAAGGTGGCCTTGCGGGACGCCCTCGCGGAGGTCGCCGACGACGACGCGGTGCGCGCCGTCGTCCTCACCGGGTCGGGCAAGTCCTTCTGCGTCGGCCAGGACCTCGGGGAGCACGTGGAGGCGCTCGAGGGAGGCGGCGAGGCGGCCTTCTCGACGGTCGCGGAGCACTACAACCCGATCGTCACCTCGTTGGCGACGATGCCCAAGCCTGTTGTCGCCGCGGTGAACGGCACCTGCGTGGGCGCAGGCCTCGGCTTCGCCCTCGCCTGCGACCTGCGGGTGATGGCGGACGGCGCGACACTCGGCACGGCGTTCACGAAGATCGGCCTGACCTGCGACTCGGGCCTCGCCGTCAGCCTCGCCGCGGCGGTGGGCGCCGCTCGGGCGAGCGAGCTCGTCCTGCTCGCCCCGACCTTCGACCCGGCGCAGGCCGTGGCCTGGGGCATCTCGGGCCAGGTCGTGCCGGCCGAGGAGGTCGCCGACGCGGCCGCCGCGCTCGCCGACGGGCTGGCGGCCGGGCCCACCCAGGCGTACGCCGAGACCAAGCGGTTGCTGCGGATGGGCCGCACCGAGCCGATGGCCGACGTGCTGGCGGCGGAGGGGGAGGCCCAGGTCCGCCTCGCCGACACCGCCGACCACCGAGGCGCCGTCGCGGCGTTCCTCGCCCGGGAGAAGCCCACCTTCTCCGGTAACTAGCCGTCGAGTGGGCGTGAGTCCCGCGCCGTGGGCGGGATTCACGCCCGCTCGCCGCGGGACTCACGCCCAGTCGGCGAGGCAGAGGTGCGCGGTGCGCTCCATCAGCTCCTGGGCGGTCGCGGGGTCGCGCCTGCCCAGCCCGCAGGGTGCCGCGACGCCGACCCGGCGCCCCACGGCGTCCTCGACGACCGCGAGCACCTCGCGCAGCTGGCCCTCGCTGCAGCGCTCGTGCACCAGCCCGGCGACGAGCACGCGGGCGGCGCCCGGCGAGAGGTCGCGCAGCGGCGCGTACCGCCCGGGGGCGAGCGGCGGGGGCTGGTCGCCGGCGGCCAGCGGCACGTGCAGCCACGCGAGCGACCGGTCCGCCGGCCACGTCCGGGTCAACGCGTTGGCCAGCAGCGTCGCCGGCCGCGCGTCCCGCGGGGTTGCGAGGGCGCGGTGGCCGAGGTCGCCGAGGCACAGGTGCAGCCCCCAGCGTGACCCCACGGGGGAGCGCTCCACGAGCGCCACGACGCCGCGCGCCAACCGGGTGGCGAGCGCCCGCTGCGCCGCGCGCGGGGCCCGCGCCACCAGGGCGAGCTCGACCGGCATCTCCACCTGGAAGACCACCTCGTGGTCGGCGGCGGCCGAGATCGTGTGCACCTCGCGGGCCGCGGCGTCCAGGAAGGCGCCGCGGTGCCGCGCCGCCCCGGCCGCGCCCAGCGCGAGCAGGGCCAGGTCGAGCGGCGAGGGCAGCCCGACCTGGAAGGGCACCGGGTGCCCGGCGCGGGGTCGCAGCTCGCGGTACGCCTCGCGGCTGTGCGACCAGGCGTCCGCGTACCCGAGGGGGATGTCGGCGGCGCGCAGGCGGTGGCCGTGGCGCACGGCCAGCCGCGGCCGCCGGCGGTAGCCCGACCAGTCGCCGTCCCGAGCGACCCGCAGGGAGGGGAGCGCGCGCATGGCGTCGACGGTGCCGGCCACCCAGCGCGACCGGTCGCCGGTCTCCCCGTCCGGCAGCGCCCGCAGGTACGGCCCGAGCGTGTCGACGGCGAGGCCCATCGCCTCGCGGGCGCAGCGGCCCGGGATGCTGCCCACCAGGAGCGCGTCGCGCGGTCCACCAGCAGCGTGCTCGCCCGTCATCGCCAGCCCCCATGCCGCGGGCCGACGACGTCGCCGGCCTCGCGTCGCGCCCCACTCCAGCACCAAGCGATGCCGCGGACAACCCTGCGTCCGGGGCGCGGGCCCTGCGGGCTCCGCGCGTGCGGTCGGTCGGCCTCGCCCGAAGGTGGCCGCCGGCAGCCGGGCCGTGCTCTACGGTCGCGGACATGACGGACGACCGCGATGACGCAGGCGGTGGGCCCCACCACGGGGCGGGCGGCCCGACCGTCGACCGGCCGGCGCCGGAGCACCGGCGACCCGACGGCGTCGACGACGCGACGGTCGAGGCGCTGGGCAAGCTCTCGGAGGCGCTCGAGGTCGTCGAGCACGCCCGCGGGCACCTGTACGCCTTTCACCGGCTCTGCGGCACCGCGGACCTCACGCTGGGTGATGCCGTGCAGAAGCTGCGCGATGCCGGGCACGGGGCCCTGGCCGACCGGCTCGAGACCGACGTGGTGGGCCGCAACGTCCTCGAGGGGCGCTGGAGCTTCCAGATCGTCGAGGAGTACGACGACGGGTACTACGCCGCCTTCGCGGAGGGCGAGCGCCGGGCCCGCGAGGAGCTCGTGGGTGGACGCCGCCACCTCTTCGAGGCGGAGATGAAGGAGTCGGAGCGCACCCGCGGGCACCCCGACCACACGGCCGCCCCGGGGGCCGTGGCGCCCTCGGACGGCGGCACCTGAGTCGCGCGGCCGGCGGACGGGGGCCATTAGGCCCTGCCCCGCGCCATGTTTCATGCGCGAGGGTGATGCTTACGTGCAGGGTTTGTAGAACCTTGGACCGCGTCGAACCCTCCAGCTCCCGGGAGCCCGCGTGACCACCTGCCACACCGCTGAGGACGTCGAGGCTGCCTCGGCCGCGCCGGTCACGTCCCTGCCGCCGCTCCCCGACGACCCGGGCGCGGTCAGCCACGACGAGCGTGCCCACCTCACCGCCGCGTACCTCGCGGCGGCCGCCGCCGGCGGGCCGGAGGTGCGCGAGGCGGCCGTGCACGGCGTCGTCCTGCTGAACATGCGGGTCGCCCACGCGGTGGCGCGGCGCTACCGCAACCGCGGGGTCTCCGACGACGACCTCGAGCAGATCGCGGACCTCGCGCTGGTGCGGGTCGCGCGCCGATTCGACCCCGCACAGGGTCGCGACTTCCTCGCCTACGCCGTGCCCGGCATCACGGGCGAGCTGCGTCGGCACTTCCGCGACCACGGCTGGGTCGTCCGGCCGCCCCGCTCCGTGCAGCGCGCCCACGGCCGCATCCTCCGGGAGCCCGCCGACCTCGACAGCTGCTCCGACGAGACGGTGCGCGAGCTGGCCCAGCGCACGGGGGAGGACCAGCACGACGTCGCCGAGGCGCTGCGCCTGCGCGAGACCAGCCGACCGCTGTCGCTGGACCACCTCGGCGCGGGTGCCAACGGCGCCGGGATGGACATCGCCGACGCCCGGCTCGACTTCGCGTCGAGCGCCGACGCCCGCATGGAGCTGGGCGCGGCCGCGCGCGACCTCTCCGCCGAGGAGCGCGACCTGCTCACCTGGCGCTTCGTCGACGAGCTGCCGCAGCGCCAGATCGCCGAACGGCTCGGCGTCTCCCAGGTCACCGTCTCGCGCACGCTCACCCGCCTGCTCGCCCGCCTGCGCGAGCTGCTCGACCCCGTTCGGTGAAAATTGCCCGCGCGGAACGGTGACGCGCCTGCACGCGGGGGATAGCGTCACCGTGGCGACGCGTCGGTTGGCTCGTCGCCCGAGCACGGAGGCGGGGAGGTCGCATGGACCAGGGGGAGCGGGACCGTTTCTACCGCGACGTCGACCGGCGGGCGCGCTTCGCGCCGCTCTCCGAGGACGCCGCGGCGCCGGCCGCAGAGCCCGTCACCGTCCGGGTCGACGGCCGCGAGGTCGAGGCCGAGGCCGGTCGGCCGCTGATCGAGGCGCTCGCGCCGCACGGCCAGCCCGGCCGCTTCCCGTCGGCCTGCTACCACCCCGCGCTCGGCCCCCTGCAGACCTGCGACACCTGCCTGGTCGAGGTCGACGGCGAGGTCGTCCGGTCCTGCGCGGTCGAGGCCAGCGACGGCCTCGAGGTCGGCCTCGGGGGTCGGGCGGCGTCCGGTCGCGAGGAGGCGGCGCAGCGGCTGGTGCGCAAGCACGTCCTCTACTGCACGATCTGCGACCACAACGACGGCGACTGCACGCTGAAGAAGAGCGTCGAGGCGTCGGGGATGCGGTACGAGCGCATCGGGTTCCGGGAGAAGCCCTACGAGATCGACGACACGCATCCCTTCTACCGCTACGACCCCGACCAGTGCATCCTGTGCGGCCGCTGCGTCGAGGCCTGCCAGGACGTGCAGGTGACCGAGACGCTGTCCATCGACTGGTCCGCCGACGACCCGCGGGTGCTCTGGGACGGCGGCGCCCCGATCGGGGAGTCGTCCTGCGTCGGCTGCGGGCACTGCGTGACGGTCTGCCCGTGCAACGCGCTGATGGAGAAGTCGATGCTGGGCCGGCACGGCCTGCTGACCTCCTGGCCCGACGAGACCCGGGAACCCGCGATCCAGCTGGTCAAGGACGTCGAGCCCACCACGGGCTACGGCCCGCTCTTCGAGATCTCCACCATGGAGGCCTCTGCGCGCCAGGCGGCCACCAAGCGCACCAAGACGGTCTGCACCTACTGCGGCGTGGGGTGCGCCTTCGACGTCGAGACGCGGGGCCGGGAGATCCTGCGCATCCAGCCGAGCATCGAGGCACCGGCGAACTCCATCTCGACCTGCGTCAAGGGCAAGTTCGGCTGGGCCCACATCAACGCCGAGGACCGGCTGACCCGGCCGCTCGTCCGCGACGGGCAGCGGTTCCGGGAGACGACGTGGGAGGAGGCCTTCGACGTCATCGCCGTGCGACTTCGCGAGATCCGCGACGAGAGCGGCGCCGACGCGATCGGGGTGATCGGCTCCTCGAAGGCGACCAACGAGGAGTCCTACCTGACCCAGAAGCTGGCGCGGCAGGTGATCGGCACGCACAACACCGACAACTGCTCGCGCTACTGCCAGGCGCCGGCCACGCAGGGCCTGTGGCGCACCGTCGGGTACGGCGGCGACTCCGGCTCGATCAGCGACATGGAGCGCGCCGACCTCGTGATCATGGTCGGCACCAACACCGCCGACTCGCACCCGGTCATCGCCTCCCGGCTGCGGCGCGCCCAGAAGCTGAACGGCCAGGAGCACATCGTCGCCGACCTGCGCCGGCACGAGATGGCCCAGCGGGCCGAGGTGTTCCTCAAGCCAAGTCCGGGCACCGACCTGGTGTGGCTCTCGGCCGTGACCCGGCACATCCTCGACGAGGGCCTGGCCGACGACGACTTCCTGAAGCAGCACGTGAACGGGCTCGAGGACTACCGCGCCTCGCTGGAGCGGTTCACGCTCGAGTACGCCGAGGAGCGCACCGGCATCACCGCCGACACCCTGCGCGACGTGGCCCGCCGGATCGCCGAGGCGGAGCGGGTGGCGGGGCTGTGGGCCATGGGCGTCACCCAGCACTCGATGGGCTCCGACACCTCCACGGCGATCTCCAACCTGCTGCTCGTGACCGGCAACGTCGGGCGACCCGGGACCGGCGCGTACCCCCTGCGCGGGCACAACAACGTGCAGGGCTGCAGCGACTTCGGCACGATCAACAGCTTCTACCCCGGCTACCAGCCGGTCTCCGACGAGGCCAACCAGCGCAAGTTCGCCGACGCCTGGGGCCGGGAGCTGCCGCTCGTGGCCGGCCTGGACAACCACGCGATGGTCGACGCCGTGCACGAGGGGTCGCTGCGCGCGATGGTCGTCATCGGCGAGGAGCTCTCGCTGGTCGACGCGAACGTGAGCTACGTGCAGGAGGCGCTGGAGAAGCTCGACTTCCTCGTGGTCTCCGAGCTGTTCTTCTCCCGCACCTGCGAGTTCGCCGACGTCGTCCTCCCGGCCGCCGCGTCGCTGGAGAAGGACGGCACGTTCACGAGCACCGAGCGCCGGATCCAGCGGCTCTACCGGGCCATGCCGCCGATCGGGGAGTCGCGGGCCGACTGGCAGATCCTCCAGGGCATCGCGGCGCACCTGGACTACCAGTGGGGCTTCACGCACCCCAGCGAGATCATGGACGAGATCGCGGGGCTGACCCCGCTGTTCGCCGGGGTCTCCTACGACCGGCTCGAGGGCTACGACTCGTTGCAGTGGCCGGTCGCCGAGGACGGCAGCGACTCGCCGCTGCTCTACGCCGACGGCCGGTTCCACTTCGACGACGAGAGGGCCCGGCTGTACCCGCTGGAGTTCCGTGAGCCCTCGGACCAGACGGACGAGGAGTACCCGCTGCACGTGAACAACGGCCGGGTGCTCGAGCACTTCCACGAGGGCAACCTGACGCTGCGCTCCGAGGGGCTCAGCGCGCTGGTCCCCGACACCTACGTGGAGATGACGCAGCGGACGGCGCAGGAGCAGGGCGGCGTGGTCACCGGGGACTGGGTCAAGCTGATCTCCCGGCGGGGCGAGATCACGGTGCGCGTGCTGCTCTCGGACCAGGTGGCCGACGGGGAGGTGTACGTGCCGATGCAGTCGGCCGAGATCAACCTGCTCACCTCCAACGTCACCGACCCGGACTCGCACACGCCCGCCTACAAGGAGATCGCCGTCCGGCTCGAGAAGGCTGGGGGAGCCATCGAGCGGCGGGGCGGTTCCCGCAAGGGCGCGGACCGCGCGCGCAAGGGGGCACGCGACCAGGAGGGTCAGCCCCAGGGCCCACCGCTGCCGCGGCACCACCACCGGTACGGCAGCCCGACGCCCCAGGTCGGCGTCCGGGTCGAGGAGAAGTGGGCCCGCGAGGACTACGCGCCGCCGACCGCGCCCGAGCCGCCGGACGCCCGCTCGTGAGCACCGCCCCCGATCGGAGGACCTGATGGCCACCTCGCTCGGCTACACGCCGCCGACCCCGCCGGACACCGCGGCCACGGACGAGCTCGACGACCTCGTCGACGCGCTGCACGAGACCGGCCTGCTGCGGGCGCTGGCGGGCGGCGCCCGCTCCTACCCGCGGCTGCTGCGGCACCTGCTGGAGACGGTGGACGCCGGCACGGTGCGGGCGCTGATCGCCCTGACCGAGGCCGTCGGCGACCTCGATCCCGACCAGGCCGAGCGCGTGGCCGAGGGGCTGCGCCGCGCGCGCTCGGCCTCGGCGGAGGCCGCGGACGGCGCCGCGGAAGGGCCCCTGGCGCTGCTGCGCCGGCTTCGCGACCCGGACACGCGGCGCGGGATCAGCGCCGTGCTCGCCGCGCTCGCGGCGCTGGGCTCCGCGCTGCCGCGCCAGCGGTAGGCGCTGCTCAGGCGGGGGCGTCCTCGCCGGTGCGCCGGAGGCGGTCGGCGCGGAAGCCGTGGTCGATGCCCCAGAGCACCGCCCGCGTGCGGGAGTCCACGCCGAGCTTCTGGAAGATCACGCGCAGGTGGGTCTTCACCGTGTTCTGCCCGATGAAGGCGCGCTCGGCGATCTCCTGGTTGCTCAGCCCCTGGCAGAGCAGCGCGAGCACCTCGGCCTCCCGGGCGCTCAGCCCGTGCTCGTAGCCGGGCCAGGTGCCGAAGGTGTCACCCTCGGGCATCTTGTCGTGCGCGGGCTCGACCAGCTCGCCGGCCGCCGCACGCTCGAGCGCGAGGACCAGGGCGGCGCCGTCGACGCCCTTGGAGACGTACCCGCGAGCGCCGGCCTCGAACGCGGCCTCGACCAGCGCGGGCTGCGTGTTCCAGCTGAAGACCACCACGGGGGGTGCGTCGCTGCCGCGGCCGACCAGCGCGCCGAGCTCCATGAAGGCGCCCTGGGGCTGGGCGAACGAGTCGTAGAGGACGACGTCCACGGTGCTGAGCACGGGCAGCCCGGCGTCGATCTCGACGACCTCGACGCGATCGGCGAACGGCTCCAGCACCTTGGCGAGGCCGGCGACGACGAGGGCGTAGTCGTTGACGATCGCGACGCGGAGCGGGGTGGCCATGGGACGAGAATAGGGCGTCGCGGCCACCGGGGGTGCGCCGGTGGTCCCCCGGGCCGCCGGAGGGGGTGCGCCGTCGTGCCGCGCCTAGGCTGGCGGGATGTCCCCCGCCGACCGCGACACGTTCCCGTTCCGCTTCACCCCCAGCTACCGGGTGGCGGGGCTCCCGTTCGGGGTCACGCCCCGGACGGCCTCCGTCTCGCTGGCCGGCGGCGAGCTGCGGGTCCGCTACGGGCCGTGGCGCCTGAGCAGCCCGCTCGAGAACGTGACAGGGGCCCAGCGGACCGGGGGCTTCCACTGGCTCAAGACGGCGGGGCCGCCGCACCTGTCGTTCTCCGACCGGGGCATCAGCTTCACCACGAACGGCGACGACGCGGCGTGCCTGACCTTCCGCCGCCCGGTACCGGGCATCGACCCCTTCGGGCGGATCCGCCACCCCGGCGCCACGCTGACGCTGGACGACCCCGCCGGCTTCCTGCGGCGCCTCGAGGAGCTCGGCGTGGCGACCGACGGGGGCTGAGCGCGAGGGGCCGGCCGGGCCGGCAGCCCGCTCAGGAGGCGAAGAGCTCCTCGAGCGCGGAGTTGAACGCGGGCAGGTCGTCCGGCGTGCGGCTCGTGACCAGCGTCCACCCGTTCGACGGGCAGGAGTGCACCTCCTCGTCGACCCACTGGCCGCCGGCGTTGGTGATGTCGGTGCGCAGGCTGGGGAAGCTCGTGAGCACCTTCCCCTCGACCACGCCGGCCTCGACGAGCACCCACGGGCCGTGGCAGATCGAGGCGACGGGCTTGCCCGCCTCGACGAACGAGCGCACGAACGCGACCGCGTCGGCGTCCAGGCGCAGGCTGTCCGCGTTCGTGGTGCCGCCGGGCAGCACCAGGCCGTCGTAGTCGTCGGCGCTCGCGTCGGCCACCGCGACGTCGGCGGTGAACACGTCCGCCTCGTTGACGTCGCCGGTCATGGCCTGGACCTTGCCGGCCTCGGGGGCGAGCAGCACGGTGCTGGCGCCGAGGCCGCCGAGGGTGCCCCACGGCTTCTCGAGCTCTGGCTGCTCGACGCCGGAGTTGGCGGTGAGGAAGGCGATCGTGCGTCCGTCGAGTGCTCCGGTCATGGGATCCTCCGGGGGACGAGAGTGAGGCGGCGCCGGCCGGCGCCTGACCACTCCGGTCTACCGCGACGCCGGTTGCCCGGCCCGTGGGACGGGCTAGTCCGGCCGGGTGAGCACCCGCATGCCGGAGCGCCTGCGGCGCGGCGGCCGGCGACGGCCTAGGGTCCTGCGCCATGACACAGCATCGGGACGGCACGTTCACCGGCTCCGCGGGCGAGGCGATCTGGTGGCAGGCCTGGCTGCCCGAGGAGCCGGGGGCGGTCGTCGTGCTCGCCCACGGCCTGCACGAGCACTGCGGGCGGTACGCCCACGTGGCCGAGCGCCTGAACGCGGCCGGGTACGCCGTGCACGCGCTCGACCACCGGGGCCACGGGCGCTCGGGCGGGCCGCGCGGCAACGTGGGCTCGATGGCCGGCGTCCTCGAGGACTTCGACCGCCTGCGGGTCGCGGCCGAGGAGGCGCACCCCGGGCTCCCGGTCTTCGTGCTCGGGCACAGCATGGGCGGGCTGATCGCCACGGAGTACGTCATCCACTACGGCGAGACCGGCCTGGCCGGCCTCGCCGTCTCCGGCCCGGCCATCGACGTCTCCAGCGCCGGCCGGGCCCAGCAGGCGCTCGCGCCGCTGCTCGGCCGGCTCGCGCCGAACCTCGGGGTGATGTCGCTGCCCGCCGACAAGGTCAGCCGCGACCCGGCGGTGGTGCGCGACTACGAGCAGGACCCGCTGAACCACCACGGGAAGGTCGTCGCGCGCACCGGCGCGGAGATCCTGGAGGCCGCGCAGGACGCGGTGCGCCGGATGCCCGGGCTGACGCTGCCGGTGCTGGCGATGCACGGCGGCGCCGATGCGCTGGTGCCCGTCGCGGCGTCCCGGGCGGTGCACGACACGGTGTCCTCGACCGACCGCACGCTGGAGGTCTACGACGAGCTGTTCCACGAGATCTTCAACGAGCCGGAGCGGGACGCGGTGCTCGGGGACCTCGTGGCCTGGCTCGACCGGCACCGCTGAGGGCCGAGCCGGACCCGGCACGGCCCGCCCCGCCCGCTCCGGGGCGCGGGGCCGCCCCGCTCAGTGCTTGTCGGAGGCCTTGCCGGAGGCCATGTCCGCGGCGATCGCGAGCGCGTTCACCGCGGCCCAGCCCAGCGTCACCCCGGCCACCTTGCGGCGCACGCCCTCGTCCTCGAGCTGGGTGAGCAGGATCGCGCAGTCAGAGAGGTCGAAGGAGAGCCGGGCGGTCATGCAGGCCGAGACGACGCGGCTGTCCCCGCGGAGCGCCAGTGCGCCGACGACGATCTCGCGGGCGCCGAAGGCCATCGCGAGGGTCCGCCAGCCGGTGCTGTCCTCGACCTCGAGCCCGGTGGCCAGGTGGTCGGGCTTGACCAGGGCGAAGACGCCGTAGCCGGCGCTCGCGGCGGCGACGAGACGCGACCAGCGCCTGCGGTTGGGTCGGCGGGTGAGAGTAGCCATGCGCCCATTCAAGGCATGCGGGTGGTGGCGGCCTCACCCGTACGGCGTCACTCCAGCGGCGGGTTCGGCCGTCGCCCGGTCTCCTCGAAGCGGCGGATGTCGTCGAGCAGCACGTCCGCGAGGACCGGCGCGGTCTCGCGGTGCTGCCAGACGGTCTCGCGCAGGTCGGCCACCATGCCGCGGGCCTCCTGCGCGTCGCGGCGGGCGGCGGTGAGCTCCGCGGTGCCCCCCGGCGCGGCGTTGCGGCCGAGCAGGACGCCGACGCCGAGCGCGGCGGCGGCGACCAGGACGGCGAGCAGCGGGAGCACGGCGGGAGACTACCCCGCCGCGTCCCGCCGCAGCAGGGCCGAGACCGGGTCTCAGCCGTCCCCGCCGGCCCGGAACGCGACCCACGCGTCGCTCATCCGCTCGGCCTGGCCGGGCGTGAACTCGTCCATGCACTCGTCGTCCACGTAGTCCATGAAGTTGTGCACGGGGTCGAGCCCGGGCGTCTCGCACGTGTCGGCCCCGACCGGGCAGCCGAACTGCGGGTGCGCCTCGCGCGGGGTGTCCGCCACGCCGTCGTTGGAGGCCGAGCAGCCGCCGTGGAAGGTGTGCTCGAGCATCAGCCAGTGGCCGACCTCGTGCACGAGGGTGTCGCCCTGGTTGTACGGCCCGGCGTACCCGCCGGGCAGCGCGCCGTCCAGCATCACGACGCCGTCGAGGTAGGCCCGGCCCTTGTTGTAGGCCTTGGGGAAGTACGCGAAGCCGAGCAGGCCGCCCTCGAGCTGGGTCACGTACACGTTCAGGGTCTCGGAGTCACCCTGGTGCAGGGCGCTCTTCATGGCCCTCTCCTCCTTGCCGGGCGCGAGCACGGCCCACTGCTCGTCGGCCGTCCAGGTGGTCTCCACCAGGTCGAAGCGGAACGGCGTGTCGGTGCCGCCGGTGGCGGCTGCCCGGTCCTGGGCCGTGGCCCCGGAGAACGATGCGTTGAGCACGGCCATCTGGTCCGCGACCTGCTGCTCGAGCGCGGCCTTCTCGCCGGGGGCCGGCTCCGTCTCGGTGATCACGTGGAAGACCGTGTCGATCTCGACCGAGGCGTCGCCCAGGTAGGGCGCGTCCTTGACCACGCCGTACTTCCTGGCGTCCTTCTTGGCGTACATCGGCGGCTCGGGCTGCTTCGCGCCGGCGCGCACGCGGGCGGACCAGCCGGGGGCGTCCTCCGCGCACGCCTCGACGGCGGGGGAGTGCGTCGGGGTGTCGGCGGCCCCTCCGGCGGCGGGTGCTCCGGCGCTGGAGCCGGTCAGCACGGCCAGGGCCGGTGCGACCAGCAGGGCGACGGCGCCGCGGCGGGCGGCAAGGGGCGAGGGGAGTCGGGACACGTCCGGGGCCTCCAGGTGGGGGGATGGGGGTCGCCGGGGGGCCACCCGGCCCCCTGACGAAAGCCCGGCCCCCTTCCGGCGTCCTGAGGTTAGGGATCTCGTGCCCGGATCGTGACCCCGGTCTGGACCGGTCGCTCTCGATCCGCCCGCTCGCTGCGCTCGCGGGCACTCGACCAGCGAATGGGGTCAGCGAGAGAGCGAGCGGGCGATCACGTCGTTGGCGGCGCGCTGGAAGCCGCTGACCACCGACTCGAGCGTCAGCTGGCGCAGCCGGGCGATGGTCTGCTCGAGGCGGGCGGCCTCGTCGGGGGAGTGGTCGCGGCGCCGGTAGGGCTCGAGGATCTCGGAGTGCAGGATGCCGGTGAGCTCCTCGGCCAGCGACTCCATGTGGCTGCGGATCGATGCCGCCGCGGCCGCCATGCTGCCCTCGGGCAGGTCGAGGTCGAGCAGCTCGAGGCCGACGGAGAGGCTCGGCAGCGCGGCGAACCCCGACTCGCGGCGCTCGATCATGCCCATGGTCTCGAGCAGGTCGACGTCCTCCTCCTCGAGGCGCCGGCCGGCACGCCGCTCGAGCTGGCGCCGGGTCAGCGTCTCCGGCGGCTGGGGGCTCCACGAGGTCAGCATGGCGCGCTGCAGCGCGAGCGACTCGACGCCGGCGTCCGCGGGCAGCCGGCCGAGGAAGCGCTCGATGGCCTGCAGCGTGAAGCCGTGCTCCTGGAGCGCGCGCACCAGCTCGAGCCGCGCCCGGTGCACGCCGTCGTAGTAGGCGACGCGTCCTCGCCGGATCGGCGCGGGCAGCAGCCCGAGGCTGGCGTAGTAGCGCGTGGTGCGCACCGTGACCCCGACCGCGGAGGAGAGCTCGTCGATGGTCAGCAGCCCGTCGCCGGCCTCCGGTACCTGGGTCTTCATCCGCGAGACATTAACACTTGAATTGTGACAGTGACGCTGTGAAAGTTGCGCCATGACTCAGCACGGCCCCCGCCCGACCACCGTCTACACCCAGGAGCACGAGGACTTCCGCCAGGTCGCGCGCGCCTTCATGGACAAGGAGGTCGTGCCCCACCATGGCCAGTGGGAGGCCGACGGCCAGGTCAGCCGCGAGGTGTGGCGCAAGGCCGGCGAGACCGGGCTGCTCTGCTTCGACGTCGACGAGCAGTACGGCGGGATGGGCGCCCGGGACTTCCGCTACAACGCCGTCCTCAGCGAGGAGATCTCGCGGGTCGGCGCGAACGGGCTGGGCTTCCCGGTGCACACCGACATCATCGTCCCGTACCTCTCCTCGCTCGGCACCGAGGAGCAGAAGCGGCGCTGGCTGCCGGGCCTGGTCTCGGGCGAGCTGATCTCGGCGATCGCGATGACCGAGCCGGGCGCGGGCTCCGACCTCCAGGGCGTGCGCACCTCGGCCGTCGACAAGGGCGACCACTACGTGCTGAACGGCTCGAAGACCTTCATCAGCAACGGGATCATGGCCGACGTCGTCATCGTCGTCGCGCGCACCGACCCCGAGGCGGGCCACCGCGGCATCAGCCTGCTGGTGGTCGAGCGCGGCACGGAGGGCTTCGAGCGCGGACGCAACCTCGACAAGATGGGGCTCAAGGCCCAGGACACGGCGGAGCTCTTCTTCGACAACGTGGCGGTGCCGAAGGAGAACCTGCTCGGCGAGGCCGGCCAGGGCTTCGTCTACCTGATGGAGAACCTGCCGCAGGAGCGCATCAGCATCGCCTGCATCGCGGTGGCGGCCTGCGAGCACATCCTCGACCTCTGCCTCGACTACGCCCGGGAGCGGCAGGCGTTCGGGCGGTCCATCGGCACCTTCCAGCACAACCGGTTCGTGCTGGCGGAGATGGCCACCGAGGCCCACGTCGCGCGCACCTTCGTCAACGACTGCGTGCTGCGGCTCAACGCCGGCGACGTGGACACCTCGCTGGCGTCCATGGCGAAGTGGTGGACCACCGAGCTGCAGAAGAAGTTCGCCGACCAGGGGGTGCAGCTGCACGGCGGCTACGGCTACATGAACGAGTACCCCATCGCGAAGGCCTACGTGGACAGCCGCGTGCAGACGATCTACGGCGGGACCACCGAGATCCAGAAGGAGATCATCGGCCGGGGGCTCGGGCTGTAGCCCGGCCGGCGCGATCGCCCGCGCTAGCCTGAACGGATGACCGGGAGCGCCGCGATCCGCCGGGAGCTGCGCCTCGAGCACGGCCTCGCCGCCGTGCCGCAGGCGCGCCAGCGCCTCCAGCGCGACCTCGCGGCGCTGCCGCTGCCGCGGCGGCTGGTGCAGGACGCCTCGATGGTGGTCGGCGAGCTCGTCGCCAACGCGGTGCGGCACGGCGTGCCGGACGAGGCCGGCGGTCGTCCGGGTCGACTGGCGCGTGGAGGCCGACCGCCTGCGGGTCTCCGTGCGCGACGCGGGCGGGCTGGAGCGGCCGCGCGTCCGGCGCCCCGGGCCCGAGGCGGCGGGCGGGCGCGGGCTGCTGCTGGTCGAGTCGCTCAGCGTCGGCTGGTGGGTGGACAGCGAGGACGGCATGCGGGTCACGGCCGAGCTCGAGCTGCCCGCGGCCTGCTGAGCCCGGACCGGCGGGGCGGGTCAGGCCGGGCGGAGCGGCTGGTCGCCCCCGGGCGGCGTCGCCCTGCGGCACCGCGTGCCGGTAGGGCAGCCCGCAGACCTGCAGCACGCGCTGCGCGATCGTGTCGGGCCCCGCGACGAGGTGGAGGCTGCGGCCCTCGCGGCGCGCGTGCTCCGCGGCCCGGGCCAGCACCCCGACCCCGACGCTCGGCAGCACGTCGACGTCGCTGAGGTCGACGACGACGTCGCCGCGGCTGACCCGGTCGGTGATCGCCGTGCGCAGCCGGACGACGGAGAACTCGTCGACCGCGCCCGCGACGGTCAGCACGCCGCCCGCGTCCGTCGAGGGTGAAGGGTCGTTCCAGCACGGCGGCGATCCTAGTGGGCGGCCGGCCCGGGCGCCACGGCCTCGGTTCCGCCCGAGGGGCCCCGGCCGAGCCGCTCGGCGAGCGCGGCGCCCAGCGCGACCCCCGAGGCCCACGCGCCCTGCACCTTGGGCACGGGCCCCCAGCCGTCGCCGCAGCAGCCGACGAGCGCGTCGGTGAGCAGGTGCGTCGTCCCGGCGCTCGCCGAGCGGCTTGGCCAGGGACCAGCGGTGCACGTGCTGCCAGCCCGGCGCGCCCACCCCGAGCAGCGCGCGCAGCGCCCCGAGCAGGGCCGGGGCGGCCCCCTCCGGGTCGGCCAGGTGGTGCGCGGCCAGCTCGCCCGTGGAGTGCGCGACCAGCACCGGCGCGTCGTCGCCGCGCCGGCGACCGTCGTCGGCCACCCACGCGAGGTCCGGGTGGTCGTTGACGAAGGCGCCGTCGAGGTCGTCGGGCCACTCGCGCTCCGGCCAACCCGCCGCGAGCGCGATGACGGGCTCGAACGTGCGGGTCAGCTGCGCGGCGAGGTCCTCCAGGCCGGTGCCCGCGAGGCGCGCGGCCTGGGCGTCGGGCATGGCGAGCACGACGGCGCGCGCGGGATCACCGTCCACCCGCAGCCCCGTGTCGGTCCGCTCGACCGCGGTCACGGTGCGCTGCTCCACGTGCAGCCCGTCGGCGAGGTCCGCCACCAGGGCTCGCAGGCCGTGCGGCGCGCCGAAGCGCATCGGGCCCTGCTTGCGCTCGGGAGGCTCGCCGGGGTTGAGCGCGGTGAACGTGTCCGTCCACGCGCGCGCCGCGCCGCGGTCCACCCAGCCGCGGACCACGGCGGCGAAGTCCGGGTCGTCGGCCGTCAGGTACGAGGCACCGAGGTCGACGGGCCGGCCGCGCAGCCGGCGACTGGCCATCCGTCCGCCCACCACCGGGCTGCGCTCGAGCAGCCGGACGGGCAGCCCGGCCTCCGCGAGCACGCGGGCGCAGGAGACCCCGGAGAGCCCGGCACCCACGACCACCACGGGCGCGGCGTCCGCGGCCACGTCAGGGTGCCTCGACCGGGTCGTGCAGCTCCCAGAGCAGCACCTCGGGGGGAGCGGCGGCGCCGGGGGTCGCGGCCGTCACCCGTCGGCCCCCGTCGCCCGTCAGCCGCAGGGCGTCGCCCGGGCCGAGCTCGCCGACGCCCTCGACGTGCACGGTGCCGCGGGCCACGTAGAGGTGCAGCCGCGGCGCCTCGGGCAGCACCAGCGGGGTGGTTCCGAATGCGGGTCGTGCGGCGTGCAGGGCGGCCCCCCGCGCACCCAGGTGCACGCCCGCGCTGTCGCGGTGCCGGGGCATCCCCGAGGCCACGGTGACGAGCCCGCCGGCCGCGAGGTCGGCGGAGACGTCGCGCTGCTCGTAGCCCGGCCGGACGCCGCTCTCGTCCGGCCGCACCCACATCTGCACGAAGCGCACCGGAGCCACCGGGGCGGCGGCGTCCGCGCGCCAGGCGTCGTTCCGCTCGGAGTGCACGACGCCGGTGCCCGCGCTCATCCGCTGCGCCAGGCCGGGGTGGACCACGCCGCGGTGACCGGTCGAGTCCTCGTGCACCAGCGCGCCCTCGAGCACCCAGGTGACGACCTCGACGTCGCGGTGCGGGTGCGGGTCGAAGCCGGTGCCGGGCCGCACGACGTCGTCGTTGTGCGCGACCAGCCGCCCGAACGCGGTGTTGCCCGGGTCGTAGTGCGGACCGAACGAGAAGCTGCTGCGCGAGTCGAGCCAGTCCGTGCGGGTGCGGAACCGGTCCGCGGCGCGACGGACGTCGACGAGGTCGCTCGCGGCCCCGGTCACATGCCTCGGCATGCGACCAGTGTGCCCGCGACCCCGACGACGACCCCGTCGGCGACGCGCCCGGCGTCGGTCAGCGCATGAACCGGCGCAGCGCGGTGCGTACGCCGCGGCCGATCTTGGCGTCGGTGCTGCCGGCCCCGGTCGGGCCGGCGGGGCCGCCGACGGGTCGTCCGCCTGCGGGTCGTCCGCCTGCGGGGCGGCGGGTGCCGCCGAGCAGGCGGCGGGCGATGCTGGCGATGGGCATGGTGTCCTCCCTCGGGTCGCGGGGCGCGGCGGTTCCGCGCCGTCGTCGCGACGACACCGCTCCATCGTGGGCACGCCGGGGGATGGCGGGGCTCACCCCGCCGCGCTCGCCCGTCCGTGGGACCGCCGGGCGGTGCTGGCCGGTCAGCGCAGCACCAGGTCGCCGTCCTCGACGACCACCTGGGTGGCGTCGCCGCCCAGTGCCTCCAGCACGCGCTCGACCACGGTCTCGGAGGGGAACGGGGCGGGCAGCCGCGGCGGCTGGCCCGCGATCGCTCGCTGGTCGAGGCCGGTGTCGAGGTGCGGGGGCCGCACGTCGACCACGCGGAACCGGCGCCGCTCCTCGCGCCGCACCACGTGCAACCAGGCCGACAACGCCGCCTTCGCGGCGGAGTACTCGGCCATGCCCGCCGTCGGCAGGTCGGCGAGGATCGCCGAGAGCACCGCCACGGTGCCGCCCTCGGCCAGGTGCGGGGCGGCCGCACGCACCAGCGCCATCGGCGCCAGCGTGTTCACGGCGAAGAGCTCCTCGGCGACCGCGGGGTCGGCCTCGGTGCCCCGGCCGAACCCGGCGACGCCGACCGTGACGACGAGCAGGTCGAGCCCGCCCAGCGCCGCGGCGCCCGCGTCGACGGCCGCGGCGCACGAGTCGGTGTCGATCGCGTCGAAGGTGAGGGGCTCGGTGCCCACGTCACCGGCCACCGCCGCCAGCCGGTCGCCGCCGCGGCCGGCCACCACGACGCGGGCGCCGCGGCCCTGCAGGGCGCGGGCCAGCGCTGAGCCGAGGGCGCCCGAGCCGCCGCAGACGAGGGTGCGTGCTCCGTCGAGTTCCATGACCCGAGGCTAGGCCGGCCGATCCCGGCGGCGCGGGTGGGCCGGCACCGTCCGCGGTGCACTCCCGTCACCCTCGAGGTGACCACGCCCGACGTCTTGTCGCCAGCTAGGCGGCCGGCCGACGCATCGGCACGTGCGGGATGCCGTCCTCGAGGAACTCCGGCCCGGTGACGGCGAAGCCGAACCGCGCGTACCAACCCGCCAGCGGCGCCTGCGCGTCGAGCCGCACCTCGCGCGCGCCGCAGGCGGCCAGCGCCGCTGCCAGCACGGCGTCCGCGAGGCCCTGCCCGCGGGCGGCGGGGACGAGCACGACGCGCCCGATGCGCTCGTGGTCGGGCTCCGCCAGCACCCGCGCGTAGCCCACCAGCGCGCCGTCGGCCTCGAGCAGCACGTGCCGCGTGCCCGGGTCGTCGTCCCGGCCGTCGAGGTCGGGGTAGGGGCACGCCTGCTCGACGACGAACACGTCCTGGCGCAGCCGCCACACGGCGTACGCGGTCGCGGCGTCGAGGTCGCCGAAGCGCAGGGTCCGCGCGTGGTGGCCGGTCACCGGCACAGGCTAGACGCCGGTGCGTAGGCTGGGCCGCGGAAGACAGGGGAGCACGTCGACCCGACGCGTGCTGAGAGTGCGGACGCGATCCGCAGACCCTACGAACCTGCTCCGGTTCACACCGGCGAAGGGAGTCGATGCCATGACCTCGCGCACCGCCCGATCCTCGACGCACGCGCCCCGTGTGCTCGCCGCCGGTCTGCTCGGCTGGGCGCTCGCCGCCTGCAGCGTCGTGGGCCAGGGCGACGAGTCCGGGTCCTCGACGACGCCGGACGACGCGGCACAGGCCGGCGGGCCGGTCACGCTGGTCACGCACGAGTCGTTCGCGCTGCCGGACGAGCTGCTGGCGCAGTTCCACGAGGAGACCGGCCACCGGATCACCCAGCGCGCCGTCGGAGACGCCGGGACGCTCACGAACCGGCTGGCGCTGACCACGGACAGCCCCGTCGGCGACGTGGCCTTCGGCGTGGACAACACCTTCGCCTCGCGCGCCCTGGAGGAGGACGTCTTCGCCGCGGCGGAGACCGAGCTGCCCGAGGGCGCGGAGCAGTACGTGCTGCCCGGCGACGAGGGGGAGCGCCTCGTGCCCGTCGACAACGCGAACGTCTGCGTGAACGTGGACACCGCCTGGTTCTCCGACCGGGACCTCGAGCCGCCGGAGACGCTGGAGGACCTGGCCGACGCGCGGTACGAGGACCTGATGGTGGCCCCGGGCGCGCCCACCAGCTCGCCGGGCTCGCGTTCCTGCTCGCCACCGTCGCGGAGTTCGAGGGCAGCTGGCCCGCCTACTGGCAGTCCCTGGTCGACAACGGGCTGAAGATCGTCCCGGGCTGGTCGGACGCCTACCAGGTCGACTTCACCGCCGGCGGCGGGAACGGCGAGCGGCCGATCGTGGTCTCCTACGACTCCTCCCCGGCGTTCACCGTGGCGGGCGGCGAGACGAGCACCCGAGCGCTGCTGGACACCTGCTTCCGGCAGGTCGAGTACGCCGGTGTCCTCGAGGGGGCGGAGAACCCGGAGGGCGCGCGGGCGGTGCTCGCGTGGCTGCTCTCGCCCGAGGTGCAGGCCGCGCTCCCGGAGAGCATGTTCGTCTACCCGGTGCGCGACGGCGTCGAGCTCCCCGCGGACTGGGCCCGGTTCGCCGAGCAGCCCGACGACCCCTACGCCGTCGAGCCCGCGCGGGTCGCGGAGAACCGTCAGCAGTGGCTGCAGACCTGGACCGACGTCACCACCGGGTGAGGCCGGCGCGCGGGTGGCCGGCATGACCGGCGTGCGCCGCGTGGCCGGGCTCGCCGCCACGGCTGCCGTGCCGGTGGCCGTGCTCGGCGTCTTCTTCGTCCTGCCGGTCACCGGCATGGTGGCGCGCGGGTTCTGGCCCGAGGGCGACCTCGACGCACGCGGCGTGCTCGAGGTGCTGGCCCGGCCGCGCACCGGGCGGGTGCTGTGGTTCACGGTCTGGTCTGCGGCGCTGGGAACGCTGGGGTCGCTGGCGCTCGGCCTGCCCGCGGCGTACGTGCTGCACCGCCTGGCCTTCCCCGGCCGGCGGGTCGCGCGCGCCCTGCTCCTGGTGCCCTTCGTGCTGCCCACGGTGGTCGTCGGCGTCGCCTTCCGGCAGCTGCTCGGCGAGGCCGGCCCGCTCGGGTTCCTCGGCCTCGACGGCACCCCGGTCGCCATCGTCGCCGCGCTGGTCTTCTTCAACATCGCGGTCGTCGTCCGCGCCGTCGGCGGCGCCTGGGAGGGGCTCGACCAGCGGCCGGCCGAGGCGGCCGCGGCGCTCGGCGCGACGCCGTGGCAGGTGCTGCGCACCGTGACGCTGCCCGCGCTGCGGCCCGCGATCGTCTCGGCCGCCAGCGTGGTCTTCCTGTTCTGCGCCACCGCCTTCGGCGTCGTGCTCACGCTCGGCGGACTGCGGTACGCCACGGTCGAGACCGAGATCTACCTGCTGACGACGAACCTGTTCGACCTCCAGGCGGCCGCGGCGCTGTCGGTGCTGCAGCTGGCCGTCGTGACCGTGCTGCTGGCGCTGATGCAGCGGGCGCGCTCGACGCCGGACCCGCAGCGCGCCGCGGCGGTGCCCCGTCCGCGGCGGGTCGCGCGCGGCGACCTGCCGGCGGTGGGCGCGACGCTGCTGACCGGGCTGCTGCTGGCCGGGCCGGTCCTCACCCTCGTGCTCGGCTCGCTGCGCGTCGACGGTGCGTGGAGCCTGCGCTACTACCGCGAGCTCGAGGGCACGGGGGAGGACACGGCCCTCGTCGTCCCGGTCACCGAGGCGCTGGGCAACTCGCTGCGCACCGCCGTGGACGCCACCTGGATGGCGCTGACCCTGGGCCTGCTCGTGTCGGTCGTCGTCACCCGCCGCTCGCGCGGCCGCGGGGAGCGGCGGCTGCGCGGCGTCCTGGACGGCTTCTTCATGCTGCCGCTGGGGGTCTCGGCCGTGACGCTGGGCTTCGGCTTCCTGATCACCCTCGACCGGCCGCCGCTCGAGCTGCGGGACAGCCCCTGGCTGGTGCCGATCGCGCAGGCGCTCGTCGCGCTGCCACTCGTGGTGCGCACGGTGGCGCCCGCGCTGGCGGCCGTCGACGACCGGCAGCGGCAGGCGGCGGCCACGCTCGGGGCCTCGCCGCTGCGGGCGCTCGGCATCGTCGACCTGCCCGCGGCCTGGCGCCCGGCGCTGGCGGCCGCCGGGTTCGCCTTCGCGGTCTCGCTCGGCGAGTTCGGCGCGACCTCGTTCCTGGCCCGCGACGACTTCCCGACGCTGCCCGTGGTGATCTTCCGCCTGCTGGGTCGACCCGGTGAGCTGAACTACGGCATGGCCCTGGCCGGCTCCGTCGTGCTCGCGGCCACCGTGGCCGCCGTCGTGCTGCTCGTGGAGCGGCTGCGGGTGCCCAGTGTGGGAGCGTTCTGAGCCCATGCCCACTCCCGAGAACGAGTCCCGGCCCGAGGCCCCGGGCGGCTCCCTGCTCGCCCTCGAGGGCGTGACGGTCGCCTACGACGGCGCCGACCCTGCGGTCCGCGACGTCGACCTGCGGCTCGAGGAGGGCGAGGTGCTGGCGGTGCTCGGGCCGTCGGGCTCGGGCAAGTCCACGCTGCTGCGCGCCGTCGCCGGGCTCGAGCCGCTCGCGGCGGGCCGCGTGCTCGCCAGCGGCGCCGACCAGGCCCGCGTGCCGACCCACCGGCGGGGCTTCGCCCTGCTCTTCCAGGACGGCCAGCTCTTCGCCCACCTGAGCGTCGCCGCGAACATCGGCTACCCGCTCCGGCTGCGGCGCACGCCGCGGGCCGAGACCCGGCGCCGCGTCGCCGACCTGCTGGGGCTCGTGGGCCTCGACTCCTACGCCGACCGGCTGCCGGGGACGCTCTCCGGGGGCGAGCGGCAGCGGGTCGCGCTCGCGCGTGCCCTCGCCGTCCAGCCCCGGCTGCTGCTGCTCGACGAGCCCCTCTCGGCGCTCGACGCCGGGCTGCGGGAGCGGCTCGCCGGCGAGCTGCGCGACATCCTGCGCGCGGCCGGCACGACCGCGCTGCTGGTCACCCACGACCACGAGGAGGCGTTCACGGTCGCCGACCGGCTCGCCGTGATGCGGGAGGCCCGTGTGGTCCAGGAGGGGCCGATCGGGGAGGTGTGGGCGCACCCCGCCGACCCGGAGACGGCCCTGTTCCTCGGCTACGCGCGCTGCGTCGACGGGGACGCCGCCGACCGGGTGGTCGCGGCCGCGCCCGCGGGGGAGCGGCGCGGCGACGACCGCGTCGCCGCGCGCGGGCCCGGCGACCCGGTGGCGCTGCGGCGCTCGGCGCTCGCGGTCGCGACCGGCGGCGGGCTGCGCGGCCGGGTGCTCTCGGCCCGGGCCACGCCGGAGCTCGTGCGCCTCGAGGTGGAGGTCGACGGGATCGGCACGCTGGACGCCGTCGCGCCCGGACCGACCGGCCCGGCCGTCGGGGACGCCGTCCGCCTCGGTGTCGACGTGACACGGCTCGCCCCGGTGCCGCGACGGACGTCGGCCGCGGCCACCTAGAATCGCCCCCGTGTATCGCCGCGCCTATGCCCTCCTGATCGGGATAGCCGCGGCGATGTCGCTGCTGGCGATCGTGGTCTCGCGGATCGTCGACCGGCCGATCGTGGACCCCGACGGCTTCCTCGGGCCGGCCGTCGTGCGCGTACCCCTGCTGATCCTCGGCGCCTTCCTGCTGGACATGCTGCCGCGCATCCTGTGGTTCTCGCGCCTGGACCCCCGGCGGATGCCGGCGATCGTCAGGCACCGCTGGCGCACCCACTGGACGCGCGACCGGATCGTGCTGGTGGTGCTCGGGCTGGTCTGCTTCTACGTCACCTACGTGAGCTACCGGAACCTGAAGTCGGCGCTGCCCTTCGTGATGGGGCCGAACAAGTACGACCGCGAGCTGCACCTGATCGACCAGTTCCTCTTCTTCGGCCAGGAGCCGGCGGTGGTGCTGCACGAGATGTTCGGCTGGGCGCCGTTCGCCCACGTCTTCTCCAGCATCTACCTGTGGTTCCTGCCGCTCGTGCCGCTCGCGATGGCCGCCTGGGTGGTGTGGTCGCGCAACATCTCCTTCGGCTACTGGTTCGCCACCTCCCAGGCGATCGCCTGGACGCTGGGCACGGCGTCCTACTACCTGCTGCCCACCCTGGGGCCCGGCTTCGAGTACCCCTGGCTCTACTACGACCTCGCCGACACCGGGACGACGACGCTCATGGACTCGCTGAACGACGGCCGCGAGGCGGTGCTGTGGGGGGACGCGGAGGCGGCCGTCCAGTCGGTCGCGGGCTTCGCCAGCCTGCACGTGGCCGTCACGTTGCTGTTCGCGCTGATGGCGCAGTACACGATCCGGTCCCGGGTGGTGCACTGGGTCTTCTGGGTCAACTTCGGCGTCACCGTGATCGCCACGCTCTACTTCGGCTGGCACTACGTGGCCGACGACATCGGCGGCGTCGCCATCGCGCTGATCGCCTTCTACGTCGGCGGCATCGCGAGCGGACAGAAGTTCGACCGGCACGGCCTCGCCTCGCACCCCACGACGACCACCTCGCACGTGCCCGTCGAGCAGTCCTGAGCCGGGCCGGGCGCCCGCGGGCGGCGGACTCGCGCGCCCGGCGGGGCATCTGGGGCCTCGCTACGGTGAGGCCATGAGCCACCAGGCAGCGGAGGTCACGGGCACGAGCGACGACGCGACCGAGGAAGGCGGCGGGTACACGCGCCCGGACGTCGACCCGGACGCGATCCGGGGAATCCTGGACGGGCCGTACTCCGAGGTGCGCAACCTGGTGCGCCGCAACCTCGTGGCGCACGCCGACATCCTCACCGACGCCGAGACCCTGTCGAGGAGCGACTACCGCGACCGGGTGCGCGACCTCGTCGGCGAGCTGGCCGGCACGGGCCAGACCGGCTTCGGGCTGCCGTCGGCCTACGGCGGCGGCGACGACGTCGGTGCCTCCGTGGCCGCGTTCGAGACGCTGGCGTTCGGGGACCAGTCCGTGCTGGTCAAGGTCGGCGTGCAGTTCGGGCTGTTCGGGGGCGCGATCCTCCAGCTGGGCACCGAGCGCCACCACGAGGAGTACCTGGCCGACGTCGTGCACGGCCGGCTGCTCGGCTGCTTCGCGATGACCGAGACGGGCCACGGCAGCAACGTGCAGCAGCTCGGCACGACGGCGACGTTCGACGTCGAGGCCGACGAGTTCGTCATCCACACCCCCGGCCGCTCCGCGATGAAGGACTACATCGGCAACGCCGCGGCGCACGGCGACGTCGCCGTGGTCTTCGCCCAGCTCGAGGTCGGCGGCGAGGCCCACGGCGTGCACGCGTTCGTGGTGCCGATCCGGGAGCGGGGCCGGGTGCTGCCCGGCGTCACGGTGGAGGACGACGGGCTCAAGATGGGCCTGAACGGCGTCGACAACGGCCGGCTGGGCTTCGACCAGGTCCGCGTGCCGCGCGCGGCGCTGCTCGACCGGTTCGCCGAGGTGAGCGCGAGCGGGGTCTACTCGTCGTCGATCGAGAGCAAGGACAAGCGCTTCTTCACGATGCTCGGCACGCTCGTGCAGGGGAGGGTCTCCGTCGGCGGCGCCGGCATCAACGCCGCCAAGGTGGCGCTCACCATCGCCACGCGGTACGCCGTGCGGCGCCGACAGTTCGCCACCGACGACGAGGATCCCCAGGAGCAGCTGCTCCTCGACTACGGCCTGCACCAGCGGCGGCTGCTGCCGCTGGTCGCGCGCACCTACGCCCTGCACTTCGCGCAGGACGTGGTGCGGGCCGAGCTGCACGAGGTGGCGCACGGCGCGGCCGAGGGTCCCGAGGGGGACGTCCGCAAGCGGTCGCTGGAGTCGCGGGCCGCCGGCACGAAGGCGCTCGGCACGTGGCACGCCACCCACGCCATCCAGCAGGCGCGCGAGCTCTGCGGCGGCGCCGGCTACCTCGCGGAGAACCGGTTCGCGGCGCTGAAGGCGGACACGGACGTGTACACGACCTTCGAGGGCGACAACCACGTGCTGCTGCAGCTGGTCGCCAAGGGGCTGCTCACCGACTACGCCTCGGACTTCGAGGAGATGGACCAGCTCGGCATGGTCCGCTTCGTCGCGAGCCTGGCGGTCGACACCGTCGTGGAGCGCACGGCGGTGCACAAGCTGCTCCAGCAGATCGGGGACCTGCTGCCCGGCGGCGAGGACCAGTGGGACCAGGAGGCGGGCCTGCTCGACCCGCACTACCAGCTCGCGATGCTCCGCTGGCGTGAGGAGCACGTCGTCTCCGGGGTGGCCCGGCGCCTCAAGCGCGGCATCGACCAGGGCATGCACCCCGGCGACGTGTTCGCTCGCGTGCAGGACCACGTGATCGCGGCGGCGCGGGCGCACTGCGAGCGGCTGGTGCTCGAGGCGTTCGTCGAGAAGACCGCGAGCCTGCCGGACGGCGACGAGAAGGTCGCCCTGAACCTGCTGGCCGACCTCCACGCGCTGAGCACGATCGAGGCCGACCGAGGCTGGTTCGCCGAGCACGGCCGGCTCTCCAGCCAGCGGTCGAAGGCGATCACCCGCGAGATCAACGACCTCTGCCGCAAGCTCCGTCCGCTGGCCGTCGACCTCGTCGACGCGTGGGGCGTGCCCGAGGAGATGCTGCGCGCCGAGGACCTGGTGGGCTGAGGACGGCCCGGTGGTCCGCCTGCGCGACCTCGCGAGGACGCCCGACCTGCGCCGCCTGCCGGGGCTGGGCGGTTGGGACGCCGACCCGCTGTGGGCCCCGGTCTACGGCTGGATCGTCGAGCACGAGCGGGCCGGGGGCCTGCTCTGGCGGGCGGGCGCGGGCAGCGACCTGCGGCTGCTGCACCAGGCGGCCGCCGAGATCGGCACGCTCCCGGCGGGGTCGCGCGTGCTCGACGTCCCCTGCGGCGGCGGCGTGGCGCTGCGCGGCCTGCGACGGGGCCAGGGCGTGGACTACGTGGCGGTCGACATCGCCGAGGCGATGCTGCGGCGCACCCGCGACGCCGCCGCGCGCCGGGGCGTCAGCGATCAGGTGACCACGCGCGTGGCCGACGTCGCGGACCTTCCGTTCGAGGACGCTGCCTTCGACCTGGTGTCGACCTTCACCGGCCTGCACTGCTTTCCCGACCCCCGGCAGGCGGTCGCCGAGATGACCCGCGTGCTGCGCCCGGGCGGGGTGCTCACGGGCAGCGCGCTCTTCTCCGACACGGGCCTTCGTGCGGAGCCGATGCGGCGGGCCGGCCGGGCGGTCGGGCTGATCGGGCCGATGTGCAGCCGCGCGGAGGCCGTCCGCTGGCTCAACGAGGGCGGCGTGGCGCCGGTGACCGTGCGCACCAGCGGCGCCTTCGCCTACGTCCGGGGCGCCCGCTCAGGGCGTCCGGGAGGGGCTCAGTAGCCGCCGTTGTCCTCGTAGCGCTGCATCGAGGCGCGGACCTCCTCCTCGGCCTCCTCGACGCCGGTCCAGTTGGCGCCCTCGACGCTCTTGCCGGGCTCGAGGTCCTTGTAGACCTCGAAGAAGTGCTGGATCTCCAGCCGGTCGAACTTCGAGACGTCGTCGATGTCCTTCAGGTGCGCCAGCCGCGGGTCGTGCGTGGGCACGCAGAGCACCTTGTCGTCGCCGCCGGCCTCGTCGGTCATCCGGAACATGCCGATGGCGCGGCAGGCGATCAGGCAGCCGGGGAACGTCGCGGCCTGGAGCAGCACGAGCGCGTCGAGCGGGTCGCCGTCCTGCCCGAGCGTGTGCTCGATGAACCCGTAGTCCGAGGGGTACTGCGTCGAGGTGAACAGCATCCGGTCCAGCCGGATCTTGCCGGTGTCGTGGTCGACCTCGTACTTGTTGCGCTCGCCCTTGGGGATCTCGACCAGCACGTCGAACTCGAACACATCTGACACGGTGACTCCTCGGCTCACGATCTTCTCGGACCGGCGCGGAACCGGCGCGGACCGGTGGCGACACCCCGGCCCGCGCGACCGGCCGTGGTTCAGTCTCGCGCATGATGGCACTGCCTGCGCACCCCGAGGAGGTGATCCGTGTCCGGAGGTGATCCACGCCACGCACCAGGCCACGCACCAGACCACGCACCAGACCACGCACCAGACCACGCACCAGGACATGCACCAGAAGACGCACCGCGGCGCGCCCCGGGGGCGCGCGGCACCGGGGTCGTGCTGCTGGTGGTGCTGCTGCTCGCCGGCGCCGGGTTCGCCTGGCAGGCCGGCCTGCTCGACGACCTCACCGCACCCGATCCGGCCACCGAGCCGGCCGCCGTCCCGCCGCCGGAGGGCCTCGACCTGCCCGCCCCGGCCGAGCCGGGCCGCGTGGTCAGCCCCGTGGGCGCGGGCGCGGCCGGGGCCGTCGCCCCCGCCGCCGTGCGGCGGACGCTCGCGCCGCGGCTGCGGGTGCGCGAGGACCTCGGGCCGCGCGGCGTCGGCGCCGTCGCCGGGCTCGCCGGGGGGCCCGTCGCCGAGGTCGGCCAGCGCGGCCGGTTCACCCCCGCCTCGCTGACCAAGCTGCTCACCGCGGCGGCGGCCCTGGCCGCCCTCGGGCCGGACGCCACCTTCGCCACGGGCGCGGCGCTCGGGCCCGGCAACCGGCTCACCCTCGTCGGTGGGGGCGACCCGCTGCTCGCGCGGCGGCCCCCGGACGGCGCGACGTACCCGCCGCGCGCGGACGTGCGCACCCTGGCCCGGCGCACCGCCCGCGCGCTGCGCGCGGAGGGCGTCCGCCGCGTGCGGCTGCGCTGGGACGACACCCTCTTCGACGGCCCCGTCGGCTCGCCGGGCTGGCGGGCCGACTACCTGCCCGACGGCGTGGTCGCGCCGATCGGGGCGCTGTGGGTCGACGAGGGCCGGCCCCGCGACGGCACGGGCCGCGTCGACGACCCGCCGCGGGCGGCCGCCCAGGCGTTCGCCGCGGCGCTCGAGGGCGCCGGGATCACCGTGCGGGGCGACCCCCGGCGCGGCGGCGTGCCGGACCCCGCGACCGAGGTCGCCTCGGTCTCCAGCGCGCCCGTCGCCCAGCTCGTGGAGCGGATGCTCGACGTGAGCGACAACGAGGTGGCCGAGGTGCTCGCCCACCACGTCGGCCTGGCGACCGGCAACGGCGGCACCTTCTCCGGGGGCGCCGCGGGCACGGAGGACACCCTGCGGGAGCTCGGCGTCCCCGTCGCGGGCCTGCGACTGCTCGACGGCAGCGGCCTCTCGCGCCGCAACCGGGTGCAGTCGCGCACCCTGATCGAGGTGCTCCGGCAGGCGGCCCGCGAGGACCGGCCCGACCAGCGCGCGCTGCTCAGCGGCCTGCCGGTCGCCGGCTTCACCGGCTCGCTGAGCACCCGCTTCGACACCGGCGCGGACGCCGGCCCCGGCGCCGTCCGCGCCAAGACCGGCACGCTGACGGGCGTGCACGCGCTCGGTGGCCTGGTCACCACCCGCGACGGGAGCACGCTGGCGTTCGTGCTGGCCGCCGACCGGGTGCGCCAGGGCAAGGACCTCGACGCCCGCGTCGCGCTGGACGAGGCCGCCGCGGCGCTCGCGGACTGCCGCTGCGGCCGCCCCCAGCCGTAGCCGCCGGCCCGGGGACGGGCCGGGCGCCCCGTAGGCTCGCCGGCATGAATCAGATGGTCGACTGGGATCTCGCCGTCCGGATGGGCACCCGCCTCGCGGGCGAGGGGCCCTCGGTCTCCCGGGCCGAGGCGGACGCCACCGTCGCCGAGCTGCGCGCCGGCGCCCGGCGCTCGACCGGGCTGGTGCGCGAGTTCACCGGCCTGGAGGCCGGCCAGCACGACCGGGCGCCGGTCCTGGTCGTCGGCCGATCCGGCTGGGTGCAGGCCAACGCCGACGGCTTCTCGCGGATCATCGACCCGCTGGTGACCAAGCTGGCCGAGCGGAAGGGGCCGCCCTCCGGCCTCACCGCCGCCGTCGGGTCGCGGGTCACCGGCACCGAGGTCGGCGTGCTGCTGGGCTTCCTCGGCGGCAAGGTGCTCGGCCAGTTCGACCCGTTCCACGAGCCCGCCGGCCGGCTGCTGCTGGTGGCCCCGAACATCGTCCACGTCGAGCGCGAGCTCGGCGCCGACCCGCACGACTTCCGGCTCTGGGTCTGCCTGCACGAGGAGACCCACCGCGTGCAGTTCACCGCCGTGCCGTGGATGCGCGAGCACCTCTTCGCGCAGATGCAGGCGCTGGTCGACACGGTCGAGCCCAGCACCGCGGTGGAGGACCTCTTCCGGCGGCTCGCCGGTGCCGTCCGCTCCGGCGAGCGCTCCGGCGGCGGCAGCCTGCTCGACCTGTTCGGGACGCCCGAGCAGAAGGAGATCCTCGACCGCGTGACCGGCGTGATGTCCCTGCTCGAGGGGCACGCCGACGTCGTGATGGACGGCGTCGGGCCGGAGGTCATCCCCAGCGTGCAGAAGATCCGGCGGTCCTTCGACGAGCGGCGCAAGGGCATCGGCCCGCTCGACAAGCTGCTCCGGCGCGTGCTCGGGCTCGACGCCAAGATGGCGCAGTACCGCGACGGCGCGGCGTTCGTCCGCGCCGTGGTCGACAAGGTCGGCATGGCCGAGTTCAACGCGGTCTGGGCCGACCCGGGCCACCTGCCCTCCACCGCCGAGATCCACGACCCGGAGGCCTGGGTCTCCCGGGTCCTGGGCTGAGCGGCGCCGGGGGAGCGGCGACCCGCATGCCTCGGCTCGACCCGGCGGTCGCGGAGCTGCGGCTGGCGGTGCGCCGCACGCTGGCCGGCCTCGACCTCCCCGACGGCGCCACCGTCGCCGTCGCGTGCTCGGGCGGACCGGACTCGATGGCCCTGCTCGCCGCGACCGTCTTCGAGCGGCGCCGCGGCGCCGCGCGCGTGGTCGGCGCGGTGGTCGACCACGGGCTGCAGCCGGGGTCGGCCGAGCACACGAGCGCCGTGACCGCCCGCGTGGCCGGCCTGGGCGCCGAACCGGTCTCGGCGCGGGTGCGGGTCGACCCGGCGCCCGGCGGGGTCGAGGCCGGAGCCCGCGAGGCCCGGTACGCCGCCCTGGCGGGGATCGCCGCCCGGTGCGGGGCCGCGGTGGTGCTGCTGGGGCACACCCGGGACGACCAGGCCGAGACGGTGCTCCTCGGCCTCGCGCAGGGCTCCGGCGGCCGGGCGCTGGCCGGGATGCCGGCGTCCTCCATCCGCGACGGGGTGCGCTTCGAGCGCCCCCTGCTGGCCCTGACCCGCGAGCAGACCGAGCGGGCCTGCGCGGCCGAGGGGCTGCCGGTGTGGCGCGACCCGCACAACACCGACCCCCGGTTCGCGCGCTCCCGCGTGCGGCACGCGGTGCTGCCGACGCTGGAGCGCGAGCTCGGGCCGGGTGTCGGCGCCGCCCTGGCACGGACCGGCGAGATGGTCACCGAGGACCTCGACGCGCTGGACGCCCTGGCCCAGGACGAGCTCGCCGGGAGGGACTTCGCGGCGGGTGCGGAGGTGCCGCCGCTCGAGGGGCTGCCGCGCGCGCTGCGCACCCGCGTGCTGCGCCTGGCCGCGCTCGCCGCAGGATGCCCGCCGCGCGACCTGACGCGGGGCCACGTCGAGGACCTCGAGGGGCTGCTGCGCGCGCGGGGTGCGGCCCCCGGCCTGGACCTGCCGGGGCGGGTGCGCGCGGTGCGCGAGGGGGGTCGGCTGCGGCTGGGGCGGACCGGCCACCCGACCACCCGGGGACGGACCCCCGGCGGCACCGCCTAGGCTTCCCGCCATGAACGCCGACGACGCCGGCAGCGACCTCGTCGAGGTCCTCTTCACCGAGGAGCAGATCCACGGCCGGCTGGCCGAGATGGCCGAGCGGATCCAGGCCGACTACGAGGGCGAGGACCTGCTGCTGGTCGGCGTCCTCAAGGGCGCGGTGATGGTGATGGCCGACCTGGCCCGGGCCATCGAGCGGCCGCTGGAGATGGACTGGATGGCCGTCTCCTCCTACGGCTCGGGCACGAAGTCGAGCGGCGTGGTGCGGATCCTCAAGGACCTCGACACCGACATCTCGGGGCGGCACGTGCTCGTCGTGGACGAGATCATCGACACCGGGCTGACGCTCTCCTGGCTGATGAACAACCTCACGAGCCGCAACCCCGCCAGCGTCGAGATCGCCACCCTGCTGCGCAAGCCGGAGGCGCTCGCGATGCCCGTCGAGCCGCGCTACGTGGGCTGGGACATCGGCACCGAGTTCGTCGTCGGCTACGGGCTGGACTACCGCGAGCGCTACCGCAACCTGCGCTGCATCGGCACCCTCGCGCCGCACGTCTACAGCTGACCGCGGCGTGCGTGCGGCGGCGGCGCGGGCCGGTCGCGGGCGCCCGCGTCGGGGCCCCGCCACGCGGCCCCGGCTTGGGCGCTGACGTGTACCGTCAGACGTACCGAGACGGGCGAATGACCGCCGCGGCGGCCCGTGCTGCCCGTCGTACCCCTCACTAGACGAGAAGCATGTGAAGCGGATATTCAAGGGTCCCCTGGCGTGGAGCCTGGTCGCGGTCGTCGCGGTCGTGCTCCTGCTGCAGTTCGTCGCGCCGGGCGGCGACCGCGACGAGATCCCGACGTCGCAGATGGCCGACTACATCAGCTCCGGGCAGGTCGACGAGATCACCTTCGTCGACAACGACCAGGAGATCCGCGCGACGCTCGACGAGGACGTCGACCGCGAGGGCGGCCCCGAGGTGCGGGCCTACTACATCCAGGGCCAGCAGGAGCGCCTGCTGGACGCGGTGGACGAGCAGGTCGAGGCCGGGACCATCGAGGAGTCCACCTCGGAGAACCCCCAGCCCAGCGTGCTGGCGCAGCTGCTGCCGACGATCCTGATCTTCGGCCTGATCATCCTGATCTTCTTCTTCTTCATGAACCAGGCCCAGGGTGGCGGCCGCGGGGTCATGCAGTTCGGGAAGTCGAAGGCCAAGGTCATCTCCAAGGACATGCCGAAGTCGACGTTCACCGACGTCGCCGGCTGCGAGGAGGCGATCGAGGAGCTCGGCGAGATCAAGGAGTTCCTCTCCGAGCCGGCGAAGTTCCAGGCCGTCGGCGCCAAGATCCCCAAGGGTGTGCTGCTCTACGGCCCGCCCGGCACCGGCAAGACGCTGCTCGCACGCGCCGTCGCCGGCGAGGCGGCCGTGCCGTTCTACTCGATCTCCGGCTCCGACTTCGTCGAGATGTTCGTCGGCGTCGGCGCCTCCCGCGTCCGCGACCTGTTCGAGCAGGCCAAGGAGAACGCCCCCGCGATCGTCTTCATCGACGAGATCGACGCCGTCGGCCGGCACCGCGGCGCCGGCATGGGCGGCGGCCACGACGAGCGGGAGCAGACGCTGAACCAGCTGCTCGTCGAGATGGACGGCTTCGACGTGCGCGGCGGCGTGATCCTGATCGCGGCCACGAACCGTCCCGACGTGCTCGACCCGGCGCTGCTGCGCCCCGGCCGGTTCGACCGCCAGGTGCAGGTCGACGCGCCGGACCTCAACGGCCGGCACCAGATCCTCCGGGTGCACGCCCGCGGCAAGCCCATGGCCCCCGACCTCGACCTGCCAGGGCGTCGCCCGGCGCACGCCCGGCTTCACCGGCGCCGACCTGGCCAACGTGCTCAACGAGGCCGCCCTGCTCTCGGCGCGCAACAACGAGAAGCTGATCGGCAACGAGTCGCTCGACGAGGCGATCGACCGCGTCATCGCGGGCCCGCAGCGACGCACCCGCCTGATGAGCGAGAAGGAGAAGCTGATCACGGCGTACCACGAGGGCGGCCACGCCCTGGTGGCCGCCGCGCTGCCCGGCAACGACCCGGTGCACAAGATCACGATCCTGCCGCGCGGCCGCGCGCTCGGCTACACGATGGTGCTGCCCGACAGCGACAAGTACTCGCAGCCGCGCTCGCAGATGCTCGACCAGCTGGCGTACATGCTCGGCGGCCGGGCCGCGGAGGAGCTGATCTTCCACGACCCGACCACCGGCGCCGGCAACGACATCGAGAAGGCGACCGGCCTGGCGCGGGCGATGGTCACGCAGTACGGCATGACCGAGCGCCTCGGCGCGATCAAGCTGGGCGACTCCGGCTCGGAGCCCTTCCTCGGTCGCGACTACGGGCACACCGCGCAACTACTCCGAGGACGTCGCCGCGGCCATCGACGAGGAGACCAAGCGCCTGCTGGCGGTCGCGCACCAGGAGGCCTTCGACATCCTCGAGGAGAACCGCGACGTGCTCGACGCGCTGGTGCTCGAGCTGCTCGACAAGGAGACGCTCGACAAGGAGCAGATCGCGCGGGTCTTCGAGCCGCTGCGGATCCGCCCCCACCGCCCCGCGTGGACCGGCTCGCCCGACCGGACGCCGTCCGACCGGCCGCCGGTCGAGATCCCCCAGGAGATCCGGGACCGCGCGCACAACAACGGCACCCACACCGGCGGTGCGGTGCTGACGCCGCCGGGCTCGGGCGGCGACCTGCACGACCCGGGCCTGGGCGGCGGCGGCGGCGCGCCGGAGCCGCACCCGCCCGGCGAGGGCGGGCCGGCGTGATCGACCCGATCGGCCTGGCCGAGGGGGACCCCGACCGCCACGCGCCGTTCGACCACGACCGCGCGGCCGCGGCCGTGCGCGAGCTGCTGCTCGCGGTGGGGGAGGACCCCGACCGGGAGGGGCTGCGCGAGACGCCCGCCCGGGTCGCGCGGGCCTACGAGGAGCTCACCTGCGGCCTGCGGCGGCGGCCGGAGGAGGTGCTGACCACCACCTTCGACCTCGGCCACGACGAGATGGTGCTGGTGCGCGACATCGAGCTGTGGTCCATGTGCGAGCACCACCTGGTGCCCTTCACCGGCGTCGCGCACGTGGGCTACATCCCCGCCGAGAGCGGCAAGATCACCGGCCTGTCCAAGCTGGCCCGCCTGGTGGACGTCTACGCCCGCCGCCCGCAGGTGCAGGAGCGGCTGACCACGCAGGTCGCCGACGCGCTGATGCGGATCCTCGAGGCGCGCGGCTGCATCGTCGTCATCGAGGCCGAGCACCTGTGCATGACGATGCGCGGCGTGCGCAAGGGCGGCTCGCAGACGGTGACCTCCGCCGTGCGCGGCATCATGCACCAGCCGGCGACCCGCTCCGAGGCCATGTCGCTGATCCACCGGCGCTAGCACCCCGCCGCACCGGCGTGGGTACGGTGCGGGCGTGCCCGCCCCGTCCCGCCCCCTCGTGCTGGGGGTGCTCAACGTCACGCCGGACTCGTTCTCCGACGGCGGGCTGTGGGCCGACCCCGACGACGCGGTCGCGCACGGCCTGCGGCTGGTCGCCGACGGGGCGGACGTGGTCGACGTGGGCGGCGAGTCGACCCGCCCCGGGGCCACCCGGCCGCCCGCCGAGGAGGAGCTGCGCCGCGTCCTGCCCGTGCTGCGCGGCCTGGTCGCGGCCGGCGCCGCGGTCTCGGTGGACACGATGCGCGCCGAGGTCGCGGAGGCCGCGCTGGAGGCCGGCGCGGGGATGGTCAACGACGTCTCGGGCGGGCTCGCGGACGCGCGGATGCTCGAGGTCGTCGGCGGCTCCGAGGCCACCTACGTCGCGATGCACTGGCGGGCCCACTCCGAGCGGATGGGGGAGCTGACCCGCTACGACGGGCCCGGCGGCGTCGTCGGCGAGGTGTGCCGCGCGCTCGCGGCGCGGGTCGAGGCGGCCGTGGCTGCGGGGGTCGACCCCGGCCGGATCGTGCTGGACCCGGGGCTCGGCTTCGCCAAGACGGCGGAGCACAACTGGCGGCTGCTGGGCTCCTGGGAGCGGCTCGACGCGCTGGGCATGCCCCTGCTGGTGGGGGCGAGCCGCAAGCGCTTCCTGGGCGCGCTGCTGGCCGCCGGCGACGGCACCCCCCGCCCCGTGGACGAGCGCGAGGTGGCGCACGCGACGCTGGTGGCCCTGCTGGCGCTGCGCGGCGTGTGGGGAGTGCGGGTCCACGACGTGCGTGCGGCCCGCGACGCGCTGGCCGTGGTCACGCGGCTCGCCGAGGAGCGCGCGGACGAGGGAGGCGACCCATGAGCACGAACGGCCCCGCGGGGACGGCGACGGACCAGATCTCGGTCCTCGGCATCGAGTGTTTCGGCCACCACGGCGTCCTGCCGCACGAGCGGCGCGACGGGCAGCGTTTCGTGGTCGATCTCACGGTCGGACTGGACACCCGGCCGGCCGCCGCCACGGATGACTTGCACGACACGGTCGACTACGGGAGTCTCGTCACTTCGGTGAAGACCGATGTGGAGAGTGAGCCGGTCGACCTGCTCGAGACCCTGGCGCAGCGCCTCGCGGACACCTGCCTGTTGGGCGACCGTGTTGAATGGTGCCGGGTGACTGTGCACAAGCCGGAAGCCCCGATAGACGCGACTTTCGCGGACGTGACGCTGACGATCACCCGGACTGCGAGGCCCTTGTGACTGAGACCCCCAACCCGAACATCGTCGACGCCGACGCGCTGACGGGGGAGATGCACCCGATCCGTCGGGTCGTGATCTCCCTCGGGTCGAACCTCGGCGAGCGGATGAACAGCCTGCAGGGGGCGGTGGACTCCCTCGCGGACACTCCCGACGTGTGGGTCACCGCGGTCTCGCCGGTCTACGAGACCGAGCCGGTCGAGTGCCCGCCGGGCTCGAAGAACTTCCTGAACGCGATCATGCTGCTCGACACCACGCTGCCCGCGCGGCGGCTGATGGAGCGCGCGATGGCCATCGAGGACGCCTTCGCCCGCGAGCGCGGCGAGGCGAACGCGCCCCGGACCCTCGACATCGACCTGATCGTCGTCGGCGACCGCCGCAGCACCGACGAGGCGCTGTACCTGCCGCACCCGCGGGCGGCGGAGCGCGCGTTCGTGCTGCAGCCCTGGCACGACCTCGAGCCCGACGCCGAGCTGCCCGACCACGGGCGCGTGGCAGACCTGCTGGAGAAGTGCGACGCCTCGGGCATGAAGCGCCGGGACGACCTGAGCCTCGACGTCCAGTGACCACCGGCCCGGCCCGTCCGGCGGCCTGACCGCCCGGTGTCCGGCGGGCAGGACCCGGGCCCGGAGGACCCGGGCCCGGAGGGGCGCGAGGGGCAGCTGCGCCCGACCGGCGCGACGACGCTGACCGTGGCCGCCTGCACCGGCATCGTCGGCGGCTGGGCGCTGCACCCGCTGGGGCGCGCGCTGTGGGGCACGCCGCCGTTCGTGACCTGGGCGCAGGTGGTCGGGCTGCTCGCGCTGGCGGGCGCGCTGGGCGTGACCGCGTGGGCCACCTGGCGGACGCTGCACGTGCGCCGCGAGCGGATGGTGGCGCAGCTGGCGGTGAACCGGCTGGCGCTTCGCGCGCGCGGCGGCCGTGGTGGGCGCGCTGGTCGCCGGGGGCTACGTGGGGTACGCGATCAGCTGGCTCGGCGTCGGCCCGCAGCTCGTCGGGGAGCGCCTGTGGCGCTCGCTCGCGGCCGCCGTGGCCGCGGGGCTCGTGATGTGCGCGGCCCTGCTGCTGGAGCGAGCGTGTCGGGTCCGTCCGGACGAGGGCGACGCATAGCCTTCCTCCATGAGCAGGCACCGGACCCCCGCGAGACCCTCTGGCGCGGCCCGGGCGGCCGCCCCGGGGGCGCCGCGGGTCGCGGCCGTGGGCCGGACGCCGGGCCGGCGCCGCCGCCAGCGCAGCGCCCGCCTGCGGGTCGCGGTGGCGCTGCTCGCCGCCGCGGGCGCCCTGCTGCTCGTCGCGGTCCCCGCGGGCTCCTACCTGCTGCTCTCGATGGCGGCCTCCTCCGCGCTCGCCCTGGGCGCCGCGGCCACCGGCATCACCCACGCCGAGCTCGTGCAGATGCGCCGCGACGCCGTCGCCGACCGGGCCGAGCGCGCGCACGCGCAGCGCCTGCGCACCGAGCGGCTGGGCGCCGAGCATCGGGCCCGCGTGGCGGCGCTCGCCGAGCGTGTCGCGCTGCTCGAGGCCGAGCTGGACGCCTCCCGGGCCGAGGTCGACGCGGCCCGCGGCGAGCTCGCGTCACGGCGGGCCGCGGTCGGCATGCCGCTGTGGGTGGCCCCCCGGGCCTGACGGGCCGCGCCGCCGGGGGCGGCGTACGGCAGAATGGGCCGACGTGATCCCCGAGGAGAACCGGTTCGAGTCCGACCCCGAGGACGTCCTCACCGACGACCACTCGCTGCCGGAGGGCTGGAGCTACGGCACTCCCGACCCCGAGGTCGAGGAGGACGTCGCCCAGCTGACCGCCCTGCTGCGCGCCCACGAGGAGGCCGCTCGCGGCTGGGCGAGCGCCGACCGCGACGACATCCTCGTCGAGATCGGCGAGGTCGGGGTGAAGATGCGGGAGAACGTCGTCCTGCGCAACACCTCCGGCCGCATCCGGGCCTGGGGGAGCGTGCACGACCGCGCCGCCGGGCGGATGCTCTACGTGCACGTCGTCGCGCGGGGCCTCGCCGACGCCGTCGCGCGCCGCTGCTCCGACCTCCTGGTCGAGTGGGCGCGCGGGCAGGCCCGCGCGGTCGGGGAGCGCCGCGGCCTCCCCGTCCAGCAGATCGACAGCGGCGCCTTCCAGGGCGATGCGCGGCAGGCCGAGTGGCTCACCGCCGCCGGGTTCAGCCACGTGCGCACCTGGTGGCAGATGGACCGGCCGGTGACGCGGGAGGAGAAGCAGCTCGTGCCCGACCCCGAGGAGTGGGAGAAGCGCGGCGTGCGGTTCCGGCTGGTCGACCGCGAGGGCGGCGCGCTGCCCGACGAGGAGGACCTGCGCGCGGTGCACGACGTGCTCGAGGGCGCCTTCGTCGACCACTTCAACTCCTTCGAGGAGAACTTCGCGGAGTTCCTGCACCGGCTGCGGGAGGACCCGGGGCACCGCTGGAACCAGTGGTGGCTGGCCGAGCTGACCGACGAGACCAACGTCGTGGGCCGGGCGCTGCCGGTGGGCGCGCTGATCGGCACGGTCTCGACGAGCAAGGACGGCCCGGACAGCTCGTACGTCTCCTACATCGGCGTGCTCGAGTCGGCCCGGGGCCGCGGCGTGGCCAAGGGGCTGCTGCACACGATCATCTGCGACGCGGCCCGCCGCGACCGCCGCGGCGTGGGGCTCGAGGTGGACGCCGACTCCTCCACCGGCGCGCACAAGCTCTACACGGCGCTGGGCTGGGAGACCGGGTACGTCACCGAGTCCTGGCACCACGACGTCCCCGTCACCGCTGGCTAGGCGCGGTCCCCGGCGTCGCGGGCGACGGAGGCGCGCAGGGCGCGGTGGATGCCGTTCGGCGTGAGCACGCCGAGGAACTCCGGCCCGCGGCGGACGCCGAGCAGGGCGCGGTCCTCGCGCATCAGCATCGCGAGCGCCTCCTCGAGGGTCGCCTCGTCCTGCGCCAGGTCCAGCACCTCGGCGAGGTCGCCGGTCGAGACGCCGTCCAGCGGCTCCAGGTGCTGCGGGTCGATCGGCGTCACCGAGAGCCGGCGCAGGCCGCGCGAGCTGCCGACGAAACCCGCCACGAACTCGTCGGCCGGGTCGCCCAGCACGGTCGCGGGCACGTCGTACTGCGCCAGCCGGCCGCCGTCGGCGAAGACCGCGACGCGGTCGCCCATCCGCACGGCCTCGTCGATGTCGTGGGTGACCATCACGACCGTCTTGCCGAGGTCGCGCTGGAGCCGCAGGAACTCGTCCTGCAGCTTCACCCGCACCACGGGGTCGACGGCCCCGAAGGGCTCGTCCATCAGCAGCACCGGCGGGTTCGCCGCCAGCGCCCGCGCCACGCCGACCCGCTGCCGCTGGCCGCCGGAGAGCTGGTGCGGGTAGCGGCCGGCGTACGTGTCGGCCTCCAGGCCGACGGTCTCCATGAGCTCGGTGGCGCGCTCGCGCGCGACGGCCTTCGTCTCGCCGAGCAGCACGGGCACCGTCATCACGTTGGTCAGGATGGTCTGGTGCGGGAACAGCCCGACCTGCTGGATGACGTAGCCGATGCCGCGCCGCAGGGTCACCGGGTCGGCGTCGGTGACGTCCTGGCCGTCGAGCACGATGCGGCCCGAGGTCGGCTCGACGAGCCGGTTGATCATCTTCAGCGTCGTGGACTTGCCGCACCCGGAGGGCCCCACCAGCACGACCATCTCGCCCTGCTGCACCTCGAGGTCGAGCTCCTGCACCGCGACGGTGCCGTCGTCGAAGGTCTTGCCGACCCGCTCGAGCCGGATCATCGCGCGGCCCCGGGCGGGTGACGGGTCGCCCTGACCCCGGCCGGTACCGTCCATGCGGTGACCCTACTGGTGCACCCTGCGGGACGCGGGCTCGCGGCCGCCGCTGAGCCGTCCTGCTACAGCCGCACCGTCAACGACTGGGTCTGCGGTGCCTACTACACCGACCGCCGCAGCGAGCTCGTCGACGCGACCGTGCAGCACCTGTGGATCACCGGGGGCGCGCTCGTGCTCGCCGTGGCGGTCGCCTTCCCGATGGCCCTGCTCGCGCGCCGCGTGCCGCGCACCGAGACGACGGTGCTCGGCGTCAGCACCGGGCTGTACACGGTGCCGTCGCTCGCGCTGTTCCCGCTCCTGGTGCCGTTCACGGGCCTCTCGCCGCTCACCGTGATCCTGGGGCTGGCGCTGTACTCGCTCACGATCCTGGTGCGGGCGATGCTCGACGGCCTGCGCTCGGTGCCCGCCGACGTGCGCGAGTCGGCTGACGGCCTCGGCTACTCGCCCACGGGCCGGCTGCTGCGCGTCGAGCTGCCGCTGGCGCTGCCGGTGATGCTGGCCGGCCTCCGCGTCGCGGCGGTCTCGACGGTGGCGCTCACCACGGTCGGGGCGATCGTCTCCTTCGGTGGCCTGGGCAACCTGCTCGCGCAGGGCGTTGCCACGAACTTCCGCGCCCAGCTGCTGGCCGCGTCCGCGCTGTGCGTCGTCATCGCCGTGCTGCTGGACGCCGCGATCGTGCTGGCCCAGCGCGTGCTGACGCCGTGGACGCGGGGCGTGGCCTGATGGGTGTCTTCGCCGACGCGTGGGCGTTCCTCACGGACGGGTCCAGCTGGACCGGCAGCGGCGGCATGCTTCAGCTCCTCGTCCAGCAGCTGCTCGTCACCTTCACCGCGCTCGCCCTGACCTGCGCGGTGGGGCTGCCGATCGCGTTCTACCTCGGGCACGTCGGGCGCGGCGGCTTCCTGGCGATCAACATCTCCAACATGGGCCGGGCCGTGCCGACCTTCGCGCTGCTCGCGCTCCTGGTGGCCGCCGACTGGCCCGGCACCGACACGCTCGGGCCCTACGGCCGGGCCGGGCTCGCCACCCTGATCGCGCTCACGCTCTTCGCGCTGCCGCCGATCATCACCGGCAGCTACACCGCCGTGCGCGAGGTGCAGCCCGAGGTCCGCGCGGCGGCGCTGGGGATGGGCATGACGGGCTGGCAGCTGTTCCGCCGCGTCGAGCTGCCGCTGGCGCGCCCCCTGGTCGTGGCCGGCGTGCGGCTCGCCCTCGTCCAGCTGTGGGCGACCGCGACGATCGCGGCGCTGGTCGCCGGACCCGGCCTCGGCCGCGTGATCACCGACGGGTTCTTCCGCAACCTCTACGGCCAGGGCATCGCCGGCGCGCTCGTCGTCGCGGCGGTCGCGCTGCTGCTCGAGGTCGGCGCGGCGGGTGTCCAAAAGGTGAGCGACCCGCTGCGCACCGCGTAGGTTCGTCCGCACTGTTCGCGCCCGGCTACGGCCGTACCCCAGGAGACAGACGCAATGCGCTTCCGCGGAACCACGCTGGCCGCCGCCGCGGCCGCCCTCTCGCTCACCCTGGCCTCCTGCGCCGGCGACGACCTCGCCGCCGACGAGGGTTCCTCCGACTCCGGCGGCTCGGGCTCCGGCGGCTCCGTCACCCTCGCCAGCCAGAGCTTCGACGAGGCCACGCTGGTCACCGCGATGTACGCCGCGGTGCTCGAGGACGCGGGCTACTCGGTCGACACCAAGCTCGTGGAGAGCCGCGACGTCTACTTCGCGGAGTTCCCCGGCGACGTCGACGTGGTGCCGGAGTACGTCGGCGGCGTCACCGACTTCCTGAACACCACGATGAACGGCGAGGACGCCGAGTCGCTGACCACCAGCGACCCCGCCGAGACCATCGAGAACGTGCAGCCGTTGCTGGAGGAGCAGGGCATCACGCTGCTCGACCCCTCGGAGGCGACCAGCCAGAACGCGTACTTCGTCACGCAGGAGTACGCCGAGAGCAACGACGTCACGGCGCTCTCGGACCTCGAGGGCGAGTCGCTCGCGCTCGCCGCGGCGCCCGACTGCGAGGGCCGCTCCGACTGCGAGGCAGGCCTGAGCCAGACCTACGGCATCGACGTCACCAAGGTCCTGCCGCTCGGCTTCGGCTCGCCGCAGACCTACCAGGCCGTGCTCGACGGCGAGGCCGTGCTCGGCCAGACCGGCACCCTCGACGGCACCCTGGAGGAGCAGGGCCTCGTGCTGCTCGAGGACGACCAGGACATCCAGCCCGCGCAGAACCTGGTGCCGGCCGTGGGCGAGGACTTCCTCGCGGACAACGAGGACGTCGAGCCGCTGCTCAACGAGCTGATGGGCACCCTCGACAACGAGACCCTGGCGCCGCTGATCGTCCGCGTCTCCGTCGACCGCGAGAAGCCCGAGGCCGTCGCGGACGACTTCCTCACCGAGCAGGGCCTGATCTGACGGCTGCACCGTCGCTGGTCGAGCAGGGCGCGCAGCGCCCGCACCGAGACCGTCGCTCGGCGGGGGTCTCGATACGCCGCTCGTTCCTCGCGGCTACTTGACCGGCGATGGGTCGCGGCTGCTCGACCGGCGATGGGTGGCGGCTGCTCGGCCGGCGATGGGTGGCGGCTGCTCGGCCGGCGATGGGTGCGCGCGGGTCAGGCCTCGTGGTCGCGCACGGCCAGGGCCAGCGGCGGCACGCTGCTGACGTCGAGCACCTCGACGGGCAGGTCCAGCCGGAGCCCGACCTCGTGGTCGGGCACCCGCGGCAGCGGCGCGCCCTGGCCCGCCGCGTGCCGCACCACGCGGGCGGCGTCGTCCCGCCGGCCCTGCTCGACGAGCCAGCCGACCAGGCGCTGGGCCGGCACCAGGCCGGAGTGCACGAGCGAGCGGTCCCCCCACAGCTCGCGCACCCCGGTCGCCAACAGCGCCCACCACTCGTCGTCGCAGCCGGGGATCTCGGCGAAGTAGCGGTGCATGTCCCCGGGCAGCACCCGGTCCAGCGCCGCCTTCTCGACCTCGAGCGAGCCGTGCTCGCGCACCGCGGCCAGGACCATCCGCTTGGTCTCCAGCCGGTCGGCGAGGTCCTCGGTGCTCGAGCGCTGCTGGGTGATCGACGAGCCGTCGTGCCGCACCCGCCACTCGTAGACGACGTCGGCGAGCACGTCGAAGCGGCCGGCGAGGTAGGCCCGCGTCGTGGTCGGCTGGTCCTCGTAGCGGATCCCCTCCGGCCAGCTCAGCGCGCTCTCCTCCCACCAGCCGCGGCGGTAGACCTTGTTCCAGGCGAAGACGTCGCCCAGCAGCTCGGCGTGGTCCTCCACGACGAGCCCCGTGCCCGCGCGGGCGTGCAGCCGGCGCATCCACGGCGGCTCCTGACGGTGGTCTCCCTCGAGGCGGACGATGCTGCCGGTGACGAAGTCCGAGCCGCTGCCGCGCAGCGAGTCGACCATGCGGCGGTAGGCGTCGGCGGGCACCAGGTCGTCCGAGTCGCAGAAGGCCAGCAGCTCGCCGTTCGCGTGCGCGGCGCCGACGTTGCGGGCCGCGCCGAGGCCCCCGTTGGGCACGTGCAGCACCCGCACGCGGCGGTCGCGCTGCGCCCAGGCGTCGGCGATCTCGCCGCACGCGTCAGGGGAGCCGTCGTCCACCACGACCACCTCGAGCCGCCGGTAGGAGGAGCCCAGCACGGAGCGCAGGCAGTCGTCGAGGTACTCCTCGGTGCCGTACGCCGGCACCACGACGCTCAGCAGCGGCCGACGCAGCAGCCGGTCCACGAGCCGCGGGCGGGGTCCCGGCCCCCAGCGCGGGGTGGCATGGTCACCGACGTCCTCGCCGGCGGCCCGGCGACGCTCGAGCTCGGCGGCGCGGTCCTCCTCCGCGGCCCGCAGCGCGATGCGCTCGGCGACGCCGCGCGCCGCCAGCGACGCGACCCGGCCGCGCGGCACGTCGTCGGGGTGCGGGTCCTCGGGGCCGCCGGTCACGGGCTCGAGGTCGCGCAGGTCGCCGTGCACCTCGTGCCCGGCGGCGGCCAGCTCCTCGCGCCAGTGCGAGGTGATGGTCAGCAGCCGCGCCCGCAGGTCGTACGGCGTCCGCGGCGCCGGCGAGCCGGCCTCCGCCGACGAGCGGGCCAGCGCGCCCTCGGCGTACTGCCGCTTGACCAGCCGGCGGCGCTGGTCGGGCGAGACGCGGTCCGCGAGCGCCTCGTGCACCGCCCGCAGGTGGGCGATCTCGGGCGTGCCCAGCGAGGCGTTCGAGCGGCTGGCGCCGGCGGCGGGGTCGACGGCGTCGGGGTCGACGGGCAGCGCGGCGGCGAACCGGCGCCACAGCACGTCGGGGGCGGCGCCCGGCTGCGGCGCCACGACCAGGTGGCCGCGCCCGGGCGGCAGGCCGGCCGTCCAGCGGGCCAGCGTGTCCACCGGGTCGACGCGCTGCCAGAACATCGAGCGGTCGGGGTCGTCGCGCCGCCACGGTCCGCCAACGGTGTCGGCCTGCCAGCGCGCGAACGAGCGCCGGTCGCCGTGCTTGACGCGCTCCTGCCACTGCGCGGTCACGAGCCGGCCGAGGTCCCGCGCCGTCACGACGACGTGCACCTCGAGCCCGGCCAGCGGCGTGAGGGCCCGCTCGACCTCCTCCGGCGAGGCCAGCGCGAGCACCTCGTGGCTGATCAGGGCCGTGCCGCGCGTGGTCGCCCAGTCGACGGCGAGGTCGCAGAGCTGCGACCACGCGCCGGAGACCTCGTCGCCGGTGATCCCGTAGAAGTGCCGGGACCCGCGCGCGTCGAGCGCGGCGTGGAAGTGCAGGCCCGGGCGGGGGAAGGGGTAGAGCACGCCGGCCGCCGCGAGGCGGTCGTTCTGCTCCTGCAGGATCCGCTGCAGGAAGGTCGTCCCGGTCTTGGGGAGGCCCACGTGCACGACCACCCGGCCGGTGCCGCCGGTCTCGGGGCCGGCGTCGCGGTGAGGGCGGGGTGGCGTCACCCGGCGATCCTGTCACGGCGGCTATCGTGGTCGCCCGTGACGGACCCATCGACAGCGCGCCCCGCGGAGGCCGCCGCGACCGCCGGCCCGTCCTCGGTCGAGACCGAGGACGAGATCCCCCGCAAGGCCCTGTTCGTGGCCGGCGCGGGTCGCAGCGGCACGAGCACGCTGGCCGGGATCATGAGCCTGCTGGGCATGCACGTGCCGCAGCCCGAGGTCGCCGCCGACGACACCAATCCGAAGGGCTTCAGCGAGCCGCAGTGGGTCGTGGACCACCACGACCGCCTGCTGGGGGCGACGACGGTCACCGTCGGCGACGCGCGCCCCTCGGCGTGGTTCGAGACCGGCCGGATCGCCACCCGCGAGCCGGAGCGGATCCGCACCACCGAGTGGCTCGAGTCCCACTTCGCGGTCGGCGAGGAGCTCGTCATCAAGGACCCGCGCCTCAGCTGGTTCCTCGCGCTCTGGCGCGTGGCCGCGGTGCGCTCCGGCGCGACGCCGGTCTTCGCGACGATGCTGCGCGAGCCCGCCGAGGTCGTCGGCAGCAAGCAGACCTACTACCGCAATCGCCTGGGTTCGGCGCACCTCGCCGCCTCCTGGGTGAACATGATGCTGCACACCGAGCGCGCCACGCGCACGAGCCGCACCGACGGCGTCTCCGCCGACGGCGGCGCCCGGGTGTTCGTCCGGTATGCGGACCTGCTCACCGACTGGACCCGCACGACGATGCGCGTCGGCGACGAGCTGGACCTCTACCACGTCCAGCACGCGCAGTACGAGGCGATCCGCGACGTGCACCGGTTCGTCGACCCCACGCTGCGCCGGATCTCGGTGTCCCTCGACGACCTCGGGCTGCCGCCGCGGCTGCACGCGCTGGTGGCCGAGACCTGGTCCGAGCTGAACAAGCTGGCCGATCCCGGTGGCGACACCCCCGAGGCGCACACCGCGCTCGACCAGCTGCGCGAGGAGTACGTCTCGATCTACGAGGAGGCCGAGGCGATCGCCCGCTCGTCCGCGGTCGCGGCCGGGGCCGCGGCCCGCCGCGACGCGGCCCGGCAGGGCTCCGGGGCAGCCGCCCCGGACGCCCCCTCGCCGAAGCGCGGCCTGGCCGACCGGATCCCGCACGACGTCCGCGCCAAGGTGCCGCCGGGGCTGCGCCGCAACGTGCGCCGGGCCCTGGGCCGACCCCGCCCCGGGCAGTGAGCGCCGCCGTGAGCGGCGCCCCGGGCGGCCGGCAGCCGGGCCGCACCGCCACCGGCCTGCGCAACCTCGAGGGCTACGAGGAGTGGGACGTCACCTGGCCGTGGGCGCGCGGGGAGCCGCTGCACCTGGGCGGCACCGTGGTGCTGCGCGTGAAGGACGAGGCGCCGTCGCTGCCGTTCGTGCTGCCGCCGCTGCTGCGCGCGCTCGACGCCGTGGTGCTCGTGGACAACAACTCCACCGACGGCACCTCGGAGGTGGCGCGGGAGACCGCGTCGCGGGCGGGGCTGGGTGACCGGCTCACGGTGCTGTCCTACCCGTTCGAGGTGGCCCGCGCGGGCCGGGAGCACCTGGCGGTGCACGAGCACTCGGTGCACTCGCTGGCGTACTTCTACAACTGGTGCTTCAGCCAGGTGCGCACCCGCTACTCGTGGAAGTGGGACGGCGACATGGTGCTCTCCACGGAGGGCGAGGTGTCGCTCGCCGCGCTGGCCTGGCAGGTCGGCGGCACCTCCACGATCGTGCGCGTCCCCCGGCACGGGCTCTACGTCGCCGACGAGCGCACGGCCTACCTCGACCTCGGCCTGCGCAACAGCGAGGAGTGGGGCTTCCCGGTCGGGCCGGACTTCGTGTTCACCAAGGCCTACGAGTGGGAGATCCAGACGACGCCGGTCGGCGTGCCGCGCGTGGCGCTGCCGCACGGGCTGTGCGTCGAGCTGAAGTGGCTCGACGGCGACGAGTTCGCGCACTGGACCGACCCCGACTCCTTCGCCAGGAGCACCCGCAACGCCCGCAAGCGGCGCGAGTGGGAGGTGTTCACCGCGCTCAGCCAGGGCCGGGAGATCGACCAGGTCGAGCGCATCGACGCCCCCGACGGCGTGCACGTGGTCGACCACGTCGCGCGCGCCTGGCTGCCCCGGCGCCCGCGCCCGTTCTTCACGCCGCAGACCGAGGCGGCTCGCCGCGCGTTCCAGGGCCTGCGTTAGCGGGTCAGCCGCACTCGACGCGGGGGAGCCCGCCGTCGAGCAGCACGCGGCCCTCGGTCGCCGCGGCGACCGCGTCGAGGGCGACGTCGGCGGCGAGGTCGCGCCGGCCGTCGGGGACGCAGCGGTCGTTGGCGCCCTCGGTCGCCGCGGGACTGCACAGCGAGCCGAGCCGGGGGCGGCGGTCGGCCAGGTGGGCGGGCTCGACCGCGATCGCCGTCCCGCCGCCGAGGCGGCGGACGACGTCGCGCCAGGCCGCGTCGCGGCCGGTGCCCACCTCGGCGCGGGCGCCGGGGCCGCCGTCGGCGACGGGCCACCACTCGTGCAGCCACAGGCCGATGCCCTGGGGGACCACCGTGTCCGAGAGCCGCGCCCCGGCCCGCTCGTGGCCCGTCAGCGGGTCGACGTGCAGGATCCGGGGGTGCCCCTCGTCGTCGACGCGGACCACGTGGGCGGGCACGTGCGCGAGCCAGTCGACGGCCAGCACGAGCCCGTCGTAGCCCTCCGGCAGCTCGTGGCGCACCGGGACCCCGGGCAGCGCCGCCGCCACGCGGGGGGCGAGCACGCCGGCCGAGCCGAGCAGCACGACGTCCTCGGGCGTGTGGGACGCCACCAGCCCGAGCAGCGCCGCCGGGTCCGGCCCGAGCACGGGCGGGTGCCGCCGCAGGTAGCCGTCCGAGCCGAAGAGCGCCGTGTCCCAGGCCTGCTTCCACGTGGGTTCCGTGGGCGGCGGCGCCGACGGCATGCCCAGCTGGGTCATGCCCGCGAGCGTACGGCGGCCGGACGCGCGGCCCGGGGGCGGGGCGGTGGCCTGCTGCCGGTGCGCCGGCGGCGGGGGTGGGCCACGTCACCTCCGGCCGCGGTGGGCGCCCCGCTGCGCGCCGCGTAGGCTGACGGGGTAACGAGCACACCGTCCGGTACCCGATCCGGCTCCCGCAGGGGAGTGGTCGGCGGGACTGGAACGAAAGGTTCGCCCACCATGACGCACCCCCTCCGGGTGGGCGTCGTCGGCGCAGGCCGCGTCGGCGCCGTCCTGACCTCCGCCCTGCGCGCCGCCGGCCACGACGTGGTCGCCGCCGCGGGGGAGTCCGACGCCTCCCGCCGCCGCCTCGACGAGCTGCTGCCGGGCGTCGCTCGTCGCAAGCCGAGCGACGTGGCGCGCGCCGCGGACCTGCTGCTGCTGACTGTCCCCGACGACATGCTGCCCAACGTGGTGCGGGTGCTCGCCCAGGCCGGGGCCCTGCGCCCGGGCCAGGTGGTGGTGCACACCTCCGGACGGCACGGCCTCGCCGTGCTCGAGCCGGCGGCGCGCCTGGGCGCCCGCGTCGTCGCGCTGCACCCGGCCATGACCTTCGCCGGCACGCGCTCCGACCTCGCGCGCCTGCCCGGCTGCACCTTCGGGCTGACCGCGGGCCCGGCGGAGACGGCGCTGGCCGAGGACCTCGTCGCGGACCTCGGCGGCGTGCCCGCGCGGATCAGTGAGGAGCACCGGACGCTCTACCACGCCGCCTTGGCGCACGGCGCGAACCACCTGGTCACGCTGGTGGCCGAGGCCCGGGAGATGCTGGCGGCCGCCGGCGTGGACGAGCCCGCCGGCACCGCTGCGCCCGCTGCTCGCGGCCGCGCTCGACCACGCCCTCGAGCGCGGCGACGCGGCCCTGACCGGTCCGATCGTGCGCGGCGACGTGGGCACCGTGGCGGCGCACCTGGACGACCTGGTGCGGCACGCGCCGCAGACCGTCGCGTCCTACGTCGCGATGGCCCGCGCCACCGTCTCCCGCGCGCAGACCGACGGGCGGCTGCTGCCGATCCGGGCGACCCGCATCCTCGCCGTCCTCGAGGCGGCCGAGCGGGACGCGGCGCCGGCCCCGGCCGCGCGACCGGCCGGGGAGGTGCCGGGCTCGTGACCGCCACCACCAGCACCGCGACCGCCGCCGGCTCCCCCGGGGTCGGCGTGCCCGACCTCGTGCCGACCCGCGCGCAGCTGGCCGAGCGGCTGGCGCCCGCGCGCCGCGACGGCCGCACGGTCGCGCTGGTGCCCACGATGGGCGCGCTGCACGAGGGGCACGCCAGCCTGCTGCGGGCCGCGCGCGAGCGCGCCGGCGCGCAGGGCGTGGTCGTCGCCTCGGTCTTCGTGAACCCGCTGCAGTTCGGGCCGGGCGAGGACCTCGACCGCTACCCGCGCACGCTGGACGCCGACCTCGACGTCTGCGCGGAGGAGGGCGTCGACGTGGTCTTCGCGCCCGCCGTCGAGGAGGTCTACCCCGGCGGCGACCCGGTCGTGACCGTCGACCCCGGGCCCCTGGCCGACGTGCTCGAGGGCGCGACCCGGCCGGGCCACTTCGACGGCGTGCTCACCGTCGTCGCCAAGCTGCTCGGCCTCGTGCGCCCGGACCTCGCGGTCTTCGGCGAGAAGGACTACCAGCAGCTGGTGCTGGTGCGGCGGATGGCCAGCGACCTGTGCCTCGGGGTCGAGGTCGTCGGGGCGCCCACCGTGCGCGAGGCCGACGGGCTGGCGCTCAGCTCGCGCAACCGGTTCCTCTCGCCCGAGCAGCGCGACCAGGCCCTGGCCCTGCACCGCACCCTCGCGGCCGCGGCCGCGGCCGCCCCCGGCGGCGTCGACGCCGCGCTCGCCGAGGCGCGCGCCGTGCTGCGCGGCACCCACGGCGTCGACCTCGACTACCTGGCGCTGACCGACGAGGCGCTGCGCGACCTGACCGACGGCGACCACCCCGTCCATGCCGAGCGCCTCGCAGCCGGGCTGCCCGGGCGCGCGCTGATCGCGGCACGCGTCGGCAGCACCCGTCTCATCGACAACGTGCCGGTGGTCGTGGGCGCAGGCACGCACCCCGACCCGGACCCCGAGGCCGACCCCGATCCCGCTGCCGACCCCGATCCCGCAACCCACCAGGGAGAGCGCTGATGCTGCGCACGATGATGAAGAGCAAGATCCACCGGGCCACCGTCACCCAGGCGGACCTGCACTACGTGGGCTCGGTGACCGTCGACGTCGACCTGCTCGAGGCGGCCGACCTGCTGCCCGGCGAGCTGGTGCACATCGTCGACATCACCAACGGCGCCCGGATCGAGACCTACACGATCCCGGGCGAACGAGGCTCGGGCGTGATCGGCATCAACGGCGCCGCGGCCCGGCTCGTCCAGCCGGGCGACCTCGTGATCCTCATCGGCTACGGCCAGATGGAGACCGCCGAGGCGACGGAGCTCCAGCCCGCCGTGGTGTTCGTCGACGCCGACAACAAGGTGATGGCGACCGGGTTCGACCCCGCCGAGACCTTCGACGGCCCCGGCCTGGTGCGCGGCGACACCGTCGCCGGCCGCTGACGCCTCGGGCCGGGGCCTCCGCCCCGCCCCCTATCCTGCAGCGATGACCAGCCACCCTCCCGGCGAGCCGGCCGGCCCGGCGCCGGCCGGGTCCGCCCGGGTGCCCGCCGGCGTGCTGGCCGGGCGCCTGCGCGCGCCCCGTCCGGGCTGGGTGCGGCACGCCGACGTCGTGGTCGTGGGCTCCGGCATCGCGGGGCTCACCGCGGCCCTGCGCGTGCACGCCGCGCTGGTCGCGGGCGGGGACGGCGGCCGGGTCCTGGTCGTCACCAAGGACGCACTGGCCGCCGGCTCGACCCAGTGGGCGCAGGGCGGCATCGCCGCCGCGCTCGGGCCCGGCGACAGCCCGGCCCAGCACGAGCGGGACACGCTGGTGGCCGGCGCGGGTGCCTGTGACACCGAGGCCGTCACCGCCCTGGTCACCGAGGGCCCCGAGGCCGTGCGCGAGCTGATCGCGCTGGGCACCGTCTTCGACCACACCGACGGGGTGCTGGCGCTGACCCGCGAGGGCGGCCACCACCGGGACCGGATCGCGCACGCCGGCGGCGACGCCACCGGCGCGGAGATCCAGCGCGCCCTGACCGCGGCCGTGGCGGCGGCGCCGGAGATCGAGGTGATCGAGCACGCCCTCGCGCTCGACCTGCTGCGCGACGACGCGGGCGCGGTCGCGGGCGTGACGCTGCACGTGATGGGGGAGGGTCAGCGGGACGGCGTCGGCGCCGTGCACTGCCGCGCGCTGGTGCTCGCCAGCGGCGGGCTCGGCCAGGTGTTCCGGCAGACGACCAACCCCGCCGTCGCCACCGGCGACGGCGGCGCGCTCGCCCTGCGCGCGGGCGCCGTGCTGCGCGACCTGGAGTTCGTGCAGTTCCACCCGACCGTGATGTGGCTCGGCCCGGACTCCCACGGCCGCCAGCCGCTGATCTCCGAGGCGGTGCGGGGCGAGGGCGCCGTCCTCGTCGACGACACGACGGCCGCCGCGTGATGGACGGCGTGCACGAGCTCGGCGACCTCGCGCCGCGCGACGTCGTGGCCCGCGCCGTGATGCGGCGGATGGCCGAGACCGGGCGGCCGCACGTGTGGCTCGACGCCCGCCACCTCGGGCGGCGACTTCTTCGGCCGGCGGTTCCCCACCGTGCTCGCCAGCTGCCGCGAGCACGGCGTGGACCCGGCCCGCGAGCTGATCCCGGTGGCGCCGGCCTGCCACTACGCCTCCGGCGGGATCGCCACCGACCTGTGGGGCCGCACGTCGGTGCCGGGTCTGTACGCCACGGGCGAGGCGGCCTGCTCGGGGGTGCACGGCGCCAACCGGCTCGCCTCGAACTCGCTGCTCGAGGGCCTCGTGTTCTCCCGGCGCATCGCCGAGGTGCTGCCCGGCGAGCTCGGCGACTGGCGGGAGCCAGCGCCCGACGACCGCCCCGAGGGCCTGGTCCCCGGGGAGTGCCGGCGGGCGCTGCAGGAGGCGATGACCGGGCGCGTCGGGGTCCTCCGCTCCGCCGCCGGCATGGCCGAGGCCGCGGCCACCCTGGCCGGGCTCGCGGAGACCGCCGCCGCCGACCCGGACGTCGCCGCCTGGGAGACGACCAACCTGCACCAGCTCAGCGCCGCGCTGACGGCCGCCGCCGCGCTGCGGCGGGAGACGCGCGGCTCGCACTGGCGCGAGGACCACCCCGACCGCGACGACGCGCGGTGGTCGGGTCACGTCGACGTGCGGCTGGTCGACGGCGTCCTGCGGACCGACTTCCGTCCCGCGCCGGCCACGGACCAGCGCCCGCGCGCCCCGCCGTCGATCCGCCGGCGGTGCTGCAGTGAGCGCGCCGGTGCCCGGGCTGGCGGCGTACGACGACCTGCCTCCGGCGCTGCTCGACGAGCTCGCCGGCGCCGGCCTGGACCCGCGGCGGCTGCACCGCCACGTCGCTCGACGCGCTCGCCGAGGACCTGCCGCCGCCGCACCACGTGGACGTCACCAGCGCGGCCACGATCGACGCCGCCGCGCGCGGCCGCGGCGTGGTCGCCGCCCGCGAGGCCGGCGTCGTCGCGGGGCTGGCCGTGGCCGAGCTGGTGTTCCGCGTCGTGCTCGGCGACGACGGCCGAGGTGACCGGCCGGGTCCCGGACGGCACCCGCGTGGCCGCCGGGGACGCCGTGCTGCGGGTGGCCGGGCCGACGCGCGGGCTGCTGACCGCCGAGCGGACCGCACTGAACTTCGCCAGCCACCTCTCCGGCGTCGCCACCGCGACCGCCGCCTGGGTCGAGGCGCTCGCCTCGGTGCCGGGCAGCCGCACCCGGGTGCTCGACACCCGCAAGACGCTGCCGGGCTGGCGCGCCCTGCAGAAGTACGCCGTGCGCTGCGGCGGCGGCGTCAACCACCGCTTCGGGCTCGCCGACCTGGCGATGGTCAAGGACAACCACGTCGTCGCCGCGGGCGGCCCGGTGCCGGCCTGGCGGGCGGTGCGCGCGGCCTACCCCGACGTCGGGGTGGAGGTCGAGGTGACCGACCTCGACGAGCTGCGCGCCGTGCTCGAGGCGGGCTGCGACCACGTGCTGCTGGACAACATGGACGACGCGACCCTGGCCGAGGCGGTGCGGGTCGCCGCGGGCCGCGCCACGCTCGAGGCCTCGGGCGGGATCACCGTCGAGCGCGCCCGCGCCGTGGCCGCGACCGGCGTCGACTTCGTCTCGACGGGCGCCCTGACCCACTCGGTCACGGTCCTGGACCTGGGGCTCGACCTGGGGCTCGAGCCGGGGTCGAGCTGGACGGGGGCGAGGGATGACGCTGCTCTGCGCCGACATCGGCAACAGCGACACGACGCTGGGCCTGATCGCCGACGGCGTGCCGCTGGCGCACTGGCGCGTCGCGACCGACGAGCGGCGCACGGCCGACGAGTGGGCGGTGCTGCTGCGCGGGCTGCTGGCGGAGGCGGGCGCGCCCGGGCCCACGGGGATCGCGGTGTGCGCGACCGTGCCCGCGGTGCTGCACGAGTGGCGCGACATGCTGGGCCGGCACTTCGGGTCGCTGCGCGCCGTGGTCGTCGAGCCCGGCGTGCGCACGGGCGTCCCGGTGCTCACCGACAACCCCCGCGAGGTGGGCGCCGACCGCATCGTCAACGCCCTCGCCGCGGCGCACGACCACGGCGGCCCGGCGATCGTCGTGGACTTCGGCACCGCGACCACCTACGACGTGGTCAACGCGCGCGGCCAGTACGTCGGCGGCGCGATCGTGCCGGGCATCGAGGTCTCGCTCGAGGGGCTCGGCCGCCGCGGCGCCCAGCTGCGCAAGATCGAGCTGATGCCCCCGCGCTCGGTCATCGCGCGCAACACCGTCGAGGCGCTGCAGTCGGGCGTGCTCTTCGGCACCGCCGCCCAGGTCGAGGGGCTGGTGGCCCGGATGGTCCGCGAGCTGGGCGCACGACCCCGACGAGGTGCGCGTGATCGCCACCGGGCACCTGGCGCCGCTCGTGCTCGACGAGTGCTCCTGCTTCACCGCACACGCCCCGTGGCTCACGCTGCGCGGCCTGGAGCTGGTGCACGCCCGCAACTGCTGAGGCCCGGCCGGGTGACGCGGGCTTTCCGGCGCTTTCCGGTCGCGATTCCGGGGCAATCCCCGACGCCGCGCGAATTATCGTGCGAATTCAGGTGGCAAAGCATTGGCGGATCGCTGCGGGAACGCCGCCTAATGATTCACGGCCGGGATTCGTGTGACACGATGGCCGGCGGTGGTCGAAAGTGGTCGCCGATTCCCCCTGAAATGCACGAGAAAGGCATGCACATGGCGCAGAAGGTCCATATCCAGCTCGTGGACGACTTCGACGGCTCCGACGCCAGCGAGACCGTGGCGTTCGGCCTCGACGGGGCCACCTACGAGATCGACCTGAACGAGAAGCACGCGGCCAAGCTGCGCGACGTCCTCGCCCCCTACGTCGGGCACGCCCGCAAGGCGGGCGGGCGCAAGCAGGGCGGGCGCCGGTCCGCGCCGGCCGGCAAGGGCTCCGGGCCGTCGGCCAAGGAGATCCGCGAGTGGGCCCGCGACAACGGCTGGGACGTCCCCGACCGCGGCCGGGTGGCCGCCGAGGTGCGCGAGGCGTACGCCGCCGCGCACTGAGCGGACCGGGCCCGGCCGGGCCGATCGGGGGAACGCCCGGCCGGGTCCGCGGGGCCTCTGTTCGCTGATAGCGGACCGGCGGGTGTGGGGGGCCGGGAACACGTAGGGTGGAGCATGACTTGGACTCCACGTGGCGTGGGCCGGCCCCGGACCGCGCAGGAGTTGTCCCGCAGTTGAGGAGCGCACATGTTCGAGCGGTTCACTGACCGAGCCCGCCGGGTGGTCGTGCTGGCCCAGGAAGAGGCCCGCATGCTCTCCCACAACTACATCGGGACCGAGCACATCCTGCTGGGCCTGATCCACGAGGGCGAGGGCGTCGCCGCGAAGGCGCTCGAGAGCCTCGACATCTCCCTGGAGGCCGTGCGCGCCCAGGTCGAGGAGATCATCGGCCAGGGCCAGCAGGCGCCGTCGGGCCACATCCCCTTCACCCCGCGCGCCAAGAAGGTGCTCGAGCTCTCGCTGCGCGAGGCGCTCCAGCTCGGCCACTCCTACATCGGCACCGAGCACATCCTGCTCGGCCTGATCCGCGAGGGCGAGGGCGTCGCCGCCCAGGTGCTGCAGAAGCTCGGGGCCGACCTCAACCGCGTGCGCCAGCAGGTCATCCAGCTGCTCTCGGGCTTCCAGGGCAAGGAGAGCGCCGCCGCCGGGGCCCCGCAGGGCCAGGGCCAGGACGCGCCCTCCTCCTCGCTGGTGCTCGACCAGTTCGGCCGCAACCTGACCCAGGCCGCCCGCGAGGGCAAGCTCGACCCCGTGATCGGTCGCGAGACCGAGATCGAGCGCGTCATGCAGATCCTCTCGCGGCGCACGAAGAACAACCCGGTCCTGATCGGCGAGCCCGGCGTCGGCAAGACCACGATCGTCGAGGGGCTGGCCTCCGACATCGTCAAGGGCAACGTGCCCGAGACGCTGAAGGACAAGCACATCTACACGCTCGACCTCGGCGCCCTGGTCGCCGGCTCGCGCTACCGCGGCGACTTCGAGGAGCGCCTGAAGAAGGTGCTCAAGGAGATCCGCACCCGCGGCGACATCGTGCTGTTCATCGACGAGATCCACACCCTCGTCGGGGCCGGCGCGGCCGAGGGCGCCATCGACGCCGCCAGCATCCTCAAGCCGATGCTCGCCCGCGGCGAGCTGCAGACCATCGGCGCCACGACGCTCGACGAGTACCGCAAGTACCTCGAGAAGGACGCCGCGCTGGAGCGCCGCTTCCAGCCCATCCAGGTCTCCGAGCCCTCGATCGCGCACACCATCGAGATGCTCAAGGGCCTGCGCGACCGCTACGAGGCGCACCACCGCGTGACGATCGCGGACGAGGCGCTGGTCTCCGCGGCGACGCTGGCCGACCGCTACATCTCCGACCGCTTCCTGCCCGACAAGGCGATCGACCTGATCGACGAGGCCGGCTCGCGGCTGCGCATCCGCCGGATGACGCAGCCGGCGGACCTGCGCGAGTTCGACGACAAGATCGCCGAGGTCCGCCAGCGCAAGGAGGCGGCCATCGACGGGCAGGACTTCGAGGCCGCCGCCTCGCTGCGCGACGAGGAGAAGCAGCTCATCCAGGCCAAGTCCGAGCGCGAGAAGCAGTGGCGCGCCGGCGACATGGACGAGGTCGCGGAGGTCGACGAGGAGCTGATCGCCGAGGTCCTCGCCGTGGCGACCGGCATCCCGATCGTGAAGCTCTCCGAGGAGGAGTCGACCCGGCTGCTCAAGATGGAGGACGAGCTGCACAAGCGCGTCATCGGCCAGGAGGAGGCCGTCAAGGCGCTCTCCCGGGCCATCCGGCGCACCCGCGCCGGCCTGAAGGACCCGAAGCGCCCCGGCGGCTCGTTCATCTTCGCGGGCCCGTCGGGCGTCGGGAAGACCTGGCTGTCCAAGACGCTCGCGGAGTTCCTCTTCGGCGACGAGGACGCGCTGATCCAGCTCGACATGTCGGAGTTCAGCGAGAAGCACACCGTCTCGCGGCTCTTCGGCTCGCCCCCGGGCTACGTCGGCTACGAGGAGGGCGGCCAGCTCACCGAGAAGGTGCGCCGCAAGCCGTTCTCGGTCGTCCTCTTCGACGAGGTCGAGAAGGCGCACCCGGACATCTTCAACAGCCTCCTGCAGATCCTGGAGGAGGGCCGGCTGACGGATTCCCAGGGCCGGCTGGTGGACTTCAAGAACACCGTCATCATCATGACCACCAACCTCGGCACCCGGGACATCGCGAAGTCGGTCAACCTCGGCTTCCAGCAGGCCGGCGACGCCGCGGGCTCCTACGACCGCATGAAGAACAAGGTGCAGGACGAGCTGAAGCAGCACTTCCGGCCCGAGTTCCTCAACCGCGTGGACGAGGTCATCGTGTTCCCGCCGCTGAGCCAGGAGCAGATCGTCTCGATGGTCGACAACATGATCGCGGCCGTCGAGCTGCGGCTCAAGGACCGCGACATGTCGCTCGAGCTGACCCAGGCGGCGAAGAACCTGCTCGCCAAGCGCGGGTTCGACCCGGTCCTCGGCGCCCGTCCGCTGCGCCGCACGGTGCAGCGCGAGATCGAGGACACCCTCGCCGAGAAGATGCTCTTCGGCGAGGTCGGCCCCGGCCAGATCGTCGTGGTGGACGTCGACGGGGAGGGCTCGGACGCCGGGTTCACCTTCACCGGCCAGAAGGTCGGCGAGCTCCCCGACGTTCCGCCGCTCGAGGGCGCGGGCGTCGAGTCCGGCACCGACGAGGGCAGCGAGAACGGCGGCGAGCCCGAGCGCGGCGCCGACGACGACTGACGGAGCCCGCCCCTCGCCGGTCGAGGCGCGAGCGCAGCGAGCCACGAGACCCCGCGCGCCCGTCCGACGTCGTCCGGCCGCGCGCCGCGGCGCTAGGGTGCGGCGCATGCTCGTCACGGCCACCACGGTCAAGGACACGCTGCCCAACGTGCAGCGGTTCGTGGGCCGCAACCTCGGCGGCGGGGTGGACCACCTGGTGGTCTTCCTCGACGCCGAGCAGCCCGAGTGCGAGGCGTGGCTCGAGGAGCACCCGCACGTCACCTGCGTGCCCACCCACCGCGACTGGTGGGCCAAGCGCCCCGAGCAGCTCAACGTCCGGCAGCGCATCAACGCCAACGTCGTGCGCTCGCTGGTGGCGGCGCTCGACCCGGGGGGCTGGACGTGCCACGTCGACGCCGACGAGGTCGTGCGGGTCGACCGGGCCCGGCTGGACGCGCTGGGGCCCGAGGTGCCGGTCGTGAGCCTCTCCACGCTGGAGGCGGTGAGCCGCCGCCGCTGGGAGGGGGAGGTCACCCACTTCAAGCGGCCGCTCGGCAGCGACGACCTGACCCTGCTGACCACGCTCGGCGTGATCGACCGCCCGGAGAACGCCGCGTACTTCCACGGGCACCTGATCGGCAAGTCGGCCATGCGGCCGGCGCTGGACCGCTGGCACGCCCTGCACCACGTGGTGGACGCCGACCGCGTGCAGCTGCCGGCCGAGCAGCCCGCCCTGGGGTCGGGTGCTGCACTACGAGTCGGTCTCCGGCGAGGAGTTCGTGCGCAAGTGGACCACCATGCTCGCGGCCGGTCCGATGGCGAGCTTCCGGCCGCAGCGCGAGCCGACCGCGGTCGCCCTGCGCGCCCTGATCGGCAAGGACCTGACCGAGGAGCGCGCGGCCCGCTACCTGATGCGGATCTACGAGCGGACCACCGAGGACGACTTCGAGACCCTGCGCGACCTCGGGCTGCTGGAGGAGATCGACCCCGACGCGCCCGGGCACACCCCCGAGCCGCTGGGGCAGCCGCGCCGCGACGCCCTCGACGCCATGCTCGGCGTGCTGCGCGGGGAGAAGAAGCGGCAGTTCCACCCGGGCAACCCGGCCGCGCGGTCGCGGAGACGATGACCCGCGCGGCCGGGGCCGCCGGGCTCGCGCCGCCGGCGGCTCCCGCCGATCGCGGGGCCGGCGGGCGGCGCCGGACGAGGGCGGTGGTCGCGGCGTGCGCGACGCCGTCCGCGAGCGGCTGACCCGGCGCCGCTGACCCGCGCCGCTGGCCCCGCGTCGCGTGGGCCGCGGGTCAGGCCGTCCGCTCGCCGGGCAGCGCCACGGTGCCGGGGGTGGGTCGCACGGCCAGCCCGTCGGCGACCAGGGTGTCGAGGCAGCGCTCGCGCTGCGGGGCGGCGTCCCAGGCGCCCTCGAGCGCGGAGACCGGCACGGGGCCGTCGGCGTCGCGGAGCACCGCCAGCAGCCGGCCGCGGCACTGGCGGTCCGTGCCCGCCCAGGCCTGGCCGCGCCGCGGGGGACCCTCGTGCGCCGGCCGCCCGGCCAGCAGCCAGGCGCAACGGTCCGCGACGGGGCAGCGGCCGCAGGCCGGCGCGGAGGCCGTGCACACCAGGGCGCCCAGCTCCATCGCGGCGACGGACCAGGTGGCCGCCGCGCGCGGGTCCGCTGGCAGCAGCCCGGCCGCGAGGTCGCGCTCGGCGCGGGTCAACGACGCCGGCGGCAGGGCCACCCCGGTGACCGTCCGCGCCAGCACGCGGCGCACGTTGGTGTCCAGGACGACCTGGCGCTGGCCGAACGCGAACGCGGCGACGGCCGCCGCGGTGTACTCCCCGACGCCGGGGAGCGCGCGCAGCGCCTCGTGGTCGTCGGGCACCCGGCCCCCGTGCCGCTCGACGATGACGCCCGCCGCGGCGTGCAGCCGCAGCGCCCGCCGCGGGTAGCCCAGGCGCCCCCAGGCGCGTACCGCCTCGCCGCTGGGCACCGCAGCCAGGTCGGCGGGGGTGGGCCACGCCTCCAGCCAGGCCCGGTGCACGGGGAGTACCCGGGCCACCGGCGTCTGCTGCAGCATCAGCTCGGAGACGAGCACCGACCACGCGGTGGCATCGGGGCCGCGCCAGGGGAGGTCGCGGGCGTGCGCCGCGTACCAGGCGAGGACGGGCTCGACGAGGGGGTGCGGGTCCGGCACGCCGGCGATCCTAGGCGCCCGGTGGCGAGAGGGCGTCGGGGCGCCCGCGTGGCATCGCCGGCCGCGCCCGGGCGCTGCGTACCGTGCGGGCATGCGTGCTCACCGGCCGCCCCACCGGTCTGCCGTCGGCCCCGTCGCGGCGGCGTCACCCCGCACGCGTCTACTGGGTGCGGCGGCTGCTGGCGCTCAGCGTCGTCGCCGCCGTGGTGGTCGGCCTGGTGGGCCTCGGGCGCCTGGTGACCGGCACGTCCGACGGCGACACCGGGAGCGACCGGGCCGCCGCGGCGGCCGCCGGCCCGAGCGCCTCCGCGAAGGAGAGCGCGGACCCGCGGCCCGGGAGCCCCGCCGACGGCGAGGCGGACGCCAGCCGCCGAGCCCGGGAGGAAGGGCAAGCGCGCCGCGCCGCCCGCGGAGCCGGACGGGCCGTGCGCGCCGGAGGACGTGCTCGTCACCCCGTCGGTCCGCAAGGGCGAGGCGACCGGGGGCAGCCCGGTCACCATTCGCCTCGACCTGACGACGATCCAGAGCGAGGCGTGCGACTGGGTCGTCTCGCCCGAGACGACGACGCTGCGCGTCACGCGCGACGGCGCCGAGGTCTGGTCCACCCGCCAGTGCCCGCAGGCGCTCCCCGAGGCCGGCGTCGTCGTGCGGCAGGACCGGCGCACGCGGGTGCGCGTCTCGTGGTCGACGAAGACCTTCGACGACGAGTGCTCGCTGCAGACGGGCTGGGCGGAGCTGGGCACGTACGGCGTCGAGGCCGCCGCGCTCGCCGGGGAGCCGCGCGACGGCGAGTTCGAGCTGGTCAAGCCCGAGCGCTGAGGCTCTCAGACGTAGCGCTCGAGGATGCTGGACTCGGCCAGCCGGGAGAGCCCGTCGCGGACGCTGCGGGCGCGCAGCTCGCCGACGCCCTCGACGGCCTGCAGGTCCTCGACGCCGGCGGCGAGCAGCTTCTGCAGGCTGCCGAAGTGCTCCACGAGCCGGTCGACGACGCCGGGTGGCAGCCGCGGGACCTTCGCGAGCAGACGGTAGCCGCGCGGCGCGACGGCGCCGTCGAGCCGGTCGCCGGACCCCAGCCCGACGGCCTGCGCGACGGTGCCCGGGTCGACGAGCTCGGTCGAGCTGAGCGCGGCCAGCCGCGCCAGGAACTGCTCGGAGCCCGCGCCGCTCGGGCCGGTGGGCAGGTAGTCGCGCACCAGCAGCTCGCGCTCGACCTCGACGCCGGTGACGAGCTCGACGAGCTGGAGGGCCAGCAGCCGGCCGTCGGTGCCGAGCTCGAGCACGTAGTCCTCGATCTCCACGGCGATGCGCGTGACCATCTCGAGCCGCTGCGTGACCACCGCCACGTCGCGGACCGTGACCAGGTCCTCGATCTCCAGGGCGGAGAGCGTGCTGGCGACCTCGTCGAGCCGGGACTTGTAGCGCTCGAGCGTCGCGAGCGCCTGGTTCGCCCGCGCGAGGATCTGCCCGCTGTCCTCCAGCTCGTGGCGCCGCTCGCCGACGTACGCCGCGATCAGCTGCATCGACTGCGAGACGGAGATGACCGGGTGCCCGGTCTGGCGGGCCACCCGGTCGGCGGTGCGGTGCCGGGTGCCGGTCTCGCTGGAGGGGATGGTGTGGTCGGGCATCAGGTGCACCGCGGCCCGCAGGATGCGCGTCACCTCGCTGTCGACGACCACGGCGCCGTCCATCTTCGCCAGCTCGCGCAGCCCGGTGGCGCTGAAGGGCACGTCGAGCTCGAACCCGCCGGTGCACAGTGACTCCACGAGCGGGTCGTGGCCGACCACGATCAGCGCCCCGGTGCGGCCGCGGATGATCCGCTGCAGCCCGTCGCGGAGCTCGGTGCCGGGCGCGATGCAGGCCAGCGTCTCCCGCATCCGGAGCGCTTCCTCGGACCTGTCGGGGCCGACCACCGGGCACCTCCCCTGCTCGGGGCCGCAACCGGCGGGCGCCGACCGCGGTACCGGCAGTCTAGGCGGCCCGCGCCCGTTGCGGGCCCTAGAGGGCCTCGACGCGCTGGGGCCCGCCCTGCAGGTGCAGGATCCGCAGCGCCGCGCGGATGTCCGGCACGCCCACGGTGCGGATCCCCTCGACCTCGGGGACGACGCCCTCGGGCCCCCCGCGCTCGCCCGCGTGCGGCACCAGCGCGACCCGGAACCCGAGCCGCGCCGCCTCGGCGACGCGCTGCGGCAGGTCCCGGACGCGGCGCACCTCGCCGGCCAGCCCGAGCTCCCCCATCGCCACGATGCCGGGCGGCGGGGGCGCGCCCGCGTGCGACGACGCGAGGGCCACCGCGACCGCGAGGTCGCTGGCCGGCTCGGTGAGCCTGGCCCCGCCCACCGTCGAGGCGAAGACGTCGGCGTGCTGCAGATGGATGCCGCCGTGCTGCTGGAGCACCGCGAGCACCATCGCCACGCGCGAGGAGTCCAGCCCCGAGGTGGTGCGGCGCGGGCGCTCGGCCATCGTCGGCGCCACGAGCGCCTGGACCTCGGCGAGCATCGGCCGGCGCCCGTGCATGCTGACGGCCACGCAGGTGCCCGGCACCTGACTGGCGTGGTGCTCCACGAACAGGCCGGTCGGGTCGGTCACCGCCGTGATGCCGTCGGCGGCCAGGTCGAAGCAGCCGACCTCGTCGACCGGGCCGTAGCGGTTCTTCATCGCCCGCAGCATCCGGAAGCGGCTGTCGCGGTCGCCCTCGAAGTGCAGCACCACGTCGACGAGATGCTCGAGGACCCGCGGCCCGGCGATGCCGCCGTCCTTGGTGACGTGGCCGACGAGCACGGTGGCGATGCCGCGGGACTTGGCCACCCGCACCAGGGCACCGGCGACCTCCTTGACCTGGGTGACGCCGCCGGGCACCCCCTCGACGCCGCTCGCTCCGATCGTCTGCACCGAGTCGACGACGAGGAGCGCAGGGCGCACCTGCTCGATGTGGGTGAGCACCGCGCCCAGGTCGGTCTCGGCGGCCAGGTAGAGCTGGTCGTGCACGCCGCCGGTGCGGTCGGCGCGCAGGCGCACCTGCGAGGCCGACTCCTCCCCGGTGACGTAGAGCGTGCGCGCGCCGACCCGCGCGGTCTGGGCAGCCACCTCGAGCAGCAGGGTGCTCTTGCCGACGCCGGGCTCCCCGGCGAGCAGCATGGCGGCCCCGGGGACGACCCCGCCGCCGAGCACCCGGTCCAGCTCCGGCACCCCCGAGGAGCGGGACGCCGAGGCCTGCACCGCCACGCTGCCGATCGGCACCGCGGCCGAGGAGACCGGGGTCGCGGCGGTGCGCTCGGTGGGCGCGGCGGCCTCCGCCACCGAGCCCCAGGCCTGGCACTCCCCGCAGCGGCCGACCCACTTGGCGGTCTCCCAGCCGCACTCGCTGCACCGGTACGTCGTGCGCGGGCGCCCGCCCCGGGCCCCGCCGGCCTTCGTCGTCGTCATGACCGCGACGCTAGGCGACGGCGCCGACAGCGGCCCCCGCGGCGCGCGGCTGCTGTGGACGGACGCCCGCCGGGGCCCGGCCCGTCGTGTTGACCCGCGCGGGGTCGCGTCGCAGGATGGGAGCGATTGGAACGTTCAAGGAGCGGTGGATGACGCGGTCGAGTCCCGGGTCGCCCCAGCCTCGCGCGGTGTCGCGGGCCGCGGGGCCGCCGGCCACGCTCGCCGACGTCGCCGCCCTCGCCGGCGTCTCCCGGCAGACCGTCTCGAACGCGATGAACAACCCGTCGCTGCTGCGCGAGGAGACGCTGGAGCGGGTACGTGCCGCGGTGCGCGAGCTCGGCTACTCGCCGAACCGCGCGGCCCGCAACCTGCGCACGCGCGCCTCGCACCTGGTCGGCGTGCGCTACCCGCCGTGGGAGGAGGGCACCGCCAACGCGACGCTCGACCGCTTCCTGCACGCGCTCGTCGAGCAGACCAGCGAGGCCGACTACCACGTGCTGCTGTTCCCGGGCGAGCGCGACGACCCGGTGGCCGGCCACGACGAGCTGCTCCGCTCGCTGGCCGTCGACGCGTTCGTGGCCACCGACACGTGGCTCGGCAACCCGCAGGCGGACTGGCTCGTGGAGCGCGACGCGCCGTTCGTGGCCTTCGGCCGCCCGTGGGAGAACCCGCACGCCCGGCACCCGTGGGTGGACGTGGACGGCGCCGCCGGCACGCGCCGGGCGACGCGGCACCTGCTGGACGCCGGCCACACGCGGGTCGCCTGGATCGGGTGGCGGCGGGAGAACAGGGTGGGGGAGGACCGGCGCGAGGGCTGGGCCGAGGCCCTGCGCGCCGCCGGACTGCCGACGAGCGGCCTCGCCTCCCGGGTCGAGGACCAGGTGGGCAGCGGCCGCGATGCCGCCGCCGCCCTGCTCGACGACGGTCGCGTCGCCGGCGCGGCGCCGACGGCCTTCGTCTGCGCCTCCGACACGCTCGCGGCCGGGGTGCTCCAGGCGCTCGCCGAGCGCCGGCTGCGGCCGGGCAGGGACGTGTCGGTCGTCGGCTTCGACGACTCCCAGGTGGCCCACCTCGTGCCGGGTGGGCTGACCTCGCTGCGGCAGCCGCTGGACGACGTCGCGGCCGCGGTGGTCGAGGCCCTCGGTGGCGTGCTGACGACGCCGCGGGCGCGGGCCACCGGCGTCCTGCTCGAGCCCACGCTCACGGTGCGCGGCTCGACGGGGCCCCCGCCCGGCCGGGGAGGCTAGGCCCGCTTCCACCACACGTTCACGGCGTAGTCGACCTCGGTGCCCTCGTGCTCGGCCAGCGCGGCGGCGGCCGTGGCCCCGTCGAGCTCGATGCGCAGCGACCGCCTCGAGATCGGCGCGCGCCGCGAAGGACCACCGCGTCAGCACCGGCTCGCGCTGCCACCCGTGGCCCGTCCAGAACGCGCCGACGGCGTCCGGGTCGATCGCCGGGAAGCCGCGCCGGAACCAGCGTCCGAACGTCGAGCGGGAGGCGTCGTTGTCGATCACGAACGCCGTCCCGCCGCGGCGCAGGACCCGGTCGAGCTCGGCCAGGCCGGGCTCGCAGCCCGGCCCGAGGAAGTAGGACCAGCGGGCGTGCGCCACGTCGACCGACCCGTCGGGCAGGGGCAGCGCCTGGGCGGTGCCCGGCAGCACCCGCACCCGCTCGGCCCGGGGGCCGCGGACGCGCCGGCGGGCGAGCGCGACGAGGTCGGGGTGCGGCTCGACGCCGGTCACCCGGGCCGCGTCCGCGGCCCAGCGCGGCAGGTGGAAGCCGGCCCCGCAGCCGATGTCGAGCAGGTGCCGCCCCGACCAGTCCGCGACGGCGCGCATCGCCGCCTCGACGAGGCCGTCGGGGTCGAAGGCTCGGTTCTCCAGCTCGTAGGTGGCCGGGTGCCGCCAGATGTTCGGGCTCGGGACGGCGCCCCGGGCGGGCCGGTCGCCCGGCGCGGGGCTCAGATGCGGACCAGGCCGTTCGGCGTCTGGAACTGCGCCGCGATGATGCCGGGGGTGCCGTGCGGCGCCACCCACTCGACCTTCACGTCCTCGAGCGGGGCCTCGACGGTCTCGCCGAGCCACTCGCTGACGCGCTGCGGGTCGCCGGCGATCTCGAGGCAGGCCAGCGACCAGGCCGGGTCGCCGTCGTGGCTGGGGTGCAGCTCCCACGGGGACTCCCACTGCACGAAGAACGGCAGCTGCGGGTCGGTCAGCGTGCCGTTGCACCCCGATCTGCCGCCAGCGCAGCTCGGTGCCGTCGGGCCGGTGCCGGTTGCCACGGACCGCGTCGCGGCCCAGCCGGCTCTCCACCGGCAGCAGGTCCGTGACCGCGACGACCCAGCCGAGCCAGCCGCCGCCCAGCGCCGAGCGCGCGCGCACGGCCTGGCCGAAGGGGGCCTTGTCCGAGGCCGGGTGGTCGAGCACCTCGACCACCTCGAGGTAGGTGTCGTCCGCCAGGGCGAGCGTCATGTTGCGCGTCCCGAAGCGCGGGTGGATCCCGCCGTCGACGAACTCGCGGCCGAGCAGGTCCCCCAGGCGCTGGGCGGTGCTGGCCAACCCGTCGGGGCCGGCAGCGTAGGAGAGGTGGTCCAAGCGCATGGCCCTCATTCTGCGCCGGGCTCGATCGGGGAGGGACCCCGGGGGTGCGCCGCGGCGGGGGTGGCGCCTCAGCGCCGGGCGCGCGCGGGGTCGGCCGGGTGCGGCGCGACGCGGTGCTTGGCGCGCAGGTGCTGCTCGCAGTGCTCGACCAGCGCGAGGTAGGCCTCGCGGCCCATCAGCTCGGTCAGCTCGGGCTCGTTGGTGAGGTAGAGCGGGTCCGGGGCGACGTGCGCCTCGGTGTTGCCGGAGCAGTACCACTCGAGGTCGTGGCCACCGGGGCCCCAGCCGCGCCGGTCGTACTCCGAGATGCTGATCTCGAGGTACTCCGTCCCGTCCGGCCGCTCCACGTCGCGGTAGGTGCGGCGGATCGGCAGCTGCCAGCACACGTCCGGCTTGGTCTCCAGCGGCTCGCGGCCGGTGCGCAGCGCCAGCCCGTGCAGGGCGCAGCCCTTGCCGAGCGCGAAGTCGTCGCGGTTGGCGAACACGCACGCCTGCTGGCCCTCGTGCACGTGCGTCGCGGTCTTGCGCTCGCCGTCGTCGTCCTTCTCCACCCAGTCCTTGCGGCGCACCTTCGAGCGGCCCTCGGTGTTCGCCGGGTGGAACTGCCAGGTCTCCGGCGTCAGCTCCTCGACGAAGCCGGCCACCCGCTTCTCGTCGTCGGCGTCGGCGAAGTGGGCGCCCAGGGTGCAGCAGCCGTTGTCGGGCGACTCCTTGTAGATGCCGGGGCAGCCCTGCCCGAAGATGCACAGGTACCGCGACGTCAACCAGGTGAGGTCGCAGCGGAACACCTGGTCCTCGTCGGCGGGGTCCGGGAACTCGATCCAGGCGCGGGGGAAGTCAAGGTCGACCTCGGGCATGGCCGCAACCCTACGGCTACGGTGGGCGCCCATGCGGCTAGGCGTCCTGGACATCGGATCGAACACCGGGCACCTGCTCGTCGTGGACGCCCACGGCGGTGCCGCGCCGCTGCCCGCCTCGTCCTACAAGCAGCCCCTCCGGCTCGCCGAGCACCTCGACGCCGACGGGGCCGTCGGCCAGGCCGGGATCGACGCGCTCGCGGACTTCACCGCCGAGCGCCGTGCAGGTCGCCGAGGACAAGGGGTGCGAGGAGATGCTCGCGTTCGCGACCTCCGCCGTGCGCGACGCGACGAACGCCGACGCGGTGCTGGAGACGGTGCGCGAGCGCACGGGGGAACGCGTCACCGTGCTGTCCGGTGAGGACGAGGCGCGCCTGACCTTCCTGGCCGTGCGCCGGTGGTTCGGCTGGTCGGCCGGCCGGATGGCGATCTTCGACATCGGTGGCGGCTCGCTCGAGATCGCCGGCGGCGCCGACGAGTGGCCCGACGTCGCCTGGTCGCTCCCGCTGGGCGCGGCCCGCCTCTCGCGCGACTGGCTGGGCAGCCGGAAGCCCGACCAGGACCAGGTGAAGGAGCTGCGCAAGCACGTCCGTGCCGCGATCGCGAAGGACGCCGGGCACCTGCTGCGTCCGGGCGTGCCGCACCTGGCGGCCGCGACCTCGAAGACCTTCCGCTCGCTGGGACGGATCTGCGGCGCCGCGCCGTCGGCCGACGGCCCCCTGGTCGCGCGCTCGCTGACGGCGTCCGAGCTCAAGGAGTGGATCCCGAAGCTCGCGCGGATGGACCGCTCCGACCTCGCGGACCTGCCCGGGGTCTCGAACAGCCGCACCCACCAGATCCTGCCCGGCGCGCTCGTCGCGGAGGCGGTGATGGACATCTTCGACCTGTCCTCCCTCCAGATCTGCCCGTGGGCGCTGCGCGAGGGCGTGATCCTCGAGCGCTTCGACCAGCTGGGTCACCCGGGTCAGGCGTGACGGCGCCGCCGGAGCCGGCGACCGGGGGCCCGCGCCCCCTGGTCGGCCTGTCCACGAGCTCGGTCTACCCCGAGTCGACCGCGCACGCCTTCGCCTGGGCGGCGCAGGTCGGGTACGACGCGGTCGAGGTGATGGTCGGCATCGACGCGCTGAGCCAGCAGATCTCCGCCGTGCGCCAGCTCTCCGAGCACCACTGCATCCCCATCTGCGCCGTGCACGCGCCGTGCCTGCTCTTCACCCAGCGCGTCTGGGGCACCGACCCGTGGGGCAAGCTCGAGCGCTCCGCCGAGATGGCCCGCGAGGTGGGTGCCGACGTCGTGGTCGTGCACCCGCCGTTCCGCTGGCAGAAGGAGTACGCCGCCGGCTTCGTCGACGGCATCGCCGCGCTGGAGGAGTCCACGGGCCTCGCCTTCGCCGTGGAGAACATGTACCCGTGGCGCGCCCGCAAGCGGCAGGCGGAGATGTACCTCCCCGGGCGCGACCCCTCGGCGGAGAACTACGCGAACACGACGGTCGACATCTCGCACGCCGCCATCGCGGGCGACGACCCGCTCGCGATGGCGCAGCGGCTGGGGGAGCGGCTGCGGCACGTGCACCTCACCGACGGCAGCGGGTCGGCCAAGGACGAGCACCTCGTGCCCGGGCGCGGCGTGATGGACCCCGCAGCGCTGCTGCGGCACCTCGCCGACGGCGGCTTCACCGGGCACGTGGTGCTCGAGATCAACACCCGCCGCGCGGCCGGTCGCGAGGAGCGGGGGGCCGACCTGGTCGAGTCCCTGGAGTTCGCCCGCGAGCACCTCGCGCTGGCGGCCGCGCCGGGGACCTGAGACAGTGCGCGGGTCCGCCCGACCCCGCCGCGCAGGAGGCCGACCATGAGCTCCACCGACCAGGTCGCCGTGCTCGGCGGCGGCGTCATGGGCGAGACCGTGCTCGCCGGCATGCTCCGCGCCGGGCGCGACCCCGGCTCCGTGCGCGTCGGCGAGAAGCGCGCCGAGCGGGCCGACGAGCTCGCGCGGACGCACGGCGTCCGCGCCGTCGACAACCCCGAGGCCGTGCGGGGCGCCGACACCGTCCTGCTGGTGGTCAAGCCCGCGGACGTGCCGGCCGTGCTCGACGAGGTGGCCGGCCAGCTGGCCGACGGCCAGCTGCTCGTCTCGCTGGCGGCCGGTGTCACCACGCGGTCCCTGGAGGCCCAGGTGCCCGACGGCGTCGCCGTCGTGCGCGTCATGCCGAACACGCCCGCCACGGTGGACGAGGGCGTCTACGTCGCCTCGCCCGGCGCGCGCGCCACCGACGAGCACCTCGACGCCGCCGAGCAGCTGCTCGGCGCCAGCGGCCGGGTGGTCCGGGTGCCCGAGTCGCAGCAGGACGCGGCGACCGCCCTGTCCGGGTCGGGGCCGGCGTACCTGTTCCTCGTCGTCGAGGCGATGGTCGAGGCGGGCGTGCACCTCGGGCTGCCCCGGCCCACGGCCACGGAGCTCGCGGTGCAGACCGTCTACGGCGCCTCGACGATGGTGCGCGAGACCGGCGAGCACCCCGGCGTGCTCCGCGAGCGCGTCACCTCGCCGGGCGGCACCACCGCCGCGGCCCTCGGGTCGCTGGAGCGGCACGGCCTGCGCGCCACCTTCCTCGACGCGCTCACCGCCGCCCGCGACCGCTCGCGCGAGCTGGCGGGGGAGTGAGCAGCCCCCGGCGACCCGCCGCGCTGAGTAGGGTCGCGCCATGACCGAGCACGCCGCCGGGCACGAGCCGCACGCCGAGGGCTGCGAGGGGCCCGCCTCGGTGGTCTTCGACCCGCGGCTGACCTCCTACGACTTCGGCCCCGGTCACCCCATGTCGCCCGTGCGGGTCGACCTCACCATGCGGCTGGCCGAGGAGCTCGGGGTCGTCGGCCCCCGGCTGCGGCCGGTGCCCGCGCCCGTCGCCACCGACGACCAGATCGCCACCGTGCACGAGGGCGCGCTGATCGAGGCCGTGCAGGCGGCGGGCCGCGACCAGCGCGACATCGACCCGCTGCGCGGCGTCGGCACCGACGACAACCCCGTCTTCCCGGGGATGCACGAGGGGTCGGCCCACGTGGCCGGCGCGACCCTGGAGGCCTGCCGCGCGGTGTGGTCCGGGGAGGCGCTGCACAGCGCGAACATCTGCGGCGGGCTGCACCACGCCATGCCCGGCGCCGCGAGCGGCTTCTGCGTCTACAACGACGTGGCCATCGGCATCACCGACCTGCTCGCGCGCGGCGCCGAGCGGGTCGCCTACGTCGACATCGACGTGCACCACGGCGACGGCGTCGAGCGGATCTTCTGGGACGACCCCCGCGTGCTGACGATCTCCCTGCACGAGACGGGGCAGATGCTCTTCCCGGGCACCGGCTTCCCCGAGGACCTCGGCGGGCCCGAGGCCAAGGGGTCGGCCGTGAACGTCGCGCTGCCGCCCGGCACCTCGGACGCCGGCTGGCTGCGCGCCTTCCACTCCGTCGTCCCCCCGCTGCTGCGTGCCTTCGACCCCGACGTGCTCGTGACCCAGCACGGCTGCGACTCCCACGTGGAGGACCCGCTGGCGCACCTCAACCTCACCATCGACGGCCAGCGGGCGGCGTACCTGGCGCTGCACGACCTCGCGCACGAGGTCGCGGACGGGCGGTGGGTCGTCACCGGCGGCGGCGGGTACGCCGTGGTCGAGGTCGTCCCGCGCGCCTGGACCCACCTGCTCGCGGTCGTGGCGGGGGCGCCGCTCGACCCGGCCACCGACACCCCGGAGGCCTGGCGCGAGCACGTCCGCGGCCACCTCGGCCGGTTGGCGCCGTTCCGGATGACCGACGGTCGCGAGGTCCGCTGGCGCACCTGGGACTCCGGCTACGACCCGGCGACGTGGCTCGACCGCGCCGTGCACGCCACCCGGCAGGCCGCCTTCCCGCTGCACGGACTGGACCCCTCCGCCTGGTGAACGGCCGCCTCGGGGCCGGTGACGCCGGCAGCTGTCTGGGCCACTTCTGCGTTCACGCTGGAAACACCGCTTTCTCCCGTCACTACCTTCCCCGGCGTCACAGGAGGTCCTATCCTCCGAGGTGAGGCGTGCCGCGAGGGTCGCCGGTGGGGAAGCCGGCAGCGTGGCCCGCAGGAAGCGCGGTGCGCTCATGGCTCCTCACTCCTCCGGCGACATGTCCGACGCCACCTTCCTGACGGTGGCGGAGGTCGCGACGATGATGCGCGTCTCCAAGATGACGGTGTACCGGCTCGTGCACAGCGGCGAGCTGCCGGCGATCCGCGTCGGGCGCTCCTTCCGCGTCACCGAGCAGGACGTCGACGAGTACCTGCGCAAGAGCTTCTTCGACGCCGGCTGACCTCCCGGGGGGCCGGCGTGCGGCTCGGTTGCCGGGCGCGCGACCGGGCCGGTTAGGCTGTGCCGGTCCGCCCGGAGGAGACCCTCCCGGGCGCCCCGGCTGGAAGGTTTCTCGTGGGCTCTGTCATCAAGAAGCGGCGCAAGCGCATGGCGAAGAAGAAGCACCGCAAGCTGCTGAAGAAGACGCGGGTGCAGCGCCGCAAGCTGGGCAAGTAGGAGCCCACTGCAGATGGGACGGACGGTCCTGGTCACGGGGGTCTCGCGGGACCTCGGACGTCGCTTCGCCCGCTCGGTCGCCTCGGACCCCGAGGTCGACCGGGTCATCGGCGTGGACGTCGTCCCGCCGCGCGGCGACATCGGCGCGGTGTCGTTCGTCCGGGCGGACATCCGCAACCCCGTCATCGCGAAGGTCATCGCGAAGGAGGACGTCGACACCGTCGTCCACATGAGCGTCATCGCCACCCCCGGCAGCACCGGCGGCCGGGGCACGATGAAGGAGCTCAACGTGATGGGCACGATGCAGCTGCTTGCCGCCTGCCAGAAGGCGCCCGGGCTGCGCAACCTGATCGTGAAGTCCACGACCACGGTCTACGGCGCCAGCCCCGGCGACCCCGCCATGTTCACCGAGGACATGGGGCCGCGGCACAGCAACCGCACCGGCTACGCGAAGGACGCCGAGGAGGTCGAGGGCTACGTGCGCGGCCTCGCGCGCCGCCGTCCCGACGTGCGCGTCACGATCCTGCGCGCCGCCAACGTCGTCGGGCCCGACGTGACCAGCCCGATCACCGCGTTCTTCCGCCTCCCCGTGATCCCCACCGTCCTGGGCTTCGACCCGCGGCTGCAGTTCCTGCACGAGCAGGACCTGCTCGGCGTCCTGCGGCACTGCGTGACCCACGACGTGGCGGGCACCTTCAACGTGGCCGGCGACGGGATGATCACGCTGGCGCAGGCGATCCGCCGCCTGGGCCGCCCCTCGGTGCCGGTGCCCGGCTTCGCGCTGAGCTCCTTCGGTTCGCTCGTGCGGCAGGCCCGGGTCAGCGAGTTCTCCCCCGAGCTGCGCAGCTTCCTGACCTACGGTCGGGGTGTGGACACGACGCGGATGCGGCAGGTGCTGGGCTACCAGCCGTCCTTCACCTCGGCGGGGGCCTTCGCCGACTTCGGCGCGCGCATCCCGCCCTCGCTGGGCGGCGTGGCGCCGCGTGCCCGCACGCGCCGTGGGCGGCGTCGAGGGTGCGCTGGCGAGCGGCCGTCCGCCCCGGGCGGGCCTTGCCGGGCCGGGCACGCCGGGAGGCACCCATGGGTGACGCCGAGATCATCCCGCTGGGCACCCGCGGCCGCGCGGGCCGGGGCACCGGCCAGCGGCGCCCCTCGACCGCGTCGCGCAGCCTCGCCGGGGACGGCGCCCGGGCCGCGTCCCGCGCCGACCACCCGGCGGGCGCCGGGGCGAGCGGCGACGGGGCGCCGGCGACGGACGGGACCGCGCCCGCCACCGACGATGCCACCGGGACAGATGCCAGCGGGACAGATGCACCGGGACGCCGCCGGCGGGGCAGCTGCCAGCGGGTCCGAGCCCACCGCGGCCGACACCGCCGCGCCCTCGAGCGCGGCGCCGGCGCGGCCGGGCGCGGCGGCCGTGGACCGGCCGGGCATCCCTGTCGGCGACTGGCTCGCCGCCGTCCAGGGCGCGGCCCGCGAGGTCTTCGGCGAGGCATGGGAACGGCGGCTGGCCGAGTTCCTGGCCTTCCTGCGCCGCCGCCTCCAGGGCGACTACGCCATCGACGAGTACGGCTTCGACGAGGAGGTCACCCAGCGGTTCTTCATGGCGATGGCGCGTCCGCTGGCGCGCCGCTGGTTCCGCGTCGAGGTCCGCGGCGCGGAGAACATCCCGACCGACGGCGGCGCGCTGGTCGTCTCCAACCACTCGGGCACGGTCCCGGTCGACGGGCTGATGACGATGGTCAGCATGCACGACGCCACCGGGCGGTTCCTGCGTCCGCTGGGCGCCGACCTGGTCTTCCAGCTGCCCGTCTTCGGGACCATGGCCCGCAAGGGCGGCGCCACGCTGGCCTGCGGCGAGGACGCGGAGCGGATGCTGCGCGGCGGCGAGCTGGTGGGCGTGTGGCCCGAGGGCTTCAAGGGCATCGGCAAGCCCTACTCCGAGCGCTACAAGCTGCAGCGCTTCGGGCGCGGCGGCTTCGTCTCCGCGGCGCTGCGCACCGGCGTCCCGATCATCCCGGTCTCGGTCGTCGGCGCGGAGGAGATCTACCCGCTGGTCGGCAACGTGCCCTCGCTGGCGCGGCTGCTCGGCGTGCCGTACATCCCGATCACGCCGTTCTTCCCGCTGCTCGGCCCGCTCGGCCTCGTGCCGCTGCCGTCGAAGTGGATCATCGAGTTCGGCGAGCCGATCCGCACCGACGAGTACGACGAGCCCTCCTCGGAGGACCCCATGCTCGTCTTCAACGTCACCGACCAGGTGCGCGAGACCATCCAGCAGACCCTCTACCAGCTGCTGATGGACCGGGGCTCCGTCTTCGGCTGATCAGTCGCCGAGGAGCCCGTCGAGCAGGCCGTCGCCGCCGCCGGAGGAGCCCCCAGAGCCGCCGCCGCCCGAGCCGCCGGACTTGTTGCCGCCGGAGCCGTTGCCGCCGGACTTGTTGCCGCCCGGAGCCTGCTGCCGCCGGACTTGTTGCCGCCGGTGATGCCGTTCAGCAGGTCGCCGACCTTCTGGCCGGTGCCCTCCAGCGGCTGCTGCAGCGGGTTGTCGCCGAGCCATCACCCGAGCCACCGCCCGAGCCACTGCCCGAGCCACCGCCCTGCTGGCCGAGCAGGCCCTCGGTGAGGTCCTGCACGGTGCCCGACGAGGGGTCGTTGCCGCCGAGGACGGAGCCCGGGGGCAGCAGGCCCCCGACGTCGGGCAGCTGCAGCCCGGCCCCGCCGGGGCCCGCGCCGTTCGCGGCGCCCGAGCCCGTCCCGGCGACGCCGTCCGAAGCCCCGGAGCCCCCGGAGCCCCCGGAGCCCCCGGAGCCCCCGGAGCCCGAGCCGGGGTCCTTGGGCTGGAGGGGCTGGCCCGGCCGGACCGGCTGCGCCGGCTGGATCGGCTGGGTCGTGGAGCCCGGCTCGAGGCCGTCCTCGGTGGCGACCGCGGAGACGAGGGAGGGCGGGATCTCGGCGATGCCGAGCCCGCCGCAGGTCGCGCAGAGGTCGGCGGCCTCGGCGTCCACGTCGGCCAGCGTCTGCGCGGCGAGCAGCAGCTCGTCGTCGGCGGCCTCGGGCAGCTGGCCCTCGAGCGCGTCGAGCGTCGCGAGGCTGCGGCCGGTGAAGTCGCGCACCCGGGCGACCGAGTCGCCGTCGCCCGTCTCACGGTAGTCGGCGAGCAGCAGGGCCGAGCCCTCCTCGGCCTGCTCGACGAAGTCGCGCAGGGCGTCGGGGGCCTCGGCGAGGCTCTCCTCGGTGCCGATCCGGGCCAGCTCACCGGCCTCCTCGAGGCGGCCGGACGCGTTGGCGAGCACGGCCGAGCCGCGCGCCGCGTCGCCCATCGAGACGCCGGCGTGCACGTCCTCGAGCGCCCGCTTGACGGGGTAGAGCGTGTCGCCCGGAAGCGCGGTCTGCGCGGCGACGGCCATCGAGGTGGTGGCCCCCACCATGGCCAGCGCCCCGGCGGCGACGGCCAGGCGGCGGTCGCGCGGTGAGCGGCTGTGGCGCGGGGTGCGGGCCGGCATCCGCAGCCGGTCGTCGGCGCCGCGGTCCTGGGGGAGGAGCGCCGTCTCGGCCTCGACCATCAGCTGCTCGCGCAGGCCGGTGGAGAAGCCGGCGCGCGGCTCGGGCGGGCGCACGTCCTGCAGCTGCCCCACGAGCGCGAGCAGCTCACCGAAACGCGCGTCCTCGACCCCGGCGGCGGGGTCGGCGAGCAGCGCCTCGAACCGCTCGGCCCGCCTGCGCGTGGTGAACGCGGTGCTCATCGCGGTCGTCCTGTCGTCCCGGGCGTCCCGGTCACCCGGGACGCAGTCCTCGTCCTCACCCGGGCCAACGACGCCCGGGATCGGGGGGTTACGGCCCCGTGGTTCAACATTCGCGCAAGGGGCCGGGCCGTCTGGACCGTTGCCGTCGCCCGGGCGGTCATCCGTCCCTCAACCCCTCGGGCATCAGCTTGGCGAGGTTGCGCACCGCCCGCAGCTGCAGCTGCTTGATGGCGCCGTCGCTGCGGCCCAGCGACTTCGCCGTCTCGGCGATGCTGAAGCCCTGGAGGAAGCGCAGCACGAGGCACTCCTGCTGCTCCCCGGGCAGCTGCGTGAGCGCCTCCATCAGGACCTCGTTGGTCAGGCTCGCGATCACCGCGTCCTCGGGGCCCTCGTCGTGGGCCTCGTCGTGCGTGGACATGTCCTCGGTGGTCATCTCGAGGCGGGTGCGGCCCGCCTTGAAGTGGTCCGTGGTGAGGTTGCGGGCGATCGTCATCAGCCAGGCGCCGAAGTCGCGGCCCTGCCATCGGAAGTTGTTCATGCTCCGCAGCGCGCGGAAGAAGGTCTCGGAGGTCAGGTCCTCGGCGAGCTGCTGCGACCGCGTGCGGTAGTAGAGGAACCGGTAGACCGAGACGTGGTAGTGGTCGTAGAGGAGCCCGAACGCGTCCTTGTCGCCGTCGCGGGCGAGCTCCACCAGCGCGATCAGGCGGCGCTGCTCGGCCTCGTCGGCCTCGGAGGACATGGCCGCGCCGTCGTCGGCCCCCGCCCCCCGGTCGCGGGGTGGCGGGGCGGGTGTCTCGGTGGACGCCGTCTCGGACCACAGGACGCCAGGCGGGCGCGCCGGGCCGACCGGGCCGTCGGCGGGGCTGGCCGGGCCGGGGGCGGTCGCCGGTGCCGGGCGTGGGCCGCGCAGCACCTCCAGGACGGCAGCGCGAAGCAGGCCGAGGCCGTGCTCGACGTCGCGCCGCTGTCTGTGCATGCCGTCCGGACCCTCCCATGGGCATCTCCCCGAGACCCCCGCGGGGGAAGGCTCCACGATAGGTCCACCCGCAGGGGTTGTGAACCGCCCGCCCGGGCCGCCGGGACGCGGCCCGGGCGCTCCCGGGGATGCCCGGCTCAGCCGCGCCTCAGTCCAGCACCCGGCGCAGGCGGCCACCGCGGGAGCCCCGGATCGCCACGCCCGCGGCGACGGCGCCGCCGACCGCGCCGCCGGCCGCGCCGAGCAGCAGGCCGGCCCGGGCGGCCTTGCGACCCGTGCGGTAGTCGCGGATCCGCCATCCCTGGGTCCGCGCGTGCACGCGCAGGCGGGTGTCGGGGTTGATGGCGCACGCGTCGCCGACGAGCGAGAGCAGGGGCAGGTCGTTGTAGGAGTCGGAGTACGCCGAGCAGCGGGCCAGGTCGAGCCCCTCGCGCTCGGCCAGGGCCTGCACGGCGACGGCCTTGGCGGGCCCGTGCAGCATCTCGCCGACCAGCTCACCGGTGTAGATCCCCTCGCGGTGCTCGGAGACCGTGCCGAGCGCCCCGGTCAGGCCCAGCCGGCGCGCGATGATCTGCGCGATCTCGATCGGGGCGGCGGTGACCAGCCACACCCGCTGCCCCTGGTCGAGGTGCAGCTGCGCGAGGGCGCGGGTCCCGGGCCAGATCCGGTGCGCCATCGCCTCGTCGAAGATCTCCTCGCCGAGCTCCTCCAGCTCGGCGACCGTGTGGCCGGCGATGAAGCCCAGCGCCGAGGCGCGCGCCTCGGCCACGTGCTCGGGGTCCTCGACCCCGGCGACGCGGAAGTACGCCTGCTTCCAGGCGGCGCCCAGGATGTCGCGGGTCGTGAAGAACTTGCGTCGGTGCAGGCCCCGGGCCAGGTGGAAGATCGACGCCCCCTGCATGACGGTGTTGTCCACGTCGAAGAAGGCCGCGGAGACCGGGTCGGGGCGCACGTCGAGCGCCGACTCGACCTCGGCGGCGGCCGCGGCCGCCTCCCCGGCCAGCGTGGAGCGGCGGGTCAGGTCCAGCCGCGGGCGGCGCCCGTCGCGCTTCCCGGTCTCGGCGTCGGTCTCGGCGTCGGTCTCCGGCTCGGGTGCCTCGGGGTGCTCCACACCGGGGACTGTAGGGGCTCGCGCCGACTCCGTGCAGGGCCCCTCCGTCGGCACGGGGAGGTGGGGCGATGCCCCTCACCGCGTGCGTCGGGGCACCACGCGTGTGACAGGATCCGAGGCATGCACGGCGTGGCCGATCTCGTGACCGACGCGGCCGCCGAGAGCCCCGACAAGCTGGCGCTCGTCGAGGACGGCGGCCGCAGCCTGACCTGGTCCGAGCTGGACGACGAGGTGAGCCGGGTCGCGACCGGGCTCGGGCTCGTCGGGGTCGTGGCGGGCTTCCGGGTGGCGATGGTCATGGAGAACCGGATCGAGTTCGTCACGACCTATCTCGGCACCCTGCGCGCCCGCGCCGTGGCCGTGCCGCTGAACCCGCGCGGCACCGTCGAGGAGACCGCGCGGGTGCTCGCGGACTCGGGCGCCCGCCTGGTCGTCGCCGACGCGTCGAGCCTCGACGGCGTGCGCGAGGCGGTCGCCCGCGTCGCCGGCGACGCGGGCCGCGAGGACGCGGCGCCCCGGGTCGTCGTCGCGGGCGCGACCGCGGCGGCGGGGGAGCAGGCGTACGAGGACCTGCGCTCGGTCGAGCCGCGGCGGGTGCCCTCGGTGCCCGACCCGGACGCCCTGGCCGCCCTGCTCTACACCAGCGGCACCTCGGGCCGGCCGCGGGCCGCCATGCTCAGCAACCGGGCGCTGCTCGCGAACGTCGAGCAGGTCGCCCGCGTCGAGCCGCCGATGCTGCGGGGGGACGACGTGGTGCTCGGCGTGCTGCCGCTCTTCCACGTCTACGGCCTCAACGCGGTGCTCGGCGGGGTGCTCCGCCAGCGGGCCAAGCTGGTGCTCACCGACCACTTCCACCCCGAGGGGACCCTCGACCTCGTCGAGGACGAGGCCTGCAGCATCGTCCCGGTGGCGCCCTCGGTCTTCGGGCACTGGCTGGCCGACGACGACCTGGCCGACCACCTCGGCCCCGTGACCGCGGTGCTCTCGGGCTCCGCCCCGCTGGCGGCCGAGACGGCCGAGCGGTTCACCGCGCGCACCGGCGTCCCGGTGCACCAGGGCTACGGACTCACCGAGGCCGCGCCGGTCGTGACCAGCACGCTGTGCAGCCGGGACCCCCGCCCCGGCTCCGTGGGCGCGCCGCTGCCCGGGGTGGGGCTGCGCGTGGTCGACGACCGGGGGCGCGAGGTCGAGCCGGGGGACCCCGGCGAGATCGAGGTCCGCGGCGAGAACCTGTTCGACGGCTACTGGCCGGACGGCGCCGACGGCCCCCGCGCCGACGGCTGGTGGGCCACCGGCGACGTCGGCCTGGTCGACGACCGCGGCGACCTGGTGCTGGTCGACCGCCTCAAGGAGGTCGTGATCGTCTCGGGCTTCAACGTCTACCCGGTCGAGGTCGAGGAGGTCCTCCGCGAGCTGGACGGCGTCGCCGACGCGGCGGTGATCGGCGTCGACGACGACGACACCGGCGAGGCCGTGGTCGCGTTCCTGCGCCCGGACGACGAGCACGCCGACGACGCGCGGCGCGGCGCCCTCGCGGAGGCGGCCGCCGAGCGCTGCGCCGCGCGCCTCGCGAGGTTCAAGCGGCCGCGGCGCGTGGAGGTCGTCGACGCGCTGCCGCTGACCGCCACGGGCGCGGTGCAGAAGGGCCGCCTGCGCGGGCTCGCGCGCCGGCAGGCGCTGGGGCTGCTCGAGTGACGGAGGCGGAGCCCGCGCCCGAGCCCGTGCCCCGGGTCCGGATGCTCGCCAAGCCGGGGTGCCACCTGTGCGACGACGCCCGGGCGGTCATCGCGGGCGTGTGCGCCGACCTCGGTGAGGGTTTCGAGGAGGTGGACGTCACGGGCGACCCGGAGCTGTTCCACCGCTACGCCGAGGAGATCCCGGTGACGTTCGTCGACGGGAAGCAGCACGACTTCTGGCGGGTGGACGCCGACCGGCTGCGGACCGCGCTGGCGGCGCCGCACCACGCGCCGTCGCCGGAGACGCCCGGCACCCGTCGCCGTCCGTGGCGCCCGCGGACGGCGAGACCGGACGCTGGGGCCTAGCACGCGACCCGGCCGCCTCCCGCGTGGGGTGGCTCACACGGGGTCGGCGCGATGTGCGCTCGTTTTGTTCTCACGTTCACAAACTCCTAGAGTTGCCGTGCCGTCCGGCACGCCGAAACCCCGGACCACGGACCCTGACCGGGGCCGGGCGGCGAGGATCGAGAGCTGCTCGTGAGTGCACGGACCCCCGCTGAGGTCGGCCGGGACATCCCGGAGGCCACGGTCGCCCGGCTTCCGGTGTACCTGCGCGCCCTCACGTCGCTGGCCGACGAGGGCACGGCGACGTGCTCCAGCGAGGACCTCGCCGCCGCCGTCGGCGTCAACAGCGCCAAGCTCCGCAAGGACCTCAGCTACCTCGGCAGCTACGGCACGCGCGGCGTCGGGTACGACGTGGAGTACCTGCGCTACCAGATCTCGCGGGAGATCGGGCTGACCCAGGACTGGCCCGTCATCATCGTCGGGATCGGCAACCTGGGCCACGCGCTCGCCTCGTACTCCGGCTTCCGCAGCCGCGGCTTCCGGATCGTCGCCCTGCTCGACGCCGACCCCGGTCAGCGCGGTGAGGAGGTCGCAGGGCTGCGGGTGCGCCCCTTCGACGAGCTCGAGGCGATCGTCGCCGAGCACGGCGTGGCGATCGGCGTCATCGCGACCCCGGCCGAGGCCGCGCAGGACGTGGCCGACCGGATGGTCTCCGCCGGCGTCTCCAGCGTGCTGAACTTCGCCCCCGGCGTGCTCCAGGTGCCCGACGGCGTCGACGTCCGCAAGGTCGACCTCTCCATCGAGCTGCAGATCCTCGCCTACCACGTGCAGCGCAAGAACCCCCACGACGCCGGCGCCGCCCCGGAGCCGCCTCCGGGTCCCGGCATCGACCAGGCCCGGCTCAGCGGCGGGACGCGCCACGGCGGGCGCGGCGGTCGCCGGCCGGAAGAGGAGGCCACCGCATGAGCGTGCTGGTCGTCGGTGTCTCGCACCGCTCCGCCCCGGTCGCCGTGCTCGAGCGGCTCGCCCTCGACGGCGACGGCGTGCACAAGCTCGTCACGGACGTCGCGGGCTGCGCCCACGTCGGCGAGGCCGCCGTCGTGGCCACCTGCAACCGCCTCGAGGTCTACGCCGACGTCGACCGGTTCCACGGCAGCGTCGAGGAGGTCTCCCGGTTGCTGATCGAGCGCGCAGGGCAGGGCGCCGACGACGTGCTGCGGCACCTCTACGTGCACTACGACGACGGCGCGGTCTCGCACCTGTTCCAGGTCGCCGCCGGACTGGACTCGATGGCCCTCGGCGAGGGCCAGATCCTCGGCCAGACCCGCGACGCGCTGCGCCAGGCGCAGGACCTCGGCACGGCCGGCCCCGCGCTGAACGCCCTCTTCCAGCAGGCGCTGCGGGTGGGCAAGCGCGCCCGCGCCGAGACCGGCATCGACCGCGCGGCCCCCTCCCTGGTGAGCGCGGCGCTGGACCGCGCGGTGGCCGCCGTCGGCGACCTCGCCGGGCGCTCGGCCGTGGTGGTGGGGGCCGGCTCGATGGCCGCGCTCGCGACGGCCACGCTCTCCCGCGCCGGCTCGGCCCCGCTCACCGTCGTCAACCGCACCTCCGAGCGGGCGGACCGCCTCTCGGAGGCCTACGGGGCGCACGCGGCCGTGCTCGCCGACCTGCCGCGCCTGCTGGCCACCGCCGACGTCGTCGTCTCCTGCACCGGCGCGACCGGTGTGCTGGTCACCCGCGACATGCTCACCGAGGCGCGCCCCGCCTCCGCCGGTCCGCTGGCCGTCGTCGACCTGGCGCTGCCGCACGACGTGGAGCCGAGCGTGGCCGACCTGCCGGGTGTGACGCACGTCGGCCTCGCCCTGCTGGCCGACCAGCTGCGCGACAGCGACGCCGTGCTCGAGGTCGAGGGCGTGCGGGACATCGTCGCCCAGGAGGTCGCCGCGTTCCTGACCGCACGCCACCAGGCCAGCGTCACGCCCACGGTCCGCGCGCTGCGATCGATGGCGACCGGCGTCGTGGAGGCCGAGGTCGAGCGCCTGGACGGCCGCCTGCCCGGCCTGGAGCCCGCCGTGCGCGACGAGGTGCTGCGCACCGTGGAGCGCGTGGCCGACAAGCTGTTGCACCAGCCCACCGTGCGGGTCAAGGAGCTGGCCGGTCAGGACGGGGCGGTCTCGTACGCCGCCGCGCTGGCCGAGCTGTTCTCCCTCGACCCGGAGGCCGTCGACGCCGTGACCCGGCCGACCGGGCCGGAGGCGACCGAGGGGCTGGACGCGCCCGACGGCCCGGCCCGCCCCGGGCTGCCCGGCGACCGGGGAGGTGCCGCATGAGCGCCCCCCTGCGCATCGGCACGCGCGCCTCGGCCCTGGCGACGACGCAGGCGCGGCACGTCGCCGCGCTCATCGGCGAGCGGCTGGGCCGCGAGACCCGCCTCGTCGAGGTCCGCACCGATGGCGACCGCAGTCAGGCCGCGGGCACGCCCCTGACCCAGGCCGGGGGGACGGGCGTCTTCGTCTCCGCGCTGCGCGACGCGCTGCTCGCGGGCGAGGTCGACGTCGCCGTGCACTCGCTGAAGGACCTGCCCACCTACCCGTGCGACGGGGTGGCCCTCGCGGCCGTGCCGCCGCGCGAGGACCCGCGCGACGCCGTCGTGGCGCGCGACGGGCTCACGCTCGGCGAGCTGCCGGCCGGCTCCCGCGTCGGCACCGGCTCGCCGCGGCGGGCGGCGCAGCTGCGCGCGCTCGGCCTCGGGCTCGAGGTCGTCGACGTCCGCGGCAACGTGGGCACCCGCATCGGCAAGGTCGCCGCAGGCGACCTGGACGCCGTCCTGCTGGCCCGCGCGGGGCTCGCCCGCCTGGGCCGGCTCGACGACGCCACCGAGGTGCTCGACCCGCTGCAGATGCTCCCCGCCCCCGGGCAGGGGGCCCTGGCGGTCGAGTGTCGCGGCGGGGCCGACGCGGCCTCCGAGGACCCCGACGACGCCGCCCTGCTCGCCGACCTCGCGGCCCTCGAGGACCCGGCCAGCCGTGCCGCGGTCGACGCCGAACGAGGCGTCCTCGCCGGCCTGGAGGCCGGCTGCTCGGCGCCGCTCGGCGCCCTCGCCGAGGTGGCCGAGGGCGAGGACGGCGAGGAGCTGTGGATCCGCGCCGTCGCCCTCTCCGAGGACGGCGCACTCACCGTGCGCCTGTCCACCTCCGGCGCCCCGCACGACGCGCCCGGAATCGGCGCCCGCCTGGCCGAGGAGATGCTCGCCGAGGGCGCCGCAGACCTGATGGAAGACCCGACCAGAAAGCAGCACGCATGACTCGACGCACTGACGATCGCACCAGCGCGACCGCCCCGCAGGCGGCCCAGCCCTCCGGCTGGGTGTCCTTCGTGGGCGCCGGGCCCGGTGACCCCGGGCTGCTCACCGTGCGGGCCGTGGAGCTGCTGCGCGGGGCCGAGGTGGTGGTCACCGAGCTCCCGGAGCACGCGGAGATGGTCCGCACCGTGCTCGGCCTGCCCGAGCCCGACGAGGGCGAGGAGCCGCTCGGCCCGCTCGTCGTGGACGGCGGCTTCGGCCAGGACGGCCAGCCGCTGACCCACGCCGCCCGCGGCAAGGTCGTGACCAAGCACGCGAAGAAGGCGCACGTCGTCCGGCTGATGTCCGGCGACCCGTTCCTCTACGCCTCCGGGCCCGAGGAGGCCCAGGCCTGCGTGAAGGCCGGCATCGGGTTCGAGATCGTGCCCGGCATCTCGTCGGTCACGGCGGTCCCGGCCTACGCGGGCATCCCGCTGACCACCAAGGCCAACCGCGAGGTCGCCGTGGTCACCGGCGGCGAGAAGGTCGACTGGACTCAGTACGCCGACGACCGCACCCTCGTGCTGCTCTCGGCCGTCGGCTCGATCGCCGGCATCGCCGAGGCCCTCGTGGAGGCCGGCCGCCCGGCGGAGACGCCCGTCGCCATGACCACGGTCGGCACCACGACCAGCCAGGCCACCGTCACCTCGACGCTGGCCGACATCGCCAAGGACGCCCGCGCGGCCCGGATCGAGCCGCCGGCCGTCACGGTCGTCGGCGAGGTCGTCGACCTGCGCGAGACGCTGTCGTGGTTCGAGACCAAGCCGATGTTCGGCTGGCGCGTCCTGGTGCCGCGCACCAAGGAGCAGGCGGCCTCGCTCTCCCAGCGGCTGCGCGGCTACGGCGCGGTGCCGGAGGAGGTGCCCACCATCTCGGTGGAGCCGCCGCGCAACCCGCAGCAGATGGACAAGGCGCTGCGCGGGCTGGTCGAGGGCCGCTACGAGTGGATCGCCTTCACCTCGGTGAACGCGGTGCGCGCCGTGCGCGAGAAGTTCGAGGAGTACGGGCTCGACGCCCGCGCCTTCTCGGGCCTGAAGATCGCCGCGGTCGGCGACAAGACCGCAGAGGCGATCGGCGACTGGGGCCTGAACGCCGACCTGGTGCCCTCGGGCGAGCAGTCGGCCGCCGGCCTGCTCGCCGACTGGCCGCCGTACGACGAGTCGCTGGACCCGATCAACCGGGTCTTCCTGCCGCGGGCCGACATCGCCACCGAGAACCTGGTGGCGGGCCTGATCGACCTCGGCTGGGAGTGCGACGACGTCACGGCCTACCGCACGGTGCGGGCCGCCCCGCCGCCGGCGCCGACCCGCGAGGCGATCAAGACGGGCAAGTTCGACGCCGTCGTGTTCACCTCGTCGTCCACGGTGCGGAACCTGGTGGGCATCGCGGGCAAGCCGCACCCCTCCACGGTGATCGCCGTGATCGGCCCGGCCACGGCGAAGACAGCCGAGGAGCACGGCCTGCGCGTCGACGTGATGGCGGAGACGCCGTCGGTCGAGCAGGTCGTCGACGCGTTGGCCGGCTTCGGCGCGGCGCGCCGGGTCGCGATGGTCGAGTCGGGCCAGCCGGTCACCAAGCCGTCGGACCGGCGCGGGCAGGCCCGCCGCAAGGCCACGAGCTCCTGAGCACGGGCGAGCAGATGGTGAGCGAGCCGCCGCGGGACGCGCCGGCCGCGGGCGGACCGGTGGTCCGCCCGCGGCGCCTGCGGGCCACCCGCGCCCTGCGCGCGATGGTCGCCGAGACCAGGGTCGAGCCGCGGCAGCTCGTGCTGCCCATGTTCGTCCGCGAGGGTCTCGACGAGCCGCGTCCGATCTCGTCCATGCCGGGGGTGCTCCAGCACACCCGCTCGAGCCTGCTGGCGGCCGCCGCGGAGGCGGCCGAGCTGGGGCTCGGCGGCGTGATGCTCTTCGGGATCCCCGAGCACAAGGACGCCACCGGCTCCGGGGCCTCGGACCCGAGCGGCATCCTCAACCTCGCGATCACCGACGTGGTCGCCGAGGTCGGCGACGCCCTGACGGTGATGAGCGACCTCTGCCTCGACGAGTTCACCGACCACGGGCACTGCGGCCTGCTCACCGGGGACGGCCGGGTCGACAACGACCAGACGCTGGCCGCGTACGCCGAGATGGCGCGCGCCCAGGCCGCGGCGGGCGTCGACATGGTCGGCCCGAGCGGGATGATGGACGGCCAGGTCGCCGTCGTACGCCAGGCGCTGGACGACGTGCAGGCGACCGACGTGGGCATCCTCGCCTACTCGGCGAAGTACGCGAGCGCGGCCTACGGGCCCTTCCGCGAGGCCGTCGACTCCTCGCTCTCCGGCGACCGCCGGACCTACCAGCAGGACCCGGCCAACGCCGTCGAGGGCGTCCGCGAGGCGCTGCTGGACGTGGATCAGGGCGCCGACCTGGTGATGGTGAAGCCGGCGCTGGGCTACCTCGACGTGCTGCGCCGCGTGCGCGACGCCGTCGACGTCCCCGTCGCGGCCTACAACGTCTCGGGGGAGTACGCCATGGTCGAGGCCGCCGCCGAGCGCGGCTGGATCGACCGGGACGCCGCCATCGTGGAGACGCTCACGTCGATCCGGCGCGCCGGGGCCGACGTGGTGCTCACCTACTGGGCGGCCGAGGCCGCTCGGCTGCTCGCCCGCGCCTGAGCCCCGCGGGCGCAGCGACCCCCGGCCCGGGGGGCCGGGTCCGGCCTCCGGGCTCAGGCCTCGCGGGCGGCGACGCACGCGTCGTCGAGCTCGTCGTCGTCGCGGTCCACCGCGTCCTCGACCTGCTCGACGTGGCACTCGTCGTCCTTGTCGGGCGCCGCGCTCGATGCCTTCTCGGGTGCCTTCTCGGGTGCCTTCTCGGGCGCCTTCTCGGGCGCCTTCTGGGGAGCCGGCTGGGATGCCTTGGCGGTGGCCGGGCCGTCCTTCGGCTCGCCGTCACCATCGCCCTGGGACGGCGCCGACGGCTGCTGCTCGGGCTGCTGCTGACCCTCGGGCTGGGGGTCCGGCTGGGGCTCCGGCTGGTTGTCGCCGGCCGGGCACTCCTCGGGCGTCGGGGCGCTGGAGCCGTCCGCGCACTCGACGCCGGGCTGCTCGGGGCCGGTCGTCGGCGTGCCGGTGCCGGTGCCTGAGCCGGGGGTGGTGCCGGGGGTGGTGCCGGGGTCCGTGGTCGGGTCGGTGCTCGGCGTCGGGGTGTTCTTGCCGGTGTTCTTGCCGGTGTCCTTGTCGGTGGTCTGGCGCCGGGGTGTCCTTGCCGGTGTTGCTTGCCGGCGTCCTTGCCCGGGTTCTGGCCCGCGTTCTTGCCGGACACCTGGCCGCCGGTCTTACCGCCCTCGGTCGCGCCCGTGCCCGTGCCCTGCTGAGCAGCCTTCGAGCCGTTCTTGCCGCCGGCCTTGGGCGCCGTGGCCGCGCCGGCCACGACGCCGGCGCCCTTCGTGCCCTTGCCGCGGGCCTTCGCCCGGCTCTTCGTGTGGCCCTTGGTGCGGCCCTCGGTCTTCGTCTCCGCGGCCTCGGGCACCTCGAAGTCCCAGGTGCCCAGCACCGGGATCGTGGTCGGCGCCTCGCCGGCGATGTCGGGGATGGTCGGGGTGTCGGCGAGGTAGTCGCGGCGCACGCGCAGCACCAGGTCCACGAACCCGGGGGTGCGGTCGATGCGCTTCAGCGCCTCGCGGCGGCCCTGCCCGGTGTGCAGCCGCTCGTCGCCGGAGCACAGGTGCACGGCGCTGGAGAGCGCGGCGTCGTCGAGGTCCTGGGGGTTGCGCTCGCCGTCGCCGTCGGCGTCCACGCCCACGATCGACCAGGTGCTCGGCAGCACCTGCATCGGGCCGACGGCCCGGTCGAAGCGGCGGTCGCCGTCCAGCTGGCCGGCGTCGGTGTCGCGCAGGCGCGGCGTGCCGCGGCGGCCGTCGAGGCGGCGCCCGACGAGCGCGGGCTCCACGACGCCCGAGTCCGTGACCCGGCCGCCGTCCTGGCGGCCGTGGTCGGAGCGCACGCGGCCGAGCGCGGCCACGAGCTGCCAGTCGACGGCGCAGCGGCCGTCGGCCGCCTCCATCACGGCGGCTGCGCGCTGGTAGGCGGCGAGGGCCGCCCCGGGCACGTCGTCGTAGGTGGCGGTGGGGATGTTCGCGGGCCGGGCCAGGCGCACGGCGGCGCCGGCGGCCCGCGCGGAGACCGGGGCGCGCAGCGACGCGGCCTGCACGGCGGGGCTGAAGAAGCCGTCCGCGGCGGGGTTCGCGCCCGGGCCGCCGGACCAGGCGTCGCTCGCGACCTGGTCTAGCGCGGCGCCCCCGTCGGCCGACGTGGCCAGCGGCCCCGTCGGGGAGCTGATCGCCGCCGCGACAGCGGCTGCGGACAACGTCAGGCCCGCGACGACCCGGCGCGAGCGTCCTGCTCGGTGCATGTAGTTGCCATCCCTCGTCCAGCGCCGACCTCCCCCTGGGCCGGCCGGCACATCCTATGCCGCCACAAGGCTGACGACATAGAGGGATCATCGAACAGGCTGCGGCGGCCCGGGGCGGATTCGCCAAAACTTGTCCGAACCGGCGAGGGCCCGGCCACGCGTCGCGGTGGCCGGGCCCTCGGGCGGGTCAGATCAGTTCAGACCCGCCGGTGACGCCGTCGACGGTGTCCTTGACGGCGTCGCCCGCCCCTTCGGCGGTGTCCTTGAGCTTCTTCTTGACTCCGCCGCCGCCGGAGGAGCCGGAGGTGTTGCCGCCCCCGCCGGTGGCGTTGTTCACGGTGTCCTTGGCCTTCTTGACCGTCTGCTCCACCGTGTCCTGGGTCTTCTGGACCGGGTCCTTGGTCGGCGCGGGGGCCGGGTCGGGCGCGGGGGCAGGCGCCGGCGCCGGCGCCGGCGCCGGGGCGTTGTCGCTGCCGCCGTTCGGGGTGGACGACGACCCGCCGCCATCGTTCGAGCTCGAACCGCCGCCACCGTCGTTCCGGCCGCCGGCCTGCACGGTCTTGCCCTTGTTGCCGCGCTTGCCCTGGTTCCCGGCCCTGGCGGGCTTCGGGTCGGGCGTGAACTGCGGCGCGAAGTAGGACGCGGAGCGCGTCTCGTTCGGCACCTCGGAGAAGTCGCCCATCGTGTACGCGCGCATCACCTCGAGCACGAGGTCGACGTACTGCTCGGAGTTGTTGTAGCGCTTCAGGGCCGTGCGCTGGCCGGCGGTCTCGGAGAGGTCCTCGTCGCCGGAGCAGAGGTAGACCGCCGTGGCCAGGGCCGCGTCGTTGATGTTCTGCGGGTCGCGCTCGCCGTCGCCGTCCGCGTCCACGCCCACGACCGACCAGGTCGAGGGGATGAACTGCATCGGGCCGACGGCGCGGTCCCACGTCTTGTCGTTGTCGAACTGGCCGGCGTCGGTGTCGCTGATCCTGGCGGTGTTGTTCTTGCCGTTCAGCGGGATGCCGTAGATGCCCGGCTTCGCCACGCCGTCGTCGCCGAGGGTGTTGCCGCCGTAGCGGCCGTGGTCGGACTCGACCCGGCCGACCGCGGCGACGAGCTGCCAGGTCACGTTGCAGCCCTCGTCGGCGGCGTTGATGACGGTGCTGGCCCGCTGGTAGGCCGACAGTGCCGCGGCGGGGATGCCGTTGGACGAGGCGTTGCGCACGACGCGCTTCGCGCCGGCCGTCCCGGAGGGCACGCCGGGGGCGTAGACGCCCGGGGTCGACAGGCTGGCCGGGGCCTCGATCGCCTCGGAGGGGACCGCGGTGCCGTCGGGGAGCGTGGGCGTCTCCGAGCTGCCAGCGTCCTGCGCGGCCACGGTCGCGACACCCCCCGTGCCGGCGATTGCGGTGGTCCATGCAGCCGACAGCAGAGCCAGCGGCACCAGCGCCGTCGCCTTCTGCACGCGTCCAAACCTGCTTGGCATCGTCTCCCCTATGTTCTTCGGTGGTCTCGGCGACCCGCCCTGCTCCCATGTGGGCCCGATGTCCCGGTCAACGATCGGAGGTGACACCGGGTTACCTTCCGGGTCCAGTGACCCACGTCACGCGCCTGCGGCCCCGGTGCTGCTCCGACCGCCCGACCACGCCCAGCCGTCTCCGCAAGTTCCCGGAGGAACTCCCCTCGGCTGCGCAAGGTCGGTACAAGAAGTATTGCCCCGCCGTGGCCGCTCTCACACCTCCCGATGGGCGACGGATTGGGACCGCTATCGCGCTCGGTGGAGAATGTGAGGGTGACGCCTCCCGCCGCCCCACGCTCGCCCGTTCCCGGCGACACCGTCGCCACCGGCGCCCCGGCCTCCGAGAACCTGTTCGAACGCGCACGCCGCGTCACCCCCGGTGGCGTGAACTCCCCGGTGCGGGCCTTCAACGCGGTGGGCGGCACCCCCCGGTTCATCACCTCGGCGCGCGGCGCCTGGCTGACCGACGCCGACGGCCGGCAGTACGTCGACCTGATCGGCTCCTGGGGCCCGATGCTGCTCGGGCACGCGCACCCCGAGGTCGAGGCCGCCGTCGTCGACGCCGTGCGCCGGGGCACCTCCTACGGCACGCCGACGGTGCCGGAGGTCGAGCTGGCCGAGGAGGTCGTCGAGCGCACCAGCGTCGACGCCGTGCGGTTCACCTCCTCGGGCACTGAGGCCGCGATGTCGGCGATCCGGCTCGCCCGCGCGGTCACCGGCCGCGACGTGGTCGTGAAGTTCGCCGGCTGCTACCACGGCCACGTCGACGCCCTGCTCGCCTCGGCGGGCTCGGGGCTGGCCACCTTCGCCGTGCCCGGCACCCCGGGGGTGCCGGAGTCGTCCACCCGGCTGACGCTGGTGCTGCCGTACCACGACCGCGCCGCCGTCGAGAAGGCGTTCGCCGAGCACGGCGACCGCATCGCGTGCCTGGTCACCGAGGCCGCGCCCGGCAACATGGGCGTCATCGCGCCCGAGGCGGGCTTCAACGCGTTCCTCGCCGAGACCTGCGCCCGGCACGGTGCCCTCTTCGTCAGCGACGAGGTGATGACCGGCTTCCGCGCCTCGCGGCAGGGCCAGTGGGGCCTGGACGGCGCCGTCGAGGGCTGGCGCCCCGACCTGACGCTCTTCGGCAAGGTCGTCGGTGGTGGTTTCCCGGCCGCGGCCTTCGGCGGGCGCGCCGACGTGATGGCCGAGCTCGCCCCCGAGGGGCCCGTCTACCAGGCGGGCACCCTGTCGGGGAACCCGGTCGCGACGACCGCGGGGCTGACCACGCTGCGCCTGGCCACCGACGAGGTCTACGAGCGGATCGGCGCCGCCGCCGCGACGGTGCGCACCGCGGCCGCCGAGGCGCTGGCCGCCGCCGGGGTGCCGCACCGCGTGCAGCACACCGGCACCATGTTCTCCGTGTTCTTCTCCGACCGCGAGGTGCGCGACTTCGAGGACGCCTCGAGCCAGGACCTCGGCGCCCACGCCGCGTTCTTCCACGCGATGCTCGAGCGCGGCGTCCACCTGCCGCCGTCGGCGTACGAGGCGTGGTTCCTCTCCGCGGCCCACGACGACCGGGCGGTGCAGGCGATCCTCGACGCGCTGCCCGCGGCCGCCGCGGCCGCGGCCGCGGCGGGGGAGCGCTGAGCGCGTGACGGACCGCGACGAGACCACCGTCCACCTGCTCCGGCACGGCGAGGTGCACAACCCGCACGGGGTGCTCTACGGCCGGCTGCCGGGCTACCGCCTCTCCGACCTCGGCGCGCGGATGGCCGCGCGCGTCGCGGCGGCGCTGGCCGAGCGCGACGTCACGCACCTGCGCTGCTCCCCGCTCGAGCGCGCCCAGCAGACCGCCGCCCCGCTGGCCAGCGCCCTGGGCCTCGACGTCGTCGACCGACGACCGGGTCGTCGAGTCGACGAGCCGGTTCGAGGGGCAGCGCTTCAACAAGGGGGCGCGCACGCTGCTGAAGCCCGCGACGTGGCGGCACCTGTGGAACCCGTGGCGACCGTCGTGGGGGGAGCCCTACAAGGAGATCGCCGCCCGGATGATGGCCGCCGCCGCCGACGCGCGCGACGCCGCGCGCGGCCACGAGGCCGTCGTGGTCTCCCACCAGCTGCCGATCTGGACGACGCGGCTGCACGCCGAGGGCCGCCGGTTCCTGCACGACCCGCGCAGCCGCCAGTGCACCCTGTGCTCGCTGACGTCGCTGCACTACGAGGGCGACGAGCTGGTGCGGGTCTCCTACTCGGAGCCGGCCGGCGACCTGATCCCCGTGCGCGACCGCCGGGCGCCGTTCTCCGCCGGGGCCGACCCCGAGGAGCCCGCCTGATGGTGCCCGCCGGCCGCCGCCGGGCCCCCGCCCGCCGTGCCGCCCGCCGCGCCCGGCGCGCGCCGCTTCGTGCCGCGCTGCTCGTCGGGCTGGCCCTGCTGCTGTCCGCCTGCACCGGGGCGGAGGACAGTGGCGGCCAGGGCTACGTCTCCGCCAACGGCCAGGTCACCCAGGTGCCGGCCGAGGAGCGCGGCGAGCCGGTCGAGCTGGCCGGCGAGACCGTCGACGGGGACCGGGTCGCGCTGGAGGACCTGCGCGGCCAGCCGGTCGTGGTCCCCGTCTGGGGCCCGTGGTGCGCGCCGTGCGTGAAGGAGGCGCCGGTGCTCGCCGACATCGCACGCGCCTACGACGACCGCGCCGCCTTCGTGGGCATCGCGATCAAGAACGACGGCCGCCGCGCCGACTCGCTGGCCTTCCAGCGCGAGCACGACCTGCCCTACCCCTCGCTCTACTCCGGCGACGGCAGCGAGCTGCTGGCCTTCGACGGCGGGCCGCGGCCGCGCGCCGTCCCCTCGCTGGTGCTGCTCGACGCCGAGGGCCGGGTCGCCTCGGTCATCCTCGGCGACCTGCCCTCGCGGACCACCGTGACCACGCTGCTCGACGAGCTGGTGACCGACGCGGGCGGCGGGACCGACTCGGGTCGGCTCGGGCTCGGGGGAGGCCGACGATGGGTGACTGGTTCCGCGAGACCGCGGCGTCGGGCTCGCTGATGCTCGCGCTGCCGGTCGCGCTGGTCGCCGGGCTGGTCTCCTTCTTCAGCCCCTGCGTGATCCCGCTGCTGCCCGGCTACCTCTCCTACGCCACGGGCCTGTCCGGCGCCGACCTCGCCGCGGGTGAGGCCGACCGCCAGCGGGGACGGATGCTCGCGGGCTCCGTGCTGTTCGTGCTCGGTTTCGCGGCGGTGTTCGTGATCATCGGCAGCGTGTTCGGCGCCGCCGGCGCCTTCCTGCTCGACTGGGAGCGCGCCATCACGGTCGTCCTCGGGGTGCTCGTGATCGTCCTCGGCCTCGCCTTCGCCGGCCTCGTGCCGCTGCTCCAGCGCGAGTGGCGGGTCAGCACGCGTCCCCGCGGTCGGCCTCGGCGCCGCGCCGCTGCTCGGCTTCCTCTTCGGGCTCGGCTGGACCCCGTGCATCGGGCCGACGCTCGGCGCGATCTACACGCTGTCGCTCAACGAGGCCACCGCCGCCCGGGGCGCCGTGCTGGCCGGCGTCTACGCGCTGGGCCTCGGCGTGCCCTTCGTGCTGGCGGGGCTGGCCTACCAGCGCGCCCTGCGCGCGGTGGGCTGGGTGCGCCGCCACCAGGTCTGGGTGATGCGGCTCGGCGGGCTGATGCTGGTGGCGGTCGGCGTCCTGCTCGTCACGGGCTGGTGGGACTGGATGGTGACCTGGCTGCAGATCCAGCTGATCTCCGACTTCGAGGTGAGCGTGTGACCACGAGCGCGGAGCCCCGCGCCGGCCGTCCCGGGCGCCGACTCCCGACCCCTCGAGCCGCCGCAGGCCCCCGGCCGGCGGCCCGGCGAGCTGACGCCGGTCGAGCTGCTGCGCTGGGCCTGGCGGCAGCTGACCTCGATGCGCACGGCGCTGGTGCTGCTCCTGCTGCTCGCGCTCGGGGCGATCCCGGGCTCGATCATCCCGCAGTCCGGGGTCGACTCGCAGGCCGTCGCGCGCTGGCAGGCCGACCACCCGACGCTGACGCCGGTCTACGAGCGGCTGGGGCTGTTCTCGGTCTACGACTCGCCCTGGTTCTCGGCGATCTACATCCTGCTGATGGTCTCGCTGGTCGGCTGCATCCTCCCGCGCACGCGCGTCTACGCACGCGGGCTGCGGCAGCGCCCGCCGGCGGCGCCGCGCCGGCTCGAGCGGCTCGGCGACCACACGTCGTACACCACCGACGAGGAGCCCGACGTCGTGCTCGAGCGGGCGGCGCGGGTGCTGCGCCGCCGCCGGTTCCGCGTCGTCGAGGCCGGCGCCGAGGGTCGCGGCGCGGACGCGGTCTCCGCCGAGCGGGGCTACCTGCGCGAGGCCGGCAACCTGCTCTTCCACGTCGCCGTGCTGGTCGTGCTCGTCGGCGTCGCGCTCGGCAGCCTGCTCGGCTACAAGGGCGGCGTGATCGTGATGGTCGACGAGGAGCAGGGCTTCACCAACCTGCCGACCTTCTACGACGACTTCGTGCCGGGCAGCCTCTTCGACTCCGAGACCATGGAGCCGTTCACGTTCTCGATCGACGACTTCGAGATCGAGTGGTTGCGCGAGGGCCCCGGCGCCGGCACGGCGCGCGGGTTCGTCTCCGAGCTGAGCTACCGCGCGGAGCCGGGCGCCGAGGAGCAGACCTACGACCTCCAGGTGAACCAGCCCCTCTCGATCGGCAGCACCGAGGTGTTCCTGATCGGGCACGGGTACGCCCCCGACGTGACCATCCGCGACGGCAACGGCGAGGTCGCCTACGACGGCCCCACGGTGTTCCTGCCCGAGGACCTGAGCTTCCGGTCCTTCGGCGTGGTCAAGGCGCCCTCCGCGGGCCCCGAGGAGATCGGGCTCGAGGGGCTGTTCTTCCCCTCCTACGTGCAGGTCGCCGGCGACCCGGCGAACTTCTCCGGCGAGCTGCGCAACCCGACGCTGTCGATGCTCGCCTACGCCGGCGACCTCGGGCTCGCCGACGGGTCGCCGCAGTCGGTCTACGAGCTGCGCAAGGACGACGTGCGCCGCCTCGAGGAACCCGACGGCTCCATGTTCCGCGTCGACCTCCAGGTCGGGCAGACGACCGAGCTGCCCGGGGGCGTGGGCACGGTCACCTTCAACGGCGTCGAGCGCTGGAACCGCCTCCAGATCAGCCGGACCCCCGGCAAGTTCGTCGCGCTGGGCGGCGTCGTGCTGGCGCTGATCGGGCTGCTGGGCTCGCTGTTCATCCGCCCCCGGCGCGTGTGGGTGCGCGCCCGGCGGGGCGGCGGTGCGGGCCCGAGGGGCACACTGGTGGAGGTCGCCGGGCTCGACCGGTCCGGCGGCGGCGACGTCGCCGCCGAGCTCGAGGAGATCGTCCGCGGACTCGGCCCCGACGACCGGCGACGGGGAACCACCACCGAGGAGGACGCGTGAGCGAGGCGGCGCTGGAGACGCTGAGCAACCAGGCGGTCGCCGCCTGCGGGCTGGTCTACTTCCTGGCCCTGCTGGCGCACCTGGTCGAGTGGACCGCGCTGCGCCGGGTCCCCGCGGAGGAGGCGGCGGTGCGGGTCGGCGCGGCGGCCCCGCAGCCGGCGGTCGCCTCGGCGACGGCCGCCCCCCGGGGCGCCGAGTCGGCGCGAGTCCCGACCTCTGACGCCGAGTCGGCGCGAGTCCCGACCTCTGACGCCGAGTCGGCGCGAATCCCGACCGAGGCGCCGGGCGACCGCGACCGCGCGGCGCTTGCGGGCCGCATCGGGGTCGCCCTCACCATCGTCGCCGTGGCGATCCACCTCGTCGCACTGGTCGCGCGCGGCCTGGCCGCGGACCCGGCGCGGGTGCCGTGGGGCAACATGTACGAGTTCACGCTCTCGGGCACCTTCGTGGTGGCCGCGCTCTACCTGCTGACCTACCGCCGCTTCGGGCTGGCCTGGATGGCGCCGCTGGTGCTGGGCTTCGTGCTCGCGGTCCTGATGGTCGCGGTGCTGTGGCTCTACGAGCCGGTCTCGCCCCTGTCCGAGGCGCTGAACAGCCCGTGGCTGGTGATCCACGTCGTCTCGGCGGTGATCGCCACCGGCGCGTTCACCCTCGGCGGCATCTGCTCGGTGCTCTACCTGGTGCAGGACCGCCGCGAGCGCCGCGGCGGCGGGAGCCTCACCGGCTACCTCGCGCGCGTGCCGTCGCCGGCGGTGCTGGACCGGGTGGCGTACCGGATGCACGCCTTCGCCTTCCCGGTGTGGACGTTCGCCGTGCTGATCACCGGCCCGATCTGGGCGCACCAGGCCTGGGCGTCGTACTGGAACTGGGACCCCAAGGAGGTCTGGGCCTTCATCACCTGGGTCGTCTACGCCGCCTACCTGCACGCGCGCTCGACCGCCGGCTGGCGCGGGCGCAACGCCGCCTATCTCGCGCTGCTGGGGATGGCGACGCTCTGGTTCAACTTCATCGGCATCAACTACTTCTCCTCCTCGAGCCAGCACTCGTACGCCGCCCCGGTCGTCGCCGAGGCGCCGGTCCTGCGCTGACCAGGGTCCGCCCGGTCGTCAGTTCACGCGTCGGCGGGCTGGGCCTGAGCGTGGCTCCGGGCGGTCCCGCCGCGAACTGACGACGGGCTCGCCCCGTCGATGCGGGCGCTGCGCGCCCAGCGCGAGCCGCGGGCTCAGGAGCCGGAGGAGTCGTCGTCCTTCTTGCGGGGGTGCCGCTTGCGCTTGTCGAGGTTCCAGAGGAAGTCCGGGTCGTCGTCCGGGCCGAGCGGGCGCGGCGGGGGGCGGCGCAGGCCGCCGTCGGGCGGGCCCTCGGGGCCCTTGAGCCCGCGTCGCTGGATGACGCGGACCACCAGGTAGACCAGCAGCGCGAAGGCGACGGCCACGAGCACGAACTTCAGCACCCCTCCAGCGTAACCGTGCCTCCATGCGCCTACGGTGGTCGTGTGAAGGAGTTCGCGATCTACACCGGCCTGCGGCTCGGCCTCTTCGTCGCCGCGTTCGCGACGGTGGCCGGCATCTGGCTCCTGGCCACGGGCGGCGACCTGCCGATCCTGCCGCCGCTGATCATCGCGTTCCTGATCTCGGGCGCGGTCTCGTGGTTCGTGCTGGAGCGCCAGCGCGAGGCCTTCGCGTCCCGCGTCGACCAGCGGGCCCGTCGCGCGGCGCAGGCCCTGGAGGAGCGCCGCGCCCGCGAGGACGAGGGCTGAGCGCTCAGCCCAGCGCGAGCCCCAGGCCGAGCCCCAGGCCGTAGAGCAGCTCCGCTCCGCCGGACGCCGCCAGCACCGGCAGCAGCGCCAGCCCCGTCGCGCGCAGCACGAGCACGCGCCGCACGGCCCGACCCGCGGGCAACAGGAACACGAGCGCCAGCAGGGCCCACGGCGTCGCAGTCAGCGCCAGCGCCACGGCGGCGACCAGCGCCAGCGCGACGAGCTCGACGTAGAGCCAGCGGGTGTGCGCGTCGCCGAGGACGACGGCCAGCGTCCGCTTGCCGGAGGCCCGGTCGGTGGGGATGTCGCGCAGGTTGTTCGCGACCAGGATCGCGCAGGCCAGCGCGCCGATCCCGATGGCGGCGACCAGCGCCGGCCCGAGCAGGTCGCCGTCCGTGCCGCGGTCGGGCCCGGCCTGCACGTACGCCGTGCCGGTGACGGCGACGATCCCGAAGAACACGAAGACCATCACCTCGCCCAGCCCCGAGTAGCCGTAGGGCCGCGAGCCGCCGGTGTAGAACCACGCCGCGAGCACGCAGACCGCGCCGACGGCGACCAGCCACCAGGCGGTGGTCGCCGCGAGCACCAGGCCGGCGAGCGCCGCGACGCCGAACGCCGCGAACGCCGCGTTGCGCACGGCGCGCGGCCTGGCCAGCCCGGAACCCACGAGGCGCAGGGGGCCGACGCGGTCGGCGTCGGTGCCGCGCACCCCGTCGGAGTAGTCGTTGGCGTAGTTCACGCCCACCTGCAGCGCCAGCGCCACGACCAGCGCGAGCAGCGCCTTCCAGGCGACCGCGGCGTCGGCGTACGCCGCCGCGCCGGTGCCGGCGAGGACGGGCGCGAGGGCGGCCGGGAGCGTGCGCGGACGCGCACCGGCGAGCCATTGCTGGGGCGTGGGCACGGGACGGGATTCAAGCAGGCGGCGACGTCGCTAGCCTCGGGCGGGTGCACCCCCCTCCGGACCCGCGGCGCCCGGATCACCTGCGCCCGGTGCACGGCACCGCGGCCGAGGTCGCGGCGGCGCTCGAGGCCTGGCTCGGCGCGGACGACCCGGCGCCGCTGGTGATCGAGACGTCCGGGTCCACCGGCGACCCGAAGCGGGTGCTCCTCGGCCGGGACGCGGTGCTCGCCTCGGCGCGCGCCACGGCCGCCCGGCTCGGTGCCGAGGGCCGCTGGCTGCTCGCGCTGCCGGCGTCGTACGTCGCCGGGCTGCAGGTCGCCGTCCGGTCGCTGCTCGCCGGCGGGCCGCCGGTCGCGCTGGAGGACCACGCCGCGCTGCCCGACGCCGTGGCGGCGCTGCGCCGGGCGGGCGGCCCGGCCTTCGCGTCGCTGGTGCCGACCCAGCTGCACCGCTGGCTGGACGACCCGGCGGCCGCCGAGGCGCTGGCCGGTCTCGACGCGGTGCTGCTCGGCGGCGGCCCGGTCGACCCGGCGCTGCGCGAGCGCGCGGCCGGCGCCGGCGTCCGGGTGGTCGCGACCTACGGCGCCAGCGAGACCGCGGGCGGCTGCGTCTACGACGGCGTGCCGCTCGACGGCGCCGCCGTGGCCATCGGCGAGGCGGGGCGGGTCCGGCTCGCCGGGCCGATGCTCTTCTCGCGGCTACGAGGGGGACCCGACGGCCACGGCGGAGGCGCTCGTCGGAGGCTGGTTCCACACCGCCGACGCCGGCCGGCTCGACGACGACGGCCGGCTGCAGGTGCTCGGCCGCGTGGACGACGTCGTGGTCACCGGCGGCGTGAACGTGCCCGGCCCGGCGGTCGCCGCCCGGCTGCGGGCGCACCCCGCGGTGACGGCGGCCGAGGTGCTCGGCGTGCCCGACCCCGAGTGGGGCCGTCGGTTGGTCGCCTTCGTGGTGGGCCCGGTGTCGCTCGCCGAGGCGCGCGACTGGGTGGGCGCCGCGCACCCGCGCTCCTGGGCGCCGCGCGAGCTGCACGCGCTCGACGCCATGCCGTTGCTGGAGACCGGCAAGCCCGACCGTCGCGCCCTGCTGCGGCTGGCTGGGGCGGACGCGTGACCGCGCCGCCCGGGGGCCTCGAGGCCCATCCCTTCTCGGTGCCGATGCGGCTGCGGTTCCGGGCGCTGACGGCCCGCGAGGGCGTGCTGCTCCGCGACCCCGCCACGGGCGGTTGGGGGGAGTGGAGCCCGTTCACCGAGTACGACGACGAGGTCGCCGCGCCCTGGCTGGCCTGCGCGCGGGAGGCCGTCGCCCGGGACTGGCCCGAGGCCGTGCGCGACGCCGTCCCCGTCAACGTGACCGTGCCCGCCACCGATCCCGCGCGGGCCCACGCCGTCGTCGCGGCCGGCGGCTGCACCACCGCCAAGGTGAAGGTCGCCGAGGCCGGCCAGGCCCTGGCCGACGACCTCGCCCGCGTCGAGGCGGTGCGCGACGCGCTCGGGCCCTCCGGCGCCGTCCGCGTCGACGCCAACGGCGGCTGGGACACCGAGACGGCCGTGCGCGCGATCGCGGAGCTCGACCGGGCCGCCGGCGGGCTGGAGTACGTCGAGCAGCCCTGCACGAGTGTCGAGGAGCTCGCCGCCGTGCGGCGCCGGGTCTCCGTGCCGGTCGCCGCGGACGAGTCGATCCGGCGCGCGGCGGACCCGTACCGGGTGCGCGACCTCGAGGCCGCGGACGTCGCGGTGCTCAAGGTGCAGCCGCTGGGCGGCGTCCGCGCGTGCCTGCGGATCGCCGAGGACATCGGCATGCCGGTCGTCGTCTCCTCGGCTGTCGAGACCTCGGTCGGGATCGCGGCGGGGGTCGCGCTCGCCGCCGCGCTGCCGGCGCTGCCGCACGCCTGCGGCCTGGCGACCGTGCAGCTGCTCGCCGACGACGTGGTGGCCGACCCGCTGCTGCCGGTCGACGGGGCGCTGCCGGTGCGCCGCCCCACGGTCGACCCCGACGCGCTGGCGCGCCTCGGCGCGCCGGCCGACCGGGCGGCCTGGTGGGCCGACCGGCTGACCCGGGTCGCGGGGGCGCATCCCCGGCCGCGCGAGGATGGGACGCGATGAGTGCCACCCGCACCGCCCGAGACGTGATCGAGACCCTGCTGGCGCACGGCGTGCGGGACGTCGTCGTCGCGCCCGGCTCGCGCAGCGCCCCGCTCGCGTACGCCGCCTGGGAGGCCGCCGAGGGCGGCCTGCTGCGCCTGCACACCCGCGTGGACGAGCGCTCGGCCGGCTTCCTCGCCCTGGGCCTGGGGCGCACCGGGACGCCGGCCGCCGTCGTCACCACGTCGGGCAGTGCCGTGGCCAACCTGCATCCCGCGGTGCTCGAGGCCGCGCACGCCGGGGTGCCGCTGTGGGCCGTCGACGGCCGACCGGCCGGCCCGGATGCGGGGCACCGATGCGAACCAGACGACCGACCAGCTCGGGATCTTCGGGCGGCTGGTGCCGACCGTCGACGTGCTCGGCGAGGACGACCTGAGCCGGCTCGCGCCCGGCCCCGGCCCCGTGCACCTGAACGTGCCGCTCGACGAGCCGCTGGTGCCGGAGGCGGCGTGGCGCCCGCTGCCGGCGACGCCGGAGGACCCCGCGCCGGTCGAGCACGCGGACCACGTGCCCGACGAGGCGGCGGCCTGCGGCGTCGTCCCGGTGCTGGGGCAGGGGCCGCCCACCGTCGTGGTGGCCGGCGACGACGCCGGCCCGCCGGCCCGCGTGCTCGCGGAGCGGGCCGGCTGGCCGCTGCTCGCCGAGCCGAGCAGCGGCTCGCGCACGGGGGACAACGCCATCCGCACCTACCGGCTGCTGCTCGACGGGCCGCTCGGCGACGCCGTGGCCCGGGTCGTGGTGTGCGGCCATCCGACGCTGTCGCGGCCCGTGTCGCGCCTGCTGGCCCGCGAGGACGTGGAGGTCTGGGCGACGCCGTCCTCGGGCGCGTGGGCGGAGCGTCCGTTCCCGGTCGACCACCGGCTGCCGGCGCCGCCCGACGACGTGGCCGGAGACCACGACCCCGCCTGGCTCGAGGCGTGGCGCGGCGCCGATGCCGACCTCGGACGCCGCCTCGATGCGCTGCTCGCCGCGGAGGACGGCCCCACGCCGCTCGAGGTGGCCGGCGCGGTGAGCCGGGCCGTGCCGCCGGGTGGCCTGCTGCTCGTGGGCGCGTCGAACCCGGTGCGCGACCTCGACCTGATGGTGGCGCCGTACGCCGTCGGCGACCGGCGCAAGGTGATCGCCAACCGCGGCCTCTCCGGGATCGACGGGACGGTCTCGACGGCGGTCGGCGCCGCGCTCGGGCGGCCGCACGGCACCCGCAACCTGGCGCTGCTCGGCGACGTGACCTTCCTGCACGACGCCAACGGGCTGGTGCTCGGCCCGGACGAGCCGCGGCCGGACCTGACGCTCGTCGTCGTCAACGACGACGGCGGGTCGATCTTCGCCACGCTGGAGCCGGGCGAGGCCGAGCGCGCCGACTCCTTCGAGCGGCTCTTCGGCACCCCGCACGGCGTCGACCTCTCCTCGCTCTGCGCGGCGACGCAGACGCCGTACCTGCGGGCGGACTCGCTGCCCGAGCTCGAGGCGATGCTCGCCTCCCCGACCGGGGGCATCGAGGTGATCGAGGTGCGCGTCGACCGCGCCGGTCGCCGCGACCTCGACGCCCGCATCCGCGCCCTCGCCGAGCAGGCGTGAACCCCGCGCCGAGTGGGCGCGAGTCCCGCGCCGAGTGGGCGCGAGTCCCGCAGCGGGCGCGGGACTCACGCCCACTCGGCATCAGGCGCGGTGCAGCCGCACCTCCCACGCGTCCAGCGGCGCGAACCGCTGGCGCCCGCCGACCTCGGTGAAGCCGCACTTGCCGTAGAAGGACCGGGCGCGGGCGTTGTCCTCGAGCACCCACACGCAGCACGGCCCCGGGGGCACCACCGCGTCGAAGAGCGCCCGCCCCAGCCCCGTGCCGTGCCAGGCCTGGCGCACGTACAGGCCGTAGAGCTCCAGCTCCTCGTCGCCGTCGTGGCGGCCGGGCCCGGCGACGGCGAAGCCGACCAGCTCGCCGGCGTCCGGCCGGTCGGCGTCCGGGTCGACCTGGGCCAGCACGGGCGGCATCCGGTCGGGGCCCTGTCGAGCCCAGCGCTCCCGCCACGAGACGACGTCGGCGAGCTGCGCCTCGAGCAGCCCCGGGTCCACGATCGGTCCGTACGACTCGCGCCAGCACGCGCGGTGCAGCGCCGCCCCGGCGGCGGCGTCGGCGGGCGTCGCCAGGCGCAGCACGACGCCGTCCGGCGCGCCGCCCGCCCCGAGGGCTCCGTCCGTGCTCATGGCCCGATCCTCGCAGCCGTCACGCCCGCCCGCTGCGCTCGCGGGCTGCTCGACCACCGCATCCCGCGGCGCCCTAGGCTCGTGGCGTGCTGCTCGCCCTCGACACCGCGACCCCGCTCGTCACCGTCGCCCTGCACGACCCCGCCGCCGACGTGCTCGCCGAGCGCGCCGGCGACCGGCCGCTCCAGCACGGCGAGCAGCTCGCGCCCGCGATCGAGGGCGTGCTCGCCGACGCCGGGGCGAGCCTGCGCCGACCTCACCGCGATCGCCGTCGGCACCGGCCCCGGACCGTTCACCGGCCTGCGCGTCGGCCTGGTCACGGCCCGCACGCTCGCGCACGTGCTCGACATCCCGGTCTACGGCGTGTGCACGCTCGACGTGCTGGCGGTCGAGGCGGTGGCCACCGGCGCCGTGGACTCCGAGTTCCTCGTCGCCACCGACGCCCGCCGCAAGGAGGTCTACGTCGCCTCCTACGACGCCGGCGCCGTGCGCATCGACGGCCCCGCGGTGCACCGACCCGCCGACGCCGGAAGCCACGCGCCGGTCGTCGGCGAGGGCGCCGTGCTCTACCCCGAGGCGTTCCCGCACGCCGCCGGCCCCACCCGCCCCAGCGCGGGCTGGCTGGCCCGCACGGTCGCGGGGGAGCACGCGGAGCTGACCGACCCCGAGCCCCTCTACCTGCGGCGCCCCGACGCGGCGTCGCCCGGCGCGCGCAAGCCGGTCTCGTGACCCGCGCGGCCGTCACGGTGCGGCCCGCCGCCCGCGCCGACCTCGAGCGCGTCGCGGCGCTCGACCTGGCCTGCTTCCGCGACGAGGCCTGGGACGAGGCCTCCCTGCGCGGCGAGGAGGGTGGCCCGAGCCGCGGGCTCCTCGTGGCCGACCGCGCCGGCGAGGTCGCGGGGTACGCCGTGGTCCTCGTCGCCGGCGACGTCGCCGACCTGCTCCGGATCGGCGTCGCCCCCGGGCACCGGCGCTCCGGCGTCGGCACGGCGCTGCTCGACGGCGCCCGCGCCCTCGCCGTCGAGGGCGGCGCCGACCGGCTGCTGCTCGAGGTGGCGCGGCGCAACACGGGCGCGCTCGCCTGCTACCGCGCCGCCGGCGGCGAGGTGCTCGACACCCGCCCGCGCTACTACCGCGACGGCGACGACGCCTACGTCGTCCGCCTGCCGCTGCACGCAGACCTCCCGCCGTCGTGACAGGCAGCGGTCGCCGGGACGGCTCCCTGACGACCGATCCGTGGCACGTCCCGGCTAGCCCGTCCAGCCGGCCGCGACCCCGGCCTCGGTCGGGCCGGCGACGAACGTGTGTCGCACCGTGTAGCCCAGCCGGGCGTAGACGGCGAGCGCCGCGGCGTTGTCGGCGTACACGCCCAGCGTCACGACGCCCGGCCCGACGGCCAGCCCGCGGTCGGTCAGCGCGGCGCTGAGGGCCCGCGCCAGCCCGCGCCCGCGGTACGCCGGCCGCACCGACACCCCGCGGAGGTGCCCGGAGCCGTCGTGCATCCGCAGCAGCGCCCCCACGCCCGCGAGCGCCTCGCCGGCGCGGACGCCCAGCCACGCCTCGACCCCCGGCATCCCCGGCCGCACGAACGACCCCGGGTTGGCGTCGTCGATGACCGCCTCGATGGCGGCGCGGTCGGCGGAGTCGTGCTCGTCGAGCTCGTGCGGCGCCGGCCCGCCCTGCCGGTCGGGCTCCGGCACCCCGTGCGCGACGAGCCACTGCCAGGTCCAGTGGTCGGCGTGCCGCCAGGCGGCCGGCACGGCCGCGTGCGAGGGCGCCTCGACGCTCAGCCGCAGCGGCACCTCACCGGCCGCGGCGAGGTCGGCCATCAGCGGGTCGAGGTCGGCGGCGGGCCCGAGGCAGCTGAACGACGGCCGCGGTGCCCCGGGCCGCGTGGTCGCGCCGTCCACGACGACCGCCCGCCCGCGCACCCACGCGCGCGCCCGCGGCGCCGGGGTCGACGTGGTGGCGGCAGAAGGGGTCGTCGGACCACCGCGTCAGCTCGCGGATCGGGACGGGCGCGCACCCGCACATCCTGCCGGGCCGGCGGGAGCGCCAGAATGGCCCCATGGACGACGGCCCGCTGGTCCTCGGCATCGAGACCTCCTGCGACGAGACGGGGGTGGGCATCGTGCGCGGCCGCACGCTGCTCGCCGACGCGATCGCGAGCAGCGTCGACGAGCACGCGCGGTTCGGTGGCGTGGTGCCCGAGGTCGCGAGCCGCGCCCACCTCGAGGCGATGGTGCCGACGGTGGAGCGCGCCGCCGACGAGGCCGGCGTCCGCCTCGAGGACGTCGACGCCGTCGCCGTGACCAGCGGCCCCGGCCTGGCGGGCGCCCTGCTCGTCGGCGTCGCCGCCGCGAAGGCGCTCGCGCTGGGCCTCGGGAAACCGCTGTACGGCGTGCACCACCTCGCCGCCCACGTCGCGGTCGACCAGCTCGAGCACGGCCCGCTGCCGGAGCCGTGCGTGGCCCTGCTCGTCTCGGGCGGGCACTCCAACCTGCTGCGCGTCGAGGACATCACCACCGGCGTCGACCCGCTGGGGGCGACGATCGACGACGCGGCGGGGGAGGCGTTCGACAAGGTCGCGCGCGTGCTGGGGCTGCCGTTCCCCGGCGGCCCGCACGTCGATCGCGCCGCCCGCGAGGGCGACCGGGTCGCCATCGACTTCCCGCGCGGCCTCACCTCCCGGCGCGACCTGGAGCGGCACCGCTTCGACTACTCGTTCTCCGGCCTGAAGACCGCCGTGGCCCGCTGGGTGGAGGCGCGCGAGCGCTCCGGGGAGCCGGTGCCGGTGAACGACGTGGCCGCCAGCTTCCAGGAGGCCGTCTGCGACGTGCTCGTGCGCAAGGCGCTGGACGCGGCCGCCGACCAGGGCATCGACGACCTGCTCATCGGCGGCGGCGTCGCCGCGAACTCCCGGCTCCGCGCGCTCGCGGAGGAGCGCGGCGAGCGGCTCGGCGTCCGCGTCCGGGTTCCGCGCCCGGCGCTGTGCACCGACAACGGCGCGATGGTCGCCGCCCTCGGCGCCGAGCTGGTCGCGCGCGGCCGGGAGCCCTCCACGCTCGACCTCCCCGCCGACTCCTCGCAGCCGATCACCCTGGTGACCGCCTGAGCGACGAGCCGGCGGGCGGCCCGCTCAGTCCTCCGGCAGGGAGTACGGCATCTCGAGCGCGGGGTCGTCGACCGTGACCGGGTCGGCGGCCAGCTCGACGGAGCCGTCGACGCCGAAGCGCGCCAGCGAGACCTCGTTGCCGGTGACGAGGACGGCGACGAAGCTGCCGTCGTCCTCCCAGCGCCGGCTGATCCAGGTGGCCGACTGCTCGGGGTCCGCCGCGCGCCACTCGACCTGCAGCTCGCCGGTCTGGGCGTCCAGCACCGCGGTCGTCGTGTCGCCGAAGCCGCTGCGGAACGGCTGGGTCGCCAGCACCCAGCGGCCGTCGGGGCTGAACCCGAGCAGCGTGTAGTCGCAGGTCTCCCATGCCTGGCTGCCGTCGGTGCCGACGACCGCGGAGCAGCTGCCCTCGTCGCTGCGCGAGGTCAGGCCGGCGATCCGGCCGGTGGCGGCGTCGACGCCGCCGGCCCGCAGCAGCCCGGGCACCGGCCGGGCGCCCTCGCCGGGGCCGGCGATCACGACCGAGCCGCGCGCGCCGGCCACGTCCTCCAGGACGACGCCGTCGGGGCCGATGCCCACCGGGCGCCAGCCGGTCGCGTCGCCGCTCTCGACGGGCAGGTCGATGCGGCGGGCGGCCTCGACCGTCGCCAGGGAGTCGGAGTCGGCCACGGCCAGCTGCTGGGCGGTCTCGTCACCCTGCACCCAGGCCACCTGCTGGCGGCGCTCGGAGGAGGTGACGGCGTCGGCGACCGGCGCCGGCGCGACCCGGCGGGTGGCGCCGCCCGGGCCGACCAGCGCGACCGTGGCGCCGTCGCCGTCGGCGCCGCCGGCGACGAGGAGGCCGCCGTCCACGACGGCCGCGTCCTGCGGGCGGGCCATCCGGCCGACCGTCACGCGCTCGTCGCCGGCGCTCACGCGGCCGCCGGTGCTCACGTACGGCAAGTCGGTGTCCGCGCCGCGCGCCAGGCCGGCGCCGGTGAAGTCGACCCGCCCGACCGGGTCGGGCACCGCCTCGGCGCCCCCCTGCGACGCGGCCGGGGTGCCGGACTCCCCGCCGCCGAGGGTTGCGACACCCACCGGGGCCAGGACGGCGACCACGGCGAGGGCGCCGGCCCCCGCGGCGAGGCGCCGCCGGCGGCGGATCCCCCCGGCGCGCGAGCGGACGTCGTCCAGGGTGACGGGGGCGTCGTGCAGGTCGTCGGCGCGCTCGCGCAGGGCGCGGCGCAGCGGGTCGCTCTCGTGGCTCATCGGTCCTCCTCGCGGCCCCGGGCGGGGTCGTCGTGAACGGCGGTGGGGTCGGTGGGGTCGGCGGGGTCGCCGGGGGTGACGGGTCCGTCGGGGTCGAGGTGCGCGCGCAGCGCCCCGGGCGCGCGGTCGCGCAGGGTGGCCAGCGCGCGGCTGGCCTGGGACTTGACGGTGCCGGGGGCGATGCCGAGCAGGTCGGCGATCTCGCGCTCGCCCAGGTCCTCGTAGTAGCGCAGCACCACGACGCTGCGCTGCTTGGGCGGCAGCGAGCGGACGGCGGCCCACAGGGCCGCTCCCGTGCCCTCGTCGTAGGCGTCGGTGTGCGGCTCCGGCTCCGGCACCGCGGCGGTGCTGCGCTCCAGCCGGCGCCATGCGCGGCGCCAGGCGGAGCGGTGCTCGTTGACGAGGATCCGGCGCACGTAGCCGTCGAGGGCCTCGCGGTCGCGCACCCGGTCCCAGGCGAGGTAGAGCTGGGCGAACGCCGTCTGCACGAGGTCCTCGGCCGCCGGCCGGTCGCCGGTGAGCAGGTACGCCGTCCGCAGCAGGCTGGGCTGGCGGGCCTGCATGTACGCGGCGAAGTCGGCGTCGGCGTGCGACCGGACGCCGGCCGGGGCGTGGGCCTCTCCCGGGTGCTGAGCGACCTCGGGCGCGGCGGCGGGCGGCGTCGAGCCCGCGGCGGCGCGCTCGTCGTCGGCGCGACGGCGTCCCGTCCCGGCCACGAGGCCTCCTCTCCGGGGCGCCTCGACTGGTGCGGCGTGCATCCCGACCACCATCCTTCCGCCCTCCCAGACGCGATCGGGGGCAGATGGGTTGCATCGGGGGGCGTGTGTCGCCGACCGGAGGGTGGCTAGCGTGGCGGCATGCATGAGGTGACGGCGGTCGTGAGCATGGCGAAGGGGGCACCGGTCGAGCTCGTGACGATCCAGGTGCCCGACCCGGGCCCGGGGGAGGCGCTGGTGCGGGTGGAGACCTGCGGGGTCTGCCACACCGACCTGCACTACCGGGAGGGCGGCATCAACGACGAGTTCCCGTTCCTGCTCGGGCACGAGGCCGCCGGGGTCGTCGAGGCGGTCGGCGAGGGTGTCGACGACGTCGCGCCGGGCGACCACGTCGTCCTGAACTGGCGCGCGGTCTGCGGCAGCTGCCGGGCGTGCAAGCGCGGCGAGCCGCAGTACTGCTTCGCCACCCACAACGCCACGCAGAAGATGACGCTGACCGACGGCACCGAGCTGTCGCCGGCGCTGGGCATCGGGGCGTTCGCCGAGAAGACGCTCGTCGCGGCCGGCCAGTGCACCAAGGTCGACCCGGAGGCGCGGGCCGCGGCCGTCGGGCTGCTCGGCTGCGGCGTGATGGCGGGCATCGGCGCGGCGATCAACACGGGCGGCGCGACCCGTGGCCGGTCGGTCGCGGTGATCGGCTGCGGCGGTGTCGGCGCGGCCTCGGTGGCCGGGGCGGCGCTGGCGGGGTCGTCCCCGGTGATCGCGGTCGACGTCGACCCCCGCAAGCTCGAGTGGGCCCGGGGCCTGGGCGCGACGCACACGGTCGACGCCGGCAGCGAGGACCCGGTCGAGCGGATCAAGGAGATCTGCGCCGGCTACTACGAGGGCGCCGAGGGCGCCGACGTCGTGATCGAGGCGGTGGGCCGCCCGGAGACCTGGCAGCAGGCGTTCTACGCCCGCGACCTCGCCGGGACCCTGGTCCTGGTGGGCGTGCCGACGCCGGACCTGACGGTGCCGGACCTGCCGTTGATCGACGTCTTCGGGCGCGGCGGCTCGCTGAAGTCGTCCTGGTACGGCGACTGCCTGCCCAGCCGCGACTTCCCGATGCTGGTGGACCTCTACCAGCAGGGCCGGCTCGACCTCGACGCGTTCGTGACCGAGGAGATCGGCGTCGGCGACGTCGAGGCGGCCTTCGACAAGATGCACCGCGGCGACGTGCTGCGGTCGGTGGTGGTGTTCCGATGAGCGTGCGCGTGGACCACGGCGTCGTCTCCGGCACCTTCAGCCTCGACGGCGAGACCCACGAGGTCGACAACAACATCTGGGTCGTCGGCGACGACCGCGAGTGCGTCGTCGTCGACGCCCCGCACGACGTGGACGCGATCATGGCGGTCGTCGGCGACCGCACCGTGAAGGCGATCGTGCTCACCCACGCCCACGACGACCACTGCCGCGTCGCCCCCGCGCTGCGGGAGCGGGTGACCGCGCCGATCCTGCTGCACCCGGCCGACCGGCCGCTGTGGGAGCTCACCCACGGCAGCGGCGTCGACGGCGAGCTGTGGGACGTCGACCTCGCCGACGGGCGGCAGATCGAGGTCGCCGGCGCCGTGCTCCAGGTGCTGCACACGCCGGGGCACGCCCCGGGCGCCGTCTGCCTGCACGCCCCCGACCTGGACTGCGTCTTCACCGGGGACACGCTCTTCCACGGCGGCCCCGGCGCCACCGGACGCAGCTACAGCGACGAGGACGTCATCAAGGAGTCCATCGCCGCCCGGCTCTTCACGCTGCCCGAGCGGACGGTCGTGCACCCCGGCCACGGCGACGACACCACCGTCGCCGCCGAGCGCGACCGGGGCTGAGCGGGGCCTTTGGTTTCCCCGCTCGAGCGGGGAAACCGTTGCCTAGTAGGCGTTGCAACGCCTACCAAGCAACAGATACCCGAGCACAGCAGGTGTCCGGGGCCAGACCACCGGCGCCCGGGAAGCGACCGGGCCCGCCGTGGAGCGGCGGGCCCGGTCACCGGATCACTTCTGGGTCAGGTCGAAGCGCCAGTCGTAGGTGACCTCGTCGCCCTGGCTCGCGTTGGTCGACGCGGCCTTGGGCAGGCTCGCCTCCATGCGGACGCAGACGCCCTCGCCGGCCTCGAGCTCGCCGAGCTGGAACTCGGTGCCGGCCTTGTCGTCGAGCTGGCCGACGCCGCTGGGCGTGGTGGAGCCGTAGATCCCGGTGTTGGGGCAGGACGCCTGGCTGGCCACCGGCTGGCTCGCGAGCACCTGGATCTTCATCTCGTCGGCCAGCTCACCCTCGGTGCCGCAGCCGTTGCCACCCTCGGCGACCCTCTCCGAGTTGGTGGTGCAGCTCGGGCCGCCGTCCTCGATGTCGTCCAGGTTCTGGATCTTGCCGGTCAGGATGCCGGTGGGCACGTTGCCCGCGTCGGCGCTGGCCAGGAAGAACTCCTGGGTCTTGTTCTGGCCCGGGGCCAGCGAGAACGGCGCGACGCCGCTGGAGGTCCCGTCGCGGTCGGACAGGTTCAGCTTGAGGATGCCGGCGCCGGCGCCGGTCGACTCCTCGCCGAAGTCCGACCAGGCGGCGAAGGTGGATCCGCTGAAGGCGATGGCTGCCACCGCGACACCGGCGACGCTGGCCTTGAGAAGCTTCTTGTTCATCTGAGGTTCCTTCCCCCGTTGGGCCGCGCGATCTGCGCGGTGCTGGCCCCGGAGCGCTTGCGGCGCCGGGTTCGTGCGGGCGCCCCCATGGGGGCGCCCGCTGCTCCACGGACCCGGGCGGGTCATGGAGTGGTCTCTGTCTCCGGGTCCGCAGCCGATTCGCGATCGGCGGGGGACGACGGGCTGCTCGGCTCGCCGGCCGGACCGGCGGGCGTCGAGGCGGGCGGTGTCGAGGCGGGCGGTGTCGAGGCGGGCGGTGACGACGGCGCGGGCCCACCCGACTTCGCGGACGGCGCGGGCTTCGGGCCGCCCAGCGGCGCTGTCCCGCCCGACGACGCTGTCCCGCCGGGCCCGGGCCCGGACCCGGACCCGGGCGCGGGCGTGGGGGCGCCCGGATCCGTGGGTGCCGGGGACTCCTGGGTCCCCCCCGGGTCGGCGGGCTGGGGGTCGGGCCCGGCGTCGCGGGCGCCCTTCTTCGCACCCGGGACGCTCGGCTCGCCCGGGCCGACGTACGTCTCGCAGCCCGCGACCCGGGGCCCCGGCCGGAGGTCGCAGGCGTCGTTGCCGGGACCCCCGAGCACCGTGTCGGGGCCGTTCCGGCCCAGCAGCCGGTCGTCGCCGGCCTCGCCGAGCAGCACGTCCTTGCCGTTGCCGCCGTCGAGCGAGTCCCGGCCGTCACCGCCCACCAGGCAGTCCTTGCCGTTGCCGCCGAGCACGGTGTCGTCCCCGTCGCCGGCGAGCACGACCTGCTTGCCGTTGCCCGCGTCGATCGTGTCGTCGCCCGGTGTGCCCTCGATGACCTCGGTGTACTGCCCGACGTCCCCGCACTCGGCCGGGAGCTCCGGGCCCCAGGTGCCTGCCTCGGCGCCGGTGCTGATCACGACCCGGTCGGACCATGCGGCCAGCGTGTCGCCGCCGCTGCTGAGACCGAGGGCGAGCGTGACCGCCGCGGCTCCGGCGAGCGCGGCGCGCTTGTCACGCGTGCGCACGGTGCTCCCGGGTGGCGTGCGCACGCCCCGGGCTGCGCATCGGTGGCCGGCTCCCCGGTGGCCCGCTCCCCGGGGTCGGAGCCCGGGTTCCGGCGCCGGTCCCGCCACGCGCCGCCGAGCTGCGCGAGCGCGTAGCCGCCGAGCAGGAGCATCGCGAGCAGGCCGAGGCCGGCCGACCCGTTGAGCCGGTTCTTGAGCGCGCCGAGGTGCGGCACGTGGAACCACACCTCGCCACGGATCGCGCCCGGCGGCACCGGCTTCAGGTCGGGCCCGCGGTTGGCGTCACCCTGGAACACGTACGCGGGCGGGTTGGTCGAGCGGTCCAGGTCGACGATGCGGTGGGTGATGTAGGTGTCCTCGCCGGGCGCCTTCTGGTAGGTGGCCACGTCGCCGACCTGCAGCGCGCCCGGGTCGACCGGTCGGACGAGCACGGTCGAGCCGGTCGGGATGCCCGGCTCCATGCTGCCGGTCAGGACGGTGAGGGCGGCGCCGTCCGTGACGCGGGGCAGCACGATCAGCACGACGAGCACCCCGGTGACCACGGCCAGCAGCGCCAGCAGCGCCAGCCGCACCACCAGGTGGGCGGTCCGGGCGGCCAGCCGGGTGGGTGCGGCGTGGCGCACCGTGTCGGACATGGTGTCGGACGTGGTGTCGGACGTGGTGTCGGGCGTGGACATGGTGGCTCCGTCTCGATGGGTCGCAGCAGGGCGCGCGGAGGCGCGGCCGGGTGGGCACGGGCTTCCGTGCCGGGTGCGGGACGGTGGCCGCGCGGGCAGCCACCGCCCCGGTCACTCCCGGGTGTGCCCGAGCTGCGGGGCGCGCGGCCCCGCGACGCTCGGTGTGGCAGCGGATGCGCTGCGCGCAGTGGCCGCGACGGCAGCCACGTTGATCTCGACGATCTCACCCATGTGCATTCCCCCGAATGCGTCGCGGCCCAGCCGATCGGCTGGTGCCTCCCCCTGCACCCCATGCGCAGCGACGCCGGTGATCATTCGCCGGGCCGGCGCGGCCGGGCAAGCAAGGGAACCTCAAGGCTCCCGCCAGAAAACCCGAATCGTCTGACGTCGGCGTCAGCGGGCCAGCGGTCGCACCAGCAGCGCCGTCCCCGAGCCCGCGACCCGGGTCAGCACGAGCGTCCCCTCGTCGTCGCCGCGCAGGGCGAGGCGCTTGCGCAGCTGCTCGGGGACGGCGTCGACGCCGCGGGTCTTGATCGCGAGCCGGCCGATGCCGCGCTCGCGCAGCGCCGCGCGCAGCGGCTTCTCGCGGTAGGGCAGCTCCTCGAGCACCTCGTACGCCCGCGCGAAGGGCGTCGTGGTCGCCTCGTCGGTCGTCACCCAGGCGATGTGCTCGTCCACCAGCCCGCCGCCGACCTGCCCGGCGACCGCGGTCACCAGGCCGGCACGCACGACCGCGCCGTCCGGCTCGTGCAGGTACTGCCCGACCGCCCGCACCGGCCGGGGAGCGCCGTCGTACGGGTCGTCGGCCTCGGTCAGCGTCCGCGCCTCGCGCGTCGGGTCGGGGGCGCCCGCGGCCAGCAGCGTCGCCCGCCGCCGCACGGTCGCCAGGGACGCCGACCACAGCGCCGCCTCCTTGACCTCGCCGCCGACGCTGACCCACTCCGCCTCGGCACCGGCCGGGAGCATCGCGTGCGGGATCCCGGGCGCCACCTTCACCACGGCCGCGCCCACGCGGGCGCCGGTGAGCAGGTCGGCCACGAAGGGCCACGGCGGCGTCCAGCCCGAGGCGTCGAGCTCGCGGCCGCGGGCGGAGCGGCGCGCCGGGTCGGCGAAGGCGACCGCGTGCCCCGCGAGCGGCGTGGTCTCCGCGTCGCCGGCGTGCACGTCGCCGCCGAGGCCGAAGGCCGCCAGGTTGGCGCGCGCGACCTCGACCCGCAGCGGGTCCACGTCGACGCCCGTGACCGGCAGCCCGGCCCGGGCGAGGGCGACCAGGTCGCCGCCGATGCCGCAGCCGAGGTCGACCACCCCGCCGCGGGCGCCACGCCGCTGCCGGGCCAGCCGCGCGGCGCGGTGCTCGGCGACCTCGCGGCGGGTCGCCTGCTCGAGGCCGTCCGGCGTCAGCCACCAGCGCCGGCCCTCGGGCCCGAGCTTGGCGACGGCCCGCTCGCGCAGGCGCGCCTGGGTCAGCGCGGCGGCGGCCCGCGCCGGGTCGCCCTCGCGGCGGCGCACCGCCGCGGCCGCCCTGACCGGGTCGCCGCCGGCCTCGCGCCAGGCCTCGGCGGCCACCCGCACGAGCGCCCCGCCCGGCTCCGTGAGCAGCCACCGGAACGCCTCGAGCTCCACCCGCGGATCCTCCCAGAGACCGGCCCCCGGCCCCCCGGGACCCGCTGGCACTCAGATTGGGCGAGTGCTAAGTTTCGTATTGGCACTCTCCACGTGAGTGTGCCAGCGACAGCGGAGCCGGCCTGCGACCCCCGCGACGGCGCACGGCCGGGCGGCTGTCACCCACGACCATCAGCCAGCATGTACGGAAAGTGAGGGTCGACATCGTGTCGGTCAACATCAAGCCCCTCGAGGACCGGATCGTCGTCAAGCCGCTCGACGCCGAGCAGACCACGGCCTCCGGCCTGGTCATCCCGGACACCGCGAAGGAGAAGCCCCAGGAGGGCGAGGTCGTTGCCGTTGGCCCCGGCCGCTTCAACGAGGACGGCGACGAGCGCATCCCCATGGACGTCTCCGTGGGCGACAAGGTCATCTACAGCAAGTACGGCGGCACCGAGGTCAACCACGGCGGCGACGAGTACCTGATCCTCTCGGCTCGCGACGTCCTCGCGGTCGTCTCCTGACGATCCCGACCCGCGCACGTCCGTAACCGGAAGGAGCATCACCCACGATGCCGAAGATCCTGGAGTTCGACGAGGACGCCCGCCGCGCGCTCGAGCGCGGCGTCGACGCCCTCGCCAACGCCGTCAAGGTGACGCTGGGGCCCAAGGGCCGCTACGTCGTCCTGGACAAGAAGTGGGGCGCCCCCACGATCACGAACGACGGCGTGACCGTCGCGCGTGAGATCGAGCTGGACGACCCCTTCGAGGACCTGGGCGCTCAGCTCACCAAGGAGGTCGCCACCAAGACGAACGACGTCGCCGGCGACGGCACCACGACGGCGACCGTCCTCGCGCAGGCCATGGTCCACGAGGGCCTGCGCGCGGTGGCCGCCGGCGCCAACCCGATGAGCCTCAAGCGCGGCATGGACGCCGCCTCGGAGGCCGTCAGCGACGCGCTGCGCGCCGCCGGGCGCGAGGTGGAGACGCGGGAGGACATGTCCGCGGTCGCCACCATCTCCTCGCGCGACCAGCACATCGGCGACCTGCTCGCCGAGGCGTTCGACAAGGTCGGCAAGGACGGTGTGATCACCGTCGAGGAGTCCAACACCTTGGGCACCGACCTCGAGTTCACCGAGGGGATGCAGTTCGACAAGGGCTACATCTCGCAGTACTTCGTGACCGACCAGGAGCGCATGGAGGCCGTCCTCGACGAGCCGTACATCCTGCTCCACCAGGGCAAGATCTCCTCCATCCAGGACATGCTGCCGCTGCTGGAGAAGGTCATGCAGGCCGGCAAGCCGCTGTTCATCCTGGCCGAGGACGTGGAGGGCGAGGCCCTCTCGACCCTGGTCGTGAACAAGATCCGCGGCACGTTCACCGCCACCGCGGTCAAGGCGCCGGCCTTCGGTGACCGCCGCAAGGCGATGATGCAGGACATCGCGACGCTGACCGGCGGTCAGGTCGTGGCGCCCGAGGTCGGGCTCAAGCTCGACCAGGTCGGTCTCGAGGTGCTGGGCCAGGCCCGGCGCGTCGTGGTCACCAAGGACGACACGACGATCGTCGACGGCGCGGGCGACGCGTCCGAGGTCGAGGCCAGGGTCAAGCAGATCAAGGCCGAGATCGACAACACCGACTCCGACTGGGACCGCGAGAAGCTCCAGGAGCGCCTCGCGAAGCTGGCCGGGGGCGTGTGCGTGGTCCGCGTCGGCGCCGCCACCGAGGTGGAGCTCAAGGAGAAGAAGCACCGCATCGAGGACGCCGTCTCCGCGACGCGCGCCGCGATCGAGGAGGGCATCGTCGCCGGCGGCGGCTCCTCCCTGGTGCACGCCGTCTCCGCGCTCGAGAAGGACCTCGGGCTCACCGGCGACGAGGCCGTCGGCGTGCGGATCGTCCGCAAGGCCGCCGACGAGCCGCTGCGCTGGATCGCCGAGAACGGTGGCGAGAACGGCTACGTCGTGACCACCAAGGTCCGCGAGCTCGGGGTGGGCAACGGCTACAACGCCGCCACCGGCGAGTACGGGGACCTGGTCGCGCAGGGCGTCCTCGACCCGGTCAAGGTGACCCGCTCCGCGCTGGTCAACGCCACCTCCATCGCCGGCATGCTGCTCACGACCGAGACCCTGGTCGTGGAGAAGCCGGAGGAGGAAGACGAGTCCGCCGGCGGTCACGGCCACGGGCACGGTCACGGCCACTGAGGTCTGACCGGGCGGCCTGACCCGCCGGCCCGCGGCACCGCGTCGACGCCCCCGCACCCACCTGGGTGCGGGGGCGTCGTCATGCCGAGGGGGCGTGAATCCCGGTGGACCTGGGGACTGGCGCCCACTCGGCGCGGGACTGGCGCCCACTCGCCGCGGACTGGCGCCCACTGCCGCGGGCTGGCGCCCACTCGGCGCGGGACTGGCGCCCCCTCGCTCAGCGGCCGGTGCAGTCGGGGGTGATCGGCCCCCGGTCCAGCCCCGCGCGGAGGTAGACCGGCCGGCCGCTGCAGCCGCGGCCGTGGAGGACGTACGCGTCCCGCACCGCCGTGCGCAGCCGCGAGCCGGCCTCGTCCTTCCCCCAGGACTCGAAGGGCACCCACTGCACGAACCACTCCGGCCCGTCGCCGCCGCGCAGCAGCGTCTCCAGCTCCCGGTAGCCGGGGTCGAGCACCCGCATCGGCAGGCTCCAGACGTACTGGTAGCCGGTGTCGAGGCCGCTGGAGTACTGCACGTCGGCCCGGCCGCCGAAGACGGTCAGGGTGTCGCCGGGCTCGGCGACCTCGGCGACGGCCCGGCCGAGGGCGGCCTCGTCGTACTCCTGGAGCCCGCGCGAGTTCTCCCAGGCCCACCAGCCCAGCGACGCGACGCTGGAGACCACCATGCCGAGCACGACGGCCCGCATCGCCAGCCCCCGTCTGGACCGCCGCCGCGCCAGCATCGTCGCGCACAGCGCGGCGGGGACGATCATGGGGAAGAGGTAGTCCTTCCAGTAGCTCCCGCCGAGGGCCAGGCCCGCGACGTCGAAGGCCAGCATCGCCAGGACGGCGGCCGCGAGCGGCGCGTCGTCCCGCCACTCGTCCGGCAGGTGCACGAGGAAGCCCCCGACGACGGGCAGCAGGCCGACGCCGAGCGCGCTGACCGAGAGCACCACCGCCCGGTCGACCGGGGCGCCGCTCGGGCTCGCCGCGAGCACCACGGAGGCGTCCGAGCGGAAGCCGGCGACGGCGTACCAGAGGGCGTCCAGCCCCACCCCCGTGGCCGCGGCCCAGGCGGCCATGACCAGCGCCGGGACCAGCGCGGCGCCCGCGACGGCGGCGACCAGGGCGGCCGCGCGGCGCAGCTGCCCGGGCCGCCGGCCCGCCACGGCGGTGGCCACGAGCAGCACGACGGCGAAGACGAGGCTGCCCCACAGGTTCTGCTTCAGGCCGACCGCGAGCCCGCCGCAGACCCCGGAGAGGAGCGCCCAGGCCAACGCCTGCCCGCGGGCCGCCCGGAGGGCGGCGTAGACACCCAGCATGAGCAGCGGCAGCGCGAGCAGCTCGCCCTTCACCGCGACGACGTCGATGAGGGGGCTGGCACACAGCGCCGCCACGGCCAGGGCCGTCCACCGGGCGGTCAGGTCGTCGGCGACGAGCCGCGCCAGGGCCGCCGCGAGCAGCACCGCCAGGGCGCAGCAGATCGCCCCGAGCACGCGCAGCGCGTACGGCCCCGCGACCGCGTCGGTCAGCCTGACCAGCCCGATCAGCACCGGGGAGCGGTCGACGAAGAGCGGCCCGTAGACGCTGCCCGGCTCGGGGGACCACGAGCGGGCGACGAGCAGGAAGCCGGACTCGTCGGAGCGGAGCGGACGGGTCGCGGCCGGCAGCCGGAGCAGGAACGCGGCCACCGCGGCCACGGCGACCGTGTACCGCGCCCGCACCACCCTCCCGACGTGCGGGGCGCCGGCGCCGACGGCCCGCCTCGCGGACTCGCGCGCGCGGCGGGCTGCGGTCGGGGCCCCTCCCATGGCCAGAGCCTGTCACGGGCGGGACCGGGCGGCGGGCTGTCCGCCGGCGGCTACCCGATGGCGCGGCCGCGGCCGCGGACGCGGGTCGGCGTACGTCAGCCGCGCCCGACCCAGCGGCTGAACCGGCGGATTCCCGGCGCCCAGTCGCGGCGCACCTCGAAGCCGTCGTGAGCGGTCTGGACGCTCACCCGGAGGCGCTTCGGATAGCCGAAGCAGGCGCGGGGGATGCCCGCGTCGATGACCCGGTACCGACGCACGGGGTAGTCGTTGCCGCACGTCCCGGGGCCGTGCCCGCCCGCCTTGGGGTTGTTCGCGTTGAAGAAGCGGTCGACCTTGCTCACCCCGAACGTCCCGGTCTCCGCGACGAAGGTGATCAGCCGCTCGGGGCCCGGGTTCCTCGGGTCGGTGTCGACCCAGACGTCGGTGAAGTCCCCGAAGGTGCCGCCCTTGGCGTTGTACAGCCGGAACCGCACCTTCCGGTGCTTGTGGTCGACGCGGAAGCGCTGCACGTCCGCCTTGCGGCTCCGCTGCGGGTCGCCCGTGTACCGGACGCCGTCGCCCACCTTGTCGAACACCCTGACGGTCTCGCCGCTGGCGACCCCCGCCGTCGTCGTCATCAGTACCGCGGCGACGGCGGCGAGCACGGTGGCTCGCAGGCTGCGTCGTCCCTTCGTCGTGAACATGAGCTCCCCCGAGCCTGGTCGTGGCGGTCGTCGCGCTGGATGCCGCCGGCCCCGCGTTGCGCGGGGCGTGGACCAAGCACGCTACTCCGCGGACCGCGCCTCGGGGAGTGCCAGTTCCCGGCCCCTAGAATGGCGCCGTGGAGACACCCGAGAAGTTCGCGACCCTGGGCCTCACGTACGACGACGTCCTGCTGCTGCCCGGGAGAGACCGACCTGGCGCCCGACGACATCGACACCACCTCCCGGCTCACCCGGGAGATCTCGCTGCGGGTGCCGCTGGTCTCGGCGGCGATGGACACGGTCACCGAGTCGCGGATGGCCATCGCGATGGCCCGCCAGGGCGGCCTCGGCGTGCTGCACCGCAACCTCTCGATCGAGGACCAGGCCTACCAGGTGGACCTGGTCAAGCGGACCCAGACCGGGATCATCTCCAACCCCGTCACCATCGGGCCCGACGCGACGCTGGAGGAGCTCGACCGCATCTGCGGGGAGTACCGCGTCTCGGGCCTGCCCGTCGTCGGCGTCGACGAGCGGTTGCTCGGCATCATCACCAACCGCGACCTGCGCTTCACCCCGGTCGCGGAGTGGTCCACGACCAAGGTCGACGAGATGATGACCCCGATGCCGCTGGTCACCGGGCCGGTCGGGATCAGCCGCGAGGACGCCACCACCCTGCTGCGCCAGCACAAGCGCGAGCGGCTGCCGCTGATCGACGACGAGGGGCGGCTCGGCGGCCTGATCACCGTCAAGGACTTCGTGAAGTCCGAGCAGTTCCCGCACGCCAGCAAGGACGCCGACGGCCGCCTGATGGTGGGCGCGGCGATCGGCTACTTCGGCGACGCGTGGGAGCGCGCCACCCGCCTCGTCGAGGCCGGCGCCGACGTGATCGTGGCCGACACCGCCCACGGGCACGTGCGGCTGCTGCTCGACATGGTGCGCCGCCTGAAGTCCGACCCGGCCACGCAGCACGTGCAGGTGATCGGCGGCAACGTGGCGACGCGCGAGGGTGCGCAGGCCTTCGTCGACGCCGGCGCCGACGCCGTGAAGGTCGGCGTCGGGCCGGGCTCGATCTGCACGACCCGCGTGGTGACCGGGGTCGGCGTCCCGCAGATCACGGCGATCCACGAGGCCGCGCAGGCCACCCGCCCGGCCGGCGTCCCGCTGATCGCCGACGGTGGCATGAAGCACTCCGGCGAGATCGCCAAGGCGCTCGTCGCCGGCGCCGACAGCGTGATGCTCGGCTCGATGCTCGCCGGCTGCGAGGAGAGCCCCGGCGAGCTGGTCTTCGTCAACGGCAAGCAGTTCAAGTCCTACCGGGGGATGGGGTCGCTGGGCGCGATGTCGAGCCGCGGCAAGAAGTCCTACTCCAAGGACCGCTACTTCCAGGCCGAGGTCACCAGCGACGACAAGATCGTCCCCGAGGGCATCGAGGGGCAGGTGGCCTACCGCGGTCACCTGTCGGCCGTCGCGCACCAGCTGATCGGCGGGCTGAACCAGTCGATGTTCTACGTCGGCGCGCCGACGGTGCCCGAGCTGCAGGAGCGCGGCCGTTTCGTGCGCATCACCGGGGCGTCGCTGGCCGAGAGCCACCCGCACGGCGTCCAGATGACCGTCGAGGCGCCGAACTACGTCGGCCGCTGAGCGCCGTCGGGCCACCGGTGCCCCGTCTGTAGCCTGCTCCCCGTGACCGAGATCCAGATCGGCCAGGCCAAGCGCGGCCGGCGCGCGTACTCCTTCGACGACATCGCGATCGTCCCCTCCCGGCGCACCCGCGACCCGGAGGAGGTCAGCGTCGCCTGGCAGATCGACGCCTACCGCTTCGAGATCCCGGTGGTCGCGGCCCCGATGGACTCGGTGATGTCGCCCGGGACCGCGATCGCGCTGGGGCGGCACGGCGGTCTCGGCGTGCTCGACCTCGAGGGTCTGTGGACGCGGTACGACGACCCGACGCCGATGCTCGAGGAGATCGCCGGGCTGCGCGGCGACGAGGCGAACCGGCGGATGCAGGAGATCTACGCCGCGCCGATCCGCGAGGAGCTGATCACCCGCCGCCTGGAGGAGGTGCGCGAGGCCGGCGTCACCGTGGCCGGCTCCCTGTCGCCGCAGCGCACCAAGGAGTTCGCGGACTGCGTGGTCGACGCGGGCGTCGACATGTTCGTGATCCGCGGGACGACGGTCTCGGCCGAGCACGTCTCGAGCCAGGCCGAGCCGCTGAACCTCAAGCAGTTCATCTACGAGCTCGACGTGCCCGTGATCGTCGGCGGCTGCGCGACCTACCAGGCGGCGCTGCACCTGATGCGCACCGGCGCGGCCGGCGTCCTCGTCGGGTTCGGCGGGGGAGCGGCGCACACGACGCGCACGGTGCTCGGCATCTCGGTGCCGATGGCCAGCGCGGTCGCCGACGTCGCCGCGGCGCGGCGCGACTACCTCGACGAGTCGGGCGGGCGCTACGTGCACGTGATCGCCGACGGCTCGATCGGCCGCTCCGGCGACCTGGCCAAGGCGATCGCCTGCGGCGCGGACGCCGTCATGGTCGGCTCGCCCTTCGCGCGGGCGGACGAGGCACCCGGGCGGGGCTTCCACTGGGGCGCCGAGGCCTGGCACCCCGACCTGCCGCGCGGCGAGCGGGTCGAGTTCGGCACCGCCGGCCCGCTCGAGCAGGTCCTCTTCGGCCCCTCGCGCGTCGCCGACGGCACCCAGAACCTGATCGGGGCCCTGCGCCGCTCGCTCGCGACCACGGGCTACACCGACCTCAAGGAGTTCCAGCGCGTCGAGGTCGTGCTCACCGAGTAGCCGAGCGGGCGTGAGTCCCGCGTCGACTGGGCGCGAGCCCCGCGCCGACTGGGCCGTGAGCCCCGCGCCGACTGGGCGCGAGCCCCGCCTCGAGCCCGGGATTCACGCCCACTCGGCGGAGTCGAGGCGGCGGGCGAGGCCGTCGAGGACGAGGTCGAGGCCGACGTCGAACTCGTCGCCGAACTCGTAGCCCGGCTGCAGCACCCGCTCGAGCGTGAACGCCCGCAGGTGCGGCAGGGTGTCGGCCGGCATCGCCGCCATCATCTGCGCGGCCACGTCGCCGAGCCCGTCCGCCTCCGAGGTGCCCGGCAGCGACAGCTCCTGGACGAGGAACCCGTACAGGTGGGCGTCGAGCGTCGCGAACGCGTGCCCTGCGAGGACCCACGAGAACCCGGCCTGCCGCAGGCAGCCGAGGACGGCGTCGTGGTGGCGCAGCGTCTCCCAGCCCGCCCCCGTCCGTGAGTCCATCAGCCCGACCGCCCAGGGGTGTCGCTTGAGCACCTGCCGGCCGGAGCGCGAGCGCTCGCGCAGCTCGGCCCGCCAGTCGCCCCCGACCCGCGGGGTGTGGAACTCCGCGTGCACGGCGTCGACCATCCCGTCGAGCATCGCCTCCTTGTGGGCGACGTGGTGGTAGAGCGACATCGCCTCCACCCCGACCCGGCGCGCCACGGCCCGCATCGACAGGGCGCCCAGCCCGTCGGCGTCCGCGACCGCCACGGCCGCGGCGACGACCGCGTCCCGGGTGAGGGTGGGTTTCGTGCGCTGGACCACAGGTCCTCCTCCCGGGCCCTAGGGCCCTTGACGTTCTTACGCCGTAAGGCTACCGTTTCCGAGTCAGGCTTACAACGTAAGGTAGGAGAACGGGATGCGCGCAGTCACCCAGCGAGGGTTCGGCGGAACGGAGCAGCTGTCGGTGGCCGAGGTCGCCACCCCGGAGCCGGGCCCGGGCGAGGTGCTGGTGCGTGTGCGCGCCGCCGCCCTGGACCGCGGCACGCACCACCTCCTGACCGGACTGCCGCTGCTCGGTCGTCCCTTCTTCGGCATCCGCCGCCCCAGGTTCCCGGTGATCGGCCGCGACCTCGCCGGGGTCGTGGACGCCGTCGGGGAGGGGGTCACGGAGGTGCGTATCGGTGACGACGTCATCGGCACCGCCGACGGCTCCGTCGCCGAGCACGCCGTGGTGCCGGTCAAGCGGATCGCCCCGAAGCCCGCATCCCTCGGCTGGGAGGAGGCGGCCGCGCTCCCGGTCTCGGGGCTCACGGCCCTCCAGGCCGTGCGTCGCAGCGGGGACCTCGGCCCCGGCTCGCGCGTGCTGATCCTGGGCGCGTCCGGCGGCGTCGGCTCGTACGCCGTCCAGCTCGCCGCCGCGACGGGCGCGGAGGTGACCGGGGTGTGCAGCGGCGCCAAGGCCGACTTCGTGCGTGGCCTCGGCGCGACGCGCGTGATCGACTACGCCCGCGAGGAGCCCGGCGCCGACGGCAGCCGCTACGACGCCGTCATCGACCTGGGCGGCAACCGCCCCCTGCGCCGGTTGCGCCGGCTCCTCACCGAGCGCGGCACGCTCGTGCTCACGGGCGGCGAGGAGGGCGGGCGCCTGCTCGGCGGGATGGAGCGCAACCTGCTCGCCGTCGCCTGGTCGCCCTTCCTGCGCCAGCGGCTGACGATGTTCGTCTCGGCGGAGTCCGCCGAGGACCTCCACGAGCTCGTCGAGCACGTGGAGGCCGGCCGCGTCCGCCCGGCCGTCGAGCGCACCTACACCCTCGACGAGGCGCCCAAGGCCCTCGAGCACCTCGCCGCCGGCCACGTCCGCGGCAAGGTCGCGATCTCCGTCTGAACCCGTCCCTTCCCTGTCAGGAGCACCATCGTGGCAACCACCTCTCCCTCCCGCGTGCCCAGGCACGCGCCCGAGCCGCAGGCCCCGACCACCGCGCCTCGCGCGGGCGCGGGCTGGGCCGCCGGCGGCTACGTCGCCATCTTCGTCCTCGCGATCTTCGCGAACTTCCTCGCCGTCGGCGCCGTGCTCGACCCCGGCGACGCCGCGGCCACGACCGCGGACCTCGCGGCCGCCGAGACCACCTTCCGGGTCGGTGTCGTGGCGTTCCTCGCCATCTTCCTCGTCGACCTCGTGATCGCCTGGGGTCTGCACGTGCTGCTCCGCGGCGTGCACGCCGACCTGTCGCTGCTGGCAGCCTGGGCCCGGATCGTCTACACCGTGTTCCTCGGCGTCTCGCTGGTGTTCCTGCACGCGGCGCTGCTGCTCGCGGACGGCAGCGTCGGCGGCGCTGCCGTCGACGCCGAACCGGCCGTGCTGCTCGCGCTGCAGGCCTTCGACTTCACCTGGGTGGTCGGGCTCGCCTGCTTCGGCCTGCACCTGGTCCTGCTGGGCGTGCTGCTGGTCCGCGCCGCCGGTGCGCCGCGCCTCCTCGGCTGGCTGCTGCCGGTGGCGGGCCTGGCGTACGCCGCCGACACCGTCGCGCGCATCGCGCTCGCCGACTACGACGCCGTCGCCGACGCCTTCCTCGTCGTCGTCGCGGTGCCGTCCGTGGTGGCCGAGCTCGGCCTCACCGTCTGGCTGGTGCTCGTGGCCACGGGGCGCCGACCGGTTCCCGCCGCGCGCCGAGCCGGGCTGCCGCGCAGTGGGTGAGCCCGGCTCCCGCGCAGGGAGGGTCGCGACATAGCCCGGATGGCGACTGCGAGGCTGACCCCCATGTCCGCCTCCTCGCCGCTCCGGGTCGCCGCCGGGCAGGCGGACGCGGTCCCCGGCGACGTCCCGGCCAACCTGGCGACCGCCGCCCGGCTGGTCGCGATGGCCGGCGAGCAGGGCGTACGCCTGCTGGTGCTGCCCGAGGCCTTCCCGACCGGCTACGACGAGCGCGTCTTCGCCGGCCCGCTGCCCACGACCGCCGAGCTGCCCGCGCTGCTCGACCCGCTGGTGGTCGCCGCCGACGCGGCGGGCGTCGTGGTCTTCGCCAGCCTTGCGGTGCGCGACGACGCCGGCGCGGCCGGCTCGATGGCCGGCTCGATGGCCGGCGCATGGCCGCGCGATGGCCGGGGTGCTGGTCGCCCCCGGCGCGCCGCCGGTGGTGACCTACCGCAAGCAGCACCTCGACGCCGACGAACGCCGCTTCTTCGCGCCCGGCCCCGGCGGCGGCACGGCGGTGGTCGACGGCGTCCCCCTGGGGTTGGCGATCTGCTACGACACGTCGTTCCCCGAGCACGCGCGCGACGCCGCCGACGCTGGCGCGTTCGGCTACCTGGCCTCGGCGGCGTTCTTCCCGGGGTCGGCGGCGCGTCGGGACGCCGTCCTCGCCGCCCGCGCCGCCGACCACGGCATCTACGTCGTCGCGGCGTGTGCGACCGGGCCGTCCGGGCGCCGGCGCGCCATCGGCGGCTCCGGCGTGTGGGACCCGGACGGCGTCCCGGTCGCCCGGCTCGGCGCCGACGACCAGGGTCTCGCCGTCGCGGACCTCGACCCGGCCCTCGTCGACGAGGTGCAGCGCGCCCGTCCCGTGCGTACCGACCGCCGCCCCGACCTCGGCGAGCGCCTCGTCCACCGGGTGGGTCGGCGCTGCTGAATCCCCGCTCGAGCGGGGAAACCGTCACTGGTGATGCGTTGCAACGATGACGAAGTACCAGTCTCCCCGCTCGAGCGGGGAAACCGCACTACAGGCCCGACCCCACCATCGGGCATCTGGAACAGTGGACGCATGAGCCCCGCCAGCGCCCCCGCCAGCGCCCTCTCGCCCGCCGCGCGCGACCGGTCGCATCGCGGCGATGACCGGGGCGGGGGACGAGCCCGAGCTCGACGTCCTCGTGGTGGGCGGCGGCGTCGTCGGCGTCGGCACCGCGCTGGACGCCGTCACCCGGGGCCTCAGCACCGGCCTGCTCGAGCAGCGCGACCTGGCGTCCGGCACGTCGAGCCGCAGCAGCAAGCTGCTCCACGGCGGGCTGCGCTACCTCGAGATGCTCGACTTCGGCCTCGTCCGCGAGGCGCTGCAGGAGCGCGGTCTGCTCTACACCCGTCTCGCTCCCCACCTGGTGCGCGCCGTGCCGTTCCTCTACCCGCTGACGCACCGCTTCTGGGAACGCCCCTACGTGGGGGCCGGGCTGGCCCTCTACGACGCGATGGCGATGCTCGGCAAGTACGACATGGGGGTGCCGCGGCACCGACACCTGACGCGCCGGGCGGTCGCGAGGATGGCCCCCGACTTCAACTCCGACACGATCGCCGGGGCGCTGCGCTACTACGACTGCCAGGTGGACGACGCCCGGCACGTGGTCGAGACGGCCCGCACGGCCGCGGCGCACGGGGCGCACGTCGCGACGCGGGTGAAGGTCACCGGGTTCCTGCGCGAGGGGGAGCGCGTGGTCGGCGTGCGCGCCCACGACCTCGAGCACGACCGCGAGCTGGAGGTGCGCGCCCGGGTCGTCGTCAACGCCGCCGGCGTGTGGACCGACGAGATCCAGGACATGGTCGGCGGACGCGGCGCCCTGCGTGTGCAGGCGTCGAAGGGCGTCCACATCGTCGTGCCGCGCGATCGCATCCGCTCCGAGACGGGCTTCATCGTGCGGACCGAGAAGTCCGTGCTGTTCGTCATCCCCTGGGGCCGGCACTGGCTCATCGGCACCACCGACACCGCGTGGGACCTCGACAAGGCCCACCCCGCGGCGAGCCGCGCCGACATCGACTACATCCTCGAGCACGTCAACGCGATCCTGCGGGAGCCGCTGGACCACAGCGACGTCGAGGGCGTGTACGCGGGCCTGCGGCCGCTGCTCACCGGGGAGTCGGAGCCGACCTCGAAGATCTCCCGGGAGCACACGGTGGTCACGCCGGTGCCCGGCCTGGTGATGATCGCGGGCGGCAAGTACACGACGTACCGCGTGATGGGCCGCGACGCCGTCGACGCCGCCGGGCACTCGCTGGCCACCACCGGGCGCTCGGGCATCGCGCCCTCGGTCACCGACACGGTGCGGCTGCTCGGGGCGGAGGCGTTCGAGGTGCGCAGCAACCAGCGGGTCGGCCTGGCGCGCCGGTCGGGCCTGCACGTGGCGCGGATCGACCACCTGCTCGGCCGGTACGGCGGCATGGTCGACGACCTCCTCGCGCTCGTCGCGGAGCGTCCCGAGCTGGGGCAGCCGCTCGAGGGCGCGGACGACTACCTCGCCGCCGAGGTGGTCTACGCGGTGACGCACGAGGGCGCGCGGCACCTCGACGACGTCCTGACCCGGCGCACGCGCATCTCGATCGAGACGTTCGACCGGGGCGTGGCTGCCGCCGCGCCCGCGGCGCGGCTGATGGCCGGCGAGCTGGGGTGGGGCGACGACCGCGTGGTCGAGGAGGTGCAGCACTACCAGCGCCGGGTCGAGGCCGAGCGTCGCTCGCAGGCGATGCCCACCGACCAGGAGGCCGACGAGGCCCGCGTGGCCGTGCGCGACATCGTCGACTGAGGCCCGCCCGGTCCTCCGCGAGCCGCTTGACATCGAATTGTGACGTGTCAAACGCGCCTGCGGCGGGATCAGGGGTGTTCGGCGGCCGAGGCGCGACATACTGTCGGTACATGAACGCCCAGCAGCCGGACCCCACGCTGACGGGGCCGCACGACCCCGAGCACGACCCGACGGCCGCGTACGCCCTCGACCCGGCCCACGCGCGGCGGCTCACCGACCGCGTCCTGGCCACGAGCGGGGAGACGAAGTCGGTCGCGTCGCCGCTGCACGGGCAGCCCCTCGCGCACGTGCCGCAGTCCAGCGACGCGGACGTCGACGAGGCGTTCCGGCGCGCCCGCCGCGCCCAGGAGGAGTGGGCCCGGCGCTCGGTCGACGAGCGCGCGGCGGTGCTGATGCGCCTGCACGACCTCGTCCTCGGCCGCCAGGACGAGATCCTCGACCTGATCGTGCTGGAGTCCGGCAAGGCCCGCAAGCACGCCTTCGACGAGCCGCTGCACATCGCGCTGACGGCCCGCTACTACGCGCGCACCGCGCACGAGCACCTCGACAGCCGGCGGGTCCGCGGCGTCGTCCCGGGCCTCACGCGCGTCGACGTCAACCAGGTGCCCAAGGGCGTCGTCGGCATCATCTCGCCGTGGAACTACCCGTTCACGATGGCGCTGTGCGACGGGCTGCCCGCGCTGCTCGCCGGCAACGCGGTCGTCGCCAAGCCCGACGCGCAGACCATGCTCACCGCGCTGCTCGGCAAGCAGCTGCTCGTCGAGGCCGGCGTCCCCGAGGACCTCTGGCAGGTCGTCGCCGGGCCCGGCTCGCGCGTCGGCACCGCGATCATCGGCCAGGCCGACTACGTCTGCTTCACCGGCTCGACGGCCACCGGCAAGCGGGTGGCGGCGGGCTGCGCCGAGCGGCTGATCGGCTGCTCGCTCGAGCTCGGCGGCAAGAACCCGCTCCTCGTGCTCCGCGACGCCGACCTCGAGCGCGCCGCCGAGGGCGCGGTCCGGGCGAGCTTCTCCAACGCCGGCCAGCTGTGCGTCTCGATGGAGCGGATGTTCGTCGCCGACCAGGTCTACGACCGGTTCGTCGAGCGCTTCGTCGCCCGCACCGAGGCGATGACGCTCGGCGCCACGCTCGACTGGGGCGTCGACATGGGCTCCCTGATCAGCCAGGACCAGCTCGACACCGTGCAGGCGCACGTGGACGACGCGGTCGACAAGGGTGCCCGGGTGCTCACCGGTGGCCGGGCCCGCCCCGACCTGGGCCCGTACTTCTACGAGCCGACCGTCCTCGAGGGCGTCGCGCCCGGGATGACCTGCTTCGGCGACGAGACGTTCGGCCCCGTGATCGCGCTCTACCGGTTCCACGACGAGGCGGACGCGGTCGCGCGCGCCAACGACGGCGACTACGGCCTGAACGGTTCGATCTACAGCCGCGACACCGCCCGCGCCCGCGAGATCGCGGCGCAGGTGCGCTGCGGCACGGTGAATGTCAACGAGGCGTTCGGGGCCACCTTCGCCTCGATCGAGGCGCCGATGGGCGGCATGCGCGCCTCGGGGATGGGCCGGCGGCAGGGCAGTGAGGGGATCCTGCGCTACACCGAGACCCAGTCGGTCGGCACCCAGAAGGTGATCCGGTTCGGCCCGATGCTCGGGATGTCCGACCGGGCCTACGCCCGCACGATGACCGCCAACCTGCGCGTGATGAAGAAGCTGGGGAGGGCCTGATGGCCGAGCAGCACGACTACGACGTCCTCGTCATCGGGTCCGGCTTCGGCGGCTCGGTCACGGCCCTGCGGCTGACCGAGAAGGGCTACCGCGTCGGCGTCCTCGAGGCGGGCGCGCGCTACGGGGACGAGGACTTCGCGAGCTCGCAGTGGGACATGAAGAAGTTCCTCTGGGCGCCGGCGCTCGGCCTGTACGGCATCCAGCGCGTGGACGCCGTCCGCGACTGCGTGATCCTGGCCGGCGCCGGCGTCGGCGGCGGGTCGCTCGTCTACGCGAACACCCTCTACGAGCCGCTCGACCCCTTCTACCGCGACCCGTCGTGGTCGCACATCACGGACTGGAAGGCCGAGCTCGCGCCGTACTACGACCAGGCCAAGCGCATGTTCGGCGTGGTCGAGAACCCGACGCGCACGGCCAGCGACGACGTGATGCACAAGGTCTCGGAGAAGATGGGCGTCGGGCACACCTTCCACCCGACGCCGGTCGGCGTGCTGTTCGGCCAGCCCGGCGAGGAGGGCGGCCAGGACGTCGGCGACCCGTACTTCGGCGGGGCCGGCCCCGACCGCAAGACGTGCCTGAACTGCGGCGAGTGCATGAGCGGCTGCCGCCACAACGCGAAGAACACGCTGGTCAAGAACTACCTCTATCTCGCCGAGCAGGGTGGCGCCGTCGTGCACCCGCTCACGACCGTGACGCGCGTGCGCGCGCGGGACGGCGGCGGCTACCGCGTCGACGCCCGCTGGACCAAGGCGAAGCTCTCGCGGCGCTCCGCCGCCACCAGCTTCACCGCCGAGCACGTCGTGTTCTCCGCCGCCTCGCTCGGCACGCAGAAGCTGCTGCACCAGCTGAAGGGGGACGGCGACCTCCCGCGCATCTCCGACCGCCTCGGCATGCTGACGCGGACCAACTCCGAGTCGATCCTCGGCGCGATCGCCCCGCCGCGGCGGGGCCACGACTTCACCGAGGGCGTCGCGATCACCTCCTCCTTCCATCCCGACTCCGACACGCACATCGAGCCGGTCCGATACGGCAAGGGCTTCAATGCGATGGCGATGCTGCAGACGGTGCTCACCGAGGAGTCCGACAGCGAGCCGCGCTGGCGCACCTGGCTCAAGGAGCTGTGGAAGCAGCGCACCAAGGTGCCGGAGTTCTACGACCTCAAGCACTGGTCGGAGCGCACGGTCATCGCGCTGGTGATGCAGACCCTGGACAACTCGATCACCACCGTCGGCAAGAAGACGCCGTTCGGCTGGCTGATGAGCTCCAGGCAGGGCCACGGGCTGCCCAACCCGACGTACATCCCGGTGGCGAACGAGGCCGTGCGGCTGATGGCCGAGGAGATCGGTGGCGTCGCCGGCGGGAGCATCGGCGAGCCCTTCAAGATGCCGCTCACCGCGCACTTCATCGGCGGCTGCACGATCGGCGAGACGCCCGAGACGGGCGTCGTCGACCCCTACCACCGCGTGCACCACTACCCGGGCCTGCACATCGTGGACGGCTCCACGATCTCGGCGAACCTGGGCGTGAACCCGTCGCTGACGATCACCGCCCAGGCGGAGCGTGCGATGGCGCTGTGGCCCAACAAGGGCGAGGCCGACCCGCGGCCGCCGGAGGGTTCCGCGTACGAGCGGGTGGCCCCGGTGGCGCCCGCGCGGCCGATGGTCCCCGAGGCGGCGCCGGGGGCGCTGCGGCTGCCGATCGTGGGCGTGTCCTGAGGCGGACCTGAGCGTCCGGTCGGGGCCGGACCAGCCCGGCGATCGTTCTCCGCCCCGGACGTAACCCCGGTGGGGGCCCTTCGTTGTGCCGGTTGGGTCCGGCAGTCCTGCTCCCTCCCTTGTCGGGCTCCGCTGCTCGCGTGACTGCTCCCAGCCGCGTGGGCAAGTCCAGGGCCCGGCCACTCTCCCTCCCCCGGCCGGGCCCTGGCGCGGCCTGCGCCGGCCCTGTCGGCGCCCGGGGATACGATCGGGGCTCGCCGCCCGCGGGAGAGAGGCCGACGCTCCATGACCAGCCCGGACAGCCCGGCCACCACCGACCACGACCTGGTGCTGGTGGTCGACTTCGGAGCCCAGTACGCCCAGCTCATCGCCCGGCGCGTGCGCGAGGCGCGCGTCTACTCCGAGATCGTGCCGCACACGACCCCGGTCGCCGAGATGCTGGCGCGGCGACCGAAGGCGATCGTGCTCTCCGGTGGACCGTCGTCCGTGTACGCCGACGACGCGCCCGGCATCGACGACGGCCTGTTCGCGGCCGGGGTGCCGGTCTTCGGCATGTGCTACGGCTTCCAGCTGATGGCCGAGGGCCTCGGCGGGCGGGTCTCGCCGACCGGCGCGCGGGAGTACGGCCGCACCGGCGTCGCCGTGGGTGACGCCGGCGCGCTCCTCGCCGACCTGCCCGAGCGGCACACCGTGTGGATGTCCCACGGCGACTCGGTGACCGAGGCGCCCCCCGGCTTCCGGGTGCTGGCCGCGACGGATGTGACGCCGGTGGCGGCGTTCGAGGACGTCGACCGCGGCCTCGCGGGCGTGCAGTGGCACCCCGAGGTGATGCACACCGAGCACGGCCAGCGGGTGCTCGAGCACTTCCTGCACGACATCGCCGGCTGCCGCCAGACCTGGACGATGGTCAACATCGTCGAGGACCAGGTCGCCGCCATCCGCGCCCAGGTCGGCCCGGAGGGCCGCGCGATCTGCGGGCTCTCGGGCGGCGTCGACTCGGCCGTCGCCGCCGCGCTCGTCCAGCGCGCGATCGGCAACCGGCTGACCTGCGTCTTCGTCGACCACGGCCTGTTGCGCCAGGGCGAGGCCGAGCAGGTGGAGCGGGACTTCGTCGCCGCGACCGGCGTCGACCTGCACGTCGTGGACGCCCAGAAGCGCTTCCTCGACGCGCTCGCCGGGGTGTCCGACCCCGAGGAGAAGCGCAAGGCCATCGGGCGGGAGTTCATCCGCGTCTTCGAGGCCGCCGAGGCCGAGGTGCTCGAGGCGCAGGCGCGCGAGAGCGGCGCCGCCTCGCTCGCCGACGGCGGCGACAAGGTGGCCTTCCTCGTGCAGGGGACCCTCTACCCGGACGTCGTCGAGTCCGGGGGCGGCGCCGGCACGTCGACCATCAAGTCGCACCACAACGTGGGCGGGCTGCCCGAGGACCTCGAGTTCGCCCTCGTCGAGCCGCTGCGGACGCTGTTCAAGGACGAGGTTCGCCTCGTCGGCGAGCAGCTCGGCCTGCCCGCCGAGATGGTGTGGCGGCACCCGTTCCCGGGGCCCGGGCTGGGCATCCGGATCATCGGTGAGGTCACCGCCGAGCGGCTCGCGCTGCTCCGCGAGGCGGACGCGATCGCCCGCGCCGAGCTGACCCGGGCCGGGCTCGACCGCGGCATCTGGCAGATGCCGGTGGTCCTGCTCGCCGACGTGCACTCGGTCGGGGTCCAGGGGGACGGGCGGACGTACGGCCACCCGGTCGTGCTGCGCCCGGTGACCTCCGAGGACGCGATGACCGCCGACTGGGCGCGTCTGCCCTACGAGGTGATGGAGCGGATCTCCACGCGCATCACCAACGAGGTCGCCGACGTCAACCGCGTGGTCCTGGACATCACCTCGAAGCCTCCCGGCACCATCGAGTGGGAGTAGCGAGCCGCCGTCCTTCCACCGGTCGCCACCAGGTGGTAGACATCGCCGGGTAGGTCAACCGGAAGGGGCCGGCGATGAGCGATGCGAGCGTCGATCCAGCGGCCGCCTCGGCCGATCGCTTCGACTTCGTGGTGGTCGGCGGTGGGTCCGCGGGCGCGGTCGTCGCCGCGCGGCTGAGCGAGGACCCGACGGTGCGCGTGGCGCTCGTCGAGGCAGGCGGTACCCCGCCCGCCCACGAGCTGATGCCGGCCGCGGTCGCGTCGCTGCAGCTCGACCCCGACGTCGACTGGATGTTCACCGGCGACCCCGGCGGCGCGGGCAAGGGCCTGGCCGACGGCCGGATGATGGTGCCGCGCGGCAAGATGCTGGGCGGCACCTCGGGGCTCAACTACATGGCCTACGTGCGCGGGCACCCCGGCGACTTCGACGGCTGGGCGGCCGGCGAGGGCAAGGGCTGGTCCTACGACGACGTGCTGCCGTACTTCCTCAAGAGCGAGGGCCTCGCGCCGCCGCTCCCGCCGGAGGGCGTCGTCATCGACGACGAGGCACACGGCACGGACGGTCCGCTGGGGGTCTCGGTGCGCTCGCCGCGCACCCTCGCCGCGGAGCAGTTCGTCGAGGCGGCCGAGTCGGCCGGCATCCCGATGGGGGACTACAACGGTCGCGACCGGGGTGGCCCGGCCGGGGTCAGCTCGCTGTTCCAGACGACCACGCGGGAGGGCAAGCGCTCCTCCACCTACCACGCGTTCCTCGAGCCGGCGCTCGACCGGCCGAACCTCACCGTCCTCACCCACGCCCTGGTCGAGCAGGTCCTGCTCGAGGCCGACGGTGCCGGAGCCCGCGCCGTCGGCGTGCGGTACCGCGCCGCCGACGGCGCCACCCACACGGTGCACGCCGAGCGGGAGGTCGTCCTGAGCGCCGGCGCGATCGGTTCGCCGCACGTCCTGCTGCTCTCCGGCGTCGGGCCCCGCGACGAGCTCGGGGAGTCCGGGGTCGACTGCCTGGTCGACAACGCGCACGTCGGCAAGCACCTCAAGGACCACCTGCACGTGCCGCTGGCGTTCCCCGCACCCGGCGTGGGGCTCGCCATGACCGAGGTCGCGGTCTCGCTCGGCCCGGACGCGCTGCGGGCGCCGGCGGGGCCCCTGCCCGCCGACCCCGCCGACGACGCGGACCTGCCCGCCGAGCTGGCCGGGCTCAGGGCCGAGGCCGAGCGCCGCGTCACCGAGTGGATGACGACCGGGGAGGGGCTGGCGTCCTCCTCGCTCTACGACGCCGTCGCCTTCTTCTCCACCGGCCTGGGCGACCCGCACACGCACGACGCGGAGATCGCGCTGCTCACCTGCGGCTACACCCCCGACATCTGGCGCTACGTGTTCCGCATCGACCCGTCCGACTTCTTCGCCGACCCCGAGGTGACCCTGGCCCCGGACGCCGAGACCGTCGTCGTGCTGCCGAACCCGGTGCAACCGCACTCCGAGGGCGAGGTGCGGTTGGCCAGCGCCGACGTCGCGGATGCTCCGCGGATCGACCTGAACTACCTCGACGACCCGCACGACGTGGACGTGATGGTCGCGGTGATGCGGCGGGCGCTCGAGGTCGTCGAGCACTGGCCGGGGGACGGCATCGGGCCGCTCCTGGTGCCACCGGCGCTGGCCGCCGCGCACGGGCACAGCGCGGGGGACGTGCCGACCGACGCCCTGCTCGAGGACATCGCGCGCCACTACGCGCTGACCGTCTACCACGAGACCTCCACCTGCCGGATGGGCAGCGTCGTCGACGCCGAGCTCCGGGTGAAGGGGGTCGCCGGGCTGCGCGTGGCGGACGCCAGCGTGATGCCGACCGTGGTCAGCGGCAACACCAACGCGGCCACCATCATGATCGGGGAGAAGGCGGCCGAGATGATCGCGGCCGACCACGCGCTCACCCTGGCGGGGATGGTCGGCTGAGGGGCGGCCCCACCAGCGTCAGGGGCGCCGGGGCGCCGGGCCGTAGAGCGTCGTCCGCTCGCGCACCGGCCGGCCGATGCCGGCGGCCACCGCGTTGAGCTCCTCGACCGTCTTGGCGGAGCCGTGCTCGGAGCCGGCCATCCGCGAGATGGTCTCCTCCATCAGCGTGCCGCCGAGGTCGTCGGCGCCGGCGTCGAGCATCCGCTGCGTCCCCGCGACGCCGAGCTTCACCCACGAGGTCTGCACGTGGTCGATCCGGCCGTGCAGCAGGATCCGGGCGAGCGCGTGCACGGCGAGGTTGTCCCGCAACGTCGGCCCCGGCCGGGCGACGCCCGCGAGGTAGATCGGCGCCGAGGTGTGCACGAACGGCAGCGGCACGAACTCCGTGAAGCCGCCGGTCTCGGCCTGGATGCGCGCGAGCAGCCGCAGGTGCGCGACCCAGTGCCGCGGGTGGTCGACGTGGCCGTACATCATCGTCGACGAGGAACGCAGGCCCACGCGGTGCGCCGTGCTGACCACCTCGACCCAGGTCCCGGCCGGGAGCTTGCCCTTGGTGAGCACCCAGCGGACCTCGTCGTCCAGGATCTCGGCGGCGGTGCCGGGGATGCTGCCCAGCCCGGCCTCGCGGGCCTTGATCAGGAAGTCCTCGATGCTCAGGCCCGTGCGCGCGGCGCCGTTCACGACCTCCATCGGGGAGAACGCGTGCACGTGCATGCCCGGCACCCGCTGCTTGACCGCCAAGACCAGGTCGAAGTACGCGGACGACGGCAGGTCGGGGTCGATGCCGCCCTGCATGCACACCTCGGTCGCGCCGAGGCGCCACGCCTCCTCGGCGCGGTCGGCGACCTGGTCCAGCGACAGCGAGAAGGCGTCGGCGTCGCTGCGGCGCTGCGCGAAGGCGCAGAACCGGCAGCCGACGTAGCAGACGTTGGTGAAGTTGATGTTGCGGTTCACGACGTAGGTGACCTCGTCGCCGACGACGTCGCGGCGCAGGTCGTCGGCCAGCGCGGCCACGGCCTCCAGGTCCTCGCCCTCGGCCGTGACGAGCGCCAAGCGCCTGCTCGTCGGTGACCCCGGCGGGGTCGCGCTCCGCGGCGCGCAGCGCGGCCGCGACGTCGCCGGCGCGGGCGACCGCCGGGGGCGCCGCCGCGCCCCGGGCCGCCTCCGCCACGCTCTCCCAGTCGCCGTACACCTCGGCGAAGTCGGAGCGGCGGTCGTCGGTGCGCCCGTCGTCGTCCACGCGTTCGTGCAGGTCGGTGCGCCCGCTGCCGGCGAAGCCCCCGTCCGGCTCCTGCCACGGCCGACCCACCGGGCGCGCGTCCGCGCGGGCGAGGCCGTCCTCGCCCGCCAGCGCCGCCACGTGGCCGGCGAGGCGCGGGTCGAGCCAGGGGCCCTGCTCGTGCAGCGCGCGGCGTACGTACTCGGGGTGCACCGTCAGCCGCGCCGCCAGGTCGAAGCCGCACTCGGCGGTCAGCGAGCGCAACCGGTCCAGGGAGGGCCACGGGCGCTCGGGGTTCACGTGGTCGGGCGTCAGCGGGGAGACGCCGCCCCAGTCGTCGACGCCGGCCTCCAGCAGGGCGCGGCACTCCGCCGCGTCGGCGGAGGTGTCCACGAGGTTCGGCGGCGCCTGCACCCGGGCGCGCGGGCCGAGCAGCAGCCGCGTCACCGCGATGGCGGCGCGGTGCTCGTCGAGGGCGAGGTCGTCGGCGTGCCGCATCGCGGTGTCGGGCTTGGCCCGGAAGTTCTGGACGATCACCTCCTGCAGCCCGCCGTACGCCCGCGCCACCCGGCGCAGCGCGAAGACGGTCTCGGCGCGCTCGGTGAGCGTCTCGCCGATGCCGACCAGCAGGCCCGTGGTGAAGGGGATCGACAGGCGGCCGGCGTCCTCGAGGACCCGCAGCCGCACGGTCGGGTCCTTGTCGGGCGAACCGAAGTGCGCGAGGCCCCTCGTCTCGTGCAGGCGGGCCGAGGTGGTCTCCAGCATCATCCCCATCGACGGCGAGACGGGCTTGAGCCGGTTCAGCTCCTCCCAGCTCAGGACGCCGGGGTTCAGGTGGGGCAGCAGCCCGGTCTCCTCGAGCACCCGCACCGCCATCGCGCGCACGTAGGCGAGCGTGGAGTCGTAGCCGCGCTCGTCGAGCCACGCGCGGGCCTCGGGCCAGCGGTCCTCGGGGCGGTCCCCGAGGGTGAACAGCGCCTCGAGGCAGCCCAGCTCCGCGCCCTCGCGGGCGATGGCCAGGATCTCGTCGGGGGAGAGGTACGGCGCCTCCCCGGCCCGGGCCAGGTGCCCCGGCGTGCTCACGAACGTGCAGTAGTGGCAGCGGTCGCGGCACAGCCGCGTGACCGGGATGAACACCTTGGGCGAGTAGGTGACCGTGCCCCGCCCGTCGACCCACCGGCCGGCATGCTCGAGGCCGGCGTCCCGCACCCGCGCGGCGGTGGCGCAGAGCCGGTCGAGCTCGGCGCCGGTCGCGGCCAGCAGTGCGGTGGCCTCCGGGAGGTCCACGGCGGCGCCGCGCTCGGCCCGCGCGACGGCGCGGCGTACCTCCCCTGGCGTGGGGTGGTGCGGCGCGGTGTCGGTGCGTGGCTCGTCCATCGCCGTCAGGCTAGCCGCGCAGCGGGCTGGTCTGCCTCGTCCCCCGGGAGCGGCCCTAGGAGACGAGCTCCTTGACCTGCCGGATGGTCCCGGCGGGGTCGTTGCTGGCCGGCATCACGGCGAGGCTGGTCACGCCGGCCTCACGGAACGCCTCGATGCGCTCCTTCACGTACGACTCGGGGCCGACCAGGTTGGCGGCCTCCAGCCACTCGGAGGGGATCAGGGCCTCGGCCTGCCTCTTCTTGCCCTGCAGGTAGAGGTCCTGGATCTCCTCGGCCTCCTGCTCGTAGCCGTACGCCCTGGCCACGTCGTTGTAGAAGTTCTTGCCCTTGGCGCCCATGCCGCCCACGTAGAGCGCGAAGATCGGGCGCGCCAGGTCGAGCAGCTCCTTGGTCTCCGGGCCCTCGCCGATGGCGACGAGGCCGCCGGCGTTGATCTCGAGGTCGCCGAGGTCGGCGGACCGCTTGGCCTTGCCGGCCTCCAGCGCGTCGCCCCAGACCAGGTGCGCCTTCTCGGGGTGGAACAGGTGCGGCAGCCAGCCGTCGGCGTACTCCGCGGTGTGCTCGACGTTCTTCGGGCCGAGCGCCGCGATCCAGATCGGGATGGTGTCCCGCTCGGGCTTGGTGAGCAGCTTGATCGGCTTGCCGAGCCCGGTGACGGCCCCGTGCTCGGTGTCGAGGGGCAGGCTGAAGTGCGCGCTGTCGGAGGTGAGCGGCTCGCGCTTGAGGCCCTCACGGATGAGGCGGACGACCTCCCGCGTGCGCCCGAGCGGCTTGGCGTAGGGCACCCCGTGGAAGCCCTCGATCACCTGGGGGCCGGAGGCACCGAGCCCGAGGATCGCCCGGCCGCCGCTGACGTTGTCGAGGCCGGCCGCGGTCTGCAGCAGGGCCCCCGGGGTGCGGGAGTAGATGTTCAGGATCGCGGCGCCGATCTCGACGCGCTCGGTGCGCGCGGCGAGGTAGCCCATCAGGGTCGGCGAGTCGAAGCCGTAGGCCTCTGCGACCCAGACCCGGTCGAGGCCGGCTTCCTCCAGCGCGGCCACCTGGTCGGCCGCTTCGCGGGGGTTGCCTTCGTAGGTCAGGGAGTAGGCCAGCTTCATGGCGTTCACCCTGACAGCGCCGCGAGCGGCGCGGCAAGCGGCCGGCTACGGGCTGGGACGCGTGGTCAGCGGCCGCGCGCCGCGCGCCGCCTCGCCGCGCTGCAGCAGCCCCAGCGCGCGCCCCAGCGGGTCCGCCAGCTCGCGGGCGTAGGTGGCGGTGATGTGGCCCTGGTCGCGGTAGGTGAGCGTGTCGCCGACGATCGTGGGGCACTGGTCCCGCCAGCACAGCCAGCGCCTCGGGTCGACGACCTCGAGGTCGGCGGCCCGCGCGGCCTCGACGGCCTGGCGTGCCAACAGGTCGGCCCGCGGCACCGGCTCGAACATGCACGGGCCGAGGGTGTCGGTGTCGCCCTCGGTGAGGCAGACCGCGGGGTCCTCCGGCGCCTTCGGCACGTCCTTGAGGAGCACCAGCCGGTCGGTGGTGGGCGCGACGCGGTCGAAGAGCCGGCCGTAGCCCTCGCGGAGCTCGCTGGCCACCGCCTGGCGGCCCCGGCGGCGCTCGCCGTCGACGTACACGCCGGCGACCGGCGGCGACGTGGAGACCACGACGAGGTCGGGCTGGATCTCCTCGAGCTGCTCGTAGGTCCACTCGTGGAACTCCGAGCACTCCGGCCAGGGCTTGCCCGTCCCCAGCTCGGCGACCTCCACGTCGGCGGCGGTGCACTGCACCTTGACCAGGTGGTAGGTGCGGTAGCCGGCCTCCTCGGCGATCTCCTCGAAGGCGGGGATCCACGCCCGGCCGTGGGAGTCGCCCAGCACGACGAGCGTCTTCTCGGCGTCGGGGTCGCCGCCGGGGCACAGCTCTCGGGAGCCGGCGCCGTAGTCGCAGTCGTCCACGCTGGGGACGTCGTCGCGGACCTCCAGCAGGTCCGGGTCGAGGTCGCTCGGGCGGTCCTCGCCCTGCCGTGCCGCGATCACGGACGCCTGCACCAGGGCGACGGCCTCCTCGTCGGCGAACGTCACCCCGCCGGCGTCGGAGCTGACCTCGGAGACCGTGATCGCGGGGTCGTCGCCGAGCTCACCGCCGGACCAGCGGATGTAGGTCCAGCTCGCCGTCGCGGCGGTGGCCACGAGCGCGAGCGCCACCGGGTAGAGCACGAGGGCCCGCGGCACGGTGAGTCGGCGGCCGGAGCGGAACGGCGTCTCCACGTAGCGGTAGGTCAGCGCGGAGAGGGCGAAGACCAGCGCCAGCGCCGCCCCGGTGGCGACCGGGCCCGGCTCGGCGACCTGCGCGCCCAGCAGGATCAGCACGGGCCAGTGCCACAGGTAGAGCGAGTACGACCAGTCGCCGACGACGCGCATCGGGCGCACGCCCAGCGCCCGCACCGCCCGCGGGGCCCGCGCGGTCTCGGGGAGGTCGATGCCGGCCAGCAGCACGGCGGCGGAGCCCAGGACGGGCAGCAGGGCGGCGTACCCCGGGAAGGGCGTGGACTCCGTGAAGGTCAGGCAGGCGACCGCGATCGCGGCCAGGCCGCCGGTGGCGAGCAGGGCCCGCGCCCGGGCGGTGAGCGGGCGCACCAGCGAAGGGCCCACGAGCGCCACCAGCGCGCCGACGCCGAGCTCCCAGGCGCGCGCCAACGTCGAGAAGTACGCCGTCTCGGGGGAGGTGCTGGTGGCGAACAGCGACCAACCGAGGCTGACGACGCAGACCGCCAGCAGCGTCCTGGTCAGCGTGCGGACCGGCAGCGGGTCGCGGCCGGCGCCGGCGTGCCCGGAACGCCGTGCCCGGGCCGCCGCCAGGGCGACGAGCCCCAGCAGCAGCAGCGGCCAGACGAGGTAGAACTGCTCCTCGACCGAGAGCGACCAGTAGTGCTGCATCGGCGAGGGCGCCTGACCCTGCGCGAAGTAGTCGACGCCGGTGGTGGCGAAGCGGATGTTCGCGGCGAAGAAGGCGGCCCACACGGCGTCGTCCACGACGTTGCGCGCGTCGACGAGGCTGAGCAGCAGCGTGGACCCGACGAGCGTGACGAGCGTGACGACCGTGGCCGCGGGGAGGATCCGGCGGGCCCGGCGCGCGTAGAAGCCGGCCACGGAGATCCGGCCGTCCCGGCGGACCTCGCGGTAGAGCAGGTGGGAGATCAGGAAGCCGGAGATCACGAAGAACACGTCGACCCCGACGAAGCCGCCCTCGAGCCGGGTGATGCCGGCGTGCGAGGCGATCACGGTCAGCACGGCGATCGCGCGCAGACCCTGGATGTCGGGACGCAGCCGGTTGCGCTGGGACGGCGCGCTCGGGCCCGAGGAGGCACCGGGCGTCCCGGGGACGCCCACGTCGCTCGCCACCAATCCGTCCACTCCCGGCCGCTCGGAACCACGGGCGAGGCTACCGGCCGGACCCCGCCCGGATCGCCCCGCCGAGCCGGAAAGTGACGACTTCAACACGCCCGCCCCGGGGGCGCCGGGCTCAGCGGCGCTTCACCACGGAGGGCAGCGCGACCAGCAGCCCCAGGACCGCCGCCAGGACGGCGCCCCCGGCCACGACCGCCTCGAGGCGGCCGAGCACGAGGGCGAAGACGAGAGTCGTGATCCCGACCAGGAGGGCGGTGATCCCGCCCAGCGCCACCGAGACCAACCGGTGGGTCGTGCGCACGAGGTGCTCCCGCACGCGGCCGCCGTAGAGCCTGCGGTGCAGCGCGATCGGCGCCAGCATCACGGCCGTCGTCACCGCCGCCGTGACGACGAGCCCGAGGTAGAGCCCGCGCTCGGGGGCGCCGAGCTCGGTGAAGCGCGACTGGAAGGGCAGCGTGAGCAGGAAGCCCGCGATCAGCTGCGTCCCCGTCTGCATGACGCGCAGCTCCTGCAGCTGCTCCTGCCAGTGCCGGTCCAGGCGCTCGGTCGCGGTCTCGCGGCGGTCCTCGTCGGCCTCCACCGGCACGTCCGCCCCGTCAGTCACAAGGCCAGCCCCGCGACCACCTCGGCGCCGGGCAGGTCGGCCAGCGCGGCCCCGGTGACGAGCAGCTTCGATCGCCGCACCCCCGAGCCGACCACGGCCACCCCCATCGCCGGCACGCGGTCGTCCACGAGGAGCCGCCAGCCGCCGGGGAGGCCGAAGGGGGTGATCCCGCCGTGCTCCATCCCGGACTCCGCGACGGCACGGTCCATCGGGAGGAACGAGCACTTGCGGACGTCGAGGGTGCGCTTGACCAGCGCGTTCACGTCGGCGCGGGTGTCGGCCCGCACCAGGCACGCGGCCACCCGCTCCTCGCCGCCGCGGCGTCCGGCGACCACCACGCAGTTCGCGCCGGTGTCCATGCCGAGGTCGTACGCGGCCGCGAGGGCCGCCGTGTCGGCGAGGTCGGGGTCGATCTCGACGACCCCCACGCCGGCGGCGTGCGGGCTGGCGGCGAGCGCCTCGGCGACCGGGGCGGCCAGCAGGTCGGGGCGGTCGAGGGCGGGCACGGACTCCAGGTTCCCCAGGGTCGGCGTCGGCATGCCCCCATCCTGCCGCCCGGGCGCGACGGGGCGCCGCGGGACTCCCCCCCCCCGGGGACCGGGGACGCGCGCCTCCCCGGCGGCCTTCGGCGAGCGTTCACCCTCCGGCCACGTCGGGTGCAGCCCGAGGATGCCGGGCCGGCCCACCGTGGTGAGCGTGTCAGTGCAGCCCGTCCTCGGCCCCGCTCCGACCACGGACCGCGCGCGCCCCCTCGCCCGACGCCGGTCCAGCCTCGTCGTCACGCCGGCCGTCGTCGCGCACCGGGGCGCGAGCGGCCACCGGCCCGAGCACACCCTCGAGAGCTACCGCACCGCCATCCGGATGGGCGTCGACGACATCGAGGTCGACCTGGTCCCCACCGCCGACGGCGTCCTCGTCGCGCGCCACGAGAGCGAGCTCTCGGCCAGCACGGACGCCGCGGAGCAGGCGTGGCTCCGGCCGCGGCGGGACCGTCGGACCGTCTCCGGGCGCGCCGTGGAGGGCTGGTTCACCGAGGACCTGAGCCTCGCCGAGGTCAAGCGGCTGGGCGCCCGCGAGCGGATGCCCCGGCGGCGGCCGGGGAGCGCCGAGCACGACGGTCGCGAGGGCGTGCCGACCCTCACCGAGGTGCTGGCGATGGTGCAGGCCGAGTCGGCGCGGCGCGGCCGCGACGTCGGGGTGATGCTGGAGCTCAAGGACGCGACGTACTTCGCCTCGAGAGGCCTGGACGTGGTCGAGCCGCTGCTGGCGGACCTGCGCCGCCACGGGCTCGACCACCCGCGCTCCCGGGTGAGCGTGATGTCGTTCGAGCCCACGGTGCTGCGGGCCCTGGCCCGGCTCACGCGGCTCCCGCTGGTGCAGCTGCTGGGGTCACCCGAGCGACGGCCGCCCGATCTCGCGGCGGTGGGGGAGCGAACCACCTACGCCGACCTGGCGACGCCGGCCGGGCTCGCGCAGATCGACGACTACGCCGACGGGATCGGCGCGCGGAAGGACGTGGTGCTGCCGCCGGGGCCAGGGGGCCGGCTGGGCGGGCCGAGCGACCTGGTGCGCGCCGCGCACCGGCGGTGGCTGACCGTGCACGTCTTCACGCTGCGCGCGGAGAACCGGTACCTCCCCGCCGACCTGCGCTCGGGTGGCGACCAGGACGCGGCGGGGGACCTGGCCCGGGAGGCCGCGGCCCTGCTCGACGCCGGGGTGGACGGCCTCATCTGCGACCACCCCGCGCCGGTCCTGGCCGCCGTCGCGGCGCGCTGACTAGCCCCGGCGCCGGGCGTTGCGGCCCGCCGCGGCGAGTCCGCCGACCCCGGCGAGCAGCCAGGGCAGGGGCAGCAGCCAGCGCGCGTCCTCGGGGTCGACGGCCTCGCCCCACAACAGCGCCCACACGACGAGGAGGCCCGCGAACGCGATGCCCATCACCAGGTGGGCGACGTGCACCGGGTGCCGACCCTCCTCCCAGCGGGAGGGGAGTCCGGCGGTCTCGGCCGCCAGCGTCTGGGCCTGAGTGGTCTGGGCCTGGGTGGCCGCCTCCGGGCCGGTGCTGTGCTCGCTCATCGGGTCCTCATCACGATCTCGCCGACGCCGACCTCGGCGTCGATGTCCAGGCGTGGTGCGTCCACGCCGCCGTCGTGCTCGCCGGTGGTCGTCACGTCGACCCCGCCGGCGTCGCGGCCGAACACCGTGAGACCGCCGGGGCCGCTGGTCCGCGCGGACGCCGCGACGTCCAGGTCCTCGGGCACCAGCACCTCGACGGCCCCGAACTGGGCGCTCACGTCGATCGTGCGCCCGTCCAGCTCCTCGAGGTCGCGGACCCGGGTCAGGTCGACCACCAGCTCGCCCATGCCGATGTCGTAGGACGCCCGCACGTCGGCGGCCGAGGTCGGGCGGTGCACGCTGCGGTCGCCGTCGTCGAAGCGGTCCGCGCCGCTCGTCACGCCCAGCACCACGGCCGCCAGCAACCCGAGCGCGACCAGCCCGCCGCCGCGGCCCCAGACCGACGCGAGGAGCAGCATCGCCGTCACCACGCCCAGCACGGCGGCCGGGTAGACCGGCGGGGCCACGGCCACGCCCGCCACGTCGACGGTGACCAGCACCCCGATGGCGAGCGCGGCCAGCGCCAGGGTGACCGGGAAGAGCCGCGGACCGCGGCGGCGCGGGTTCGGCGGCGTCGGCGGTGGGGGCGGCGCCCAGCCGGCGCCGCTGGCCACCGTGTCCCCGGGCGGCGGCGCCGCGCCGCCGGCGTACGCCGGGGTCCCGCCCGCGTACGGCGGGGGAGCGCCGCCGGCCGGGCCGGCCGTCGTCGCCGGGGAGGCGGGCCCGCGCCGGTCCCGCCGGGTCAGGACCAGGAACACCAGCAGCGCCACCAGGGCCAGCGGCCACGGGAACCAGTTGCCCCCGAGGGTGTCACCGAGCAGCGCCAGTGCGGCGAGCACGCCGGTGGCGACCAGCGCGACGGTCCGGCTCCGGGGGTCCATCGCGAGCCGGCCCCGGTCGGTGCCGTCCTCGGGCACCACCAGCCAGGCCACGCCGTAGAGCAACAGTCCGGCGCCGCCGAAGAACGCCAGCACCACGAGGGCCACCCGCACGACCACGGGGTCGATGTCGAGGTGCCGGGCGATCCCGCCGCCGACCCCGGCCACGTACCGGTCGGGCCCGACCGTGCGGCGCAGGCGGCCGAGGTCGCGGACGTCGGCCGCGGCGACCCGCGGACCGGTGTCCCCCGAGGATGCGCGGGGATCCTGCTGGGTGCCCGGCCCGGCGCCCGTGCCGGGAGCCGTCGCCTCGTCGCTTCCCGGGTCGTCGCCCGGTGGTGTCGTCGTCATGGCCACCAGCCTCGACCGCAGCAGGCCGCTGCGCCATCGGGGACAGCCCTGATCCGGGGCCGCGGCGACCCCGGGGTTCGAGGCGGCTCACCCCCCCCGGGGGGCCCCGGGGCGTCAGGGTTCGATCGGGGTCCTCCCTCATGGAGACACACCGGCCGCTGCGGCAGGATGGGACGGACCATGGTCAGCGGCCCCGCACCGAGCGCCCCGCCGGGTCCTCCGGGCCCTCGGGCAGCCCCCGTCCCGCCGCGCCGTCGCGCGGTGCGCGACACCCGCGAGCCGGTGCTGGGCGGGGTCGCCGCGGGGCTGGCGCAGCACCTCGCTCTCCCGGTGCTGTGGGTGCGCGCCGGCTTCCTGGTCGCCGCGGCCCTGAGCGGCTTCGGTGTCGTGCTCTACCTCGCGCTGTGGCTGTTCCTGCCCGCCGCCGAGCGGTTCGACCACGAGGCGCCGGGCCTCGAGGGCGCGCGCCGCGGCGGACGCCGCCCCGGCCGGGTGCGTCGCCTGGGCGACCTGGGCCCCGCGCTGGCGCTCGCCGCCCTGGCGGTCGGGGTGCTGCTGACCGTCGAGGCGGTGGTCGGCGGCGGTGGTCTGCTGTGGCCGCTGGCCCTCGGCCTGGCGGGCCTCGCGCTGCTCTGGCGGCAGGCCGACGAGGTGCAGCGGGAGAGCTGGTCCGACAGCACCGGCCGGCTCGCGCCCGGCCGGCTCGTGTTCGGCAGCGGCGGCTGGGCGTCGTACGCCCGCGTGGCGGCGGGGGTCCTGCTGCTCGTCGGGGGCTTCCTGGTCCTCGGCCTCGACCTCGCCAGCGGACAAGCCCGCGGCGTGCTGCTGGCCGGCGGCCTGGGCGTCGCGGGGCTCGCCCTCGTCGGGGGCCCGATCGTGGTGCGGCTGGCCAGCGACCTGGCGGCGGAGCGGGCCGAGCGGATCCGCAGCCAGGAACGCGCCGACGTGGCGGCTCACCTGCACGACTCCGTGCTGCAGACGCTGGCCCTGATCCAGCGGCAGGCCGACGACGCTGCCGCGGTGGCCCGGCTGGCCCGCGCGCAGGAGCGCGACCTGCGCAGCTGGCTCTACGAGGGCGCCGCCGCGCGGCCCGGCAGCCTGGCGGCCGCGCTGCGCGCGCTGGCGGCCACGGCGGAGGACGCCCACGGCGTGGTTGCCGAGGTGGTCACGGTCGGTGACTGCGACGTCGACGAGGACCTTGCCCCGCTGGTCGCCGCGGCGGGCGAGGCCGTGGCCAACGCGGCTCGCCACGCCCGCAGCGCGCGCGTCGACGTGTACGCCGAGGTGCGCCCGCGCGAGGTCGAGGTGTTCGTCCGCGACCGCGGCGTCGGCTTCGACCCGGACGACGTCCCTGCCGACCGCCTGGGGGTGCGGCACAGCATCGTGGCCCGGATGGAGCGGCACGGCGGCGCCGCGCGGGTGCGCAGCGCGCCCGGCGAGGGCACCGAGGTGCGGCTGACCATGGCCCGGGGACGGCCCGGGGAACCGGCGAGGGAGGAGCACCCGTGAGCGAGGGGACGCAGGAGAGCCCGACGCAGGAGGACCCGATGCGAGTCGTGGTGGTGGACGACCACGCGATGTTCCGCAGCGGCGTCCGCGGCGAGCTCGCGGGCTCGCCCGCGGTGGAGGTCGTCGCGGAGGCGGCAGACGTGACCGAGGCGGTCCGCGCGGTGCGGACGCACGCGCCCGACGTCGTCCTGCTCGACGTGCACCTGCCGGGCGGCGGGGGCGTCGAGGTGATGCGGCAGGCCCCGCCGGCGGCCGCCGGGCAGGGCCGCGACGCGGGGCCGCGCTATCTGGCACTGAGCGTCAGCGACGCGGCCGAGGACGTCATCGGCACGATCCGAGCCGGCGCCCGCGGCTACGTCACCAAGACGATCACCGGCCCCGAGCTCGCGGACGCCGTCCGCCGGGTGGCCGACGGCGACGCCGTGTTCTCCCCGAGGCTCGCGGGCTTCGTGCTGGACGCCTTCGCGGGCAGCGTGGAGATCTCGGCCGTGGACGAGGACCTCGACCGGCTCAGCGAGCGGGAGCGCGAGGTGATGCGGCTGATCGCGCGTGGCTACGCGTACAAGGAGGTCGCCCGCGAGCTGTTCATCTCGGTCAAGACCGTCGAGACCCACATGGGCAGCGTGCTGCGCAAGCTGCAGCTCTCCTCGCGCCACGAGCTGACCCGGTGGGCCTCGGAGCGGCGCCTGCTCTGAGGCGCCGTGCCCTCGTTAGGGTGCCGCGCATGGACCTCGTGCGCCAGGCGCTGCTCTTCGTGCACGTGCTCGGGTTCGCCGCCCTGATCGGCGGCCTGCTCGTGCAGCTCGGGACGGGGGAGAAGCGCGTGCTGCCGGCCATGCGGGACGGCGTCGGCACCGCGTTCGTGGCGGGGCTGTTCCTGGTCGGGGTCCTCGAGGCCGGGGACGGCCCGGTCGACCACGCGAAGATCGCCGTGAAGTTCGCGATCGGGCTGGTGCTGCTGGTGCTGGTGATGGCCAACCTGCGCAAGCCGCGCATCCCCGAGGGACTCTTCTACGGCCTCCTCGGCCTCAGCGTCGCCAACGTCGCGGTCGCGGTCTTCTGGTCCTCGCCGCACGTCGGCTGACCGCGGGCCCGGCTGCGCTGCCCGGCCGGGGTGGGTCGTGGGGGTCGCGGCTTCGGCGCGGTTCCGGCACTATGAGAACGCCACCGACGGCACTCGGGGCCGTCTGGCCCGCACAACAGAACACCCATGGGGCACGCACGGGGGCTGCAGACCTGACCAGGAGGAAGAGTCTTGCCCGAGCTGTTCATCGCCGGCGAGTGGCGTGATGCCGCCGACGGCGCGACGAGGGAGATCCGGTGCCCGGCCGACGGGACGCTGGTGGCCACGGTCGCCGAGGGAGGCGCCGACGACGCGCTCGCCGCGGTGCTCGCGGCGCGCAGCGCGTTCGACGACGGGCCCTGGCCCCGGACGCCCGCGCCGGAGCGCTCCGCGCTGCTGCACCGCCTGGCCGACCGACTCGAGAGCGACAAGGAGGAAGTCGCCCGGCTCGAGTCGCTCGACACCGGCAAGCGGATGGTCGAGTCCCGCATCGACGTCGACGACATCGTCTCCATCTTCCGGCACTACGCCTCGCTCGCGCAGGCCGAGTCGGGACGGGTCGTCGACACGGGGATCCCGGCCGTCGTCAGCCGCATCCAGCACGAGCCGCTCGGCGTCTGCTCGCTGATCACCCCGTGGAACTTCCCGCTCCTGCAGACCTCGTGGAAGGTCGCGCCGTGCCTGGCGGCGGGCAACACGCTCGTGCTCAAGCCCAGCGAGCTCACGCCGCACACGGCGATCTGGCTGGTCGGCGCCCTGCGCGACTGCGGCCTGCCGGACGGCGTGGCCAACCTCGTGCTCGGGGCGGGCGACCGCGTGGGCCCGACGCTGACGGAGGCCCCGGAGGTCGACCTCGTCTCCTTCACCGGCGGGCTGGTCACCGGGCGCCGGATCATGGCCGCCGCGGCCCCGGGCGTGAAGAAGGTCGCCCTCGAGCTCGGCGGCAAGAATCCCAACATCGTCTTCGCGGACGCCGACTGGGAGGCCGCGGTCGACAACGCGCTCACCGCGGTGTTCCTCGACTCGGGCCAGGTCTGCTCGGCCGGCGCCCGCCTCGTCGTCGAGGACACCATCCACGACGACTTCGTCGACGCGCTGGTCGAGCGCGCCGGCCGGATCCGGCTCGGCGGCCCGTTCGACGACGCCGCGGAGACGGGTCCGCTGATCAGCGCGGCGCACCGCGAGAAGGTCGAGAAGTACGTCGCCGAGGGCATCGCCGAGGGCGCGGTCCTGCGGGTCGGCGGCGGCCGGCCCGAGGGGCCGGAGTACGAGGCCGGCGTCTACTACCTGCCCACCATCCTCGACGAGTGCTCGGCCGACATGTCGTGCGTGCAGGAGGAGAGCTTCGGCCCGGTGCTCACCGTGGAGACCTTCACCGGCGAGGACGGCGATGCCCGCGAGGAGGCCGCCGTCTCGATCGCCAACGACACGATCTACGGGCTCGCCGGGGCCGTGTGGACCTCGAACGCGGGTCGCGCCGAGCGCGTCGCCAACGCGCTGCGCCACGGCACGATCTGGATCAACGACTTCCACCCGTACGTGGCGCAGGCCGAGTGGGGCGGCTACAAGCAGAGCGGCACCGGCCGCGAGCTCGGCCTCGCCGGGCTCGAGGAGTACCGGGAGACCAAGCACGTGTGGCACAACACGCGCCCGGCCCCGAGCGGCTGGTTCGGCGCCCCCGCCGCGCGGACCGATCAGGAGGACGCATGACCACCGAGCGCTACGACTACGTGATCGTCGGGGGCGGATCGGCGGGCTGCGCGCTGGCCAACCGGCTCTCCTCGGACGCCGGCACGAGCGTGCTGGTCCTCGAGGCCGGGCGCAACGACACGAAGCTGGACCCGTTCATCCACATGCCGGCGGCCCTGCCGTACCCGATCGGCAACCGGTTCTACGACTGGAAGTACGAGTCCGACCCCGAGCCCTACATGAAGGGCCGGCGCATCTACCACGGGCGCGGCAAGCTGCTCGGCGGCTCGTCCTCGATCAACGGGATGATCTTCCAGCGCGGCAACCCGATGGACTACGAGCGCTGGGCGGGCGACCCCGGCATGAAGCACTGGGACTACCGGCACTGCTTGCCGTACTTCAAGCGCATGGAGACCCGCATCCTGGCCGACAAGACGGTCGGCGGCGACGCGTGGCGCGGCAGCTCGGGCCCGCTCGTGCTCGAGCAGGGGCCGGCGGCGTCGCCCCTGTACAACGCGTTCCTCGAGGCCGCGCAGCAGGCCGGGCACCCGCTGACGGACGACGTCAACGGCTACCGCCAGGAGGGCTTCGCCAAGTTCGACCGCAACGTGCACCGCGGCCGCCGGCTCTCGGCGGCGCAGGCCTACCTGCACCCGGTGATGAAGCGGAAGAACCTGACGGTGCAGACCCTCGCCCACGTCACCGGCCTGCGGCGGCGGGGCAACCGCGTCACCGGCGTCGACTACCTGCGTGGCGGCCGGCTGCGCCGCACGGCCGAGGCCGGCGAGGTCATCCTCTGCGGCGGCGCCATCAACTCCCCGCAGCTGCTCCAGCTCACGGGCATCGGCCCCGCCGACCTGCTCGCCGGCCTCGGCATCGACGTCGTCGCCGACCTGCAGGGCGTCGGCGCCAACATGCAGGACCACCTCGAGGTCTACATCCAGCACGAGGCCAAGCAGCCGGTCTCCATCGCGCCGTGGCTCAAGCACCGGCACAAGCCGCGCATCGGCGCCGAGTGGCTCTTCGCGCGGCGGGGCGTGGGCGCGTCGAACCACTTCGAGGCCGGCGGCTTCATCCGCAGCAACGACGAGGTCGAGTACCCGAACCTGATGTTCCACTTCCTGCCGATCGCGATCCGCTACGACGGCTCGCAGCCGGCGGCGGAGCACGGCTACCAGGTGCACATCGGGCCGATGTACTCGGACGTGCGCGGCCAGCTGAAGATCCGCAGCACGGACCCGACCGAGCACCCGTCGCTCCTGTTCAACTACCTCTCCACCGACAACGACCGGCGCGAGTGGATCGAGATGATCCGGGCGGCGCGGGAGATCCTCGCGCAGCCGGCGCTGGCTCCCTTCTCGGCGGGCGAGATCTCGCCCGGCCCGGACGTCGCCACCGACGACCAGGTGCTCGACTGGGTGGCCGACGACGGTGAGACGGCCTACCACCCCTCCTGCACGGCCAAGATGGGCACGACCGACGACGCGGTGGTCGACCCCGAGACCATGCGCGTGCACGGCGTCGAGGGCCTGCGGGTCGTCGACGCGTCGGTGATGCCGTACGTGACGAACGGAAACATCTACGCGCCGGTGATGATGCTCGCGGAGAAGGCGGCCGACCTCATCGCGGGCAACACGCCGCTCGAGCCGCAGGACGTCCCGTTCTACCGCCACGGCCACGGCATGCCGCTGTGGCCCGAGGGCGACCCTCGCAACGACGCCGCTCCCGGGACGGTCGCCGCGCACAGCTGACCCCGTCACCCCGAGGTCACCCGCGCGCACGGGGTGGCCACCACAGGAAGGACCCCCCCGAGATGAGCGACCGCCAGGAACGTCCGGTGCCCGCGGTGACGCCGGACGACGACCAACCCGCCTCGCGGGTCAAGATGCCCGTGATGGTCTCCTCGGCGAGCATCACGATCGCTGTCACGCTCTGGGCGGTCTTCATGCCGGAGCACGCGTTCTCGACGCTGGAGAGCGTGGTCGGCTGGGTGTCCACCTGGTTCGGGTGGTACTACATCGCGCTGACCACCGTGGTGCTGATCTTCGTGATCTTCCTGGGCATCTCGCGCTACGGGTCGGTCCGGCTCGGCCCGGAGCACTCGCGCCCCGAGTTCAGCACGGGCGCGTGGGCGGCCATGCTGTTCGCGGCGGGCATCGGCACCGACCTGATGTTCTACGCCGTCTACGAGCCGACGACGCAGTACCTCGCGCCTCCCTCGACCGAGCCCGAGACGGTCGAGGCCGCCCGCGAAGCGACCGTGTGGACGCTGTTCCACTACGGCATCTCCGGCTGGGGCATGTACGCCCTGATGGGCATGGCGCTGGCCTACTTCGCCTACCGGATGAACCTGCCGCTGGCGGTGCGCTCGGCGCTGTACCCGCTCATCGGCAAGCGCGTCGAGGGCCCGATCGGGCACGCGGCGGACACCGCGGCCGTGCTGGGCACGATCTTCGGCGTGGCCACGTCCCTGGGCATCGGCGTGGTCAGCCTGAACGTCGGTCTCGACATCGTGTTCGGCCTGCCGCAGGGCCTGGCGGTCCAGATCTCGTTGATCGTGATCGCGGTCGTCATCGCCACGATCTCGGCCGTCAGCGGCGTCGACAAGGGCATCAAGCGGATCTCCCAGCTCAACGTGCTGCTCGCCATCCTGCTCGCGGTCTTCGTGCTGGTGACCGGCCGCACGGCGTACCTGCTCAACGCGAGCGTGCTGAACGTCGGCGACTACGTCCGGCTGTTCCCGGACATGACGATGCAGACGTTCGCCTTCGAGGACACCGGCGACTGGATGAGCTTCTGGACGCTGTTCTTCTGGGCCTGGTGGATCGCCTGGGCGGCCTTCGTCGGCCTGTTCCTCGCGCGCATCTCCCGCGGGCGCACCATCCGGCAGTTCGTGGCCGGCACGATGCTCATCCCGTTCAGCTACATCCTGATGTGGGTCGCGATCTTCGGGAACGCGGCGCTGGACGAGATCCGCAGCGGCAACGCCGAGTTCACCGAGGCCGTCTCCTCGGCGACCGGGCCCGACCAGGGGCTGTGGACGCTGCTGCAGGAGTACCCGGCGTTCCCGTTCATCGCCGGCCTCGCGATCCTCGTCGGGCTGCTGTTCTACGTCACCTCCGCCGACTCCGGCGCGCTCGTGATGGCGAACCTGACCTCGCAGCTGCGCTCGCCCAACGACGACGCCGACCCGCGGCTGCGGATCTTCTGGGCGGCCGCGACCGGGCGCGCTCACGCTGGCGATCCTGGCGGCGGGCAACATCTTTGCCCTGCAGTACGCCACGGTCATCGTGGGCCTGCCGTTCGCGTTCGTGATGATCGCGGTGATGTGGGGCCTGTGGAAGGCGTTGTCGCTGGAGGCGCACATGGCCGACAGCCGGGCCGGCTCGCTGCCGGGGGCGCTCTCCGGTCGCAGCACCGGCAGCGAGGGGAGCGGCCGGCCGCACGTGCCCTGGCAGGCGCGGATCCGGCGCGTCATGGCGTTCCCCACCCGCGAACGGGCCGAGGAGTTCCTCGCCGAGACGGTGACCCCGGCCCTCGAGGAGGTCGCCAGCGAGATCCGCGAGAGCGGCTGCGAGGCGACCGTCGTCAGCGTCGTCGACGAGTTCGGCCAGCCGGCGGCCCAGCTGGTGGTCGAGGTCGCCGACAGCGCGCCGTTCACCTACGCCGTGACGCACGTCGAGGCCCCGGTGCCGGCGTACGGCGGGAGCGCCCCGCGCGGGCACTCGTTCTACTCCCGCCTCGAGGTGCACCTGCGCGACGGCGGCCAGGGCTACGACGTGATGGGCTACACGCACACCCAGCTCATCGATGACGTGCTCGACCAGTACGAGCGGCACCTGGAGTTCCTGCGCCGCTCGGAGGGGTCGCTGGGGGTCTGAGCCAGGGGTGATCCGGGCGGCGGGGGCCGGTGGGCGATCAGGGACACTGTCCTCGTGACCCCGCCGGCCCCCGAGTTCGTCCTCACGCTGTCCTGTCCCGACGGGCCGGGGATCGTCGCCGACGTGACCCGCCTGCTGGCCGACGCCGGCTGCAACATCGAGCAGTCCCAGCAGTACGGCGACCCCGAGACGCGGACCTTCTTCCTGCGCGTGCAGGTGGCCGCAGTGGGGGAGGAGCCGGTGACGCTCGAGGGCCTCCGCGCGGCCTTCGCGCCGGTCGCCGAGCGGCGGTCGATGACCTGGCGGCTCGTGGACGCCGCGGCGCGCTCGCGCGTGCTGGTGCTGGTCAGCCGGGTGGGGCACTGCCTGAACGACCTGCTCTTCCGTGCGGCCACGGGCACGCTGCCGGTCGACGTCGTCGGGGTGGTCTCGAACCACGCCGACTTCGAGCGGCTCGCCGGCAACCACGGGGTGCCCTTCCACCACGTGCCGGTGACCCCGGGGACGAAGGCGGAGGCCGAGGCCCGGCTGCTGCACCTGGTGCAGGAGGAGCGCGTCGACCTCGTCGTGCTGGCGCGCTACATGCAGATCCTCTCGGCCCGGACGTGCGAGGAGCTGGCCGGGCGCGCGATCAACATCCACCACTCGATGCTGCCGAGCTTCACCGGCGCGAAGCCCTACCACCAGGCGCGCGAGCGCGGCGTGAAGCTCGTCGGCGCCACCGCGCACTACGTCACCGCGGACCTCGACGAGGGCCCGATCATCGAGCAGGAGGTGGCGCGCGTCGACCACGCGATGAGCGTCGAGCAGCTCGTCGCGGCCGGCCAGGAGCTGGAGTCGCAGGCGCTGGCCCGCGCGGTCCGCTGGCACGCCGAGTCCCGGGTGCTGCTCAACGGCCGCCGCACCGTCGTCTTCCGCTGACCGCGGGCGGCAGGGTGTGCCGCGGATCGCAGTCACCCGGTGGCCGCGATCCACGGCACAGCCGGCTCAGCTGGTGTGGTGCACCTCCTGCAGGGCGTGCACGGGGGTGGGGATCCCCTCGTAGCGTGCCTTGAGCTGGAGGCCGAGGTAGAGCGAGTAGTGCCGCGACTGGTGCAGGTTGCCGCCGTGGAACCAGAGCCCCTCCTGCTGGGTCGGCTTCCACATGTTGCGCTGCTCGCCCTCCCAGGGGCCGGGGTCCTTGGTCGTGTCGGAGCCGAGACCCCAGACCTTGCCGACCTTGTCGGCGACCTCCTGGCTGATCAGGTCGGCCGCCCACCCGTTCATCGACCCGTAGCCGGTGGCGAAGACGACCAGGTCGGCGGGCAGCTCGGTGCCGTCCTCGAGCACGACGGCGTCCTCGGTCAGGTGCGTGACCTGCCCGTGCGCCAGCTTCACCTCGCCGTCGGCGACGAGGTCGGCCGCGCCGACGTCGATGTAGTAGCCCGAGCCCCGCCGCAGGTACTTCATGAAGAGCCCGGAGCCGTCGTCGCCCCAGTCGTGCCAGAAGCCGGCCGCCTCGAGCCGCTCGTAGAAGTCGCGGTCCCGCTGGGCCATCTCCTCGTAGAGGGGCTTCTGCACCTCCGGCAGCACGCGGTAGGGGAGCGAGGCGAAGACGAGGTCCGCCTTCTCGGTCGTCATCCCCGACTCGACGGCCTCCTCGGAGTAGAGCGCGCCCAGCCCGACCTCCATCAGGGTGTGGCTCTTGACGATGTGCGAGGAGGAGCGCTGCACCATCGTCACGTCGGCGTCGTGCTCCCACAGCGCGCCGCAGATGTCGAAGGCCGAGTTGTTGCTGCCGATCACGACGCAGCGCTTGCCGGTGTACGCGTCCGGCCCGGGGTGCTGCGAGGAGTGCTGCACCTCGCCCCGGAACACGTCCGTGCCGGGGACGGCGGGCAGGTTCGGCTTGCCCGACATGCCGGTGGCCAGCACCAGCTGTTGCGGGTGCAGTGTCACCGGGCTCCCGTCGCGCTCGACCTCGACGGTCCACTCGCCGGCCTCCTCGGAGTACGCCGCGGAGACGGCGCGGGTCGAGGACCAGTAGGGGACCTCCATCACGTCCACGTAGGACTCCAGCCAGTCGGCGATCTTGTCCTTGGGCGAGAACACCGGCCAGTTGTCGGGGAACTTGATGTAGGGAAGGTGGTCGTACCAGACCGGGTCGTGCAGGCACAGCGACTTGTACCGCTTGCGCCACTGGTCGCCGGGCCGCTCGTGGGCGTCGATCACCAGCGCGGGCACGCCGAGCTGACGCAGCCGCGAGCCCAGCGCGATGCCGCCCTGGCCTCCGCCGACCACGAGCACGTAGGGCTGCGTCGTGGAGCCCAGCTCCTCGGCCTCCTGCTGCCGCTTCTCACGCCAGCTCGCGCGCTGCTTGGTGGCGCCGTGCTCGGCGCCCATCGGCCGCCGGTGGCGCCGGGGCTCCTCGTGGCCCTTCAGCTCGTAGAGCGTCGTGAGCAGCGTCCAGCAGCGGTCCTCGCCGTCCTCCTGCGTCAGCCGGATCACGCCGCGCCCGCGCCCGACGGCCGTCTCGAACCGGTAGAAGCCGGTGACGACGCCGTCGGCCTCGTCCGCCGGCTCCTCGAGCTCGAACCCCGTGGGGTCGACCCGGTCGAGGGTCTCGCCGAGGAGGGTGCGGATCCCGTCGGGGTGCTCGGCGGTGGTGAGGTTCCAGCTGAAGGCGACCAGGTCGCGCCAGTAGCTGCTCGTCGCGAACAGGCCGGCGGCCCGCTCCACGTCGCGGTCGCGGAGCGCTCCCTCGAAGGCGGCGAACCAGAGCTCGACGCGGCCGCTGGGGCTGTCGGCGTCCGTGTGCGCCTCGGGGGCGACGAGCGTGTCGGTCATGGATCCTCCTGGGTGCGGGGGTGGCCCGTCGTCGCGGGGAGAGGGACGACGGGCCGTCGCGGTGGGCGACGCCCACAGCACACCCCCGCCGCGGGGCAGCCGGCCAGCGTTGCAGCATGTTGCAGCGCACGCGCTCGGCTGTGGTGCGGGTCACCCCGCCGACCTAGGCTGGGTGGATGACGAGCGGGTTCGCGGCGGTGCCGCCGGGCGCAGACCTCGTCGAGCGGGCCCGCGAGCTGCGCCGGATGCACGACGCCGTGCTCGCCGGTGGTCGGCCTCCCCGCCGACCCCGCGCCCTGGTCGCGCGCTCGTGGTCGCGGGTGCTGGCGGCCGGCCTCGACCCGGACGGCGACAACGGCCGGGTGCCGCTGCCGGCCGCGGACCTCGAGGCCCGCCGGCGTACGTCGCGGCTCTGCCTCGTCGTCGACGAGCTGCGGCGGGTGCTCACCTCGATCGCCGACGCGTCGCACTTCCTGGTCGTGGTCACCGACGCCGACGGCGTGGTCCTGTGGCGCGAGGGCGCCGCGCGGGTCCGCATGACGGCCGACCGGCTCGGGTTCGCCGAGGGCGCCACCTGGACCGAGGAGCGGGTGGGCACGAACGCCATCGGGACGGCGCTCGCCGAGGCCGCGCCCGTGCAGCTGTTCTCCGCCGAGCACTTCGAGCAGGCCCAGCACCCCTGGTACTGCACGGCCGCGCCGCTGCACGACCCGCCCACGGGCGAGCTCCTGGGGGTGGTCGACGTCAGCGGCCCGGCGCTCACGCTGCACCCGGCGATCGGGGCCCTGGTCGAGACCGCCGTCTCGCTGGCCGAGGCGCGGCTGGCGGTGCTGCACCGCGACGAGCTGGAGAGGCTGCGGCGCTCCACCGAGCACGCCGTGTCCACGAACCCCGGCCCGCTTCTCGTCGTCGACGACCACGGCTGGGTCGCGCACCACGCCGGGATCGCCGCGCACGCCCGGATCGAGGCGCCGCGCGCCGACCGTGCCGTGGCGGTGCCGGGGCTCGGCCTGTGCGTGCCCGAGCGCCTCGGTGACGGGTGGCTCGTGCGCCCCCGCGGGCCTGAGCGACGGCTGCGCGCCCGGCTCGACCTCGACGCGACCCCGCCGGTGCTCGACGTGCAGGGCGATGCGGCCCCGTGGCGCACGACCCTGACCCGCCGGCACGCCGAGCTGCTCGTCGCGCTGGCGCGGGCCGGCGACGCGGGGGTCGGCGCGCCGACGCTCAGCCGCACCCTGCACGGGGACACCGGGCACGAGGTCGCCGTGCGCGCCGAGGTCTCCCGCCTCCGCCGCGCCGTGGGCGCGATCGTGTGCCCGGCGCCCTACCGCCTCGCCCCCGAGGTCGAGCTCGAGGTGGCCGGAGGGGGCGTCGCCGCACGCACGTAGGCTGGCGGGGCGATGAGCAGCCCCTACACGCTCCCCGGCCTCGACGTCCCCGCGCCCGAGGAGGGGACCGACCAGCAACGACGCACGCGGCGCTCGGCCGACGAGCTGCTCGCCGGGCTCAACGAGCCGCAGCGCGAGGCCGTGCGGCACGCCGGCACGCCGGTGCTCGTCGTCGCGGGAGCGGGGTCGGGCAAGACGCGCGTGCTGACCCGACGGATCGCCTGGCTGATCTCCGAGCGGGGCGCGCACCCCGGCTCGGTCCTCGCGATCACCTTCACCAACAAGGCCGCGGCCGAGATGAAGGAGCGCGTCGAGGGCCTCGTCGGCGGCCGCGCGCGGATCATGTGGGTCTCCACGTTCCACTCCGCTTGCGTGCGCATCCTGCGCAAGGAGATCACCCGGCTCGGCTTCAAGAGCTCCTTCTCGATCTACGACGCCGCCGACTCCAAGCGACTGATGACGCTGGTCTGCCGCGACCTCGAGCTGGACCCGAAGCGGTACCAGCCGCGCGCCGTCCTGCACTGGATCTCGGCGGCGAAGAACGACCTGAAGGACCCCGAGGACGCCGCGAAGGACGTGCACAACTCGTTCGAGGAGGCCTACGCCAAGGCGTACGCGCTCTACCAGCGCCGCCTGCGCGAGGCGAACGCGCTGGACTTCGACGACCTGATCACGACCACGGTGCACCTGTTCCAGGCGTACCCCGACGTGCGCGAGACCTACCGGCGGCGGTTCCGGCACGTGCTGGTCGACGAGTACCAGGACACCAACCACGCGCAGTACGCCCTGATCCACCAGCTGTGCGCCCCCGACCCGGAGGGCGAGGCGGCCCACGACGCCTCCGGCGAGGCTGGTGGCCCCCAGCGAGCTGATGGTGGTCGGCGACGCCGACCAGTCGATCTACGCCTTCCGCGGCGCGAACATCCGCAACATCCTCGACTTCGAGCAGGACTTCCCGGACGCCACGACGATCCTGCTGGAGCAGAACTACCGCTCCACGCAGACGATCCTCGAGGCGGCGAACTCGGTGATCCAGCGCAACGAGGGCCGCAAGCCGAAGCGGCTGTGGTCCGAGGCGGGCAGCGGCGAGCGGATCGTGGGCTATGTGGGGGACGACGAGCGCGACGAGGCGCGGTTCGTCTCCGAGGAGGTCGACCGGCTCGTCGACGAGGACGGCGTGCGGCCCGGCGATGTCGCGGTCTTCTACCGCACCAACGCGCAGTCGCGCGTCTTCGAGGAGGTGTTCATCCGCACCGGCCAGCCCTACCGGGTGGTGGGGGGCGTGCGCTTCTACGAGCGCCGCGAGGTCCGCGACGCCCTTGCCTACCTGCGGATGCTGGTGAACCCGGCCGACGAGATCTCGCTGCGGCGCGTGCTGAACACCCCCAAGCGCGGCATCGGCGAGCGGGCCGAGGCCTGCGTGGCCGCGCTCGCCGAGCGCGACTCGACCACGTTCTGGGAGGCGCTGCAGCGCGCCGACGACGCGCCGGGCATCGCCACCCGCTCGCTGAAGAACATCCGCGCCTTCGTCGCGGTCGTCGAGGAGCTGCAGCAGATGGTCGCGGCGGGCGAGCGGCCGGACGTCGTGCTGGAGACGACCCTGGACCGCTCGGGCTACCTCGCCGAGCTCGAGGCCTCCGACGACCCGCAGGACGAGACGCGGGTGGAGAACCTCGCGGAGCTGGTCGCCGTGGCGCGGGAGTTCTCCGACGACCCCGTGGCCGGGCCGTCGGCCGACCCCGCGGACGTCGACGCCGGCACCGCCGAGCCCGGCCTCGGGGACTTCCTCGAACGCGTCGCGCTGGTGGCGGACGCCGACCAGATCCCCGACGCGCCCGCCGACGACCCGGCCGACGATCCCGCCGCTCACGACCAGGGCATGGTCACGCTGATGACGCTGCACACGGCGAAGGGGCTCGAGTTCCCCGTCGTGTTCCTCACCGGCCTGGAGGACGGGATCTTCCCGCACAGCCGGTCGCTCGGGGACCAGCCCGAGCTGGAGGAGGAGCGTCGCCTGGCCTACGTCGGCCTGACGCGCGCCGAGCGCCGGCTCTACGTCTCGCGGGCCGTCGTCCGCTCGGCGTGGGGGGCGCCGGCGCACAACCCGGCGTCGCGGTTCCTCGACGAGCTGCCCGTGGACCTCGTCGACTGGCGGCGCACGGAGGCCGCCCAGACGCGGTGGTCGCGCCCGGACCTCGCCCGCGGCTCGGCCGCGGCCGCACCCGGGATGGCCGCCCCGACGGCCGCGGGGCGCCGCAACTTCTCGTCGGCGGCGATGCGCGCGGACGCCGCGACCAAGGCGAAGCCCTCGCGGCCGGTGCCCTCGCTGGAGCCGGGCGACCGGGTCGTCCACGACTCCTTCGGCATGGGCACCGTCGTGGCCGTCGAGGGCGCGGCCGAGAAGGCCGTCGCCTCGATCGACTTCGGCTCCGACGGCGTCAAGCGCCTCCTGCTGCGCTACGCGCCGGTGGAGAAGCTCTAGGTCCTCAGGGCTTCACGCCGTGGTACGCCAGGGCCTGGCCCGGGTCGACCGGGTCGCCGGCACCGGGGCGCACCTCGAGGTGCAGGTGCGGGCCCGTCGAGTTGCCGGTCGAGCCGACCGTGCCGATGACATCGCCGGCCGCGACCTTCTGGCCGGGCTGCACGCTGATCGACGACTGGTGGGCGTACCAGAGCTCGGTGCCGTCCTCGAGGGTCTGCACGGTCTGGTTGCCGTACGCCCCCGAGTAGCCGGTCTTGCTGATCGTCCCGGCCGCGACGGCGCGGATCGGCGTGCCCGACGGTGCGGCGAAGTCCAGGCCGGTGTGGTAGCCGGAGGAGTAGTAGCTGCGCGCCAGGCCGAAGGTGTTGGTGAGGCGGTAGCTCGCGACCGGCAGCACCCAGGTGTTCTTCGCGATCTTCTCGGCCTGCTTCTCGGCCTGCTGCGCGAACTTGGCCAGGGCCGCGTTCCGCTGGCGCGCCTGGGCCTCGGCCATCCGGAGGTCCTTCTTGTCGGCCGCGGCCTCCTGGGCGTCGCGGCGCGAGTCGCGGCTGACCGCCTCCTCGCGCTCGGCGAGCTGCTGCACCCGCGAGGTCTCGCTGTTGCCGCCGACCGAGTCGGCCACGGAGATGCCCGCCGACGTCGAGATGTCGGCGCTGGCGTTCGTCGTGGAGGACGCCGCCGGCGGCTGGACACCGGTCACGACGCCACCGATGGTGACGGCCAGGACCAGGAACCCGCCCACGAGCGGAGCGGACGGCAGGCCGCGGCGGCGCCCGAGGCGCGCGGCGGCGGGGTCGTCGGTGCGGCGGTGGCGGCCGTGCGGCGCGGTAGCGCTGCTGTGCGGCCGCCGAGCTTGATCGGCGCGATGGCTGCCCATAGGGGTACTGGGTGTCCTTCGGTCGGGGGTCACTCGGGGTCTGAGCGAATCTTGAGATTAACTGACCGAGAGAGGTCGCAGGAAGGTAACGACGGCGTGATGTGTATCGCGCGGTCAGCGCACAGGTCACCCCTTGACGGGCCTTGCGTCCCGACGCTGCCGGCGTCCGCCCGCGACGCTCGGCCCATTGTGCACGCCGGGGCAAGGCTGGGCCGGCCGGCCCGATGCCCGGGTGGGGCGGGGCGGGTGCCGGAGGACTCCGGCGGCCCGGGCGCCCGCGATGTGGGTCACCTCACACCCCCTCCCCACCGGGCGTGGCCGCCGCCGGCGGCCGGGTCTAGGGTGCAAGGCGGCGTTCCCGGCGCGTGGACCCGCGCGCGACCAAGTGCTGTCAACTGAAGAAGGACAGATTCGTGGACCTGATGGAGTACCAGGCGAAGGAGCTCTTCGCCAAGCATGACGTGCCGGTGACCGTGGGTCTCGTGGCCGAGACCCCCGCCGAGGCCCGCGAGGCCGCCGAGAAGCTCGGTGTCGTCGTGGTCAAGGCGCAGGTGAAGGCCGGCGGCCGCGGCAAGGCGGGCGGCGTCAAGCTGGCCAAGACGCCCGACGAGGCGGAGCAGCACGCCGAGGCCATCCTCGGCATGGACATCAAGGGGCACACCGTGCACCGCGTCCTCGTCGCCCCGGGCGCCAGCATCGAGGAGGAGTACTACTTCTCGTTCATGCTCGACCGCTCGAACCGCCGCTACCTCTGCATCGCCAGCATCGAGGGTGGTGTGGAGATCGAGGAGGTCGCCAAGACCAACCCCGAGGCCGTCAAGCAGATCCCGATCTACCCCGGCCAGCAGGTGGACGAGGCCAAGGCTCGCGAGATCGTCGCCGAGGTCGGCTTCCCCGAGGCGCTCACCGACCAGGCCGTGCAGTGCGTGCAGGCGCTCTGGCAGGCGTTCGTCGAGGAGGACGCGACGCTGGTCGAGGTGAACCCGCTCGCGCGGCTCGAGGGCGACAAGCTGGAGGCCCTCGACGGCAAGATGTCGCTGGACGACAACGCCGACTTCCGGCACGAGGACCACGCCGGCTACGAGGACTCCCACGCCGCGGACCCGCTCGAGGCGAAGGCCAAGTCGAAGGGCCTCAACTACGTGAAGCTCGACGGCGACGTCGGGATCATCGGCAACGGCGCCGGCCTCGTGATGTCCACGCTGGACGTCGTGGCGTACGCCGGCGAGGGGCACGGCGGGGTCAAGCCCGCCAACTTCCTCGACATCGGCGGCGGCGCGTCGGCGCAGGTGATGGCCGACGGCCTCGACGTGATCCTCAACGACCCGCAGGTCAAGAGTGTCTTCGTGAACGTCTTCGGCGGGATCACGTCGTGCGACGCCGTGGCCAACGGCATCGTGGGCGCGCTCGACATCCTGGGCGACGAGGCGAGCAAGCCCCTGGTCGTGCGGCTCGACGGCAACAACGTCGAGGAGGGCCGGCGGATCCTCCGGGAGAAGGACCACCCGCTGGTGCACACCGCCGACACCATGGACGGCGGCGCCGACAAGGCCGCCGAGCTGGCGCACCAGGCCTGACCCGACCACGCGGACGAGAGAGAACGAGGGACGGATGTCCATCTACCTGAACAAGGACAGCAAGATCATCGTCCAGGGCATCACCGGCGGTGAGGGCAGCAAGCACACCGCCCTGATGCTCAAGAGCGGCACGAACATCGTCGGCGGCGTCAACGCGCGCAAGGCCGGGACGACCGTGTCCCACCAGGACCAGGACGGCAACGACGTCGAGCTGCCGGTCTTCGGCTCGGTCGAGGAGGCCATGCGGGAGACCGGCGCCGACACGTCCGTGCTGTTCGTCCCGCCGGCCTTCACCAAGGCCGCCTGCGTCGAGGCCATCGACGCCGGGATCGACCTGATGGTCGTGATCACCGAGGGCGTGCCCGTGCAGGACACGGCCGAGGTCTTCGCCTACCTCGACGGCAAGAAGACCCGGATGATCGGGCCGAACTGCCCCGGCATCATCACGCCGGGGGAGGCGCTGGCCGGGATCACGCCGGCCAGCATCGCCGGCAAGGGCCCGATCGGGCTGGTCTCGAAGTCGGGGACGCTGACCTACCAGATGATGTTCGAGCTGCGCGACCTCGGCTTCTCGACGTCGATCGGCATCGGCGGCGACCCGGTCATCGGGACGACGCACATCGACGCGCTCGAGGCGTTCGAGGCCGACCCCGAGACCAAGGCGATCGTGATGATCGGCGAGATCGGCGGCGACGCCGAGGAGCGGGCCGCGGACTACATCAAGGAGCACGTCACGAAGCCCGTCGTGGGCTACGTCGCGGGCTTCACGGCCCCCGAGGGCAAGACGATGGGCCACGCCGGCGCCATCGTCTCCGGCTCCTCGGGCACGGCCGAGGCCAAGAAGGAGGCCCTCGAGGCCGCCGGGGTGAAGGTCGGCAAGACGCCGTCCGAGACCGCCTCGCTGATGCGGGAGCTCCTCGAGAACCAGTGAGTCACCCCGCCGAGCCGGTGTGAATGCCCCTGAGCCGGGATTCACGCCGGCTCGGCGTCAGCGGTTGTTGTTGCTGCCGCGGTTGTTGTTGCTGCCGCCGTTGTTGCTGCCGCCGTTGTTGCTGCCCGGGACGGCGAAGGCCAGGCGGTCCTGGGCCCGGCGGGCCAGGCGGACGAAGTCGCGGTCGGTGATCGAGCGGCTGCCGGCGGGAATGAACCCGACCTGGGCCACCGCGCGGCCGCGGCGCACGACCGCCATCAGGTAGCGCACCGACTGGGCGTCGGAGACCTCCGTGACGACCTCCCAGGCGGCGAGCTCGCGGCCACCCTTCGAGGAGCGGGCCAGGGTGTTCACCTCGCTGGCCGCGTCGTCGTCCGGGCAGCTGCCGAGCTTGCCGCGCACCTGGCCGACGAAGGACCTGGCCCGCCCGGCGCTCGGGAACCGGGCGACGGACTCCGCCAGCCCGAAGGCGTCGGGGACCTTCGCGTTCGGGATGAGGAACGTGCGCGTGCGGTTGCCGCGGAGCCCGTCGAACGACGTCTCGTCGCAGGGTGTCGCGGCGGTGTTCGCCGTCGCCCGCGTCGGGTCGGTGCCCACCCAGGGTCGCGGGATCCCGGCGATCGCGGGCAGGTCGAACTCCGCGACGAGCCCGGGCGACGGCGGCACCGGTAGCGGGCCGTGCCCCTCGCCGCGGGGGATGCCGGCGCAGGGCCCGGCGCCCGCCTGGCCGCACTTCGCGTCGACGGCGTCCGCGAGCAGGGCGATCACGGGCTCGACCTTGCGCGGGGTCCCGCTGCGGACCGTGCGGGCCACCGTGTGCGTGAAGAGCCCGCTGCGCGCGACGGCGACGACGGTGGTCGCGTCGGGACGGTAGGAGCGCAGCTCGAAGAGCCACGCCTTGTTGCCGATCGTGGGCAGCGCCCGGGTCCGGCCGAGCAGCGTCCCGGGCTCGGTGCACCCGGCGTACCAGGCGGTCGTGGTGCGGAACGCCTGGCGCGCGGCCCTGCGGCCCTGGGAGAGCTCGGAGAGCTGCACCGCCGTGGCCTTCGGGCGCTTGTCGTTGTTCCGGGTGACGAACCTCCGCACGGCCGCCGCCGTGCCCTCGGGGTCCGCGAACCGCTCCTGCTGGCAGCGGACGACCAGCCCGTCGCCCTCGGTGTTGTCCCCCTCCTTGCGCACGCGCCACTGGCGTCCCGGCAGGAGCTGGCGGGCCTCCCCGGCGGTGACGAGGTCGTCGGGCCCCAGTGAAGGGCGCGCAGGCTCGTCGGGCGGCTGGATGAACCGCTCCGAGTCCAGCGTCGGGCGCACCTGCCCCGGCCCCTGGCCCACCACGGCGAGGCCCACGAGCACGAGCGCGACGACCGCGCCCACGAGGCCGACCGCCGTGTGCGCGCGGCGTCGCGCGGCGCCGGCGCGGCGCAGCAGCGCCGGTCGGGGCCACTGCTCGTCCGCCACGACGGTGTCAAGGTGCTCGATCGCCGGGCGGACGTCGGTGCTCGGCACGCCGCGCTGCACGGCGAAGGCGGCCGAGGCGGCCTGCAGCTCCCGCTCCGCGGCATCACGGGGCAGCGCGACCTCACGGGCCATCCCGTCCATCGAGACGTGGGCGAGGTGGGCGAGCAGCAACAGCCGTCGCTGGGTGGCGGTGAGCGAGCCGAGGGCGGACAGGGTCGCCCTCGCGTCGGGCTCGAGGCCGCGCGTGCGGTGCCACAGCCGGGCGGTGTGCCGCCGCCGGGCGTGCGTCCACGCGTGGGGTCGCACCCAGCCCTCGGGGTCGGCCGACCGCGTCACCCGCGGCCAGTGGTGCCAGGCCACCACGAACGCGTTGCGCACCGCGCTGCGCGAGGCGCGCAGGTCACCGGTGAGCGCGTACGTCTGCAGCAGCAGGCGCTGCCGAGCGTCGGCGTAGAACGCGTCGAAGTCATCGGGTTCGGGGTGGACCATGACCGACCCACCGTACGCGGGGACGGCGTGGGTGCGCCTCCTGCACCGGTGGGCGGTCCATCATGGCCGGACCATGACCTCGCTGCTGCCGTCCTCCGCACGCCTGGTCCGCGGGGCTCGGACCACCCGCGACGAGACGCCGCCGGACCATCGCCCCCGACACCCGCTCGTGCTCGTGAGCACGGCCGGTGGCGCCCTCGCGGCGGTGCTGACGCTCGCGGTGTGCCTGCTGCTCACGCTGGTCGGGTGGTTCCTCAGCGACGCCGGGGCCCACGGGGAGCCCCGCGACGCGCTGCGCGTCGGCGGGCTGGCCTGGCTGGCCGGCCACGGCAGCGGGTTCTCGGTGCGCGGGTCGGCGGTCACGCTCGTGCCCCTCGGGCTCACGCTGCTGGCCGCCTGGACCGTGTGGCGCGTCGGCCACCGCGTCGGGGAGGCCGTCTCGGGGCACGGACCGGACGCCGACCGCATCGCCGACGGCGAGCGGGACTGGACCGTGCCGGTCGCGGTCGGCACCTTCGCGTCGGGGTACGCGGTGGTCACCGTGCTGACCGGCGCCCTCGCCGCGGACTCGTCGACGGCCCCGTCGACGGGCCGGGCGGTGCTGTGGTCGCTGACCCTCTGCCTGCTCGTCGGCGGGTCGGCGCTGGCCGCCGGTTCGGGCCGGCTGGCGATCTGGGCGACCTACCTCTCCCCGATGGTCCGGGCGACCGCGTCGGCCGCCCGCTCGCTGCTGCTCACCTACGCCGCCGTCGCCCTGCTCCTGGTGCTGCTCGGGCTCGCGCTGCACGCCGGCGAGGCGGCGACGATGTTCTCGAGGCTGCAGACCGACGTGGGCACCGGGGCCGCTCTGGTCGTCGCGTGCCTCGCGCTGCTGCCCAACGCGACCGTCTTCGCCGCCTCCTACCTGCTCGGGCCGGGCTTCGCCGTCGGGACGCAGACGCTCGTCTCGCCCACGCTGGTCGTGGTCGGCCCGCTGCCGCTGTTCCCGCTCGTCGCCGCCCTGCCGGACGGCGGCCGGCCCCCGGGCGTGATGGCCGCGATGCTCGGCGTGCCCTTCCTGGTCGCGGTCGTCTCGGTGCTGCGCACCCAGCGCCGGCTGCCCACGCTGCGCTGGGACGAGGGCCCCCTGCGCGGCTGCGCGGCCGGGGTGGCCGCGGGCGTCGTCCTCGGCCTCGCCGCCGCGCTGGCCGGCGGGGCCGTGGGGCCCGGCCGGATGGCGCAGTGGGGCCCGGCGGCCGGCGAGGTGCTGCTGCACGCCGTCACCGCGTTCGGCCTCGGTGGCCTCGTCGGCGGCGTCCTGGCGACGGCCTGGCAGCGGCGGGCCGCGAAGGCCGCGCGGGCGTAGCCGGGGCTAGGCTGCGCCGCGTGCCGGACCCAGACCGCCCCGCCCGCCTGGTGGTGCTGGTCTCGGGGGGCGGCACCAACCTGCAGGCGCTGCTCGACGCCACGGCCGACCCGGCGTACGGCGCGAGCGTGGTCGCGGTCGGCGCCGACCGCGAGGGCGTCGAGGGCCTCGCCCGGGCCGAGCGGGCGGGCGTCCCGACCTTCGTGCACCGGGTGGGCGACCACGCCGACCGTGCGGCGTGGGACGCGGCGCTCGCGACGTCGGTCGCGGCCCACCAGCCCGACCTGGTCGTGCTGGCCGGCTTCATGAAGCTGCTCGGCCCCGGGTTCCTGGCCTCCTTCGGCGGCCGGACCGTGAACACGCACCCGGCCCTCTCGCCGTCCTTCCCGGGGATGCACGGGCCGCGCGACGCGCTCGCCTACGGAGTCAAGGTCACCGGCTGCACGCTCTTCGTCGTGGACGAGGGCGTGGACACCGGCGCGATCGTCGCGCAGGCGCCCGTGCCCGTGCAGGAGGACGACGACGAGGCCGCGCTGCACGAGCGGATCAAGGTCGCCGAGCGCGCGATGCTCGTCGACGCGGTGGGCCGGATGTCGCGGCACGGCTGGTCGGTCGACGGCCGGCGCGTGCGGCTGGGCGCGTAGTCCGACGGTGACCCCGATCTCCTATGCTGGGCGCACCACGACTGGCGCAGGTGGGTCGACCACCGGGGAGTGACGTGGGGGCATCGACCGCCTGGGTGTCCCGGCCCGCAGCGACCCAGCAGGAGTGATCCCGTGCCCGACACGCCGCCCGACACGCCCTCCCCCGAGGGGCGCCGACCGATCCGCCGCGCGCTCGTCTCGGTCTACGACAAGTCCGGGCTCGAGGACCTCGTCCGCGGGCTGCACGACGCCGGCGTGGCGCTCGTCTCCACCGGCGGCTCCGCCCGGCTGATCGAGGGCCTGGGCCTGCCGGTCACGAAGGTGGAGGAGCTCACGGGCTTCCCCGAGTGCCTCGACGGCCGCGTGAAGACGCTGCACCCGGCGGTGCACGCCGGCCTCCTGGCCGACCGGCGCCTCGACGACCACGTGCGCCAGCTCGACGACCTCGGCGTCGAGCCGTTCGACCTCGTCGTCTCGAACCTGTACCCCTTCGCCGACACCGTGGCCTCCGGGGCGGACGCCGACGAGTGCGTGGAGCAGATCGACATCGGCGGCCCCTCGATGGTGCGGGCCGCCGCGAAGAACCACCCCTCGGTCGCGATCGTCACCTCGCCCGAGCGGTACGCGGACGTGCTCGGCGCGGTCGAGGACGGCGGCTTCACGCTGGCCGACCGGCAGCGGCTGGCGGCCGAGGCGTTCGTGCACACGGCGTCCTACGACGTGGCGGTCGCCTCCTGGATGGGCAACGTCCTGACCGACACCTCCGACGGCGCCGGCTTCCCGGCCTGGGCGGGCGCGACCTGGCGCCGCCGGCAGGTGCTGCGGTACGGCGAGAACCCGCACCAGCCGGCCGCCCTCTACGCCGCGGACGCGGGCGAGCCGGGCCTCGCCGGTGCCGAGCAGCTGCACGGCAAGGAGATGTCCTACAACAACTACGTCGACACCGACGCGGCCCGCCGCGCGGCGCACGACTTCGCCGAGCCGGCGGTGGCGATCATCAAGCACGCCAACCCCTGCGGCATCGCGGTCGGTGCCGACGTCGCCGAGGCGCACCGCAAGGCCCACGAGTGCGACCCGGTCTCCGCGTTCGGCGGCGTCATCGCCAGCAACCGGCCGGTCACCGTGGCGATGGCCGAGCAGGTGGCCGAGGTCTTCACCGAGGTGGTGGTCGCCCCGGGCTACGAGGACGGCGCCGTCGACGTGCTGGCCCGCAAGAAGAACGTCCGGCTGCTGGTCTGCCCGCCCCCCGCCGCCGCGGGCGCGGAGATGCGGCCGATCTCCGGCGGCCTGCTGCTGCAGCGGCGCGACGCCGTGGACGCCGCGGTCGAGGGCGGCGGCGACGACCCCGCCCGCTGGACGCTGGCCGCCGGCGCCCCGGCCGACGAGGCGACCCTGGCCGACCTGGCCTTCGCCTGGCGCGCCTGTCGCGCGGTGAAGTCCAACGCCATCCTGCTCGCGGCCGACGGCGCGTCGGTCGGTGTCGGCATGGGCCAGGTCAACCGCGTCGACTCGTGCCGGCTGGCCGTGGAGCGGGCCGGCGAGCGCGCGGCCGGGTCGGTCGCGGCGTCGGACGCGTTCTTCCCCTTTCCGGACGGCCCGCAGATCCTCGCCGACGCCGGCGTCCGCGCGATCGTGCAACCGGGGGGATCGGTGCGCGACGAGGAGGTCGTGGCCGCCCTCGAGGAGGCCGGCGTCACGCTCTACCTCACCGGCACCCGGCACTTCTTCCACTAGAGACCCGTCGCAGGAGACCGCATGCCAGCGAACCAGGCCGCGTCCGCGGGGGCCCAGCGCCTCGACGGCACCGCCACCGCGAAGGCCATCAAGACCGAGCTCACCACCCGCGTCTCGGCGCTCCGGGAGCACGGCGTGGTGCCGGGGCTCGGCACCGTGCTGGTCGGGGACGACCCCGGCTCCCGGTGGTACGTCAACGGCAAGCACAAGGACTGTGCCGAGGTCGGCATCGAGTCGATCCGCGTGGACCTGCCGGAGACCGCCAGTCAGCAGGAGATCGAGGACGCCGTCCGCGGGCTGAACGAGGACCCGGGCTGCACGGGCTACATCGTCCAGCTGCCGCTGCCGAAGGGGCGCGACGAGAACGCGGTGCTCGGCCTGATCGACCCGGCCAAGGACGCGGACGGGCTGCACCCCACGAACCTGGGCTGGCTGGTGCTCGGCAAGGACGCGCCGCTGCCGTGCACGCCCCACGGCATCGTGGAGCTGCTGCGCCGCCACGAGGTGCCGATCGCCGGCGCCCACGTCGTCGTGGTCGGGCGCGGGGTCACCGTGGGGCGGCCCCTCGGCCTGCTGCTGACGCGCCGCTCGGAGAACGCGACGGTCACGCTGTGCCACACGGGCACCCAGGACCTCGCGTCGCACCTGCGGCAGGCCGACATCGTCGTCGCCGCGGCCGGCGTGCCGGGCATGGTCACCAAGGACGCGGTGAGGCGCGGCGCGGCCGTCCTCGACGTGGGGGTCTCCCGGGTCGACGGGAAGATCGCCGGGGACGTCGCGGACGACGTCTGGGAGGTCGCCGACTGGGTCTCGCCCAACCCCGGCGGGGTCGGGCCGATGACCCGCGCCATGCTGCTGGCCAACATCGTCGACCTGGCCGAGGCCCGCTTCGCGGGGCAGCTGGCCGGGTGAGCCGCGTGGCCGACGAGGAGGCGGACGCCGCCGGGGAGGGCGAGACGGGCGAGGTCTCGCCGCGGGACGGCGTCCTCGGGCCGGGCCCCGGGCCGCGCCGGCACCCGTCCACGCGTGGCGGGATGCTCTACCTGCTGATCCTCGCGGTGACGGTGGTCGGCGTGCTGCTCGTCGTCCTGGTCGACTGGCGGCTGGGGGTCCGCGTCGAGGGCGGGGCCCTCCTCGGGGCGGCCGCCCTGCGCGTGCTCCTTCCCGAGCGCGAGGCCGGCATGCTCGCGGTCCGGCACCGCCTCTTCGACGCCGGCCTGCTGACCCTGATGGGCATCGTGCTGATCGTCCTCGCCGGCTCGATCCCGGACCAGCCGCCCCCGCTCTGAGACCCCTATCCCGACGCCGCAGATGGTGGCATCGTGGCGGAACCGGGTGAACGGAGTGGCGATGGGCGGGGTGTCGGCGAGGCGTCTGCGCGCGCTGCTCTGCGCGCTGCTGCGGGCCCTGCAGGCGAAGCTCTGCGAACCCGAGCAGCCGGGTGCCGGCCTGGCTGGCGAGATCCTGTTCTTCGCCTACGCAACCGACGGCACCGAGCCGACCTCCCAGGAGGACATCTTCGGGGTGGACAGCGCCACCGCGGCCGAGCGGCGGCTGACGGACGAGTCGTCCGGCACGCCGTTCATCTCCGACCGCGATCCCTCGTGGTCACCCGACCGCACGCAGATCGTGCACGCTCGCAACGACGGCCTGGTGATCAGCACCGCCGCCGGCGCCCCGGTCGTCACGCATCCCGTGCCCGTCACCCAGCCGGCGTGGGTCGACGCCGCCACCGTGCTCGGCGTGCTGTGGCAGCCGGGGCCGGGCGGCTTCTCGGATCGTTCGGACCTCGTCGCCGTCGACGTCGCGAGCGGGGCCCTGACGCCGATCACGGCGGTGGCCCCCGGCGAGTGGCTGGCTGCGCCGGCGTGGCACCCGACGAGCGGCCTCGCGGCGCACCTGACGCGCCAGGACCCGGTGACCTCGGCCCACCTGTCGGCAGGACTCGTCCACGTCGACGCGGTCGCGGTGGCGGCCGTCCTGGCCGGCGGCCCGCCGGTGGCCGCCGGCGCCCTCACCGCGCTGACGCCCGGGACCGACTGGGACTCGAGCCCGGCCTGGTCACCGGACGGCAGCACGCTCGCCTTCTCCACCCTGCGCCCGTGCGCGACCCTGTCGACCGGGGGGACGCCGCTGCGTCAGCACGAGATCGCGCTGATGGACCCGCTCGACCCCGCGACGGTCACGCTGCTCACCGACGACGCGGCGGGGGACTACCCGGACGGGCTCAGCGACGACTCGCCCGCGTTCTCTCCCGACGGCACCTGGCTCGCGTGGGTGCGCGGCTACGAGGACAGCTGGACCCGTCTGGTCGTGCAGGAGCTGGGTGACCCGAGCACGCGCAGCGAGCTCCTCGGCGGGACGAGCTGGTTCCGGCACGGCCTCGACTGGTAGCCACGGCGCCGCCGTCGGGGCGCGGGCGCGATGTGGGCCGGGGCGGTGCGGTCGTCAGTTCGGGTGTCGGGTGAGGCTGGCGAGCCTGTCCGACGTGGCTCCCGGGGCGAACTGACGACCGCGCAGCCCCGACCACGAGCCCAGACGACGCCAACCCGGCCGCGAAACCCGCGATGATGCACGGTGTGTGAGCAGAGCGCGGGTCGAGCTCGGTCGACTACCCAGCGGCCTGGCGCCGCGCGAGGGCGAGGCCCGCGTCCCACCCGGGAGCACGTCCACCAGTCGGCACCCGGATGGACTCCATGGCGTGACCGGTGCGCGCAAGAGCCCAGGCCACCAGCGAGTTGGAGTTCCACATGTCGCCCACCCCAAGCTCGTCCCTTCCCCACGCCAGGGACGGCGTCTGCTCGAGGACTCTGACCAGTGCCGCAGCTCTGGCGGGGTCATCCGTCGTGCGGACAGGGCTGTCCACGGCCTCGGCCACGTCCGGTAGTCCGCCACCGCGCCAGCAGCGCACCTCGTAGCGAAACGCGTTGAACCGTCCCAGCGCTGCAGACCAGACGGGACCCTCGCAGAGGACGCCGCGCTCCTTCTCAGCCACGTTCCACACCGGACCCATTTCCACGGCGTAGGTCTCGGATTCGAGACCGACCATGAGACCGGCGTGATACAGGTCCAGTGGCGCGCGGCGCGCCCACCACGCCGCCACGCGCTCGTAGACGCGGCCGTTGAACCGCACGAAGTGCCCGCCCGCCCCCAGAGGTAGCCAGTAGAGGTCGATCCACCCTGCCACCGCTGACCCTCCTGCCTCATCGGCCGCGCCTGTCCGGCTCGCGGCGAGACTGGTCCTGCCGTTCACGGCACCGTGCTCAATGATGCCGCGGGTGAACCCGGTTCCTCCAGCACGCGGGGCTGTGCGCGGAGTGCTCAAGTAGAACCCTTCCACCGCGGCGCCGGGAGCAGGGCCACCTCCCAGTGCTTGGAGACAACCTGGTACTGCGGGTGCGATCTCGGGACGCAGCCGCGTCGACCAGGTCCGCGGCTCGAGCCTCCAACACGCGGTAGGCCTGCTCCCGTCCACCGCGGGCGGGCCACGTGCCAGGCGCCCGTGGAAACCGTCGGTGCCCTGGCCGGGACGGGCGCCTCGGGCGGAACCGCGCCCCGCGTCCCTCAGATCAGGCCGAGCTTGCTGACGGTGTCGCGCTCCTCGGTCAGCTCGGCGACGGAGGCGTCGATGCGGCCGCGGGAGAACTCGTCGATCTCGAGGCCCTGGACGATCTCCCAGTCGCCGTCGCTCGTGGTGACCGGGAACGAGGAGACCAGGCCCTCGGGCACGCCGTACGAGCCGTCGGAGAGCACCGCCATCGACACCCAGTCGTCGGCGGTCGAGCCGTGCAGCCAGTCGCGGGCGGCGTCGATCGTGGCCGACGCGGCGGAGGCGGCGGAGGAGGAGCCCCGGGCCTCGATGATCGCGGCGCCGCGCTTGGCGACGGTCGGGATGAAGTCGTTCTCGATCCAGGCCTGGTCGCCGACCAGCTCGGCGGCGTTCTGGCCGCCCACCTCGGCGTGGAACAGGTCGGGGTACTGGGTGGCCGAGTGGTTGCCCCAGATCGTCATCTTCTTGATGTCGGTGACGGGGGCGCCGGTCTTCTGCGCGAGCTGCGACATCGCGCGGTTGTGGTCGAGGCGGGTCAGCGCCGAGAACCGCTCGTTGGGGATGTCGGGGGCGTTCGAGCGGGCGATCAGCGCGTTGGTGTTGGCAGGGTTGCCCGTCACGCCGACGCGGACGTCGTCGGCCGCCACCTTGTTGAGCGCCTTGCCCTGCGCGGTGAAGATCGCGCCGTTCGCCTCGAGCAGGTCGCCGCGCTCCATGCCGGGGCCGCGGGGCTTCGCGCCGACCAGCAGCGCCAGGTTCACGCCGTCGAAGACCTGCTCCGCGTCGCTGCCGATCTCGACGCCGGCCAGGCCGGGGAACGCGCAGTCGTCGAGCTCCATCACGACGCCCTCCAGCGCCTTGAGCGCGGGCTCGATCTCCAGCAGCCGCAGCTCGACCGGCCGGTCGGCGTCGAGCGCGCCGGCGGCGAGACGGAAGAGGAGGCTGTAGCCGATCTGGCCGGCCGCGCCGGTGACCGCGACCTTGAGGGGGGTGGGGCTCACGTCTACTCCTTCGCCGGAATGCTGGATCCTCCCGGACGGTAGCAGCGGGCGCGGTGCCCCTGCGGGCCCGCCCGGACGGGCGTTGCCGGGGGTGCGGCCGGGTGCCAAGGTGAGGGCGGGTCCGCGTCCGGTATCTTGACGTCAAGAGGACCTCGGACGCACCGCACCGACGGGCCCCCGCCCCCGACTCAGGAGATGCCCCTCCCATGTCCAACACGGCCAGGATCATCTACACGAAGACGGACGAGGCGCCGCTGCTGGCGACCTACTCCTTCCTCCCGATCGTCTCCGCCTTCGCCTCCACGGCGGGCGTCGAGGTCGAGCCCCGCGACATCTCGCTGGCGGGCCGGATCGTGTCGCAGTTCCCGGAGCGGCTGACCGAGTCCCAGCGCATCGAGGACCACCTCGCGGAGCTCGGCGAGCTCGCCCGGCACCCCGAGGCCAACATCATCAAGCTCCCCAACATCTCGGCCTCGCTGCCCCAGTTGAAGGCCGCGATCAAGGAGCTCCAGCAGCGCGGCCTCGACCTGCCGGACTACCCGGAGGACCCGCAGACCGACGAGGAGAAGGAGGCCCGCGCGAAGTACGACCGCGTGAAGGGCTCCGCGGTCAACCCGGTGCTGCGCGAGGGCAACTCCGACCGCCGCGCGCCGGCGTCCGTCAAGGGCTACGCCAGGAAGTACCCGCACTCCATGGGGGAGTGGAGCAGCGACTCCCGCACCGAGGTCGCCACGATGGGCGAGCACGACTTCCGCTCCAACGAGCAGTCCGTGGTCGTCGACGAGGCCCAGCAGCTGAGCATCGTGCACACCGCCGAGGACGGCACCGAGACCGTGCTCAAGGACGACGTCACCGTCGAGGCGGGCGAGGTCGTCGACGCCACCTTCATGAGCGTCGGCGCGCTGCGCCGCTTCCTCGGCGAGCAGATCGAGCGCGCGAAGCGCGAGGACGTCCTCTTCTCGGTGCACCTGAAGGCCACCATGATGAAGGTCTCCGACCCGATCATCTTCGGCCACGCGGTGCAGGAGTTCTTCCCCCAGCTCTTCGAGCAGCACGGCGACGCGCTGCGCGAGGCCGGCGTCTCCGCCAACGACGGCCTGGCCGCCCTGCTCTCCGCGGTCGAGGGCCGCGACGACGCCGACCAGATTCGGGACGCCGTCCGGCAGGGCCTCGACGAGGGCCCGCGGATGGCGATGGTCGACGACCGCAAGGGCATCACCAACCTGCACGTGCCCTCCGACGTCATCATCGACGCCTCGATGCCGGCGATGATCAAGACCTCCGGCCACATGTGGGGCCCCGACGGCGAGGAGCACGACTGCCTCGCGGTGATCCCGGACTCCTCCTACGCCGGCGTCTACCAGGCCGTCGTCGACGACTGCAAGGCCCACGGCCAGTTCGACCCGTCGACGATGGGGTCGGTGCCGAACGTGGGGCTGATGGCCCGCAAGGCCGAGGAGTACGGCTCGCACGACAAGACGTTCGAGGCCCCGGCCGCGGGCACGATGCGGCTGGTGACCGCCGGCGGCGAGACGCTGACCGAGCACACGGTCGAGCAGGGCGACATCTGGCGCGCCTGCCAGACCAAGGACGAGCCGATCCGCGACTGGGTCAAGCTCGCCGTCACCCGCGCCCGCGCCGCCGGCGTCCCGGCCGTGTTCTGGCTCGACGAGACGCGCGCCCACGACCGCAACCTGATGGCCAAGGTCGAGCAGTACCTGCCCGAGCACGACACCGACGGGCTGACCATCGAGACGATGGCGCCGACCCAGGCCACGCAGTACACGCTCGAGCGCGTGCGCCGCGGCGAGGACACCATCTCGGTCACCGGCAACGTGCTGCGCGACTACAACACCGACCTGTTCCCGATCCTCGAGGTCGGGACCTCGGCGAAGATGCTCTCGATCGTGCCGCTGATGAACGGCGGCGGCCTCTTCGAGACCGGTGCCGGCGGCTCGGCGCCGAAGCACGTGCAGCAGCTCATCGAGGAGAACCACCTGCGCTGGGACAGCCTCGGCGAGTTCTTCGCGCTGGCCGCCTCCTTCGAGCACCTCGCGGGGTACGCCGACAACGCGCGGGCGCAGCTGCTCGCCGACACCCTCGACCGGGCCACGGCGACCTTCCTGGAGGAGGACAAGTCGCCCAAGCGCAAGGTCGGCGAGCTCGACAACCGCGGCTCGCACTTCTACCTGGCGCTCTACTGGGCCCAGGAGCTGGCGAAGCAGACCGAGGACTCCGACATGGCCGCCGCGTTCGCCGACCTCGCGCAGACGCTGGCGAGCCAGGAGGAGACCATCGTCGCCGAGCTGGCCCAGGTGCAGGGTGAGTCCGTCGACGTCGGCGGCTACTTCTGGCCCGAGGACGACAAGGCCGACAGCGTGATGCGTCCCTCGACGACGCTCAACGAGGCGTTGGCCGGGCTGTCGACCTGACCGCGACCACCCCCACCGCAGCGCCACTGCGCGGGGCCCGGCTCGGGCCGGCCCTGCTCGCGCTCGCGACCGGCGGGTTCGCCATCGGCACGACCGAGTTCGTGACCATGGGGCTCCTGCCGCAGATCGCCGAGGGCGTCGACGTCACGATCCCGCAGGCGGGCCACGTGATCTCGGCGTACGCGCTGGGCGTCGTCGTCGGCGTCCCGGCCCTGGCGCTCGCGGGCGCGCGGCTGCCCCGCCGCGGCCTGCTCGTGGCGCTGATGGCGGCCTACGCGGCGTTCAACCTGCTCAGCGCGGCGGCCCCCAGCTACGAGGTGCTCCTCGTCGCCCGGTTCCTCGACGGCCTCCCGCACGGCGTGTACTTCGGCGTCGCCTCGCTCGTGGCGGCGGGTCTGGCGGGGCCGGGCCGGCGGGGCCGGGCGGTCGCGGCGGTGATGCTCGGGCTGTCGGTCGCCAACGTGGTGGGCGTCCCGTCGGCCACCTGGCTGGGGCAGGCGCTCGGCTGGCGGGCGGCGTACGTCGCGACCGCGCTGATCGCGCTCGCGGCGGCCGCGATGGTGCTCGCCTTCGTGCCCAGCATGCCCGGGGACCCGCAGGCCTCCGGCCGGCGCGAGCTGGGCGTCTTCCGGTCGCGGCAGGTGTGGCTCACGCTGCTCGCCGGCGCGCTCGGCTTCGGCGGCATGTTCGCGGTCTTCTCCTACATCGCGCCGCTGGTCACCGACGTCGGCGGGCTGGCGGAGTCGAGCGTGCCGGTCTTCCTGCTCGGCTTCGGCCTGGGCATGGTGGTCGGCACCTGGCTCGCGGGGCAGCTGGCCGACTGGTCGCTCTTCGGGGCCCTCGGCCTCGGCGCGGTCGCCTCGGTGGCGACGATGCTGCTCGCGTGGCTCGCCGCGCCGCACGGCTGGTGGCTGCTGCCGGTCGTCTTCCTCATCACCGTCTTCGGGTCGTTCCTCGTGATCGGGCTGCAGCTGCGGCTGATGACCGTCGCCGGCGACGCCGAGACCATGGGAGCGGCCATCAACCACGCCTCGCTGAACATCGCCAACGCGCTGGGCGCGTGGCTGGGCGGCGTGGTGATCGCGGCCGGGTACGGCTTCCGCTCCACCGCGCTGGTGGGCGCCGGGCTCGCGGCGGTCGGCGTGCTGCTGGTCGCCTGGTCGTGGCTGGTGCACCGCCGCGACCTTGCGCTCGGCCGGCCCTGACAGAATGCGCCGCATGTCCAGCAGCGCCCCGCAGGACGGCGGCACGACCCGCACGCACGCGCCCCCGCGTGCTCTCGGGCATCCAGCCGACCGCCGACTCCTTCCACTTCGGCAACTACCTCGGCGCGCTGCGGCAGTGGGTCTCGCTCCAGGAGGAGCACGAACCCTTCTTCTTCATCGCCGACCAGCACGCGATCACGATGGAGCACGACCCGCGGCTGCTCGCGAAGCGCACGCGCGTGGCCGCGGCCCAGCTGCTTGCCATGGGCGTGGACCCGGAGCGCTCCGCGATCTTCGTGCAGAGCCAGGTGCCGGAGCACTCGCAGCTGGCCTGGGTGCTGCAGTGCCTGACCGGCTTCGGCGAGGCGCGGCGGATGACGCAGTTCAAGGACAAGTCCGCCAAGGGCGGCGAGGGCGCTGCCTCGGTCGGGCTCTTCACCTACCCCGTGCTGCAGGCGGCCGACGTGCTGCTCTACCGGCCGGCGTACGTGCCGGTCGGGGAGGACCAGCGCCAGCATCTGGAGCTCACGCGCAACCTGGCGCAGCGGTTCAACCACCGGTTCAAGAAGACCTTCCCCGTGCCGGAGCCCTACATCCTCGAAGAGACCGCGAAGATCCTCGACCTGCAGGACCCCACCGCGAAGATGTCGAAGTCGGCCTCGGCGCCGGGCGGCATCGTCGAGATGCTGGACGAGCCGAAGCGCTCGGCCAAGAAGATCCGCTCGGCCGTCACCGACTCGGGCACCGAGGTCCGCTTCGACGCCGAGGAGAAGCCGGGCGTCTCGAACCTGCTCACCATCTACGCCGCGCTGACCGGCACGCCCGTCGCTGACCTCGAGGAGAAGTACGCCGGCCAGGGCTACGGGGCGCTGAAGGGCGACCTCGCCGACGTGGTCGTGGACGTCGTGACGCCCTTCCGCGACCGCGTTCTGGAGCTCGTCGAGGACACCGGCGAGCTCGACCGCGTCCTCGCCGACGGGGCCGCCCGGGCCTCGGCGGTGGCCTCTCGGACGCTGCGCGACGTCTACGACCGGGTGGGATTCCTTCCCCCGGCCGGGCAGCCCACCGGCCGCTAGGGTCGGGCGCGTGCCCGTCATCGGAGTCGCCCTCGCCCTGCCGCAGCCCTGGTCGGGGCAGCTGCAGCGCTACCGGGCGTCCCTGGGCGACGACCTGGCGCACCGCATCCCGACCCACATCACGCTGCTGCCGCCGCTGGAGGTCGAGGGCCCGCTCGACCCCGTGATCGACCACCTGGCCGCCGCGGCGCAGACCGTGCCCGCCTTCCGCGTGCACCTGCGCGGCACGGGTACGTTCCGCCCGGTCTCGCCGGTGGTGTTCGTGAACCTCGTGGAGGGCATCGCGCCCTGTGAGCTGCTGGCCGCCGCCGTGCGCAGCGGTCCGCTGGCCGTCGAGGCCGCCTTCCCGTACCACCCGCACGTGACGGTGGCCCACGACCTGCCCGACCTGCTGCTCGACCGGGCCTTCGCCGAGCTCGCGCACTTCGAGTGCGAGTTCGAGGCCACGGCGTTCGCCCTGTACGAGCACGGCGAGGCGAACGGCTGGCGCCCCACGCACAACTTCCCTCTGCCCGCGCGCGCCGCGCTGGCCGGCTGAGAGCCGGGCGGGGGCGGGGATGGTCCAGAGGGAGGCGCAGCAGGCGAGCCTGAAGGAGCGGCTGGGTGCGCGCGTGGAGTCCGCGCGCGGCCGACCCCTCGTCGACCACGTGGTCCGGGTGGTGCAGCGCTACGGCGAGGCCAAGGGCAACCTGCAGGCCGGGGCGATGACGTACTTCGGGTTCCTGTCGTTCTTCCCGATCATGCTGCTGGCGTTCACGGCGGTCGGACTGGTCTCGCGCTTCTACAGCAAGTCGCGGGTGCAGCTCGTCGGCCTGATCGAGGAGATCTTCCCCGGCATCATCGGCGGCGGCGACGGGCAGATCCAGCTGACCCAGATCGAGGAGGCCGCGGCCGTCACGGGGCCGATCGCCCTGCTGGGCCTCCTGTACGCCGGGTTGGGCTGGGTGCAGGCCCTCCGCCAGGCGTTGGCGGTGGTGTTCGAGACCACCGATCGCACCGACCCCAACATCGTGCTCCTCAAGCTGCGCGACCTGGCCGTGCTCGCCACCGTGGGTTCGGTGCTGCTGGTGTCGGTGGCGATCTCGGGGTTGCTCGGGGCGGGCGCGAGCAGGCTCCTCGAGGAGATGACCCTCGGTGCCGAGCTCGAGCCCCTGGTGCGGCTGTTCTCGCTGGTGCTCGGGATCGCAGCGAGCACGCTGTTCTTCTTCCTGATCTTCAAGCTGCTGGCACGCCCCCCGCTCCCGGACACCTCGCTGGCGAAGGGCGCCTTCGTGGGCGCGCTCGGCTTCGAGGTACTCAAGCGGGTCTCCGGTGTGCTCCTCACCGCGACGGAGGGTCGGCCGGCGTTCCAGGCCTTCGGCATCGCGCTGATCCTGCTCGTGTGGATCAACTACTTCTCGCGTGTGGTCGTGCTGGCGGCCTGCTGGGCCTGGACGACCCGGCAGGCCCGCGCTGAGCGCGAGCGGCAGGCGGAGACCCGGCGCTCGATGGAGGAGCTCACGAAGGTCGAGCTCCGCGAGGGGCCGTACGTGCCCGTGGCGGAGCCGGCGAGGCGCCACGTCGGGGGCGCCTTCGCCGCCGGAGCCGCGGCCACCCTGGGCGCCGTGGCCGTCGTCCGCCGCCTGGCCGACCGCGGCAGCTGAGGACTCGGCCTGTCGCCGCGTAGCCGAACGGGCACAACGGGCAGTGACCCCTCGCCCGGTCCCGGTGGTCGTCCCGTCACGGCCGCGTAGGAGGATCGGGGCATGGCGAAGGCAGTGAGGTTCGACCGGCACGGCGGCATCGACGAGCTCTACGTGGCGGACGTGCCCGCGCCCGAGGCCCTCCCCGGGCGGGTGGTCGTCGAGGTCAAGGCCGCCGGCACCAACCCGGGCGAGGCGGCGATCCGCGAGGGGAAGCTGAGCAAGGTCGCGCCCTCGACGTTCCCGTCGGGCCAGGGCACCGACTTCGCCGGCGTGGTCGTGGCCAGGGGCGACCGCGTCGCGTCGTTCGACATCGGCGACGAGGTCGTCGGCTGGAGCGAGGAGCGCTCCAGCCAGGCACGGCTCGTCAGCGTGCCGGCCGAGCAACTGGTGCCGAAGCCCCCCGCGGTCTCGTGGGAGGTGGCCGGCTCGTTCTTCGTCGTGGCCGTGACCGCCTTTGCCGCGGCGCGCGCCGTGTCGGCGGGGCCGGGCGACACGGTCGTCGTCTCGGCCGCGGCCGGCGGGGTCGGCTCGATCACCGTGCAGCTGCTGCGGATCCGCGGCGCGGAGGTGATCGGCCTGGCGTCCGAGGCCAACCATGCGTGGCTGCGCTCGGTGGGCGTCACGCCGCTCGACTACGGGCCCGGCGTGGCCGACCGGGTCCGTGCGGCCGCCCCCGACGGCGTGGACGCGTTCATCGACCTCTACGGCCCGGAGTACCTCGAGCTCGCCGACGAGCTGGGCGTCGACCACGACCGCGTCAACACCATCATCTCGTTCACGCGGGCGGGCGAGCTCGGGATGAAGGCCGAGGGCAGCTCGACCGCGTCGAGCCCGGAGGTCCTCTCCGAGATGCTCGGGTACGTTGCCGACGGCCGGATCACGGTGCCGATCGCCGGGGCCTTCCCGATCGAGGACGTCCGCGCGGCATACGAGGAGCTCGAGCAGCGGCGCACCCGCGGGAAGATCGTCCTGCTGCCCTAGTCCGTGATGACCGCCGGTGTGCTGAGATGGTGCCCGTGCCCGGACGCGTGACGTGGTCGGACTACCGGTCGTCGATCGGCGATCGCTCCGGCCTGTTCGCAGCGCTGGCCGACGGCTGGCCGATCGACCGCGCGCTCTACCCGGGCAGCTACGTCGACCTGTCCCCGTCGACCGCCATCCGGTCCGTGACCTATGTCGACACGGACGTCCGGGCCCGGCGCTTCTTCGCCGCGTCCGACGAGGTCGCCCAGGGGCTGGCGGGCCGGGCCCGTGCCGGGACGGGTGAGGAGGTGCGGTTCCTCGCGGCCGACTACACGCAGCCGCTGGACGTTGCCCCCGAGAGCATGGACCTGCTGATCTCCCTGTACGCCGGCCCGGTCTCGGAGCACTGCCGCCCGTACCTGCGACGGGGAGCGTGGCTGCTCGCCAACGCCAGCCACGGCGACGCCAGCCTGGCCGCGCTGGACCCGTCCTGGCGGCTCGTCGCCGTGGTGCAGCACCGGGGCGACCGCTACCGGCTGGTCACGGACCGGCTCGAGGACTACCTGGTCCCCACACGCCCCGACGATGCCGACCCCGAGCGCATCCGTGCCACCGGCCGGGGCATCGCGTACACCCGGCCTGCCTTCGCGTACCTCTTCCAGGCCGCCTGAGCGGCTGGCCCGGGCCCCGGCGCGGGCGCTGCGTGGCCCGCTCGACCACCGACGCGCCTCAGTGGCCGTGGCGGATGGCGGTGCGCAGGTCCTTGTTGAGCTGCGAGATCACGTCGAGCGGGATCTCCTTCGGGCAGGCCTCGGCGCAGGCGCCGATGTTCGTGCAGCCGCCGAAGCCCTCCGCGTCGTGCTGGGCGACCATGTTGACCACCCGGCCGTCGCGCTCGGGCTGGCCCTGGGGGAGCAGGCCGAGGTGGGTGACCTTGGCGCCCACGAACAGTGAGGCCGAGCCGTTCGGGCAGGAGGCGACGCAGGCGCCGCAGCCGATGCAGGTGGCCACGTTGAAGGAGCGCGTCGCCTCGTCCTGCGGCACCGGGGTGGCGTGCGCGTCGGGCGCGGAGCCGGTGTTCACCGAGATGTAGCCGCCGGCGGCGATGATCCGGTCGAAGGAGGACCGGTCGACGACGAGGTCCTTGATCACCGGGAAGGCGTCGGCGCGCCAGGGCTCGATGACGATCTCGTCGCCGTCGGAGAACGAGCGCATGTGCAGCTGGCAGGTCGTGGTGACCTCCGGGCCGTGCGCGTCGCCGTTGATCATCAGGTTGCACGAGCCGCAGATGCCCTCGCGGCAGTCGTGGTCGAACGCCACGGGCTCGTCGCCCTGCCCGATCAGCTGCTCGTTGAGCACGTCGAGCATCTCGAGGAACGACATGTCCTCGGAGACCCCGTCGAGGTGGTACGCCTTGAACCCGCCGGGCGCCTCGGCCCGGTCCTGGCGCCAGATCTTCAGCTTCAGTCTCACTTGTAGCTCCGCTGCTTCATCTCGATGGCCTCGTACTCGAGCGTCTCCTTGTGCAGGACGGGCGGCCCGTCCTCGCCGCCCCAGCCCCAGGCGGCGACGTAGGCGTAGTCCGCGTCGTCGCGCAGCGCCTCGCCGTCCTCGGTCTGGGACTCGACGCGGAAGTGGCCGCCGCAGGACTCGCGGCGGTTCAGGGCGTCGATGCACATCAGCTCGCCGAGCTCGAGGAAGTCGGCCACGCGGCCGGCCTTCTCCAGGCTCTGGTTCAGGTTGTCCGCGCTGCCGAGGACCTTCACGTCGGTCCAGAACTCGCGCCGCAGCTCGCGGATCATGTCGATGGCCTTGCGCAGGCCCTCCTCGCTGCGCTCCATGCCGCAGTACTCCCACATGATGTGGCCGAGCTCGCGGTGGAAGCTGTCCACGGTGCGCGACCCGTCGATCGAGAGCAGCTTCTGCACCCGGCCCTCGACCGACTCGCGGGCCTCGACGACCGCGGGGTGGTCCTCCGCGATCGTCTCGTAGGGGCCCTCGGCGAGGTAGTCGCGGATCGTGTTCGGCAGCACGAAGTAGCCGTCCGCCAGGCCCTGCATCAGCGCCGAGGCGCCGAGGCGGTTCGCCCCGTGGTCGGAGAAGTTCGCCTCGCCGGTCACGAACATGCCGGGAATCGTCGACTCGAGGTCGTAGTCGACCCAGAGCCCGCCCATCACGTAGTGCACGGCGGGGTAGATGCGCATCGGCACCTCGTACGGGTTCTCGCCCGTGATGCGCTCGTACATGTCGAAGAGGTTGTCGTACTTCGCCTCGACCGCCTTGCGGCCCAGCCGCTCGATGGCCTCGCTGAAGTCGAGGTAGACGCCGCGGCGGAAGTCGCCGACCTTCGGGCCCACGCCGCGCCCCTCGTCGCAGACGTTCTTGGCCTGCCGGGAGGCGATGTCGCGGGGGACCAGGTTGCCGAACGCCGGGTAGATCCGCTCCAGGTAGTAGTCGCGGTCCTCCTCGGCGATGTCGCGCGGGTCCTTGTCGCAGTCCTCGGCCTTCTTGGGCACCCAGATCCGGCCGTCGTTGCGCAGCGACTCGCTCATCAGCGTCAGCTTCGACTGGTGCTCGCCCGAGACGGGGATGCAGGTGGGGTGGATCTGCGTGTAGCAGGGGTTCGCCATCAGCGCGCCCTTGCGGTGCGCCCGCCAGGTGGCGGTGACGTTGCAGCCCATCGCGTTGGTGGAGAGGAAGAAGACGTTGCCGTAGCCGCCGGAGGCGAGCACGACCACGTCGGCCAGGTGCGTCTCGATCTCGCCGGTGACGAGGTCGCGGGCGATGATGCCGCGGGCCCGACCGTCGACCACGACCAGCTCGAGCATCTCGTGGCGGGTGTACATCTCGACGGTGCCGGCGGCGACCTGGCGCTCGAGCGCCTGGTAGGCCCCGATCAGCAGCTGCTGACCGGTCTGGCCGCGCGCGTAGAAGGTCCGCGAGACCTGGACGCCGCCGAAGGAGCGGTTGTCGAGCAGCCCGCCGTACTCGCGGGCGAAGGGGACGCCCTGGGCCACGCACTGGTCGATGATGTTGACGCTGACCTGGGCGAGGCGGAACACGTTGGACTCGCGGGAGCGGTAGTCGCCGCCCTTGACGGTGTCGTAGAAGAGCCGGTAGATCGAGTCGCCGTCGCCCTTGTAGTTCTTCGCCGCGTTGATGCCGCCCTGGGCGGCGATCGAGTGGGCCCGGCGGGGGGAGTCCTGGTAGCAGAACGACTTGACCTGGTAGCCGGCCTCCCCGAGCGTGGCGGCCGCCGAGCCGCCGGCCAGGCCGGTGCCGACCACGATCACCGACAGGCGGCGGCGGTTGGCCGGGTTGGCGATGCGGGCCTCGAACTGGCGGGTGCCCCACTTCTCGTCCATCGGCCCCTCCGGGGCCTTGGTGTCGGCGATCGGCTCCCCGGCGACGTAGTAGCCGGCCGCGTCGTCGTGGTGCTCGTCGTCGTGGGCGGGCCGGGAGCGCGACGGGTCGAACGTGTTCGTCGTGTCCGGCATGTCCATGTCGGGCGATTCGGGGGTGTCGCTCATCGCGGGGCTCCTACTTCGAGATGACGCCGACGAGGACGGCGATGGGGACGAGCGAGAAGCCGCCGGCGATCACCACGGCCACGACCACCCCCAGCCGCTTGGCGTTGGTGCGGGCACGGGCGGTGTTGGTCAGGCCGAGTGTCTGGGAGGCGCTCCACACCCCGTGGTGCAGGTGCAGCGCGAGCGCCGCCATCGCCACGAGGTAGATCAGCGTCAGCCACCAGACGCTGAACGTGTCCACCATCAGCACGTACGGGTTGTTCGTCTCGCCGCCCGTGGGGTTGACCTTGCCGATCGTGAAGTTGATCAGGTGCCACACGAGGAAGACCAGGATCGTCACCCCGCCCCAGCGCATCGTGCGCGAGGAGAGGCTGGAGCGCTGCTTCTTGACCGCGTACTTCACCGAGCGGGCGTGGTCGGCGCGCCGCCAGAGCGCGAGGGCTGCGTAGAGGTGGGCGGCCAGCGCCGCGACCAGCCCGACGCGGAGGATCCAGAGCAGGCCCTCCCGGGGGAGCGTCGGCTCACCGATCTCGCGGAGGTGCTCCGCGTACTCGTTGAACCGCTCCTCGCCGCCGAAGGCCATCAGGTTGCCGTACATGTGTGCCAGCACGAACCCGATGAAGACGATGCCGCTCGCGGCCATCAGGAACTTCAGGGCGATCGTCGAGCGCGACGCGCGCGCTCCCTTCACCAGCGAGGGTCGAGGGGAAGTGGTTGCCACAGCCACACGCTACCGGTCGGGCACGGGGGGTCCCTACCCGGGAGCACGAGACCCACCCGGCCCGGTGTGGCCCCTTTCACATCGCGGCGCGACGGGCCACACTGCACCGGAGTTGTCCGGCTCTGGGCGGAGGATGGTTGATGACGACAGGCGTGGAGGGCCCCGCCCGGGCCCGGGTCGAGGGCAGGACGCTGCGCAGGGACCGGTGGTGGCTGCCGCCGCTGGCGACGTTCGTGGCCTTCTCCGCGTTCGTGGTCTACGCCACGGTGCGCGCGTTCATGGACCAGTACTACTACGCGAAGCCCTACCTCTCGCCCTTCTACTCGCCCTGCCTGGGCGACTGCGTCGAGGGCGCCTCCGACTTCGGTCAGCCCTTCGCCTGGTTCCCGCTCTCGGCGGCGCTGATCATCCTGATCTTCCCGCTCGGGTTCCGGATGACCTGCTACTACTACCGCAAGGCCTACTACCGGGCGTTCTGGCTGAGCCCGCCCGCCTGCGCCGTGGCGGAGCCGCACTCCTCCTACTCGGGCGAGTCCCGGTTCCCGCTGATCCTGCAGAACTCGCACCGCTACTTCTTCTACGCGGCCCTGGTGGTCACCTCGGTGCTCACGTTCGACGCCATCCTGGCGTTCCGGCCCATGCCGGGCGAGGACCCGACGGCATCCACATGGGGCTGGGCACGGTGCTGATGATCGCCAACGTGGTGCTGCTGTGGCTCTACACGCTCTCCTGCCACTCCTGCCGGCACGCGGTGGGCGGGCGGCTGCGGCACTTCTCCAAGCACCCGGTGCGCTACAAGCTGTGGACGTGGGTCTCCCGGCTCAACACCCGACACTCGACCTGGGCCTGGTACTCGCTGTTCTCCGTGGCGCTGGTCGACCTCTACATCTTCCTGTTGTCCGCGGGCGTGATCTCCGATCCCCGCTTCTTCTGATGGGCAGGTCCACCTGATGAGCGAGTCCAGCCGGCACCCGATGACCGGCAACGAGATGTCCGGCGCCGAGGCCGGCGGCATGGAGCGGCACGCCTACGACGTGGTGGTCGTCGGCGCCGGCGGCGCCGGCCTGCGCGCCGCGATCGCCGCCCAGGAGGCCGGGGCGCGCACGGCGCTGCTGTGCAAGTCGCTGCTCGGCAAGGCCCACACGGTGATGGCGGAGGGCGGCATCGCCGCCGCCATGGGCAACCGCTGGCCCGAGGACAACTGGGAGGTGCACTTCCGCGACACCATGCGTGGCGGGAAGATGCTGAACAACTGGCGGATGGCCCAGCTGCACGCCCAGGAGGCCCCCGAGCGGGTGCAGGAGCTGGAGGACTGGGGCGCGCTCTTCGACCGGCTCGAGGACGGGCTGATCTCCCAGCGCGACTTCGGCGGCCACAAGTACGCCCGCCTCGCGCACGTCGGCGACCGCACCGGGCTGGAGATGATCCGCACCCTGCAGCAGCGCGCCGTCCAGCTCGGCATCGACGTCTTCATGGAGCTCACCGTCACCGAGCTGCTGCTCGACCGCAGCGGGGACCGGCCGCGGATGGCCGGGGCGTTCGGCTACTGGCGCGACACCGGGCGCTTCGTGACCTTCGAGGCGCCGAGCGTCGTCCTGGCCACCGGCGGCATCGGCAAGTCGTTCAAGGTCACCTCGAACTCGTGGGAGTACACCGGCGACGGCCACGCGCTGGCCCTGCGCGCCGGCGCCAGCCTGATCAACATGGAGTTCGTCCAGTTCCACCCCACCGGCATGGTCTGGCCGCCCTCGGTCAAGGGCCTGCTGGTCACGGAGTCGGTGCGCGGCGACGGCGGCATCCTGAGGAACTCCGAGGGCAAGCGGTTCATGTTCGACTACATCCCCGAGTTCTTCAAGAACGAGACGGCCGACAACGAGGAGGAGGCCGACCGCTGGTACGACGACAAGGCCAACAACCGGCGGCCCCCCGAGCTGCTGCCGCGCGACGAGGTCGCCCGGGCGATCAACGCGGAGGTGAAGGCCGGCCGCGGCACGCCGCACGGCGGCATCTACCTCGACATCGCCTCGCGCCGGGACCCGGAGTTCATCCGCAAGCGGCTGCCGTCGATGTACCACCAGTTCAAGGAGCTCGCGGACGTCGACATCACCGCCGAGCCGATGGAGATCGGGCCCACCTGCCACTACGTGATGGGCGGGATCGAGGTCGACGCCGACACCCAGGAGAGCGAGGTCGCCGGGCTCTACGCGGTGGGCGAGTGCTCCGGCGGCATGCACGGCTCCAACCGGCTCGGCGGCAACTCGCTGGGCGACCTGCTGGTCTTCGGCAAGCGGGCCGGCGACGCCGCCACCGACTACGCGCGCTCGCTGGGTGACGCCCGGCCCGCGGTCGCCGAGGAGGACGTCCGCGCGGCCGCCGCCAGCGCGGTCGCACCGTTCGAGGTCGAGGGGGGAGAGAACCCCTACTCGATCCAGCAGGACCTCCAGCAGTCGATGAACGACCTGGTCGGCATCATCCGCACCGGCGCCGAGCTCGAGGAGTCGCTGACGGCGATCGAGGCGCTCAAGGATCGGGCGCTGGCGATGGTGGTCGAGGGCAACCGGCAGTACAACCCGGGCTGGCACCTCGCGCTGGACCTGCGCAACATGCTGATCGTCTCGGAGAGCATCGCCAAGGCCGCCCTGGCCCGCGAGGAGTCGCGCGGCGGCCACACCCGGGACGACTTCCCGCACACCGACCACGAGGGCTGGGGCCACAAGAACCTCGTCGTCCGCCCGGACGAGAGCGGGCGCGGGGTCGTGCTCAGCGAGAAGCCGCTGCCCGAGATGCCGGACGAGCTCAAGACGTACTTCGAGGAGTCCTGATGACCTACGACCTGAGCATGCGGATCTGGCGCGGCGACGCCGAGGACGGGGCGCTCGGCGACTACACCGTCGAGGTCTCCGACGGCGAGGTCGTGCTCGACGCGATCCACCGGGTGCAGGCCACCCAGGCCGGCGACCTGGCGGTGCGGTGGAACTGCAAGGCCGGCAAGTGCGGCTCGTGCAGCGCCGAGATCAACGGGCGCCCGCGGTTGATGTGCATGACCCGGCTCTCGGACTTCGACCCCGCGGAGACGATCACGGTCACCCCGATGCGCGCGTTCCCGGTGATCCGCGACCTGGTCACCGACGTCTCCTACAACTACGAGAAGGCCAAGGAGCTGCCGTACGCCGAGCTCGGGCCCCGCGACGCCGACGGCAAGCGCCGGATGGCCCAGGTCGACGTCGAGCGGGGCCAGGAGTTCCGCAAGTGCATCGAGTGCTTCCTGTGCCAGGACACCTGCCACGTGATCCGCGACCACGAGGAGAACAAGCCCGCCTTCGCGGGCCCCCGGTTCTTCCTGCGCTACGCCGAGCTGGACATGCACCCGCTGGACACCCACGACCGGCGCGAGCTCGCCCAGCAGGCCGCCGGCCTCGGGATGTGCAACATCACCAAGTGCTGCACCGAGGTGTGCCCGGAGGGCATCAAGATCACCGACAACGCGATCATCCCGATGAAGGAGCGCGTCGCCGACAAGAAGTTCGACCCGCTCGTCTGGCTGGGCAACAAGATCGGCGTCCGCAACAAGGACTACGAGGGCCGCACGGACGCGTGATCCTCCGCTGAGCCGGGCCCTGACCCGGGCCTGACCCGGAGCCTGAGGGCCCGGCCGAGAGAAACTGCACACCGAGCGGGCGGCGCGGTCGCGCGCGCGAGGTTCTATCGTGCGGACCATGACCGACGACTCCGGCAGCGCCGGCCCCGCTGGACCCCGAGGGTCCCGAGGGCGGGCTCGACGACCCCGCCGACCTGGAGCCCGAGCAGGGGACGCTGGCCCTGGCCGCCCCCGAGGACACCGCCGGCCGCGCCGACTGGGAGGAGGCGGCCGCCGGCGTCCTCCGCAAGGCCCGCCGCCTGGGCGACGAGGACCCCGCCGAAGGCGTCTGGGAGGTGCTGACCCGGCGCACGCTCGACGGCGTCGAGGTGCCGCCGCTGGGCCACCCCGGCCTGGTCGCCGACCTTCCCGGCACCGGGGCGCCCGGCGCGGCGCCGTTCACCCGCGGCCGGCTGGCCGAGCCGCCCGAGGAGGGCTGGGACGTGCGCGCCGCGGCCGGCGGCCAGTCCGCCGCGACGGTGAACCACGCCGTCCTCGACGACCTCGAGAACGGCGTGACCTCGCTGTGGCTGGAGGTCGGCGGGCCGCTGGCGGCCGGGGACCTGCCGGCCGCGCTGGACGGCGTCTACCTCGACCTCGCCCCCGTGGTGCTCGACGCGCCGGGCGACCAGCTCGGGGCCGCCCGCGCCCTGGTGGCGCACCTCGCGGACGGGGGCGTGACCCCCGCCCCGGGCACCAACCTGGGCGTCGACCCGGTCGGCGCCGCCCTGCGCGCGGCGGGCCTCGAGGCAGCCCCGGACGACGTCGCCGCGACGGTCGCCGAGGCCGCCCGCCTCGCGGTCGAGGCCGGCACGCTGGGCCTCGTCGTCGACGGCACGGCGCTGCACGACCTCGGCGCCTCGGACGGGCAGGAGCTCGGCTACCTGCTCGCGCTCGGGGCGGCGTACCTGCGCGCGCTCGTCGCAGCGGGGCACGACGTGGACGCCGCGCTGGGGCTGCTGGAGTTCCGGCTCGCGGCCACCGACGAGCAGTTCCCGACCATCGCGAAGCTGCGCGCGGCCCGCCGCGCCTGGGCGCGGGTGGCGGAGCTCTCGGGTGCCTCGCCCGAGGCCGGCGCCATGCGCCAGCACGTCGTCACCTCGCGGGCGATGATGACCCGCTACGACCCGTGGGTGAACATGCTGCGCGGCACGATCGCCGCGTTCGCCGCCGGCGTCGGGGGCGCCGACGCGGTCACCGTGGTGCCCTTCGACGAGCCGCTGGGCGTGCCCGACACGCTCGGTCGCCGCAACGCCCGCAACACCTCGCTGCTGCTGCTGCACGAGTCGCACGTCGGCGCCGTCGCGGACCCGGCCGGCGGCTCCTGGAGCGTGGAGCGCCTGACCGACGACCTCGCGCGCGCCGCCTGGGCCGAGCTGGGCCGCATCGACGAGGCCGGCGGCGTCGTCGCCGCGCTGGGCGACGGGTCGCTGGCCGGGCGGGTCGGCGACGTCGCCGGCCGGCGCGAGGCCGAGGTCGCGACGCGCGAGCGCGCGCTCACCGGCCTCAGCGAGTTCCCCAACCTCGGCGAGACCCTGCCGGAGCGGGAGCCGCACGCGCAGGACCGCGCCGTGCGGCGCTACGGCGCCGCCTTCGAGGCGATGCGCGACGAGCCGCCCGCGGCCCGCGCCTTCCTCGCGACGATGGGCAGCGTCGCGGCGCACACCGCGCGCGCCACGTTCGCCACCAACCTGCTCGCCGCCGGCGGGGTCGGGGCCGACCCCGCGGGGCACACCGAGGGCGTCCACGACCTCGTCGCGGCGTACGACGGCCAGCCGGTCGCCGTGCTCGCCGGCTCCGACGCCGCGTACGCCGACTGGGGCGCCGACGCGGTCCGCGCCCTGCGCGAGGCGGGCGCCACCCACGTGGTGCTGGCCGGCAGGCCGGGAGAGAAGACGGTGGCCGAGGACCGGCTCGACGGCTCCTGCGCCGTCGGCGTGGACGCGCTGGCCTTCCTGGCGCGCACGCGGCAGGCGCTCACGGAAAGGGACGAGACATGAGCATCCCCGAGTCCTTCGCGGGCCTGGCGCTGGACGGCGACACGCCCCCGCCGGCCCCCGCCGCGCCGCGCACGGGCCGGCCCGGGCGCGCCGCGCCCGAGGGCATCGACCTGCTGCCCGGCTACGGGCCCGAGCACCTCGAGGGCCTCGACGCCCTGGAGACCTGGCCGGGCCTGAGCCCCTACCTGCGCGGGCCCTACCCGACGATGTACACCACCCAGCCGTGGACGGTGCGGCAGTACGCCGGGTTCTCCACCGCGGAGGCGTCCAACGCCTTCTACCGGCGCAACCTCGCGGCGGGGCAGAAGGGGCTCTCGGTCGCCTTCGACCTCGCCACCCACCGGGGCTACGACTCCGACCACCCGCGGGTGCGGGGCGACGTCGGCATGGCCGGGGTCGCGATCGACTCGATCCTCGACACCCGCACCCTGTTCGACGGGATCCCGCTGCAGGACATGTCGGTGTCGATGACCATGAACGGCGCGGTGCTGCCGGTGATGGCGCTCTACATCGCCGCGGCCGAGGAGCAGGGGGTGTCCCCGGAGCAGCTGGCCGGGACCATCCAGAACGACATCCTCAAGGAGTTCATGGTCCGCAACACCTACATCTACCCGCCGCAGGCGTCGATGCGGATCATCTCCGACATCTTCTCCTTCACCGCCGAGCGGATGCCGCGGTTCAACTCCATCTCGATCTCCGGCTACCACATGCAGGAGGCCGGGGCGACCGCCGACCTCGAGCTGGCCTACACGCTCGCCGACGGCGTGGAGTACATCCGGGCCGGGCTCGGCGCCGGCCTCGGGATCGACCGGTTCGCCCCGCGGCTGTCGTTCTTCTGGGCCATCGGCATGGACTTCTACATGGAGGTCGCCAAGCTGCGCGCGGCCCGCGCGCTGTGGTCGCGGCTGGTGCGCCGCTTCGAGCCGGAGAACCCGAAGTCGTGGTCGCTGCGCACCCACTCGCAGACCTCGGGCTGGTCGCTGACCGCCCAGGACGTCTTCAACAACGTGCAGCGCACCTGCATCGAGGCGATGGCCGCGACGCAGGGGCACACCCAGTCGCTGCACACCAACGCGCTGGACGAGGCGATCGCGCTGCCCACCGACTTCTCGGCGCGGATCGCCCGCAACACCCAGCTGCTGCTGCAGCAGGAGTCGCGCACGACCGAGGTGATCGACCCGTGGGCCGGCTCCTACTACGTCGAGCGGCTGACGCACGACCTCGCCGAGCGCGCGTGGGCGCACATCGAGGAGACCGAGCGCGCCGGCGGCATGGCCAAGGCCATCGAGCAGGGCATCCCGAAGATGCGCATCGAGGAGGCGGCCGCCCGCACCCAGGCCCGCATCGACGCGGGCCGGCAGAAGCTGATCGGGGTGAACACGTTCCGCCCGGCCGCCGAGGACAAGCTCGACGTGCTGCGCGTGGACAACGACGACGTGTACGCCCAGCAGGTCGCCAAGCTGGAGCGGTTGCGCTCCGAGCGCGACGAGGGCGACGTCCGCTCGGCGCTGGAGGCGCTGTCGAACGCCGCCGAGCGCGGCGACACCGGCCAGGGGTCCGGCCAGGGTCCGGCACGGGGTCCACGGTGGCCTGGACGGCCTGGACGGCAACCTGCTCAAGCTCTCGGTGGACGCCGCCCGCGCCAGGGCCACCGTCGGCGAGATCAGCGATGCCCTGGAGCGGGTGTGGGGCCGGCACCGGGCTCAGATCCGTACGATCAGCGGCGTGTACCGCGACGAGGCCGACCACGCGGGCGACGCCCAGACCCGCGCGGTCGTCGAGGCCACCGAGCGCTTCGAGGAGCAGGAGGGCCGCCGGCCCCGGATCCTCGTGGCCAAGATGGGCCAGGACGGGCACGACCGCGGCCAGAAGGTCGTCGTGACCGCGTTCGCCGACCTCGGCTTCGACGTGGACGTGGGGCCGCTGTTCTCCACGCCGGAGGAGGTCGCGCAGCAGGCCGTCGACGCGGACGTGCACATCGTCGGCGTCTCCTCGCTCGCGGCGGGGCACCTGTCGATGGTGCCGGCGCTGAAGAAGGCGCTCGCCGACCTCGGCCGGCCCGAGGTGATGATCGTGGTCGGGGGCGTGATCCCGCCCGACGACGTCGAGACCCTGCGCGAGATGGGTGCGGCCGCGGTCTTCCCGCCCGGCACCGTCATCGCCGACTCCGCGCTGGACCTGCTCGAGAAGCTCTCCGCGCAGCTTGCCGAGTGAGCGGCGCCGCGTGAGCCGTCAGGTCGACGTGCCCGCCCTGGTCGAGGGCGTCCGCGCGGGGGAGCGCGCCTCGGTCTCCCGGGCCATCACCCTGGTGGAGTCCCAGCGGCTCGACCACCGCGCCGCGGCACGCGAGATGCTCACGGCGCTGACCGCCGAGGCCCCGACCACGACCTCGCCCGCCGTCCGCGTCGGGCTCTCCGGCGTGCCCGGCGTCGGCAAGTCCACCTTCATCGAGGAGCTGGGCACCCGGCTCACCGGCCGGGGGCACCGCGTCGGCGTGCTCGCCGTCGACCCCTCCTCGATGCGCACGGGCGGGTCGGTGCTCGGCGACAAGACCCGGATGGGCCGGCTGACCACCGACCCGGACGCCTACATCCGGCCCTCGCCCGCGTCCGGCACGCTCGGCGGCGTCGCGCGGGCGACCAGCCAGGCGATGGTCGTGCTGGAGAGCGCCGGCTTCGACGTGGTGATCGTCGAGACCGTGGGCGTCGGGCAGTCGGAGGTGACCGTCGCCGGCATGGTCGACACCTTCTGCTTCCTCTCCCTGGCGCGCACCGGCGACCAGCTGCAGGGCATCAAGAAGGGCGTCCTCGAGATCGCGGACGTCGTGGCGGTGAACAAGGCAGACGACGAGGGCGGCGGCGACCGGGTCGGGGAGGCCCGGAACGCGGCCCGCGAGCTCGGGCAGGCCCTGCGGCTGGTGCGCGGCCACGACGAGTGGTCACCCCCGGTGATCACCTGCTCCGGGATGACCGGCGCCGGGGTCGACGACCTGTGGGAGCGGGTGCTGGGGCACCGGGAGCACCTCGGCGAGGACGGGCTCGCCCGCAAGCGCGCCGAGCAGCAGCTGGACTTCACCTGGGCGCTGGTGCGCGACGAGCTCGACCAGCGGTTGAAGAGCCACGCGGGCGTGCAGCGGGTCCGCGGGGACGTGCGGCAGGCGGTGCTCGACGGCGAGCTCGCCGCGGCCGAGGCCGCCGACCGCATCCTCGCGGCCTACGACGGGGACTGATCCCGCGACGCGGTCGCGCTCGGCTGCCACTACCGTGACCCGGTGGTCGTGCATCGTGCCTGGGTCAGCTGGAGCAGCGGCAAGGACGCCACGATGGCGCTCCGGGCCGCCCGCGCCGACCCGGACCTCGAGGTCGTCGGCCTCCTCACCACGGTCGACGAGGCGTCGGGCCGGGTGGCCATGCACGACGTCCGCGGGGAGCTGCTGCGCGCGCAGGCGGCGGCGCTGGCCCTGCCGCTGCACGTCGTCGGCCTGCCGTGGCCGTGCCCGAACGACGAGTACGAGGCCCGGATGGGCGCGGCCCTGGAGGCAGCCCGCGCCGAGGGCGTCTCCCGGATGGTGTTCGGCGACGTCCACCTCGCCGACGTGCGCGCCTACCGCGAGGAGAGGCTCGCGGGAACCGGGATCGACCCGGTCTTCCCCCTCTGGGGGTCGCCGACGGCCGCACTGGCGGGGGACGTGATCGACGCCGGCGTGACCGCGGTGCTGGCCTGCGTGGACACGCGCGCCCTCGACGCCTCGTTCGTCGGCCGCCCCTTCGACCGGGCGCTGCTCGCCGACCTCCCCGCCACGGTCGACCCCTGCGGCGAGAACGGCGAGCTCCACACCGTCGTCACGGACGGCCCGGGCTTCGCGCGACGGGTCGCCGTCCGGGTCGGTGCCACCAGCGAGCGCGACGGCTTCGCGCGGGCGGACGTGATCCCGGTCGGGGACAGTGCCCCGGGCGTCTAGGCTGGCCGGGATGACCGCCAGCCCCGATCCCCTCGAACGCACGCCGGGCAGCGCCGTCGACACGGCCGGTCAGCGTGTGGACGCCGTCCTCCTCAAGCACGCCGACGACCTCATCGACCTGCGCCGCGACCTGCACGCCCACCCCGAGCTGTCGTGGACCGAGGAGCGCACGACGGACCTGGTCGCCGCGCGGCTGGAGGCCGTGGGCTGGCAGGTCACCCGGCTGCCGGGCACCGGCGTGGTCGCAGACCTGGGCACCGGCGGCCGGCGCGTGGCGCTGCGGGCCGACATGGACGCCCTGCCCGTGAGCGACCGCAGCGGCGACCCCTGGGCCAGCACGGTCCACGGCGTCGCCCACGCATGCGGCCACGACGTGCACACGACCGCGCTCGTCGGCGCCGCGCTCGCCCTGGCGGAGCTGCACGCGGCGGAGGGGCTGCCGGGTGCGGTCCGGCTGATCTTCCAGCCGGCCGAGGAGGTGATGCCCGGCGGCGCGCTGAGGCTGCTCGAGCAGGGTGTGCTCGCGGGCGTCGACCGGATCTTCTGCCTGCACTGCGACCCGTCGATCGACGTGGGCGAGGTCGGGCTGCGCGAGGGCGCCCTGACCGGCGCCGCCGACCAGCTCGAGGTGCGCCTGGTGGGCGCCGGCGGGCACACCTCGCGCCCGCACCTGACCGAGGACCTGACCTACGCGATGGCCAAGCTGGTCACCGAGCTGCCCGCGGTGCTCTCCCGGCGCCTCGACCCCCGCGCCGGCGCGTCCGTGGTCTGGGGGATGCTGCGCGCCGGCCAGGCCCCCAACGTGATCCCGCACGAGGGGCACCTCGCCGGCACCGTGCGCATCCTCGACGCGGACGCCTGGGCGGTCGCCGAGGAGCTGGTGCGCGGCGTGGTCGACCAGGTCGTGGCCCCCTACGGTGTCCGCGCCGAGGTCGACCTACCCGCGCGGCGTGCCGCCCGTGGTCAACGACCACGCGTCGGTGACGACGCTGGCCCACGCCGTGGAGCGCGTGCTCGGGGTCGAGGGCCACGTGCCGACGCCCCAGAGCCTCGGCGGCGAGGACTTCGGCTGGTACCTCGAGCACGTCCCCGGCGCGATGGGGCGGCTCGGCACGCGCACGCCGGGCGGGCGGACCTACGACCTGCACCAGGGCGACCTCCGCGTCGACGAGCGCGCGATCGCGATCGGGGCGCGGCTGCTGGCCAACGTCGCCCTGCGCACCCTGCTCGCCGACGCCTGACCCGGGCAGGCCGGGTCACCGGCAGGTAACAGTTCGCGTCGTGCGCCGCCTGCCTCTGACGCGGCGTCGCCAGCGAGGTCTAGGGTGACCGCCGACACGGGCCCGCACGAGGGCCCCGCACCCTAGGAGGCGTCTTGCGTCGTACGACCAAGATTGCGGCCCTGCTGTCGGCGGGCGTCCTCGCCCTGACGGCCTGTGGCAGCGATGACTCCGGCAGCGCGAGCGAAGGCGGCGACGAGGGGCGGCAGCTCCGACGTCAAGGTCGGCCTGGCCTACGACGTGGGCGGTCGCGGCGACCAGTCGTTCAACGACTCCGCCGCGGCCGGGCTCGACCAGGCCAAGGAGGAGTTCGGCATCGAGGCCCAGGAGTCCGAGGCCGAGGACGGCGAGGCCGAGTCGGCCCGCGAGGAGCGCCTGCGCACCTTCGCCGAGAACGGCTTCAACGCCGTCATCGCGGTGGGCTTCGCCTACGCCGGCGCGGTCGCCAAGGTCGCTCCCGGAGTACCCGGACGTCGACTTCGCCATCATCGACGACGAGGAGGCCCAGGGCGACAACGTCGCCAACCTGGTCTTCGCCGAGGAGCAGGGCTCCTTCCTCGTCGGCGCGGCGGCCGCCCTGAAGTCCGAGACCGGCCAGATCGGCTTCATCGGCGGCGTCGAGACGCCGCTGATCCAGAAGTTCGAGGCCGGCTACATCGCGGGCGCCGAGGCGGTCAACCCGGACATCGACGTGCACGTCACCTACCTGACCCAGCCGCCGGACTTCTCCGGCTTCGCCGACCCGGCCAAGGGCAAGACGGCGGCGCAGGGCATGTTCGACAGCGGCGCCGACATCGTCTACCACGCGGCCGGCGGCTCCGGCGGCGGCGTCTTCGAGGCGGCCGCGGCGTCGGACAACATGGCGATCGGCGTCGACTCCGACCAGTACGAGACGGCCGACCCGTCGGTGCAGGACGTCATCCTCACCTCGATGCTCAAGAACGTGGACGTCGCGGTCTTCGACTTCCTCGAGGGCGTCGTCGATGGCGAGGCGCCGACCGGCGTCACCCGCTACGACCTGAGCGTCGACGGCGTGGGCTACTCGACCTCCGGCGGGATGATCGACGACATCACCGACCAGCTCGACGAGTTCAAGCAGCAGATCGTCGACGGCGAGATCGAGGTCCCCAGCTCGCCGTGACCCACGGCGTCGTGCCGCCGCGGCTGGCGGCGGCACGACTGCCTCGGGACGGGGTCCGGGCGGCTGCGCCTCCCGGGCCCCCGACCCGTCCCGGGAGCGGTATCTTCTGCCCGGGCCCCCGCCGCCGACCGGCGAGGCAGCACTCAGGAAGGGACGGTCCGCGTGAGCAGCACCGCGACCGACGCGCCGCTGGCGGTCCGCCTGCGCGGCATCGGCAAGCGCTTCCCCGGCGTCATCGCCAACGACGACATCAACATCGACGTCCGCCAGGGCACGATCCACGCCATCGTCGGCGAGAACGGCGCCGGCAAGTCGACGCTGATGAAGATCCTCTACGGCGTGCAGCCGCCGGACGAGGGGACGATCGAGATCGAGGGGAAGCGGGTCTCCCTGCACTCGCCCGCCGACGCGATCGACGCCGGCGTCGGCATGGTCTTCCAGCACTTCATGCTGGCCGACAACCTCACCGTCCTCGAGAACGTCGTGCTCGGCGCCGAGAAGCGCCACGGCATCGGCGCGGGCGCCCGCCAGGAGATCCAGAGGCTCTCCGACGCCTACGGCCTCGACGTCGCCCCGACGCTCCTCGTCGAGGAGCTCGGGGTCGGCGCCCGGCAGCGCGTCGAGATCCTCAAGGTGCTCTACCGCGGCGCCCGCATGGTCATCCTCGACGAGCCGACCGCCGTCCTGGTGCCGCAGGAGGTCGACGAGCTCTTCGCCAACCTGCGCGAGCTCAAGGACGAGGGCCTCACGGTCATCTTCATCTCGCACAAGCTGGACGAGGTGCTCTCGGTCGCCGACGAGATCACCGTCATCCGGCGGGGCACCACGGTCGCGACCGTCGACCCCGGGGACGTGACCGCGCGCGAGCTCGCCGAGCTGATGGTCGGCGCCGAGCTGCCGTCGCCGTCGCCCGAGAAGTCCACGGTCACCGACGAGGTGCTGCTCTCGGTGCGAGCACCTGACGGCTGCCCAGCGCCGAGGGCCGCCCGCTGTCGACGACGTCTCCTTCGACATCCACCGCGGCGAGGTGCTCGGCATCGCCGGGGTCGAGGGCAACGGCCAGGCCGAGCTCGTCGAGTCGATCATGGGCATGCGGCCCGAGGCGACCGGGGCGGTCACGCTCGCCGGCCGCGAGATCTCCGGGCTGCCCACGCGGACGCCGCCGCGAGGCCGGCATCGGCTACATCCCCGAGGACCGCCACCGGCACGGCCTGCTGCTGGACTCCCCGCTGTGGGAGAACCGCGTGCTCGGCCACCAGACCCGCCCGCCCAGCGCGCGCCGCGGCCTGATCGACCGAGGCGCCGCCCGGCGAGGACACCCAGCGCATCATCGAGCAGTACGACGTGCGCACGCCGGGCCCCGACGTGCACGCCCGGGCGCTGTCCGGCGGCAACCAGCAGAAGCTGATCGTGGGCCGCGAGATGAGCGGCGAGCCCGATCCTGCTGATCGCCGCCCACCCGACCCGCGGCGTCGACGTCGGCGCTCAGGCGGCGATCTGGGACCACATCCGCGACGCGCGGCGCGAGGGCCTCGCGGTGCTGCTGATCTCCGCCGACCTCGACGAGCTGATCGGGCTCTCGGACCGCATCGAGGTGATGCTGCGCGGCGCCCTCGTCGGCGAGTTCGACCCCGACGACGTCACCCCGCAGCAGCTCGGCTCCGCCATGACCGGCGCGGGCGACGACCCCGGACGCAGGAGGTGCCGCGTGAACCGCCTGCGCCCCAGGGTGCAGGGCGTGCTGCTCGCCCTGGCCGCGCCCGTGCTGGCGCTCGTCGCCGCGTTCCTGGTCACCAGCCTGGTGCTGCTCGTCGCCGGGCGACCCGGTCGGCGACGTGTGGGCCACCATCCTCTCGGTGCCCGAGACCCGCAACATGGTCAACATCATCAACAACGGCGCGGTGCTCTACCTCTCCGGGCTGGCGGTCGCCATCGGGTTCCGGATGATCCTGTTCAACATCGGCGTCGACGGCCAGTACCGGATCGCGGCCTTCGCCTCGGCCTGGGTCGCCGGCGAGGCGTGGCTGCCGGGCTACCTCAACACCGTGCTCGCGATCCTCGCGGCGATGCTGGTGGGTGCGCTGTGGGCCGGCATCGCCGGCGTGCTGCGCGCCACCCGCGGGGTCAGCGAGGTCATCTCCACGATCATGCTGAACTTCATCTCCACCGCGCTGGTGGCCTACTTCCTGCGCCGGGTCGCCGTGCGCGAGCCGGGCAGCAACACCATCGGCACCAAGGAGATCCCCGAGGGCAGCCGGATCCCCGGCATCCCCGTCGGCGGCGTGCCCGGCCTGGAGATCTACGGCTTCGTGGTCATCGCCGTGGCCTGGTCGGCTTCGCCTACTGGTTCGTGCTGAACCGCACCCGCTTCGGCTTCGACCTGCGGGCCACCGGCCAGTCGCGCACCGCGGCCGTGGCCAGCGGCATCAACGTCAAGCGGATGGTCGATCGTCGCGATGCTGCTCTCCGGGGCGGTCGCCGGCCTGGTCGGCCTGCCGATCCTCTTCGGCGACGCCTACAGCTACGGCTCCACCTTCCAGACCGGCCTCGGGCTTCGCCGGCATCGCCATCGCGCTGCTCGGGCGCAACCACCCGATCGGGATCGCCCTCGGCGCGCTGCTCTTCGCCTTCCTCGACGAGCAGTCGAACCCGCTGCAGATCCTCGTCGGCGTCTCCAACGACATCGTGGCGATCACCCAGGGCGTCATCGTGCTTCGCCGTCGTGATCTCCTACGAGGTCGTGCGCCGCTACCGCGTGCAGCCTCGAGCAGACGGTCGTGGCCTCGGCCCAGCGGGCACCCGACGACCCGGGCACGCCGCCGGCCGAGCAGTCCGAGGAGGCCGCGCGCATGAGCACCCCCACCACCTCCGCCGAGCGCACCACCGGCGCGGGCGGCCCCACGGGCTTCTGGAGCAGGATCCGCACCGGCACGTCGGACTCCTCGATGCGCCGCTCGCCCTGGTACTGGCTGCTGGTGCTCTCGGGCGCGCTCTTCGCGCTCTCGAGCCTGCGCGTCATCACCGGGGCGGAGCGACCTCGCGTCGGCCGGCACCATGGGCGCGACCCTCATCGCCACGGTGCCGATCGCGCTCGCCGGCGCTCGGCGGCCTGTGGTCCGAGCGCGCGGGCATCGTGAACATCGGCCTCGAGGGCATGATGATCCTCGGCACCTACGGGGCCGGGTTCTTCGGCTACCACTACGGGCCCTGGGCCGGGGTGGCCGGCGCGATCTTCATGGGCACCCTCGGCGGCCTCGTGCACGCCATGGCCACGGTCATCTTCGGCGTCGACCACATCATCTCGGGCGTCGCGATCAACATCATCGCGCTCGGCGCGGTGCAGTACCTCGCGTCGCTGACGTTCGCCGGCCTGCCCGGCGGCGGCAGCACGCAGTCGCCCAAGCTGGGGGACGTCGGCAGCATCACGATCGCGCCGATCTCGGACGGGCTCGAAGGACCTCGACGACTCGGGGATCTTCTTCCTCTCCGAGGTGGCGCGCTGCTCCGGGCGCTGACGACCAACCTGTCGCTGCTCGTGCTGCTGGCCCTGGTGCTGATCGTCGGCACGGCGTGGATCCTCTGGCGCACCTCGTTCGGCCTGCGGCTGCGCTCGGTGCGGCGAGAGCCCCCCGACCGCGGAGTCGCTGGGCGTCGCGGTGATGCGCTACAAGTTCGTCGCCGTGCTGGTCTCCGGCGGCCTCGCCGGCCTGGCCGGCGGCTTCCTCGCCCTCGTGGCCTCCAGCAACTACCGCGACGGCCAGACCGGCGGCCGCGGCTACATCGGCCTCGCGGCGATGATCTTCGGCAACTGGCGGCCGGGCGGCCTCGTGGCCGGCTCGGGCCTGTTCGGCTACACCGAGACCCTCGGCCTGCGCTCAGGGCGGCGACCTCGGTGCGCGCCCTGCTGCTCGCCGTCGGCGTCCTGGCCCTGGCCGTCGCGGTCTGGCAGCTGCGCCGGAAGGCGATCGGCGTCGGCTCCTTCGCGCTCGCCGGGGGCATCGTGCTGATCCTGGTCTACCTCTCGATCGACCAGGTGCCCGGCGACTTCACCGCGATGACGCCCTACGTGATCACGCTGCTGGTGCTCGCCTTCGCCTCGCAACGACTGCGGATGCCCGCGGCCGACGGGCAGACCTATCGCAAGGGATCGGCGGGCTAGTGGGGACGCGTGTGCCCGAGGCGCCGTCCCCGGGGGACTGGGAGGCGCTCCGGGCGGCGGCCGCCGGGGCGCGCGACCGCGCCTACGCGCCCTACTCCGGCTTCCCCGTGGGGGCCGCCGCCCTCGCGGACGACGGCCGGCTGCTGGTGGGCTGCAACGTCGAGAACGCGTCCTACGGCGTGGGGCTGTGCGCCGAGTGCGGTCTCGTCTCGGCGCTGCACGCGACCGGCGGTGGGCGGCTGACCCACTTCGTCTGCGTGGGCCACGACGACGTCGTGCTGATGCCCTGCGGCCGCTGCCGCCAGCTGCTGCACGAGAACGGCGGCCCCGACCTGCTGCTGCTGACGGTCTCCGGCGTCCGCCCGATGAACGAGGTGCTGCCCGATGCGTTCGGCCCCGACGACCTCGCTTGACCTGACCGACCCGGCGCTCGTCGCGGACCCCTACCCGGCGCTCGCCCGCGAGCGCGCCGCCGCACCCCGTGGCCCGGCACGCCGACGGGCGCTGGCTGCTCCTCGACCACGCCAGCGTCGGCGCCGCCCAGCGCGAGCGGTCGCTCGGTCGCCTGTGGCGCGACCGCGAGCCCGCGGCGTACCTCGAGCCGTTCAACCTGCTGCACCGCAACCAGATGATGGAGAACGAGCCGCCCGAGCACACCCGGCTGCGCCGGCCGGTGGCCCGGGCCTTCGCCCGCGGCCACGTCGAGCGGCTGCGGCCGCGGGTGCGCGAGCTCGCCGCAGGACTGCTCGAGGAGGCCGACGGCCGCTTCGACCTCGTTGCCGACTACGCCGAGCCGCTCCCGGTGCTGGTGATCGCCGAGCTGCTGGGCGTGCCCGCCTCGCACGCCGGCGACCTGCGCGCCTGGTCGCAGGCGATCGTGCGGATGTACGAGCCCTCGGTCGACGTGGCGACGACCGACGCCGCCGTGGCGGCGGCCGACGCGTTCGCGGCCCTGGTCCGCGAGCTGCTGCGCCGGCGCGCCGACAGGCCGGCGGGGGACCTGCTCAGCGACCTCGCGGCGACCGAGCTGACCGAGGACGAGGCGGTGGCCTCGGCGGTGCTGCTGCTCAACGCGGGGCACGAGGCGTCGGTGAACGCGTTCGGCAACGGGCTGGTCGCGATGCTGCGCCGGGGGCTGGTGCCGGACGCCGACCCGGCTTTCGACGCCGAGGCCTGCGTGGAGGAGCTGCTGCGGTTCGACCCGCCGCTCCAGCTCTTCGAGCGGACCGCCACCGCGCCGGTGCGGATCGGCGAGCTGACGGTCGAGCCCGGCGAGGTGGTCGCGATGCTGCTGGGGGCGGCGAACCGCGACCCGGCCGTCTTCGACGAGCCGGACGCGTTCCGCCCGGACCGGCGGCCCAACCCCCACCTCGCCTTCGGGGCCGGCATCCACTTCTGTCTCGGGGCCCCGCTGGCGCGGATGGAGCTCGTCGAGTCGCTGCGGGCGCTGGCGGCCGCGCGACCGGGCCTGCGCCTGGACGGCGAGCCGGTCTCCCGCGGGACCTTCGTGCTCCGGGGCCACCGACGGGTCCCGGTTGCCGCCGGGACGGCGTAGGCTGCCCCGGCCCACCCGCGCCCGACCGGTGCGGGTCCACCCCCGAGCGAGAGGAGCGTCGTGGCCGAGCACGACGCCGTCGGCGTGATCGTCAGCAAGCGCGACGGGCGAGCCCTCACGGACGACCAGATCGACTGGGTGGTCGCCGCCTACACCCGTGGCGAGGTGGCCGACGAGCAGATGTCGGCCCTGGCCATGGCCATCGTGCTCAACGGCATGGAGCGGCGCGAGATCAGCCGCTGGACCGCGGCGATGATCGCCTCGGGCGTGCGGATGGACTTCTCGGGGCTCTCCCGGCCCACCGCCGACAAGCACTCCACCGGCGGGGTGGGCGACAAGATCACCCTGCCGCTCGCGCCGCTGGTCGCGGCCTGCGGCGTGGCCGTCCCGCAGCTCTCCGGGCGGGGCCTGGGGCACACCGGCGGCACGCTGGACAAGCTCGAGTCGATCCCCGGGTGGCGCGCCGACCTCACCGGGGACCAGATGTTCGAGATCCTCGAGTCGGTCGGCGCGGTGATCTGCGCGGCCGGCGACGACCTCGCGCCGGCCGACCGCAAGCTCTACGCCCTGCGCGACGTGACCGGCACGGTCGAGACCATCCCGCTGATCGCGTCGTCGGTCATGTCCAAGAAGATCGCGGAGGGCACGGGCTCGCTGGTGCTCGATGTGAAGGTCGGCTCCGGCGCCTTCATGAAGGACCTCGACCGTGCCCGCGAGCTCGCCGGCACGATGGTCGACCTCGGCACCGCCGCGGGCCTGCACACCGTGGCCCTCGTCACCGACATGGCCACGCCGCTCGGCCGCACGGCCGGCAACGCCATCGAGGTCGCGGAGTCCCTCGAGGTGCTGGCGGGCGGCGGGCCCGAGGACGTGGTCGAGCTGACCCTCGCGCTGGCCCGGGAGATGCTCGCCGGGGCCGGGCGCGACGACGTCGACCCCGCCGACCGGCTCGCCGACGGCTCGGCGATGGACGCGTGGCGCCGGCTGGTCTCCGCCCAGGGCGGCGACCCCGACGCGCCGCTGCCCAGCGCGCGCGAGACGCACACGGTCCCCGCTCCGGCCAGCGGCGTCCTGACCCGGCTCGACGCGCTGGCCGTCGGCACCGCCTCGTGGAGCCTGGGCGCCGGCCGGGCGCGCAAGGAGGACCCCGTGCAGGCCGGCGCCGGCGTGGTCTGGCACGCGCGCCCCGGCGACACCGTGACGCAGGGCGAGCCCCTGTTCACGCTGCACACGGACACCCCGGAGCGCTTCGGGCGCGCGGTCGCGGCCCTCGAGGACGCCGTCGAGGTGTCGCCGGAGGGCACGCCGTTCGAGCCCCGCCCGCTGGTGCTCGACCGCGTCGCGCCCGGTGGGGCCGGGGAGGGCGACGGGTGAGACCGCCTCCCGGCGCCCGCTCGCCGGGGGAACGTGCCGCCGCGGCGCTGGTGTTCGGCAGCTCGGCCGCGGTGCTGGTCGTCGAGCTCGTGGCGCTGCGGCTGCTGGCGCCGTACCTCGGCCTCACCCTGGAGACCAACACGCTGGTGATCGGCCTCGCGCTGGCGGCGATCGCGAGCGGCTCGTGGCTCGGGGGGCGCCGGGCCGACCGCGTCGACCCCCGCCGGGCCCTGGCGCCGCTGCTCGGCGTCTCGGGCGTCGTCGTGGCGGCCACCCCGTCGGCCGTGCGCGCCTCGGCCGAGGTGGCGGACGGCGCGCTCCTCGTCAGCACCGCGACGATCTGCATCGTCGTGCCGGGTGCGGCGCTGTCGGCGATCACCCCGATGGTCACCAAGCTGCGCCTCGCGACGCTCGACGAGACGGGCACGGTGGTCGGCCGCCTCTCCGGCATCGGCAGTGCCGGGGCGATCGCCGGCACGGTCCTCACCGGGTTCGTGCTGGTCGCGGCCGTGCCCGTCAGCGGAATCATGGTCGGCCTCGGTGCGGCCCTCGTGCTCGCGTCCGGGGTCGTGGGTTGGCAGGCGCGTCGCTGGCGCTCGACCGCGAACCTGGCGCTGCTGGTGGCGCTCGGCGCGGCCGCCACGCTGGCGGCGCCCGGCGGATGCGACGTCGAGACGCGCTACCACTGCGTGGAGATCGTCGCGGACGACGACCGTGACGGCGGCCGGGTCCTGGTGCTCGACGGCGTGCGCCACTCCTACGTCGACCTCGACGACCCGACCTACCTGGACTTCGCGTACGTGCGCGCCATGGCGTCGGTCGCCGACGTGTCCTGGCGGGCGGGCCGGCCCCTCGACGCGTACCACCTGGGCGGGGGCGGGCTCACGTTGCCGCGCTACCTCGCCGAGGAACGGCCCGGCACCCGCAGCGTCGTCTCCGAGATCGACCCGGGCGTCGTGGAGGTCGACCGCGAGCGGCTGGGCCTGCGCACCGGCCCCGACCTGGAGGTCCGGGTGGAGGACGGCCGGGAGGGCCTGCGGAGGTTGGCCGATGACAGCCGGGACCTCGTGGTGGGCGACGCGTTCGGCGGGCAGAGCGTGCCCTGGCACCTCACGACAGCCCAGGCGATGGCCGACGTGCGCCGGGTGCTGCGCCCCGACGGCGTGTACGTCGCCAACGTCATCGACCGCGGTCCGCTGCGCTTCGCCCGCGCCGAGGCGGCGACACTGCGATCGGTCTTCGACCGGGTGGCGCTGCTGGCACCGCCGGGGGTCCACACCGGCACCGAGGGCGGCAACATGGTGCTCGTGGCCTCCGACGGCGACCTGGACCTGCCGGCGGTCGAGGCGTCCCTGCGGGCACGCGGGCTGACGTGGACGGCGCGGTCGGGCGAGGCCCTGGCGCAGTGGGCCGACGACGCCGACGTCCTCACCGACGAGCACGCCCCGGTCGACCAGCTGCTCACGCTCCGCTGACCCCTCCGGCCGGCTGCGCCCGGCCGGTCGGCAGGATGGGGCCATGAGCACCACCAGCCAGATGACCGGCGGCCTGCCGGCCGGCGCGCCCCGACAGGACCGACCCAGCCGCGACGCGATCCACCGCGCCCCCAAGGTGCTCCTGCACGACCACCTCGACGGCGGGCTGCGGCCGCGCACGGTGCTGGAGCTCGCCCGCGAGCGCCGCCACGAGCTGCCGATCGAGCTCACCGGCGACGACGACGCCGACGCGGCCGCCCTCGCCGACTGGTTCCGCGACTCGGCCGACTCGGGGTCGCTCGAGCGCTACCTCGAGACCTTCGGTCACACCGTCGCCGTGATGCAGACCGGGCCGGCGCTGGAGCGCGTGGCCCGGGAGTGCGTCGAGGACCTGGCCGGCGACGGGGTCGTCTACGCCGAGGTGCGCTACGCGCCCGAGCTGCTCGTCGAGGACGGGCTGACCCTGGACGAGGTCGTCGCGGCGGTGCAGACGGGCTTCGAGCAGGGCATGGCCGAGGCGGCGGCCCAGGACCGCACCATCGTGGTGCGCCAGCTGCTGACCGCGATGCGCCACCAGGCCCGCTCGCGCGAGATCGCCCAGCTGGCGGTCGACTGGCGCGACCGCGGCGTGGCGGGCTTCGACATCGCGGGCGCCGAGGCCGGCTACCCGCCGACCCGGCACCTCGACGCCTTCGAGTTCCTGCAGCGCGAGAACGCGCACTTCACCATCCACGCGGGTGAGGCCTTCGGCCTGCCCTCGATCTGGCAGGCCATCCAGTGGTGCGGCGCCGACCGGCTCGGGCACGGCGTCCGCATCGTCGACGACATCACCGAGCACGACGACGGCTCGGTCACGCTGGGCCGGCTCGCTGCCTACGTGCGGGACAACCGGCTGCCGCTGGAGCTGTGCCCGGCCTCGAACCTGCAGACCGGGGCGGCGACGTCGATCGCCGAGCACCCGATCGGGCTGCTGACGAGCCTGCGCTTCCGGGTGACGGTGAACACCGACAACCGCCTGATGAGCGACACCTCGATGACCTCGGAGATGAACGCGCTCGTGGACGCGTTCGGCTACGGGCTCGAGGACATCCGCTGGTTCACCGTGAACGCGATGAAGAGCGCGTTCCTGCCGTTCGAGGAGCGCCTCGCGCTCATCGACGGGGTGATCAAGCCGGGGTACGCCGCGCTGCTCGCGCAGCAGGACTGAGCCCCGGCTCCCGCCGGTCGCGCAGCGGGCGCACGTGCCGGGGGGTCCGGCGCGGGCATCAGGCCTCCCGCACCGCGCCGAGCAGCCGGCGCGCCCGGGCGTAGCCCTCGTCGCCCGTGACCGGCTCGCAGCCCACGGCGAGGGCGCGGGCCACCACCTCGCGGTCGGTGCGCAGCAGCGCGAACCCGCGGACGACCAGCACAGGCACCGGCTTGCGGCGCTCGCGGACGTCGCGGACCAGGCGTCGCCAGGCGGTGACCAGCGGGTGCCGGCGCACGCAGAGCGCAGCGGCGAGCAGGCCGCGCTCGCGGCAGGCGGGCACCACCTCGGCGGCGAACAGCCCCTCGGCCACGAACAGCCGCGCCCCGGCCAGGTCGACCACGTGCTGGCCGCACCGGCCGTCGCGGGCGATGTCGTAGACGGGCACCTCGGCCCGGCCGTCGCGGCACAGCGCCTCGACGGCCGCGAGGGCGTCGTCGGCCCACCAGGCGTCGGGGTGGTCCCAGTCGACCGTGCCGCGCCGCGTGCCTCGCTCGACCAGCGGCAGGCCGGGGTCGCCGGCGGACTTGTAGAAGTCGTCGAGGCGCAGCACGGGCAGCCCGAGGCGCTCGGCGAGCCGCGACTTGCCCGCGCCCGACGGCCCCGCGAGCACGATGACCTGGGCCTGCACGGGCCCAGCATAGGGTTGCGGGATGCAACGGCGTCCCGGCACCGACCCCGCCGGCGCCAGCGAGCAGCCCGAGCGGCTGCCCGGCGGCGGCAGTGCCGCGTGGCCGGTGGTCGGCTACCTCGTGGTGGCGATCTTCGTCGTGGCGGCGCTCTGGGACGGCTTCGAGGCGCTCGACCTCACGGTGCTCGCGGCCGGCGCGCTGCTGGCCGGGATCGTGCACGTGGTGCTGCAGCGCCCCGCCGTGGGCGTGGACCGCGACACCGTGCACCTGCGCGGCACGCTCAGCACGGTGCACGTCCCGCTGGCCGCCGTCGAGCGCGTCGCCGTCGGCCGCTTCCTCGCCGTCTTCGCGGGCGAGGATCGCTACGTCTCCCCGGCGGTGCAGCGCAGCGTGCGCGCCGTGATGGGGCGCGGCCCGCGCCGACGCGCCGACCGGGAGGGCACGCCGCCCGACCGGGAACGCTTCGAGCCGGCGGACCTCGTCGAGCGCCGGATCCTCCAGCTGGCCGAGGACGCGCGGGCCCGGGCGGGCGTGGCGCTGCTCAGCGACGAGCAGCTCGCCCTGGCCACCGGCGTGCGGCGCACCTGGTCGCCGGTCGCGATCGCGCTGCTGGTCGTGCCGGCGGCCGCGCTGCTGCTCGGGATCCTGTTCCTCCTCTGAGCGCGAGTGGGCGTGAGCCCCGGGCCCAGTGGGCGTGAGTCCCGCTCCCAGTGGGCGTGAGTCCCGCTCCGCTCAGAGACCGGCGGCCGCCTTGATGCCCGCGCGCAGGGCGTCCAGGCGCCCAGCCGCGGCGATGCGGGCGGCGTCCACGCCGTCCTCGGGGTCCACGGCGACGACGACCTCGAGGTAGCACTTCACCTTCGGCTCGGTGCCGCTCGGGCGGACGACCACCCGGGCGCCGTGGGCCAGCCGGTAGCGCACGCCATCGGTGGGCGGCAGCGCGCCGCTGCCGACGGCCAGGTCGTCGACCGCCTCCACGGCCAGGTCACCGAGCTCGGTCGGCGGCTGGTCGCGCAACCGGGCCATGGCCCGGGCGATCTGCTCGGGGTCCTCGACGCGCACCGAGAGCTGGTCGGTGGCGTGCAGCCCGTGCTCGGCCGCGATGGCGTCGAGGCGGCCCAGCAGGTCGGTGCCCTCCGCCTTGGCCTCGGCGGCCAGCTCGCAGAGCAGCAGCAGCGCGGAGATGCCGTCCTTGTCGCGCACGTGGGCGGGGTCGACGCAGTAGCCGAGGGCCTCCTCGTAGCCGAACGCGAGCCCCTCCACGCGCCCGAGCCACTTGAAGCCCGTCAGCGTCTCCGCGTACGGCTGCCCGTCCGCGGTCGCGATCCGGGCCAGCAGCGACGAGGACACGATCGTGGTGGCGAGGACGCCGGTGCGCCCGCGGGCGAGCAGGTGGGTCGCCAGCAGCGCGCCGACCTCGTCGCCGCGCAGCATCCGCCAGCCCTGGTCGGTGGGCACGGCGGCGGCGCAGCGGTCGGCGTCGGGGTCGTTGGCCACCACCAGGTCGGCGCCGTGCTGCTCGGCCAGCGCGACGGCGAGGTCGAGGGCCCCGGGCTCCTCGGGGTTCGGGAAGGCGACCGTCGGGAAGTCCGGGTCGGGCTCCTCCTGCTCGGCGACCACGACCGGGGCGTCGAAGCCGGCGGACTCCAGCACCGAGGCGACCGGCCCGGCGCCGACGCCGTGCAGGGGCGTGTACACGATCCGCAGGTCGCGGGGGCCGTCCTCGGCGAGGCCGGCGGTGGCGTCGAGGTACCGGTCGATCAGCGCCTCCTCCACGACCGTGCCGGCGCCCCCGAGCGGCAGGTCTGCCACGGCTCCGACGGCCGCGATCCGCTCGGCGATCTCCTCGTCGGCCGGCGGGACGATCTGGCACCCGTCGCCGAGGTAGACCTTGTAGCCGTTGTCCTGCGGCGGGTTGTGGCTGGCCGTGACCATCACCCCGGCCACGCAGCCCAGCTCGCGGATCGCGAAGGCCAGCAGCGGGGTGGGCAGCGGCCGGGGCATCACCAGGGCGGTGAAGCCGGCCCCGGTCATCACTCGCGCCGTGTCCTCCGCGAAGGTCCGCGAGCCGTGGCGGGCGTCGTACCCGATCACGACGCGCCCGGCGGGAGCGCCGTGGGCCGGCCCCACGTCGGCGAGGTACGCCGCCAGCCCGGCCGCGGCGCGCAGGACGACCACCCGGTTCATCCGGTTCGGGCCGGCGCCCAGCGCGCCGCGCAGGCCGGCGGTGCCGAAGGTGAGCGGGCCCGAGAACCGGTCGGCCAGGTCGTCGCGAGCGGCGTCGTCACCGGCCTGCGCGGCCCGGACGACCTCCTGCAGCGAGGCGCGGGTCTCCGCGTCGGGGTCGTCGGCGATCCACGCGCGCGCCTGCTCGAGCACGTCGCGGTCCGGGGGAGTCATGCGCCGAACGCTAGCGCCCTCAGCCGTCGGCGGCCGGGTCGACCGCGGAGAGGTCGGGGGCGTTGTCGCCGGTGTTGTCGACCTCGACGTTCTCGGGGCGGTTCTCGGGGGCGAGGCGGCGCTGGCGCTCGGCCTGGATCTCCTCGAGCTCGTCCTCGCTGGCGCCCGGGGCTGCCGACTCGCCGGCGCCGTCCCCGGCGTCGGAGCCGGGGGCGTCCGCAGGGGCGTCCTGGTCGCCGGCGGGGTCGACCGCGGGGTCGACCGCGGTGAGGTCGGGGGCGTTGTCGCCGGTGTTGTCGACCTCGACGTTCTCGGGGCGGTTCTCGGGGGCGAGGCGGCGCTGGCGCTCGGCCTGGATCTCCTCGAGCTCGTCCTCGCTGGCCCCCGGGGGCCCGGAGGCCCCGGGGCCCTCGTGCTGCTCCTGCTCCTCGGCCTGGTCGCTCACGACCTGCCCTCCTCGTGCTCGCCGGTGACGCGTGCGTGTGCGCCCGAGACTCCCACGTGCCCCCTCGCGCCGACGAGGAGTGGCTCAGATCCCGGGCACGACCCTGGAGAGCAGCGACCCCATCCGCTCGGCGGCGGCGCGCCCCGCCTCGATGACCTCGGCGTGGTCGAGGGGCGCGCCGCTGATGCCGGCGGCGAGGTTGGTGACCAGGCTGAGCCCCAGCACCTCCATGCCGGCCTCGCGCGCGGCGATGGCCTCGAGCGTGGTGCTCATCCCGGCGAGCTCGCCGCCCAGCGCCCGCACCATCCGGATCTCGGCCGGCGTCTCGTAGTGCGGCCCGGGGAACTGGACGTACACCGCCTCGTCGAGGTCGGGCTCGACCGACCGGCACATCTCACGCAGCCGCGTGGAGTAGAGGTCGGTGAGGTCGACGAAGTTCGCGCCCACGATGGGGGAGCAGCCGGTGAGGTTGATGTGGTCGGAGATCAGCACCGGGGTGCCGGGCGTCCAGCCCTCGCGCAGGCCGCCGCAGCCGTTGGTGAGGACGATGGCGCGGCAGCCCGCCGCCGCGGCCGTGCGGACGCCGTGCACGACCGACGCGACGCCGCGGCCCTCGTAGAAGTGGGTGCGGCTCAGGAAGACCAGCAGCTGCCGGTCGCCCGAGCGGACGCTGCGCACCTTGCCCGCGTGCCCGGCCACCGCGGCGGCCGAGAAGCCCGGCAGCTCGGTCACCTCGATCTCGGCGGTCACCTCCCCCAGGGCGTCCGCCGCGGGCAGCCAGCCCGAGCCGAGCACGAGCGCCACGTCGTGCCGCTCCACCCCGGTCAGCTCGGCCAGCCGGCCGGCGGCCTGCCGCGCCAGGTCGTAGGGCGTCGTGTCCTCCGCGTCGCTGCTCACCCCCCGCACGCTAGCGGGGGCCGGCGGACGCTCGGAATCCCCGCTCGAGCGGGGACTCCGGTGGTTCGTCATCGTTGCAACACCTACTAAGCGCCAGCTTCTCCAGCACAGCTGGCTTCCCGGGACGTCGCGCGCCGGTACTTCTCCACAGCCGGCCGGACAGCGCTGGCGGACCGCCCGGCGACCCATCAGCGTGCTGCCCGTGATCAACAGAGAACCGGACGATCCCCGCTACTCCCGCATCTGGCTGCGCCGCGAGCTGGTGGCTTGCGGGAACTCCGACACGGCCATCCGGCGGCTCACGAGAGCGGGGGTGCTGGTGCGCGTCCGGCACGGGGCGTACGTCGACGCCGGCGCGTGGGCGGCGCTGGACGAGGCAGGCAGGCACTGCATTCGTTCCCGCGCGGTGGTGCGACAGGCCTCCACGCCGCTGGTCCTCTCGCACACCTCGGCCCTGGTCGAGCTGGACGGGCCGACGTACGGCGTCCCGCTCGAGGAGGTGGACGTGACCCGCCCGCAGCTGGGTGGCGGACGGCGCGAGTCCGGCGTCCGGCACCACCGGGGCCGCGTCCCCGAGGGCCGGACCCACCGCGTGCACGGGGTCTCGGTGACGACGGCGGCCACGACGGTGCTGGACGTCGCCGGGCTGGTGCCGACGGAGTCGGCCCTGTGCGTCGCCAACCACTTCCTGCACGAGGGGGCGACGACGCTCGGTGAGCTCGCCACGCTCGCGGCCGAGCGCAGCCACTGGCCCGGCAGCCTCTCGAACCACCTGATGCTCCGGCTCGCGGATCCGCGCATCGAGTCGGTCGGCGAGAGCCGGGTTCTCTGGCTCTGCTTCCAGGAGGGGCTGCCGGCGCCCGTGCCGCAGTACCCCATCCGTCGACGCGACCGGGCGCGTGATCGCGCGCGCCGACTTCGCGTGGCCCGAGCTGGGCGTCTTCGTCGAGTTCGACGGGCGGATCAAGTACGGCCGACTGCTCGCCCCCGGCCAGAGCGTCGCCGACGTCGTGGACGCCGAGAAGCGGCGCGAGGAGGAGATCTGCCGGCTGACCGGGTGGCGGTGCGTCCGCGTGGTCTGGGCGGACCTCGAGCGTCCCGCCCGTACGGCGCAGCGGATCCGCGGCATGTTCGTCCCCGGCCCGGTGCCGGGTGCCGCCTGAGCTGTGATCGGCTTTCTGGTACTTCGTCGTCGTTGCAACGCGTCACCAGTAGCGGTTTCCCCGCTCGAGCGGGGAAACCGACAGCCCCCGCCGAACGAGGGGACCCGTCCGGGCAGGTTGGTCGCCGGTTCGGGAACCTCCTAGGCTGACCCCGTGACCACGCACTTCGATGTCCTCGTCCTCGGCGCCGGGCCCGGCGGCTACGTCTCCGCGATCCGCGCCTCCCAGCTCGGCCTCAAGGCCGCGGTGGTCGAGGAGAAGTACTGGGGCGGCGTCTGTCTCAACGTCGGGTGCATCCCGTCGAAGTCGCTGCTGTTCAACGCGCACCTCGCGCACACGCTCACCAAGGAGAAGAAGACCTACGGGATCGAGGGTGACGCCACGATGGCGTACGGCCCCACCCACGAGCGCAGCCGCAAGGTCGCGGACGCCAGCGCCAAGGGCGTCCACTACCTGATGAAGAAGAACAAGATCACCGAGATCGAGGGTTGGGGCCAGCTCACGGGTGAGTCCGGCGGCAAGCAGGGCATCGACGTGACCGACGCCGACGGCGGCACCACGTCCTACACCTGCGACAACCTCGTGATCGCCACCGGTGCCCAGACGCGGCTGGTGCCCGGCACGGAGCTCTCCGAGCGCGTGGTGACCTACGAGGAGCAGATCCTCACCGACGAGCTGCCCGGCTCCATCGTGATCGCCGGCTCGGGCGCGATCGGCGTCGAGTTCGCCTACGTGATGACCAGCTTCGGCGTCGAGGTCACGATCGTGGAGTTCCTCGACCGGATGGTGCCCACCGAGGACCCGGACGTCTCCAAGGAGCTCGCGAAGGCCTACAAGAAGCTGGGCGTGAACGTGATGCTCTCGACCAAGGTCGAGAAGATCGACGACTCCGGCGACAAGGTCAAGGTCACCGTCACCAAGGACGGCGAGGAGCAGGTCATCGAGACCGACAAGGTCCTCCAGGCGATCGGCTTCGCGCCCCGCGTCGAGGGCTTCGGGCTCGACAAGGTCGGGGTCGAGATGACCGACCGCGGCGCGATCGCGATCGACGACTGGTGCCGCACCACCGTGGACGGCGTCTACGCCATCGGCGACGTGACCGCCAAGCTCATGCTGGCCCACACCGCGGAGTCCATGGGCGTCGTCGCCGCCGAGACCATGGCCGGCGCCGAGACGATGCCCGTCGAGTACGACTTCGTGCCGCGCGCGACCTTCTGCCAGCCGCAGATCGCCTCCTTCGGCTACTCCGAGGAGCAGGCCAAGGAGCTCGGCTACGACGTCAAGACCGCCTCGTTCCCGTTCTCGGCGAACGGCAAGTCCCGCGGCATGGCCGAGACCGCCGGCTTCGCCAAGGTGGTCGCCGACGCCGAGCACAACGAGATCCTCGGCGCCCACCTGATCGGTCCCGAGGTCACCGAGCTGCTGCCCGCGCTGACGCTGGCGCAGAAGTGGGACCTGACCGCCGACGAGGTCGCCCGCAACGTCTTCGCCCACCCGACGCTCTCGGAGGCGGTCAAGGAGGCCATCGAGGGCATCTGCGGGCACATGATCAACCTCTGACGGCGGTTCGACAGCCATGGACAGCAGCGGCCAGAAGATCGTCATCCTCGGAGGCGGCCCCGGGGGCTACGAGGCTGCCCTGGTGGCCCGCCAGCTCGGCGCGGACGTCACGGTCGTCGACCGCGACGGGCCGGGCGGCTCGGCGGTGCTCACCGACTGCGTGCCCAGCAAGACCCTGATCGCCACCTCCGAGGTGATGACCGAGGTCGAGTCCGCCTCGGAGCTCGGCGTCGAGACCGCCGACCAGCGCGGCGACCTCACCACCCGCGTGCGCGCCGACCTGGCGCGCGTCAACGAGCGGGTGCAGCGCCTCGCGGCCGAGCAGTCCGACGACATCGCCCGCCGCCTCGAGCGCGAGGGCGTGCGGGTGGTGCGCGGCCGCGGGCGCCTCGACGGGCCGCAGCGCGTCGTCGCCACCCTCGCGGACGGCGGCACCGAGACGCTCGAGGGGGACGCCGTCCTGCTCGCCACCGGTGCCGCGCCGCGCACGCTGCCGACCGCCCAGCCCGACGGCGAGCGGATCCTGACCTGGGAGCAGGTCTACGACCTGCGCGAGGTGCCCGAGCACCTGATCGTCGTCGGCTCGGGCGTCACCGGCGCCGAGTTCGCCTCCGGCTACCTCGCCCTCGGCGTGGACGTCACGCTCGTCAGCTCCCGCGACCGCGTGCTACCGGGTGAGGACGCCGACGCCTCCCTCGTGCTGGAGGAGGTCTCCAAGCGCCGGGGCATGAACGTGCTCTCCCGCTCGCGGATGGAGTCGGTCGAGCGCCACGGCGACACGGTCACCGTGACGCTGACCGACGGGCGCACCGTCGACGGCTCGCACTGCCTGCTGGCGCTCGGCTCGATCCCGAACACCACCGACCTCGGCCTCGAGGAGGCCGGCGTCCGCCTCGACGACCGTGGCTTCATCGAGGTCGACCGGGTCTCGCGCACCACCGCCCCCGGCGTGTACGCCGCCGGCGACTGCACGGGCGTGATGATGCTCGCCTCCGTGGCCGCCATGCAGGGCCGCATCGCCATGTGGCACTTCCTCGGCGACACCGTGCACCCGCTCGACCTCGGCAAGGTCTGCTCCAACGTGTTCACCGCGCCGGAGATCGCGACGGTGGGCTGGTCCCAGCAGCAGGTCGACGAGGGCCAGGTGGACGCGGACGCGATCCAGCTGCCGCTGGGCGGCAACCCGCGCGCCAAGATGCAGGGCGTCCACGACGGCTTCGTCAAGCTGTTCTGCCGGCCCGGGACCGGCATCGTCACCGGCGGCGTCGTGGTCGGCCCCCGGGCCTCCGAGCTGATCCACCCGGTGACGCTGGCGGTGGCGCACTCGCTCACCGCCGACCAGGTCGCGCAGGTGTTCACGGTCTACCCCTCGCTCAGCGGCTCCCTGGCCGAGGCGGCGCGCCGGCTGCACCGCGTGCACGAGGGCTAGCCAGCCCCCGCGCGGGGGTGACCCCCGCCGTCAGTAGGCGCCGCGGTGGCTCAGCACGCGCCAGCGGTGTGCGGGCGAGGATCGCGAGGTCCGTGCACACCGACCAGTTGTCGACGTAGTCCAGGTCGAGGCGGATGCTCTCCTCCCAGCACAGGTCCGAGCGGCCCGAGACCTGCCACGCGCCCGTCAGCCCGGGCTTGACGCGCAGCCGGCGCATCACGAGGTCGTCGTACGCCGCGACCTCGCTCGGCAGCGGCGGCCGGGGCCCGATCAGCGACATGTCGCCGCGCAGGACGTTGACCAGCTGGGGCAGCTCGTCGAGGGAGTAGCTTGCGCAGCAGGCGGCCCAGCCGGGTCACGCGGGGGTCGGCGCGGACCTTGAAGAGCAGCCCGGCCCCCTCGTCCTGGCCGCTGAGGTCGGCGACCAGGTGCGGGGCATCGAGGGCCATCGTCCGCAGCTTGAGGAGCGTGGAACGTCGTGCCGTCCCGGCCGACGCGGGTCTGACGGAAGATCGCCCGGCCGGGGGAGTCCAGCCGGATCGCCACGGCGAGGGCCAGCAGCAGCGGGCCGGCGAGCAGCAGCATCAGGGCTGCCATGCTGCGCTCCCACGTGCTCTTGAGCAGGCGCCGCCGCCAGCCGGCCAGCTCGGCGGGCCGCACGTGCAGCAGCGGCATGCCGGGGCCCGCGTGCACCCGGGCCCGGCCGGGGGCGACGTCGAGCAGCCCCGGGCCGACGAGCAGCTCCGCGCCGCGACTCTCGAGGTCCCAGGCCAGGCGGCGCATCCGGTCGCGGTGCACGTGCCGGGAGGGGAGCACCACGACGGTGTCGGCCTCGAGCACGTCGACCGCGGCGCAGACGGCGTCCACCCCGGTGGCCACCGGCACGTCGAAGGCGGCCTTCTTGCCGACCTTGTGCAGGACGACGCCGACGACCTCGGCGTCACCGCGGGCGGACCGGTCGAACTCGGCGACCAGCTCCGCGACCTCCCGCCGGTGCCCCACGACGACGACCCGGCGGGTCGCCGCCACCCGGCCCCGTGCCAGCCGGGCCAGCGACCTCCACGCCACCGAGGCGACGCTGGTGACCAGCGCCAGCACCAGCAGCTCGCGGGCGTCCACCTCGACCCCCTGCACGGCCGCGGCCGCCAGTACGCCGGCCAGCAGCGCGGGGCCCAGCAGCAGCGCGTGTCGCCGGCTGCTCGTCGGGTCGGCGGCCGTGCGGTGCTCGTAGCCGCGCGTCACCAGCACCAGCAGCACCCACGCCAGCGGCACCAGCAGCGGCGCCAGCGACGGGTTCACCAGCGAGAGCCGCTCCCACAGGGAGGGGTGGTGGTCCAGGTGGCCTGCGCCCGGTCGGCGGCCAGGACGCCGAGCACCGCGGCGCCCACGTCGCCGAGCACCAGCAGCATCGGGGAACGGACGACGGCGCGCGCCACGGCGCGGAGCCCGCTCGGGCCGGCCTGGCGCCCGGGAGGCTCGGGGGCCTCGACGACGCGGTGGCACCGGCTCCGGGTGGGTTCCGCGACGCGCAGTCGCTCCGGCGCGAGGGTCATCGCACGCACGTCCCCGGTCGCGCGGTGCGGGCCACGCGCTCGGCGAGCGCCGCGAACCGGTCCGTCACGGACGGCGCGGCGGCGGCAACGCCGCGGGGGCCGCGGTCGCCCCGGAGGGCCTCGTGCACGGCCCGCTCGAACTCGGTCTGCGAGTCGACCTGGACGACGACCCCCGAGCGCGCCAGGATGTCCGCGAAGTGCTGCTGGTGGGCGTCCGCGTGCTCGCCGAGCGCCGGGTCGCGGGGCACCACCACGGGGCGGTGCCCCGCATCGCGGGCCGCCATCACCGAGCCGGGACCGCCGTGGGTGACGACGCAGTCGGCGCGGTCGAGCAGGGCGGCCAGCGCCGCGGCGTCCAGCATCGCGGTGCCCTCGACCCCGCTGGGCAGCAGGCCGGGCAGGGGCGTGGAGCCGAGCTGGACGAAGCAGCGGCAGTCGCCCATGCTGGCCAGTTCTCCGGCCCAGCGCACCAGGCGGTCGAACCGGTGCTCGTCGTTGCCCAGCAGCACCGCCACCAGCGGGAGCGACGCGCGTCGGGACGCCGTCATGCCCACACCGTCCCGAGCAGCACGGAGTCCCGGTACATGGTCTGCTGCTCGGGCCACTGCACGAGGAAGAGGTCGCTGACCGGTCGGCACAGTCGCCCGGTGATGGTGCGGCTGTCGACCCGGTCGAAGACCTCGAGGTAGATCGTGGAGGCGCCGTGCGCCCGCGCCAGCCAGAAGAACGGAACCGCGACGCCGGCCCCCGTGGAGACCACGAGGTCGGGCCGCACGTCCGCCAGGACACGGCGGGCGAGGGCGGTGCTGCGCAACAGGCTCGGCAGGCTCCGCGTGGTGGGGCGGCGGGCCCAGGTGACCCGCTCGCCCTCCAGCTCGCGCCGCGAGTCCGCGGTGTCCTCGGTGACCCAGTGCCGCTCGTGGTCCGCCCACCAGCCTCGGAGGCGCATGAGGTGGGCCAGGTGCCCCCCGCGGAGCACGTGAACAGCACGCGCATGCTCTGCCTCCGAACGTCAGCCCCCGTGTTACGTCCTCAACCGTAGGAACCGGGGCGGATCGACGCATGCCGCAAATGAGGCATGTCCGGACGTCTGCCGAGCAGCAGCGGGGTCGCCGGAGGGTGCGGCTAGCGCGTCGCGGGCACCTCGGGTGCCCAGTCGACGCGGCTGGCGAGGCCGACGGCGGCGAGCTGGGAGGAGACCTGCAGCTTGTGCAGGATCGACTTCACCTGCGTGCGCACGGTCGCCTCGGAGACGACCCCGTGGCGCGCGATGTCGCGCACCTGACGGCCCTGCATCAGGCCGGCGAGCACCTCCTGCTCGCGGCGGGTCAGCCGCTCCAGCAGCGCGCGCTCGCGGGCGTGCCGCGCCTGCTCCCGGCGCCAGGCGGCGAGCAGCCGCTCGCGCTCCTCGGCGGAGATGATGGGCAGGCCGTTCGCGAGGCGCCGCAGCGTGGCGATGATGTCGCCGAGCGGCAGGGACTTCGAGAGCACCCGGCGCGCGCCGAGGGCGAGGCACTTGCCCCAGCGGGTCTCGTCTTCCTCGGCCGTCACGACGACCACGGGCGCGCCCGCGTCGTCGAGCGGCGAGATCAGCCGGGTGGCGTCGCCGTGTGCGCCGAGGTCGAGGTCGAGCAGCACGACCTCGGGGTCCGTGTCGAGGACCCGACGCACGAGCTGGTGGGTCGAGAGTGCCTGCTCCGGCAGCTGTACGCGGACGACCTCGTACCCGTGGGCCCGGAGGATGACCTCGAGGGCCTGGGCGAACAGCGTGTGGTCGTCAACAAGCGCCACGCGCGTGCGGGTGCTCTCCCGGGAGGACTGCGTCATGGCTCACCTCCTCGGCGTGCGGTACGAGTGCCAGGACGAAGCACGTCCCCGTCTGCGTCGGCTCGTGGTGGAGCGAGCCGCCCATCTCGCCGATGAGCCGCCGCGCCAGGTGCAGCCCGACGCCGCTGCCCCCCGACGACTCGCCCTTCGCGCCGCGCTCGAACAGGTGGTCGGCGACCTCCGGCGGCACCCCCGGGCCGGTGTCGCGCACCCGGACGACGACCCGACCGTGCCGGGCCCGGGCGTTCACCCGCACCCAGGCGCCGGGCGCGTGAACCTGGGCGTTGACGAGAATGACGTCCACGACCTCGCGCAGCATGTCGGCATCGGCCTCGACCGCGAGCTCGGAGGGCTCCCACCGGACCACCTGGCCCAGCGCCCGCTGCTTGCCCACGACGCCGGCCGAGCACGTCGTCCAGCTCGACCCGCTCGACCTTGCCCCGCTCGAAGGACTGCGTCAGGCGCCGCAGCCGAGCGGTCTCGTCGACCAGCAGCTCGCACAGGGCCGCGCGGCGCGCGGCGGAGAGGTCGGTGTGCTCGTGCGCGAGCACCTCCGAGGCCGACGCCACGCCGGCGGCGGTGGCCCGCAGCTCGTGCATCCGGTCCTGGTTGTGCTCCCGGGCGGCCTCGGCGCGGCTCACGCGCAGCGCCAGGGATCGCAGGCTGCGCTGGTGGTGCCGGTCCATCTCGCGGAGCCGGCGGCCGACCACGACGGCGGCGGCCGTGGCCGCCACGAGCGCGGCGGAGGACAGCCCGTCCGCGAGCGCGACGGGCCCGGCGTCGAGCGCGCCGCCCACGACGCCGACGGAGCCACCGAGCAGCAGGGCGGTGGCGAGGCTCCAGCGCAGCTCGGCCGGCACCCGGGCGGACAGCAGGGCCACCGCGCCGCCGACGGCCAGGGCCGTCGCGGCGAGGGCGAGCAGCGCCGCGCCGGCATCCCCCGGCGCCTCGGCCACCGTGCGGGGCTGCAGGACCCGCACCGCGGTCGCGGCCACGGCGGCGAGGATGCCCACCGCCAGCGGGTCGCGGGCCGGGAACGGGGTGGTCAGCGCCGCGACGGCGCAACCCGCGGCGGCGAGGACGACGAGCAGGTCGACCACGGTCGTCGTCGGCAGTGGCTCGGCGAGGTTCAGGAGGCCCAGGGACGTCACGGACGCCGCGGCGCCATACCCCGAGGAGCACCAGCCCGGCGCTCACCCAGGCCAGCCCGGTGCGGCCGTCGAGGCGCCAGGCGACGTACGTCGCGCCGCCGATCGAGGCCACCACGACGGCGACGGTCAGGCAGAGGGTCACCAGCACCGAGCGGTCGTCGGGGGCGAGGCCCGCCTGCAGCAGGACGAGGGCGAGCACGGCGAGGCTCGTCACGGCCGTGCCCAGCAACCGGGGAAGCCGGCGCGGGCGCGGCGGTGGCGCGGGGGACTCGACGACGTCGTCGCCGGCTCGCGGGCCCTCCGCCAGCGTCACCGCGTCGTGCGCAGACAGGGACGAGGACAGCCTCGGCAGCCCCTCGGCGGTCGTCACCGCGTTCAAACGTCCCAGCTGAGTCAATTTGTGGCCCCGTGACGTGGTCTCCGACGTCCTGCCGTCAGAACCCACGTCGCTTTCCCCCATTTAGATGGTCTCCCCGGAGCATCATCCCCCACCCGGCGCCCCCAAAACAGGGGTTCTTGCCCTCTTTCCCTCGTCAACCGCTCGCGAGCGGCGCAGGATGCCGCACACGACGGCCGGAGGCAGCATGACGAGCAGGGACCGGGGCGGAACGGGTGCGTCCGAGTGACCGCCGGTGACCTCGCCGCCGGGCGGGACGTGGACGCGCGCACGCCGCTGGTGCCCGACCCGTCGTCGGGGGCCCACGACGAGGCCCGCGCCGACGACAGGGGTGTCCTGTCGTCCGTCACCACGCTGCGCGTCGCCGTCACCTCGGACCAGCGGCTGCTGGCCGACATGGCGGCGGCCGCGCTCGAGGGGGTCGGCGTGCGTACCACCACCGTCGACTGGCCCGGCCGCGGGTCGAACCGGGCGCTGCGGCGCCGGTTGCTGGCGTTCCGGCCGGACGTCTGCCTGAGCCTGCACGACCTGCAGGCGCCGTCGGCGACCCGGCTGAGCGACGTGGTGCTGGCCGGCGACCCGTTCCCGTGGGTGGTGCTGACGACGGTGGAAGGCGGGCGCGGCCTGGGGGGCCGCGCTGCACGCGGGCGCGCACGCCGTGCTGCCCGGGCGACTCACCATGGCCGAGCTGGTCGCGGCCCTGCGGCACGCCGCCGTGCGCGAGGACGTGATGGAGCCGGGACAGCGCGCCGAGGTGGAGCAGGCGTGGAGCAGCGCCACGGAGCGCGAGCAGCGGCTGCTGGCGCGGATGGACACGCTGACGCCGCGCGAGATGTTCGTGCTCGTCCACCTCTACGAGGGCGAGCGGGTGAGCGCCATCGCCGCGGACTCCGGCGTCTCCCAGACGACGGTGCGCAGCCAGGTGAAGTCCGTGCTCCGCAAGCTCGGCGTCGACTCCCAGATCGCCGCCGTCGCTGCCTACCGGCAGGTCCGCGAGCTGATCCTCGACAGTGCTGGCGCCCCGGGGGGAGCCGACGCCTGATCGCGTCAGCTGGGCGCGCGCGTGATCGGGGCGCCCGGGTCCGGGGGCTCGGTGCTCGGCTCCTCGCCGGCGCACGCCGAGAGCGGCAGCGGAGATACGCCCGCCAGCAGCCCGGCCGCGGCTCGCCGGCGCCCGGCCGGCCGTCGTGTCGTCGGGTCGCCCCCGCGCCTCACGTCGTCCCCGCCGTGTCGTCGTCGCATGCGTCCTCTCCGCCTCAACCGCAACCCCTCGGCCCTGATCCCGAGAGTCCCGCGGCCGGACGGGACCGCACCAGTCTAGATAACCCCGCGGGGACACTCCCTCACCCCCACCGATCTGGGCGTTCGCCCGCGAGGCACACGCCGACCGTGGTCGACTCGACGGCACCCATCAGCCACCCGTGACCCAGGAGACCCATGCGCCCCGACCTCCGCGCCCCGGTGCTCGTCGCCACCCTGGCCCTGGTCGCCTCCGTCGCCGTGACCCTGGCCGGGTCGCTCGCGGGGGCGGGCCCCGCGGAAGCCCGCCGCGTGAACCAGTCCTGGGGCGTGCCCGGCAAGGCGTGGGTGACGATCAACGGACGCGGCTACGGGCACGGCCACGGCATGTCCCAGCACGGCGCCGAGGGGGCCGCCCGGCGCGGCCTGTCGGCCGTGCAGATCGTCCGCTTCTACTACCCCGGGCTCCGGGTGGGCAGCGTCGGCGGGCGGATGAAGGTGCTGGTCACCGCGGACACCACGGACGACGTCGTCGTGCTGCCGCGCCGTGGCCTGCGCGTGCGCGACGTGGCCAGCGGGCGCAGCTGGCAGCTGCCGCGCGACGGCACGAAGCGGTGGCGCCTGGTCGTCAACGGCAAGGGCAGGACGGCCGTGCAGGCGTTCCGGGGCCGCTGGCGGCGGCACCGCATCCTGACCGGGGAGGGGGAGTTCTCGGCCCGGGGCGCCCCCGTGACGCTGGTGACCCCCTCCGGCACCGCCTCCTACCGCGGACGCCTGCGCGCGGCCGCGCCGAGCGCCGGCAGCCGGGCCCGCGACACCGTGAACGACGTGGGCATGCGGTCCTACCTGCGCGGCGTCGTGCCGCGCGAGATCCCGGCCTCCTGGTCGCCCGCGGCGGTGCAGGCACAGGCCATCGCCGCCCGGACGTACGCCGCCTTCGAGCGGATGCACCCGCGCGCCTCGCACTACCAGGTGTGCGACACCACGTCGTGCCAGGTCTACGCGGGCGCGGGCGCCGAGCACCCCGCCTCCGACGCCGCCATCAAGGCGGTCGGCCGGCGCGCGCTCCTCGACGGCGACCAGCCCGCCTTCACGCAGTTCCACTCCAGCAGCGGCGGCTGGACCTCGGCGGGCTCGCGGCCCTACCTCAAGGCCCAGCGGGACCCCTACGACGACCACCCCGGCAACTCCGTGCACGCATGGAGCCGCCGGGTCACCGACGTCGCCTTCGAGCGGGCGTTCCCCGCGATCGGCAACCTCTCGCGGCTGCGGGTCACCGCCCGGACCGGCGGGGGTGACTTCGGCGGCCGGGTCGGCCGGGTCGTCGTGATCGGCAGCCGCGGCCGGGTCGCGGTCTCGGGCAGCGAGCTGCGCTCGCGGCTCGGGCTGCGCTCGGACTGGTTCACGTTCGGCGTCCGCCGCCGCTGACCGGCGCCGCTAGCCGAGCTCGAGCACCAGGTCGCCGCCCTCGACGGGCTGCGTCCCGGTGACGACGAGCCGGGAGACCGTGCCGGCCCGCGGGGCGGTGATCGCCGCCTCCATCTTCATCGCCTCGATGGAGGCGACGGTCTCTCCGGCGGCGACCTCGCGGCCCTCCTCGGCGAACACGGTGACGGTGCCCTGGAACGGGGCGGCCACGTGGCCGGGGTCGCCGGGGTCGGCCTTCTCCGCCGGGGCGACCGCGGCCGAGACCGACCGCTCGCGCACGGCGGTCGCGCGCTTCCGGCCGTCCAGCGTGCCCGTCACCGTGCGGTAGGCGGCGCGGACCGCCCGGACGGCGATCTCGCCGCGGTGGGCGACGAGGATCCTGGAGAACACCTCCGGCAGGCTAGCGGCGTCGGGCGCCGGGACCGACCCCGTGCCGGCCCCGCGCCGCCGGGTGGTCAGTCCTTGAGCTCACAGATGACGCCGCCGTTGTCCACGGTCGCCCCGACCTCGGCCTTGAGGCCCGTGACCGTGCCGGCCTTGTGGGCCTTCAGCGGCTGCTCCATCTTCATCGCCTCGATGACGACCACGGTGTCGCCCTCGGCGACCTCCTGGCCCTCCTCGACGACGATCTTGACGACGGTGCCCTGCATCGGGCTGGTCACCGCGTCGCCGGAGACCGCCGCACCCGCCTTCTTGCCCGCCTTGCGCTTGGGCTTGGACGCGCCGCCCCCGCCGCCGGCCAGGCCGCCCAGGCCGCCGGGCAGGCTCACCTCGAGGCGGCGGCCGCCGACCTCCACGGTCACGCGCTGGCGCTCGGCGGGCTCCTCGCCCTCGGCGGCGCCGCCGGAGTAGGGCTCGATGACGTTGTCGAAGTCCGTCTCGATCCACTGGGTGTAGACCGAGAACGACGAGCCGTCGCCGATGAACGCGGGGTCGTCGACCACCGTGCGGTGGAACGGGATCACGGTGGGCATGCCGTCGACCGTGAACTCGTCGAGGGCCCGGCGCGAGCGCGCCAGCGCCTGGTCGCGGTCGCGGCCCGTGACGATGAGCTTGGCGATCAGGGAGTCGAACGAGCCGGGCACGGTCTCGCCGTTCTCGTAGCCCCCGTCGATCCGCACGCCGGGGCCCTGCGGCGGGGACCAGGCGGTCAGCGTGCCGGGCGCCGGCATGAAGTTGGCGCCGCCGTCCTCGGCGTTGATGCGGTACTCGATCGAGTGGCCGCGGATCTCCGGGTCGTCGTAGCCGAGCTCCTCGCCGGCCGCGATCCGGAACATCTCGCGGACCAGGTCGATGCCCGTGACCTCCTCGGAGACACAGTGCTCGACCTGGAGGCGGGTGTTGACCTCGAGGAACGAGATCGTGCCGTCCTCGCCGACCAGGAACTCGCAGGTGCCGGCGCCGACGTACTCGGCCTCCCGCAGGATCGCCTTCGACGCCTCGTAGAGCTGGGTGACCTGGTCGTCGGAGAGGAAGGGCGCGGGCGCCTCCTCGACGAGCTTCTGGTGCCGGCGCTGCAGGGAGCAGTCGCGGGTGGAGACGACCACGACGTTGCCGTGCCGGTCGGCGAGGCACTGGGTCTCGACATGGCGTGGGCGGTCGAGGAACTTCTCGACGAAGCACTCGCCGCGGCCGAAGGCGGAGGTCGCCTCCCGCACGGCCGACTCGAACGCGTCGGCGACGTCGTCCATCTCGCGGGCGACCTTGAGGCCGCGGCCGCCGCCGCCGTACGCGGCCTTGATGGCGATCGGCAGGCCGTTCTCCTCGGCGAAGGCGACCGCCTCCTGGGCGTTCTCCAGCGGGTCCTTGGTGCCGGGCGCGAGGGGAGCGCCGACCTTCTCGGCGATGTGCCGCGCCTGCACCTTGTCGCCGAGGCTGTTGATGGCCGCGGGCGGCGGGCCGATCCACACGAGTCCGGCGTCGAGGACCGCCTGCGCGAACTCCGCGTTCTCGGCGAGGAAACCGTAGCCGGGGTGCACGGAGTCGGCGCCGGACTTCTCGGCCACGGCGACGATCTTGGCGATGTCGAGGTAGGAGTCACCGGGCTGCGACCCGTCGAGCGACCAGGCCTCGTCGGCGAGGCGCACGTGGACCGCGTCGCGGTCGGGCTCGGCGTACACGGCGACGCTGCCGATGCCGGCGTCGCGGCAGGCGCGGATCACGCGGACGGCGATCTCCCCGCGGTTGGCAATGAGCACCTTCTGCAGCGGCTTGACCTCAGACACCCTCGACTCCTTCTCCACCGTGCTCGACCGAGCGCCCCGCGAGGCGGGCGCGGCTCCTCCGCAGCGGAGTCTAGGGGGGTCGGGGCGATCCCGCGTCGCCCGGTCGGTGACCGGTCGGTAGCCCCGCACCGTGCCCGTGGGGTGGGGTCCGCGCGGTTAACAATCGCTAACCTCGCGGCTAGCATCGGGGTCATGAGCACCGTCACCAGCACGAGCACCGCCTTCGAGCTCTCCCGGGAGCTGGAGGAGTTCCGCCGCAGCGTCCGCGAGTTCGCGGAGGCCGAGATCGCGCCGCGGGCGGCGGAGTGGGACCGCGAGCACCACTTCCCCGTCGACGTGGTGCAGAAGATGGGCGAGCTCGGGCTGTTCGGGCTGACCGCGCCCGAGGAGTACGGCGGCTCCGGCATGACCGGCGAGGACGGCGCCTTCACCTCCCTCTGCCTGGCCATCGAGGAGGTCGGCCGCGTCGACCAGTCGATGGGCATCACGCTCGAGGCGGCCGTGGGGCTGGGGATCAACCCCGTGCAGTCCTTCGGCACCGACGAGCAGAAGGCCCGCTGGCTGCCGGACCTGGTGGCCGGGCGCCGCCTCGCGGGCTTCGGGCTCACCGAGCCGGGAGCCGGGTCGGACGCGAGCGCCACCCGCACCAAGGCCGAGCTCGACGGCGGCGAGTGGGTCGTCAACGGCAGCAAGCAGTTCATCACCAACTCGGGCGCCGAGATCACCTCGCTGTGACCGTGACCGCCCGCACCGGCGAGCGCGAGGGTGGCAAGCCCGAGATCTCGGCGATCATGCTCCCGGCGGACACGGCCGGCTTCACCGCCGAGCCCGCCTACGACAAGCTCGGCTGGCACGCCTCGGACACGCACGCCCTGAGCTTCGTGGACGCCCGCGTGCCCGAGGACCACCTGCTCGGCGACCGCGGCCGCGGCTACGCGCAGTTCCTCTCCACCCTCGACGACGGCCGGGTCGCGATCTCCGCGCTGGCCGTGGGCTGCATCCAGGCCTGCCTGGACATGAGCGTCGAGTACGCCGGCGAGCGGCAGACCTTCGGCGGCCCGATCGGCCGCAAGCAGGGCGTCGCCTTCCAGATCGCCGACCTCGAGGTGATGCTGCACTCGGCGCGGCTGCTGACCTACCGCGCGGCCGCGATGAAGGACGCGATGGCTGCCAGGGGGCGGCGGAGCGCCCCCAGCTACCAGCAGTTCAAGCAGGCCGCGGCCGTGGCCAAGCTGCAGAGCACCGAGGCCGCCGTCTCCGCGACGCGGATCGCCACCCAGGTCTTCGGGGGCTACGGCTTCATGGAGGAGTACCCCGTGGCCCGCTTCTACCGCGACGCGAAGGTGCTCGAGATCGGCGAGGGCACCAGCGAGGTGCAGCGGATGCTGATCGCCCGGGGCCTCGGCCTCCCCGTGGAGTGACCCGCGGGGGCTAGCCTTGCCCGCATGGGTCGGCGCTGGGATCGCCTGATCGCCGAGGCGGGGCGCTTCCTCGCCGTCGGCGGCGTCGCCACGCTCGTGGCCCTGTTCCTGTTCAACCTGCTCGTGCACGGCTACGGGGTCGACGCGTTCGCGCAGCTCGGCGACTGGCCGATCGTGGCCTACGTGCTGGCCAACCTGGTCGGCATGGTCATCAGCTACCGCGGCAGCCGGCACTGGGCCTTCCGCGACCGCGAGCCGGTGCACGCCGACGGCGGGCGCACCGCCTTCGTGGTGATCAACGTGGTCACCATGTCTCTGCCGGTCGCCTGCCTGTACGTCAGCCGCAACGTGCTCGGGCTCGACGACCCGCTGTCGGACAACATCGCGGCCAACGTGATCGGCCTGGTCCTGGGTCTGGTGGCACGGTTCCTGCTGTTCCGCCGGTTCGTCTTCCGCCGCCCGGTGCACCTGCTGCAGCTGCACCACCTGCCCGGCGAGGTGCCGGACGAGGACGACGTCGTGCTGCGGGAGCTGCTCACGCGCCCCGAGGGGGACCCCGCCGAGGACGGCGTCGCGGCCCCCGCCGAGCCGCGGGCCGACAGGTAGCCCGGGCGGTCGGCATGCCGGCTCTGGGCCCCGGCCGGGCAGCCGCGCTCGTCGCGCGGGCGCTGGTCCTCGGCGCCTGCGTCTCGCTGCTGGTCGTCCCGTGGTCGTCGTCCCACGCCGCGCGGACGTGCGAGCAGCCGACGCTGGTCATCGAGGGCGCGCCGGGGGGCGTCGTCGCCCTCCGCCGCGGCCAGGAGATCACCGTGACCGGCCGGAACTTCGTGGACTGCGGGGGAGGCGGGGGCGGCCCCTTCCCCGGGTGCGGTCGCGCCGAGCCGCCCGCCGAGCCGGCGCCGCTGACGGGGGTCGAGCTCGAGCTGGTGGGCGGCCGCGTCACCCGGCGCGAGGTCACGCTCGGCGTCGCCGACGCGGGCACGGCGGCGCAGGACCGGCTGGGCGAGATCAGCTGGACCGTGCAGATCCCGGAGCGGCAGGCACAGGGGCCGGCCCTCCTGCAGGCCGAGGGCGCCAGCGGCTTCGGCGTCGGCGTCGCGGTGCAGATCCGGGCCGCCGACTGAGCGCTGTCAGTCCGCCGGCTCAGGTCTCCGGCTCCGGCTCCGGCGGCAGGGTCTCCGGGGCGAGCAGCCACGGCAGCGCCGCGAGCAGGCTGACCGCGGCGGTCATCGCGTACGCCGGCCCGAAGCCCAGCTGGTCGGCCACGACGCCGGTGAGCACCGGGCCCAGGATCGCGCCCCCGTCCTGGAACATCTGGAAGGTGCTCAGCACGGTGCCGCCGCTGCGGTTGCTGCCGACGACGTCGGCCACGGCGGCCTGCTGGCCGGGGTTCACGAAGCCGGCGCCGAAGCCGGAGACGGCGGCGAGCACGAGCAGCACGACCAGCGTGTCGCTCCACCCGATCACGGCGAGGCCCGCCGCGGTGATGACGAGCCCGCCGATCACCAGCGGGCGGCGGCCGACACGGTCGGAGAGCCGCCCGCCGGCCTGGAGCGCGACCGCCGTCGCGGCGGCCGCGACGGCCAGCGCGACCCCCGCCGCCCACGTCTCGTCGATGATGGCCACGGCCAGCTGCGGCAGGATCGCCACCCGGACGCCGAAGTTGCACCAGCCGTTCGCGAAGGCCGACGCCAGGCACGCGCGGTAGGCGGGGTGCGAGAGCGCCTCCCGCACCCGCATCGGTGGCTGCCGCTCCTCGGCCGGCGGCGGCCGCAGCCGGGCGTGCGAGAGGCGGAACGCGACGGCCGCCGCCGCGACGACCAGCGCCACGGCGTAGACCACGAACGGCACCCGCAGCCCGAAGGTCGCCAGCCCGCCGCCGAGCACCGGCCCGAGCATGCCGCCGATCAGGAACATGCTGGCCCACGCCGAGGTGACCCGGCCCCGGATCGACGGCGGCGAGAGCCGCACGAGCAGGGCCATCGCCGAGACCGTGAACATCGTCGAGCCCAGCCCGCCGAGGCCGCGCAGCACCAGCAGCTGGGCGTAGGACTGGGCGAAGGCGGTGGCCAGCGAGGAGGCGGCCACGATGCCGAGGCCCGTCAGGTAGACGGGCCGCTCCCCCAGACGCGTGACCAGCGCGCCGCCGGCCGGCGCGAAGACCAGCCGGAAGAACGCGAAGGCCGAGACCACGATCGACGCGGCCGCGACGCCCACGTCGAAGCTGCGCGCGTAGGCGGGCAGCACCGGCGCGACGATGCCGTAGCCGACCGCGATGACGAAGGCGGAGGCGATCAGGACGCGCAGCTCGCCGGGGATCGGCACCCGGTCGGCGGCGGTGCGGCTCACCGGCCCGGACCGCCGGCCCACAGGTCGGTCCAGCGGTGGCCCAGCCGGCGCACCATCGTGCGGAGCAGCGGCAGGCTGACCCCGACGACGGTGTGGTGGTCGCCCTCGATGCCGCGCACGAACGCCCCGCCCAGCCCGTCGATCGTGAAGGCGCCGGCGACGTGCAGCGGCTCGCCGCTCGCGACGTACGCCGCCAGCTCGTCGTCGTCGGGGTCGCCGAAGTGCACGGTCGTCCGGGCGCCCTCGCGCAGCCGCGCGCCGGAGGCGGTGTCGACGAGGCAGTGGCCGCTGTGCAGCACGCCGCTGCGCCCGCGCATGGCCCGCCAGCGGCCCAGTGCCTCGTCCGGGTCGCCGGGCTTGCCGAGCACCTCGCCGTCGAGCTCGAGCACGGAGTCGCACCCGAGCACCAGCGCGCCCGACGGCAACCCCTCGCCCCCTGCCACCGCGGCGCACTTCAGCTCGGCGAGGCCGAGGGCCAGCTCGGCCGGCGGGAGGCCGTCGAGCGTGGACTCGTCCACGCCGGAGACCACCACCGTCGGGTCGAGGCCGGCCGCGCGCAGCGTGGCCAGCCGGGCCGGCGATCGGGAGGCGAGGACGAACGGCGGGCCGGCGCCCACCGCTAGGCGCCGGGCAGGCCGCTGGCCCGCCAGGCGCCGGGTCCTGCCGCGTGCGGTCGCCGCACCTGCCGGTGCGGGGCGTTCCACTCGGGCCGGCGCCGCGGCGACGGCGGCTCGCCGCCACCCGCGGCGGCGAGGACCGCGACCAGCGCCGCGACCTCCTCCGGCGTCGCGTCGGGGGTGATCACGCGCAGCACCGGGCGGTTCTCCTGCGGCTCGGCGTCGCCTTCGTCCTGCGGGTTGTCTGTGGGCGTCGACACGGCGCTAGTTTCCTCCTCCGCTTCGCTCCCCCGGAGAGCTACCGCCGGGTCGACGAACATCCCCCTGCTCGGGGTGCCTTCGGCCCCCGCTCACAGCGGGATGTTCCCGTGCTTCTTGGGTGGCAGCGTCTCGCGCTTGGTGCGCAGCAGCCGCAGCGCGCGGGTGACCTCCGCGCGCGTCTCGTGCGGGGTGATGACGGCGTCGACGTAGCCGCGCTCGGCGCCGATGTAGGGGTTGGCGAGCGTGGTCTCGTACTCGTCGATCAGCTCGGCGCGGCGCGACTCCACGTCGCCGCCCTTCTCCTCGACCTTCTTCAGCTCCTTGCGGTACAGGATGTTCGCCGCGCCCTGGGCGCCCATCACGGCGACCTGCGCGGTCGGCCAGGCCAGGCTGATGTCGGAGCCGAGGTGCTTCGAGCCCATCACGACGTACGCGCCGCCGTACGCCTTGCGCGTGATCACCGTGACGAGGGGGACCGTGGCCTCGCTGTAGGCGTAGATCAGCTTGGCGCCGCGCCGGATGATGCCGTTGTACTCCTGGTCGGTGCCGGGCAGGAACCCGGGCACGTCGACGAAGGTGAGCACGGGGATGTTGAACGCGTCGCAGGTGCGCACGAAGCGCGCCGCCTTCTCCGAGGCGTCGATGTCGAGCGTGCCGGCGAACTGCATCGGCTGGTTGGCGACGACGCCGACGGGGCGGCCCTCGACCCGGCCGTAGCCGACGATGATGTTCGCCGCGAACATCTCGTGCACCTCGAGGAACTCGGCGTCGTCGAGCACCGAGGTGATCACCGTGTGCATGTCGTAGGGCTGGTTGGCGCCGTCCGGGATCAGCGTGTCGAGCGCGAGGTCGTCCTCGTCCGGCTGGAGGTCGACGTCCTCGTCGTAGGTGGGCGGCTCGTCGAGGTTGTTCTGGGGCAGGTAGGACAGCAGCGTCTTGACGTACTCGAGCGCGTCCTCCTCGTCGGAGGCCATGTAGTGCGCGTTGCCGGAGGTGGTGTTGTGCGTCCGCGCGCCACCCAGCTCCTCCATCGTGACGTCCTCGCCGGTGACGGTCTTGATCACGTCGGGCCCGGTGATGAACATGGCCGAGGTCTGGTCGACCATCACGGTGAAGTCGGTGATCGCGGGGGAGTAGACGTGGCCGCCGGCGCAGTTGCCCATGATGAGGCTGATCTGCGGGATCACGCCCGAGGCGTGCACGTTGCGCCGGAAGATCTCGCCGTAGAGGCCGAGCGAGGTGACACCCTCCTGGATGCGCGCGCCGGCGCCCTCGTTGATGCCGACGACCGGGCAGCCGATCTTGAGGGCGAGGTCCATCACCTTGACGATCTTCTCGCCGTACACCTCGCCGAGGGACCCACCGAAGATCGTGAAGTCCTGGGAGAACACGCACACCTGCCGGCCGTCGACCGTGCCGTAGCCGGTGATCACGCCGTCGCCGTACGGCCGGTTCTTCTCCAGCCCGAAGTTCACCGAGCGGTGTCGCGCGAGCTCGTCGAGCTCCACGAACGAGCCCTCGTCGAAGAGCATCTCGATGCGCTCGCGGGCGGTCTGGCGGCCCTTGGCGTGCTGCTTCTCGACCGCCTTGGCGGAGCCGGCGTGGATCGCCTCGTCCAGCCGCCGGTCCAGGTCGGCGAGCTTGCCGGCGGTGGTGTGGACGTCGATGTCGTCGGGCACCTCGGTGCCCTCGGGGTGTGCGCTCACGTGATCTGGCCTCCTCGCGTCGTCGTGGGCCAATGTAGTGGCCGTGACCGGAGAGCCCATCACCCGACCGCCCCTGGAGCCGCGCCGCCTCGCGAGCCTGCTCGCGGGCGCCGGGCCACGCCCGGGAGGTGACTGGCGGGTAGGGGTCGAGGAGGCCGCCGCGTCGACCAACGCGACGCTCGCCGGCGAGGCGCGCGCGGGCGCCGCGGAGGGGGTGGTGCTCGTCGTGGAGCACCAGACCGCCGGCCGCGGCCGCCTCGACCGGGTGTGGCAGACACCCCCGCGCTCGGCCCTGACGTTCTCCGCGCTGCTGCGGCCGCCGGTGCCGGCGCAGGACTGGCCGTGGCTGCCGCTGCTGGCGGGGCTGGCGGTCGCCGACGCCCTCGGCGATGTCCTCGGCGCCGGCGCCGCCGGGCTGAAGTGGCCGAACGACGTGCTCGTCGCCGAGCGCAAGATCTGCGGCATCCTGCTCGAGCGCGTGGAGACGCCCACCGGGCCGGCCGCCGTGCTGGGCGTCGGCCTGAACACCGGGCTGAGCGAGGCCGAGCTGGCGCTGCCGACCGCCACGTCGGTGCGCCTCGAGACCGGGGCCGAGCCCGACCGGACCGCCCTGCTGGCGGGCCTGCTGCACGCGCTGGGCGGGCGGTACGCCGCCTGGTGCGCCGCCGGCGGCGCGGCGACCCTGCGTGGGGCGTACACCCGGGCCTGCGTGACGCTGGGGCGGGAGGTGCGGGTGGAGATGCCGACCGGCCCGCCGCTGACCGGCACCGCGGAGTCGATCGACGGGTCGGGGCGCCTCGTGGTCGTCGACGGCGCGCGACACGTCGCCGTCGGGGCCGGCGACGTCGTGCACGTGCGCGCGACCGGTGGCCCGGGCGTGCCGCGCGGGCCCATAGGCCCGGGTCAGCGGCGCCCGGAAGGTGAGACGATGCCGGGCGTGGGTTTTCCGAGCAGGCTGCTGAACGACGGGGAGCGTGTGGTGGTCTCCACGCGCACCCACCCGAAGGCGCTGGTGCTGCCGCTGGTGCTCGTCCTGGTGGTCGCGGCGCTCACCGCGGTCGCGCTGGGCCTGGTGAGCCGGGAGATGTCCGGCACGCCCGAGCGGTTCGTCTCGGTCGTGATCGGCGTGGTCGCCCTGGCCGCCCTGCTGCGCTGGGCGCTCGTGCCGGCCGCGCGCTGGGCGACGACCAGCTACACGTTCACCGACCGCCGGTTCATCTCGCGCTCGGGCTTCATCGCGAAGGAGGGCCGCACGATCCCGCTGAACCGGATCAGCGGCGTGGACTTCGACATCGACCTGTCGGACCGCGTCTTCGGCTGCGGCACCCTGGTGGTCTCGGACGCCAGCGAGCAGGGCCGGGTCGAGCTGCCCGACATCCCGCGCGTGGAGCACGTGCAGCTGCTGGTCGCCGAGGAGCTGCACCGGCTGCACCACGGCACCGGCCGGCGGGGCGACGAGGGCACGTGACCGCCGGCGAGGACCAGCCGACCGGCCCCGAGGGGCCCGCGCGCCCGGTCGACGGGTCCTCCGTCGAGGAGGCGGTGGCCGAGCACGGCATCGAGGAGATGGACGGCATCTCCGAGCTCGTCTCCACGATCCTCGGAGAACACCCCTCGCTCGATGCCGCGACGGTGGCCGAGCGGGCCGACGTGCCGCTCGAGCAGGCCCGCCGGCTCTGGCGCGCCCTCGGGTTCCCCGAGCAGGACGACCAGAAGATCTTCACGGACGCCGACGCCGACGCGCTCGAGCGCATCGAGGCGATGATCGACTCCGGCGCCCTCGACCTCGACACGGCCACGGACCTGACCCGCGCGATGGGGCAGACGATGGCGCGGCTGGCCGACTGGGGGGTCGGCACGATCATCCACCGCGTCGAGGAGCTCGAGTCGACCGACCGCGCGACCGGCAGCCTGACGGAGTCCGCGCGCCAGCTGGCCGACGAGCTGGCCAAGCCGTTCGAGGACCTGCTCGTCTATGCGTGGCGCCGGCACCTCGCCGCGACGGTCTCCCGGCTGGAGGCGCTCTCGGGCGAGGACGAGGACCTGCACACGACGCAGGTCACCGTGGGCTTCGCCGACATCGTGAGCTTCACCGCGCTGTCGAACCGGCTCGAGAGCGGACGGATCGGCGACCTGGTCGAGGTCTTCGAGTCCCGCTGCGCCGACGTGGTCGCCTCGCAGCGCGGCCGGGTGATCAAGAGCATCGGCGACTCGGTCCTGTTCATCACCGAGCAGCCGAGCCAGGCCGTCGACATCGGCGAGGGCATCATCAGCGTCATCGGGCGCGACCAGCGGATGCCCGACGTGCGGGTCGGACTCGCCACCGGCTCGGTGGTGATGCGGCTCGGCGACGTCTTCGGCCCGCCGGTGAACATGGCCGCGCGACTGACGGCCGTCGCCCGGCGCAACCGCGTCATCGTGGATGCCGCCACCTCCGAGGCGCTCCCGTCGCAGGACTACGAGAGCCGCCCGCTGCCCGCCCGTCCGGTGCGCGGCTTCGGCATCATCGAGCCCGTCGCCGTCCGCCGGCACTGAACCTCTCCGGTATGGACCGGACGCCCGCGAATCGGCGGATCGGCGAACCGCCGGGCGCGGTCTTCCTACGCTCGTGTGGTGTTGAGAGCCCAGGACGTCCGGATGGACGTGGAGAACAGGCGTGTCTGGTGCGGCGAGGACGAGGTGTTCCTCTCGCGCAAGGAGTTCGACCTGCTGCACGCCCTGCTGCGCCGGCCCGGCGAGGTCGTCACCCGGGACGAGCTGATGCGCGACGTCTGGGACACCACGTTCTGGACGTCGTCGAAGACGATCGACGTGCACCTGGGCTGGCTGCGCCGCAAGCTCGGTGACGACGGCAAGCAGCCGCACATCATCACCACGATCCGCGGCCGCGGGCTGCGCTTCGAGCTGCAGGGGCGCCGCACCGAGGCGGGGCGACCACCCGACCACCGACACGCTGCGCAACGAGGCGAGCGCCTGACTGCTGCGGGGTCGCCCGCCCGCGCCCACTAGTCTGGCCGCGTGACCGACGCGCCCACCCTGGCCGTCATCGGCGGCGGACAGCTCGCGCGGATGATGGCCGAGCCCGCCGCTGCGCTGGGCCTGCCGCTGCGCCTGCTCGCGGAGGCCGAGGGGGTCTCGGCGGCCCAGGTGGTGCCCGACCACGTGGTCGGCGACCACCGCGACCTCGGCACGCTGCGCGAGGTCGTGCGGGGCTGCCCCGTGGTCACCTTCGACCACGAGCACGTGCCCGGCGAGCACCTGCGCGCGCTCGCCGCGGACGGCGTCGCCGTGCGCCCGGCGGCCGAGGCGCTCGCGCACGCCCAGGACAAGGGTGTGATGCGCGCGGCGCTCGACCGGCTGGGCATCGCGTCGCCCCGGCACGCGATGGTCGCCGGCCCGGACGACGTCTCGGCGTTCGGCTACCCCTGCGTGCTCAAGACCACCCGCGGCGGCTACGACGGCAAGGGCGTCTGGGTGGTCCGCGACGAGGCGCAGTGCGCGCCGGCCTTCGCGGCCGCCGCCGAGGCGGGCGTGGAGGTGCTCGCCGAGGAGCTCGTCGACTTCCGGCGCGAGCTGGCCGCGCTGGTCGCGCGGGCGCCGAGCGGGCAGGCGGCCGCCTACCCGGTCGTCGCCTCGACACAGCGCGACGGGATCTGCCGCGAGGTGATCGCCCCGGCGCCCGACCTCGACGACGACCTCGCCGCCGCCGCCCAGTCCGTCGCGCTCCGGCTCGCCGGGGCCCTCGACGTCACGGGCATCCTCGCGGTCGAGCTCTTCGAGACCACCGACGGGCGGGTGCTGGTCAACGAGCTCGCGATGCGGCCGCACAACACCGGCCACTGGACCCAGGACGGCGCCGTCACCTCGCAGTTCGAGAACCACCTGCGCGCGGTGCTCGACCTCCCGCTCGGTGCCCCGACGCCGCGGGCCCGCTGGACCGTGATGGTCAACATCCTCGGCGGGGACGACCCCACCGTGGGGCGGTTGTGGGACGGCTACCCGCACGCGCTCGCGCGCGACCCGAGCCTGCGGGTGCACTTGTACGGCAAGTCGATGCGTCCGGGTCGCAAGGTGGGCCACGTCAACGCGTACGGCGACGACCTCGAGGACTGTCTGGAGCGCGCGCGGCACGCCGCCGCATGGTTCACGGGCGACCTCGGCGACGAGAGCGAGTGATGATGACCAGCCACCCCGACGGCGCCGCCGGCGCCGCCAGCGGACGGCCCCGCGTGGGCGTCGTGATGGGCTCCGACTCCGACTGGCCGGTGCTGCGCGAGGCCGCCGAGGCGCTCGCCGAGTTCGGCGTGCCCGTCGAGGCGGACGTCGTCTCCGCGCACCGGATGCCCGACGCGATGCTGCGCTGGGGCCACGACGCGGCCGACCGCGGCCTCGAGGTGGTGATCGCCGGCGCCGGCGGGGCCGCCCACCTGCCCGGGATGCTGGCCTCGGTCACGCCGCTGCCGGTGATCGGCGTGCCGGTGCCGCTGGCGCACCTCGACGGCCTCGACTCGCTGCTCTCGATCGTGCAGATGCCGGCCGGCGTGCCGGTGGCCACGGTCTCCGTCGGCGGCGCCCGGAACGCCGGGCTGCTCGCCGTCCGGATCCTCGCGGCCACCGACCCCGCGCTGCGCGAGGCGATGACGGCGTTCCAGGAGCGGCTGCGCGCCGAGGCCGAGGCCAAGGGCGAGGCCGTGCGGCGGGAGTGGGCGGGCCCGGGTGGCCGGGTCGGCTTCGGCCGCTGACCGCGGGGGCCGCCTGGTCGGCCTCGATGTCGCGCGCGCGGTGGCGCTGCTCGGCATGGTCGCCACGCACGTGCTCGTGGAACGCACCGCCGCGGGCGACCTGACGGTCTCGCACGCGCTCGCCGCGGGCCGCGCCTCGGCCTTGTTCGCGGTGCTGGCGGGCGTGGCCATCGCGCTCGTCGCGGGCCGGCGCACGCCGCTGCGCGGCCGCGACCGGGTCGCTGTCAGCGTCGGCCTCGCGGTCCGGGCGCTGCTCGTCGCGCTCGTGGGGCTGCTGCTCGGCGGGCTCGACTCCGGGCTGGCGGTGATCCTCACCTACTACGGGGTGCTGTTCCTGCTGGCCCTGCCGTTCCTCGGCCTCGGCGCCCGCGCCCTGGCCGCCTGCGCCGTGGCCGCCGGGGTGCTGATGCCCGTGCTCTCGCAGCTGGTGCGCCCGGCGCTCCCGCCGCGCGGCTTCGACTCGCCGGCGCTGGAGCAGCTGGCCCAGCCCGGCCACCTCCTCTCCGAGCTGCTGCTGACCGGCTACTACCCGGCGCTGCCCTGGCTGACCTACCTGCTCGCCGGGATGGCCGTCGGCCGCGCCGACCTGCGCTCGCTGCGCACCGTGGTCACCCTCGTGGTCGTCGGCGCCGGGACGGCCCTGGCGGCCGAGACGCTCAGCAACGCACTGCTCGACCGCCCCGGGGTCCTCGCCGGCCTGGCGGCCGACCCGGCGGCGCTCGGCACGCCCGGGGCCTCCGCCGGCGACGCCGCCGGCCTGCGCGCCGCGCTGGAGGAGGGGCTCTTCGGCACCACGCCGACCGGCGGCTCGTGGGACTGGCTGCTGGTGGCGGCGCCGCACAGCGCGACCCCGTTCGACCTGGCCCGGACGACCGGCAGCGCGCTGCTGGTGATCGGCCTGCTGCTCCTGCTCGACCGGTTGCCGCGGACCGGGCGCGAGACCGTGGCGATCCTCGCCGGCGCCGGCACCGCGACCCTCTCGCTCTACACGCTGCACGTGGTGCTGCGCACCGAGGCGGTGCCGCCGCCGGAGTCGCCGGAGTCCTTCGGCGTGCACGTCGTGGTGCTGTGGCTGGTCGGCGTCGTGCTGGTCGCGACCGAGCGGCGTGGCCCCCTCGAGGCGGTCGTGGGCGGGCTCTCGCGGGCCGCCGCGCGGGTGGTCCGCCGCCCGTCGCCGTCCTCTCAGGCGTCGGGGTAGATCCGCGGCAGCCGGGAGGCGCGGCCGGTGAACCGGGGCGGCCGCTTCGCCCGGAAGGCCTCGACGCCCTCGCGCCCGTCGCCCACCGACGTGTGCCACATGGCCAGGGAGTCGGCCAGGTGCGCGTGCAGCGGGTGCGGCGCGGCGCTGTTGCGGTAGAGCATCTGCCGCGCCAGCGCCAGGGCGACCGGCGAGCGGTCGACGACGAAGGAGCGCGCCAGTGCCAGCGCGGCGGGCAGCAGCTCCTCGGGCTCGTGCACCGAGCGCACCAGCCCGCCCGCCTGGGCGGCCCCGGCGTCGAGGACCTCGGCGGAGTAGACCCACTCCAGCGCCCGCTGGATGCCGACGATGCGGGGGAGGAACCACGTCGAGCACGCCTCGGGCACGATCCCGAGCCGGCCGAAGACGAAGCCGATGCGCGCCGTGCTGGAGGCCAGCCGCAGGTCCATGGCCAGCGTCATCGTGGCCCCGATGCCGACGGCGGCGCCGTTGACGGCCGCGATCACCGGCTTGGGGCAGTCGTGGATCGCGAGCACGACCTTGCCGCCGGTGTCGCGCACCCCGTCGGCGTACGGCGGCTCCTCGAGGTGGTCCCGGATCCCCTCGGGCGTGGGGTCGGCCTCCTCGTCGAGGCCGAAGACGTTGCCCTCGGCCGAGAGGTCCATCCCGGCGCAGAACGCCTTGCCGGACCCGGTGACCACCACGGCCCGCACGTCGTCGTCGGCCGCGACGGACCGGAAGAAGTGTTCGAGCTCGTTCGCCATGGTGACCGTGAACGCGTTGAGCGCGTCGGGGCGGGCGAGGGTCAGCAGCGCGACACCGGCGTCGTCGACCTCGCAGGTGAGGGTCTCGTAGCTGCTCATCAGCCGACCCCGGGCGGCAGGCCGGACGGCGTGCAGAGCGCGTCGGGGATCTCGTCGGTCTGGTCCCCGATGACGAGGTCGAACATCCGGCTCGACCGCTCCTGGTCCCAGTTCACCGCGAGGTCGGCGATGGGGACGGTGCAGGTGAGCCCGTCACCGCCGGCGGCGCCCCGCATACCGAGGGCGAACCGTCCCATGGAGAAGGCGCTGGTGCCCTCGGAGACCTTGAGCGACTCGGCGCCCTCGAACCACAGCGACCAGTACCGGAAGGGATTGAGCACGGTCCAGGGGGAGACGACCTTGCCGCCCACGGCCGAGATGACCTCGCTCTGGGCCTGGCCGCGCTGGACGTCGCCGGTGGCGTAGGTCTTCCGCGAGCGCACGTAGCCCAGCGCCGTGGGTCCGTCGGCCTCCTGGCAGCCCTTCTTCACGTCCAGGTTCGCCAGGGGGTCCTTGATCGCCTGCTGCGGGCAGATCTCGATCCCGCCGACGGCGTCCACGACGTTGACGACGCCGCCCATGCCGATCTCGACGTAGTGGTCGACGCGGATGCCCGTGTTCTGCTCGATCGTGCGCACGAGCAGCTTGGGGCCGCCGGCGTAGGAGGAGTTGATCTTGGTCGTCCCCCGCCCTGGAACCTCGACGATGGAGTCCCGGGGGAAGGACAGCAGCAGGTCGGGCCCCGAGCCGACGTGCAGCAGCTTGATCGTGTCGGCGAGCTTGCTGGTCGGGTTGCCCGTGCCCAGCCGGCGCCGCTCGGCCGGGGTCAGGCCCGCGCGGGAGTCGCTGCCCACGAGCAGGAAGTTCGTGCCCGGCTGCTCGTCCGGCCGGGCGGCGTCGGGCTCGGCGTCGACCTCGGTCACGGTGTTCCACGCGATCACGGGCACGAGCACGAGGTAGGCCAGCCACGCCAGCAGCGCGTAGAGGATCCAGCGCGGCCTGGGCCGCACCTTGCGGCGCCGCCGGGCGCCCTGCGGCGCGGCCGGCGGGGGAGCGGCCGGCGGTGGAGCGGTCGGGCGGTCGCGCTCCCCGGAGCGCGGCACCACCGGCATCATCCGCGTGCGGTCGGGCCCCGCCCCGGCGGCCCGGGTGCGGTCGTCGTCCGGTCGCGGCCGGCGAGGCCCGCCGGACCGGGGGCCGCCGCCCGGGCCAGCGCCCTTCTTGCCGTAGAGCCAGTCGTAGTCGGAGGAACCGTCGTCGGGTCCCTGCCCGCTCGGGCGGTCAGCCATGGGCGTGAACCTACCGCGCCGCGCCGGCCCGTCGGGCCCGCGGCGGCGCGTCGCGCCGGGCTGTGGCCCCTGGTGCCGGTGATACTGGAGGGCAAGCACCCTCCCGCGCCCCTGTTCCTTCCCCGACAGAGAGGCCCCCATGCCGCCCGACCCTCCTGGGCACCCCTCGCCGCCCGGCCGCCCGGACAGCCGCCCCCGCCTCGCGCCCGCCGAGCGGGCCGCGCGTGTGCGGTTCCGCCGGGCCATCGCCCTGATGCTGATGACCCTGGTCGCACCCGGGTCGGCGCAGCTCGTCGCCGGCAACCGCCGGGTGGGTCGCGTGGCGCTGCGCGTCTGGCTGGGCCTGCTCGCGGCGGCCGGCGCCGCCCTCGGCCTCGGGATGCTGTGGAACGGCTTCATCTTCTGGCTCGTCTCCGACACCGGCGCCCTCGGCCTGCTGCGCCTGCTGCTGGTGGTCGTGGCGCTCGGCTGGGCCGCGCTCTTCCTCGACGCGTGGCGGCTGGCCAACCCGCTGTCGCTGGGCCAGCACCAGCGCCTCGCGGTGGTCGGCGTCAACGGCGTGCTGTGCCTCGGCGTCGCGGGCTCCCTGCTCTTCGGGGCGCACCTGGTCACCGTGCAGCGGGACCTCGTCACCTCGATGTTCGGCGACGGGGCGGCCAGCGAGGCGTCCGGCGGGCGCTACAACGTCCTCCTCCTGGGCGGCGACTCCGGCGCCGGCCGCGTCGGGCTGCGGCCCGACTCGCTGACGGTCGCGAGCATCGACGCCGAGACGGGCCAGACGGTGCTCGTCGGACTGGCGCGCAACATGGCGAACTTCCCGTTCCGCGAGGGCAGCGTCATGGACGAGCACTTCCCCGACGGGTTCGACTGCGACGCCTGCTACCTCTTCGGCGTCAGCACCTGGGCCGAGGACCGCACCGAGCTCTTCAAGAGGCCCGGGCGCGCCGGCGTCGACGCCACGGTGATGGCCGTCGAGGGCATCACCGGGCTCGACATCAGCTACTCGGTGATGGTGAACATGCAGGGGTTCAAGGACCTCGTCGACGCCGTGGGCGGCGTCGAGCTGACCGTGCGGCAGCCGATCCCGATCGGCCTGCCCACCGACGACTTCTACTCCCACATCCCGGTCGGCACCAGGACGCTCGACGGCTTCGAGACGCTCTGGTTCGCGCGGGCGCGGCACGACTCCGACGACTACTCCCGGATGGCCAGGCAGAAGTGCGTCATGGGCGCCCTGGCGCAGCAGGTGAGCCCGCAGCAGGCGGTGCGCAACTTCCGGGCGATCGCCGAGGCCGGCAGCGCGATGGTCACGACGGACCTGCCGGCCGGCGAGCTGGACACGTTCATCGACCTGGCCCTGAAGTCCCGCTCGCAGCCGATGAGCACGGTGTCGCTGGTCCCCCCCGCGGTGAACACGGGCGACCCGGACATCGGCGAGGTGCACGACCTCGTCAGCGGCGCCATCGAGAAGGCCGAGGACCGGCAGGACGCCGACTCCGGCGACGGACAGCAGGCGGCGCCGAAGAAGCGTCGGGCCCCGGAGTCGACGACCGGGGGCTCGATCGGCTCGCGCGACCAGGGGTACGCCGCCAACCAGGCCGACGACCTGGCCACGGCCTGCTAGGGCGCCGGGTGCTCCGACGGCCTGCCGGACGCGGCCACGGCCCCGCCTAGGGTGTCGGGCGTGTCCGCCGACCCCCCGACCCCGCGCCCCCGGGTGGCCGCGGTGGTGGTCACCTTCCAGCGTCGCGAGCTGCTCGCGCGGCTGCTCAGCGCGCTGGAGGCGACCGAGGCGCTCAGCGAGGTGCTCGTGGTCGACAACGCGTCGGCCGACGGCACGGGGGAGTGGCTCGCGTCCCGCCCGGCTGGTCCCCGCCCGGTGCGGCACCGGACCCTCGCGGAGAACCGCGGCGGCGCCGGCGGCTTCCACGAGGGGGTGCGCTGGGCCGTCGAGGAGACCGACGCCGACCTGGTCTGGCTGATGGACGACGACGGGCTGCCCGAGCCGGGCTGCCTCGACCGCCTGCTCGCCGAGCACGACCCCGCGGGCGGGGGGCTGGACTTCTGGGGCCCGCTGGTCGTGGACGAGGCCGACCCGCGACGGCTGGTCTTCCCGATCCGCCTGCAGGGCGGCACCCGCGTCGTGCACGCGCTCGCCGACGTCGAGGCGGCGGGCGGCCAGGCCGGGCGCCTCGAGGGCATCGTCATCCCGTTCAACGGGGTGCTCGTCACCCGCGCGCTCGTCGAGCGGATCGGCTACCCCCGTTCCGAGTTCTTCATCTGGGGCGACGACCACGAGTACCGGCTGCGCGCCGAGGCCGCGGGCGCCCGGATCGCGACCGTGGTCGCGGCCCGCGTGCACCACCCCTCGGTCGGCGACCTCGGGACGCCGATGATGCTCGGCCGCACGACCTACAACCACAGCCCCAGCGACCTGAAGGCCTACTGCATGGCCCGCAACAACACCGTCAACCTCCGCGACTACCGCGGCTGGCCGCACGTGCTCGCGTTCTGGGCGAAGACCCTGTGGTTCTACACGCTCACCCGGCCCAGCGCCGCCCGGCTGCGGCTCTCCGCGCGCGCCGCCCGGGCGGGGCTCCGGGGCGACTTCACCGGGCACCGGGAGCTGCTCCGATGAGCCGGCACGCCGACGGCCGGCACGGCAGCGTGGCGGTGGTCGTGGTCACCTTCAACCGGGCCGACCTGCTCGACCGGATGCTCGACGGCCTCGCCGCGTCGGAGCGGCGGCCCGACGCGGTCTACGTCGTCGACAACGCCAGCACCGACCACACCCGGTCGGTGCTGCAGACCCACGCCGCCCGGGGCGCCCTGCCGCTGCACCCCGTCCACCAGGCGGAGAACCTCGGCGGCGCGGGCGGCTTCCACCACGGGCTGCGCGAGGCCCACCGCGGCGGCTGGGACCGGGTCTGGCTGATGGACGACGACGTGGTGCCCGCCCCGGACTGCCTGACGGTGCTCATGGACACGCCCGGCGACTGCCTGATGGCGGTGCGCGAGGACCTCGCAGGCCGGCTCTGCGAGAAGGCGGCGACCCGCTTCGACCTGCGCAACCCGCTGGCGCTCAAGCCCAAGCGCGCGATGGTGGAGACGGACTACGGCACCCGGGCCGCGATGCCGCCGCTGGTCGAGCTGGACAACGTGGCCTTCGAGGGATTCCTGGTCTCGCGGCGGGCCGTCGACGCGGTGGGCCTGCCCGACCCGACCTTCTTCATCTTCTACGACGACGCCGACTACGCGCTGCGCTGCCGCCGCGCCGGCTTCGCGGTGCGGGGGGTGCGCGACGCGGTGCTCGTGCGCCAGCTCGCCTTCGACCAGCAGCACGACCTCGCGGGCTGGAAGGGCTTCTACATGTACCGCAACCTCTTCGTCGTGCACCTGCGCTACGGGGAGAACGCGGCGGTGCGGCTCAAGCCGTGGCTGCTCGCGCTCGGGGTCACGGCGCTCGCGCCGTTCCGCGGCGGCCGGGCGGAGGCGCGCAACGTGATCCGTGCCGTCCGCTCGGCACGTGCGATGCGGCAGCCGCCACCGACGTCCGTAGACTGACCCATCGCCGTCCCTCGCCACCGATCGCAGGAGCAGCCGTGAGCACAGGTTCCGAGCCCGGCCCCGACCGCCCGCAGGACCCCGACCTGGTCGTCGTCGGCTCCGGGTTCTTCGGGCTGACCGTCGCCGAGCGCTGCGCCGCCGAGCTCGGCCTGAAGGTGCTGGTGCTCGACCGTCGCCCGCACATCGGCGGCAACGCCTACAGCGAGTTCGACGAGCAGACGGGCATCGAGGTGCACGTCTACGGCACCCACCTGTTCCACACCTCGAACAAGAAGGTGTGGGACTACGTGAACCGGTTCACGTCCTTCACGAACTACCAGCACCGGGTCTTCGCCAAGTACCAGGGGCAGGTCTACTCGTTCCCGATGAACCTGGGGCTGATCAACCAGTTCTTCGGCAAGTCGCACTCGCCGACCGAGGCGCGCGAGCTGATCGCCGAGCAGGCCAGCGAGATCGACACCGACGAGGCGAGCAACCTCGAGGAGAAGGCGATCAGCCTGATCGGGCGGCCGCTCTACGAGGCGTTCGTCAAGGGGTACACGGCCAAGCAGTGGCAGACCGACCCCAAGGAGCTGAGCGCGGACATCATCACCCGCCTCCCGGTCCGCTACACCTTCGACAACCGCTACTTCAACGACACCTACGAGGGCCTGCCGGTCGACGGGTACACGGCCTGGCTGCAGCGGATGGCCGACCACCCGAACATCGAGGTCCGGCTCGGCACGGACTTCTTCGACGTGGCCGACGAGTACAAGGGCCGCGTCCCGATCGTGTACACGGGCCCGGTCGACGAGTACTTCCACAACAGCGAGGGCCGGCTCTCCTGGCGCACCATCGACCTCGAGCGCGAGGTGGTCGACGTCGACGACTACCAGGGCACCGGCGTGATCAACGCGAACGACCAGGAGGTCCCCTTCACCCGGGTCCTGGAGTTCAAGCACCTGCACCCCGAGCGCAAGTACACGCCGGGCAAGACCGTGGTGGTGCACGAGTACTCGCGGTTCGCCGAGGAGGGCGACGAGCCCTACTACCCGATCAACACGGCGGCCGACCGCGAGAAGCTGCTGAAGTACCGCGAGCTCGCGAAGGCCGAGCCGATGGTGCTCTTCGGCGGGCGGCTCGGCACCTACAAGTACCTGGACATGCACATGGCGATCGGGTCGGCGCTGTCGATGTACGAGAACAAGCTCAAGCCGCACTTCTCCGATGGCGCGGCGCTGACCTCCGGAGGAGTGGACGAGTGACGGCACAGGCTACGACCACCAGCAGCGACGTCGCGGGCGAGGCGGGCACCGTCACCCGGCTGCTCCAGCGCCAGATCCTGCCGACGGACCGGGACACCGACGTGCTCCCGCTCTACGTCGACCCCGAGCCGGCGATGCTCGACGCCGACAAGTACGAGCTGGGCGCCGACAAGCAGGCCCATCGCATGAACAGCGATGATGGTGCGGCAGTCGATGCGCACCGGCACGGAGCTGCACCCCGACCAGGTGCTCTCGCGCAGCGCGCTGTCGCTCGGCGCGCAGGAGCGCATCTCGTTCGGCACCTACTTCAACGGCTTCGCCGCCAGCTACTGGCGCCGCTACACCGTGGTCACCGACGTGACCCTGGCGGTCACCGTGCGGGGCCGCGGCGCGTCGGTCACGGTCTACAAGTCCACGGCGAACGGGCGCTCGCAGCGGATCGACGCCGGGACCACGACCAGCGACGACGACGAGACGTTCACCTTCGACCTGCCGCTCAAGCCCTTCGTGGACGGCGGCTGGTACTGGTACGACATCGTGGCGGGCGACGAGGACGTCGTGGTCTCGGGTGCCGAGTGGACCGCCGAGGTGCCGGCCGACCGGGCCGAGCACGGCACGGTCGACGTGGCCATCACCACGATGAACCGTCCCGACTTCTGCGCGAAGCTGCTGCAGCAGATCGGCGAGGACGAGAAGCTGCGGCCCTACCTCGACACCGTGATGGTGATGGAGCAGGGCACCGACCCCGTGGCGGGCTCCCCGGAGTTCGCACGGGCGCGCGAGGCGCTCGGCGACACCTTGCGCGTGATCGAGCAGGGCAACCTCGGCGGCTCGGGCGGCTACGCCCGCGGCCAGATCGAGTCCGTGCGCAAGGGCACGGCCACCTACGCCCTGATGATGGACGACGACGTGGTCTGCGAGCCCGAGGGCATCGCGCGCTCCGTCATCTTCGGCGACCTCGCCAAGGTCCCGACCATCGTGGGCGGCCACATGTTCAGCCTCTTCGCGCGCTCGCGGCTGCACAGCTTCGGCGAGGTCGTGCAGCCCTGGCGGTTCTGGTGGGGCCCGGCCGACGGCGTCTTCACCGACTGGGACTTCTCCGCCCGCAACCTGCGCTCCACCCGCTGGCTGCACCGCCGCATCGACGTCGACTACAACGGCTGGTTCATGTGCCTGGTCCCGCGCCGGGTGCTGGCCGAGATCGGCTACTCGCTGCCGCTCTTCCTCAAGTGGGACGACTCCGAGTACGGTCTGCGCGCCCAGGCGGCGGGCTACCCGACGGTGAGCCTGCCCGGCTCGGCCGTCTGGCACGTGCCGTGGACGGACAAGAACGACCACATCGACTGGCAGTCGTACTTCCACCAGCGCAACCGCTTCGTGGCCGCGCTGCTGCACTCGATCTACCCCCGCGGCGGGCGGATGGTCCAGGAGAGCCTGAACCACCAGATCGCCCACCTGGTGTCGATGCGCTACTCCACCGTGGAGATCCGGCACCAGGCCCTGCTCGACGTGCTCGCGGGCCCCGAGAAGCTGCACGCCGACCTGCCCACCCGGCTCGGCGAGATCCGCGCCCTGGTCAAGCAGTTCACCGACGCCCAGCTGGAGACCGAGCGGGACGCCTTCCCGCCGGTGCGCAAGACGAAGCCGCCGCGCAAGGGGCGCGGCGACACCGGTGTGCCCGGCCGGTGGGCGGCCAAGGTCACGGCGGGCCTCGCGCCGCTCCGGCAGCTCAAGCCGCCCCGGCCACTGAGCCGGGCGTACCCGGAGGCCGAGATCCCGGCCATGGATGCCCAGTGGTGGCGGCTGGCCCGCTACGACTCGGCCGTGGTGTCGATGAACGACGGTTCCTCGGCCGCGCTGCACCAGCGCGACCCCCAGAAGTACCGCGAGCTGCTCGTCAAGACCGTCGAGGTGCACGCGCGCCTGGCCGTCGAGTGGCCGGCGCTGGCGGAGCGCTACCGCGCCGCGCTGGGGGACATCGCCTCGGCGGAGGCCTGGGACGAGACGTTCCGCCCCTGGACCGAGGGCGGGGCGCGCACGGGAGGCAACGGGACCGACGGGCCCGCCTGATGACCGACACCGTGCCCACCCACGCGGCGGCCGGGGAGCCACACCCCGGCCACGCGCAGGCGCCGCTGACCTCGCCCGCGTCCACGACCGGTCTGTTCGACGTCTTCCGCCGGCGCTACCTGCTGCGCCTGCTGGTGCGGCGCGAGATCTCCTCGCGCTACCAGAAGTCGCTGCTCGGGCTCGGCTGGAGCTACGTGCAGCCGGCGGTGCGGTTCGCGATGTTCTACTTCGTGCTCGGCGAGATCGTGGGCCTGAACCGGCGGGTGGAGAACTTCGGCCTGCACCTCTTCGCCGGGTTCGTGATCGTGCACTTCTTCACCGAGACGTTCAACGCCGGCACTCGCTCGATCATGGCCAACAAGGCGCTGGTCGGGAAGCTCGCGCTGCCGCGGGAGATGTTCCCCGTCGCCTCGATGCTGGTCTCGCTGTACCACACCATCCCCGGGCTCGTGGTCCTGCTGGCGGTGTGCTTCGCCACCGGGTGGTCCCCCGACTGGCCGGGTTTCGGCGCCATGCTGCTCGCCTTCGGGATCGTCATCCCGCTGGGGACGGCCCTGGCGGTGCTGTTCAGCGCCCTGAACGTCTTCTTCCAGGACTTCGGCAAGCTCGTGATGACGCTGACCCAGTTCGTCAACTTCAGCGTCCCGATGATCTACCCCTACACCTTCGTGCCCCAGCGGTTCGGGACGGGGATCGTCGAGGAGCTCTACCTGCTCAACCCGATGGCCGAGGCCGTCCTGCTGATGCAGCGCTTCTTCTGGTCCCCGACCACGGAGAACGTGGCGGAGGCCAACGCCACGGAGTTCCCCGACGACCTGTTCGCCCGCGGGTGGATCATGCTGGCGGCAAGCGTGGTCTTCCTGGGGTTCTCCCAGTGGATGTTCAGCCGGATGGACAACAAGATCCCCGAGCGGCTCTGAGGGCGGCGATGACCGAGTCGATCGTGGTGGACGGCGTCACCAAGCAGTTCACGATGCGCTACCAGCGCACCATCAAGCAGATGGCCGTGGCGGCGGCCCGGCGCAAGCCGATCAGCGAGACCTTCGACGCCCTCAACGACGTGTCGTTCTCGGTGCAGCAGGGCGAGTCGATCGGGCTGATGGGCCTGAACGGGTCCGGAAAGTCGACCCTGCTGAAGCTGGTCAACGGAATCATGCGGCCCGACGGGGGCACGGTGCTCACGCGGGGCCGGATCGCGGGGCTGATCGCCACGGGCGCCGGCTTCCACCCCCAGCTGACGGGGCGGGAGAACGTCTTCCTCAACGCCGCGGTGCTCGGCATGAGCGAGGCGGAGACGAAGCGGAAGTTCGAGAGCATCGTCGCGTTCGCCGACATCGGGAAGTTCCTCGACACCCCGGTGGGCCACTACAGCTCGGGGATGGGCGCGCGGCTCGGCTTCGCGGTCGCCATCCACGTCGAGTCCGACATCTTCCTCGCGGACGAGGTGCTGGCGGTCGGCGACCGCCCCTTCAAGCAGAAGTGCATGGAGGAGATGACGAAGGTCCGCGACGGCGGCCGCACCATGTTCTACGTCAGCCACGCCGCGGGATCGGTGCGCAAGATGTGCGACCGCGTGATCGTGCTCGAGAAGGGTCGCGTCGCCTACGACGGCCCGGTGGAGCCGGGGCTGCAGTACCTCGGCTACGCCCCGGCGAAGAAGAGCGACGACGGCGACGAGCCCACCGACGACGAGCTCGGCGCCGACGTCTGAGCCGCCGGGCTCGGGTCCCTCAGGACGCCGCCCGCGGTGCCGATGAGCAGGGACGTCGGGCGGTGGCGCCCCGGCGCAGCGAACTACAGCGGTGTAGTTGTCCGGGACCGGTGGCAGCGGCCTGTGACGGGTGTGACACTCGGGGCGCTTGAGGTTCGACCCCGTCCGATTCCCTCACCGATGGAGCACGCCCGCGATGCGTTCCGCCCAGGCTCGACTCGTCACGTTGTGCCAGCAGGTGCTGACCCTGGGCGTCGTGGCCGCGGTGCTGACGCCCGCGGCCACCGTCCTCCCGCTCGACGTCGTCGCGCCCGGAACCGCCCCCGGTGCGGCGCCCGCAGGGCCCGGCGCGGCCGAGGCCGTCGCCGAGGTGGAGACCGAGCCGGTGCGCCCGGTCGTCACCGAGCAGCCGCTGACCGCGGAGCCCGGTGCCGCCGCGCGTGGCGCGACGCTGCCGCGCGTGCGCACCACCCCGGCCGGCGAGGAGCGCGTGCTCGGCGAGCCCGCCGCGGTCGACGGCTTCGGCACGGTGGGCGTCACCTGGGACGGCCGCGAGCAGCTGGAGGAGGGCGAGCTCGCCGTGGAGGTGCGGACCCGTGGCGACAGCGGCGGCTGGTCGGCCTGGGACGAGCTCGAGTACCACGACGACCACGCCCCCGACCCCGGCAGCCGCGAGGCCCGCCGTGCCCGGCCGGGCACGGAGCCGCTCGTGGTGGGCGAGGTCGACGACGTCCAGGTCCGGGCGACCGGCGAGGTGCCGGCCGACCTGACCGTGGCCGTGGTGGACCCCGGGGAGTCGGCAGGCACCGAGCTCGCCGCGCCGGCGATCGACACGGCCGAGGCCACCGGATCGGGACCGGGGTCGGAGACGGGGGCGGGTGCGGGATCCGCCGACGCCGCCCCGGCGGCCGCGACCGTCGACGGCTCCGGTGCGGTGCTGAGCGCCGGGGTCTCCGCGCCCAAGCCCAAGATCTTCTCCCGGGCCCAGTGGGGCGCCGACGAGCGCCTCCGGGACCGCGGGTCGCTGCGGTACGGGACGATCAACGCCGGCTTCGTGCACCACACGGTCAACGGCAACAGCTACACCAAGGCCCAGGTGCCGGGCATCCTGCGCAGCATCTACGCCTACCACACGCGCTCCCGGGGCTGGAGCGACGTCGGCTACAACTTCCTCGTCGACAAGTTCGGCCGGATCTGGGAGGGCCGGTACGGCGGCGTCGCGCGGCCCGTCATCGGTGCCCACACCTACGGCTACAACCACGCGTCCTTCGCCGGGTCCGCGATCGGCAACTTCGAGACCACCCGCCCGCCCCAGGCGATGCTGAGCGCCTACGGCCGCCTCTTCGCCTGGAAGCTGTCGCTGCACGGCATCCGCGCCGACTCCTCGAACCAGCAGGTCGCCGGCCGCACGTTCCGCGCCATCAACGGCCACCGCGACGCGGGCTCGACGGCCTGCCCGGGGCGCTACCTCTACGCGCGGCTGTCCACCATCCGCTCGAAGGCGGTCGAGGGCCAGCGCGCCGCCACCGGCAGCGAGCGCGAGGTCGACCTCGTCGACAGCAAGCACCCCGACATCGCGCTGCGGCGCGCATCGGACAAGCAGATCTTCCTGCTGCCGACCGGGGGTCTCACGGGGTTCGCCAAGGCCCGGGTCGGCGCCTCGGGGTGGGCGGGCCGTACGCCCGTTCCCACCCCCGACGTCGACGGCGACGGCAGGAACGACGTGGTCGCCACCGGCAACGGCAAGGGCGTCCTGTGGAGCGGCGACGGCGCCGGCGGCTTCAGCCGCACGCGCACCGTCAAGGTGTTCAGCCGCAAGGAGCTGCTCTCCGCGGTCGGCGACCTCGACGGCGACGGCCGCAACGACTTCGTCGGGCGCCGGCCCAACGGCATGGCCGCCGCCTTCCCGGGCCTCGGGCGGGGCGCGTTCCGCGCGGTCTCGCTCGGGATGTCGTGGAGCGACCTGCGGATGGTCTCGGGCGTCGGCGACGTGACGGGCGACGACCGGGTCGACGTGGTCGCCCGGGACGCGGACGGCGACCTGCAGCTGCTGGCCGGCGACGGCGACGGCGGTTTCGAGGCCCCGACCGCCGTCCCCGGCAGCTGGGGTCGCTACGACCGGATCACCGGGTTCGGCGACTACAACCGAGACGGGCACGGCGACCTGTTCGCGCGCGGCCACGGCGGCGCCGGCTGGGTGGTGCCCGGCCGGGGCGACGGCACGTTCATGCGGCGCTTCGGCCCGGTGTGGAAGGTGCGCGGGCTCGCCGGCCTGGCGAGCGGCGGGAACGTGGCCGGCAGCGCGGCCCCCGACCTCGTCGGTGTGCAGGACGGCTCGCTCCAGGTGCTGCGCAACACCGGGCGCTACGACGCGAGCGCGCCGCGGCCGACGGGGCTGTTCCTGGCCGGAGCGAACGTCCTGCTGAACGTCGGCGACTGGGACGGCGACGGCGACGGCGACCTGGTCAGCCGGCACTGGAACGGTGTCCTGCGCCTGCACCCCGGGGACGGCAAGGGCGGCTTCGCACCGCAGCGACGCCTCGGCACCGGGTTCCGAGGTGTCCGTCGACTGACGTCCGTGGGTGACGCGACCGGCGACGGTCGGCCCGACATCATGGGCCAACCGAAGGGCGGCTCCGTGCAGATCTACCCCGGCCGCGGACTCAGCGGCATCGGCGCCGGCTACGCGGGCAGTGTCCCGACGGCGTCGCGGCTCGACGTGCGGCCCTATGACTGGGTGATCTCGCTGGGCGGCAAGCCCGGCAGCAAGGCCGCCGTCGCGGCCCGGCAGAAGGCGACGGGCGTGCTCTGGCGGCTGCACAGCAACGCGAAGGGCAAGACCAAGCGGCGCTTCCTCGCCGAGGGCATCGACGCGTACGACAAGTTCGGCCGCTGAGCGGCGCGTCGGCGGCGGCAGGTCGCAGCCGCGGCGCGCGGGGGTCGCTCGTCTAGCGGCGGGCGGTCGCCTGCTCCTCGGCGACGAGCGCCTCGACGCGGGCGGGGTCGCACCGGGTGACGAGCACGACCGAGCCGCCGCGCGCCAGCGGCTCGATGAATCCGGTCAGCCCCGCGGGGGTGGCGGGGTTGTCGCCGGTCAGGAGGCGGCCGCCGTCCGCGACGAGGTCTCCGGCGGTGGCGGCTCCCAGCAGCGCGGCCTGCGACGTGCCGGGCACGGCCGCGTCGGCCGCCTGCGGGGCGTCGAACGGCACGAACGCGTCCGGCTGCGACCAGACCTCGGCGCCGAGGTCGAGCACGCCGTCGCCCGGCGGCTCGGGGAAGCGCACGGCCATGGGCAGCAGCGCGCTGGCGACGACCGTGACCTCGCCCGCGCGGGGTGCCCAGGTCTCCAGCCCCCGCGGCCCGCAGGCGACGACGTCGGGCGCCGGGCCGGAGCCGTCCAGGTCCACGGCGGCGCCGATCGACCAGGCCGCCCCGAGCAGCACCGGGCCCAGCCAGTGCGCCGGGAGGTCGACGCGCAGCGTGCCGCCGCGCTCGAGGTCGCACTCCTCGGCGAGCAGTGACGCGGTCTTGGCGACCCAGTTGGCGTACGTCGTCACCGACAGCTCGGTGCGCTCCCCGCTCTCGCCGTCGTAGAACGTGATCAGGGGGCGGGCGCCGTCCTGCCGCAGCAGGCGCTCGAGCAGCTCGGGAAAGGTCGTCGGTGGGGCGGCGGGCATGGGCCCAGCCTAGGAAGCCGGCGCTGCTCCGCAGCGGGGGTTCCGGCTCGGTCGCGACGTACGTCCGCGGCGGACTGCGTGGTCGAGGCATCGAGTCCCACCTGCTCACCCCCATCGGCCTACGACGCCGTCGGGGAGGGAAGTGGGCATCGTCGCCGCCGCGCCTGAAGGCGACTGTCGGCGCGAACGCCTAGAGTTCGTCAGGTGGATACACAGTGAGCAAGGAAGCAGCGGTGCGGGCGATGCGGGAGGCCCGGTATCGGGAGAGGTCGGCCACGTCGGCCGCCGCCTCGAGCTCGGCCAGACCCAAACAGCGGCCAGACCTGCAGCGGCCGGGCCCGCCAAGCCTCGGGCGGTTGGCACGGCTCCTGCGGTCCCGCCCGCCGACGAGTTGTGCGGGCACCGTTCGATGAACGGGCGCACCTGCACCCGCGAGCACGACCACGCGGCAAAGAGCCACCGCTACTCCTAGCCTTCCGCTGCCCTCCCACGTCGAGCTGACGCTGCCGCACCTGGATGCGTTGGCACATCGAGCAGGTCCACAGGCGAGGCCGCGGCCCGGAGCCGGCCGCCTCGTGGGGACTCGGCTACAACAGGTCGTCGCGGCCGTCGGCGCGCAGGCCGTCGACGACGCGCTTCACGTCCTGCGCGCGCTCGCGGGTGGTGACGAGCACAGCGTCGCCGGTGTCCACGACGACCACGTCGTCGAGGCCGACGACGGCGACGGTGCGACCGCCGGCGGGAACGACCAGCCCCCCGGCGTCCTCGGACCGGACCAGGCCCGCGTCCCCGAGCACCTGCGGCCCCCCGTCGACCGGCGGCAGGATGCCCGCCAGCGAGCCGAAGTCGCCGACGTCGTCCCACCCGAGGTCCCCGGGCACGACGGCGACCCGCCCGGCCGCCGCGGCCGGCTCAGCCACGGCGTGGTCGAGCGCGATCCGGGGGAGGCCCTCCCACAGCTCGTCGGTCCGGCCCGGGTCGGCGGCGATCGCGCGCAGGTCCGCGGCGAACCCCGGGTCGGACCCGGCCAGCAGGTCGAGCAGCACGCCGGGCCGCACGACGAACATGCCGGCGTTCCACAGGTGCCGCCCGCCCTCGGCGTAGCCACGCGCCGTGGTCGCATCGGGCTTCTCGACGAACGCGTCGGCGTGGTGCGCGGGGGCCCCGTCGAGCGGGCCGCCGACCTCGATGTAGCCGAAACCTGTGGCCGGATGGGTGGGCTGGATGCCGATCGTCACCAGCCAGCCGTCGGCGGCGGCGGCGACCGCCCGCTCCACGCAGCGGCGGAAGGCCTCGGGGTCGGTGATCACGTGGTCGGCGGCGAAGCTGCCCAGCACCGCCTCGGGGTCGCTGCGCTCCAGCAGCGCGGCGGCGAGGCCGATCGCGGCCATCGAGTCGCGCGGCGACGGTTCGGCGACGACGGCCTCCGCGGCCAGGTCGGGCAGCTGCGCGCGGACGGCGTCGGCGTGCGCGCGGCCCGTCACGACCACGACGCGGTGGTCGCACAGCGGCACCAGCCGGTCGACGGTCTGCTGCAGCAGCGTGCGCCCGGCCCCGGTCAGGTCGAGCAGGAACTTCGGGGCGTCCTGCCGCGACAGGGGCCACAGCCGCGTGCCCGCGCCCCCCGCGGGCACCACGGCGTGGAAGCGGGTCACCGGACGAGCGGCTCGGGGGAGTTGGTGTAGGGGTACTCGCGCATGTACTCCTGCACGGCCTCGCCGCTGGGGGCCTCGCAGTACTGCCAGACGCCCACCTGCTGCTCGCCCTCGCCCTCGGGGCCCTCGGCCTCCTCGCCCGCGGCGGAGGTGGCCCAGTGCGTCAGCGCGACGTGCTGGCCCGTCGGGGAAGGGCTCGCCGTCCTCCTCGGTCCACGGGACGGCCTTGAACTTCAGGCGCAGGTTGTCGGAGCCCTCGTACTTCTGCGCGATGCCGCGGAGGTCGTCCATGGCGGCCTCGTCGTCGGCGATGGTCTCGTCGTACCAGAGCACCGTGTAGCCGTGCTCCAGGTTGTGCACCAGCTCGCCGACGTCCGGCCGGTCGGCGGCGGTGTAGAACTTGCGCTCGATCGAGTCCCAGATGTCGTAGTGCCGGCCGAACGCCGGCGGCGCGTCGGCGTAGTCGATCTCGGTGCCCGGGGTCACGTGGTCCTGGTTGCCCGTCGCGGTCTTGGTCGTGAGCTCGCCGCAGGCCGAGGCGGGCGCCCCGATCTCGGCGAGGTCGATCGCGTTGAACTGGCGCAGGTCCCACCAGTCCTTCACGGGGCGGAACGCGGCAGCGCCGATGATGACGAACGCGATCAGGGCACAGGCGCCGACGATCGCCATGTTGCGCCGGCGGTCGGCGCGCTTCTGCTTGTTGCGCATCTGGTCGGCGACGGCGCGCCGGCTCGGACGCTGGCTCGACGACCCGGCCGGTGGCCGGGAGGGGGACTTGGCCACGAACTCAATCCTCTGGGTCGGCTCCCTCGGTCCCGAGGGGCGATCGCGGTCGGTCACGGCAGAGCCTACGTGGCCCGGGCACGCCGCACGTGCAAGCGCACAGGCCCGACCCGGCTCCCGCTGGGGTGGGCGACGGTGCGGTCGTCCACGTGCAGCAGCTCCCAGCCGTGGGCGAAGCAGACCGCGGCGAGGGCTGTCCTCTCGGTGCGCAGGCCACCGGGGACGTCGAGCTCGACGGTGCCGTCCACGTCCTCGTCGGGCACGGCGCTCAGGCCGGTCGCGCGCACCGGCACGACCCCCTCCCCGGTCACGCGGAGCAGGGCGGCGTGCAGCTCGGCCAACGGCGCCGCCGGGCCGAACGGGGCCCGGTCCTCCGGGTCGCCGGCCAGGGCGGCCACGACGGCCTCGCGGGCCCCCCAGCCGAACATGTCCGCGCTCTCGTCGCGCACCAGCGCGGCCGCTCCCGGTCCGTCGTCGTCGGGCGCGAGCACCAGGTCGGCGCGGCCGCGGACCACGGCGAACGGCCGCCCGCCGAGCTTCCCCTGGGCGAGCTCGGCCGCCCCGGCCAGCTCGTCGGCGACCGCCGGCTCGGTGACCGACAGCTCGTTGCCGTACGCGTCGCTGCGCCCGGCGAACCCCTCCAGCACCCGCAGGCCCGCCGCGCCGATGGCCAGGTCGGTCTGGCCCACCCGCCAGGGCCGCCCCGCGGTGTCCGTGACCACCACGCCGACCCGCAGGCCGGTGCGCGCGCGCAGGCCGGCCCGCAGGCGCCCCGCGCTCGCGTCCGGGTCCTCCGGCAGCAGCACGACGTGACCGGGCTCGACGTTCGAGGCGTCCACCCCGGCGGCTGCCAGGGTGATGCCCTGCCGGGTGCGCACGATCGAGGTGGGCCCTCGGCGGGCGACGACCCGCACCGTCTCGGTCGCGACGGCGATGTCGCGGTTGCCCGCCATCACGCGCCCCTCGGCCTTGCTCACGGCCTTGCTGGTCACCAGCACGACGTCGCCGTCGCGCAGCTCCTCGCCGCCGGCGGCGAGCGCGTCGAGCAGCAGCCCGGGGAGGTCGTCGCCCTCGCGGACCTCGCCGACGCCCGCGGGGGCCAGGACGGTGACGGGGTCGCTCATCGTCCGGGGCCCGCCGCTCCGGCCAGCTCGAGCGCGGCCCGCGCCATCGCGGCCGTCGCGTCGTCGTCGGTCATCATCAGCGGCACGGCCTCGCAGGCGATGCCGGCCGCGCGCACGCCGGCCACCTCCCCGGCGTCCCGCTCGTCGACGAGCCAGCCGTCGAGGAAGCCGCCCGCGGCCCGGGCGCCGTAGTGCCGGGCGACGGCGCCGGCCGACACCTCGACGCCGATCGCCTCGAGCAGCTGCGCGGCCATCCCGTGCACGTGGCGGCCCCCCACGATGGGGGAGAGGCCCACGACCCGCGCGCTGGTCGCGCGCACCGCGTCGCCCACGCCGGGGACCCCCAGCACGGTGCCGAGCGAGACCACGGGGTTCGAGGGCGGCAGGACGACGACGTCGGCCCCGGCCACGGCGTCCAGCACACCGGGGGCGGGCGCGGCTGCGTCCAGGCCCACGGCGACCACGGCGCGCGCCGGCACGGAGGCGCGCAGGCGCACCCAGTACTCCTGGAAGTGCACGACCCGCTGGCCGCTCGGCGCCTCCGCGTCGTCGACGGCCACGTGCGTCTCGACGCGGTCGTCGGTCATCGGCAGGAGGCGGACGCCCGGGTCCCAGCGGCGGCAGAGCGCCTCGGTCACGGCGGAGAGCGGGTAGCCCGCCTCCAGCATCTGGGTGCGCACGAGGTGGGTCGCCAGGTCGCGGTCGCCGAGCCCGAACCAGCTCGGCTCCACGCCGTAGGCCGCCAGCTCCTCGCTCGCGTGCCACGTCTCCTCGCGCCGGCCCCAGCCGCGCTCCCGGTCGATCCCGTCGCCGAGCGTGTACATCACGGTGTCGAGGTCGGGGCAGACCTTGAGTCCGTGCACCCACCAGTCGTCCGCGGTGTTCGCGACCACCGTGACCTCGGCGTCCGCGGGGAGGCCGTGCCGCAGGCCGCGGACGAACCGCGCGCCCCCGACACCCCCCGACAGCACGGTGATCCGCATGCGGATACCTTCTCGCACCCGGGCTGCCGCCCGGAGGCGAACCCGGGAACCCCGGGTGCCCCGGCGGCACTGGTATGGCCCCGCCGGCCGGGCGGGGCCCCGCGGCGGCTGGGACCTAGGTCCCAGCCCGGCTGACCGATCGGGCCCATACCAGATCGCGGCTTGACTTCCGGTGTACGACAGGCATGTAATTCCCACAGTGTCCTTCACGGACGGAAGGCGACCGGATCCGCTACACGGTGCGGTCGTCTCCCGCCTGGGGAGGACTCGGTCAGCGGGTACACGGGCTCCCGCGGGAGCCGGGTCGAAAGGGCAATGCCGTGAATGAACTGTTTCTGGTCGACGGTCTGGTCGACGGCGAGGCCGAGGAGATCGGGTGGCAGGAGCGCGCGCTCTGCGCGCAGACCGACCCCGAGGCGTTCTTCCCCGAGAAGGGTGGCTCCACCCGCGAGGCGAAGAAGGTGTGCCTCACCTGCGAGGTGCGCGACGACTGCCTCGAGTACGCGCTCCTGAACGACGAGCGCTTCGGGATCTGGGGCGGCCTGTCGGAGCGGGAGCGCCGCAAGCTCAAGAAGCGCGCGGTCTGAGCCGGTCCTAGGGCTGGTAGCGCGGGTCGACGTCCTCGGGCTCGAGGTCGAGCAGCCGCGCCACCTGCTCGACCACGAGGGCCAGCAGGAACGCCCCCAGCTCGTCGCGGCCGGAGCAGCGGTGCTCGATCGGCCGGCGGAAGAGGACGAGCCGGCTCGGCCGGCTGCCCGAGCCGCGGACCAGCGACGAGAGCGGGACGCTCTCGCCGTGCCAGTCGTCGGGGATCACCGGCGTGTCCTCGACGGCGTACTCGACGAGGCCGAGGTGGTCCTGCCAGCGTTCGTCGACCTCGGCGACGACGGCCAGGGCGAGGGTGTCGAACCGCTCGCGCCGCGTGCGGGAGGGACGCCGGTCCGGCGGGAGCACGCCCGGGCCGCGCATGCCGCGGCCGCGCCGGTCGCGCCGCGCGGCGTACCGGGTCGTCACGTCCGGCGCGGGTGTCTCGGGCACGCCGCGAGCCTAGTCTGCGCGACGCCCGCATCCGGGTAGCGTCGCGCGTGTGAATCCCGCCCGTCGCTGCTCGCGCACCGCGTGCGGGCTCCCGGCGACCACGACGTTGACCTACGTCTACGCCGACCAGACCGCGGTGCTCGGCCCGCTCGCCATCCACGCGGAGCCGCACGCCTACGACCTCTGCGACGCGCACGCCGAGACGCTCTCCGCGCCGCGCGGCTGGGAGGTCATGCGCCTGGCCCCCGACCCCTCGACCACCGGCCCCAGCGAGGACGACCTGCTCGCCCTCGCGGACGCGGTGCGCGAGGCGGCCCGCCCGGCCCCCGAGCCCGAGGAGCCGGGGCCGCGGCTGCACCGGCCGGGTCGCTCCGCGCTCGTCGATCGCCCCGACCCGGACCCCTACCCCGGTCAGCAGCCCGGTCAGCAGCCCGGTCAGCAGCCCGGCGAGCGGGAGCCCGCGCGCCGCGGCCACCTGCGCGCGCTCACCTCGGACTGACCCCGGGCCGGCCGCGCGGCTAGAGTCCCGCCCATGGAGCAGCCGGGGACGCTCGAGCCCGCGAACCTCGCCGCGATCTTCAAGGCCTACGACGTGCGGGGCACGGTCCCCGACCAGCTCGACGAGGAGCTCGCCCGCCGGGTCGGCGCGGCGTTCGTGGCGGTCGCCGGCGCGAGCACCGTCGTGGTGGGCCACGACATGCGGCCCAGCTCGCCGGGCATGGCAGGGGCGTTCGCCGACGGCGCCGCCGGCGCCGGCGCCGACGTGGTGCTGATCGGGCTCGCCTCGACCGACCAGCTGTACTTCGCGTCGGGCCACCTGGGCCACGCGGGTGCGATGTTCACCGCGTCGCACAACCCGGCGCAGTACAACGGCATCAAGCTCTGCCGGGAGCACGCGCAGCCGATCGGCGCCGACACGGGCCTGGCGGAGATCCGCGACCGCGTGGCCGCGGGGGACCTGCCCGCCGCCGCCGCGTCCGGCACGATCAGCCACCACGACGTGCTGGCGGCCTACGCGGCCCACGTCATCTCGCTGGCGCCGGTCACCGGGCGTCGGCTGAAGGTGGTCGTCGACGCGGGCAACGGGATGGCGGGCCTCACGGCCCCCGCGGTCTTCGAGCGGATCGAGGACGCGGTCGAGCTCGTGCCGATGTACTTCGAGCTCGACGGCAGCTTCCCCCACCACGAGGCGAACCCGATCGAGGCCGAGAACCTCGTCGACCTGCAGCGACGGGTGCTTGCCGAGGGCGCCGACGCCGGCCTCGCCTTCGACGGGGACGCGGACCGCTGCTTCGTCGTCGACGAGCGCGGCCGCGCGGTCTCGCCGTCGATCCTCACCGCCCTGATCGCCGACCGGGAGCTCGAGCGACACCCGGGCGCCGCCGTGATCCACAACCTGATCACCAGCCGCGCGGTGCCCGAGCTCGTCGCCGAGCGCGGCGGCCTCCCGGTGCGCAGCCGGGTCGGGCACAGCTACATCAAGGCGACGATGGCCGAGACCGACGCGGTCTTCGGCGGTGAGCACAGCGGCCACTTCTACTTCCGCGACTTCTGGCGGGCGGACTCCGGGATGCTCGCCGCGCTGCACGCGCTGGCCGCCCTGGCCGCCAGCGACCAGCCGCTCTCCGGACTGCTCGCCCACTACGAGCGCTACGCGCCGAGCGGCGAGATCAACAGCACGGTGGCCGACCAGCAGGCCGTGCTCGAGCGCATCCGCGCGGCCTACGACGCCCGGGACGGCGTGCAGCTCGACGAGCTCGACGGCCTGACCGTCGCCCACGACGAGTGGTGGTTCAACGTGCGCCCCTCGAACACCGAGCCGCTGCTGCGGCTCAACGCCGAGGGCCGGGACGCGGCGACGATGGAACGGGTGCGCGACGAGGCACTGGAGCTGATCCGGGCCTGACCCGGACGACGGGAGGACGCACGTGGACACCGAGACCGGCCCCCTGGGCCTCGACCCCGACCTGCTCGCGATCGTGGTCTGCCCCGCCTGCCAGGGCGGGCTGACCGCCGACGAACCCGGTTCCGCGCTGGTGTGCTCGGGCTGCGGCCGCGCCTACCCGGTGCGCGACGGCATCCCCGTGCTGCTGGTCGACGAGGCCCGGCCGTCGGTCTGAGGGAGGCGTGGTGACTGCCTGGTTCGACGAGTCCCGGCTCGACGACGAGCGGGCCCTGCAGGGTGTCGACGCGGCGCTGCGCCGGCTGGCCGAGTCGGGGTCGCGCGTGCGCCGCGAGGTCGCCGCGGCCCAGGCGGCCGGTGCCGGGACGGACCCGCGCGAGGACGAGGGCCGCCCCCGCGCGGTCATCGCCGCCGGGCCCGACAGCCGCCTGCTGCGCGCCGTGCTCGAGCCGACCTGCCCGGTCCCGTTCGTGGCCTGGCCCGGGCCCGGCCTGCCCGGCTGGGCGGGCGGCCTGGACCTCGTGGTGATGCTCGCGCCGGAGGGCTCCGACGTCGGCTCCGCCTCCGCCGTCGCCGAGGCGGTGCGCCGCGGCTGCCGGGTGGTCGTCGCGTGCCCCGAGCAGTCGCTGGTCGCGGAGCACGCCCAGGGCCGCTGGACGACGCTGCTGCCGACGACCACCGGCGACCAGCTCGCGACGGCGGTGATGATGCTGCGGCACCTCGAGGGCCTCGCCCTCGGCCCGGTCACCGACGCCGACGAGGTCGCCGACTCGCTCGACCGCGTCGCCGCCGAGTGCTCCCCCTACCGCGACCTGGCGGTCAACCCGGCGAAGTCGCTGGCCATCGCCCTCGCCGACAGCACGCCGGTGGTGTGGGGCGGATCGGTGCTGGCGGCGCGGGCGGCCCGCCGGGTCTCGGAGGCGCTGCGGCGCGCCACCGGCCGGAACGCGCTGGCCGGCGACGCCGAGCGGCTGCTGCCGGTCCTCGAGGCGGCGCGGCCCCGCGACGTCTTCGCCGACCCGTACGCCGACGGCGAGGCCGAGGGCGCCGGCGCCCCGACGGCCGCCCGGCCCTCTCTGCTGGTGCTCGACGACGGCACGGGCTCGCCGGTGACCGACGCCGACCGCGACCGGCTCCAGGAGACCGCGCGCGCCCGCGACGTGCGGGTGGAGACGGTGCGCACCGACGCCGAGCACGAGCTGGCGCGCTACGCCTCGCTCGTGCTCACGGGTGCGTACCTGGGCCAGTTCCTGGCCCTCGGCACCGTGACCGACTGACCGGGCGCCGCGACTAGGCTGCGGCCATGAGCGCCGGCCTGTTCTCGCTGCTCGACGACGTGGCCGCGCTGGCCCGCCTCGCCGCGGCCTCGGTGGACGACGTCGGCGCCGCCGCGGGGCGCGCCAGCGCGAAGGCCGCCGGCGTGGTCGTCGACGACACGGCGGTGACGCCCCAGTACGTGCGCGGCGTCGCGGCCGAGCGCGAGCTGCCGATCGTCAAGCGCATCGCGAAGGGCTCGTTCCGCAACAAGCTGCTCTTCATCCTGCCGGCGGCCCTCCTGCTCAGCGAGCTGCTGCCCTGGCTGCTGACGCCGATCCTGATGCTCGGCGGCACCTACCTCGCCTACGAGGGGTTCGAGAAGATCTGGGGGCGGCTGCGCGGCCACGAGGACCCCCACGACGACCGGGTGCGCGCCACCGGGCCCGAGGCCGAGGACGCGATGGTCTCCGGGGCGGTGCGCACCGACCTGATCCTCTCCGCCGAGATCATGGTGATCGCCCTGAACGAGGTCGCCGACGAGCCGTTGCTGGCGCGCGCGGCGATCCTCGCGGTCGTCGCCGTGATGATCACGGTGCTCGTCTACGGCGTCGTGGCCCTGATCGTGAAGATCGACGACGTCGGGCTGGCGCTGGCCGAGCGCCCCTCGGCGGCGGCGCAGCGGGTCGGGCACGGGGCTGGTCAACGCCATGCCGCGGGTGCTCACCGTGATCACGGTCGTCGGCACCGTGGCCATGCTGTGGGTCGGTGGCCACATCCTGCTCGTGGGCGCCGACGAGCTGGGCCTGCACGCGCCCTACGACCTCGTGCACCACCTCGAGGACGGCGTGCGCGGCGCCGCCGCCGTCGGGGGGCTGCTCGCCTGGCTGGTCAACACCGCCGCCTCGGCCGCCGCCGGCCTCGCCGTGGGCGCCGCCGCGGTGGCGGCGGTGCGCCTGCTCCCGGCGGGCGTGCCGGGCCCGGCTGGCCCACTGAGGGGGGCGCCGAGGATTCGGGCCTTCGCCGCCGGCCGCACTACCGTGGGTGACCAGTCCTGAAGACGAGACCTACACCACAGGAGCTATCCCGCATGGACTTCAAGGTTGCCGACCTCTCGCTGGCCGACTACGGCCGCACCGAGATCACGCTCGCCGAGCACGAGATGCCCGGCCTGATGAAGATGCGGGAGCGCTACGGCGACCAGAAGCCGCTCGCCGGCGCCCGCATCGCCGGATCGCTGCACATGACGGTGCAGACCGCCGTGCTGATCGAGACCCTCGTCGAGCTCGGCGCGGAGGTCCGCTGGGCCTCCTGCAACATCTTCTCCACCCAGGACCACGCCGCGGCCGCCGCGGTCGTCGGCCCGAACGGCACCCCCGAGGACCCGCAGGGCGTCCCGGTCTTCGCCTGGAAGGGCGAGACGCTGGAGGAGTACTGGTGGTGCACCCAGCAGATCGTCGACTGGCCCGAGGGTCAGTTCGCCAACATGATCCTGGACGACGGCGGCGACGCCACGCTGCTGGTGCACCTCGGCGTCGAGGCCGAGAAGAAGGGTGAGGCCCCGAACCCGGCCCACGCCGGCAGCGCCGAGGAGAAGGTGCTGTTCACCGCGCTCACCGAGTCGCTCAAGACCACCCCCGAGCGGTTCACGAAGATCGCCAACGAGATCAAGGGCGTCACCGAGGAGACCACGACCGGCGTGCACCGTCTCTACGAGATGATGCGCGACGGCTCGCTGCTCTTCCCGGCGATCAACGTGAACGACGCCGTCACCAAGTCGAAGTTCGACAACAAGTACGGCTGCCGGCACTCGCTGCCCGACGGCATCAACCGCGCCACCGACGTGCTGATCGGCGGCAAGGTCGCCGTGATCTGCGGCTACGGCGACGTCGGCAAGGGGTCGGCGGACGCGCTGCGCGGCCAGGGCGCCCGCGTGATCGTCACCGAGATCGACCCGATCTGCGCGCTGCAGGCGGCGATGGACGGCTACCAGGTCGACACCCTGGAGAACGTGCTGGGCTTCGCGGACATCATCATCACCGCGACCGGCAACCGCGACGTCGTCACGGCCGAGCAGATGAGCCGGATGAAGAACCAGGTCATCGTGGGCAACATCGGCCACTTCGACAACGAGATCGACATGGCCGGCCTCGAGACCTGGCAGGGCATCGAGCGCACCACGGTCAAGCCGCAGGTCGACGTCTTCGAGTTCCCCGACGGCCCGAAGGTGATCATCCTCTCCGAGGGTCGCCTGATGAACCTCGGCAACGCGACCGGCCACCCGTCGTTCGTGATGTCGAACTCGTTCACCAACCAGGTGCTCGCCCAGGTCGAGATCTTCACCAAGACCGAGGAGTACCCGACCGGGGTCTACGTGCTGCCGAAGCACCTCGACGAGGAGGTCGCCCGCCTGCACCTGCCGGCGCTCGGCGTGAACCTCACCGAGCTGACCGACGGCCAGGCCGCCTACCTGGGCATGCCCAAGGACGGCCCCTACAAGTCGGACGAGTACCGCTACTGAGGGCTGCCCGCACGGGGGCCGACCCGGCTGAGATCCCCGAGATCCACCGGGGCCCCCGCGGGCCTGCGACACTGGAGACGGGGTCGGGAACGCGCCGCCGGCGCGCCCCGGCCCCGTGCCGGTGTGTCAGCACGAGACGGGACGGAGCATGAGCGACCTGATCCAGCGCGGGCGCGTGCTCGTGATCGACGACGACGCGTCCCTGTCCGAGATGCTCGCCATCGTCCTGCGCCAGGAGGGCTTCGACCCCCTCGTCTGCGCGCGGGGCGACCTCGCGATGGAGCAGTTCCGCGAGCACCGGCCCGACCTGGTCCTGCTGGACCTGATGCTGCCCGGCCGGGACGGCATCGACGTCTGCAAGGAGATCCGCGCCGAGTCGGGCGTCCCGATCGTGATGCTCACGGCCAAGAGCGACACGGTCGACGTGGTGGTCGGGCTCGAGTCCGGGGCGGACGACTACATCGTCAAGCCCTTCAAGCCCAAGGAGCTCGTCGCCCGGATCCGGGCCCGGGTGCGCCGGCACGAGACCCACGCGCCGGAGGTGCTCGCCGTCGGCGACCTCTCCATCGACGTCGCCGGGCACCACGTGACCCGCGAGGGACGGGCCATCAACCTCACGCCGCTGGAGTTCGACCTGCTGGTCTGCCTGGCCCGGAAGCCGTGGCAGGTCTTCACCCGCGAGGTGCTGCTCGAGCAGGTCTGGGGCTACCGGCACGCGGCGGACACCCGGCTGGTCAACGTGCACGTGCAGCGGCTGCGCTCGAAGGTCGAGCACGACCCCGAGAACCCCGAGATCGTCGTGACCGTGCGCGGGGTCGGCTACAAGGCGGGCGGCTCCTGAGCCCGACCCGCGGCCGCCGGGCCACCTAGGCTGGACGCGTGGCCGACGGTTCCGCGCCCCTGCGCCGGGCGCTCACGTTCTGGCGGCGCTCGATCCAGATGCGGGTCGTCGCCAGCACGCTGCTGCTCTCCGCGGCAGTCGTCGGCATCGTCGGCTGGTTCCTGCTGCAGCAGACCCGCGAGGGCCTGCTCGACAACCGCGTGGCGGCCGTGGTCGCCGAGGCCGAGAACGAGACGGCCGAGGCGGAGGAGCGCCTCGTGGCGGCGCCCGGCACCGACGTCGACGCGGTGGCCCAGCGCACCCAGCTGGTCGAGCCGATCATCCTGCGCGGCGCGAGCCGGGGGTTCGCCGTCGTGCTGGCCGGCAGCGGCGGCGAGGGGGACCGGTTGCCTGCGGGCGGCGCGCTCTTCACCGACGGCCTGGACCCGACCAGCGTGCCGGCAGACCTGCAGGAGCACTTCGAGACCTCGGGGCAGACCGCCTGGACCTACTCGCGGATCGAGCCGAGCGGCCCGGGCGCCGGCCCGGGCACGGGGCCCGGCGTCGTCGTGGGCGCCCAGGTCCGGTTGCCGGCCGACGGCCAGACCTACACGCTCTACTACCTCTTCCCCCTGGAGGAGGAGCGGGAGACGCTGGCCCTGGTCACGCGGGCGCTGCTCACTGCCGGCGTGCTCCTGCTGGTGCTCGTCGCCGGCGTCACCTGGCTCGTCGCACGGCAGGTGGTCACGCCGATCCGGATGGCCCGCCGCGTCGCCGAGCGCCTCGCCGCGGGGCAGCTGCAGGAGCGGCTGCGCGTGCGCGGCGAGGACGACCTGGCCCGCCTGGCCACGTCGTTCAACCAGATGGCCTCCAACCTGCAGCGGCAGATCCGCCAGCTCGAGGAGCTGAGCCGCGTCCAGCGCCGCTTCGTCTCCGACGTCTCGCACGAGCTGCGCACGCCGCTGACGACCGTGCGGATGGCGGGCGACGTGCTGCACGACTCGCGCGACGTCTTCGACCCCGCCACCGCGCGCGCCGCCGAGCTGCTGCAGACCGAGCTCGACCGGTTCGAGACGCTGCTGGCCGACCTCCTGGAGATCAGCCGGTTCGACGCCGGGGCCGCGGTCCTCGACCTCGACGACGTCAACCTCGTCGACGTCGCGCACCGGGTGGCGCACGCGACCCGCCCGCTCGCCGAGCAGCGGGGCACGACCGTGGCGGTCCGCGCGCCGTCCGGCCCGTGCCTGGCCGACGCCGACGTGCGCCGCGTCGAGCGGATCGTGCGCAACCTGGTCACCAACGCGATCGACCACGCCGAGGGGCACCCCGTCGTCGTCCGCGTCGCGACCGACGGCCAGGCCTCGGCGATCGCCGTGCGCGACTACGGCGTCGGGCTGGCCGCGGGCGAGTCGGCCATGGTCTTCAACCGGTTCTGGCGGGCCGACCCCGCCCGCGACCGCGCCAGCGGCGGCACCGGGCTCGGCCTCTCGATCTCGCTGGAGGACACGCACCTGCACGGCGGCTGGCTGCAGGCCTGGGGCCGACCGGGCGAGGGCTCGCAGTTCCGGCTCACGCTCCCGCGGCGGGCCGGCCAGCCCCTGCGCTCCTCGCCGCTGCCGCTGGTGCCGGGCGACGCCGAGCGGCCGCGCCCGGCCCCGGAGGTGCGCGCGTGAGGCGCCGGCTGCTGGCCCCCGTGCTGGGCCTCCTGATGACCGCGACCGCCTGCGTCGGCCTGCCCGAGGACGGCCCCGTCGTCGTCTCGAGCGAGGCCGGGGCGGAGGACGACGGTCCGGGCGTCTCCTACGTGCCCAAGCCGCCCCAGCCCGGCGAGTCGCCGCGCGAGATCGTCCGCTCCTTCCTCGACGCGATGACCGCGGTACCGCTGCAGCCCAGCGTGGCCCGGCAGTTCCTCGCCCGCGAGGAGCAGGACGAGTGGGACCCCGACCGCGGCATCCTCACCTACGACGAGACGGGTGCCGCCACGGGCACGACCCGGGTCTCGGTCTCGCTGAGCGGCACCGCCCGGTTCGACGGCCGGGGACAGTGGCGGGGCCGCACGGGCAGCACGGAGCTGACGTTCCCGGTCGTCCAGGAGGACGGCGAGTGGCGCATCTCGGACGCGCCGGACGCGCTCGTGGTGCCCGAGGCCTGGTTCGCCCAGCACTTCCGGCGCGCCAACCTCTACTTCTTCGACCCGACCGCCGCGGTGCTGGTCCCCGAGCCCGTCTGGCTGCCCGAGGGCGAGCAGCTCACCACGGGCCTGGTCCGCGGGCTGGTCGCCGGCCCGGGGGAGCGGCTGCGCGGTGTGGCGCGCAGCTTCCTGCCGCCGGGCAGCGCCGTCGAGCTCTCCGTGGTCGTGTCCCCGGACGGCGTCGCGGAGGTGTCGCTCCAGGGCGACCCGGCGTCGCTGGCGCAGGCCGCACGGGGGTACGCCCTCGCGCAGCTCGCCTGGACGCTGCGCCAGGACCCCGGCGTGCGGGCGTTCCGGCTCTCGATCGGCGGCGAGCCGGTCAGCGCGCCCGACGGGCCCACCGAGGTCTCGGTGGACGCCTACGCCGACCGCGACCCGACGCTGCTGGACTCGAGCTCGCAGCTCTTCGGCCTGCGGAAGGGCCGCGTGGTCTCCGCCGCCCCCGACGTCGTCGAGCGCGTCAGCGGCCCGCTCGGGTCGGGTGACTACGCGCTGCGCGACCTGGGGGTGAACCTCACGGCGACGCGGGTGGCGGGCGTCTCCCGCGACGGCAGCGCGGCCTGGGTCGGCCCGCTGGCGGAGGAGGCCGGGACGCGCGTCGTCACCTACCCCGCCACCGACCTGCTGAAGCCGGCGTGGGACCACGCCGGCCGCCTCTGGCTGGTGGACCGCACCCGCCAGGGCGCCCGCGTCACGGTGGTCCAGGGCAACCGGCGGCGCACGCTGCGCGTGCCGGGGGTGACCGGCCGGCCCGTCCAGCAGGTGCTGGTCTCCCGCGACGGCTCCCGGCTGGTCACGGTGCTCGACCGCCCCGAGTCCCAGGGGGGCGACGTGGTGCGGGTGAGCCGCGTGCGCGTGGCGCCCGGCACGGGCCGGGTGCGCGCGGTGACCGCGCCCCGGCCGCTGGGCGCGGACGGCGAGCCGATGCGGGTGCGCGACGTGGGCTGGAGCTCGCCCACGAACGTGGTCGTGGTGAACCGGCTCGGCGGCGAGCTGACCGAGCTCCGCACGCTCGCCGTGGACGGGTCGCCGGCCTCGCTGGACGAGGACGGCGCCTCCGACCTCCTGCGCGAGCGGGTCCAGCGCATCGCGTCCTCGCCGGTCCCCCCGGAACGCACCTACGTCCGCACCCCCGACGAGGTGCTCTCGTCCCGCGCCCCCGACGAGCCGGTCGGGCCGTTCGCCGAGGACCTCCGCGCGCTGACCTACGTGGGCTGACGGGCCGTCCACAACGCGCCGGGGCCGTGGGTGGCGGCGGGGCCGCCGGCGCGCTGCACTGGCGGGGTGCTGGGGGACGCGGTGCTCGACCTGCTGACCGGCTCCACCTGCGTCGGCTGCGCTCGCCCCGGTCGGCTGCTGTGCCCCGCGTGCGAGGCCACGCTGCCCACGCGCGCCCGGCCCGTGCGCCCGGACCCCGCGCCGCCCGGGCTCGGCCCGGTGTGGGCGGCGGCGCCGTACGACGGGCTCGTGCGCGCAGCTGGTGCTCGGGCTCAAGGAGCACGCCCGCCACGCCCACGCGGCCCCGCTGGCCGCGCTGCTGGCGCTGGCCTGCGCCGGGCCCGCGCTGGCCGACGACCGGCCGGCGCCGGCGCGCCTCCTGCTCGTGCCCGTCCCCTCCCGGCCGGGCGGCGACCGCGCGCGCGGCCACGCGCCGACCCGGACGCTGGCCCGCCGCGCGGCGCGGCTGCTGGCCCGGAGCGGCCGCCGGGCCTCCTGCGCCGGCCTGCTGACCCACCGCGGAGGAGCGGTGGACCAGGCAGGGCTCGGGGCCGAGGCCCGCGCGGCCAACCTGGCCGGCGCGCTCGCGGCGCGCGGGGGCGCGGCGGCCGCCCGGCGGCGCCGCGGGGAGCCCGCGGTGGTCGTCTGCGACGACGTGCTCACCACGGGCGCCACGCTGGCCGAGGCGCACCGGGCGCTCGCCGCGGCCGGCGTCCCGGTGCTCGGCGGGGCGACCGTCGCGGCGACGCCCCGCCGTCGCCCACCGCGCCGAGGCGGGGACCCGCGGCTTCCGGTCCAAGCCGGCGACCCCATCCTTTCTTCCGGCGGCCAGACCAACTAACGTCGATTCATGGAGTCCGCCCGGGTCCGTGGTTGCGTCGCCGAGACGCGCGGGACCATCCGGGCGTCGAGGCGGCTAGCCGATGCCAGTCGCAGGCGAAACGGCCCACGTAAGGGCGCGCGGCCCCTCGGGGCCGGCGTCCGATCACGGTGCGGCTTAGACGTAAGCCCTGCCCCGACCCCGCCGCACAGGGCGGTGGGGCCCGGGAGAAGGTCAGTAGTGGCGCCGGGGACGGCAGACAAGCCGCGAGCACCTCAGCAGGCGACTGTGGGGACGAAGACCAGGTCGGCCGGGCGGACTCCATCCCCCACTCCATCTCCCACTCCGGTCTCCCACTCCGGGCGGTCGCTGACCCCACCCCAACAGCACGGAGGTTGCACATGGACGTCGTGGTCACGGGCAGGCACTGCGAGGTGTCGGACCGGTTTCGCAGTCATGTCGAGGAGAAGCTCGCCAAGCTCGAGAAGCACGACCACCGGATCATCCGGGTACAGGTCGAGCTCGAGAAGGAGCGGAACCCGCGCCAGCACGACCGCGCGGTGCGCGTCGAGCTGACTGCGTTCTCGAAGGGCCCCGTGATCCGGGCCGAGGCCGCCGCCGAGGACAAGATGGGCGCCCTCGACCTCGCCGTCGACAAGATGGCCTCGCAGATGCGCCGCGCCGCCGACCGGCGCCGCGTGCACCGGGGCAAGCACCGCCCGGTCTCCGTGGGGGAGGCGATGGCCGACGTGCTGCCCGAGGGCCTGCAGGACGACGGCTCCGCGTCCTCGGCCGAGGAGGAGCACGTCCACGAGCGGCACGTGGGCCCGGTGGCCGTGGACGGCGACGGCCCGCTGGTGGTGCGCGAGAAGTCGCACGCCGCGAGCCCGATGACGCTCGACCAGGCGCTCTACGAGATGGAGCTGGTCGGCCACGACTTCTACCTCTTCGTGGACAAGGAGAGCGAGCGGCCGTCGGTCGTCTACCGGCGCCGCGGCTACGACTACGGCGTGATCTCGCTGGAGCTCGGCGGCGAGGAGACCGGCTGAGGGGCGCGACCGGGGCCCGGCCACGGGCGAACGGCCACCACGGTCTCGTCCCATCGGGTGAGGGCCGGATGATCCGTTCGGGCCCCGGCGAGCCGCCGCTCGTGCCATGCTCCTCGGGTGACCAACGTGCCCATGGGGATCGACATGACCACCGGAACCGTGCGCGTGGTCGTCGTCGACGACCAGGAGCTGTTCCGCCGCGGACTCACGATGCTGCTCGCCGCCGAGGCCGGGATCGAGGTGGTCGGCGAGGCCGACGACGGCGACCAGGGCATCGAGCTGGCGGCGCGCTCGCAGCCCGACGTGGTGCTGCTCGACGTGCGGATGCCGCGCCGTTCGGGCATCGAGGCCTGCCTGACCATCAAGGAGAAGGTGCCGGGCGCGAAGATCATCATGCTCACCGTCTCCGACGAGGAGGCCGACCTGTACGAGGCCGTGAAGGGCGGGGCGTCCGGCTACCTGCTCAAGGACTCCTCGATCGACGAGGTCGCGCAGGCCGTGCGCGTCGTCGCCGAGGGCCAGTCGCTGATCAGCCCGAGCATGGCCGTGAAGCTGATCGACGAGTTCAAGCAGATGTCGCGCCCCGAGCGCGCCGCGGGCGCGCAGCTGCGGCTGACCGACCGCGAGCTCGAGGTGCTGCGGCAGGTGGCGGAGGGCCTGAACAACCGCGAGATCGCGCGGCGCCTGTTCATCAGCGAGAACACGGTCAAGAACCACGTGCGCAACATCCTCGAGAAGCTGCAGCTGCACTCGCGCATGGAGGCGGTCATGTACGCCGTCCGCGAGAAGCTCCTCGACATCCCGTGATCGCGCGGGCTTCTCGGGCCGCGTGAGCCGCCGACCCGAGCGCCTCTCCCGCGCGCAGGCGCGCCGGGTGGCGCTGGCGGCGCAGGGGTTCGCCGACCCGCCGCACGCCCGGCCCACCATGGCGACGCTGGGCCGCACGGTGCGCCGCACCGGCGTGCTCCAGGTGGACTCGGTCAACGTCCTCGCGCGCGCCCACCTGATGCCGCTCTACAGCCGCATGGGGCCCTACGACCCCGACCTGCTCCGCCGCGCTGCCGAGCGGCGGCCCCGCCGGCTGGTCGAGTACTGGGCGCACGTGCAGGCCCTGATGCCGGTGGACCTGTGGCCGGTGATGCGGCACCGGATGCAGTGGTACGCCGAGCGGCGGGCCAAGTTCTTCGGGACCGTCAGCGAGCGGTCGCTGGCCTGGGCGCGCGAGGAGGTGGCCGCGCGAGGCGCGTGCACCGCCCGCGACCTCGACGACGGGGCACCGCGGCGCAAGGACCACTGGGGCTGGAACTGGTCGGAGGCGCGCCAGGCGCTCGACCTGCTCTTCACGACCGGGGAGCTCGCCATCGCGGGGCGCACCCGGCAGTTCGAGCCGCGCTACGACCTCGCGGAGCGGGTGCTGCCGGCCGAGGTGCTCGCCCGGCCCACGCCGAGCGCCGCGGAGGCGGACCGCGAGCTCGTGCGCCGCGCCGCCCGCTCCCACGGCGTGGCCTCCGTCGCCTGCCTGCGCGACTACTACCGGATGCCCCGCCTCGCCGACGCGCACGCCGCGGTCGAGTCGCTGGTCGAGGAGGGCGAGCTGCTGCCCGTGACGGTCGAGGGGTGGGACCGGCCGACGTACCTGCACGCCGGGGCAAGGGTGCCGCGGCGCATCCCGGCGCGCACGCTGCTCAGCCCCTTCGACCCCGTCTGCTGGGAGCGGGCGCGCACGGAGGCGCTCTTCGACTTCCGCTACCGCATCGAGATCTACACGCCGCCGGCGGAGCGCGCCTACGGCTACTACGTGCTGCCGTTCCTGCTGGGGGACCGGCTCGTCGCCCGGGTGGACCTGAAGGCGGACCGGGCGACCGGTCGCCTGCTGGTGCCGGGCGCCTTCGCCGAGCCGGACGCCCCGAGCGAGACCGCCGCCGAGCTGGCCGCCGAGCTGGCGCGGCTGGCAGGCTGGCTGGGGCTGGGCGAGACGTCCGTCGCCGACCGCGGGGACCTCGCGGGGCCGCTCGCCGCGGAGGTGCACACCCGTGCCTGATCGACACCCGTCCACCGGGCGTGCCGGGCGGGCGTCCCCGGAGTCGCGGGGACGCCCGTGGCCGGTGGGTCCGATGGGTAGCATGGGCGGCCGGCCGAGAGCACGCACCACCAACCGGGAAGAGGCGTAGTAGTGCCCGCGATCCTCGACAAGGTCCTCCGCATCGGCGAGGGGAAGATCCTGCGCCACCTCGAGGCGGTGGCCAAGGCGGTCAACGCGATCGAGGACGACTTCCTGGCGATGTCCGACGACGAGCTGCGCGCGATGACCGACGAGCTGCGCGAGCGCCTCGAGGCCGGCGAGACCGAGGACGACCTCATGCCGGAGGCCTTCGCGACGGTCCGCGAGGCCGCCCGCCGGGTGATCGGGCAGCGGCACTTCGACGTGCAGCTGATGGGCGGCGCCGCGCTGCACCTCGGCAACATCGCCGAGATGAAGACGGGTGAGGGCAAGACCCTGGTCTCGACCCTGCCCGCCTACCTGAACGCGCTGTCGGGCAAGGGCGTGCACATCGTCACGGTCAACGACTACCTCGCGCAGTACCAGTCCGAGATGATGGGCCGCATCCACGCGTTCCTCGGCCTGACCGTGGGCGTGATCCTGCCCCACCAGCGCCCCGACGAGCGCCGCCAGCAGTACGCGTGCGACATCACCTACGCGACCAACAACGAGCTCGGCTTCGACTACCTGCGCGACAACATGGCGTCCTCGCTGGAGGACTGCGTGCAGCGCGGCCACCACTTCTCGATCGTGGACGAGGTCGACTCGATCCTGATCGACGAGGCCCGCACGCCACTGATCATCTCGGGCCCCACCGCAGGACGAGGTGAAGTGGTACGGCGAGTTCTCGCAAGCATCGCCCGCAAGCTGGAGAAGGACGTCGACTACGAGGTCGACGAGAAGAAGCGCACCATCTCGGTGCTCGAGCCCGGCATCACCAAGGTCGAGGACCACCTCGGCATCGAGAACCTCTACGACTCGGTGAACACCCCGCTGATCCAGTTCATGAACAACTCCATCAAGGCCAAGGAGCTGTTCCGCCGCGAGAAGGAGTACGTGGTGCTCGACGGCGAGGTGCTCATCGTCGACGAGCACACCGGCCGCATCCTCTCCGGGCGCCGCTACAACGACGGTCTGCACCAGGCGATCGAGGCCAAGGAGAACGTGCAGGTCCGCGAGGAGTACCAGACGCTGGCCACGATCACCCTGCAGAACTTCTTCCGGCTCTACTCCAAGCTCTCCGGCATGACCGGCACGGCCATGACCGAGGCCAGCGAGTTCGACAAGATCTACGGCCTCGGCGTGGTGCAGATCCCGACCAACAAGCCGATGGTCCGGCAGGACCTGGCCGACCTCGTCTACCGCACCGAGGAGGCGAAGTACCAGGCGGTCATCACCGACGTCGCCGAGCGCCAGCGCAAGGGCCAGCCCGTGCTGATCGGCACCGTCTCGGTGGAGAAGTCCGAGCTGGTCTCGAAGCAGCTCAAGCAGCAGGGCGTCCCGCACACGGTGCTGAACGCGAAGCAGCACGCCGACGAGGCGAAGGTCGTCGCGATGGCGGGCCACCGGGGCGCGGTCACGGTCGCCACCAACATGGCCGGCCGCGGCACCGACATCATGCTCGGCGGCTCGGTGGAGTTCCTCGCCGACCAGGAGCTGCGCGAGCGCGGCCTCGAGCCGACGGGCGACACCGCCGAGGCCTACGAGGAGGCCTGGCAGGGCGCGGTCGACCGCGTCGAGCACCAGGTCGCGGCCGAGCACGACGAGGTCAAGGAGCTCGGGGGGCTCTACGTCGTGGGCACCGAGCGGCACGAGTCCCGCCGCATCGACAACCAGCTGCGCGGTCGCTCCGGCCGCCAGGGCGACCCGGGCGAGTCCCGGTTCTACCTCTCGCTCCAGGACGAGCTGATGCGGCTGTTCAAGTCGGACTGGGTCGACCGGGTGCTGACGGTGCTGAAGGTCCCCGACGACGTCCCGATCGAGAACAAGCGCGTCACGAACGCGATCGCGAGCGCGCAGGGCCAGGTGGAGTCGCAGAACTTCGACTCCCGCAAGAACGTCCTCAAGTACGACGACGTGATGGACCGGCAGCGCAAGGTCATCTACGACGAGCGCCGGCAGGTGCTCGAGGGCGCCGACCTGCGCGACCAGATCCGTGGGTTCCTCGAGGACGTGGTCGCCGGCTACGTGCGCGCCTCCACCCAGGAGTTCCCGGAGGAGTGGGACCTCGAGCAGCTCTGGACGGCGCTGGGCCAGCTGTACCCGATCTCGCTGTCGATCGAGACGCTGGAGAAGGAGGTCGGCGGCCGCACCCACATGAGCCGCGAGGCCCTGGTCGAGGACATCCGCGCCGACGCGATCGCGGCGTACGAGCGGCGCGAGGCCGAGCTCGGCGCCGAGGTCATGCGCGAGCTCGAGCGGCAGGTCGTGCTGTCGGTGCTGGACCGCAAGTGGCGCGACCACCTCTACGAGATGGACTACCTGCGCGACGGCATCTACCTGCGCGCCTACTCGCAGCGCGACCCGCTCGTGGAGTACCAGCGCGAGGGCTTCGACATGTTCGCCGCGATGATGGACTCCATCAAGGAGGAGGCCGTCGGCTACCTCTTCCACCTCGAGGTGCAGACCGAGGACGAGGAGGCCGAGGAGGCCGAGGAGGTCGACCTCGACAGCCTCTCCGGCGGCGCGCGGGCCATGGCCAGCGCGGTCGCGCCCACCGCGCACCCGCGCGTCAGCGCGAAGGGGCTGGGGGAGCAGCAGCGTCCCCAGCAGCTCTCCTACTCGGCGCCGAGCGAGACCGGCGACGCCGAGGTGCACGCGGAGGCGGCCGAGGCGGAGGACGACACGTTCGCCAAGACGGGGCGCAACGAGCTCTGCCCCTGCGGCTCGGGCAAGAAGTACAAGAAGTGCCACGGCGCGGTCGGCGGGCCCACGGGGATGACGACGCGGGCGGGCGGCTGACGCCGGCCGCTCACGCGAACTCCAGCGCGGTGCACACCCAGCGCTCCGCGCGGCGCTCGAAGCGGGCGGCCACGGCGCGCGAGCGCTGGCCGTGCCGCACGTGCGCGCTGACCTCGACGGCGGCGGCGCCGACGACGCACGGGTGGGTGCTGAGCACCCGCGGCCGGACGCCGGGCGAGGCGTCGCGCTGCCGCGCGCGGGCGGCCAGCCGCCCGCGGCGCTCCAGGTCGCGGTAGACCTGCGGGGTCGTCCAGCGCAGCAGCTGCTGGGGCGGCCGCTCGGCGACGGCGATCTCGACCGCCGCCTGCGTGAACCGCGGCGCCCACGCGTCGATCTCGCGGCGCAGCCGCCGGTCGATCGGCACCACGTCGGCGGGGCCGGCGGCGGGGAGCGGCGTGGCGCGCGGCGGGTCGGGGAGGGCCAGGCCCTCCGCCAGGTCGAGGGCGAGCGTGCCCTGCACCGAGGACAGCGGCGTGCGCGAGCGGGACGCCGCAGTCGTCGGGGCAGCCATCGGGGCAGCCATCGGGTTGGTCGTCGGGTCGGCCGTCGGCGTCGTCATCGGGGCAGTCACGGAGGGTCCTCTCAGGCGGTGGGCAGGCGCAGCAGCTGGCCCGGGTGGATCAGGTCGGGGTCGGGCACGGCGGCCCGGTTCAGGTGGTGCAGCTCGCGCACGCGGGCGGCCACCGCGCCGTCGGGCGGCGCCGGGCCCAGCGAGGCGGCGGCGATCGCCCAGAGCGTGTCGCCGGGGCGCACGGTCCAGGTGCCTGCGGGGGTGGCTGTCGGGGTGGCTGCCGGGGTCGTGGTCGCCGAGGGCGCCGCCCGGCCCGGCCCCTCGGTCAGCGGGGTGGGCACCGCGGCGGCCGGCGTGAGCGCGCCACCGGCCAGCACCAGCCCGCAGCCGGTGAGCACGGCCCGATGCACGAACCGCGGCACCCCGGGCGCCGGGGCGGCGGCGGCCGGCCTCGCGGCGAGGCGGGCGGCGCTGACCAGGGCTGCCGCCCAGAGCCACACCACACAGGCGAGCAGCGCCAGCGCGGCGAGGCCGGCCAGCAGGTCGGCCGGCGGCGCGGCGTCCGGCGCCGCCCGGTGCCGCGCCGCCCGGCCGGCGACGGGGAGCGCGAGGCTCGCGGCGCCGCCGGCGAGCGCGGTGCCGGCGACGACCACCAGCAGCAGGCGCCGCCGCGGGACCCGACCGCAGGGGTCTTGCATGAGAAACCTTTCGTTTGCGTGCGTTTGCGTCATCAAACGTCGCGTGGAGAACGTTCGTCAACCGGTTCTCCACAGGGGAGTGCGACCTGTCGCGCACGGTGCGGCAGGATGCGGCCATGCCAGCCGGGGAGGCCGCAGCGCTGCTGCGCACGCACGCCGACCGCGCCGAGGCGGGCGTGCTCACCGACCCGGCCGCGCTGGCGGCCGTGGTCGGCGTCGAGCGCCTGGCCATCGGGGCCGGGACGACCGACGCGGCCGTCCTGCGCGGGCTGCTCGTCGACGTGCCGCCCGGGCTGGCCGGGCTCGTGGCCGAGGTGGTGGGCCGGGTCGACGAGGGCCTGGCCCGCCGCGAGGTCGGCCGGTCACCCGACGCGGGCATGGTCAACGCCGAGGCCGGGCACCACGCCGTCTCGACGCGCGCAGCGCCGCTGCGGGCCGCCGTCCGCGCCGCGCACGCCACGTGGCAGGCGTTCGACTACTACGAGGCCCGGTACGGGGGTCGCGGCGCGCGGTTCGCCGGCTCCGACTCGGCGTGGCTCGTCTCGCTGGCGCCGCTCGAGGCGGACCAGGCGGTCGCCCAGGTGCAGTGGCTCGCCCGCGTGCTCGCGGCGCGGGGGATGCCCTCGTGGCTGCTGGAGCGGCACCTCGACGACCTGTCCGCCGAGGTGCGCAGGTTCGCTGGGGGAGGGGGAGGTCGGCGCCCTCCCCGCCGCCGCGGCGGCCCTGCGCGAGCGCCGCACGGCGGTCGTGGAGGACGCGCTGCTGGAGCGCGCCGACGCCTGGATGGAGGCGGAGATCGGGCACGAGGCGCCGGTGGCGCGCACCGGTGCGCTGCTGGCGGCCGCGCGCGCCGACGTCGCCAGCGGCCTGGTCGACGCACGACGCGCCGCTGGTCGACTGGCTGACCGACGCCGCGCGCGCCGGCGAGTCCGCGGCCGCCGGCATCCGTCGGGTGCGCGAGCGGGTCCGGCGGGCGACCGCCGGCGAGCCGTGAGCTGGGAGGAGTCCCTCTTCGCAGCGCTCGACGACCTCGAGCAGCAGGCGGAGGGCGCCTTCGCGGCGGAGCGGGAGGCCGAGCTGGCCGAGCGCAGCCTCGCGGAGTACCGCGAGGTCACGCTCGCGAGCCGGCTGATGGCCAGCACCGGCCGCGAGGTCGGGCTCGAGCTGCGCGGCTGCGGCACGGTGCGCGGGACGCTGTCCCGGGTCGGGCCCGACTGGTGCCTCGTCGGGGGGCCGCGGCACGACTGGGTGGTCCGGTTGGGCGCCGTGCTCGGCGTCCGCGGTGCCTCGGCCCGGTCGCGCCCGGAGGCGGCCTGGTCACCGATCGACTCCCTGGGGCTCGGCTCCGCGCTGCGGCGGCTGGTGCAGGCCGGCGAGCGCTGCGTGCTGCGCACCACGGAGGGCGGCGTGCACGAGGCGCTGCTGCGGCGGGTGGGGGCAGACTTCGTGGAGGCGGTGCCCTGGTCGCGACCGCGCGACGAGCCCCGGCTGCTGCCCCTGGCCGCGCTCGCCGCGGTGCAGGAGCCCGACCGCTAGGTCGCGTCGACGTCGTACGGCGGCAGCTCGCCCTCGGCGAGCGGCCGGGGCGCGTCGCCCGGGTCGTCGTCGTCGAGCGCCTCCATCACGTGGCGGCGGACGATCTCGCGGGGGTCGAGGTCGCGCAGCTCGAGGTCGGCGTAGTCGGGGCCGAGCTCGTTGCGCAGCTCGTCGCGGGCGTTGTTGGCCAGGTCGCGCGCGCGGCGCAGCATCCCGCCCGCCTGCCTCGCCAGCTGCGGCAGCTTGTCGGGCCCGAGCACGAGGACGGCGACGAAGGCGATCACCACCATCTCGGTGAGCCCGACGCCGAACACCCCTCAGCCCCCCGACCGCGGTGTCAGCGGCCGTTGCTCGGGGTGAGGCCCAGCTGCATGCCGGCCAGGCCGCGGCCGCGGCCGGCGAGGTTCTCGGCGATCGAGGTCAGGGCCTCGGCCGCGGGGGCGGTCGGGTCCGCGGCGACGATCGGCGTCCCGGCGTCGCCGCTGGCGCGCAGCGACAGGTCCAGCGGCACCTGGCCGAGCATCGGCACGTCGTAGCCGAAGCGCTCGCTGAGCGTCTTGGCCACCCGCGCGCCGCCGCCGGTGCCGAACACCTCGAGACGGTGCTCCGTGCCCTCGGGAGTGCAGTGCGGGCAGGGCAGCCAGCTCATGTTCTCGATGACGCCGATGACCCGCTGGTGCAGCATCGAGGCCATCGTGCCCGCGCGCTCGGCCACCTCGGCGGCCGCCTCCTGCGGGGTCGTGACGACGAGCACCTCGGCGTTGGGCAGGTGCTGGCCCAGCGAGATGGCGATGTCCCCGGTGCCCGGGGGCAGGTCCAGGAGCAGGGCGTCGAGGTCGCCCCAGTAGACGTCGGAGAGCATCTGCACCAGCGCCCGGTCGAGCATCGGCCCGCGCCACGCGACCACCTGGTCGCGGCGCGGCTTCAGCATCCCGATCGAGATCACCGAGATCCCCGACGGGGTCGGCACCGGCATGATCAGGTCCTCGACCTGGGTGGGGCGCGTGTCGGCGACGCCGAGCATGGCGGGCACGGAGTGGCCGTAGACGTCGGCGTCGACGATGCCGACCTTCATGCCCTTCTCGGCCATCGACAGCGCGAGGTTCACGGTGACCGAGGACTTGCCCACGCCGCCCTTGCCGCTGGCGATCGCGTAGACCTTCGTCAGCGAGCCCGGCTGGGCGAACGGGATCTCGCGCTGCGCCTGGCCGTCGCGGAGCTTCTCCTGCAGGCCGGAGCGCTGCTCGCTGGACATGACGCCCATCGTCAGCTCGACGTCGCGGACGCCGTCGAGCGCGTTGACGGCGGCCTTCACGTCGCGGTCGATGGTGTCCTTGAGGGGGCAGCCGGCGACCGTGAGCAGGATGTGCACGCGCACGAGACCGTCGTCGTCGACGGTGATCTCGTCGACCATGCCGAGGTCCGTGATCGGGCGCTTGATCTCCGGGTCGTTGACAGTCGCCAGTGCTGCGGTGACCTGGTCGATCGTGGGGGTGCTCATGAGGTCCCATCCTAGGCGGTGGGCGGTGTCACACCCGGCTCCCCCTCGCCTCCGCAGACTCAGCGAGCCGCCGTCCAGTGGTGCTGGCTGAACACGATGTCGACGAGGGCTCGTTCGAGCGGCGAGTCGGGGAGGTCGACCCCCGCCTCGCGCCTGGGCGTCGGCGGTGGTCGGCTGGTGTGGCGGTGTCCGCTGGGGGTGGTGGTCTCGACGGGCGGTGCGGGCCCGGTGCCGGTGGGTCGGGCTGACCAGCCGGGCGCCTGCTTGGCGTGGTTGCAGGCCTGGCAGAGGCCCTGGCCGTTGGCGGCGGTGGTGCGGCCGCCGTCGGCCCAGCCCCGGGCGTGGTCGTGGTGGCGGGCGGGCGCGTCGCACCAGGGGGTGCGGCAGGTCTGGTCGCGCAGGTCGATGAACGTCGCCAGGCCGGCGGGGAAGGCGCGGGAGCGCGCGTCCATCGCCACGAGCTGCCCGGTGGAGGGGCTGGTGTAGAGGCGGCGCAGGGTGGCCAGGCCCTCGCTGTCGGCGCGGGTGGTCAGGGCGCGGGCGAGGCCGGCGGGGACGGGGCCGTGGTGCTCGAGCCAGCCTGGTTCGTGCCCGGCGCCGAGCAGGGTCTCGTCGGAGACGGTCAGGTTGACCGCGACGGGTGCGGTGCGGCTCGTCGGAGGCCTCAGGGGCGCCATCGAGGATGCGGGTGGCCAGGGTGTCGGCCATCAGCTGGCCGCGGGTGCGGGGGTCGCCGGCGGCGCGGAGCCGGTCGGCCTCCCTGCCCAGCGTCGCCCACACCGCGACACCCTGGGCCACGGGGAGGAGGGCGCCGAGCCGGGCCATCGTGTCCGGGGCGGGCCGCAGGGTCACGCACCGGTCTCGGGTGGCGTTGGCGTTGCGGTTGACCGCGGCGTGCGGGTCGAGGCGGTAACCGATGCGGCGGGCCTCGGCGGCCAGCCGCCGGTCGCCCCACCCGGTCACGCGGCCGGGGTCGGCGAGCAGCTCGGTGTCGACCTGGCTCCGCGGTGCTCGACGCTCAGGTGCGCGGTCTCGCGGACCAGGATCGTGGCCCGCCACTCCGAGAGCCGCCCGGAGGTCAGCGCGGCCAGGGTGTGCGGCATCTCCTCGACCAGCGCGCGGGCCAGGCCGAGGTGCCGGCCGCCGGCGTGCGGGGACTCCCGCCGGGCCAGGGCGACCTCGGCGGCGACCCCGCGGTCCCGCCGCGCGGCGGGGACCCCGCTTGCCGCTCGCTCCGCCACGCGGAGCGCGCGGAGCCGGTGCGCCGCCCGCGCCTGCGCCGCCGCGGCCACGGCCTTGAGGTCCTCCAGGCCGGTCAACAGATCCACCAACCCGGCGTCGTCGACCTCGCCCAAGGCGTCGGGGTCGGCCAGCGCCCGCACCTGCCCGACCAGCTCGGTCACAGGTGCCTCGGCCATGTCTGATTCTATCGAACACAGGTTCGATTCGCAATGCAGTGTGAACCCGTGACGCGCTGCTTCCTTCGGGTCGACCGTCACGCAGTCCATGCCGCGGGACGACGCGGTACCTGATCACGGGCAACGCGCCATGTGACAGCGTTCCGCGTGTGAGCGACTGGAGGGCAGACCGCATCGGTTCGGCCTTGAGCGGGGAGAACCCGACAGTGCTTGGCAGGCTCCCGGAAGCATTTCCGGTGATCGGCGACGTCCAGTGGCTACCGGGTTACTGTGTGCTGCTCACCGACGACCCGCAGGTCCAGAGCCTGTCTGACCTCTCGCGGCCTCGGCGGCGGCAGTTCCTCGAGTCAATGGCCGATCTGGGCGAAGCCGTGGGTCTGGCCTGCCAAGAGCTCGACCCCGAGTTCCGCCGGGTCAATCTGGAGATCCTGGGGAACACCGATCCCTTCCTCCATGCCCATGTGTGGCCCCGCTACGGGTGGGAGCCGACCGCACTCGTTCGGAAGCCGGTGTGGCTCTACCCGGCAGCGAACTGGTCCGACCCGGGCACCGCGCTCGGGCCAGAACACGATTCGCTTCGCGTGACGATCAAGCGGCATCTCTTCGGGGACGGCTGACCTCGGGCAGCCACTCTTGAGCCCGGACGGCTACGTGCGCCCTCGCCCGGTCTGCGCGGTGGGGGAGGCCAGGGCGCGCAAAGAGCGGGCCTCAGCGCGTGGCGGTGGTCTGCTGGTAGAGCGCGAGGCGCGGGTGGCCGGCGAGCAGGCGGTACGTGCTCGCCATCACCGCGACGAAGCGGTCGTCACCGCGGGCGGCCTCGGCCCGGTACACCAGCGACGCTGCGTCGTCGCCCACGGAGACGAGACGCGGCCCCGAGATCTCGAACCCGTCCCACGCCGGCGCCGCCTCGAGGGACTGCACGACCTGGTCGCGATCCAGCGTCGTGCCGTCGACGAGGACCATCAGCCCGTCCTCGGTCATGACCTCCCCGTAGAACGCCGCGCCCGTGCCCTCGCACAACGAGGTCCACCCCGCGTGCTCGAGCGCGAGGAGCTGGTCGAGCGACATCGCCGCCATGCCTACTCCCCGCGGCCGCTCTCGCCGGGCTCGGCGTCGTCGTCGGCGGCGCCCAGGGACTCCTCGAGCTCGCCCGCGCAGCGAGCGCAGCTCGGAGCGGAGGAAGTCGCGGGTGGCCACCTCGCCCAGCGCCATCCGCAGCGAGGCGACCTCGCGGGCCAGGAACTCCATGTCGGCGTGCGCCCGGGCGTTGGCCCGCCGGTCCCGCTCGGCGACGACCTTGTCGCGCAGCTCCTGGCGGTTCTGCGCCAGGAGGATCAGCGGCGCGGCGTAGGAGGCCTGCAGGCTGAGCATGAGGGTCAGGAAGATGAACGGGTAGGCGTCGAACTCCCACGACGACGGCGCCAGCGCGTTCCAGACGACCCAGATGGCCACGAACGCGCTCATGTAGAGCAGGAAGCGCGCCGTGCCCATGAACCGCGCGAACTGCTCCGCGAAGATGCCGAACGCGTCGGCGTCGTAGGAGGGCCGCCGCACCAGCGACCGGCGCGGGTCGCGCGGCGTGTCCAGCCGGTCCCGCCGCTCCCGGGGCTCCGGGCGGTCCCGGCGCTCGCGGTCGGGCCGCGGCTGGCGGTCAGACATGGCGGATCCCGTGCGGCGGCGTGACGGGGGAGCGGGGCGCGTCGTCGCGCCAGTTCTCCGGGAGCATGTGGTCGAGCAGGTCGTCGACCGTGACGGCCCCGAGCAGCCGGCCCTCCTCGTCGGTGACCGGCGCGGCGACCAGGTTGTAGGTCGCCAGGTGCTGCGCCACCTCCTCGGTCGACATCTCCGGTCGCAGCGGGTCCAGCGAGTCCTCGAGCGCGGCCGCGACGAGCGTGGACGGCGGCTCGCGCAGCAGCCGCTGGATGTGCGCCACCCCGATCAGGCGTCCGGTCGGGGGCTCCAGCGGCTGTCGGCAGACGTAGACGAGGCTCGCCAGGGCCGTGGTCAGGTCCGGGTTGCGCACCTGGGCGAGCGCCTCGGCGATGGTGGCGTCGGGCCCGAGGATGACCGGCTCCGGCGTCATCATGGCCCCGGCCGTCTGGTCGTCGTAGGACATCAGGCGGCGCACGTCGGCGGCCTCGTCCGGCTCCATCAGCTCCAGCAGCTGGGTCGCCGTCTCCGCGGGCAGCTCGGCGATCAGGTCCGCGGCGTCGTCGGCGGACATCTCCTCGAGCACGTCCGCGGCGCGCTCGTTGTCCAGGTGCTCGAGGATCTCGACCTGGTCCTCCTCGGGCAGCTCCTCGAGGACGTCGGCGAGCCGCTTCTCGTCCAGCGCCGTGACGACGGCCGACCGGCGCTCCGGGGGCAGGTCGCGGATGACGTTCGCCGCGTCGGCCGGGCGCAGCTCGTTGAGCGCCGCCATCAGGTGCGTCGCCCCCTGCGCCTCCTGGCCGCCCAGCCCCCGCACGTCGCGCCACTCGACCACGTGCGTCTGGCCGCGGCGCCGGAAGCCCTTGCCGGCCTCGCGCACCGCCACGCGGCTGAGCACCCAGTCCCGGTTGCGCAGCTGCTCCATCGCCACGTCGTAGACCGTGCCCGTGACCGGCTCGTCCTGCCCCGGCGGACGCAGCGTGACCTCGCGGTCGAGCAGCTGCCCGATCACCCGGGTCTCGGTCGGGCGCTGCTCGAACCGCCGCATGTTGAGCAGCCCCGTGGTGGTCACCGCGCCGGCGTCGATGTCCGTCACCCGGGTCATCGGCACGAAGATCCGACGGCGGTTGAACACCTCCGCCACGAGGCCGAGGACGCGCGGCTGGTTGTCCTCACCCCGGATCGCGACGACGAGGTCGCGCACCTTGCCCACCTGGTCCCCCTGGGGGTCGAAGACGGGGAGCCCCACCAGGCGAGCGGCGTACACGCGCGAGGGCGAGGAGGACACGACCGCCACGCTACCGGGCGTAGGGTCCGGGCATGAGGACGCTGGAGCCGGGCCCGGGGGCCGCGTCGCGGGGCCGCCGGCTGCCGTCCCTGCTGCTGCCGCTCGTGCTGGCGGCCGCGCTCGCCGGCTGCAGCGAGGACCCCGACGCGGCCACGGGCGCGACCGACGAGCCCTCCGCGAGCGAGTCGAGCGACCAGCCCGGCGACCTGCCGCGCTGCGAGGACGTCTGGGTCGACGGCGAGACGCTGCCGGGCGGCTACCGCGGCTGCGTCGACGGCGACACGATGGTCGACCCCCAGGGCCGGCCCTGCTCCTTCGGGAAGCCCCTGCTGACCCACGAGGACCGTTTCTGGTCGGTCCGCGACGGCCGCATCACCGCGACCGACGAGGCCCGGCTGCTCGACGACCCGCGCTACCGGCAGGTGCTCGAGACCTGCACGGGCTGACCCGCCGGGACTTGAGGAGCCCCTGAGCCGGCCTCCGGTGCGGGCGCCGGGGGCGTCGCCTACTCTGTTCTCGCTCAGGCGGTCGCGACGCCACGTACTCTTCACCGGGACGACGTCGGGTCGTCCTGGGGTCTCTGGGGCTCCGGCCCTGCTGCTGCTGTTGTGGGGGTTGCGTCGTGCGCACTCGGTCTGTTCCTGCTCCTGCCCGGACGTCGGGGTTCGTCGTCGCGGTCGTCCTCGCGCTGTGTACGGCGCTCCTGCTGCCGACGCAGGCGGTGGCGACGTCGCCCGTCGCCAGCGCCGCGGCCGCCGAGACCGGCGCCAACGGGGGCGCCGAGGGGGGCGAGGGCCTCAGCCGGCCCGCGTGGAAGCCGGCTCCCCAGCACTACCGGCCCCCTGCGGGGCTGAAGACGAACAACCCGCTGGGCAGCAAGGCCCGGCGCACCGAGATCAACCGGCACCTGCTCCGCCTGATCAACTCGGTCCCCGGGTCGCACAAGATCCGGATCGCGAGCTGGAACATCCGCTCGTGGGCGTTCATCGACGCCCTGACCCGCGCCCACAAGCGCGGCGTCTCCGTGCGGATCGTGGTCGACCGGGGCAACGCCAAGCCCGAGAACCCCAACGCCCAGGTCGACAAGCTCCAGCGCGTGCTGAACGGGTGGGGCAACAAGCAGCGCACCGGGCCCTACCGCAGCAAGCTGACCCGCTGCCGCTCGGCCTGCCGCGGCCCGCGGGGCATCGCGCACACGAAGTTCTTCCTCTTCAGCCGCGTCGGCGGCGGCATCAAGCACGTGGTCGTGAACGGCTCGCACAACATGACGGACGTGGCCGCCCGCGCGCAGTGGAACGACGTCTACACGATCCGGGGGCGCCAGGGCATCTACGACCAGTTCGAGATGGTCTTCGGGCAGATGCTCAAGGACAAGAACGTCCACAAGCGGTTCGTCTCCTCGAACTTCGGCGGGCTCACGACCTACTTCCACCCCTACGGCGGGCCGGGCGCCACGGGCGACCCGGTGCTGCGCCGGCTGAACCAGACGAGCTGCAACGCGGCCGGGGGCAAGACGAAGCTGCGGATCGCGATGACCTCCTGGCACGGGAAGCGTGGCATCAGCATCGCCAAGCGGATCCGGACGATGCACAACCGCGGCTGCAACGTGAAGATCATCTACGCGGTGATGGGCAACGGAATCCTCTGGTGGCTGCGCCGGGCCGGTTCGTGGATCCCGCACCGTCAGATCACGCAGGACCCCGACGGCGACGGCGTGTACAACCGCTACCTGCACATGAAGGTGTTGACGATCGCGGGGAACTACCGGGGCAACCGCAACGCCCGGGTCGTGTTCACGGGCTCGGAGAACTGGTCGCCCGCGGCGATCCCCAGCGACGAGGCCGGCTTCCGGATCTACGGGGCCGGGCTGGTCGCGCGCTACAACAACTGGATCGACTACCTCTACGCCAACCCGCCCTACCGCCGCTCGTCCCGGGTCTCGACGCGCAGCGGGGTCGCGGCGCGCGGCACGGCCGAGGTCCTCGAGGTGCCGCCCGCCCAGCGCACGCCGGCCGAGGTGGAGAAGGTCGCCCGTGCGCGGGGGGTCGACCCGTACGCCCTGATCGAGGTCGACTGACGCGCGACGCGATGGCCTAGGGTGGCGCGCGACCGCCCGAGGCAACCAGGAGTGTGCGCGTGAGTGACCCGTCGCCCGAGGCGGACTGCCGCGTCGACGACGACGGCGTGCACCTGCCGCCGGGCTTCGAGGGATCGGTCGACGTCCACTTCGACGACCACCACGCCTGGTCGTTCACCGCGCACGCCGGCCACGACCGGGGCGACGAGGTGCTGGTCGGCTGGCCGAAGCGGATGCGCCGCTGGCTCGACGGCCGGGCCGCGGTGCGCCTCGTCGAGAACGAGCGCGAGCTCTGGTCGGGCGAGGTGGTCCTGGGCGCGGGCGAGGGCCGGATCAGCTTCGTGGACAAGCAGGGCGTCCCGGTGATGATCGACAAGTGGGGCCTGCTCCAGCGGCCCTTCTCGGGCCGGGACCGCAGCGCCGTCGAGCAGATGGTCGACGTGACCGAGCAGATCCTCGAGGTGATGCGCGAGGAGTGCGGCATCGAGGGCTGGATCGCCTTCGGGACGCTGCTCGGCGCGGCCCGCGAGGGCGGCGTGATCGGCCACGACTCCGACATCGACCTCGCCTACCTCAGCCACCGCGAGACCCCGGCGGAGATGGTGCAGGAGCTGCACGACGTCGCGCGTGCGCTGCGGCGCGACGGACTGCACGTGATGGACAAGTCGGGCAGCTTCATCACGGTCCTCTTCCGTGCGCCGGACGGCGCCCAGGGGTCGATCGACGTCTACACGTGCTTCCACGTGGGCGAGCTGCTCTACGAGACCGCGACGGTGCGCGCCCCGGTGCCCGTCGAGGCGATCGAGCCGCTGACCACGCTCGAGTTCGAGGGTCGTCCGCTGCCGGCCCCCGCGGACCCCGACCGGATGCTGTCGGTCTCCTACGGACCCCGACTGGCGGGTGCCCGACCCCTCCTTCAAGCACACGCCCGGGCGTGAGACCACCAGCCGGTTCCACGGCTGGTTCGGGTCCCTGATGCGGCACCGGCGCGACTGGGAGGCGTGGAGCGCGGCCCTGGCCGCCGAGGCGCCGACGGCGCCCCGCACGGCGTTCGTCGACTGGGTGCTGGCCAGCACCCGCGAGACCGACCGGATCGTCGACGTCGGCTGCGGGCCCGCCCGCGACGCGCTGGCCCTCGCGCGCGCCGGCCGCGCGGTGATGGGCCTGGACTACGGGCGCGGCGGCCGGCAGCCCGCGCGCCAGGCGGCCGCCGCGGAGGGGGTCGACCTCTCGTTCAAGCCGCTGAACCTCTACGACCTGCGTGACGTGCTCACCCGCGCGGCGATGCTCGCCCGCGACGGCAACACCGGTGAGCGGGCGCTCGTGGCCCGCGAGCTGCTGGAGTGCCTGGACCCCGACGGCGTCGAGGCGTTCTGGCGCCTGTGCTCCCTGGCGCTGCGCCGCGGCGGCCGGGCCCTGGTCGAGGGCGTGGCCGCGAGCCGGCGCGACCTCGCCGCCCAACAGGCCGCGGAGGGCGGGGGCCGGCGCCGCCCCCTCGCCCCGGCCGCCCTGGAGGCGGCGGCGGTGCGCCACGGTGGCAGGGTGCTGAGCCGGGAGGGCTTCGACGCCGCGGCCCGCGCGGCGCGGGGCGGCGCGGGCGGGCCGCAGCGGTGGCGGATGATCGTCGAGTGGCCGGGGCCCGAGCGCCGCGACCGGCCGGGCTCCGACGGGGAAGAAGGATGAGGCGAGGATGACGCAGCGGCTCTACCTCCACGTGGGAGCCCCCAAGTCGGGGACCACCTACCTGCAGGGCGTGCTCGAGACCAACCAGCGGGCGCTGGCCGACGCGGGCGTGCTCGTCGTCGGCGGCCGGCGGGTGGACCGGGTGCACGCCGCGATGGTCGTGCGCGAGGACCGCCGCCTCGAGGACCTGGGCGAGTCCGCCCGGACGTCCTGGGAGAGGCTGGTCGACGAGGTGCGGGCCTGGGAGGGCGAGACCGCGCTGCTGAGCTACGAGCTGTTCGCCGGCGCCTCGGAGGAGCAGGCCCGGCGCGCCCTCGCCGACCTGGCCGGCATCGAGGTGCACGTCGTCATCACGGCACGCGACCTGGCGGCCGCCGTGCCGTCTGCCTGGCAGGAGCGCCTGAAGTTCGCGCTGACCACGCCGCTCGAGCGCTGGCGTCCCCGGCCGGAGTCCGCGGGTGAGCGCGCGGAGTGGGGCTGGCGCACCATGGACCCCTCCGGCGTGGCGGCCCGCTGGGGCGCCGACCTGCCGGCGGACCGGGTGCACGTGGTCACCGTCCCGCGCGGCGGCGACCGAGCCGAGCTGTGGCGCCGCTTCGCCGACGCCTGCGGCCTGCCGCTGACCGGGCTCGACCTGACCGGCGAGCGGTCGAACTCCTCGCTCGGCGTCGTGGGCGCCGAGCTGCTGCGCCGCGTCAACGAGACGGTGGGGGACCGCATCCCGGGCAACCGGCAGCACGCCCTGTGGCTGCGCGACACCCTGGCCCACGGGATCCTCGCGGAGCTGGGGTCCGAGCGGATCGGGGTGACCGACGAGCAGTACGACGAGGCGCGGACCCGTGCGGACGCGGCCGTCGACCGGGTGGGCGAGGCCGGCTACGCCGTGCACGGCGACCTCGAGGACCTGCGCGCGCGGCGCCCCGAGGGGCGCACCCCGGGCGAGGTCGGCGACGGCGAGCTCCTCGACGCGGCCACGGAGACGATCGCCCGGTTGCTGCTGCTGGTGCGCGAGCGCACCCGCGAGCGCGACGAGGCCCGGCGCTCCCACGCGCCGGGGGAGGGCGCGGGGCTCTCGGCCGACGAGCCGACGCCGCGGTCCGTGCGGTCGATCGGCAAGGGCATCGTGCGCCGGGTCACCGCGTCGCGCGTGGACAACCGCGCCAAGGAGCTGCACGCCCGCATCGCGGCGCTCGAGGCGGAGGTCGCCGAGGCGCGCACGCTGCACCTGCGCGTCGGCGAGCTGAGCGACGTGGTCGCCGAGCTGCTGCTGCCCGCGAACCAGCAGGAGGGCCGGCTGCTCGGCCGGGCCGTGCGCGAGTACCGCGGGGACTCCCTGTGAGCCCCGGGCCGGGAGGGCGCGGCAAGGGGCGGGTTCGCCGGCGCGTCGAGAGCGGGATCGGTCTCGACGAGCTCGACGGGGTCGAGCGGAGGCTGGTGCCGGTCGAGGAGGCCGTCGCCGAGAACAGCGCCCTGGCCGCGCCGCTGACCCGCCACGTCGCGCGCCTGGAGGCCGCCCTCCTCCCGGTGCTCGAGAACGCGCTCGGGGAGCGCGCCGCGGACGACCGCTGAACCGCCGCCGGGCCCCCGGTGAGCGTGGGAGACGTCACGACCGGGCGTGGTTACCGCGCGGTTAGGATCGTCCGCGTACGCCGCGGGACGACGGCGGGACTCACGACGGAAGGAACCGACCATGGGTCGCCTGTGCGAGACCGAGGGCCTCACCGACATCCAGGAGGAGATCCTCAAGACCGTCCGCCAGTTCGTGGAGGAGAAGGTCATCCCCGTGGCGACGGAGCTCGAGCACGAGGACGCCTACCCGACCGAGATCGTCGAGGGCCTCAAGGAGCTGGGGCTCTTCGGGCTGATGATCCCGGAGGAGTACGGCGGCCTGGGCGAGTCCCTGCTGACCTACGCGCTCGCGGTCGAGGAGATCGCGCGCGGCTGGATGAGCGTCTCGGGCGTCATCAACACGCACTTCATCGTGGCCTACATGCTGATGCGCCACGGCACCGAGGAGCAGAAGCAGAAGTACCTGCCGAAGATGGCCACGGGCGAGGTGCGCGGCTCCTTCTCGATGTCCGAGCCCGCGCTCGGCTCCGACGTCGCCGCCATCAAGACCAAGGCGGAGCGCACCCAGCTCGACGACGGCAGCGAGGGCTACTCGGTCACCGGCCAGAAGATGTGGCTGACGAACGGCGGTTCCTCCAACCTGGTCGCCGTCCTGGTCAAGACCGACGAGGGCGCCGACTCGGTCTACCGCAACATGACGACTCTCCTGGTGGAGAAGGAGCCCGGCTTCGGCGAGACCGCGCAGGGCGTCACCATTCCCGGCAAGCTCGACAAGATGGGCTACAAGGGCGTCGACACCACCGAGATGGTGCTCGAGGGCCACAAGCTCTCCGGCGACCAGGTGCTCGGCAACGCGCCCGGCCAGGGCTTCTACCAGATGATGGACGGCGTCGAGGTCGGCCGCGTGAACGTCGCGGCCCGCGCCTGCGGAGTCGGCCTGCGCGCCTTCGAGCTGGGCATCGCCTACGCCCAGCAGCGCGAGACCTTCGGCAAGGCCATCGCCGAGCACCAGGCGATCCTGTTCCGCCTCGCCGAGATGGCCACCAAGGTCGAGACGGCCCACGCGATGATGGTCAGGGCGGCCCGGATCAAGGACAAGGGCGAGCGCAACGACGTCGAGGCGGGCATGGCGAAGTACCTCGCTGCGGAGTACGCGCACGAGGTCGTCGAGGCCTCGTTCCGCATCCACGGCGGCTACGGCTACTCCAAGGAGTACGAGATCGAGCGGCTCTACCGCGAGGTCGCCTTCCTGCTGATCGGCGAGGGCACCGCCGACATCCAGAAGATGATCATCGGGCGGAGCCTGCTCAAGGACTACGCGCTCAAGGGCTGACGGCGCCCCCGCCCGCGCTCGCTACGATGACCGCCATGTCGGCTCCAGCACGGTCGAATCCAGCACGGTCGAATCCAGCACGGTCGAGCGAGCGGCGGCGCGTGGTCCTGCACGTCGGCACGCCGAAGAGCGGGACGACCTACCTCCAGCGCCAGTTCCACCTGAACCGGGAGGCGCTGCGCGCGGCGGGCTATCTCTACCCGGGGGACCGGCCCAGCCACTTCCTGCACTCGATGGACCTGCGCGACAAGGGCTTCAACGGACACCGGTACGCCGCGGCGGAGGGGGCGTGGGAAAGCCTGCGCGCCGAGGTCGAGGCGTTCGACGGGCCGGCGCTGGTCTCCCACGAGACCCTCGGCGGCATCAAGCGGCCGATGATCGAGCGGGCGCGGGACTCCTTCCCCGACCGGGAGCTGCGCGTGGTGGTGACCTGCCGCGACATCGGCCGGCAGCTGCCGGCCCTGTGGCAGGAGCGGGTGAAGAACGGCGCCACCTTCTCCTTCACCGAGTTCCTCGACCAGACCGAGCAGCAGTGGGCCGAGGGCCCCGACCGCGGCATCCCGTGGGCGGGGCAGAACATCGCGGCGATCGCGCGCCGCTGGAGCGACGTGCTGGGCCCCGAGAACGTCGTGCTGGTGACCGTGCCGCCGGCGGGCAGCGACCCCTGGGAGCTGTGGCACCGGTTCGCCGAGGCCGTCGACCTCGACGTCGAGATCGAGCTCGAGGGCCGCGGCTCCAACGAGTCGATGGGCACCGCCGAGGTCGAGCTGCTGCGCCGCATCAACGCGCGCCTGCCCGAGGACCTGCCCTGGCCCGACCACACCCACCACATCAAGCGGCACTTCGCGCAGAAGCGGCTGGCGGGCCAGAGCGCCGTCGGTGCCGTCTCCGTGCCGCAGGAGCGGCGGCCGGCGTTCGACGCGATCGCCTCGACGATCCTCGACGAGGTCGCCGCCGGTGGCTACCGCGTCGTGGGCGACCTCGGCGACCTGCGGCCCTCCTACCGCGACGGGACGCCGCCGGACGCCGTCGGTGACGCCGCCATCGCCGACGTGGCGGTGCAGCAGCTGGTCGACGTGCTGCTCGCCAACCCGAAGAGCCAGCGCAAGCCCCCCGCGCCGCCGCCCGCCTCGCTGCCGCGCCGGGCGGCGCGCCGCGTGGCCCGGCGGCTGCGCCGCGTGGCCCGGCGGCTGCGCCGCGGGTCGGCCGGCTGAGGTGGCCGACCGCGTCGTCCTGCACATCGGCACGATGAAGTCGGGCACCACCTACCTGCAGGACGTCCTCGGTCGCGGCGGGGCGGAGCCGGGCGGCTACCTGGTGGGCGGCTCCTTCGGGGTGCAGTCGGTCGCGGTCACCGGGATGCTGGGGCAGGCGCGGTCGCTGAGGCCGGCCGGGTGGCAGGCGCTGGTCGAGGAGGCCCGGGGCCGCGACGGGGTCGCGGTGGTCTCCCACGAGTTCCTCAGCTTCGTGCGCCGCGCGCGGGCCGCCGAGCTGGTGGACTCGTTCGCGGGCACCCCGGTCGACGTCGTCCTCACGGTGCGCGACCAGCACCGGGCGCTGCCGGCCCAGTGGCAGAGCTTCGTGCGCAACCGCGGTCTCGAGGACTGGCCCGGCTACCTGCGGGCGCTGACGGTGGCGGAGGACGGTCCCGCCCCCGGGGGCACCGCCGAGGCGCCCGACCCGGTGCGCACCTTCCGCCGGGCCCAGGACGTGCCGCGCATCCTGCGTCGCTGGACCGGCCACGCGGGCGTGGCCTCGGTGACCGCGGTCGCGGTGCCGCCCCCCGGGGCGGACACCGCCGAGCTCTGGCGCCGGTTCCGCGACGCCGCGGCCCTCGACGCCGGCGCGGCGCCCGGCGCGGGCGAGCGCGCCAACGAGTCGCTCGGCTATGCCTCGTGCGACGTGCTGCGGCGGCTGAACCACCACCTGACCCCGCTCGCCACGAAGCGGTACCAGCAGGCGCGCGGCGCGGTCCTGCCGGCGCTGCTGCCGCTGCGCGCCGGGGAGGGGAGGCCCGTGCTCACCGCCTCCGCGGCGGGGCTCGCCGGCAGGCTGAACGAGCGCATCCTCGCGGCCCTCGCCGAGCACGGCGTCCGGCTGGTCGGCGACGCCTCCGAGCTGCCCGGCGCCGACGCGGGCGCGCCTGCCGACCCCCCGCCGCCGCCGGAGCCGGGGCAGGTCCGCCGCGCCCTGCGCGAGGCCTGGGGGCAGAATGTCGCCGACGTCGGTCCGCCGGACGCGGACTGCGACGAGATCAGCGGCGAGCTCGGCCGGCGCCTGGTCGACCGGTTCGCCTGACCCCGAGGGACGAGGAGAGCACTGTGCAGTTCGGTCGCAGCTACGAGGAGTTCGAGGTCGGGGCCTCCTACAAGCACTGGCCCGGCAAGACGGTCACCGAGTTCGACGACCACATGTTCTGCCTCCTCACCATGAACCACCACCCGCTGCACCTCGACGAGCACTACGCGGGCGAGACGACGCAGTTCGGCAAGAACGTGGTCGTCGGCAACTACGTCTACTCGATCCTGCTCGGGATGAGCGTGCCGGACATCTCCGGCAAGGCGATCGCCAACCTCGAGATCGAGTCGTTGCGGCACGTGGCGCCGACCTTCCACGGGGACACCCTGTACGGCGAGACGCGCGTGCTCGACAAGTGGGAGTCGAAGAGCAAGGACGACCGCGGGGTCGTGCACGTGGAGACGATCGGCTACAACCAGGACGGCACCGTGGTCTGCATCTTCAGGCGCAAGGTGATGGTGCCCAGGCAGAGCTACCTCGACGCGCGCGGCGGCGAGCAGCCCGGCCGCCCCGAGCCGCGGCCCGACAAGAACTGGCCGGGTGCTTGACCACGGCGACGGCTCCGGTGACGGTGGGGCCGTGAGGCTCGAGGCCGGCTGCCCCCGCTGCTCGCTCCCCGTGACCGAGTGGGAGGGCACCTACTTCTGCGCGGAGCACGGCCCCACCCCGCCGCTGTGGCGACCCCGCGAGGCCTCGTACGAGGCGTTCGGCGACCTGCTGCGCGCCTCGCCGACCCTGCCGACCTACCTGCCGTGGCCGATGAGCCCCGGCTGGACCGTCTCGGACTTCGCGGTCGTGGCCGAGGCCCCGGGCTCCGCCCGCGGCAGCGTCACCGTCTGCTCGGGCGCCAGCGAGCTGGACGGGCAGGTCGACGTCTTCGTGGTCGCCGAGGAGCCGGGCACGGGGCTCGGCAGCCGCTGCGCCGGCGTGCACACCGCCGACCCGGGGCCGCTGCTCGGCGACGGCCCGCCGACGGTCAAGGTGCGGATCGGCTCGGTGTCGGTGCCGCTGTGGCAGGTCTCCACCAGCGAGGCCGTCGGGGACCTCGACCGCGCCGTGGTGGCGGGGGAGGCCGACGGGCGGTGGCTGTGGCTGGTGCTGCGGCCCGCCTCGGCGATCCTGCTGCTCGGCGACGACTGGATCCTCACCGACGCCAGCGAGCTGGGCCCGCCGCTGCTCGAGACCCCGTTCGGGGGCACCGCGCAGCCGCAGTGGTGACCCCGGCCGGGCGCACGGCGTGCCCGGCCGGCGGCCCGCCTAGGGTGAACGGCGTGAGCATCGACCTGCACACGCACTCCCGCGTCAGCGACGGCACCCAGTCGCCCGCGGAGCTCGTGCGCGCCGCGCGCGCGGCCGGCATCACGGTGCTCGGGCTGACCGACCACGACACGACCGCCGGCTGGCCGGAGGCCGCCGACGCCGCCGCGGAGGCGGGCGTGACGCTGGTGCGCGGCATCGAGATCTCGACCCGGCACGCCAGCGGCCGCGGCGTGCACCTGCTGGCCTACCTGCCCGACCCCGACCACCCCGGGCTCGCGGCGCTGCTCGCCGACGTGCGTGCCGGGCGCGAGGCCCGGGTGCCGGCGATGCTGCAGAAGCTCGGCGAGCTGGGCATCGAGATCGGGGCCCGGGACGTCCTCGAGGTCTCCGGCGACGCCGCGGCCACGGGGCGCCCGCACGTGGCCGACGCGCTGGTGCGGCTCGGCGTGGTGGCCGACCGGGACGAGGCGTTCGCGACCTACCTGAAGCCGGGGCGGCCGGCGTACGTGCCGCGGTACTCGGCCCCGCTGCACGACGCGATCGCCGCGGTCGCCGCCGCCGGCGGCGTCACGGTCGTGGCGCACCCCTGGGGCCGGCACGACCCGACCGCGCTGGGACTCGAGAGGTTCGCGGAGCTGCGCGATGCCGGCCTCTCGGGCATCGAGGTGGACCACCAGGACCACGACGCGCGGGCGCGCCGGGGGCTGCGGGAGATCGCCGGGCAGCTGGACCTGGTCGCGACCGGGTCGAGCGACCACCACGGAGCCGGCAAGACCGGGCACGAGCTGGGCTGCAACACCACCGAGCCCGCGCAGCTGGAGCGGCTGCTGGAGCGGGCGGCCGCCGCGGCCACGGCCGCGGGCCGGGACGTGCCCGCGGTCCTGGGCGGCTGACGCCCGCGGGCCGGGGTGCTCAGCGGCGCCCCACGGACTGCAGCCGCTGCAGCGCGCCCGCGGGCAGCACGCGGGCCAGGCCCACGATCGCCCGGTAGCGCCGGCTCGGGATGCTGACCGCGCGGCCGCGGTCGAGGTCCGCGAGGGCGGCGTCGACGACGTCGTCGGCGTCGAGCCACAGCGGGCGGGGCACCGAGCCCCGGCCGATGCCCATCCGCCCGTGGAACTCCGTGCGCACGAAACCCGGGACCAGCGCCATCACCCGCACCCCGCGCGGGCGGTACTCCACGGCCGCCCACCGGCTGAAGCTGGTGACCCACGCCTTCGCGGCGGCGTACGTGCCCCGCGGGAAGGAAGCCGGCGACGCTGGAGACGTTGACGACGGCCCCCTCCCCGCGCTCGGTCATCGCGCCGAGCGCCGCGTGCGTCAGGCGCAGCGTGGCCGTCACGAGCACGTCGAGCATCCGCTGCTCGTCGGCGAGGTCGTTCTCCAGGAAGCGGCCGCGCAGGCCGAACCCGGCGTTGTTCACGAGCACGGCCACCGGTCGATGGCGGTCGGCCACCCGCGCCTCCACGCGCGCCAGCTGGTCGCGCTCGGAGAGGTCGGCGACCAGCGGCTCGGCGGCCACGCCGTGCTGGGCGGCCAGGCGCGCGGTCGTCTCGTCGAGACGCGCGGCGTCGCGGGCGACCAGCACGAGGTCGTGGCCGCGCGCGGCGAGGCGCTCGGCGAAGACCAGCCCGATCCCGGCCGTGGCGCCGGTGACCAGGGCGGCCCCGGGGGCCGACGGGGAGGACGCGCGCGGCGCGGACGGGGCGGGGCTCGGGTCCGACATGCGGTCCAGCATCGAGGTGGCTCCGGCCGATGGGCAACCGGGCCGTGCACAATGGGCCGCGATGACCACGATCCTCGCCGTCGCCAACCAGAAGGGCGGCGTCGCCAAGACGACGACCGTGGCCTCCCTCGGGGCGGCGCTCGCCGAGCAGGGGCAGCGGGTGCTGCTCGTCGACCTCGACCCCCAGGCCTGCCTGACGTTCTCGCTGGGCATCGACCCCGAGGACCTCGAGCTCTCGGTGCACCACGTCCTCACCGCCGGCATCGAGCCGACCGAGGTGCTGGTCACCACCGAGGAGGGCGTCGACCTGCTGCCGGCGACCATCGAGCTCGCGCGCGCCGAGGCCGACCTGCTGACCCGCACCGGGCGGGAGCACGTGGTGCGCGCGGCGCTGGAGGCGCTCGAGGACGCGGACGAGCACTACGACTGGGTGCTGCTGGACTGCCCGCCGTCGCTGGGCGTGCTCACCGTGGCCGCCCTGACCGCGGCGCAGGGCGTGCTGATCCCCCTGCAGTGCGAGACGCTGAGCCACCGCGGCGTCGGCCAGCTGCTCGACACCGTGCACGACGTGCGCCGCTTCACCAACCGCCGCCTGCAGGTGTGGGGCGTGCTGCCGACCCTGTTCGACGGGCGCACCAACCACAGCCGCGCCGTGCTCGAGAACATCTCCGAGACCTACGAGCTCGACGTGATCGAGCCGCCCGTGCCGAAGAGCATCAAGTTCGCCGAGGCCCCGGCCGCGGGTCGCTCGATCCTGGCCACGCAGCGCCGCAACAAGGGGGCGCTGGCCTACCGCGAGGTGGCCGCGAACCTGCTCGCGCGGGTCGCCGGCCGCCCGGTGCCGGCGCAGGCCGCCGCCGCCACCGGCGGCCGACCGGGCCGACCGTGCCGTCTGCCTCGTCCGCCGCGCCGACCACCCCGGCCGCCCGGGGCTGACCGTGCTGGACCCCCGCCGGCCCGCCGCTGCGCGGGGCCGCGTGCGTCCGCGCTACGGCCGAGTCGCGGCGGTCGCCGGCGCCCTGGCGACGACCACCGTCTCGGTGCTCGGTGGCCTCGGCGTGATCGCCACCGGCACCTCGGCCGCGGACCCGGGCGCCGCCGCGGCGCCGGAGGCCGCGCCTGGCCGCGGCGGCCGCCGGCGCGGCCGCCCGACGCGGCGCCCGTCGCTCAGTCCGTGCGGCCGGGGACGCTGCTGACCGCAGCCGTGGCGCCCCCAGGACCCGACCCTGCCCGAGGACTCCGGGGAGGGGCGCCGGGCGGTGTTCAGCGAGTCCCGCCAGCAGGTGTGGCTGGTCGGGGCGGGCGGCGAGGTCGCGCGCACGTACCTGGTCTCGGGCAGCGTCTACGACAACCTCGACCCGGGCACGTACGAGGTCTACTCGCGCTCGCGCGACGCGGTCGGCGTCGACGACTCCGGCACGATGCGGTACTTCGTGCGCTTCACCGTGGGGGAGAACGCCGCCATCGGCTTCCACGACATCCCGGAGCAGGACGGCGAGCCCGTGCAGTCGCTGGACCTGCTGGGCACGCCCCGCTCGCACGGCTGCATCCGCCAGCGCGGCGAGGACGCGGTCGCCATGTGGCAGTTCGCGAAGGAGGGCACGACCGTCGTCGTGACCCCGTGACCCCGTGACCCCGTGACCCCGTGAGCGGGCGCGGGTCGCGCCCGCCCGTCGGGTCAGTCGCCCGACGCGGCGGCCTGCTGGCCCTGCTCGGAGCCGGAACCGGAGTCCGCGCCGGAGCCGCCGCTGCGGCCGCGACCCCCGCGGCGCCGACGGCGCCGCGAGGAGGAGGAGCCGCCCTCGCCGTCGCCCTGGCGCCCTGGCTGCTCTGGCCGGCCTGCTCGCCGCCCTCGGCGACGACCTCGCCGCCACGCGAGCGGGTGCGCGTCCGGTTGCGGTTGCGGCCGCCGGAGCCGGAGCCGCCACCCGAGCCCGAGCCGGAGCCCGAACCCGAGCCCGAGCCCGAGCCCGAGCCGGAGCGGCCGCCGGAGCGGGCGCCGTCCTTGCGCGGCTCGCGCGGCTTCTCGGGCGTCAGGCGCCCCTTCGTGCCGTGCGGGATGCCCTGGTCGTGGCAGGAGGTGCTCGGAGGTCGAGTACGTCTCCGGCGGGTCGTCGAACGGCAGGTCGAGCGTCTTGTTGATGGTCTTCCAGCGCGTGATGTCCGACCAGTCGACCAGCGTGATCGCGATGCCGGAGGCGCCGGCGCGGCCGGTGCGGCCGATCCGGTGCACGTAGTTCTTGTCGTCCTCGGGGCAGCTGTAGTTGATCACGTGCGAGACGCCGCTGACGTCGATGCCGCGGGCCGCGACGTCGGTGGCCACGAGCACGCGCAGCTTGTCGTCGCGGAACCGGGTCAGCGCCTTCTCGCGCGCGACCTGCGCCATGTCGCCGTGCAGCGGGCTCGCGGAGAAGCCGCGGTCGGCGAGGTCGTCCGCGACCCGCTGGGCCTGCCGCTTGGTCCGCGTGAAGACGATGATCTTCTCGGCGTCGTCGGCCTGCAGCACGCGGCCGATGATCTCGGGCTTGTCGAGGTCGTGGGCCTGGTAGATGAACTGCGCGGTCGCCGGCACAGTCGCGTTCTCGTACGACGACTCGGCGCGGATGTTCATCGGGTGACGCATGTGCGTGCGCGCCAGGGAGACGATCGCGGCCGGCATGGTGGCCGAGAACAGCATGGTCTGCCGCGTCTCGGGCGTCTTGGCGATGATCCGCTCGACGTCCGGCAGGAAGCCGAGGTCCAGCATCTCGTCGGCCTCGTCGAGCACGAGCGACTTCACGTGCGCGAGGTCGAGCGCGCGCCGGTCGGCGAGGTCGAGCAGTCGGCCGGGCGTGCCGACGACGATGTCGACGCCCTCGCTCCAGCCGCTGCGAGCTGCGGCTCGTAGCCGACGCCGCCGTAGACGGTCATCACGCGGATGCCGCGGTCGGCGCCGGCCAGCTCGAGGTCGCGGGAGACCTGCAGCGCCAGCTCGCGCGTCGGCGCGACGATCAGCGCCTGCGGCTTGCCGGGCTCGATCTCGACGTAGTCAGGGTCGTGGGGGGCCATCGACCGCTGGATGATCGGGATGCCGAAGGCCAGGGTCTTGCCCGTGCCGGTGCGGGCCTGACCGATCAGGTCCGTGCCGGTGAGGGCGATGGAGAGGGTCATCTCCTGGATGGCGAAGGGGGTGATGATGCCCTTGCGGTCTAGCGCATCACAGATCTCGGGGAGCACCCCGAGCTCGCGGAACGTGGTCACGTGGCTACTTTCGTCTCGGGTCCATGACTGCGGCGGACCCGTCTCGTGGCCTGCCGCGCACATCCTCGGCGGGGATCGGCGGCGCCCGGACGACCTGTGAGGCGTCCTGCCGCCGGGTGTGTCCCGCCCGGTGGTCGGCGCTGGGCGACGGCAGCGGCGCTGCCGGGCAGCGGCCGACGGGATCAGTCTAGCCTCCATGTCCTGTCGTAGGGTCCCCGCATGACCGAGTCCGACCCCCGGCCCGACTCCCACACCGAATCCCGGCCCGACTCGGTGGCCTTCGAGGACCCGCACTACCGGGCGGCCGTGGTCGACCTGCTCGGCGCCATCGGGTACGGCGAGATCTCGGCATTCGAGCGGCTCGCCGAGGACGCGAAGCTGGCGCCCACGCTCGAGGACAAGGTGGCGCTGTCGGCGATGGCCGCCGCTCAGGTCGGCCACGTGGGGCGGCTGCGCGACCGGCTGGCTGCGCTCGGCACGGAGCCCTACGCCGCCATGGCGCCCTTCCGCGAGCCGATCGATGCGTTCCACCGGCACACCGCGCCCCGCGACTGGTACGAGGGCCTCGTCAAGGCGTACGTCGGCGACGGCCTGGCGGCGGACTTCTACCTCGAGGTCGCGGCCTTCCTCGACCCCGGCACCCGCGACCTGATCATCGCCTGCCTCGAGGACGCCGGGCACTCGACCTTCGTCGTCGACCGGGTGCGGTCGGCCATCGCCGCCGACGCCCGCCTCGGCGGCCGGCTCGCCCTGTGGGGCCGCCGGCTGATGGGGGAGGCGCTGTCCCAGGCCCAGCGCGTCGCCGCGGAGCGGGACGCCCTCTCCGCGCTGCTCGCCGGTGGCGTGGACCGGCCCGGGCTCGACCTGGCCGCGCTCGGCCGGATGTTCACCCGGATGACCGAGCGGCACGCCGAGCGCATGCAGGAGCTCGGCCTGGACAGCTAGCTGCGGAACCCGACCTGGCCGACGTGGCTGCTGCCGATCTCGACGAAGGCGATCTTCTCCCCGGGAACCACCACGCGACGCTGCCTGTTGTCGGTGAGGACGAGGAGCGTGCCGGAGGCGACGGCCTCGGCGACCTTCTTCTCCACGTCGTCCTGGCTCTCGTCGGTGTCGAGCATCAGCTCGCGCGTGGCGCGCTGGACGCCGATCTTGACCTCCACGTCGGGTTCCTCCTGCTGGGTCGTGGTCAGTGTTCGTCGGTGAGCGGGTAGCCGCGGATGCCGCGCCAGGCGAGGCGGGCGACGAGGTCGGCGGCCTGCTCGCGGTCGATCCCCGCGGTCTCGGCGAGCCAGAACCGCGCGCTGACCTGCGCCATTCCCACGAGCGAGACGGCCAGGATCCGCGCCGCCTCGTCCGGGAGCCCGGTGTCCCCGTGGATCACGCGGGCGATCAGGGCGGCGCACTCGGTGGTCACCCGCTCGACCCGCTCGCGCACGGCGGGCTCGTTGGTGAGGTCCGACTCGAAGACCAGGCGGAAGGCGCCCGAGTCGTTCGCGACGTACTCGTAGAAGACCTTCATCGTCTTCTCGACGCGCTGCTCGTTGTCCTGTGTCGAGTCGAGCGCCTGCCGGCAGTTGTCGATCACGTCGGCGCACGACGAGTCGAGCAGCGCGAGGTAGAGGTCGAGCTTGCCGGGGAAGTGCTGGTAGAGCACCGGCTTGGAGACCCCGGCCCGGTCGGCGATGTCGTCCATCGCCGCCGCGTGGTAGCCCTGCGCGACGAAGACCTCGAGCGCGGAGTCCAGCAGCTGGACCCGGCGCTCGCGACGCGGCATCCGGTTCCCGCGGGCGCGTCCCCGCTCGGTGTCCCGCTGCCCTGTGGTCACCCGTGCTCCTCGTCCTCGCTGCCCGAACGGTCCCGGCCCGATCGGGCTCCGGGCAGCCTACCCGCAGGTCACCTCGGGCCGGCGGTCTCGGTGGGTGGAACGGGCGTCCGGACTCAGGGAACATGGGAGGCGGGGCCGGTGTTTCGCCCCCAGACCAGCACGTCCCAGCCTCACGCAGGAGTTCCCGTGACCTACGCACCGATCGTCGAGCCGGCAGCCGAGCTGACCACCGACGAGGTCCGCCGCTACAGCCGCCACCTGATCATCCCCGACGTCGGCATGGCGGGTCAGAAGCGGTTGAAGAACGCCAAGGTGCTGGTCATCGGCGCGGGCGGCCTGGGCAGCCCCGCCCTCATGTACCTCGCCGCCGCGGGCGTCGGCACGATCGGCGTGGCGGAGTTCGACGAGGTCGACGAGTCGAACCTCCAGCGCCAGGTCATCCACGGGCAGTCCGACATCGGCAAGTCGAAGGCGCAGTCGGCCAAGGAGTCGGTCGCCGAGGTGAACCCGTACGTGGACTGCGTGCTGCACGAGGGCCGCCTCGACAACGACACCGTGATGGACGTGTTCCGCGGCTACGACCTGATCGTCGACGGCACCGACAACTTCGCGACCCGCTACATGGTCAACGACGCCGCCTACTTCCTCGGCATCCCGTACGTGTGGGGGTCCATCTTCCGCTTCGACGGCCAGGCCTCGGTGTTCGCGCCGTCGCTCGGCGACGACGCGCCGTGCTACCGCTGCCTCTACCCCGAGCCGCCCCCGCCGGGGATGGTCCCCTCGTGCGCCGAGGGCGGCGTCCTGGGCGTGCTGTGCGCCAGCATCGGGTCGATCCAGGTGAACGAGGCCATCAAGCTGATCACCGGCGTCGGCGAGCCCGCGATCGGTCGCCTGGTGATCTACGACGCCCTCGAGCTCGAGTGGCGCAAGCTGAAGGTGCGCAAGGACCCGAGCTGCGCGCTGTGCGGGGACAACCCGACCGTCACCGACCTGATCGACTACGACGCCTTCTGCGGCGCGGTCTCCGAGGAGGCCGCGGACGCGGCGGCCGGCTCGACGATCTCGGTGGGCGACCTCGAGCACATGCTCAAGGAGCGCGAGGAGGGCAGCCGCGAGTTCGTCCTCGTCGACGTGCGCGAGGAGGTCGAGTTCGACATCAACCGGATCCCCGGCTCGGTGCTGATCCCGAAGGGCGAGTTCCTCAACGGCAACGCCTTCGAGCAGCTCGCGCAGGACACCCCCGTGGTGCTGCACTGCAAGAGCGGCGTGCGCTCGGCGGAGGCGCTGGCGGTGCTCAAGGGCGCCGGCTACAGCGACGCCGTCCACGTGGGCGGCGGCGTGGCCGCGTGGGTCGACCAGATCGACCCCTCCCAGCCCTCGTACTGAGTCCCCGTGACCGGTGGTGGCGCGGGCCTGTGACCCGCGCCACACCGGCGAGGCGTGACCGTTGGTGGCGGGCCTCGTTGGTCTGGAGTGAACGCGATCACTCCTCGGGATCGCCCCCCGCGCCTCCTGCCGCGGCGTCCCCGGGGCCGACGAGAGGACTCCATGACTCGCAGCACCCGCCGCCACGCTCTCCGCGCCGGTTCCGTCGCCGTCGGCGCCTCCGCGCTGGCCGCCGCCTTCCTCACCGGCACGACGGTCACCGCGTCGTCCGCCCCGCAGTACGCGCCCGCCGACGAGGCCCAGATCCACCCCGGCGTGCAGATGTACACCAACGGAGCCCAGTGCACCGGCAACTTCGTCTTCGCTGACGGCGCCGGCAACACCTACGTCGGGTACGCGGCGCACTGCGCCGGCACCGGCGGCTCGACCGACACCAACGGGTGCGAGGCCGGGTCGCTGCCGATGGGCACGCGGGTCGACTTCGTCGAGGGCGGCTCGCTCGCCTCCGGCGGCGAGGTCGTCGGCCAGGGCACGCTGGCGTACAGCTCCTGGCAGGCCATGGCCGACACCAACGAGGGAGATGCCAACGCCTGCAACTACAACGACTTCGCGCTGGTCAGGGTCGACGCCGACGACGCGTCCAAGGTGAACCCCTCGGTCCCGTTCTTCGGCGGCCCCACGGGCGTCGACACCAACGGCTCCGCCCCCGGTGACACCGTCTACTCCTACGGCAACTCCAGCCTGCGCGCCGGGGTCGAGGCCCTCTCGCCGAAGCAGGGTGCCTCGCTCGGCCACTCGGGCGGCGGCTGGACCCACCCGGTGTACACCGTGACCCCGGGCGTGCCCGGTGACTCCGGCTCCGGCTTCCTGGACGCCAACGGCCAGGCCATGGGCGTCCTCTCCACGCTGGCCATCGCGCCGCTGGCCGGGTCCAACGGTGTCAGCGACCTCTCGAAGTCGCTGAGCTACGCGCAGCAGCACTCGGGCATCGCGGGCCTGCAGCTGGAGGAGGGCACCGAGCCCTTCAGCGGCGGCATCCTCTGAGGTAGCCACCGGCAGCACCCAGCGACACCTGGCGACACCGGGAGCCCCGTCCGGGACGGACGGGGCTCCCGTTCGTCGCGGAGCCTTCTAGGCTGCGGTGCGTGGAGACCGAGGAGTTCGTCGAGGCGGTGCTGAGCGTCGTGGAGTCGGTGCCGCGGGGCCGGGCGACGACGTACGGCGCCGTCGCCGACGCGATCGGCCACCAGGGCCCCCGCCGGGTCGGCAACATCCTCGCCACGTGGGGCGGGCCCGTGCCGTGGTGGCGGGTCGTGCGGGCCGACGGGTCCCTGCCGCCGAGCCACGACGAGCGGGCGCGGGCGGCGTACCTCGAGGAGGGGACGCCGCTGCGGCGCAGCGGCGCGGTGGACCTGGCCAAGGCGTTCGTGGCCCCGGTGTGGCCGACCGGCGAGTAACCACCAGACTGTCGACATGGCTGACGACCCGGCGCTCTACAAGGTGGTCCACCCGGTGCTCACCCGCGCGCTGCGCGGGATCTGGCGCCCGGAGGTGACCGGCCGCGAGCACGTCCCGCGCACCGGCGGCGTGCTGCTCGCCAGCAACCACCTCAGCTTCGTGGACTCCATCGTGATCCCGTCGGTGGTGCCGCGACGCGTGGTGTTCCTCGCCAAGTCCGACTACTTCACCGGCACCGGCCCCAAGGGGGCGCTGAAGCGGGCGTGGTTCGAGGGGCTGGGCATGCTCCCCGTCGACCGGGAGGACACGCGGGCGGCGCTGGCGAGCCTGGACACCGCGCAGGAGGTGCTGCGCAGCGGACTGGCGTTCGGCATCTACCCGGAGGGCACGCGCTCGCGCGACGGCCGGCTCGGCCGGGGCCGCACGGGCATGGCCCAGCTCGCGCTCACGACGGGCGTGCCGATCGTGCCGGTCGGCCTGCGCGGCACCCAGAACATCCAGCCGGTCGGGTCGAGCCGGCCGCGGCTGGCGAAGGTGTCGGTGGCCTTCGGGGAGCCGATCCTCGCGGGGGACCGGTTCGAGGGCATGGCCGCCGGCAAGGCACGGCGCGAGCTCACCGACGAGGTGATCGGGGCCATCGCCGGGCTGACCGGCCAGGAGTACTCCGGCACGTACCACGACCGCGCCTGAGGCGCGCCTGCGGCCGGCGTTGTCGGCGCCGGGTGTTCTGATGGCCCCGTGACCGCGACCACCGAGCAGCCCCGTGCGCGGGAGCAGGACCGCACGAGCTACCGCTTGGTGCGCTCGCTCGCGCCCGGCCCCGCGCCCAGCCTGGACCCGCAGCAGCAGCGCGTCGTCGAGCACGCCGGGGGGCCGCTGCTGGTGCTCGCCGGGCCCGGCACCGGCAAGACGACGACGCTGGTCGAGGCGATCGCGCGCCGCATCGAGGAGGGGGCGCGCCCCGAGCAGGTCCTGGCGCTGACCTTCTCGCGCAAGGCCGCGGAGCAGCTGCGGGACCGCGTCACCGCGCGGCTGGGGCGCACGATGTCGACGACGCTGTCCTCGACCTTCCACTCCTTCGCCTACGGGCTCGTGCGGCGCTACGCGCCGGCCGAGCTGTACGCCGCGCCGCTGCGCCTGCTCTCGGCGCCGGAGCAGGACGTGGTGCTCGGCGAGCTGCTCTCCGAGGCACCCGAGTCCGTGCGCTGGCCCGACCACCTGCGCGCCGCCGTGGGCACCCGCGGCTTCGCGCGCGAGGTGCACGCCGTGCTCTCGCGCGCCCGCGAGCGCGGCCTCGACCCCGACCAGCTGTCCGGGCTCGGCCGCGCCGAGGGCGTGCCCGAGTGGGAGGCGGCCGGGCTGTTCATGGAGCAGTACCTCGACGTGCTCGGCGACCAGTCCGCGATCGACTACGCCGACCTCGTCGTGCGCGGGGTGGCGCAGGCGCGGGAGCACCAGGCCGATCTGCGAGCGACGCTGCGGCACGTGTTCGTCGACGAGTACCAGGACACCGACCCCAGCCAGGTGGCGCTGCTCCGCGCCATCGCCGGCGACGGTCGCGACCTGGTCGCGGTGGGCGACCCGGACCAGTCGATCTACGGCTTCCGCGGCGCCGACGTGCGCGGCATCCTCGACTTCCCGCGGGCGTTCCCGCAGCGCGACGGGCGCCCGGCCGAGGTGGTGCCCCTGACCACGACGCGGCGGTTCGGGTCCCGGCTGCTGCGGGCCTCGCGCGCGATCGCGGCGGGCATCGGCGTGACGGGCGCGATCCCCTCCGCGGCGTACGCGGCCTTCCGCGCCCCGGAGTCCGTGGCGCACGACCTCGGCCCCGGAGCGGTGGAGGCCCACACCTTCGACACCGCGCGGGCGGAGGCGGAGCACGTGGCCGACCTGCTGCGGCGCGCCCACCTCGAGGACGGGGTGCCGTGGTCGGAGATGGCCGTGCTCGTACGCTCGGGCCGGGCGTCGATCCCGGGGCTGCGGCGCTCGCTGGCCGCGGCCGGCGTCCCCGTCGAGGTCGCCTCCGACGAGACGCCGCTGGTGCGCGAGCCGGCCGTGCTCCCGCTGCTCGGTGCGCTGGGTGTGCTGCTCGACGCCGACGTCGCCGACCCGGCGGACGAGGACTACGTGACCGCCGATCGTGCCGAGGCCCTCCTCATCTCCCCGCTGGGCGGGCTGGACGCGACGGACGTGCGCGCGCTGACGCGCGAGCTGCGGCGGCGTGACCCCGCGTCGGCGCCGCGGGACCTGGTGCGCGCCGCCGTCCTCGACCCGGCGCGGACGGAGGCTCTGAGCCGGATGCAGGGGCTGGGCGGCGACGCCGCCCGCCGGGCGCACCGGTTCGCGCGGCTGCTCGCCCGGGCCCGCGCCGACCTCGACGCCGGCACCGTGGTGGAGGAGGTGCTCTGGACGATCTGGGACGGCTGCGACTGGGGCGAACGGCTGCGGCGCGCGACCCGGGTCGGCGGCCAGGCCGCGCGGCTGGCCCACCGCGACCTGGACGCCGTCTGCGCGCTCTTCGAGACGGCCGCGCGGGTGGAGGAGCGCAAGGGCCGCACCAGCGCCGCCTCCTTCCTCGCGACGCTGCGGGCCCAGGAGATCCCGGCCGACACGCTGGCCGACCGCGGCGTCCGGGGGGACGCCGTCCGGCTGCTCACCGCGCACCGGGCCAAGGGGCTGGAGTGGCGGCTGGTCGTGGTGGCCCACGTGCAGGAGGGCGCCTGGCCCGACCTGCGGCGGCGCGACTCGCTGCTCGGCGCCGACCGGATCGGGCCCGACGGCGTGGTGCCGCCGCTGGGACGCGGCGCCCTGCTGGCCGAGGAGCGCCGGCTGTTCTACGTGGCGTGCACGCGCCCGCGGCAGCGCCTCGTGGTCACGGCCGTCGCGTCGCCCGACGACGACGGCGAGCAGCCCAGCCGCTTCCTCGAGGAGCTCGGCCGCCCGGTGGAGCACCGCGTGGGCCGGCCGCGCCGACCCCTCTCGCTCGCCGGGCTCGTGGCCGAGCTGCGGCGCACGGTCGCCGACGCCGAGCAGCCCGAGGCCGTGCGGGAGGCCGCGGCCCGCCGCCTGCACCGGCTGGCCACCACCGAGGTGCACGGCCGCGTCCTGGCCCCCGGCGCGGACCCGGCCACCTGGTGGGGGCTGCGCGCGCCGAGCCGGTCGCTGACGCCCGTGCGCCGGGTCGACGAGCCGCTGGTGCTGAGCGCCAGCGCCCTGGAGGGCGCTGCTCACCTGCCCGGCCCAGTACTTCCTGCAGCGGGAGGCCGGTGGGGCGGAGGTCAGCTCGGCCCAGCAGGGCTTCGGCACGGTCGTGCACGCGCTCGCCGAGCGGGTCGCCAGCGGCGACCTGGACCCCGGCGACGTGGACACCCACCTGATGCCGCTGGTCGACGACGTGTGGGAGCGGATGCAGTTCCGCACGCCCTGGTCGGGCGCGCGGGAGCGCGCCGCGGTGCGCGACGCGCTCTCCCGGTTCCTGACCTGGCACGCGCACCCGGGGGCCCGCACGCTCGTCGCGACCGAGGGGCGGATCTCCGCCGAGGTCACGCTGCCGGACGGCACGGCCGTGCGCCTGCACGGGTACGCCGACCGGCTCGAGCTCGACGAGGACGGCCGCGTGGTCGTGGTCGACCTGAAGACCGGCAAGTACCCGCCGACGAAGGACCAGGTCGCGGAGCACCCGCAGCTCGGGCTCTACCAGCTGGCGGTGGACCACGGCGCGGCCGACGAGGCCGCCGGGCGCCCGGTCGCCTCCGGGGGCGCCGAGCTCGTCCACCTGCGGCACCCCGCCGCGGCCGGCAGCGCGGAGCCGAAGGTGCAGACCCAGGAGCCGGCCGACGACGGCGAGCCGCGGGCGCTCGCCCAGGTGGCCGCGGCGGCCGCCGTGCTGCGCGAGGAGGAGTTCGTGGCCCGTCCCGGCCCGCAGTGCCAGCGCTGCGCCTTCCTGGCGCTGTGCCCCGCCCAGACCTCGGGGAGCGTGCTCTCGTGACGTCCCGGCAGCCCGAGCCGCGGGAGCTCCGCACTCCCGAGGAGCTGCGCGCGCTGATGGGCGCGGAGTTCACCGTCAGCCCCCAGCAGTGGGAGGCGATCACGGCTCCCCTGGAGCCCGGTGTCGTCATCGCCGGCGCCGGGTCGGGCAAGACGTCGGTGATGGCGGCCCGGGTGGTCTGGCTCGTGGCCACCGGCCGCGTCCGGCCCGAGGAGGTGCTGGGCCTGACCTTCACCACGAAGGCGACGGCCGAGCTCGAGCACCGGGTCCGTGCCAGCCTGCGCGCGGCCGGGCTGCTGCCGCCGCCCGGCGAGCGGGACCGCGCGCCGGGTCCCGAGGGGGAGGAGCCGGAGGAGGCCGAGGAGCCCACGGTGGCGACGTACCACGCCTACGCCGCGTCGCTGCTGGCCGACCACGGCCTGCGGATCGGGCACGAGCCGGACACCCGCCTGATCGCCGACGCGAGCCGCTACCAGCTCGCGGCCCGCGCGGTCGCCCGGCACACCGCGCCGGTGGAGCACCTGACCGACTCGCCGCGCCACGTCGTCCAGGCGCTGCTCGCGCTCGACGCCGAGATGGCCGAGCACCTGGTGGACCCGACCGCGGTGCGCGCCTTCGACGCGCGCGAGCGCCCGCTGTTCGTCGAGGGCGCCGCCGCGGAGCACCGCAAGACCTACCGCGAGAGGAACGAGAAGGCGGTCGCCGCGATCGACAAGCGGGCCGAGCTGCTCGACCTGGTGGACACCTACCGCGCGCTCAAGACCCACCACGGCGTCATGGACTTCTCCGACCAGATCGCGCTCGCCGCCCGGCTGGCGCGGGAGTGCCCGGAGGTGGGGGAGGCGGAGCGCGGTCGCTACCGGGTCGTGCTGCTCGACGAGTACCAGGACACGTCGGTGGCGCAGGCGCTGATGCTGAGCGGCATCTTCTCCGGGCCCGACCGCGACCGCGGTCTCGGGCACCCGGTCACGGCGGTGGGCGACCCCAACCAGGCGATCTACGGCTGGCGGGGCGCCTCGGTGAGCAACATCCTCGAGTTCGCCCGGTCGTTCCCGACCGCCGACGGCACGCGCCGGGTGCACGCCCTGACGGTGAACCGCCGCTCCGACGAGCGCATCCTCGCCACGGCCAACCACCTGGCCGAGGACCTGTACGCCTCCGGGCCCGACCTGGCGCCGCTCGTGGCCCCGGCCGGTGCCGCACCGGGCAGCGTCCGCGCCGTCGTGCACGAGACCGTCGACGAGGAGCTGGCCTGGCTGGCCGACGAGGTGCTCGCCGCCCACGGGCGGCTGGCGGTCGCCGCCCCGGCGCCCGCGCGGGGTGCCGGACCCGACGCGGCCGCGGAGCGCGAGTGCTGGCGGGGGATCGGCATCCTGACCCGCGACAACGCCACGGCGGCGGCCGTCTTCGACGCGCTGGCCGCCCGGGAGATCCCCGTGGAGATCGTCGGGCTCAAGGGGCTGCTCCGGCTGCCGGAGGTGGCGGAGGTCGTCGCCACGCTCGCCCTGGTCGACGACGTCACGGCCAACGCCAGCCTGCTGACGCTGCTCACCGGCCCACGCTGGGCCGTCGGCCCCCGCGACCTCGCGCTGCTGGGCCGGCGCGCCGAGGAGCTCGCCGGGTCGCGCCGGCGGCGCGGCGCCGGGGCCCCGGCCGCGGACGTGGCGGAGCAGCTGGCGGCCGCCGTCGAGGGCGCGGACCCCACCGAGATCCCGGCCCTCTGCGACGCGCTCGAGGACCCGGGCGAGCTCGGCTACTCGCCGGAGGCGCTGGAGCGGTTCGCCCTGCTGGCCGAGGAGCTGCGCCGGCTGCGCGCGCTGGCCGGCGAGCCGATCCTCGACCTGGTGCGACGGATCATCGACGTCACCGGCATCGACGTCGAGCTCGCCTCCTCGGTGAGCCCGGCCGCGGCGGCCCGCCGCGACAACCTGGACCTGTTCGTGCAGGCGGTCGCGGACTTCCAGGCGGTCGACGGCCAGGTGACGCTGCCGGCGCTGCTGGCCTGGCTCGAGGCCGAGGACGAGATGGGCCAGGGCCTCGACGTGGCCGTGCCCAGCGAGGCCGACTCCGTGAAGCTGCTGACGGTGCACCGCGCCAAGGGGCTGGAGTGGGACGCCGTGTTCCTCGTCGGGGTGACCGAGAGGAAGTTCCCCGCCGAGCAGGGCCGGCCGAGCTGGCTCACCGTGCCGCACGTGCTTCCGGCGCCGCTGCGCGGCGACGCCCGCGACCGGCCGACGCTGGCCGGCCACACCCCCGACGACATCGAGCGGCTGCGCAAGGACGCGAGGACGCACGAGGCCACCGAGGAGCTCCGGCTGGCCTACGTGGCGTGGACCCGGGCCCGGCACGCGCTGACGGTCTCGTCGTGGTGCTGGTCGCCGACGCTCAGGACGGGCCGCGGCCCCTCGGCGTACCTCCAGCGCACCCGCGAGGCGATGGCCGCCTGGGGCGGGGAGCCCGAGCGCTGGGTCGAGGCGCCGGAGAAGGGCGCACCGCACCCCTACGCCGACGTGTCCACCGACCTGCCGTGGCCGATCGACCACCACACCGACGAGGTGGCACGGCGCGTGGAGGCGGCGAAGCGGGTGCGGGCCGCGGCCGAGGAGCCGGCGGCGGAGGACGGCGTCGAGGACGTGCTGCTGCTGGGGCGGATCGCGCAGTGGGACGAGGAGATCGACCGGCTCACCGCCGAGGCCGAGCGGGAGCGGGCGCCGGAGATCGAGGTGCCGCTGCCGGCCAGCCTGTCCGCGACCGCGCTGGCGCGGCTGCGCGACGACCCCGAGGCGTTCGCGCGCGACCTGGCCCGTCCGATGCCGCGCCGGCCCTCGGCCTCGGCGCGCTTCGGCACGCGCTTCCACGCCTGGGTCGAGGCCCGCTTCGGCCAGCAGCAGCTGCTGGATCCCGACGAGCTGCCCGGGCGGGGCGACGCCGGCGTCGACGACGAGGCCGACCTGGCCGAGCTGATCCGGCGCTTCGAGCGGGGCCCGTTCGCCGACCGGGTCCCGCACGCGGTGGAGCCCTCGGTCGCGCTCGTGCTCGGCGGCCAGGTGGTGCGCTGCCGGATCGACGCGGTCTACGCCGACGACCCCGACCCCGAGGTCGACTACCTGGTGATCGACTGGAAGACGAACCGGACCGCCAGCGCGGACTCCCTGCAGCTCGCCGTCTACCGGCTCGCGTGGGCCGAGCTGATGGGCGTGCCCCCGGAGCGGGTACGGGCGGCGTTCTACTACGTGCGCAGCGGTGAGGTCGTCGAGCCCGCGGACCTGCCCGGGCGCGCCGAGCTCGAGCGGTTGACTAGCCTCGGCTCGTGACCGACCCGACCTTCCCGCACGAGCGGCTCGCCGCCGAGCCGCACGAGCGCCACGGCCTGCGCCGCCGCGACGACGGGTGGCTGGCCGAGCGCTGGGCGGACCCCGGGAGCCGCGTGCTGGTGGTCGCCGGCACCCGCGTGCGCCCCGAGGAGGGGACGCTGCCGTGGGTCGCGCCCGCCGAGGCGCCGGACGGCGTCCGGCTCCTGCTGGGGGAGCGGGACGGGCGCACCTGGTTCGCGGTGATCGCCGACGCCGCCCTCGCCGCCGACGACGGCTGGGTGCCGCTGCGCGGGCTGCTGCCGCACCTCGCCGACGGGCTGGAGGGCGCGCCGCTGGTGCTGCACGCACTCGGCCTGGCCGAGTGGCACTGGGCCACCCGGCACTGTCCCCGTTGCGGCGCCGCGCTCCGGTCGGTCGCCTCCGGGCACGAGCTCGCCTGCACGCGGTGCGAGCGCCGGCAGTTCCCGCGCACCGACCCCGCCGTGATCATGCTGGTGGCCGCCGGCGAGCCGGGCGCGGCCGACGAGCGCTGCCTGCTCGGGCGCCAGAGCGTGTGGCCCGAGGGCCGCTACTCCACGCTGGCGGGCTTCTGCGAGCCGGGCGAGACCCTCGAGGACGCCGTGCGCCGCGAGGTCGCGGAGGAGACCGGCGTGCGGGTCGGCCCGGTCGACTACTTCGGCAACCAGCCGTGGCCGCTGCCCGCGAGCCTGATGGTCGGCTTCCTCGGCCGGGCGCGGAGCACCGGCATCGAGCGGCACGACAGCGAGCTCGCCGACGCCCGCTGGGTCACGCGCGCCGAGATGAAGGCGGAGGCCGAGGCCGGCACGCTGCGGTTGCCGGGGGGCGTCTCCATCAGCCGCGGGCTGATCGAGCACTGGTACGGCGGCCGGCTGCCCGGCCACTGGTGACACGGCGGGCCGCGCCGGGGGTCGCGTCCGGGGTCGCTCCGGGGTCGCGCGGTCAGGAGGCCAGCGCGGCCAGCTTCTCCTTGACCTGGCGCAGCGAGGGGTTCGTCATCGACGAGCCGTCGCTGTACACCAGCGTGGGGACGGTCTGGTTGCCGCCGTTGGCCTGCTCGACCACCTCGGCGGCCGACGGGTCCTGGGCGATGTCGACGACCTCGAAGCCGATCCCCTCGCGCTCGAGCTGCCCCTTGAGCCGGTGGCAGTAGCCGCACCAGGGGGTGCTGTACATCGTGAACGGGGCGCTCATGGCGTCGCGGGTTCCTCTCCTGCGGGTGTCTGCGGCGGGGTCTAACCTGTCGGCCGACCGCCACGCACAACGATCGTCCCCGAGGAGTTGTTCCCGCATGGCCGAACCGGCCGACCTGCTGGCCGCGCTCGACCCGGAGCAGCGCCAGGTCGCCGAGGCCCTGCGCGGGCCCGTGCGCGTGCTGGCCGGTGCGGGCACCGGCAAGACGCGGGCCATCACCCACCGGATCGCGTACGGCGTGGCCACGGGCACGTACCAGCCGGCCGAGGTGCTGGCCGTGACGTTCACCACCCGCGCCGCGGGCGAGATGCGCGGCCGGCTCCGCACGCTCGGTGCCGCCGGGGTGCAGGCGCGCACGTTCCACTCGGCCGCGCTGCGGCAGCTGCGCTACTTCTGGCCGCGCCTGCACGGCGGCGAGCTGCCGACGCTGACCGAGTCGAAGCTGCCGCTGGTCGGCAGCGCCGCGCGCCGGCACCGGCTGCCCACCGACCAGGCGACGCTGCGCGACCTGGCCGCCGAGGTCGAGTGGTCGAAGGTCAGCAACGTCCGCCCCGACGAGTACGCGGCGCTCGCGCCGGCGCGGGAGCGGTCGGTGGCGAACCTCGACCCGGCCGTGGTCGCCCGGCTGCTGTCCTCCTACGAGGAGGTCAAGCGCTCCCAGGGGCGCATGGACATGGAGGACGTGCTGCTGCTCTGCGCCGGCATGCTGGCCGAGGACGAGCGGGTCGCGGCGCAGGTGCGCAGCCAGTACAAGTTCTTCGTCGTCGACGAGTACCAGGACGTCTCGCCGCTGCAGTCGGCGCTGCTCGACCTCTGGCTCGGCGGGCGCGACGAGCTGTGCGTCGTGGGCGACCCGGCGCAGACCATCTACTCCTTCGCCGGCGCCGACCCGCAGGCCCTGCGCGACTTCCCGCGGCGGCATCCCGGCACGACGTCGGTCGAGCTGGTGCGCAACTACCGGTCCACGCCCGAGATCGTGCGCACGGCCAACGCCCTGCTCGCGGGCACGGCGAGCCGGGGCGTCGAGCTCGCCGCGGTGCGCGGGCCCGGCCCGGAGGTGACCTGGTCCCCGCGGCCCGACGAGGTGGACGAGGCCGAGCAGGTGGCCGCCCGCGTGCTCGCGCTGCGCGACGCCGGTACGCCGCTGAGCGAGGTCGCGGTGCTGTTCCGGGTCAACGCGCAGTCGGAGGCGTACGAGGAGGCGCTGGCCGCGCGCGGCCTGCCCTACGTCGTGCGGGGCGCGGCCCGGTTCTTCGAGCGGGCCGAGGTGCGCGAGGCGTTGACCCGGCTGCGCGGCACCGCGCGCGGGGGCGAGGCCGGCGGCGACCTGCTCGCCGACGTGCGCGCGGTGCTGGCCGGGATGGGGTGGTCGCCCGAGGCGCCGACCGCGCGCGGGCAGACCCGGGACCGGTGGGAGTCGCTGCAGGCGCTGGTCGACCAGGCCGCCGCGTGGGCGCAGGCGCACGCCCCGTCGGGTGACGAGGCCGGCGACGACGCCCTGGGCGGCTTCGTCGACGAGCTCGACCGGCGCGCGGCCGAGCAGCACGCGCCGGTGGCCGAGGGGGTCACGCTCGCCACGCTGCACGCGGCGAAGGGCCTGGAGTGGGACGCCGTGTTCCTCTGCGGCCTGCAGGAGGGCACGCTGCCGATCACCTACGCCGAGAGCGCGGCCGCCGTCGAGGAGGAGCGCCGGCTGCTCTACGTCGGGGTCACCCGGGCGCGGGTCGAGCTGCACGGGTCCTGGGCCGCGGCGCGGCAGCCGGGCGGCCGCGGGAACCGGCGGCCGACCCGGTTCCTCGACGGCATCCGGCCCGACGACCCGGCCGGGGCCGCGCCGCGGGCCGGCCCGGTCCCGCGGCGCGCCGCCGCAGGGGCCCGGCCACCTGCCGGGAGTGCGGGAAGCCCCTCACCTCGCCCGCCGCCCGCAAGACCGGCCGCTGCGAGGACTGCCCGGCCTCCTACGACGAGGCGGTCTTCGAGCGGCTCCGCGAGTGGCGCCGCAAGCGCGCCGAGCAGGACAGCGTCCCCGCCTTCGTGGTCTTCACCGACGCCACGCTCCAGCTGCTCGCCGAGCACCAGCCCCGCAGTGAGCAGGACCTGCTGCGGATCAGCGGCATCGGCCGCTCCAAGGTCGACAAGTACGGCGACGACGTCCTCGCGCTGCTCGGGTGAGGCGGTCCGGCGCCGTCGCCGCGAAGTTTTTCGGCAAGGACCCGATTAAATCGTTTGCTCCTTACTCAGCGCCCTCGCTACGGTGCTTCCACCTACCCGCGCAGAGGGTCCGCTGCCACGGACCCGCGCCCGAGATGACGAAGGAGGTGCCCCGATGATCAGCACGCTGCTCTCGCAGACGGCCGCGACGCCGTCGCACCTCGGCATGCCCGCACGCCGGAGCGCCTCCGTCACGGGTATCGCCTGCGCCGCCGCCGTCCCCGGGACGGATGTGCGCGACCGCGCGACCGGATTCGCCCGTGCCCCGTGGGACACCCCTGCCTGGAGTCCACCGACGAGCTGACCAGCTCCTCGCCAGCCTCCAGGCCGCGGATCCCTCGATCGGGATCCGCGGCCTTTTTCGATTTTCGAACCGTCCAAGCACCAGCAACCAGGTCCGAGGAGGAGGTGAGACACATGACCACCAGCGTTCTGGACCGCGGCCGTGCGGCCGTCGACGCGACACCGACCGTGTCGCTCGGCGTGCTGCACGACGCGGCCGTCGAGGTCGACGAGGAGCGGCTGCCCTGCCGGGTGCACGACCCGGAGCTGTGGTTCGCCGAGGCCCCCGCCGACGTCGAGTCCGCCAAGGCCCTGTGCCGGGAATGCCCCGTGCGCTCGCTCTGCCTCGACGGCGCGCTGGCGCGTCGTGAGCCGTGGGGCGTCTGGGGAGGCGAGCTCTTCTGTTCCGGCGCGGTGATCCCGCGCAAGCGACCGCGGGGCCGTCCCCGCAAGGACGCCGCCTAGGCCGACCGACTCGACCGACGACACCGGAGAACCCACCCACCGATGACCGCTCGAACCAGAGGAAGCAAGGACATGGAACTGATGCCGGAACAGCTGGCCCGTGCGCACCGATGTGCGCGGGAGGCCGAGGCGCGCAAGCGGCGGCAGGGGCGGCAGGTCGTGCTGGCCCGGCGGCTGGCGCTCAAGGCCGAGGCGGCCGTGCAGCACGCGCGGCTCGCCGTCGCCCGTGTCGTCTGACGCGGCGAGTGGGCGTGAGTCCCGCCATGCCGAGTGGGCGTGAGTCCCGCCATGCCGAGTGGGCGTGAGTCCCGCCATGCCGAGTGGGCGTGAGTCCCGCCATGCGTGGGGACTCGCGCCCACTCCGTGCTTTCGGGGGTCCGCCGGGCGTGGGGACTCGCGCCCACTCGGCGGGCGTCCGGCTACGTTGGGGGCGTGGCCGACGACGAGGTGACGGACGACGGGCTCGCGCTGACCTGCCACTGGTGCGGCAAGCGCGGCGAGGGGGCCGGCGAGACGCTGACGTGGACGAGCGCCGTCGAGAACGGGCGCGACGTGCACTTCTGCGAAGAGTGCTCGCGCGAGCACCTGCGCGCCATCGAGGGCAAGCTCGACTCCGAGCACTGGTGAGCCCGGCGCGCTAGCCCGCGTCCTCGCCGAGCGCGTCCCAGGCGCAGCCGCACCGCGGGTGCCGGGGCAGGTCGACTCGCTCCTCGCCGCCGCCGTGGGTGAACGTGCGCGTCGCCGACCAGGTTGACGGCGCCCCGCCCGCGGCCCACACCGTCAGGTCGCGCGCCGCCACGGCCAGCGCCAGCGCCAGGACGGCGGGATCGGCGGGCAGCTGGACCTCGCGCAGCCGCCGCGCGCGCAGCAGCCGCACCAGTCCCTGGTCGGGGTCGTGGTCGGCCCGCGCCGCCTCGAGGCAACCGGTGCACGCGGTGTGCCCCGGCACGACGAAGGGCCCGACCGTGACCCCCGAGACGTCGCGCAGCACCGGGAGGTGGGGCATGCCTCCGCGCATCGCGTCCGCGACGTCGGCCGGGTCGGGCATCACGTCACCGAGAAGGAGGTGGACGATGCCTCGCCGCGACGTCGCCATCGGCACCCGCGCCGCCGCGAGGGCCGCGGTCGCGGGCGCGCGCAGCGCATCGGGCCCGCGCAGGACCGTCGTGGCCGCGACCCGGCCACGCAGCGCACCCGCCGCCTCGTCGCCGAGCGCGAGCACCGCGGCGTCCGCCGCGGCGAGGCCCGGGCCGGCCCTGCCGTGCTGGGAGGCGCGTCGCGCGACCCCGCGCGCCGCGTCGCGGGCGGCGGCCGCGACGAGCAGGTGCGCGTCGTCGAGGCGACGCCACAGCCGCCAGGCGTCGGGCGGGTCGGCCGACGACGGGGGCGACGCGCCGCCAGCGGTCAGGCGGTCCAGCAGGCGACGCGCGCTCGTCGACTCCGGGGCGACGACGCGGCCGTGGTCGTGCGCCACCACCAGCCGGTCGGGCGGGTGGGCGAGCACGACGACGCCCGGACGCAGGACGCGACGGTCGTTCGGGGTGGTCGGGGGGTGAGAGGTGCCGGTCACACGGGGGAGGGTGTCACCCCGGACGACGCCCTCGCTGCCATCGTCCACAGGGGCCGGCTGCTCGCACGCGACCCCGGACGCACGCCGGCGGCGCCTCCGGCCGGGCCGGAAGCGCCGCCGAACGGTGGCGAGAAGTCAGGCCTTGCCGAGGATGCGGTTCAGGTTCGTGCCGCAGACGGGGCACTCGGCCTTGGCCATGCGGGTGCCCTTGTCGTTGACCTTGACCTCCCCGGACGCCTCGCGCTTCTCCTTGCACTTCACGCAGTAGAACTCGCCGCTCCAGGTCTCAGCCATGACGGCCTCCTCGCTCCAGGTTCGATCGGGTCCAACCGACGGGGGTCGGGGGAGCCCGCCGGAGCCGTGCGCAGGCGCGCCCGGCGAACGAGACCCTAGTGCACACCGGTCGCCGGACCGCGCATCCGGGGTCGGGCCGCGGGCGCGCGTCGCCCAGGGCCGGGGCTACCGTGCGGGCATGCCCGACAGCAGCGCAAGCACCCAGCCAACCCTCGACGACCTGCCCCACCTGCGCGTGGACCGCCCCGCCGAGGGCGTCGTCCGCCTGACGCTGGACAACCCGGACCAGCGCAACGCCATGTCGAGCGACATGACGGCCTCGTGGGTCACGGCGGTCGAGGCGCTGCGTGGCGACCCCACCTGCCGGGCCGTGCTGGTCACCGGCGAGGGGCGTGCGTTCTGCTCCGGCGGCGACACCAGCTGGATCGCCAGCGAGCCCGACGCGGGGGTCGACCACCTGCGCGCGCGGATGCTGCCCTTCTACCGCGCCTGGCTGAGCATCCGCTCGCTCGAGGTGCCCACGCTCGCGGCACTGAACGGCGCGGCCATCGGCGCCGGGCTCTGCCTCGCGCTCGCGTGCGACGTGCGGTACGCCGCCTCGGCGGCCAAGCTCGGCGTCCCGTTCACGCAGCTCGGGATGCATCCCGGGATGGCCGCCACCCACCTGCTGCCGGACGTCGTCGGCCCGGCCGCCGCGCGCGACCTGCTGCTGACCGGGCGGATCGTCGAGGCCGACGAGGCGCTGCGGCTCGGCCTCGTCTCCCGCGTCGTGGAGGGCGCCGAGCTGGAGTCGGCGGCCCTCGATGCCGCCGCCGGGATGGCCGGCGGCGCGCCCGTCGCAACCCGGCTCACCAAGCTCGCCCTGCTGCAGGGGGGCCACCACGACATCGAGGCCGGCCTCCAGTGGGAGGCGATGGCGCAGCCGATCACGCTGGCGACGAAGGACCTGCAGGAGGGCATCCGGGCGGCCCGCGAGAAGCGGCCGGCCGAGTTCACCGGGGAGTGATCCGGGACGCACGCCCACTCGGGGCGGGAGTGGCGCCCACTCGGCGGAATGCACCGGGCCCCGGCGCCCGACCCACGTTCGCCTTCCCCTTGCGAACGTGACCCGGACCGCCGGGGCCCGTCAGGCGATGACGCTAGGAGCGGCGCCGATGCCGGGTCAACGTTTCGGGCGCGATCGGCGCGCCGGCCTGTGGAGGAACCTGTGGAGGGCCGTGTGGAACCGGCGGCGAACCGGTGGACAACCCGGTCGCGACGGGGGAGCCGGGTGTGGAGGGCCGGGACCCCGACCTCGCCCGGCGGCGCCCTGACCAGCCACAATGGCGCGTGAGCGGCTGTGGACGGGAAATGGTCGACCGCCGACGAGGCGACGGACCAGCCGAGGGGTGAGCGCGTGACCGCGTACGACGACGGGCCGGTGGCGGCGCTGCGCCGCATCGCCTTCCTGCTCGAGCGGGCGCGCGAGGACACCTACAAGATCAAGGCGTACCGCGCGGCCGCCGCGACGCTGCTGCCGATGGACCCGGACGAGGTCGCCCTCCGCGCCGAGGAGGGCACGCTGACCGAGCTGCCCGGCATCGGCGCCAGCACCGCCACGGTGATCTCCGAGGCGGTGAGCGGGCGGCAGCCGGAACGCCTGGCCCGGCTGGAGGAGGAGCACGCCGGCCCGCTCGTGCCCGGCGGACGGGCGCTGCGGGGGGCCCTGAAGGGCGACTGCCACTCGCACTCGGACTGGTCCGACGGCGGCTCGCCCGTCGAGGAGATGGCCTTCACCGCGATCGAGCTCGGCCACGAGTACCTCGTGCTCACCGACCACTCGCCCCGGCTGCGCGTGGCCAACGGCCTGAGCGCCGAGCGGCTCGCGCGGCAGATCGACGTGGTCGCCGCCGTCAACGACCACCTGGGGAGCGGTGCCGGCGACGGGTTCCGCCTCCTGCACGGCATCGAGGTGGACATCCTCGACGACGGGTCGCTCGACCAGACCGACGAGATGCTCGCGAGGCTCGACCTGCGCGTCGCGAGCGTGCACTCCAAGCTGAAGATGGACCCGGACGCGATGACGCGGCGCATGCTCACCGCGGTCCGCGACCGGCGGGTGAACGTGCTCGGCCACTGCACCGGGCGCCTGGTCACGGGCAACCGCGGCATGCGACCGCCCTCGCAGTTCGACGCCCGGGCCGTCTTCGCGGCGTGCGCCGCCCACGACACCGCCGTCGAGATCAACTCCCGCCCGGAGCGGCGCGACCCGCCCACGGCGCTGCTCGAGCTCGCCCGGGACAGCGGCTGCCTGTTCGCGATCGACAGCGACGCGCACGCGCCCGGTCAGCTCGACATGCTCGACCACGGCTGCCAGCGCGCCGAGCGGGCCGGCATCGACCCCGGCCGCATCGTCAACACGTGGCCGCGGGAGCGCCTCCTGGCCTGGGCCAACCGATAGCGTGGCGGGCATGGGACGCCCCCCGGTCCCCGAGGTGCCGCCGCACGTGGAGCTGCGCCGCTCCGAGCGCCGGCGCAAGACCGTCTCCGCCTACCGCGACGGGGACCGCGTCGTCGTCATGGTCCCGGCGACGCTCACGCGCCGGCAGGAGGCCGAGTGGGTCGAGACGATGCTGGCGCGGCTCGAGCGCTCCGAGCGGCGCACCCGCCCCTCGGACGACGAGCTGGTCTCGCGCGCGCACTGGCTCAGCGAGACCTATCTCGGTGGCCTCGCCGAGCCGTCGTCCGTGCGCTGGGTGAGCAACCAGCGCGCCCGCTGGGGGTCGTGCACGCCGGGGGACCGGTCGATCCGGCTCAGCACCCGGCTGCAGGGGATGCCGGAGTGGGTCGTCGACTACGTGCTCGTCCACGAGCTGGCGCACCTGCTCGAGCCGCGCCACGACGCCCGGTTCTGGTCGTGGGTCGACCGCTACCCCCGGGCCGAGCGGGCCAAGGGCTACCTGCTCGGCTGGTCCGCGGCGATGGAGGTCGAGCCGCCGCCCGGCGACGATGTCGTCGAGTCCTGACCGGCGTCCGCCCCGAGCAGCCGCGCGCGGGCCAGCGCCACCAGCCGGACGAGGTCTGGTTCCGGGTCGGGCAGCGCGTCGACGGGCCACCAGCGCACGTCCAGCGACTCCTCGCTGACCGCGTGCGCCGCGCCCGCCGCGGACTGCGCCACGAACCGGACGTCGAGGTGCCGCGCCCCGCCGCGCGGGTCGCAGAACGGGACGGCGTGCTCGCTCAGCTGCACCGGCACCGGGTCCAGGGCGAGCCCCGTCATGCCCGACTCCTCCTCGGCCTCGCGGCGGGCGGCGTCGAGCAGGCCGGCGTCCGACGCCTCGCAGTGGCCGCCGAGCTGGAACCAGCGCCCCGCCTTGGCGTGCAGCGTGAGCAGCGCCTCGCGCGCGTCGGGAGAGAGCACCACCGTGCTGGCCGTGAGGTGGTCCGGGTAGCACGAGCGGGCCAGGCCGTCCGGGTGCGCGCGCAGGTGCGCGACGTACCGGCGGCGCAGCCGCTCCTGGTCGGGGTCCGCGGGGCGCCAGGCCTCCAGCACCCCCAGCGCGTCGGCGAGCAGGCTCACGCGCCGGCGGGCCCCTGGTCCTCGGAGTCGTCGGCGGGGCCCTCGTCACCGGAGAGCATCTTGCGCAGCTCGGCGTCGAACTGGTCCTGCGACATCGCGTCGGGCGCCGCCGCGTCCTCGCGGAAGCCCAACGGGTCGTCGAGGTCGGCGGCCGTGGGCAGCAGGTCGGGGTGCATCCACACGCCGTCGCGGGCCTCGGCGCCCTGGCGCGTCCGCAGCGAGCCCCACAGCGTGGAGGCGTCGCGCAGCCGGCGCGGCCGCAGCTCGAGGCCGACGAGCGCGCTGAAGGTCTGCTCCGCCGGGCCGCCGGACGCGCGGCGGCGCCGCACGGCCTCCTGCAGCTTGCCGGCGGCCGGCATCCGCTGCTCGGTGGCCTGGCCGACGATCTCGTCGACCCAGCCCTCGACCAGGGCGAGCGTGATCTCCAGCCGCTGCAGCGCCGCCTCCTGGGCGGGCGTGCGCTTGAGGTCGAAGAGCCCGCCCTCCATCGCCTGCTGGAGCGCGGCGGGGTCGCTCATGTCCAGCCCGCGGACCTGCTCCTCGATCCCGCTCATGTCCAGCTCGATGCCGCGGGCGTAGTCGGTGACCGCCGAGAGCAGGTGCTCGCGCAGCCACGGCACGCCGGCGAAGAGCCGCTGGTGCGCGGCCTCGCGCAGCGCGAGGTAGAGCAGCACGTCGTCGCCCGAGACGTCGAGCCCGTCGGCGAAGGCGGCGACGTTGCTCGGGACGAGCGCGGCGCGGCCGACGGGGCCGAGGGGGAGGCCCACGTCGCTCGCGGAGAGCACCTCGCCGGCCAGCGTCCCCAGCCCGGAGCCGACCTGCGAGGCGACCATCGCGCCGGTCGCGCGGCCGAGCAGGTCCATCAGTGGGCCGGCCATCGCGCGGGCCTCCTCGGGCAGGGCGTCACCGAGGGCGCCGTTCGCCCGGCCGGCGATCGGCTCGACGAGGCCCTTCCACACCTCGAGCGTGTTCTCGATCCACTCCGCGCGGCTCCAGGCGGCGCTGGTGCTGACGCCGGAGGGGAAGTCGGTGGCCGAGTCGAGCCAGTGGTCGGCGAGGCGCACCGCGTCGTCGACGGCGTCCCGCTGCCGCTGCGTCGGCGTCGGGTCGGGCTCCTGGCTGGCCGCGCGGCGCGCGGTGTCGAGCGCGAGGTCCCAGTTCACGGGGCCGTCGTGCGGGGTCATCAGGTGCTGCATCTGGCTCATGATCGCGTTCAGGTCGAAGCCGCCGGGCCCGCCGGAGCCCTGGCTGCCGAACCCGAACGGCTGGCCGCCGCCGCCTTGACCGCCGCCTTGACCGCCGCCACCGGCCAGGCCCTCGAAGAACTGCTCGAAGGGCGTGCCCTTGAAGGGGTTCTGGCCGTCGTCGGGTCGGTCGGCTGGGTCGTCACTCATGGGCCCCACGGTACCTTTCGCGGACTAGGGTGGCCGACGTGAGTGATGCCACCGAGGAGCTGCCGCCCGGGGTCCGGCTGGTCGACCTGCGCGAGACGCCGCTCGACGTCGCCGAGGTCGTCGCGGCCCTGGACGACGACGCCAGCGGCGGGCTGACCCTGTTCGTCGGCCGGGTGCGCGACCACGACGGGGGCAAGTCCGTCGAGGGGCTCGACTACACGGCGCACCCGACGGCCCGCGAGCGGATGACCGACGTCTGCCGCCGCGTGGCCGAGCAGTACGACGTGCACGGCGTCGCGGCCGTGCACCGGGTCGGCACGCTGGCGATCGGGGACGCCGCCGTGGTGGTCGCGACCACGGGCGCCCACCGCGGCGAGGCGTTCGACGCGTCGCGGGCGCTGATCGACACGCTCAAGGCCGAGGTGCCGATCTGGAAGCACCAGCGGTTCGGCGACGGCGGCGAGGAGTGGGTGGGCACGCCCTGACCGGCAGTCCGGCCGATCGGCGCGCCCGCCGGGCACCGGGCCCGCCGCGCCGTAGCCTGCGCGTGTGGAGATCCTGTTCTGGCTGGTGCCCGCGGGCGTCGCGACGGTCGCGGCGATGCTCTGGGTCGCGTGGGCCGGCCGCGAGGGGCGCGGCGAGGTCGATCGCGAGGCCGCCGTTGCCCGGCTCGGTGCCGCGCTCGAGCGCGAGTCGCCGGTGCGGCGGGGCATGGAGCCGCGCCGTCCGGTCGACCGCAGCACCGGCATCGCCGTGCGTCCGTCGCGCCGCACCAGCGCCTGAACGCGCCCCCGGGTGCGCGCGCGGCAGCGGGTCCTCAGCCTGCCTTCAGCGCTCGCACGGAAGCCCCTCAGCAGGCTCGTGGACCATGGCGCTCCCGTTTGAGACTGGATGAGAGGCTTGACAACGTGACCAGCGGCAGCCCGGACTCGCGATGAGCCAGCGCACCCTGGCCGGGCTGATCGCGGTCCCGGCGCTGGTCGCCCTGTGGGTCACCGCGGCCCTCCTGCCCGTCCCGTTCGTCACCTACGAGCCCGGCCCCACCGTCGACGTGCTCGGCGACCGCGAGGGCGACGAGATCATCGACGTGCAGGGTCACAAGAGCTACCGCGACGACGGCCAGCTGCGTCTGACGACCGTGCTGGTCACCCAGCCGAAGACGACGGTGAACCTCTTCTCCGCCCTCGGCGCCTGGTTCGACGAGGAGCAGGCGGTCTACCCCTACGACGCGGTCTACGACCAGGACGAGACGCAGCGCGACGCCGACCTGCGCTCCTCGCTGCAGATGGTCTCCTCGCAGGACTCCGCGATCGCCGCCGCCCTGCGCGAGCTCGGGGTCGAGGTGGACTCCGTCGTCGAGGTGCTCAACGTCGAGGACGACCGGCCGGCCTCCGGCAAGCTGGAGCTGCGCGACGTGCTGCTCGAGGTCGACGGCCAGGAGGTCACCGAGGCCGAGGACGTCGTCCGCATCGTCGGCGGCAACGACGGGGGCGGGCCCGTCGAGTTCACCGTGCTCCGCGACGGGAATCGCAAGACCGTCAGCGTCACCCCCGAGGAGACCCCCGACGGGCCCAAGGTCGGCATCGTGCCGGGCCCGGGCTTCACGTTCCCGTTCGACGTGCGGGTGCGGATCCCCGACAGCATCGGCGGGCCCAGCGCGGGGCTGATGTTCAGCCTCGCCATCTACGACACCCTGACGCCCGGCTCGCTGACCGGTGGCCAGGCCGTCGCCGGCACGGGCACCATCACACCCGGCGGCGAGGTCGGCCCCATCGGCGGCATCCAGCAGAAGATCGCTGCCTCGGAGCGCGACGGCGCAGATCTGTTCCTGGTGCCGGCCGAGAACTGCGCGGACGCGCTCGGCGCGAACGTGGACGACATCCGGCTCGTGCGCACCGAGACGCTGCACGAGGCGCGCCTGGCCGTCGAGGCGTGGGTGGACGACCCGGGAGCCGAGCTCCCCGCATGCACGCAGGAGGGCTGACATGAGCGACCCGGACGAGCCGATCGAGCCGACCGCCCCGGCCGAGCCCGCCGGCCTGGACGACCCGGACGGTCCCGGCCCCGGCCCCCGACCTCGACGTCGATCCCGCGCTGGCCTCCGCGGTGCACGAGATCGAGCAGCACCTCGCCGGCGACGGCTGGGACCAGCCCGCGCGGCTCTACGCGCTGGTCGACACCGCGCGGATCGTCCAGCACGAGCCCGACCTCGCCGCCTCGATGGGCCTCGACCACTCCTCGGCAGCCGGGTCGTTGACCCCGGTCGAGCAGGACCAGCTCGACGCCTCCCAGCCGCTGGAGCGGGTGCTCGAGCAGATCGCCTGGCCCGACGGCGTGAGCGGCTGCGCCGCCGTCGTCGAGCGGCTGGTGCTGCCGCCGGGCACCGACGACGACGTCCCGGAGGACCCGGCCGAGGCCGACCGGTTCGCCCGGGAACACCCCGATCGACAAGAGGTACGGATCGTCGCCGCGGCCACCCGGGCCGGGGCGACGTACTGTGCCCTGCGTCTACGCGCCCACGACGACGACCAGTCGGTCGTGGGCGGGAGCGACCTGGTGCCGGGTCTGCTCGAGCTGCTGCGCACCACCCTGGAAGAAGAGGAGTCCTGACGTGAGCGACTTGTTCGGCGACGAGCCCCGCCGTCGGCCGGCCGCCACCCCGCCCGAGTCGTCCGGCAGCAACGGACGCACGCGGGCGCTGGTGATCACCGGTGCCGTGCTGGTCGGAGCGTTCCTGCTGCTGACCGTGCTCTCGTCCTTCTGGACCGAGCGCATGTGGTTCGACAACCTCGGCTACCTCGGCGTCTTCACCAAGGTGTTGTGGACGCGCGTCGCGCTGTTCGCGATCTTCGCCCTGGTGATGGCCGTCGCGGTCGGCGTGAACATGTACATCGCCTACCGGCTGCGGCCGATGTTCCGGCCGCCGTCGCCGGAGCAGAGCAACCTCGAGCGCTACCGCGAGGCCGTGACCCCGCTGCGCACCTGGCTGCTGCTGGGCGTCTCCGTGCTCGTCGGCATCTTCGCCGGCGGGTCGGCGACCGGTCAGTGGCGCACCTTCCTCCTGTGGCGCAACGGCGGCGACTTCGGGCGCTCCGACCCCTACTTCGACCGCGACATCGGCTTCTACATGTTCGACCTGGCCTGGTGGCACTACCTGGTCGACTTCGCGATGGCCCTGGCGATCATCGCCCTGATCGCGGCCGCGCTGGTGCACTACCTCTTCGGCGGCATCCGCCTGCAGGGCCGTGACCGGCTCACCGGCGCTGCCCAGGCGCAGCTCTCGGTGCTGCTGGGCATCTTCGTGCTCGCCAAGGCCGTCGACTACTGGCTCGACCGCTTCGACCTGCTCAGCGACGCCAGCGGGCTGATCACGGGCATCACCTTCACCGACGACAACGCGGTGCTCCCGGCGAAGAACATCCTCGCCGGCATCGCGGTGATCTGCGCGATCCTGTTCTTCCTCAACGTGTGGCGGCGCACCTGGATCCTGCCCTCGATGGGGCTGGCCATGCTGGCGCTGTCGGCGATCCTGCTCGGCCTGGTGTGGCCGGGTGTCGTGCAGCAGTTCCAGGTCGACCCCACGGAGGCCGACAAGGAGGAGCCCTACATCGCCCGCAACATCGAGGCGACGCGGTTCGCCTACCAGGTGGAGGGCGCCGAGATGACGCCCTACCGCTCCGCAGGCGAGGACGTCTCCGACGCCGAGGACCAGAACGTCGCGCAGGACGCGATCAACACGCCCGGCGTGCGCCTGGTCGACCCCAACATCATCCCCGCGGCGTTCGAGCAGGCCCAGCAGATCCGCGGCTACTACTCGGTCAACGACGTGCTCGACGTCGACCAGTACGACGTGCAGGGCACCCCGCGCGACCTCGTGCTGGGCGTCCGCGAGCTCAACCAGGCCGGCATCGCCGAGTCCAGCCAGAACTGGGCGAACCTGCACACCGTCTACACCCACGGCGACGGCGTCATCGCGGCCTACGGCAACCAGCGCCCGGCCGACAACGCCCGCCAGACCACCAGTGAGGAGCCGCGCTGGGCCAACCCGCCGCTGGGCGACATGACCGACTTCGTCGGTGAGTACGAGTCGCGCATCTACTACGGCGAGAACAGCCCGACGTACTCCATCGTCGGCAAGCCCAGCGACGACGCGCCCGACCTCGAGCTCGACGTGCCGATCACCGCCAGCGGGCAGGAGGCCGAGGAGAGCAACACCACGTCGACCTACGAGGGCGACTTCGGCGTCCCGGTCGGCGGCCTGTTCAACAAGGTGCTCTACGCCATCAAGTTCGGCGAGCCGAACATCGTGCTCTCCGACCGGGTGCACGAGAACTCGCGGATCCTCTACGACCGCGACCCCGCCGAGATGGTGGAGAAGGTCGCGCCCTGGCTGACCGTCGACGCCGACCCGTACCCGGCGGTGATCGACGGCAAGGTGAAGTGGATCATCGACGGCTACACGCTCTCCGACCGCTTCCCGCTCTCGGAGAAGGAGTCGTTCGACACGATGACCGACGACGCGTTGAACGACGTGAACTCGGCCTTCCAGACGCTGCCGACCGACGAGATCAACTACATCCGCAACTCGGTGAAGGCGACGGTGGACGCCTACGACGGCACCGTGACGCTCTACGCGTGGGACGAGGACGACCCCATGCTGCAGGCGTGGAGCGAGGCCTTCCCCGGCACCGTGCAGTCCAAGGACTCGATCGAGCCCGAGCTGCTGGACCACATGCGCTACCCCGAGGACCTGTTCAAGGTGCAGCGCTTCCAGCTCGCCCGCTACCACGTGACGGACGCGAGCGACTTCTACCAGGCCAACGAGCGCTGGGAGGTGCCGGCGGACCCGAACGAGGGGACGACGCTGCAGCCGCCCTACCGCCTCTCGGTGACCCAGGACGGGGACACCCAGTTCTCGCTGACCTCGACGTTCGTGCCGGTCAACCGGCAGAACCTGGCGGCGTACATGACCGTCAGCGCCGAGGCCGACGAGGAGGACTACGGGCAGATCCGGGTGCTCGACCTCGCGGCGGGCAACGGGCCCCAGGTCTCCGGTCCGGGTCAGGTGGCCAGCCGGATCAACGCCGACGAGGAGCTGCAGCGGGCGCTGCTGTCCTTCACCTCGGGCTCCGAGGCGCGCGTCAGCTACGGCAACCTGCTGACGCTTCCGGTGGACGACCGGTTGCTCTACGTGCAGCCGATCTACACGATCCGGCAGACCGGTGACGGCTCCTTCCCGGTGCTGCAGTTCACCGCGGTCTCCTTCGGCGAGGACGTCGGGTTCGGCGCGACCTTCGCCGAAGCGGTTCGCGACCTGCTCGGCGTGGAGGAGAGCGCCGCGCCGGACGACGGTGGCAACGGCGACCAGGGCGGCGGCAACCAGGGCGGCGACCAGGGCAACGGCCAGGGCGGCAACCAGGGCGGCAACGAGGGCGAGAACGACGCCGCCACCCAGGTGCGCGACCTGCTCGACCGTGCCGACCGTCTCTACTCGCAGGCGCAGCAGGCGCTGACCGACGGCGACCTGGCCCGCTACCAGGAGCTGACCGACCGGGCCTCGCGCCTGGTCACCCAGGCCCTGGGCCTGGCGGAGCAGCTGCCCTCGCCGCCCGCGAGCTCGCCGGAGGAGTCGGGCGACGGCTCGGGCGACGGCTCGGGCGACGGGGAGCTGAGAAGGGGCGCCCGTCCGTGTGGCGGGCGCCCTTCCGGCACAGGCGGCCTTTAGGTTAGGCTCCCCTTATTCGTCTGGAAGGGGACGCCGTGATCGTCTGCCACTGCCGGGTCGTCAGTGACGGCGACGTGCGCCGGGCCGCGGAAGCGGGGGCGCGCACCACCGGCGACGCCTGCCGTGCCACGCGTGCCGGCAGCGGCTGCGGGACCTGCGTGTTCTCCGTCAAGGCGATCCTCGACGAGCACGTCGCTCGCGAGCAGACGGTCCGCAGACGCTTTCGGAGGTGGATGGTGCAGCCAGTTGACCAGCGCGTGGTGGAGCTCCTCAACGACGCCCTGACGTTCGAGCTCACGGTCACGAACACGTACTTCCTGCACGCGCGGATGCTGGACAACTGGGGTCTGCCCCGGCTCGGCAAGGTGTACTACGACCTCTCCATCGACGAGATGAAGGACTCCGACGAGCTGATCAACCGCATCCTGATGTTCGAGGGCCACCCCAACGTGCAGCGGCTGGGCTCCATCAGTGTCGGCGAGACCGCCGAGGAGATGCTGCGGCTCGCCTACGACAGCGAGAAGGCCGCGGTGGCGCAGTTCAACGCATCGGCGAAGGAGTGTCACGACCTGGGCGACCACGGCACCGCCGCCGTCTTCGAGGAGATGGTGCGCGACGAGGAGCGGCACGCCGAGTGGTTCGACGCGCAGCTCGCCGCGATCGAGCGGGTGGGCGTACAGGGATACCTCGCCCAGCAGATCGATGCGTCCCAGGGGCCCGAGCCCGCCTGACCCCGATTTGAGGCGGCCGAGACCGGTGCCCTAGAGTAGGGATCACCGACGCGGGGTGGAGCAGTTCGGTAGCTCGCTGGGCTCATAACCCAGAGGTCGCGGGTTCAAATCCCGCCCCCGCTACCAAAGAAGTCGAGGTCAGACACCGTCTGGCCTCGACTTTTGCGTGGAGGTCGCCATGGCGATCCATCATCAATCCATCGGATTGCCCAGCCTCGTCTGGTCGAGTAGCCCGCGAGGAACGAGCGGGCGCATCGAGACCGCTCGGTTCGCCGCCGGTTGGCGCCGCACACCTGGGTGTCATGAACACTTCTGATCTGGGCCTGGAGCCCCTGATGGGCGTCGAGGAGCTCGCGGAGTACCTCGGCGTCCCGGTGCAGACGATCTACGACTGGCGGCTGGCCGGCACGGCCCCGCGAGCCTTCAAGTTCGGCAAGCGGCTGAAGTTCGCCGTCTCGGACGTCGCGGACTGGATGAGCGCCCACCGGGAGGCGCCCGGTGAGTAGGCAGCGGATCCCCATCGGCACCCACGGTGAGGTCACGGTGATGAACCTGCCCGACGGCCGGGTCGAGGTCCGCACCCGCTACCGCGACTTCGACGGCAAGGCCCGGCTGGTCTCGGCGCGGGCCGGGACGAGGTCGGCCGCGTCTGCGGCGCTGAAGAAGCGGCTGGCGCAGCGCCACCTCTACCAGCCCGTCGACACGACGCTCACGCTCGACAGCCTCTTCGGCGAGCTCGTCGACTACTGGCTGGCCGACCTCGACCTGGAGAACCGGATCGCCCCGTCGACGCGCCGGGGCTACGAGGACGCGATGCGCAAGCTCGTCCTGCCCGCCTTCCAGCACCTGACCCTGCGGGAGATCGGCGTCGCGCGGTGCGACGCGCTGCTCAAGCAGCTCGGCCGGCTCTCCTACGCCCGCTCGAAGCGGGCCAAGACCGTGCTCCGGCTCGCGTTCGGCCTGGCGGTGCGCCACGAGGTGGTGCCGCGCAACCCGATCGACGGCGTCGCGCGGCTGCACAAGCCCAAGCGGACCCCGACGGCGCTGACCGCCACCGAGGTCAACGCGGTCCGCGCGGTCATCAAGGCCTGGGAGCACGCCCGCGGCGGCTGCGGGCCGAACCCGGACGGCCAGCTCGGCCAGGTCGTCGAGGTCATGCTCGGCACCTCGGCGCGCATCGGCGAGGTGCTCGCGATCCGCCGCTGCGACCTCGACGTCACGACCACCCCGGCCACGCTGCGGATCAGCGGGACGGTCGTCTCGCAGCGGGGCGCCGGCACCTTCCGGCAGCCGCATCCGAAGACCGACCGCTCGAACCGCGTCGTGGCCCTGCCGACCTTCACCGCCGAGGCGATCCGTCAGCGGCTCTCCGTGCTGGCCGACCGGTCACCCGAGGCGCTGGTCTTCCACAGCAGGGAGGGCACGCCGCTGACCACGGCCAACGTGCGACGCCAGCTGCGCCGGGTCCTGGGCGACGCGGGCATCGAGGGCGTCCACCCCCACATGTTCCGCCGGACCGTCGCCACGGTGGTCAACGACCAGGCGAGCGTGAACCTGGCCGCCGAGCTGCTCGGCCACACCGACCCGAAGGTGACGATCGAGCACTACATCCGCCGCAACGAGCACGTGAACCCGCTGACCGCGGAGCTGCTCGACCGGGCCTTCGCCCGCGAGGACGAGGGGTGATCACGGCGGATCACGGCAGGCGGCCCGGCCGCATTCGGCGTCGACACAACACCACGGGCCGCCTTTTGTCGCCGGTCGGTGAGAAGATCGTTCGCATGTCCGACTCGATGCTCGATCGCGCGATCTACTCCTACCCGGACGTCGATCGCCTGGTCGGCCTGCACTCGGGCACCGCGAAGCGCTGGCTTGAGGGCTACGAGCGGGGCGGCAGGTTCTACGACCCTGTTCTCCGCCCGGAACCCACCGGCGGCGATGACGTCACCTGGGGCGAGATGGTCGAGGCACGCCTGCTCGCCGAGTTTCGTAGCCGAGCGGTGCCCGTTCAACGGCTTCGTCCAGCGATCGTGCAGCTTCGGCAGGAGTTCGGCCGCTACCCACTCGCGCACGCGCGCCCCTTCCTCGACGTAGACGGCCGAGAGCTGGTTCGCGTCGTGCAGGAGCAGGTCGGGCTGGAGCGTCAGCTCCAGCTCGTGGTGGTCCGCAACGGCCAGCTCGTCCTCGCCGAATCAGCACTGCGTTTCCGTTCTGCGGTCGAGTACATCGACGATGTGGTCGGACGCATGAGGCCTGATGTGCGGACCCCCGACGTCGTCATGGACCCGAGCCGCGCGTTCGGTCAGCCCGCTGTCCGCAACGTGCGCACTGAATCGCTGGCAGAGGACTATCGAGCGGGGACCAGTCGCGACGAATTGTCTGACCTGTACGACCTCGCTCCGGACCAGGTCGATGCGGCGATTCGTTTCGAGCTGATCGCCGGGAGTGAGCGCGCAGCCTGATGGCCGCAAGCCCCGGGCCGGTGTACTTCACCGACGAGAACACCCTGGGCCTGGGCAAGCTCCTCCGGCGCAGCGGTCGAGACGACGTGCTCTACCCAGGGCACGAGGCCCTGCCGGACGTACCCCTCGGAACGCTCGACCTCGACTGGATGCCGATCGTGGCCGAGCGCGAGCTGATCGTGGTGACGCGCGACAGGCGCATCCGTACACGGCCGGCTGAGCTTCGCGCCTACCGTGAGCACGGGATCCGTTCCGTCTGGATCGGCGCGAAGCAGGACATGGGGGTGCAGGATCAGTTCGAGCTCTTCATCCACCATGAGCAGCGTCTGCAACGAGAGATCACCAAGCGGGGTCCGGGGCCGTGGGCTCTGGCGATGAGCCCCTCGGGAGTCCGGCCCCTCAAGCTTCGTGGGATCGAGTAGCGAGTCGGTCGAGTCAGGGGAGACCAGCGCGGTCGAACTCCTGCTGCAGGCGCGGACGGCGGCGGTGGGTCTCGCGCAGCTCGGTGATGAGCTCATCGACCTCGACGGCCCGATCGGAGCCGGCGGCGAGCTTGCGCATCTTCGCGAGCCGTCTGGCGGCGAGTCGGTAGTGCTGGGCGCCGGCCTCGACCAGCTCGTTCTCGACGAGACGCTGGTGGATCGGCAGCACCGCGAGGCGGTCGACCTTCTCGTAGGCCTTCACCAGCTCGCTCCACGTGTGGTCGCTGTCGAGGGCGAGCGAGTGCGCGAGGTTCCAGGCGAACTCGGGCTCCTTCAGGGTCAGGAGCGCGAACAGCACGGCGTCGCTGGGGCTCGCCGCGAGGGTCGCCACGACCTCGTCGCGGTAGTCGGGCCATCCCCGCCCGGCGGCCTTGTGCAGCCGGGCGGCTGTGGTGGATGACGGCCACTTCCGGAACACGACCAGCCGCGCGTCGAGCGCTTCGGCGGGCCGGTGTTGCTCGAGGAGTCGGCACCAGTAGTCGGCTGCCTTGAGCGACTGGTGGCCGCGGTCGAAGTCGGTCGCCTGCCGTGCCCAGTCGATCGCGAGGTCGATCTCGCCGATCTCCTCGAACGCCTCGGCGGTGTCCTCCAGCCACGCGGCGACCCTTCGGTCCCGGGCGTGGGTGCGGATGATGGCGTCGACGTCGTGGTCGAGCACGGCCAGGCGCCGGGCGTTCCAGTCCAGGGTGAACCACTCGAGGGACGTGCGGAGGTCCAGCGGTCCCCCTCGGAGGGGCGTGGCCCGAGTCCTGCCTCGATCTCGCCGAGTCGCCTGCGGTAGGCCCCGATCCCCGTCTCGCCGAGCGCCGGGGCGTAGGCGACGGGGTCGAGCTCGAAGTAGTCGACGTCGCCGTCGAACTGGAACTTCAGCATCCAGTCGATCAATCTGCCGGAGGGCACGCGAGCGGCAGCCGCAGCGCGGGGATGCAGCTCGAGCAGGCGGCGGCATGCGTCGCCGATGATCCCGCTGGAGTCGTCGGCGCGGGCGATCACCTTGACGGCGCTGGCCAGGGCCTTGTGGGTGACGGCATACACCTCGGTGGGGTCCGTGGTCGGAACGGCGGCTTCCAGGAGGTCCACGGCCTCGTGCATCTGACGCCCATGCGCGTTCGCGCTCGACCAGCGCCAGAGCTCGGCCCGGGTGCGGATCAGGGGGAGGACGACATCCGCGAGCGAGCCCACCACCTGAAGAGTCTCCCAGACGTCGGCGACGTGTCGGTTGCGTCGCCCGACAGCCGGTTGGCGATCCCGGGGGAGCGCGCACCCGCGCTAACCCCGGAGCCCGGCAGGAAGCGAACACCATGCTGCGATTACACAATACTATAAAGTCTTGTAGGGTTATGTTCATGGCCAGCCTGAGCGTTGCCGAAGCCGCTCGTCGACTCGGCGTGGGCGTGCCGCGCATTCACCAGCGGATCGCGGACGGCTCGCTGCGCGCTGAGCGAATCGGCTCCCAGTGGGTGGTCGACGAGCTCTCGCTGCTCCGGGTCGCCGAACGCAAGGCGCCGGGCCGGCCGCTGTCGGCCCGCTCGGCCTGGGCGCTCATCGCTCTCGCCGAGCGGGACGAGGAGGCGCTTGCTGCGCTGGCGCCGGTCGAGCGTTCCCGGGGTGGGGCCAGGCTGGACGAGCTGCTTTCGCGCGTGGCCCAGCCAGCGGCGGCAGAGGAGGACGTCCGAGGCGTCGCGGCAGCCTTGCGGTCGATGTTCCGCAATCGCGCGGGGCGAGTCCTGCGGAAGGCGGCGGGCGCCGACCTGCCCGCGCTCCGCGAGGACGTCCGTTGGGAGTGCGTCGCGAGCGCAGCCGCTAGCGGCATCACCTCCAGCGACGTCGACGGCTATCTCGCCGCCGACACCGTGGAGGCACTGTCACGCTCGTACCTGCTGATGCCGGCCGAGGAGGATGCGAACGTCGTCATCCACACCGTGCCCGAGGGTCAACGCGTCTATCCGAAGTCACGGCTGCGCCTTGCCGCTGACCTCGCCGAGCAGCGCGGTCCCCGCGAGGAGTTGCGGGCTGCCGAGCTGCTGCACGAGGTGGCGAAGGAACGCAAGGCGGTCGCGCCATGGTCGAGGCTCACCCGGCCTCCGACCGCTGCTTGTCCCGTTCGCGGGTGACGGCCTCGACGAACGCGCTGGTCTCGGCGACGACATCGAGGAAGAGCCGCCAGTCGTCCTCGCTCAGCTCGCGGGCCGCCCGCTCCGGGAGGTAGTGCTTCGACCAGCCCTGCAGCTCGGCCCACATGAGCGCGAACGAGCGCATCGACCGGATGGCGTCGGCCGCGGCCGAGGCCCGTTTCCTCCGGTTCTGCTTGACCCGGCGGGCGCGATCAGCGCGGGCGGCCGCGAGGAGTCCGTGTGCCGATTCCGAGTCCCCATCCTCCAGGCCGTCCGGATGGGTTCGGGCCTCGAGCCTGATCACCGCCTGCACCCGCTGCCAGCTCGGATCCACACCGCCACCGTTGCGGATGTGGGTCAGCTCTGCGTCGGCGACCTGCCGCACCTCAGCCGGCCGGGACCGGTCCGCGGCGAGGCGCTCCATCTCGCAGATCCGCTCCAGCTGCTGATGGGAGTCGCGTCCGGTCAGGAACTTCGCGGCCTGCGCTCGCGACTCCCGGGCGTGACGCGACGTCGGTGCCGGTGATTCACCGGAACCGACGCTCACGCCCTGGGCACCGAACCGGGACGCCTGCTGGCGGCGGGCCGCATCCTCGCGCATCAGCTCACGCAGCTCGGCGAAGAGGCTGGCGATCTCGTAGACGGTCAGGGGCTTGTGGGTGCCGTTGTCATCCTGCTCGGCGACCAGCATGGCCATCCTGTCCGAGATGCCGGCGCGGACCCAGACGTTCACGGTCCGCCACCCAAGCCGACGGACGGCTTCGAGGCGTCGGCGTCCGCAGATCAGCAGCCCATCAGGGGTGACCGTGATCGGCTGCAACAGGCCGAGCTGGCGAATGGAGCTGATCAGCGGCTCCAGATCGCCCAGCTCGGTGCGGTGGCGCTTGCCGACGATGATGGAGTCCACGGTGCGTTCGACGTCTGCCATGAACGCCAGCATGATCGCGCAGCGCACCAATTTTCGCCCGTCCTCACGCCGCTCGACCAGGACGGGCGGAGGACGGGCGATGGACGTTTCCGCTGGTCAGCGCACCGCCCGTCCGAAAGTTCAGCAGATTTCGCACGACCGGCGTGTCGGCCGGGCGCCCGTCCTGGTTGGTGGCGTCAGTGACGAGCAGGAGCAGGAGCAGGAGCAGAAGAAAGTCGGGGGAACGGGCTGGCTCTTGCCCCGGAGGCGATCTAGGCACTACCGGGGTGCAGGCTGCTTGGGCGGCGTCCTCTGCAGAGCGGCGTTGGATCGCTGGCCAGTCGGGGGCACGAGCCCCTGACTGTCTGCCCGAGCACTCACCTCAAAGCGTCGAAGCTCTATCGCCCTAGTGCCGTCCTTGCCTCGCGACGCCACCGCACTGCACCGAACCGCACAGATGCCGCCTGCCCCGAGCCCGCCCGTCCTCGCGATCTCATCGACGTATGACGCCCTACACGTCTTGCAGATCGAGGTCGGGTCTCACGGAGCGCTCCTCGATCTGCAAGAGGTGTAGGGCGCTCTGACGTGCTGACTGCGTCGGGTAGTGGCAAGCTGCCACCGCGGGCGAGCGCGAGCGGTTCAACTGCCGTGGCCAGTTCCTCGTGCCCATCGGCCCAAGTCAGGGGAACCACGAGTGCTCTGCGTGACGCACTCCTCACAGCGTCGGTTTGAAACTGGCCTCGAAGCTCCTTAGGAGGTCGAGATGTTGCTCCAGAAGGCGAGACATCAGGAAGTTCTGACGCACCTTCTCTCGCCCCTTGTCACCCATCGCTGACGCCTTGTCAGGGTTGTCGACCAGCTCGACAATGCATTCTGCTGCTTCGTCGATGTCGTTCACCAGATAGCCGTTGTCACCGTGGTCGATCTGTTTGGGAATTCCGCCCACGTTCCCGCCGATGACGGGTGTGCCCTTCCAGAGTGCTTCCGAAACAGTGAGGCCGAACCCCTCACGGAGAGATTTCTGCATGACCACCGTCGCGTGCTGTTGAAGCGCACTCACCAGCATGTCGTCGGAGGCTTCCAGCACCTTCACCCGCTCGGTCCGACGATCTAGGAGTCTGTCGAAGATGATATTCTCGGCTGGGTCGTCACCCGGCCGATTGCCGACCATGACCAGCGTGGCATTGACGTTCTCGCGCGCCTTCTCGAAGGCGTCCACAACCCCATGTGGGTCTTTCCAGCGATCAAACCGGGAGATCTGCGTGACGATCGGCAGATCGGTGGGGATGTCATACATTGCCAACCGCTCCATCACCACGTCTTCGCTGAGTCTCTGACTCTTGACCTTGGTCGGATCGATGGCAGGGAGAAATGAGTACTGAGGCAGTTCGAAATCCTGCTTGTACTCATCCAGGATGACGACGCCGGCACTGTACTGCTCGGCGAAGCCGCGAAGGTAATCGATGAGTTGTCTGTTTGGTGCGGTGAGGTCGAGGTGGCAACGCCAGATCCACGGTCCTCGTTTTCGATAATGGGCCACCATCCCGATCGTGTGGTGGTCATGCATGTAGACGGCGTCGTGATCGAACTGGTTCATCACGGCGTTGTCGCGAAAAGTCTCTTCGAAGACTCGCTTGTTGCCTTGGGTCAGGTCGATCTCACCGTTCTGGAGCGCATCATGCATCGCTCTGGTGACGTCGAAAAATTCTGGTGTGCCGCGGAGCAGACGCCACTCGGTCTTGATCCCCAGCTGGTTCTGCAGGGCGATGAGGGACAGAAGTATCTCGACCACGCCGCCGGCATGGTAGGTCGAGTTCATGTGGACGACGCGCTGGCCCCGGAGTTCATCGGCCTTGCCGGCGATCCGATCGATCGACTCGTCTCCCACGAGAGGGCGATAGTCATCCAGCTTGCCCTTGGACGATGACATGGTCTCCTCCAATGTGTCATCGAAGTCTAACCCGCGCTCGCACAGCCGACCGCTGCAAGCGACGGACGTACTCGGTCTCTGGAATTCGTCGTCGCACCCCCGGACGAGGCAAGTCTTGAGCACGAACATCGCGCGGTCCGCGTGCGCCGTCAAGCAACGCGGGCAGAAACGCTCAACCTCCTCGGCGAGTGGTGCGGCGCAGGATTCGCGCCTCCCACGGACCGAGGACGAGGTCGCCGTCTGTGGGCTCGGGCGTGCCGCTGGGGTGCGGGTGGGTGCCGAGCAGTAGCTCGGCTCCGGCCCACTGCGCGGCTTCGGGCAGCCCTCCGACGGCGTGTGCCATGCCACTGAAGTTGGCGACCACCAGCAGTGTCGTCTCGTCGAGGGAGCGGGTGAAGGCGTAGATCACAGGGTCCCCGGGCAGCAGCATCGTGAAGTCGCCCTCGGCCACGATCGGGTCGGTGTGGCGCAGCTCGATCAACCGCCGGTAGTGGTGGAACACCGAGTCGGGGTCGGCCAGCGCCTGCTCCGCGTTGACCTCGAGGTGGTTCGGGTGGACCGGGAACCACGGCTCGCCGGTGGTGAACCCGGCGTGGGGTGAGACGTCCCACTGCACGGGCGATCGGGCGTTGTCACGGCTGCCGAGCCGCAGCGCGTCGAGGACCTCCTCGACGAGCAGGCCCTGCCCGGTGGCCGCGTGGTAGTAGTTCACCGACTCGATGTCCTGGAAGGAGCTGGCGTCCTCGAACGGCACGTTCGTCATGCCGAGCTCCTCGCCCTGGTAGACGTAGGGCGTACCGCGGTGCAGGTGCAGCACGGTGGCGAGGAGCTTTGCCGACTCGACGCGGAACTCGCGGTCGTCACCGAATCGGGAGACCGCTCGCGGCTGGTCGTGGTTGTTCCAGTACAGACTGTTCCAGCCAACCCCCGCGAGTCCCTCCTGCCAACGCCCGAGCGACTCCTTGAGCTCGACGAGCTGCAGAGGCCGTCGGTCCCACTTGTGCTCGCCGTGGTCGAGACCCACGTGCTCGAACTGGAACACCATGTCGACCTCCCCGCGCGCGGGGTCGGTGAAAAGTACGGCGTCCTCGATCGTGACCGCGGGCATCTCGCCGACGATGAGGAGCTCGTCGGCGCGGCCGTCAAACACCTCGCGGTGCATCTCCTGCAGGTATTCGTGGATGCGCGGGCCGCACACGAACCACGGCGAGCCGTCCCCCCATCGGCTCCCGTTGACCGGCGTGCCGTCGCGGAGGGGGAGGTCTTTGGAGATCATGTTGATGACGTCCATTCGGAAGCCGTCCACCCCGCGATCGAGCCACCACCGCATCATCGCGTACACCGCCTCGCGCACCTGCGGGTTCTCCCAGTTCAAGTCGGGCTGCTTGGGTGAGAACAGGTGCAGGTAGTACTCGCCCGAGCTCTCATCGAGTTGCCAGGCCGAGCCGCTGAAGAACGAATGCCAGTTGGTGGGTTCGGCGCCGGGGTCTCCGGGACTCAAGCCTTCGCGGGGCGGCCGCCACCAGTACCAGTCGCGCTTGGGGTTGTCCGGCGAGGAGCGAGACTCCACGAACCAGGGGTGCTCGTCGGAGGTGTGGTTCACAACGAGGTCCATGACGACCCGGATGCCGCGTTCGTGGGCCTTCCCCAGCAACTCGTCGAAGTCCACGAGGGTCCCGAACGTCGGGTCGATGTCCTGGTAATCGCTGATGTCGTAGCCGTTGTCGTCCTGAGGCGAGGGGTAGATCGGCGACAGCCAGACGACGTCGACGCCGAGGGTGGCGAGGTAGTCGAGGCGGTCGATGACACCCCTGAGGTCCCCGATTCCGTCGCCGTCGGAGTCCTGGAAGCTGCGGGGATAGACCTGGTACACAACAGCTGAGTGGAACCATGCGCGCTCGACTGCCATGCGAGCAGTCTCACCAACTCGGAGGCTCCTTGGGAAGTTTGACCAGGTCGTGGCCCTCGTCGGGCGATTCATACCGCGTGACCCAGGCGGTGGCTCACGAGAAACTTCTCGGGTCGGGCAGGTTCACCACCGAGCGTGCCGGTTGGGCAGCGATGCGGAAGTACGCAGGATCTTGGCCCGATCGGGTCTGGGCGGTGAAGGAAAGCAACGGTGCCGGCCGACCGCTCGCGCAGCGCCTCCTCGAAGACGGAGAGCATGTCGTCGGCGTTCCCGCGAAGCTCGCGCCCGTGTCCGACCCTTCGACACCGGCCACAACCGCAAGACCGATGCCCACGACTCGCACGCGGTCGCGGTCGTTGCGGCCCGCGCGAAGACCTTGCGGGTGCTGCAGCTCGGCGGTCAACTCGAGGTGCTAAGAATGCTTCCCGCCGGTCAGTGAGCAGCCTGCTCGACCGGTCCTCGCGGCCGCATCGACAGTTCAACCGGACACCGGTCCGGGTGGTTCGCAAGATCGTGGCCCTGCGCCGGAAGCATCCCGGCCGGCCACTCCTCCCGGTAGCGATCGGCCCACCTTTTCGCTGTCCGCCACGACACGTCGTAGCGCTCCGCGGCCCGCGAGATCAGCCACCAGCCGGCCCAGCTTGAGTCGGGCACGGGGCTCAGCGCAGCATTGGCCCACTTGGGACACGAAGACCTCCTGGCTGGAGACAAGCTGTCGAAGAACCGCTCCAACAAGGCAGCACCGCGTTGGCCGGCGGCGCAAGTAACTGTCATCGGCGACCTGATCTGAAGCCGTCTTCGTGCGGGAAGAATGGCTATCGCCTGTGCGGTGTGACAGTGGTCGTGGCATACACTGTCGGCCTATCTGTTCTGTAAGAGAGAACGCGATGGGAGGCATGCCATGAGCACGCACGAGTCCATGGCCGAATGGGTGGGCATCGGCAGTCGCGTGCGTGAAGCCCGGACGGCCGCTCATATGAGCGTGCGTGAGCTCGCCCGCCGCATCGACGTATCGGCCAGCCACGTATCCCAGGTTGAACGGGGGCTCGCGTCGTTCAGTGTTCGGGCGCTGTACAACGTGGTCAGCGTGCTCGGGATCACCATGGACAGTCTCTTCGAGGAAGAGGCCGCCCCTCAGAAGGTCGGGGAGAGCGGTTCTCCGTTGGCGGCTGACGTCGCGCGAGGGCCGTTGGACGACTCGCTCGTGGTGCTGCGGGCGGGGGCGCGCCCCACGATCCCCCTCCCCGGCGGCACCCGATGGGAACGACTCACGCCGAAGCCCGAGGTGGGCGTGGAGTTCATCGAGGTGGTGTACCCCGAGGCTCTGAACGCTTCCCAGCCACCGCAGGAGTTCATCCGGCACTCCAGTCGCGAGTACGGACTGGTCATCCAGGGTTCACTGACCGTGCAGGTCGGCTTCGAGCAGGCCGTGCTCCAACAGGGCGACTCGATCGCCTTCGACTCCCACATTCCGCATCGATTCTGGAACGCGACGGCCGATGAGGTCAGGGCAGTCTGGTTCATCTGGGACGACCTGCCGTCCGGCGAGGGGCCAAGCCGCCCGCATGGGCACGCAGGCGATGAGGCGACGTCACCCACGAGCAATCGCTGAGGCACGGACTCTCTTCACCCACGCGGAACCCGGGCCGCCTCGCAGTCCTCCGGGCCGCCGGTCCACCGAGCGCCGGCTTTGCCACCTCTCGCCTGCTCACTGGTCAGGCTTGTGTCTGCCCGCATTTGTCTTGTCCGGGCGCGACGAGGATCGGAAATCTTGGTGTGACGGGTAGCACAAGTGTACTGTAATAGTTTACAGTCGAGGCCGTAAGCGTTCTCTCAGACAGATACCAGTGGACCGCCTCGCGTGGTGGTCGACCACGCAAGGAGGTCATGAGCGATGGATCGGTCCACACCTGAAACGGGCGGCGCTGTTGTCATCGAGGCGGACTCGATCGTGAAGCGCTTCGGCGGAGCGGTCGCGGTCAACGATGTGAGCATCTCCGTCCGCGCCGGCGAGATATATGGGCTCGTTGGTGAGAACGGCGCAGGCAAGTCCACGTTGATGCGCGTCCTTGCCGGAGTCCTGACCCCGGACGAGGGGGAGGTTCGTGTCGAGGGACGAACTCTCCAAGGTGGCGCGAAGGTGGCCCTCGAAGCCGGCATTGCGCTTGTGCACCAGGAATTGAGCCTGGTGCCCGAGATGACCGGTGCCGAGAACATCATGCTGGGCGTGTTCCCCACCAGTGGCGGTTTCACCCGGCACAAGGACATGAAGAAGGTCGCCGCCGACGCTATCGAAGAGATCGGCGTGCAGATCGACCTGGACGAGCCAGTCGTTCGGCTCTCGGTAGCCCTTCGTCAGTTCGTCGAGATCGCTCGGGCCGTCGCGCGAAACCCCAAGGTGCTCATCCTCGACGAGCCGACCGCGTCGCTGACGCCGGCGGAGACCGACTACCTGCTCGCGATGCTCCAGCGCCTGGCCGCCAAGGGTCTCTCCATCGTCTACATCTCCCACCGAATCCCCGAGATCTTCGCCATCTGCAAGCGGGTTGCGGTGCTGCGCGACGGCAATCTCATCGAGACGATGGACATCGGCGAGACCACGCCGGACGGCCTCGTCGACAAGATGGTCGGTCGGGAGCTGAAGGAGGAGCTCCAGACCCACCACGAGGGCAACCCCGCCGAGGTGGTCTTCTCGGCGCGCGGCGTTCGCGCGCCAGGGGTCAACGGAATCGATCTCGACGTTCGGGCCGGAGAGATCGTGGGCCTGGGTGGCCTGGTCGGAGCGGGTCGCACTGAGTTCGTCCGCGCGGCCTTGGGAGTCGATCTCAAGACAGCCGGCGAGGTGATGGTCACAACCGACGGCACGACGAGGAGAATCACCACCTACCAGTCCGCCATCCGCAACGGTATCGCCTACGTCCCGGAGGAGCGGCGTACCGACGGACTGGCTGTGAACATGTCAGTCTCGGACAACATCGCGCTCCCGAACCGGGCGCGACTCTCTTCCGGCGGCGTCCAGAAGCCAGCCATGATTGCCGAGTTCGCGACCAACCTCGCCGACTCCGTGGGTCTGCGGCCCCCCGACATCACTCGCGATGCCGGTGAGTACAGCGGCGGCAACCAGCAGAAGGTGGTGCTGGCCAAGTGGCTCGGTCGAGAACCCGACATGATCGTGCTCGACGAACCGACTCGAGGCGTGGACGTCGGAGCCAAGGCCGAGATCCACCGGCTGATCTATGACTTGGCAGACCGCGGTGCCGCCGTCATGGTGGTCAGCTCCGACCTACCGGAGCTGCTGGATCTGTCCGACGTGATCCATGTCATCCGAGACGGCAAGATCGCTGGCACCCTCTCGGCCGATGACGCGGATGAGAAGTCCGTGATGTCCCTTGCCGCTGGAGGAAGTTTGGTGGACGCATCATGACCGAGACAGCCCCGACTCAGGAAGCGCCGATGCAGGCGCCGCGCACAGACACAGGAGCCGCCGATCGCAAGCCCTCGATCCTGCAGTGGGTGGCCGAACGAGGGATCTTTCTCTTCACCGCCTTGCTGATCGTCCTCGCGGCCATCTTCGTCGACGGCTTCGCCTCGATCGTCAACATCACCGACGTGTTTCATCGAGCTGCACCCATCGGCATCGTCGCCGTCGGCATGACCTTCGTGGTCATCAGCGGCAACTACCTCGACCTGTCCGTGGTGGCTCAGGTCGCGACGTCGGCCGTGATCTTCATCGGCGTCAGCAACGCCTACAACATCCCAGCTGCCGTGGGACTCGCGCTGCTCGTCGCACTTCTCTATGGCGTGGTCAACGGCGCCGCCGTGGGTTACTTCAACGCAAATGCTGTGATCGTGACCCTGTCTACGACCTACATCGGCCTGGGGGTCCTGCGCTGGCTCTCGGGCGGCAGCATCTTCTTTGGCCCATCCGATGGCCCGATCAGGGCCATGGGCCAGATCGAGATCGCCACGATCCCGCTCTCGATGATCGTGTTGGTCATCATGGCGCTGGCCCTCTCCTTCCTCCTGACCCGGACCAACTTCGGGTTCACGATCCGCTCCGTCGGCTCCAACAAGGAGGCCACCCGACTCGCGGGCGTCCCCACCTCACGGGTGGTGCTCGGGGCATTCGTGATCACCGCCCTCGCCGCCATGATCGCCGGCTTCGTCCTCGCCGCGTTCTCCAACACCGCAGTGTCAACCATGGCCGACGGCTTCGATTTCGAGGCCCTTGCGGCCATCATCATTGGAGGGACCAGCGTCTTCGGGGGGCGAGGCAGCGTGCTTCGCACACTGCTGGGTGTCGTCTTCGTCAGCGTCCTGACCAACGTGCTCGTCCTCTCCAACATCGGCTTCGGCTGGCAGCAGATCGCGATCGGGATACTGATCGTTGGCGCCGTCTCCGTCGACGCCCTGGCCAGAAGGGTGTCCAAGTGATGGCCACGACCCAGACGATGAGCCTCGGCGAGGCCCCGACCAGCGCCTCAGCAAGGACCCGGGCGGCCCTCGGGCGAAGGACCGAGTGGCGCGGCATCCTGCTGCTGGTGCTGCTCATGATCGGCGCCCTGATCTACGCTCCCACAGTCTTCGCCGCCTACGAGGTGACGCTCGGTTTCGTGGCTCTGATCGGCCTGGTCGCGCTGGGCCTGACCGCGGTCATCCTGATGGGCGAGCTCGACCTCAGTGTCGCGAGCACCCTTGCTGTCGCGGGTGTGATCATGGCCATGGTCCCGAACATCTTCCTCGGTATCGTGCTGGCCCTGGGCGCCGGGCTGCTGATCGGAGCCGTGAACGCCTTCTTCGTCGTCAAGGTCGGCATCAACTCGTTCATCGCGACCCTCGGGATGCTCTTCGCTCTGCGGGGACTCGCCTTCGTCCTCTCCGACGAGATGCCCGTAGCGCTGACCAACGCCGATGCCGGGATCAGCTTCGGAAGGCCGCTGCTCGGGCCCATCACTCCCCGGGTCATCCTGTTCGTGCTGGTGTTCATCGCACTCCATGTCTTCCTCACGCGAGTCCAAGCCGGCCGCGAGTTCTACGCAGTCGGTGGCAACCGTCAGGCTGCCCGGGACGCCGGCATCCCGGTCTCACGACGCATCTTCACCGGGTTCATGATCTCGGGTTCGGTGGCTGCGCTGGCGGGTGTGATCGACACCCTGGAGCTCACAGCGGCGGATCCCACCGCAGGAGAGACGGCGCTGCTGACGAGTTTCGCCGCAGCCATCATCGGTGGGACCGTCCTGACCGGTGGCCGTGGCTCGGTCCTGGGCACGCTGATCGGGGCAGGCGCGCTGGGCATCCTCATTGTCGGGCTGACTCTCTACGGTATCCAGGCCGAGATCCAGTTCATCTTCATCGGCGCGGTGCTCTTCATCGCGGTGATCACCGACCCGGCGAGCCTTCGCGCAGTCGCTGGGAGCCTTCGCACCTCGCTCCAAGGCCGCCGGCCCCACACCGATGGCTGAGACCAGTTCACCGACCGCGTGGGGCTTGGGCCCATGAACGTTCACCAAAGAACAGGAGAAACATCATGCGCACCTCCCGCATCGTGGCAGGAGCAGCCATCGTGGTGGCGATCGGAATGGCCGGGGCGGGGTGCTCCAACGACGCAGGGTCGTCCGACGGCTCAACACAACGGGTGTTCGCCCTTCTCCCTCAAGGGACCGACCAGCCCTACGGCACGACGTACCTGCCCGCGATGAAGAAGCAGGCGGCCGAGGACGATATCGAGTTGACGGTCACCAACTCGCAGTACGACGCGAGCAGGCAGGCCATCAACTGTCAGGTGGCCGTGGCCGCCGAGCCGGACCTGATCATCTTGTGGCCGGCGGTCAATGTCACCGTCAGACCGTGCCTGGTCGCTGCGGAGGCAGCCAACATCCCCGTGACGGTCACGAACTCCAACGTGAATCCGGAGGACCAGTCCCTTACCTCGGGCTTCTCGGGACCCGACACCTACGGCCAGGGTGCTGCCTCGGCCGAGTTGATGTGTGGGCTGGCCGCCGGCAAGCCCACCAACATCCTCGTGGTCAACGGCCTCACCGGGAACTCCACTGCCATCAATCGTCGCTCGGGTTTCACCGACACCATCAAGAAGGACTGTCCGAACGTCACGATCGTGGCCGAACAACCGGGCGACTGGAACAAGGACACCGCGCAGACCGTGACCTCGGAGATGCTCACGTCCGTGGGTGCCGCCAAGGTGGACGGCATCTTCGCCGCCGACGACACGATGGTGGCCGGCGCCATCGATGCCCTCAAGGCTCAGGGCATCGACCCCGAGCCGCTCTTGATCACCTCGATCGGTAACACCAAGCTGGGCAATCCTCTCGTTGAGTCCGGTGACCTCGACGGCACCATCTTCCAGTCCTCCTCCTGGGACGGTCAGCACGCGATGATCCTGGCCAACGACGTGCTCCCCGACGGAACGGCCGCCGAGGACCTACTCATGCCGTCGGTGAAGGTGACCAAGAAAAATGCCGCGGACCCTGCCTACGCCCCCGAGTGGTGACCGGCCCCGGCAACTCATGAAGCCTCCGAGTGCCGCTCGAAGGGGCCGTGGTTCAAAACGCGGGAGCCTGTCCACCCAACCTCCATCAGAGCCATCTCAGGAGAAGCGATAATGACGCCGACCACCACGCCGGCACCCACCTCGCCCGCGCTGGACTTCGACACCAGGATGATCCCGGCCCACGGACACATGGGCGTCGACTATGAGGCCCGTGTCGACTTCCACCGGTTGCGCGACCATCGGCTCGGCCGGGCCGTCGAGGCGCTACGGGGCAGCGGTTGTGGAGCCTTCCTGCTCTTCGATTTCTACAACATCCGCTACACCACCCAGACCTGGATCGGTGGCGCCCTGGGCGACAAGATGTCGCGCTACGCGCTCCTCACCGAGGACGCCAAGCCCTACCTGTGGGACTTCGGCTCGGCGGCCAAGCACCACCGGCTCTTCTCGCCGTGGCTCGAAGAGGACCGGTGCCGGGCCGGCATGCTGGGTCTGCGCGGTGCGATCAGTCCAGAGGTGGGGCTGATGAAGGAAGCTGTCGCGACCATCAAGGGCCTGCTCACCGAAGCCGGTGTGGCCGACGCTCCGATCGGTGTCGACATCGTGGAGCCCGCGTTCCTCTTCGAGATGCAGGCCCAGGGCCTGCACGTGGTCGACATCCAGCAGCACATGCTCGATGCCCGGTCGATCAAGTCCGTCGACGAGATCATGTTGCTCAGCCAGGCCGCCGCGATGGTCGACGGGGTCTACCAGGACATCGTCGACGTGCTGAAGCCCGGCATCCGTGAGAACGAGATCGTCGCGCTGGCCAGCAAGCGGCTCTACGAGATGGGCTCGGACCAGGTTGAGGCGATCAATGCGGTCTCGGGGGAACGGTGCAACCCGCACCCGCACAACTTCACCGACCGGATCATCCGGCCCGGGGACCAGGCCTTCTTCGACATCATCCACTCCTTCAACGGCTACCGCACCTGCTACTACCGGACCTTCTCGGTGGGAATGTCCACCCAGCCCCAGCACGATGCCTACACGAAGGCGCGCGAGTGGATGGACGCCGCAATCGACAAGGTCGGAGACGGAGTCGGCACCGACGAGGTAGCCGCACTCTGGCCCAAAGCGACCGACCTCGGCTTCGCCAGCGAGATGGACGCCTTCGGACTCCAGTTCGGCCACGGCCTGGGCCTCGGCCTACACGAGCGACCGATCATCTCCCGGCTCAACAGCCTCACGAACCCCGCCGAGATCAGGGCCGGCATGGTCTTCGCCCTGGAGACCTACTGCCCCGCCACAGACGGTGTGTCCGCTGCCCGGATCGAGGAAGAGGTCGTCGTGACTGCCAAGGGCGCCGAGGTGCTGACCAGGTTCCCAGCCCAGGAGCTCTTCGTCGCCAACCCGTACTGACCCGGCCAGGTGGCTCCACAACTGGGCCGGCTGATCTGAGTTTTCCAAGGAAAGGAAGTCCACATGGACACCACCCGTCTCTCCGGCAAGAACATTCTCATCACCGGCGCCGCCCAAGGGATGGGCGCCGCCGTGGCCGTCGAGTACGCCGCGCAGGGGGCCAAGGTCTGTCTCGGTGACATCAACGTCGAGGGTGCGGCCGAGACCGCCCAGAAGATCCGTGACAACGGAGGCATCGCCACCCATGTGAGGCTCGATGTCAGCAGCGAGGAGGACGCGACCGCTGCCGTGGCCCACATTGTCGCCGAGTTCGGCAGCATCAACGTGCTGGTCAACAACGCCGGCATCAACAAGCCGCTGTTCTTCCTCGACATCACCCGAGAGAACTGGCAGCGGATCATGGACATCAACGCTTGGGGCACGCTGAACTGCATGCAGGTCGCGACGCGCCAGATGAAGGACCAGGGCAAGCAGGACTATCCCTACAAGATCATCAACGTCGGGTCGATCCTCTCCCGTGAGGCATTCGACGACGTGGTCGTCTACTCGGCCAGCAAGCACGCGGTCCTGGCGATGATCAAGGGTGGCGCCAAGGCGCTGATCGAGCACAACATCACTGTCAACGGCTACGGTCCGGGCGTCGTGCGTACCGAGCTGTGGGAGCAGCTCGACAAGGATCTCGTGGCGATCGGCAAGTTCGACAAGCCCGGCGAGTCGATGGACAGCCTGGCCGAGAGCATGATCCTGATGAAGCGCTACTCCTACCCGGAGGACGTGGTGGGCACGGCCTCGTTCCTGGCCAGCGCCGACAGCGACTACATGACCGGTCAGCTGATCATGATCGACGGAGGCATGGTCATCCAGTGACCGTGCCCCCACTCTCGATCCCCACCGGACGCGCCCGCTCCCAGGAAGGGAACTGACATGACACTGCTCCACGCGCCCTGCGAGCTGCTGATCGGCGGGGAGTGGGTCCCCGCGGCCAACCGTCTCGAGGTCCACGACCCGGCGACGGGGGAGACCCTTGCCGAGATCGCCGACGCAACGGCACCGGAGGCTCTCCAGGCGGTGGGCGCCGCCCATGACGTCTTCGGGTCCTGGTCGCAGACCTCTGCCCGGCAGCGGGCCGAGATCCTCCGCCGCGCGTTCGAGATCATGACCGCCGAGATCGAGGACTGTGCACGTTTGATCGTCCTCGAGAACGGCAAGGCGTGGGCCGACGCCCTGGGGGAGGCCACGTACGCCGCCGAGTTCTTCCGCTGGTTCTCGGAGGAGGCATGCCGCGTCGCCGGTGACTTCCGGTACGCCCCGAACGGTGACAAGACCGTTGTCGTCGACCACCGCCCGATGGGCGTGGCCTACATGATCACGCCGTGGAACTTCCCCGCGGCGATGGCGACCCGCAAGCTGGCCCCGGCGCTGGCCGCGGGGTGCACCGCCGTCCTCAAACCCGCCGCCGAAACCCCGTTGACCTCGCTGTGGGTCGCTGAGGTGATGCAGCGCGCGGGTGCTCCGGCAGGGGTGGTCAACGTGGTGACGACCTCACAGGCTGGCCCCGTGTCCGAGGCGGTGCTCGCCGATCCGCGCACCGCGACCCTGTCCTTCACCGGATCGACGTACGTCGGCAAGCTGCTGCTCGGTCAGACCGCGCGGCGAGTGCTGCCCTCCTCGATGGAGCTCGGCGGGAATGCCCCGCTGCTCGTCCTCGAAGGCGCCGATATCGGCCGCGCCGTCGAGGGCGCGATGGTGGCCAAGATGCGCAACGGTGGGGCTGCCTGCACGGCCGCGAACCGCCTGTATGTCCACGAGTCGCTGACCGAGGAGTTCTCGACACAGCTCCAGGCCGCGCTGGCCTCGCTGCGGATCGGGCCCGGCGTCGACCGCTCCCACGACCTCGGGGCGATGGTGAGCCTCAAGGAGCGGGACAAGATCCTCGACCTGGTGGCCACCGCCGAGGACGAGGGCGCGCAGGTTGAAGCGGTCTCGGAGGCCCCAGGCACGGGTGCCTTCATGGCTCCCCGGATCGTGCGCGGTGTCGAGCACGGCTCGGTCCTCACCCGATCGGAGATCTTCGGACCCGTGGCACCCATCGTCACCTTCACCGACACAGACGAGGCTGTGCGGATGGCCAACGACACCGAGTACGGCCTGATCTCCTACGTGTTCGCCCGTGACAACGGCGAAGGCATCGAGGTGGCCCGCCGGCTCGATTCCGGGATGGTCGCGGTGAACCGGGGCGTGGCCTCGGACCCGGCCGCACCGTTCGGCGGCATGAAGGAGTCCGGCCTGGGCCGTGAGGGCGGCTTCGCCGGTATCCACGAGTTCCTGGAGACCCAGTACCTCGCCGTGGACCTGTAGAGACCGTGAAAACGCCTCAGGAGATCAGTTCCGGATGCCGAGCCAGCTCGAGCCGGGTGCGGCGGATGTGCATCGTCAGCACGGTCGAGGCATTCTCGAGGTCGCGGGCGGTCGCAGCCTCGATCAGCAACTGGTGCTCGGAATTGATGATCCACGCTCGGTCCGCCCCGGCCATGCGAGTGAAGGCACGGCGGTAGTGCTGGGTGGTGTCCCACAACCGCTCGACCATCAGGGACAGCTGCGGTGCCTGGGCACCGGCGTAGGAGGTCCAGTGGAATTCGCGATCGAGGACCAGGAACTGCTCCACATCGGTGGTGTCCTCGATCTCGGCTTGGATTTCCCGCATCCGATCGAGGTCACTCCCGGCGAGCCGAGGCAGGCTCTCCCGCAGCAGCAGGGGTTCGATCTGCTCCCGGATCTGGTAGCTCAGGCCGAGGTCGTGCAGGCTCATGTCCGCAACCCAGGCGCCGGAATTGGCTCGGAGCGTCACCAGGCCTCGGGTCTCCAGCATCCGTAACGCCTCCCGGACGGGGATCCGGCTCGCGCTCAGCTCGTCGGCGAGCTCATCTTGCTTGATCCGGGCGCCCGGAGCCAGCTCGCCGCCCAAGATCCGTCGGGCGAGGACGTCCGCGATCCGCTGGCTCGCGACCGGGGAAGCGGGTCTGGGCGGCATCGGGCCTCCTGACGCTCTACATCACTGAAAGACGGACGGGTCGTGGTCGAAGGCCTTGCCTCCGGGGTAGGAGACTAGTTCGAACTGCATACCCCACGGGCTGAGGAAGTAGACCCAGCGCTGTCCCTCGCTCGGGCCCTTGCTCACGGTGGGCTCCCCGAGCACGGTGAGCCTGTTCGCGTATAGAGCGGCCAACGCCGTGTCGAGGTCCTCGACGTAGATGGCCACGTGGTGCCCGCCGACGTCGCTGTTGCGCGGCGGCACCGTCACTTGATCCGAAGCGCGGTACTGGAAGACCTCGAAGACGGCCTGACCGCCGAGACGGTAGAAGTGCAGCCGCTCCATCACCGTCGCGTCCTCGACGCCAAGATGCTCACTCATCCAGTGCCCGGACGGGTCCTGGAACGGCCCCAGTCGGTACAGGTACTCGCAACCCAGGACGCCGACGAAGAACTCGTGGGCAGCCGCCAGATCCGGGACCGTGATCCCGATGTGGTCCACCCCGCGGACGCCGGGAACTCGTGTGACAGCCATCTCGTCTCCTCCTTGCAATGTATCCAGTCAGACCCTAAAGTAGATTCCAGTCACGCTCAACCCGCCGCTCACTTGCACTCCAATGGATACAAATGAGTTCTGATAGTTGGAGGACCAGATGCCGAGCCACCACGACCTCGCGGCCGCCTCGCCGTGGGTGGAGCTGAGGACCGACGACGCCGACTGGGTCTCCGCTGACTCCGACGTCCTGCTCCAGCTGCTCGGACAGGCCCAGTGGATTCGCTCGTTCGAGGAGTACGTCCTCGAGCTCGCCGGGCAGTCGCTCATCCACGGCCCCGCTCATTCGAGCGTCGGCCAAGAGGGTGGCGCGGTGGGTTCGGTGCTGCCGCTGCGCTCCGATGACTTCGTGAACGGGTCCCACCGCGGGCACCACCAGTTCCTGGCCAAGGCGTTCGGCCACGTGGTCGTCCCCAAGGCCGGAGCGCTGCCCGAACTGACGCCGGAGGTGCACGAGGTGCTGCGCCGTACCCTGAGCGAGATCTGCGGTCTGGCCGACGGATTCTGCCGTGGTCGCGGTGGCTCCATGCACCTGCAGTGGCGCGAGGCTGGGGCCATGGGCACCAACGCCATCGTCGGTGGCGGCGTGCCCCAGGCAGCGGGCTTCGCCTTCAACCAGCGGCATGCGGGCACCGATGCCGTGTCGGTGACCTACTTCGGTGACGGCGCCGTCAACATCGGGTCGGTGCTCGAGACCTTCAACCTTGCGGCCGCGTGGAAGCTGCCGGTCTGCTTCTTCATCGAGAACAACCAGTACGCCGTCTCCACCCCCGTCTCGAAGTCCACCGCCGAAACGCGGCTATCGGCCCGCGGGCTGGGCTTCAACATCCCCAGCTGGCGCGTGGATGGCATGGACGCCATGGCCGTCCACGCCGCGACGAGCGAGGCGGTCGCGCACATGCGCGCCGGCAACGGCCCCACCATCATCGAGGCGGACCTGTATCGCTTCTTCCACCAGAACGGTCCGTTTCCCGGTTCCGCTTTCGGCTACCGCGACAAGGCCGAGGAGAAGGCGTGGCGTGAGCGCGACCCGATCGCTCAGCTGCGCCGGCAGGTAATTGCTCGAAACCTCCTGACCGAGGAGGAGATCGAGGCCTCGGTGGCCGAGGTGGACTCGGTGATGCAGGGGATCGGAGACACACTCCTGGAGCCGGTCCCGGACGGCAAGCCCAACGAGCGCCGCATCATCGACAACCTGTGGCCCGACACCAGCTTCGTCGACGTGGGCATTCGCGGAGACCTCTCCGAGCTCGAGGGCTCGCGCTACGAGGACATCGACACCTTCTCCGGCGAGCTTGCGGAATGCAGGTTCGTCGACCTCGTCAGCGACGTCATGGCGCGCCGAATGGAGACCGACGACTCGGTCGTGGTGATGGGTGAGGACGTCGACGGTCTGAAGGGGGGAACCAATGGCGCCACCAAGAAGCCACTTGAGCTGTTCCCCGAGCGGGTCCTCGGCACGCCGATCAGCGAGAACGCCTTCGCCGGGCTCGGCGGCGGGATGGCGCTCGACGGCCGGTTCAAGCCGGTGGTCGAGTTCATGTACGCCGACTTCATGTGGGTCGCAGCCGACCAGCTATTCAACCAGATCGCGAAGGCGCGACACATGTTCGGCGGAGACAGCGCGGTCCCGTTCGTCCTGCGCCAGAAGCTCGCTGCCGGTACCGGCTACGGCTCCCAGCACTCGATGGACCCGGCCGGGGTCCTGGCGACCGCACCCGGTCTGCGCGTCGTCGCCCCGTCGACGCCGTTCGACTACGTGGGCCTGATGAACACCGCCCTGGCCTGCGGGGACCCGGTGGTGGTACTCGAGCACGTGGACCTCTACACCGCCCAGGGGGTCGCTCCCGTCGACGACCTGGACTACCTGATCCCGGTGGGCAAGGCAGCGGTGCGCCGCGAGGGGTCGGACCTGACCGTGATCTCGTACCTGAGCATGGTCGGGCATTGCCTCGAAGCGCTGGACCAGGTCTCCGAGATGTCCGCGGACCTGATCGACCTGCGGTGGCTGGACCGCGCCTCGCTGGACTGGGGGACGATCGAGGCCAGCGTGAAGAAGACCAACCGCGTCCTGATCGTGGAGCAGGGTGCCACTGGCACCTCCTACGGCGGGTGGCTGGCCGACGAGATCCAGCGCCGCCTCTTCGACTGGCTCGACGCGCCCATCGAGCGGGTCACCGGCGCCGAGGCCTCGCCCAGCATCAGCAAGGTGCTTGAGCGCGCCGCCATCGCCAAGACCGACGAGGTGGTGGCCGCCCTGCGCGCCATCACCGCCTCCTGACCCCCGAACAGAGAACGAGGAACACGTCATGGCTGAGCTGCTGCTCGTGCCCGAGGTCGCCGCGGGCGCCACCGAAGTCGTCATCTCCGAGTGGCTGGTCGCACCCGGCCAGGAGTTCAAGTCCGGGGATCCGCTGGCGGTCATCGAAACCGAGAAGGCGGTGATCGAGGTTGAGGCCGAGACCAACGCCACGTTGTTGAAGGCCCTCGTGGCCGGGGGCACCCAAGCCGACGTCGGATCGCCGATGGCGCTCCTGGGGACCCCCGAGGAGGTCGGGTCCGACCTGGAGGCCCTCCTCGTCGAACTCGGCGTGTCCGCACTCGCCGAGACATCGGCGCCACCGCGACGCGAGGTGCCCGAGGCTGAGGCCGAGTCGCCCGCCTCGGGGCAGGCCCCGGCTCCACAAACTCTCGGCTCCGCTTCCTCCGTCACTGCCACCGAGTCCGCTCCCGCCGCGGCGCCGACGGGCCGGCGGTTCATCAGCCCCATCGCCCGCAAGCGGTTGCGCGAAGCCGGCCTGAGCGCCGACAGCATCACCGGAACCGGACCGAACGGACGGATCGTGCGTCGTGACGTCGAGGCCGCGGTCGCGGCAGCCCCGCCGGCGAGCGCGCGTCCGGCCTTGCCCGATCACCGGGAGGACGCCGATGAGCCGGATCAGCAAAGCGCTGCCCCCGCGGTTGAGGTCGGTGACTGGACCGAGATCCCACACACCCGCGTGCGTCGGGCGGTCGCCAACAGGCTGACCCAGAGCAAACAGGACGTCCCGCACTTCTACCTCAAGCGCTGCGCCGCGATCGACGAGCTCCTTGCGCTGCGGGGCCAGCTCAACCAGCACGCCCCGGTGAAGATCTCGGTCAACGACTTCATCATCCGCGCAGTCGCCGTCGCACACCGCGAGGTGCCCGAGGCGAACGTCATCTGGACCGACGAGGCGATGCGGCAGTTCGAGACCGTCGACATCTCGGTCGCGATCGCGTCAGAGCGGGGCCTGGTCACTCCGGTGCTGCGCGGGGTCGAGTCAAGCTCGCTGGGCAGCATCTCGGCATCGGTGAGGACCTTCGTCGACCAGGCCAATGCCGGCCGCCTTCAGCAGAAGGACCTCGAGGGTGGGTCGATCTGCGTGACCAACCTGGGCATGTTCGGCGTCGAGGAGTTCTCCGCAATCATCAACCCTCCCCAGTCGGCCATCCTCGCGGTCGGCGCCGGAACGCCGACCCCCCGTGTGGTCGACGGCGCGGTCACGACGGTCACGACGGTCAGTCTGGTGCTCTCCGTCGACCACCGCGCCATCGACGGGGCTCTCGCGGCCCGGTGGATGGCCGCCCTGGTCACCGCGCTCGAGAATCCGCTCCGTCTGGTCATCTGACAGCCGGCACGAGCGCGCACACCATCCGACAAAGGAGAGCCATGACCCACGAGTTCGACGTTGTCATCCTCGGTGGCGGCAGCGGCGGTTACGCCTGCGCGCTGCGAGCCGCCCAGCTCGGCAAGTCGGTCGCGCTGATCGAGCGTGACCGAGTCGGCGGTACCTGTCTGCACAATGGGTGCGTGCCGACGAAGGCGCTGCTGCACAGCGCCGAGCTTGCCGACGGCGCGCGGGACGGTGCGGCGTACGGCATCCGGTCCAGCTTCGACGGGATCGACATGGACGGCGTCAACGCGTTCAAGGACCGGATCGTGGCGCGGCTGCACCAGGGGCTGCAGGGTCTGATCAAGGGGGCCGGGGTCACCTACGTCGAGGGTGAGGGGCACCTCGTCGACCCGACCACCGCCGAGGTCGACGGCGTGGCCTACCACGGCGCCGACCTGGTCCTGGCGACGGGCTCCTACGCCCGCACCCTTCCCGGCGTCGAGATCGGAGGCCGGGTGATCACCAGCGACGAGGCACTCAGGCTGACCGAAGTGCCAGACCGGGTCATCATCATCGGGGGCAGCGTCATCGGCGTGGAATTCGCCTCGGTCTGGCGCTCGTTCGGTGCCGACGTCACCGTCGTCGAGGCCCTGCCGAGCCTGGTCCCGTTGGAGGATCCAGCGCTAGGCAGACAGCTGGAACGCGTGTTCCGCCAGCGCGGAATCGGCGTCCGCACCTCGACCCGCTTCGAGGGCGTCAAGGACCTCGACGGCGAGGTGCAGGTCAACCTGGAGGGGGGCGACGCCGTCGTCGCCGATCTCGTGCTGGTCGCCGTCGGGCGCGGACCGTCCTCCGCGGGCCTCGGCCTCGAGAATCAGGGGGTCCGGCTCGACCGCGGATGGGTCAGCACCGACGAGCGGCTGCGGACCAGCGTCCCCCACGTCTACGCCGTCGGCGACCTGGTGCCCGGGCTGCAGCTCGCGCACCGCGGCTTCGCACACGGCATCTTCGTGGCCGAGGAGATCGCAGGCCTGTCCCCTGAGCCCATCGACGACTCCAGCATTCCGCGAGTGACCTACTGCCACCCGGAGATCGCCTCGGTCGGCCTGACCGAGCCAGAGGCCCGCGAACGGTTCGGCGACGTGCAGGTCTATGAGTACAACCTCGGCGGCAACGGCAAGAGCCAAATTCTCGGCACCGCCGGATTCGTGAAGGTGATCCGGGAAGTGGAGGGTCCGATCATCGGAGTACATCTGATCGGAGACCGGATGGGTGAGCAGATCGGCGAGGCAACACTTATGGTCGTCTGGGAGGCCCTCCCCGAGGACGTGGCCGGGTTCATCCACGCCCATCCAACCCAGAACGAGTCCCTCGCCGAGGCGACATTGGCGTTGGCTGGAAAGCCACTCCACGCGCACGCCTGAGCGGCCCGGAGAATAGCCCGGTGCTCCTCCATCTCGGTCCCCTCAGCGGCGGCGACCAGGCGATGGAGCTCGCCGTTGCCCACGCAATGGTCCGGCGCGCTGGCGCCGGCGAAACGGGAGAGGTGCTCCGGCTCTACGAGCCCTCGGCGCCGGTGGTCGTCTTCGGGCGCCGGGACTCACACCGGCCCGGCTTCCCCCAGGCGGTGAACGCTGCCGAACGCGCGGGGTTCGCAACAGCGGTACGCGCCACGGGCGGTCGGGCGGTGGCCTACACAGGTCGGTCGATCGTTGTGGACCACGTGATGCCGGCCCCTGACGCGGCGGCGGGCCTCGAGGACAGGTTCGTTCGGTTCGGTGTGCTGCTCGCCGCCGCCCTATGCGATCTCGGCGTGGATGCCCGCATGGGTGCGGTGCCGGGGGAGTACTGTCCCGGTGCGCAAAGCGTCAACGGTCGTGGCACCGTGAAGCTCATCGGCACGGCGCAACGCGCCATCAAAGGTGCGTGGCTGTTCAGCTCCCTGGTGGTCGTGGCGGACCACACACGGCTGCGGCCGGTGCTTGCCGAAATCTACCGGCAGCTTGAGCTGCCGTTCGACGACGCTTCGGTCGGGTCCCTGACGGGCGAGGAGCCGACGCTGACCCTCGATGCCGTGGAAAGCGCATTGCTCGAGGCGTATCGGGTCACAGGGACGGCCCCGGCGTTGCTCGAGCCCGCCACGCTGGCCCTGGCCACGGACATGGTCGCGCAGCATCGCGCCTGAACTGAGTCTCGCTGGGTTGCTCGGAGACCCCTAGGGGGTCGACTTTCACTTGCCGCCAGGGGTCAGTTTTCGCTCGCCGTTGACACCGGGCGTGCCGGTGACCGATCCCTTGCGGATCAAGGTGGGCCGACCGGCGGTTCCCAGTCGATGATCCGTCGACGCTGCACCGGGCATGCACGAAGACAGACATGTTGGCCACCGAGACCACCATCATCGATCCATCACATTGACTCCGAAACGACTGGCAAGACTCCGATCCCTCGGGCAAGATGGGCGATGGCTCCAGAAGCCATTTGTCCTTGTCAGCAAGGCGATTCGGCTCTGACCGACGCTTTTCGGTAGCACTTGGCAACGATCCCCGAACCCGCCAGAGGTCGCGGGTTCAAATCCCGCCCCCGCTACCAAGGCAAAGCAGCAGGTCAGAGGCCGTTCCCGGAGGATTCCGGGAACGGCCTCTGATGCTTCCGGGCCCCACATGTCAGCGAGATGTCAGCAGAGCTTGCCGTCGGATTGCTGGGTGTGAGGGATACGAGTGACTCAGGCTAGGCGCATGTGAGCCACCCGGTGAGGCATGCGGCGTTCGAGAGCAGGCGCCAATCGACGGAACAACCGGGTGGTCTGTAGCAGTGCAGTGGCGCCGCTCGCCGATGCGCGGCTGACGGCAGATCCGTACGACGCACTCCGCTGCGCGAGCGTGGTGGCCTCCAAGGCTGAGACTGCCGACGTCCAACCCAGGGAACGAGTATCGGGGTGGCGTCGGCCATGGCGTCAAGCGCGAGTGGCTGGGTGGCGTGCAGACACCGGCCACCACCGGCACCGGCGCGCACGCCGAGCTGTTCGTCCGCGACCCCGGCGGCAAGCTGCTCGCCATGATCGACACCACCGGCGGTCCCGTGGGGGAGACCCGCTACTACCTCACCGACGACCAGAACTCCGTCATGGCCACCGCGACCCGCTGCTCCTGCAGGGCAAGGAGGCGGAAGCCTCGGTGCTGGAGCGCTTCCTCGGGAAGAGCAGGTACGCGAACCACGGACAGCGGGTGGTCGAGGGACAGCGCTTGATGCAGTCGGCGAGCGACGTCCTGCTGGGGTGGGTCAGGTCCGACGGGCCGGACGGCGTCACTCGTGACTACTACGTCCGGCAGTTGTGGGACGGGAAGGGGTCGGCGGTCATCGAAGCCAGGCAGCCCTCCGCGATGGCCGGCTACGCCCGACTCTGTGGCTGGACCCTGGCTCGTGCCCATGCCCGGTCCGGAGACGCGGTCGCCATCGCGAGCTACCTCGGGTCCGGGGATCGGTTCGACCTGGCCTGGCACGGTTTCGCCGAGGCCTACGCCGACCAGAACGAGCGCGACTACGCCGCACTGCAGTCGGCCGTCGCCTCCGGACGCGTCGAGGCCCAGTCAGACGACACCAGCTGACCGGCCCCGTCTGCTCGCTGTCAGGGGGAACCGGTTCGCGGCGGGGACGGCGCTGACGCCGTGGGCCAGGACGCTGAGGAGGACCGTGAGGGAGATGACCGCCACGGCGTCCGCGCCGGCGCTGTGCAGGTCTTCGAGCGCGATCAGGGCGAAGATGACCGAGGCCAGGCCGCGTGGACCGAACCAGCCGACGAAGGCCACGCTGTAGCGGTCGAACCCAGCACCCAGGAAAGCGATGGCGACGGGCAGCATGCGGACGACCGTCAGGCTGAGCACGGCGTACCCGAGCATCGTCCAGCTCCACTGATGCTGCATGGCAGGCACCGCCAGAGCTCCGAAGATCAGCCAGCTGATCATCGAGGCCATGTCTCCGGACTGGTCGACGAAGTAGACCTCCTTCTCACCGCTGGACCCCGCGAGGTTGCCGAAGACCAGCCCGCCCACGAAGGCGGCGACGAAGCCGTTGCCATCGACCACGAGCGCCGCCGTATAGGCGAGCAGAGCGAGGGCTAGGACGGCCGGGCCGGCGAGCTCCGCGGACAGCCAGCCGCGCTCGCGAGCGCGCCTGGTGACGGTGCCGCCCACGGCACCGACGACGATGCCCGCCGCCAGGCCGACCAGGAGCGAGAGGACCGCGCTGCCCGGGCTCTCGACGCCGAGGACCCCCTCGTCGGCCGCGACCCCGGCGATGGCCACCAACACGATCGGTGTGGCGATGCCGTCGTTGAGCCCGCTCTCGACGTTCAGCGCCCGTTGCACCTTCGCAGGCACGCGCGGGTTGGACATGACGGGAGCCCCGAGCGCGGCGTCGGTCGGAGCGAGTGCCGCGCCGACCAGGAGCGCAGCCCAGGGGTCGAAGCCCAGCACGAGCATCGCGGCTCCCGCGCCTACGGCGAGCGTCAGCGGCAGGCCGACCCCGAGCAGCCGGACGTAGGTGCTCAGGTCACGCCGAAACTGTCGGAGACGGACCCGCGACGCGTCCGCGAAGAGCACCCAGACCAGGGTCACCTCGGCGATGACCTTGACGAGCTCGGGCTCGACCTCGAGGTCGAACAGGTCGAGCACGTCCGCGAACACCCACCCGGCCGCCACGAACACGATCGGGGCGGTGAGGCCCGCGTTCTGCATCGGACCAGCGAGCACGCACCACACCACGATGGCGGCGAGGACCGCGGAGAGCGCCAGGGGTTCCATGCGACGGACCTCCGGGGCGACGCAGCGTGCGGATCAGGCGTGGGAGCGGGCCGGCCGGGTCAGGCGCTCACTCCTGGTAGCCGGGGTCGTCGTACGCCGCCGCAGCCGCCACGATGGCAGCCACCACGGCGAGCACGATCCGGCCGGTGGCCCCCGCGACCCGTGACGTGCCGACGATGGGCGCGATCGCCGCCAGGACGCCCCGGAATCTCCGCGTCCAGGCCCACCTCGCCGGCGGCCGCAAGGTTCTGCGCGTAGGAGACGGCGGGGGCGTCGCTGGCGACCAGTGCGGCGATGCGCACCAGCGCGACCGTCTGCGCGTCGAGGCCGGACGTGCCCACGGAGTCGGCTGTCATGCGTGCCAACAGGTCGAGTACGGGGGTGTCGGTTCCGTTCTGGGACACCGGTCTTCCTTCGGTTTGGTCCGAGTCGACGGGTTCGAGTCGGTGAGGAGGTGCGCTGCGGGGTGGCGGAGCAGGGGTGTGAAGTCCCTGACGGGGTCAGACGACGGGCTCGAGCTCGCCGGGGCGCCAGGTCTTGTCGAAGAACGACTGGAGTGGGCTGTAGAGGCGCAGGGCGACGAACCAGCTCCTCTCGGGATCGGTCTGGATCCAATTGCCTTCGGCGACACCGTCGGGCTTCGTGGGTGAGAAGAAGACGACGGTGGAGCCGTCGGGCTCGGGTTCCGCGGCGGGGGAGGGGAAGCTCTGGCTGCCGGCGCGGGGGTATCGCTGCTCGGTCTGGAGCATGGAGCGGGTCTGGTTGTCGTAGACGGTGAAGGACCAGAACCGGGCTGCCGGGATGTCCTTGGGCAGCCTTACTCGGTAGGCCCTCGCACCCTGGAACTGATCCCCGTTCGCGTCCACATTGGCCATCAGGTACTGGGAGCCGACGTTTGTCAGCCGCATGCACATCGCCGGCGTGATGCCGGTGGCGGTGTAGAAGAAGGAGGTGCGGGAGTGGAGCTGGCGCGCGCCGCGGTCCGGGTAGCGTTCCAGGCCGTCGGCGGTGACCTTCGGAGGCGGGTTGGTGAACTCGAACCCGCCCACGAACAGCATGTTCCACCAGGCACTGTTGTCGTAGAAGCGGTAGTCGTCCGTGGGGTGGGCGCCCATCCCGAGGGTGCGGGAGGCGGCGTTGCCGACCGCGACCGCGTGGTCGAGGATCCGGCGCATCCGGTCATCGGGGTCGAACTTCTCGCCCTTGACGATCCCGATCGCGGCGAACTGTCCAGCCAGCTCGACGTCGAGCGCACCGACGGGCTCCAGCTGCACCAGCGCGTCGAGGAACTCGTAGTGGCCGAAGTCGTTGGGCGGCACGGTCTGCAGGGGTAGTCCGGTGCCTTCGACGAACCGGGGCGCAGCAGGTGCGCCGAGCGCCCCGAGCGGTCCACGGCCGGTCATAGCGGCGCCGATACTGGAGCCGACTCCGCCCGGTGTGTAGGGGTAGACCTTGAGCTGCTCCTTGATCCGGTTCGCCGTCGGAGCGGGGTCGTTGCCGGGGTTCTCGTTGATGAACGCGCGACCCAGCATCACCACGTGGTTGGTGCGCGAGTGCCGAACGTAGTGGCCCCCTTCGGGCAAGGGCCCGTCGTAGCCGGGACCGACCAGCAGATAGCTGCCACCCTGGCCACGGTCGGCGCCCGGCAGCCCGAAGTCGGTGACCCAGCGGAACCACATGTCGTCGATAATTCCCAGGGTGTCCTCGGGGGTTTCCAGCACCAAAGGCCCGCGGGAGAGGTCGAAGAACGCACAGAAGTAGACGGTGTCGGCGTTCGCGGTCAGAAACAGCGACCGGGAGTCCATCAGCTCGGAGCAGATCATCACGTCGCCGTCCATGACCCCGGCCTGGATGAATCCCTCCCGCAGAGCGTAGGTGGAGACGCCCTGGATCGAGTTCATGAAGGCCTCCACACCGTGGAGGTAGTCCATGTGATCGCGTACCTTCGCGGCGGTCTCCGCCGTCGGGTACCCATCGTCGAACTCCAGGACCCCCATCGGGGTCTCGATGCTCGACGGGGTCGTGACGGCGCGAGGGACGGCGGTGCGCTCGGCGGTGGCGGATGAGCACGGGAAGTACTCCATCAGGCGTGAAGAGTTGTGCCGCGCACCGGTCGAGCAGCCAGCCCCCAACGGTTCTGCAGCACGGCTGGCATCCGGCTCAGGGCGGTGTCCGCGCGGGCCGGTTCGGCGGTCGGTCCCGCTGTCGCTGTTCGGCGTGGTCAGGTGCTCCGAGGAGGAAGCCCCGTCGCTCGGATCCACCTCGGTCTCATCCCGGGGTTCCCTGGGGCTGAAGAGCGGCCGGGGCCTCCTGCTCCGGCTCCGGCGGCTCGGGCTCCGGTTTCCCCGAGATCAGGGGCAGGGCCCACCTTCCGCCTGGGTCGGCCTCGACCAGGAGGGCCTTGGCGAGCAGGCTGAACGGGACCGCGAGCAGTGCCCCGACCGGTCCGACGACCCACGTCCAGAAGACCAGCGAGAGGAAGGTCAGCGTTGCCGAGAGACCGACCGAGTCGCCCACCACGCGGGGTTGGATGATCGACTGGATCACGAAGTTGAGGACGCTGTAGACGACGATGACCGTGACCATCAGTCCAGGGCCGCTGTCGAGCAACGCGATCAGCGCCGGCGGGACCACCCCGATGACGAAACCGATGTTGGGAATGAAGTTGGTGACGAAGGCCAGCACCGCCCACACGAATGCCCCGGGGACGTCCAGCAGGTACAGGGCGACCCCGTCGAGGATGGCGACGATCATCCCGAAGGTCGCCGAGACACCCATGTAGCTGCGGGTTCCACGCGCGAAGTTGTCCAGCGCCCCGATGGGGTCGGGGAAGCGGCCGCGCAGGGCATGCAGGCTGCGGCGGGTGGAGTCGGTGTCGAAGGCCATGAACAGCAGCACCGTGATCAGGAAGAACAGGTCGGTGAGCAGCCCCAGCGTGCTGGAGAGCACGTAAATCGTCACCTCGATGAGCTGACCCGGGTCGAAGGCGTTCATCACGGCGTCGATCTGCTGCTGCGTGACGCCTGCATCTCGCAGGGTGTTCCCGGCGTTCGCGACGCTGTCCTCGATCTGCTCGGTGTACTCAGGGAGGATCGAAGCCAGCTGGACGACCGACACCGTCAGGGCCACAGCGAACAGGGCCAGCAGCAGGACCGCGGAGGTGAGCATGACTAGAGACGCCGCCCACTCCGGAAGCCGGCCCCGTTCCAGCCGCAGGCGAATCGGGTGCAACGTGATGGTGATGACCAGGGCCATGAACACCGGGCCGACGATGTTCGAGACGGCGCTCACCCCGGCCAGGGCGATCGTCAGGGCAGCGACGCCCAGAAGAAGGCTCCCCGCGAACGAACGATGCCGGCGTGTGCCGTCTCGTGGTGGGGTGGCGGCGTGCTCCATGGGCGTCTCCTATCTCGGGCCTTGGCGATCGAGAATCGTCACGGCTCCAGGTGTGCGGCCGCACCACTGGCCGTGCTCAGCGCCCTGACGAACTTCCGGTAGCT
>CAVZQY010000001.1:0-150395 GCA_963777655.1 uncultured Actinomycetota bacterium | reverse complement strand
ACAGCGACCCCGAGGCCTGCAGGAACGGCACCACGCGGGAGGTGAGGTCCTCTCGCTCCAGCATCCGCATGTGGTCGGCGTTGATCGCCTCGGCCTTCTTCATGTCGAACCGGGAGGGCTGCGGGTTCACGTCGCCGATCTCGAAGGCCTCGACCATCTCTGCGAGCGTGAAGACATCGCGGTCGCCGGAGAGCGCCCAGCCGAGCAGCGCCAGGTAGTTGAGCAGGCCCTCGGGCAGGAAGCCGTCGTCGCGGTAGGCGAACAGGTGCGCCTGCGGGTCGCGCTTCGAGAGCTTCTTGCTGCCCTCGCCCGTGATCAGCGGCAGGTGGCCGAACTCGGGCACCGCCTCGGAGACGCCGAGCTCGACGAGCGCGCGGTGCAGCGGGAGCTGCCGCGGGGTGCTGGAGAGCAGGTCCTCGCCGCGCAGCACGTGGGTGATCCGCATCAGCGCGTCGTCGACCGGGTTGACCAGCGTGTAGAGCGGGTCGCCGTTGGCCCGGCAGAGCGCGAAGTCGGGGACGTGCTCGGTCTGGAACGTCACCTCCCCGCGGACCAGGTCGCGCCAGGTGACCTCACCCTCGGGCATCCGGAACCGCACGACCGCGCTGCGCCCCTCGTCCTCGAAGGTCGCGCGCTGCTCGGCGGAGAGGTCGCGGCAGTAGCCGTCGTACCCCTGGAGCTTCGAGCCGGCCGCCTTGCGCCGGGCGTCGACCTCCTCGGTGCGGCAGAAGCAGTCGTAGGTGAACGCCGAGGCCGCGAGCCGTTCGAGGACGTCGCGGTAGATCTCGCCCCGCTCGGACTGCTTGTAGGGGCCGTGCGCGCCGCCCACCTCGGGACCCTCGTCCCAGTCGAGGCCGAGCCAGCGCATCGCGCCCAGCATGGCGTCGTACGACTCCTGGGTGGAGCGCTCCTTGTCGGTGTCCTCGATGCGGAAGACGAAGGCGGCCTCGGCGCCGCGGCGCTCGGCGTGCCGGGCGAAGACCCAGTTGTAGAGCGCGGCGCGGGCGAAGCCGACGTGCGGCGAGCCGGTGGGCGAGGGGCAGAAGCGGACGCGCACCGTCTCGGCGGGAGCGCCGCCCGTCTCGTGGGTCGAGCCAGTCATCGGGGGTTGGTCACCTTGTTCGCGAGGGAGCCGATGCCGGCGACCGAGACCTCGACCTCGTCGCCGGCCTGCATGGGGCCGACACCCGCGGGGGTGCCGGTCAGGATCACGTCGCCGGGCAGCAGCGTCATCACGCTGCTGACGTGGGCGACCAGGGTGGGGATGTCGAAGATCAGGTCGGCGGTGCTGCCGTCCTGCACGACCTCCCCGTTGAGGTGCGTGGTGAGGCGGACGCCCTCGGCGAAGGCCTGCGGGTCGAGGTCCGTCTCGACCCAGGGGCCCAGCGGGCAGAAGGAGTCGAAACCCTTCGAGCGGGTGAACTGGCCGTCCTTGCGTTGCAGGTCGCGGGCGGTCACGTCGTTGCCCACGGTGTAGCCGTGGATGACGTCGGTCGCCTTCTCCTTCGGGACGTCGCGGCAGATCCGGCCGATCACGACGGCGAGCTCGCCCTCGTAGTGCAGCTCCTCGGTCTGCCGGGGGTGCACGATCGGCTCGTTCGGGCCGATCACCGACGTGTTCGGTTTGAGGAACATCAGCGGCTCGTCGGGCCGGGCGGCGCCCATCTCGTCGGCGTGCGCCGCGTAGTTGCGGCCGATGCCGACCACCTTGCTGCGCGGCAGCACCGGGGCGAGCAGCCGCACGTCGGCGAGCCGGTGCTCGGTCTCGAGCAGCTTGACGCCGACATAGAGCGGGTCGCCCGCGAGCGCGACGACGGCACTGTCGGGATCGGGGATCCCGTGCTCGTCGACCTCGCCCGTGACGACGCCGTACTGGGGGTCTTCCCCGGCCGTGAACCTCGCGATACGCACCGGTCGAGCCTAACGACCCGCGGCCGCCCCGCCGGGCCCGGGCCGCCTACCCTCGGGGCGTGCCGACAGCCCTGCGCGTGAGCGAGTGGCGGGCGCGGGCGGAGGCGCACGCGGCCCGCGTGGACGCCTACGCCCGGCCGCACCTCGATCGCCGCAGCCGCGGGGAGAAGCACCCGGTGCACGACTTCCTCTTCACCTACTACTCCCAGCGCCCGGCGCAGCTGCGCCGCTGGCACCCCGGCTACGGCGTGCCGCTCGAGGACGCGCCCGAGCGGGCCGAGTGGAAGGGGTACTCCGTCGCAGGCGGCGCCGCCGCCGTGACCGCGGCGTACGTCGCCTCGCAGCGGGTCCTGCTGACGACGCTGGCGCGGCTGCTGCGCGCGACCGCCGGGCGGGCGCCGTCGTACGGCTGCTTCGGCCTGCACGAGTGGGCGATGGTCTACCGGCTCGGCGAGGACGGGACGCGGCACGCCGAGTGGCCCCTGCGCCTGGGTGGTGCCGGCACCGACGAGGTGGTCGAGTCGCACCGCATCGCGTGCTCGCACTTCGACGCGTTCCGGTTCTTCACCGAGCCGGCCCGGCCGCGAAACCACCTCTCCCCCGGCCGCGACGACCGGGAGGCGTACGAGCAGCCGGGCTGCCTGCACGCCGGGATGGATCTCTACAAGCACGCGTTCCGGCTCTCGCCGATGGTCTCCTCCGACCTGGTGGCCGACTGCTTCGAGCACGCCTGGGAGATCCGCGAGCTGGACATGCGCGCGGCCCCCTACGACCTCGGCGACCTCGGCTACGAGCCGGTGCGCATCGAGACGCCCGAGGGCAAGCGCGAGTACGCCGCCGCGCAGGCGCGGTTCGCCGAGCGGGGCGCCCCGCTGCGGGCTCGCCTGCTCGAGGCATGCGAGCGGTTGCTCGAGGTGGCCGAGGCGGGGTGAGGCCGCGCTCGGTGGCACGACGGGGACCGCCCGCCGGCACCCGCGCCACGGCGGGGCCGTCGACCGGTCCGGACCATCCCGGCTGGTTCGAACCTTGTTCGACTAGCATGGCCGGATGGCACGCGGCGGCTACGGGCAAGGGAGCGGGGTGCCGCTGCACGAGCGCCTGCGCCAGACCGGGTCCGAGCCCTTCGCGCCGCGCCAGGACTCCTTCGCGAGCGCTCCCCCGGCCTCGTCGCGGCCGGCGGCACCGGGGACCGGGACCGAGCCGGCGGGCTGCCCGGCGCGGCACTGCTGGGTGACGGTCCCCGTCGACGGCCCCGACGCCCGTCCGGGGCTCCTGCTCGAGTGGCGCAAGGGCGACCAGGGGCGCTGGGAGGGCCGGGTGGCGTACGCCGCCGAGCTGCGCCCGGGCCGCTGGGCGACGGTCGAGGAGTGGATCCCCGCCGAGCTGCTGGCCGCGGGCTGAGCGCCGTCGCCGGCCGCCGCTAGCGTGAGGCGGGTGCTCACCGACAGCGCCCACGAGGGCGAGACCTTCCGCGACGAGGACTGGTACTCCGAGGACCTCGGCGCCGCGCGCTTCGTCGGCTGCACCTTCGTGGACGTCGACCTCAGCGAGACGACGTCGCGCGGCGCGGCGTTCGAGCGCTGCCGGTTCGAGAACTGCCGCTTCAACTCCTCCACCCACGAGGCGACGGCGTTCGTGGCCTGCGACCTGGTGCGCTGCAACCTCTTCGACGCCACGTTCGAGGGCTGCAAGCTGACCGGCTCGGTGCTCGAGGGCGGCACGCTGCGACCGCTCACCGTCACCGGCGGCCAGTGGCAGTCGATCACCGCACGGCGCGCGAACCTGAGTCGGCTCGACCTGCGCGGCCTCGACCTGCAGGACGCCGACCTCTCCGGGTGCGACCTGACCGACACCGTGCTGCGGGGAGCCCGCCTCGACCGGGCGACGCTGCGCGAGACGACGCTCTTCCGCACCGATCTGCGCGGCGCCTCGCTCGCGGGCGTCGACCTCGCCGAGGTGTCGATGCGGGAGACGCGGCTCGACCTCACCGGTGCCGTCCTCCTGGCCGAGCAGCACGGCGCGGACGTCGACGCCGCCTACGAGCCCGAGCCGTAGGGCGCGCAGCGCCGCTGCTGGTCGAGAGCCCGCACCCTCGCTGGTCGAGTAGCCGCGCGAGCGCAGCGCGCCGGCGGTCGAGTAGGGCGCCAGCGCCCGCGTTCGCAGCGAACACCCAGATCCCTGTGCACAGGGGTCCTGAGCGTCGGGGCGAGTGTCGGTGGCTGGTGCTGGAATGGAGCCATGACCAGCACCGCAGCCCCCCACCGCCGGGGCCACCGCTCCCCGAGGCGTTTGCGGAGACCGCGGGTGCGGTGCTCGAGGCGGCGGCGGCGGCGCACGCGACCCGGATGCGGGCCGAGGCGCAGATGCTGGCCGCGGCGTGCGCGTGGGCCGACCTGCACCCCGCACCCGACGAGACCGCGGCGGCGACGGTGGTGATCCCGCGCTACGGCGACACCGGCGTGACGGTGGCCGGGCCCGGGGCGCCCCGGGTCGCGGAGTTCTGCGTGGCCGAGCTCGCCACCCGGATCGGGCAGCGCACCGAGGCCGGCGCCGCCCTGATCGGCGAGGCCCTCGAGCTGCGCCACCGCCTGCCCCGGTTGTGGGCCCGCGTCCAGACCCTCGAGGTCGAGGCCTGGCGCGCCCGCCGGATCGCCCAGCGCACCATCCTCGCCGAGCTGCCCGCCGAGGCCGCGCGGTTCGTGGACCGGCACCTCGCCCCGGTGGCCCACTCCGCCGGCCTGCCCACGGTGGACCGGTGCCTGGACGAGGCGATCGCCCGGTACGACCCCGACCGCCTCGACGCCGAGGCGGCCCGCGACCCCCGGCGGTTCCGGGTCTCCCGGCGCCAGGAGTCCTTCGACGGGCACCTGTCCTGCGAGGGCGTCCTCGGCCTCGACGACGGCCTCGCCCTCGACGAGGCCCTGCGCGCCGAGATGACCCGGCTGCGCCGCCACGGCGCCACCGAGCCCGACGGCCCGCTGTCCGCGGCCGCCCTGGTCGGGCTCGTGTGCCGCGAACGCCAGGACGCCCTCGACCTGGTCCGACAGCCGGTTCCGCGGCGGCCTCGACCGCCGAGCGCAGACCCCGGCGGTGACGCGACCACCGAGCGGGACCCCGGCGGTCGAGGTAGCGAGCGCCAGCGAGCGTCACGAGACCCCCCAGCGCCCACGCACGATCCTGCTGCACGTCCACCTCTCCCACTCCGCCATCACCGGCACCGGACCGGGCTCGAGGTCGGGCGGGTCGAGGAGACCCGCGCGCCGGTCACCGCCGAGCAGATCCGCGCCTGGTGCGGCGCCGAGGCCACCACCCACATCCGGGTCCAGCCCGTCCTCGACTTGGAGCCAGCGCCGCACGTCGAGCAGTACGAGGTCCCCGACCGGATGCGCACCCAGGCCGAACAGACCGCGATCACCTGCACCTTCCCCTGGTGCACCCGCCCCGCCCGCGCCTGCGACCTCGACCACGTCATCGCCCACGACCACCGACCCCGAGCACGGCGGCCAGACCAGCAGCGACAACCTCGCCCCGCTCTGCAGGCGCCACCACCGCCTCAAGACCCACGCCCCCGCACGACATCGGTGGCAAGTGACCCAGCTCGACCACGGGATGTGGCTCTGGCGATCACCCACCACCCACGACAAACCAGGCGAGCACTACCTCCGCGACCACCACGGCACCCACCCAGTCCACACCCGAGCCGCCGCCACGCGAGTAGCACACGGGGGTCTCGATACGGGCGCTGCGCGCCCTACTCGACCACCGAAGTGCGCGCCCTGCTCGACGCCGAGCCGCGGCGGCCGGGGTCAGTGGGCGGGCACGCGGGCGCGGATGCCGTCGACCACGAGCGCGAGGGCCTCGGCGAAGTCGGAGCCCTGGCGCGGCTCGCCCGCGATCGCGCCGGCGCTCGCCGCCTGCAGGTGGGCCTGCTCCTCGGAGGTGTGCCCCAGCGTGAGGTGCAGCAGGGCCCGGGCCGCGGTCGGGACCCGGTGCTCCGCCAGCCCGGAGGACGCCAGGGCCTCGGCGAGCTCGTCGTACGGGGCGGATGCCCCCAGCCCGAAGGCGAGCGCTGTGGCGACGACCTCCGCGCCGTCGCGGTAGGCCAGCATCGCGTCGCGCAGCTCGCCGCAGAGGGCGACCACGCGTTCGTCCCAGGTGCCGCCCTCCCGCGCGTTGCTCGATCCGGCCGCGGGCCAGGATCTCGTCGGCGACCGCGGCGAGCAGCGTCTGCTTGTCGGGGAAGTGGTGGTACAGCGCGCTCGGCCGCACGCCCAGCTCCGCACCCAGCCGACGCATGGTGAGGTCCCCCAGCCCGTAGTCGTCGAGGACGCGCAGCGCGTGGTCGACGACGTCCTCCCGGTGGTGACGCACGCGACCTCCTCCAGCACTGATGGGCCCCACACTGACCCGCGTTGACCCGCGAGCGGCCCCGACCCTAGCCTGAACACCGTTCACCTGACCACCGTTCAGGTCCCCTCCCCGCCCAACCAGAAGGCCGCCCATGCCCCGCACCCGGACCGCGCAGCGCCAGCAGTCGCGCCGCCGCACCTCGACCGACATCGCGCTGATCGCCGGGTTCGCGGCGCTCGTCGCCGCCTGCGCCATCGCCCCCGCGCTGAACCTCTCGGGTCCGGTGCCGATCACGCTGCAGACGTTCGGCGTCCTGCTCACCGGTGCCGTCCTCGGCGCACGCCGCGGGTTCCTCGCGGTGCTCCTCTACCTGGCCGTCGGCGCGGCCGGCCTCCCGGTCTTCGCCAACGGAGGTGCCGGCTTCGGCGTGTTCAGCGGCCCGAGCGTGGGCTACCTCATCGGCTTCCCGCTGGCGGCGGGGATGTGCGGATTCATCGTGGAGCGACTGCCCCGCCGGGGTCTGCAGAGCGTCCCGCTGATCTTCGTGGCGGGCCTGGTCAGCAGCGCGCTCTTCATCCACACGCTCGGCATGCTCGGGCTGATGTGGCGCCTCGACATCTCGTTCGCGGCGGCCTTCGACATCGACAAGGTGTTCTGGCTCGGCGACGTGCTGAAGAACGTCGCGATGGCACTCGTCGCGACCGCCGTGCACCGCGCCTTCCCGGACCTGCTCGGCCGCCCGGCGCGGCCCGACGACGCCGCGCCGGCACCCGGGCGCGCCTCCAGCCCGGGGAGCACCGCCACCACGTGACCACGCTGCGCCTGGACCGCGTCACGGTCAGCCTGCCGACCGTCGACGGCGACGTGCCGGTGCTCGGCGAGACCACCCTCGAGCTGACCGAGCAGCGTGTGGCGCTGATCGGCCCGAACGGGTCGGGCAAGTCCACGCTCGCCCGCCTGCTCAACGGCCTGGTCGAGCCGACCAGCGGCACGGTCACCGTCGACGGCCTCGACGTGGGCAAGGACGGCCGCGCGGTACGCCGCCGCGTCGCCTTCTCGTTCACGGACCCGTCGGCCCAGCTGGTGATGCCGACGGCGTTGGAGGACGTCGCCCTCTCGTTGCGCCGAGCGCACCGCGACAAGGCCGACCGGCGGCGCGCGGCCGAGCAGGTGCTGGCCGACTACGGCCTCGACGGCCTCGGCGAGCGCAGCGTGCACGCGCTCTCCGGGGGCCAGCGCCAGCTGCTCGCCCTGGCTGGCGTGCTCGCCACCGACCCCGAGGTGCTGGTCGCGGACGAGCCGACGACGCTGCTCGACCTGCGCAACGCGCGCCGCATCGCCGACCTGCTGTTCTCGCTGCGCCAGCAGCTGGTGCTGGTCACCCACGACCTCGAGCTCGCGGCGCGGTGCGACCGCGCGCTCTACATCGCCGACGGCGCCGTCGCGTTCGACGGCCCGCCGGCCGAGGCGGTCGCGCGGTACCGGGCGGCGGCGCTGCGGTGACCGGGGGCCCGCGATGAGCATGCTCGGCGCCTACCACCCCGGCCGATCGGTCTTCCACCGCGCGGGCGCGGGCACCAAGCTGCTCGGTCTGCTCGTGGCCGGCGTCGTGGTGGTCGCGACGCCCGGACCCCTGGCGGCGCTGGGGTTCCTCGCCGTCGCCGTGCTCGCGCTGGTCGCCACGGGCGCCGGCGTACGCGTCCTGCTGCGGACGCTGCGCGGCCTGCTGCTGGTGCTGGTGGCCATCGCGATCTACCAGGCGTGGCAGAACAGCTGGGAGCAGGCGGTCGAGACCGTCGCCGACCTGGTCGCGCTGGTGCTGCTGGCCACGGTCATCACGGTGACCACGCCCGTCGACGAGATGCTGGACACCATCACCCGCGCGCTGGGACCGCTGCGCCGTGTCGGGGTCCGGCCCGAGCCGATCGCCCTGGCCTTCTCGCTCGTCCTGCGTGCCATCCCCACGACGCTCGACCTGGCGAGACAGACCCGGGACGCCGCCGTGGCCCGCGGCCTCGAGCGCTCGCCCCGCGCGCGCCTGGTGCCACTGGTGCTGCGCGTGGTCGCGCACGCGCGGGCCACCGGCGACGCGCTGGACGCGCGCGGGGTCACCGACGATCTCTAGGCGTGCCCGGGCGGACCGCCCGGGTCACCAGGCCGGCGGGTGCACGTCGGACCACACGCGGCCCGCGCCGGCCTCGGCCGCCTCGACCTGGGCGGCCAGGCCGAGCAGCAGCTCCTCCTCGGCCGGCCGCGCCGCGAGCATCACGCCCACCGGCAGGCCGTCGCCGGGCCGCTCGCCGGTCCAGCGCAGCGGCAGCGACACCGCCGGCATGCCGGTCACGTTCCACGCGGACGTCCAGGGCGTGAAGGCCTTCTGCGCCGCGAAGTCGGCGGCCGGGTCCGCGTCGTCGCGGATCGCGCCGACCGGCAGCGGCGGCGACGCGAGCGTCGGCGTCAGCACGGCGTCGTACGGCGCCAGCGCCTCCAGCGCCGCGGCCGCGTGCCGGCGCATCCCCCCGATCGCCAGCCCGAAACCGGGCCCGTCGACCGCGCGGCCCCGGTCGGCCAGCCACCGGGTCAGGGGGCGGATCCGGTCCTCGCGGCCGGCCGGCACCGGCGACAGCGCGGTGAGCACCGCCCAGCAGGTCTCGAAGACCGGCACGGCCTCGGGCGAGAGCGGCACGGGCACGTCCTCGACCACGTGGCCCAGCGACTCCAGCAGGTGGGAGGCGTCCTCGTACGCGGCCAGGCAGGCCGGGTCGACGTCCGTCTCGGCGATCATCGGCTCGGCGAACCGGGCGACGCGCAGCCGGCCGGGCTCCCGGTCGCACGCGTCGAGGAAGGTGCCGCTCGGGGCGGGCGCCCAGAACGGGTCGCCCGGCCGCCGGCCGGCGAGCACGTCGAGCAGGGCGGCGGCGTCGCGCACCGACCGCGCCAGCGGGCCGGGAACGCCGAGGCCCACGGGGTCGCCGTACATCGGGGCACCGCTGACGCGGCCGCGGGTCGGCTTCACGCCCACCAGGCCGCAGCAGGCAGCCGGGATGCGGATCGACCCACCGCCGTCGGAGCCCTGCGCGAGCGGGACGTGTCCCGCGGCCACCGCGGCGGCCGCGCCGCCCGACGAGCCGCCGGCCATCCGCGTCGGGTCGTACGGCGTCACCGCGGCGGGCCGGCCCTCGGGCTCGGTGTAGCAGGGCGAGCCGAACTCCGGCGTGCTGGTCTTGCCCAGGCTGACCAGCCCCGCGGCCTCCATGCTGGTGACCACGTGGTCGGAGCCCTCCGGGACGAAGTCGTCGTAGGCGGCGGACCCGAACGTCGTGCGCACGCCGGCGGTCGGGTGCAGGTCCTTGACCGCCGTGGGCACGCCCCACAGCGGCCCCGCGTCGTCGGGCCGCGGCCCGAGCCCGCGGGCGGCCTCGAGCGCCCGCTCGCCGGTCACGGTCACGAAGGCGCCGACGGCGTCGCCGGCCACGCGCTCGAGGAAGTGGGCGGCCAGCTCCGCCGGCGCCACCTCCCCGCTCGCGACCAGCGCCCCGAGCTCGAGCGCGGTGCGGTCGTGCAGCCCCGTCGACGGCGTCATGGTCGCCTCACCCGGCCATCGCCGCGGCGACGTCCACCCGCAGCCCGGTCTCGCGCTCGCAGACCTGCCACAGCCGGCGGACCGCGTCGCCGGCCCCCGGGCGGACCATCGGCTTGCGCACCGGCGGGCCGACCGCCGCGAGCAGCGGCCCGTAGAGCTCGCCGCCGCGGGCCCTCGGGTCGGTGGCGGCGCGCAGCTGGCTCAGCGCTCCCTGCGCGGTGGACATCCCGGCGCGCGAGGCCACCGCGTGCGACGCCGCGCCGAGCAGGCCCCCGCCGCCGGCCTCCTGGGTGGTCGACTGGAGGTCGGAGTTGGTCAGGCCCGGGTGCGCCACGATCGCGGCGACGTCGCTGCCCGCCGCGTCGAGCTGGCGCTGCAGCCCCTGCGCGAGGTGCCGCATGGCCAGCTTCGTGTTGCCGTAGGCCTTCCACGGGTCGTAGCCGCGGCGCAGGTGCGGGTCCTCGGGGTCCAGCGCCCGGCCCTGGTGCTGCGCGACGCTGCTCAGCGTGACGATCCGCGCGCGGGGCGTGCGCAGCACCGTCGGCAGCAGCCGCGACAGCAGCGCCCAGTGCCCGAGCACGTTGGTGCCGAGCTGGGTCTCGAAGCCGTCCTCCGTGCTGCCCTCCGGCATCGCCATCACGCCGGCGTTCAGCATCAGCAGGTCGATCCGGTCGTGCGCCGCGGTGATCGCCTCGGCGGCCTCGGCCACGGAGGCCAGCGAGCCGAGGTCGAGCGGCACGATCTCGAGCGAGGCCCGCGGGTGGTCGCCGAGGATGTCGCGGCGCGCCGCGTCGGCCTTCTCCTGGTTGCGCGCGGCCATCACCACGTGCGCGCCGGCGCCCGCCAGCGCGCGGGCGCTCTCGAGGCCCAGCCCGCCGTTGGCGCCGGTGACCACCGCGGTCCTGCCGGACTCGTCGGGGATGTCGTCGGTGCTCCAGAACATCCCTCGAACCTAGCGGACCGCCATCTCGGCCGCCGCGGGCCCGAGGCCCGGCTGGCGGCCGTCGGCGCCCCCGCTCAGGGCGGCGGCAGCGCCCCCGCGTGCGCCAGGGCCTGGGTCAGCACCACTCCGCGGCCGCCCTCCATCTCGGCCATCACGCCGGGCGTCACGGCCTCCTCGGGCGTCAGCCAGGAGAGCTCGAGCGCGTCCTGCCGCGGCTCGCAGTCGCCGGCCACCGGCACGAGGTAGACGAGGGCGACCGCGTGCTGGCGCGGGTCGTGCAGCGGCGAGACGCCCGGGATCGGCAGGTACTCCGCCACCGTGAACGGGGCCGCGCTGGTCGGCAGCACCGGGAACGCGTTCGGCCCCAGGTCCTTCTCCAGGTTGCGCATCAGCGCACCCCGCAACGTCTCCCCGTGCATGACCCGCCCCGACACGAACGAGCGCGCCATCGCGCCCGTGTCCGAGGCCCGCAGCAGGACGCCGACGTGCTCGACCTGCCCCATCGCGTCGACGCGCAGGGGCACGCCCTCGACGTAGACGATCGGGACGCGGTCGCGCGTCTCCGCGAGGGCGTACTCGGAGAGCCACCCCGGGTTGGGGTCCGGCGTGCGCAGGAACGACGACATGGGCGCCATTGTTGCCCACGCCACCCGCGCGCCGGCCTCAGGCCGGGGGGCGCACCCCGTGTCGCCGCAGACCGAAGGTCAGGCCGTCGAGCAGCGCCTCCCAGGAGGCCTCGATGACGTTGGCCCCGACGCCGACCGTGACCCAGCTCGACTCGCCGTCGCTGGTCTCGATGAGCACCCGCGTGATCGCGTCCGTGCCGTGGCCCTGGTCGAGGATCCGCACCTTGTAGTCGATCAGCTCGAACTTGGCGATCTCCGGCCACGCGCGAACGATCGCCTGCCGCAGCGCGGCGTCCAGCGCGTTCACCGGCCCGTTGCCCTCGCCGGTGCTGACGAAACGCTCGCGCCCGGCGCGCAGCTTCACCGTCGCCTCGGAGACCGCCTCCGCGCCGGGCCCGGACTGCGGCTGCGTCTCGGTGATCACCCGCCACGACTCGACGTCGACGTAGGCCGGCCGGCCGCCCTCGACCTCCTCGACGAGCAGCAGCTCGAAGGAGGCGTCCGCCGCCTCGAAGGTGTAGCCCCGCGACTCCATCGCCTTCACGCGCTCGGTGATCCGGGTGACGAGGTCGCGGCCCGTGCCCTCCGTCGCCGCGGCGGCCGCGTGCTCGGGCGCGGCCAGGTCGTAGCCGAGCTCGCGGCCCTTGAGCTCGATCGAGGCCCGCCCCGCCATGTCCGAGACGAGCAGCCTCATGTCGTTGCCGACGCCGGCCGGGTCCATGTGCTGGTAGAGGTCCGGGTCGACCTTGATCGCGCTGGCGTGCAGGCCGGCCTTGTGCGCGAACGCCGACGTGCCCACGTAGGGCTGGCGCGAGGCCGGCGGCACGTTGGTCACCTCGGCCACGGCGTGGGCGATCCGGGTCGCGTCGCCGAGCAGGCCGGGCGGCAGCACGCGGCGGTCCAGCTTGAGCTCGAGGTTCGCGACCACCGAGACGAGGTCGGCGTTGCCGGTGCGCTCGCCGTACCCGTTGATGGTGCCCTGCACGTGCGTCGCCCCCGCGTCGACCGCGGCCAGGGAGTTCGCGACGGCGCAGCCGGTGTCGTTGTGGCAGTGGATGCCGACCCGGCCGCCGGTGGCCTCGGCGACGTCGTGCACCACGTCGGCCACCCAGCCCGGCAGCATGCCGCCGTTGGTGTCGCACAGCGCCGCGACCTCGGCGCCGGCCTCGTACGCCGTGCGCAGCACCTCGAGCGCGTAGTCGCGGTTGGCCCGGTAGCCGTCGAAGAAGTGCTCGGCGTCCAGGAAGACGGTCTGCCCCTCGGCGACCAGGTGGGCGACGGTGTCGTGCACCATCGCGAGGTTCTCGGCCGGCGTGGTGCGCAGCGCCAGCTCGACGTGCCGGTCGTGCGACTTGGCGACGAGGGTGACGACCCGGGCCCCGGAGTCGCGCAGTGCCGCGACCAGCGGGTCGTCGGCGGCGCTCGTGCCCGCGCGGCGCGTCGCCCCGAAGGCGGCGAGCTCGGCGTGCCGCAGGTCGAGGTGCGTGCGCGCCTGCCGGAAGAACTCGGTGTCCTTGGGGTTCGCGCCGGGCCAGCCGCCCTCGATGTAGCCCACCCCGAGCCCGTCGAGCTGGCGCGCGATCGCCAGCTTGTCGGCGACGGAGAGGTTCAGCCCCTCCTGCTGCGCGCCGTCGCGCAGGGTGGTGTCGTAGACGTGGAACGGGCCCTGCAGGTCCATCGGTTCTCCCTGGTCGGCCGGGTCGGTCCCGGGCGGTGCCGTGCTGGGCAAGAAAAAAGACCCCCCGTGGCACGAGAGGTCTGCGCGTCGAACCCGGGACGGGCGCGACGCGCTAGGTAATGGAGCGGCGGGTGTGGCGCATGCCGCCATCGTGCCACGGCGCGCACGTCGCGGGACAGCGTCTCGCCCAGTGGCCCGCTGTGTCCCTCAGCCGAGGAAGCCGCGCACGCCCGCCAGCGGCGGACCGTCGGCCGGCGACCAGTCGACGCCGGTCTCGCGCACCCGCAGGCCGAGGACGCCGGCCGCCACGAGCACGACGACGAGGGCCACGACCCAGGCCCAGGTGCCCCGGGCCAGCGGGCGCAGCACCGCGTCGACCGGCTGGCGCAGGCGGCTCGCGCCGGGCCCCAGCCACAGCCCCACGGCCGCTGCCGCGCCGCCCAGCCCCAGCACCGTCGGTGGGGCCGGTTCGACGGCGTAGCCGACGAGCATGCCGGCCAGGCCGATGCCCAGCGACCAGAGCAGGAGCAGGAGGGTCATCGGGAGCGCACGCAGCAGCTGCCAGGGGGCGCCCAGGACCAGCGCCGGGCCGTCGAACCAGCGCGGCCCCCGCCACGCGCGCCGGGAGTGGTGCGCCGCGGTGGCCAGGGACCAGCCCTGCAGCAGCCACACGGAGACGGCGAGCGCCGCCGTGGTCGGCCACGGCGCGGTGGCGACGAGCACGCCGACGAGCGCCGCCAGCGCGGCCAGCAGGGCGAGACGCCGCGTGCCCGCCGCGGCGCGGGCGACCCGCGACGGCGCCGCGGGTGCGACCGGCGCGACGGCCGGCTGGGCACCGGGTCGGCCCACCGGGCGGTCGGCGGAGCCCCAGCCGGGGAAGACCTCCTGGTCGCGGGGCTCCACGAGCGTCGGCGGCGCCGCGCTCGCGGCTGCTGTCGCTGCGGTCGTCGGGGCGGTCGTCGGGGCGGCCGTCGGGGCTGCCGTCGGGGCGGTCGCCGGGGCTGTCGTCGGGGCTGCCGTCGGGGCTGCCGTCGGGGCTGCCGCCGGGGCTGCCGCGCGGCGGCGGCGGCACCGCGGCGGAGCCCGGCTCCCCCACCTGCCCGCGCAGCCAGCCGTGCAGCTGACGCACCGTCGGCCGGTCCGCCGGCTCCGGGGCGAGCGCCGCGTGCAGCGCGTCCCGCAGCGGCGAGGGCACCCCGGCCAGGTCGTGCTCGCCGCGCCGGACGCGGTCCATGATCCCCATCGAGGGCCCGCGGCCGTACGGCGGACGGCCGGTCCCCGCGAAGGCCACCGTGGCGGCCCACGCGTGCACGTCGGAGGCGGTCGTCGCGTCGTCGCCGTGCAGGATCTCCGGGGCGAGGTAGCCCGGCGTGCCGAGCAGCCACCCGACCTGGGTGAGGCGCGGGTCGTCGGCGACCCGCGCCAGACCGAAGTCGATGAGCACCGGGCTGCGGCCCTCCATCAGCACGTTGCCCGGCTTGACGTCGCGGTGCAGCACGCCGGCGCCGTGCACCGCCGCGAGCGCGTCCATCAGGCACCAGGCGAACCAGGTGAGGTCGGCGCCGGTCACGGGCCCCTCCTCGACCACGTGGTCGTGCAGCGTGAGCCCGGGGACGTAGCGCGTGACCACGTAGGGCACGTCGCCCCACGGGTCGGCGTCCACGATCTCGGCGACCCGCGGCGAGCGCACGCGGGAGAGCGAGCCGACCTCGCGCTCCAGTCGCGCCCGGCCGTCCTGGTCGGCCACGACGTGGGGCCGCAGCACCTTGAGCGCGGTGCGCGGCCCGCCCGGGCGCTGGGCGAGGTGGACCACGCCCATCCCGCCCTCGCCGAGCCGGTGCAGCAGGCGGTAGTCGCCGACGTACGCGTCCCCCGGCCCGGGGTCCGGCTGGACGCCGGGGTGCGGTGCGTGGCTCACCCGTCGAGGTTACTCGGCGCGGGCCTCGAGCTCCGCCACCCTGCGGCGGGGTGCCACCAGCCGGTAGGAGGCGTCGACCAGCTCGGCGACCTCCGCCCAGTCGGTCCCCGGCGGGTCGAGGTCGAGGCCCCGCCAGCCGGACCCGCCGACGTACGCGGGGAACCAGAACCGGCCGTCCGCGTCGAGCGCCGCGAGCTCGCCGGGGTCGACCTTCACCAGCACCGACTGCTCGTGCCGCTCGTGGTCGCCCGGCCCGCGGCGCACGCCGCCGCCGTAGACCGCGAACAGCTTCGAGCAGAAGAAGCCGGGGCGACCGTGCGACTCCTTCTCCTCCGCGCCGGGCAGCGCGAGGCAGACCTCGCGCAGCCGGCCGAGCACCGGGTCGTCCTCGTCGTACATCCGCGGGTGGGCCACGCCCGGCATCGTCCTCCGGGGGCCGAGGCGCGTCCAGCGCCCGGGCCGGCGGCTGTCGCCAGCCCACAACGCGGACCCGGCCGCGTTGGCAGTTCGTGCCGTAGGGGTGCCCCGGCCGCTGCCGCTAGCGTGCCCGCATGGACACCCCCGACGCCGCCGCCGCCGCCTCCGCCGCCGACCCCGCCGCGGACCGGGGCCCGCTCTCGGACATCACCGTCCTCGACCTGACCCGCGCGCTGGCCGGCCCGCACGCCGCGATGATGCTCGGCGACATGGGCGCCCGCGTGATCAAGGTCGAGAGCCCCACGGGTGACGACACCCGCGGCTGGGGGCCGCCGTTCGTCGGCGAGGGCGACGATCGCGAGTCGACCTACTTCATGGCCGCCAACCGCAACAAGGAGTCGGTGGTCCTCAACCTCAAGACCGAAGCCGACCGCGAGGTGCTGGCCGAGCTGGTGCGCCGCAGCGACGTGCTGATGGAGAACTTCCGCGTCGGCGTGCTCGAGCGCCTCGGCTTCGGCAACGAGCGGCTGCACGAGCTGAACCCGCGCCTCGTCGTGCTCTCCATCACCGGCTTCGGGCACGACGGCCCGGAGGCCCTGCGCGCCGGCTACGACCAGATCGCCCAGGGCGAGGGCGGGCTGATGAGCATCACCGGCAGCGACCCGGAGCAGCCGACCAAGGTCGGCGTCCCGATCGCCGACCTGCTCGCGGGCATGAACGGCGCGTACGGCGTCGTGGCCGCGCTGCACGAGCGCGAGCGGACCGGCCGCGGCCGGGTCGTGCGCACCTCGCTGCTGGCCAGCGTCGTCGGCGTGCACGCCTTCCAGGGAACCCGGTGGACGGTCGCGAAGGAGGTGCCCGGCATGTCCGGCCCGCACCACCCCTCGATCGCGCCGTACGGCCTGTTCCACACCGCCACCTCGCCGGTGCAGATCGCCTGCGGCTCCGAGACGCTGTGGCGCAGCTTCGCCGCGGCGGTGGGCCTCGACGCCGACAACCCGCGGTTCGCGACCAACGGCGACCGGGTCGGCCACCGCGACGAGCTGATCGGTGTCATCGAGGAGGTCTTCGCCGGCGAGTCGGCCGAGCACTGGCTCGCGCTGCTCAGCGACGCGGGCATCCCCTCGGGCAAGGTGCGCAGCATCGACGACGTCTACGAGTGGGAGCAGACCCGCTCGCAGGGCCTGCTGCTCGACGTCGAGCACGACACGCAGGGGCACGTGCAGCTGCCCGGCTCGCCGATCCGGTTCGACGACAACGAGCACTCCGGCGGCCGCTCCACGCACGCGGCCCCGCCGACGCTGGGCCAGCACGACGCCGCGATCCGCGACTGGGTGCGGGACCGCTCGTCATGACCCGCACGACGGCCCGCCAGCTGATCGGCCGGGTCGTCGACCCCGGCTCCTTCGTCTCCTGGGACAGCCCGCCCGAGCGCGCGGGCGTCTCCCCGGCGTACGCCGCCCAGCTCGAGGCCGCGGCCGAGAAGTCCGGCGAGGACGAGTCGGTGCTCACCGGCGAGGCGCTCGTGCGCGGCCGTAGGGTGGCGCTGGTCGCCTGCGAGTTCGGCTTCCTCGCCGGGTCCATCGGCGTGGCGTCGTCGCGGCGGTTGATCGCGGCGGTCGAGCGGGCCACCGCCGAGGGGCTGCCCCTGCTGGCCTCCCCCACCTCCGGCGGCACCCGGATGCAGGAGGGCACGCTCGCCTTCGTCGAGATGGCCCGGATCTCCGCGGCGGTCGCCCGGCACAAGGACGCCGGCCTCGCCTACCTCGTCCACCTGCGCAACCCCACCACCGGCGGCGTGATGGCCTCCTGGGGGTCGCTGGGCCACGTCACCGTTGCCGAGCCCGGCGCCCTGCTCGGCTTCCTGGGGCCGCGGGTCTACGAGGCGCTCTACGGCGAGGCCTTCCCGACCGGGGTGCAGACCGCCGAGAACCTCTACGCCCACGGCCTGATCGACGGCGTGGTCGCCGCCGAGGAGCTGCCCGGCGTCGTCGAGCGCGCCCTCGCCGTCGTCGCCGCCGAACCGCCGGGCGCCGTCCCGGACCCGCTGGCCGCCGAGCCGGCCACGCCGCCCGAGGTAGACGCCTGGGACTCGATCGGCCGCTCCCGGCGCGACGACCGGCCCGGCGTGCGGGCGCTGCTGCGCCTGGCCGCCGCCGACGTGATCCCGCTGAACGGCACCGGCGAGGGCGAGAGCGACCCGGGCCTGCTGCTGGCGCTGGCGCAGTTCGAGGGCGCACCCTGCGTGCTGCTCGGGCAGGACCGCTCGACGCAGACCGACCTCGCCCGCCTCGGGCCGGGCGCGCTGCGTACCGCCCGCCGCGGCATGCGGCTGGCCGCCGAGCTGCGGCTGCCCCTGGTGACGGTGATCGACACCCCCGGCGCCGCCCTGTCGGTGGACGCCGAGGAGGGCGGGCTGGCCGGCGAGATCGCCCGCTGCCTGGCCGACCTGGTCACCCTCGCCTCGCCGACGGTGACTGTGCTGCTGGGCCAGGGCTCCGGCGGCGGCGCGCTCGCGCTGCTGCCCGCCGACCGGGTGATCGCCGCGCAGCACGCCTGGCTCTCGCCGCTGCCGCCCGAGGGCGCCTCGGCGATCGTGCACCGCACCCCCGACCGCGCGGCCGAGATGGCGCGCGAGCAGGGCGTCCGGGCCGCGGACCTGCTGGCCAACGGCATCGTCGACCGGGTCGTGCCCGAGCGGCCGGACGCCGCCGACGAGCCGGCCGCCTTCTGCCGCCGGCTGGGCAGCGTCCTGCGGCACGAGCTCGGCGACCTCGCGGAGCTGAGCCTGCCCACGGTGCTCGCGCGCCGCCGGCAGCGCTACGCCGGCTGAGGGGCGAGCCGGCGCCGGCTCCGGCGTCGGGGCGCGCCAGGCCGTGCCGCCCCGGGCCGCGCCGGGACGTCATACGAAGCGGCTCACATGACAACCGCTCCGTACGACGCTGCCCGAGAGCGTCATACGGAGCGGTTGTCATGGCGACCGGGGCGTATGACGCCCCGGGCCGGCCGACGGCGGGGAGGTCAGCCCAGGTCGACGATCGCGGCGACGGGGCCGCCGCCCTCGGGGCCCTGGTGGGCCGCGGAGACCGAGACGAAGACCGCCGGGTCGCCGGTGACCGACGCGGCGACGCCGCCGACGCAGGCCTTGATCTGACGGTGCCAGTGCACGTCGGAGTCGTCGAGCATCGCGTTGCGGCGACCGCGGACCTCGCCGTCGAGGCTGGCCTCGCACTTGAGGAACACGTTGACCAGGCGGTCGTCGAGGTCCTCGGTGCGGGGGCGCTCGGGCAGCTCGAGGCCGGCGTCGGTGATGGCGTTCCAGATGCCCTGCTGGTCGAGGGCGTCGGTCATCACCGAGTGGCCGATGCGGTAGCGGCCGCCGACGCCGCGGGCGTTGCCCACGACGACGACCTGTGCCCGGTCGAGCTCGACGCCCGAGGAGCAGGAGGCCACGGCGGAGTACAGCTCGCGGCTGTGCATGACGTCCTCGTCGGTGGGCATCTCGATCTCGCCCAGCGCGACGGCGATGCCGAGCGCGGTGACGCCGTTGGAGAGGTCCATCGACTCGTGCGTCTGCTCGGTCCACACCGACTGGCCGCGGGACTTGGCGTCGCGGATCGTGTTGATCGTCAGCAGCGGGGTCTTGGTCTGGACGTAGTGCACGTCCGCCGGGTCCTCGATGCCGGCCTGCTTCATGGCCTCCTGCACGGCGTCGGAGACCTTGGAGACCATCGGGGTGCGGCCGATCTCCTCGGGGAGGAGCTGCTCGCTCATCGCGAAGCCGACGGTGAGCCGGGGCTCGTCCGTCTTCTCGGTCTTCTCCTCGGGGAGGGTCGCGAAGATCGTGGCGTGGGGGCTGATCACGCCGTCGGTGCCGCCCGACCAGACGATCGGGATCTCGCCGACCTCCTCGGCGGAGCGGCTGCCCTTGGCGACGATGACCTCGCGGAAGGCGCGGTCGGCGATGATGCGGGTGTAGTCGTTCACCCCGCCGTTGCCCTCGGTCTTGCCGACGATGGCGATGACCCGGTCGGCCTCCATGACGCCCTCGTCGATGAGCTTGCCGAGCTCGCTGGCGTCGGCGACGGAGTGGATCGGGACCTTGCGTACTTCGATGGCTGCGGGCACGTCCGCTTCCTTCCTGTGGGGTGTTGCTGGTCGGGCTGTGGTCTCGGGCTGGGCTTGCTGGCTTGCTGGCTTGCGTGCGGGTCAGCCGGGCACGACGCGCGTGCCCAGGTGCCCCTCGATCGCCTGGCCGATGCGGCTCAGCGACGTGATCACGCCGGTGCCGCCGGCCCGCTCGGCGAAGCGCGTGACGGCCTCGACCTTGGGGCCCATGGACCCCGTGGCGAAGCCCTGGTCGTGGGCGATGGCGCGCATCTCGGCGGCGGTGACCTGGCCGATCGGCGCGGCGTGCGGCGTCCCCCAGTCGGTCACGGCGGAGTCGACGTCCGTGGCGATCACGAGGACGTCGGCCTTGGCCTGCTCAGCGATCAGCGCGGCGGTGAGGTCCTTGTCGATGACGGCCTCGATGCCGGCGAGGCTGCCGTCGGCGCGGCGCACGGTCGGGATGCCGCCGCCGCCGGAGCAGACGACGACGTAGTCCTGGGCCAGCAGCGCGGCGGCGGCGGGGCCGTCGAGGCACTCCACCGGCTCGGGCGACGCCACCACGCGGCGCCAGCCGCGGTCGGGCACCTCGACGTAGTGCTGGCCGTGCTCCATCATCACCCGCGCCTCGTCCTCGGGGAGGTAGCGGCCGATCGGCTTGGTGGGCTCGGTGAAGCGGGGGTCGTCGGGGTCGACGAGGGTGCGGGAGACCAGGGCGGCCGTGCGGCGGTCGACGCCGCGCCGCGCCAGGGCCGCGTCGAGCGAGCTGAGCAGCAGCGTGCCGATGGTGGCCTGCGTCTGCGCGCCGCACCAGTCCAGCGGGACCGGCGGCACGACGGTGGCGGCCAGCTCGTTCTTCAGCAGCAGGTTGCCCACCTGCGGGCCGTTGCCGTGGGTGAGCAGCACGTCGTGGCCGGCGGCGACCAGGTCGGCGATGGGCTCGGCGGCGTCGGCGATCGCGGCCGCCTGGTCCTCCGGCCGCGCGCGCCCGTCGGAGGACGTCATGGCGTTGCCGCCGAGGGCGATCACGATGCGCATGGCGACGAATCTAGGGTCTCGGCCCGGGGTTGGCACGGGCAGGTTGGGCCAACGCCTGCCGCGATTGTCGGCACTATGTGCCAACGCCGGCGAGCTCGCGGGCCAGCGTCTCCGCGAGGCCGCGCGGGGGCCGGCCGAGCAGCGCCCGCAGCGGCAGCGGCCCGGCGGGCAGCCCGTGCCGGTCGTAGTAGCCGAACATCGCCCGCAGCCAGGCGGCCTCGCGGTCGTCCCCGGCGGCGGCCTCCTCGGTCGCGACCCGCTCGCACGGCACCTCCCGCCCGAGCACCTGCGCCGCCGCCGCTGCCACGTCGCGCGCGGCGACCGGGCGCGGCCCGCCGAGCTCGTACGTGGCGCCGGCGTGCGGGCCGTCGCCGGTCGCCCGCGGGATCGTCGAGCAGCACGGCGGCCGCCGCCTCGGCGACGTCCTCGAGGTCGACCAGACCGAAGGTGCGGTCGGGGTCGTAGGGCACCCGGACCGCGGGCGGCTCGGCCCGCAGCCCGGGCACCAGGTTCTGCACGTAGGCGCAGGGCTGCAGGATCGTCCACGCGAGTCCGCTGCGGCGCACGAGGTCCTCCGCCCGCGCCTTGCCCAGGTGGTGCGGCATGTCGGGGGCGTAGGGCGCGGTCACGGAGTGGTGCACCACGCGCGAACGCCGGCCCGCTGCGCCGCCGCGAGCACCGTGGCGGCCAGACCGCCCTCGTCGGGGTGCAGGTTCGGTGCCATCAGGTAGACGGCAGCACAGCCGTCGAGCGCGTCCTCGGCCCGCGCCAGGTCGGCGCGGCCGAGCGGGCGGGCCCGGGCCCCCGCGGCGTCGAGGGCCCGGGACACCGCCTGCCCGGTCTTGCCGTGGCCGGCGAGGACCGCGACGGCCGGCGCGTCGGTCACAGCCAGTCGACCGCCGCGACGGCGGCGCCGCCGCTGAGCTCGGCGTACCCCGGACCGCGGTCGAAGAACGCCTGCTCGCTCCGCTCGCCCGCCCGCTGCTCGCGGGTGCGCGCGGTCGTCGGCCTCGTCGTGGCCCAGGTCGTCGTCGTCCAGCGACCCGGTCAGCACCACGCCGTAGTCGGCGAGCGCCGCCTCCGGGGAGACCTTGCGCCAGACCACGTCGCGCACGACGAGCGCGGGGTCCCGCTCGAGCGGGTCGCCCCAGCCGCCGCCGCCGGTGGTGCGGATCCGGATCACCTCGCCGGCGCGCACGGGCTCGTCGTCGGCCAGCGCCTCCACCTCGCGCTCGTTCGGGCCGCCCGGGTCGATGGTGACCTCGAAGGGCTTGCCGGCCTGGCCGCCCTTGACGCCCCAGCAGGCCAGGATCGACCGGTCCGCGATGGACATGAAGTGGCCGTCCTTGAGCATCCGCAGCTGCTTCTCGTAGCCGAGGCCGCCGCGGAACTTGCCGGCGCCGCCGGAGTCGACGGCCAGCCCGAGGCTCTCCACCAGGAACGGGAACCGGGACTCCGTGAACTCGCTGGGCAGGTTCCGGGAGTCGGGGACGACGTGGATGGTGTCCTCGCCGTCGGCGTAGTAGCGGCCGCCGGAGCCGCCGCCGAGAACCTCGCGCATCAGGTACGGCCGGCCGGCGAGGTCCTCGCCGTAGACGCCGGTGTAGCGGATCGTCTCCTGGTCGGCGGGCATCCGCCCGTCGACCGCCTTCGCCACCACGCCGGCCAGCACGCCGAGGAGCCGGAGGATCACGAAGGTCCGCGCGTTGGTCGGCGCGGGGAACTCGGGCGTGAGCAGCGTCCCCTTGGGCGGGAAGCGCATCTCGATCAGCGGCACGATCCCCTCGTTCACGTCGAGCTCGGCCATCCGCTCGGGGGTGTCGGCCAGGTTCCGCAGGATCGGCGCCAGCCACTTCTTCAGGAAGACGCCGTCGGAGTAGTCGCCGCAGTGGTTGATCGGCCCCTTCGCCTGCGGCGAGGTGCCGGCGAAGTCGATGACGATCCGCTCGCCGTCGGGGTCGTCGGCCGGCGTGCGGGTCAGGGTGATCCGCTGCGTGTGCAGCTGCGGCTCGTCGACGCCGTCGTGCTCCGCGTAGTCCTCCCAGGTCCAGCTGCCGACCGGGATCTTGGAGAGGATCTCGCGGCGGTAGGTCTGCGTGGTGCGGTCGATGATCGCGTCGAAGCAGGACTCGACGGTCTCGCGGCCGTAGCGGTCGAGCAGCTCGCCGAGCCGGCGCGCGCCCATCAGGCACGCGGAGCACTCGGCGTCGAGGTCGGCGGCCAGGGAGTCGGGCATCCGGGAGTTGCGGGTCATGATGGCCAGCGCCGAGCGCACCGGGACGCCCTGGTCCCAGAGCTTGATCGGCGGCACCATCAGGCCCTCCTCGAAGACCGAGGTGGCGTGGCTCGGCATCGAGCCGGGCACGGCGCCGCCGATGTCGTCGTGGTGGCCGAAGGCCTGGATGAAGGCGACGACCTCGGGGCCGGAGCCGGCGTCGTGGAAGACGGGCACCGTCACGCAGAGGTCGGGCAGGTGCCCGATGCCGCCCTCGGACTCGTAGACGTCGTTGTGGAAGAAGACGTCGCCGGGCTTCATCTCCTCGAGGGGGAAGTCCCGGGCGATCGGGTGCACGAGCGCGCTGTAGGAGCGGCCGGTGAGCTTGCGCAGCAGCCGGTCGTGGATGCCCGCGCGGAAGTCGTGGGCGTCGCGGATCATCGGCGAGCGGGAGGTGCGGCCGATGGCGGTCTCGACCTCCATCTCGACCGAGGCCAGGCTGCCCTGGACGATCTCCACCAGCACCGGGTCGGCGCTGGCGCCGGCGTCGGCGGTCAGCGTGCCGAACGGGAACTGGGTGGGTGCCTTGGCCGAGGGCGCCCCGGCGTCGTCGGGGCGGGTGCCTCTGCTGGGGGTGGCGGTGGCGGTCATGCCGGCACGTCCTCTCGGGTCACGATCACGTTGCGGTGCGCGTCGACGCGCGCGGAGAAACCGGGGTGCAGGGGCACGGTCGAGCCGAACTCCTCGATCACGGCGGGGCCGCTGACCTGCTGCCCGGGGGCGATGTCGGGGCGCCAGAACACGGGGGTGTCGACGTACCCGTCGGCCGGGTCGAAGCAGACCGGGCGGCGGCTGGCGGGCTGCGGGGCGCCGCCCTCGGTGAGCGGCTCGGTCGCGATGTCGGGCCGCTTGATCGGGCCGATGCCGGAGACCCGCAGGTTCACCCACTCGACCTGCTGGCTGTCGTCGCCCGCGAAGTCGTAGCCGTAGAGGCCGCGGTGCTCCGCGTGGAACAGGCGGGCCACCTCGTCCAGGGTGTCCTGGTCGATCGGGCCGTCCGGCACGGCGACGCGCACCTCGAAGGCCTGGCCGAAGTAGCGGACGTCGGCGGTGCGGTCGAAGCGGTGCTGCTCGGCGGGGAACCCCTCGCCCTCCAGCGCCTTCGCGGCCCGGGAGGTGAGCTCGTCCAGCACGCCGGCCACCTCGGAGGCGGCGAGCTTGTCGTGCAGGGAGACGTAGGTCTGCACGTAGTCGTTCTTCACGTCGACGGTGAGCAGGCCGAACGCGGAGACGTTGCCCGGGTTCGGCGGCACCAGCACGGCGCGCAGACCGAGGATGTCCACGAGCCGGCACAGCAGCAGCGACCCCGAGCCACCGAACGTGGTCAGCGTGAAGTCGCGGACGTCGAGCCCGCGCTTGACGGTGATCTGGCGCAGCGCGTTGGCCTGGTTCCAGGCCGAGATCTCGAGGACGCCGCTGGCGCACTCCTCGCTCGAGATGCCCAGCTGCGCGGCCAGCTCGACCACGCCCGCGCTGGCGGCGTCCACGTCGAGCGGGATCTCGCCGCCCAGCAGGTGCGGTGGCACGCGGCCGAGGAAGACGTGCGCGTCGGTGATGGTGACGTCGGTGCCGCCGCGCGCGTAGCAGAGCGGCCCGGGGTCGGCGCCCGCCGAGTGCGGGCCGACCTTGAGGGTGCCCTCGGGCGAGAGCCAGGCGACGGAGCCGCCGCCGGCGCCGACGGTGACGACGTCGATCATCGGGATCTTGGACGGGAAGACGCCGACGCTGCCCTCGGTGGTCAGCGTGGGCTCGCTGTCGATGACCACCGAGACGTCGGTCGAGGTGCCGCCGCCGTCGCAGGTGAGCACCTTGTCGAAGCCGGCGACCCGGGCGATCAGGGCGGCGCCCAGCGCGCCGGCCGCCGGCCCGGAGAGCACGGTGGTGATCGGCTGGTGCACGACCTCCTCGGCCGAGAGCACGCCGCCGTTGGACTTCATCACGTAGAACGGCACGTGCCGCTCCTCCTCGGCGCTGGCGAACGCGTCGAGGCGGGTCTTGATGTTGGTGACGTAGCGGGAGAGCTTCGGCTTCACCGCGGCGTCGACCAGGGTCGTCATCGACCGCTCGTACTCGCGGTACTCGCGCAGCACCTCCGAGGAGATCGAGACGACGGCCTCGGGGTGCTCCTCGGAGAGGATGCGCCGCAGCCGGTCCTCGTGCTCGGAGTTGGCGTAGGCGTGCAGCAGGCAGACACCGAGCGTGTTCACCCCGCGGGCGCGGAACCAGCGCGCGGCCTCGCGGGCGCCCTCCTCGTCGAAGGGACGCACCTCGGCGCCGGTGTGGTCGAGCCGGCCGCCGACGCCGCGGACCAGGTGCCGCGGGACGATCCGGTCGGGCTTGACCCAGAAGTAGGAGTTGCCGTACCCGTCGGGCACCGACTGCCGCGCGATCTCGAGCATCGCCTCGTAGCCGGCCGTGGTGATGAAGCCGAGCTCGTCGACCTTGCCCTCGAGCAGCTGGTTGGTGGCGACCGTGGTGCCGTGGCTGACCGCCGCGATGGCGTCGCCGTGGTCGGTCGGCAGGCCCAGCATGCCGAGCACCTTCTCCACGCCGGAGAGGAACCCGTCGGCCGGGTTGGCCGGCGTCGAGGGGGTCTTGGTGGAGACCAGCTCGCCGCTCGCCTCGTCGAGGGCGACGACGTCGGTGAACGTGCCACCGGTGTCGATGCCGATCCTGATGCGACGGTCCTGCGTCACGGGCTTCTCCATTCCTGCGGTGCTGGGTACGGGCTCCATTCCAGCGCCCCTGCCCCACAAGAGCCACGGCAAGAACTGCCGGAGGAACGGTGATTCGTTGTCAGGTTCTGCTCAGTTCGTGGTCAGCCCAGCGCTCAGCGCTCAGCGCTCAGCGGCCTGGTCAGGCGCCGAACGTGGGACGCCGGTCGCCCACGCGCGTCAGCCGCTCGTACGCGTGCGCGATCTCGAGCAGCCGGCGCTCCTGCGAGTGCGGCACCACGACCTGGATGCCCACCGGCAGGCCGTCGGCCGTGAACCCGGCCGGGACCGAGATAGCGGGGCAGCCGGTGACGGTGAGGAAGTACGCCGACCGCATCCAGTCCAGGTAGGTCTCCTGTCGCCGCCCGTTGATCTCGGCCGGGTACTCCTGGTCGGCCGGGAAGGGGGGCACCTGGCTGACCGGCAGCACCAGGGCGTCGTGGGACTCGAAGAAGACGCGCATCCGCTCGGCCAGCGCCGTGCGCTGGGTGTAGGCGCGCGCGACGTCGGCCCCGGTGAGCGGCTCGCCGGCGCGGATGTTGTCGGCCAGCGCGGGCTTGAAGTCCTCGGGGCGCTCGGCCAGCAGGGCACCGAACTTGGCCTGGAAGCCCCAGGCCCGCAGGGTGCGGAACGTGTCCTCGGCCTCGCTCAGGTCGGGGTACGCCTCCTCCACCGTGCTGCCCGCGTCGGCCAGCACGCGGCCCTGGTCGGCGACCACGCGGGCGACCTCGTCGTCCACCTCGAACGCACCGCCGAGGTCGGTCGAGAGCGCGACCCGCAGGCCGGCCAACCCGGCGGCGCCGGGACCGTCGAGCGGCCCGGCGAAGGCCGAGCCCGGGGTCTCCAGCGCGAGCGGCACCCGCGGCGTCGGGCCCGCGATCACGGAGAGCAGCAGCGCCAGGTCGGGCACCGTGCGAGCCATCGGTCCGGAGACCCCGGTGGCCTCCCACTGGTTCGGGACCGGCCACTCGGGCACCCGGCCGAGGCCGGGCCGCAGCCCGACCACGTTGTTGAAGGAGGCGGGGTTGCGCAGGGAGCCGCCCATGTCCGTGCCGTCCGCCAGCGGGACCATGCCGCTGGCCAGCGCCGCGGCGGCGCCCCCGCTGGAGCCGCCCGCCGAGCGGGTCGGGTCGTAGGGGTTCACCGTGGTGCCGAAGACCGTGTTGAAGGTGTGCGAGCCGGCCGCGTACTCCGGCACGTTGCTCTTCGCCACGATCACCGCACCGGCGGCGCGCACCCGCTCCACGAGCAGGTCGTCGCGCTCGGGCACGTGGTCGGCCATCACCGGGGAGCCGTAGGTGGTGCGCCAGCCGGCGACGCCGACGGTGTCCTTGACCGCGTACGGCAGGCCGTGCAGCGGCCCGACGGCCGCGCCGCGGGCCAGCCGCTCGTCGGCCTCGGCCGCCTGCGTGCGCGCCCGCTCGGGGTCGACGCTGACCAGCGCGTTGACCGTCGGGTTGACCTCCTCGATGCGGGCCAGGTGCAGCTCGAGCAGCTCGCGGGCGGAGATGCTGCGGGCGCGCAGCGCCGCGGCCATCTCCGTCGCGGTGCTGTCGTGGTCGATCCCCCTCGTCGAGGCCGCCACGCCGCTCACGCTCGGCGCCGCGCGGCGAGCGCGCCCGCGACGACCCCGGCCAGCACCAGCCCGCCGCCGACCAGCACGCCCTGCAGGAAGTCTCCGCCGGGGGCGGCGGAGCCGCCGCCGCGGGCGGGCGCCGTGAACGTGGTGCCGCCCGGCGCCGGGGCGCCGGCAGGAGCGGCCGCTTCCTCCGGGCCTGCGGGCACCGCGGCGGGAGCGGGCTCGGCGCCCGTCAGGACGTCGTTGATGGCGGAGAAGAACTCGCCGGCCAGCCGCTTGCTGACCGACGTCAGCATCCGCTGACCCACGCCCCCGATCATCCCGCCCGCGACGGCGTCGGCGTCGTAGGCCAGCGTGGTCGTGCCGTCGTCGTGGCCGGTCAGCGTGACCTTCACGTCGGCCTCGATGGTGCCCGGCGAGCCCGCGCCCGAGGCGGCGAGCACGAGCGACTCGTGCGGGTGCAGGTCGCGCAGCTGGCAGGTCCCGGTGTAGGTGCCGCGGATCGCGGCGACGCCGGCGGTGACGGTCATGTCGTAGGCGTTCTCGCCCGTGGTCTCGAGCCGCTCGCACCCGGGGATGGTGCGCACCAGGACGGCGGGGTCGAGCATCGCGTCCCAGACCTTCTCGACGGGTGCTTGCAGCTGCGCCTCTCCGGCGATCTTCATGCGGTGGGTCCTTCCTGGGTGGATGTCTGGGCTCGCTGCTCGCGCAGGGCGTGCAGCTCCGAGGGCGAGATCGGCATGGCGGTGATCGGGAAGCCCTCCGCGTCCTCGACGGCGGAGGCGAACAGGGCCGCCGCGGGGATGACGCCGGCCTCGCCGGCGCCCTTGAGCCCCAGCGGGTTCAGCGGCGAGGGGGTCTCGAGGTGGTCGACCTCGATCTCCTCGGGGACCTCGGTGACGTAGGGCATCAGGAAGTCCATGAACGAGGCGTTCTGCAGCTGTCCGCCCTCGTCGTAGGCCATCCGCTCGTAGAGGGCCCCGCCGACGCCCTGCGCGACGCCGCCGTGGATCTGGCCCTCGACGATCATCGGGTTGATCAGGTTGCCGCAGTCGTGGACGACGCAGTAGCGCAGGATCGTGATCTCGGCGGTCTCCGGGTCGGTCTCGACGACCACGGCGTGCATGCCGCTGGCAAACGTCGAGCTGGGCGGCGAGTAGTAGTCGAGGCCCTCGAGCCCCGGCTCGTCGTCCTCGGCGACCGGCGGCTTGCTCGGGTCGCCCACCGCGAACTGGGTGGCGACCTTCGAGGCCTCGTCGAAGGCGTAGCGCAACGGGTTCGAGAGCACCGCGACGATGCCCAGCTCGATGCGGCTCGTGGGTGCGCCCTTGACCTGCACGACGCCGTCGACGATCTCGAGGTCGTCGGGCGTCGTCTCCAGCGCGTCGGCGGCGATGCGCAGCGCCTTCTGCCGGGTCTGGCGCGCGGCCAGCGCGATGGCGGAGCCGCTCATCACCGCGGCCCGCGAGGCGAAGGTGCCGACCGAGTAGGGCGAGCGCCGCGTGTCCCCGGTGACCACCTCGACGTCGTCGAAGGGGACGCCGAGCTCGTCGGCGACGATCTGCGCCAGCACCGTCTGGTGGCCCTGGCCCTGGCTGGTCAGCCCCGTGGAGACCATCACCTTGCCCGAGGTCTCCACGCGCAGGTGACCGCCCTCGTAGGGGCCGACGCCGGTGCCCTCGACGTAGCAGGCGAGCCCGATCCCGACGCGGCGGCCCTCGGCCCGGGCCTCGTCGCGGACCCGCTCGAAGTCGTCCCAGTCGACGAGCGCCTTGAGCTTCTCCAGCGACGCCGGGTAGTCCCCGGAGTCGTAGACCAGGGGTCGGCCGTCCTGGAAGATCAGGCCGTGGTCGTAGGGGAACTCGTCGGGCTGGATGAAGTTCGCCGAGCGGACCTCGGTGCGGTCCTTGCCCAGGTGGGCGGCGATGGCGTCCATCGTCCGCTCCATCGCGTAGACGCCCTGCGGGCGCCCGGCTCCCCGGTAGGGCGTCACGATCACCGTGTTGGTGTAGAGGCTGTCGAAGACGACCTTGTAGTTGTCGGGCTTGTAGGGCCCGAGCAGCTGGGTCGAGGTGATGATCGGCACGATCAGCCCGTAGGGCGTGTAGGCGCCGTGGTCGTGCCAGAAGCGCACCGAGAGCCCGAGCAGCCGTCCGTCGTCGTCGAAGCCGACGTCGATGTGCTGCAGCTGCCCGCGCTCGTGGGCGGAGGAGATGAAGTGCTCGCGCCGGTCCTCGACGAACTTCACCGGCTGCCCGAGCGCGCGGGCGGCCATCGGCACCAGCAGCTCCTCGGGCCAGGGGTGCATGATCTTGGCGCCGAAGCCACCGCCGACGTCCGGGGTGATCACCTCGACCTGGCCGAGGTCGAGCTCGAGCTTGGCGGCCACCGCGGCGCGCACGCCGGTGGAGGTCTGGGTGGAGGTCCACACCTGGAGCCGGCCGGAGTCGGTGTCCCAGCGGGCGACGGTGCCGCGCCCCTCCATCGGCATGGACGCGCTGCGCTCGATCTCGAGGTCGAGGCTGAGCGTGTGCGGCGCGGAGGCGATCGCCGCCTCGGCGTCCCCGCGGGACTGCTCGGTCCGGGCCGCGACGTTGCCGGGCACGTCGTCGTGCACGAGCCGGTCGCCGTCGCGGGCGTTCTCGATGCCGACGACCGGCTTGAGCACCTCGTAGCTGACGCGGATGCGGTCGACGGCGTCCTCGGCGACGTAGCGGTCGGCGGCGACGACCATGGCGATCGCCTCGCCGACGTAGTTCACCTCGCCGTTGGCCAGGGCGTACTGCGTCCGGCCGTGCGTGAGCGTCGGGTGCGGGATCAGCAGCGGCAGCGGCTCGGCCATCTTGCCGGTGAGGTCGTCGTAGGTGTAGACGGCGACGACGCCCTCGACGTCGAGGACGCCGTCCACGTCGATGTCGCGGATGCGCGCGTGGGCGTGGGGGCTGCGCAGCACGGCGACGTGCAGCGCGCCGGGCATCGAGGTCGTCCACGTAGGCGCCCTGCCCGAGCAGCAGGCGCTCGTCCTCGACGCGCTGGACTCCCTGGCCGAAGAGCTTCGTGGTCATGCCTCGCCACCTTCCTGTCCCGGGCCCTGCTCCTGCACGCGGGCGATCTCGGCCGCGCGGGTCACCGAGGCGACGATGTTCTGGTAGCCCGTGCAGCGGCACAGGTTGCCGGCGATCATCTCCCGCGCCTCGTCCCGGGTCGGGTCCGGGTTGTCCCGGATGCCGGCGGTGATGGTGGTCAGGAAGCCCGGGGTGCAGAAGCCGCACTGCAGCCCGTGGCACTCCTTGAAGGCCCGCTGCACGGGCCCCATCCCGCCGTCCGGGTCGCCGAGCCCCTCGACCGTGGTCAGCTCCGCCTCGGCCACGGAGACCGCGAACATCAGGCACGCGCGCACCGGCTCGCCGTCCAGCAGCACCGTGCACGCGCCGCAGACGCCGTGCTCGCAGCCGACGTGGGTGCCGGTGAGCCCGAGGTCGTGGCGCAGCGCGTCGGAGAGCAGCCGGCGGGCGGGGATCCGCACCTCGTGGATGATCCCGTTGACGTGCAGCCGCACGTCGTGCAACGGCTCCCCGGTGGCGGGGTCGGTCTCCGCTCCGGCGCGGGCGTTCGGGGTGGTGGTCATGCGTCTCCTCCGGTGGACGTGCCGGCCCGTCGGGCGAGGCAGTCCTCGTGGGCCTGCCGAACCACCCGGCGGGTCAGTACCCGGGCGAGCGTGGCGCGGTAGGCGGCGGTGGCGTGGATGTCGCCCTCGGGCTCCAGCGAGGCCAGGGCGAGCTCGGCGGCGTCGTCCAGGCTGCGGTCGTCGACCGCGCCCGAGGCGAAGACCTCCGAGAGGTCCACCACGACGGGCACCTCGCTGACCGACAGGTAGCCGGCGCGCACCGAGGTGACCGCGCCGGACTCGTCCGCGTGGACGACGGCGGCGACCCCGCAGAGCGCGTAGTCGCCGTGCCGCCGCGAGATCTCGTCGAAGCCCACTCCGGCGTCGTCGGGCAGGGCCGGGAAGAAGGCCCCGGTCGCGATCTCGTCGTGCCGCAGCGTGGTCTCGAGGGGGCCGACGTAGAGGTCGGCCGCGTCGATGGTGCGCGTGCCCTGCGTCGAGGCCGCGGTGACGTGTCCCTCCGAGCAGCAGGAGCACCACGGGCATCTCCGCGGACGCGTCGGCGTGCACGAGCGAGCCCACCGTGGTACCGCGGTTGCGGATGGTCGGGTGGGCGACCAGTCGCAACGCGCGGGAGAGCAGCGGCTGGACCCGCCGGGCCTCGGGGTCGGCCTCGACGTCCGCGTGCCGGGCCAGGGCCCCGACGTGGACGCCCTCCGCGTCCACCCGCACGCCGGCCAGCTCGGCCAGGCCGTTGATGTCGACCAGGCCGCTCGGCGCGGCCAGGCGCATCGACAGCAGCGGGACCAGGCTCTGGCCCCCGGCGAGCACCTTGGCGTCCGGGTCCGCGGCCAGGCTCGCCAGGGCCTCGTCGAGGGTCGCTCGGTCGGGTGTAGGAGAACGGGGCGGGCTTCACAGGCCTTCGTCGCCTCTCCGGCTCCGAGCTCTTCCTTGCGGCCCTTCACCATGTGGAAGTAGGCGATCACCAGGATCGAGCCCAGGGCGATGCCGCCGAGCTCGAAGTCGTCGGTGATCTGCAGCGTGACCCCGCCGATGCCGGCGATGATGCCCGCGGAGAGGCCGACCAGGTTGATCGGGTTGCCGAAGTCGACGTTGTTCTCGACCCAGATCTTGGCGCCGATCAGCCCGATCATGCCGTAGAGGACCAGGGTGATCCCGCCGAGCACGCCGCCGGGGATGGCGTTCACGACGGCCCCGAACTTCGGGCTCAGGCCGAGGACGATCGCCACCGACGCCGCGACGTAGTACGCGGCCGTCGAGTAGACCCGGGTGGCGGACATGACGCCGATGTTCTCGGCGTACGTGGTGGTCGGCGAGCCGCCGAAGGCGCTGGCGAAGGCGGTGGCCAGGCCGTCGCCGGCGAGGGCGCGACCCATGTACGGGTCGAGGTCGTCGCCGGTCATCTCGCCGACGGCGCGCACGTGGCCGGTGTTCTCGGCGATCAGCGCGATCACGCCGGGCAGCACGAGCAGCACGAAGGTGAGCGAGAAGCTCGGGGCGTGCACGGCGGAGACGCCGTCGGGCAGCGTGCCACCGGGGAGGCCGATCCAGTCCGCACCGCTCACCGCGCTCCAGTCGATCCGGTCGCGGGTGACCTCCTCGCCCGAGCCGTCGCCGGTGACCGAGGTGACCGGGCCGACGACGATGTCGGTGAGCCAGGAGAGGGCGTACCCGAAGATCAGCGCCAGGAAGACCGCGATGCGCGACCAGAAGCCGGGCAGCAGCACCGCGGCGGCGACCATGAACGTGGCGGTCGCGCAGCGCGATCCACTGGTCCTGGGGCCAGTAGACGCCGGCCACGACGGGCGCGAGGTTGAAGCCGATCAGCATGACCACGGCACCGGTGACCGCCGGCGGCAGCACCTTCCGCAGCCATCCGGCGCCGGCGAAGTGCACGCGCGACCCCGACCGCGCGAGCATCGAGGCCGGAGATCGAGGATCGCGCCGGTCACGTCGGCGGAGTCGCCGCCCTGCGCGCGGATGGCGGCGACGCCCGCGACGAAGGAGGCGCTGGTGCCGAGGTAGCTCGGCACCCGGTTGCTCACCATGAGCAGGAACAGGACCGTGCAGATGCCCGAGAAGAGGATCGCGAGGTTGGGGTCGAGACCCATCACGATGGGGAAGACGAAGGTGGCGCCGAACATGGCGACCACGTGCTGGGCGCCGAGGCCGATGGTGCGCGGCCAGTCCAGCCGCTGCATCGGCCCGACGGACTCGCCCGGTGGCGGGGTCTTGCCGCCGTGGACGACCTCCCACGTGAACATGGACATTAGCGACTCCTGACGATCGGGGACCGGAAGACGGTTCAGTGGACGCTAGTGGCGCCGGTCACGGCGGGGCACCGGCAGGTTGTGCCAAGCGGGCGACAAGACGGCTGTCACACCTTGAGGACCCCCTCCGCCCGCACCCGCGCATCCTCAGGCGCGCATGGCCAGCACCTGGAGCGCGACGGCGACGTCGAGGCGCAGGTGCGGGTCGGTGGTGAAGGGGCCGAGGATCCGCTCGAGCTTGTTCACCCGGTAGCGCATCGTGTTGTAGTGGAAGAACTGGCGCCGCGCACCCTCGGCGATGTTCAGGTTCGTGTCCAGCAGCACCTGCAACGTCATGCGCAGGTCTGCAGCTTCCTCGGTGTCCTCGGCCAGCTCCCCGAGCACGTCGGCGGCGAAGGCGCTCAGCTCCTCGGCGTCGGGCACGAGCGCGATCAGCCGGTGCACGCCGAGGTCGTCGAAGCGGTACGTGCCGCCGCCGCCGCCGACGCGGCGGCCGACCGCCGAGGCCCGCCGCGCCTGCAGGTAGGCCTCCGGCAGCTGCTCGGGCGCCGTCACGAGCCGGCTGACGCCGACCGAGAACGGGCGCCGGCCACCGCCCCGGTCGCCGCGGACGGCGGCGACCAGCCGGTCGACCGCGTCGCGGTCCCGCCGGCCCTCGGTGGTGCCCGAGCCGGGCGCCGAGCCGCGCGCCGCGGCGTCGCCCGAGGCGGGCACCAGCGCCACCACCTCGGCCGTGAAGTCGACGGTGGGCACCGTGGGTCGCTGGGAGTCGCAGATCTGCCGCCAGGCCGAGGCGAACCGCTCCTGCCACGTGCGATGCAGGCGCCCGCTCGCCGGCGGCTCGGCGGCGGCCGGGTCGAGCTCGGCGGAGACCACGTGCATGGGCCCCTCGAGGTTCCAGCCCAGGCTCTCGGCGTGCTCGACGACGTAGGTGCGGTCGCCGGCGCGGCCGAGGAAGACGTCGCGCAGGAAGTCGCCGCGGTACTTGTTCTCCACGGCTGCCACGGCGCCCTCGCGGGTGACCAGCAGCGCGGCCACGGTGGCGGCCCGCTCCATCGCGAACACGTCGTCACGGGAGAGCGGCCGCTGGGGGCTGACGCAGACGAGCCGGGCGAGATCGGTGCCGGCGGCCACGATGGGCTGCAGCCGCAGCTCCCCGTCCGCCACCGGACGCGGCCGCGTGCTGGCCCGCTCCACCCGGAAGCGGCCGCCCGGCTCGAGGAGGTCCGCCTCCCGCATCTGCTCGCGCATGACCTCGGTCAGGGCGGCCGCGCGCTCGCGCCCGTCCGGGGAGGTGATCAGCACGCCGAGGTCGAGCACCCGGGCCACCTCGGCCGCGATCTGATCCAGGTCGCCGCCCTCGAGCACGAGCAGGGTCAGGGCCCGGTGCAAGGCGTCGATGCGCTCCAGCACGCCGGCCGTGAGCGCGTTCAGGCGCGCGTACGTCTCCCGCAGCAGGTCGTCGAAGCCCAGGCCCATCGGCAGCCCGAGCAGCGGGAAGTCGAGCCGGTCGGCCAGCGCGAGAGTCTCCGGGTCGACGGCGTCGAGGAACCGGCCCAGCTTGATGCCCAGGCCGGCGACGTCGCGCCGGTGCAGCTCCTCCACGAGCCGGTCCAGCGGCACCCCGGCGCCGCCGTCGCCGTCCACGAGGGGGAAACCGGTGGTCACGAGGAACTCGTGGGGCTTGACCCAGTCGACGATGTCGGGCACTTCCATCACGTTCACGCCGCTGACCATCCGGTCCAGGCCCGCGTCCCCCGCGAGCACGCTCGCGCCGCGCATCCCGTCGAGCTGGAGCAGCTCGCGCACCGCGACGCCGTACGGCGAACCCGTCACCTCGTGCACCTCGCCCGCCCCCGCTGTGGCCTACCTCGGGGGACACCGTAAGCGCGCGGCTGGCCGGCGCGCCAGACGCGCACTATCAATCATTGCGCCAGCGGGCCGTCAGCGTTGGCAACACCTGCTATCGGCGTCCGGGCGCCGCGGCACTAGCGTCGGCGTGAGGCGGCCGCACCCCCAGCCCGGCCGCGCCGAGAGGACGCATGAGCACCCGACACCGCCTGGTCGCCGCGAGCCCCCCGTGGGTCGCGGCCCGCCTCGCGGCCCCGGCGCTCGAGGCCCCGGTCGTGCACCGCGGCGCCGACGCCGTGTACGTCGACGCGGGCGGCACCGTGCTGGCGGTCCTCTCCGCGTCGGCGACCTCGGTGCCCTGCGGCCTGCGGATCGCCGCGCCCCGGCTGCCCGCCGACGTGGCCGCCGCGCCCCACGCCGCCGTCGGGGGCGGCGTGCTCGCCCTCGGCGAGACCGACGTGCTGGCCACGCGGTTCTGGGACCCCTCGGTGCCCGTTCGCCGCGACCGCGACCACGCCGCCGCGCGCGTGCGCCTCGCCGCGACCCTGCAGGCCGACCCGGCCGCCGAGCGGATGGCCGCCGTCGCCGGCGAGCTGCCGCGGGACGCGCTCGAGCGCCTCACGGCGGTCGACGCCTCGGCCGTCGCGCCGCTGCTGGGCCTGGGATCCGGGCTCACCCCCGTCGGCGACGACGTCCTCTGCGGCGCCCTGGCCACCCTCGTCTCCGCCGACCGGCTGCCGATGGCCCTCGCCGACACCGTGCGCCGCCTCGCGCCGGGGCGCACCACCGCGCTGTCGGTCACGCTCCTCCACTGCGCCGAGCGCGGCGAGGTGCTGCCCGAGTTCCGCCGCCTGCTCGTCGACCTCGACGCCCCCGATGCCGACCACCCGACCGACGGGGGCCCCGGCCCCCTCGCCACCGACGTGGCCGACCTCCTGCGGGTCGGCCACACCTCGGGCGCCGGGCTGCTGCTCGGCGCCACGCTCGCCCTCCGTCACCTCGCGTCAAGGAGTCCCGTCGCATGACCAGTCCTCCCACCACCCAGCGCCAGCACGTCGAGGTGCGCCCCGGCGCCTACGCCGACTCGGTGACGCTCCTCCAGGTCAGCAAGGACGTGGCCGCGGCCCCCGGCGTCGCCGCCGCCCAGGTCGCCATGGCCACGCCGCTCAACCTCGAGGTGCTGGAGGGCATGGGCTTCGACCTGCCCTCCACCACCCCCAACGACATGGTCGTCGCGCTGATGCTCGACGAGGACGGCGACGCCGAGACGGCGCTGGCCGCCGTCGACGCGGCCCTCGCGGCCTCCACCCGGGGCGGTGGCGCGACCACCGCCGAGGCAGCGCCGGCCCGCACGCTCGGGCGCGCGCTCACCGAGTCCGGCGCCGACCTCGCGCTCGTCTCCGTGCCCGGCGAGCACGCGATGCTCGAGGCGATGGACGCCCTCGACGCCGACCGCGACGTGATGATCTTCAGCGACAACGTGCCCCTCGAGCAGGAGATCGCCCTCAAGGACATCGCCACCGAGCGGGGACTGCTCGTGATGGGCCCCGACTGCGGCACGGCCATGCTCGGCGGCCTCGGGCTCGGGTTCGCCAACACCACCCGCCCGGGCCCCGTCGGCATCGTCGCCGCCTCGGGCACCGGCTGCCAGCAGCTGATGTGCCTGCTCGACGCCGCCGGCGCCGGGGTCGGCGCCGCGCTCGGCGTCGGCGGCCGCGACCTGAGCAGCGACGTGGCCGGCCGGTCCACCCGCGAGGCGCTCCGACGCCTCGACGCCGACCCGTCGGTCGAGCTCGCGGTCGTCGTCTCGAAGCCCCCGGCCGAGGAGGTCGCCGCGGAGCTGCGCGCGTTCGCCGAGACCCTCGACACCCCCGTCCAGCTCGCCCTGCTCGGTCCGGGCCAGCCGGACCTCACCGAGGCCGCCGAGTCGGTGCTCACGGCCCTGGGCCGCGAGGTCCCGGCGTGGCCGACCTGGGGCTCCCCCGCCGCCGGGGGCACCGAGGCGGGCTTCCTGCGCGGCCTGTTCGTCGGCGGCACCCTGTGCGACGAGGCGATGCTGCTGGCCGCCGACGAGCTGGGCGGCGTGCGCAGCAACATCCCGCTCTCCCCCGAGCTGGCGCTCGACTCGTCGCTGACGGCCGCAGGCGCACACGATGATCGACTTCGGCGACGACGCCCTGACCGCCGGGCGGGCGCACCCGATGATCGACCCGGGCCTGCGCCTGGACCACCTGGCCCGCGCGGCCGCCGACCCGCAGACCGCGTGCATCCTGATGGACGTGGTGCTCGGCCACGGCGCCGAGCCGGACCCCGCCGGCGCGCTCGCGCCCGCCGTCTCGGCGGCCGTCGCGACCGCCCGGAAGGCCGGTCGCGAGCTGCCGGTCGTGATCGCCTGCGTCGGCACCGAGGCCGACCCGCAGGGCCTGTCCCGCCAGGCGGCCGCGCTCGCCGAGGCCGGCGCCGAGGTCCACCTGTCCAACGCCCGGGCCACCCGCCGGGCCGTCGCCCTCACCGGAGGCACCCGATGAACGCACCCACCAGCACCCGTGCACAGCCCACGACCGCGCCCGCCGCGGTGGCCGCGTCGGGCGTGGACCTCTTCGCCGATGCCGTCGCCGGCCAGGCCACCGAGGTCAGCCGCGTCGACTGGCGCCCGCCGATGGACGGCACCGCCGCGGACCTCGCCGTCGTCGCCGCCGACCCGATCCGCCGCGAGGCCAACGCCCGGGCCGCGCAGGCGGTGCTCGACGCCCAGGCCTCCGTGGTCGACGTCGCCCCGGCCTCGCAGCTGCTGGGCATCGAGCCCGGCCAGTTCCTGCACGCCGGCCCGCCGATCACGTGGGAGGCCGCGTCCGGCCCGCTGCGCGGCGCCCTGATGGGGGCCGCGGCGCTCGAGGGCCTGGTCGACGACCCGGAGGACGCGGTCGCGCTCTTCGAGCGGGGCGACGGCGTCTCGCTGGAGCCCTGCCACCACCGCAGCGCCGTCGGGCCGATGGCGGGGGTGGTCTCGCCGTCGATGTGGATGTTCGTGCTCGAGGACCCGGCCAGCGGCCGCCGCACCTACTGCACCCTCAACGAGGGCCTGGGCAAGGTGCTGCGCTACGGCGCGTACGGCCCGGAGGTGCTCGAGAAGCTGCGCTGGATGTCGGACGTGCTCGGCCCACTGCTGGCCGAGGCGATCCGCGCCACCGGTCCGATCGACATCACCGGCATCCTCACCCAGATGCTGCAGATGGGCGACGAGGCCCACAACCGCAACCGGGCCGGGACGCTGATGCTGCTGCGCGACCTCTCCCCTGCCCTGGCGGAGTCGTCGGCCGACCCGGCGGACGTCGCCGCCGTGCTGCGCTTCATCGGCGGCAACGACCACTTCTTCCTGAACCTGGCGATGCCCGCGTGCAAGATGGCGCTGGACGCCGCCCGCGGCATCGAGGGCTCGACGATGGTGGTGGCCATGGCGCGCAACGGCACCGAGTTCGGCATCCAGCTCGCCGGCACCGGCGACGAGTGGTTCACGGGCCCGGCGCTGCTGGCCGACGGCCTCTTCCTCGGCAGCTACGGCCCCGACGACGCGAACCCCGACATCGGCGACTCCGCGATCACCGAGACCGCCGGCATCGGCGGCTTCTCCATGGCGACGGCGCCGGCCATCGTCCGGTTCGTCGGCGGCACGGTGCCCGACGCACTGGCCACCACGGGCCGGATGCGGGAGATCACGCTGGCGGCGAACCCGCGCTGGAGCATCCCGGTGCTCGAGTTCGCCGGCGCCCCGACCGGCATCGACGTCACCAAGGTCTGCCGCACCGGCATCCTCCCGCAGATCAACACCGGCATGGCCGGCCGCCTGGCGGGCGTCGGCCAGGTCGGCGCCGGGCTGGTCACCCCGCCCGCGGAGATCTTCCCGAAGGCCCTCGCCGCGCTCGCCGAGCGCACGCGGCAGCGGGCGCGCGGCTGACCCGGCCGGTCGACCGGCGCCTCCGGTCGGCGTCCCGCGGGGCGCCGGCCGGGCAGGGTCCCGACGGCCGGGTCAGCAGACCCGGTGCATCCAGCCGAAGGTGTCCTCGGCGCGGCCGTACTGGATGCCGACCAGCTCCTCGCGGACCCGGCGGGTCAGCTCGCCCCCGGCGTCGCCGGTGTCCGGCGGCGCCGGCACCTCGCCACCCCGGTGCTTCAGCGTCCCGACCGGCGTGACGACGGCGGCGGTGCCGCACGCGAAGATCTCGCGGATGTCGCCCGAGGCGACGCCGTCGCGCCACTCCTCGACCGAGAACCTGCGCTCCTCGACCGGGTGACCGAGCTTGCCGCACAGCTCCATGATCGAGGCGCGCGTGATGCCCTCCAGGATCGTGCCGGTCGCCGGGGTGGTCACCCGGCCGTCGCGGTGCCGGAAGTACATGTTCATCCCGCCCAGCTCCTCGACGTAGGCCATGTCGTGACCGTCGAGGAAGACCACCTGGTCGCAGCCGTGGGCGGTGGCCTCCTGCTGCGCCACCAGCGACGACGCGTAGTTGCCGCCCGTCTTGGCCGCGCCCATGCCGCCGCGGCCGGCGCGGGTGTACTCCTCGGTCAGCCACAGGCTCACCGGCTTCACGCCGCCCTTGAAGTAGGCGCCGGCGGGGCTGCAGATCACCATGAAGGTCACGTGCTGGGCCGGGCGCACCCCGAGGAACTTCTCGGAGGCGAACATGAACGGCCGCACGTAGAGGCTCTTCTCCCCCTCCTGGTCGGGGACCCAGCGCTGGTCGATCTCGACGAGGGCGTCGACGGCCTCGACGAAGTCCTCCGGCGGCAGCTCGGGCAGCGCCAGCCGGCCCGAGGAGCGGACCATCCGCGCGGCGTTCTCCTCGGGGCGGAACGTCCAGACCGAGCCGTCGTCGTGCCGGTAGGCCTTCATGCCCTCGAAGATCTCCTGCGCGTAGTGCAGGACGGCGGTGGCCGGGTCCAGGGTGAGCGGGCCGTACGGCGTGATCCGGGCGTCGTGCCAGCCCCGGTCCGGCGTCCACTCGACCGTGAACATGTGGTCGGTGAAGTGGGTCCCGAAGCCGGGTGCCGCGAGCACCTCGGCGAGGCGGTCGTCCGGGACGGGCTCGGGCGTGCGGGTGACGCTGATCTGCATGGGCATCAACGTAGTCCTTCGGCTCGGGGACGGGCGAGGGCCCTCGGCTCAGCCCGCGACGCGCTTGGCGACGGCGTCGCCGACGGCCGTGGTGCCGCGCTCGGCGCCGCCGCGCTCGGCCAGGTCGGCGAGCACCGCCTCCTCGACGCGGGCGGCCGCATCGGCGTGGCCCAGGTGGTCGAGCAGCAGCGACGCGGAGAGGATGGCCGCCGTCGGGTCCGCCCGACCGGTGCCGGCGATGTCGGGCGCCGAGCCGTGCACGGGCTCGAACATCGACGGCGCGGTGCCGTCGGGGTTCACGTTGCCGGAGGCCGCGAGTCCGATGCCGCCCGTGATCGCGGCCGCGAGGTCGGTGACGATGTCGCCGAACAGGTTGTCGGTGACGACGACGTCGAAGCGCGCCGGGTTCGTGGCGAGGTGGATCATCGCCGCGTCGACGTGCATGTAGTCCACCGTGACGCCGGGGTGCTCGGCCGCCACCTGCTGCACGACGCGCCACCACAGCGACCCGGCATGCACCAGCACGTTGGTCTTGTGCACCACGGTGACCTGCTTGCGCTCGCGCCGCTCGGCGCGGGCGAAGGCGTCGCGGACGACCCGCTCGACGCCGAGGGCGGTGTTCACGCTGACCTCGGTGGCGACCTCGTGCGGGGTGCCGACGCGCAGGGCGCCGCCGTTGCCCGTGTAGGGACCCTCGGTCCCCTCGCGCACGACGACGAAGTCGATCTCGCCCTGGTCGAGAACGGACTGCGCGAGCGGGGACGCGACGCCCGGGAAGAGCCGGGACGGCCGCAGGTTGACGTAGTGGTCGAGCTCGAAGCGCAGCCGGAGCAGCAGCCCCCGCTCGAGCAGCCCGGGCGGCAGGTCCGGGTCGTTCGGCCTGCCGCCCACGGCGCCGAGCAGGATCGCGTCGTGCCCGCGGATCTCCGCGAGCACGCTGTCCGGCAGCACCTCCCCCGTCGCCTTGTAGCGCTCGGCTCCCAGGTCGTAGCGGGTGGGCTCGACCGTGGTCTCGGACGGGGTCGCCGCCTCGAGGACCTTGAGGGCCTCGGCGGTGACCTCGGGGCCGATGCCGTCGCCGGGGATGACGGCGACGCGCAGCGGACCCGCTGGGGGCGTGGAGGAGGGGCTCATGGGGCGGGAATCTAGTTGTCGTCGGGGCGCTGGGTGCTCTCGTCCCGCTGGTCGAGCGCGCGCTGCACGTTCTCCTGGCTCTGCGGGTTCTCGGGGCTGTGGGCCCGGGGGCCCCACTCGGGGTACATGTCGTACATCGGTTCCTCCTGGTGCTTGCTCGTGCTCGGGGCTTCGATCGGTGTCGACGACGCCCCCGCGCGGCGGGAGGGGTGAGGAGGGGATCGCCCTGTCAGGAGAGCGGTGAGGCGCGGGTCGCGCGGCCTGGCCGCGGTCCCGCCGCCGTCCACGTGTGAGGTGGACTCGGGAGCGTCATCTGGAGATGTGCCGCAAGGCCGGTGGGCTGGTCGCACCACGCCGAACACCGCGGCGAGGTGGCCTTGCTGTCAGGCCTCGCCGCGGCAGACGATAAGTACGAACACGCTCCGCATGATGGACGCGACTGTACGCAGCGACCGCGCGGGAAATCGAGGAGGCGGCGCGGCGTGTCCCGCGATGCGGACGGATTCGCCGGACCGGCGCCCGGCCGCCGGGCGGGACGCCTCCCGGCCCCATCCCGGTGGTCGTGCCAGACTCGCCGCCGTGAGCGCCCCCCTCGAGCTGCCCGAGATCGTGTCGCGGGCCTTCGATGTCTCGCGCCGGGCGGGCTACGCGTCGTTCTGCCGCAACGAGACGGGACGGCTGCTGGCGACGCTGGCGGCGACCCGCTCGGGCGTGCTCGCCGAGTGCGGCACCGGCACCGGGGTCGGCACGGCGTGGCTGCGCTCCGGCGCGCGGGACGGCGTCCGCATCATCACCGCCGAGCTCGACGAGAAGCTCGCGGACGCCGCCTCCCAGATCTTCACCGACGACGACACGGTCGAGGTGCTCGCCGCGGACTGGTCGACGCTGACGGATCGGGGCCCCTTCTCGCTGCTCTTCCTCGACTCCGACCAGCCCGACGACGTGCGCGTCGACGCGGTCGCCGACCTCGTCGAGCCCGGCGGCATCGTCGTGGTGGACGACTTCGTGCCCTGCGAGTCGTGGCCGCCGATGGCCTACGGCCGGGTGGACACCCTGCGCGAGGAGTGGCTGCTCGACGAGCGGTTCGTCTGCGTCGAGGTGCTCGCGGCCCCGGACGCGGCCACGCTCATCGCGACGCGTCGCTGACGCACTCCCCGGCGTCGACGCCCGGCTCGGCGAGCGCGACCTCGCCCGGCAGTTGCGCGGCGCTGACGTCGACGGTGAGCCAGGGCAGCAGCGCCTGGGTCAGCGGGCCGATGGCGAGGGCGTACAGGACGGTGCCGACCCCGGCCACGCCGCCGAGCGCCAGGCCGGCGACCACGACCGCCACCTCGAGCGAGGTGCGGATGAGCCGCAGTGACAGGCCCGTGCGGCGGTTCAGCCCGGTCATCAGGCCGTCGCGGGGGCCGCGCCCGAGCTGCGCGCCGATGTAGAGCGCGGTGGCCACGCCGTTCAGCAGCACCCCGCCCACCATCAGGGCGGCCTGGGCCGCGAGCGCGTCCGGCGCGGCGAGCAGGGTCAAGGTGAGGTCGGCGCTGAGGCCGACGAGCACGGCGTTCGAGATGGTGCCGACGCCCGGCTTCTCGCGCAGCGGGATCCAGGCCAGCAGCACGACGAAGCTGATGGCGATGATGACCTGGCCCAGCGTGAGCGGGAGGAAGCCGGCGAGGCCGGAGTGCAGCACGTCCCAGGGCGCCAGCCCCAGCGCACCGCGGACCATCATCGCCAGCGAGACGCCGTAGAGGACCAGGCCCGCCACGAGCCGCACCAGTCGCGACGGCAGCCGGCCGGCGCGCAGCTGCGCGACCGGGCCGAGGTCGGCGAGCACGGCGCGGGTCGGGCGGAGCTGGGTGATGGTCATGCCCTCCATCGTGAGCCGGATTGGCCTTCTGATAAATAGCCAATCGTGCGAGACTGGCCTGATGCAGCGGTCCGTCAGCGCGTCTCGCGTAGCCACCTTGGTCGGCGCGTTCGACCGCTCCCCCGCGTACGCCGGCCTGGCCGACGGTATCCGGGCCGCCGTCTGCGACGGGCGGATCCCCCTCGACGTGCGCCTGCCGAGCGAGCGCGAGCTCACCGACGCGCTCGACGTCTCGCGCACCACCGTGACCCGGGCGTACGCGCTGCTGCGGGAGCAGGGGTACGGCGTCGCGCGGGCCGGCGCGGGCACCTTCACCCGCGTTCCCGGCGGCCGCGCCCGCGCACACGACCGCGCGCTGGTGCCGCGGGCCGGGGACACCGAGGCGATCGACCTCAACTGCGCCGCTCCCGTCGCGCCGCCGGGCCTGGCGGAGGTCTACGCGGAGGCCACCGAGGAGCTGCCCGCCTACCTCGGCGGGCACGGCTACTTCCCCACCGGGCTGCCGCTCCTGCAGGAGGCACTGGCCGACGACTTCACCGCCCGCGGACTGCCCACCGATCCGGGCCAGGTGCTGGTCACCTCGGGGACGGTCTCGGCGGCCGCGATCGTCGTGCACGCGCTGCTGGGGCACGGCGACCGGGCCCTGGTGGAGAACCCGATGTGGCCCAATGCGGTGCTCGCGATGCGCCAGGCGGGCGCCCGCGTGCTCGGCGCGACGGTCGACCCCGACGGCTGGGACCTGGCGGCGACCGGCGCCGCCCTGCGTCAGGCGGCGCCGCGGACGGCGTACCTGATCCCCGACTTCCAGAACCCCACCGGGCTGCTGATGGCCGACGGGCAGCGCGAGGAGTACGCCGCGCTGCTGCGGCGCACGGCCACCACCCCTGTCGTCGACGAGGCCCACCACGCCGTGGTGCTGGATGAGGAGGTGGCCAAGCCGCGGCCGTTCGCCGCCCACGCCCCGGGTGCCGTGACCATCGGCGGCGCCAGCAAGAGCCACTGGGGCGGGCTGCGGCTCGGTTGGGTGCGGGCGCCGCAGGAGATGGTCGAGCGCGTCACCGAGGCGCGGCTGGGCATGGACAGCGGGGCGCCCGTGCTGGAGCAGCTCGTGCTGACCCGCCTGCTGCGCGACCACCCGGAGGTGGCCGAGGCGCACCGCGTCCGGCTGCGCGAGCAGCGGGACCGGCTGGTGGCCGCCGTGCGCGCCGACCTGCCGCAGTGGCGGTTCCACCTGCCCGCGGGTGGGCTGGCGCTGTGGCTCGAGCTGCCCGACCTGTCCGCGACCGCCGTCGCGACCGCCGCGGACGCTCGCGGCGTGATCGTGGCGCCCGGGCCGGTGTTCGCCCTGGAGGGCGGTCTCGACCGGTTCCTGCGCATCCCGTGGACCCGGCCGGCCGAGGAGCTGGAGGAGGCGGTGCGCCGGGTGGCCGAGGCCGCCGTCGAGGTGGCCGGGCGCAGCGCCGGGCGGGGGCCCGCCCGCGCGCGGGGCGGTGGCCCGATCCTCGTGGCCTGAGCACTGTCGGTGGCCGGGTGCAGGCTGCCGGCATGACCGACATCGCGCTGTTCCACTCCGTGCTCGGCGTCCGCCCCGGCATCGGGGACGCCGCCGACCGGCTCGCGGCCGCGGGGCACGAGGTGCTGGTCGTCGACCAGTACGACGGCCGCGTCTTCGACGACTACGCGGAGGCCGGCGCCTTCGCCGAGTCGATCGGCTACCCGGCGCTCATGGGGCGCGCCCTCGAGGCCGTGGCGGGCATCCCCGACGGGTTCGTCGCGGCCGGGTTCTCCAACGGCGGCGGCATGTCGGAGTACGTCGCCACTCGACGCCGGGTCGCCGGCGTCCTCATGCTCTCCGGCGCCCTCGACCTCGCCGTGCTCGGCGTGGACGCGTGGCCTGCCGGCGTCCCGGCACAGATCCACTACACCGTCGACGACCCCTTCCGGAGCCAGGATTGGATCGACGCGGTCGCCGGGCAGGTGCGCGCCGCCGGGGCGTCGGTCGACGTCTTCGACTACCCCGGCGCCGGCCACCTGTTCACCGACCCCTCGCTGCCGGACGAGCACGACGAGCAGGCCGCGGAGCTGCTGTGGTCGCGCGTGCTGCCGTTCTGCGACGAGGTGCCACCGCGGTAGCCCGGCGCGACGCCGCGCTCCCCCTGCAGCGGCAGCTCGACGGCTCGCACGTGGGGGTGGGCGCCCGCGAGCCCGGCCACGGCTACGGTCGGGTGGCGCGACGCCAGACCGACCCCGACCACGAGGTGGTACCCGTGAAGATCCTGCACTCCCTGCTCAGCCTGCTCGAGCGCATCGTGACGCTGCCGTTCCGCCTGGTGCGCGGCATCATGCCGGGGGGACGCAAGCCGCGGCCGTGACGGGTGCCGGGGCAGGGACATGACCCCGCAGCCGACGCTCCACGGGCGCCGGGTGGTGCTGGCGCCCGTCGGGGCTGAGCACGTGCCGGGGCTGCGCCGCATCCTGGACGCGCCGGAGGTCCGGGCGCGGTGGCACCACGAGGGCGCCTCTCGGCAATGGCCGTTCGACGACCCGTCGGTCACCCGCTTCGCCGTGCTGATCGACGACGCGGTGCGGGGGATGGTGCAGTACGGCGAGGAGGACGACCCCGACTACCGGCACGCCTCGATCGACGTCTTCGTCGACCCCGCCGTCCACGGCCGCGGTGTCGGCCGCGACGCCGTGGCCACCCTGGCGCACCACCTGGTGCAGGAGCGGGGACACCACCGGCTCGCGATCGACCCCGCGGCGGACAACGAGGCCGCCATCCGCTGCTACGCGTCGGTGGGGTTCCGCCCGGTCGGGGTGCTGCGCCGCTACGAGCGGGACGCCGACGGGGCCGGCTGGCACGACGGCCTGCTCATGGACCTGCTCCCCGAGGAGCTCGAGAGCGTCCGTAGCATCGATCCGTGACGCTGAACCACGTACGCCGCGGAACCGGCAGCCCGCTGCTGCTCGTGCACGGTCTCGGCGCGGGCTGGCGGTCGTGGACCCCGATCCTCGACGCGCTGGCCGCGCAGCGCGAGGTGATCGCCGTCGACCTGCCCGGGTTCGGGGAGAGCCCACCGCTGGCCGGTGAGGTCTCGATCGCGACCCTGACCGACGCGCTGGCGCAGTTCGTCCACGAGCAGGACCTCGGCAAGGCCTCCACCGTCGGCCAGTCGATGGGTGGGCGGATGGTGCTCGAGCTCGCCCGCCGCGGTGTCGGTGGAGACACCGTGGCCCTGGACCCGGGTGGCTTCTGGACCGATCGCGAGGTCGCCGCCTTCAGCGCCACGCTGCGCCCCTCCATCAAGCTGGTCGGGGCGTTGCGCGCGGCGCTGCCCACGCTGCTGGGGAACCCGGTCACGCGCACCGCGCTCCTCGCGCAGCTCTCCGCCCGCCCGTGGGCGCTGTCGGCCGAGACCGTGCTGCCGGACCTGCGCGGGCTCGCCGACGCGCCGGCCACCGGACCCGCCCTGGACGCCCTGACGAAGGGCCCCAAGCAAGCCGGGGCCCCGGCCGGCACCGTACCCGGGCGGGTCACCATCGGCTGGGGGCGTCGCGACCTGGTGACCTTGCCGCGGCAGGCACCGCGCGCCGCCGCCGCCTTCCCGGATGCCGCGCTGCACTGGTTCGAGCAGTGCGGGCACTTCCCGCAGTGGGACGCCCCGGACGAGGCGGTCCGGCTCATCCTCGCCAGCACCGCCTGAGCAGCTCGAGCGCATCATCGCGCTCCCGTTCCGCCTGGTGCGCGGCATCCTCCCGTCGGGACGCACGTCGCGCCCCTGAGCCGTGAAGCGGACCCTGCCTCCGTCGGTCATCGTCGAGATCTACCGAACTCCCGACCCCACCGCTGGCAACTCACAGGGTGTCTCGGCCGGGCGCGTTCCTCGTAGGTTGCTGGAGCCACCGCCGCTCCCGACTCCGAGGAATCCATCATGGCCGTCTCCACCCCCATGCGCTACGGACCGGACGACCGTCCGCCGCTGCGCACGGCCGTCCCCCTGGGCCTCCAGCACGTCATGGTCATGATGGCCAGCAACGTGACGATTCCGGTGATCCTGGCCGGCGCGATCGGTGCCAGCGCGGGGGACACCGCCTTCCTGGTGCAGATCGCCCTGCTGGTGGCCGGCATCGCCACGCTGATCCAGACCGTGGGCATCGGGCCGGTCGGCGCGCGCCTACCGATCGTCCAGGGCACCAGCTTCGGGTTCCTGGTGGTGGCCATCCCGCTGGCCCAGGAGTTCGGCCTGGCCGCGGTCTTCGGCGGCGCACTCTTCGCCGGTGTGGTCCAGGTGACGTTCGGTGCGGTGTTCACCAAGATCCGGCACCTGTTCCCCCCGCTGGTCGCAGGCATCGTCGTGCTGGTGATCGGCATCGGCCTGATCCCCACGGGCATCCTGCTCTTCGCCGGCGGTGCGGGCGCCGAGGACCTCGGCTCCCTGCGCAACCTCGCCGTGGGGTCGTTCGTGCTGATCTCGATCCTGCTCATCTACCGGTTCGGCAAGGGCTTCGTCGGTGCGGCCGCCGTCCTCTTCGGGCTGGCGCTCGGCTACCTCGTGGCGAGCACGCTCGGCATCAGGGCCGCCCCCGATCTGCCGGTCGCCGTCGTCAGGGCCCCGCACACCCGGGTCGCCGCGCCAGCCGGCCGCGGCTCAGGACGCCCGGAGCAGCAGGCTCTGCACGGCGCGGCCGACGGGTCCGCGCTCGTCGAACAGGCGCGAGTCCGACATGCCGTGACCCGTCGGCTGCCAGTGCGAGACCGACTCGCTGGCGAACCACTCGCCCACCGGCGCGCGGTGCAGGTGCAGCGTGAGGTCGGTGTTCATGAAGGCGATGGCGCCGGGCCCCGAACCCACGTCGGCGTTGCGCGAGACGGCGTTGCCGCAGTCCGCCAACGGGCAGATCCGCTGGAACGGCGAGGGCTCCTCGCCGGGCAGCAGCGGCGGCGTGCGCATCCAGAGGGTGCTCGGCCCGGGCGCGCTCTCGTGGCCGGGCGGGGTGCGGGTCTCGATCGCGCTGGTGAACCCGGCGAGGCCGTGCAGGCCGCCCGCGCGGATCGGGAAGCCGCCGGGCTCCGCCTCGGCGAGCGCGGGCCCACCCACCTCCGCCGTGGGCGCGTCGAGCGGTTCCGTCGCCTCGCCGACGTGGGAGCCGTGGGCCGCGAGGAGCTCGCGGCCGTCGGCGTCCAGCAGGCTGACGCGCGTGGTCGAGACCGTGCGCCCCGCGCGGGTGACCTCGGCCTCGACGGCGAAGCCGCCCATCGGCACAGGCCGGATCAGGTCCACCGTCAGCCGGACCAGCGCCTGCCCCGGGACGGCGCGCTCGCTGGCGCGCGCCATCAGGCCGGCGGGCGGGCCGGCGTGGCAGGCGTCGGGATCCCAGGGACCCCGCGCCAGCTCGGTCGGCGCGAACCAGCGGCCGTCCTCGGTGGTGAAGAACGCCGCCGGGCCGTCGTACGCCTCGTCGGCGGGGGTCCGTGGGACCACCCGGGGTGCGGTGGGCATGGGCCCGAGCCTACGACCGGCTCAGCCGAGGCTGACGCTGCGGATCCAGGCCGCGCCGATCGTCTCCTCGATGTCGGCCAGCACGTCGGTGGGGATGGCGGTGTCGACCGAGAGTGCCACCAGCGCGTTGCCGCCCTTGGCGCTGCGGGCGACCTGCATGCCGGCGATGTTGACCTCGGCGTCGCCCAGCACCTTGCCGACGACGCCGATGCAGCCGGGCTTGTCCTCGTAGCTGCAGAACGCCAGGTGGTCGGTGGGCTCGATGTCCAGGTCGAAGCCGTTCACCTCGACCAGGCGCTCGCGCTGGGCGATGCCGATCAGCGTGCCCGAGACCGAGATCTGGTGGCCGTCGCGGAGCGTGCCGCGGATGGTGATCAGGTTGCGGTGGTCGGGGCTCTCCGGCTCGGTGACCAGGCGCACCTCGGTGCCGCGCTCAGCCGCGAGGAGCGGGGCGTTGACGTAGGAGACCGGGTCCTCGACGACCTCGCTGAAGACGCCCTTGAGGGCCGCGAGCTCGAGCACCTTGACGTCGTACTCGGTGATCTCGCCGCGCACCTCGACGTCGATCTGCTGGGCGACCTCGCCGGCAAGCGCCGTGAAGACGCGGCCCAGCTTCTCGGTCAGCGGGATGCCGGGGCGCACGTCCTCGGCGATCACCCCGCCCTGGACGTTGACGGCGTCCGGCACGAGCTCGCCCGAGAGGGCCAGGCGCACCGACTTCGCGACGGCGATGCCGGCCTTCTCCTGCGCCTCCGCCGTGGAGGCGCCGAGGTGCGGGGTGGCGACGACCGTGTCGAGCTCGAAGAGGGGGCTGTCGGTGCAGGGCTCCTGCGGCGAACACGTCGATGCCGGCGGCGGCGACGCGCCCCTCCTTGAGGGCGGCGTAGAGCGCGGTCTCGTCGACGATGCCGCCGCGGGCGGCGTTGACGAGCACCAGCTCGGGCTTGACCTTGTGCAGCTCGGCGTCGCCGATCAGGCCGAGGGTCTCCGGCGTCTTCGGCAGGTGCACGGACATGAAGTCCGACTCGGCGAGCAGCGTGTCCAGGTCGACCAGGCGCACACCCATCTGCGCGGCGCGGCCGGCCTGCACGTAGGGGTCGTAGGCGATCACGTTCATGCCGAAGGCCGAGAGCCGCTGCGCGACGAGCACGCCGATGCGGCCGAGGCCGACGATGCCGACGGTCTTCTCGTAGAGCTCGGTGCCGCTGTACTTCGACCGCTTCCACTCGCCGCCGCGCAGCGCCGCGTGCGCGGGGCTGATGTTGCGGGCCGCGGCGAGCATCGAGCGCGACGGCGAGCTCGGCGGCGGAGGTGATGTTGGAGGTCGGCGCGTTGACGACCATGACGCCCGCCTGGGTCGCCGCCTTCACGTCGACGTTGTCGAGGCCGACGCCGGCACGGGCGACGACCTGCAGCTGCTTGGCCGCGGCGAGCGCCTCGGCGTCCACCTTGGTGGCCGAGCGCACCAGGATCGCGTCGACGTCGGCGATGGCCGGCAGCAGCTCGTCCCGGTCGGCGCCGTTGCACTGGCGGATCTCGAAGTCCGGGCCGAGGGCGTCGACGGTGGCGGGGCTGAGCTCTTCGGCGATGAGTACGACGGGCTTGGTCACAGCGGGTTCCTCGAGGGTCGCGTGCGGGGGTCAGGGTGCCGGAGGACCGGCGGTGCACGACGCTGTGCCGCGCGCAACTCTAGCGGAGATCCCGTCGCGAGCCGACTCGACGTGCATCGCCACGGCGGGTGCACGTGGACCCCCGGTGGGCGGTGGGAGGCTGGGCGGCATGGGCGCCACGGGCCTGCCGGACCGGTGGGAGACCGAGCGCCTGCTCGTGCGTCCGTGGACCCACGACGACGCCGAGCGCGTGCTCGACATCCACTCGCGACTCGAGGTCGTGCGCTGGCTGGGTGACGGTCCCCCGAGGCCGATGACCGAGATCGCCGAGGCGCACTCCGCGATCCCGCACTGGGTCGCGCGCGCCGCGTCGCCGCCGCACGGCACCTGGGCCGTCGAGGTGCGTGCGAGCGGGGTCGTCGCCGGCTCGGTCACGCTCGCCGTGCTGCCCCGCGCCGAGCACGGGGAGACCGAGCTCGCGTGGTGGCTGCATCCCGACTCCTGGGCAGCTCTACCGGCTGCCCAACCCGGGACTCCCCGCCGAGCGTTGGTGAACCTCCCCGGGCTGACCGGGACTCACGCCCACTCGCCAGGAGCTACCGCCGAGTGGGCGTGAATATCCACCCCTGACGGGGACGCACCCCCACTCGGCGCGGGACTCACGCCCACTCGGCGCGGGACTCACGCCCACTCGGCGTCAGCAGCCGTCCGGGCCGCAGACCTCGCCGCCAGCACCGCCAGCACCGCCGCACCAGCACCGCCAGCACCGCCGGCGCCGACGGTCGCGAGCGCGGGGTGGGTCCGCTCCCAGGCCTGCTGGAGCGCCTGGGTGAACGTCTCCACCGGGGCAGCGCCCGGCACGGCGAGCGCCCGGCCGAGCACGAAGAACGGCACTCCCCCGGCGCCGAAGGCGTGCGCCTGGTCGACGTCGGCCTGCACGTCGGCGGCGTACGCGTCACTCGCGAGCACCTCGCCGACGCGGTCGGCGTCGAGGCCCGCGGCCACGGCGACCCGCGCGAGCGTCCCGTGGTCGGCGACGTTCTGCACCTCGACGAAGTACGCCTCGAGCAGCGCCTCCTTCAGCGTGCCGCGCAGCGCTTCGCTGCCGCCCCGCCCGGGGTCGCCGGCGAGGTGCAGCAGGCGGTGCGCGTCGACCGTGCCGACGCGCTGCGCCTGGCCGAGCCGGAAGACCAGACCCTCTTCGGCCGCGGCGGCCTCCATCTGGTCGATCATCCGCTGGCCGGCCTCGGGGCCGCCGCCGTACTTCCGGCCGAGGTGCTCGGCCACCGACTCGTCCGGGGTCGTCGGTGCTCCCGGGTCCAGCTGGAAGGACCGCCACACGACCTCGACCTCGTCGGCGTGCTCGAACCCCTCGAGCGCGCGCTCCAGCCGGCGCTTGCCGATGTAGCACCACGGGCAGACGACGTCGCTCCAGATCTCGATACGCATGCCGGGCCAACGCGGTGGCGGCGCGCCGTGTTCCTGACCCGGCGCCCGCCACCGCGTGGTTCAGGCCACGAAGCGGAGGCCGGCGGTCACGGCCACCGCGACGGCGACCGCGACCACCACCGACCCCCGGCGCCACAGCACGAGCCCGCCGGCCGCCACCCCGACGGTGTCCGCCCCGACGCTCCACTGCTGGCCGCTCGAGAACAGTGCCGTGGCGACGAGCGCGGCGAGCAGCGCCGGCGCGGCCACGGAGACCAGCCGCATGAACCAGCGCGGCAGGTCGCGCCCGCCGAGCGCCACCGGCCCGGCGGCCTTGAGCACCGCGGTGACGGCGATGCTGCCGATCACCACCCACCAGATCATCAGGCCGCCTCCTTCCGCGCGGCCTCGGGGCCGCGGCGGACCAGGCCGAGCAGCGTCGCGAGGGACGCGGCCAGGATCGGCACGCCGGGCGGCGCGACGGGCACGAGCGCCAGCGCGACCAGGGCGCCGGCCGCGGCGATCGGGCGGGAGCGGCGGTCGCGCAGCTCGAGCATCAGCAGCGCGAGGAAGAACGTCGGGAAGATGGCGTCCAGCCCGAGCGCCTGGGTGTCCTCGATCAGGTCGTCGGCCAGGATGCCGGTGAGCGTGCCCGCGATCCAGGCGACGTACTGCGGCGCCGTGGTGCCGAACAGCTGCCAGCGGTCGAAGGTGCCGTCGCCCCGGTTCGCGAGCGCCCACGAGGAGTCGACGACGGTCTGCGCCTGCGCCGCCCGCGAGAGCGGCCGCCCGGGCAGGGACGGCGCGAGGGCGATGCCCATGGCCAGGAAGCGCGCGTTCATCAGCCCGGCGGCCGAGACCGCTGCCAGCGCCGTGCCGCCGGAGGCCACCACCGCGAGCGCGGCGAACTGCGCAGATCCCGCGAAGACCAGCGTCGCGGTGAGCATCGCCTGGAGGGCGCTGAACCCGGCCTGGAGCGCGAGCACGCCGAACGAGAGCGAGAGGAAGAACGCCGCGACGGCGTACGGCAGGCCCAGGCTCACCCCGCGGCGGAAGCGCTCGCGCGGCGATCCCCCGCCGGCCGCCTCGACCGCGCGGTCCTGCTCGTTCGTCACGCGGCGATCCTCCCAGCCCGTCGACGCACCGGGAGGGGCGGGCGAGCGACCCGGGGATGTCCCCGAGGGGGCCCGGGGCTCGCACGCCCCCGCGCCCGGGGTCGCAACCGGCACTCTCCCCGATGTGCCCGGTGCGGCCGTCCCGGCAGGGTCCCCCACATGATCGAGATCGCGAACCTCACCAAGACCTACGGCGCGCACACGGCCGTCGACGACGTCACCATCACGGCGCGGCCCGGCCGCGTCACCGGCTTCCTCGGCCCCAACGGCGCCGGCAAGTCGACGACCCTGCGCACCCTCGTCGGGCTCACACCGCCGACGAGCGGCACCGCCACCGTGCTGGGCCGGCGCTTCGCCGACCTGCCCAACCCCGGCCGCGAGGTCGGCGTGCTCCTCGACGCCTCCGCCCAGCACGCGGGACGCTCCGGGCGCGAGGTCCTCACGATCGCGCAGCGCACCATGGGCCTGCCCCGCGCGGCGGTGTCCGCGACGCTGGGGCGGGTCGGGTTGAGCGACGAGGAGGCCGGGCGCCGCGTCCGCGACTACTCGCTCGGGATGCGGCAACGGCTCGGCATCGCCACGGCGCTGATCGGCGAGCCGGAGGTCCTGGTGCTGGACGAACCGGCCAACGGTCTCGACCCCGCGGGCATCCGCTGGATGCGCGACCTGCTGCGCGGGTTCGCCGACGCCGGCGGGACCGTGCTGCTCTCCAGCCACCTGCTGCACGAGATCGAGGTGATCGCCGACGACCTCGTGGTCATCGGGCGGGGACGCATCGTCGCCGGCGGCGAGAAGGAGGACCTGCTCGCGGCCGCGGGCACCCTGGTGCGCTGCGCGGAGCCGGACGCGCTGGCCCGCACGCTCGCCCGCGCCGGCCACACCGCCGAGCCCGCCGGGGACCCCACCGCTCCCGGCACGGCCCTGCGCACCGACGCCGACCCCGCCCGGGTCGGCCTGCTGGCGCACGAGGCCGGCGTCCCCCTGACCGAGCTGCGCGCCGCCGACGGCGCCGGGCTCGAAGAGATGTTCCTCCGGCTCACCGCCGAGACCCAGCGAGAAGGAGCGGCAGCATGAACGCACCCACCGGCACGATCGAGACCACGCGCCCGGCCGCCGCGGCGACCGCGGCCGCCTCCCCGCGGCGGCGGACGCCGCCCGAGCCGATCGGCTTCGCCCGGCTCGTCGGCGTGGAGGCGCGCAAGACCTTCGACACCCGCGCCGGGTTCTGGCTGCTCGCGAGCGTGGGGCTGCTGGCCCTGGCCGCCACCGCGTCGGTGGTCGCGTTCGCGCCCGACGCGGTGCTCACCTACGACGCGTTCGGGACCGCCATCGGCGTCCCCCTCGCGGTGCTCCTGCCGATGATCGCGATCCTCGCGGTGACCGGCGAGTGGAGCCAGCGCACCGGGCTCACCACCTTCACCCTGGTGCCCGGCCGGGGCAGGGTGATTGCGGCCAAGCTCGTCGTGGCCCTCGCCGTCGGGCTGCTCGCCACGCCGGTCGCGCTGGCCGTGGGCGCGCTCGGCAACGTCGTCGGCACGGCGATCGCCGGGGTCCCCACGGTCTGGGACGTCTCCGTGGCCCAGGCCGGCGGGCTCGTCCTGGCCTACGTGCTCGGGATGCTCGTCGGCTTCATGCTCGGCGTGCTGCTCCGCAGCTCGGCCGGGGCCATCGTGGGCTACTTCGTCTTCGCCTTCGTGCTGCCGACCGTCTTCGGCGTCCTCGCGGCGACCCAGGCGTGGTTCGCCGACCACCAGGCGTGGCTCGACTTCAACTTCGCGACCGGCCCGCTCTACGAGGGCGCGATGACCGGCGAGGCCTGGGCCCAGCTTGCCGTCTCGGGCGCGTTCTGGCTGGTGCTGCCGCTGACCATCGGCCTGGTGCTGGTGCGCCGCGCGGAGGTGAAGTGAGCCCGTGGCCGCGTGAGAGTCTGACCCCATGGGCGTCATGGAGGACGCGGAGCGGCTCGAGCCGACCGGCCCCACCGCGCTCGCGGAGTGGTCGGCGTGGCTCGCCGCCCACCACGCCGAGGCGCGCGGGGTGTGGCTCGTGACCCCCAGGCGGGCGGCCGATCGCGACCTCGGCTACGAGGCCGCGGTCGTCGAGGCGCTGCGCTACGGCTGGGTCGACTCGACGCAGCGGCCCGTGGACGAGGAGCGGACGATGCAGTGGTTCGCGCCGCGCCGCCCGGGGAGCGTGTGGACGCGCACCAACAAGCAGCGGGTCGCCCGGCTGGAGGCGGAGCAGCGGATGGAGCCGGCCGGGGCCGCCGAGGTGGCACAGGCGAAGGCCAGCGGCATGTGGACGCTCATGGACGACGTGGAGGACCTCGTCGTTCCCGAGGACCTAGGGCGCGCGCTGACGGGCGTCGGCGCCCGCGAGGCCTGGGACGCGCTGCCGGCCACGGTCCGCAAGGCGGCCCTGGGCTGGATCGCCACGGCGAAGCGCGAGGCGACCCGCCGCGCCCGGGTGCAGGAGACCGCGGAGCGGACCGCCCGCGGGGAGCGGCCGCGATGACCGATCCGACGGCCGACCCCACGGCCCACCCCACGGCACACCCGGAGCACCGGACCGGCAGGTGCGACTGCGGGGGCGTGCGCTACCGGGTGACCGGGCCGATGCGCGGGGTCGTGAACTGCCACTGCCCGCGCTGCCGCCGGATCACCGGGCACTTCATGGCCGCCTCCGGCGCCGCCGACGCCGACCTCGAGCTCGCCGCCGCGGAGACGCTGCGCTGGTACGAGCCGGCGTCCGGCGTCTTCTACGGCTTCTGCTCGGTCTGCGGCTCGACGCTCTTCTACCGCAACGCCGCCAACCCGGGCTGGACGTCGGTCGCGGCCGGCACGCTCGACCTGCCCACCGGGCTGAGCACCACCGCCGCCTGGTGGACCGCCGAGGCGTCCGACTACCACGTCCTCGACCCGACGGTCACCGGCTACGAGCGGGAGTCCGGCGCGGTCGGGTTCGACGCGGGCGAGGGCTGAGCGTCGGCCGGCGCAGACCGGGGAGCCCTGTCGGCACTTGGTGCCGCCAGGGCTCCCCGGTCGCGGCTCAGCGGCTCGCGGTGCCCTCGGTGTAGTCCGAGTCGTGGCTCTTCACCCAGGCCATCAGCTTGCGCAGCTCGCGGCCGGTGGCCTCGATCGGGTGCCGCTCGGCCTCCTCGCGCAGGCGGGTGAACTCCGGCCGGCCGGCCTCGTGGTCGTCGAGGAATCGCTGGGCGAAGGAGCCGTTCTGCACGTCGGCCAGCACGGCCTTCATGTTCTCCTTCACCTCCGGCGTGATCACGCGCGGGCCGGAGACGTAGTCGCCGAACTCGGCCGTGTCGGAGACCGACCAGCGCTGCTTGGCGATGCCGCCCTCGTACATCAGGTCGACGATCAGCTTCATCTCGTGCAGGCACTCGAAGTAGGCGACCTCGGGCTGGTAGCCGGCCTCGGTGAGCACCTCGAAGCCGTACTGGATCAGCCGCGACGCACCGCCGCAGAGCACGGCCTGCTCGCCGAAGAGGTCGGTCTCGGTCTCCTCGGTGAAGGTCGTGCGGATGCCACCGGCCCGCAGGCCGCCGATGCCCTTGGCATAGGAGAGCGCGAGCTCCCAGGCGCCGCCGGAGGGGTCCTGCTCGACGGCGACCAGCACGGGGACGCCGCGCCCGTCGACGTACTCGCGGCGCACCAGGTGGCCGGGACCCTTGGGCGCGATCATGATGACGTCGACGCCCTCGGCGGGCTGCACGAAGCCGAAGCGGATGTTGAAGCCGTGGCCGAACACCAGGGTGTCGCCGTCGACGAGCTGCGGCGCGATCTCCTCGGCGAACAGCTGCTTCTGGTGCTGGTCGGGCGCGAGCATCACGACGACGTCGGCCTCCTCGGCCGCCTCGGCCGGCGTGCGCACGGTGAGACCCTCGGCCTCGGCCTTGGCGCGCGAGGCGGAGCCGGGCTGCAGCCCGACGCGGACGTCGACGCCGGAGTCGCGCAGCGACAGCGCGTGGGCGTGGCCCTGGCTGCCGTAGCCGATCACCGCCACGTTCTTGCCCTGGATCAGGGACAGGTCGGCGTCGTCGTCGTAGAACATGTCAGCCACGGGAGGCTTCTCCTTCGTCGTTCGGATTCGTGCAGGTCGGTGTGGTGCGGTCGATCACGGGGTGCGGTCCGGCGGGCGCACCGCCGGCTCAGGGGACGGCGCTGGCCGCGCCCGGCACCGGGCGCACGGTGCGCTCGGAGATCGAGCGGCCGCCACGGCCGATGGCCACCATGCCGGACTGCACGAGCTCGCGGATGCCGAGGGGATCGAGCACCTGGAGGAAGTCGGCGAGCTTCTCGCTGTTGCCGACGATCTGGATCGTCACGGCGTCGGTGGAGACGTCGACGACCTTGGCGCGGAACAGCTGGACGACGTCCAGCACCGCCCCGCGGGAGGACTCGTCGGCGCGCACCTTGACCAGCATCAGCTCGCGCTTGACCGCCGCCTCGGGCTCGAGCTCGACGATCTTGAGGACCTCCACGAGCTTGTTCAGCTGCTTGGTCACCTGCTCCAGCGGGGACTCCTCGACGTTGACCACGATGGTCATCCGCGAGATCTCCGCGTGCTCGGTCGGGCCGACGGCCAGGCTCTCGATGTTGAAGCCGCGGCGGCTGAAGAGCCCCGCGATCCGGGCGAGCACGCCGGGCTTGTTCTCCACCAGGACGCTCAGCGTGTGCTTGGCCGCCGCGGGCGGGTGGGTGCTCACGTGCGGACCTCCCAGTCGTCGGTGACCTCGTCGAACTGCGGCGCCAGGTCGCGGGCGTACTTGATGTCGTCGTTGCTCGCGCCGGCAGCGACCATCGGCCAGACCATCGCGTCGCGGTGCACGCGGAAGTCCACCACGACCGGGCGGTCGTCGATCTTCATGGCCTTCTCGATGGTCGCGTCGACGTCCTCGGGCCGCTCGCAGGCGAGGCCCTCGCAGCCGTAGGCGTCGGCGAGCTTGACGAAGTCGGGCACCCGCTTGGAGTGCAGGTCGGTGTTGGAGTAGCGGCCGTTGTAGAACAGCGACTGCCACTGCCGCACCATGCCGAGCGACTCGTTGTTGATCACCGCGACCTTGATCGGGATGTCGTTGATCGCGCAGGTGGCGAGCTCCTGGTTGGTCATCTGGAAGCAGCCGTCGCCGTCGATGGCCCACACCGTCGCGTCCGGGCGGCCGACCTTGGCGCCCATCGCCGACGGCACCGCGAAGCCCATGGTGCCGAGCCCGCCGGAGTTGATCCACGTGTTCGGGTTCTCGTAGCCCACGAAGTGCGCCGCCCACATCTGGTGCTGGCCGACGCCGGCGCAGTAGACGGCCTCGGGGCCGGCGATCGCGCCGAGACGCTCGATCACGTACTGCGGCGAGAGCGAGCCGTCGTCGGGCTGGTCGTACCCGACCGGGTACTGCTGCTTGATCCCCGCGAGGAACCGCACCCAGCCCTCGTAGTCGCCGGTGCGGCCCTCGTCGGCCGCCGCCTGCAGCGCGACGACGAGGTCGCTGATCACCTCGCGGCAGTCGCCGACGATCGGGACGTCGGCCGCGCGGTTCTTGCCGATCTCGGCGGGGTCGATGTCGGCGTGGATCACCTTGGCGTGCGGCGCGAACGACTCGAGGTGGCCGGTGACCCGGTCGTCGAACCGGGCGCCGAGGCTGATGATCAGGTCGGACTTCTGCAGCGCCGCGACGGCCGCGACCGTGCCGTGCATGCCCGGCATGCCGAGGTGCTGCGGGTGGCTGTCGGGGAAGGCGCCGCGGGCCATCAGCGTGGTGACGACCGGCATCCCGGTGAGCTCGGCGAGGATGCGCAGCTCGCGCGAGGCGGCGGCGCGGATGGTGCCGCCGCCGACGTAGAGCACCGGCTTGCGCGCCTCGAGCGCGAGCCTCGTGGCCTCGCGGATCTGCTTGGCGTGCGGCTTGGTGACGGGGCGGTAGCCCGGCAGCGACAGCTGCGTGGGCCAGGCGAACGACGTCTGGGCCTGCAGCGCCGACTTCGCGACGTCGACCAGCACCGGGCCGGGTCGGCCGGTGGAGGCGATGTGGAACGCCTCGGCGACGGTACGCGGGATGTCGGCCGGGTCGGTGACCAGGAAGTTGTGCTTGGTGATCGGCATCGTGATGCCGCGGATGTCCGCCTCCTGGAAGGCGTCCGTGCCGATCGCGGCCGCGCCGACCTGACCCGTGACGGCGACCATCGGCACCGAGTCCATGTGCGCGTCGGCCAGCGGCGTGACCAGGTTCGTCGCGCCCGGGCCCGAGGTCGCCATGCAGACGCCGACCCGGCCGGTGGCGGCGGCGTACCCCTGGGCGGCGTGGCCGGCGCCCTGCTCGTGGCGCACGAGGATGTGCCGGATCGCGGCCGAGTCCATCAGCGGGTCGTACGCCGGGAGGATGGCGCCTCCCGGAATGCCGAAGATGGTGTCCACCCCGGCGTGCTCCAGCGACCGGATGAGGCTCTCGGCCCCCGTCAGCGTCGCACCGTGCTCAGTCATTGCTCTTCCCGTCTGCACTCGTCCCGCGGCCAACAAAAAACCCCCCGGCCGGCGAGCGGCGACAGGGGGTGACGCGAGGTCCGGACCCGTAGGGTCTCAGCGCTCGCGTCGCGTGCATACCTGGAGGTGCGTCCACACGCGCTACACGATCGCCGCCGGGGGTCACCGGCGTCAATCAGTCTCCCACCGCGTCCCGCATCGTGATACGTGAATCCCACATCGTGAACCCGCCATCGGGAACCGCCCCATCGCGAGCCACTCAGTCCCGCTGCTGCCAGGTGCACACGCACGCCTTGTTGCCCTCGGCGTCGGCGAGCACCCAGAAGGAGGGCGCCGCGGCGTCGCTCACGACCTCGCCCCCGGCCTCGACGGCCGCGGCGATGCGCGCCTCGGCCTGGTCGTGCGGCACGTGGACGTCGTAGTGGAACCGCTGCCGGTCCGGGGCCTCGGAGTCGGTCGGCTGGAACCACAGGCTCGGCAGCCGGCCCGAGCCGTCCACGACCTCGTCAGGCTCGCCCTTGGCGGGGTCGAGCCCGAGGACCGCGGCCCAGAACGGCCGGACGCTCTCGGCAGCGCGGGTGTCGAGGGCGAGCTCGACGCCCTGCACGGCACCCGGCGCGGAGCCTAGCCCCTCCTCCGCGGCGATCTCGCTGATCTGGCGTGCCAGGCGTACGTCGCGGGCCGTCAGCGCGCCCACGTCGTGGCTGCTCAGCGCGACGTCGACGTGCGGGTAGCGCAGATCGAGGTCGGGATGGTGGTTCGCCTCCTCCGCGACCGCCGTCACCCGGGTGATGAACCGCAGCCCGGTCAGGAAGTCCCCGGTCAGGAACCGCGCGTGGATCGCCCCGAGCAGCTGCCGCCAGTCGTCCGGGACCGCCGCGGCCACCTCGGCGCCGCGCATCGCCTGCTTGTCGTCCTCCGGAATGCTCACGGGAGCACCTCCTGTCCCAGCTCGCTCTGACTGCAGACCACCTTCCAGCGGTAGCCGTCCGGGTCGCCGAAGTACCCGGAGTAGGCCCCCGACTCGCGCTCCGTCGCGTCCTCGACGGGGTCGGCCCCCGCGGCCCGCGCGTGCTCCAGGCAGCGGTCGACCCCGTCCTGCGTGGCGACGTGGTGGGCCAGCAGGACCGGCGGGATGCCGCCCCGGGTGGGGGCGCCGCACTCGTCCTCGAAGGCGGCCTCCGCGCGGAACGAGAGCACCACCTTCTCGGCGACCTTCACCATCATCAGGTCGCCGGTCCGGTGCTCGGTGGCCTCCCACCCCAGCCCGTCCACGTAGAACTTCTCGGTGGCCTGCAGGTCGGTGACCGCGAGCGTGATGACGCTGAGTCGCTGGTCCATGCGCGCCAGCCTGCCACGCGACCGGGGTCGTCGCAGCGCCACCCGGGTGGGAGACCGCCGCTCAGCCCGGTTCGCGGACCGCCTTGCGCCAGGCGCTGAAGGACCGGGCGGGCGCGGGCCGCCCCGGCACGGGCGCCGCGCCGGGTCAGGCGCGGCGGGCGAGGGCGTCGCGGACGGCGGCGACGCCGTCGCGGACCTCCGCGAAGGAGGTCGACAGGGGCGAGAGGCCCATCCGAAGGCCACCGGGGTCGCGGTAGTCGGGCACCACGTCGGCCTGCCAGAGCTCGGCCACCACCTCGCGCATCGCGGGATGCGTCAGGGTGACGTGACCGCCCCGCCGCTCGGCGTCGCGCGGGGTCGCCAGGCCCACCCCGAGCGGCGCGAGCCAGGCGTCGGCGAGCTCGATCGCGTACGCCGTCAGCTCCCGCGACTTGGCCCGGACGGCCTCGATCCCGGCCCGCTCGACCAGCTCGACCATGTCGGCGATCGGCAGCATTCCCAGGATCGGCGGGGTCCCCGAGATCATCCGCCGGATGCCGGCACCGGGCTCCCACGACGGCGCCATCGCGAACGGGTCGGCGTGGCCCATCCAGCCCGTGATCGGCTGCTCGAGACCGCCGAGCAGCCGCTCGGCGACGTACGCGAAGGCGGGGGCGCCCGGGCCGCCGTTGAGGTACTTGTAGCTGCACCCCACCGCCAGGTCGATGCCCCCTGCGTCGAGCTCGGCGGGCACGGCGCCGACCGAGTGCGAGAGGTCCCACAGGACCAGGGCGCCGGCGTCGTGCGCCTGCGCGGTCAGCCCCGGCACGTCGGCGACCCACGCCGACTTGTAGGCCACGTGGCTGAGCAGCACCACGGCCGACCGCTCCGAGAGCACCCCCGCGAGCCCCTCGGCCGTGGCGCCCGCGTCGGGGTCGACGCTCATCCAGCGCAGCGTGCGGCCGGTCTCCGCGGCCACCGCCGCCGCCACGTAGCGGTCCGTGGGGAAGTTCTCCGGGTCCACGACGATCTCTGTGCGGCCCGGGCGCGCGGCGACCGCGGCACGAAGCGCCTTGTAGAGCAGGACCGTCGTCGAGTCCGCCACGACCGTCTGGCCGGGCGCGGCGCCGAGGCACGCGGCGGCGATCCGGTCGCCGAGGTCGGTCGGGAGGTCCATCCACCGCTCGTCCCAGGCGCGGATGAGCCGCCCGCCCCACTGCTCGCGCACGAACGCCGCCACCCGCTCCTCCGTCACGGCGAGCGGGCGGCCGAGGGAGTTGCCGTCGAGGTAGATCAGCGGCGTCGCGGCACCGACGAACTGGTCCCGGTAGGAGGCCAGGGGGTCGGCGGCGTCCCGCGGGCCGGGATCCAGGGGGTCCGCGGCGTCCCGCGCGCCGGGGTCCAGGGGGTCGGTGGCGTCCCGCGCGCCGGGGTCCAGGGGGTCGGTCACCGGGCCATGTCTACTCGCGCGCCGCACCCGGCCGCCCACGACCCCGGGATTCACGCCCACTCGGCATCCGCCGAGTGGGCGCCAGTCCCGCGCCGCACGCGGGACTCACGCCCAGTCAGCCGGTAATGGCGCCGACGGCGGCGGACTGCACGACCTTGGCGTACTTGCCGAGCACGCCGCGGTCGTACTTCGGCGGCTTCGGGTCCCAGCCCTCGCGCCGCTGCTCCAGCGACTCCCCCTCGGGCAGGACGACGTCGAGCGTCCGGTTGGCCACGTCGAGCACGATCCGGTCGCCGTCGACGAGGTAGGCGATCGGGCCGCCGTCGCAGGCCTCGGGCGCGACGTGCCCGACGCACAGGCCGGTGGTGCCGCCGGAGAACCGGCCGTCGGTCAGCAGCAGGACGTCCGCGCCCAGCCCGGCGCCCTTGATGGCGCCGGTGATCGCGAGCATCTCGCGCATCCCGGGCCCGCCCTTGGGGCCCTCGTAGCGGATCACCACGGCGTCGCCGGCGGCGATCTCGCCAGCGGCGAGGGCGTCCATCGCGGCGCGCTCGCCGTCGAAGACCCGGGCGCGGCCCTCGATGACGGACTCGTCGAAGCCCGCCGACTTCACGACCGCGCCGTCCGGGGCCAGCGACCCCTTCAGGATCGTCAGCCCGCCGGTGGCGTGGATCGGGTCCTGCAACGACCGGATGATCGACCCGTCGACCTGGGGCGGCGCGAGGTCGTCCAGGTTCTCCGCCAGCGTCTTGCCGGTCACCGTGAGCGCGTCGCCGTGCATCAGCCCCGCGTCCAGCAGCGCCTTCATCACCATCGGGATGCCGCCGACGCGGTCGAAGTCCACCCAGACGTACTTGCCGAAGGGCTTCATGTCGGCCAGGTGCGGCACCCGCTCCCCCACGCGCGTGAAGTCGTCCAGCGTCAGCTCGACGTCGGCCTCGCGCGCGATGGCGAGCAGGTGCAGCACGGCGTTCGTCGACCCGCCCAGCGCCATCGCCACGGCGATCGCGTTCTCGAACGCCTCGCGAGTCAGGATCTGCCGCGCGGTGATGCCGTGGCGCAGCATCCCGACCACGGCCTCGCCGGACCGGTGCGCGAAGCCGTCGCGGCGCCGGTCCACCGCCGGCGGTGCTGCGGAGCCCGGCAGCGACATCCCGAGCGCCTCGGCGACGGCGGCCATCGTGTTGGCGGTGTACGCCCCGCCGCACGCGCCCTCGCCGGGGCAGATCGCGCGCTCGACCTTGTCGACCTGCTCCCGGGAGATCTTGCCGGCCAGGCAGGCGCCGACGGCCTCGAAGGCGTCGATGATCGTGACGTCCTCGCCGTCGACCTGGCCGGGCATGATCGTGCCGGCGTAGAGGAAGACCGACGCCAGGTCGAGCCGGGCCGCCGACATCAGCATGCCGGGCAGCGACTTGTCGCAGCCCGCGAGCAGCACCGAGCCGTCGAGCCGCTCGGCCATCATCACGGTCTCGACCGAGTCCGCGATCACCTCGCGGGAGACCAGCGAGAAGTGCATCCCGTCGTGGCCCATCGAGATGCCGTCCGAGACCGAGATCGTGCCGAACTCGAGCGGGTACCCGCCGGCCGCGTGCACGCCGCTCTTGACGGCCTTCGCGAGCCGATCCAGCGAGAGGTTGCAGGGGGTGATCTCGTTCCAGCTGGAGGCCACGCCGATCTGCGGCTTCTCCCAGTCGGCGTCGCCCATGCCGACGGCACGCAGCATCCCCCGTGCCGCCGCCCGCTCGAGCCCGTCGGTCACCTCGCGCGAACGGGGCTTGAGGTCGTGGCCGCCGGGCTCGGGGGTCGGCCGTCCACCGGTCGGGCCGGGAGTCGAGGACGTCATGGCCACAGCCTAGGACCGATCGGACGCGGCGTCGGCGCAGCCTCCGGGAGTGACGCGCGCCACATCCTCACCCTTCCGGTGCCTGCGACTCCACCACGGGAGCCTCGCGCGCCCCTAGCCTGTTCGAGTGACGACCACCGACCCCACCGTGGCCGCGCGGGCCCTGGCCGAGGCCTGGCCGCGACGCGACGCGGCCCTCTTCGACCTCGACGGCGTCGTGACCCCGACGGCGGAGGTGCACATGCGCGCCTGGGCCACGATGTTCAACGCGTGGCTCGACGCCGCCCGGGCCGCCGGGCAGCACCGCGGCGCCGACCTCGCGCCCTACACCGACGAGGACTACTACGCCCACGTCGACGGCAAGCCCCGCTACGACGGGGTCCGCGACTTCCTGCGCGCCCGCGGCGTGGACCTGGCCGAGGGCAGCCCCGAGGACCCGCCGTCCGCCGACACCGTCTGCGGCCTCGGGAACCGCAAGAACGACGCGTTCAACGAGGTGCTCGAGCGCGACGGGGTGACGGCGTACGCCGGCAGCGTCGCGCTGCTGGACCACCTGCGCGAGCTCGGCGTGCCGCTGGCGGTGGTCTCCTCCTCCGCGAACGCCCCCGCCGTGCTCGAGGCGGCCGGCCTGCTGGAGCGCTTCGCGCACGTCGTCGACGGGCGCGTCGCCAGCGAGCAGGGCCTGGCCGGCAAGCCGGCGCCCGCCACGTTCCTGCACGCCGCCGACCTGCTCGGCGCCGAGCCCGCCCGCAGCGTCGTCCTCGAGGACGCCGTCTCCGGCGTCCGCGCCGGCACGGCCGGCGGGTTCGCCGACGTCGTCGGCGTCGACCGCGGGGCCGGGGACGCGACCCTGCGCGGGGCCGGCGCCACGGTCGTGGTCGCGGACCTCGCCGAGCTCGTGCCCGCGGGCGCCGACGCGGGGGACGCCCGATGAGGCGCGAGGCCCCGCCGCCGCTCGACCCGCGCCGCTGGCCGGCCGACCCGTGGCGGCTCGTCGAGACCGCGCCGGAGCCTGCCGACCTCGGCGTCACCGAGACCTTGTTCACCGTCTCCAACGGCTACCTCGGCATGCGCGGGAACCCGGAGGAGGGCCGGGACGCCCACGCGCACGGCACGTTCGTCAACGGCTTCCACGAGACCTGGGACATCCACCACGCCGAGGCCGCCTTCGGCTTCGCGCGCACCGGCCAGACGATCGTCAACGTGCCGGACGCCAAGGTGCTCAAGCTCTACGTCGACGACGAGCCGCTGATCCTCGGCACGGCCGACCTCGAGCACTACGAGCGCTCCCTCGACCTGCGCGACGGGGTGCTCCGCCGCTCGCTGATCTGGCGGACCCCGGCCGGCAAGCGGGTGCGCATCGCGTCCACGCGGGCGGTCTCGATGGTGGAGCGGCACCTCGCGCTCCTGACGTTCGAGGTGACCCTCCTCGACGGCGACGCCCCCGTCGTCGTCTCCTCGCAGCTGATCAACCGGCAGGACGGCGAGGACGAGTACCACGTCAGCGAGCACGCGATGGGTAGCGGCGTCGACCCCCGCAAGGCCCGTCGGTTCCCCGGACGGGTGCTGCTCCCCCGGCTCGCGGAGGCCGACGAGACCCGCACCACGCTCGGGTTCCAGTGCGCCCGGTCGGGCATGACGATCTGCGTCGCCGCGGACCACGAGCTCGAGACGGAGGACGCCTCGGAGATCGTCCCGCGCGCCGAGGACGACCTGGCCAAGACCGTGTTCCGCGTGGACGCGACGCGCGGCACCACGCTGCGCCTGACCAAGTACGTCAGCTACCACACCTCCAAGGGCGTGCCCGTCCGCGAGCTCTCCGACCGCTGCGACCGGACCCTGGACCGCGCCCGCAGTCACGGCGTCGCGCACTACCACCGCGCCCAGTGGGACTGGTACGCCGCGTTCTGGCGCGACGCCGACGTCGAGGTCGACGTCGCCGAGACCCCGGCCGCCGCGACGCAGCCCTCGCAGGCCGCCCTCCAGCAGGCGGTCCGCTACAACGTCTTCAGCCTCGCGCAGGCCAGCGCCCGGGCCGACCAGCAGGGCGTGCCCGCCAAGGGCATGACCGGCTCGGGCTACGAGGGGCACTACTTCTGGGACGCCGAGGTCTACGTGATCCCGTTCCTCGTCTACACCCAGCCCGAGGTCGCGCGGAACCTGCTGCACTTCCGGCGCCGGATGCTGCCGGCGGCGCGCACGCGCGCCCGCGAGATGGCCCATTCCGGCGCGCTGTTCCCGTGGCGCACCATCAACGGCGAGGAGGCCTCGGCCTACTACGCCGCCGGCACGGCGCAGGTGCACATCGACGCCGACATCGCCCACGCGCTCGGGAGGTACGTCGACGCCACGGGCGACATCGGGTTCCTGAACCGCGACGGCATCGACATCCTCGTCGAGACCGCGCGGATGTGGGTGGAGCTCGGCTTCTGGCGCACGAACGGCGAGCCGTCGTTCCACATCCACGGCGTGACCGGGCCGGACGAGTACACGACCGTCGTGAACAACAACCTCTTCACGAACGTGATGGCGCGCAACAACCTCGAGCGCGCCGCGGACGCCGTCGAGGTCGTCCGCAGCGCCGACCCCCAGGCCTACGACCAGATGGTGCACCGCCTCGGGTTCGACGAGGACGAGGCCGCGGAGTGGCGCCGGTGCGCCGACGGCATGACGATCCCCTTCGACACCGGCCTGGGCATCCATCCGCAGGACGACCACTTCCTCGACCGCGAGGTGTGGGACCTCTCCCGCACCCCCGCCCACCTGCGGCCCCTGCTGCTGCACTACCACCCGCTGGTGATCTACCGCTTCCAGGTGCTCAAGCAGGCCGACGTGGTGCTCGCCCTGTTCATGCAGGGCGACCGCTTCACCCGCGAGGAGAAGCGGGCCGACTTCGAGTACTACGACCCGATCACCACCGGCGACTCCACGCTGTCGGCCGTCGTGCAGTCGATCATCGCCGCGGAGGTGGGCTACCACGAGGTGGCCATGGACTACTTCTACCAGGCGCTCTACACCGACCTCCGCGACCTGCACGGGAACACGGTCGACGGGCTGCACATCGCCTCGGCAGGGGGCATCTGGTCGGCGCTGGTCAGCGGCTTCGCGGGGATGCGTGACCACGGCGGCACGCTCAGCTTCGACCCGCGGCTGCCGGTCGGCTGGGACGCCATCCGGTTCGGCCTGCGCTGGCGGGGCGGCCGGGTCCGGGTGGAGGTGACCCAGGACCACCTCGGCGTCGAGCTCGCCGAGCCGGGTGACGAGACGACCGTGACGGTGTCGGTGCGCGGTGAGGAGCACCTCGTCGGCGTCGGCGCCCCCCTGCGCGTCGACCTCGACGGCCACGGCCCGCGGCAGGACGGCGCGCTCGGTGACCGTCCACTGATCGGCGGGCACCGGGCCGACGGCAGCCGGATCACCGCCGGTGTGCCCGAACCGGTCTCGCTCCTGTCCGGCGGCGGCCGCCGCAGCCTGGGCGGCGGGGACGACGGCGACCGGCACGTGCCGCAGTCCTGAGCGCGTGGAACTGGTCCCGACACGCCCGGCTCGGCCTCGCGCGAACTCCTCGACCGCCGAACCGGCGGCCGTGGCCTAGGCGGAGGCGGTCGCGGCGAGCCGCTCGAGGCCGCGCTCGAAGTCGCGACCGATCATCTTGTCCATCTGCATCACGCGCCCGACCACACCGCTGACCCCGGAGCGCTCGCCGGTCATGATCCAGGTGACCTCGGTGCCCTCGCCGCTTGGCTCGAAGAGAAAGACCAGGTCGTTGCGGGCCTTGAACGGCTTCAGGAACTCCAGGCCCATCTCGGTGCGTCCGGGCTCCGAGCGGCGGACCTCCATCCGGCCCTGGCCGGCCTTGCGATTCCCCTTCCAGGCGTACGCCGCCCCGGTGCCGGCGGCGGGGCCGGTGTACTCGCGCTCCAGCTCGGCGTCGAGGCCCTCCCACGGCGACCAGGCCTGCCAGGCGCGCAGGTCGTCCACGAGCGCCTGCACGCGCTCGGGGTCCGCGGCAACGGTGGTGGAGCGCCGGATCTCGAAGCTGGACATGCCGTCTCCTCTGGTTCCCGGGCCGCGGTGCTGTCGGTGAGTGGTCGGTGAGTGGTCGGTGGTGGCTGGCCGGGGTCAGATGGTCGCGGCGCGCACGCACATCACGTCGGGGAGGTCGCGGTTGATCTCGCGCCACTCGTCCTCGCCGTCGATCGCGGCCCAGATGCTGCCGTTGCGCGCGCCGAGGTAGAGGCCGGCGTCGCGGTGCTGGTCGGTGGCCATCGCGTCGCGCATGACGCCGACCCAGGACTCCTCGGGCAGCCCGGCGTCGTGGGGGCGCCAGGTCTCCCCCGCGTCCTCGGAGCGCCACACGCGCGGCTTTCCCTCGGGCGGGAACCGGCTGTCGCCCCCGCCCAGCGGGTAGACGTGGATCGTCTCGGGGTGGTGCGGGTGCACGACCATCGGGAAGCCGAAGGTGGAGGGCAGCCCGTCGCCGATGTCGTGCCACGAGGCGCCCTCGTCGTCGGAGCGGTAGACGCCGCCGTGGTTCTGCAGGTACAGGCGCTCGGGGCGCGACGGGTGCCGGTCGACCTTGTGCACGCACTGCCCGAACTCGGGGTACTGCTGGCCCTCCGGGTTGAACTCGGCGCGGATGCCGGCGTTGCGCGGCTCCCAGGTGGCGCCGCCGTCGGTGCTGGCGTAGACGCCGCCGGTGGAGATGGCCGCCAGCACCGAGTCGGGGTCGCTCGGGTGCGGCAGCAGCGTGTGGAAGGCCTGGCCGCCGAACCCGGCGCCCCACTCGGGACGGTGCGGGTGGTCCCACAGGCCGCGCACCAGCTCGAAGCTCTCGCCGCCGTCCTCCGAGCGCCACACGGCCCCGGGCTCGGTGCCGGCCCACACGACGCCCGGGGTGGAGCCGGCCCGCAGCTGCCAGACCCGCTCCACCGAGGCGCCGGTGTCCTCGGGGAAGCGCAGCGCGTCGGGCACGTCCTCCCAGTGGTTGCCGAGGTCGTCGGACCGGCTCACCTTGGGCCCCAGCCAGCTGTTGCCGGCGCCGACCAGCAGGCGCGGCGACCCGCCGCGCAGGTCGACCAGGCAGGAGTAGACCTCGTCCATCGCGAAGTGCGGCCCGGTCCACTCCCACGAGCGGCGCTCGTCGTCGGAGCGGCCGACCCAGAGCCCCTTGCGGGTGCCCGCCAGCACGATCGTCGTCGTCATGCGCGTCTCCTCTCGCGGACCGGCGGAGCGCCTGCGGCCCCTGCTCGGCACCCTAGGGCAGACCGGCGACGGGCGGCAGTCTCATCGGCCAAGCGCCGACGCGCTCGCGCCGGCGGCTCGCTGGACGGTGACGCTGTCCGACTCGTCCTCGTCCGGCGGGTCCTCACCGGGCGGGTCCTCACCGGGCGGTCCTCACCGGGCGGGTCCTCACCGGGCGGGTCGTCACCGGGCTCGCCGACGACGCACTGCGCCAGCGTCACCGCCCGGTAGCGGGCGAACTGCTCCGAGCGCCTCGAGGCGCGGGGGTAGTCCTCGGGCGGCAGCGCCGCATACCACTCCACGGCCTCGAGCAGCAGGTCGGCGCGCGCGGACGGCGTCCGCTCGGCGCGCTCCTCGGCCGGTGGCACGGCGGCCCGGAACCGCGCCACGGCCTCCTCGAAGTCACCGGCGTTGAACGCGTCCACGCCCGCCCGCACCTCGGCGCAGGCGGCCTCCCCGGGGTCGGGCGGGGCGCCGGTCTCGCCGGAGACGAGCGAGCACGCCGCGGCGACGCCGCAGGCCGCGAGCACGGCGCCGAGGCCGACCACGCGGTCGCGGCGACCGCCCGGCCTCGCGACCGGGCGCGGGAAGGAACCTCACCCCCGGAGCCTAGGCACCGCGGCGCGGGCGCGCGGCATCCCCGGGACGGGCGGGACGGGCGGGGACGGGCGGACGGGCGGGGCGCCGGTGGTACCTTCCGCGCGACCGGCGCCGACCACCTGGGGACCCATGTACTTCGACGAGCACGACCGCTTCCTGGAGACGAGCCAGACCGCCACCAACGTGAACCGGCTGAACCTGCGCCACCGGGCGATCATCGAGCAGAACGCCGACCTGCTGCGGGGTGCGCGGGTGCTCGACATCGCCAGCCACGACGGGCGCTGGTCGCTGGCGGCGCTCGAGGCCGGGGCGGCATCCGTGGTGGGGGTGGAGGGCCGCCCGGAGCTGGTGGACCACGCGGAGAAGACGCTCGACCACTACCGCCCGGGCACCGGGGACCGCCGCTTCGTGTGCGCGGACATCATCGACTACCTCGCCGCGCCGGAGCCCTTCGACGTCGTGCTGTGCCTCGGCTTCCTGTACCACACGCTGCGCTACCCCGAGCTGCTCGCGGGCATCCGCGCGACCGGGGCGCGGCACGTCGTCCTCGACACCCGGACGGTGCGGCGACCGCGACCCGTGATCGAGCTCGAGGTGGACCGGCCGGAGTTCCAGGGCATGGCCATCGAGGACCAGGTCAGCGTCGAGGGGGCCGTGCTCACGGGCGTCCCCTCCCACCAGGCCGTGGAGGCGATGTTCGAGGTCTACGGCTACCGGGTGCTGCGGCGCGCCGACTGGAGCGAGGTCATCGCCGGGGGCAGCGACGAGGGCGTCAAGGGCTACCTCCAGGGCCGCCGGATCACCTGGGTGCTCGAGCGCGCCGACGCGTCCTGACCCCACCGCGTCGCGGTCGCCCCCCTGCCCGGCACACTGACCCGGTGACCGACCGCTCCGGGCCCGGAGGGCGTCCCGCCGGCCTGCTCCGCCGCCCCGAGCACGGCGGCCCGCGCGTGCCCGCGGTGTGGCTCGTGCTGATCGGCATCGCCTCCGTGCAGGCCGGGGCGGCCATCGCGAAGGATCTCTTCGACGAGCTGAGCCCGACGGCGCTGGTGTGGCTCCGGCTGGTCACCAGCGCCCTGGTGCTGCTCGCCATCGCCAGGCCCCGGCTGGCCGGCCGCAGCCGCGCCGACTGGGCCGTCGTCATCGGGTTCGGCGTGGCGCTCGGCACCATGAACTGGGCGATCTACCAGTCGTTCGCGCGCATCCCCCTGGGCATCGCGGTGACCATCGAGTTCATCGGCCCGCTCGCGGTGGCGCTCTTCGGCTCACGCCGGCCGCGCGACCTCATCTGGGTGCTGCTCGCCGCCGCCGGCGTCGTGCTGCTGGGGGTCGAGCCGGCCGACGTCACGGTCGCCGGGGTCGCCTTCGCGCTGCTCGCCGGCGCCGCGTGGGCCGCGTACATCCTGCTCAGCGCGCACACGGGCAGCCGCTGGCCGGGCGTCGACGGCCTCGCGCTGGCCAGCCTCGTGGCGACCGTCGGCCTGGCGCCCGCCGCGCTGTTCTCCGGTGAGGCCGGGTTGCTCGACCCGCGGCTGCTTGCTGATCGGCGCGCTCGTGGGCCTGCTCAGCTCGGTGGTGCCGTACAGCTGCGAGCTCGCGGCGCTGCGTCGGCTGCGCCCGGCGACGTTCGGGATCCTGATGAGCCTCGAGCCCGCGGCCGCGGCCCTGGCCGCGCTCGTCGTGCTCGGCGAGCTGCTCGCGCCGCTGCAGGTGCTCGCGATCGCGTGCGTCGTCGGCGCCAGCATCGGGGCCACGCGCTCGGGCCGGACCCCTGGTCCGGACGTCGCGCACGTTTAACCTGTTCGTCACGCGCGGGCCTCCCCAGAGGCCGCGCGCGCCAGTATGTTGGGCCCCGCCGTAGCCACATCCGTCTCGGGGGTTCTCCAGTGCCGCAGGTCCACCGGTCCGCGCCGCCGCCCGTGCGGTCCGTGCTCAGCACGGTCTTCCGGGCCATGCCCGCACCCCTGCCGGCACCGGTGGCGGTCGTCGTCCGCCGGACCGCCGGCGTGGCCGTCGGCTGGGGCCGCGACCATGCACAAGCGTGGGCGGAGGCCTCACAGCAGGGGTCGCGGCGCAACGCCATGGTGGCCGCGACCCGTCTCGCCCGGCGCCGCGTGGAGGTCGCCGAGGTCGAGAGCTTCGTGTCCGGGCACGCCGCCGCTGGGGCCGGCCGGGTCGCCCACGGCTGAGCGGTCCGAGGAGCCCGGGTGGCGGCGCGAGTGCTGGTTCGGCCGCGCGCGAGGCGCCCGCATGAGACCAGTCACGTCCGGCCACAGGGCCCCGGTCGCTGCGGCACAATTCCGGGCATGGCCCTCGCGTCCCGGACCCCCGACACGCAGACCTCAGACGCCCAGACCCAAGGCACCCAGACCCCCGGCACCCAGACCCCCGACCCCCACGAGCTCACGAGGCTCGACGGCGACCCGGCGAGCTCGCGGCCCGGCCCCCGCTTCCACGACGTGCACAGCGCCGACGGCACCCGGCTGCGCGCCTGGGACAACGGTGTCGAGGGCCCCACGGTGCTGCTGTGCAACGGCCTGGGCACCAACCCGTACGCCTGGCCCGGGTTGCTCGACCGCGACTGCGGCGTCCGCGTGATCTCGTGGATGCACCGCGGCACGGGCGGTTCCGAGCGCCCGGCGCGGCGCTCGGCCGCCGGCATCGACGAGTTCGTCCAGGACGCCCTGGCCGTGCTGGACGCGTACGGCGTCGACTGCGCGCCGACCATCGGCTGGTCCATGGGGGTCAACACGGCCTTCGAGCTCGCGCTGCGGCACCCCCAGCGCGTCTCCGGCATCCTCGCGGTGGCCGGCGTCCCCGGGGCGACGTTCAGCACGATGCTCGCGCCGCTGCGTCTCCCGCCGCTGGCCGCGGAGGCCCTGACCGTGGGGATCGCCCGCGGCCTGCTGCCCACCGGTCCGCTGCTGAGCACGCTGGCGGGCTGGCTGCCGATCGGGGAGCGCGTCGTGGGCACGCTGTCCCGCTCGGGCCTGATGCTGCCCATGGCCGACCCCGCCATGGCGGTGGCGGCGATCCGCGAGTTCCTCACCACGCCCCTGGACTGGTACTTCCACATGGCCCTGTGCGCCGCCCGGCACCGCCGCGTGCCGCTCAGCCGGATCCGGGTGCCGACGACCTTCCTCGCCGGCAGCTGGGACCTGCTCGCGGGCCCCCGCGCGATGCGGTCGGCCGCCGAGCGGCTGCCCGAGGGCCGGTACGTCGAGATCCGGTCCACCCACTTCCTGCCGATGGAGCAGCCCGGCGCCGTGCAGGACGAGCTGGTGGAGCTGCTCGCTACCGTCGGCTGAGTGACGCATCCGCTGAGGCCGCCCCCCGCCCGCCGACCCTGCGCGCTGGCGCTCGGGGTCTCCCTCGCGCTCACGCTGGCCGCCTGCGGCTCGGGCGGCGACGAGGCCGACGACGCGCCGGGGCCGCCGACCGTCACGGCCAGCCAGCCGCCCGACGGCGAGGCGACCGCCGACTCCGGCGACCAGACCGACCAGGCGACGACCAGGGCGACCAGGGCGACCAGGGCGACCAGGGCGACCAGGGCCCGCCCGAGGTGGTGGGCACGGTCGCCTCGGGTCTGGAGGCGCCGTGGGGGTTGGCCTTCCTGCCCGACGGCACGGCGATCGTGACCGAGCGCGACACCCGCCGGGTGCTGCGCGTCGTCCCGAAGCAGGGCGGCGGCGAGGCCCAGGTGCAAGAGGTCGGCGTCCTCGAGGAGGCGGAGCCGCGGGGCGAGGCGGGCGCGCTCGGGGTGGCCGTCTCCCCCGACTTCGAGCAGGACCGGGCCCTGTTCTTCTACGTGACCACCGGGGACGACAACCGCGTCCTGCGGGCCACGCTGGAGGGCTCCAGCCTCGGCGAGCCGGAGGTGGTGCTCTCCGGCATCCCCGCCGGCCAGATCCACGACGGCGGCCGGCTGGCGTTCGGGCCCGACGGGCACCTCTACGTCTCCACGGGCGAGGTCGGCGACCAGCCGCTGGCCCAGGACCCCGGCTCGCTCGGCGGCAAGATCCTGCGGATCACCACGGACGGCGAGCCCGCGCCCGGCAACCCCGACCCCGGCTCACCGGTGTGGACGCTCGGCCACCGCAACGTGCAGGGCCTCGCCTTCGACGGTCGCGACCGGCTGTGGGCCAGCGAGTTCGGGGCGGACGAGTTCGACGAGCTGAACCGGATCCGCGCCGGAGAGAACTACGGCTGGCCCGAGGTCGAGGGCCGCGGCGGCGACGGCCGCTTCGTGCAGCCCGAGGTGGTCTGGCGCACGAGCGAGGCCTCCCCCTCGGGCCTGGCCTTCCTCGACGGCTCGCTGTGGATGGCCTCGCTGCGCGGCGAGCGGCTCTGGCGGGTCGACGTCCAGGGCGGCCGCGCCACCGACCCGACCGGCTTCTTCGTCGGCGAGTACGGGCGGTTGCGCACCGTCGTCGTCGCGCCCGACGACCGGCTCTGGGTCACGACCTCGAACCGCGACGGGCGCGGCGACCCGGCCCCCGAGGACGACCGGATCCTGCTCGTCGAGCCCTGAGGGCCGGCCCCCGGGTCACCCGGGGGCCGGCCTCGTCGGGGCCTCGTCAGTTGGCCTCGAACGTCGCGTACGGGTCGACGCCGTCGACCGTCTGGCCGAGCGGCACCTCGCGGGTGATCGGGTTGCTCGGCTCCGGCGCGGCCCTGAGGCTGCGCGCCCCGGTGCGCGCGGAGGTGCGGTACTGCGGCGCCGGGGTGTTCTTGTACCACCGGTCGATGTACCCGTTGTAGCGCCGGAGCACCCCCTTGCCCCTCAGGCGCATGACCGCCTCGTCGCTATTCAGCGGCGCCGGGCTCCAGTTCATGGAGCCGTTGACGGTCACCCACGCCCGCCGGTTCTTGCCGTAGCGACCCCGGATGGTCAGCACCTTGGTGTGCAGGTAGCGGTCGTAGATGCCGTCGTTGTTGAAGTCCTGCGCGACCTGGCGGAACGGGATGCGACCGCGCGCTGCCGTTGCGCATGATGCGCAGGATCTCGTTGCCCATGACGGCGTAGATGATCTTGACGTTGCAGCCCCGGTCGTAGAGCCGCCGCACCTTCTTGGCGATGCGGATGCCGCGCTTGCCGTGCCAGGCCGTCATGGCGACCTTCACGGTCGTGCGGCGGTTCCCGGTGTTGCGAGCACCCTTGCAGCTGACCCGGTTCAGGTCCCGCAGCGTCGGGTCGCCGCGGGTGTACCGCCCGGACCACGGCAGCACCATCGAGAGCAGCGAGCCGAACTTGCGGATCCGGGCGCCCTGACGCACCGGCCGGTCGCGGTACATCTGGTTGAACACCTTCACGTACTCGCGGTAGAGGCCCTTGCGACCGCGGACGGTGTAGATGTCGTTCCACTGCTTGGTGCCCGCCGTGTCGGTGGCGTTGTGCGACCCGTTGATCACGACGCGGTTCGCGTTGCCGACCTTGCTGAAGACGAAGAACTTGGAGTGCGCGATGCCGCGCCGGCCCCGGCAGGAGGACCGGCAACGGCGCAGGCCCGACTTGCGTTGCGCCTTGCGCTTCTTGTTGCCCCAGCCCCGCAGGGCGTTCTGCAGCCGGTTGACGCCCGGGTTCGGGTTGCTAGCCCGGGCATTGCCCCTGGCGACCACGACGCGCACGCTCACCCCGCGGCGGTGCGCACGGATCAGGGCGTTCTCGAAGGTCCGGTTGCGGATGTTCCACGAGGCCACCCGGATCGTCTGGCCCGGGCGCGTCGAGCGGACCGACCGGATGAGCTTGCGGTTGATCCGCTGCTTGGCCGCCTTGCCGCCGAGCGGGTTGTTCGTCGTCACCCCCGGCCCCGGGGTGTACTTCCCCGCCTCGGCGGGGGTGGCGGTGGTGACCACGAGCAGGCCGCCGAGGAGCGCCGTCGCGAGGACGATCACCAACGGGCGGATGGAGCGGGGCATGCCAGACATGGAGGAGCAGGTGCCTTTCTCTCGCGAGCTGGGCGCGTGTGACGTTGTGGAGCCCCCGCGACCAGCGGCGCGGGACCCGGCCTGCGGCCCGGACGGGCTCGCGAGCGCTGTCACGCTAGCAAGTCAGGCCAGCTTCTCCAGGATCAGGGCGCGCACCCGCGCGGCGTCCGCCTGCCCCTTCATCTCCTGCATCACCGCGCCGATCAGCGCCCCGGCCGCCTGCTGCTTGCCGCCGCGGATCTTCTCGGCCACGTCGGGGTTGGCCTCGATCGCCCGGTCCACGGCCGCCGTGAGGGCGCCGTCGTCGGAGACGATGGCCAGCCCGCGCGCCTCGACCACCTCGTCGGGGGTGCCCTCGCCGGCCAGCAGGCCCTCGAAGACCTGGCGGGCGAGCTTGTCGTTGAGGCTGCCGGCGTCGACCAGCCCCTGCACGTGGGCGACGTCCGCCGGCGAGACCCCGAGGTCGCCGATCTCCCGGCCGGTGTCGTTGGCCCGCCGGGCCAGCTCGCCCAACCACCACTTGCGGGCGGCCTGCGGGTGCGCGCCGGCCTCGACGGTCTCCTCGACCAGGCCCAGCGCGCCGGCGTTGACCGTGTCGCGCATCTCCTCCTCGGAGTAGCCCCACGCGGCCCGCAGGCGGGCGCGGCGCTGCTGCGGCGGCTCCGGGAGGTCGGCACGCAGCCGCTCGACCCAGTCGCGGTCCGGGGCCACCGGCACCAGGTCCGGCTCGGGGAAGTAGCGGTAGTCCTCCGCGTCGGACTTCTCGCGGCCCGCCGTGGTGACGCCGGTGTCCTCGTGCCAGTGCCGGGTCTCCTGGCGGATCGAACCGCCGCCGTCCAGCACGGCCGCGTGCCGCTGGATCTCGTGGCGCACCGCCCGCTCCACCGAGCGCAGCGAGTTCACGTTCTTGGTCTCGGTCCGGGTGCCGAGCGCCTCGGACCCCCGGGGGGCCAGGGAGAGGTTCACGTCGCAGCGCAGCGAGCCCTGCTCCATCCGGACGTCGCTGACGCCGAGCGCGAGCAGCAGGTCGCGCAGCTGGGCGACGTACGCCCGCGCCACGAGCGGGGCCTTGGCGCCGGTGCCCGTGATCGGCTTGGTGACGATCTCGATCAGCGGGATGCCGGCGCGGTTGTAGTCGACGAGCGAGTAGTCGGCGCCGTGGATCCGGCCCGAGGTGCCGACGTGCAGGGACTTGCCCGTGTCCTCCTCCATGTGCGCCCGCTCGATGCCGACGCGCACGGTCTCGGTCTCGCCGTCCTCGGTGGTGACCTCCACGTCGGTCCAGCCGTCGAAGCAGATCGGCTCGTCGTACTGCGATGTCTGGAAGTTCTTCGGCATGTCCGGGTAGAAGTAGTTCTTCCGGGCGAAGCGGCACCACTCGGCGATGTCGCAGTTCAGCGCGAGCCCGATGCGCACCGCGGACTCGACCGCCGCCGCGTTGACGACCGGCATCGAACCGGGCAGGCCGAGGCAGGTCGGGCAGACCTGGGTGTTCGGCTCGGCCCCGAACTCGGTGGCGCAGCCGCAGAACATCTTCGAGGCGGTGCCGAGCTCGACGTGCACCTCGAGCCCCAGCGCGGGGTCGAACCGCTCGAGGGCCTCCTCGAGGTCGACGAGCTCGGTCGCGGGTCCGGCGCTCATGCCGGGGCTCCTTCCGTCTGCGACTGCCGGGGCGCAGCGGCCACCTCGGGGGCCCCGCGGAGCAGCGGGCCGCCCCACTGCCGCTCGAGCATCGCCTCCAGCGCGCCGCCGACGCGGTAGAGCCGCTCGTCGGCGGTGGCGGGCGCGAGCACCTGGAAGCCGGCGGGCAGGGCGTCCTCGTCGGCGAGGCCGCTGGGCAGCGACAGGCCGGGGACGCCGGCGAGGTTGGCCGGGATCGTGGCGAGGTCGTTGAGGTACATCGCCAGCGGGTCGTCGAGCTTCTCACCCAGCCGGAAGGCCGTCGTCGGCGAGGTCGGCGACACGAGCACGTCGGCCCGGCCGAACGCGGCGTCGAAGTCCCGCTGGATCAGCGTGCGCACCTTCTGGGCCTGGCCGTAGTACGCGTCGTAGTAGCCGCTGGACAGGGCGTAGGTGCCGAGGATGATGCGGCGCTTCACCTCGTCGCCGAAGCCGGCGTCGCGGCTGGCGCGCATCACCTCCTCGGCGCTGGGGCTGGCGGATCCCTCGGGCAGCACCCGCAGGCCGTAGCGCATGGCGTCGAAGCGCGCGAGGTTGCTGGAGGCCTCGCTCGGCATGATCAGGTAGTAGGCCGCGAGCGCGTGGACGAAGCTCGGGCAGGAGACCTCGACGACCTCGGCGCCGGCCTCGACGAGCCGGTCGAGCCCCTCGCGGAAGCGCCCGAGCACGCCGTCCTGGTACCCCTCGCCGCCGAGCTCCGTGACGACGCCGACGCGCAGGCCGGAGAGGTCGCCCGCCGCGCCGCGGCGGGCGGCGTCGGCCAGCGCGGGCACCGGCCGGTCGATGCTGGTGGAGTCGCGCGGGTCGTGCCCGCCGACGAGCTCGTGCAGCAGGGCGGCGTCGAGCACGCTGCGGGTGACCGGGCCGACCTGGTCGAGCGAGTTGGCCATCGCGACGAGGCCGTAGCGGGAGACGCCGCCGTACGTCGGCTTCACGCCGACGGTGCCGGTCATGCTGGCGGGCTGGCGGATCGAGCCGCCGGTGTCGGTGCCCAGCGCCAGCGGGGCCTCGAACGCGGCCACCGCGGCGGCCGAGCCGCCGCCGGAGCCCCCCGGGATGCGCTCGGGGTCCCACGGGTTGCGGGTCGGCCCGTAGGCCGAGTGCTCGGTGGAGGAGCCCATCGCGAACTCGTCCATGTTGGTCTTGCCGAGGATCGGCAGGCCCGCGGCGCGCAACCGGGCGACGGCGGTGGCCTCGTACGGCGGCACCCAGCCCTCGAGGATCCGCGAGCCGCAGGTGGTGGGCATGCCGCGCGTGGCCAGCACGTCCTTCACGGCGATCGGGACGCCGTCCAGCGTCGAGGCCGGGCGCCCGGCGGCGCGCCGCGCGTCGGCCGCCTCGGCGGACTCGAGCGCCCCCTCGGCGTCCACGTGCAGGAACGCGTGGACGCCCGCGTCCGGGCCGCCGTCGACCTCGCCGATCCGGTCGAGGCAGGCCTGGGTGACGGCCACGGAGGTGGTGGTGCCGGACTCCAGCGCGCCGGCCAGGTCGGCGGCGGTCGCGCGGAGGTGGTCGGGGACGCGGGGCGGCATCAGGCCTCCTCCCCCAGGATCCGCGGGACGGCGAAGCGCTGCTGCTCGGCCGCCGGGGCGCCGGAGAGCGCCTCCTCCGCGGTGAGGCCGGGCTCGACGACGTCCGGGCGCGTCACGTTGGCGAGCGGCAGCGGGTGCGACGTCGGCGGCACGTCCTCGCCCGCGACGTCGCGGATCGAGGCCACCGACTCGAGGATCACCGACAGCTGCGGCGCGAGGTGGTCGAGCTCACCGGCCGACAGGTCGATGCGCGCGAGGTCGGCCAGGTGCGCCACCTCGTCTCGGCTGATCTCAGGCATGGCGTCGATCCTATTGCCCCCTCGGGTTGGGGCTTGGGGGGGTCGGTTTCCCCGCTCGAGCGGGGAAACCGGTACTGGTGATGCGTTGCAACGCCGCCGAAGCAGCAGTTTCTCCAGCACAGCTCCGCGGCCCCGCCGGAGGCGTGGAGCGCCGCGCCACACTGGACGCATGTCGCTCACCCTCGGCCCCGGCCGCCCGCTCTCCAGCAGCCAGCCGCGCTCGGTCAACTACACCGTCGACGGGCCGCAGCACCTGCTGTTCCTCGACCGGTTCCCCCGCCGGATCCGCGCCTACCTGGGCGGCGAGCTCGTGCTCGACTCCGTGCGGTCGATGCTGCTGCACGAGAGCAACCTGATGGTCGTGCTCTACGTCCCCCGCGAGGACGTCCTCGCCACGCTCACGCCGACCGACCACACCACCGAGTGCCCCTTCAAGGGCACCGCGTCCTACTGGGACGTCGAGGCCGGCGGCGGCACGGCCGGGAACGCCGCCTGGGGCTACCTCGAGCCGCAGCCCGAGGCGTCGTTCCTCGCGGGCTACGTCGCCTTCTCCTGGGAGAAGATGGACGCCTGGTTCGACGAGGACGAGGAGACCGGCGCGCACCCGCGCGACCCGTACGCCCGCATCGACGTGCGCCGCACCTCGCGCCCGGTCGAGGTGCTCGTGCGCGGCGAGGTCATCGCGCGCTCCGAGAGGTCGCTGGTGCTCTCGGAGGGACCGCTCCCCAACCGCTTCTACGTACCCCGCGAGGACGTGCCGGCCGAGCTGCTCGCGGACTCCGCCACCCGCACCTACTGCCCCTACAAGGGCGAGGCGTCCTACCTGCACGTCGCGGGCGTCGAGGACGGCGCGTGGACCTACCCCGAGCCCGACGACGGGGTCCGGCTGATCCGCGACCACCTCGCGTTCCACGGTGAGGGGGTCGAGGTGCGGGTCTCAGGCGAGCCGGTCGAGACGGGGATGCCCTCGCGCTCCTGACCCCGGTCGCCCCCGCCCCGGGGCCCGCCTCACAGCACGCCGGCGACCGCCCCGCGGACGTTGTCCACCGCCAGCGCCAGGAAGGCGAGCGCACACACGGCCAGCACGACATTGGCGGCCGCCCGGTTGCGGTGCTGGGCCGGCACCCGGTCGGTGTTCAGGATCCACAGCAGCGTGATCGCGAGGAACGGCATGAAGATCGCACCGAGCACGCCGTAGACCAGGATCAGGTAGACCGGCTCCCCGAAGAACAGCAGCGCGATGGGCGGGAAGGTCAGCCAGAGCACGTACGCGCGGTACCACCTGCCGCCGCCGAGCCGGTCCGGGTCCCGCTCGCCCAGCCCCCGCACGTGCCCCACGAAGTCGGCGAACATGAGGCTGACCCCGTTCCAGACACCCACCAGCGAGCTCGTGGCCGCCGCCCAGAAGCCCACGAGGAAGACCGTGGCCAGCGTGCCCCCGTACCGGTCCTCCAGCACCAGCGCGAGGTCGACGAGCCCCCGGTCACCCGTGGAGACGGCGATGCCGGCCGAGTAGAGCAGCTCGGCCCCGACGATCAGCGTGGCGATGACGAAGAGGCCCGTCACCGTGTAGGCCGTCGCGTTGTCGAGCCGCATGACCCGCATGTAGGCCGGGCGGTCCCAGCCCTTGTCGCGCAGCCAGTAGCCGTACGCCGCGAGCGTGATCGTGCCGCCCACGCCGCCCGCGACGCCCAGCATGTAGAGCAGCCCGCCCTCGGGGATCACCGGCACGAACCCGCCCGCGATCTCGGCCAGGTTGGGCACGGTCGCGGCCGCAGCCGCGAGCATCGAGCAGAACATCAGCAGCACGAGGACGCTGAGGGTCTTCTCGAAGATCGAGTACTTGCCGGTCCACACCAGCACGGCACCCAGGACGGCCGAGAGGATGCCCCAGGCCTTGACCCCCAGCACGGGGAAGAGCGCGTGCAGGGCCAACCCGGTGCCGGCCATCGCCGCCGCGCCGTAGACGAGGCCCCAGATGACGACGTACGGGCCGAAGTAGAAGTGCGTCCAGCGACCGAGACTGCTCCACCCCTCGTAGATCGTGCGCCCCGTGGCCAGGGTGTACCGCCCGGCCCCCTCGACGAGGACCACCTTCATCAGGCAGCCGAGGACCACGGCCCACAGCAGCGCGTAGCCGTACTTGCTGCCCGCCACCAGCGTGGCGACGAGGTCGGCGCCCCCGACGCCGGTGGCGGCGACGATCAGGCCGGGCCCGAGCAGGCGCCAGCGGGGCCGCTCACCGGTCTCGGCCGTGCTGTGGTCGGTCTGGGCGCTCATGTGCGTCTCCTTCGCGGTCCCGAGTCGGTCGGCCCGAGCCGACCCCGCTGTGGCCACCCTGCGGCGGCCACCCCACCCTGCAACACACCCAGCCGGTGGAGACCGGGGGGCGGGGCCGACCGGGTCAGAGCGCGTCGGGACCACCATCGAGCAGGCGGGCGAAGCCGGCCTCGTCGATCACCGGCACGCCGAGCTGCTCGGCCTTCTCGGCCTTCGAGCCGGCGTTGTCACCCGCGACGACGAAGTCGGTCTTCTTGGAGACCGAGCCGGCCGCCTTGCCGCCGCGGGCGAGGATCGCCTCCTTCGCGGAGTCGCGGCTGTAGTCCTCGAGCGACCCGGTGACGACCACGGTCAGGCCCTCCAGCGTGCGCGGCGTCGAGGCGTCGCGCTCGTCGGCCATCCGGACGCCGGCCCGCTCCCACTTCTCGACGATCTCGCGGTGCCAGTCGACCCGGAACCACTCGGTCACGGCGTCGGCGATCGTGGGTCCCACGCCGTCGGTGTCGGCCAGCTGCTCCTCGCGGGCCTCCCGGATCGCGTCCATCGACCCGAACGCCGTGGCCAGCGCGCGGGCCGCGGTCGGCCCCACGTGCCGGATCGACAGGGCGACCAGCACCCGCCACAGCGGCACGTCCCGGCGCTCGCCGAGGTGGTCGAGCAGCCGTCGCCCGTTGGCGTTGAGCACCCGCCCGCCGACCGCCTCGTCCTGCTCGGTCTTCTTCGCCGCGCGCGTGAACAGCTGGGTGCGCAGCAGCCTGGGCTCGTCGAGGTCGAAGATGTCGCCCTCGTCGGTGATGACCCCGGCCTCGAGGAGCGCCTGGGCGGCCTCCTCGCCGAGACCTTCGATGTCGAAGGCGCCGCGGCCGGCCACGTGGAAGACGCGGTCGAGCAGCTGGGCGGGGCAGGAGCGGTGGTTGGGGCAGCGCAGGTCCTTGTCGCCCTCGCGCTGCTCGGCGAGCTCGGTGCCGCAGGCCGGGCAGTGCGTGGGCATCTGCCACTCCGCGAGCCCGTCGGGCCGTAGGGGCAGCACCGGGCCGACGATCTCGGGGATCACGTCGCCGGCCTTGCGCAGGACCACCGTGTCACCGGGGCGGACGTCCTTGCGGCGCACCTCGTGCGCGTTGTGCAGCGTGGCCCGCTCGACCGTCGAGCCAGCGACGCGCGTCGGCTCCATCCGCCCGAACGGGGTGACGCGGCCGGTGCGCCCGACGTTCACCTCGATCGCCAGCAGCCGCGCGTTGACCTCCTCCGGCGGGAACTTGAACGCGATCGCCCAGCGCGGCGCCCGGCTGGTCGAGCCGAGCCGGCGCTGCAGCGAGAAGTCGTCGACCTTGACCACCACGCCGTCGATCTCGTGCTCCAGGTCGTGGCGGCCCTCGGTGTTGTGCTCGATGTACCGCTCCACCTCGGTCAGGGAGCCCAGCACCTGCACTCGCGGCGACGTCGGCAGCCCCCAGGCCTCCAGGGCGGCGTACGCCTCGGACTGCGAGCGCGGCTCGAAGCCCTCGCGCCTGCCCAGCCCGTGGCAGACCATGCCCAGGTCGCGCGTGGCGGTCACCCGGGGGTCCTTCTGGCGAAGCGACCCCGCGCCCGCGTTCCGCGGGTTCGCGAACACGGGCTTGCCCGCGTCGGCCATCGCCTCGTTGAGCTGCTCGAACGCCTTGACCGGCAGGAACACCTCGCCGCGCACCTCGACCAGGCCCGGCACGGGGAACGCGTCGGTGGCCGTCAGCCGGTGCGGGACGCCCTCGATGGTCTTCACGTTGGGCGTGACGTCCTCCCCGGTGGTGCCGTCGCCGCGCGTCAGCGCCCGGGTCAGGCGGCCCTCCTCGTAGAGCAGGTTGATCGCCAGCCCGTCGACCTTGAGCTCGCAGAGCAGGTCCGGGTCCTCGACGCCCTCGCGGCGCAGCCGGGCGTGCCACGACTCCAGCTCCTCGACGGAGAAGGCGTTGTCGAGGCTCTCCATCCGCTGCAGGTGGTCGACGGCGGTGAACTCGGTCGAGACCGCGCCCCCGACCTGCTGGGTCGGCGAGTCCGGCGTCCGCAGCTCGCCGAACTCCTCCTCCAGCGCCTCCAACCGGCGCATCCGGCCGTCGAAGTCGGCGTCGCTCAGGGTCGGGTCGTCGAGCACGTAGTAGCGCCAGCGGGCCTCCTCGACCTCCTCGCTCAGGCGCCGGTGCTCCTCGCGGCGCTCCTCCGGGACGCGGGCGGGCTCAGTGGGGGCATCGGCCATGCCCCCATCCTGCCGTCTCGAACCGACACCCGATCGGACCCATCCGCACCCACCCCCGGCGGAGTATGGCTCCCGTGATGACCGACGAGCTGCTGACGCCGGCCCCCTCCCTGACCCGGCTCGACGCCGAGGACACCCGCGCCCTCGTGCTGGTGCTGCACGGAGGCAAGCCCGACAGCCAGCTGCCCGTGGACGCCCGCAGCGCCTCCTGGCGGCGGATGGCCGCGATGCAGACCTCCCTCGCACCCGAGCTGCAGCGTGCCGGGGTCGACACCTGGCTGCTGCGCTTTGCCCGCCGGGGCTGGAACCGCGGCGCGCCCGCGGCCGACGCGCGCTGGGCGCTGGAGCAGGTACGCCGCGAGCGCGGCGACGTGCCCGTCGTCCTGCTCGGCCACTCGATGGGCGCCCGGACCGCCGTGCACGTCGCCGACGACCCCTCGGTCGTCGGCGTGGTCGGGCTGGCGCCGTGGTGGCAGGCCGCCGACCCGGTGCAGCCGCTGTGGGGCAAGCCCGTGGTGGCCGCGCACGGCCGGTCGGACCGGATCACCTCGCCGCGCGCGACCCGGGCCTACCTCGACCGGGCCTCCAGCGTCGCCGCGTCGACGGACCTGCACGACATGGGCCGCGTCGGGCACTACATGCTGCGCCGCGCGTCGCGGTGGAACGCCGTCGCCGTCTCCAGCGCCCTCGCCCTGCTCCCCGACTGAGAGCGCCTGCGCGCGCCCTTCGGACCCGTGGGCCGCGCGCCCGGCTTGATCACCGAGAAGTCGTGGCGAGGTCGTCGGCCGCGGTCAACGCCAGCTCCAGCGCCCGCCGGGCCCAGGCGGACGACGCCCCGGCGAGCCCGCAGCCGGGGGTGACGACCAGCCGGTCGCCGAGCCCGCCCGCGTCCAGCCCGACCATCTCGAGCAGGCGCAGCGCCCGCTCGGTCACCTGGTCCGCGCCTGGCACCGCGTCCGGGTCCGTGCTCGCGAGCACGCCCAGCGCGACGGCCCCGCCCTCGTCCAGGGCGCTCGCGGCCTGGTCGAGGTCGGCGGCGCCCAGCACATCGGCGTCCATCGCAAGACCGGCCGCCCCGGCGGCACGCACGAGGTCCCACGGCGTCCCGGCGGCGCAGGCGTGCACCCACGGCTCCGCGCCCGCCTCGCGCGCTGCCGCGAGCACCCAGCCGAGGGTGTCGCTGAGCTCGGGCCGGTCGATCGTGCGGTGCCGCCCGTAGCCGGACGCCGTCGGCACGCGCCCCTCCCCGACCGCGGCCATCGCCGGCTCGTCGACCTGCACCACCAGCCGCTCGATGCCGGGCAGCCGGCGCCGGACGTCCGCGACGTGCCCGGCCACCCCCTCGGCGAGCGCCTGCGCGAGGTCGCGCCGGGCGCCGTGGTCGGCCAGCACCTTGTCGCCGCGGGGCCGCTCGACGGTGGCGGCGAGGGTCCACGGCCCCGCGACCTGCACCTTGAACGCGCCGGTCAGGGCCTGTCCCTGCTCCTCGACGGCGTCGAGGTCCTGGGAGAGCAGCGACCTGGCGCGGCGGTGGTCCACCCCGGACCCGTCGGTGAGCCGCCAGCCGGCGGGCTGGAGGTCCGCGCCCAGGGCGTCGACCACCGCCAGGCCGCGGCCGGTCGTCGCCGCGTGCACGCCGCGGCCCGGCAGCTCGGGCAGGTGCGGCAGCCCGCGCTCGCGGCCGCCGAGCAGGCCGAGGACCATCCGGACGACCTCGTGGTACGCCTCGTCGTGGCCCGGCCCGGCGGCGCCGTGCTGGCCGCTCGTGGGCAGGGGCATCGAGCCGATGCCGGTCGCGAGCGTCACGCCCGGGCCTCCTGTGGGTCGGTGTGGGCACCGCGCCGGGTGCCCGTGATGGTGGCGGAGCCGACGACGCGCGAGCCGTCGTAGATGACGACCGCCTGTCCGGCGGCGACGCCCTCCGCGGCCTCGCGCAGCGTGACGGCGACCTGGTCGCCCGAGACCTCGACCAGCGCCGCGTGCTCGGCCCCGTGCGCGCGCAGCTGCACGGTGCCCTCGAGCCGCTCCGGGGCGGTGCCGCACCAGCGCGGCCGGTCGGCGGTGATCTCCTCGACGGCGAGCCGCTCGCGCGGCCCGACCGTGACGGTGCCCGAGACCGGCTCGATGTCGAGCACGAACCGGGGCCGGCCGTCGGGGGCGGGTCGGCCGATCCGCAGGCCCTTGCGCTGGCCGATCGTGTAGCCGTAGGTGCCGTCGTGGCGGCCCAGCTCCTCGCCGGTGGCGTCGTCCACGATCGCCCCGCCGTGGTTGGGCGCGCGCTCGCCGAGCTTCTCGCGCAGCCAGCCGGCGGTGTCTCCGTCGGCGACGAAGCAGATGTCGTGGCTGTCGGGCTTGTCCGCGACGAGGAGCCCGCGCGCGGCGGCCTCCTCGCGCACCTGCGCCTTGGGGGTCTCGCCGAGCGGGAACAGGGAGTGCGCCAGCTGCCGCTGGTCGAGCACGCCGAGCACGTAGGACTGGTCCTTGCCGGCGTCGGCGGCGCGGTGCAGCTCGACCGTTCCGTCGACCAGCTCGGCCAGCACCGCGTAGTGACCGGTGGCGACGGCGTCGAAGCCGAGCGCGAGGCCGCGCTCGAGCACGGCGGCGAACTTGATCTTCTCGTTGCAGCGCAGGCACGGGTTGGGCGTGCGCCCGGCGGCGTACTCGTCGAGGAAGTCCTCGACGACGTCCTCGTGGAACTCCGCGCTCATGTCCCAGACGTAGAACGGGATCCCGAGCACGTCGGCCGCGCGGCGGGCGTCGTTGCTGTCCTCGATCGTGCAGCAACCGCGCGCGCCGCTGCGGTACGACGCGGGGTTGCGCGAGAGCGCGAGGTGCACGCCGGTGACGTCGTGACCGGCGTCGCGGGCGCGGGCGGCGGCGACGGCGGAGTCGACGCCGCCGGACATCGCGGCGAGGACGCGCATCAGCCGGCCCCGCCTCGACGCGCGGATCTCGCGGTGGCAGCCATGGCCTCCCAGCCTACGGCGGGCGATGGCCCGGCCCGTCGGTGCCCCGAGGCGCCCGCGACCGGCCGACGCGGGCGCCTCGACAGCCCCGGACCCCGCGACTAGTGTGATCTGTCTCACAGGGCCCCGTCGGGACCAGGCTCGCGTGGCTCTCGGGCGAGACGAGGTGCACGATGCCGGACGTACACGGGGCGGCGCGGGCCGCGTGGACCAAGCACGCGGCCGACCTGATCCGCTACGAGGGCGTGATCTCGGTCGAGCCGGGACGCCGTACCCGCCGCGGCCGGCGCACCACCGAGGACGTCGTGGTGGTGACCGTGGTGCAGAAGCTCGACCCGAAGGAGCTCACGGCCGGGCAGCTGATCCCCCGCTCGCTGCCGCTCGACGAGGGCGGCACCGTCGGGACCGACGTGGTGGAGGACCCGGCGGGCTACCCGACCATCGAGCAGGACTCCGCGGCCTATCGCCCGGTGCCCGGCGGCTGCGAGATCGGCGCGATCAACAGCGGCTTCCTCGGCACCCTCGGGGGCTGGTTCTGCCAGTCCCGGCCGGCGGGCGGCTTCCAGCCGGTCTGGCTGACCAACGCCCACGTGGCCGACCCGGCGACCCGCTCGCAGGTGCCGGCCGATGCCCGCGTGACCCAGCCGGCCGGCGGCGACGTCATCGGCAGCACCACCGCCGTCGACGGCTGGCCCAACCCGCTGCCGGCCGCGGGCGTCACCGTGCCCGCCGTGAACGACGCCGCGGTGGGGGTCCTGGACGAGGGCGTCGACCAGGACTACGAGGTGCTGCAGATCGGCGACGCGCCGTTCGAGGTCGACGGCGCCGTCGCGAACCAGGCGGTGCAGAAGCGCGGCCGCACCACGCTGCTGACCAACGGCACCGTGCAGTCGGTCGGCATCACGGCGAACGTCCGCGCCGGCACGGGCCTGGGCCTGGTCACGTTCGGCCTGCCCGGGAACCCGCCGCTGCACCGCGTCACCTCGAACGCGGCCGGGCTGGCGGCGGCGTTCGGCGCACCCGGCGACTCGGGCTCGCTCGTCTTCGGGGCCGCGCCGGGCCGCCTGGAGTCGACCTTCCCCTGCGTCGGGCTCTACTTCGCGGGCACGTTCCGGGCGGTGTCCCAGCTACCCAACCCCAACAACGTCACGGTCACCGGGCTGATGCTCGACATCCAGGCGGTGATGGGACGGCTGAACCTGTCCACCGTGTGCAACTGCGTCATCCGTCAGCTGCTGGAGGCGATCTTCGGGCGCGCCGACGCACGGGACAGCGGCGACGCCGCACCGCGCGCCGACGCCATGCTGCGCCGGTTCCGCGACAAGACGCTCGCGCGCTCCTCGCGCGGCAAGGTCATCGCCGCCGCGATCGCCGAGTCCGCGCCCGCGGCCTCCCGGGTGCTCGCGCAGGACCCGCACGCCTTCGACCTCGCGGTGGACCTGCTCGCCCCGTGGGCCGCGGCCGCGACCGGCCCGGGCCTGCTGACGCGCACCATCGACGACGAGACGGTGGACCGCGCCCTCGAGCTGGCGAAGTACGTCACCGAGTGCGCGGGCGACGACCTCGGGCACCTCGCCGCGATGTCGGAGACGATCGAGAAGTACCGCGGCAAGTCCGTGCTCTCGCTGATCGGCCGCCGGACGAGGCCGAAGCTGCGCAGGACCGCCGGCGAGCCCAACCCGAAGGGCCACACGCCGACGACGTGGGCGATGAAGAACAGCTGAGCGCGGTCAGCCGTTGCGGTTGGCCCCGCGCGCGCCGGCGGCCCGGGCCCGCTCGACCACCGGACCGATCGCGCCGAGCACCGCCTCGACGTCGGCGGGGGTGCTCGCGTGGCCCAGGCTGAAGCGCAGCGACGAGCGCGCGGCCTCCTCGTCGAGGCCCATGGCGAGCAGCACGTGCGAGGCCTGCGGCACCCCGGCCGAGCAGGCCGAGCCGGTCGAGCACTCGACGCCCGCCGCGTCGAGCAGCATCAGCAGCGAGTCGCCCTCGCAGCCCGGGAAGGACAGGTGGGCGTGGCCCGGCAGCCGCTGCTCACCCCCGTTGACGACGACGTCGGGGACGGCACGCCGCACCCCGGCCACCAGCTCGTCCCGGAGCGCGGCCACCCGCGCGGCGGAGGTGCCGCGCTCGGCGACGGTCGCCGTCACGGCGGCGGCGAGGCCCGCGACGCTCGCGGCGTCGACGGTGCCGCTGCGCAGGTCGCCCTCCTGGCCACCGCCGTGCACGAGCGGCGCCGGGCGGTGCTCGCGGCGCACGAAGAGCGCCCCGATGCCCGGCGGGCCGCCGAGCTTGTGGCCGGAGATGGTGAGCGCGTCGACGCCGGCGGTGTCGACGTCCACGTCGAGGGCGCCGATCGCCTGCACCGCGTCGGTGTGCACGGGCACGCCGTGCTCGCGCGCCAGCGCCGCGGCCTCGGCCAGGGGCTGGATCGTGCCCGTCTCGTTGTTGGCCCACATCACCGAGAGCAGGGAGACGTCGCCCGGGTCGCGGGCCAGCGTCTCGGCGAAGACGGGCATCGCGAGCCGCCCGTCGCCGTCGACCGGCAGCACCTCCTCGGCGGCGCCCTCGTGCGCGGCGAGCCAGTGCACCGGCTCGAGCACGGCCGGGTGCTCCACCGCGGTCGTCAGCACCCGGCGCCGACGCGGGTCCTCGGCGCGGCGCGACCAGTAGAGGCCCTTGATCGCCAGGTTGTCGGCCTCGGTGCCGCCGGAGGTGAAGACGATGTCGGCGGGGCGGCAGCCGAGCGCGGCCGCGATCGCCTCGCGGGACTCCTCGACGACCTGGCGCGCGCGGCGTCCCGAGGCGTGCAGCGCAGCCGGGTTGCCGGTGCGGGTCAGCTGCTCCGTCATCGCCGCGACCGCCTCCGCCCGCACCGGCGTGGACGCCGCGTGGTCGAGGTAGGCGGAGCCCGAGGCGGGCCCGCCGTCGGCGGCCCCGCGCGGGGTGGTCAGGAGCTCGGGCATGGCGCGCACAGCCTACGCCGCTCCTCGCCGCCCTCCCCCGGGCGGCGGGCCGCGCCGGCGCTCGGCGGCGACGCAGCAGGTCACCAGGACGTGGGCTTCTCCCCGGTGCGGACCCAGACGTCGAAGAAGTTCCCGAGGTCCTGCCCGGACGCCTCCTCCATCACGGCCTGGAAGTCGTCGGTGGTGGCGGTGCCGTCGTCGTAGGTCGCGACCCACTGCTGGGCGCCGGCGAGGAACGCGTCCGGTCCGATCTTCTGCCGCAGCGCGAAGAGCGTCGCCGCGCCACGGTTGTAGATCGCGCCCGCGAACAGCCCGGTCGGGCCGGGGTCGGCGAGGACCACGTCCCAGAAGGGCGAGTCGGCGGACTGGGCCATCACGGCGTCGAAGGACTGCTGCGCGGTGGCGCGCCCCTGGTCCTCCGACCAGATCCACGACGCGTAGGTCGCCCAGCCCTCGTTGAGCCAGATGTCGGCCCAGCGGTGGGGGCTCACGGCGTTGCCGAACCACTGGTGGGCCAGCTCGTGCATGACCGTGCCCTCGTTGGCCGCGCGGGAGTAGACCGGCCGGGTCTGGCTCTCGAGCGCGTAACCCACGGAGTCGTCGTCGACGATCGAGCCGTAGGAGTTGAAGGGGTAGGCGCCGAACATGCCGAGGAAGTCGATCATCTCGGGCTGGAGCGAGAGGCTCGCGTTGGTCCGCGCCAGGTTCGCGGGCGTCAGGCCGTCGTCGACGGCGTCGATGATCGGCAGGCCGTCCGCGGTCTCGGACTCCCGCAGCTCGTAGTCGCCGACCGAGGCGGTGGAGAGATAGCTGGCCTGCTGGTCGGGCGCGTCCCAGGACCACGTGGTCCAGCCTCCGGCGGTGGTCGGGGGTCGCGCCGGCAGGCCGTTGGCGACCGCCACCTTGCCCTCGGGCACGGTGATCTCGAAGCCGTACGTCGCCTTGTCGGTGGGATGGTCGCTGACCGGGTACCAGGTCATGGCGCCGTCGGGCTCGTTGACGACCATGGCGCCGTCGCGCGTGGTCACCCAGCCGTAGAACGCACCCTCGACGTCGGTGGGCCGGGTCGTGGCGCCGCCGTAGTGGACGACCACCTCGGCCGTGCGCCCGGTCTTGAGCTTGGGTCGGGGCTGGATGACCAGCTCCCACGTCCGTGCGGCGTCGTCCTGCACGTGCCAGTAGGCCCGCCCGCCCACCGTGGCACCCGGTGCCGGCGGCGCGACCTCTCTGACCCGCTTGCCGTCGACGCTGACCCGCTGCACGTCCAACCCGCGCAGGTCGAGGTTGAACCGGTCGAGGTCCTGGGTCGCCCGGAGGCTGATCGTGGCCACGCCGTCGAGCTGGCCGCTCAACGGCGCCGGTGCCGGCTCGGGCGGCGTGTAGGTGAGGTCGAGGTCGTAGTGCAGGACGTCGTAGCCCCCGTTCCCCGCGAACGGGAAGTAGGGGTCGCCGGCGCCGCTGGCGCCCGGCTGGAACCGCGGGCCCGGACCACCCCCGGGCACGGCGACCGAGGCGACCGGGGCCACCAGGAGTCCCGTGCTCAGCACTCCCGCGACAACCGCACGACGCAGCTTCGACCGGACCATGGCGTCCCCCTCGGGTGAGGGATCGAGACTATGGCTATCAGGCCGTCATCCGGAAGCCCCCGCAGTCACGGTCGCGCGCTGGACGGCTCGGGCCGATTCGCCCAACACCCGGACGCCGACCCGCGGGCATCGCTAGCGTCGCACCATGTCGACCCGTTCCCGGGGCCCGCGGGCCGCCGGTCTCTCGCGCCGGGCCGTGCTCGGCGCCGGCGCCGCGACGTCCGGCGCCGTCGTCCTCGCCGCCTGCTCGAGCGGCGGTGACAAGCCCGCCGCGGGACCGTCCACCACCGCCGTCACCGGGGAGGCGGCGGTGGACATGGACCTTCCGCAGGCCTTCACGCCCGTCCTCGTGTCGACCATCGGCGCCGAGACGGCGCCCGTGCAGACCAGCGACGGCCGGTGGCGGGTGCTCTACGAGCTGCTGCTCACGAACAGCAAGGCCGCCCCGGCCACGGTGCAGCGCATCGACGTCGTCGACGCCGCGGACACCGACCGGGTGGTCGGCACCTACGAGGGCGAGAAGCTCCTGGCCAACCTGAGGCTGCTCAGCGGCCCACCGGTCGAGGAGCCGGTCATCCCGCCGGACGCCGCGCGACTGCTGCTGTTGGAGCTGGTCTTCGAGACCCGCGACGAGGTCCCCGACGCCGTGGCGCAGCGGTTCGTCGGGCGCGCGGCGGACAACCCGGCGGCCACCGAGCCGGCGCCGGTGGACTACCTGGCCGCCCCCTTCAGCCTGGGCCGGCGCACCCGCGTGACCATCGCGCCGCCGCTGCGCGGCACCGGTTGGCTCGCCGTGAACGGCCTCGACACCTCGACCGGCGTGCACCGCGGGTCGGTGCAGTCCGTGAACGGTCAGCTCTTCGACGCCCAGCGCTTCGCCATCGACTGGATGCGGCTGGCCGACGACGACACGCTCGCCTCCGGCGACGGCTCCGCCGTGGAGGACTTCCACTGCTACGACCAGCCGGTGCACGCGGTCGCGGACGGGACCGTCGTGTCCGTGGAGAGCGGACTGCCCGACCAGGAGCCCGGCCAGCTGCCGGACCCGGCCTCGATCACGCTCGACACGGTGGACGGCAACCACGTCGTCCTCGAGATCGGCGAGGGCGTGTACGCCTTCTACGCCCACCTGCGCAACGGCTCGATCGAGGTCGCCGAGGGCGACACGGTGACGGCCGGCGACGTGATCGGCCGGCTCGGCAACTCCGGCAACACCTCGGCGCCGCACCTGCACCTGCATGTGATGACGACCGCGCAGCCGCTGGCCGCGGACAGCATCCCCTACGTCCTCGACTCCTTCGCCCTGCGCGGGCGCATCGGTGACGAGGCGTGGGCGACCGAGGAGTCCCTCGCCGGCCCCTGGCGGGTCGAGGACGCCCAGGACACCGCGATGAGCGACCGGCTGCCGCTGGGGCTGGTGGTCGTCGACTTCCCCGAAGGCTGATCGCGACCGGCCGCGGACACGGGGCCGCTGACGGGACACCCGGCATGGTCTGGTCCACCGTGGCCGCGTCGTCGAACTCCGCGTGCGGGCCTCGTCCCCGTTGCTACGTTCGGCCGATCCAGGAGCGTCGGCTCGTGAGTGTCCCTCTGGCGAACGGAACCCGTGTTGTCATGTCTGCGATCAAGCCGTCGGAAGAGGCCAGCGACGCCGCGCCCGTCACGGGCACGAGGCTGGTGCGCGCGAGCTGGCACCTGCTGAAGCAGGACCGCGAACTCGTCCTGCTCCCCTTCCTGGGAGCGATCACGACCGCGTGTGTGGCGATCGTCCTCTTCATCCCGGGCTACGGCGTCGGCCGGTTGCTCGGTGGCGGCCCGGACAGCCAGACGGCCTACTGGGTCGGGCTCGCGCTGGCCACGTACGGCGCGACCGTCGTGGCGATCTTCTTCCAGGCCGCCCTGGTCGTCGGCGCCAACGAACGCGCCGACGGCATAGACCCTACCCGGGCCAGCGCGCTCAGGGGCGCCTGGGAGCGCCGCCGCCGGATCCTCGCATGGGCGGTGCTGAGCACCACCGTGGGCCTCGCGCTGCGCGCCGCCCAGGAGAAGCTTGGCTCGCTCGGCGCGCTCGCCAGCATCCTCGGCGGTGTGGCGTGGAGCATCGCGACCTTCCTGGTCGTGCCCGTCCTCGTGGCCGAGAACGTCTCGCCCCTGGAGGCGGTGCGACGCTCGTCGTCGGTGCTGCGATCACGATGGGGCACCAACCTGCGCACCGCAGGCTGGCTCGGGCTCCTGGGCATCCTGCTCTGGGTGCCACCGGTCCTGCTCGTCGTCCTCGGGTTCGTGCTCGTGACGGGAGACGCCCTCCTCGGCTTCGCGCTGGTCGCGCTCGGTGTCCTGGCCATGATCGCGCTCGGCACCGTCTTCGCCGCGGTGTCGGCGTACGCGCGGGCGCTGCTCTACCGGTACGCCGTGGGCCTCCCGACCCCGGGCATCGACAGCGCCGTCCTGGCCGGCGCCTTCCGCGTCAAGGCCGGCCGGCGCTGACTCGGCTGGTCGTGCACGCCGCTCGGCGGCGGGACGCCTCCGACGCGCGCGCACCCGGCCCCACGGGCCCCGATGGCCACACGGTGCAGCGGCCGCCCACAAAGTCCCTCGTTCGCGCCGCCGAGGGCCGTCAGACGGCCGACCGCTGGTGGCCGGGCAGGTGCGGGTGCCACGTGCCGGCGCCCTTGACGAGGGCGACCACGATGCCGAGCCCGGCGAGCGCGAGCACGCCGTCGACGGCGAACGCCCTCGCGATGCCGTCGGCGAAGCGGGCCGCGCCCAGCACGATGGCGGTGTTCACCGCGAGCCCCACCGCTCCGCCGGAGATGTTGCACATGTAGATGATCGCGCCCGCCAGGCTCGAGTGGCCCGGGTCGACGGCGGTCACCGAGGCCGTGGTGATGCCCGAGAAGAAGAGGCCGATACCGATGCCGAGCACCACGAGGGCCGGCACCAGCGCGGCGTACGTGCCGCCGATCGCGGCGGCGAGCCAGAGGATGCCCACGGCCAGGCACAGCGCCCCGGCCGCCACGGTGAGACGCGCCCCCACCCGCTCGTACAACGGCCCGGCCGCGAACGACACCAGCGCGAAGGTCAGCATCACCGGCAGCAGCCCGGCGCCGGCCTCGAGCGCGGACCAGCCCAGCGCCTTCTGGGTGTACTGCGGCACGTAGAGCAGCATCCCGAACAACGTGCTGGACATCAGCAGCGTGGCGACGGCCCCGGCGGCGAAGGTGCGGTTGGCGACGAGGCTCGACGGCAGCAGCGCGGCCTCGCCGACCCGGGCCTCGGCGAGGGCGAACAGGACGAGCCCGACGGCGCCCACGGCGAGCATCGCGACCACGACGGGGTCCGCGAAGCCGGCCTCGGTGCCCCAGTCGAGCGCCGCCATCACGAGGATGACGCCGACGGACAGCAGCGCGACGCCGCGGTAGTCCAGCCGCGCCGTCCGGTCGGTCTCGCTCTCGTCCACGAAGCGGGTGACCGCCCAGATCGCCGCCGCGGAGACCGGCACGTTCAGGAAGAACACCCACCGCCAGCTGCCGACGTCCGTGAGCGCCCCGGCGACGAGCGGCCCCAGTGCGTTGCCGAAGCCGGCGACGCCGATGACGAAGCCGCCCGCCAGGCCGGCCCGGTCCTCGGGCAGCAAGGCGAACGTCATGCCCAGCACCGACGGCCACATCAGGGCCCCGCCGACGCCCATCAGCGCCCGCGCCGCGATCAGCAGCTCGATGGTCGGGGCGAGGCCCGCGAGCAGCGAGAAGACGGCGAAGGTGGCGGCGCCGATGACGAAGACGCGCCGCCGCCCGTAGAGGTCCGCCAGGCGGCCTCCGGTCACGATGAGCACCCCGAAGACCAGCGTGTAGGCGTTGATCACCCACTGAGCACGGTTCAGCGAGGCGTCCAGGTCGCGCTCGATGTCCTGGATCGCGACCGAGAACGCGGTGAAGTCGTTGGCCACCAGGAAGATGCCGGCGCCCATGGCCGCGAGGGCCACGACCGTGCCGCGGCCGAGGGGCGAGCCTGTCGTGCTCACCGCCCACCCCCTCGGCCGGACCGTCGGTGCGGCACCCCCGCGGGGGATGCCCCGGACGATAGTGGTCGCGTGCAGCGGCGCAACACATGGACGCTCAAGATTCGCGCTCGTCCGGCGCCCCGCACGGCGGCCGCAGCGCGGCGCTCGTCGCCCGCGCGGCTCCGCCGCCCGGCCCGCCTCTCCTCGCCGGTCGACGCGTGCCCGCGGGCGCGCACGTCAGCCCGGCGTGATGACCGCCGCGGCGTCGGCGGCGACGAGCGGGCGGTCGGGGCCGCCGGGCACGGTGAGCGGCAGGTCCAGCGGGGCGCGGACCTCGACCACGACGCGGTCGCCGTCCACGCGCACGGCGACGTCGAGGCCGGGGTAGCGCTGCCGGGCGCCGGCCGCCGCGAGGTGGTCGGCCACCGCCGCGCGGGCGCGGTCGGCACGCTGGGCGAGCCGGTCCTCGGGCACGCCCTCGAGGTAGACCTCGTCCGCCTCGGCGCCGCCGTCCGCGCCCGCGAGCGCGGCGCCGTCGGCGATCGTGGCGAGGCCCTGGCGGTGGAGGTACGCCGCCGACGCGTCGACCACCGCGACCACCGCGAGGGAGAGCACCAGGGCCAGGCCGACGATCAGGGGAGCCACCGATCCGGCCTGGTCGCGACGCCGGGCGGTCACGAGGCTCCCGTCCCGGCCCGGGTGTCCGGCACGTTGTAGCGGCCGTAGGGCACGCGGTGCGTCGCGTCGACCGGGACCGCCGGGGTGTTCCCGCCCAGCGCGTCGGGCAGCAGCGGCAGGTCCACCCGCGACTGCACCAGCACCACCACCGTCGAGCCCGGCTCGCGGCAGGCGCCGGCCGGCTCGCAGCGGACGTCCAGCTCCAGCGACCCGCCGTCGATGCCCTGGTCGCGCAGCGCCAGCCGGGCGGCCGTCCGCGCGGCCCGCTCCCCGCCGCGTCGTCGGGGGCCACCGCGAAGGCGCGCCCGGCCGAGCGGGCGGCGCTGTTCGTCGCGAAGGCGCCCCGCTGCACCTCGAAGACCGAGAGCATCACGTAGACCAGCGGCACCAGCAGCAGGATCCCCAGCCAGACCAGCTCGACGATCGCGCTGCCGCGCTCGTCGCGGCCCCGGGCCGCGCGCCGCAGCACCAGGCGGGTCACGGCGCCTCCTCGCGCACGGCGTGACCGGTCACGCGCAGCGGCACCCCGGGCCCGAACAGGCCCAACGGCGGCACGTCCGCGCGCACCACGACCTCCACGGCGGCGACGCCGCCGAGGTCGACCGGGCGCGCGTCGACGCCGCGGGCGAACCGTCCCGAGACCGCACCGGCGATCTCGCGGCGGGTCCGCGCCTCGCCGTCGGCCATGCCGCGGTCGAGCTCGGCCGCCGTCCGGGCGCCCTCGGACGCCGCGGAGGTCAGGGTGTTGCGCACGTGCAGCACCAGCCCCAGCTGGAGGATGCCGAGGAACAGCGGCACCAGCACCACCAGCACGAGCACGGCGTCCACGACCGCCGCGCCGCGCTCGGTCCGGGCACGCGCGGCACCCGCGCAGCGGCGACGGGGCCGCCTCACGACACGGTCGAGAGCGCCTGGCTCAGCATGTTCTCCAGGCGCGGCCCGGCGAACTTCCACAGCGCGCCCACCAGGCCGGCGGTCATCACCGTGATCAGCACCCAGCCGGGCACGTCGCCGCGCTCGTCGCGGCGCCGCTCCACGGCGACCAGGACGAGCCAGAGGCGGGTGACCAGCGCGGTCAGCCAGAAGGTCGATCGATGCATGAGGTGTCCTCTCTCGTACGGGGTGCAGGTCGGGGGTGGCGAGGCTGAGCCCCACCCAGCCGGGCCAGAAGGCGAAGAGCACGGTCACCGGCAGCACGAGGAAGACGACGGGCACCATCATCAGCACCTCGCGCCGGGCGGCGGTCTCGATCAGCTCGCGGCGGCCGGCCTCGCGGACGTCGGCCGCCTGGGCGTGCAGCACGTCGGCCAGCGGCGTGCCCCGCTCGACGGCCACGGCGACCGCCTGGGCGAACCGCGAGACCAGCGGCAGGCCGCTGGTCGCCGCCAGCCCGTCGAAGGCCGCACCGACGGGCTCGCCCGTCCGGACCTCGGCCAGGACCCGGGCGAGGTCGGAGGAGAGCGCGCCGTCGCTGCGGCGCACCACCCGGTCCAGCGCGGCGACCGGGCCCTCGCCGGCGGCGACCGCGAGCGCCAGCAGCTCGGCGACGGCGGGGAACTCGGCGAGGATGCGCCGCTCGCGGGTGCGCACCTGCGAGGTCAGCCGGCTGTCCCGGGCCAGCACGCCCCCGGCGAACGCCACCAGGCAGAGCAGGAGCGTGCCGAGCGCACCGCCGGGGTCCGAGAGGGCCTCGAGCACGGCGTACAGGGCGACGGGCACCATGGCGGCGAGGCCCCAGAGCACCTGCTGGACTCGGAACTCCTGCTCGTCGATGGCGAGATCCGCGCGGTGGAGTCGGCGGCGCACCGAGGTGCCGCCGCCCAGGACGCGCTCGATGCCGTGCGCGGCGGCGCGCAGCGGCGGCCCGAAGACGCCTGCCGCGGCCGCGACGGGCGCCGGCTGTGCGGCCGCCGGCGGCCCACCGGGGCCCCAGACCGAGTCGAGCCGCGGGACGTCGCGCAGGTAGGGCAGCACGCGCGGCGCGAGCCGCGGGCGACGGATCACGGCGACCCGCCAGGTGACGAGCACCAGCCCCAGGCCTGCGGCAGCGCCGAGCAGGCCCCCGGCCACGGCGGGAGTCACGCGAGGATCCGGCGCTCGGTGGGCAGCCGGCCGATACGCACCATCACGCGGTAGGCGACCGCGCAGCTGCCGGCGCCGATGGCCAGCACCAGCACGCCCGCGGTCGAGGAGTAACGCTGGATCACCTCGGACTGGAAGGCCATCGTCAGCAGCACCAGCCACGGCGCGGCGACGGCGAGCCGGGCGCCGTTGACGGTCCACGCCTGCCGGGACTCCAGCTCCTGGCGGGTGCGCGCGTCGTCGCGGAGGTAGCCCGACAGGTTGCGCAGCAGCCGCCCGAGCTCCCCGCCGCCGACCTCGCGCGCGATCCGCAGGCCCTCGACGACACGGTCGCCGACGGGGTCGGCGAGCCGGTCCTTCAGCCGCAGCAGCGCGTCCTCGAAGCGGCCGCTCGCCTGGTAGTCGACCGCCGAAGGCTCGGAAGGCCGGGCGCAGCGGCTCGGGACCGCGCGCGGACAGCCCGGCGAGCGCCTCGGGGAGGGACAGGCCGGCGCGCACGCCGGAGGCGATGTGGTCGACCGCCTCGGGCCAGACCTCGGCGAGCTCGCGCTGCCGTCGCCGGGCGCGACCGGCGACCATCGCGACCGGCAGGTAGGCGGCCAGCGCCGCGAACGCGAGCGCCACCGGCGGCGTCGCCGACACGGCGAGCACGGCCAGGCCCGCCACGCCACCCAGCACGGCGCAGACGCACGACCAGGCCGGTCGAGGTCACGTGAGGCAGGCCGGCCTCGGCGAGCAGGCGCGCCAGCCGGCCCTCGCGGCGCGGCGACCGGGACCGCTCGCGGCGCGGCCACGCGAGCGCCGACCAGATCAGCAGCAGCCCCGCGCCGGCGGCGAGCCCGAGGACGACACCCATCAGGCACTCTCCCGGTCCTCGGCGACCCCCGACTCGGCGAGCAGCCCGTGGACGTCGATGCCCAGGCGTGCGTACCGCTCCAGCCGCGGCGGCATGCCGGCCGCGCGGCGCAGTCGGCCGTCGCGGCGCAGGAACACGGGCTCGGTCTCGACGATGTCGCCCTCGGCGCGGCCGGGCACCGCGACGATCTCGTCGACCCTGCGCACGCCGCTCGCGTCGGTGCCGAGGTGGACGACGAGGTCCACGGACGAGGCCACGGTCGGGACCACGAACCGCGCGCCGATGTTCTCGCCGGCCAGCAGCGGAAGGGTGCACATCTTCACCAGCGCCTCGCGCGCGCTGTTGGCGTGCAGCGTGCACATGCCCGGCAGTCCGGCGTTGAGCGCGAGGAGAAGGTCGAGGCACTCCTCGGCGCGGACCTCGCCGACGATCACCCGGCTGGGGCGCATGCGCAGGCTCTCCTTCACGAGGTCGCGCAGGGTGATCGCGCCCGTGCCCTCGAGGCCGGCCTGGCGGGTCTGCATGGGCACCCAGTCGGGGTGGTTGAAGCGGAGCTCGAAGACCTCCTCGCTGGAGACCACCCGCTCCCCGCCCGGGATGGCCGCGGCCAGGCTGTTGAGCATCGTGGTCTTGCCCGCCTGCGTCCCCCCGGAGACGAGCACGTTCAGCCCCGCGCGCACCGACGCCTCCAGGAACGAGGCCGCACGCTCGTCGAGGCTCCCGAGCTCGACCAGGTCGGCGAGCCGCGAGGCACGCAGCAGGAACTTGCGGATGTTGACCGCGGTGAAGTCGCGACTGATGCCACGCAGCACCACGTGCAGGCGGTGTCCGCCCGGCAGCATCGCGTCGACGAACGGGCGGCTCAGATCGATCCGGCGTCCGCTGGACTTCAGCATCCGCTCGACCAGCTCGGAGACCTCCGCCTCGCTCAGCACCAGCGGGGTCAGCTCGTGGCGGCCGTGCCGGGCGACGAAGACGCGGCTCGGTTCGTTGATCCAGATCTCCTCGACCGCCGGGTCGTCGAGGTAGGGCTGGAGCGGGCCGAACCCCGAGACCCGAGCGACGAGGTCGGCAACCGTCGCCTCGCGATCGGGCACCGGAGCAACGGCGCCGGTGAGCGCGCGCTCGTCGTGGGCGCGCACCAGCTCGTCGGCGAGGCGGCGTACGGCGGCCGTGTCGGCCTGGGGGTCCACGCCCTCCCTGCGGACGCGCTCGCGGACCCGTAGGTCGAGGTCGGCGAGCAGCGCCTGGTCGACAGCGGGCCGCTCCCGCGTGCTGTTCACGGTGCTGGGCCCGGGGTGCGCGCGCGTCAGCGCCACGAGGCTCCCCCCATGTGTCGGGACCTGGTCTGGACCAGCACCGTAGGAAGCCGCGGGACCCGCTCGCCACCCGTGCCGGCCGGCCTGTGGAGAAGTTTTACCTTCTCCCCACCACAGCGCTCCCGTGCGTCACATCAGCCCCGACGCGGGACGTCCCGCGGCCCCTGGTCCGCCCTCGGGCGGGCGCTGAGGGCCGCGAGCTGGAAGACGCCCTTGCGCCCGAAGCGTTCCGCCACCCCGGCGCCGACGAGCACCGGGCCGGCCATCACGACCGTGAACGCGTCGAACATCCACTGCAGCTCCGAGGCGCTGGCGCCGAGCTCGATGCCGATCGCGGGGGCGGCGATCCCCACGATCGTGATGTCGACGGCGATCATGAACACACCCAGCGAGATCGCCGGCAGGGCCAGCCAGCGGCCCGCGAACGGCTCGCCGCCCTCGGTCAGCCGGGGATGCGGCAGGAACAGCAACCACTGTGGGCGGTCGACGGACACTCGTCACTGTTCCACAACAGCGGCCGGTGCCCCGCCGATCCTGCTCGCTCCTGACGCCGTCGACCGCGGCCCGCGGGCGCGCTGGTTCGGCGAACCGTCAGCGGACGTCGGGCGCCGCGGCCGGCCGGGCGGCCTCGGTGCCGAGCTTCACGCCGTAGCCGACGATGCCGACGAGCGCGAGAGCCGCGCCGACAACCGAGATCGACCGCACCGAGGACGAAGACGGTCCCGTCGAACTCGTAGTCACCACCCACGGCGGTCAGGCAGACGATCACGCCGAGCACGTAGAGGATCGCGCCCATGCCGATGGACGCCTGGATGGCGCTCATCGCCGCGGCGCGACGGTCGCGAGCGGTGTCCTGGTCCGTCGCCAGCGCGGCCCCGTCGCGGTCGCGGACGTCGTCGGACCCGCAGACCGCGCAGGTGAACATGCCGTCCCGCACCTGGTGGCCGTTCGCACATGCCCATGTCATGCCGACTCCCTCGTTCGTCTCGGGCCGAGGCTTCGTCTCGGGTCGAGGTGCCAGTGAACCAGCCTCCGACCTCCCTGGCGGCACATCCGCGCCGCGTACGCTCGCCGGGATGAGCAAGCCCGCCCGTACGCGACTGGCACCCGAGGAACGCAGCCGCCAGCTGCTCGACCTCGGCGACGGAGCTGTTCGCGACGACGCCCTACGAGGACGTCCACATCGAGACCGTCGCCGAGCTGGCCGGGGTCTCGCGGGGGCTGCTCTACCACTACTTCCCGAGCAAGCGATCGTTCTTCGCGGCGCTCGTGCGCCGCCAGGCCGAGCGGATGGCCGAGGAGACCGCAGCCCGACCCGAGCCTGCCTCCGCTGGAGCAGCTGCGGCACGGGGTGCAGGCCTTCCTCGAGCACATCGCGCGGCACCAGCACGGGTCGCGCGCGGCGCACCGCGGCGCGGCCAGCGGCCACCCCGAGGTGCAGGCCGTGATCGAGGAGTCGATGGCGCTGCACGAGCAGCGGATCCTCGACCTGCTCGGCGCCGGGGCGGCGTCCCCGGCGCTGCTACGACTGGCCGTGCGCTCCTGGATCGTGATGCTGCGGCACACGGGTCAGGCGTGGATCGACGACCCCGCCCTCGAGCTCGAGCCCGTGCGCGACCTGCTCGTCGACGCCTTCGTCGGCATGCTCGGGCGGCCTGCCGGCCGACGTACGCCCCGCCACCGCCGCCAAGATCACCGCCGGCGCCTCGACGGGCTGAGGATCACCCCAGTAGGAGTGCCAGGGGCCCTTCCGGTGGCTGGTGTACTCGACCGTCCGCGTCCGCGCTGAGCCGCACCGGTCGTACTTGCGGATCTCCCACCGCTGCTGCGGGCCGGTGTTGAACCGGTTCACCACGCGCCCCTTGATGCCGAAGACGCCGTGGATCCGCTTGCGCGTCCCACCAGTCCCGGGTCCGCTCCCCGTTCCGTCCTGGCGGATCCACACCTTCCGCCACTCGTCATGGCTCACGCAGTTCACGACGCGGTGGCGCGTCCGCTCCTTGGCTGCCAGCACGAGACGCCGCTTCGCGAAGCTCCAGCCGAACTCGACCACGACCCCGCCGCCGGTACAGCTCTTGTAACCCTGTGCGTACCCACCCCCGGCACCGTCGAGCATCTGGCCGGCCGTGTCGAAGATGCGGGCCACACGCTTCGGCGACATGCCCCGGGCTACATTGCGGAACTCGCCGGGCGAGACACACCCCGGGCTGTCCGCTTCCGCAGGGAGGAGCAGGGCACCTGGTAGAAGCGCCACCAAGACAGCGAGAAAGGCAGAACAGATGACAGCGCGCATGCACGACCCCCGTGAGTGACCAAGCCTCACCGTAGGCGCTCGCCACGGGGCTCGGCACCAGCGCCAGGGGATCTTGTGTCGTCCTTGCGCGGGTCCGGCGGTCAGGCCTCGGGCTCCTTGGCCCGCACGAGACTGACGAGGTCGGCGACGGAGTCGTCGACGCGGGTCGCGCGGTAGGGGAAGCCCTCGACGTCCTCCGCCTTCGTCGACCCCGAGAGCACGAGGAAGGTGCGCAGGCCCGCCTCGAGGCCGGCGATGATGTCGGTGTCCATGCGGTCGCCGATCATCACGGTGGTCTCGGAGTGCGCCTCGAGCCGGTTCAGCGCCATCCGCATCATCAGCGAGTTGGGCTTGCCGACGTAGTACGGGTCGCGCCTGGTCGCCTTGGTGATCAGCGCGGCCACCGAGCCCGTGGCCGGCAGCGTGCCCTCGGGGCTCGGCCCGCTCGGGTCGGGGTTCGTCGGCGATGAAGCGGGCGCCGCCCTCGATCAGCCGGATCGCCCGCGTGATCGCCTCGAAGGAGTAGGTGCGCGTCTCCCCCAGCACCACGTAGTCCGGGTCGCGGTCGCTGATCACGTAGCCGACCTCGTGCAGCGCCGTGGTCAGCCCAGCCTCTCCGACGACGAACGCCGAGCCACCCGGGCGCTGGTCGTCGAGGAACTTCGCCGTCGCGAGGGCGGAGGTCCAGATGCGTTCCTCCGGGATGTCGATCCCGCTGCCCAGCAGCCGCGCCCGCAGGTCCCGCGGCGTGAAGATCGAGTTGTTCGTGAGCACGAGGAACTCGCGCTCGTGCTTCTTCAGCGCCTCGATGAACGTGTCCGCGCCGGGGATCAGCTCCTCCTCGCGCACGAGGACGCCGTCCATGTCGGTCAGCCAGGTCTCGATCGGTCGCGGTTCGCCCATGGGCCCATCCAACCAGCGGGCGGCGGCGCGGGTCGCGGCGGCGGACGTCATCCGGAACGGTCGTCACTGCGACCGGGCCGTACGACGCCGTCGAGCGACGTCATGCGAGGGGGTCGCGATAGCGACCGAACCGTATGACGCCAGGCCGGGCGCAGGCGGCAAGGCGAAGGCGGAGGTGGGCGCCGGCACGGTCGCCGGGTGCGCCGATCGCGTCGCTCAGGGTGAGAACAGGTCCCCGTGCTCCTCCACCCGGGCGAGCACGTCCGTCGGGGCCCAGCATCTCCAGGCCGAGCGGGTCGTCGGCGCCCTCCTCGACCTCGGCCCAGGTCACCGGCGCCGCGACGCGCGGGCGCTCGCGCCCGCGCAGCGAGTACGGCGAGACGGTGGTCTTCGAGGCCGCGTTCTGCGACCAGTCCAGGAACACCTTGCCGCCGCGCCGTGCCTTGGTCATCGTGGCGGTGACCAGCCTCGGGTGCGCGGCCTGCAGCTCCTCGGCCACCTCCCTCGCCAGCGCCGAGGTGTCCTCCGACGAGCGGCGCCGCGGCAGCGGCGCGTACAGGTGCAGGCCCTTGCTGCCGCTGGTCACCGGCAGCACGTCGAGCCCGCGCTCGCCGAGCGCGTCGCGCGCCAGCAGCGCGACCTGGCAGCACTCGTGCAGCCCGGCCGGCTCGCCGGGGTCGAGGTCGATGACGATGCGGTCGGCGTTGCGCGGCTGGCCGTTGCGCCCGACGGTCCACTGGTGCACGTGCAGCTCGAGCGCCGCGAGGTTGACCAGCCAGGTCAGCGTCGCGAGGTCGTCGCAGACGGGGAACGCGAGGTGGTCGCCGTGCCGCGACGACCCCCGCGAGCCGCTCGTCGGCACCTTCGCCAACCGCACCCACGACGGGCGTGCCCGACCGGCGCGTTCTTCTCGTAGAAGCTCTGCTGCCCGGTGCCGTGCGGCCACCGGATCCGCGTCACCGCCCGATCGGCGAGGTGCGGCAGCAGCACCGGCGCGACGCGCGCGTAGTAGTCGAGCACCTCGCCCTTGGTGAACCCGGTCTCCGGGTAGAGCACCTTCTCCAGGTTGCGCAGCCGCAGCGTGCGCCCCTCCACGTCGACGTGGACCTCGCTGCCCTCCTGCTGCTTCTTCGGCGTCACTCGACTCCCCCCACCAGGTCCTCGGCGGACAGGTCCGGACGCGCCCCGCGGTACGCCGGCTGGCGCAGCCGCTGCTGCGTCGACAGCCCCAGCGACTCGACGTCCACGACGACGCGCGGCTCGACCCAGTGCGTCCCCGCGGCGTCGACCTTCGGCACCGCGTCGGCGAACGGGCTGTCGGCGCGCGCCAGCGGTTCGAGCAGCCGGTGCAGCACCGGGCCCGCCCGCCCGGCGATGCCGCTGCCGACCCGGCCGCGGTAGATCAGCCCCTCGGCGGTCGGCTGCCCCACCAGCACCGCGCCGAGCCGATCGGGCGACCCCGTCTCGGGGCGCCAGCCGCCGACCACGAAGGAGAGGCGCCGCCGGTGCGGGAACTTCAGCCAGTGCCGGCTCCGCGCGCCCGGCTCGTAGCGCGACGACAGCCGCTTGCTGACCACGCCCTCGAGCCCCTGCTGCCCGGTCGCCTCCCAGAGCATCTGCCCGTCGTCGTACGCCGCCGGCACCTGCCACGCCCCCACCACGTCGCCGCTCTCGACCAGGCCCGCCAACAGGGCGCGCCGCGCCTCCAGCGGCTCTCGCAGCAGCTCGCGCCCGTCGAGGCGGAGCAGGTCGAAGACCATGAACGTCGCGGGGAGCGCCTCCGCCTTGCGGGCCGCGGTCGAGGCCCGGCGCACGTGCATGCGGTCCTGGAGCACGCCGAAGTCCGGCAGCCCGCGGTCGTTCAGCGCGATCACCTCGCCGTCGACCAGCAGGTCGCGCGCGGGAGCGGCGGCGGCCACCTCGGGCCAGGCGATCGTGGCGTCGTTCTCGTTGCGGGTCTCGAGCCGGCAGTCCCCGGTGCTGCCGGCTCGAGAGTCCCCCAGCAGCCGGATCCCGTCCCACTTGACCTCGTGGCTCCACTCGGAGCCGGTCGGGATGCGATCACCCCTGGTTGCGAGCATCGGACGCACCCGGACATTGTGCCCGGGGGCGTCCGACCCCGAGAGCCGCGACGCCGCGCGGTCGGCGGGTCAGCAGACGGGCTGCGGGCCGTCGAGGGCGTCGTTCCAGTTGGCGCGGACCAGGAAGCAGGGCCGCCCCGAGAGGGGCTCCGCCGCGGCGACAGTCGCCACGTCCGCTTCCGCGGGCGCGACGGCCGGGTAGAAGTCCTCCGGGATGGCCCCCGCGGGGGCGGACCCGAGGGCCAGCATGAACGAGCGCGGGCAGGAATCCCACGCCGAGACGAACGACCGGTCGGTCGATGCGGTGAGCGGACATCTGGATCTCCCCCACTGCGGGCCCGTGCCGGGGCCCGGACGGCGGCGGAGCGGTCGCCCCGCCACGCGACTCACGCTAGGAAGACCGGTGTCGCCGCGGTATCGGACGAATTACGTATGCCGTCGCGGCGCCGTTCGCCCTACCGTAAAGGCGAGGATGACGGCGGGGGTCGCCATGCGAGACGACATCGACGACAGGGACCTGGAGCGGCTACGGGCCATCGTGGCCAGCCTGCGCCGCCCTGAGGTGGCGGTGCCGGCGCAGGGACGCAACGATGTCGACCCGCACCCGAGGCCGTCGCCGCTGTCCGGTGTCCCCCGGCACTCGCTCGAGATGCTGCTGGACCTGCTCGGCCTGCCCGACGAGGCCCAGCACGTCGCGATCGTCCGGCACGTCGACGATGTCAGGGCCGGCACGACAACGGGCCCGACGCCTTCGAGCGCGCCTGGGCGGCCTACTGGGCCGCGCACGGGCTGTCCCGCGACCAGCTCGACGAGGCGGCAGCGACGAGCCCGACCGCAGACACCCGCGCCTGCTACGTGGCGCTGGTGAAGCCGCACTTCGCCGAGGCGTGGCGGCGTGCCCAGGCCTCCTCCCGGACCCTCACCCAGGGCCAGCGCCGCGTGCTGGAGCTCGTGCGCGACGGGCAGACCAACCGGCAGGTGGCCCGCGAGCTCGGGATCTCCGAGGCCACCGTGCGGACCCACCTGCAGAACGCGTACGCCGCCCTCGGGGTCAGCAACCGAGTCGCCGCCGTCGGGGCGGCCTTCGGCGCCAGTGACGCGGGTGAGCCGTGAGCGACGCCGCCGGACGCGGGGCACAAGGTCACTACCGCCAGCGGAGGCCCGGTCGTAGCCTGAGGGCGGGGAACCTGCCTTCGAGGGGACCGAGATGGCCACGGGGGACGTGCGCGAACGGGACCTCGGCGCGCTGCGCGAGGTCGTCGCCAGCCTGCGTGAACCGAGTCGAGGCATCGCGCCGAACCCGGACGCCGTCTGGCACACCCCCACCGAGCTGCTCTCGCGCGACCCGGAACGGCAGGGCGTGCGATGGGCCTCGCTGGTGCTGTTGCGCGACGTCCTGCACTGCGACGAGATCCTGCTCGAGCACTGCGACACCGCCCGACGGCGGCGCACGTTCGGCCAGGGGGTGGCGCCCGCCGGTCCCGACTACCTGCAGATCCCCGCCACCGGCCCGAACCTCGCCGCGGACGACCCGCGGCTGCTCGACCCGTGGTTCCTCGAGGCGGAGGCCTACTACTGGAGCAACTACGAAACCCACGCCTTCGGCTACGCCTACCGGACGGGCGACTGGGACGCGATCCCGGACGCACCCATGGTCCGTCGCGATCCCCTCATCGAGGAGCGCACGGGCCGCGAGCCGGTGCAGGGTTGGTCCCTCATGGCCACCGCACCCCTGGGGGCCGAGTCGAATCTCCAGCTGCTGTGCCTGCGGTGGGATCGAACTCCGTTCAGCGAGCGGGAGCGCGGCATGCTCGAGCTGCTCAAGCCGCACTTCGTGGAGGCCTGGGTGCGCTCGTGTGCTCAGGGCCCCTCGTTGACAGCCGCCCAGCGGCGTGTCCTGGCGCTCGTGCGGGACGGCCTCACCAACCGCCAGATCGCCCGCGAGCTCGGCATCTCCGAGGCCACCGTGCGCACGCACCTCCAGAACGCCTACGAGGCGCTCGGGGTGAACAACCGCGTCGCCGCCGTGGCGGCGGCCTTTGGGACCCCCCATGTCCCGGTTGCTCGAACGTTCGAGCAACCGGGACGAGGCCCTGTCCCCGCCCAGCGCCGGGGCGCCGAGGGATGAGCAAGTTCGACGTCCGCGAGCGCGACCTGACGCGCCTGCGCGAGGTCGTGGCGGCGCTCCGCGCACCGCCTGCTGCGGTCACGCCCGACCCCAACGCCGTGTGGGGCGCCCCCGCGCAGACGATCTCGCATGATCCGGACGGCCCGGGCGTCCGGTGGCGCGCCCTCGACGAGCTGCGCGACCTGCTGAACGTGACGTCGCTCGTTCTCAACGGGATGGTCCCGGGGCAGCGGTCGTGGTTCTTCGGTCAGCGAGTCGGCCCCGACGGGCCCGAGGACTTCTGGTTGTACGACCTCTGGCCCGGCGGTCCCCCCGACACGGACAACGACCTCCCCGACTGGGTCGTGGAGTGCGAGAACCGACACTGGGACGCCTTCCACGACCTGCCGTTGAGCTACCCCCACCTCGCGTCCGACTACGACGTGGTGCTCAGCTCCGACATGGTCGGCAGGAAAGCCGCGGCCAGAGGGGCGGCCCTCCTGAGCGCGCCGCTCTGCTCGGAGCTCGTCACGGTGGCGCACGTCGGGGGGAACCGGCGGCTCGAGATCTGCGGCGCACGCGAGGGCTGGGCCCCCTACACCGAGCGCGAGCGTGGCTTCCTCGAGCTGCTCAAGCCGCATGTCGTCAACGCTTGGCGCGCGTCCTGCGTCGCCGAGCTGCCCGTTACAGCGGCGCAGCTGCGCGTGCTCGAGCGGGTACGCGACGGCAGCACCAACCGCCAGGTCGCGCGCGACCTCGGGATCACCGAGGCGACGGTGCGCACACACCTCCAGAACGCCTACGAGGCGCTCGGCGTGGACAACCGCGTCGCTGCCGTCGCGGCGGCGTTCGGCTCGCCCGGCGCCGCCGTTCCGACCCAGCGGCGGGAGGCCGCCTCGTGAGCAGGTTCGACGTCCGCGAGCGCGACCTGACGCGCCTGCGCGAGGTGGTGGCGGCACTCCGCGCGCCGCCCGGGGAGGCCACGCCTGCTCCGGATGCCCAGTTCGGCGCCCCGGAAGAGCCCCTCTCCCACGACCCCACCGGCCGGGCTCCGCTGGCGGTCGCTGGAGCTGCTGCGAGACCTCCTCGACGTGGAGGACTTGGTCCTGCACGTCGAGGATCCGAGCCACCAAACGTGGTGCTTCGGCCAGGAGGTGTGCCTGAGCGGCCCCGACGACTTCTGGTACGAGGACATGGGTCCCGGAGGTCCGCCCGACACACCGAACGACATCTCCGCGGACCTCGAGGACTTCAAGGCGCGCTACTGGGACCAGTACGGCATGTGCGCGCTGGACGGTCCCGAGCTCGCCGACTGGGGCGTGGTGCTGACCACCCAGGACATACCGCGCCGTGAGCTCGAGGAGCGGGCCGCCCGGATGGACTTCGCACTGACCGACGGCATGATCACGGCTTGGCGGGTTGCACCGGGGCGTCACGCCGAAATCATGGGCATGCGCGCGGGCTGGGGCACCTTCAGTGAGCGCGAACGCGGCATCCTCGAGCTGCTCAAGCCGCACTTCATGAACGCCTGGCAGCAGTCCTGCGTCACCAGCACCCCGCTCACCGGTGCGCAGCGCGCGGTGCTGGAACTCGTCCGCGACGGCCTCACCAACCGCCAGATCGCCCGCGCGCTCGGGATCACCGAGGCGACCGTGCGTACGCACCTCCAGCACGCCTACGAAGCCCTCGGGGTGAACAACCGCGTCGCCGCGGTCGCCGCGGCCTTCGGCTCGCCCGGCGCCGCCGTCCCCGGCCAGCGGCGCAGCGCGGGTCAGGACGGCTCCTTCACCCGGTGACCGTCGCGATGGATACTGGCCGGGCTAGCGGTCGTACCTGCGACCACGCGACAGGAAGGCGTCCGGCATGCGCGCGATCTGGAAGGGCTCGGTCTCCTTCGGGCTGGTGAGCGTCCCGGTCAAGCTCTACTCGGCCACCGAGAGCCACGACGTCTCGTTCCGGCAGGTGCACGCGAAGGACGGCGGTCGCATCCGCTACCAGCGCCTCTGCTCGCTCGACGGCGAGGAGGTCGCGTACGCCGACATCGCCAAGGGCTACGAGACCGAGGACGGCGAGATGGTCATCCTCACCGACGACGACCTCGCCGACCTGCCGGTCACCTCCTCCCGCGAGATCGCGGTCGAGAAGTTCGTGCCGACCGACCAGATCGACGCGATGCTGCTCGACAAGTGCTACTACCTCGAGCCGGAGGGCACCGGCAGCAAGCCCTACGCCCTCCTCCGCCAGGCCCTGCTCGAGGCCGACCGGATGGCCGTGGTCACCGTCGCACTGCGCCAGCGCACCACGATCGCGGTGCTGCGGGTGCGCGACGACGTGATCGTGCTGCAGACCATGCTCTGGCCAGACGAGATCCGCACGCCCGACTTCAGCATCGAGCCGGGCGAGGTGAAGGACTCCGAGGTCAAGATGGCCAACATGCTCGTCGAGACCCTGGCCGGCGACTTCGTGGCCGACGAGTTCGAGGACGACTACGCCGCCGCCGTGCAGGCCGTCGTGAAGGCGAAGATCGAGGGCGGCGAGGTCAAGCGCTCCGAGACCTCGACCAAGACCTCGGGCGAGGTCGTCGACCTGCTCGCCGCCCTGCAGCGCTCGGTCTCCGACGCGAGGAAGAGCCGCGGGGAGGCCGACTCCGACGGCGGGGAGGCCGAGGAGCAGCCGACCAAGAAGGCGGCGGCGAAGTCGACCAGCAAGAAGTCGGCGGCGAAGAAGTCGACGAGCGGCGGCAAGTCCGGCAAGACGCCCGCGAAGAAGGCGAGCAAGTCGGGCTCGACCAAGAAGACCGCCGCCAAGAAGGCGTCGGACAAGAAGTCGACGAAGAAGTCCGACTCCGACCGGAAGGCCAGCTGAGTGACGCAGACCGAACCCACCCACGTCGACGTCGTGGTGGAGATCCCCCGCGGCAGCCGCAACAAGTATGAGGAGGCCGACGACGGGACCATGTGGTTCGACCGGCGTCTCGGCGGCCCGGCCGGGTTCCCCGGCGACTACGGCTACGTGAAGGGCCTGGACGGCGAGGACGGCGACGCCCTCGACGCGCTGGTGCTCGTCGAGGAGCCGACGTTCCCCGGCATCCACATCCGGTGCCGAGTCCTCGGGTCCTACCTGCTCACCGTGGGCGACGTCGAGGAGACCAAGTTGATCTGCGTCCCCGACCACGACCACCACCAGGACCACCTGCGCGACCTCGGCGACCTCCCCGAGAACTTCCTCGACGAGCTCGACGCCTTCTTCGAGGCCTACCGGATGCTCGAGTCCAAGGACGTCGAGGTCCGCGAGCGCCGCGACCTGGCCGAGACGCGCGCCCACCTGCGCGCCTGACCTGCGCGAAAAGAGCGTGCTCGAGTGGCGTCAGCGGCACGTGCTCGGCCCTGATCCACGTGCGTACGGCGCCACTCGTCGTCCCCAGGCCGGGAGGACCCGACCCACGGGGCCGGTCGCGCCGGGCACGGTGGCCGCATGGCGCACGCGTGGGAGCCCCGCTGCGACCCGCCGCGCGGGCTCGTGCCGCCGGTGCGCGTGGGTGACGGCCCGGGTGAGGTGTCCCGCGGGCGGGCCCGCGGCCCCGGCTGGCGCCCCGTGGGCGACGGGCTTCACGTCCCGCGCACGGCGCCCGACGTGCCGGAGCAGCGCATCCTCGAGCAGGCCGCCCGGCTCCGGGGTCGCGGGGCGGTGACGGGGTGGGCGGCCCTGCGGCTCGCGGGAGCCGGGTTCTTCGACGGCCTGGCCGCCGACGGACGCACGCCGCTGCGGGTGCCGCTCGTGGCGGGCGACTCCGGCGCGCGGTCGAACGGCGAGGCGCTCGTGGTGCGCGAAGAGCTCGCGCCGCACGAGGTCGTGGTGCGGCACGGCGTCCGCTGCGTGTCCGTGGAGCGCGCCGTGGCCTTCGCCGCGTGCCGGAGCAGCGACCTCCGGGGCGCGGTGGTCACGATCGACATGGCCCTGGCGGCGGGCCTCACGACGACGCGACGGGTGGCGCGCGCGCTGCCCGCCGGCGGCCGCGGGGTGGTCCGGGCGCGCGAGGCGCTGCGGCTCGCGGACGGTCGCAGCCGCTCGCCCGCCGAGTCGCGACTGCGCCTGGTGTGGGTCCTCGATGCCGGGCGACCGCCGCCACTGTGCAACGCGCGGGTCCTCGACGAGCACGGCCGGCTCCTCGGCGTGCCCGACCTGCTCGACCCGGACGCCGGGGTGGTGGGCGAGTTCGACGGTGCCGAGCACCGGACCCGCGAGCGGCACCGGAGGGACGTGGCGCGCGAGGACGCCTTCCGCCGCGCGGGCCTCGAGACGTGCACCGCGGTGGGCCATGACCTGCACCAGACCGCCACGCTGGTGGACCGCATCGGCGCGGCGTACGAGCGGGCGGGCGCCCGCCCACGCCGCTGGCGGCTGGGGCCACCCGACGCGTGAGGCCGAGTGGCGTCAGCGGCACCTGCGGGGCGCCGATTCAGGTGCGTACGGCGTCACTCACCGAATCCCGCGACCCAGCGGTGGCGGCGCCGTCGGCGACCAGGGCCGGGCGGTCTCCAGCTGCGCCGCGAGCGAGAGCAGCCGCTCCTCGCCGTCGGTCGGCCCGACCAGCTGCACGCCCACGGGAAGCCCGTCGTCGGCCAGCCCGGCCGGCACCGAGGCGGCGGGGTTGCCGGCCACGTTCCACAGCGCCGCGTAGGCGATCGCGGGCGCCGAACGCAGGGCGGCACGCAACGGGCCGACCCCGTCGAGGACGCCGACCAGGGGCGGCCGGTTGGCCATCGTCGGGGTGAGCAGCACGTCCACGTCGTCGAAGACGCGGTTGGCCTTGCGGGAGACGGTCTCGGTGGCCCGCAACGCCGCGCTCAGCACCCCGGGCCGCACCCACGCGCCGAGCCGGTGGGTCTGTCGGGTGCGGCGCTCGAGCCGCTCGTAGTGCTCGACGGCCTCGGCCTCCGTGCGGATGCCCGCGAAGAACTGCGGCACGAACGCCGCCGTCGGGTCCGGGTAGCGCGGGTCGATCTCGCGCACCTCGTGGCCCAGGTCGGCGAGCAGCCCGGCGGTCTCGCGGACGGCGCGCTGGTGCGCCGGGTGCGGGCGCACGCCCGGGGTCACCGGCGTGGTCGACCACCCCACCCGCAGCCGGCCGGGCTCGCGCCGGGCGGCGTCGAGGAAGGAGCCGGTCTCGCCGGCCTGGTAGAGGTCGCCGGGCTCGTTGCCACGGATCGCGTCGTAGACCAGCGCGGAGTCGACGACGCTGCGCGCCAGCGGGCCGGCCGTGCCCAGCGCCCACCACAGGTGCGGCTCGGGCGCCGTGGTGACCCGGCCGCGCTGGGGCTTCAGCCCGAACAGGCCGCAGCAGGCGCTCGGGATCCGGATCGATCCCCCGCCGTCGCCGCCCATGCCCACGGGCACCATCCCGGCGGAGACCGCCGCGGCCGTGCCGCCCGAGGAGCCGCCCGGGGTGTGCCGGGTGTCCCACGGGTTGCGGGTGATCCCGTGCTCCGTGGACTCCGTGTAGGGCCACGCTCCGAACTCGGGCATCGCGGTGCGCCCGAGGACGACGGCGCCGGCGGCGCGCAGGCGGCGGACCACCTCGGCGTCCGCCGCGGCCGGGGTGCTGTTGCCGCGCCCGCCGAAGCTGGTCACGCACCCCTCGACCGCGATCTCCTCCTTGATCACCACCGGGACGCCGTGCAGCGGGCCGGTCGGCTCCCCCGCCTCCCGGGCGCGGTCGAGCGCGTCGGCCTCCGCGCGGGCGCGGTCGGCGAGCACGTCGGTCAGCGCGTTCAGCGGGCGATCGGCGGCCGCCACGCGCGCGAGGGCAGCGTCGGTGACGGCGCGCGCGGTCAGCGTGCCCTCGATGGTGAGCCGGGCCGTCTCCGCGACGCCGGCGGCGCGCAGGTCGCCGGGCAGGTCGCCGGGCAGGTCGCCGGGGTCCGCGGCGCCGCGGGAGGCGTTCGATGAGGTGGCCACGGCGTCAGTGTGTCAGCCGGGCCGCATGAGGTTGATCACACGCATCTTCTGACAAATCCCGCGCGAGGTGCGTGACCTTCCCCCCGGTCGCCGCGTTGGACGTGTGTATCTCGGGGGAGACCGCAACCGGGGAGGGAACCCACACACGATGACCAGGACTCTGCTGCGCGCCGGCGCCCTCGCCGGTGTGGCCACGCTCGCGACCGTCGCGGCCGCGCCGGGCTACGCCGCGACCGTGTCGAAGGCCAGCGCCGCCGCCCTGACCGTCGAGGTCGCGGGCGAGGCCTCGCAGGACTCCGGCCGCGTGACCGCGACCAACGACGGCTCCGGCGAGGACAGGTCCGGCACGTCGAACCCGCCCGTCTCGGTGCTCCAGGGCCAGGACCTGCTCGCCGTGGGCACGCTCGCGCAGGACGCCGAGGCCCGGGTCGTGAACGGCCAGGGCCGCTCGGCCGCGTGCGCGGGCATCGCCGGCGACGGCGCCTCGCTCGCCGAGGTGGGCGAGTCCTACTGCCTCTCCGACGACGGCGAGAGCGTCGACCTGACGCTGGGCAACCTCGGCGACGTCACCGACGTGCAGCTCGCCGACGAGGCGTCGGCGCTCGCCCCGCTCAACCAGGTCGGCGACGCTCTCCTGGGTCGGGACGGCGCCGGCGAGGGCTCCCGCCAGAACGGCGGCCAGAACGGCGGCCAGGGCGAGGACCCGACGCCGAGCCTGCCCACCCCGGGCGACGAGGGCACCCGGCCGGACGGCCAGAGCGGCGACGAGGGCACCCAGCAGGGCGGCCAGGGCGGCGAGCAGAACAGCCAGGACGGCGGCTCCGAGGGCCAGCTCGAGCAGCAGCTGCCCTCGCAGGACGCGGGCGGCGCCTCGGCCACGCCCGCCTCGTACCACCCGGGTGCGACCAGTCAGCGCTCGGCCAGCAACCCGGCGCCCGGTGTGCCCGAGGAGCTGCGCGGCCCGGTCAAGGGCGCGATCGAGGACGCTCTGGCTCAGGTCGACGACGAGATCGGGCCGATCGGCATCACCGGCTCGTTCGGCGTGCTCCAGTCGACGTGCCAGGCCGGCCCCGGCCTCAGCGGCGACGCCAACCTCGCGGACGCCGGCTTCTACGCCGACGTCGCCGGCGAGCGGGTCGCGCTCCTCAGCCTCCCGGTGGACCCGGCACCGAACACCAGGGTCGCCACCGACCTCAGCACGGTCGCCGACCTGGTGATCGAGGCCGTCCAGAAGAACCTGAACCAGGAGCTGGACGCCCTCAACGAGCCCATCGACCAGGTCCAGGAGCAGGTCGTCCGCGAGGTGCTCTCACAGGTCGAGGCCCAGCTCGGCCCGCTGGAGGACAACATCCTCGAGGGCACGCTGAACAAGCAGAGCCGCTCCGGCGGCGCCATCGACGTCACGGCGCTGGACCTCCAGGTCCTCCCCGCCGCCCAGGCCGAGCTGGGCGCCCCGCTGGCCTCCCTCGAGGTCGCCAACGTGACCTGCGGCGGCGGCGAGCAGGCCGCCACCGCGGCGGGCGCCGCCCCGCAGGCCCCGCAGGCGCCGCAGGTGCCGACCGTGGTGACCTCGGGCGAGCAGGGCTCCGAGGGGCTCCCCACGGGCGCGGTCGCCGGGCTCCTGGCGCTGCTCGGCGCGGCCGGCCTCGTCGGCTACCGGCGCGTGCTGGGGCGCTGAGCGATGGCCGCCACGCAGGGCAAGCCCGCCGGGGCGACCCGCTCGGGCGGCGGCCTGACCGGCCTCCTGGTGCTCGTCGTGGGCGCCCTGGTGATCGGGCTGGTGCTGCCGGGCAACGGGGGCACCGCCGACGCCTCGGGGCGCATCCCCGCGCCCGAGACCGCCGGCAACGCGCTCCTGGTGCCCTCGATCGGGCTCGACGCGCCGGTCCGCTCGCTGTCGCTCTCCTCCGCGGGCGTCCTGGACCCGCCCGCGGACACCGACGAGGTCGGCCGCTGGGACGACAGCGCCCGAGCCGGGGCGAAGCGGGGCCAGACCGTCATCACCGGCCACACGGTGCACGACGGCGGCGGCGTGATGGACGAGCTCGGCACGCTCGGGAAGGGCGACACCGTCGTCGTCCGCGACCGGGGCAAGCTCGTCGAGTACCGCACCACGCGCGTGCTGACGCTGTCGAAGGCCGAGCTCGCCGACCGGGCGCAAGCGCTGTTCGGGCAGGGCCGCCGCGGCGGCCGTCTCGTGCTGGTCACCTGCACCGACTGGAACGGCGGCGACTACGACAGCAACATCGTCGTGCTCGCCAGGCCGGTGCAGCGCCAGGGCTTCGGCGCAGACCAGGCCTGACGCGCCGGCTCAGTTGTTCGTGAGCAGCCCGCGCACCACGCGGAGCCCCACGGACATCCGCGCCAGGTCGGCGTCCTCGTCCGCGGTGACCTCCGAGAGGGTGCCGACGGCCCGCTCGACGAGCTCGGTGTCGCGCTCCTCCCAGTCGGCCACCCGCGCGGGCGCGGCGGCCGACCCGTCGGTGCACTGCAGCACGCGGTCGGCCAGCGCCGCCTGCACGCCCTGCAGGTCGTCGCGCAGCGCCGCCCGGGCCATCGTCTGCCAGCGGTCCGCGCGCGGCAGGCCGCTGATCCGCTCCAGCAGCACGCCGAGCCCGAGCCGCTCGCCCAGGGCCGCGTGCACGCGCGCCACCTCGAGCGGCTCGTCGCCGCGCTCGACCGCCACGTCCACGACGTCCAGCAGCGCGTAGGCGGGCGGCAGCACGGCGATGCGCGTGGCGAGGTCCTCCGGGACGTGCCACTTCACCAGCTTGTCGCGGCGGGCCTCCAGCAGGTCCTTCTCGCGGCCGCTGAGGATGTCGGGCAGCTCGGCCATCACGCGACGCACCGGCACCTCGTACCGCTCGACCGTGGACTCGCTGTCGAGGTTGCGGTGCTGCGTGACGAGCCGGCGCGAGGCCCGCTCGACCAGCGTGCGCACCTGGAGCCGCATGTGGGTCTGCACCCCGGCGCCGAGCTGGTTGTCGTAGGAGGCGATCTCCTCGCGCAGCGAGCGCGAGCCGAACACCTCGCTGGCCACCACGTTGGCCCGCACCAGCTCGGGCGCGCTGGCGCCCGTCTCCCCCGCCAGCCGCGGCCAGAAGGTCATGCCCGCCGCGTTCACCAGGTCGTTGACGACCTGGGTGACCACGATCTCGCGGCGCAGCGGGTGGGCCTCCATCTGCTGGCGGTACTCCTGGCGCATGGCCTTCGGGAAGTAGGAGTACAGCTCCCCGCGCAGGTAGGGGTCGTCGGGGATGTCGGACTCGATCAGCTCGTCGGCGAGCACGATCTTGGTCCACGCCAGCAGCACCGCCAGCTCCGGCGTGGTGAGCCCGAGCCCGCGGTCGGCCCGGCGACGCACCTCGCGGCTCGTGGGCAGGCCCTCCAACGACCGGTTCAGCACGCCGCGGCGGGTGAGCTCCTTCATCCAGTCCTCGTGCACGTGCAGCAGCGGGGCGGCGTTCGCTGCCGCGCTGGCGAGCGTGAGGTTCTGCTCGTAGTTGTCGGCGAGCACGAGGTCGGCGACCTGGTCCGTCATCCGCGCCAGCAGGTTGTTGCGCTGCTTGCCGGTCAGGTCGCCGGCGGCGACGACCTTGTCGAGCAGGATCTTGATGTTCACCTCGTGGTCGGAGGTGTCCACGCCGGCGGAGTTGTCGATGGCGTCGGTGTTGATGCGGCCGCCTCCGGAGCGGGACTCGTCGCCCGGCTCGCCGCCGAACCGGGCGTACTCGATGCGGCCGAGCTGGGTCAGGCCCAGGTTCCCGCCCTCGCCGACGCAGCGCGCGCGCAGGTCGCGGCCGTCGATCCGGATGTTGTCGTTGGCCTTGTCGCCCACGTCCGCGTGCGACTCCGCGCTGGACTTGACGTAGGTGCCGATGCCGCCGTTCCACAGCAGGTCCACCGGCGCCAGCAGGATCGACCGGATCAGCTCCGGCGGCGTCAGCGTCTTCACGTCGTCGGCGATGTCGAGCGCCTTGCGCACCTGCGGCGTGATCGTGATCGACTTCGCCGACCGCGACCAGACACCGCCGCCCTCGGAGAGCTTCGCGGTGTCGTAGTCCTGCCACGACGAGCGGCCGACCTCGAAGAGCCGCTTCCGCTCCTCGTAGGCCGTCTCGGTCTCCGGGTCGGGGTCGATGAAGATGTCGCGGTGGTCGAAGGCGGCGACCAGGCGGGTGTGCCGCGAGCAGAGCATGCCGTTGCCGAAGACGTCGCCCGACATGTCCCCGATACCGACCGCCGTGTGGTCCTCGTTCTGGCAGTCGATGCCGCGCTCGCGGAAGTGGCGCTGCACCGAGACCCAGGCGCCGCGAGCGGTGATGCCCATCGCCTTGTGGTCGTAGCCGACCGACCCCCCGGAGGCGAACGCGTCGCCGAGCCAGAAGCCGTAGCCCTGCGCCACCTCGTTGGCGAGGTCGGAGAAGGTCGCGGTGCCCTTGTCGGCGGCGACGACGAGGTAGGTGTCGTCGCTGTCGTGGCGCACCACCCGCGGCGGCGGCGAGACCTCGCCGTCGACGAGGTTGTCGCTGACGTCCAGCAGGCCCGAGATGAAGGTCGTGTAGCAGGCGCGGCCCTCGGCGGCCCACGCCTCGCGGTCGCCCGGGTCCGGCAGCTGCTTGGCGAAGAAGCCACCCTTCGCGCCGACCGGCACGATCACCGAGTTCTTGACCATCTGCGCCTTGACGAGGCCGAGGATCTCGGTGCGGAAGTCGTCGCGTCGGTCCGACCAGCGCAGGCCGCCGCGCGCGACGGCGCCGAAGCGCAGGTGCACGCCCTCGACGCGCGGGGAGTGCACGAAGATCTCGTACGCCGGCCGCGGCTCCGGCAGGTCCGGCACCGCGGAGGGCTCCAGCTTGAGCGCGAGGTACCCCTTCGGCGTGCCGTCACCGTCGACCTGGAAGTAGTTGGTGCGCAGCGTCGCGCTGACCAGCGCCAGGTAGGAGCGGAAGATCCGGTCGTGGTCGAGCGAGGCCACGTCGTCCAGCGCGCGCAGGATGCGCTCCTCGAGCTCGGACGTGCGGGCGACACGAGCCTCGGCATCGGCGGCCACGCCGTTGCGCCCGGGGTCGAAGCGAGCCTCGAAGAGCTCGATGACCATCCGCGTCAGCTCGACGTTGGTCACCAGCGCCGTCTCGATGTAGTCCAGCGCGAAGGGCGTGCCGCCCTGCTTGAGGTACTTCGCGTAGGCGCGCAGCACCGAGGCCTGTCGCCAGGTCAGCCCGGCGGCGAGCACCAGCGCGTTGAACCCGTCGACCTCGCTGCGGCCGTCCCAGACGGCCCGCAGGGCGTCGGTGAACAACGCGCGCGCGTCGTCCGGCAGGGAGCCGGAGTAGCGCAGCCCGAACTCGTAGACGTAGGTGCGCCGCTCGAAGCCCTCGAGCTCGTAGGGCCGCTCGTCGACGACCTCGACGCCCATCGAGGAGAGCATCGGCAGCACCTGCGAGAGCGAGAGCGGGGGGCCGACGCGGTAGACCTTCAGCCGCACCTCGCCGCGGCCGGCGTCGACCTGCTCGTAGAGGGTCAGGTCGAGCCCGTGGCCCTCCTCGTCGATCGTCAGGGCCTCGAGGTGGGCGAGGTCGACGGCGCCGGTGCGCGGCGCGAAGTCCTCCTTGTACGCCTCCGGGAAGCACTCGGCGTAGTGCCGGGCCAGGCGGGTGCCCTCGGACTCGCCGCGCTCCCCCACCACGGCGGTGGTGAAGTCGTCGGTCCACGACCGGGCGGCGTCCGCGAGGCGCCGCTCGAGGTCCTCGGCGTCCACCTCGGGCACCAGCCGGTCGTCGTCGGGCCGGAGCACGAAGTGCACCCGGGCGAGCGTCGACTCGGCGATGCGGGCGTTGAACTCGATGTGCCCGCCGCCCAGCCGGTCCTGCAGGATCGCGGAGAACCGCTGGCGGACGCTGGTGTTGTACCGGTCGCGCGGCAGGTAGACGAGGCAGGAGACGTAGCGGCCGTAGTCGTCGCGGCGCACGAAGAGCCGCAGCTGGCGCCGCTCGCGCGTGAACATCACGGCGCGGGCCACGGGCGCCAGCTCGTCGACCGGCGCGTGGAAGAGCTCGTCGCGCGGGTAGTTCTCGAGCGTGTCCATCAGCGCCTTGCCGGCGTGGCTGCGCTCGTCGAAGCCGACGCGCTCCATCACCGTGGCGGCCTTCTCGCGCAGCAGCGGGATCCGGGTCAGCGACTCGGTGTAGGCCGCGCTGGAGAACAGGCCGATGAACCGGCGCTCGCCGGTGACCTCGCCCGCCTCGTCGAAGACCTTCACGCCGACGTAGTCCAGGTGCACCGCGCGGTGCACCGTGGAGCGGGAGTTGGCCTTGGTCAGCACCAGGAGCGTCTTCTCGCGCGCCTTCTGCGCCGACGGCGCGGGCAGGCGCTTGCCCTCGCCCATGTCCTGCTGGTCGGCGCGCAGCACCCCCAGGCCGGTGCCCGGCACGGCCTTCAGCATCTCCTCGTCGCCCTCGGCGTCCTCGAGCCGGTACTCCCGGTAGCCGATGAACGTGAAGTGGTTGTCGGCCAGCCAGCGCAGCAGCGCCGCGCCCTGCTCGACCTCCTCCGCGGGCAGCCCCTGCGGCGGGTCCTGCTCGAGCTCGTCGACGATCTCGGCGACGCGCGTCTGCATCTTCCGCCAGTCCTCGACGGACTCCCGCACGTCGCGCAGCACCTGCTCGACGTCGGCGACCAGCGCCGCCTCGTCCTCGCCCTCGTCGAGGCGACCGATCTCGAGGTGCATCCACGACTCGGGGTGGCCGTCGCCCTCGGTGCCCACCGTGGTCTCGTCGCCGGCGGCCACCGACTTGAGCTGGCCGGTGATGTCGCGGACCACCTCGAGCTGCGGGTGCACCACGACGTGCACGTCGCGGCCCTGGCGGGAGAGCTCCATCGTCACCGAGTCGACGAGGAAGGGCATGTCGTCGGTGACGATCTCGATCACCGAGCGGCCGCCGGCCGACCACCCGTGGCCGTCCACGCTGGGCGTGAACACCCGCACCCGGGCGGTGCCCTGCGGGCGTTCCTGCGCCAGCTTGTAGTGCGAGGCCAGCGCGCCGTAGAGGTCCATCTCCGTGCGCTCGATCAGGTCCTCGGGCGCCACGTGGCGGAAGTACGCGGTCAGCAGCGACCCCACGGCGTCGCGAGGCGGGCCACCCGACCCCCGGCGCTTGCGCGCGGTCTTGCTCGCGCTGGTGATGAGGTCGGCCTTCTTGTCGTCGAGCGAGGTGGACACCCGGCCAACGTATGGCCCGCGCCGGGGCGGCACAACACGGCCCTCCGGTGGGGGGTGCACCGGATCCGGGCGGGCGGTGGCGGCCGCTCGTGGCGGTCCGGGGCGTCCCGGGGGCCTCCCGGGGGACGTGCGCGATGATGTCGCCATGGCGACACGGATCTCCCACGACCTGACCTACGACGCGCCCGTCGAGCGCGTGGCCGCGATGCTGGCGGACCCCGCGTTCCGCGAGGAGGTGTGCGTCGCCCAGGGCGCGGTGCGGCACGAGGTGAACATCGCCGACGGCCACGTGGTCGTCGACCAGGTGCGCCCGAGCCAGGGGTTGCCCTCGTTCGCCCTGAAGGTGGTGGGCGAGGAGATCAACATCGTGCAGAAGGAGCACTGGACGTCGCAGACCGAGGCCGACGTCGAGGTGCTGATCCCCGGCAAGCCGGGCGACATGACCGGCACGGCCCGGCTGATCGCCGAGGGCGAGGGCACCCGCGAGCCGGTCGAGCTGAGCATCGCGGTCAAGATCCCGTTGGTCGGCGGCAAGCTCGAGGGCCTGATCGGCGACATCCTGCTCAAGGCGCTGAAGATCGAGAACCGGGTCGGGCGCGACTACCTGGCCCGCTAGGACGCTCCGCCACTCGTCCCCGGCCGTTCGGCGTCCGCGACCCGCTCGTCCGCCGCGGCCTGCTCGGCGCGCTCGTCGGCGACGGCCCGGCGGCGCTGCACGGCGACGACCACGCCGAGCACCACGAAGGGTCCGAAGGCCAGCACGAGCACCAGCAGCTGCTCGTAGGGGTGCAGGCCACCGAGGTGCCACGGCGTCACGGCGACCAGCGACGGCGTCACGGCGCGTCACCCGCCACGAGGCTCCGGATCTCCTGGGTGGCGAACCACGCCAGCTCGTCGTCCTCGGCCGCGTCGTCGGCCGTGTCGACGTGCGCCGAGGCCACCCGCTTCCACGGGACGTCGGCGTCGACCCGGACGCGCGTCGGGTCGTCCTCGGGCCCGGGGTCGGGCTCCCAGCCGGGCACGTCGACGGCCAGGACGTGCCGGCGCGGCCGGTCGGCCGGCCCGCGCGCCGCGCGGGAGGCCTCCGCCGCGGCCATCAGGGCGGCCCAGGACCACTCCTCCTCGTCGCCGTCGGGCCAGGCCGCGCGCAGCGCCGGGGTGACGGCGTGCGCGGCGAGCGGGCCGTCGAGCCGCCCCTCGGCGACCAGGCGGGCCAGGCCCGCCTCGCCGAGCGGCAGGTAGACCCGCTCGCTCACCCGTCGTCCTTCGGGGTGCCGGCGGGGCGCCGGGACCGCGGGCGGCCGCGGCCCGTGCGGCCCCGTCGGGCGCGGGTGCGCGTCTCGCTCGTCGTGTCCACGCAGCTCCTCGAGCGCGTCCGCCAGGCACTGGCCCAGGGTGGGCGCGTCGGGAACGGCGTCGCGGTCGGCGTTCACCCCGTAGAAGACGCCCCCGTCGTAGGAGGTCACCCCGATCGCGAGCGCCCGGTCCGGCAGCAGCGGGTGCACCGGGTAGCTCTCCAGCATCCGCGCGCCCCCGGCGTAGAGCGGGAACTGCGGCCCCGGCACGTTGGTGACCGTGAGGTCGACGTCGCGACGCTCGGCCTCCGCGGCCGCGACGCGGGCGCCGAGGGCGTGGAAGGTGGTCGGCGCGAAGCCCACGATGCCGGCGAGGCGGTTGGCCGAGACGGCTCGGCCGGTCTCGCCGTGCGCCTTGAACGAGTACGACACCTGGTGCAGCCGCACCACCGGGCTCGCCTCGCCGATCGGCAGGTCGACCACGTGGCCGGTGACCTGCGAGCCCAGCGAGGTGGGCTCCAGCTCGTCGTCGATCACCGACATCGGCACGACGGCCCGCAGGCTGCGCGCCCCGCCGAGCGACTCCCGGCGGGCCATCAGCCAGTGCCGCAGCCCGCCGGCGACGGTGGCCAGCACCACGTCGTTGATCGTGCCGCCGTGCGCCTCGCGGACGCGGCGGTAGTCCTCGAGGTCGGTGGCCAGCATGACGAAGCGGCGCTGCTGCGAGAGCGGGACGTCGAGCGGCGAGCGCGGCACCCGCTCGCGGTTGGCCAGCGCGCCGGCGACCGCCCCGGCGCGCTCGGTCACCGCGTCCGCGCGTCGCCCGAGGTTCCCCGCCACGCTCCGCCCGGTCTGGGCGACGGTGCCCGGGTGGCGCACGGACTCGGCGAGGGCCCCGAGCACCAGCCGCGAGCCGGATGGCGGCGGGCTGGGGCGCCACGGCTCGTGCTCCACCGTGCGCGGCTCCGCGGTGACGTCGAGCAGCACCTGGCCCAGGTCGACGGTCTCGACGCCGTCGACCAGCACCTGGTGCGACTTGGCGAGGATCGCCACCCGGCCGTGCTCGAGCCCCTCGACGACGTAGATCTCCCACAGCGGTCGGCTGCGGTCCAGCGGGCGCGAGGCGATCCGCGCGACCAGCTCGCGCAGCTGCTCCGCGCTCCCCGGGGCGGGCAGCGCGGAGCGACGCACGTGGTAGTCGAGGTCGAAGTTCGGGTCGTCGACCCACACGGGGTTCGCCAGGCGCCCCGGCACGGAGCGGAGCACCTGCCGGTAGCGGGGCACGAAGGCGATCCGGTCCTCGATGTGCGCGGTGAGCCGCGCGATGTCGAGCCCGTCGGGCCCCGGGTCGAAGATCTCCACCGTCGCGTTGTGCTGCGGGGTCGACGGCGTCTCGCCCGCCAGGAACGCGAGGTCCCGCGGCCGTAGCCGCTGGCTCATGGTGGATCCTTCCGCCGGCTCGGGTGGGTGCGTGTGCGATTCTGGCAGAGGCCCGGCGAACAGCGACGAAGGACACCGATCTCGAGATGGCCCTGGGGACGAAGCGGGGGCCGCGACGGCCCCGCACAGCGGCGGCGGCGTGGTGTGTGCTGGTGGCGATGGCCGCCGCCGGCTGCGCCGGCGAGGCCGAGCCCACCACGGACCCCGGGTCCGCGGCCGAGTCGTCCTCGCCGCCGGCGAGCGCCACTCCCACGCCCGGTGGGGCGAGCGAGAGCAGCCAGCCGGCCGAGCCCGAGCTGACCGTCATCGGGATCCGGGTGCGCGGGGACGAGGTCGAGCCGCGGGGAGCCCGCGTCGAGGTGGCGGCCGGCGAGCCGTTCGTCCTCGCGATCGACGCCGACACCCCGGGCGAGCTGCACGTGCACGCCACCCCGGAGGCCACGATCTCCTTCGGCGCCGGCCGGTCGCGCGAGCGGCTCACCCTCGACCGCCCCGGCATCGTCGAGGTCGAGCTGCACGAGCCCACCGCGGTGACGGTCGCGCAGCTGGAGGTCCGCTGAGGTGACCCCGCTCCCGGAGGCGCCGGGCGGCCGGTCCGTCCTGGCGCACGGGATCGGTGGCGCCGACGACCTGCCCATCCCGGCCGAGCTCGCCATCGTCGGCGCGACGACGGCGCTCGCCGTCTCGTTCGTGGTCCTCGCGCTGGCCTGGCGCGCACCGCGGTACGGCGACCCCGACGGCGGGCGGCCGGCGCCGGCCGCGCTGGCGCGGCTCGTCGACTCGACGGGGTTCGCCTTCCTCGCGCGGGCCTTCGGCGCGTTCCTGTTCGTCTGGGCGGCGATCGCCGCCGTGCTCGGCCAGGACCTGCTGACCAACCCGTTCTTCGGCATGGTCTACGTGCTGCTCTGGGTCGGGATCGTGCCGCTGTCGCTGCTCCTCGGCCGGTTCTGGCGGGCGATCAGCCCGGTCCGCACGATCAACCTGCTCCTCGCCCGCATCGCCGGCACCGACCCCGACGAGGGCATCCGGCGCCTACCCCGAACGGCTCGGGCTCTGGCCGGCCGCCGCCGGGCTGTTCGCCTTCGTGTGGCTCGAGCTCGCCTACCCCTACTCCACCGAGCTCGGCCCCGTGCGGCTCTTCTTCGCGATCTACGTCGCGCTGATGCTGCTGGGCGGGGCGGTGTTCGGGTCGCGCTTCTACGAGCGGGCCGACCCGTTCGAGGTCTACTCCACGCTGGTGGCGCGCCTGTCGGTGTGGGGCCGCGACACCGCCGGGCGGCTCCGGCTGCGCAGCCCGCTCGCCGACCTCGACCTCGTGCGCCCGCGACCCGGGCTGGTCGCCGTCGTGGCCGTGCTGCTGGGCAGCACCGCCTTCGACTCGTTCTCGGCGTCCAACGCGTGGCTGCGGTTCACCCAGGACAGCGAGCTCCCCACCACGCTGCTCGACACCGCCGCCCTCGTGGGCTTCTGCCTGGCCGTGGGGCTGCTGCTGGTGGGGGCCACGGCGGCGTTCCCGTCCGACCGCTTCCAGCGCCGCGCGCTGCCGGGGATGTTCGCGCACTCGGTGGTGCCGATCGTGGTGGGCTACATCTTCGCCCACTACCTGACCTACCTCGTGGAGACCGGCCAGCAGACGCTGATCCTGATGAGCGACCCGCTGGGCACCGGGGCGAACCTGCTGGGCACCGGGGGCTGGTCGGTGAACTACTTCCTCTCCTTCCACCCGACCCTGCTGGCCTGGCTGAAGGTCGCTGCCGTGGTCGTCGGCCACGTGCTCGGCGTGATCGCCGCGCACGAGCGCGCCGTCGGCGTGCTGCCGCGGCGGCACCAGCTGACCGGGCAGCTGCCGTTGCTCGCGGTGATGGTCGGCTTCACGGCCGGCGGGCTCTACCTGCTCTTCTCCGTCTGAGCCGGCGCGGCTCGGCGCCGGCGGCCGGACCGACCAGCGCGTCGGCCACGGGGCCCAGCGCGTCGAGCAGGGCCGACCCGCCCTGCTCGGCGAGCCCGCGCCCGGCGACCAGGGCGGCGTCCACCGCCGCGCGGTCCTCGGGCAGGAAGTGCACGCCGCGCACGCGGGCGAAGCCCTCGACCATGCCGGCGATCTCGCGCTCCCCCCACCCCAGGGTGGGACGCATCCGGTTCACGACCACGCGCACGGGCACCGCGCCCCGCTCCCGCGAGGCCAGCCGCTCCCCCAGCTCGACCAGGCCGCGCGCCAGTCGCGAGAGGCCCACCGGGTCGGCGCTGCCCACGACCACGATCTCGTCGGCGGCGTCCAGCGCCGCCAGGGTCAGGCCGGTGCGCGGCGGCCGCCCGCTGCCCACCTCGAGCGGGTCCTCCTCGACGCCCGGCCCGGCGTCGACCACCACCGGGCCCGCCGCGCGGCCGAGGTCCAGCAGGTGCTCGAGCACGCCGGGGCGCACCTCGGACCACCGGTCCGCGCGCGGCAGCCCGCTGACGAGCGCGACGCCAGGGGGGATGCCGCGCGGCAGCTCGCGCCAGTGGGCGGGCAGGTCGCCGGCCGTCTCGAGGCGGGCCGCGGCCAGCAGGCCCGAGACCTCGTCGAGGGCGCCGTGCTGCTGGGCGAGCGTGCCGCCGTACGGGTCTGCGTCGACCAGCAGCGGGGCCTCGCCGCGGGCGCCGAGCAGGCCCGCCAGGCCGCTCGCCACGGTCGACCGGCCGGGCGCGCCGTGCGGGCCCCACACCGCGAGCACGGGGCCCGGACGCCGCCCGCGGGCCGCGTCGCCGGGCCCGGTGGCCGCCTCGTCGGCGGCCTCGCGGTCCCGCCCGGGCGCGGCGGGGCCGGCGTCCGGCGCGCCGCCGTCCGCGGGCGTCCCGGCGCGCAGCGCCTGCAGCGCCTCCGGGCAGCCGGTCGACCTCAGCCGGGCCGAGCACGTCGGTCAGCCCGATGCGGCGGGCGCGGGCGCGGCCCGGCTCCTCGGCGAGATCCTCCGGCAGCAGCGCCAGCGGGCCGACCTCGTGCCGGCGCAGGTGCTCCACGGCGGCGGCGTCCAGGCCCGGGGCGTCGAGCGCGACGACGGCGACGTCGGCCTGGCCGGCGGTCGCGGTCGCCAGGAGGTCGTCGACGTCCAGGCAGCGGCGCAGCAGCACCAGGCCGCGGTCCCGCTCGACGAGCTCGAGGGCCCGCGACTCCCAGGCGGCGCCCGCCGCGGCGATCAGCACGCACCGCACGGCTCAGCCCTCGCGGACCACGTAGACGGTGCCCGCGGCGGCCGCGGCCAGCGCCCGGCCGAGCTGGTCGGCCTGCGCGTCGTCGACCGCGAGCACGAGCCGCCGCTCGCCCGTGGCGCCGAACGAGTCCGTCGGCGCCGGCGCGCGCAGCACGCGCACGTCGTCGAGCACGCGGGTGGCGCGCCGCTCGGCGTCGTCCGGCCGGGCCACCCACACGTCCACCTCGTCGCCGCCGGCGACGCCGTCGGGCACGCCGCCGCCCGGCACGGTCAGCGGCACCTCGAGCACCCCGGTGGCCCCGCCGCCGAGCGCCGAGCGGGGCACCAGCTCGCCGGCCGCCACGCCACGCCCCAGCCGGGTCTCGCCGGGCAGCGCCTCGTCCGCCGCGAGGTACCGGTCCGCGTTGCCCTCCTCGCCGAACCGGACGCGGCGCAGCTCCAGGTCCTCGGCGCGGACCCGCTCACCCGCCGCCAGGTCGGTCGCCGCCGCCCAGACGCCGACGGTGTCGTCCGCCGAGTCGAGGAGGCGCGCGCCCGCCACGACGCTGGCGGCCACGAGCGCGACCCCGACCCAGAGCCGCCAGTCGCGCCACCCCGGCGCCCGGGTGCGCGTCGCGGGCGAGGTCGCGGGCGCGGCCGCGCGCTGGTCGGTCCCCATGTCGGTGCTCATCGGCACGCAGTGTGCCCCGGATCGCGGCCGCACAATCTCCCTCCTCCACAGGCCCGGCGCGACGGCGACACGCGAGTGACGGACGGTGGCAGAGTGGTCGCCATGACGCTTGGCCCCTCCCGTCCCGACGACCGTGGGTCGATCCCGCCGGGGCCGCCGGCGGGTGGCACAGTGGACTCCATGCCCGGGTCGCCCCGCTTCCTCACGCTCGCCGACGTGGCGGAGGTGCTGAACACCTCGAGCGCCCAGGTGTACGCGCTGGTGCGCCGCGGCGACCTGCCGGCGATCAAGATCGGCGGCCGCGGCCAGTGGCGCGTGGAGGCGTCGCAGCTCGAGGCGTTCATCGAGCGCATGTACGCCCAGACCCGGGACTTCGTCGACACCCACCCGTTCGTCGAGGCCGACCAGGAGGGCTGACCCCCGGGGCAGGCCGCCCCGGTCGCGCCCCACCGCGCCCGGCTCAGCCGATCTCGCCGCCCAGGGTGATCGTCACCGTCCGCTGCTCGCCGTCCCGCACGATCGCGAACTCCACCCGTGCGCCCGGCTGGTAGGTGCGGATCGCGACGATCAGCGCGATCCCGTCGGTCACGCGCTGCCCGCCGACGGCGACGACCCGGTCGCCGTCGCGCACCCCGGCAGCCGCGGCCGGGCTGTCATCGAGCACCTCGTCGACGACCGCGCCGTCGCCCCGCGGCCGCCCGCCGGTCTGCACCTGGGCGCCGATCACCGGGTAGCGCGCCTCGCCGTCGCGCAGGATCTGGTCCGCGGTCGTGCGCACCTGCTCGATCGGGATCGCGAAGCCCACGCCGATGCTGCCGCCGGCGTCCGTGCCGAAGCCCCCGGTGGTGGCGATGGCCGAGTTCACGCCGACGACCCGGCCCCGCATGTCCACCAGCGGCCCCCCGGAGTTGCCGGGGTTGATCGCGGCGTCGGTCTGCACCGCGTTGATGTAGGAGGTGTCATCGACCGCCGAGCCCGTCGTGACCGGCCGGTCCTTGGCGCTGACGATGCCCGCGGTCACCGTCGAGCTGAGCCCCAGGGGCGACCCGAACGCGACCACGGTCTCGCCGACGCGCAGCCGGCCGCTGGCGCCCAGCGCCGCCGGGGTCAGCCCGCGCGGCCGGGCCAGCTCCAGCACCGCGAGGTCGTAGACGGCGCTGCGCCCGACCACGCTGGCGCGGAACCGCCGGCCGTCCCGGCGCACCACGGTGATGGCGCCGTCGTTCTCCGCCGCGGACTCCACCACGTGGTTGTTCGTGACCACGTGGCCCTCGCGGTCGAGCACGAAGCCCGAGCCGGTCGCGCCGCCCGGCTCGCCCTCGCGCTCGGCGAGCACCTGGACCGTGCTGGGCAGCAGCTGCTGCGCCACCGCGGAGACCGAGCCGTTCTCGGCCTCCAGCGGGGGCTCGCTCACGGTGCCGGCCGCGTCGAGCCCGCCGGACGGCCCGCTGTCGTCGACGGCCCGGAAGAGCGCGCTGCCGAGCGCGCCGCCGACCAGGCCGAGCACGAGCGCGAGCCCCACCACCGCCGGCCAGACCCAGCCCGGGGGCCGGCCGGGCGGCCGGTGCGCGAGGTACGGCGGGCGGTACGCGCCCGGGTGCGGCCCCGGGGGCGGCCCCGGGTGCGGTCCCGGGTGTCGGCCCCGGCTGTGGCGGGAACCCCTGCGGCGGGGCCTGCGGTGCCTGCTGGGGGTACCAGCCCCCGGGCGGCGGGGACGGCCAGCCCGGCGGCCCGGGTCGCGCGGGCGGTGCCCACCCGTCGTCCGCGCGCCCCTCGTCGCCGCCCACCTCGTCCTCGCGCACGGCTCCATCATGGCGCGCTCGTCCACGGACACGCACCGGCGGCGCGCGCCGGCGGCCGGGATCCTCAGCGCGCGGGCGCCCCGGCGTAGCGGGACCGGCCGTCGGCGGGCGCCCGGTGGCTGAGCGCCACGCGCAGCCGGGCGCGTCCGCGATGGATACGGGAGCGGACGGTGCCGAGCTTCAGCCCGAGCGCCGCGGCGACCTCGGCGTACCCCAGGTCCTCCACGTCGCACAGCACGACCGCCGCGCGCAGGTCGGGCGGCAGCGTGGCGAGCGCGGCCTCGACGTCGTCGTCGAACGTGCGGTCCGCGTACCCGGCCTCGGGGCTCGGCTGCTCCCCGCCGAGGCGCTCGACCCGGGCCAGCGGCAGCAGGTCGAGACGGAACCGGCGCCGGCGCCGCGCCTGGTCGAGGAAGAGGTTGGTGGTGACCCGGTGCAGCCAGGCCGGCACGGAGTCCGGGGCGCCGCGGTCGAGCTCGCGGAAGAGCCGCACGAAGACCTCCTGCGCCAGGTCCTCGGCGTCCTGCCGGTTGCCGGTGAGCCGGTACGCGAGCCGGTGCACGCGCTCCGCGTGGGCGTCCACCAGGTCCTGCCAGCACACCCTCGCCGCGTCCACGACCCGCCTCCTCGCCGCCGCCACCCGGCGGCAGGGTCCACGCTAGGGCGCCCGGCTGAGAGCAACCTGTGAGCGAGCGCGCCCGCGCGCCGATCCGGCGACCGGGCGCGATAGCCTCCTGCCACCAGACCTACCCGCACGCCCCGGCCGGCCCCTCGCCGGCCCGGGCGCCGCCGCCCGCACCGCCACCCGGAGGCCGTCATCACCACGCCGATCAAGCCCGCGAGCTGGTCGTACGCCGACAGCTTCGTCCCCGAGGACGAGGTCCTCGCCGCCGCCCGCTCCCGCGCCGAGGAGGTCGGCGTCGTCCCCGTGAGCACCGGCACCGGGGCGACGCTGCAGTTCCTCGCGTCGGCGCTCGACGCCCGCGCCGTCGTGGAGATCGGGACGGGCACCGGCTTCTCGGGCACCTGGCTGCTGCGCGGCATGCGGCCCGACGGCGTGCTGACCACCGTGGACATCGAGGCCGAGCACCAGCGGCTGGCCAAGGAGACGTTCGGCGAGGGCGGCTTCTCCGGCGGGCGGGCCCGCTGCATCCCCGGCTCCGCGCTCGAGGTGCTGCCGCGGCTGACCGACGGGCACTACGACCTCGTCTTCTGCGACGGCGACAAGCGCGAGTACTCCGCCTACCTCGACGAGGCGCTGCGGCTGCTGCGCCCCGGCGGCGTGGTGGCCTTCGACAACGCGCTGTGGCACGACCGGGTGGCCGACCCGGCACAGCGCGACGAGGAGACCGTGGCGATCCGCGACCTGGGCACCCGGGTGGCGGAGGACGACTCGCTGGTGCCGGTGCTGCTGCCCGTCGGCGACGGCCTGCTGCTGGCCAAGAAGGTCTGGGCGGGCGACTGAGCCCCTAGGACTAGGCGCCGTCGACGCGGGCGGAGGCCTCGAAGCCCTCCCAGCCCTCGGCGACGGCGACCACCGCGCACGCCTCCACGAGGACGGGCGGGGTGCCGAGCAGCTGGCTGACCGGCGACTGCGCGGCGCCGGCCTCGAAGTCCTCCTGGAACTGCGCGCGCGCCTCGGTCGTGGCGAAGACGTAGCAGCCCTCGAACCACTCCCCCCGGCGCGCCCGCCAGGTCTTGAAGCGGAGCCCGGCCATGCCCGTGAAGCGGGCGTGCGAGCCCTCCTCGACGTAGTCCGCGAGCCGGTCGACGGCGTCGTCGGGCGCGCCGGCCAGGGACCAGCGCACGGTCAGGCCGGTCATCCGGGCCTCGGCGGTCACCGGATCCCCGCGAGCGGCTCGTCGCCGCACAGCCAGGCGAGCAGCGCTCGGGCGCCGTACCCGGTCGGCCCCTCGGTCCACTCGTGTCGCTCCTCCGGGGAGTCGCCTGCCGAGGCCACGTCGAGGTGCGCCCACGGCACGTCGCCCACGAAGTGCTGGAGGAACAGGGCGGCCGTGATGGCGCCCGCACCAGCGCCGGCGTTGTCGGCGTCGGCCACGGTCGAGGAGATCTTCTCCTCGTAGTCGGCGACGAGCGGCATCCGCCACAGCCGCTCGCCCGAGGCGTCACCGGCCGCCGCCAGCGAGCCCGCCAGGGCGTCGCGGTTGGCGAAGAACCCGCCGGTGCGCTGGCCCAGCGCGACCTTCATGGCGCCGGTCAGCGTGGCCACGTCGACGACGACGGCGGGGTCGAGCTGGTCGACGGCGTAGGCGAGGACGTCCGCCATCACGAGGCGGCCCTCGGCGTCGGTGTTGCTCACCTCGCTGGTCCGGCCGCCGTAGTGGCGCAGCACGTCCCCGGGGCGCAGCGCGTCGCCCGAGATGGCGTTCTCGGCGGCGGCCACCAGGCCGGTGACGCGCAGCGGACAGCCCAGGGCCGCGAGCGCGCCGAGCACGCCGATCACGACGGCGCCGCCGGTCATGTCGCGCTTCATGGAGACCATCGCGTCGCCGGGCTTGATGGAGAGCCCGCCGGAGTCGAAGGTGATGCCCTTGCCGACGAGCACGACCCGCGGGGCCCGGCGGGCCCCCTTCTCGGGGCGGTAGTCCAGCTGCACCAGCCTGGGCGGTGTCGCCGAGGCGCGCCCGACGCCGACGAGGCCGCCGAAGCCTTCCTGCTCGAGCTCGCGCTCGTCCCAGACGCGCACGCCGAGGCCGGCGCCGCGGCCGACCTCGCGGGCCTGGTCGGCGAGCCAGGCGGGGCTCTTCACGTTGGAGGGGACGGTCGCGAGCAGGCGCGCCAGCCAGGACGCCGCGGCCACGGCCGCGCCGCGGTCGACCTCGGCGCGAAGGGCCGGGTCCACCCGGCCGCGGCTGCCGGGAAGGCCGGCCAGCACGACCGTGCCGACGGGGCCGCGCTCCACCGGCGTGGAGCGCCAGTGGAAGCCGAACGAGGCGAGCACCGTGCCCACCACCAGCGCCTCGAGGCCGCCCGGTCCCTCGTCGCCGGCCAGGGCGCCGAGCGTCGTGGCCACCCGCTCGCGGCCCCGCACAGCACGGCCGGTCGCCGCGCCGGCGCGGCGCAGCGAGGTCGTCGAGCGGTCGCCGACGCCCACGAGCAGCAGCTCGGCGAGGTCGCCGACGCCGGCCGCGTCGGAGCCCTCCGGGGGCACGACCGGCAGCGCGTGCGCCTCACCGACCGCACCGGTCGCGCCGACGGCGTCCGCGAGGGCGGGCAGGTCGAGGCCCAGCGCGGTGCCGACGGCGTCGGCGCCGGGGCCGAGCAGCACCGGGCCGCCGTCGGTGTCGGCCGGCAGCACCGGCAGGGCGACCGTCCGGCAGCCGCGGAGCGCGGCCAGGACGTCGCCGGCCCGGGGCTCGACGGTCGGGATGGCCGGCTGGGCCGGCAGCGTCTCGGACGAGGCGGTGTGGGTGGCCGACACGATCAGCCGACGACGTCCTTGAGGGCGTCGCCGAGTGCTCCGGCCTCGTCGGCGTTCAGCTCGACCACCAGGCGGCCGCCGCCCTCGAGGGGGACCCGCATGACGATGCCGCGTCCCTCCTTGGTGACCTCGAGCGGGCCGTCGCCGGTCCGGGGCTTCATCGCCGCCATCCGCCTACCTCTTCCTCGTGACGTCCGGGGCGCACGAGGATCGGGCGTGCCTGCCAGCCCCGTGCGCGCTACGCGTCCATTATCCCCCATCGGACGCCGGACGCTGACCCGGGGCGGCGCCGGGCGCTGCCCACCCACCGCTCGCCACCGGCGCGGGGAGGGTCTCAGCCGCGTCGGGCCCCGAAGACGCGCAGGATCTGCCGCGGGGCGTACACGCGCATCCGGCGCCGCGGCGGGCGGTGACCGTACTCGACGGTGATGGCCGCCCCCCGGTGCGTGTTGTTGAACCAACCGGTCATCGTGCCGTGGCAGATGCCCGAGCAGTTGAAGGTCTTCCGGGGCAGGTGCAGCTGCGCGGCGAGCCGCTTGGCGAATCCCGGCCGCTTGGTGTCGGTGTCGACTCCGTGCAGCGGCTGGTGGAAGCTGACGATCCGCTGCGGGTCCACCCGGTCCAGGAAGCGCATCACCGCGCGCGTCTCCGGCTCGGAACGCGGCCGCGGGCCCGACTCGGTCTGGCCGTTCAGGTTGGCCCAGCGGTAGGGGAAGTTCCGGTTCAGGTCGACGCCCCGGCCGTTCTTGCGCGTGCCGCGGGCGACCCCGTCGGGGTTGTAGGTCGGGATGACCCACAGGTCCACCCCCCGCACGGGGGCGCCGTCGCGCAGCGACCACAGGATCTGCCGGGGCCGGGCCTCGTCCCCGTGCATGGCGGAGATCAGCACGACCTTCCGCTTCCCCGGCTGCCCGAGCCGGTAGGCGAAGATCGGCCGGCCGCGCACCGAGCGGCCGATGCGCCGACGTTCCCGCACCGCGGGGCGAGGCTTCGCTGCGGCCGGCGCCCGGGCTGCCTGGACCGCGGCCGGTGCCGCGGCGGTGGCGGCCGTCGCCGGGGCGGCGGTGGCGGCCGGCCCCGCGAGGGCGGGCAGCGCGAGCAGCGCGGCGGCGGTCGCGAGGGCGACGGCACGGCGGGCGTGGCGGGGTGCGGTGCGAGGGGTCACGGACTGCTCCAGGGGTCGGGGCCTCAGACGGCCGAGGTGGCGTAGGCCCAGGTGAAGAACAGGACACCGGCGAGCATCCCGAGGTGCGCCAGCGCCGAGAGGCCCGGCCCCTCGGCCCAGGAGTCGCCGCGGCTGTCGGCGGCGCGCTTGCCCCGGGTCGGCAGCCAGCGGCTGAGCAGCAGGAGCCCCGCGAGGGCGGTGACCCACCACAGCGCCAGGGCGAGCAGGCCGACCAGCGAGTTGTCGGGCAGGGACCCGTCGGGCCCGATCAGGAACACCAGCCACACGACGACGGCGCCGGCGCCGGCGCCGGTGTGCAGGTCCACGAGCCCGCCACCCACGACTGCGCGACCCGCGGCGTCGTCCCGGGAGAGGCGCATCCGCGTCAACGCCAGGTCGAGCACGGCCAGGGCCGTGAGCGCGTAGACGAGCACCGTGGTCACGCTCGGCAGTGTGCCCGACGCGGCGGGCCGGGGTCGTGGAACGCGCGAGTCAGGGCGCGTCCGGGTGCCCGTCCGAGTGCTCGCCCGGCTCGCCCGGCTCGCCCGGCTGGTCCGCTGAGCCGCCGCGCGCGCCCCGATCGGCGTCGCCGGTCGCCTGCTCGAGCTGGTCCGCCAACCGGCTCAGCAGGGCGTCGACCTCCGCCATCCGGTAGCCGCGGAGCGCCAGCGGAAAGCGGACGCGGCGCAGGTCGTCCGCGCCGAGCGGCCGGTCGGGCAGCACCGTGTCGGTCAGGTCGGTGTCCGGGCGGTCGTCGTACGCCTCGGCGAGCGGCCGGCCGCGGCCGGCGGCGACCGCCGCGATCCCGCCGAGCAGGAGCACCACCAGGATCGCGAAGAACCACATCACGGCGAGCTCGCCTCCGCCGCTCGCTCGACGCGGGCGCGCACCATGATGTCGACCGCCTCGTCGACGTCGTCGCAGACGGTGAAGAGCTCGAGGTCGTGCGCGGAGACCTTGCCCTCCGCGAGGACGGTGTCGCGCAGCCAGCCGACGAGGCCCGACCAGTAGTCGCTGCCGAGCAGCACGATGGGGAACTTCGTGACCTTGCCCGTCTGCACGAGCGTGATGGCCTCGAAGAGCTCGTCGAGCGTTCCCAGCCCGCCCGGCAGCACCACGAAGCCCTGGCTGTACTTGACGAACATCGTCTTGCGCACGAAGAAGTAGCGGAAGTTGATGCCCCGGTCGACCCAGGGGTTGAGCCCCGCCTCGAAGGGCAGCTCGATGCCGAGCCCGACCGAGACGCCGCCGGCCTGGGAGGCCCCCTTGTTCGCGGCCTCCATCGCCCCCGGGCCCCCGCCGGTGATGACCGCGAAATCCGCCTCGACCAGCGCGCTGGCGACGCGCTCGGCCATCCGCGAGTAGGGGTGCTCGGCCGGCGTGCGCGCCGACCCGAACACCGCGATGGCCGACCCCAGCTCGGCCAGGGCCCCGAAGCCCTCGACGAACTCGGCCTGGATCCGCAGCACCCGCCACGGGTCCGTGTGCACCCAGTCGCTCGGTCCCCGCGAGTCCAGCAGCCGCTGGTCGGTGGTGCCGGGGTCGACCTGTCCGCGGCGGACGACCAGCGGGCCGCGGTAGCGCTCCCCGGTCATGCGCCCTCCCCGGACTCAGGGGCCCCGGACTCAAGGGCCCCGCTCAGGGGCCCCGGCGCCGAGCCAGGCGCGCAGCTGGGCCTCGCAGCGGCGCACCTCGTCGGCGGGCACGAACTCGTCGGCCTTGTGCGCGTACAGCGGGTCGCCCGGCCCGAAGTTCACCGCGGGAACGCCGAGACCGGTGAAGCGGGCGACGTCGGTCCAGCCGAACTTGGGGTGCACCTCGCCGCCGACCGCGTCGACGAACGCGCGCGCCGCCGGCCGGTCGAGACCGGGCATGGCCGCCGGCGCGAGGTCGGTGACCTCGAGGTCGTGGCCCGCGAACACCTCGCGCACGTGCGCCAGCGCGTCGTCGGTGCTGCGGTCGGGCGCGAAGCGGAAGTTCACCTCCACGGTGCAGGCGTCGGGCAGCACGTTGCCGGCGACGCCGCCGCTGATGCGCACGGCGTTCAGGCCCTCGCGGTACTCCAGGCCGTCGACGACGACGCGGCGCGGCTCGTAGGCCGCCAGCGTCGCCAGCACGCCGGCCGCGCCGTGGATGGCGTTCACGCCGCGCCACCAGCGCGCGGAGTGCGCGCGCTCGCCGGTGGTCGTCACCGCGACGCGCAGGGTGCCCTGGCAGCCCGCCTCGACCACCGCGTTGGAGGGCTCCATCAGGATCGCGAAGTCGGCCTCGAGCAGGTCGGGCCGCTGCTCGGCGACCTTCTTCAGCCCGTTGTGCTCCTCCTCGATCTCCTCGGCCTCGTAGAGCACGAAGGTGACGTCGCGGTTCGGCTCGGGCAGTGTCGCGGCGAGGCGCAGCAGGACCGCGTCGCCGCCCTTCATGTCGCAGGTGCCGAGCCCGTGCAGCAGCTCGCCGCCGTCGGTCTGCTCGCGGCGGCACGGCAGGTTGCCGCTGCTCGGCACGGTGTCCAGGTGCCCCGCGATCACGACGCGCTCGTCGCGGCCGAGGTCGGTGCGGGCGACGACCGTGTGCCCGAGGCGGGTCACCTCGAGGTGCCCCAGCCCGCGCAGCGCGGCCTCCACGGCGTCGGCGATGCGCTGCTCGTCCCGACTCTCGGAACCGATGTCCACCAGCGTGGCCGTCAGGTCCACCACGTCGGCGGTCAGGTCCAGCGCCGCGCCGGCACCGGGGGCCGGGGGCTGCGTCCGAGGTGTCATGGGGGAAGTGAACCAGCCGGGCCCGGGCACCGTGCGCCCCCGCGTCGATCCCCTCAGGTGAGGGAGTGACCGGCCGGCGGCGTCGCCCTAGTCTCGGAGACCTCGGGGCGGACCTGAGGAGGGCCATGACCATCAGCGCCGACCTCGCCGAGCGCACCGTTGCCGGCGTACGCCGCTTCTGCGCGGCCGCCGGCAGCGGCCAGGTGGCGCTGCTCTCGGCGTCGTGCGCCGACCCGGCCCCGGGACCCCGCGTCAGGCCCTGGACAGCGTCAGGGTCGCCTTCTCCTCGCCCACGACCACCGTCGTGCCCGCGGCGTCGGGCTCACCGACCTCGTAGGAGGAGGCCAGCGTCTCCCCCGTCACGAGCGCCTCGTGGGTGCGCGCCGCCTCCCGCACGGTCGACGGGCCGCCGACGCGGAGGGCGATGCGGTCGCTCACCTCGAGCCCGGCGTCGCGCCGGGCCTGCTGCACCGCGCGCACCAGGTCGCGGGCCAGCCCCTCGGCCGCCAGCTCGGGGGTGACCGCGGTGTCCAGGACCACGAAGCCGCCGCGCGGGAGCATCCCGATCGCGGTGTCGTCGCCGGTGGCGCCGGCGACCGTCTCGAGGGTGAACTCGCCCTCCTCGAGGGCGATGCCGCCGGCCGTGACGGTGCCGTCGTCGGCCGCCGACCAGTCGCCGGACTTCGAGCCCTTGATGGCCTGCTGCACGTCCTTGCCGAGCCGCGGCCCGGCCGCGCGCGCGTTCACGGTGAGACGCTGCGCGACGCCGTACGACGCGGCCTCGTCGCTGTCCGCGGCCACCAGCCGCACCTCGCGCACGTTGACCTCGTCGCTCACGATCGGCTCGAAGCCCGCCAGGGCGTCGGGGCCGCCCACCACGACGGTGAGCGCCGAGAGCGGCAGGCGGTTGCGCAGCTGACCGGCCTTGCGGAGCGCCGAGACCGCCGAGCAGACCTCGCGCACGGCGTCCATGGCGTCGACCAGCGCGTCGTCGGCGGGCAGCTCGTCGGGGGCCGGGAAGTCGGCCAGGTGCACCGAGCGCCCGCCGGTCAGCCCGCGCCAGACCTCCTCGGTGGTCAGCGGGAGCAGCGGCGCGACGGCGCGGCAGGTCGCCTCCAGCACGGTCCAGAGCGTGTCGAACGCGCCGGTGTCGACCTCTCCCCCGGTCGACCAGAATCGCTCGCGGGAGCGGCGGATGTACCAGTTGGTCAGCACGTCGAGGAACCCGCGCACCGCGTCGCAGGCGTCGGCCACCGCGTAGGCGTCCATGGCCTCGGTCATCTCGGCGACGAACGCGCGGCACTTGGCGAGCAGGTAGCGGTCCAGCGGGTCGATCGAGTCGGTGCGGCCGTTCGCCTCGTGGCCGGCGGCGTTGGCGTAGAGCTGGAAGAAGTACCAGCTGTTCCACAGCGGGATCATCACCTGGCGCACCGAGTCGCGGATGCCCTGCTCGGTGACGACGAGGTTGCCGCCGCGCAGGATCGGCGAGGCCATCAGGAACCAGCGCATCGCGTCGGCACCGTCGCGGTCGAAGACCTCGCGCACGTCGGGGTAGTTGCGCAGCGACTTGCTCATCTTGTTGCCGTCGCTGCCCAGCACGATGCCGTGGCTGATGCAGTTCGAGAACGCGGGCTTGCCGAACAGCGCCGTCGCCAGGATGTGCAGCGTGTAGAACCAGCCGCGGGTCTGGCCGACGTACTCCACGATGAAGTCGCCCGGGAAGTGGCCCTTGAGCGCGCCGGCACCGTCGAACCAGTCGGCGTTCTCGAAGGGGTAGTGCACCTGGGCGAAGCTCATCGAGCCCGAGTCGAACCACACGTCGAGCACGTCGGGCACGCGCCGCATCGTGCTCGCGCCGCTCGGGTCGTCGGGGTTCGGCCGGGTCAGCTCGTCGACGAACGGGCGGTGCAGGTCGGGGTTGCCGTCCTTGTCGCGGGGCAGCCGGCCGAAGTCGCGCTCGAGCTCCTCGAAGGAGCCGTAGACGTCCAGCCGCGGGTGGGCCGGGTCGTCGGACTTCCACACCGGCACCGGGGAGCCCCAGAACCGGTTGCGGGTGATCGACCAGTCGCGGGCGTTCTCGAGCCAGCGGCCGAACTGCCCGTCCTTGACGTGCCCCGGCACCCAGTTGATCTCCTGGTTGAGCTCGAGCATCTTCTCCTTGATGGCCGTCACCTCGACGAACCAGGACTCCACCCCCTTGTAGATCAGGGGTTCGCGGCAGCGCCAGCAGTGCGGGTAGGCGTGGTCGTAGCTCTCGCGGCGCAGCAGCACCGTGCCCGGCGAGACCGACCCCGCGGCGTCGCCGCGCGTGGCGGCCTTGAGGTCCTCGATGATCTGGTGGTTGGCGTCGAAGACCTGCAGGCCCTCGTAGTCGGTCGACCGGGCTGACGAAGGCGCCGTCCTTGCCGACCGGCATCACCGCCTCGATGCCCTCGCGGTCGGTGACCACCTTGTCGTCCTCACCGAAGGCGCCGGCGGTGTGCACCAGCCCGGTGCCGTCGGTGGTGGTCACGAACTCGGCGACGACCAGGCGGAAGGCGTTGCTCGCGGCCCGCGTAGTAGGAGAAGGGCGGCCTGTAGGTGCGCCCGGCCAGCTCCGCGCCCGTCAGCCTGTGCACGATCGTCGGGTCCTCGCCCAGCTCGCGGGCGTAGGCGCCGAGCCGCGACTCGGCGAGGAGGTAGCGTGCGCTCCGCTCGCTGCCCGGGCCCTGGCCACCGGGGTGGGCGGCCTCGACGACCACGTAGTCGATGTCCTCGCCGACCATCACCGCGAGGTTGGAGGGCAGCGTCCACGGCGTCGTCGTCCACACCAGGGCGAGCGCCCCGTCGAGCGGGTCGTCGCCGTCAGCGTGCCCGTGCACGCGGACCCCGACCGTGACCGCAGGGTCCTGCCGGTTCTGGTAGACGTCGTCGTCCATCCGCAGCTCGTGGTTCGACAGCGGCGTCTCGTCGTTCCAGCAGTAGGGCAGCACCCGGAAGTCCTCGTAGACCAGGCCGAGGTCGTGCAGGGTGCGGAAGGCCCAGATCACCGACTCCATGTAGTCGGGGTTGAGCGTGCGGTAGTCGTTGTCGAAGTCGACCCAGCGCGCCTGGCGGGTGACGTAGTCGCGCCACTCGCCGGTGTACTTCAGCACCGAGGCGCGGCAGGCCTCGTTGAAGGCGGCGATGCCCATCTCGACGATCTCGTCGGTGGTCTTGATGCCGTTGAGGCGCATCGCCTCGAGCTCGGCGGGCAGGCCGTGGGTGTCCCAGCCGAACCGCCGCTCGACCCGCTTGCCGCGCATCGTCTGGTAGCGCGGCACGACGTCCTTGACGTAGCCGGTGAGCAGGTGGCCGTAGTGCGGCAGCCCGTTGGCGAAGGGCGGCCCGTCGTAGAACACGAACTCGCCCGAGCCGTCGGGGCCCGGGTCGCGCTGCTCGACGCTGGCCTGGAAGGTGCCGTCGGCCTCCCAGTAGGACAGCACCCGCTCCTCGATCTCGGGGAAGCGCGGGCTCGACGGGACCGAGCCGTGCTCGGTGTGGGTGGCCTTCGGGTACGTCATCGTCATCCTGTCGTGGTTCGCTGTCGAAACCCACGAGGACGACTCACGCCGCGGTACCACCTCGCTTGCCGCGCACGCGCGGCCGCTCGTTCACGGCTGTGACGGGCCTACCCGTCCGGTTCTACTGAGCCCTGCCCGGGCCGTTCTTCCGGAGGCTCGCCGCTGATGACGGCTCGGACGCCTGTGCCGGCAGTCTACGAGGCCTGCACGGCGTCGCGCGCAATCAGTTCCCACGTAGCCGGAATACCAAACATGGCTCTCACGGCCGTTCACGACGCTTTCGGGCCATGTTTGGTCATCTCGGCTACGACGGCCTCCAGCAAGCGACGCACCTCGGCGGGGCGGAGGAAGACGTCCTCCCAGCTGAAGCGCAGCACCAGCCAGCCGTGCAGCACCAGTCGCGTTGTAGCGGCGGCAGTCCGCTGCGAACGCGGCGCGATGCCCGTGGAACTCAAAGGAGTCCGCCTCGAGCACCAGCCGGAGTCGCTCATCGGCGAGGTCCACCCGACCCAGGAACTGAGGCTCCCGGATCGCGACCTGCGGGCGGACGCTGAGCCCCGGGACTTCCAACGCGATGGCCCGCAGCGCGGACTCGAACGGGTTCGCCGCGAGGGGGCTTGCGCTCCCCGCGACACGGCGTGCCGACGCCGCGCCTCGCCCGCACAGCTCGTCAGTGATCTGCACGAGCCGTTGGTCGCCGAAGCCGCAGCGAAGGGCGGAGTCCGCCACGGCGAGCCCCTCGGCGAAGGGCAGCGACCGGAGACAGTCGACCAGGGTGCGCTCGGGGGTGGTCACGAGGCCGGCGGCGTCGTGGGCCCGCAGTTCGCTCCAGTGCGGGGAGACCGTCGTCGTCCCTGATGCTGCGCCCACGCGAGACGGTGACGTGCGGGCGGCGGGGCGGGGTGTGCAGCGCCCAGCCGTGCAGGAGGGCGGCACTGGTGTGCGAGACCACGCCGCTGAGGCGGTGCGCGGCGGTTCGCGCGTCGTCGACGGCCGGCAGCGCGTAGCGGCCCCGGGCCAGGACGACCACGTCACCGGCGATCAGGGCGCGGTCGACGGCGGCACGGTCCGTGACCGCCACGAGGGTGCGTCGGGTGGCCACCCCGCCCATGCGCTCCAGCGCCTCGACCACGGACACCGGCCCAGCCTCGACGAGTCGGGGCTGACCCCGCGCCGCTCCTCCACAGGGGACCGCCCGTAGGGGACCGCCCCGAGCGCGGTGGGGCGCCCGATGTCGCTCCTCGGCCTGCTGCGCCACCTCAGCGCGGTCGAGCAGGCATCGACGGCCGCGCGGGCAGTAGCCGCCCCGACCGGTCGGGGCGATGCGGCCGCCCGGCTCCGTAGACTGGCGTGACCATGAGCCACCCCCTGGTCACCGCCCTGTCCGGTCCCGCCCACGGCTTCGCCGTCGTCACGCTCGACGCCGGCGGCGCGGTGCTCGACGCCTGGTTCCCCGAGCCGCGGCTCGGGGCCGCGCCCGACGGCGCCTCCGCCCCCGAGGAGCTCACCGCCCTCGAGGGCAAGGACGACCTGCGCGGGGTCAGCCGCGAGGTGCGGCTGGTCGAGATCGAGGACGTCGCCGCCGCGCCCACCACGACCGAGGAGGTGTGGCTGCGGCTGCACCTGATCTCGTCGCGGCAGTGCGTGCCGCACGCGATCTCCACCGAGGGCGTCTTCGGCCTGCTGACCAACGTCGTGTGGACCTCGGCCGGCCCGTGCGCGGTCGAGGGCTTCGAGCTCACCCGGGCCCGGCTGAAGGCCGCCGGGCAGCACGTCACGGTGCACGGCATCGACAAGTTCCCGCGGATGGTCGACTACGTCGTGCCCTCCGGCGTGCGCGTCGCGGACGCCGACCGCGTGCGGCTGGGCGCCCACCTCGCCAGCGGCACCACGGTGATGCACGAGGGCTTCGTGAACTTCAACGCCGGCACGCTCGGCGCCTCGATGGTCGAGGGACGCATCTCCGGCGGGGTGCTGGTCGGCGACGGCTCGGACGTCGGCGGCAGCGCCTCGATCATGGGCACCCTCTCCGGCGGCGGCACCGCGGTCATCTCCATCGGCCGGCGCTGCCTGCTCGGCGCGAACTCCGGGCTGGGCATCTCGCTCGGCGACGACTGCGTGGTCGAGGCCGGCTGCTACATCACCGCCGGCACCAAGGTGACCGTCGTCAGCCCCGGTGCGGAGCCGACGGTGGTCAAGGCCCGCGAGCTCTCCGGCCGCGACAACATCCTGTTCCGCCGCAACTCGGTGACCGGCACCATCGAGGGCGTCCCGTGGAAGAGCGACGGCGTCGCCCTCAACGCGGCGCTGCACGCCAACTGACCACCCCGCGCGGCACCGACCCCATGCACCGTGCAGGCCCGACCCCATGAGCTCCGGGCGGAGCTCGCTCGCCGGCACCGTGATCGCGCTGCTCGGCGTGGCCGTGGTGGCCGGCATCGTGTTCGTCGTCGTGCGTGACGGGCCGCTCAGCTCGTTGCTCTCCAACCGCCCCTGCACCGTCTCGGTGCAGGACACCGAGGTGCAGCTGACGCGCGAGCAGGCCGAGAACGCGGCGCTGATCGCCGCGGTCGGGGTACGGCGCGACCTGCCGGCCCGCGCGGTCTCGATCGCGCTGGCGACGGCCTACCAGGAGTCGAAGATCCGCAACCTCGACAGCGGGGACCGCGACTCGCTCGGCCTGTTCCAGCAGCGCCCGTCGCAGGGGTGGGGCACCGCGGCACAGATCCAGGACCCCTACCACGCGACGAACGCGTTCTACGACGAGCTCGTGACCGTCGACGGCTACCGCGACATGCGGATCACCGAGGCCGCGCAGCGCGTGCAGCGCTCCGGCTTCCCGGAGGCCTACGAGGACCACGCGGCCGACGGCCGGGCCCTGGCCTCCGCCCTGACGGGCAACTCGCCCGCCGCGCTGACCTGCCGCACCGACAGCGGCCGGGACGCCGAGCCGGACCGGCTGGACGGGCGGGGGCTGACGACGCGGGCCGCCACGCTCGCGGACGACGTCGAGCGCGCGTTCGGCGACCAGGTGCTCGGCGGGTTCGCCCCGGGCGGCGTCTCCACCGGCCACCAGGCGGGCTCGGCGCACTACGACGGCCGGGCCATCGACATCTTCTTCCGGCCGGTGAACAGGGCGAACAAGCGCGAGGGCTGGGCCGTGGCCCAGTACCTCGTGGCGCACTCCGACCGGCTCGACGTCGACACCGTCATCTTCGACGCCCAGATCTGGACGGCCCGGCGCTCGTCCGAGGGGTGGCGCGACTACGACGTCGACACCGCCGAGGACGCCTCCCCCGACACGCGAGCGGTGCTGCTGCACCGCGACCACGTGCACGCGGACGTCGCCGACTGACCCGGGTCGGCGATCAGCCGGCGAACGTGAGCCAGATCAGCGCGGTGTTGAGCGTGCAGATCGCGGCGGCAACGACGACCGCGACCGCGGTCGTGATCCGCCTGTTCACCAGGGCGCCCATGACGTCGCGGTTCCGGGTCAGCATCACCAGCGGGATCAGGGCGAAGGGGATGCCGAAGGAGAGGACCACCTGCGAGGCGACCAGCGCCGTCGTCGGGTCCACCCCCATCGCGATCACGAACACGGCGGGCGCCAGGGTCACGAGCCGGCGCACGAACAACGGGATCCGTCGCTGCAGGAAGCCCTGCATCACGACCTGTCCCGACAGGGTGCCGACGCCGGAGGCCGCGAACCCCGAGGCGAGCAGCGCGAGTGCGAACAGCAGGGCGGCCGTGGGTCCCAGCGCCTCGCCCAGCCCCGCGTGGGCCCCCTCGATGGTGTCGACGGGCGCTTCCGGCGAGTGCAGCACCTGGGCCGCCACCACCAGCATGGAGAGGTTGATGAGTCCGGCGATCCCCATCGCCACGACCACGTCGACGCGCTGGCTGCGCAGCAGTCCCAGCCGCTGGCGCTCGGTGGTCCGGACGTAGCGGTCCTGGGTCAGCGCGCCGTGCAGGTAGATCACGTGCGGCATCACCGTGGCGCCGAGCATGCCCGTCGCGAGCAGCAGCGAGTCCACCCCCTCGAACCGCGGGGTGAGCCCAGTGGCGGTCTCGCCGGCATCGACGCCGCCGAGGACCAGGCTGTAGCCGAAGCCGACGAGCACCACCAGCAGCATCCCGGTGATGGCGAACTCGAAGGGGCGGATTCCCCTGCTCTGCACACCCAGCAGGAGGAACGCGACCACGGCCGTGATCAGCCCCCCGGTCAGCAGCGGGATGTCGAAGAGGAGCTGCAGGGCGATCGCGCCGCCCAGCACCTCGGCCAGGTCCGTCGCGATCGCGACCAGCTCGCCCTGGGCCCACAGGCCCCTCGTGACGGGACGCGGGAAGCGGTCCCGGCACAGCTCGGGCAGGCTGCGCCCGGTGGCGATGCCGGCCTTCGCGGAGAGGTACTGGATCAGCATCGCCATCAGGTTGCTGACGACGATGACCCACACCAGCAGGTAGCCGAACTGCGAGCCCGCGGTGATGTTGGTGGCGAAGTTGCCGGGGTCGACGTAGGCCACCGCGGCCACGAAGGCGGGACCGAGCAGGGGCAGCGGACCGCGGACGAGCGCCGCGCCGGCGGCGAACCGGGATCTCCTCTGGAACACGGCGTCGGCCTACGTCCCCGACACGATCACCCGGGACCCTCGCCGTCACTGACCCGGAGAAGGTCCAGCTTCTCCAGGTCCGCGGCAGAGCGCTCCGCGAGCTCGGCGGCCAGGCCCGCCTGGGCCTGCTGGATCCGGCGGTCCAGGAGCGCGCTCAGCGCGTACGCCACCGCCCCCGTCTGGCGCACCGTCAGGTCGTCGACCGCCGGCTGGCGGGCCGAGGTCACAGCGACACCGCTCGCCGCGCCGTCCTCACCCTGGGCGACGCCGACCGTGAACCGTTCCCGCGGGTTCTCGGCGGGGTCGGCGTGGTGCTCACGCAGCTGGAGCAGCAGGTCGTGCCACCCCAGGACGTCGCCCTCCGGCTGCGCCTCGGTCAGGTCGTCGCGGGTCAGCTCGACGCCGTCCTCGCCCGCCACGAAGCAGCGGGCGTAGGACAGCAGCACCAGGGTCCACAGCGCCTCGACGAGGACGGGGTCCGGGCCACCGTCGTCCGGTCCGCCCGCCTCCGGCCCCACCTCCGACCCCGTCTCGGACCCCGTCTCGGACCCGGTCTCGGACCCGGTCTCGGACCCGGTGGGCGACGGGTCGAGCTCCTGGACCAGGCGCTCGCAGCAGCGCAGCACCACCTGGAGGTCCTCGAAGGCACCCACCAGACCCGCCAGCCGCCTCGCCTCCGGCCCCGGGAGCTGCCGCAACGCGGCCGGGTCGCTCATCCGATGCCCCTCAACCGACCGACGGGCCGAGGCCCAGCGACTGGGGCGTGCTCGCGTCCGGGGACGGCTGGTGCAACCCCTCGTCCAGCTCGCCGAACTCGGTCATCAGGGCCCGGCTGCCACCCCAGGGCGTCTGTTCCTCCGCGATCAGCGTGTTCGTCGTCAGCAGCAGCCCGGCCACCGAGGCACCATTCTGCAGGGCCGAGCGGCAGACCCGCAGCGGGTCGATGATCCCGAGCTCGATCATGTCGCCGTAACGCCCCTCGAGGGCGTCGAAGCCGTCGTCGGGACCCCCCTCCGAGATCCGGGCCACCACCTCGCCGCCGTCGTGCCCCGCGTTCGCGGCGATCAGGTACGCCGGCTCGGTCAGGGCACGCCGCACGATCTCGACGCCGACGGCGTAGTCACCCTTGACCTCCAGGTCGTCCAGGGCCGAGGCGGCGTGCAGCAGCGTGGCGCCGCCGCCCGCGACGATGCCCTCGTCCATCGCGGCCCGGGTGGCCGAGAGGGCGTCCTCGACGCGGTGCTGCAGCTCGGCGAGCTCGGCGTTCGTCGGCGCGCCGACCCGGATCACACCGACCTTGCCCGTGAGAGCGCCGATCCGCTCGCTGAGGACCTCCTCGTCGACCCCGAACGTCGCCCGCCCGAGCTCCGCACGCAGCTGGGAGACCCGGAAGTCCACGTCGGAGGCCGAGCCGGCGCCGTCGATGATGGTCGTGGACTCCGCGGTGACCCGCACCTGGCGGGCACGCCCCAGCTGCGCGGCCTTCATCGTCTCCAGCGTGAACCCGGAGTGCTTGCTGTAGACCTCGCCGCCGGTGATGGCGGCGATGTCCTCGAGCTTGTGCAGCCGCCGGTCCCCGAAGCCGGGGGCCTTGACCGCGGTGCACCGGAAGATGCCGTTGACGTGGTTGTGCACCAGCATGCTGAGTGCCGACCCCTCCACGCTCTCGGCGACGACCAGCAGCGGTCGCGGGTCCCGCATCACCTGGTCCAGGATCGGCATCAGCTGCTGGACCTTCGTGATCTTCTCGCTGCACAGCAGGACGTAGGGGTCGTCGAGCACCGCCTCCAGGCTGGCCGGGTGCGTGACGAGATACGGCGAGAGGTAGCCGTTGTCGAACTCGAAGCCCTCCACGTAGTCGACGGACATCCCGTGCGTGGCGGACTCCTCCACCGTCACGATGCCCCCCTCGCCGACCGTGTGCAGCGCCTGGGCCATCACGGTGCCCACCATCTCGTCGTTGTTCGCCGAGATCGACGCGACCCGGGCCAGGTCGGCCTCCGTCACCACCGCGTGGGCGACCTTGCGCAGCCGATCCACCAGCTTGCCGACCGCGAGGTCGATCCCCCGCTTGACGAGCACGGGGTTGCCACCTCTGTCGATGGCGGCGATCCCCTCGCGCACGATCGCCTGGGCGATGACCGTTGCCGTCGTGGTGCCGTCGCCGACGATGTCGTTGGTCTTGATCGCCGCTTCCTTGACGAGCTGGGCGCCCATGTTCTCGAACTGGTCGGGCAGGTGGATCTCCCGGGCGATGGTGACGCCGTCGTTCGTGACGACCGGCGAGCCGGTGATCTTCTCCAGGATCACGTTCCGGCCCTTGGGGCCCAGGGTGGACTTGACGGCCTCGGCGAGCTGGTCCACCCCCGAGAGCAGCTGGTGTCGGGCCTGCTCACCGAAACGAAGGTCTTTGGCCATGGTGTCCTCCAGGAAAGTCGTGATGTGCAGATGTCCGAGCGGTGATTGCCGAAGACCTAGGGGACGAGGATCGCCCGGCCCCGCACCTGGCCGTTGTCGAGATCGTTGAGCGCCTCCCGGGCGGCGTCCAGCGGGTAGGTCCTGGTGTGCAGCGTGACCTTGCCGGCCTGGGCCAGCACCATCAGCTCGGCCAGGTCGTTGTAGGTGCCCACGATGTTGCCGACGATGTTGCGCTCCGTGGAGATCACGTCGAGCGTGGGGATGCTGAGCGTGCCGCCGTAGCCGATGATGAAGTCGGAACCGTCCCGCCGCGTCATCTCGAAGCTCTCGTTCTCCGCGCCCTCCTCGGCCACGAAGTCGAACACCACGTCCGCGCCCTCGCCGCCGGTGAGGTCCTTGACCGCCTCCACGTGGTTCCCGTCCGCCTGCACGGTGTGGTTCGCCCCGATCTTCGCGGCCAGCTCGAGCGCGTCGGCGTTGCGGTCCACCACGACGATGTTCGTGGCCGTGAGCGCCGAGAGGCACTGGATGCCGATGTGGCCCAGCCCCCCGGCCCCGACCACGACGGCCGTCGTGCCGGGGTGGAGCAGCGGGATCGCCTTCCGCACCGCGTGGTACGCCGTGATGCCGGCGTCCGCGAGCGCGGCGACGTCCTCGGGCCGGGTCTCCGCGTCGAGCTTGACGCAGGCCCGGGCCGAGGTGAGCAGGTAATCCGCCATGCCACCGTCGCTGCCGTCCAGCCCGGGGAAGGCGTTGTCGGTGCAGTGCATGTCGTTGCCTGCCCGACACGCGCGGCAGAGCCCGCACGTCGGCGTGGGGTGCAGGATCACCGTGTCGCCGACCTCGACGTTGCTGACCGCCGAGCCGACCTCGTGCACCCAGCCGGCGTTCTCGTGTCCGATCGTGTAGGGCAGCGTGGGGCTCATCGCCTCGTCCCACTGGCCGAGCAGGATGTGCAGGTCGGTGCGGCACACCCCGGCGCCCCCGATCCTGACGACGACGTCGTGCGGCCCCTCGACCTTCGGCTCCGGGACGTCGTCGACCTCGACCTCCTGGTGGTACGCGTGTACTCGGACGGCTCTCATCAGACGACCTCCACCTCACCCAGGCCGCGGGTTCCGTAGCGGTGGGACAGCATGCCGCGGCACACGCTGCCGTTCGCCTCCGTGTTCACCCGGGTCAACCGGGCCTTGCGCAGGTGCAGCGGCAGGGCCTCCACGCCCACCGCGTCGCCGGTCGTGGGGTCGATCAGGAGGGCCGCCCCGTCGTGGGCGGGCAGCCCCAGCTCTGCGCGCCTGTCCCGCAGGCGCGACAGCTCCCCCGAGGGCTCCAGGTCTCCCAGCGTCATCGCCGCCAGGTCCTCGGCGGCGTAGCCCTCCGCGAGCAGCGGGCGGCACAGCCGGTCGGTGCCGGCCAGGACCGCCTTGCGGACGAAGTCGGCCCGCAGCTCGTCGAGCTCACCGTCGGCGAGGCCGCCGAAGGACTCCTCGAAGCCCGCCCGGGCGGCGACCCCGTCGTTGATCGCGTCGGACGCGAAGTGGTCGTCGAGCACCACCCGGGTCCGCGTGACGCCCTCCAGGCCGCTGACGGCGTCGTAGGCGTCGGCCACCATCAGGAAGGCGAAGTTCGGGGCGCAGAAGAAGGTGGGAAGCCGGAGCCGCACCTCGACCTCGCCACCGCCAGACACGGTGCAGGAGGAGACGAAGCCGAGGTCGGTGACCGGCTCGTCCAGCTCGGGGTCGCGCACCGTGCCCAGCGCGGCGAGGACCCGGCCCTGGTCCACCGCCGCCGGGCTCCCCTCAGACGAGCGCCGCATCGTCCTGGGCGGCCGGCACGCCGTCCCCGTGCAGCTGGCACTCCTCGGGCACCTGGATGTCGTAGAGCTTCGCCGCGTTCAGCCCCAGCATCTTCTTCTTGCTGTCGACGTTCACCCGGGGGTAGTCGGAGTACTCGTCGCCGGGGTAGTCCCAGTCGACGAAGCCTTCGATCTGCCACTTGGGCTCCCAGATGCTGTAGTCGCTGCCGAAGGTCATCTTGTCCTCGCCGACCCAGAACAGCAGCTCGCCCATCACCTTCGCGAAGAACCTGGGCCGCGCGTGCATCAGCCCGCCGATGACCACCGACAGCCCGGCGTACACGTTGGGCTCCTGGGTCGCCATGAAGCAGAAGTCCTCGATGCGCGGCAGGCCGACGTGCTCGACGATGAAGTTCAGGTCCGGGAAGTCGGTCGCCGCGTGGTCGACGTCGGCGACGTCGAAGGCGTCCTTGTCCAGCGGCCAGATCGTCGGCCCCTTGTGCACGTGGATGTTCTTGATGCCCAGCTCGCCGCACTTGTCCAGGTACCGGTAGGCCTCCTTGTCGGTGAGCTTCCAGCCGCGCGAGTCGCCCTTCCACTCCGCCGTGTAGAGCTTGACGCCCGTCGAGCCCCACTCCTCGACGTTCGCCTCGAGCTCCTTGAGGCCCTGGTCCCCGTCCCGGGGGTCCCAGCGCGTGTTCACCACGAACTTGCCGGGGTGCTTGCGCGCGAGCTCGCCGTTGCGCTCGGTCGTGTTGAAGCCGTCGGCGTACCACTCCTTGAGGTAGGTCGGCTGGAAGACGGCGACGTCGACGTAGCCCTCCTCGAAGACGTCCCTCATCAGGTCCTCTTCGGAGACCTTCGCGAAGTGCTCCTTGGTCCAGTGCGTCTCCGGCGGAGCCGAGGCCCTGGTACGCCTGGAAGCAGTCGATCCAGCCCTCCGCGTACTTCTCGGCGCCCTTGACCCAGTTCGTCCGGGCTCGCGTCCCAGTAGTGCATGTGGCTGTCGACGATGAAGTACTTCTCGCCGTCCTTCTCGTACATGGAATTCCTCCTCGAGCGTTACGCGGGTGGGCTTGCTCCGAGCCGGGGCTGCGTGCCGGGCGCGGCGAGCCGGGTCTACTTCGAGAACGTCGGGAGGTCGAAGCCGATGTACTCGGCGGCGTCCTCCGGGTTGGCGAACATGATCGTCCGGTCGTCCTCGTGGATCATCCGGCCGTAGTGCGTCGACATGTTCTCCTCGAACTCGGCCGCGTCGTAGTAGCCCTGCCTCCTCGCCGAGCGCCTCCGAGATCTCGTCGTAGACGAAGTCCATCCGGTTGGTGCCGTCGACCCGGATCATCGAGGGCAGGTGACGCACGGTCACGCCCTCCTTGGTGCTCATCACCTCGGCCACGACGGCCCCCACCTGGTTGTTCATCAAGGTGACGCCGCACTGGTTCGACGGCGTGCTGTCGGCCTTGAAGGTGTCCTCGGCGGTGGCGTACTTGGTCGGCGTCGACTGGTACCCGGTCATTGGGTCAGCTCCTTCGGTTCATCCAGGTTCAGGTCGGAGAGGATCCCGCTGAACCGGCTCTTGGCCCGGTCCAGCCCGTCCTCGAATCGGGAGGCTTGCTGTCGGGCTGTGACCAGATCGGTTGCAGCGTGCGCGCGGCGACAGCAATACGTAATGATCAAGTAGGCGTCAGGAAC